>NZ_JBWZON010000001.1:0-2320500 GCF_056726185.1 Candidatus Nitrososphaera sp. 86-2
GTTTGTCAAGGCGTTTGAGTCAAACCCCAAGATAGGCGCCGCAGTAGGCCATGTCAAGGTGCTTAACGCGAACAAGAACCTGCTCACCAGGTGCCAGGACACGTGGTACGACTTTGCGTTTAATATCCAGAAATGCTGCGAAAGCTCGTTTGGCAGCGTGACCTGCTGCTCGGGGTGTCTTGCATGCTACCGCCGCTCGCACATAGAAAAGTTCATGCCGTACTGGATGAAGTCAAACGTAGACTGCAGCGACGACAGGGAGCTCACGTCGTTCATCATCGCGCCGACGTACGGCAAGGTCGGGTTGAGCGAGAGTTTGTCCGGCAAATCAAAACTCGCAGAAAAAATCTTGATTGATGCAAGCCAGTACGACGACGCGGAAGACAGGATACTTACCGCTCACGCATTGACCCGGTCGGACGCCGTCTACATAGCTTCAGCCGTGGCATACACGGACGTTCCTGAAACGTTCCGCAAATTCACGCGCCAGCAGGAGAGGTGGAAGAAGGGGTACCTGCGAACCAACTTTTACGTGAGCACCTTCTTCTGGAAGAGGAACCCGCTGATGGCAATGTTGTACTACACGGAATATGCTGCCAGCTTTATCACACCGTTCATAGCGCTTGGCGTGACCCTGTACCAGCCGCTTGTATTGGGACACTACTGGCTGCCATTCACCTTCGTCTCGCTCCTCATGTTCAAGGGGTTCCTTCTTGGAACGGATTACCGCATGAGAGACCCGGCTACCCGGAACTGGAAGTACAACGTGCTGATGAGCATGCTGAGCCAGTTCGTGGTATCGTGGATGCTTGTACCGGCGCTTTTGCACATCAAGAACAATAGGTGGGGGACGCGCTGACGATGCAGGTCCTGCTGTCCGCAAAATGCCGCTACTGTGATATTCTGCTTGAAGGCCGGGAGCAGTTCATGGGCCACATGATCCACGGCCATGACATGCCCTTTGGGCAGGCCGAGATCATGTGGAAGTCGGTGCGCAGCGCTACCTTGGAGCCTTGCTGATACTCGATTACGATGTTGCAAAAATCCGATGTGCCGTCGCCGCACCTCGTCTTGCATGAAACTAGATCTATGTGAGTGTTAGCTGCCCGGGGACAGTAGTGGCAATATTGCTGTGGTATATAGTCTCCCTTAGTCGACATAGTTTATGTAAATCTCTAAAAACAGAGTAATACTCTATTATATTGCAACCTATCGAGATTGCATAATTGCTTTTAGTAATTTGAATAGCTTGCATCAAGATGAATCATAATAACAACAAGGTTTTGGTCATTGGTCTCGGTCAGATAGGCTACAGCAACGCAGAGTATATGACAATGAAGGGATTGACGGTCGACGGGTATGACATCAGCGGAAAAGCGGTTCAGCGCGCAATCAATGACCAGGTCATCAGAAAGAAGGCAACCAACTTTGCCGGCTATGACTATTACATCATCTGTATCTCAACCCACAGGCCGGAAGACATGTTCCAGCCGTACCTTGATGGATTGTTTGAGATAGCAAGGCAGCTTTCGTACGAGGGCAAGCAGGGCGCGCTTGTTGGTATAGACAGCACCATTACGAGGGGGACTTCAAAGAAGGTGCAGGAAATCCTTGGTCACCGCCTTCACGTGGTGCACGTTCCGCACAGGTTCTACATAAACGAAAAGCACGACCACGGCGTGCGCCAGACCAGAGTCATTGGTGGATGTAGGGAATGCTGCATAGATGCGGCAAAGCACTTTTACGGCAATCTCTTGGACATACCGCTCCACCCTGTAGAGTCGGTCGAAGTCGCTGAACTTTGCAAGATAGTGGAGAACAGCTATCGCTTCATGGAGATAGCTTTTGCAGAGGAGCTGCGCATGTTCTGCGACAGGTCCGGCATAGAGTTCCAGGAGCTGAGAGGGGCAATAAACACAAAGTGGAACATCGAGGTGCTGGAGCCCCGAGAAGGAATCGGCGGCCACTGTCTGCCAAAGGACAGCCAGATGTTCCTCAACTTGTCAAAGAACCTGCTTGACTCTTCGATAATAGAGGCTGCAAAAAGAGTCGATAGCGAATACCGATCTCATTTGAAATACGCAACCACATCCACAAAAACGGTCCCAGCATTATCGCAGACAAACTAGGCGCGCATGGACGGATGATGCATCATGAAACCGGCGCTACTGGGTATATCGTCTGCTGAAATCATGGCAAGAGGCAAGGCCAACGTCGTCAGTACTTTGAGCCTTGGGGCTGCATCCCGGGGTAAGAGGAGAGAGTATTGACCGCTACGGAAGTTACAGGCAATGCAAAGGCGCTTATCGATGAAGTGGACAATGTCAGCAAGCAGCAGCTGTCAGCCAGCGGCAGGATTAAGATCAGAAAGCTGGGATGGATAATCAGGGCGGCTACTCTATCAATAGTCGCTGTCATAATGTGGCATATCATAACCTTCAGCATTGAAACGAACGATATGATAATGATGGCGTCACTGATACTGCCAATTCATACCCTTGTGATTACCCTGATCGCATGGATTTGGTACACGAACCCCGCTCATAAGGTACCAGAGATCAAATGCAACCCAAAAGTCTCGATAATCATTCCAATCTACAATCAGGCCAAGCTGATAGAGTCAGTGATTGATGGGATCTTTGCTTCTACCTACAAGAATATCGAGGTTATAGCGGTAAACGATGGCTCAAAAGACGCCACAATGGAAACGCTGATTGACCTTTCCAGAAAGTACAAAAGACTTATCGTAATCAACAAAAGGAATCAAGGCAAGAGAAAAGCGGTCGGAACAGGCTTTTTAAAATGTACGGGTGAATACGTGGTACTTGTAGACTCGGACAGCATCATCGATCCCCGCGCAATAGAAGAGTTTGTCAAGGCGTTTGAGTCAAACCCCAAGATAGGCGCCGCAGTAGGCCATGTCAAGGTGCTTAACGCGAACAAGAACCTGCTCACCAGGTGCCAGGACACGTGGTACGACTTTGCGTTTAATATCCAGAAATGCTGCGAAAGCTCGTTTGGCAGCGTGACCTGCTGCTCGGGGTGTCTTGCATGCTACCGCCGCTCGCACATAGAAAAGTTCATGCCGTACTGGATGAAGTCAAACGTAGACTGCAGCGACGACAGGGAGCTCACGTCGTTCATCATCGCGCCGACGTACGGCAAGGTCGGGTTGAGCGAGAGTTTGTCCGGCAAATCAAAACTCGCAGAAAAAATCTTGATTGATGCAAGCCAGTACGACGACGCGGAAGACAGGATACTTACCGCTCACGCATTGACCCGGTCGGACGCCGTCTACATAGCTTCAGCCGTGGCATACACGGACGTTCCTGAAACGTTCCGCAAATTCACGCGCCAGCAGGAGAGGTGGAAGAAGGGGTACCTGCGAACCAACTTTTACGTGAGCACCTTCTTCTGGAAGAGGAACCCGCTGATGGCAATGTTGTACTACACGGAATATGCTGCCAGCTTTATCACACCGTTCATAGCGTTGGGGGTCACCGTCTTTCAGCCGCTTGTGCTTGGCCACTATTGGATGCCTCTCATGTTTGCCGCACTTTTGGTCCTCAAAGGGTTTCTCTTGGGAATAGACTACCGCCTGCGAGATCCAAATTCCAAGAATTGGAAGTACAACGTGCTGATGAGCATGCTGAGCCAGTTCGTGGTATCGTGGATGCTCATACCTGCACTCTTGCACATTCGGAATAACAGGTGGGGAACACGCTGATGAGGTGCTATAAGGTAGCACATACCTAAAAGAACTAGCCCGTGTTCGGTAGTTTCCACTGGAAACACGCCCTCTCCTATATCCTCTAATCGCACAGTCACAATCAGCAACATACATTAATTAAACAGAAATGCGACCATTCCTGCGTGAGCGCCCAAAAGGCCGCCGACTATGAAGCGCTGCTAAAGCGCCTGCAGGACAAGCTGGGAACCGGTGCCAGGAAGGCTACCTCTAGGCTAGAGATCCCGCAGCCCCAGATAATCTGGGTC
This sequence comes from Candidatus Nitrososphaera sp. 86-2, assembly GCF_056726185.1. Lineage (NCBI taxonomy): Archaea > Thermoproteati > Nitrososphaerota > Nitrososphaeria > Nitrososphaerales > Nitrososphaeraceae > Nitrososphaera > Candidatus Nitrososphaera sp. 86-2. Next base: position 3,997 of record NZ_JBWZON010000001.1, read on the forward strand.
GGCAAGAACACCATATTCCGCAATTTTATGGAGTTCCCAAAGGCCCTTAGGCGCGACCCTGAAAAATTGCTCCTGTACCTGAACAAGGAGCTTGCCTCGGCCGGCTACATACAGGGCGACCGCGTCCACTTCCTTGGCCGCAAGTCACCGTCTTCGTTTGCCGCGCTCCTCGACCGCTACGTCAAGGACTATGTGACATGCCCCGTGTGTGGAAGCCCCGACACTCGGACGGAAAAGAACAAGAAACTTGGCTTTTTAATCTGCGAGGCGTGCGGCGCCAAATCGTCTATCAAGGGCAACTACGCCTAAGCCTTCTGCTTTTCGCCGCAATCAGACAAAGCGCGCTTGCTACTGCTATCGCAATAAGCGGCGATGGGAACTCTGGGACGACTTGTGCGCCTGATATGCTGAAACTGTGTGCGCCGGAAGGCACGTCGAACGAGACTACTGTGGCTCCAAAGGCGTCATGTTGCTGCTGGAACTGGACTTCTTTTTCGTAGTCGGCAACAGAAACAGAATAGACATCGCTTATCATGCCCTTTGTAAGGGTCAGCTCCAGCCTGCCCTGGCCCTCGACGCCAACTTGTATGGATCTCCCAGGGACTATACTGACAAAAGTCACCTTTGCGTACGACGATTTTCCTGTCACCTCATAGTCTTCACCGCCGAATTTTGCCTGCACTATTGACACCTGCGGCCTGAACTGGACTGTCTTGCTAAAGGTCGTGATGCGCACGTTCTGCGCCGAGAACGAGTCTATCAAGCCATAGAGCTCGCTTATTGCTATGTTATCCAGTGTGTTTGTAGTTCTGCCATTCTTTGTTAGCAAATAGCTCTGTGGATGCAGGAGTATGACGGCATAACCATATTTTGCAATGCTGAGTTTGGCCTGAGAGATGATCTGCGTTTCTGACAGATTCGTCCAGGTCTTCTCGTCGCTGCCTACGACGCCAAAATAGGTTGCTGCAGGCAGGCGGGATACCTCTGCCTGCAGGCTTCTTCCAGCATTTCCATAGGCCACGAAATACATGCTGCCGTTACTGTCATGGGTCACGTCTGAGCTGATTATAGTCAGGTTGGTGCGAGCCATCGCCTTGATCGTGTCGTCGTTGAACCTGTTAAAAGGGGGATGAAGACACTTGGAGTTTCGCCAAACAACTTGTACATCTTTTCTTTTGCCGCCGCCATAGTGCTTGCCTGCATGTCCTGGCTCAGCGCTGAATAGTCCACGTGGTTCCAGCCATGGATGTCCAGCTCGAAAAGGCCCTTGTTGCGCCCCTCGATGATCTTGCTGAGCAGCTGGGAGTTGTTGCCAAAGTTGTTCATGATTATGCCAAGCGAGAGGTCCTGATTCCTTGAAATGAATGCATCCATCACTGCCATTGCCGGCATGGCGCGGTTGTCGTCAGTAACATCATCCATCCGAAATATCACGCAGTTGCATGGAAAATTATTGTTCCCTCCGCCAGTTGAGCCGGTGGCAAAAGAGGCCAGCGCGACGTTTGCGAAAAAGGATACGAACAGGCTAGCGACTATCGCAACGACAAGTGGTCCGATCCGTCCGGGCTTTATGCGAGCCGTCATCCTGTGGTGCCTGTCACGGAGGACACGCCGGAGGCTATAGGCGTTATAGAATAATGCTCTATAAAAAGAGCATACTGCCTGAAAGAACGATGCGTGTCACGTTTGCCCAGACGACAAATAGTCGCGGGCGTACAGGCCCCTTATCCAAGAGTTGACGACGGACGTGTCGCCATCGTAGCTTCTCCTGCTGCCAACCTGCGCGTTCATCTCGTTGAACTCGGCGACCTTTTTCTTGACCGCGTGGTTCCTGCCGGTGACGTGCTGGCCGACCTCGGCCACATCAATGACTTCGTTGCAGATGTTGCAGCGCAGCTTTTCTTCCATGCAGACAAAAAGCGTGAATCGATTATCTGCGCGCTCGCCAACCATGCTTGGCGCATTCGTCAGCTATTGTTGATCAGCTTTTTCAGAGTCACGTATCATATCAAGCACGTACTTTAGCTCCGGCTCGCTTGTCAATTTGTCCAGAAAGCTGCGCACTATTTGTCTGGTGGTCCTTTCAGCCGTGCCCTCGCCACGGTGCTGCACGTTCACCACATAGTCGTAGACGAACGGGCTGATGTATATCGAGCAGACGTCGGCAATCCAGCTGAAAAGCGTCTGCGTGGTCTGATCGGCAAGCATCTGCTCACGCTTTTCCTCGAACATCCTGCCGATTATGCGCACGTTGTAGAGGTACATCTTTTTTCCCGTCTTGCTGTCAGAGCCGGTGAAAAGGATGTTGTCGCGCTGGTCGTATATGAGGCCGAACGAAACGTTCTTGGGCATCTTTATGTGCTTGCTCTTTTGCGCGTGCTCAAACAGCTCGTCCATGAGCGCCTTGAGGAGCGCGTAAAAGCGTTCTACTGCCTTTTGCTTTTCCTCCTTGTCTTCTTCCCTCTTTTTCAGTATGCCCACTACTTTCTCATTGCACGGACCCGGATGATTAAAACGTTAGCGCGATAGTATTATTGAGGCGCTCAGAAACTTGCAAAATATGTGAGGTGGACGCTCTCATTGACTAAAATTTCCAAAAAACCGCCTCAATCGCTACTATCATGTCAACCTTGTTTACTTGATAATCGTCAAAAGTTGACTATTGGCTCTAAGTACCAACTAGGAACTATCTCATCATGACAGCCATAATGTCGCTTCACAATGAAGCAGCAGCAAGAAGCAACTTTACGACCGGCCAGAGCTGGGGTGCACTGCGCAAGGCATGGAAGGGCTACAGGATCGCCAAGGTACAGGGCGATGCGAGCCGCATGAGGGAATACGCAGGCAAGATCCGCAAGATCCAGGGCGAACTGGGCGTAAGCGTTGCATCCTTTCCGCACTTGGGAATAAACTAAAAGAAAAGTGCGGACGTCCTCTTTTTCTCTTCTCTTTTTCTTCTCTAACCGTATATTGTCGAACTGCCGCTGCTGTCGAGGTGCTGCTTTAGCTTCATCTCTATCTGCCCCTTTGGCATGGCGCCTATCATCACGTCGACCACTTTGCCGCCCTTGAACACCATCATGGTCGGTATGCTGGCAATCCCAAACGTGTTTGAGATTATGGGATTCTCGTCGACGTTTACCTTGCCGAACACTACCTTGCCGGCGTACTCTTTGGCCAATTGATCAATGACGGGCGCTACCATCCTGCACGGGCCACACCAAGGCGCCCAAAAATCCACGAGCATGAGAGGATACTTGGCCGTCTCACCGGAAAAGTTGGAATCGCTGAGGTGGACAGGCTGCGTTATCGAGGACAGCGCCTGCTTTTCGGCGGCAACCTTTTGGAGTTCTGCCATCTTTTTCTGCTTTATCGCCTCAAGTTCATCGTCGTCGCCTGCTGCTGACACGCCAGCTCCCTTCTCAAATTGCGCTATTATTCCTTTGGGCGCAATCTAATTATTGTTCAATGGCACCGGTAATGGCCGGTGACACCCTATGGTGGCAGCAGCAGAAGAGAATGATGAGGAAACGCAACAGCAGGCCGAAGAGACAGAGACTCTGAGAAAGGAACTTGCGGCCGCAAAGGAGGCGGCGGAGGGCAACCTCAACAAGCTAAAGTACCTCATGGCCGACTTTGACAACTACCGCAAGCAGATGGAAAAGCACTCCGCCTCAAGGGTCGAGTCGATAAAGGCAGAATTGCTGTTAAAATTCCTCAACATCCGCGACGACTACCAGCGCGCAATCGAGGGCGCCAAGAAAAAGAGCGAGCCGGCAGTCATCGAGGGCCTTGAAGGCATACTCAAGAACATCGACTCGCTCCTCTCGTCAGAGGGCGTGAGGCCGATTGAGGCCGTGGGCACGCCGTTTGACCCTAGCGTGCACGACGCAATAGCGTTCTCGCCCCGGGCAGACGTACAGGAAAACGCCGTCACGACCGAAATAAGGCGCGGCTACATGCTGAACGGCAAGGTTCTCAGGCCCAGCATGGTGGAAGTCGCAAGAAAGATAGTTAAAAATAGCGATGTTGCCAATAACGGTGGCGCAGGAGAGGAATAAGAATTGGGAAAAATCATAGGTATTGATCTTGGAACTAGCAACTCTGCCGCGGCAGCGATGATTGGAGGCAAGCCGACAATCATACAGGCCGCGGAGGGCACGTCCGTGGGCGGCAAAGCGTTCCCGTCCGTGGTGGCGTTTACAAGGGAAGGGCAGCTCATCGTGGGCGAGCCGGCGAGGCGCCAGATGATCTCAAACCCGGAAGGGACCGTGATTGCTGCAAAGCGCAAGATGGGGACTGACTTTAAGTTCCGCGTCTGGGGCAAGGACTATACGCCGCAGCAGGTGTCGTCGTTCATACTGCAAAAGATAAAGCGCGACGCAGAGGCGTTCCTCGGCGAGGCGGTCGACCGCGCGGTCATTACGGTACCTGCGTATTTCAATGACAACCAGCGCCAGGCGACAAAGGATGCGGGCGAGATAGCCGGCCTGCAGGTGGTCAGGATAATCAACGAGCCGACGGCGGCGTCGCTTGCATACGGCCTTGACAAGGCCCACAAGGACCTGAAGATAATGGTCTTTGACCTCGGCGGCGGAACCCTCGACGTGACGATAATGGAGATGGGAGGCGGCGTCTTCCAGGTAAAGAGCACGTCCGGCGACACGCAGCTTGGGGGCACGGACATGGACAACACCCTCGTCGAGTTTGTGGTGCAGGAATTCCGCAAGCAGTCCGGCGTGGACATCAGAAACGACAAGGCCGCCATGATGAGGGTGCGCGAGGCCTCAGAAAAGGCCAAGATAGAGCTTTCAAACGTCGTCACCACCGAAGTCAACCTGCCGTTCCTTGCGTACGACCAGCAGGCGGGGCCAAAGAACCTCATCCTGCAGCTGTCCAGGGCAAAGCTGGAGGAGCTCATGAGACCGATTGTGGAAAGGTGCAGGCACCCGATGCTCCAGGCGCTGCAGGACGCCAAGATGACGCCGCAGGAAGTCGACAAGATAATCCTCATCGGGGGCCCGACTAGGATGCCTATGGTGAGGGAGTTTGTCGCAAGCGTCATGGGCAAGGAGCCAGAGCGCGGCATCGACCCGATGGAGGCAGTGGCGATGGGCGCAGCGGTGCAGGGCGCAATCATTGCCGGCGACGTCTCGACGGACATTTTGCTTGTAGACGTCACGCCTCTCACCCTCGGTGTGGAGGTGCTTGGCGGGCTAAAAGAGCCCTTGATAGAGCGCAACACGACGATTCCGACCAAAAAGGGCAAGGTGTTCACGACTGCAGCAGACTACCAGACCGCGGTGACAATCCACGTGGTGCAGGGCGAGCGCCCGATGGCGTCTGACTGCGTCTCGCTTGGCATGTTCAACCTCTCTGGCATACCGCCGGCGCCTAGGGGCGTGCCGCAGATTGAAGTCACGTTTGACATCGACGCAAACGGCATACTCAACGTGGCCGCAAAGGACCTTGCAACGCAAAAGGAAGCGAAAATCACAATCACCGCTAACAACAAGCTCTCAAAGGACGACATTGAAAAACTAAAGAGGGACTCGGAGCAGTTTGCCGAGGCGGACAGGAAGAAAAAGGACGAGGCCGAGGCAAGGAACGAGGCCGACAACCTCGTGTACGCGGCGGAAAAGCTGGTGAAGCAGGACCTCAAGGACACGATAAAGCCCGAGCAGGCCGAGCGGGTCAACAAGGCCGCGCAGGAGCTTAGGGATGCAATTTCGAGCAACAATTTCGAGGGCATCAAGGCCAAGGTGCAGGAGCTAAAGAACATCCTTGCCGAGGTGAGCGCCGAAGCCTACAGGAATGCCGGCTCTGCCGCTGGCGGCGCCCAGCAGCAGGCGTCGGCAGGGGCAGGTCCTTCCCCCGGTCCGCAGCAGGCCGGTGGTCCGGCAGGCGCGCAGCCGTGATGATGCACTCCCTTTGCACTCCATCCTGCTTCCCGGTGACCCTGCATGAGCAATAAAAGGGACTATTACGAGGTCCTCGGCGTCCCAAAGGCAGCAAGCAAGGACGACATCAAGAGCGCCTACCGCAAGCTTGCGCTGCAATACCACCCCGACCGCAACAAGGACGCGGGCGCGGAGGAAAGGTTCAAGGAAATCTCTGAAGCCTACGCAGTCCTTTCCGACGACGAAAAGCGCAAGCGCTACGACACGTACGGCCACGTGGGACCGGAGGAGGTGTTCCGCGGCTCGGAGGCCAACTTTGAGGAGGTGTTCCGAGACATGGGAGGCTTTGGAGGGTTCCGGGATATTTTCGAGCAGTTCTTTGGCCGGGGCGGGGGCTTTGGCTTTGGAGGGGCAGACGTGTTTGGCTTTGGTGGCCGGCGCAAGGGGCGCGACCTCGTCTACGACATGGAGCTTTCGCTTGAGGATGTCCTCCGGGGCAAAAAGGAGGAAGTCGAGGTCCCGAGGCTCGACAGGTGCGGCGAGTGCGGAGGCTCTGGCGCGGCTCCTGGCACGAAGGCGCGCAAGTGCACAGTCTGCGACGGCCGGGGGCAGGTGCAGCGCGTGTACGGCAGTCAGAACCGGTTTTTCACCTCCGTGACAGTCGAGCCGTGCAGGACGTGCCAGGGAAGGGGCCAGATAATCGAGCGGCCCTGCGGAACGTGCAGAGGCTCTGGCAAGGTGCAAAAAATGAAAAAGCTAAAGATAGAGATACCGCCGGGAGTCGAGGACGGCATGGCGATGCAGCTGAGGGGAGAGGGCGAGGCGTCCGAGTCGGGGATACCCGGCGACTTTGTCGTGCGCCTGCATGTGAAACCGCACCAACAGTTTGAGCGCCTTGAAGACGGCCACCTGCTCTACAGGCTTGACGTCAGGTACACCGACCTTGCGCTTGGCACCGAGGTGAGGGTCCCGACGCTTGACGGCACGGAAAAACTGAAAATACCGCAGGGGACGCAGCCTGAAGTGCTCTTGAAGCTAAAGGGCAAGGGGCTTCCGCGCTATGGCGCATCGGGCAAGGGCGACGTGGTGGTAAAGCTGAACGTCAGGGTGCCCACCAAACTATCGGAAAGGCAAAAGTCGCTCCTGAAGGAGCTCGACAGGGCCCTGGACAATGATGATGATGACGGCGAAAAGTGAAATGCTTTAATAGAATTTTTGCTATTTTACCGGCGAATACAGAGATATGTCATCCCCATTTGACGAGTGGTTTTCCAAGAGGCGTAGAGCGTGGTTTCCGGACGTGGACGAGATGATGCGCGACATGGACAAGATGATGGCGGAGGCTTTCAAGAACTTTGAAAAGCAGGTTCCGAAGAACCTTGTCAAGGAGCGCAAGCTGGACGACGGCTCGACGGTACGCGAGATGGGACCCATAGTCTACGGTTATTCGGTCAAGATAGGACAGGACGGCAAGCCGCAGGTGCGCAAGTTCGGCAACATTGACGCCTTTCCGAACCTCCTCGGGGGCGGCCTTGCGGTCAAGGAAGAGCGCGAGCCGCTCGTGGACGTGATAAAGGGCTCTGACGACATACGCGTCGTCGCGGAACTTCCAGGCGTCAACAAGGACGACCTGCACCTGTCAGCCGACGATAACTCGGTCACGATAGAGTCGGTGACGGGCGAGCCGCGCTACCGCAAGGTGGTGGACCTGCCAGAGCCGGTGGACCCCAAGACTGCTACATCAACCTACAAAAACGGAGTCTTGGAAGTCGCGCTGAAACTGCGGAAAAAATCGGGCTCGGGCGTCTCTATCAAGATAGAATAGAGCGGGCGCACAAAGGATATTATTCTAGTCGATACGATACCCCGCACGGGCGGGGGTCGCCCAGCCTGGTCAAAGGCGTGAGACCGGATAAAATTATCTGGCGCGATGCTCAGATGTTCGACCAACTGGGACACCTCATTCCTTAGGGATTCGTGGGTTCAAATCCCACCCCCCGCACCACTTTCTTCCTTCTTTACTTCGTATCCGATCGCGTAAGTACTGGCAGTGCGTATACTTTCATGTGTGTAACTGAAATGAGCTCTGGCGATTCGGCAGAAAAGCAAGAAATGCGCGATGAAAATGATGAATTGCAGGACCAAGAGCAGTTTGAAAAGAGCGAGGAGTTTGAAGATCAAGGGTTTGAATATGGCGCTCCATTGGACGACAACCCTGAGCACACTTATAGCGAAGGGCATCCTGAACAAGAAGCAGAAGCAGAAGCGGATGCAAACGCTGAAACAGGATTTAAGAAAAAACGCCGACCCAAAGCGTGATCTTTTCTATTATTGCGTATATACAAAAACGTCTAGTCTTTAAAATAATGAGGACTGCAATTACAGCTCTTTAACGGCTTTTTTAATGCCTGCCACTCAGCCTTGCCAGCCGGCGCAACTTGGACCATCGCAGCAAGAGCTTGGATGCAACGATGCCTGCTACTACTACAGCCCATATCCAGAGTGGCGGGCTCTCCATCGGACTATTTTCGCACCAGAAGGATATAACTTGCCATCATCATTAGTCGCGTTTCTGAGAGATTTTGATCATAACCCTGTCATCGTTCAGTCCACGATTATATCTCTGAAAACCTGAATAGACACCTTGAGGATATTAGAGAATAGAAGTGACTGAAGACAGTGGTAGTAGTAGCAGCCTGATCATAACCTGCATATCGGACGACAGCATCCAGTTTGCCAAAGAGGTCTATGAATATCTGTATTCTGCATTGGAGCGGCAAAAGACGCAATTCACGGAAGAAAGTAAGGGCCTGAATGTTGCCCGAGACCTGATAACTTTGCACGTCAAAGAGAAAGGAGAAGAAGAACGAGCAGGGGAAGAAGAAAGTCAAATCCGCATTGACCGTCTTGCCAACATCTCTAAAGGAACGATAAAGTCGATTCTAGGGTCATTTTTGAAATCAAACATATCAAGGTTCAAGGACTATGAAGTAATAGAACTTGGAGAGACGTTTACGATAGGCGAGTACTTCCTCCATCTAAAATGGAGATGCTCACCTGCGAGATCTGCGGGTTCTTTACCCCTTACAGTGGGGAGCTCTATACTCACAGGATGACACACTTTGGGATATAACGTCTCTTTCATTTTTTGTCCTGAAAAACGAATGGTCCTGTGTTGCTGCTATTCTGTTTGCAAGCTCGGTAAAAGATTACTACCCCTGATATGATCAGAATTGTGGCGAATGTTGACAGGCCAAGAGACAGGACAGGCACTAGGTTAAAGTAGTCGGTCATATACGCCGGATACTCAAACCTTGAGAGGAAAATCAGAGGAAAGGCGTAAAGAAATGGAATTACCTTGCTCTGGCCCAAAAGTATGACGATTCCTATGACAAACATTGCCATTCCAGCTTTTTTCTCCATATGCTTCTGTGTGTGTGCTAGACTAGTGCACTATTATTTTTAAAGTCTGCAGTTTATCATGATAGCAGGGTATAATCAATTAAAGAAAAAGAGGCACGGCAAGGGGGCAAAGCAGTCCTGATAGGCGCGCTTTAAAATCCCAATGAGCTCGCTTTGACCCGGGATTCTGAAACCTACCTATCTTTCCGGCCGAAGGAAAGGTCGCGGATCAAAAAGAACGTTTATCGAACTTATTTTCCCACCATCATCGACGTGACACCAAATGGATGCAAAGACCGTTGCAGCCGGCTTGGTAAGAGCCGTTTCATGGAAAATGCAGACATCATTGTCGCCGTCGGTGAAAATCTTTTTGATATCTAATTTCGGCAGGTGCAAGCTGAAATTATACTTTAGGTATGCTTCAGCATTGTCAAATGAATTAAGAGGCGACACGTACGATATGTTGTCCTTCAGATAGCTTCTGGCAGATTCAAAGTCCCGGCGTTCTAGTGCATCAAAGTACTCCAGTACGATTTCCTTCGCGTTTTTTGCAGAAGATTCGTGTTGTTTTTGCATGGCATTTCTCCGGCAGCACTGGATTTATCTCCAGTGGCAGCGACACTCCCAGAATCGGACAACCTAATAGCAATCCTGGTGGATGCGGGTGACTAGGACAAAGATTGATTATGAAGAACTTTCTATCACTATCATACATACACGCATGTCTGGCAGCACAACGACACCTGTAATTACAGGTCTTGCCTGCGGAATTGCTTTGGTTGTGCTCTTTAGTTTTCTCTTCAGTGCCGACGCAACTCGCAGCGGCATATCGAACAATTCTGGAGAGATGGGAAAAACCGCTACCGAAAATGCATGTCTTCCCAAGAATCTCTCTTCTGTCGTCGTCAACTTTCCGGTAAAACAACCTGCTGCGACAAGTATGCCTGCAGGATTTAACTTGGAGGGCGTTGACTATGCAGGAGGCAGCGTCATTATGTTCTATACGGATTATTCCCTTTGCCCCAATACTGAATCATTCGAGGAACTGATTGACAAAGGCGCCATAGTTATCAGCGTCAGTAAATACGATGAGGTAAAAGATAGCGTTCAATTTCAGACCCGGGAACTTCAGTATTACACAAATCATACGGAAACACTGGCCAAAGTTGAGCCGGTTACAGTAAATGGCAACAAAGGAGTCGGATGGGAGCCATTTAACGGGACTGACACTGTAAGAATAGATGGGAATGTCGTTAAACAAGAACCAGTAAAGATGCCCGGATGGGTTAGGTTCTATGATGACCAAGATGGCACGCTTTACGGCGTTCGTGGGCACCAGCCTCTTCAAGAATTGATGAAGATTGCTGAAAGCTTGCACAGGTAGAGTGGTTCAATTACTCTGTGCTCTCCTTCGGAATTCGCTTTTATCGGGCATTTACTCACCTTGTTTTGGGCTACAAAACGATCCGTTTTACACAGAGCCAAGCTGAAATTAGTAGGCATCTCTATCACGAAATTTTCTTCTTCAGAACTAAATCCTTGGAAGCTTCCATCCTAACTGCTCTGCCAAATCATCAATTCTTTTTATCTCTCTGTCTACTGAGGTTATAAAACCTGGGGGTTCCCCTTGTTGTTGGCTCTTTCTACACCCTCATGAAGCATCTTCTGGTTCCGTAGAACTTCCTTATGGATTGCAAGGACGCTAGCGATAACATTTTGCTCCCTTGCAAGTATAGCTTGCAATTTCCCTTCTGGCGCTGAAGAATGACTGGCAGAAAATATTTCATGACTTAGTGTAGATAGGCGTTCAGGAGCGATGATGCTTTGGCACTTTTGCTCCAGTGACGCAAATTCAATAGCCCTCGCACGGTACCATTCTGGAGGTCTTGGCTCTTTCTCTAGTTCTTGCAAAAATGTAGCTGGATCATAAGGTAGAGAATGCTTTTCAAGTATGGATGCGATATCCATACCCTGCATTCTGCTTGGATTCACAGATTAATATAATGTCAAAGAAGGCTATAAGAGCCGCTGCGGTAATTGTGCATATTTAAAAGACATTGTTGTTGCATATGAAATAACATCCGGTCTGACTGCTCTTGGTTAGAGAAGAAGACTTGTTACACAATAACAACAAAAACTATCATCATCAATAAAAGAAAAGAAAGGGAGGAGATGCAACGAGTCTCCTACGGTATCGACCTGCTGTACAGCCTTCCTTCCAAGGCCAGCTTGTACATCTCTGCTATGTGCGGGTTTCTCGCAGGTCTCTCTGCGCCCAGCTCGACGAGCCTCGCGTAGACCCTCACAAGGTATGCCAGCGACCCCATGAGAGCCATGAATATCCCCATGTTAAAGGCCCAGTGCGGAGGGACGGCAAACACCTCTTCGACGAACCAAAAATGCCACAGCTCGTTAACTCCAATCGCAAACATTGCCGCCAGGTACCCGATGATTGCCACCTTGAGGCCGGTATTCAGCGTGTTTCCCGGCCCCCTCATGATGGGGACCCGCCTGTCATATATCGCTATCATGCCCCATCCCAAAGGCAGTGCTATCAAGGTGCTGTACAGCCACCAGTTTGCAGGGGTGAACGCCGAGTCGCGAATAATCGTCTGGTTCAGCGAAGTGTCAACAACATAGTCTAGTTCTGAAGAAGCCATCACAGAGACCATGACTATTATCAATATGTAGATCCGCTTTAGCCTCTGGACTTCAAGCTCTTTCGGTATCAGGGAAGGAATCTGAGCCATTTGTTTTTCATCATCTCTTATAACTATCATTCGTGGCCAGAAATAATAACTCTGATTAACCATGTGAATTAACAAGGTTACTTTTCTGGTTATTAAAAAAAGAAAAGGGAAAAGAGGCGTCTTTTACTGGATCTCTGCCAGTCCCCTGCCCTTTAGCACCTCGTTCAGGATTTTCAGGTCATAGATGTTGGAAAGGTCTGGTTTTTCCTTGCCAAGGAAGCCCAGCTTGAATGCGTCGTCTGCCGACTTGAACAGCGACGACTTTATCGGGTCCCACGTCAGGGTGAGCTTGGACAGCGCGTCCTTGAACTCGTCTTCGGGGATTGTCTGGCCAGTGAGCTTTTTCAGCTGCGCGTTGAAAGCGGCCCGTGCCTCGTCAGGGTGGCCGTTTATCCAGTTGGTCTCGTCGATGTTGGCTTCAAGCAGCTTCTTTATGACGTCCGGATTCTTTTGCAGGTAGTCAGTCCTGGCTATGATGTGCGTGGTCACAAAGTCGCCGTTTGGCCACAGCGTCCTTTCGTCGACGAGTATCTTGCCGTTGGCTTCCTTTACCAGTTTTGCGCCCCACGGCTCGGGCACCCACGCGCCGTCGATCTCTTTCTTTATAAAGAGAGTGACAATGTCCGGGTTCTTTGCAGGGATGACATCCACGTTGCCTCCCTTGTCCCTGGTCTTGTAGCCGTTCGCAAGGAGGTAGCTTCTCAGCGCCACGTCCTGCGTGTTTCCAAGCTGTGGCGACGCAAACTTTTTGCCAGCAAAGTCGGCCGGCGAGTTGATTCCTGCGTCGTTGCGCACCACAAACACCGCGCCAGCGCTTGCAGCCCCCGAGATGATCCTGAGGCTCTTGCCCTCCGACTGCACATAGCCGTTGATAGCCGGGTTTGGACCGATGTATGCCACATCGACTTGGTTTGCAAAGAGTGCCTCTATCGCCGACGGGCCGGCGTTGAACACCTGCGTCTTTACATCGACGTTGCTCCCAAAGGCCTTCTGGAAATCGCCATTGCCAAGTCCTATCACTGCCTGCGCGTGGTTTATGTTTGGAAAGTAGCCGATTCGAAGTGTCTTTTGTTCCGATGCCGCTACCGGTGTGCTAGTAGTAGTATCATTTCCCGTTTCGGCGCTCGTCTGGGGCTGCGCCTGCTGGTCAAGTACAAGGGGTATCGACGTCGCGATGACCGCAGCAATCACGGCCGCCGCTATGCCGATCTTTAGTTTGTTGTTCATATGCCCACTACGTAGACTGCCTTGTCTTAATATCTCTTGTAACTGTGCAGAATCCGGCAGTTATGTGCAGAAACATGACCTGAAACCGCGACTGTGTGCTGTATCTGCATGTGAGCAAAAGCCAAAATAGGCGCCGATCCTGCATATACACGTCAAATTTGCTGGAAAACTACGCCAAGAACAGGGTCGACGTCAAAAAACCCCGCAAGGAGGGCCGGACGTACATAATCGACAAGCTGCAGGGCCTCGACAGGGAGAACTTTGAGGCCATAGCCCCGTTCATAGACGTGGTCAAGGTCTACGGCGTGCTCCCACTCATGTTGTCCGACGACGTGCTGCAAAAAAAGATAAGGTTCTACCAGGACCTCGGCGTGAGGGTCTCGACCGGCAGCACAATTTCCGAGTACATGGTGGCTGAAAACGCGTTTGAAAAATTCGTCGACAGCGCCGCAAAAGTAGGGTTTGACATGATTGAAATCGGCGAGAACAGCCTCAACCTGACGTACGAGCAAAAGAAAAAGCTGACCGACGCAATCCTAGCAAAGCGCCTCGACTTTCAGTGGAAGGTCGGCAAGAAGGACCCCCGGCACCAGCTTTCAATCGACTCTACGCTTGCCAAGGTGGAGGAGGCAGTCAAGCTCGGCTCCGACAAGGTCGTGCTTGAGGCCAACGAGGGCGTCAACGTCGGCATCTATGACGAAAAGAGCTCGATAAAATGGAATTTCGTAGGCGCACTGACGGCCAAGTTCCCGCCGAGCACGTTCATCTTTGAGGCGCCCCTTGAGCACCAGCAGTCGTCCCTGATAGCAGAATTCGGGCAGCGGGTCAACCTCGCAGAGATCCACATCGACACGGTGTCGTCGATAGAGTCCCAGAGGAGAGGCTTTCCGACAAAATCGGCGTTCAGCGTCTCGTACCTGCGCAAAGACCCCGAAGGCGGCCCGGGCGCAAAATTCGTCTACTTCATCATCAAGACCAAGCACCCAATCGACCAGCAAGAGCTGATGGAACTGACCCGGATGCCGCGCAGGACCGTCCAGAGCGCAATAGAGGAGCTCAAGACCCAGGGCCTGATAATAGAGAGAAACAGCCTTGACGACGCAAGGAAGAGGATATACAGCCCTGTCCAGTCGTCGTGGTTATAAAACCCGGCAGAAACTGCGCATTTTGCGCGTCATGGGCGCATTCAAGGACGAATAAATCCGGCGCGCCATACAATATGCTCGTATGTCAACAGCCACAGTCTCGTCGCAAAGAAGGATAGCCCCTGTGAATTTCGTCATCTGCAACGAATGCTTTTGGTGCGCCTCGCTCCTTGGAGCAAGGTCTATCAATGATGGATGCCCGTCGTGCCATAAAAACGCGCTAGAGACGGTGCCGGTATCAAGCAACGAAAAGTACGCCTTTGACTACAGCCCGACAGGCGGGGCGGTGCTAACTGGCAGTGCAGCAAATGCATGTACACCGACGACTCGGTGCACGGCCACGGGGAAGTACAGCCAATCCCCAAAGTGGCGGGAACGGCCGAAAGGGATGTCCTTGCAGAAAAGTATGCGCAACAATTGCGCAGAATCTGCGCCTAAATCGTAGCCGTTGCACATTTGCGGTACGTTATATCGCATCTTAGAAAATACATACGGAGAAAGAAATGGCGCTCATCGAATCCAGGTACGAAAGCAAGCAGCAGGTGGCACTGTCCGTAAGGGACGTGTCAAAGACGTTTTCGTACAGCAACGGGACTTTCCAGACAAACAGGGTCCTGGACAAGATAAACCTCGACATAAGGGAGGGAGAGTTTGTGACGATTGTAGGGCCTTCCGGCTGCGGCAAGAGCACCCTTTTGAACATCATCTCCGGCCTGGACAGCCCGGACTCGGGCAGCATCATGATGAACGGCGAGGCCAAGCACTCGACCGACGCAAACAGAATAGTCATCTTCCAGGAAGGGGCGCTCTTTCCCTGGCTGTCGGTCCTTGACAACGTCGAGTTCGGCCTAAAGCTTGCCAATGTTCCGAAAGAGAAGCGGAGGGAGACTGCCAATTATTTCATAAACATGGTCCAGCTGTCGAAATTCACCGACTCGTACGTCTACCAGCTGTCCGGCGGCATGAAGCAGAGGGTGGCAATAGCCCGCGCCCTTGCGCTGGACCCAAAGATCCTCCTGATGGACGAGCCCTTTGCGGCCCTTGACGTCCAGACCCGGGACATGCTCCACGCAGAACTGCTAAAGATCCACAAAGCGACAGGCAAGACGATGCTGTTTGTGACCCACAACATAAACGAGGCGATACTCCTCGGGACACGGGTCATCGTCCTCTCGCCTGCGCTTGGAAACATCAAAAGAGAGTTTATTATAGACACTCCACGCCCAAGGGACGTTGACAGCCCGGAGATGGCGGCGGTCAAGAGACAGGTCTTGAAGGAGCTTGAACAGGACTTTCAGCAACTTAAAACCAGTGGAGTAACATTTCCAACTTGCTAAAAGGATACAGCTACAAGGTAAAAAACGGCAGCGGCCGGAAAAAGCTCGACACGACTGACATTGCCAACACGGTTTTGATGCTGGCGGCGTTTGTCGGGATCTGGCAGCTTGTCTACCTGCTTGGAATATGGCCCAAGGAACTGCTGCCGGCTCCCGTTCAGGTCGCCTCCTCGCTGGTCGAGCTTGCGACGGACCTCTCGCTGCCTTTTGGGATAGGCATGACTCTGCTGAGGCTGGTGGCCGGCTTTGGAATATCTATCGGGATAGGCGGCGCCGTCGGCCTTGCCATGGTCAAGTTCACGGGCTTTGGCAAGACGATGAGCTCCTTTGCGGTCGGCCTCTTGACCTTTCCCAGCATTGCGTGGGTGCCGTTTTCCATCCTGCTCATCGGCTTTAACGACTTTGGGATACTCTTTGTGCTGGTGATGGCCTCGGTGTTCTCGGTGATGATATCCACCTACAGCTCTATACGCAACGTGCCTCCGATATACATCCGCGCTGCAAAAAACATGGGCGCAAGCGGCTTTTCCCTGTTCAGGTACGTCATGATCCCAGCCGCGACCCCGTCGCTAATCCTGGGAATCAGGCAGGCGTGGTCTTTCGCCTGGCACGCGCTCATCGGGGCAGAGATGCTGATAGCGGTCTTTTACGGGCTGGGCCACGTGCTCAGCGTGGGCAGGGACTTTAACGACATGTCGCAGATAATCGCCATGATGATAACCATCTTTGCCATCGGCCTGCTCTTTGACCGGCTCGTGTTCATGAGGCTGGAGAACAAGGTCAGGGAAAAGTGGGGCCTTGACCAGCACAGCCAATAGCAGCATATGCCGCGATCCTCTTTATTATTTCTCTCACGTATCTCCCTTTCATGAATCCCAGGTCCGCTGCCAGGATAGGAGGCGCCGCGGCCGTAGCAGTCGCGCTCGCCGTCGCGGTATGGATTGGCGCACAAAGGGTTGACGCCGCGCAGAGCAACGTCGCCATGCTTGGAACCGGCAAGGACGTGTCCAAAGTCGAGACATCGACGGTAGAATACTATAACAACACGTCGGGCTTTCTCGCCAAGCCGGCAGGCGACGGCAAGTATCCCGGCATCGTCATGCTACATGAATGGTGGGGTCTGAACGACAACATCAAGGAGATGGCCAGGCAGATGGCGTCGGAAGGGTACGTCGTTCTTGCGGCCGACCTGTACAAGGGTCAGGTGACGACTGCAAGCTCGCAGGCGCAGGTACTTGCCACCGGCGTCAAGAACAACCCCAGCGAGGCGATAAAGAACCTGCAGGCCGCCGTCAGCTATTTGCGCAACAGCAGTTCGGTGGATGGCAAGATAGGCTCGCTCGGGTGGTGCTTTGGCGGCGACTGGTCGCTCCAGCTTGCGCTGAACGAAAACAAGATGGACGCGACCGGCCTTTATTACGGCCAGCCCGTCACCGATCCAAAAGCGCTGTCCGTGATAAAGTGGCCGGTGCTCGGCATCTTTGGGAGCGCCGACCAGTCGATACCCGTGGAGAAAGTAAATGCGTTCAAGCAGGCGCTTGACAAGGACGGCATAGTGAACGAGGTACACGTGTACAACGGCGTGGGGCACGCGTTTGCAAACCCGTCTGGGGCCAACTATGCGCCTGCCGAAACAAAGGACGCGTGGCAAAAGACGCTTGCGTTCTTTGACAAGCACCTGAAGGAATCTTAGGACACTACTATCGTGCCCTTCATCCCGTCCGCCGAGTGGATGGTGCAGTGGTACTCGAACGTGCCCTTTTCGGCAAACTTGTACTGGAACGACTCGCCGCCGTCGAAAAACCCGCTGTCTATGTTCGTGGCCTGGCCCGACTCGGTCTTGTACGTGCCCACCACGTTGTGGGGGACGTTTGACTCGTTTATCCATTTCACAGTCGAGCCGGCCTGCGTCACGGCCGCGTCGGGCATGTACATGTTCATTCCGCCGTACACAATGTCCTTGCGCAGGGTGTTTGACATCACCCGCTCGCTTTCGTTTGAAATGTTTGTCACCTTGTTTGCATCCATGTCGACAAACACGTTCCATATCTGCTGGTGCGACTCGCCCTGCTTGCCTGCTATAGAGGAAAAGCTCTCTGCGTCCGCGTAGGGCCTGCCTGCGACAAGCTGCCGGTTCGAGGTTATTATCACCTGCCCCGAGCCGCTGTGGATCACTTTGCCGGAGGGGTCGACAAACGCTGTCGGCTGCACCGCCGCAATCGTGACTGCGCTGCCCCTTGCCTGCGAGAGTATGTCCTGCACCTTTGCGTCCTTCTCGGCTATCTCCCACGCCTGCTTGGCCACGCTGTTTATGGCATAGATGTACGTGTTGTCGCCCGCGCTTGGCTCTTTGATGACTACAACGTTTCCGGTATCAAGCGTTATGTTGGAAAGGGCGTTGAAATTCCTGGCGCTTTCCTCCGGCAACAGGCCAGACGACATAAGCGCGACTCCGCCGGCGACAAAGACTGCAACGACGCCGGCTAATACCAGGAGCTCCCTTTTCACGGCGCGATATTAGCTGCAATTCATTTTATATGCCATGCGGTACAGCACTCGAAAATGGGTTTTAATACCGTCCATGCGCACACAGCCTTGCATATATCATGAGCGCAACAGCAGTAGAATATTACAACATAAAGTTTGGCGACAACGCCCAGGCCGCGTTCATACACTTGGTGCGCGAGATAGGCGAAATAGCCTTTGCGATGGAAAAGCAGAACGCCGAGCACGCCAAGCTAGAGATAACCGAGTCGATAGCACTCCTGCACTACCTTGCGTCGAAATACAGCCTTGATGTCCCGGCGAACATGCAGGCTTTGTATTCCAAAAAGCTGGAAGCCCTCAAGGCCAAAAGATAAAATGATAACGCTCGGGCAGGACCTGGACGCCATTTCGGACATTCTCCGGCAGACGTTTGCGATAGAGCCGTTCAAGCGTGACTATGACATGGTGTTTTCCGCGGTTGCAGCGATACTGCGCCGCTATGGGCTGGTGGAAAACCCGCGCAACCTGCGCTTCCGGTTCATACTGTGTATGCAAGAGTTCTTTGACGGGATACCGCAGGACCAGTGGCGCGTGAGAGACCCCGCGTTTGTCAAGCAGTCAGAAGAGTTTGCAGCCGCAAAATTCCGCGAGTGGATTCTGGAGCAGATCACTTAGTAGTAGCAGAAGCCTTGTTCTTGGCTATCCACTGCTCGTACATCTTTATGAGGTCGTCGACGTCGTCGCCCTTTTCCGAGTAAGTGACAATGACTGCAAACTTGCCATTCTTGCCGTCGTTGCCCCGGGCGTAATACCCCCAGAACGTGTCCGGGAGCCTTTCAAAGTTCGACCTGTTCATCGCCACGCCTGCGAGGTTCTTTGCAAGCGTGTCAACGACCTTTGCCGCGTCGCCTGACTCTATCATGTGCATTTCTTTTCTTGCCGGGCAGGTGATTTAGAGCTAGCTCCTACCTGATGCGCTCTATGAGCTCAAACACGCTATTCATGGCAGGTGGCTCGCCGGACTGCTCCCTCACGTACAGCGACGAAGCCGCGTTTGCAAATAGCAGGCGCTCGCGCGAATCGAGCCCCGCGATGTACCCGAGTATGTCCGCGGCATCCCACACGTCGCCGGCGCCCGTCAGTATCTTTGGTTCGACTTTTATTGCGTGCACAAATTCTGCCTCCTTGCCGTTTGACCACGCCGAGCCGATGCGGGTGTGCAGGTCGGTGGTTATTCCGACGCTTTCCGCTATTTTTCCAGCCGCCTTTTTTACGTCGTCAGGCCCATAGCTTGCGCCAAGGCGAGCGTCGAGCCCGAGCGCGGACGCCAGATGGTCGCACTCGTTTTCATTGATGCTTAGGTAGTCGGTGACAGAGCCGAGCTTGAACAGCGCGTCGCGGAACTCTTGCTTTCGAGTTGCAATGTCCGCCGGGTCGATAAAGTGAAGCGCGCTGGGCGAGCCCTTGAAGACGTGCTCTGCAAGCTCTGTTCCTTTCTGGTTGCTTGCCCAGTTGACCACCATCACCGCGTCGGCGTTCTTTAGAGCCGCCTGGTCGTCTTTAGAGCCGACCTTGTCTGGGCCAAAGCTTGCGTTGTCGCCAATGTCGCTTACCATCACGTTCACCCTGCTGTCACCGTGCGGGAACTCGAACGCGGTGGTGTAGCCATGCCTCCCTTGCGCGATCCTGAGAGTCACCCTGTCGCCAAACTGCGAAAACGACTGCCTTATCATGGCCGCGCCCATCTGGTCTGCGACCGTAAACAGCGTCACCTTGGCTCCGAGCTTGGCAAGCGCGTACGCGACGTTGACCGCGTTTCCACCCCTGATGTCCGTCGTGGGGACGCCCCGGACGCTCCCGCCGCCGTTTCTTGCCTTTTCCTCAAGCGCGCTGACCAGCTTTTCCCTTGCGTCGAGCCTGATTATCCTGTCGACGAAAAAGTCCGGCATCACCACTATCGAGCCGAGGATGTGCAGCTGCTTCAGCTTGTCAATCATTATTATCTCCTTCTTCTTGCGTGAGCGTTAACACTCGCGGTATTTGTTGTTTGTTGAAAAAGAGAAAAAAGGAAAAAGAGAGAGAAGAGGGGCTTGCTTATTCCATTCCCATGCCGCCCATTCCACCCATGCCACCCATACCGCCGCCCGGCGGCATCGCTGGCATCCTGGACTTGCTTGCGGCAATCACGTCGTCGATCCTGAGGATCATCGACGCGACCTCTGTTGCAGACTTGATTATCTGCTGCTTTACCACCAGTGGCTCCAGCACGTTCTGCTTGTACATGTCGGCTACCACGGTGTTCCTTGCGTCGACTCCCGTCCATTTGCTTCCTTTGCTCTGCTTGGCGCGCAGTTCCGTCATGGTGTCAATCGGGTCCATGCCGGCGTTCTCTGCCAGGTTGAGCGGGATTGCGTCAAGGGCATCTGCGAATTTCTGAACCGCAAGCTGGGCGCGGCCTTCTTGGCTTGAGGACCACTGGCGCAGCTCGTTTGCGATATAGGCTTCTGGCGCGCCTCCGCCTGCCACGATGGCCGGCTTTTCAAGGACGTCCTTCATGACCATGAGTGCGTCATGCAACGACCTGTCAGCCTCGTCTACTACACGCTGCGAGCCACCGCGGACAAGGATTGTGACAGCTTTCGGGTTTTTGCACCCTTCGATGAACACCCACTTGTCTGTCTCTACCTTGCGCTCCTCCACCAAGTCTGCAGAACCGAGGTCTTTTGCGGTCAGGTCGTCAAGGTTATTGACAATCCTTGCGCCCGTTGCGCGGGACATTTTCGTCATGTCGCTTTCCTTCACCCTGCGCACGGCAAGTACTCCTGCCTTTGCGAGGTAGTGCTGGGCGATGTCGTCGATTCCCTTCTGGCAAAGCACGACGTTTGCGCCAGAGCTCTTTATTTTGTCGACCATAGCCTTTAGCATCCTGTTCTCTTCTTCGAGGAACATCTGCATCTGGTGCGGGTCGGAGATGCGTATCTCTGCGCTCATCTCTGTCTTTTCGATTTCAAGTGCCGAGTTGATGAGCGCGATCTTGGCTGCCTCTATGCGCTTTGGCATACCTGCGTGCACCACTTCCTTGTCAAGGACGATGCCCTTGATGAGCTTCGTGTCGTGCATTGAGCCTCCAGCCTTCTTTTCCACCTTGATGTTGTCAAGGTCGACCCTCAGGCTGCCGTCTTCTGCCTTCTCTGCGACCTGCTTTGCAGCATCTGCAACTATCGCCCCAAGGAGCGGGCTGTCCTCAGATACAAGCTTGGAGTCCATGCTGGTCTTTGCTATCTTTAGGAGCATGTCCTTGTCAGAGATATCGACCTGCACCGCTATCTTTTCCAAAAGCTTTAGCGCCTGCTCTGCGGCCGAGTTGTAGCCGTCGACGATGACGGACGGGTGGACGTCCTTGTTCAAAAGCTCCTCCGCCCTTTCAAGCAGCGCGCCGGCAAACACCACTGAAGAAGTGGTGCCGTCGCCGACCTCGTTGTCGACCGACTTGGATACCTCGACCATCATCTTTGCCGCCGGATGCTGCACGTCTATCTCTTTCAAGATGGTAGCACCGTCGTTTGTTATGGTCACATCGCCGAGGTTGTCCACCAGCATCTTGTCCATGCCGCGTGGGCCAAGGCTCGTCTTCACTATCTCTGCGATCAGTTTTGCCGCTGTCAAGTTGTTCTTTTGCGCTTCGCGTCCCTTGCTTTCCTTAGTCCCTTCCTTCAGGATTAAGACTGGCATACCGCCAGGAGTTGTTTGAATTGATGCCATTACAGTATCACCTAAGAATAATTACGACTTTTCATGCATCTCTTATATATTTTTCACATGCCTAGCTGCTTTTGCTTCTCGCCAAACTTGGCCCGGAACCTCGGAACGTTGATGATAAAGCGCTCGTGCCTGCCCTCTCCTATCCTCTCAAGCTTGTCCCTCGCTTCCACATCGAACATGACCTGCCTGCCGTTTACAGAGGCCACTTTTGCCTTCAGGAACACATGGGCACCCACTGGCGTTGCAGCAAGGTGCCTGACGTCGACTATGGTGCCGACCGAGTCCCATTCTGCCTCGGGGATTACCTGCTCCTTGAGAAGGAGCCGGCACGTCTCTTCCATCTCCATTATCATGGCCGGGGTGGAAAACACGTTCTCGCCCTCCCAGAGAAAGCTTGTGGTCATGTTCGAGCTAACCGTTATTTCGCGCTCTTTTACCGCGCCCACCCTTACCCTGGACCCAAAATCGATGCTCATAATATCCTGTTTTCCACGAGAGGCTCGCTTAAAACTTGTGCCGGCGGATGTCCGACTTGCGCTCCCTCTCCTCCTTGACGTGGTGCAGCCTGTCTTTCTCGTGGAGGAAAAGCTTGCCGCAGTCCGTGCATTTTATGATGTGGTGCTTGTGGGCGTCATGCGCGTGGTGCACGAGCTCTTCGTAGCTTGAAAAGCGCGTATGGCAGTCTTCGCACTCGTTCTTTTCGCGGTGTAAAAGGCCCATATATCGGGCTATGGTATAATAGCCTACGCTATAAGGTAATCGAAAAAGAAAGAAAAGAGAAGCGACCCTGTGTCTTTCTTACTTGGCACGCCTCATACCGGAGGCAATAGCATAGGCCAGACCAACTATCAGGCCAAAAGCCAACGGAATCCATACGGGAAATGCAGCCGGGTCGATCACTTGTCTGAACAGAGCTTCAAACATGCCTGAAGGATAATAATACAAGTATATTAGATTTTCTAAGCTGGCCCTCCTCAAGGCACCCAGACATACCTTAAATTACCCTAGCGTGGATTCATGTGATAGCTATGAAGATGGAGAAGGAGATGCGCAAGTTCTGCCCCAAGTGCAAGACGCACACCATGCAGTCTGTTGCAATATACAAGAAGGGCAAGGACAGGACCGTGGCAGAAGGCGCTCGCAGGCACGCCGAGGACAAGAAGGGATATGGCGGCCAGAAATTCCCAGAGCTTAAAAGGACCGCCAAGACCACGAAAAAGATTACTTTACGCTATACATGCAAGACTTGCCAGAGAAAGACCATGAAGGAAGGACGCAGGATACGCAAGCTGGAGATCTGATAATAGTCATGAAAAGAGAAAACATCCTAGTTCCAAAGCCGCGGAGCAACTTTATCTCCGTCCAGTGCGAAAAGTGCGGCGCAAGGGCCGTCATATTCTCGCACACGACGTCTGAAATAAAGTGCTCCGGATGCGGCGAGACGCTTGCCACGAGCTCGGGCTCAAAGGCGCTCATCGCCGGCAAGGTCATTGGCGTTCTTGACCAGTGACTCTGCAAGCTTTTTTTCCATTCTTGTGTTCACATTCAGCGCGATTTCTGTCTTGTTCATGATGACATAGCGTTCCCCCACCGCGCCCTTTTTTGCGCGTGCCGTGTCAAACAGTGTGATGCCCGAGTGGCACAGGTTTCCAAAGGCTACGCTTGGGACGACGCCGAGGTCCTCCACAAAGCTCTTCTCGACTGCGATGGATGCCGCAGGCGCATCGGCCTCTGCTAGCCTGTCGACGATTTCATTTACCGTCTCTGCGGTCAAAAGGGGCACGTCAGCCGGCACCACTAGCACTCTTGCCGGCGCAAGCTTTTCGAGCAGGATTGCAAGGTCCTGCGGGTAGCCAGCTCCCGGCGTATCCATTGTCTCGACGCCTGTTGACTGCAGGAACTTTTTTGTCTCCGGCGTGCTTGGCGAAACTACTGCGACTATCCTTTCAAACCGCCCGGATTCTCTTAGCGCGAGCACCACGCGCTCGACAAAGCGCCTGCCTGCAAGTTCTGTCATCGGCTTTTCGGTCCTTGATTTCATCCTTGTGCCCCTCCCCCCGCACATGATTGCAGCGGCAGCAGCAGTTATCAAAGCGTGATCACCATCGCCGCCGTCGACGAAAAGACGATGAGCGAGGCAAGCCTCGAAACTTCATTGGAGGCGCCCAGCACGTCGCCGGAAATTCCACCAAAGCTCCTCTTTGCGGCGTGCCTCATCAGCGCCCCGAGTGCGACAGAGACTCCAAGGGCGGCCATGCCGGCATAGCCGGCGCAAAACCACACGATTGGGAGCATTATCGCAGTAGCGGCAAGCATCTTTTTTCCGTCCTTCATGGCCGCGGTAAAGGGCGAACTGAACCCCTCCCATGCCGACGTGCCCCGGTATGTCAGAAGGACCATGATGTATTTTGCAATCACTTCGGCGGCGACGATGCTCGTCAGGATCTTTGTGCCAGAAAATCCCGTGTTGAACACGATTATCATGCCGGCAAAGTACATGACAAGGGCCGCGACGCCTGCCGAGCCGACGGCAGGGTCCATCATCGCCTTGCGCTTCTTTTCCTTGTCGCCCTTGGCCATCAGGCCATCCGCATAGTCTGCAAGCGCGTCGGTGTGGTGCACGCCTGTCAGTATCACCAGCGCCCCTGCGACCAGCAGGCCGACAAGGAGCGGGGGCAGAAACGGCGATATTCCAAGGGCCATGCCGCCGGTGATGGCGCCGACTACGGCGCCGGCCACCGGGAACAGGTACATGTTCTTGGCGATGTAGTGTATGTCGTGTTCGCCCTTACCGACCGGGATTATGGTCAGAAACGCCAGCACAGACTGAATGGGCTTAAGGGAGGCCAAGCAAAAGCCTCCACCAGCCGGCCAGATATAAAACCGACACCGCCGGCACGCAAAACGCAAGGAAGAACAAGAGCG
The DNA here is from genome assembly GCF_056726185.1 of Candidatus Nitrososphaera sp. 86-2. Taxonomy (NCBI): domain Archaea; kingdom Thermoproteati; phylum Nitrososphaerota; class Nitrososphaeria; order Nitrososphaerales; family Nitrososphaeraceae; genus Nitrososphaera; species Candidatus Nitrososphaera sp. 86-2. The sequence continues at coordinate 28,932 of NZ_JBWZON010000001.1, forward strand.
TGGTGAGTTTCATCATCGAGATCGCCTTTCTGCACTTTTCAAGGGTGGCCTGCTCCTGGCTGTCGCCAAGCGAGTAGTGGCCTATCTTCTCAAGCCGTATCCGGAGGGCGCCGGCCATCGTGGCCATGGGGTAGCCTGCGTTTGGCGAGAACGTCTTGGCGTGGTCGCGCTGCAGAATCCCAAGCGAGTTCTTCCAGTCGGCGCCAAGCATCCTTGCTGAAACAACCATCAGAAAAGCGGTTATTCGAGCTGGCACATAGTTGGCAAGGGTGTCAAGCCGCGCCGACATCCAGCCAATGTCCCTGTAATAGTCGTCCTTGTATGCGACCATCGAATCAAGCGTGTTTATCGTTCTGTACGCAAAGGCGCCGGCCGGCCCAAGAAGCGAATGATAGAACAACGGCCCCGTGATGCCGTCGACTGTGCTTTCGCTGACGCATTCTATTGTCGCTGAAAGCACGTGCTGCTCGTCAAGGTCCTCTGTCGGCCGGCGCACTATCATCGACAGGTTCTGCCTTGCGCCGGGCAGGTCGCCGTTTTCAAGGCAGGCCATTATTGCCCGGGCGTGCCTGTCCATCCCGCGCACGGCAACCGTGACTTTGAGGATTACCGCGGAAAATATCGCCAGTGCGACTGCGCCTGCAATATGCAGGCTTGCCATTGCGCCAAGGTGCACGCCGGCGCCGACAAGCGCCACGAGCAGTATCGCAAAAGCGATGCCTTTGGCCCGCTCTTTTGCCCTTGACTCTGCCTTGAGCCGCGGGACGAAATAGCCGATGAGCCGGCCAAGCCATGCCACTGGGTGGTAGCGGTTTGGCGGGTCGCCTGCGACAACGTCAAGGCCAAGGCCGCCGGCAAGACCTGCAATAATGAGAGTAATCAGCATCAGACGCCCACTATCCAGTCCAGCCTCTTTACGTCCACGCTGTCTTTTATTACCTTTGCAAGTATGTCTATCTGCCAGTCCCACGCGTCCTGTGGCAGGTCATCCCTTGTTGCGCCGCCGCCCACAAGCGAGTCTTCCTCGGGCAGGTCAAGGTCGATTTTCGGTATGACTCCAAGGATGCGCTTTCCAGTCAGCCTCTGCGTCTCTTTTATCGCCGGCTCCAAGAGCGACTTGTCGCCCCTGAACTTGTTTATCAGAAACCCCTTGACAAGCGCCCTGTGCTTTGTCTTTAAAAGCTGGAGCGTCCCGACCATGCTGGCAAAGCACCCGCCCCGCTCAATGTCTGCCACGATCACAACGGGCGCGCCTACCTTTTCTGCAAGGAGCATGTTTGCAATGTCGTATTTGGCGATGTTTATCTCCGCCGGCGAGCCGGCTCCTTCGATGATTATCAAATCGTTTTCCCGCCGCAGCCCGTCAAGCGCCTTTAGTACAAGAGGCAGGCCGTGCTCCAGCGCGAATTTTTCGTAATAGTCGCGGGCGTGCATCTCAGAGTAGAACCTGCCGTTTATCATGACCTCGCTGCGATAGTCGCCAAGCGGCTTTAGCAGGATTGGGTTCATCCGGGAGTCCGGCTGCTTTTTTGCGGCGACTGCCTGTACCGCCTGCGCCTGCGCCATTTTTGAGCCGTCTTTTGTCAGGTACAGCTTGGATGACATGTTCTGCGACTTGAAGGGCGCCACCCTGTAGCCCCTGTCGGCGTACAGCCTGCACAGACCCGCCACGAGCGTGCTCTTGCCTGCTCCAGACGACGTGCCCTGAACCATTAAAAGTTTTGCGCGCCTAGCCACCTGACACCATTGCCTCCAGCGCCTTTACAAGCGCAACGTTTTCTTTGTGCGTCTTTATCGCGACGCGGATGTGCCTGTCTCTCATCCCGGTGAAGGTGCTGCAGTCGCGCACAAGCACCCCCGTCTTTTTCAAGAGCCGGTCGCGAAATTCAGTAGAGTCGCCCTTTATCTGTACGAGAAAATAGTTTGCGTCGGACTTTATCGGCAAAAACCCTGCTTTTCTTATCCTGTCGTGGAGGAACCTGCGCTCCCTTGCCACCAACGCCCTTGCCCTTGCGATATGGCCCCTGTCTGCAAGCGCCGCTATCCCTGCCGCCTGCGCAAGCCCGTTGACGTTCCACGGCGTTTTCTTTGCCTGCATCTCTTTTGCAAGCGCGGGGCTGGAGATGCTATAGCCGAGCCGCAGGCCGGCCATGCCAAACGACTTGGTCAGCGACCTCAATACCACGAGGTTTTCGTGCTTGCGCACCATGTCCGCCAGCGTGTTTTCCTTTGGTTTGTCGACAAGCTCGATAAAGCACTCGTCAAGCAAGATCCTTGTTGTGGATGGGTCCACTCCATCAACCACCTTTCTCACCGCGTCGGTCGCAAGCAGGCCGGTCGGGTTGTTCGGGTTGCAAAGAAAGACCGCATCCGCGCCCCTGGCGCTTTTAGTGACCGCCTCTGCGTCAAGCGCAAAATCCGCAGACAGCGGAACGAACGTCACCTCCGCGCCCGCCTTTTCAGACGCAAGCTCGTACTCGCAGAACGTGGGCGCCGGGATGACCACGCGCTTTCCCGCAAACGCCTGCGCAAACCAGTAGATTATCTCTGCCGCGCCGTTGCCCACCGTTATGTGGCCTGTGTCAAAACCAAGACGCCGCGAAAGTCCCTTTTTGAGGTCAAGGCACTCTGGATCGGGGTATACAGGAGCAAGGCGGCCCGCCTGCCTCTCGATGACTCTTACCGCCTTCTTTGGCGCGCCAAGCGGGTTGACGTTTGAGCTAAAGTCTACCCTGACCTTTTTGTGGTCCACCGAGTAGATGCCGCCGTGAGAGCAGGCGCCGGTTGTCATCAAGGTTCTTGTATTGTTCTCTGTATTTAGAATGTGCGCCTCTCCGTTTGGAATAACGATTATTAGCTGCGACACATCTCAAACGCCCGTATATGCTCAAGGTAGCAGTGATAGGCGCCACCGGCGCCGTGGGCCAGGAATTCGTCGTGGCCCTGCACAAGCACAAATGGTTCCAGCTTACGCAGGTGGCAGCTTCTGAAAGGTCGGCAGGCAAGAAATACGTCGACGCCCTCCGTGACCCAAGCTCGGGGATACTGAGGTGGCACAACCGCGAGGAAGTACCCGAGTACGTCAAGGACATGGTGGTCAGCAAGGTCGACGACATCAAGCCGGAGAACTTTGACCTCATATTCACCGCGCTAGAGTCTGACGACGCGATGGTTATCGAGCCTCGGTTTGCCAAGACCACGCCGGTCATAAGCACCGCCGCGGCATTCCGCTACGAGTCGGACGTACCGATACTCATCCCGGGCGTAAACGACGACCAGGCCGGCCTGTTGAAGGCTCAGAGCAAGAATAGGGACTGGAAGGGGTTCGTCGCTCCGCTGCCAAACTGCACGACCACCGGCCTTGCAATCACGTTAAAGCCGGTCCTTGACAAATTCGGCATAAACAAGGTGATAATGACCTCGATGCAGGCGCTTTCCGGCGCAGGCAGGTCGCCGGGCGTAATCGCATTGGACATCACCGACAACGTCATCCCGTACATACCAAAGGAGGAGGAAAAGGTGCAGAGAGAGGCGAAAAAGATCCTCGGCAAGTTCGCCAAGAACGCAATCACGCCGGCGGATTTCCGCGTCAGCTGCACGTGCACCCGTGTACCGGTCCTTGACGGCCACACTGAAACGGTCTTTGTCGAGACGGCCGAGGCGGCAGAGCCGGAAGACGTGAAAAAGGAGATGCTAAAGTTCTCAAAGAACGTGTCGATAGGCAAACTCCCATCCGCGCCAAAGGAGTACATCGTGGTCCACGATGACCCGACCAGGCCGCAGCCGAGAATTGACCGCGAGCTCAACGACGGCATGACGACGGCAGTCGGCAGGCTCCGCAAGGATACGGCCTTTGACAACGGGATAAAGTATGTCTTGCTGTCTCACAACGAAAAGATGGGTTCTGCCAGGGGCGCCGTCCTGCTTGCAGAGCTGCTGAAAGACAAGCAGATCCTCTAGGCTTTTTTTATTATTAATGATGGCGCATGCGCCGGTCGCCGGGTTGCACTGGCACATTGCCCTTTTGTGGCTACTGTTGCATTTTCCCGGTAGGCGGGGAACTTAAATTACCGCCAGCCAGCAATAATTCACCGACGCCTTTTCATAACTTGAAAGCTTGTAAAATATTGAATTAAAGCACCGTTTGGGGTCATATTATACGTTTATTAACACCCAGTCTCTTAAGTTATGCTCGGCTTTCCATGGGGAAAATAGACGATCTCGACGTCAAAATTTTAAGCGAACTAGCCAAGGATGCCAGCATTTCTGTGCCCAAGCTATCCAAAAAAATCAACATCAACTCGTCCGTCGTGTACAGCAGGATAAAGCGTCTTGTGAAAAAGGGTCTCATCAAGAAATTCACGATTGTGATAAACGACGAGGCGCTTGGCTTTAACGTAAAGGCGCTGACGGGCATCAACATGGATTCAAAGCTGCGCGACAACGTCCTCAACGAGCTCTTCAAGATCCCGGAGGTGCGCGAGGTCTCTGAAGTGACGGGCAGGTTTGATATCCTTGTCACCATGAACGCCCACTCTCTTGACGAGATGCACCAGCTGATCTCGGAAAAGATAGGCAGAGTCGAAGGAGTACAAAAGACCGAGACATTCATCGAGATGCGCAAGACGGTCAGGGAGCTTGCGTACCCGTCCTCGATAGAAAAGTAGCAGTTTTTAAGCTATAAATAACTAGAATGTGCCCTGTAGGTCGGATCTCGATCGCTTGGACACTGTGAGGCAGGTCTCCGTAGGAAACAAGATCAAGGACTACTATGAAGTCACCAAGCCCAAGATCTGGTATCTTCTCGTTTTCACTACCTTTGGCGCGGCCCTCACGGCGTCGTTCTACTTTCACATGCCACTATCGCTCTCGACGTGGGTCCTGCTCATTGGAGGCGTGACCGCCGGCTCGGCCGCGGCAGAAACCCTGACAGGGTACATCGACCGCGACATTGACGCCATGATGGACAGGACGAAGGACCGGCCCATCCCGTCGGGTAGGATATCCCCGAAAAACGCCCTTGCATTTGGGCTGATACTGACTGCGATATCCCTTGTCATGTCATGGTTTGTCAACATCTGGGCGTTTGGGCTCATGGCCTTTGGGCTCTTTGACAACGTCATAGTCTACAGCAAGTGGCTCAAGAGGCGCAGCCAGTCAAACATCATACTGGGCGGGTTTTCGGGAGGCGCGCCGGCGCTCATTGGCTACGTGGCGGTGACGACGCAGAACCTGGAGATAGGGCTCGTGATGGCCGGCCTCGTGTTCCTGTGGATACCCACCCACATCTGGAGCCTTGCGCTGCACATAAAGAAGGACTATACCAAGGCAAGCGTTCCGATGCTCCCCGTGGTGTCGAGCGAAAAGAGCTCGGTCCGCGTCATTGCCGGGACGACTGTCATGATGGTGGTGTTCAGCCTCGTGCCGTTCTTTTTTGGCGAGTTTGGGCTCATCTACCTTGCGACCGCGGGGGTGTTTGGCGCGGTGATGCTTGCGCTTTCAATGTGGCTACTTGTCAAACCCACCGAAAAAGCCTCATGGACAGTCTTTAAATTCTCTAGTCCGTACCTGACGGCGCTCTTTATTGCGTTCATGGTGGACGCCTATTACTTCAAGCCGCCTGCCTAGCCTTCTTTTTCTCGCACTCGTACAGCATCCTGGCAATTACGACGTGGGCCTCCAGCCCCATGCCCTCGATAGAGTAGGTGCAGTTGAACAGTGCCTTTGTGTCGTCGCCAAAGTGGCCCTTTGGAAAGCCGCCTATCACGAACATGCAATTATCGACGTCATTTTTGCTGACGACCTGCTCGGCGCTTGACTGCACACCCGCCGACGATAGTCCTACTACTTTGTCCGGCTTGACATCGCGTACTAGATCTGCAAGCGTGCCTTTTTTCATTTCCATGAGGACAGCCCCTTCGTCGCTTTTCACCACGCCGTCGCGGAACAGGCCCTGCATTAGGCCCTCAAAGCGGAAATACGACTTTGGGATGCGCAGGCCGGCTGCGACTAAAATTATCCTGTCGCCAAACGTGTGCACGTACACGTCCAGGTGCCCCTGGATAAAGAGCGGGGTCGAAAGCGCCTCCATGAGCGCAAAATGGACGATGTCGGGCCGGCCCCGCTTCCAGCTATCCGGCAGGCGCTTCATGGCGGCGTGGTGGTAGCTTCTGTCAAGAAGCGTTTCCTCTGGTTTGTGGCCAAGCTTTCTTGCGCGGTTTGATACCGCCGGGTGGCTCGCTATCTCTTCCGGCATGCATTCAAGGGCCGCCTCTGCTATCACAAGGATTGATTTGTCCGTGCCGGACGGTTTGCCTTGTGGGCCTTATATTGACAGCTGCTTTTTATCAGGCGCCGGCGCTAGAGCTCTCACGGACAGCAAAAAGCAGCAGGTCAGGGAAATGGCAAAAGAGCGCATCGAGATCCTGGTAGCAGGCGCCCTGAAGGAGCAGGACATCACCCTTGCCAGCCGCCAGGCAAACCTTGCAAAAAAGGTGGCGATGCGCCACCGTGTGCGGATGCCCTATAGTGCAAGGCAGCTGTACTGCAAAAAGTGCAAGGCGTTCATAGTGCCGGGCAGGACAGCAAGGGTGCGCTTGGGCCGGTCGGAGACAAAGGCCGTGCGCATTACCTGCACACTGTGCGGGCACACATACCGCAAGGTCATCGCCAAACGCAGTAAGGATTTATAAGGGCTGTTGCGACTTTTTTCCGATACAAATGGCCAAGGTTTACGACGTTCCGGCTGATGAGCTAATCGCCAAGCTGGCCGAGCAGCTGAAGAAGGACAAAAAGATCGAGCCTCCAGCGTGGTCGGCGTTTGTCAAGACAGGCTCGCACGCCGAAAAGATCCCGCAGAACAGGGACTGGTGGTACACCAGGTGCGCTTCTCTTTTGAGAAAGATTTACCTTCACGGTCCGATAGGCGTTTCAGATCTAAAAGTGGCATACGGCGGGCGCAAGCAGATAGGCTACAACCTCTCGCACCACAAGGACGCAGGCGGCGCCATCATCAGGCACGCCATGCAGCAGCTCGAAGCCGCTGGGTACGTCACAAAGCTGCCAGCAAAGGGCAGGGTGGTGACAAGCGAGGGCACGAAAAAGCTCGACAGGCTTGCGACAGAGATTCACAAAGAGCTGATCAAGGCCGCCCCGGCGCTCCAACGCTACGCATAAGTGAAAAATGTCTGCCCCTCCACCACAGCAACCAAACGACGAGGAGATTAGGAGGCGGGAGGCAGAGGCCGCCGCGATGCGCCAGCGTGTCCTGTCCGTTGTTCTGGACCCGCAGGCACGACAGCGCCTCACCAATATACGAATGGTCAAGCCAGAGCTTGCGACAGCCGTCGAAAACTATTTGATAAATGCTGCATCGACAGGCAGGCTCAACCGCGCCCTTTCCGACGACGAATTGAAGCAGATTCTGGCGAGCCTGCAGCAGCCAAAGAAGGAATTCAAGTTCGACCGGCGCTAAGCATCCGACGGTTTTCTGCCGGCCGTTGTGGAGTTAACTATTTAAGGTCAAAAGCAGGCTTTGCCCTCTATATATGAAGGCAGCAGTATTTAGAGAATACAACAAAGACCCGACAAAAGTTGTCAAGATTGAGGATATCGACGTTCCCAAGCTAAAGCCAAACGAGGTTCTAATAAAAGTAGAGTCAGCGTCGTACAACTACAACGACCTGTGGGCAATATGGGGCGAGCCAGTAAAGACTCCATTGCCGCACATTTCCGGAAGCGACGTCGCCGGCACGGTTGTAGAGGTGGGCTCGGACGTCCTGAAGCTCAAGGTGGGCGACAGGGTTGTGTCGCACTCGAACATGTCCTGCAGGGTGTGCGACGCGTGCACCTCAGGCAGGGAATATGACTGCGAAGACCGGCAAATCTGGGGCTTCCAGACCGGCCCGCTCTGGGGCGGCTTTGCGCAGTACACTCGCCTCCCAGAGGTAAACGTGGCCAAGATAGCAGACAACGTCTCGTTCCACGACGCAGCGGCCGTCTCGATGGTCGGCATGACCGCGTGGCACATGCTGGTCGGCAGGGCCAAGATAAAGCCCGGGCAGGTCGTGCTCATCATGGGCGGCGGTTCCGGCGTCGGCATGGTAGGAATACAAATTGCAAAGCTGTACAACTGCACAGTCATCGCCACTGCAGGCAAGCAGGACAAGATGGACAAGTGCCTTGAGCTTGGCGCCGACTATGTAGTCAACCACAGGGAAGCCGACTGGTACAAGAAGGTGCGCGCAATCAACAAAGAGATGAAACAGACCGGCGTCGACGTGGTGTTTGAGCACATCGGCAAGTCCGTCTTCCCGCAGGAAGTGAGCCTGCTAAAGATGGGCGGGACACTCGTGGCGACAGGTGCGACGACAGGCTATGACTCGACAATCGACCTGCGCTATCTGTTCTTCAAGGGCACAAACCTCCTAGGCTCTACGCAGGGCACCAAGGCAGAGCTTGAAGACGTAGTGCACTGGGTCTCAAAGGGCAAGATAAAGCCAATTATTGACAGCGTGCTTCCGTTCTCAGACATGGTCAAGGGCCACGTCATGATGGCAGAGGCGCAGCAGTTCGGCAAGATCCTGACGACCCCGCAAAAGCTGTAAGGGAAACCTTTTTCCCCTCTTTTTCCCTTTTTACCGACATGACGTTGTTCAGGACGCTCATCTTTGTACCCGGCGCAAACGCGCGCTTTGTGGAAAAGGCCAAGGCGCTTTCCGCCGACATTGTCTGCTTTGATTTGGAAGATTCCGTGCCGGCAAACGAAAAAGATGCGGCAAGGAAAACAATCGCCGGCGCGCTGGCAAAGAGGCAAGATTATCAAAAGCCTGTATACGTGCGCACCAACTCGCCTGAATCCGGATTAATAGATGCTGACATCAAGACGGTGGTGCAAAAAGGGATTGACGGGCTGGTTATTCCAAAGGTGAACGACGCAAGCGAAGTTATTGAAATCGCCAAGGTTGTGTCGGCGCTTGAAAAAGAGCGCGGAACAGGCAGGATAGCGTTAATCCCTTCAATCGAGACTGCAAAAGGGGTGGTAAACACGTACGCCATATCGAGCGCGGACGACAGGGTGAACGCCGTGGTGTTTGGCGTCTTTGACTTTTTGCATGACATGCGCATGGACTATGACGAGCATGACGGCAGCGGCTATGCTTATGCGCGGGCCAGAATCCCTGTGGACGCAAGGGCCGCCGGCGTCGCCGCCATCGACGCGATATGGCAAAAGGTGGACGACATTGACGGGCTCATACGGGACGCAACTGCCGCAAAGCGCCTCGGCTACTCTGGCAAGAGCATAATCCACCCCGGCCAGATAGAGCCTGTGCACAAAGTTTTCCTGCCCTCAAAAAGCGAGGTCGAGTGGGCCAAAAAAGTCGTCGAGGCTCTAGGCGAGGCGATGGAAAAAGGCACAGGCCGGCTCGCAGTGAGGCTCGAAGGCAGGATGGTAGACGCCGTGCACTACAAGCAGGCCAAAGCCATCCTCGACGCCGCAGGACAAGCCTAGCGGCGCATTATCTTTTTCAGCGCAAGGATGCACGCATAGTAGGGTATGTTGTAGAGTCCCGCAAGGGCCGCCACCTGCGGGCCAAAGAACTGCGCGGCAAACACCATGACAAGCGTGTTGTTGACGTACGCAGTAGCTATCATACCCGCGGATTTCTCGCTCTTGGGAGCAGCAACAAACCCGACAACGGCAAACGCCGCAAAGCAAAGGAACGTGGCAGCTATATTTTGCAATAGAAACAGCTGGTCTGAGAAAAAGAGCCCGGACAGCTTGGAAAACATGCTGATGTTGATCAAGATTGCAAAGATTATCGAAAGGTGAAACGAGTTTTTGTGCGCAAACTCGGACGCCTTTGGCGCCTTTTTCTTTACCGCCCACCCGCCGACGAGCGGTATGAAAAGCGCAAGCGCAAGGAGCAGCATCATGTTTGCGATGGGCAGGTCAAACTCTGACCCTACAAGCGCGTACGTAAGCGACGGGAGCACAAACGGCACGGAAAGCGATGTCGCGATTATCATGCCCACCACCAGCTGCAGGCGCCCGCCCACGATGTTGACCACAAAGGGCGCTCCAAGACCGGTCGACATGCCGGACACGAGCAGAACAGGCAGGGCAAGCGGCCTGTAGAGCGCGTACGAAAGCGCGTACATGCCGACAGGAAGCGCCACCAGTTTCACGAGGGCAAGGACGGCAAGGCCCTTTGGCCTTGCAAAAGTCGCCGCGACATCGGAGGCTTCCAGCTTTATCAGGTTGAGGAAAAGTAGGATGCCAAGCCACACCAGCAGGTATGGCTCTACCAGCAGTCCTGCCCGCGGCACGAGCACGCCGGCCGCCATCGAGCCGGCGATGGCGCACGCCAGTATCGCGTCGTTACTTGGACGCAAGCCCTTTCAGCTGCTGTATCTTTTCGCCCACTAGGTCAAAGCCCTGCTGCCAGAACTCTTGTTTCGTGATGTCAAGGCCGGACTCTTTCAAGAGCTCCTCCGGCTTTCTGGAACCTCCTGCAGCGAGGATGTCCAGGTACTTTGGCACAAAGGACTTGCCCTCAACTTTGTAGCGCTGGTACAGCGAGAGCACCAGCAGGTTCCCAAACGAGTAGGCATAGCAGTAGAACGGCGTGTGGTAAAAGTGCGGAATGTATATCCATTCCCACCCGAATTCCGGCGAAACGGCGACAGAGTCGCCAAACTGCTCCTTCAGGTTTTCGGAATAGATCTGCGTGACCTGGTCGATCGTGGCGTTCTCTTCTCCTATCGCCCTGTGGGCGTCTACCTCAAACAGCGTGAAATACGCCTGGCGCATTATCGTGGCGTACATGTCGTCAATCTGCTCTGCCAATAGCAATTGCCGCTCCTGCCTCGACATCTTTTCCATCAGGCGCTCGTTTAACAGCATCTCTGCAAACACCGACGCCGTCTCGGCAAGCGGGAGCGGCGCGTGCGACACCATTATGGGCAGTTTTTCCGCAAGCATACTGTGTATGGCGTGCCCGAACTCGTGGGCAAGCGTAGAGACGTCGCGGGTCCTCCCGTCAAAGTTCAGGAGCACGTACGGCGTTATCGACGGGGAGACGGTGTGGCAGAACGCTCCTCCGCGCTTTGCCTTGCGTATCTGCGAGTCGACGTGGCCCTCGGAAAACACGCGCTCGGCAAGGGCGCGCACCTGCGGATCAAAGTCGCCAAACGTGTCAAGCACGCTTGCGACTGCCTTGCCGTACGCAAACTTTTTGCCAGACGTCTTTGTCGAAAGCGGCGCGTAAAGGTCGTACCGACGAAGTCTTTTGACGCCTAACAAGCGCGCTTTTTCCCTGAAATATTCCTGGAACACCCGGTTGTTTTTCCTGCATGCAGCAAGGAGCGCATCCACTGTCTCGTCGTCCAGGTTGTTTGCGATGTTCCTGACAGAAATAGGGGTCCTGTAGCCGCGCATGGAAATCCTCTCGTTGCGCCACTCGACCACTATGTTCTGGTATATCTCGCCAAGCACGCCGGAGTTCTTTTTGTACGTCGCAAACAATGCCTTGTACGCGGCCTCCCTCTCCGCCGGGTTTGCGCTGCGCACAAGCGACACCAGTTTTTCCTTGTTGTCAAATTTTTTGGTGATTGTTTTCCTGCCGCGCTTTAGCGACATTTCAAACTCAAAGGCGGACGTCATCTTGTCGTATATCTTTACCAGCGCGCCGGTGCCGGTGACTTCAAGCGTGTTGATTACCCTTTCCTCCGGCTCTGACAGCGAGTGCTTTGCCAGCAGGCGCTTGTGGCGCAGGTACTCGCGGTAGACCGCAGGCGCCGACTCTATGAGGCGTACAGCGTTGCCCTCATCGAGCTCTTTTTTGAACCAGAGGTCGAAAAACAGCAGGCGGTTTCCAGCCTCGGCCGACATCTTGTCCATCCGAGTCACTAGCGCCGACGCCTCGTTTGAGGCGGTGTTGCCGTAGTAGCGCAGATGCGCATAGCCTCCTGCGATGCTGAGCTTTTCGTAAATGTCCTCAAGGTCATGGATCATGCCCTCAAACTCGGCGGCGGGGATGTCTGGCCGGAGCGACCGGCGCCTGCCCTCAAACGCCTTTACCTTGCCCTCGATGGAATCCAAAAACTGCGCAAACTCGGAGCCGGCGGGGTCCTTTACGAGCCCGGAAAGGTCCCATGCGCCTATTTTAAGAGCTGCAAAATTCACGAGAATGCGATGTCCCCGCCCGCTCAAATACGTATCCCTGCGCCCTGTCTACAGGAATTAACCTAAAATATAGAGAATATTGCCGGCTGCCTTAAATAACTGAAATGCGGATATACCGCTACTCGGATAAAACACGAGTTTCAGCATGGACGAACGGAAGGCGAGCAATATGCGCGCGCCGGGCGCCTTTGGCCCGTAGCTGCGTCGCATGATAATGCCTTTCCTTCACCTGCTGTCGTCTTTTATTATTCCGTCTTTGCAAATATCGAGTGGGAGGTTGCCGAAAACTGCTGGCCCTTTTCGTCATCGAACATGGCGTACACGGTATAGACGCCGTCCTTTTTCATCGCAGGCGCAAGGTCGAAACTGACATCCAAGTTGTTATTGCCGTCCTGCCACCTGTCGGCCTCTATCACGACATAGTCGCCCGGCTGCTGGTACCTTAGGCCCCGCGGAAGCGGCTCGAACACACTTGCGACAAGCGTGCCTGCGTCGTACGAAAGCTTTTCCTTGTTTGCGTCGTACGCCTGCTTGTCTGGGAGCCCGTCATAGTACACCACGACGTTGTCAAACTTGTCTCCTGCGGGCACGGAGCCGGCGATGCTGACCTTGGTCCCCTCGACATCCACAGACAGCCCATAGTCCGCCTCAAAGTTCTGCACCATTGCCAGGTAGTATTCGTCGTACGCTATTCCGATGCTTACGCGCGTGTGGTCCCTGTCGAGTATGTTGTCCCTGTGCCCGTTGTCGCAGCATTCCTTGTCGTTGTTCATCATCTCGTTCTCCAACTCGTCGATGGTGGACAGCGGGTCTATGCGTTCGCACAGTATGACTGTGGAGACGCACCTGCCGTATTCGTCGGGCCCAAAGCCGGCGATGGCGACGTTCTGGTGAACGCTCCCCTCGCCCCCAAGCCGAGTGTACGTCATGTAAGGCTTTTCTCCTGACGTCGTCCAGTGCGAGATCTGCTTTGTCTTAAAGACATCCTCGGCGTGCAGCTGCGCAGCTTCGTTGTCGCCAAGAGTGACAGGCTCCAAGCCGAATTTCTTGCGGTCGCTGTTTATCGCGGCAAGCACGTGCGCCACAAGCTCCTCCTGCGGCACCTTTTCCGGCTTGGTCGCCTGCGGCTGCAGTATCTTTATGGCGCTGTTTATCGGGTTGTTATCGTTGTTTGTCCCGCCGCCAAGGTCGCCTATGAACTGGGGGGCGATGAATATCACGGCAATAGCAGCAATTACAATCGCGGCTATTATGCCGGCCTTGCCGCCGGTGCTGCGCTTTTTTTCGCCATAGAAGGCGTTTGGCGCACTGCAGTTTGGGCAAGCTGGGAGGTTTGCACCGTAACGGGCACCGCACGCACAATCTATCCACGAGTCTGTCGTATCGCTGTCGCTGCACAAATCGCAGTTTTCATGTATAATGCTTTATGTAATGTCCTTCTACAAGCATATTAGCGAGCCAGAACAAGAAACTTTGCGTTTGAAAAAATACCACGTCACCGTGCGATTTTCCCCGGACGGTATGATAGAGGTGGCAGGCGACGAAATAACCGTGTCGATAAAGTCGCAGCCAGAGCGCGGCAGGGCAAACCGCGAGCTTGTCAAAAAGCTTGCGGCGCATTTCGGCGTCTCCGCGCAGGACGTGCACATCCTCTCCGGCCTTGCGTCGAGGAAAAAGGTGGTGGAAATTGCCTGACACTTGATCTTCTGAGGGGCGAGATGCGGGCGCTTGGCGACTTGGAAAAGGCAAAGGTGATGCAGCGGTTCTTCAAGACCGGCCCGGGCCAGTACGGGCAGGGCGACGTCTTTATCGGCATCACGGTGCCTGCGTCAAGGCAGCTTGCCAAGAAATACACGGCGGAAATCAGGCTTGCAGATGTGAAGACACTCTTGCACTCGCAAATCCACGAGGAGAGGCTCGTGGCGCTCTTGATGCTGGTGCAAAAATACCAAGGCGAACCAGAGAAGACCACCAAGTTTTACTTGGAAAACCTTGACAGGGTGAACAACTGGGACCTAGTAGACCTGACTGCGCCTTCTATACTCGGCGCTTTTCTGCTTGACAGGAGGGAGGACCGCTCGATTTTGTACCGGCTTGCAAGGTCAAAAGTGCTGTGGGAAAGGCGCGTCTCCATAGTCTCGACATACGCGTTCATCAGGAAAAACGACTTTGCAGACACGCTGAAAATATCTGAAATGCTCCTTTCCGACTCGCACGACCTGATGCACAAGGCCGTCGGCTGGATGCTGAGGGAGGTGGGCAAGCGCGACCCTGCCGCGGAAGAAGGCTTTTTGAAACAGCACTACAAAAAGATGCCCCGGACGGCGCTGCGCTACGCCATAGAGCGCTTTTCCGAGGACAAGAGGCGCGCCTACATGCAAGGTGCCGTCTAAAACAGCCGGCGCGGCGAGTGCCTGTCAAACATCTCGGCGTTTATCTTTTTCAATAGCTTTTTGCGCGCCTTGTCGGCTTTTTTGTTCTCGCCATAGTCCTTTGCCACAAGAAGGGCGCGCAGCCTGTCAAGCTCGGCAATCGAAAGGACCTTGAGCCCCTTGTCGGACACGGCCTCCAAGAGGCCGCGCAGCTCGTCAGACTCTTCTCCTCTTTCTCGTTCTTCCTTGCCGCTCACGCGCATATACTGGTTCTGCCCCGTACTATATTATTTATCGTCGTGTCGGCCCTCACTTACTTGTTTACGACGTAAAAGTCATAGACCTTGGTCTTTTGCGCAGGGTCCTTTTTCTTTATGTTGTACTCTATCATTGCCCAGAACGCCGGGAAGGTCTCGACCAGTCCCAGTATTGGAGAAAGGAGAAACGTCTGCAGGTGGAATATCATCCTCTTTTTCCAGCCTATCTTTGAGTACTTTAGGTTAAGAAAGAGCCCCAGCTGGTACGACCCGAGCCAGACCAGAGACGTAAAGAGCAGGACGGAACTTGCACCAAGCTCTACCATGCTGCCCTTTGTCAGGGCCTCGGTGAGCGAGGCAAAAAGGATGTTTGGGAGCTTTTCTGGAAGCGACATGATCTGCTGTCCTATGGTGTCGTACTGTAACAGGGAAGGGATGTAGTTGGACAGCAGGATGGCAGTTGAAGTGACGGCAGAGAGAAAGCCGGTAAAGTACATTGTCGACTTGTACATCAGCTTGTACCTGTGCCACCGGGGAAAGTTCTGGAGGTTCTGCAGCGTGCCGAGCACCCACCTGCGCCTCTGGAAAAAGTGGTCCTTGATGTTGAGGGGAGGCTGTTCGAGGAGCACGCCTCCGTGCCAGCCCATCGAGCCGGGCCCGTATTTTTCATAGACCTTGTAACCAAACATCTGGTCCTCTGCAAGCGTCGGCCCGAACTTCCATTCTATCGTGTCCTCGATGTCCGACCTTATGAGCAGGTTGCTGCCGTGCATGTGGAGAGGGGGCGGGTTCGTCATCTGCGAAACGCAGTCATAGCAGGAAAAAGGACGGATGGACTCCGCAATGGCGGTGACCCTGTTGGCCGCCTCGAATTTCAAAGGGTAAAAGATGGGCCCTTCGGAGGCGAGCTCCTTTCCGTTCTCTATCGACTTTAAAAGCGAGATTATCGTCTGGGTGGTGACATAGCTTTCGTCGTCCATGTGGAATATCCACTGTTTTGCCGTGTTCATGCCTGCGCGCCTGCGGTGCTCCACGGCGTACTGGAGCGCCCTGCCCTTCCGTATCGCGTTCGTCTTGAAGCTTTTGTTTACGACTATGACTTCGCAGTTGATGCCCTTTAGCGTGTGGACGTCGTCGGGGTCATCGGTCACTATTGATATGTGGTAGTTGCGGTAGTCGGTCTTTTTCGCAGAGTCGATTATCGACTGTATGCCACGCCTTACCACGTGCGTCTTGGTGGCCGAGCGGGTCGTTATCTGAAATATTATCGCGGCGTCGCTGTGCACTCGATGTTTTACGCGTTTTTCTTCTACAATCTCGTGCTTTTCCACGAACAGGTTCCGGTTCTGGATCACCCGATAAAGCGATACCGCAGCGATGGGAACGTACGACAGCCAGAAAAACATGGCGACTATGATAAAAGGATTATCAAACACGCCTAGACTAAGATCTCATCATTTAAAACAGTCATGCGGGCTAATCTCTAGAAAGGTACTCTGGAAGATTCCTGCAGGCAAAACAGCCGCCAAAGTCTTACGGAGCGAGACAACACTAAAGCTGGCATAGATAAAAAAAGGATGGAGTAGTATGAAGGGCAAGCCGCAAGACATGTTCAACATGGACGTATTTGGGAGGCAGTTTGCCATGAGGACCATACACCTTACGTCTGCCGCCTCCACCTTCATCTTTGCAATGGTCTACGGCGTGATAGAACACACGCTGCTCACGAGCCCGCTTGGAATAAGCATTCTCGTGCACCCGCTGAGCGTGCACCTCGTCGGCCAGATCTACTTTTATCACGTGCTGATGTTCATACTTGCGATCCTCATCTCCTTCAACCCGTTCTTTGACATACTGTTCTTCTCGTCTACACGCGTGCTCAAAAAGCAGGCGTTATTATGGGGCACTGGCAACATCGTGAATTTCATTTGGCTCGAAGACCTGTTCTACTGGGTGCTTTTCGGGGAATGGCCCAAGGACATGATGACCCCTCTGCACCTCTCGTTTTACGGCGTAGTATGGTGGTATCCTGTCTCGTTTGTGTGCGCGTCAATCCTGTACTATATGACCATGCGCAGCATGCGCAAAATGAAGGAAAAAGTCGTGTAATTGATAGAAGCCTCCTCTACCGCCAGAAACCAAACTCGTTAATAATTTTGCATGTGTCTTGTAGGTGCCGGACTAGATCATGAGCAGGAAAAAGGGCACCGTATTGGCCGTTGTTATCGCGGCCGCTGCAGCAATCCTTGCGATGACGTTATATCAAAACAACGGTGCAAAAGCCCCTGACACCAGCGGGACTGCGTCCCTCCCGCCGCAGCAGGGTGGCGGCATGGGGACAAACGGGACCGGGGGAGGAGGGCAGGTTGCAAAAACCCCCCTCAGTGCCCTGTCGTCGCCTTCTGCGGTGCCGTTTATGGAAAAGTGGGTTGTCCAGTACAACAGCGAAAAAAACCTGGGCAGCGTAAACGTAAACTACTCTGACCGCGCAGACGATGCCAGTATACCACTTCTTTATCCAAATCTCACGTCCTTTCTCGCAAACCATTCGGCAGACCTTGCAATAGCAAGCAGGCCGGTCGCGGAGAAGGGAAACTTTACGTACGCCGGCTCGGTGTTTCTGCCTGTCAGCCCGCAGGCGGTGGTGGTGGTCTACAACATACCTGCGCTTCCGGACGTGCCGTCGGGATTGAGGTTTGACCCTGACGCGCTCTACTCCGTCCTGAGCGGAAACGCTACGTACTGGGATGACCCTGCCATCAAGTCGCTCAACCCCGGCACAAACCTGCCGCACCAGAAAATAGTCGTCGTGCACGAAGGCCCTGCGGGAAGCGCCTCTGACATGCTTGCAAGGTATCTTGCCTCTGCCCCAAGCAACAACAATAACGGCACTATCGCATGGCCGAAATCAAGCCTGGTGGCAGACTCGGCAAATAGCCTCTCTGCCATGGTCAGGCAGACGCCCTACTCGATAGGATATGTAGATTTTGCCTTTGCCACCCAGACAAGGATGACGTATGCGTCACTCCAGAATTCTGACGGGCAGTACCTCATGCCGTCGGCCGACTCGATAGGCGCGGCTGTACGTAACGGCACGACAGTTGACCCCGCGCTGGTCGTCAACAATAACAACAACGGCACTGGCCCTGAAAATCCTGCGCTTGCTATACCTCCCACCATTTCCGTCGGGCAGCTTGGAAACGGCTCGTACCCCGTGGTCGGATTCTACTACGCGGCATTTCCCGAGCGCGCAGTTGGCAACAATGGCACCATGATGAATGAAACCGCGCTTGCCGATGGCGGAAGCAAGGACGCGGCAGTAATCGACCTGATGCGGTGGATTGCTGGAACCGAGGGCCAGCGAGTCCTTCAGGACATGCAGTATCCTTCGGTGTACGAGCAGAGCAAGGATCTGAAGGCTTTTGCAGACAGGGTGCTTGGGACAAGAGCCGGATTGCTTGCAACAAAAGAACCGGCCCTTAATGGGAGCAACATCTCTGGCACATAAACAAGTCATTACCTAGAATTTCTAGGTAATCCTGCAGTCATGTTTGACGAGACCCGTTAATATTATATCAGCATTATTAATTTCGTGATAGACAATTTTATCTGCAATTCTGTACCTTCTTCCTTTGTTCTTCTTCTGCCGCTGCCGCCAATGGCCCGCGTGCGCCTTGGCAGCACGGCGTCCAAAAACGCAACGATGGCACCGCCATCCTAGTGAACCTGGGCGAGATGAAAAACGATGAAGGTAAACGTGATACACGCCGACTTGAACCCCTGCGGCGGCGCAGAGCAGCTAGCGGTTGCCACGCTGCAGGCGCTGCTTGAAATGGAAACGCAGGTAGACCTGACAGTTGCAAAAGCGCCGGACCTGGCGAGGATCGAAAAGGCGTTTGGTGAAAGGGCCCGGAGGATATTTGACCGCATCAAGGTAAAGCCGCTTGGCCGGCTTCCGGTAGAGCTTGACTGGCAGACGGGCACTCTGGCCTGCCGCCCGGGCGCAGAAGGCGCCATGCGGGAGTACGACTTGGTAGTAAACACTCACGGCGACGTGCTGCCGTATTTCCTGCCGTCTTTTTCAAGCAGGAACTGCATAACCTACTGCCACTTTCCTGTAGTGGCAAGCTATGCGCCGTGCCACAACCTTGACTACCTGCAGGGGCTTGTCGACTTGGGCCTGCTTGACAGGGAGGTCATGGGGATGGCAGACAGCGCTCTGTTCTGGCGCAGCCTTTTGGAATACTATTTGCTCATGCTGAGAAACTCGCTTGTGATCACAAATTCAAGATTCAGCCGCCAGGCAATCATTGACGAGGTAAAGACAGCAGGCGCGCACAGGCCGGCTGTCACCGTGCCGGCCATCATCGCGCCTCCGGTGTGCGTGGACGAGCTGCGTCGGGCAGTGCTTTTTCCGTCGTCAAGGGAAGACCGCGTGCTAGTAGTGTCCAGGATACACCCGTCAAAAAAGCTGGAAAACGCGATAGAGCTTGCCCGCATCCTGAAACGGCGCGGGATAGGCGGAAAGGAGATGGTGATAGCCGGCAACATGCCGGCGGATGACAGTTGCGGCCAAAAGTACCACGAGCAACTGTTGGATATGGTGGAGGGCTATGGGCTTTCCGGCTATGTCTCCATCAAGCCAAACGTGGAGCTTGGCCAGCTCCAGTCGCTGATGCAAAAATCAAAAGCGTATTTTCACCCAATGCCGGAGGAGCCTTTTGGGATCTCAGTGGTAGAAGCAATGGCCGCCGGCCTCGTGCCGGCAGTGCCGGCCACGGGAGGGCCGACAGAGTTTGTGCCGCAGAAATACCAGTTCCGCTCGCTTGAAGAGGCGGCCGGCATAATCCAGGCGGCGCTGCAGGTCTCAGACAAGGAGCGGCTGGCGATAAGCGACTCGGTCAAGGGATTCTCTCTGTCCGCATACACGAGCCGGTTCTTGCAATTCATAAGCGAGAGACAGCAGCTTGCGCCCGCTACTACTACAGCTACTGCCTCGGCCTCCACTTCTACTGCCGCGGCAGCAGCACAGTACGAGCGGCGAGCAGCGTCCGGCAGGAGGCCCGGTCTGGCTTAACTAACCGGCTCTGCGCACAGTTTTTGTAAGTCTTTAATATTTTCAGGTGCATTAGCTGTTCATGTCAGTCATCCGGGTGACGGAACTTCTCGCAACCTCTCCAACCAGCTGGGAGGACGCGGTCGAAAACGGGCTGGAGCGTGCCACCAAGACCATTCGCAACGTAAAAGGCATCGACGTGCGTGGCTGGAAGGCGGAAGTCCAGAACGAAAAGATAGTGGAGTACAGGGTCCTCCTGAAAGTGGCGTTTGAGGTTGAAGGTGGCCCGGAAGCATAAGCATAATGATGATAATAACAAGAGGCTGTTCCTGCCAAAGTCAATACCGTAAAAAAAGAAGAGATCCGCGCAGCCTAGGCTGCTGTATGGGCTTCTTTCTTTTTGTTGCCGATTTCCTTTGCAAAGCCCACTTTTTGCAGATGCTCCACTACTATATGCTTCTGCATGTCGCCAAGCGACTCAAACTTTTGCTTGCAGACAAAGCACCTGTACTCGCTTTTTCTTGGCAATTCTATTACTCTACTGTAATCTATTGGCATTCCGAACACAAAAGGGTTTTCAACCCGGCAAGTGAGAAATAACTTTTGTATGGGTGACGCAACTGTCCCTCCGATGGACAACCACATCAGCCTGTGGCACTCGTTTTTAGCCAACGCCGGTGCGTTTGCAGAGGCTACCGAGCAGTTCGTGCAAGAGGGCGTGAACCCTGGCGACTACTACACGGCCGTATGGTGCCGCGATGCTTCGTACATTCTGAAGGACTGGTTCCTGTCGGGCCGCTTTGAAGACGTAATGCACGAGCTACTTTTCATCTGGTCGCATCAGGTGGCGGCAGACAGCGAAAAGGTGATTTATGGCAGGGGGTCGCCGGAGATGCAATACTTCCCGCAGGTGGCCAGCCCGGAGGCCCACAAAAAGTTCCGGGGTGCCCTGCCCACCACGATATTCCACGGCTTTTCCGAGGTGTACGGCAAGGACCCTGACATCGACTCAACTGCCCTAATGATCTCCACTACTGCGTGGGTCCTTGACACTTACATAAAGTCAGGGATGACTACTCCGCCTTCTTCTTTTCCGCCGGCGCCCGGAGGAGGAACGGAACTGAAAATGTCCTCACTGGTCTCGACCCCCTCCATAGTGACGGAATATGTTGTACCCAGAATGCTTCGGGCTGTGGACTACCTTGCGTCCCGCGACACTGACGGCGACGACCTCTTGGAGCAAGGCTACAACGAGGACTGGATGGACACCGTCCTGCGTTCTGGCAAAATAGTGTACAGCCAGGCGTGCTGGATACTTGCCCTTGGCAACCTCTCGTCGCTCCTTGCAGAGCTTGGCAAGGCAGACGAAGCAAAGAGGATTGCGTCGATGGCGCAAAGGGCGATGGACGCAGTGGAAGGCAGGCTGTGGTCGGAAAAGGACGGCACGTACCTGGACCTGCAGAAGGACAGAGGCGGCAGGGCGCTGACGCAGGACATTGCGCTGTATCTGGTGGCAGTCACGGAAAGCACCGGCCATGACAAAAAAATAATGGCCCGGCGGCAGGAATTCAATGGCAGCAGTAGTAGGGCAAACCGCGCCCTCGACACCTTGAAGGCAAGAATCTGGAAGGACAAGTGGCCCCTTGTGACGGAAGCCGCCCTTGAAAGGACCGGCCCCTGGGTGCTCAACCCAAACCAGTACCACAACCACACCTTCTGGCCGTGGACTACGGGTATAGAGATGCTCGCAAGGAGCCGGCTCGGCAGGGCAGACGAATGTCACGCCCTGCTCTCGATGCTTGCCTCATGCGACAGCCAGTCAAACACCCGGGCCTTCTACGAATGGGTAAACCCTGTCACCGACACGGGCTCGGGGGCGCGCCCCTTCCGCACGGGCATCTCGGCGGTACGGATTGCAATCGCTGATATCCTAGGTCAGACAGGCAAGCGCAAGCCGGTCTAACTCATTAATAATTTAACGATGTACAGAGAGAGCATATATGAACGACAGCGTGAAAATCCTTGGAATCGCGGGCAGCCTCCGAAAGGGTTCGTACAACCGCGCCGCGCTCCGCGCCGCGCAAAAGCTCGTCCCCAATAACGCGCGGCTGGAGATTTTCGAGCTTGACGGCATACCACCCTTCAACCAGGATCTTGAGATGCAGCCACCGCAGGCGGTGTCGGAACTGAAAAGCAAGGTGCGCTCGGCTGACGCTATACTCTTTGTCACACCCGAGTACAACTACTCTGTCTCTGGCGTCCTAAAGAACGCCATCGACTGGGGGTCAAGGCCGTACGGAGACAGCGCGTGGGAAGGCAAGCCGGCGGCCATAATGGGCGCCTCCATGGGGATGATGGGAACGGTGCGTGCGCAGTACCACCTGAGGCAGATGTTCGTCTTTCTGAACATGTACGCCCTCAATAGGCCGGAGGTGATGATCCCGAGAGCTGCAGACAAATTTGACGCGCAGGGAAACCTGATTGACAACGACACGCGGGAGCGAATAAGGGAGCTCCTGTCGGCGCTTGTCGTCTGGGCGATACGCCTCAAACAGGTAAAGCTGGCGGCGGCATAAGAAGACAAAGAGTCCTGAAAAAACTCGTACTGCAAACTCGCAGCACCATCTTCCGTATTGCGTAATTACGTGCTCTGCGTCTCTCTATGCTGAATATATGAGCAGCAGCAACAAAGAAGCTGAAAGGGAAGAAATGAAGGAGGAAAACGACGAGCTGCAGGACGCCGAGCAGTTCGACCTTGATGAGGAAGAAGAGGAAGAAGGCGAGATGTGACAAGGTGTGTCCTGCAGCACAGAGGGCGCAAACCAGGAAAATAAATTGCCACGCATTTTTTGCATGCTAGGTCTGCAGATCCCTGACCCAGATGTGTTCCACCCTGTGGACGGGGATCAACTCCCGCCGCACGATAGAATTGGCCTTTTCGTCTTTGTAGAACGTGATTGTCACAAACTCTGACACAACCTGGACGTTGACGGTTTCGCAGACCTGCGGGTCTTTTGCCGCATCAAATTCTTCGATAATAGTTGTTGTCGTTGCATCATCGCCCTGATTATCGCGCGCTTTTAAATAAAGCACAACCACGTCCTCTACTTCTTGGCCGTGGAATTTTATTATCGTCTTTTTATTCTTGCTTGGCATATTCAGACTCGTCAGTCAAAGGGGCGTGCGCGGCTGCTACTTTTGCCATTTCTTGCTTGTTAGCCGGGTCGACCATCAATGATTCTCCTTTCTTTGTTCTGGTGTGGAGCGTCATTGAAGCAATCTTTGACGGCTCTCTGACCCTGTCTGAAGGCACGTCCGTGCCTTTTTTGCTGATTCCCTTTGCCCAGACCGCGACATCCGGCGTATCCAAAATGTCCATTATGCCGCTATCATCGTTATCCTTGCCCGCCATGCAAATAAGTTATCTCTGGCAAAATATTAAACACCTTCCTCTTTGATTGATCAGACTATTAAAAAGAGAAAGAAGATGCACTAGACCGCTCTCTTTTGATCCTGATGTAAAGCGCATTTTCCGTGATCTCTGTCTCGGGCTTGGCGTTCATAAAGTCAGACGACACGTGCTCAAAAAGCCGGCCCAGATACTGGGACCACTTGCCTCCCATGTCATGCTGGATTACAAAGACGCGCTCGATGTCGTTTATCTTGTGGTGATAGTTAAAGCCGCAAACCCTTATCCATCTCTCCAGGAGCTCAAAAATCGATTCTTCTGTGCGCTTGCTCGGCATTATCATCATCAGGTCGTCCGTCATGCCTCTTGAGACATCAGCCGCTATCGCGTCTATTTGCTCCTTGGTCAATGGCTCAAACAACTTTTTGACCAGTTTCCTGCGCACCGGCACCATTCCGGCTCTTGCGGCATTTGCGTGCCATTCTACATGTGATTTTACGATCTGGTTGAGCAGCGTGTTGAGGTTTATCCGTTTTTGCTCGGCCTCCAGTCTGAGCTGGTCAAGCACTATTTTTTCGAACCTGAATGTGGCGGCTTCAGTCGGGTGAGTCAAGTTTCGTTGACTGATGAAGGAACTGTCCGGCCTTTTTATCATTTTGGAAAAATTAGTTACTATCCTATTTTTCTTGCAAAAATACAGTTAATAAATTACGTAAACTGTATGCTTACTCGAATACTAGAACATCATTATTATAAAAGCGCGAAAGACTCATACAATGCGATATTGGCAATAATTCCCTGATCCGGAGCCTGATATATCAGGCACGTACACATAGTACACAATGTACTCAAGCTGCTTATAGCAAGGCTTTGTAACAAAAAACTTGCATATACCCCCGAAGGCAAGCCACCGCCCCATCTCACCAGTTAAAGAGAATGTGTGTGTATGTATTGATGAGCTGGGGCCGGCTTTGTGTTTGGGTGTCTCTGTGCGCGGATGGTCTTGATATTGAACTTGAGAGAAGAACATGACGGCGGCTCCAGGATAAAAGGGGTGCTAGCAGGCGCAAGTGCTGCTCACGAATTATTTTTCGTCCTTTGCAAGTCGTGTTTCTGGACTGCTTCTGTATTTGCAATTGCAACACCTTCCAGCTTTTCTTCTTGTCCTGCCTGCCGGAAAAGAGACGTGGCCTTTATTCCCCTGAAAGGAGCGGGCACGCAGAATGAAGCGTGAAAACGTCGAAGAAGAGCTGTACGAGAAGCTTGAAAAACGCGGGGTAAACGTGGATGAATTCAGAAAGATGAGGCTGCCTCCCAAGGAACTGGGAGAGTTTGTGCGCTGCATAGACCGGCTACTGCTGGAAGGGCGCTCTGGTAATTCTGGATGAATCGCACCGCGTCGTTCCGGCAGCCAAGTCCATTTTTTCACGGCATCACTTCTTGTTCTTCATTTCCTCCGGCAGGGCATCCATGTTTGCGTAAAAAGGCTCCCAGATGTGCCCGTTTATGTCCTGAAAGGCGCGGCCGTACATCCAGCCATAGTCTTGCGTTTCTCTGTATTCCGAGCCTCCGGCCGCCACTGCCTTCTTGATCATCTCGTCGACTTTGGCGCGGCTTTCAAGGGACACCGCAACTAACGCCTCGGTGCTCTTGCGGGAATCGCAGATCTCTCTGCCCGGTATAAAGCCCTTGAAGAATTTTTCCGTCAGCAGCATGGCGTAAATGTCCTCGCTTATCACCATGCAGGCGGCGTTTTCGTCGGTGAACATCGGGTTGAACCCGAACCCCAGGTTGCCAAAGAACTCCATCGTCTTTTTGAGGTCTTTGACCGGCAGGTTTACGAATATTTTTTTGGTACTCATATCTTGCCTGTGGCAAATGACTTAAAAGCGATTGCTCCCCAAGGGGTGTCTGTTCCCGGAGAACCAAAGAGCGGGCGGATTATTACTTTTGCAGCCAATACGCAACCCTGCCATGTCGCATACTTGGATGATTGCTATTTTCAGGTTGTTGTCACCTTTCTGCCTAATCATCGTGATCAATCCCCAAGTTCTTGACATACTTTACAAACTCGTCATGGCTGATCTTGTAGTAGCCCATCATCTCTCTGGCAGTTGGCTCGTCTATGCCAAGTGTGCCTGTGCCAAGCTCGCTCTGTTCTTCTGTCATTTTGTGTCAACCTCTATTTCACGTAGTGCAGGAGCGACGCGCTCGCCTAGCAGCTCGATTGCCCGCACCATCCTTTCCTGAGATAATGAACCCGGATCCATCTGAAAAGTGACGCGGGATATGCCGCCAAGTGCCTTGCTATGTCGAATTATTTTTTCGACCACTTCATCAGGATCGCCGATTATCAGTGCCCCTTGTGGGCCACGCTGCATATCATATTCTGCGCGAGTTATCGAACGCCATCCGCGCTCCTTGCCGATTTTGTTCATGGCCCGCATGTAGCCGGGATAAAAGTCGCTGGCTGCCTGTTGCGTCGTCTCTGCGACATAGCCCAGTGAATGTAGGCCCACCTTTAATTGATCCGGCGAATGCCCTGCCCTTCTTCCAGCCTCCCTGTACAGGTCAACAAGTGGCCGGAAGCGCTGCGTTTCGCCGCCTATTACTGCAACCATCAATGGCAGTCCGAGTGTGCCGGCCCGGACGAATGATTCCGGTGTTCCGCCAACGCCTAGCCAGATCGGCAATGGATTCTGCAGGGGCCTCGGATAGACTCCCTGTCCGGTCAGCGCAGGCCGGAATTCTCCGGACCATCGGACATGCTCGTTATCACGGATTTTCAGCAACAGTTCAAGCCTTTCTGCGAATAGCGAGTCGTAATCTTCCAGTCGAAGGCCAAACAGAGGAAATGCTTCGATGAACGAGCCGCGGCCCACAACCATCTCTGCCCGGCCCTTTGACAAAAGATCCAGAGTCGCGAATTCCTGGAACGCCCTGACTGGATCGGCTGCACTCAGCACTGTTACGGCACTTGTGAGGCGGATGCGATTTGTCCTTGCGGCCGCTGCTGCCAGTATGACAGCAGGGGCCGAATCGAGAAATTCTCTGCGGTGGTGCTCGCCAATACCAAATACATCCAACCCGACCCGATCGGCGTGTTCAATTAGCTTTACCAAGTCCTGCAAACGCTCAGCCTGACTGATTCCCTTGCTGGCATCATCAAATGCTGCTGCAAAACTGTCAATTCCGACTTCAATCTTATTTGCTGACAGATTCCTAGCCATAGTGTCATTATGGAAACGATGATATTTAAAGTCAGTAGCAATATCTGACCTAGTAAGTATGTAATACTATACTTGGTAAGTCCGGGCTGCCTCTAGCTATTGAGGCAATCTGCGCAGTCATTTTTTGGCTCGCTATTTGAGCGATTGTGAGCTCTAACTCTTTCTCATCTCTTCCATGGTTGAGTCCAATTCAAGAACCGTTAAAAGGAATGGGGCCAGTGGGATTTAAGTATAGTAGGAAAATGGGTTCAGCGTTTTTTCCGTTCCGTTAATGACTTCTGGAGAAGCCCCCAAAACTCGATTGTGGTGGCATGACAAAAGGCCTTTGTTAGCTAATAGGTCCAGCATTGCCTTTCCATGTTTGTGGGTTCAATGCCAAAGTATTTAGCTATTGTGCAAAGTTTCTCTTGACGGCTTTTTTCGCAACTAGCTTATGTCTTGGCTTTTGACGCAACACTACCTTGCCGTTGGATTCGTACTCACTTTACTTCCTGATCTCCACCTTGCCGTTCCCTTTTGGTTGCTCGATGTCCTAAGGGAAAAGAAGATGCGTTCACTCAACAAATACCGTTCCCTTCATCCACGGATGAAGCATACAATAGTAATCTGACTTGCCCTCTTCTCCAAATGTATGCTGCCACTTTGCTCCCGCATTCAAAAAACCTGAGTCAAATTTGTTGTTAACTTCAGTAACCGTATGCATAGCGTTGTCTTCGTTTGTCCACGTAACAGCGGTGCCCTCTTTGACGCTTATGGCCGGGGGTGAAAACGGGTTTGTGACATCAGGACTGGAGGAGCCTTTTACAATAGTTACGGCATCTGTCTTGACGGCAGTCATGTTTTCAGTATTATCCTGACCGCTCTCGGCATGACCCGCATGCATGTTATCTGGCACTGACGCCTGACCGAGGTTGTCATATTGAGTCAGCTTTGGCATTTCGAGATTTCGCAAGTGGTCCTGCTGCCATTCAATCATTGATTTGCTGCCCTGCATGTTGCTTGGTTTTTCATTTGGTTTCACCAAAGTATCATTATCTAGAACGTCTAGAAATGCCATTGAGCCTCGCTCTTCCTGTATTCCATGAACATGAAAGAGGTATCTACCCGGCTCGCTCCATTTAGCTTCAATTATCGCCGTGTCGCCGTTAGCAACAAGATGCGTCTGTGCCCAGTGTGGAGCATTCCACAGTATTCCTGACTGCCATACCTTGAACAATGTACTGTGAATGTGGAAGGGTGACTGAAGAACGCCCCCGATTCCTATGACGTAGAATCTGGCGGTTTCGTTCTTTACTACGCGGATAGGCTCCTCCATGTACTGGTCTGCATAGCCATTAATGGGGTAGAATTGGGTAAAGTTTGCAAGAGCATTGTTAGGATCAAGCTCGCTTAGGACAAACAAGTATTCCCTTGCAGGTTGCATAGGGTGGTCAACAGGATCAATAATCATGGCTCCATACATTCCCATTCTGACATGCTGTGTTGTAGGAAATGCATGGCAATGGTACATGAACAGACCCGCCTCCTCTGCTGTGAAATTGTAGGTGTATTGCTGCCCCGGCAATACTTGAGGAATTACGCCGTCGTTAGCTGAATTGTGAGAACCGTGAAAGTGTATTGTATGGGAGTATGGAGTTTTGTTGATGAACTTTACTGTAACGCTGTCGCCTTCATTAAATCTCAGTGTGGGTGCCGGAACCGTTCCATTGTACGTCCAGACCTTTGCTTTTACACCCTTGGCTACTTCGATCTCCGCATTTTGAGCAATTAGAGTATATTCTCTATGTTGGGGATTTGGATTCTGTGCTTTTGGGTAGACATCATTTGCAGAAATATACGCTGATGAGACCGGTAGCGAGTTACCATTTTTCTGCTGTCCTTGTTGCTGCACCTGAGCTCCAGATATGAAACTGGTTTGAAAAATAAAGACAAAAATCATGCTCAGGGTAACTCCCATAACCAATCCTGTCACAAGGTACCATATGATGGGTTTATCCAAAAATCTAGCACACCCTCTCTATTTCATGACCGCGCGACTCGGTTTTATTGCGTTCTATCGTTTGACATATTCGCCGCATAGCTGGCAACTGCGTATCGACCTGCCGTGGATAAACCGTAAGTTTCGACGAGCCAGTTTGACCTGCTATCTTCTGCCCAATAGTTGTCATTCTCAATATTTCTTCCCCTTGTTCATCAGCAAGTGCGCAACACGAGTAGTTAATGGGATAGTCTGCTTTGCATTGCAAAGCAAGACAACCCTGCAAGATTTTATGCGATCAAAGGTGAAATGGCAAAAAGCCTGACTACTGTAAGGAGGTTCTCTTCTAACAACTAATGCTGCTACAGCGCTACACGATGGCTTTGCATAGCCGCAACGCTGTTGTCTTGAGATATAGTCTTTAATAATATTTTGAGATCCTAAGACTTTGATGACTCTGACACCAAGAAGGATACGTATGATCTTGACACCAAGCTCGCTGTTATTGATGTCTGTTCTGGCAACGATGGCCGTTTTCACCATAATGGCTGGACCACTGCATATCAGTGGCGTTCATAGCGCATTTGCGCAAGGTAATAACGTAACAACGTCTGGGAATCAAACCGGCGGCAACGCGACAGCGACCGGAAACCAGACAAGCAGCAGCGGTGGAGGCGACATGGACCAAGGCGACCCAGACGGAGACGGCATCTAAAGCTCAGCAAGATAGGTACTAGGCAGCCATCCGTACGATGTAGGTAGGTCCGTTTCTAGTTTTTTTCTTTTTCTTACATCTATCTGATTTATTTCCATTCATCCTTCTATGCCAATATCCACGAACTTATTCCCCAAGATTTTCAAGGTGACATTTCTTCGCAATCCTTAAGGTCGATTCTTGCGAAACTCTGTAGTCTTCAAGATGAATGGGCAAGCCGGAGGGAGGAGATATGGTCTCTTTTATCTAGGAGCGGCCGCAACAACTGGTTTAGCAGGGCTGCTTCATCTAGCTCTAGTTGTTAATGCCATTTCGCATAACATCTATACAAACACCATTACACTATTTTTGATAGGAGGAATTGCTCAGGTATTCTGGACTGTTCCTATTCTGAAGCGATGGGGAAGACCGTGGTACGCTGTAGGAATTGCAGGAACTGTTGTCTTTATTGCATTGTGGGCAATAACTCGAATGCAAGGCAATCCTATTACTCAACGGGCATCACGTGTCGGTCCAATTGATATTTCAACTGAGATCGTCCAGTTCGCATTCATAGCACTCAGCTTTGCTATCTTGGCAATCGAAAGTAAAAGGCTGCGAAAAGAAATATCGTGAGGCAAGGAAGAGCTCTTATCCATGGGAGTTGCCACGTACTTTCATTCTTTGCCCGTGGGAATGGTGGTTAAGCTTATGTCCTAGATTTAGATAGCAACGACAATCCAATCATGGAGCTTCATTATGTAGTATTAGCGATCCACCTGATTGTTGGATTCTTTCTTGTCTATTTGGCAGCTAAGGCATTTAGAAAGACACGATATCCGCCGATGGCTTTGCTTGCCATCGGATTCTCCATCATTGTCCTTGGAGATGCCGTCTTGGGCGACCTTATCGCACCCTTTGTAGGCTCGGATTTTGCGGATATTATAGAAGAGGCCGTCGAGATAGGCGGCTTTCTAGTGCTAATCTTGGCCGTAAAAAGAAGTTGAGAGATGATAGACTCGGCTCCTTTTGGAGATATCTTGGCATTATTATCAGACGACCAAAATAGACAGATAATCTCCATCTTGTACGACAAGGAGCTAAATGTCCGTCAGATATCTACCATCCTCAATATGCCGCAGTCAACCGCTTATCGCAAGGTACGGGTGCTAGAAGATCTCAAGATAATAAAGAAAACAAAGATAGTAAGGACCTTGGAAGGTCTTGATGAAGCATACTATAGAAGCTGGATATCCGAGATTGTCATTACCTTCAAGGACGGCAAGATATCTTATCGGCTAGAGCGAGTCAAACTGGAGGACAAAATAATGAGGTTGTGGCAGCACTTCTCCTCTGATCGAGTTTAAGAAAAACGTCCATTCCCACGTCGTGGGAATCATCGGCACTCATTATTATCAAAAAATGCTTCATAGTGCTCATGAACAATAAGAAAATGCTCGCCACAATCCTTGCAGGATTGATGGCTGCAACTGCAATAGCCTACATCATCGCATCATTCGATGATTTCCCGGAGCTAGGAGAAGAAATGGCAGCAACTCTGGAATTAACGTTGTTCCTTGGATCAGCAGCAGGCTATGCATTGGCGACCATTTGGATTTTGAAAAACAGAGAGAAATATAGCATCAAGCCATACATAGTGGCGATAGCAGGTTCTTCATTCCTAATTGTACTCTATGTCGTCTCCCGTACTGCGGACCTGCCAGTGGTTGGCTTACAAGATGATATAGGTGCAGTAGATATTGTCAGCAAGGTACTCCAAGTGGCAATCATTGGCATCTCTATCTCTCTTATCCAGAAGATCAGAAAGATGAAGGTGGTCAGTGGGGTGCAGTAATGACATCATCATCATCGTCTAAACCGTTTTCAATAAGGCGACTGCTTTCATCAGAGAGATTGCTTAAACCAACTTGTCGTCTTTGTCATGATAGAGCCACCAATGAAATACTTTTGGAGGTGCCAAATTATTACGGTTTGAATAGATTCTGCGATCCATGTCTAGCGAAAATAGGATACGAGATACCTGAAGAATAGGAATGGGGCGCCTTGGAACCGGGTTGGGGCTTCAGATGCAGGGCGAGGCCGTCCCTTGGGGCGGTTAGTGAGGGGCAGGCCAAGTTGCTATTCTGATTAGAGCAGGATAGTAACAATGCCATATAATATACATACAAAGTTTAGGCGTCCTATATCATTCCACTCAAACCAGTCAGTTTTACACAACTATCGAGTACTCACGAGAGGGAACGGCGGTGGGCGGCAAGTTGGAGACCAGCGTAATGCTATAGCGAGTAGACGGTAAGTTATCCAGACTGTGGCTAACGGTCATTGCCGAGCGGGTCCACTGAGTCATAATCTCCTTCTATACTTGACAAAATGACTGGGGGAGGGCAGTGGCAAAAACATTCCAAACAATGCCGATACAACCGGCGAAATATCAAGCAAGCCTCCGCATAGTGCTGCATTTGTTCAAAAACAGCGACAACT
Source organism: Candidatus Nitrososphaera sp. 86-2 (assembly GCF_056726185.1). Classification (NCBI taxonomy): domain Archaea; kingdom Thermoproteati; phylum Nitrososphaerota; class Nitrososphaeria; order Nitrososphaerales; family Nitrososphaeraceae; genus Nitrososphaera; species Candidatus Nitrososphaera sp. 86-2. Next base: position 60,617 of record NZ_JBWZON010000001.1, read on the forward strand.
ATTATACTATTTCAACTAGAAGATTGCGTGATCGTTCAGAAGTACTGTAGCACCTGTCTGCCGAATGCAGAGTACGAGGTTGGACACTGTTTGCCGTAACTATTCGCAGTATTCCTCGATTACTTCTTAACCCATCGACGAAAGCTAGGATTAGCTTCATTTGATGCAGAGCGCCTGCCTTGGAGAGGAGGGCTGCCGATGCGTCATGGCAACGCTACATCATCATTTTTTGCTCTTTGCTGATGAATAAGATTACCCGCTTCTTGACGTACAGTTTTATTCAGCCTCAAAAGCCAGCTTTCTTTCATTTGGCTCAATGATGTAAGAAAGAATCCTGCTATCGCAATGGCCGACCATGTATGGCTGAGCTGTGGTGTCGTAACACTTGCGATATTCAGAAAATGCATCCCTGTACCTGCAATTGCAAACGATAGGCCTGTGTTCCTTACGATGTCGTTGTTTCTGACGATGTGACCTAGCAACTGAACGGAGGACAATTTTTGTTCTAGTATAGTCCTATTTAATAATATTATGTTTGTAATACAAAATTGATTATTTCAGATGTAACGGCGGCAATTCTTACTGCCTCAACGTAAAGACAGGGCTCTGCTCTATTTAATAGAGGACGTTGCCGTAGCAGCCTGGATATCTATCCCCCTGTAGTTTCAACCTGCGATAAAATTTCTCCCCCTCCTACTGAGCTGACGTTAAATTCATTTGGGCTACAGAGTCGATATTTACTCCTAGCAGTTCGAGCTTGTGATAAAGATTATTTTCTAATTCTTTGTCTGTTCGCAATGCATTATCCTTTTGCCCTCATTACAAAGGGTACAGTCCGTGCTATCATTGATGCTTGTAGTCCGCTCTACTGGTAAACCCTTTGGTTGTCCGCTTCGGAGCCTTTTTCACTCATCCAATCATGGGCTGAGGAGACGATAGGTGCGAGCAAGAGGGTCTCCATCCCGCTCTAGTCCTTCCAAACACTAGCGGTTAGCTATACTAGATTAATTCTTTCTGCACACTTCCAATGGTACTTTCTGTCCTTCTTTTTCCTGGAACTATTGTAGTACAGGTCTCCCAAACCAATTAACTTGCCACAAGCTCGGCATAAAGGAAAGTGGCTACTCCTTGCAAAAAGCCTTTTCATTGTTGTATTGTCCGTCGTTCTAGGTTTGGATGGCCTGAATCTTTCTATTTTGACGATGGACAGCTCTTCATCTGAAGCACTGTCATAGTTCAATAGCCTTCGTACGCAAAGTGAAGATATAACTAGAGTGTGTACTGTGCATTCTCTTTCTAGAAAGAATAGGCCCTGTCATGCACTGCATACTTGGTCCCTAAGTAATGAAAAAGACGATCTTTGCATAGGCTTTGTATACAAGCAAGTGACTTGGTGGCTCTCCAAGAGAGCAGGATGACATACATGCAACCGCACTAATTCAAAATCTGATAAGGTTTTTTGGCTGAAGTTTTGTATGCAAGACGTGATCTACGAAATTGGTTACGGTACAGGACGTATGCTGGAAGCAGAACGGAACATGAGGTTAATGGACTATGGTAACAGGGCAAAGTGCTCTTTCACTTACGGCTCTTGACACACTGCCGAGAGTCTTTAGCTTTGATATTCCACCCCGACCAACATTTCCTATTATTATCAGGTCCGCTTTTTCGGTTTTTGCAATCTCTAATATCTTTTCTGCGACAGAATCACCCAGCGATACAGCTATCTTAACCACAGCCTTCGAACCTGTGATGCTCTCAACTTCTTCCTTTTTCCTTTCCAGCATTTCTTTGGCGTGTGCTTGCATTTCGCCGTATAATCTTTCAACATATTTTGAAAGTGGAATATGACGTCCGTCTGAGGTACTTATCGGACGTTCAATGAAAAGCGGCGTAGTTGGAATCTCCGGAACGATGTGCACGAGTATAATCTGACAGGTCATCCCGCTGTTTGTACTCTTTGCAAGATTGGCAGAATATTCTACAGCCTTGTCTGCGGGCTTTGAGCCATCGTATGGAACAACAATGTTTCTAAACATCGTTTTCACTTTGGAGCATCAAAAAAAGGAGAGTTAGTTCCTCCTCTCAAAGTAGGCACCCTTCATCCCTGTGCCACCACAGAAACTGCCATGCACCTCAACCACATCATCAGAGTCAGAGATTTCCTTCAGCATCTCAAGCGTTAGTTTTTGATTAGTTACGTAGTGTGTACCATGATCGAATATTGCAGGAGCCATTCCTGTCTTTTCAATGATGTATGCTCTTGCCTTTTCTGTGTCCACGCCTTCTCTTGTGAAAACCTCCAGTGTGTATGGCAAGCCTTCATCTGAATTCCGTTCCCTCTCTAGTAGATCATTTAGAAGTGCCGGATCAATTTTTGGCAACACGTGCTGGTATGTCTCTCTCAACTTGGTAAATTGGTCTCTGACTTCATTCACATTGAGTAGTTTTGTTGTCATATGAAAACATTGCAAAATTTTGGTAATAAGCAGAGAGTGTACTGTGTAATGCACTGCATCGCATTGGCTAGGCCATAAATGCTAAAGCTAGCCCCGTCCTAGCCTCCATTATGAACTCGCCCGGCCAAAGGAATCTGAATTCGCGTCTCAGGATAGATGATGAGCAAGAAGAAAAGGGAAGCTTAACCATCACTCAGAGACTCATGATCCGAGTCATCATAGACTTTATCTGTGTTTTTGGAGCCACTCCTCTGAACCCGTCCACCAATTCTCCGTTCCTAAACATTATGACAGTCGGAATGCTCTGTACTTCAAACAAATTCGCAATCCTCGGATTCTCCTCTACGTTCAGCATTCCAAAGACTGCCATGCCTGCCATTTCTGAAGCCATCTGTTCTATTGTCGGCGCGATCGTCCTACATGGTCCAACCCCTGGAGCAAAAAAGTCTACTACGAACAGAGGATATTTTCGCAGAGCTTGTTCAAAGTTCGAGTCAGTCAACGTAATAGGGACATCAATAGTCGCTTTGGTGTTGCCATCTCTTACGAACTCTTTCTTGCTGGCTCCGGTCAGCTCTCCTATCCTCAAGTCAGGGTCGAGATTATCAAATTGCACGGTATTGTCTTCACCGTGCAATATGAGAGACAATACCTATTAAATATTACGTTATTGCCAACACGGTACAATATCTTTAATAGTGAAATGCCACCAAAGGCTGCATGGATGCGGAATTCATCGCTTAATGTCATAACATCGGCTAATGCAACATGTAAGGATCTTCTGTCTTGTGTGTACGACCTCTCTTCTTCTGACATTGCGTTGCTGGCATTATTGCTTAGAGAAGCAAGGCCCAGGACCTTGGATGAGCTTGCCGATTCCATGGATCGAGATAGAGGCACTATATTTAGATCACTTCAGAGGCTGGTCGGCCTAGGCTTTTGCACAAAGCAGACTGTAAATCTGAAAGAGGGTGGCTACAAGCACTTGTACAATACTGCGGATATTGAGCAGATTGAGAGGAATGCGGAATATCGCGTAAAAGAGATACAATCTTCATTGAATCGCCTGATGAAGAAGTTCCGTCAGGATATCAGAAAGATGGCTACTTCTGAACAATGATGTAAGATCGCCAGATGTAAGGTCAGAGACAGGGACTGGTCATGTCCAAGATGGCCAAACGATCATTTGCAAGGAAAATTAGCTTGGCCGGTGAGGAGATTCTGGCGGTGCAAATGTCCCTGACTCGAACATCGTTTGCGCCTTCTCAATTATTTCCTGTTCGGTCTGACAACCCTTGATGCAATCCAAAAGATAAAGTCCCAATGCTGTGAGCCTAACTTTGCTGCTCAGAAATTGCTGGAAATAAACATCTCCACCAACAAGCGATTCTTCGGTATATCCAGTGTGGACTTTTGGTAGTGTTTCCTTGTCTATCTCTATTACACCGCTAACCCGAACGTAGTTGAGGTCCTGCCTAGTCAGGCCGTACTCGAGCAGTTCGAGAATTGAAAGGCTGACAATATCTAGAATCGTAACCACTCTGACTATTAGGGAGTCCCTTAGAAGTTTCGTCAACTCTTCAAAATCTATCTGCTTTTGAGCCTTTTCCTCCACAGTCATACAAACAGGATTCTACTTTAAAGATATTTCATTGCGTCCATGTTCTGGTAACTTGCCGTCTGCCGTTTGTTAGTCTGCTCTTTAATGACTGAAGATTATATAGTACAGCTTCAGAATTGCGCCCATCCCCGCCGAGCAAGATAACTTTATGCCGATAAAAAGAGCTGTAGCGAGGATGGGCATATAGGATTGCGCTTTTGATATGCACTCCCTTCGTGAGGAGAGTTCCATTGTTTATGTTCACACACGCACTCTGCTTCAACCCCTGCCTCTTGCAGACCCTTTGCAAGTGAGCCGGCAATTCTCTCTGTGTTTTTCCAAATAGTAGTGTGTCAAAGAGGACTACTGCTTGATCCCTTCTCCACCTTGCTAATCTTTCCTGTAGGTGATGCCGTTTTCGCTAGTTGTTGTCGCGCCACTTTGATTCTGCTTGTTTGCTCTACCGTCTATAGCCGTGATTATTGCTCCTACGACGAGTGCGATGATTCCTGCCGCGACCAGCCCTCCACCTGCAATTATCATGCCAAGTCCCTCTCGTTCTTTACCACCACCAACTGCGGTAGCATGGATTTTGGGTTTACCATCAGGTCCGACGAACGACATGTAGCCAAATGCGCCGCTAATGCTGACTGGCTTGGTGCCAATGTTTGAAATGGTTATGGTATAGACTCCTGCCACCTGCGGATTAAAACTGGTGAAGAAGGGCCCACCAAATGCATTGCTGTTCACCACTTTCCCATTTGGATCTGTCACCGTTTCTTTCAGCCTTATGTCTGAGAATGTTTGTTGTTGCTGTCCCGGTCCGTCAATGCCTATTGCCAGAGAAATCGGCCCATCCAAACGATTGACATCAGTTTTTGCATTCACTGACTTTCCCGCATCTATAATCGTCTTTGCCACTATTGTATTCTCCCGGAGGAAAGAGCCAGCGAAGGAAACACCCCATATTGCGGATATGACTATTCCTGCGACCAGCAGGACGGCGCCAGATGCCAGCACAACATGTCCTCTTTTCATATCTTGATCATTCCTTTAGGTATCTGACATTCTGGGCGCTATCCCCGCCTTCTTCGGCAGCTCTTATCACTATGGTATTTGCAGCCCCGCTGAGCAATCTCTGTCTTTTTTCATTTGTAAATATCCAGCCGAGAATTACATCTATAGGCAGCAGAAATACTTTGCCAAAGCTAGAGATTGCAATGCTTCTTTTGTCAGCCTGCTTGCCCTCAAGATTTGTAGTCTTGATATGCAAAAGCATTTTTCCAACTGATTGACCGCCATACTGGGATTCCATATATGTCCAGTATAGGAAGAATACCAAACTGCTTATTGCAAACCCAAATGGCCCGCCAAAACCGTTACTCCACCACCATTCATTACCATAGATCGGCATCATCATCGTCATTCTTGGGTTTGCAAATCCGTAGAGCCACATTGGCATAGATAGTAAGCCAAACAGAACCCCCAATCCTACGTTTACTATTATAAAGTCTACCAGCCAAGCCCAGAATCTTGTGCTCCATCTTGCCAAAACTATTTCTGGTTGATGACCTTCATCGTTAGGTTGACTTTTCGGATCTAGGGTCATGCATGGATTTCCCGATCATGATATTATAGCACTAGGATTGCTTTGTAGTGCACTGCAGCGCATGCCTGCTTGTTTGTTTGTTGATGGTGCCAGTCACTGGATGCTGCTATGACAACTATGGACGATTGCATTGCCATGCGATGTACTCCTAGGCGATAATAATCTCGGCGTCAAGTACTTGTCACATGGAGAGACGGTCAGTGTTCAAATCTCTGAATCCGTGGCCGGTCAGGTTTGTTGCAGCTGCGATAGTCCAAGGCGCCGCCATCGTAGCTCTCACAGCTATGCTGGTGATAGGATCGGCATTTTTCATGAAGCCTGATGTGGCAAGGGTAATAGCTGCTGGAGGGGCTGGAACTTGGTTTACATTTGGTTATCTAATCTACATTGTTGTCGGCGTAATTGGGGTAGCTGTTTCTGCGTTGTTTTATCAACTTCTAGGCACCAAGGTCTCAAAAGTCCTTGGATGGATGCATCTCCTTCTCATGAATGCCGGAACCGCTGCAGCAGCAGGAATGATGATGTACGTGGGCTATATGGGAGGAGGGGCGGCGCTCCCGCAGTCTGTCGGGGGATCTGGCTTTAACCCAGCACAAGTGCACGAGATTATCGCTCCCTTTGTAGAGCCAATAGGAGCTTCGATATTGGTCACACTACTTGGAGTCCTGTCTGGAGGAGTGGGCTATCTGGTGGCCTACAGAAGGGAACATAGAGAAAAGTCGGCTACACACTAAGATTTCTTTGGCATTCGTTCGGTAAAAGTAGTAGTAGTAGTAGTAGTAGTAGCTTCCAGTCCTGTCTTTCGCTTCAAGTGGAAGAATATCAAGTTGAGCAAGTGCTTGGCCGGTGATGCAATAGATTAATCATTAAATCCTTTATCTTTTCCTACAGATCTTTCAGATCTGTAATGCAATGCAGTCCTGAAAGATAAATCTCGCACGTATTAAATTAATGATCACCGTGAACATCCGAAATTCACGCACCTTGGGACTGACTAGTGGAAGCCGGAGCAGGTATCCATCTGTACGGAGGCAGATTCTCGGTAGATGAAATTGCTGATCAGATGGATGTAGGAGTGAAGATAGTAGTAAAAGTAATATCTTTTCTTCCTTGAACCGTTCAACCTCTGATAGGTAAATATGGTAATCTGGTTGAAATTCATGGTAGCGACCACGTTTGCGATTAATACTCTCCGATGAATGCCATTATTTCGATATCTATGCCGATTGGATTGCACTTAATCATACCTTTCTTCACCTTTAGGACGCCGCCATGATTTGCTTCCAGAACTTATTTTAAGAACTTTTCATGTGATGCACTTGCAGATCTAATTGGGCATATCAAAAGGACTAAAACATACAAGTCATAGCAAAGACTCTGTAGGTAACGGCAGCGACACATGAAATGGACACTTGAGGATTTTGTCTATGGCGCAACAGACGGCGCTGTCACTACCTTTGCCGTAGTTGCTGGTGTGGTGGGTGCATCGCTTTCACCTGCCATAGTGCTCATTCTCGGATTTGCCAATCTCTTCGCAGATGGGTTTTCCATGGCAGTAGGAAACTATCTTGCAACAAAGTCCAAAAAGGAGGCCATTGAACGAGCACGTCACCACGAAGAGTGGGAGATTGACCACCTTGCTGATCAGGAAAAGCAGGAAATCCGCGACATTTATGCAAAAAAGGGTTTCAAGGATGAACTGCTAGAAGAGATCGTACGCATAATTACGTCTAGGCGAAAGGTGTGGCTTGACACAATGATGAAAGAAGAGCTCGGACTAATCGAGGATCAAAAAAGACCAATCGATACAGCAATCACAACATTTACTGCCTTCAATGCGATAGGCTTCATACCGCTCTTGCCGTTTGTCATCATATATGCAACGGGTGCCATAGCAGTATCCCAAGATGCGTTCGTATTTTCCAGCATCTCAACCGCGGTAGCATTTTTCATTATTGGCGCAGTGAAAGGAAGAATATTGGGCAAGCCACTTGGTCGCTCCGGCCTCGGTACCCTGGGCCTCGGAGGCATTGCTGCAGCAGTAGCCTTCATTGTGGGATACTTGCTGAATCGGCTTGTGTCATGAAGGTGTCATATGGAGAGTATAGAGAGGCAATTTCTTAACAGAGAATGAAGAAGAATATGCAGTGCATTGCAGGGCACACCCCGAAGAGAAATAACAGCGAGTTCCTGATACCAATAAGAAATATCATCGCTATCCGCAGTAGGAAGCACAAAGGAAGGCATTCCAATTGAGTTACTTAAGGAAGGTTCTTCTGAAATTAAATGCAAGATTGCCGTGCGAAATAACATTGAGGCTGCCACGCTATAATAGAAAATCCCGCGAGTTTTTATAAGGAGTACAGTGCATGGCGGTGCATACCCGGTGATTAAGAACAAACCTGCGGTAAGAATTCTCGACATGGACACAACGTTATTGCGCTCTGACGAAAATAGAAAAAAGATGCTTGCAGATTTGGAGAACAAATACGGCGTTGTTTTCAAGCCGATGGCCCAAGCGGTAGAGGATGCCGTCCTTGAACGATTACTAACTGAATTGGAAAGACAGAACAAGGATGTTGCCGAAACAAGAACAATAGAAAATCGCAGTGCCGCATATGACCGGTACGTGATGATGATGGCCGATTATCTCTGCATACCGACGATCTTGACGGCGTTGTTCGCGTCTTACCCGTGGATGAAATTATGGTGGCCGTGGATTCAGGACTATCGCACAGACCATTGATAAAATTCCACTTTGTGGTTGTCTATGATAACTCGGCTGTTTAATGCCGGCCATTCGCTCTTTTCTAATTGTCGCAAAACATAATGAGTTATTCGAATATTATTCGAATAAGGTTCTCTCCACATAGTGTTGCCGCAGGATTGGATTTGTCGTCCAAATTGCAAGAGTTTGGGCTCTGCCCGGATTTTGCGGCTAGTCTAAAGCGCCCTATCTCCCTTTTCACCATTGCCCAAGTCATACGCTTCCGTCACTTCGTAGACAAATATCTTGCCTATTGCAGAAGCGCCCGTGCCAAAAGTCTGGAGAACGTCTTTTACGATCTCTTTGCTCATGGCATCAGATGCTATCACTTGGACCTTGGTGCGGAACCCGAATTCCGGCACATACGTCATGACCCCTCTCCCTACTGTCACAGGAGTCTGTCTTGCACGCCCTCTCCCCTTAATATCGTAAAACGACATCCCTCCGACCTGATGCTTGTGCAGCAGTTCATTAAGCTGGGGCAAGTGCTCTTGCGGAATAATTATGTCAAGCTTTTTCATGAATGTTATTTTTCTACATGCGAATGATAAACTAGTTGCACTGCTCTGCAAACATACTCGTTAAGAAGAAGCTATTCTAATACTTGAGATATGAGTGCAGTTAGCGAAATAATGTGTGCAAAAGTCATAACTGTCGACGGCAACTCTGAACCATTAGTTCTTCAGATTGTTGATATGATGGTCAAGAACAAAGTGGGCGCCGTCATAATTCTTGAAAATGGAAAGCCGTCGGGCATTATTACCGAGAGGGATATCCTCAAGAAAGTCTCCGTTCATAACAAAAAACCGGAGGATATTGCTGCCAAGAACATCATGTCATCGCCTCTGATAACCGTAAAGGCTTATGATTCCATAGATACTGCAGCCCAAGCCATGACTAAGAACAAAATAAAAAGACTGCCAGTCTTGGAGGACGACGGCTCTATTGTAGGGATGATATCTTCGACAGACATTGCCAAAAAGCTGGCCAAGATACTGGCCGATGATTACAACAGATACCGCTCCCTTAGGGCGGCTCTTGAATTGTAAATAACAATAGTTCAATACCTGTCCATGGTTGCGCCCTTGTGGCAGGCTTGGCATGCTCCGCACCACTCGCACACATGTGGCGTCTCGATGTTGCACTTGACGCACCTTGTTTCTGGATTGTGGACAGGAGTCTCGTGGTAGTTATGCGGTTGGCGCATGCGTGTCATTTGACTGGCACCTTCATCGCTTGTCGGGACGCACCTTCTTCCGCCTTTGGGAGTCTGACAGTCAATACACCATTGTTCATGTCTGCTGAAACCTTGGATGGTTCAATTTCTTCAGGAACAGGTATCCTGCGGTAGAAAGATCTGGCAGACCTTTCGCTGTAAAGGTAGCCTCCGCGCTTTTCCTCAGACTTGCCAGATATCTCGACTGTGTTGCCTGTCGCCTTGACTTCAATCTTGTCCTTATCTATTCCCGGCACCTCGACATGGATCTGGTACCTGTCACCCTTATCTGCCAGGTCACAGAGCGGAATCCGCATATTTCCGAGATTCAGCCCCTGCCAGGCGCTCATCATGGCAGCGATTTCTCTCCTAAATCCGTCAAACATGTCATCCATCTCACTTCTTTTTGCAAGTATGTTTCTCTTGGCAAGTTTGCCAGATTTTGTCATATGCGTCATCTTCAATCAGTTGGTATTTGAAACCCGGGTACGCAGTGCATTGCAATGTATACTTGTTCTGTAAATACGCGCAGAACATAACATCGTACAATGAGCAGGCTATCGAAGCCAAAAATGAGTGATGGGGCATTCGTGCTCATAGCCGTTGTATGATGCCTGGCCGCTTTTGCCATCCTTCTTGCAGCGGTAAGCACCGCCGCCGTTAGATAGGTGTTCAGATTCCTGCAAGAAAAGACCCGAGACATCATAGCGTTTAGAAATGTTGACGGTCTAGTAAAGATCGTATGCATGAAAGGGATTACAGGCGAGAACCCGCCTCCGCTCATGAGGGCGGGCGATTTTGCATTAGAGCATAAAGGCAGTAAAAGTCAATGCGTACGAATAGTCAGCGAAGCGGAAGTTTTCTTACAAAGCGGAGCGTGATTCCTCGTTTTTCATCCCTTTCAAGTATGCACATTTCATCAACTGCCATCGGGATCATTGAAGTCCGCATTTGACATATCGGGCAAGTTAACTGTATGCCTCTTTCATTGATGCAGGTTGCACACCACTTGCAACTATCGCAAATTTCAAGCACAATGTCAGGAAAGGTTTCGCCGGTGATTTTTTCTTGCCGTGTATTCAGGTCATCATAAGGCAAGACCTGGATTTCAGGCGAGTCCTTCTCCCTCTGCTCTCTTTTACGGGGCATATGTATACCAGTCTCAACTTGTCGTAATTAAGCTTCAAGAATGCAGTGCATTGCAGTAAAGCCATGTTGTGTGTGTATGTGTGTGTATATACTCCCTCGTGAAATTACAACCATGGTTTCGAGGATTCTTGTACCGCATGATGGGACTGTAATGTCCGACAGAGCACTGGCCAAGGCGACGGAGTTTGCCAAGGCGCTCAGAGCAGAGATTGTCATTGTACATATTGTAGACAGCAGATTCGTGCCGCCAAGCGCCACGCTTGGATTCATAAGCGACAAGACGTCGCTCGAGGGAGCCAAGACGGAGCTTATCCGCATCCTAAAGTCCGGCTCGGAGCAGATGCTCAAGCAAAAGATGGAAAAGGTAAAGGCAGAGGGGATAGGCGTCGATTTTATCCTAGGGGTCGGTTCTCCCGCTGACGAGATAGTCAAGATTGCCCGCGATACAAATTCAGACCTGATAATTATGGGAAGCAGGCAGCTTCATAGCGGAATAGGTGCACTGGGCAGCGTCGCAAGGAAGGTATCAGAGACCGCAGACCGGCCAGTTATGATAATACCCTGATTGATTCTATCTTACGAACTTGATGTGAAGGGTCTTTATCTTCCACCCTCTCTGTTCGTCCGGTTCAAGCCCGAATGTAAATCTGGCCTTCGTCTTGTCACCTTTCTCGAAAGTGACAAGGGCGGTCAACCGGTCGTCGGGCTGACCGGGTTCTGCTTCCTTTGATATCTTGATCTTGCGGCGCATGTCGCTGTTTGCCATCAAGGCCACCTTGAGAAATGGCTCGATTGACGAGCGACCATGCAACACCTGGGACGTGCTAAAAGGCTCATAGATTATCGCGTCGTCATCAAAGAGGTCAAGAAGGCCTTCTAAGTCTCGGTCCGATATTAGCCTGAAATATCTGTATACAATGTCCTCGCGGCTCTCGGCCCTTTTGACCTTGCTTTTACGCATCATGACACGTGTTCACCTTTGCCATTAGTATGATCTGTTGATAGATAACCTATCGGATTGCAGTGCAATGCAGTTTATTCAGTACTTACCTCAGCACTACCTCGGCAACGGTGGTGTTTGGCGTGACGTGAATATCGGCCTTTACCTTTGCAAGGTTTTGAAATATCAAGTTGAGGAGCTCTTTGGTAAAGAGCGACCAGTTCTCGCCAAGCTCGTGTTGCACTACAAAGACGTGCTTGCTTGACCCCTCTATTCGGTGGTCGGCCTTTATTCCAGAGACCTTCATGTACTCTTCCAGGACAGAGAGGACCACCCAGAGGTTGTAGTGTTTTTTCATGAAAAGCACAGAGTCCTTCATTAGATTAAAGGCAATCTGCGCCGCCTCTTTCACTATCTGGTCCCTATAGATCTCAACCTCTTTTATACCGCCAGCCTTGGCCGAAGAGATTGCCTTGTCGATGAGCGTCGAGAGCATCAATTTGGGTACAGGCATCATGCCAATCTTGCTCTCATATCTGTCCCACTCTGCATAGCGCTTGAGCACTTGGTTGACAAGGACATTGAGTGAAATTTCGCGCGTGTCTGCCTCGCCCTGTAGTTCATCTATTACCGACGAGTCAATTCTGAATGTGACGCTTCGAGTTTTTCTCGACTGTGATGAGGAAGATGCTTCTATGCCTTCAGAGTCTCCAGACATGTGTAGATACAGTGCCAGCTGTGAAATTCGGCTTAAAAAGGCTTTTTCAACGCGCTATGAGAACCGGGCAACTAGAGAGCTCCGCGACCTTGCGTGCAACACTACCGAGCGCTTTGAGCTTGGACATGCTTTGAGTCCTTCGCTCCCCATAAGTATCAAGTCAATCTTCTGTTTTCTTGCAGTCTGTCTCCAATATCTAAGCCGCAGGGTCGCCAACAGCATGCACAAGCTTTGCATTCACGTCGTGTGTTTTTGCAGCTATCAACAAGTGATTCTAACGATCTTACAACGGACCCGCGAGGCGATTCTGTATCAAATTCGGCGGCCTCGTTTATTGCCTCATTGTACGTGTAAACGAGCCAAGGGAGCCCCGTGACGGTCAGAAACGTAATTTTGGCGCCGGATAACTCGGCAATATATTCCGCGTACTTGGCAGCCCTTACAGAGAACTATGAGCCGTCCTATGAGACAAGTATGCTGCGATACATGCGCTCAGATCTGCCTCAGGTCACCTTCCAACAATCCGCTTCCAATGTGAAGTCTGTCCACATGCTTGGAGAGATCCTGCTTGCTCTCAAATCCTGAACCACAATACGGGCAAGTTACTCCGGTAAGTATTGAGCTTGTCTCGATCTGTCCAGTCTCAACACTCTTGCTTGGGCTGTTGCCAATGACCGATAACAACGTTACAAACCCGACTATTTTCCCACTTCTTCTGACTGGAAGCCTCCTTATTCCCGCTTTTCTCATTAGGAGGGTCGCCTCCATTGCAGTTGCCGATTCATCTATAGAAATTAAAGGCTTGCTCATGACCTCTTTCAAGGTTATCTTGAAGGGCCCCTTGCTTTCAGCCACCACCTTGTACAGGATGTCCCTCTCGGTGATAATTCCGATCAGCTCTTTTGTCGTGTCGTTTCGAGATACAAACACGCACGTAGAATCCTTCCTCTTCATAGCTTTTGCTGCCTGTATCACTGTGGCTGACTCCTCCATCACCAACATATCGGGATTTGCCAGTTCCCCGACCTTCCTCCCAAGATTGGCTTGCATGAAATGATTGTTGAAAAGGAACAATATATCATGGATGTATGCAGTGCAATGCACAAGATTCCTAGACGTAAAATATTGCCCATAGCCATGTTCTTTCTGTGAGTATAGAGTCCATTTCCGTATCGAATTTCATGACCAAGGTGGTCAGGACTGCAGGAGAGGATCAGACCATAAGAACGGTAGCAGAGATGATGGACAAACATGACATTGGAAGTGTCGTGATCATAGACAGCAACGGTTCGCCCTCGGGCATAATCACAGAACGCGACATAGTCAGGCTCGTAGGTTCTCCAAAAACATCCTTTGCAGCATCTGCAAAAAGCGTGATGAAAAAGCCCATAATAACGGCTGATGCCATAACGTCGCTAAAGGACGCCCTCCAGACTATGCAGTCCAAAAACATCCGCAGATTGCCTATTGTTGAAAAGGGCAAGATGGTTGGCATAATCACGGACAAGGACATCTTCCGGGCAATTCTGAAAAGCCAGACGCTCGTCTCGAGCGTAGTAAGTGACAGCGTGCTTATCGAGTATAGGCCGATCTACGAGCGGCTTTCCGAATTCATGCTGAGCGAGATATATCAACCACAAGGCGGCAGGTGAATTGTATTCAAGGGTTCTCGTTGCTATGGACGGCTCAGACTGTGCGAAAAGGGCATTAGAGTCAGCCATGGACATAGTCAAAGCTTCCAACGGCTCCCTTACAATCATGCATGTTCTTCAGGTTCCAAGTACGCCTGGATTTGGAAAAAAGCTAACTACAGAGATTCTTCTAGTCTATAGAAGAGATGCGAGGGCTTTTCTCGAGGAACAGCAACGCGAAGCCGAATCGCACGGAATAAAGGCCGAGACCCTATTAGTAAAGGGCAGTCCTGCAAAAGCGATAATGAGCGCAGCAAAGGCAATGAATGCAGACTTAGTAGTCATAGGAAGCAGAGGTCTTGGAGGGGTCAAGGAACTCCTGCTTGGAAGCGTTTCAAATGCAATAGTGCATGGCTCCAAGATTCCCGTCCTGATCACCAAATGACAGGGATTGAATTGAGAAAGTCTGGCGACTTGCGCCTGAAGCGGAGCATAAGCCTTTTTCAGGCAATCATGTACGGCTCCGGCTTGATCCTTGGGGCCGGAATATACGTTCTGATAGGAGATGTCGCGGGCATCGCGGGCAACGCAATGTGGATTTCATTTGCCTTGGCCGCGGCAATTGCCACTTTTACAGGGCTCAGCTATGCTGAGCTGACTTCGGTCTTTCCAAAAAGTGCAGCGGAATATCTGTTTGTCAAGAATGCTTTTGGAAACAAATCATTAGCGTTTGTCTCTGGATGGCTCATTGTATTCGTCGCAGTGGTGTCCGCAGCGGCTGTGGCCATCGGCTTTTCCAGTTATCTTGCTGTTTTCTTTCCAGACCTTGGACAGTCGATTTCCGCAATTTTGCTTGTCGCAGTACTTTCCGGCGTGAATTTTATTGGCATTCGTGAGTCGATGTGGATGAATACAGCATTCACGCTCATAGAAATTGCAGGTCTTGCGATCATCATATGTGCAGGCTTGCTCTTTTCCTCTACTACTGAAACGAACTTTTACGAGATGCCACCATCGGTGAACTCCTCTGCACTAGCGCTAAGTGCCATAGCTGGAGCGGCGGGCCTTGCGTTCTTTGCTTACTTTGGCTTTGAAAACCTGGCAAATATATCAGAGGAAACCAAGAACGCTCGCAGAACAATTCCGCTTGCACTTATTGCATCTATAGCAATCACGACAGGGATTTACATACTGGTCGCAGTGGCAACTGCTGTGCTTGTCGGATGGGAGGCTCTTTCGTCGACAAATGCGCCTCTTGCGCTCGCAGCTGAAAAGGCATTTGGCAGGTCGGGCATTATCATTCTATCGTCAATCGCACTTTTTGCCACGAGCAACACAGTGCTAATGATGCTTGTCTCCGGATCCAGGATACTGTTTGGAATGGCAAATGACAAGGCAATCCCGTCGGCTCTGGCGTCAGTTCATCCGAGGACCAAGACGCCGCTAGGCGCCATAATCGTGATCATGGCGCTTGTTATAGGCGTTGTAATAGCATCTTCAGGCAGGTTAGACGTCATTGCGAAGGTTGCGGTCTTTGGAATATTCATGGTTTATGTCATTGTTAATTTCGCATTAATATGGCTCCGGTACAAAAGACCCCGTATTGAAAGGCCCTTTCGCTCCCCTTTGAGCATAGGGAGGTTTCCCATTCTTGCAGGTCTTGGGCTATTAACCTCAGTCGCCATACTAACTCAGTTTGACATAGTAACTGTAGTAGCAGGGGCGGCAGCCGCCGCGTCAGGGTTGTTGGCGTACCTAGTACTTAGAGGGAAGTAGCGTTTCTTTTTGTTGTTGTTGCTGTTGTTGCTGCTACAGCATCGCCACCATAACTCGAAAAACTTCAAAGTAATTTCTTGCAAGACATGAAGGGTAGCAGTAGCTATTTTTTGTCACACAAGTGGTGATATAGGATATCACAACCACAACCGCCGTCCGGCCGACTCGCGCGTAGTATTTTTTGCACGTCAAAAATGGCGACTCTATTTCATCATGCACTGCCATGCACTGGAGTCCCGTACTTTATTCCTTTGATTTATCCGTAACATATTGTATGTGCAGCGAAAAAGTCATCAACGTTGATCCAGCACTCTTGAAGCGACTTGCAAGAATGTACGAGGCCGGGCTGTCGATAAAAGAGATTTCAGAACAGCTTGATATTAGCGCAATATCTGCAAGGAGAATTCTGGAATTACTGGGGTACGCCGTCGCCGACTAGGGGATTCTAAAATGCAAGATATTACCATAAGGAAGGCGGCGCCTCGGATTTTTATGCGGCCGTTGCTGTATGTGAGTCCTTCTGATTCAATGCTTCAAGTCGCTACCTTTCTTGCAACAGGGCCCCAGATCTACGTGGATGGCTTGGTTGTCCTAGACGAAAAAAAGAAACTTGCAGGCAGAATAGGCGGGTATGCCCTTGCAAACCACATCTTACAAACACGGGAAAAGTGGACGGATAGCAAGGCTTCCGCAATTTTGGAGCCTCTTGAGCACCCGCTGCAGGATAACGATCTTCTCTCAAAGGCGCTATGGATATTCAAAGATACTAGGTTTGCATTCATGCCGGTGGCATCATCAAATAACGAAGTAACTGCCTCGCTATCTCTCCGTGACTTGATAATTTATGCCACGAGACTAAAGGCCTTGATACAAGACCTGACATCTCCTCTGCTGACTATTGATAATGATGCGAGCGTGCTGGATGCACTTGAATTCATGTTGGAAAAGGGCTTGCGGAATCTTGTCTTCTTAAGGGAGGATGTCCCTTATGTCATCAATGATAGAAAGGTCCTCGAGTACATACTCCGACCTCTGACGAGAAAGATTGTTTCGCGCTCAGGCTTCGAAGTGCTTGCCAATTCAAAGCTAACAGACCTTGATGCGACCAAGGGAATATGCGTGGATCCAAAGGGCTCTGCAGGTTCTGTTGCACATCTCTTTACCGACATTGGAACGTCGTGCCTTTTTGCAGGCAACAGGATACTGACTCCCTGGGACCTAGTAATGAAAGGTTCTGGGTTTATCAGTTAGGCGTTATTACGGCCCTTCCTGTTATCTGGCCATTTCTCAACAAGTCTATTGCATCGTTGACCTCTTCTAGCTGGAATGTTTGGAGCATGTGCTTTAACTTGCCTTGCTTTGCCAGCTCTATGACTTCCCGAAGTTCGTTGTAATTACCCCATAGCGAGCCGGTCACCTCATACTCGTTTAGCACAGTAGGCATCAACGGCAACTGCACTTTTGAGCCAAAAAGTCCCACTATGGCAAGAGCACCGCCCTTTGCAAGAAGGTTAACTGACATTGAAGTAGTATTTTCTGCGCCTACACAGTCGATAATAATGTCGACTCCCCTGCCTTGCGTTATTTCCATCACCTCTTTCCTAGTGCTCTCGGATAGCCGAATTGCATGCTCGGCACCAAGGTCTTTAGCAAACCTTAGCTTCTTGTCACTTCTGTCGATTGCTATCGTCGTTGAATTTGGAGCAAGTAGCTTGGCATACTGAATACCATAGGATCCCAAGCCGCCAATACCCACTACTGCGATGGTTGTTCCAGGTACAAGCAAATGGCGAAACTTCCTGATGGCGCGATACGGTGTCAAACCTGCATCTGTCAACGGCGCGATCTCTTCTGCCTTCAACTTTGTATCTTCCACTTTTATCAAGAACCTGTAGGAAGGAACCGCAATGTATTGCGAGAACCCGCCGTCGTATTGCGATAACCCTGGCCATTTGGCAGCAGGACACATCTGCTCGTCGCCCCTTTTGCATGCAAGGCAGGAACCACAGCCCCACCCGCCAAACACAGCCACTAGATCCCCTCTTTCACAAATGCCCTTGGGCACGGAATCGCCTATCTCTTCTACTGTGCCCGCAACTTCGTGCCCCGGTGTCTTTGGCAAAGCCAACGGTATTGCATCTCTCCACTCACCGTTTATCAGATGGAGGTCGCTGTGGCACAGTCCGGCGCCACCCACCTTTACGACTACACCTTCGCCTCGTGGCCTTGGCATCTGAACAGATTCTACGACCAGAGGTTTTTGATATTCATGGATCCTTGCAGAAAGAATGTGTTCAGCCATAGGAAAATGCGAAACAGCATCATATTTCAAGAAATAGGTTGCAGTGCAATGCAGAGAAGACGTACATAATAAGTAACAACATAATCAACTGCGGATTGCATGAGTAGCAAGGAAATGACTTTGAATCACTCTTTTGAATCTCTTCAACGCAGACCTGTAAACAATTGGATTGAATCGCCAGTTGTCGTAGAACCTGATAGCACGGTATCCAAGATAGTCGGCGCTATGATAGATAGAAATGCATACGATGTCTTTATTCCATTGGCAGGCAAAATTGCCCAGATAAATTGCCGCGATTTGCTCTCTGTTCGAGACATAACGTCGACAAGACCTTCTTTGCTTGGCAAGATAGTGCCAATGCTATCACCTGAAGTTACTGTGGGATACGCAGCTAGAATAATGAGCTACTACAGGTTGCGAGCTCTTCCAGTCGGCAATAAGGAAGGGGAATTAGTTGGGCAGATATCTGCAAAGAGCCTAGTCAAGACCATTCAAAAATTCATTAGAGATGGCACGATTCCAACAGCCGCCGTAAAGGCTCTCGACATAATGACTCCGCAGCCAATAGTACTTGCAGAACACGACAAGGTTTCCGCTGCAAGGAGCATCATGGAAAGACGTAGAATCGATCACCTTCCCATTGTAAAGAAGAACAATAGCGAGTTATCGGGTATTGTTACTTCAGGCCACATAATACGCATGATGCTTCCATCGGAAAAGATAGCAAAAAGGTCATTGGGAGTTGAAAAATTGAACAGGCTGGATATGAAAGTTTCCGGAATCGCAGATAGCAACTTGGTGATATCAAGTCTCGAGGATTCATTGCAATCGGTGGTAGACACGATCCTAGAGGCGGACTCGACGTACTCTGTCGTAACGGACGACAGAGATCTGAGAGGCATCATAACCTACCGCGACATAATGTCGCTGTTTGCAGAAAAGGCTGCAGAGGATGTTCAAGGATACATAATTGGGCTCCCAGAGGATCCGACTGAAGCCGAGTCTGTAAAATCCAAATTCGCCAGCACAATTAGACACCTGGATGCAGTCCAACATATCGAGGAAGCTAGATGCAAGCTAAAACTACATGATTCCAAAGGAGGGAGAAAGAGATACGAAGTAGATGTACGCGTTGTAATGCCAAATAGAAGCTACTCCTATCAAAAGACGGGCTATGATTTGGCCAAGATATTTGGCCAAGTGGGCGACGCTATCAAGAGAAAAATCGCAGAGAGGTCAAGCACAAAAGGACTTGATAGTGCCCGGAAAAAGAATGTTAATAATTAGGCCCGCACTGCATTGCAAAGAAATCCTGCTCCTATAATAGAATGAGCCCGAAGTTAGGGGCGTGATATCCCATGGGGAAGGTCAGCAGGAGGTTAGTGAGGTGATGCTCACTCGATAGCAAGGTTCGCTTCGAGTCAAAGTTCCATACCTTGGAGATGGACAAAAGGATGCTGCAACTGTCACCGTCTCAAATTTCTTCCTATGCATAAAAGACCTCAAACGGAGGCCTTTACACTTGAATAGCTTTACAGAAGCGGTCACAATCAGGTTTGACAAGAAATTGTTAAACCAACTCAGAATTGAAGCCAGAAAAAACAGATCAGCCTTAACGCCCTACTAAATCAGCTCGCAAGTGCTCATGTAGAATGGCATACAAATGCCACGGAAGCTGGTTTCATGCCAAAAAGAAAGGCACTAATCAAAAGCATATTTGAATTGCTGACAAAGGAACAGATAGATTCCCTGGCACAAAGGGCGGAGCACCATCTTGCCGGTGAAACCATGATGATCATGACTAAGAAGCTGACAGAACAATCCGTTCTCGAACTAATAGAAAGGTGGATACGGATGTCTGGGTTTCAATATTACCACACAATTGATCGTGATAATCACATCTTTGTAATTCAGCACAACATGGGTGAAAAATGGTCATATTACTTGAGTCGACTCTTTGAGGAAGTATCGTCTAGAATCAATTATGCCAAGCCCGAGGTTCAGATGACGAATAACGTGCTTCTCGTTAGGCTTCGAAAGGCATCTGTGCACTGAGAGATTGCTCTTTTAAAAGATATTGACCACATGGGGACTTTGTCATAGTTCACGGCTTTTCCTGCATCCACCGCTTTCCTATCAACACCACGACAAGGCCGACAGTGACTGCAGTCGGTAAGACCACTACAGTAGTAATGAAGCTTGTCGGCAACCTGCAGGAAAGGGATACAAGTGTTATAAGCGCCGAAATTACTATTAGCGCAAAACCTGCGGCGCTTGCTATAAGGGCAAGTCGTCTTGTCTTGAAAAGCACCAGTATTGAAGAGACAGCAAAGGGCACGATTATGATTCCTCCTGCCATGCCCACTGCTATCTGCGATTCGCCAGCCTTTAGGTCAAATCCGTACGCGCATTGCTCCCTGTTTATCTCAAAGACAGTTGATGCCGTAGCTTGTGATGCAATAGAGAAAAAAATGAAAATTGCGCCGATTATGCCTGCGTTTACAGAAAGAAGCGCATAATCAATAGATCCAGAAGACATGCGCCTTGGGGTCACTTCTGATTGTTCTTAATCTTGTGGATATCGAATACGTCTGGTAAGGTAGTGTTAAGGAATAGCATTCTGTCTTCCAACAACCCTGTCCCGAATCTGGGCTCTATTTTATCACCAGCACAGGACAGTGGGCATAGGTCACTATACCTGATGCAACGCTGCCAAGCAACACTTTCTTGAATCCGGTGCGGCCTCTACTGCCAGTCACTATGAGGTCGATGTGGTTATTCTCTGCATAGTTTACAATCTCGCCAACCAGTGAGAATGGGCCTTCGACAATCTCGCTCCAAATATTGACTCCCATGCCATCTGCCTCCTTTCTGATGCGGTCAAACCAAGCAGAAGCTTTCTTTCCTGCAGCCTCTATGATTTCGTTGATATTTTGCGGGGTTGGCATTCCATAAACGCCGAGGTATGAGAGGCTTTGATTCAGTTCCATAGCATGGATGACCACCAGTTCGGCGCTGTATCTCTTGGCTAGATCTATTGCAAAAGAAGCCGCACGGTAGGCATTTTCTGAGCCGTCTATGGGAACGAGGATTCTATGTATTGCAGTGCTTAACATATCGAGAATGACAGATGTATTATTTTATTTAAGAACGGAGAATGCACTGCATTGCACAGAAACCTAGATCTTCAAGTGCGATAATCGGTTCCAATAAATCGTGCTAATGCGCGCCTCTACGTGGCTTCTTATCGATGTGAACGGTCGCGCTAGTCGCTATTTCGTTTTTTGGACCACTTCCTTCCTTGCCTTGAACTCGAAATAGACAGTCGAGCCGGTTATTTCCCTCCTGTCAATTTCTGCAAACTCTTCTAACAATTGCGTATACGTGCCACCCTTGAGTTTCGTAAACTTTTCACCCATATGGAAGCTCATAACCAAGACCTGACTACCGTTATCTGGGTTCTTGCTAAGCTCGATATCAAATTTATTTGCCTTTGCAAATGCTTTAATCAATTTCAGATACGATGCAAGTGAGGGTTTCCCATGGTCAATTATTGCTCCTTCTTTGTACCGAATTGCATCGATATTAGACGCTTCTTTGATCTGCTCCTCTGTCATCGAGTCTATTGCTGTTTTATGGATATCCCTTGATACTAGTATATGCCCCATCGTCTTGGAAAGGACATATGTATGCAGGTATTCTTTGAGCATATCATTTACCAGGCTGGAAATAGAAGCTTCATCTCTTCCATTGCGATATTTTAATTGGGTTAATGTTCGATAAAGTTCCTTGTCCATCATGATATCTTTAACGTGAATATACTCGTTGGACAACCAAGCCACCTAGTGTAATGTATTTTCTTGTATGCAGACAAAATAAGCTTTTGGGACTTCTAGTTCTTATGGTCCTGCAGCGTCTGTGTCATTTTCGTTTTATTTCCACCTAATGATAATGGACCTTTCAGCACGGGAAATATCTTGAGGAATTATTTTAGTAATGTAAACGGTATGAATATGTGAGCTTTGGAGGGCCTGAGCGACCTTGCCAGCTCTGCTGTCCAGCCACTGACATTGGATGGTGGTTATCTTTGCCTTGCAAGGGTCAAGGCCAGCTCGCCCATCATCATTTCGATTTTGTCCCAAGGGCACCGCTTCAAGACGAAAGAAGCTGCAAGCTAGTAGGACTGACTTATGTTGTCTGTCACTGTCGTATGCCCGTAGCATCATGACACTCGAGTGTTTGACAAGAATTAACTCATTCAAACACTCCTACGGAGAATAGGTGGAGGATGACCAGCAAGACGAGTAATCCGGAGAGGATCAACTGAGTATGGAAGATTCTCGCGTAGTTCCTTGTGCTGCTATTGCCACTCTTCATCCGTGCAAACCTCAATACTATACCACTTGCTACGAGCACCGTCATTGTAATTGCCAATGCAAGCGAAATTGCATCCAGACCACGTATGAGAAGTACTCCGTGTGCAATTCCTGCTACAAATCCTACGGCATTGATACCCATGTGAAGGTTAAGCATAGTTGGATGTCGTATTGCAAGGCCGCGGGTTATTTCGTGCCCGCCGCCAAGGGAGACGACCGAAACCTTTCTGATCCTCGCATAAGCAATGAAAGGAATATTGGCTATCAGTCCTGCACCAATGGCTACCCATCCAAGTGATTTTGCCACTCCCCGCGCTCCTCCGTTAGCACTGCCAATTGCTCTTTCGTTACCACCCTGACCGTCTTCTGCCCATATGGAAGAATTTGCAGGAATTAATGCAACGACAGCTATTGCAATAGACAGTACGAGTATTGCTGCCATCTTTGCCATTCCTTGCAATGAGAAACAACGCAAGGGTAGTGGTTGATGCTGAACACGAGGGTGGGTTATCGCGCTTCGCAGCCGCCTAAGTTGCTGAAAGTGCTGGTTTGAATGTAGTTTAAGATTCTGCTTGTTCTGTGAAGCGATTACTGCTCCTCCTTCGCTGTTTTTCCTCTCATTCCAGATTTTCCGACCCGTTTGATTCTGTATAGGTACTTCAGACTGCGCACTATTGAAATCAAAAATCTTGGCAGACATGCTACTTACTATCCACTTCCACTCCCGCCGACGGCAGGACTACCATTATTGCGGCTGCCACTATTCTTGAGAATTGCTGATCTTCTTTGTTTGACTTTGATTAGCCGCAATGCAGTATAACCAACGACGCCAATGATTGTGGCAATAGTTCCATAAAGTACGATATTTCCGATGCTTGCTGCTAGTGTATTGTTTTCGTCACCTCTCCCACTACTCCTCTCGGCACGACCCTCGGGGACTCTGCTATCATCATTTTTATCGCTGACGGCGCCTTGTGATTGACTCATTTGTTGCTGTTCGCTCGTCGGCGCGACTAGAATTTGCTCTTCTTCCAGTTGTTCATTCGAATCGGGGGTATTTCTGTGAAAATTGACTGAATTAGGACTAGCCGCCTCTTCGTGCTCTCCGTAGGCGTTTTGTGTAATGAAAAGAGATGCCTGCAGTTGTGGTGTGCCCGAGGAAGTAGTGGTTAGCGCGACTATTGACGCTACTATTAGCGTCAAAAGTGTTAAGGTGGCTGCCATCCGCGGTGATGATGATTGGATTTTCACTGCGTTCTTGCCTCTCCTGCAATCACCCGTATGTATTGCACTAATGTCGACTCGGTCATCTTACCAGCTGCCCCCGCATTCGGCTCTTGCGCAATTCAAGGAGAAGAGATGCGCCGACTCCTATGATACCTGCCTGGAGGACTTTACTCACCAGGTCTATTGTTCCTACATCCTCTTGCAGTCCTACAAATGGCAGTGCGACTGTCCTAGAGATTAGGTACAATACTATTAGCGCTGAAGAACCTCCGATTGCAATGACGTATGGCACTTTGGTCTTTTGGTGTATGTTGCCGTTAGGCGCATTTTGCCTGCTGGCGTCGACTATTCTTCTGGGTTTTGCAGCTTTGGACAGATCTACTAGCATCCATCCCGCTACTCCAACATATGCCGCGCCGACTGTCGCGAAAAAGACCGTTTCTGCAAGCACGGACGAAGGATTTTCATCTACGGCAGCAACACCTGCAGCATTATTGTTGCCATTGATGTCGTTATTGCCGGCTGCTACTGCCGCTGCTTGTCCACCAGTTCCAACAATTTCGTTTTCTGTTTTTTCCTCTACCTGCCCCAGTTCGGTTGATTCCTGCACCGCCACTGCAAAATAAATCGCGGCCGTAGAAATCATGAGAGCAGCTACTGCGTACTTTAGGACAACTTCATTTTTCTCCATCGAGTTGTTATTTACCGATTTTTGTATTTGAAGACTGGAAAAACACAGTTGCGATGGCCGATAACTTAGTTATATGCCGACATATATCCATAGAATAAAGAAATGCTTCGGTGTTGCACACATGGACCTTCACAAAAATGATAACGACGAATACGATGACACTAAAGAAGTAGACAGTGATAGAAGTCAAAGCGGAAGCGACGACATTGGCGAAGGCCGTCGGTATCATCTTCCAAGCATTAGCACAATGTATACACGCTTGTCTGCAAGGCTTCTCCGCTCTGCAGAAACAAGCACCACTGTAGTTATTGCTGCGATTATTGCCTTGGCCGCAATGTCCTTGATTGATACTTTTGAGGTAGAATCGGTTACCAAGATCTTCCCAGGAGATTCGCTTGACCTGTTTATTACAATTGTTTCATTCGGAGTACTTGCCGCAATGGTGCATGTCCTTCGCTCTTTGCTCAAGACAAGAAAGACTTTGGATAGGTGGGCCAATACATTTGAGGAAAATGCCATCAAAAACAGCCTGAACATAACGCTGTCAGCATTGGACAAAAATGCTGTCATACAGGCGATATCAGAAAGCGTTGAGCAGTTAGCCGAGCCGCTTGAAAGATACCTAGAGGCGTCGCCTTTGGCGGCTTCGTCGTCTGCAGAAGCGGGAGCGAAGCAAGACAGGTCTTCTCCTGACGAGTTCTTTGACGTAAAAATAAACAGAATTGCTTCAAGATTTGACGTTCTCATAGATGAAGACCATGTAGATCCAGAGAAGGATCTTGGAGGAGAGCAGAGTTTGAAGGGCTTGTTGAGAGACTACGGCTCGGTAATTGTAAAGATAGCAGACGGCCTTATTGACGGACAGACAGTCCGCTCTTTTTCAGATGACCTTCGCAGCTATTCAAAAACAACAGGGCACTCTGTCGGCATGGCACTCTTGCTATGCAGAAAAGCAAGCCCTGAAGCGATGAAAGCGGCAGTTAATGCGATGCCAAAGCAAGTTTTGAAAAACAACCAGTCGCAGCAATCAATCATAGTAATTGAGGTGCCATACAATAGAGACACTGGTTCAGAAGGAGAAGAAGAAAATGATGATGAACCAGAAACCACTGCAGGTAACAAACCTGCTGGCTAGGAAGAGAAAACAAAGGAGCTAGAATGCACACGGGACACGAGAAAAGAAATTGGATTTGAACATGAGCCTTGTTGTCTGAAAGGAAGCGATTCTCATCGGAGTATACCATGCTCTCTATTCTAGAGTATTTGTGTACAAACCCGGAGAATATGCCTGTGACAAAGTATCACATCATATCAAAGCTGCCAAGCATAAAGCGTCAGCGACCGGACAGGATTTCCAAGATAATGGATACACTTGAAAAGAGAGGGCTTGTAAAGTCGATAAAAACCCCAAATGCTACCTATTATTCAAGGACGGAGAAGGGGTACGCCGAATACGCTGGTTGGGTGCGCAACTTCCTTGATTTTTCACGGTCCATAGTGCAGGACGACGAATAATAGGTCGCAGGTATGTGTATCTGCCGGATCTTCTGCAGTGTGGCCAGTTGCCAATTGATATCAGCTTGACGTTGTAATGGTTTTTTTCCCATCAAGATCATTCTCGTAACTGGCAGAATTATACATCCTCTTCCTTCCTGCCTTGCTTATGTCAGTCTGTTCCGTGTAGATCTTTTCTGACTGACCTGACTGTTTTGACTAATATTTGACGGTCGTTTGACCTCCATCTGACTTCTATCTGACTGTCCTTTGACTATCTATCGTTGGCCAATCAATTCCGCCTCGCGAGTTTTATCCATTTCCCAATACTCGAGTTGGAACCGGTCAGATTTTTCAGCTCGATTTTACAATGATTTCTCTTGACATTATAGGCTTCTTCCTGACAACGGCTCCGTTAGCGTAATTCGTATAGCTAGGACTGCCCTAGCTTTTCATTGTTATGAGAACCAAAACAGGCCCAGCTATGGTCAGGTATGGTCTCTATTTGTATTTTAATTCTATCCCTCTTTTTTGCTAGTCGCTAAAAGTGGCATTTCAAATGACAAGACCTTCATCTTTTCGTTTGTAAAACTATCATAATGAAATCAAAATCTACATCTCCACACAATTTTAGACGACGCGTAAATAGGAAATACAGTCGTCATATACATCGTAAGAGCGTTGTCAAGGAACTAATCGATTTGGATGCAAGCAAAGAAATCCTCAAGATTGTGGATCCTACATTCTATCGATTTTTCGTTTACGGCATGTCGCCGTGCTCTAGGAAATGCCTATTCTTGTGAGCGAGATTCTCAAGTCAACGTCCCATCCGGTGACCAATAATGACCGTTTTCCCTGGGGCCAGATCCATGGATTGCCCATCTAAAATGAGTATAGAAATTTTATAAAAAACGAGCTTAAATGTGGCTGAATATCTGTTTAATATCAAGTAATATTGTACATATTATAAAATTTCATGGGGCCAGTGGGATTCGAACCCACGACCTCCAGCGCCCCGGGCTGACATCCTGCCAAGCTAGACTATGGCCCCCTTGGGTGTCACGCTAGTCTACCTCTATTAAACCTACACCGCTTTCATGCGCTTGAAAGAGTAGATGCCAAAGAGCCCTAGCGCGCCTGTGTACGCGGTCAGCATCGCAAAGTTGAACGCCGCGCCTTCTGCTCCTATGCCTAGCATCGTCCCGCGCATCGCGCTCACGCCATACGTCGCAGGATCGATGGCGGTGAGCACCGACAGCCACGCCGGCAGGTTGTGGAGCGGAAAGAGCGCGCCGGACAGAAAGAACAGCGGGAAGACGACGAAACTGACAATCATCTGGAACCCTTCTAGGCTGTACATGTAGCTTCCAAGCGCAAGCCCAAGCGAGGTGAGGCCAAACGACATGAGCAGTATGACCGCCACTGCCTGCACAACCGAAAGCGGCGTCAGCGGTATCCCGATTGCGGCGCCTATTGCAAGCAGTATGAGCGCCTGCACGAGCGAGTTTGTCATGCCGCCGAGCGTCTTGCCGACAAACACCGCGCCCCTGCTCACCGGCGCCACCATCACGCTCTTTAAAAAGTCGAACTTGCGGTCCCAGATTATATACGAGCCGTAAAACACGGAGGTGAATATTATGGACATGCTGACAATCCCCGGAAAAATAAACTGCTGGTAGTCGAGGCCCGGCGCGGTGCTGACCGTAGCGGCAGATCCTATCCCGGAGCCGATGACAAAAAGCCACAGGATTGGCGTAAACGTGGATGCGACGAGCCGGCTTTTTTCGCGCAAAAACACCTTGAACTCGCGCAGCCATATCGCGTACACTTTTGCAAGGTGCGACTGCACATCTTCAATCATCATACTGGGCGTACCTCTCCATGAACCCGCCTTCCGCCTGTTCCTTGATGTTTCTGCCGGTCAGATGTATGAACACGTCGTTCAGGGTCGGGCTTGAAAACTCGGCCTGCTCTGCCTCGATGTTCTGCAATAATATCGGCAGGCTGCGCTTGGCATCTCTGACCGACAGCACCAGCAGGCCGTCGACGAACTCGGCCTTTTGCACAAAGTCAAGCTTGCTTGCGATTGCGTCCGCGCCCTTTGTCCTCGTCTTTATCTTGATGACGTCGCCTCCAAGGGCCGCCTTCAATCTCGCCGGCGTGTCCAGCGCGACTATCTTGCCCTTGTCGATAACCCCTATTCTGTCACACAGCATGTCGGCTTCCTCCATGTAGTGCGTGGTGAGGATGATTGTCACCTTCTCCTCCTCTACCAGCCTGCGCACGTACTTCCACATCGTCTCCCTGCTTGCCGGGTCAAGCCCGAGCGTGGGCTCGTCGAGGAACATCACGCGGGGCTTGTGCAACAGCCCGCGGGCTATTTCCAGCCGGCGCCTCATGCCTCCAGAGTACGTCTTTACCCTGTCGTTCTTTCTGTCGAGCAGGCCGACCAGCTCCAGCACCTCGTCTATTCTCTTTTTCCTGATGTCGCGAGGCACGCTGTATAGAAGCGAATGGACGTACAAGTTTTCATGGCCCGTCAGCATGTCGTCGCTGCTTGGAGCCTGGAACACGATTCCGATGCTTTCGCGCACCTTGGCCGGCTGCCTCACGATGTCATAGCCGTTGACGGTGGCGGTGCCCGACGTGGGCTTTAACAAAGTTGCAAGCATGTGGATGGTGGTAGTCTTGCCAGCGCCATTTGAGCCGAGGAGCCCGAATATCTCGTTCTCCTCGATGTCAAGCGTCAGGTTGTCTACGGCCACAAGGTTGCCGTAGCGCTTGGCGAGGCTCTTTATATTTATCAAACGCGTATACAGTCACGCGCAATCGGCTATTATACCTTAGAAAAAAAATAAAAAAGCGTGTAAAGAGAAAGAAGAGAGGCGCGTCTATCCGCCTATCTTGAACATCTTGGTGCCGCACTTGGGGCATATGCCCTGGGTGGCCGGCTTGCCGTTCTTCATTGTAATCTTTTTTGGGTCCTTCATTTCGCGCTTGGCTTTGCACTTCACGCAGTATGCTTCCATAAGGGCGGTACGGGGATGGGGGTAAAAGAGTTTTTCCACTGCTAGCTCTCGGGTACCAGCCAGTCCGTCAGGGCGTCAAGCTCCTCGCAGTTTATCGTGACGCGGATGGGCCCAAGGGGCGATTCCTGCTCGTCCTCGATTACCGCCGCTATCCCGGCAGTAGCTGCCTGCTTGTTGAGCAGAAACCACGTGCCAGTGCCGGCGCGGTTGTCAATCAGCATCCTCCTCAGCACGCCCATCGCGGATCTGGAGCGCACCTGCTCATATATTATCGACAATGACTCGCTTCCGGCCGCCCTGCCGATGACGCGGCTTCCGTAGCGGAACTCGGGCGAGCACCTTTCAATGATGTTCTCAATAGCGCCGATTACCTTCTGCGGGTCCTCGGACGGGTTCACTGCCGCCTCGACCTTTACCTCTATCGGCGACGACACGCGGGGTTTCCTCATCTCGACGCCTCCTCAAGCCACACCTTCACTATCCCGTACGCCTTCTCTTTCAGCTCGTCGATTGTTATCTCGTTGTTCGACAGAGTCTCGTCGGCAAGCGCGATTGCCTCGCTTATCCCAACCGACAGCTCCCGCTTGTCGCGGCCTGAAAACTCGTCCTGGTTTGTCGGCGCGTCGGACCTGCCCCTCTCTGTCAGGTGCTTAAAGCGCGTGTCTTGCGATGCGTGTATCGCAAGAAGCCTGACCTCTCCTATCTTTTTCAGTACCTCGACTTCGGGGATGCTCCGTATTCCATCTATCACTAGGTTGTTCTTGTTGCCGTCCCTTTGAAGCTTGTTAAGTATCAGGTGCGCCACTGCTCCCGGGCCGAGGTCCTGCCTCAATTTCAGCATCATGCTACCCAGGTTCGCGTCCGTAGGCTCTAGCTTTTGCCTCTTGGCCTCCTCACGCACCGCGTCGCCCATCGTGATTACAGAGAATCCTTTTTCCTTCAGGTACGACGCCACGGTGGACTTGCCGGCACCCGGCATCCCTGTGAGGCAGACAATCAATCTCTTGTTTGGCAAACGAGTGATGATATGTGCCAGCCCGCGGGTTTATGACTATTCCGCCGAAAGATCCCAGTAGTTGGCTTCCTTGAACTCGTCCTTGGGCTTGCCAAGCGACTTCCACTCCTTGAACGACTTGGGGTACAGTTTCACGTTGTTGTAGCCGGCAAGCTTTAGCGCATAGTACGCAAGGCCGGACAGTGTTCCTACGCTCCCGCAGTAGGTGATTATCTCAGAATCCGGCGCGATGCCGCGGTTTTCTATCATGCGCTTTAATTCGTCTGCCTTTCTCAGGATGTTGCCGTTTGTGCCGAGCATCGTGTAGGGGATGTTCCTTGCGGTAGGGATGTGCTCCGTCAGAAAGTTCAGGCGCTCGCGCGAATCGACCAGCAGCTTGCCCTCTTGCGATTGCGCGGCCTCGACGTACTGCGCGTCCGCGTAAATGTCCTTGTTTATGGAAAGAGGATGCTTTGAGCGGGGATAGCTGTTGTTTGCCTTTGTTTCAGTTTCAAGGCCGAGCTCCTTCCACTGCCTAAAAGTCATCTCCAAAAGCGCGGTGTTTGTGTGGCCAATGTACTGGAACGTCCAGGCGACCCTGGCGGCAAGCGCGCCAAACGTGTCGTCGTATATCACAACGGGCATCTTTTCTGTTATGCCAAATTCCTCAAGCAGCTGAATTACGCGCTCGGGCTTGTCGTCCTCTAAAAGGCGTGCAAGCGGGAGAGAAACCGCGGTCGGGATGTGGCCGGCGGCATAGTCGTCTGCTTTGCGGACGTCGACCACGCGCACGGTTTTTTTGCGCACAAGAGTGCGCAGCGTGTCAGCGTCGCACACTATGGGCAGCTGCACAAATTCCTGCTTTTTTGTTGCTGTTACTACTGAAACAGGCTTGACCTTTTTTACAACCTTGGACTTTGGCTTGGACTTTACTCTGGCCTTTGCCGCGGCTCTTTTCAAGCCGCGCATTCTCCCCTTGCGGTCTTGGCAGTGAACTTGGCGTCGCTGCCATAATCGCGATAGGCGTCCGGATCCTGCTCGGCTGAAGGGAGCTGGATGACGGGCACGAGCGCGTTCTTTACGTCCTCCAGATTCTTGACCGTTCCTGTGCCTTGGCCCTTTACCACCTTTACGACCCACTGGTGAAACGTCTCGCCTTGCCCGCGCTCTGTCCTGTACATCTCTATCATCTTTAGTATCACGTCAATGACGCGCTTTGCCGGCACGCGCATGACGGCCCTGCCAAGCTCGCCCTGTTCGCCTGCACTTCCTCCAAACAGCATCGTGTAGGTGGGCGACATGGCATTTCCAATTCTTGACGCGCCGCCAAAAAAGCCGACAGTGGCTATTTCGTGCTGGCCGCACGAGTTGGGGCAGCCGCTTATCTTTATCGTGGCGTCGCGCAGGTCGTCGTCGGTGTCAAGCCCACGCTCCAGGAACTTGCGCTGGACCTCCTTTGCCAGCCTGTGCGAGTTGGTGATTGCAAGGTTGCACGAAGTCGTGCCAGAGCAGCCGACCGAGGATGCAATCGTGAGTGCGCCCGGGTTTGCAAGTCCCGCTGTCGCAAGCCTGTCGTAAAAGTCGCGCAGGTCCGCGCCGCGGACGTAGCGCACCGCAAAGTTCTGCTGGGGTGTGTTTCTCGCCGCGCCCTCTGCGGAAAAGTCGCGTATCGCAGACGCAAGGACGCGCAGCTGGCTTGCGGTGATGTCGCCGGCGCCAAGCGTCACAAACACGGTAAAGTATCCTTCCTGCTTTTGCGGCGCGGTGTTGGAGTGCAGCCAGCGCTCGTACGCCGGGCCGTCCTTTGTCACCTTGTCAAACATCGGCAGCCTTGTCATGCCGGTCGCCTTTGGCAACTGCCTGTTGTCCTCCTGTGACTTGACATTATACGTAGAGGCCGTGGCAAGCGACGTGGTCATCTCTACCGCTGTCCTCTCTTTCAATACCATTTTCTGGAATTTCTCCCAGCCCGTCTCGTGCACCAAGTAGCGCATCCTATTTCTGGCCATGTTCTCGCGGTTTCCGTGCCTGTCAAACAGCCTGACTGTCGCCATGCACGTGGCAAGGACGCGGTCTTCCGGGGTGAAATCTTCAAGCGGGTGGCCGATGAACGACGCGGCACCAAGCCCTCCGCCCAGGTATATCCTGAACCCTCTGACCTTCGCGCCGTTTTCTCCCTCCCTTACCGCTGGAACGAGGCCAATGTCAGCCACCTTTACCAGGCCGTGCTTTTCGCAGCAACCAAAGTTGATCTTGAACTTGCGTGGAAGGTTCTGGCACATCGGGTTTCTCAGAAAGAACCTCGCAATCGCCATAGAGTACGGGGTGGCGTCAAACGCCTCGTCCGGGCAGACCCCTGCAAAGTGGCTGCACATGACGTTTCTGACCGTGTTGCCGCAAGCCTCCCTCGTGGTCAGACCTGCCTCGACGAGGCCGCGCATCACCTCACTTACATCTTCCAATTGCACCCAGTGCAGCTGTATGTTCTGCCGGGTCGAGACGTGCGCCGAGCCTATCGAGAACGCCTCAGACAAGCTTGCTATCTTTTCAACCTGGTCGGCGGTCATCTCGCCTGACGGCACCTTTATCCTTACCATGCTGTAATCGGCGTGCAGGCGCGACCCGTAGGCGCCGTGTTGCAGCCTGAAACGGCGGAAATCGTCCTCGCTAATCTTCCCTTGTCTGAAAAGCTTGACCTTTTTTGCGAAAAACTCTGTCTCTTCCTCCCTACCCCACCGTGGGTTGGGCTTCGGAGGCGAGATGCCCTTTTGCTTGGAGTTGGCAGCAGTAGCCACCCTAGACCTGCTCATTATCTCTCTACGTCATGAAATGGCCGTCTTAAATCATATATTTTTTGTGGATACGGGAATAATTGGCAGCGGCGCTTGAGAACGGCGGCAATATACGCCATCTATTTGCGCAAGCCTTAATTAAATCGCAAGCTTTTCAGGGGCGTGGCTAAAAAGAAATCAAGCCAGAAAAAGAAAGCCTCCTCTTCAAAGAAAGTCTCTCCGGTTCCAAAAGGACACCATGCTGTCACCCCTGGCATTGCGGTGCGCGACGCCGCCCAGGCCATCGAATTCTACAAAAAGGCATTTGGCGCCAAGGAAAAGTCCCGTATGCCCGGCCCCGACGGCAAGTTGATGCACGCTGACATTATGATAGGCGACTCGCACATCATGATGGGAGAAGAGAACCTCCAGATGGGCAACCCCTCGCCATTGTCCCTCAACGGCTCACCGATAAGCCTGTACGTCTACGTCAAAAACGCCGACAAGGTCTTTGATCAGGCGGTAAAGGAGGGAGCCAGCGTGGTAATGCCTGTTATGGACCAGTTCTGGGGCGACAGGGCAGGCATGGTAACGGACCCGTACGGGCACAAGTGGTGGCTTGCGACTCACAAGCAGGACCTCTCGCCAAAGGCAATGAAAAAGGCCGCAGAAGAGTTCTTTGCCTCCCAGCAGCAACAACAACAGCAGCAGAAGATGCAGTAGAGCAAGCTTAAAATCACCTATCGGAGGGCTTGTTCCTGAGCTGTTAAATGGGCAAGAGAACACTCGTACGCAGGCGCGGGCGCGGAGGCAAGCAGTTCCGCGCGATCATTGTCGGCAAGATAGCGCCGGCAAAGTATCCCAATTTCAAGCTAGAAGAGAATCACAAGGGCACGGTAGTTGACATTGTTCACGAGAGGGGGCGCGACGCGCCGCTGGCAAAGGTATCCTTTGACGACGGCCGCTATTCGTACGTCCCGGCACCAGAGGGTACCATAGTCGGGAGCACAATCCAGGTCGGACAGGGCTCGCCGGCAAGCAAGGGCAACATCCTCGCCCTCGAATCCGTCCCGGACGGCACGCTCGTGTGCAACATTGAAAAGAACGTAGGCGACGGCGGCAAGCTGATAAAGGCCGCCGGCTCGGGCGCCATTGTCTTTGCACACGGCACGGAGGGAGTCACGATAAAGTTCCCATCAGGCAAGTTCCTGACCCTGAACGCAAAATGCAGGGCGATGGTTGGAACCATCGCAGGCGCAGGCAGGAAGGAAAAGCCATTCCTGAAGGCGGGCAGCAGGGCAAAGTACATGCAGGCCCACGGCAGGCTGTACCCGACGGTGAGGGGCATTGCGCAGGCAGCCGTCTACCACCCGCACGGCGGTGGAAGGCACCAGCACATCGGCCGCCAGTCGTCGGTGTCGAGGAACACGCCGCCAGGACGCAAGGTCGGCAACATCGCGCCGAGAAAGACCGGCCGCGGCAGGATAAAGGAAGTCCCGCAAAAGGCGTAACGCCTTCCTTTTTTCCCTCTTTTTCCCTCTTTTCATCAATAAACCTAATATTCCGTCCTACATTCTAAAAATATAAAATATGAGAGCCGAGCAGTTTTCCAAGAACGTCCTCGCACTAAACGCCAAGATCCGCTTTGCCGGAGTAGTAGAAAAATCTGGCCATCTTTATGCCAGCGCCAGAAGGGAGGGCGTTCCGGCCCGCCTTTCGGACAGGAGCAGCGAGATAAGCCTGTCGCAGTCGGCCTACATCATCGACCTGCGCAAGATATTCTCAAAGGAGCTCGGCAACCTGCGCTCCGTCGTCTACAACTATGACACCGTGAGGCTCATCAGTATACCAGTCAAGGACCACATACTGGTGTTATCGACAGAGGCCGACGTCAACCTTGAAGAGCTGACGCCAAAGGTGCAAGAGTACGTCAAGTCAGTCGAGGAAGAACTGTCGCTCTACCCGCCTGCAAACGTCGTCAACGAGGAAAAGAAGGAGGCGCTGCGCAACCTGCTTGAATCCGGCATCTCTGAGGACCTCGTGGCCGAGCAGCTGGACCTTGACGTCAACACGGTAAAGGCGCTCGCGCAGGAAATGAAGATCAGTCCACCGTCTTGAAGAATTTTTCTTCAAGCGACCTCCACAGATACCACGTGGCGACGCTTCTATAGGGCCGCCACGGTCTGGCAATCTTTACAATCCTTTCCTGCGCCGGCAATTTGCGCAGGCTGTACGCCTTTTGAACTGCCCTCTGTAAGCCAAGGTCGCCGACAGGAAGCACGTCGGGCCTGCCTAGGCAAAAGATCAAAAACATCTCTGCAGTCCACCTGCCAATGCCCCTGACCGTGGTCAACTGCTGAACGACCTGCTCGTCTTCCATCGCTGCAAGCGACGCAAGGTCCAGCGCGCCTGCGGCCACTACTGCGGCAAGCCCTTTCATGTATTCTGCTTTTCTGACAGAAAGGCCGACTGCGCGCAGCTGTGCGTCGGGAGTCGCGGCAAGTATCGCCGGCGAGGGGAACCTGCCGTCGTACAGTTTCAAAAACCGCGCGTGGATGGCGTCAGCAGCGGCGCCGGCAAGCTGCTGGTACATTATGGAACTCACGAGCGACCGAAACGGGTCGCCGCCGGTTTCAATAGTATAGCTTCCAACTGTCGTGATTATTTTGCCCAGGCGCTCGTCGGCGCTAGACAGATGCAAGACCGCATCCCTGCCAGTTGTTGTTATCATCATTCCATCAGCCGTAGAATGCTTCTTCCTTTGGGACCGTCGCGTGCTGCTCGCTGCGTATCCTTTTCAGAGTCTTTTCCATCGTCTCTGCCTCCTTTAGCAGCGCTGGTACGTCGCACGAGGCGCCCGGCGCAAGCTTGGCAAGAGCTTCTGCAACTGCGGCTCCGGCCCTAAAGTCGGGCATGTCGCGCATCACCTTTACCAGAAGCACGAGCACGTCATAGTTGCGCCATGTGCCCTCATTGAGAAGTATCGCCGGTATGCCCGAGACAGAGCCGTTGAGAACAGGCGGTATGCCGGCCTCTGCCGCCCTTTTGAGGGCGGACGGCGTGCTCCCGACCGCAAACACCGGCGGGCTTTCTTTAGCGTCCTCGCCTTCCTCGTACGGGATGCCTGCCGCGCTGATGATAAGATCGCAGTTGCTGTCAAGGGCCCAGTCTATCATCATGTTGGCTACGGGCCGGAACATTGTAGAGTCGAGGTTCAATTCCGTCACGAAAATCGCCAGCTTTAGCTCCTCGTTTGCGTACACCCGGGCCGGAAAGTTGGGCATGGCGTTTTTGATTATCGAAAGGGGTGGGAACGCCGGCGAGTCGATGACTGCCACAAACTCTGTCTTTAGCGAATGTATCAGGCACTCTGACGCGATGGCGTTTGCAAGGCCGACGCTTGGAAAGCCGTCGACCAGTATTCCGCCCTTCATGTTCACGTTTTTCAGCTTGCGTATGTCGATTTCGGGCTCTGCCAACGGCGCAGCTACGCAGTTTAGGTTAAAAAGTATAGCTTGCATTAATCATGAGACAAGCGCCAGTATAGCGTCGAAATTTTCGCGCGTCTGGTCACGCTTGTATCTCTTGAGTACGCCTATCGCCGCTTCTTTTTCGACATGCAGGATTTTTGCAAGCGCGCCTGCGACTGCGCCGGACACGAGGAGCGACTGGCCGGCGGCAGAGACGTTTGCCACCTTGCGCTCCGTGCTTGCGCTTTCAAAGTCGATGACCGCGACTTTTGCATCACCGACTATGATGTGCCTGTCCACATGAGAGAGCTCGCCGTGGTCAAGCCCCGCCCTGTCAAGCGCGTAGCACTGCTCAAGGGCAGACCTCACGACCGCAGACGCCTGCCTTGCGTCGATTGTTTCGCTCTGCGCCCATTCTACAATGGTTGCGCCCTCTGCAAACTCCATCAGCATGAAATTGTCAGAATGGTCGACAAGCCCCGGGCCCACGCCGGCGCCGTTTGCGATACTGTGGTATCTCACCTCGTCGTGCATGGTCGGCCTGTTGGCGTCCGTCCTCCTTATCTTGAGCGCACATGTCTTTCCGTGCACCTTTGCCTTCACCACAAGCCCGACGCAGCCCTTGCCGGCAACGCTCGTGCCTCCTATCACCGTCCTGCCCCCGGCAAAAACCGCGGTCACGCCAAGGCATTTTAGCTCTAAAAGGCGCGCCGCGTACTCTTTATCGTCTCCGCGTGGATAGGTCAGTATCTTGGCAAGCTCGGGCGAGCCAAGGGCAAGCTCACTTGAAGAAGAAAATGAGGCTCTCTGTCGAGACAAGTTCGTCAACGGCCTCTTTCACCAGACCTGAAAGCCTTCTCTGCCCGCTTCCGCTATAAACCTTGACCCTGCCTGTTACCATGTCCCTTGCTATCCCGTTTGCCTCCGGCGGCCTGTCCAGCAGCGCCTTGACCAGCTGCCCTGCGTCGGTGGCCTTTCTCTCGACTATCGTTGACACCCTCATCTCCTTGTCGGCCCACATTGCAAGCGGCCTTGCAGCCTTGACAAAACTCTCCGTGTCCTTTGCCCTTGCTATCTCGGGGCCCTTGCGCATAGTGTACTCTGGCAGTTCGAGCGATTCGAGCAGGAACGCAAACGCTCCGCTCTTTTTCTCGTCGGTGTTGCAAGCCGTCCTGAAAACCGTAAAGCCGGCAATCTCTAGCTGCTTGGAAATAGAATTGGCGCTGCGCTTCAACTGACCCCATATCGTGTCCGGGCTGCGCTCCCTGTGCGAAAACTCTACCACCAGCACGTTTCTGTACAGCTTTTTGTTCACGCGGGGCTTTTGTCTTGCAAAGAATTTTTCAGAAGGGCTGCGCAGAAACGCCCTTGCAGCCAGCGTGAGCCTGCCGGCGCTCTCTGGCGATACCGCGGTGCCGAGGTTGCGCCTTGGGTCGATGGGGTCGATAATCACAAGCGGGCTTGAAAACCCCTTTGCGACGTCCTTGTCATAGTCGCCGACTGAGATGACCTGCCCCTGCTTGAATTCCGCGGCTGCGGCAAGCGCGTCCTTTAGCAAGCCGTATTTTGCTATTAGCACTTCAGAGACATAGCCGGAAAAGCCGCCGGTGGATATCTCGGCGCCATAGATGCCGGCAGATTTCAAGAACTTTTTCAAGAGCCTGACCTGCTCTTTTCTGGCAGCATCCAGCGTCTCTGTGATGTACTGCGTGTGGAAAGGCGATCTGTCTGCCGCGCTCTTCCACTGGCCCTTTTGCACGTCGTAGCACGGAACGATGTTTATCCTGGTGCCCCTGACTATCGCCTCGACGTACGGATGGTCAGAATAGCGCAGTTTCGGTCCGTATTTCTTTAGCGCGTTACTGCCAATTTCTACTCCCAGCTTTTCGAACCTCTCCTCGCTGACGGAAGGATCGATTTTCACGAAAATGTCAATGTCGGCGTCGCCCCGGAGCCACGTGCCCTTGGCAAATGAGCCTCCAAATATGACGTCCTTTACTTCAGGCGTCCTGCTATGTTCTACGAGCCTCTTTGCCTCCTCTGCGACCGCGGTTATCTTTTTTTCCTCCGCGGCAGTGGGGTTGCACAGCGCAAGCGCCTTTTCGAGGACGCCCTGGATGATAGTATCGGTCAAGCTCCCGACCCTTTTGAAGCGCTGACGGTATAAATGTTCGAGTACGTCGGCCCGGAAGGGGCAAGGTCGCTCTTTTTCAGGTGCACGCTGTCGACGACGCTTGTCCCAAAGGTCTTGCCCGCGTACTTTGCCACGTCGATTGCGACGTGCCTGTTCTTGGCCCGGAAAATCGTGAGATGAGGCGAGAACGGCTTGTCAGGAGCAAAGCCTGCTTCGGCGACCTTTGCGACAACCTGTTCTGCGAGCGCGCTGAGCTTTGGCGATCCGTCGCGGTCAAGGCCCACCCAGACTACCCTTGCGTTTGACGCCTTTGGGAACGCGCCCACGCCCGTGTACGTGATGGGAAACGGCTCAAACTTTACTCCCGCAAGCTTTTCCTTGACCCTTTCAGCCTGCTGGCCTGTTATCTCGCCAAGGAATATCAGCGTAAAATGGAAATTATTTGGCTCCACGGGCTTGACCTCCTTCGGGCTCCAGCCCAATGACGATATCATCTCCTGCTGGAGTCCTGCTATACCGCTGCCCGGGGCATCGACTGCTACAAAAGCCCGCACGATATATCCCTCTCAGGCAGGTTTGTTTATAATATTTTTTGCCGCAGCATGCCTGCAATCGATTAAATAATTGCAGATGCGATGTTGGCCTGTGGCCGGCGCGGACAGCTTTGCAGTAGAGCAGGGTAAGGGCGAAAAGGCAGTAACGTGGATGAACGAGTACGCAAAAAAGAACAAGATCAACTTTGAGGCAAAACTGAAAGAGGGCCACACGATGTCGACGGTAAAATTCGGCGACTTCCAGTTCATCTCGTGGAAGGGCGACTGGCCGGCAGCGCGCAACATCATCAAGCGAGTGAGCGGGAAACTGGGCGTAAAGACCCTGGAATCCGGCTACCACGAAAAGAAGGACCTCCTCTCTTCCATGTTCGGCTCGAATTCCGAGTTTGCCAAGGTCTATTCAAACGGCAACCTGGTGGGGCAGCTAGAGATGTCGACAAAAGGGGGAAGGTGGGTCGTCAAGAACGAAGTGTTCTCATGAACTCTTTTCCTTCTTGTTGTTGGCAAAGTAGATCTTTTTCATTTCCTGCACCCACTTGTCCTTCTTGGAATAGATCTCTTTTTGCTTCCTCGGCTTGCACACCGACAGCGCATAAGAGCAGAGCAGCGGGAAATACACGGACGAGTCGCCGTACACGATGACGTTTCCTCGGTGCGACGTCTTTATCTTGCCCCAGCTCTTGCCCTCCTGCAATGTCGCGCCGGAAAGTCCGCCAGTGTCCGGCCTTGCGTCGGTCATCTGGATCAAATAGTCCTGGCCGCCCTCCTTTATCTTCAATATCTGATACAGCGCCGGCCCCGTCTGCTGGAAAAAGTTCTTGGGCACGCCGCCTCCAAGCTCCAGCCCGCCAGATTTCTTGCTCTTCCACAGAATCGCCGCGGACTCGGCGACATCAAGTATCGTGTTCGGGAAGACGCCCCTGCCCTCAAGCAGAAGCGGGAGCATGTTGAGGCCGATTGACGAGTCGCCTATCGCCGGCATGTAGACGGGCACCTTGTGCTCGTACGCCTTTACCAGAAACGACTTGTCAGGGTATTTCGCGTTCTCTTTTGCGGCTTTGCCCAGCGCGTATGCAATGTCTGCTGTGGACGCGTTCTTGGGTATCTCTGCCGACCTCTCTGCGATGTCCTTCTGGACCAAAAGGTCCTGCGCCTGCAAGGTCTCTAGCTCCTTGATGTACACGTCGTAGATGCGGACGATCTGCTTTGCATAGAGCACGTCGTCGTCGACATCGAAATGGCCCTGCTTTACCGGCAGGCCGTACGCAAAGTGCAAGTCGTGGTACACGTTTGCGCCAGTAGCCACTATCCAGTCTATGAACCCCGCCTCGATCATCTCCGAAATCGTCTTGCCCATGCCTATCGGAGTCATGGCGCCGGCAAGCGTGAGGCAGACGGTAGAGCCGGTGTCTATCATGTCCTGCAATATCTCGGCGGCCTCGGCAAGCCTTCTTGCGTTGTAGCCGGTCGAGCCGTAGAACTTTATCAAATCAGGAACGGTCATGTTTGGAGAAACTGTCGGCGGGTCTATCTTGCGCCCGGAAAACGTGTGTCTCTGGTCGCTGCCGTGGTGATCGTGGCTGCTGTGGTCGTCGTGCACCCTTTAGTTAGAAAAGCACCTGCATTTAAAAAATTCTGTTCGCGTGCGTTTCTTGCAAAGGCTAGGCGAAAGCGACTCCCTGCAGGACATTATTTTTATTATAGCGCGCCCTGTACGGCGCTGTTATGGCCGGCAAGAAAAAAGGGGCAAACGACCTGTTGCACAGCGCGGTAAAGGATCACGCTATTTCAAGAGACTCTGACGTGAACTCGATATTTGCGAGCATGGCAAGCTCGGGTGGCTTTGAGTCGCGCAACCTCGCTGACGGGGTCGACATCCTGAAAAGGATGATAGAGGAGCCAAAATGCACCAAGTTCCTGTCCTTTGTGGCCGCGCTGATGTCGACAGGCGCCCGCGGGATTGTCCGGGACATGCTGAAGAACAGGATGTTTGACGTCGTCATCACTACCTGCGGCGCGCTGGACCACGACATCGCAAGGTCGTACGACAAGTACTACGCCGGCGACTTTCGCATGGACGACATGACCCTTTTGAAAAAGAAGGTCCATCGCCTCGGAAACGTGCTCGTGCCGATGACTGCATACGGCCCGCTCATTGAGGAAAAGGTTCAGGAATGCCTGAACGACATGTACAAGGCAGGCCACCGCGACGTGTCGACCTACGAAATCACCGATTATATCGGTAGCACACTTGGCGAGTCGTCTTTCCTTTACTGGGCTCACAAGAACAAGATACCCGTGATAGTGCCGGGCATAGTCGACGGCGCAGTCGGGAGTCAGATATGGCTGTTCAACCAGCAGCACAAGGATTTCAAGCTCAACCTGCTAAAGGACGAGACGAAACTTTCCGACATGGTGTTTGACGCCAAGAAATCCGGCGCCTTCATGATAGGGGGCGGGATTTCAAAGCACCACACGCTCTGGTGGAACCAGTACCGCGGCGGCCTCGACTATGCCGTCTACATCACCACGGCGCCGGAATGGGACGGGAGCCTGTCAGGCGCGCTCGTGGCTGAAGCAATATCATGGGGCAAGGTCACGACCAAGGCGAGGCAGACTACAATCCACGGCGAGGCGTCGACGCTCTTGCCGTTCATCTATGCT
Source organism: Candidatus Nitrososphaera sp. 86-2 (assembly GCF_056726185.1). Taxonomy (NCBI): domain Archaea; kingdom Thermoproteati; phylum Nitrososphaerota; class Nitrososphaeria; order Nitrososphaerales; family Nitrososphaeraceae; genus Nitrososphaera; species Candidatus Nitrososphaera sp. 86-2. The sequence goes on from NZ_JBWZON010000001.1 coordinate 102,188, forward strand.
GCGCTTGCTGCGGCCGGCCGCTAGCCCTGCGCGCCGTAAAACGCGCTGGACCTGACTACAAGGCCGCTGCTGCCTGAAAATTGGAACTTTTCCACCACGAGCGTCCTCTGGCCGTTCAGCAAAGAGCTGTACTCGAAATAGCACTGGTCGCCGTTTATCGCAAAGGCTACCGGGGTAAAATGCAGTTCGTGGAGCTTTTGCAGCGCAAGCGACCAGTACTGTTCAAGTTCCTTCTTGCCCCTTACCCTGCCCTCGCTTTTTTCCGGCATCATCGCCTTTATCTTGGGGCTTGCAAACTCGATGTCGTCAGAATACATGGCAAGGACCGCGGCAAGGTCGCGGCTGTTCCATGCCCTGATCCACCTGTCAAGATGTTCACGGACAAACTCCTCTGAAATTGCCAACGCCTGAAATCTCGTGCAAAACCGTATTAAATCTGCCGGAAACGATTATTACGGCTCGCAGGCTAGCAAGAAGCACCGCTTGGAGCTCAAAGAAGACGCACTGCGGCACTCGCTTGCCGCCGGCAGGCAGGCCGCAAAACTGCTGAAGGACAATTTTGGCAATTCTGAAACCTATGACGTTTCGGTAAAGCACGACCGCTCGCTCGTGACAAGGGTGGACGGCGAGTCGCAGGCACTCATAATGTCGTACCTGAAAAAGCAGTTTCCAGACATTCCATTCGTAGCCGAGGAGCAGGACAGGCAAATCAACGCCGGCGTGAAAAAAGACGGATATTATTTCGTCATAGATCCGCTTGACGGCACCGCAAGCTTTGTCATCGGAATCCCGTTCTTTTGCACGTCAATTGCACTCTGCAAGGGCTCGCAGACCCTGACTGGCGTCCTTGTCGACCCAAACCACAACGAAGAGTTTACCGCAGTCCTGGGCAAGGGCGCGTTTTTGAACGGCAAAAGGATTGCAGTCACAAAGAGGCGCAACATTGAAGAGCTGTACCTGAACGTGAACCACACAAAGTTCGACCAGGGCAGGTTTGAGCGCATCAGCGCAAACATACTGAAAAAGATAAAGCGCTTCCACAAGCTCGGCAGCCTCTGCCTGGAAGTCGCGTACGTCGCCTCCGGCCGGCTGGACGGCACGATAAACAACGACCTGTCCATGTGGGACATTGCAGCCGCCGGCCTGATTCTTGAGGAGGCCGGTGGCAAGTGGACGCTCCTTGACGGGAGCAAGCCGGCGTTCCCTGTCTTTGACAAGCTGGACATCGTGGCCACGAACGGAATAATCCACGACGACCTTTTGAAAGCGCTCTAGCGGGGCACTATTTTCACTGACAGTATCCTTGCGTCGTCAGGATTTGCGATGTGGTCGCTGACGCTCTGATCGCTGCCGCCGACCGTCGGCAGGCTCGCTATCTTGTCCACCACGTCCATGCCCGCTATGACGCGCCCAAAGGCAGTGTACTGGCCGTCAAGGACTTGCCTTATGTTATTGTCGTCCTTGAGCACGATGAAGAACTGCGAGCCGGCGCTGTTGGGGTCGTTTGCCGTCCTTGCCATCGACAGTATTCCTCTGTTGTGGGGTATATCGGTAAACTCGGCGTTTATCTTGTAGCCTGGGCCGCCAGTTCCCCACTGGTTCCTGTCTGCAGTCGCGTTCTTGGTCAGCGGGTCGCCTCCCTGTATCACAAAGCCTGGTACAATCCTGTGGAAGGCCGTCCCGTCGTAAAAGCCGTTTTTGGAAAGATCGATAAAGTTCTGGACCGTCTTTGGTGCAGCGTTGGGGAAGAACTCTGCCTTTATCACGCCCTGCGTGGTAGTTATCTCGGCTATCTGCGGGCCCGGCGTCATGTTTGCCAGCGTCCCGCTGGTCGGGGTGTACGGGTCATGCGTGGGATGTGGCACATAGTCCTTGTTTACCTTGTATATGAGGACGCCCGTCACGATGCTGCTGTCTTTTTCAAAGCTTGGCGACGCGTACACCAGGTGGAACGGCAGGCTGGGGTCGCCGTCCGCGGGGTACTTTACATGCTTTGAGTAAAGCCCTACCAGACCGGGCTTGTATGTCGGTTGTATGTTGGCAAGGCCGGTCGAGGTGAACGACGCAAAAGAGAGTGGATCGTACGGTATGAGCTTGCCAAGGAGCGTGTTGTTCCAGAACGCGTTCTTGGGCGTAAAGCCGTCGCTTTCCAGGTATCTGCCTGTGTCATAGCCTGCAATCCTGATTATCCAGTTCTTTTTGCTCTCTTCTCCGCCCTGCCCGAGGGTAAACACCGGGACGTCGGCGCCGGTGGAGTTACCGCCTCCTGGCCTGCCGTTAAACTGGTGCTGGCCGACGACATAGACTACGAGGTAGTCTGCCTTCAGGTCGTGCGCTATCTTTATGCCGGACTGCTCGTCGCCGGAGAACATCTTGGCTATCGTCTCGATGCGGGTCTGGTTGAAGGTGGCGCCATCCGCAATGGTGGTGCGCTCGCCGAGCGTGGTTATCCAGTAGCCATAGTCCCACCACGACGCGATGACCGCGTTCTTTTCGGTGTGCTCGGAGATCCACTGTGTCGCGTTTATCCAGTCGGTGCTCGTGGTCCGAAACACCGTGCCGCCGTTTCCGATGGCAGTCGGCACGTCGACGGCAGCCACCCAGTTGGAGTTTGGCGGGTAGAACACGGGGATGAGGAGCATCGCTATCACGATGCCGACGTACGCCATCTTGACCGGGGTGCCCATCGGCTGCTTGGCCGCTTCCTTGCGCTTGCCCTTTTGCGGGCCGGACGTGTGCGCGTCTCTGTGCTCAAGTATGCTCCTTGTTATCTCGTAGAGGCCGATGCTTGCAAGAACTATGACGCCTATCGACGCAAAAACCAGCAGGCGGGCAAACGTGGCGCTCACGTACGCGCCTGTGATGCCGATGATGAGCGCAAACACCGCCGTGTCGTTGCGCCTCTGAAAAGCCATCCACGCGCCAAAGCCAGCAAATATCAGCAGGATGGAAAAGTCTGTGAAATAGTCCGCAATCGTGGGAGTCAGGTGCTCCGCTACCGATTCCACCAGCGCGTTCTGCGACGAGACGCCAGGGAAGATTGCATTGATGTATCTGAAACTGGGCGAGATGTACGAGCCTGAAACCACCAGGCCGATGCCTGCCGCCACAAACGCGATGAGCAAAAAGACCATGTTGCGCTGCCTTGCGCGCTCGTTGTCCTTGCTCATCTTGCCGACAAAGTTGGCCGCGACGAGAAAGATGGTGGTCCCTATCATGGCGACTCCCGGCAGGCCGGCGATGAACGACATTCCCGGCCTTGGGAATCCTGCAGCGGCTATCAGCGTGAATACCGTAAAGGCGACTGCGACGTACATCGGTATCGTCAGGTCGCGCTTGAAGAACGGAAGCGCAAGGAAAAACAGGGCTATCGGGATGCTAAAGTACTGTATCCCTCCCCAAGAGGCGTTTGCAAGGCCGAGGAGAAGCCCACCGAGCACCGCCTTTGGTATCGCATACTTGATCTCTTTGTGCCTTATGGCCGAGATGAACAGGTACGCCGCCAAGAGCCCGAAGAACAGACCGAGTGGCTCTGACTTGAACCAGCCGAGGTTGCCCCTGAGAATGATTGGCGGGCTTAGTGCAAAGAGAAGCGCCGCAAAGAGCCCCGCGGTAGTACCGCCAAGGACGCGCAAAAGCGCAAAGACGACGATGACCGTAAGCGAGCCCATGACGACGGGAAACATTATGGTAAAATCAAGGAGCGACCCGCCGCCTCCAAACATCGAGTACATTATGGCCGCAGTCACATGCAGCCCTGACTGCGATGTGCCGGGGATGTCGCGCCCTTCTGGATACCACGACATGGTGTCGTGCCAGTGCCAGTAGGCGTCAAGGCCGTTGTCGAGGATGTATTTCGTGGCCCTGTAGTCGAAATACGGGTCAAACTCGTTGAGGTAGGCGCCGTACTTTATCGGCATCGCCCTCATGATTACTGCAATCGAAAACGCCATCGCAAGGACGGCTATGACTATGAGGTGTCTGGTCTGAAATTCAAAAGAGCCAACGCTAAACAGCGACTTGCCGCCTTGCAACATATATTGCCGTTTGTGGAGCCTTCACCTCTTTTTTAAGGTACTGCCTATTTTATTCCTGCTCAAGTATCTCCACGGGGCACGCCTTTACCAGTTCCTTAAAACGCGCCGCATCTTTTTTCGAGCCGACAATTGAGGCATAATGCATCGGGATCGCAAGCATCTTTGGCTTTATCTTTTCGTCCACCGCCTTTGCGGCCTCGTCTGCAGTCATGACGTACGTGCCAGAGACCGGCACGAGCGCGATGTCAGGATGCACCTGCGACATTTCCGGTATGTCGTCAGAGTCGCCGGCGTGGTAGACGCGAATGCCGCTCAGCGTCATCACGTAGCCGACCTTCTTGTCGGCCTTTGGGTGGAACTTTTTGTTGGTGTTGTACGCCGCCACCACCTCCACCTGCACGCCTTGCACCATCACCCTGTCGCCCGGCGCAACCGCATTTACCGCAAGCCCAAGCGGCCTTAGCTGCTCTGCGCATTCCTTTGCCGCTATTATGTCGGTTTTCTTGCCGACCACCTGTTTCAGGTCATCCATACTCAGGTGGTCATAGTGGTTGTGGGTTATCAGGACAATGTCGGCGTCGTTTCTTCCCTGCTGCGCCTTGGACAGCTGGTACGGGTCGATGTAGATCGTTTTTCCGCTGGCGACAATCCTGTAGCCGTCGTGGCCAAGCCAGTGGAACTTTATCCCCTTGTAATCGAGCATGAGAAAGACTCATCTGAAATTTATTTAAGTTTTCAGTCCAGGTTCGGGTTTGCCACGACGAGCCTGTCGCGGCTCAGCGTCAGTACGAGCACTTCGTTTGCAATGAGGCGCCTGCGCAGGTTGGTGTCGATGGTCGCAACGGCGCACTTGTTCTCCGTCGCGTATTCCACAATCGCGTCGTCCACATGCGCGGCTTTTGGGATCTGCACCTCCTTGAATTTTGTGCTGATGATTTCAAGCGCGGTCTTGGCCATCATGGCCCGCTTTGGTCCCGCCTTCTCTGCAAGCCTCTTCAGTTCGTCGATGACAATTCCGGGAACGATAAAGTCAAGCCGGCCAAACTCGTGCTCCACCCTGTCAATGTATTTTATCGGCTTTTGCACGAGGACCATGAGGAAACTTGTGTCGCAGAGAACCTGCATAGCACTAGACCGCTATTCCGGACCCAATGAGGCGCCACCTTTCTGCAATCCTGCGGCTGATGGCGACCCTGCTCTTTGGCATCAGGCACACCGGCTTTTTCAGTTTCACTTCCATCTTGCCGTCGCGAACGCTGGTAACAGTGCCGACTGCCGCAGCCGTTCCGATGTTGAGCCTCAATGGCTCCTTTGCCTTTATCGGCTCGACCTTGACCATATCCTGCGTGCCAACAGCCGTGTCAAAGAGATGTGTCTCGACAGTAACGTCCTCGACGTCTTTTGGAAGCGTGCCAGGCCTGCCGATGACAGAGCCTATCAGAGAATCGCTCTTTGTGTACGTCGGGTCCAGCTTTGTTCCAATAGCTACGAGGCCGCCCGGCTTGACATTGTCCACAAGGCCGGCGCCTGTACCAAGAGTCGAAATCACGGAGGTAATGGGCTCATACCTGTTTTTCTTTTCGTCCACCAGTCCCGGCCTTATCTCTATCTCGTCGCCGACGGAAAACTCGCCCTGCACCAGCGCGCCTCCTAGGATTCCGCCCTTGACCTGCTTTATCGGCGCGCCCGGCTTGTTGATGTCAAACGAGCGCAGCGTGTGCATTATCGGGGGTACGTCCTTGAGCCTCTTTGGCGTCTTGATGTTGGTTTCAATCGCTTCGATGAGCGAGTCGATGTTGAGCCGGTGCTGCGCAGACACGGGCACTATCGGCGCCTTGTCTGCGATGCTGCCTTTTACAAAGTCCTTGATCTGCTTGTAGTTGTCCAACGCTTCGTCATAAGTGGCAAGGTCTGCCTTGTTCTGTACGAGGACGAGCTGCTGTATGCCAAGGACAGAGAGCGCAAGAAGGTGCTCGCGGGTCTGCGGCTGCGGCACTTTTTCGTTTGCCGCCATCACGAGTATGGCGCCGTCCATCAGCGCGGCGCCGGAAAGCATGTTTGCCATCAATGATTCGTGGCCGGGAGAATCTACGAAACTCACGACGCGCAACAGCTCTGCCTTGCCGCCGCACCCTTCGCAGGTTGGCTGCGTCCCGTAGCACTGCGGAGGCTCGCACCCTGAGCACTTGTAAAACGCTGCGTCTGCATAACCTACCTTGATTGTAATGCCGCGCCTGAGCTCTTCGCTGTGCGCGCTCGTCCACACGCCCGTGATGGCCTCTACGAGCGTGGTCTTGCCGTGGTCCACGTGGCCCGACGTGCCAATGTTAACGCTGGGCTGGTATCCAAATTCCTTTATGTACCAGTCCGGCAGTGTCTCTTTCCAGTGCAATTGATATCTACCGTTTAATTCTCTCTGATATTAAGGTAAGGAGAGGAAAAAACTTACTTTTTCTTCTTTTCTTCTTTTGCCGGTGCTGCTTCAGCAGCCGGGGCTTCTTCCTTTGGCTTTTCCGGCAGCTTGCCTTCCACCAGGCTGACGTTTAATTGATAAATTTCCTCGGTGACCATGTTGCCCCTGACCAGCTTGCGAATCCTGCCTCCTTCCAGGTTCTTGGCGCCGACGCCTTCGGACATCAGCACGTATTTCTTTACTCCGCCGTGGACGTCAGAGCGCATTGGGGTGCCGGACTTGTCAGAGCCTCCTGTTATCTTGACCTTGCCACCTGAAATGCCTATTACGGATGAATCGAGAATGGAACCAATCCTAGCGCCAAGCAGCGGCTGCGCGGACTTGTCCTTGAGCTCCTGCGAGACGCTCCTGCCTGTCGAGTCGGAAATGACTAACTTGAACTGCGCCATGCAGAATCAAGGCGCCTTTTGGATTTAATTAACCTTTGGCTTGAAGATCCTGCGATATTGTAGTCCGACTAGGGGATAATTACTCATCCATGATTTCTCATAAATGCTGGTCTCGTGTGGCTAGGTTTCATATAGCAGTCTCACCCCCTCTCACTTTGTTGTTGTCGTCGATGTCAAAGGGAGTCGTCTTGGATTCAATAGACTTGGAAATCCTGAAGAGACTGACTTACGATGCCCGGGCTTAGTACAGTTCCATCGCCTCCATCCTTGGGATTACCGTTAATACTGTCAAGAACAGGATCAAGAAACTTGTCGCCGGCAAGGTGATACAGAATTTCATGACAGTCCCGAATTTTGCAATATTTGGATTCGACAAATCATTCAATATCCTGGTACGGCACGACGGGAACTCGGAAGAAAGAACAGCCAGTCGTCTGGCAAGCCTCGGATACCTATACATGCAAGTCAGCCTTTTCGAGAACACCTCGGTTTTCAGGCTCTTTTTCAAGAAGGAAACGAGGGTCCCCAGCATAAAAGAGATCGCCGGCTTGATAAAACCTAGCAAGGTGGTAGTAAAATTCACAGAAGAACTGCGTTATGATTTTACGCCGTCGCAGACTGACTGGAAGATTATCTACTGGCTACTTTTGGAACCTAGAATCAAGATAAAAGATCTGGCAAAACGCACCTCTGTAACAGAAAAAACAGTCATCAGGAGGTTGGGAGTCATGTCGAAAGAACGCATCCTCGACTTTACTGTCCATTGCAACAAGGCTGCCATGAGCAACTATCTCGATTTCAGGCTAATCGTCATTACAGACAATTCCTTGTACGACAATGTTGTAAGCCAGCTTCACAAGCAGTCGGAAGATCATTTCATGTTCGTCGTGCCACCGAGTTCTGAAACTATGGTGCTTCTAACCCTGTTTGCAAGAAACCTCTCAGAGCTAGAGTCGGTGACAGAGAAAATCGGCTCCATAAAAGGGGTTCTCAAAGTCATCCCGATTATTCCCTTGGGTATGCATCTAAATCTGAAACATTTGTTGGATGAAATAAGCAAAAAAATAAAGCTGGATGACGGCGCTGCTGCTAGTTTTTAGCGAAAGCTGATCCGCCGGATCATCATGTCCATTTTTTGCAATCTGCTTTGCATCAGGCTTATCTCTTGTAATGCGGCTGTTTTGATCGTTGTTGGCTAGTATCATCATCGAATCAAAAAAGCAAGTATTGGCAGCGGGGCCAGCTGCGGCAACGTTCGCAACGGTGTACAGAGGCAAAGTGGAGAGCCGTATTGCGGGGGAGGAGTCAAACAGGATTGCCAGAGCAGCACAGTAGCAGCATAAGTGCGGGCAAGTACGGAGTAGCAACCGGCCTAGCCATCTACTTTGCAGGATTTATACTCGAATTTCTCAGTGTCGGGCTAGTCCTGAGCAGGGTCGTTGGCATTGAGTCTGGCCTGCCTTCGGTGACCCCTTTTGCAAGCACTCTTTTCGGACTTGGGCTAGTCACTGTAGTCGCGGCCGCTGCCAGGGCCGGCACGTCGACAAAGTATTTGCTGGTGACAGGAGCGGTGATTGGATTGGGTCTCTTTTTCAGGTCAGCGCCGCATGAGATTCACATAGCTTCAGGCATTGGATTTGGACTAGAACATTTCATCCACATCATAATAGGAAGTATTTTGATAACTGTCTCTGTCGTGGCGCTTGCAGTTCTGACGTTTGTACGCAATAGAAAGCCACAAGGAGACAGAATAATGTGAGCTGCAGGAGTCGTCAAACCGCGCCAAGCGGGTTGCAGGTTAGGGCACAACATGAGGATGCCACTCAAACTATTCCATAATGAGTTACTTTCAGGATATTGAAACGGTTAAAAACTAGTACCTGAAAGCATAGGCGTGGCAGAAACAAAGGAAGAAACAATGGAATGCCCACGCTGCGGCTTTGAAATGAAGAACATGACAGCGTGCCACATGATATGTACGAACTGCGGCAGCCACCTCGACTGCAGCGACAAAGGAAACGTCTGGTAATTAGAACGGATTTTTGTCCCAGTTCATCTGATAGTCGTCTGCCATCAGGACCGCCTTTTCCTTCATCAGCTCAAGGTACTCGTCGTAGGTTGCCGAGTATCCGCAAAAGTCGCATTTGACGTTTGCCATATCGTCGTCGACTTGTGCCTTTTTGCTGCACTTGGGGCACCTGGCTTCAATCATAACGTACCTTCAAAGGCGCAGAATATCTGCTTTGTGCATACATATAGCGTTATAAACTGCAACCAACAATTCCATGCCGTTGACCAAGCTGGGCGACGCGTACCGCAAAGTGCGGGGCCTGACCTCTGACCGGCCGTCCAACTTTGGCTGGGTGCTAGAAGGCAAGCTAGCCGGCTCCGGAATGCCTGTCACAAAGGCCGAGTTTGACTGGGCGAAAAGTCAGGGAATATCTGCGATAGTGACGGTGAGGGAAGGGCCGCTCCCGGAAGAGTGGGTCAACGGAAGTGTCGGCTATCTCCACTTGCAGGTGGACGACTTTGCCGCGCCAGAGATTGAAGACATTGAGCGCGCAGTCGAGTTTATCGACGCGCAGCCAGGGCCGGTGATGGTCCACTGCGCGGCAGGAAAGGGCAGGACCGGCGTCATTTTAGCAGCATACCTGATAAAGAAACAGGGACTAGCAGCGCAAGAGGCAATAGACAAGATACGCGCAATGCGCCCCGGCTCCATCCAGTCCGACGCGCAGGAATGGGCGATAGAGATGTATGAAAAATACCTGAAAAGCAAAAAATGATTCTATTCTGGCACCGAATCTATCACGAGCTGCCCGTTCTGCAACTTGACAAACAGATACCTGTTGTCCTTGAATATCAGCGTGATCTCGTTCTTGGTTTCCTCGACGTCGAGGAGCTCCTGACCCTTTATCCCGTCATACTTGGCCATTTCGCCTTTGGAAAAGGCGGGCGCCTTTAAAAGTGTAATCGTGCCTCATTAGGCGGCGATTGGTCGGTGCCATTCACCTAACTTGGATCATGGATCTCTGACGAGGATGTCTTCATAGGTCCGCTCGTAGTCATGGAATAACCCAGCTCATATGTCACAGGATAATACATTACACCTCCAAATCCAAAAATATGATAACTTATTGAATGCATCACCGTAACCTCTCTGCAACCGTGGCCCGTTTCACAAGCTTGAAATCGCGATTGATACATCAAAGGTAGGAGAAATAGTATAGCCACAATAATTGGGACAGTTAGAATTTTTTTCATACAAAATCCCATATTCAAAAGGCGATGATAAGCATTATTGTGCGGTAAATGCACCTAATTGGGCACGATAAAAGTGTTAATCGGCTATTTCCTGATCAAGGCTGTCAAGGCACAGCGCGAGAAGCTCGTTGCTCCTCTTCATGATGTACTCGGGGAACTGCTCGAACGTGAACACGTACTGCTGCTGAAAGTTCGGCGGTATGAATCCGCCGTGCGTTATTACTTGCACGACTACGTACTGCTCGTTCACGGTCGCTATCTCTTCCTCGGCAGACTGGTCCATCTCCTCTATGGTGTGCCTGTACAGCACCACGGGCTTGCCCGTCCTCGTGGCGATGATGGACGCCCTCCTCAGCCTGTCACGCAGCCGTCCCGTGACCCAGCTATCAAGGGTAACCTGCTCGTTGGTCAATTGCAGATAATTGGGCGAAAATATCTAGATAAGACAGTATGCCAATAAACATAGACTTGCGGGTAAACAGTCCTTACTTGCCAGTACTTCTTGAATGTGCTACCTGCCCCCGATGCCAACAAACACCCGGCTGTCTGTTATTACGATATAGCAGCAAAAATGCGTACCATTTGGTAAAAAATCATTCAACCGAAATCCGAAATTCGCGGCCGTCGATTTCCACCTGCTTGTAGCTCACCTTGTCAAGGGGCTCCTTTGACAGCACGGCTGCCTTTACCCGTACAAGATAAGTCATCTCTTCCTTCATGGCCGACAACGCCGCATTTTCCTCGTCGTCGAGCCCGGCGACGTACGCCGCCGCAAGTATGTCCGTCGGGTTGTACTGCCTCTCCTTGCGCAACTGCTGGAGGTTCCTTGCCAAGTCGCGAAGCAAGCCTTTTGCAATCAATTCCTTGTCGCGCTTTGTCGATATGAACACAACTAGGTTGCCTCGCTCCGAAGACGAATAGCCTTCCTGCGCCTTGTACGCAACGTCGACATCCGCCGGCAGAATCTCTGTCGTTTTCTCGTTGTACGCAAGCACGTACTTGCCGGACGTTTTCAGCTCCCTGATGACTGCCAGCTTGTCTGTGCCCTCAAACGCCTGCAACACGGAATTGATGTCGGCCTTTACCCGGGGCGCCACGCTCTTTCTTACCAGAGAAACGTTTACCATGATTGGCAGGTTGTTTTCAAGCAGGCTGGACACCTTTTCCAGCTGCGAGCCTGCGTTAACCAGTACCATCCTGTATTGTTCGGTGTTCAACTGCGATTTCAGAGACTCGGCGACGCCCTGCACCTCCAGCGGTTTCAATTCTGTGTGCGTGCCGCAGATGGTCGCGTCGCGGATTGGCCATCGCCTCTTCAACCCTGCGAGGTTTCTCGCCGCGTTTGCAAGCGACACGACTTCCTTTATCATGTCAAAGGCGCCCTCCACCTTGGCGTTTGCCAGCCGCTCGTCGCGCACCGGCCACGTTTCAAGAAGCACGCTCTTTTTCCTGCCAACCAAGCACGTGAGGTACATATAGTCGCTGATGAACGGCGACAGCGGGTGCAGCATGATGTCTATCTGCAAGAGCACGTGGCTCAGGGTCGCGTACACGGCAAGGCGCTTGTCCAGGTTCTCGGCGCTGTCGTCCCAGATGACGTTTCTCGTTAGTGGAACATAGGTCTGGCTCAGGTGGTTGATGATAAACTCGTCTATCGCCTTTGCCCCCTCGTGGAACCTGCAGCGTTCAAACGCGCTCGTGACCTCTGTTATCAATCCTTGCATCTTTGAAAGGAGCCATACCTCTGTCGGCGCAAGCAGGCCGTTTTCAAGCGCCCATTCAACCGTGTGCTTTTCCCTGTCGAAATGGTCAAACTCGCTGTTCTGACGGAAGTAGACGTGCAGGTTGTGGAGCGTGCTCAGTATCTGGTAAGTCCTAGTCTTCATCTCGTCGAGGCTGAAATTCAGCGCCTCTATCGGCGACGACTTCCACATGAAGTACAGCCTGATAAGATCGACAGGGTTTTCCGACAATAGTTTCCGCGCTTCGATGACGTTTCCAAGGCTCTTGCTCATCTTGTTGCCCTTTTCGTCAAGCACGTGGCCCTGGAACAGGAACGAGCGGTACGGAGCCGCGCTGTTCATGATGACGTTTTCCATGAGGAGCGTGTACGCCCATCCCCTCGTCTGGTCGATGCCTTCTGTCAGAAACGCCGCCGGTATCAGGTCCTTGTACTCCTCGTCAGTCAGCGACGCATACGGAGCCGCGCCGGAATTGTGCCACGTGTCAAGCACGAACGGCTCGCGCTGCATCTCGGCGCCGCATTTTCCGCACTTTATCTTTATTCTGTCTATCCACGGCCGGTGCAGCTCAAACTCGGCTCCATCCGGCAGCTCTTCGGCCTTTTTCACGATCTCTTCCCTTGAAAACAGGGGTTCCTTGTGGCCGCACTTGCCGCACGACCATATCGGCAGTGGCGTCCCCCACACCCTTTCGCGGGATATGCACCAGGGATGCTGCTCGCGGATAATCTCTACGAACCTGTTCTTTGGCTGCTCGAAAAAGTAGTCGACCTTTTGTGCGGCTTCCAAAGGCTTGTCGCCGAGGTTGCTCAGGATGTAGAAGTACTCGCGCCTTGCAAGCCACACCACCTTGTGGTGCGAGCGCCAGCACGTGGGGTACTGGTGCTTCAATTTGCCCATTTTCACGGACGCGCCCCTTGCCTTCATTGCTTCAAACACCTTCATGTCGGCGTCGCGGACAAACATGCCACTGAACGCGCCGGCCTTTTCCGTGAACACCACTCTATCATCAATCGGGACGAATATCGGGACGTTGCGCCTGTTTGCAATGTCAAAGTCCTCCTCGCCGTTTGCCGGCGACAGGTGCACGAGGCCGCTGCCGGTCGCAGTGTCGACATAGTCCTCTGCGACGACAAAGTGTATCGAGCCAGTTTTGGCAAGCTCGGCAAGGCCGGGTATCATGTCCAACAGTGGATGCACATAGTGCCTGCCGTCAAGCTCGCTTCCCTTGACCGTCTTTTCGACCTTGTAGTCTTCGATGCGCAATTCCTTCATCAGTTCTGCAAGCCTGTCCGAGCCGACGACCCATCGCTCGCCTCCCTCGTTCGTGTCCTTTGCGATCCATACGTACGAGTAGTCCGCCTTGGGGTTTGCGCCCACCATCTCGTCGGTGACTATTGTAAAGGGCATCGTCGTCCATACGATGAGAAAAGCGTCCTCGTCGGCAAGTTTCACCTTATAGTAGAACGACGGGTCCTCCACGGTCTCGTAGCCCTGGTTCACCTCGGCGTTTGAAAGCGAGGTCTGACACGACGGGCAGTACGCGACCACCCTGAACCACTCTTTCAGGACGCCGGTCTCCCACGCTTTTCTCAGAAACTGCCATTCGCGCTCTATGTACTCGTCTCTGTACGTCCAGTACGCCTTTTCATAGTTGAACGACATGCCGAGCAGCGCGTCCATCGCTCGCCATTTTTCGTTGTACGTGTGGATTAGTTTCTTGCAGGTCTCTACTATCTTTTCGATTCCAACCTTGCTGACGTTTTCGGCCTTGCTGCCAGTCAGCCCTAGCTCCTTTTCCGCCGCCAGTTCAACAGGCAGGCCCTGCGTGTCCCACCCTGCGCGGAATATCACCTTGCCCTTGCGCAGCGTGTTAAAGCGATACCACAAATCCTTGATGACCCGCCCGCGCAGGTGCCCCGCGTGCGGCTCGCCGTTCATCGTGGGCGGGCCTTCTATGTAGCCGATAAGGGGCCTGCCGGCAAGCTCGTTTTCCAGCATGGCCCTCAGGTCGAGATTATCGAGATAACTGCGAACCTCGTTTTCAATCGCCTTGGCGTCAAAACGAGAATTAAATTCCATGTGTGTGTACGAGAGAGGCGGAGGGCGCGACCCGTTTATATCTTTAGTTCAGGTCAAACTGCGCCTGCGTCCCTTCCTTCACGCCGTGGCGCTCCGAGAACCCCGCTACTGTTTCAAGCACGTACCGGGCATTCTTGTCGGGCTGGTGGTTGGGACAATCAAACTGGTTCGGGCACGGAGGCAGCGAATGCTCGATGTGCACTACTGTTTTGTTGCTGTCGAGCCAGATGATGTCGATTGGAAACTTCATGCCGTTCATCCAGAACGGGTGGGGATAGTCGGTGTCAAACGGGAACAACATGCCTTCTGTCTCTGTCATGTTGTTTCTGACATCGAGACCCTTTTCCTTCTTGTCTTGCGTTTCTGCAATGTCTGCAAGAATGCGGACGCCTGAAATCGTCACGACCGTATGGTTGTACCCCGGCAGGCCGGCCCCCGCGACTGCAGATACGGTGGGAGCGCCCTCGACTATCCTGAGCGCCGGCGTAAAGTACAGGACCACAAAAGCTATCGCTCCAGCAGCAATAGCGGCGCCGACGGCTATTGCAAACCTTGCTTGCACAGAAAGCAGTTGGCGCTTTTGCTATTTATGCGCTATTATATCGGCCTTGCCAGCCTGACGTGCACCAGCTGCGGGCTCTGCTTGCTCTGCATTATCCGCGGCTCGTTGCCTGCGCGCTTGAAGTAGGATGCCAGCACCACTGCCCAGGGCAGGACGTGCTTGCCCTCCGCCTTGGACTGGAGGCTGACAATGTTGTTGCTCCTCTCGTGCCTTAGCCCGCCGAGGCAGCTTATCTTTAGCGCGGAATCGACAAGGTCGAGCATCTCCGGCGCGCTCATCGTCCCCACCTTTAGGCCGTATTTTCGCTCCATGACTTCCAACAGCTCGCCGGCGGGGTCCTCGTTGTTCAAGGCGTATTCGAGCATGTGCGCGGCAAGGCCGTTTTCCACCACCCTTGCAAGCTCTATCGCCTTTGCGGCAAGCGCCGGCTGGGCCTCCAGCGCGTGCTTGGCCTCGCCTGCCCTTGCCCAGCTTTCCTCAAAGTTCTTGGCCTGCAGCGCGCCGTACGCGTCGAGGGAGGCAAAGAGCGCGGCCTTGCCGTTGCTAGAGTCGACCGAGACCATGTGGGTCATGTCTATTATCACCAAGTTTGACGAAACATCAGAGATGCGCAGTTCAATCCCGTCCGGCAATGACGACAGGCTCTCGCTTCCCAGGCACTGCGCGCCAACCATAAAGCGAATCCGCGCGCCGTTTGTCGCCGCCTTTATCAGCTGCCCCCGGCACTGCGCAAGCAGACGCAGGCCCCACGGGTCCAAGGTCGCAGTTATCGACGACCTTGCGTTTGCTGCCAGGCTAGAAATCTTTGATAACGCAGAATCGGGATCGAGGATAAAGTACCTCCTTTCTTCCGAGCCCTTGGGCCTCTGCCCCTCGTCGCTCAACTTTTGTAAACGCTCGACTATCTTGCGCATGTTTCTTACCCTGCGCTCGTGCAGATTCACTATCTCACCAAACGCCTCCTCCGGCGGTATCGCGCTGCATATGAGCGGCTTTTGCCTCGACACGACTGCCAGCCTCTTTTTCTCCAGCTTTTTCACGGTCTGGTACACCTTGGTCCTTGGAAGGTTGGCATAGTACGCAAGGTCGCTTGCGGCAAGCGAGCCCTTGCCTATCATCGTGAGGTAGGCGCGCGCTTCATATTTTGACAGGCCAAACTCTTCGAGGCTGGCCGGCAGGTCGCCTGAGGCTGGAGAAGTATCATGATCATGATGATGATAAGGGTGCTGCATCCGGCATAGACTTGTACAGCGCCAAGGTAAAACGGTGGGTCAAACATATTGCGTCAAAAGTCAAAAAAATGCCAAGCTGTTACCGCGCAAGCGCGTCACCGCGGTGACAAAACTTTCCGGCACACCGGGCGTCTTATCGCCGGCCCCGGAAGCAAAGCCGTTGCAAAATGACGATGTCAAAGTGGGTCAAGTCAGAATCAGTAGTCACTACTTCTACCGACGATTCATCAACTGTTTCGCCCAAGCCGGGAGGTCCCCTGAGGCCGCGGCTTGAGGCAGTGCAGAAGAGGATGGAGAACCAGATAGCCCAGCTTGACGCCCTCCAGTCATCCATGAAGACGCGGGACGACGAGACGTTCCGCAAGCTCATGGCCTCGATAAAGGAGAGCAACGCCCAGTACTCGACCGTGCTCTCGGCCGAGCTGGCAAAGGCAAGGCAGGTAAGCCGCGTCGTTTCGATAGCCAAGGTGGCGCTCGAAAAAATCCACGGCCGGCTTGCGTCCGTGTCGGACTTTGGCGACCTAGTCATAGTCCTGAGTCCTGCGATGGCCGTCGTAAAGAACGTGAGGTCGTCGCTCGTGCCCTTTGTGCCAGAGATGGAGGAGGAGCTGGGCATAATCTCGGAACTTTTGAGCGGGATACTGGTGGACGCCGGCCAGGTGGGAGGCTACACCATCAACTTTGAGACTGCAAACGAGGAGGCGGTAAGGCTCGTAGACGAGGCATCAAGCGCGGTAGAACACAAGATGAAGGAGGAACTGCCCGGAATCCCGGACCTTCCGATGGTACCCAAGGTTGCCTAGCTGACTTCGTGGCTGTCGTCAGCTGGGCGGCCCCGGTCACCCCGGGCGAACACAACGCCCAACATCTTTTGACCCTTTGCCTTTTCGTCGCCTTTTATCAAAATTTGTAGACAATTTGCTGTTTCGCAAGGACTCTACCCTTAGGGAAAGGGCCGCAGTCGCCCTCGCAAGCCTGGAGCGCAACGCCTACGCAATGGGCATGCTGCGAGGCAGGATAGAGTCAAGGGCCAGTTTTGTCTTAAAGTCGCAGGGAAACAACAGCGATGAGTACCAGGAGCTTGCCCGCGTCCTTGAACTTGTAAAAAACGGCGAACTCATCCTCAATGAACTGTCCGGCAAGATGGAGGCCGCGCGCTTTTTGGAAGAGTTTGTCATGATAATCAACGGCGCCGCCGAGTCGGTGAGCGCGGTAAAGGGCGACATGGAGCACTTGGTCCCACTGGCCGAAAAGGCGCTTGCCGAGATGCACGACGCAATATCAAAGATTTCTGGCGGCCTGTACACGCCAGACCCCGAGCCGGCGCAGATAGACATGCAGAACCGCATCTTGGCAGAGGCGACGGCCGCGATTGCGCAGGCGCCGGCTGTATTGCTACAACAACAACAGCAGCAGCCTCCTTCAGCTGTAGAGCTAAAAGAAGCTCCAGCAGTTGTCAAGGCGCAACAGCCTGCAGTTCCGAGGCAGCAGGAAGCCGAGGCCGAGCAGCTGGCATAGAGGACTGTGGTGTAAACTTTTCACACTGCAAGCAAAGATAGATTTACACCTAGGTAATTCAAATTGCTAACCAATTTTCATCTGGAACTGCAATTATGAGTCTCGCACCCCAAGAACTTGAAAATAGCGCTAGCAAGTATGCAGCCGAGGCGATCAGGCTTGACTCCCAGGGCTCAAGAGGCATGGCTATACAGTCATACCAGAGGGCAATTGAGGCACTCGTCAAGCTCGTACAGATCTACCCGGATTACAAGTTGAACAAGGTCTACATGGAACGGGCAAACGCGTACCAGAACCGGATAAAGGCACTCCAGATGTCCCACGGACTTGACGACGACAGGCCGACCCCGATTGAGGACAACAGGACAGAACCGGCAAACGGTAACGGCAAGGGCGGTGCCGCGTCTTCTTCTGGCGGCGGCAAGTCCGGCAACGTAGAGACGCTAAAGGCAGACTTTGACGACCTCGTCATGAAGGACAAGCCCAAGGTGAGCTGGGACGAGGTCATAGGACTTGACGACGCAAAACGCGCGATCCGAGAGTCCATCGTTTACCCGATGAAGAGGCCAGACCTGTTCCCGCTTGGGTGGCCACGCGGAATACTGCTGTACGGGCCGCCGGGATGCGGCAAGACGCTGCTTGCGGCCGCAGCCGCGGCAGAAATCGACGGCTACTTCATCAACGTCGATGCGGCGTCTATGATGAGCAAGTGGCTGGGCGAGGCGGAAAAGAACATTTCAAAGCTGTTCACGATGGCGCGCAAGCTGAACGAGAGCGAGGGCGTGCCCGTGCTTTTGTTCATAGACGAAATCGACTCTCTCTTGGGCCAGCGCAACAGCGAGGTCGGCGGCGAAGTCAGAGTAAAGAACCAGTTCCTGACAGAGATGGACGGCATCAACGGCAAGTCGAAAGAGTCGCAACTGTATGTCATCGGCGCGACCAACAAGCCGTGGAGCCTTGAGGCGGGATTCCTGCGCAGGTTCCAAAAGAGGATTTATGTTACACTGCCGGACAACGCCTCGCGCACGAACCTGTTCAACCAGTACACAAGACCGTTAAACACCGAAAGCGCGCTCAAGATAGACGAGCTTGCGAAAATCACTGACGGCTACAGCGCAAGCGACATCAAGGACATCTGCCAGTCGGTGCAGCTGCGCGTGGTCAACGAGCTGTTCGAGAGCGGAAAAGCGATGGAGACAAACGCAAACCCGCGGCCAGTCGGCACGGTAGATTTCCGCGAGATACTAAAGATCCGCAGGCCCTCGGTCAGCGTGGACATGATAAGGGCGTACATGAGGTGGAGCGACCAGTTCAAGGCGCTCTAGACCTTCCCCCTTTTTCTACTTCTTTTTATATTGATACAAAAAATAGTGGCGCGCCTTTGAGTCTGCAGCTCAGAAAATTAATTACGAATCTGGTTCTATTCTGATATTCTGAATTTCGCACCTAGATTTGCGTAAGTTCGCCTTGTTCTGGATCTCGTAATCGGTTAACCGCGACCGGTTGGCCTGAAAATCCGCCCTTTACGCCGTTTTCCTTCGTAAAACAATCAAAAACCGATGTAATGATGGGCTTGTTGTCTATATACAAAATTATTAGAGCATTGTTATATGACCTTTCAACATCTGCTTGGCTACGGCAGAACTCGCACTACGGCTAGAATCATCGCAGTGATAGCCGTCTTTGTGCTTGTTCTTAACGTCGTGGCCTCGACCCATATGCGTGCATACGCTGCCCCTATCCAGGGTGCATGTAACTGCGTTGTCTTTAGGCTTGACGACATTCAGGATAGCTGGCTCGCCAATGTCCAGGCCGCAGTCATGGACCAGTTTATCGCCAAGAATGAAAAGCTGACCGTTGGCGCCATAATGAACTTTGTCGGAAACGACCCGGTAGTGGTGAACAAGGTAAGAGATGGTGCGCAAAGCGGCAACTTTGAGATCGCAAGCCATGCATGGAACCACGTCGACTATACGACCTTATCTCCAGCAGATCAGATAAGCACGCTGCGAGATGCCAACACCAAGATGGTCAGCCTCTGGGGCAAGAGTGCAGTTACCTTCATCCCTCCATACAACATCTACAATGAAGCTACTCTCGACGCGCTCAAGACCCTCAACATGAAGGTCATCAGCCCCGAGTTTGACCAGGAACTTCCAAGCATATACAACCCGGATGAACCGGACAGCCCTGACAACAAGGTCTACAGAGCAATACCCGGCTCTAACATCACAGACTCGCTAGGCATCTACCACATGCCAGAAACAATCGGCTTTTACAATTATGAAACTCCGCAAGGCGCCAAGAATCCTCTAAGTATGATCCGCAGCCAAATTAACAGCACGATTTCTTCCTACGGATATGCCGTCGTGACCCTCCACCCGCAGGACTTTGCAGTGAAGGATCCCAACGATGTAAACCACGCTCCGGTCAAGCCGTATCAAATCGACAACGCGGAAATCGCCGACCTGAACACACTTCTGGCCGACATCAAAGCAGATGGTTACACGACAAAGACCTTCTCGGAGGTTCTCGACATCTCTGCACCGGTGGGCCTTGATGTCACTCCGCCTGTTCTCATACCTCCTCAAGATATGCATGTAGTTTCAAATAGCACGCTTACCAAGATAGACGATCTTGGAGTCTATTCAGTATCAGACAATTCAGATCCTAATCCCACTGTTAATAAGGATGTACCGCCAGAAGGATTTCCACTAGGAACCACCAAAGTAACTTGGACTGCGGTTGATAAATCCGGCAACAAATCGCCTCCTGCATTTCAGTATGTCACGGTCCGCGCAGCTGCCGATACTGTCAGGCCCACAATTGCTATTACCGATCCACAGAAGAACAGTCAGAAGGGTGGACCTCTAACTGGGACAGTTATAACGGTGAAGGGAAATGCTACCGACAGTCAAACCGGGATAAAAACAGTAGAAGTAAGGACCAATGGTACTGGCTATAAAGCAGCCACCCCGTTTGCTCCTGGAAATTGGACTACTTGGTCTCTTGACCTACCCATCGTCAAATCGGGTGCCTACAACGTTACTGCCAGAGCTGACGACTTTTGGGGCAATTCCCAATGGGATTATTCCCTTGTCAAGGTAACCCTTGGCGCCTCCCTAGACCACAAACCCACAATAACTGCGCCAGACCCTATTACAAGGGAAGCCACCGGTATACTGACCCCTATCCCACAAGCTGACCTTGGGAAACCTACAGTGCATGATGACGAAGACCCGATTGAAAAACTGAATGTAGACAATAACGCCCCTGGCGGTGCAGAAGGCTCAGGATTCCCCATAGGAGTCACGATGGTTAATTGGACTGTAATGGACAGCTCTAAAAACGTCGCATGGGCCTTGCAAAAAGTCACCATAACTGCCCCTTCACTAGTGTTACCATCGCCAAAAGCTGGAGCATACGACGCCCCGCAAACCGTCAGCCTGACTTCGCTACAAGCCAACTCGACAATCCTCTACACCACTGACGGCTCGGCACCCATCAAAAACAGTACTAGCTATAATGGGCCGATACAAATATCCAAAAACACCGACCTGAATGTCGTCCTAGTCAACTCACAAGGCAAGCTTGGCAACGTCACAACCCTGTCGTACATCATCGACACTACGGCCCCAACAGCGTCAGCTTCACCTACCGGCGGAACATATTCTACAGCCCAGTCTGTTACCCTTGCATCAGGCGAATCCAATAGCAAGATCTACTACACCACTGACGGCTCGACTCCTACAACATCCAGCACCGAGTATGTCACGGCGATATCGATAACGTCAACTACAACGCTAAAGTTCGTCGCCAAAGACAGCGTCGGCAATCTCGGCCCTGTTGTAACAGAGATCTATGTCATCCCCGTCGTTAGCAGCGGTGGCGGTGGCGGGGGAGGTGGTGGAGGAGGCGGTGGCGGTGGCGTCATCATAGGCGGCCAAGTCGGCACCTACCCAGACTCGCACTTTGTACAATACCCGCTAGACAAGATCAAGTTCGTCAACTTTGGTGTTGTCAACCCGCTGAACAATAACGTCGTGCTCACATCGGCCACGACTGAACAGCAACTAGACCTCTATGCCACCTTCAAGAACTATCAGAACAACCCGCAGAACTATGTCTACATCATCCAAGTGGAAAAGGACGGCGTCACTATCAAGATCGACTGGCAGACTGGAGCCGTGGACACTGGACAGACAGAAATAGCAAGCAGACCCTGGACGCCAGAAGAGCCGGGCGACTATGTCGTCAGGGCCTTTGTATGGAACCAGTTGAGTGGGTCTATTACCGCGCTGTCTGAAGTCGGCACCTCCAGAATCTCTGTAACAGGACCTGCTACCACTATCGCGGCAGTGGCGGCGGCGCCGCAACTATAGAGAGGAGGTGTACAGGAGCAGCACAAAGGACACAGAGAGAGCAGAATGTGTGTGTACTCCCTAAATATCCCTGAATAGGTCAGAAATCTGCGGCCGGCCCTGAAAAAGCCGGCCGCAGAACATCATTTACTTTTCGTCTTTCTTGTTGTAGCGTTCCATCGCTTCGCTTATCTTTTTCTTGGCAGATTCCTTGTTCTCCCAGCCCTTGACCTTGACGTACTTGCCCTTTTCAAGCTCCTTGTAGTGCTCGAAAAAGTGCTTTATCTGGTCCTGTATATGCTGGGGCACGTTGTTGATGTCCTTGACCTCGGAAAACGACGGGTCGACCTTGGCGACTGGGACTGCCACCACCTTTGCATCCTCGCCTTCCTCGTCGGCGGTTATGAGGACGCCCACAGGGTTTGCGCGGATGACGGACGACGGCACCACGGGGTCGTTTCCCAGCACCAGCACGTCGACGGGGTCGCCATCCTTTTCCTTTGTCTGCGGCACAAAGCCATAGTTGCACGGGTAAAACATCGCGGTGAACAGCTTGCGGTCAACAAAGAGCGCGCCGGTCTCGTCGTCTATCTCGTACTTGATGTTGCTGCCCTTTGGGATCTCGATTACAACGTTCAGTTCTTCCGGCGGGTTCTTGCCTGCCTTGAGCGTGTCTACAAGCGCCATGTGTCTTATCGGGACTAGCGGGCCAAAGTCAAGATATATTCATTCCTATTTTATTGCCGTGTATATATTCTGCCAAAGCATCCCCGTGTTTTCAATGAATGAGGTGATGTTTCTCGGCGCTATATGGACGGCATTGGTCCGCTGCACACGAGCGATGCTTTCCTCATTTTACCAGATTGTTCGGCGGTTGTATCTTTGACACGAGTTTGCAAATGTTTTTGATTCCGCGGGGACTACTCGCGGGCTTTGGACTCGTTCAGGGCCACGGCAGCGCGAATGAGGGCTCTGAAAGCCCCCTCGTCAACCTTGTCGCCTTCGTGGAAGTCGATGGCACGCCTAGCGTTACCTTCCAAGCTGGAGTTGAAGAGCCCGGAGGGATCCTTGAGGGAGGCGCCCTTGAAGAAGGTCATCTTTACTACGTTCTTGTACGTCTCGCCGGTGCAGATCAGCCCATCGTGAGACCATACTGGAGTCCCTCTCCACTTCCACTCCTCAACCACTTTTGGATCGGCCTGCTTGATCAGGGCGCGAAGCTGGGAAAGCATCTCGCCCCTCCAGTCGCCAAGCTCCTTGATTCTTGCGTCTATCAGCTGGGATGGAGAGTCGCCTTTCTGTGAGCCGCCCTTCTTCATGTTGCTTGAGCGTCCTTTGGTTGCTCTTATGCCTTGCGACACCGTTTCGCCTTGTCTTGTGAATCGTCGTGCAGCTCTGGCATTGACTTGAAGTCAGAGTCGTAAGGTACTCTTGCCAAGCGCACGTCGATTTTCCCGATGCAAACTCTGACACAATCTCGAATTTTAATACGATGATGCCATTTCGATAATTTTACGCCCAAGTCTATTCATATTCAGTATGCCAAAGACGGCAGAAAGGGCATCGCCGGTTCTTGGTAGGGGCCAATCGTCATAAGATTTGCAGGCCAGCCTATCCGAAAGCCATTTTCAAGCAACCAGTTAATCACTTCGCGGTTCCGGGCAGGTACAAAGAAACCGGGGCCAAGGATTGCAGGCGCAGATGCAATCAGCGCCTTCAAGTCCTCGCTTGATTTTGCGATTGCATGGCCAAACAGGCCAATGCCCGCCGCATAGCCTGCGATGGTGCCGTCTCGTTCTATCATGGTGGCGACGCCTTGGTCTTTTGCCTGACGCAGTTCCATTTCCCTTGAAAATCCGTGCACCGACCTGCAAAGCTCGTTACATGCGGCAATATCGTTATCATCCTTGACTGGGCGTACAACGACACCATCATCACCATCATTTTTCGTATTTCCTCTATTGTTCAGAGGCTGCCCTTGCATCAAGAACAAGGGTTCCCGAAGGGCGAACCCTGACTTTGTATACAATACGAACGAGCGGATGTGACTTGGCGACTGTACCAGTCTGACCTGTTCCTGCTTTTGTTTTCTAGCCTGATCAAGAGCGGCGTCCATCAGCGCCCTGCCCACGCCGCCGCCCTCCGCGGAAGGATGCACCGTGAGCGGGCCTATCACCGCCACAGGCGAAGGCGGAAACTTGTGAAGGAAGACGCTTCCCAATACCTCGCCCTGTCGCTCTGCCAGTACGCCCCACGAGTTCGGGTTGCCAAGGAGCCTTTTGATGAGCTCTATTCCAAACTCTTCCGAAGGCTGCTCAGAAGGATAGCCATGTGAAGAAGAAATGGCCTTGTGCGCCTCGTACCCGATCTTGCCGCAACTCTCTGCATCGTTCTGCACTATGGGCCGAACAGTCAAGCTCATCTGCAAATCATGAAGGGGTGCGTTTCTATTAAGAGTATATAGAGTGTGTCTCTGATGATGACCATCAAAAGCCAAGCCCGCCGGCACCTCATTACACTTATAACGTTCAGAGCCCGCTAAAATCGCGTTTGGGCACTGCCATCAAGGTTTTTGCGGTCGACATCGACGGCACCCTGACGGAGAACGGGGGCGGAGCGGTGCATATGCCGGCGCTGTCGAAACTGCGCTATCTTGACAAGCTCGGCTACAACGTCATCTACGTCACCGGCAGGTCGTCGATAGAGGCGTACGTGCTTGCCGTGTTTGGAGGCACCACCAAAATCGCCGTGGGCGAAAACGGCGGCGCGATCACCGTGGCACCGCAGGAACACAAACTGCTGGCAAGCAGGGAAAGGTGCATGGCTGGGTACGAGCTTTTGAAAAAAAGCCTCGACGGCGTGCAGGAAAAGCCTGTCTTTCCGCGCATGACCGAGGTAGTAATGCTGCGCACGTTTGACATCAAGGAGGGGCAAAAGATCCTCGACGAGCACGGCCTGTCACTTTACCTGAACGACAGCAAGTACGCGTTTCACATCAACGAAAAGGGAGTAGACAAGGCGCTCGGCCTGAGGGAGGCATTGAAAATGTTAAAGGCCGAGCCGGAAGAGACGGTCGCGATAGGCGACAGCGAGACGGACATACCGATGTACGACATTTGCGGCTGCAGCGTCGCGCTGGCGCACGCAGAAGGCCATGTAAAAGAGAGGGCAAAGCACGTCGTCGCAGGAAGGGAAGGGACAGGGCTGATAGACGCAATCGACTATGTCGCGCAGAACTACCTGGAGGTAAAGGCGCAGAAATGACGTTTAGCAGCTTCAGGCTCCAGACGCATCAGGCAGTGTATGAAAGCATGGCCAAGCTGGGCTATCCTGCAGTGCCGTTTGACGTGTCCGAGCCTCCAAGAAAAGAGTTTGGCGACCTGACGTGCAATGTTGCGTTTTTGCTCAGCAAGCAGCTAAAGATGGCGCCTCCAAAGATAGCGCAGGAGCTCATAGAGAAGGGCATCAAGCCGCACCTTGCAGAAAAGCAGCTCCCGTTCATAAAATCAGTCGAGCCGCACCCCGCCGGCTACATCAACTTTCACTTCAATTACGCGGTAGTGGCAAAAGACACGCTTGGCTATGTGCTGGCCAAGCCGGACAGGTACGGCTACATCGACTCTGGAGGACTGGCGCGCATCGTAATAGAACACACGAGCGTCAACCCCAACAAGGCGCTGCACGTCGGCCACATGCGCAACGTGATACTTGGCGACACACTCTACCGCATCATGAAGGCGGCAAACAATAAAGTCCAAGTCTTGAACTACGTCGACGATTCGGGCCTGCAGGTTGCCGACATCGTCATCGGGTTCCTGTACGCGGGCTTTCCCCGCGAGCCGCCCGACGGCCGCAAGTTCGACCAGTACTGCGGCGACGAAGTGTACGTCAAGGTGAACCAGATGTACGAAAAAGACCCGACGCTTGCAGAAAAGCGCAAGCTGGTGCTGCGTGAAATAGAAGAAGGCAAGTCGGAAATAGCAAGGTTTGCGGCCGAGATAACAAAGAGGGTCCTCGATGAGCAGCTAAAGACGTGCTGGCGCATGAAGGTGCACTATGACATCCTGAACTTCGAGTCGCAGATAGTGCACTCGCAGATGTGGAGCAAGGCTTTTGAGCTCTTGAAAAAAGAATGGCTCGTGAAATTCGAGGAGGAGGGCAAGAACAAGGGCTGCTGGGTTATCGCGGCGGAAGGCGAGGAGGACAAAGTTGTCGTGAGAAGCGACGGCACGGCGACCTACGTCGCAAAGGACATACCCTACGCAGCATGGAAGCTGGGGCTCGTGCCAGACCCATTCGGCTATGAAAAGTACGCAAGGCAGTGGGACGATACGATAGTGTACGCGACCACGCTTGCCCCCGGTACGGCAGCAAGCAAGACGGATTCTTTCAAGGGGGGCGACAGGGTGATAACGATAATCGACTCGCGGCAGGCGCGCCTGCAGCGCATCATATCGCAGGTGCTTGGAAAAATAGGCGGCGAAACGGGCCGCAAGCCCGACTACCAGCACCTCGGCTACGAGGCGGTGACTTTGAGCGCCAACACTGCAAAGGCGCTTGGCATCGACATCGGCGACAGGCAGTTCATGCACATGTCCGGGAGAAAGGGAGTCTACGTGGGCGCGGATTTCGTGCTCGACCACCTGCGGGACAAGGCCAAGGAGGAGGTAAAGACGCGCAACCCGGACTTTACCGACTCGCAGGCCGGCGAAATCGCGGAGGAGGTAGCGGTCTCTGCCATACGCTACAACATGATAAAGCAGGACCTCGACAAGATAATCACGTTTGACATCAACGAGTCGATGAGCCTGGAAGGCGACACGGGCCCGTACCTGCAGTACGCCTATGCGCGCTCGCAGCGCATAATGGAAAAGTCCGGCATGGCAGTTGTTACAGAAGCAGCAGATTATTCGCTCTTGAAAGAAGAAGCCGAGATAGAGCTGGTAAAAGAAATCTCTAAAATGGATCTCGTAGTCGAGGACGCGGCAAAATCGCTGAGCCCGAAGGCGCTTGCACGCTATGCGTACAACCTCGCCACCACTTTTAACTCGTTCTACGAAAAGGTGCCGGTGCTAAAGGCGCAGGACGCAGAGACGCTTGCCGCCCGGCTCGCCCTAGTCAGGGCGCTTGGCATCGCGCTAAAGAACACGCTCTCGATACTTGGGATAACCGCTCTCAATAAGATGTAGACCTGTGCGCCACGGCCTCCCTTGCAAGCCTGCCCCTGTCGCCGTGGTACTGCGGCCTGGTGCGGAGGTTCTTGTTGCAGCAGGGGCATTTTGTGTCTTCCATGTTGACGAAAATCGCGCGGTCGCACGTGATGCACACCTTCATCCCCTTGGCGTACTCTATCTTTCTTACTGGGACGTAGTGCGGGTGTTTCTTGCAGAGGCCCCTGCATGACATTTGGACACGCAATGCCCAAAGGCATAGTTAACCTTCTGCAAGTTCTGACTAGAACATGTTTACAGAGAAACTTTCCGTTCGGACAAAACCTGATATATTTTCTAGCGCAATATTGATTGGTCATGGCCGGCACAAAGTTTGCAGTGTACGCGGCTGTCGCCGTCGCAGCCTCCGTCGCGCTCTTGGCCGCTTTGCTCGTGCTCGTGCCCAAGCTGACTACGAGCGCGACCGGGCAGACTGAAGCAAAAAGGGTAATCGCCTTTGAGCTGAAATACAATTACAGCCTCGGCAGGGCCGTAATGGAGACGCATCCTGTCAGGGTTGCCGACATGCAGCCAAACTCGGCAGTCACCATCCTCGACCCGTTCAGCAAGGACATGGCGCAATACTACCGCGACAGTTTAAGCTCCGGGTCAGAAGAGGCAAAGGGGGCGTTCATCCAGAAAGCCGAGCCGTACTCTGTCTATACCTTGGTCAGGCTGCCAGAGTGGCTCAGCGGCTCCAAGGATGACATCTCGTCGTACAGGGCGTATAGCGCAGTAGCCCTCTCCAGCGGCTGCTTGATAAAATACTTTGCAGAGGACGGCAGATGGACAATAGACGATCCGTGCCACAGCGACAGGTACCGGCCGTGGGACGGCCTTGCGATTGCAGGGTCTGCCGCCTTGGGGATGACCAGCTCATCCGTCCCGAGCAACACAGGGCCGCTTGCACTTGCCACACTTGCGCTTTCAGTCGACAAGGACGGCTACATCGCCGCCAAAAAGCCTGACCTGTCTGCCAGCGGCTCGCCGGGACAGGGCCGCAGGCTGTCGCAGGATGAAATAGCCCAGTCAAACAGGGAAATGCTTGACGCGGCGGACCGCAACGCCGGCTATGCCCTCCCCTTTCCCGACACCGGCGCGCTTGGCAAGCATAATCTTCTTGCCACAATCACGCCGGCACAGCCGGAGCCAAATGTACGCGTGACCGGCGACCTGAGGGCCTTTGCGGCGCTCTATGTTGATTATTCGAGCCTCAGCCGCGACAGGATAGAGATAGCGGCGTACCCCGTAGAGTCGTACCCCGACCTTGCGCTCAAAAGCTCGCCTTCGGATCCGGTAAAGAGCATGGTCGATGCCGCACCGTCCGAGGGCCAGCATGTTAAAAGCGGGCCGGGGATCGCGGGCAGGTACGCGGTACTGACAACAAACTACGCTCAGCACCCGACCTATGCAGGAGCAAAACTGTGGGGCAAGGGAACAGACGGGACGGACCTGTTCGTGACGGTAACTGCCACCGACATGACAATGGACGAGCTGCTGTCCCTTGCCAAGGGCCTCGGCTTGGGCCCAGATTGATTTTTATCACCTCTCACTCGCTCCCTGCTTGTTGAAAATTCAGGAAGGCTCGTACGTGCTCCTGTTCCACACGTCGCGCAAAAAGTGGCTCACCAAGGTGACGCCGGACAAGAAAATCCACACGCACCTAGGGATAATCGACGTGGGCGCCACGGTGGGCATGGAATACGGGTCCGTGATAAGGACGACGGAGGGAAAGGTGGTTTTCCTCATCGAGCCCACTACACACGACTTTATCATGAAGTCCGAGCGCAGGACGCAAATAGTCTACCCAAAGGACCTCGGCTTCATAGCGGCGCGAACCGGCATGAAAAACGGCTCCAAGATACTGGAGATAGGGACGGGGAGCGCTGCTGCGGCGACCTTTTTTGCAAGCATTGTAAAACCAGAGGGCCACATTTACAGTTTTGACGTCAACCCGGATTTCATGGAGATTGCCAAGCGCAACCTGGAAAAGGCCGGCATGGCCGATTACGTTACTTTGAACCGCCACGACCCGCACGAGGGCGTCGACGTGAGGGAGGCAGACGTTGCCATCGTCGACCTGGGCGACCCTTGGACGGTTCTTGACCAGGTGCACGACGCGCTAAAGGGAAGCGGCGCGTTTGTGGCCATCTGCCCCACGATGAACCAGATAGAGAAAACCGCGACGGAACTGAAAAAGAGTGGCTATGCCGATATCGAGTCGATAGAGCTATTGATACGCACGATGGAGGCGCGCGAGGGCATGACCCGGCCGTCGATGCGCATGATAGGGCACACGACCTACCTCGTCTTTGCCAGAAAGGTGCAGAAAAAGGCCGAGGCGCCGGACGAAGGAGAAGAGCCGGAGCCAGAGGAAGGAGAGGAATAGAGCTACTATGCCGACGACATGTCCATCGCAAGCGAGCCCTTGAGCATCTCCCGGAATGCCGCGACGTCCTCTGTCTTGATGACGTAGGGCGCTGCCGCTGCAACAACAGCGGGTGCCGCCGGCTCTGCTGGCGCGATTTCAAGCTTGCTTTCTGGAGCCTGCAGTGACGGCTTTCTTGGTGCCCTCGTCCTCCTGTCGGTCAGCGATTTCTGCTTTTTCACGCTTATCTTGACCTTGAACCCGTACTGGCCTCTGTTGCTCCACCTGTCGACCTCTACGATGTCGCCCATCCCTTGCAGCCGGTCGCCTTCCTTGGTCACTACCATAAAGTCGGTCCTGTCGCCCTTTTTGATAGTGGATATCTTTTCGTAAAAGTGCTGCCAGTCGAGCGGGTTTGTCACGAGCGCCTGCACTGTGAGCAGGTCGCCCACGCTGACTTCGCTGACATAGCTTGACAAAATTTCTACGTTGCACAACCTAGCGTACATATATGCAGTGTACCGCCCACATTGCATTTAACATTTTTGGCAAGAAAACCTGCTAGTTTCAAAAGTGATCTAGTTTATTCGTCTATCAATCTAGATAATGTGTAAAAGCGGCTGTACATTGCAAAATTTGCAAGTCGTGATACGAACTATGACGCTGCTTCACCAAGATTTATTCAAACGATTAGTTTGTTCTAACCGTTCTGGCATGTAGAAGCATTTTCCATAGAAGATAAATCCCTAAACTGCATCCGGGAGTCGTTGTACAGAAGCTGGCAAGTGACAGTCGCGACTATTCCCCTGCTTTTGTCGATGTTTCTGCTGCTTGTCTCCTCTGCAGCAGGCGACGTCACCGACATGACGGCCACAAAACCGGTGCTAAAGTCCGATAGTGTCCCTCTGAGACCTCTTGCTGTTGGAGATCAAGGTATATTCCTGTCGACTGATGTCCGCAGCCATCTGAACGAAACGAGCACCTTTGCGGTAATAATGGAGGCAAGGGACTCTGACGGCGTGACACAGTTTCTGGACTCGCAGTTTGGGCTGATACGCCCTGAAGCGCTGGTTAACGTCGGGATTCCTTGGACCCCTGAAAGGGCAGGCACGTACGAGGTGCGGACGTTTGTCGTGAGCGGAACTGTGAACCCGCAGGTCTATTCCCCGGTCGCCTCGTCGTACTTTACGGTGGAATAGTCTGTCATGCGGAGAACCACCGACTTTGCAGCAGAACTATTGCCTGCATGTTTCATATATGCGACCGGTTTAGGAATTGGCTAGGGCCCGTCGCCTAGTCAGGACAGGGTGCTGAACTTTTTAAAAAAAGTGTGCACAAGCCTCCGAAGCCAGTTGTCGTGGGATCGAAGCCCACCGGGCCCGCTAAATGTATAACCAGCATCGGACGATGAAACATTGCTCAAATGATGACCTGTTATCCATGGGAGCGATGCGATGACCACACCTTACGACGGTCTGATGAGTGAACCATGCAACTGCTTCATGATGCGCGCAGTCGCACCCCAGATGACGTTTCCCCTGTACGTGAACCTGTGCGCGTTCTTTGACAGGCGAAAGTGCTCGGTGTCCGGCTCCATCGTTTCAAGCGTCTCTATCAGGGGCGCGTCGAGCACCTTCTCAACCTCGGTTTCAGAGACGCGCGCCTTTGGCAGCATGTCCTGCACGGTCACGAATGGCACGATGTAGTGGTTTGAGGTCATCGTCCTGACCACCTGCAGCGAGCCTGCAACGTCCTTTGGCGCAAACAGTATCCCTATCTCCTCCTGCGTCTCGCGCAGCGCGGTTTCAAGCAGGGTCGCGTCGCCCTCTGCGTGCCTGCCGCCGGGAAAAGAGATCTCGCTTCCGTGCGACTTTAGCCCCGCGCTCCTCTTTGTCAAAAATATGTACGGCACGCCTTCGTGGTAGTGGATTATGACGAGCACCGCCGAAGGTATAGAGGTCGCGGCATCCTGCGGCACGTGTACGCTTTTTGTCGCCAGCGCGCCGGCAAGGCGCCGCAGGAGCTCCTCCTTTTGCACGGCGTTTCTTGGCCTGCGCTGGTTAAATTCCGTTGCGGCACGAGCCGCTTGTTACCAGTCGACTCTGGATTGGCGCCTTGGAACGTCCTCGTGGCATATCTGGCCCTTGGTCTCTAGCGTGAGGCTGATCTCCCTGTCCAGCGCAACCAGCAGCGGGTTTGCGCCGTCAAACCCAAGGAACAACTGGTCAGAGATGACAAACTCTTCAATTGCCTTGAGGCTCTTGAGATAGGAGGCCAGCGCGCTGCACAATACGGGGGCGGAGGTCTTGACGGGGTCTCCTCCTTTTTCCAGCAAGCCCAGAGCCTTTTTTCCGTCGGCTTTATCCTGAGCAGAAATGTCCTGCGCCGCAGTCGTGTATTGCTTTATGGCCCGGATGCACAGCTGCCGCGCTTCTTTTTCGTCGTACATGTGTGAATTTTGAACGGGCAATTATTTAACATGCCGGTACACGCAGATTCTGCATTTTTTTCTGCCTGCCTGCAAGACGTATTTTTGAGAGCACGGACTTGAGAAAAAGGGCAAGAAGAGGGTCAGACGCGGTAGCTGCCCATCTCTTTCGCCGGTATGTCTATTAGCATCTGCGAGCCGTCAAAGGATTTGACGTGCGACTTGGGTATCTTGTACACCCTCGACCTTGCACCCAGGACGACTATGAAACCCGGCTCTTCGGAGGCGATGATTCCAACCGGCGCGCCGTCCTTTGTCCTGATCCCTTTGTGTATCACGCGGTCCCAGCGCGGTACGACATCTGGTTCAGAAGGCTGTTGTTGCATTTTTCTTGTTCGCCTGATAATCATATGCCAAGTTTTGGTATTAAGGCTCGCTTAACCATGTATATTGACAGAGTTACGCGTCAGAGCTGGAACCTGTAAATAATATGGTTGAGTAATTTCATATCATGTCATCAGCAAGCACGGTGCGCACAATCCTTGTCCCGGTTGACGGCTCTGAAAACGCCCACCGCGCCGCGTCCTTTGCAGTCGACCTTGCGCACAGGTACGGCGCAAAGCTGGTTGCAATCCACGCGCTTGAACTAAACCAGAGCCTTGTGTCCCTCGGCGTTTACGGGGCCGCGTACCCGCAGAACATCGACAAGATACTCGAAGCGGCAGGCAAGGAAGCCGCTCCTTGGTTTGACCGCATCAAAAAGGAAGCCGACGCCCTAAACGTCAGGATGACAAGCGCAGTCGTACACGCCCCGCTGTCGCTTGTGGGCGAGATAGTACACTATGCAGAAGAGAACAACGCCGACCTGATAGTGATAGGGAGCAAGGGTCGCACCGGCTTTAAGAAGCTCGTGATGGGAAGCGTGTCTTCGGGAGTCGTCACGTACGCACCCTGCCCCGTGCTCGTCGTGAAATAATAAAAATAATATCTATGAGGAAGAAGGCGGTTGCTGCTGGTCAGTGTCGCTTTTCTTTGCAGCCGACTCTTTGTCCTTGGTCCTCTTTTTGAGATACCATAGGCCGAGCAATGCTGCAACGGAGGCGACTACCATCTCGATGATGAGTTGCCCACCTTCAGAGTCCCATAGCGCCATAGTTGTCTGTGCTATGGCGGACGCCCCATAATATGGTAATGCTTTTGCGCGTGCTAGGTAGACTTGGCCTTTACCTCGATCTTTTTGTAGGCGACCCTGCAGTAGCCGTGGATGTGCGTCACGTCGTCCGTCCTCTCACATCTGGGGCACGTCCATATGACATATTCTTGGCAGACGGTGCAGATGGCAGTCGGCGAAAGGTACTCGCCGCACGCCCTGCACGATATTTTGTGGCTCATTGTCTCGTTTTCTCCAATTATTATAACGTCGGTTGTAATTCTTTTACCCAATTATAAGAACATTGTGCAACAAGATCATGTGAAGTCAGGTGAACATGGTTAAGTCTCGTTCTAATATGATTTCGTCGAATGACGCGGCAATGGCATCGGGCAAGTTAGGTATCGGCGCGATGCTGGTGGTCCTCGGAGTAGCCGGGATGGCGTACGCAATGCCAATCGAGTCAAATTCCCTGGCCGTGGGCGGCAACAGCCCTATGATATACGACAAGGTGACACATCCTCCACCTTCATCCTCCATGGTGCCGTATCTTGGGATAGTGGCGGCCTCTGCCGCATCGTTCGTCCTTGGCATCGCCTTTTTGACGGTGGGGCAGATGGGGTTCTTCAAGCCAATCGTGCCCAAGTACAAAGCAAGGGCGGAAAAAGAAGATGAAACCACTCAGTCATCGCCTAAACATGCAGACGCGGCCTAGCCGCTTCTGCATTTCTTTTTGACAAGTACTTGCGTACATGGCATTCAGCGTCGCGGCCAACCAAAAAGAAGCGATTTATCGAATAGCACCGTGATATAGCGGCGTTAGCCTTTTTTTCTCAAGGCCACAGAGCATATATGCATACGGCGCCCCCGTCATCGACGCCAAGAATTATCAGGACAATCGGCATCCTGACGATACTTGCAACTGCTCTGAACCTTGCTCTTGGCGTACCGCAAGCCGTGGCTGTGGGCATTTGGTTCAATCCCAACCTTCCCTTTGCTGTCCCTACACTGTACCTTGATCCGGCCTTTGCAGCCCCTGCCGCCGTCATAGGAATAAAGACGTTCAAGGGCCAAGACGCCCGGAAGGCCAACATGATATTTCAACTCGTCTTTCTTGCCGCTCACCTGAACAACCTCTTGGCGCCGTATATCGCGCACGTTGCGCAGAGCATTGCGTCCGACTCTTTTGACTTCATAGTCTTTGACTATTCGCTCTTTGCCATCATCACGAGTCTCGTTGCCCTGCGCCTTTTGCTCAGGCGCGACGTGAAATCCTACTATCTGGGCATTGCAAAATCACACTAGCGTTTCTCGCGTACTGTTGCATACCTGCATACACCTCTGCATTTAATAAGGCGCAGGAGTGCCAATTTTCGGCCGGCGATGAAGATAGCGTACGAGCTGAACCCGCCCAAGGTGGCAAGGGAAGGGCGCTTTGACCAGCGGCGCCTCGACAGTGACATGGAGGCCCTAAAAGAGCGAGCGTCGCAACTGGGCAGGCATCATATTGTAGACGGCATACACCTCACCGACTCTGTCCTTGGAGTGCCCCGGGTGTCAAGCATCACCGCCGCGTCGTTTGTGAAAAAGGCCGCCAAGGGCGCAAAATTGAGCTGCAGCGTAAGGACAAGCGACCGGAACATAATCACGCTTTGCCAAGCGGCGGCTGACGCCGTCATTTCAAAAGTCGACAGCCTCTTGATACTGCTTGGCGACGCGCCGACCGACGGCCGCAATTCGGGATTAAAGCCGTCGCAGGCAGTCAGGATGCTTCGCGAGCAGGGCTTTGACCGCAAGATAAAGCTGGACCTGTCGTTTCCCGCAAGAATCGCCGACAAAAACGCGCCGGCGATACAGGCCAAGCTCGAAGCCAAGCCGCACGCGCTTGTCACGCAGTCCATATCGTCGCTTTCAGACCTTGGCGAGATCGTCGATTTTGTCAAGCCGCACGGCATCAAGGTGGTCGCGTGCATAATGGTGCCTTCCGAAAAGAACGCGCAGTCTGCCAAGATGATCGGCCTTGACTGGTCCAGATATGAAAAAGAGCCGGAGGAATTTGTGAAAAAGGCGGGCAGGATGGCTGCAAGCGTGCTCCTCACCTCGCCCAACAGCTTCCAGTCAGGAATAGACCTTGTAAAAAGACTCTAGATTTTTCCTAAATAATAAAACGTCTAACGTGCTTACATTTTCTTAGTTTACTCTAGGATATGCATATACGGTGAAACGTTAAATCATTGTTGAAGCTTATCTTAAACGGCTGTTGTCATTCAACTTTGTAACATACTGCAATGTTTGCAGGCTGGATAGGCAGTTTGTGCTTTATCATAGCGAGGTGAGCGCGGATGGCCAGATGTTCATGTATGGCACTTGCGTTGTCTGCAATAATAAAGCTGTCAAGAATGTCGGAGAAAGCATCTGGATTAAAGCGAGGTGTCCCAAATGCAATAAGGAGATTGCTATACTAACGTTTGATGGCGATCCTACGGAGAATCTGAAACGCTGCTCGACGTGCAGTTATTCTGGCGTGCTTGATGTTGTAAGAATGACGCGTGGCTCACTCACCCGATGACGAAAAATCTTAACTGAATTTCATTCTAGATTTCCCTTGCCGCTATCTCGCCTTTCAGCTCGTCAAGCACCTTGCGCTGGTACTCGTGCAGCCCATCGTCCTCCGGAACGCGTGGCCGGCGGTAGTCCACCGACACTTCTTTCTTTATCGTGCCAGGTCTTTTCGTGAACACGACTACCTTGTCGCCGAGGCACACCGACTCGGTGATGTTGTGCGTGATAAACACGATTGTCTTTTTGGTGCGCGCCCAGATGAGCTGCAATTCGACGAGCAAAAGGTCGCGCGTCTGGCTGTCAAGCGCCGCAAAGGGCTCGTCCATCAGGAGCACCTCCGGGTCGATTGCGAGGGCGCGCGCTATTGCCACGCGCTGCTTCATGCCGCCGGACAGCTGGTACGTGTAGGCGTCGGCGAATTTCGTGAGCTGCATCATCTCCAGGTACTGCATCGCTATGCCGTTGCGCTTTGCCTTCTCTACTCCCTTTACCTTCAGGCCAAACTCTACATTATCAATAACGCGCAGCCAAGGAAAGAGCGCGTTTTCCTGGAACACCATTATCCTCTCTGGGCCCGTCTCTGCTACTGGCTTGCCGTCAAGCACCACTTCTCCCTCGGTCGGCCTGTCAAGCCCCGCAAGTATGTTCAAAAGAGTGGTCTTGCCGCAGCCGGACGGGCCGACTAGGCAGACGAACTGGCCGTCCTCTATCGACAGGTTGATGTTGCTTATCGCAGACATGTGGGCATGGCCGTTGCTCTGCATTGAATTAAAGTCCTTGCCGATGTTGCGCGCTTCGAGTTTTGCCATGTCCGCTCTCTACCCTACACTATCCTACACTAGGTCGCTCATGTCCCCAAACTGCTTCATCTTTTGGTCCCTGTGCCTGTCAATAAGCATGATTGCCCCGCCTGCCGCAAGGACGATTATCCCCGCAATGACCAGAAGCATAGAGATAGCCGCAGGGACAGTGTTCGGTGTGTTGACGGATTCGCTTACTGCCTGCTCTTCTCCAAATATCACCAACGCGTCAAGGGAGGCGTTGCCGAGGTTTGAAATGGTGATGGTATAGTTGCCCTGCTTTTGGGCAGGAAATGACTCGCTATAGCTGAGTACGTTCAGGCTTCTCCTGGACACCGGCTCGCCGTCAGGGTCGCTGACGCTGACTGTCGCCTGCACGGGGCTTGCAGGGTTATTTGGAAACGCCACGACGTACGCACCTGTTCCTGACGTGATGTTCCCCTGAAGGTCTAGCTTGCCGCTAGGCGCAATAGTGTGCACGTTTTTCTCCTGTATCTCCTTGAGAAACTGGGGGCCGTAATAGCTGCTTGCGATAAAGCTAAAGGCGACGATGGCAGCTCCTGCTATGAGCAAAACGTGCCCCCTTCTCAGCCTCAATTTACGACGTTCCTAAGCCGTGCACGGATATAATCTTATCAAGGTGCGGATTGAGAAGATTTCTCCGGCCCTAAAGCACGAAATACTCTGCCTGAGGGTGGTGGACCACTATTGCGGCAGTGGACTGGTCCGGAATTATCTGACCCGACTCTGTCAGACCCATCCCTGATTTTTCCGGGTCCAGTATCTGCCACACAAGATGGTGCTGCATCACGTCTGGGCAGCTAGGATACCCCCAGCTGTAGCGCAGGCCCCGCTTGTCGCCGATTTGAAGCTCTTTACGTATGCGGGCGTTGACCCACTCGGCCATCGCTTCTGCCGTTTCCACTGCAAGGCCGTGCAGGTAGTAGGCGTCTGTATAGCGGTCCTGCTTGTTCCACCCATCGATGACTTCGGTGACCTTTGTCCCGACTGTCACTGCCTGAAAAGCCGCAATGTCGTCCTTTCCGAAATAGTCTGCAAGGCACAGGTGCTTTTCCTTTGAAGACCTCGGAAACTCGAAAACGACCTGCTGATTGCCGGCATCTGCAAGGTCGACTGCCAGCCTGCCCGGGCCGGCGCTTGCCTGCGACAGGTTGTGGCAGCGGAAATACCCGTAGACCGCCCTAGGCTCAAACAGTTTTTCATCGATGACGCGCCCCGTCCACTCTGCAAACAGTTTTTCCGGGTCGCCGCTTTCGCTTGCGCCCTTGCCCCTTATTCCCCACTGCAGCACAAAAAGGGACTTTTTGCTGATGTGCTTCCAGATTTCTTTCAGGTCAAGGTCCGCCGGCTCTAGCCTCACCTGCCTGCCAATGTGCGGCGCCACCGGGGGTTCCACCGGCTTTATCCCGCTGTGCGGCAGCAGGTCCGCGGTTTCCTGCACCGCCTGTTTCTCTGTCCATTTTTCCAGCTTTTGCCGCCAGTCGCCTATGAACTGCGACCTTTCGCCTGACACGAGCGCGTTCATCGCCCGCAGCCCGTCAAACGCGGTCTTGCAGTAAAAGACGCCGGGGTTGTATATTCCGCCGTCCTTGGCTATCCTGTTGATGTAGTTGCTGTTTATCGCCGCGCCTCCGCACAGCACGGGGATTGCCATGTTGTTCTGCCTGGCGTGCTCGATAAAATACTGCATCTGCTTTGACGTCGACACGAGCAGCGCGGAAAGCCCGACAGCATCCGGCTTGACCTCCTCTATCTTTTCCAGTATCTTTTGCATGGGCACCTGCTTGCCTAGGTCGTAGACCGTGTAGCCGTTGTTTGCGAAAATCGTCTTGACCAGGTTCTTGCCGATGTCGTGCACGTCGCCGTACACCGTGCATAGCACTAATTTGCCCTTGCTCACCCCTTCCTGCTTTATCAGGTACTTTTCAAGCTCTGCGACTGCGGCCTTCATGCACTCTGCCGATTTCAGCACGAACGGCAGGATGAGCTCGCCTGCGCCAAACTTGTCGCCCACCTCCTTCATGGCCGGTAACAGGACTTCATTCAGTGTTTGCACCGCCGCCTCGTGCGCGGCTTCCCTATTTGCCTCCCGCCTGTCGCCTACGACTTTAGCTCCCGGTATGCGCCCTGCTATTGCCTGTACGACGTCAGCCTCTATTCCGTCCTTTAGCCGGTTTACTATGCGGAAATGGCATTTCTTGTCCGCGTCCCACGACGGGTCGACTTCGACGCGCTTGCTCGTACCAGACGCGACTTTGGCTTTCTCACCCTCAAAATGCGCGATGAGGTCGGCAAGCGCGTTCTGATGTTTGTTGAAAATAAGGTCCTCTGCGAGCCTCTTTTGCTCCGCGTCGATCTCCGGGTACGGTATGATGTCCTTGGCGCTGATGATTACGGTGTCAAGCCCCGCCTTTATGGCGTGGTACAGAAACACTGAATTCACAATCTTGCGCGCGCCAGCCGGAAGGCCAAAGCTGACGTTGCTCAGGCCAAGCGTGGTAAACGCATCGGGGAACCTCTGCTTGATGAGCCTGATGCCCTCAAGCGTGTTCTTGGCAGAGTCTGAAAACTCGGCCTCGCCCGTCGCAAGCGTGAACGTGAGAACGTCAAAGATGAACTGCCAAGGTTCAAGCCCGTATTTCTTGCCAGTGTCGTACAATAATTGCGCGGTCTCTGCTTTTTCCTCTGCAGTCTTGGCCATGCCCTTTGGCCCGATGCACATCGCTATCGCCGGCAGGCCGTACCTTGCCATGAGCGGCGCAAGAGCGTGGAAACGCGAGCCGTCGCCTTCGAGGTTTATCGAGTTTATTATCGGCCTGCCCGGTATCTGCATCACCGCTGCTTCGACCACCTTTGGGTCGGTCGAGTCTATCACGAGGGGCGCCTCGACCTCCAGGCTCAGGCGCTTGACCAGCTTTTTCATGAACTCTAGTTCGTCCGACCTCTCTGTGGTCGCGACGCACACGTCGAGGCAGTGAGCCCCGTCCTCCACCTGCTCCCTTGCAAGGTTCACGAGGCCGTCAAGGTCGTCCTTCATGACCATCTCCTTGGCTTTTCTGGAACCCTGGGTGTTGAGGCGCTCGCCTATGATGAGGGGCGCCGGCTCTTGCTTCAAGTCGACTGCCTTGAGCGCCGAGCTGACGCGTGGTATTTTTTTCAACTGCATTTCAGTATCGCAAAATCAGGTATATTTGCTATTCAACTTGCGCATACAACAAAAAGCGATCATGTTATCTGGCACCGTTGCGTAGCCGGGCCATGAAACCCGGCTACCGCAAGGTCGTGTGCGCAGAATGCGAGGCCATAGTAGGTTACGTCGCCATACAGCCGCACACCTCCACCATAGTCAAGGCGTACTGCGAGGACTGTTACCAGCAACTGCGCTAGGCTATTATCACGCTCGGCGACATGGTCATAAAGATGCCATCAATCCCGAACCTTTTTTCCATCGTCTCCCTGTAGTCCATGAACCACTCGATATTCTCTGGCGTGTTTGGGGCGACTACGAAAAACCCTGCGTTGCTTTCGCCGTCTTGCCTAGTACCGTTCTTTATCGTAGTTCCGCTAAAAGTCGGGAGCACCGTGACTCCGCCAAATCGTTCGGCAAGCTCTGTCCTTGCCTGCTCCAAAAGCTCCTGGCTGATTGCAGTTCCGTTGTCGCGCTTTGTAGAGAACAGGTAGTCAACCCTGACGTGGGGCGAGTCAAAAACCGTGCTGGCGGCTTTTGTAGTATTGCTGGTAGTGGTGGCGCCAAGGGCCTTTGCCTCCCTGTCAATCACGCCTGCCAGCTTGGCGTCATAGTCGGTTATCTTGTTCCCCGCGCTCCACGTATACAAATAGACTGACACGGTGCCATAGTTGTTGGTCCAGTCGGGGTGGTGGTTCATCTTTTCTGCCTCAAGGCCCACGTTGTACATGAACTGGAACGCCTGCACAAAGTCCTTGAACTGGAACGCCTTGTAGAGTTTGCCGCCTACTACCTGCCAGCCGGCAGAATCGGTCAGCTCTTTTATCTGGGCTT
Organism: Candidatus Nitrososphaera sp. 86-2; assembly: GCF_056726185.1. Classification (NCBI taxonomy): domain Archaea; kingdom Thermoproteati; phylum Nitrososphaerota; class Nitrososphaeria; order Nitrososphaerales; family Nitrososphaeraceae; genus Nitrososphaera; species Candidatus Nitrososphaera sp. 86-2. Next base: position 142,408 of record NZ_JBWZON010000001.1, read on the forward strand.
CCGACAGGGGCGTGTACGCCATGCTATCGGATTTGACCGCCGTCTCTGGTATCAGCGTGCTGGCGGCGGTTTTTGTCATGTTTGCCAAGTTGTAGCCCGTGGCGTTTTCTGCGGGGCTGAACTTTTCAAGCGCGACCTTTTTCGTAAAGCCGTCAAAGGTGGCAGTCACCGTAAACGGCGTCCCCTTTAGGCTGTGGAAGCCCACCGCGTTTGCCACCACTGCCATCGAACCGTGGTCCGCTGAATCCTGTCCCGCAAAGAACAGGGGCGAAGCGTAGGTCACGTTGTTGGACGGCTCTGTGTAGAGCGGAGGCGAGTTTGCCTGCGGCCCGTCGTAGTGGTGGTACGTGAAAAGCTCCACGGGGCCGCTGGCGGCCCAGGTGAGAGTCCCGCTGTAGATGACATCATCTCCAAGCGGCGGCAAAAACATTGCAGACTGATGCGCCTCGTGGCCCGGCGCAGGGTCTTGGCCAGACGCCATAGTCTTTGTCACAAGGACTCTGCTCAGGATTGTCTGTGCCTCTGCATTCTGCTGCTGCGGCAGCAGGGCAATGCTCGTATATGCAAATGCGGTCAGAATCGACGCTGTGGCTATTGCCAGCGCAAGGCGCAGCGGCATCTTTTTCGCCGGTTTGCTCCTGTTGTTATCGTCACGCTTGAAAGAAGGAGAAGCCATCAAGCCACATAGAATCGTCAGCTATAAAACTTGGCGCAATAACTGCCTCCAGTTCGTGGGTTCTGCCTCTACTGCCGGGGATAAACCTTGTATACTTGTTTGCCGAATTGTATGCATGGTATCAAGCCATACGATCCTCAAACATCAGGAAGAGGACGAAGTCGAAGAAGGTGTCCCTGTGTGCGGCGCCAACTACTCCAGCCCGGTAGTCGATCAGGCAAGCTTCATAGACGAGATCCACTACAGCATCGGCGGCAAAAAATACATAGAAAACGCCCCACATTTCTAGGCTAGGCTGGAGGGAAATATTTTTTGCAAATCAAGGGGCAGGAGCCTAAGGAGCGAGATACGGAACTGGAGAACATAGTAGGCAATCTTTTGATTGCAGAATACCAGGTCGACAAGCTCAGGGCGCGGCTGGCCGAAAAGGTCGTGGGTCGCGGCGACGGCCTGGCAAACAACCAGTCGGTCTACACATTCAAGAACAAGGACCGGCTCTTCCGGGTCCGCGTCCAGATAGACGAGATGGAACTATAGTAAAAAAAAAGAAGAAAAGTGGCGAGTCGCTGCCGCAGTAAAATATCTGTATGCGTGCGTGTGTATAATGCGGTACAGTTGTATCTACACTGCACAATATGTACATGCATACATATCTCTGGACTCGTCTTGCAAAAGGTGCGGTTTATTCGAAATCCCATTTCTTTTGTACTAGAATAGCTGTGAGCCGGGCATCAGCTGGTCACAATCGTAATAGACATTGGATGCGCGTCATATAGTACATGAGTTGGGGCCATGACACCAATCACGGAATCCGTCACGTTCCGCTTTGAAAAGATGGTGCTTGAGCAGCTCAAGCGTGAGGCCGAGCAAAAGCGGATAAACCTCAACACGCTGCTCAACCAGATCGTCAAGTCTCATATTGAATGGCACGCACTTGCTCCGCAAGCCGGATACGTTCCTTTGCGCAAGCCGCTAATCCGAGGGATGGTGGATTCTCTGACCCGGGAGCAGATCGATGAAATTGCAAATAGGTACGTGCAAGATGTATCGGATCCAACTCTGATGATAACTGGCAAAAAATTTTCACCAGAATCTTTTCTAGAACTTGTAGACCGGTGGATGAGGGCCACGGGTTTTGAGTACCAGCATGAAGTGAGCAAGAGCAACAATAATCACCGTCACTTTGTCTATGTAATCCTGCATAACATGGGGCAGAATTGGTCTTATCTTATGGCGCAGATTCTCGGGCGAGCCGCTTCTAGCTTTACAATTAAAAAACCGGATATGCGGGCTACCGAGAGCACCCTCTACATTGCGCTAGATTTGGAATAAGATAAAATCTCAACAGGAACTCTGTCTATGAATATGCTTTTTGCGCCTCTCTATCTATTTTGATGATGGCGTCGTCTCAAGGACGCGCCGAAGCTCTGTAATGTGCTCCGGGTTTGTGCCGCAGCACCCTCCTATCAGGCGCACGTTCTTGTAGCTTTTGACAAAGTCTGCCATCCTGTGCGCAATCTCGTCGGGCCCCATCTTGTAGACCGCCTTTCCGCCCTCGTTGTGAGGCATCCCTGCGTTTGGCATGACCAGTATGGGCAGGTCCTGCTCTGCCAGCCACTTGATGCTTGGCTCCATCTCGGCCGGCCCCGTCGAGCAGTTGAGGCCAAAAAAGTCGATACCCATGTCGCTCACCGTCGTGTACGCGGCCTGCACGCTTGTCCCAAGGAGCATCTTGCCGTACTGGTCGAGAGTCACGTTTGCGATTATCGGGACTTTTCTGCCTGCCTTTTCCATAGCCTGATGGGACGCCTCGATTGCAAGCTTTACTTCAAGTATGTCCTGGCTTGTTTCTATCAACAGCGCGTCTGCGCCTCCCAGGATGAGCCCTTCTGCCTGCAGCGCAAACGCCTCCCTTATCTCGTCAAGGGGCTTTTGCCCGAGGTCCGGGTCGCTTGAGCTTGGCAGAAACCCAGTCGGCCCCATCGAGCCTATTACGTATCTATTTTCAAACTCGTCGGCGACCTCTCGCGCAAGCTGCGCCGCCTTTTTGTTGAACTCGACTGTCTGGCCGCCATAGCCGTACTCCTCCAGCTTGAACCTGTTGGAACCAAAGGTGTTTGTCTCGATGCAGTCGGCGCCTGCCTCAAGGTAGCTGCGGTGGATCTTTTTTATCCATTCTGGCCTCGTAAGGATGAGGCCGTCGTTAAAGCCGTCCTTGCCGTCGGGAAAGTCCTCGGGCGCCGGATTGAGCTTTTGTATCTCTGTTCCCATTGCCCCGTCGAACAGCAGCCGCCTCTTTTTTGCGGCTTGTACGAACGGCTCTCTTTCTTGTGGCAAACAAGCCTTGTTCTCGCAGATTCAATTTAATGCTTCGCCGGGCTCTAAAATAGACAAAAGGGGCAACATCTCTTGACACTGGGGCTCTAAACCGCATACAGAGACCTCATGGGCATCATATGATGACCTCAATAGTCCAAGAGTCAACAGCGACAACGACAACAACGCCAACACCAACGCAGACAAGAAGAACCACAGACATACCTCCACACTTTCTCCTCGTAGGCAGAAAGAACGCGCTCGACTACATCGCGCCCGCGCTTTTCAGGATAGGCACGTTTGGCGAGCTGGTCGTGAGGGCAAAGGGGAGCATGAGCATCGTGACTGCGGTAAACGTTGCCGAGATGGTCAAAAAGGATGTCGCAGGGCTAGAAACGCGCTCTATCGCGATAGGCACAGAGGAGATAGTCATAGAAGGGATGCCAAAGAGAGTCTCGTACATTGAAATCCACCTGGCAAAGCCTGCGCCGGTTGTAGAGGCACCGACACCCGCAGCCGCAGAAGAAGCGCCGCCGCAGGACAAGCTTGCCGAGACTGCTTCGACTGCCAAGAAGATAAGGGCCAAAGCAAAGAAATCGACTACCACAAAAAAGAGAACGGTCCGCAAACAGCAAAAGGCGGACGCCTAGGCTCTTTCTCTTTATATTTATCTCTGCCTTCCGCCGCCAAAAACCGACAGGATGCTTGACACCATCATGCCTGCCGTGTAGGACTGGCCCATCTCTGCAAAGCCAGGGATAAAGTGGAGCGAGAACAGCGCGCCAAGCGCGGCAATGCCGCCGTACTGCGACAGCTTTTTCAAGAGCGTCTTTTCGCTGTTGAAAGGCGCAAGCAGCATCCCAAGTATCCACGTCCCAAAGAGCCAGATCATGGTCTTTGTGGCGACAAGCTCGGGCGCTGTGAACGCGACTCCAAAATACATCGCAGTCACGATAAAGTCGGCGCCCATCATGTTGGCAAATATCTTGTTGAACGACTTTAGCTTGACGATATAGTGGCCAAAGACAAAGCCCATTATCGCAACTGCCGCGGCGCTCCCGCCGACGTAGGCCGCGTTTGCGCCGCACGAAAAGAGCGCCCTTGGGTCCGTGCTCCCGCACATCACCTGCGTGGCCACCAGCACCATGAGGAACGTCTTGATGATGACGCTCGCTATTATGAGCAGGGCCTTGTGCTGGCGTTCAAGCGGTTGCGCTTTCAATGTGGTATATACGTGTGTGCTGGCTGCTGCCAGATACTTAAGGCTTGATCATCATCACGGCTCTACTCGCGACATCGTCCTCGGGAAAAGCACCGTGTCTTTGATGTCCTCCGCGTTAGTTATCCATCTCACGAGGCGCTCGATGCCAAGGCCAAAGCCGCCGTGCGGCACAGACCCGTAGCGGCGCAGGTCGAGATACCACTCGTACGCCTCTGGCTTTAATCCCTCTTTTTTCATCCTGTTCGTGATAGAGTCGATGCTGTCCTCCCTCTGGCCTCCGCTCGTTATCTCGCCAAAGCCCCGGGGAGCAAGCATGTCGGCAGTCAGCCCGACTCCCGGGTAGTCCGGGTCTTCCTTGACATAAAACGGCTTGACCGCAATGGGATAGCCGACTACGAATATCGGTTTGTCAGAGTCCTTGGTCAGCTCGCGCTCGGAATCTATCGACAGGTCGTCGCCGAACTGGATGTCGCGCTTTGTCCCGTCGTCTTCCGTGACTTGGAACCCTCGTGAACGCAAAATCTCTATCGCCCTTCCGTACGGCACGCGCTCAAACGGAGGCTCGACTTTTTTGAGGCCGGAAACGTCGCGATTTAATAATTCCAGCTCTTCTGCGCGCTCTTTGATCGTGTTCTGTATCACGTACGAGACCATCTGCTCCTCAACCTTCAAGATGTCCTCAAGCACGACCCAGGGCGCCTCTGCCTCCAGGTGCGAAAATTCCGCCAGATGCCGGACGGTCCTCGACTTTTCAGCCCGGAACGACGGCGTCAGACTCCACACGGGGCCAAGCGAGAATATCATCGCCTCCAGGTACAGCTGCGCGCTCTGCGAGAGGTATGCATCCTGGTCAAAATACCGCAGCTTGAAAAGAGTCGAGCCCCCTTCCACCGCGCCCTTTACTATCGTCGGAGCGGTCACCTCCATCCAGCCGTTTTCCACGAACCACTGCCGGCCGTAATGGAGGACGGACGCGCGCACCTTGGCCATTGCTATCATTTTGCGCATACGGAGCGCAAGGTGGCGCTTGTCAAGGAGCAGTTCATCGCTCTGGTACTCGCCTATCGGGTACTCGGCTGCAACGTTGAATATTTTCAGCCCTTTTCCCTTTATCTCGTAGCCTCCCTCCGGCGCCCGGGGGTCTTGGCTTACGATGCCGGTGACCTCCACCGACGACTCTATCGTGAGGTTTGCTACCTTGTCGGTCGAAAGGACGCACTGTATCACTCCGCCCCTGTCGTCTCGAAGCAGTAGGAACGAGTTTTCCTTTTGCTTGCGCAGGCGGTGTACCCATCCCCTGACCGTCACTTCTTTTCCGACAAAACTGGCGTTCTTGACCTCGCTGGCGCGCATATGTTTGATGTCTGTCACGCAGACCTGATTATTATAAAATGTTTTTTAGCTTTTGAAAGCTGCAAGAAGTACCCTTCTTATGGGCGCCCATATGCGCTTGTCCTTTGCCTTCTCCGGGGTAAGGAGAAGCTGTATCGCCATCCCTTGATAGATGGCAAAGAGCATCCTGACAACGCCCTCAGCCTCTGCGACATCCACTTTGATGACGCCTACCGACGATGCAAACTCCAGAAGAGTCTTCATCCTGCCTATCGCCTCTTCGAGGCCGTCTCTGAACACCTTGGCTATCTTGTCGCTCCTCCTGCCGCTGACCCACATCTCAAAGAGCAGGGCGGTAAAGTCGGGGTTTTCCTGCAAGTTTCTCTTTAGGACTTCAATCATGCCGTCCACCAACTCTTCCAGCGTCCGGGCGCTTGACAGGCTGCCGACAGAAGAGTCCCACATCGGCTCAAAGCCAAATGCCAGCGCCTTTGAGACCATGTCCTCCTTGTCCTTGAAGTAGTAGTGCAAGAGGCCCCTGCTGACCTTGGCGGCGTCTGCGACGTCGTTGATGGTGGTGTTCTCATAACCCTTTTTCGAAAGCACGGCAAGCGTCGCCTCAATCATCCTCTCGGCCTTTTCCTCCTTGCCCCTCCTCGGCACAAATACACACTGCGCGCCTGTCGGTTATTATGATTTGTGCTGGACGCCCAACAAAGATTCTTTGCTCCCAAGCTCCTGCACCTGCCACTTGACACCGTTCTGGTAATGGACGTATGCCAACCCGAATTTCCTCTTGACCTGCAGCCTCTAGGTCTCTTCGCCTCTTTTTATCATCCTTGAAAGATGCGGTATCCTAGGCACGCCGACGGCAAAGGCTGTCGCCACTATCGCAAGAAAATAGTATTCGTAGCCGATTGCCATGCCGATTGAAGCCGCAAACCACACGGCGGCCGCAGTAGTCAGGTTTGTTATCTTGCCGTCAAGCTCGCTTTTTAGGATGAGCCCCGCGCCGAGAAAACCAATGCCGGAGATTATCTGCGCCGCTATCCTTGACTGCGAGTTTGGGTCTACCAGTGACGAAAGAAAAGTGAAAATCATCGCTCCCCCTATCACAAGGCAATGCGTGCTTATTCCTGCCGCCTTGTTCCTTGACTCCCTCTCTGCACCAATGGCAAAGCCTGCCGCAAGAGAGATCCTGATGCCGACCAAAAAACGCATTTCATAGCCGGTTGGTATCCCTTCAAATACCATCTTGCTCTATTGACAAAAATGATATTTTAACAGTGAGGGTAATGTTATCCCTTTTTTGCAAAGCGCGGCCGGTGTTTTTTCTGCGTCCGTGTTTCAAGAAAAAAAGAAAATAGGGGAAGAGGAAGTCAGGAAGCCGCTGTCTTTCTGCCCTTTGCAAAGAAAGCCGCCGCGACTCCTCCAAAGATGGCGCCCAGCGCGCCGACGTACAGCAGAGTCTCGTTGCCTCCTATCGACAGCATCGGCGTGCCAGAACCATTCGGATTCTCATGAGTAGTTACCCACTTTCTTGCCGCAAGCAATGTCTGCTCGTTGCACTCTATCCTGTCAATGTTGTACTTTGCGCACTCGGCAAGCTGATTCGGAGTGGCGCCCGCGGTGGGGTTGCCATTGACGCCGTACTGCGCGTGCGACTGCTGAACCGTTCCTGCCAAGTGCCAAGGCTATTCCTGCTGCGGCCAGCAGGGCCATGTAGTTTTTTGACTTGTCCATGCACTAGTTATCAAGGGCGCTCTGGATAATCCTGCGTTCCGGACGCGCCCGTCGGCGCCTGTTCTGGCTCTAGAACGCGGCCTTCAAAGCACCGGTACTTGACTAGGAGCATGTAGCCAAGAAACCCGACGACTGCGGCCCCTGCAAGAGGCAGTATGGACGAGGCAAGACCGGGTGTGGCAAGCGCGCTTTGGCCGGCCATGGCAACCTTTTCTTTGGATATCTCTGTCGACTTTTCTATCGTCTGCTGCTGTTGATGATGGCCTGCGCTTGCCTCGGGGGCGACGTAGCTTTGGCTTACCTGTACGGAAGGAGGCTCTTGCACGTACTGGAACAGAAAGGCGCTGCCTGCGACAAACACCACCAGCGCGACTGCGCCGGGCGCAACCAGCGGGAGGACGCCCCTTGCGTTTCTCCTGTCAGACGTCGCCTTGTCCGCCCTTTCAAGCAGGCTGAACCTCCACATCCTCCACGCTTCCAGCCACAGCACACCGGCCGCTGCGGCTGGCACTGCCAATCCATAGACGCTCCACGACGACAGGTTGAATATCACATACAGGACGGAAACGGCGGAAAATACCGAGGCATAGAATGCAAGCCTCGGGACCGAGAACCTCCCAAAGTTCACGTACGACTCAAGTGCCCTGACCCTCACCTTGCGGATGACGTACACCCTGCCGTGGCTGTCCTTTGCGGCAAGGCCCATCCCGACCAGCTTTTCCACCTGGTAGTCGGCCACGCTAGGGCTGGACAGGCCCAGGTCGCGCTGTATTTCCCTTATGCCTCCCGGCTCGCCCTTTCTCAATAGGTACAGGTACACCTGCAAGGTCCTGCCCTGCAGCTTGCGCTCGATGTCGCCTTCTCCTTCCATATGAGAAGAGTTGGCAGAAGGTGGATTTAAGGAGCGCCAAAACAGAGGCCGTTCTGGGATTAGAACACGTGTTTTATAATCCAGTCCGGCGCCAGCTAGGGCGTTGGCAGTAAAAAAAAGAGGTTGGAAGCGCCTTGGCCGGAAAAAGGTGTTTGAGGCAAGGGACGGCAAGACCGTCTACATGGAGCTCTTCCAGGACACCGTCCAGACGCCAAAGGGCAGGACACTTTCCTATACCCATTACCGCTCGTCAGACGTCGTAGTGGTTGTCCCGTTCCTTGACAAAGAGACGCTTGTCATGATAAGGCAGTATCGTTACCCGCTCGACAAGACGCTGCTAGAGTTTCCCGCCGGCCACGTGGAAAAGGGCGAAAGCCCGCTTGCGACTGCCAAGAGGGAGCTTCAAGAGGAGACCGGCTACCGGGCAAAAACAGTGAAACACGTCTACGACTACCACCCGTCAGTCAGCAAGTCGCGGCAGGTAGTGCACGTCTTTACCGCGTCCGGTCTTGCAGGCGGCGAGACCGACCACGACAGTACCGAGGACATAACCGTGGAAACAGTGAGCGTCAAGAATCTGGAAAACATGATAGCTGACAAAAAGGTGGAAAACGCCGGCACGCTTATTGCCTACCTGTTGTGCTGCAGCAGCGGAATAAAGAAGATAAACCGCAACGGAGCGTAAAGCGGCATGATGGCAGGAGAGACAACAATGAAGGTGATGGTCCTTGACAGGTGCGCGCCTATCGAAACGAGGCCGCTGAAACTGAGGTCGATACCGGTCCCCCAGCCGAAAAAAAGGGGCGACGTGCTTTTGGAGATAGAGGCGTGCGGCGTCTGCCGGTCCAACCTGCACATGATAGAGGGCGACTGGAAGGACGAGGGCTCGCCGTCGGTCCTGCCGGTGGTGCCGGGCCACGAGGTGGTCGGCGTCGTTAAAAAGGCTGGCAGCTCAAAAAAAGTCAGGGAAGGCGACAGGGTCGGCATACAACCTTTGTATAGCTCATGTTTGAAATGTGACTACTGCCATTCCGGCAAAGAGCATCTGTGCGACGACGCCGAGATAACAGGCGAAAGCGTGCAGGGCGGATACGCCGAGTACATCGTCGCAAACGAGGAATTTGTAACTGCGATACCCGACAGCATCGACTCTGCGCACGCTGCTCCGCTGTTCTGCCCCGGCATAACTGCGTACAAGGCAGTCAAGGCAAGCGAGCCGGCAAAGGGCAGGTCCGTGGGCATCTTTGGAGTCGGCGGAGTAGGGCACCTTGCGGTGCAGATGGCCAAGATGGAGGGCGCAAGGGTGGTCGGCATCTCCCGGGCAAAAAAGCACCTTGACCTTGCAAAAAAACTGGGCGCAGACAGCACCATCGCGTACCAGGAATCTGTCGATCAATTCGTCAAGAACCTGAAGAGGGAAGAGGGGCTACTGGACAGCGCAATCGTGTTTGCGCCGTCAGAGAAGGCCATAGACGCGGCGGTAAAGTCGGTCAAAAAGGGCGGGCTCGTAGTGGTTGGAGTGGTCGGCGAGATACCTCACTTTTCCGCGTTTGAAGAAAAGACCATCCGCGGGACAGTGATAGGCTCACGACAGGACATGGCAGACCTGGTCGCACTTGCCGCTGACAGATCGCTTGACGTGATCATAGAGACGCACAAACTTGCCGAGGCAAACGATGTGCTTGCGAGGCTAAAGCACTCGGAAGTGGAGGCGCGCGCAGTGCTTGTGCCCCGCTAGAGCACCAGCATGATGAACGCATAGTATATGGCGATGTTTGCAGCCGTTATCACGCTCCCTAGCTTGGCAAACTCAAAAAAGGAGAACGCGCGAACTCCCCTTGATTCGGCCGCCTCGATGACTATTACGTTGCTTGCCGCGCCAAGTATCGTGAGATTGCCGGCTATGGTGCTTGCCGCGGCGAGCATCAGCCATTGCGCAACATGTCCGCCCCCAAACCCGCTTCCCGCCATGACAAAGTTGTACAGCGCGACAAAGGGAACGTTGCTGAGGATCTGGCTCAGAGAAAGACTTGCCGCCGTTATTACGCCGAGGCTCTGAGCCTTGTCGGCCGGGCTTGGGGTCGGGAGCCAGCCCGTGATTATCGATATTGCTCCTGACTGCCACATGGCCGACGTGACTACGAACATTGCCGCAAAGAACACGAGCACGGAATAGTCTACTTTTTTCAGGATCTGCGTGCGCTCGCTTGAAAGCGCGTACAGCGCGGCCGCGCCGAGCATGGCCACTATGCTCAGGCCAAAGTCAGCAATCTTGAGCGCGTGCAGGAACTCTGACAGGATGAACCCGGCAAGCGTGGCGATTGTCACATAGATTGCAAGCTTTGCCTGACGAGGGTTGTAGCCGACGCCGTCCCCTTCCTCCTCTGCGACCTTTTCCGGAGCGCGCCCTATCTCCTTTGGCAGTTCCTTTCTGAAATACGCCTTTAGTATCAGGTACGTGACAAACAGGTTCGCAACGGTCGGCACGCTCAGGTAGAGCAGGAACGTGACGAACGGAAACTGCATCCCGCTGTCAATCGCTATGAGCAGGTTCTGCGGGTTGCCAATCGGCGTCATGACGCTTCCGACGGTTATCCCAAACGCAAGCGCAAGCAGCAGTATGGTAGGCTTGATCCCCGCGTGCCTTGCCACGTGCACCGCAAGCGGTATCCCAAGGAGCGCAATCGTGTCGTTCACCAGAAACGCCGAGAGCGCGCCCATGCCGACTACGAAAATCATCAAGAGCTGCGCCGGCGTCCTTGCGCGTGCAAGCATCCTGACTGCTATCATCCGAAGCACGCCGGCCCTTTCTAGCGCCGATACTATGCTGAACATGCCAAAGAGAAACGCAATGACTTCAAGGTTCACCGCCTTGAACGCGTCGGAAATGCCCGTCACCTGCAGGCCGACCATCAGAGCCGCGCCGATGAGCATCGCCGTCCATATCGGGATTCCGAACCTGCGCCGGCCGATGATGAGGATGTAAACCACCGCAAACACGCCAAGGGCGACGTACTCTTGCACAGCGGTGGGACAAGGCAATGTGGCTATAACCTTTACTTGCCGGGCAGACATGCAGCGTTGCGTAAATACGGGTTTCACGCTACAGCTGCAATATGGGCCAGTTGCCGGAGAGCCTGTGGGAGCTAAAAGAGACCGCCAAGTGGGCTCGCAACTCCGGGGAGAAAAAGGCCGCCATAAATGCGCTGTCTGCTCGCGGCAAGAAGGCGCTTTCGTCGCTTGAAGAGGTGCTCGCCGTGACAGCCTACGACGATGTCAGGTCGGAGTGCGCTGAAGCGATAAGGTCCGTCAAGAAAAAGGACTCTGATGAAAAGGAAGAAGGCAAGCCCTCGTTTGCAGACCTCACTTCCTGATTCTTTCTTTTTGTTGAGCTAGAGTCCTCTTGATTTCAGCTCCTTGCGGAGCTGCCTCCTTACCTGCTCGACTGCGCTGTTGAACGCCTTTAGATATTCTTCCTTGCGCTCGGGCCGCGCGACTGCCATGCCAAGCGCGATCTCGCCAGCAGTCGACACCAGCCCCGCTATGGCCACGTCTGCTGGCGCCTGCCTCGACTCTATCAGGCCGTGGAGGCTGTCTACAAGCTCTGCAATGTTGTTGTTTTGCGACATCTCTCTCTCTCTGTTGTCTTTTGGAATGGGTTGCTTTACAATCTTGCTACTACATGAACCTGCCGAATCCCTTGGTGAACAGCACGAACGTCGCCACCGAAGGGGGCGCCAGTCCTACCATGAAAAAGTTGGGCGCCTGGTCGCGGGGCATGTTAGAGCCGCCGATAAAGACGATGACCACAAAGAACGATGCGAGGAGGGTCACTGCGAAAAACAGAGCCGCGCCTGCCATAAAAGCCAAAAGCTTTAGGTTATCTTTGGCAGTCACGAAGTGCTTGCGTACGTCGCCCTATTAGAACTATCTCGCGGCGGTCACTTGGAGCCGCACAGGTCGGTCTCGTTGCGAAGCGATGGCGGGACTTCTTTCAAATTCGCCGGCACAGGCTTGCAGGGTGGAAGTCCGTACTGCGTCCTGAGCTGGTCTTGCTGTTTGCTCATCACTCCGGTCGAAAAGCTCGACCCGATGTGCCCGAACTGCAGGTACATTACTATTACGATGGCTATGGAGACTCCCATCACCAGTATGGTGACGGCCACCGTCTTCATGGTCTTCTCGTATGCATCCTGCCCTTCATTCTTGTCGTCATGCATACTGTAGTACTAGACGCAGCCATGATAGATAAGACTCCGCTAATCAAACTCCATTTTGCGTAAATATCATGAACGCGTGTACTTCCCCAATGAACCAGAAGACCAAGATTTTTTCCGCAGCGGCTGCTGCTGTGCTTGTTTCTGCGCTTATTTTCGCCTCATTTGCAGTGGCGAAAAGCTATGCGCAGATCGGCAACCAAACAACAACCCCGCCACCGGCCGGCAACCAAACCGGCCCGACTATTGGCAACCAAACAGGCGCAGCTGCTGGGAACCAGACAGCTGGTACAACCGGCAACCAGACAGCTGGTACAACCGGCAACCAGACAGCTGGTACAACCGGCAACCAGACAGCTGGTACAACCGGCAACCAGACAGCTGGTACAACCGGCAACCAGACAGATTTATCGCAAGTTCACAGGTTAACCGGCAGAATCTCAAGCGTCCAGCTTGAAAACGGCAAACCTGCATGGATACAGGGCGGAATCTGGCAGCTAAGGGTTAATGTCAACGGAACTGGCAGCAGTCCCGCACCAGCAGGCAATGCTACTGCACCGACAGGAAACGCAACATCGCCAGCCGGCAACGTTACTGCGCCAACCGGCAATACGACTACACCAGGCGGAAACATGACGGGAGGAAATATTACCACAACGGCTTTTGAAGGAAGCAACGTCTACCAACTGCCGCCATCTCCAGGTCCGGCACCGGCTCCAGGAGGAAACCAAACGATGCCCGGCGGAGGTGCGCCTCCATCTCCAGGTCCTGCACTAACTGGAAATGCTACTGGACCGGCAACCGGCAACACAACATCGCCGACAGGAAATGCTACTGCACCATCTGGAAACGCAACGTCTGCAACGAGTGGCGGAGGTAGCACTTTGACTCCAGGCAACACGAACCTCTTCTTCATAGCCAAGTTTGACATGGTCAAACCTGACGGGACGGCCGCACATGAGCACAACGTGACTGACCTAAAGGCGTCCGAGGTTACCTTTGAAAACAACATCTTCACCGTCAAAGGCACGGCCACTGTTACCCTGAAGAACGGGCCCGTGGAGAATGTACCTGTGACCATCAAGATACTGAACGGCTCGGTGTTCACACTGACCATAGACCCTGCCAAGACAGACAACCACTTTGGTTCCGATCCGATATACGGTACAGTCGAAAAGGGATTCAAGTAGCAGCACCGCTGCTACTCCCTTCCCATTTTTTTGCAAAAAGCATTAACAGGGCTGCGCGTCAAGACAGAGGCGGATGCACAAGGCATTAGTTATAGCCGGGATAATCCTGGTGGTTGTTTCCAAGATTCTGATCCTAAAATCGCTTTTTGAACAGGGCGCGTACGAAAGCTGCATCGAAAACAATGCCTCACTGTGCGCCTCGGCGCCGTTTCCGTTCTTCATCTACGGCTGGATAATCACGGCCGCCGGCGCAGCCGTCCTTATTTATGGCCTCAAGTACGTGCAGCTAAAAGACCTGAGATGACTGCCATGCAGATAACCTGCGTGCATTGCCGTGCCGCAAAACACCATTTGGCGCGCGCAAGTCAGGTATAATGCTATTATCCGGAAAAAGTGAACTGTAATATCGAGTCAAGCGGAGGGCTGCAGGTCAATAAAATCCATTCAAGCGGATTTCTCCCAAGTTCCCTTACCTGCAGCCCTCTCTCTTTGTCCTCCTCTTTTCCTCGCCGGTCCGTCCGCGCTAGATGATCTCCGGAGGTGGCCTCTGGGACATTTTGCTAAACCTCCTGCGCAATTAGGTATAATCTCCCAACATCCATCGGCGTATTGGGCGACTCGGTAAAATAATTGCGTGACGGATCAACAGTGTTATATTTGATGGAACAGGATGAGTTGGTCGGGGGATCATCATTGCGGGCCGGACTTGCGCGCTCACGCGACGTGCTGGGTGACGAAGTGATGCAAGTCATATTCCGTTACCTTGAACGCAGCGGCTTTAGGTTTTCAAGCGACATGAAATACCCGGTGTCTCGGGTGCGCATGGCCATCCGCGACGTCCTTGGCGACTATGGCTCTGACATCATTATGAAAAACCTGATGCACGAAGTGGACAGCGCCTAAGACGGCGCATTTCTTTTTTTGCATCGTGGCCGCGTGTGCGCGTGCGGCTATTGCACTTGCTTGCATTGTACACTGACTGGTTTTAGGCCGGGGTGCGGCAGCAAGCCTGCCAAGTCAACATAATGTGCGCGGCCCTGCCGGGCTATTACCCAGAGATCCATGGCGCCGGCGGGGCCGTGGCTTTGCATGGTCGTGGTGTTTAAAGGTCGGTTCTGCGATATTGCACCTGCTATGGTTGTCAAGCGCATTCCGCTCTCAAGAAAAGACGTCAAGCTGTTCCACGAAGCCAATGTCTTTGACAAAGTCTACAACGGCGGCTATCCCACAGCCGCGGCGTTCTTTATCGGATATGTCACTGGGAGAAACAACGTGGCGCCCCTATCCATAGTCAAGGCCGAGTCTGTCAGCATCGAGTACGAAAAGGACGGCAGCAGCGGCTACCTAAAGATATCCGGGAAGGGAAACGCAAAGAAGCAAAAAGGGCGCTGACGATACTCTACTATTTCTTCCTCCTTCTTTTATCATATCCTGTCACGCACTGAAAGGTAATATCGTATAATGACGAATGAATCCTGCTTTTACTAAAAATGGTAGATTTCATTTATTCTCCAGAGCATTTCTTTCCAGACCTAGTCAGGTCCACCATCACGCTGCTTGTGGTGATAGACCCCGTAGGGATTGTGCCAATATTCATGTCGCTGACCCGGCAGATGGAGCGGGCAGGCAGAGCAGAGGTTTCCCGGACGGTCATAATCACGGCCGCCGGCCTGCTCTTTGTGTTTGCCATCGCCGGCACGCAGATCTTTGGGATATTTGGGATCTCTATTCCAAGCTTCATGGTCGCCGGCGGCGTGCTCCTGTTCATTGTGGCAATAGAGCTTTTGACCGGCGGAGGGTGGAGGTTCGTCGGCTCGGACGCGGCGAGGGACACCGGGGTGGTGCCGCTTGCCTTTCCGCTGCTTGCTGGGCCCGGCGCGATAACCGCCGTCATAATCTCGCTTCAAACGACTGGCCTTGCGACAACCGTGGTTTCAATCATGCTTTCAATGGCCGCTACCTATGCGGCGCTTCGGTATTCGGACAGGATATACAGGGTCCTTGGCAGGAGGGGTTCTCTGATAGTCACGCGGGTCTTTGCGGTGTTTGTGGCAGCCATCGCAGTGCAGTACGTCGTACAGGGTGCCAAGGAGCTCTTTGCCGCGTGACTATACGCTATTAGCTGCATCTAGTACTGAAGCGCAAGCCGGCAAAACTTGGGGATTTAAGTGCAAACTGCGTCAGTGGTACCGGGAGCAGGCCGTAAAAAAAGTATGGCCGCCGGCAGCGCTTGCAGCGCTTGCGGCGGCGAAATGGCCTCCCTGAATCTGGGTTCCGGAAGGACCTGCCTGCTCTGCAAAGAAAAATAGCCGTCATGTGATTTTAGAAACTAGAAAAATGACAGAAAATCATTTCTATAACCACATCGTAAATTGTATGTGACAGCGATAGAAAGCCCCGGAAAGCAGGATGAAAGAAAAAAGCACTACCGGATTATTGACGACGACACTATCATCCGCCTAAAGAAATACTACAAGCTGGACGATAACGGCGAATTGCTCAAGTTTGTAAAACGCAACATCAAAAGTGATGTGGAATAGATATATGCATATGTGTGCTTGCTCAGGCGGGATTTAGGGCCGCAACCCGAGAGATGATTCAGGTAAAAAAATTACCTGTGGGCTATTGTCATGCACCTGGCAAGGTCTCCTGCCTTTGAATAGGCGACGCCTCCGTCAAGGTGGAGTTCTGCGTACAACCTGTTGCACATGCTCATCAAAATTTTCTCTCCTGCCTCGCCCAGCATCTCGATGAACGCGCGTTCAAAAAGGTCCGGCCTTTGGATTACGACCGTGCGGATGTCGTCCGTCATTTCGCCTCCCATATGATCCTTGACTATTGTTGCAGCCAGCAGATCAAAGATGCGGCTGCCGAAAACCACTTGCAAATCATTCAGGATTGCGTCTGCTAGCTTTTCAGAATCTGCGATAGCCCCGAGCACCATTACATCATAATGCCTATAGAACTATGATGTAAGCTTAGCTATCATGTATCGTCAAATGCCGTATCGCATAGAAGATGCCTCTTGATGAAAATTAGGCAAGTCATAAAACGGCGCGACGCATCCCGTGTCTTTGCATGGACGCGCGTCATTATTTCTGCAAAAAAATCCCGGTGTGCGAGACTTGACTGCTGCTGCGGCGGCGCGCGATGTGCTCTACATGCGCCTTGGGTCTTTTGGAGTGAACGTCAAGCTAATCAAAAAGCTCAACCTTTCAGACGAAGAGCTTGCCACTCTTGAGAGCAGGCTAGAAGAGCTCATGAAGAAAAGCGGTTGAATGCCGCATATTTCTTATGCAATGCTTGAAGCAGAAGGGGCCTTGCCAAAGTATGCCTTGACGTGCGGCCTGTACAGGTAGTACAGGATTACCCCGGATATCACGACATTGACAATGCTTCCAACGTTTCCGCCTGCCAGGGAAACGATGCCCATCACCACGCTAATGATTGACAGGATGACTGTGACGGTCCATGCCCAGCCTCTTCCTCTGAGCAGGCCCCACGCAACGACAAACGAGACGATCCCCAAAACTATCAAGATTCCGCCGACAATCACACCTACGCCCCCGGCAAGCGCGGTCAGGGCCATCTGGCCGGCCATGTTCGGGTTGACGTTTGACAAAGTGGGAAGCAGCGAGCCTGCGGCTGCAAGGCCCACGCCGGCAAAGAGCATGACGATGCCGCCGATGATGTTCAGAATGGCGATGACAGTTACTCCAAGCGGCCTTGAGGTGACCGACGGCTTCATGACAATGTACCAGAAGCAGAATATTAAAGAGATTTTCAAGCTGTATATTGTCGAAGCATTTCAGGGGTTGCAGGTTCTACAACTATCGTTAAGGTACATGCGCCATAACTTGACTCTCGTTGAGAGCTTGTGGAATTCTAGTACGGTAATTCGTGGGTTGGAAATAGAGACTCCCTTTCTTTTTTTCCGCTACCACCACATGGGGTTCTGGGCATAGTATCCGTCAATGTCTGACTCTGTCTTGATTGCGTATTTTTTGGCTTTTTCGGCCGGGGACGCACTAGAAGGATGATGCTCTTCTTGATAGTGCTTTTCAAGTTCATCCAGACTCGCAAAGACTGCCAGACACTTCTCGCATACGTGCCGGTCACCACCCAAGCTTTCGTCCGTCTGGACAGAAAACAGGGGCTTTTTGCTCAGGCTGATGGTCATGTTCCGCGGGAGGTGTATCGCTATTATTCCACCGTCCTGCCAGCTCTTGAAGTTCTTTTCAAACTCTTCGTACAGTGAAACGTTAAAGCAGGCGACCGGATCCTGCTCAAATTCACAGGACCTCATCTTTTCCAAGTATTCTTTGTGCACTCTTTCAAGCCACGCGTCTACTATCTTGGGGTGCTCGTCAAGTACATTTTGCGCCACTTCAAGCGTATAGACGGCGATCATTGTTTCAAGGGCGGCATTTGGGACTAGGTAATAGCCCTTCAATACCAGGCCAAGCCTTCCATCATCAAACGCTGTTGACACGGACAGTATATCTTACGTCATCTAAAGTATTAAGGATAAAGGCGCAATTATGAAAAAGAGGGTAAAATTATCCTCCATCAATCTCTCTGGGGTATATGCTGTGTAGCCAATATCCGGCGCTGGTACAACAGGTTCTTTAGCGCTTTCTTAGGTTATTGCCGTGCCTATTGATTTTGGATGGTAAAGCCTGTAATGTTCAAGGTATTCCTGAAGTGAGGCGAAAGCTATTCCACATTCCTCGCAAAGGTAGTTGTACTTGTGACCGCGTGGGGAATCGCTCATAGCATATATGATGCGTCAAACTAGAAGATAAGATTTTAATGAAAAGAGCGAAAAAATACCAAAAGCCATTTGCCACGAGGTAAGACGCAAAGCCCATGACAGAGACGAATGCACTCTTTTCCTCCGATTAGTATGTGTGTGTACGAGTTGTTGTCTGTATGGGTGCGTGGATTATGCTTTGGCGCAAGTAGCAAGAACGGTAACGGGACTTTTGAGCTTCGCCCTGACCACGCATTCATTGCAATATCTCTGACACTTCCTTAGTCGCTTCTACTGTACAGAAAGTACAGCTGGCTATTCTAACATTCTTTTTAGGAAGATATCGCCTTATTTGTACTGGTCATGCCATAATATAATCACGAAAAATGCAATATTGATGATATCATGCATTTTTAGCGCAATTTGGCTGCACTGTATCCCAACTCATTTCAATCATCAATGCAATAATCTCTTGATGTCAAGCAATCTACGGAAAAACAGGATATTGGCCGCATCTATCCTAACTGTAGGAATGGCAATCACTCTTTGGGCAGCAACCGCTCCATCGCAGGCGCTGGCGCAAGGATCGGGCGGCAACGCCACGAACAATGGAACCGCGGCAGGAGGTCTATCTCTATCTGGAAATCAAACTGCACTTGTACCTAATACCAATGCGTCGTTAATCATTACGCCCCAGTCAGTTCAGCCGAGTGGAAATCTAACTCTTGCAGGATCTGATTTTGGCAAGAGCCAGCAGGTGACTTTTATGCTGGACAATGCGACCCAGAATGCGATTCCTACTGCTATGACGGATGAAACAGGCGCATTTAGCGTCAATGTCGCGCTTCCAAGCGACATAACGCCGGGCGGCCATACCATCAGCGCGAAGGACGGATCCGGTATAACGGCAACAGCTCGATTCAATGTAGAGGCACCTTCGGGAAAGTGACCTTTGCAGCGACAAAAAGCTGTTACTCCTCCTTTTTTCTTGATGTATACCAAGCGTGATTGCTACCACTTGCGTACCCTTTACGGACCCTGTATATTCCGGTGTAGTGTAAAATGTCTAGTCCACTTCCACATAATCAAATACTTTGGAATAATATTCCAGCCATTTGCCGGCAGGACGTTGGAGGATAGAACGGTCCCTTCCAAACCGTTTATGACGAGCCGGCGCAGGCAGTCTATCCCTACTCCCAGGACAAAGCAGCAACAGGAAGCGCGGATTAAACCTTGGCTGCCTCTCCCAACATGAATGCTATGGATTTGCCGTCTTGGCAGCTCAAAATGGTAGAGAGCTAGTGAGTAAACCGTTCTGTGAGATGCAGGAAAAGAATCAAGCCCTAGGTGGGATTCGGACCCACGACCTAGGGTTTACGAAACCCTCGCTCTGCCAGGCTGAGCTACTAGGGCGTGAAAACGTACAGTCCACGTAATAAGATGCTCATTATAATCCTTCTTGCCCAAGTTCATTTCGGCGCGAAGAGTCAAATATTACAGGCAATGACTCCTACTAGAATTGAAGGTATCAATCTCCGGGGCAAGGGGAGTCTACGGAAGCGACCTGACCCTGCACGAAGCCGCCCGGTTTGCCGGGCGCTTTGCTAACCTTGTAAAATCAAAAAAGTGCGTGGTGGCAAGGGACACCCGGCCCTCAGGTCACATACTGTCGCAAACAGTCTCGGCAAGCCTGATGGCAGCCGGCGTCGACGTGTACAATCTGGGGGTCGCGCCGACTCCTGCCGCGTTCAGAGAAGCGCGAAAATATGGCGCCGGCATCATAATCACCGCGTCGCACAACCCGCTTGAATGGAACGGGCTGAAATTCATAATCGAAGGCCGCGGGCTGTTTGAAAAAGAGCTTGAACAGATGCTTGCGTCAGACGTTCTAGTTTCAGGCGCGGCAAGCGAGCATCCCGCAGATACAAGCTATGTGCAGGACGTCGCGGCGCTTGCCGGCACCGGCAGCGCGCAGGTCGGAATCGACGCCGGAGGCGGGGCGTCATGCGGCTATTCTGAAAAATTGTTCAAGAAACTCGGCATGAAGTTCCAGAGCATAAACGGGATCCCTGGAGTCTCCTCGCGGGGCCCTGACCCGACCGCGGACGAGCTAGCAGACCTGCGCTTTCTCGTGACTGCAAACAAGCTTGACTTGGGCTTTGCCCTTGACCTTGACGGTGACAGGCTGGTCGTCGTGAACGACAAGGGCGAGAAGCTGAACCCGGACGCAACTCTGCTTCTGTGCGTCGCCCGCGCGGTGGAGCTTGGGGCAAAAAAGTTCGTGACAAGCATCGACACGAGCGTCGCCATCAGCAAATACGTCCGAGAGCGCGGGGGCACAGTCGAGCACTCCAAGGTTGGCGAGGCAAACGTGGTGAACAAGATGCTTGACACGGGAGCCGAGGCCGGAGGAGAGGGAAGCAGCGCCGGATTCATCATGCCCAAGTTCAACATGTGCCGTGACGGGCTCTTGGCTGCCGCAACGATAGCGACGCTTGACAGAAAGGCGATGGCAGACTGCCTGTCGTTTGCGTCGCAGTTTGTACAGGTGCGCTCCAAGATAGCCGCGGATTCTTTATTGCACGCAAGGGTGATTGAAAAACTGCCCGACGCGCTAAAGGCGGAATGCTCGCAGCTGATAACAGGCGACGGCGTCAAGGGGATAATCGACGAGGACTCGTGGGTGCTCGTGCGCCCGTCAAACACCGAGCACGCAATAAGGGTGTCAGTCGAGTCGCGCGCAGAAAAGGCGCAGTCGCTGTACAAAAAGATGAGCGAAAAGGTCCAGCGCGTCTATGAAGCGATTAGATGAGAAGGAAATAATCCGCGTATTCTCGCAGGCGCTAGGCATAGCCGACGACCTCGACGATGTGGCGACGGTGACCGGAGCCGGCAGCAGAAACCTTGTCTTCAAGGCCGACATGCTGGTCGCAAGCACCGACGTGCCCCCGCAGATGAGCCCGCAGCAGGTCGCAAGAAAGAGCATAGCGGCGTGCGCAAGCGACCTTGCAGCCAAGGGGGCAAGGCCGGTGGCGGCGATGATAGCGCTTGGCCTTCCAGCAGACATTACCAGAGCGTACGTCGAGGGGCTGGCAACGGGATTTCAAATGGCATCAAGGGAGTTTGGCGTGAAAATCGTGGGGGGAGACACGAACGCCGCAAAGGATCTTGTCATAGACTGCAGCATGATAGGCTCGATAGCGGGCAAGAAGGTTCCAAGAAGGGACGGCGCGAGGCCCGGCGACTCTGTTGTCGTTTCGGGCAAGTTCGGCTATCCTTCTTCCGGGCTTGCAGTCCTGCTGAAAGGCGCAAGGGCGCAGGGTGGATTCAGAAAGGCGGCAGTAGACTCGGCTCTGGAGCCCAAGCCGAGGCAGGCGTTTGGAACGGCGCTTGCGCGGTATTTCTCGTCGTCGATTGATTCAAGCGACGGCCTCGCTGTCTCGCTCTATGAAATCGCCACCCCGAGCAACGTCGACATCGAAATCGACCCTGCTGCGGCAAGCGCCGAAGGCGTGCAGGAATTTGCTGTCGCAAACAACCTTGACGCGCACGAGCTGGTGTTCCACGGAGGAGAAGAGTACGAAATAGTCGCAACCGTGCCAAAATCCCTGCTGTCAAAGGCAAAAGCGGCCGCAGAAAAGGCGGGCTGCGACTTTTATGTCATCGGCAGCGTGAAAAAAGGAGGAGGCAAGGTCACGGCAGGCAAAAAACACTTGCTTGAAAACAGGGGCTATTTGCATTTCAGCTAGCTAGCTTTTATCTACCGCCCAGTGCAAGGCTAGTCGTGTTTGGCAAGGCAAAATGCAAGCTCTGCGGCGACGAGGTGAGGTTTGCATTGAAGCACCTCAACGAAAAGCACCCAGAGGTCATGCGGGGAGAAATGAGCCGGGACAAGATGCAAAAGCTGGTGGAGAAATATTTCATCAGCTAGGCTGCTGTTGTTTTTTCGTCGACTGCCAAAAGTCCATGATGCTCCTTGAAAATATCGCCGTCACGTTGAATGCCGCAAACGCTGCAAAATGTGCTATTATCGAAGTCACGCCTGCCTCGATGCCTGCGCCAAGGAGCAGGTATTGGACGTAGGGCCTTACAAAGATAAAGACAATGTCCGCCGCGGCCACCGAGGGCCACAGGCGCAGCGCCATGACGCAGACCTTCTGCACCCTCTTGCCTCTTCCAAACTGCATGAACTGCCCGCGGCTGTCGAAATAGAATATGGCCAGAAACCCTGCCAGCGCGGCGAGATAATCGGCCGCAGAGGAGGCTATCGAAACGCCGGCTTCGTCAAGCGCGATGGCTATCGCCAGCTCTGCCACAAGGAGGCCCGCCGCTATGCCTGCAAGCTCGCCTACGACAAGCTGCTTGTTGAAGGTCCTGTATTTCCTGGCGTTGCCTGCCAGGTAGCTAATGTATTGTCGGATTGGCAACCTTGACAAGGGCAGTCCTTTCCCTGCAAACGCGGATCGATTCGTACAGTTTTTCGGCGTAGCCATGCGCAAGATGCTTCAAGAACCCGTACTGGGCCGGAAGGGAAATGCCCTCGGCCGAATTCTCGTACTCTTTCACTAGGTCGAGGATCTTGTCAAGGCTCTTGCTCCTCACTGCCACCGCATCCCTTATCGAATCTGGGTTTGCGGCAAGCGTCGAGAACGGCACGGATTCGGTCGCGCCGAGGATAAAGATGTTGGGCATCTTGTCGTACAGGTCCTCTTCGAGGTCGTCAAGGTCGTCCTGTATGTCCTGCAGCGCCTGGTTGTAGTGTAAGACAAGGGAGACGTTCGGGTTATAGTTTTCAAGCTCGCTGTCAAGGACGCGGCCGTAGATCGTGGGGGCGTCGGACGACTTGAACATGTTGTGGTATCTTATTTCCTTGTAGGAAAAGTCGTTCCCGCCAAGCATCCTTTCCTTCATCAGCTTCTCCGAGTCCCAGAACGGCCAGCACTGGGCAAACGAGAAATGTATGGCGTATTTCAAATACCCTTCGCTGTCTGCCTTGACAGACATGAGCAGTTCTTCTGCCGTGCGCTTGTATTTCCGGTTACCGATTTCGTAATACCTGTCCATCAGGACTATGTAGCGCACGAGCGACCTGATGGTCTTGTAGATTCTGAAAGAGACGTTGACATCCCCTGTGTCCGAATATGCCGCAAAATAGTACGTGGCAAAGTCCTGGCCCTTCTGGTCTATTGCTTGGAATAATGCAGACGGCGCCGGGTCTATTTCAGCCAGAAACCTTGAAAGATCGTCAAGGCCCTGTACAAAATCTTTTCCTGAAAGCGCGAGCAACTTTTTTGATTTTTCTTCCAATGTGGAAATCTGCATAAAGTCAAGGTATCCCTTTGCTGCACCCTGCTTCCTTGCGCGTTTTGGCCGACAAAGCATGTCGTTCTTGGCATCCGACATTTTGTTTGCCGTTTTACCATATTCTTGCATTTTTCCAAATTATTCATATTAAATGACAAAAATAAAAGCTCTGATCAGGATTTCTTGATAAAGATGGTATATTGCTGCTAAATATTCGCAATATACTTTTTCAAAAATATAACTTTGTCGCTTTTTAACGAAGATTATTTCATTTTATTGCATGATGCAGCGGCCCTACCGCTGTCGCTGCTGAAAATTTTCCTTTTTATAATTTATATCCCATTAATAGGATAATTATATAAGAAATAGCAAATATGAGCGAATATTGCTAATGTTGCGTTGCAATATGATGCACTTTAACTGGCCACAGATCTTGCTTTTTGTCTGCAAATCCACACAGTATACATTAATTAACTACGCATCGCTCTATAAGCATCCTTGAAGATCCTTGTAGCCGAGGACGAGCCAAACATTGCCAAGGTTTACAAGATTTCCTTTGAAGAGCGGGGCCATGATGTCATAGTCACCCACAACGGAGTGGAATGCATTGAAGAATACAACCGTCACCTTGGGGAAACCGGTGGCTACAGCACCGTTCCTTTCGACGTCGTCCTACTGGACTACAGGATGCCAAAAAAGGACGGGATGGAAGTTGCCCGCGAGATACTGGCGCTGGTTCCAAAGCAGAGGATAATATTCGTCTCTGCTTATGTCCTTGAAACCCTGCAGGACGCGGTAAAGACGCTGAGCAGGGTCGTGGAAATGATGCAAAAGCCGTTTGAGATAGACGACCTTGTGTCGCTCGTGGAGGACACCAGCATCTGGAACGGCCTTGAGCAGCTCAACGTCAACATCGGGGAGCTGCGCAAAATGAACGCCACGCACGAGCAGCTGCTCGGCCTGTACGAAGGGCTGAGGACCCTCCAGAAAGGCCGCGGAATAGCCGGCTAGGACCGCTGCGGAAGAGTAGGAGGCTGCTCGAAGGGCAGCCTGATGACAAACGTCGCCCCTTTTTCATTATTGTTGTACAGGTATATCGCGCCGTTGTGGGCGGTCATTATCGCCCTGCTTATGAACAGGCCAAGGCCGCTTCCATGCTTCTCTCCCTCCCCGACGCTCCTTGTTATGAATTTCTTGAACATGTGGGGCAGCACCGTTTCCGGTATGCCGCCTCCCGTATCGCTCACGACGATGTCGTACCGAGAGTTTTTCGCGTCGATCCTCGTCTCGATTGTGATCCTGCCCTTCCCGGTAAACTTGGCGGCGTTGCCGATGACGTTCATGAGCACCTGGGTGATGCGCTGCCTGTCCAGGTCGCAAAGGATTGTTCGCGCACTTTCGTCCATGTTTACTGAAAAGTCAATATCTCTGCCAAGCTCGCTCGTCCTTAGCGCGTTTACGACGTACTCTATTATCTCGGAGACGTTGGCCCTTGCAAATTTGTACCTCAGGGTGCCGTTCTCTATCCTGCTGACGTCCAATATGTCGTTTGCAAGCTGCGTCAGCCTGCGCGCCTCTCTCAGAACGGAATCCCATGCCTCCTCCTGGCTTATCTGCCCCTTTTTTGCAAGCAGTGCAAGCCCCAGTATGGGCTGGATGGGCGTGCGCAGCTCGTGCGACGCGATGGCAATGAATTCGTCCTTGAGGCCCTCTTTCCTCCTGAGCTCCTTGTTTGCCGCATCCATCTCCCTGTTTGCGCGTTCTAGTTGAGAGCTCTCTGCCACCGCCATGCCGATGACCATGCCCACGCCACTGTCGCCTTCCTGCTGCCACGCCGAAGCCGCAAGTATCCCAGGAAACTCGGTCCCGTCTTTTCTCCTTACCAAGACGTCCACCTCCTTGACGCCCTGCCTGCCGCAGGCGGCGATGGCGTCCTTTAACGTCCCGGCCCTTGCAACAATAACGTCAAAGACCTGCATCCCTATCAGGCCGTCTCTGGAAAATCCAGTCGCCAGTGCAAAATAGGCATTTGCGCCTGTTATCCTGCCGTCAGGGCCCGCAAAACAGATCAACAGCGGGATGTTCTCGGCAAAATTGCTCATTTCATGCAAGGCTGGTATTATATTATCTGGCATGAAAAGCACCTAAAGAAGGTTGTTGTTATTGGCTGCTGAGGGTAACTTTTCCGCTATGTGTCCTGCCATGCGTACCATGGGGCATATACATCCTGTTGTCGGAATATCTTCATCTCTCGCCAAAATAACGATATATATTTGTACAAGCTTCTATATTCCTGTTAGGTAGTGTGCGCACAGGGTACTGGTGCTAGGTGGTGAGCGAGCCTGCATTCTTCAATGGATAGCGACCGCAACACCATGTTGAGGCGCGCCTTTGACAAGGAACTCATGTCGCTCGGCTCCTCAATCTATCAGACTATAATGTGGCACATGGACGGCCGGGGCGTGTTTTCAAACCCCCGCTCTGTCGACGTCGAGTCGCTTTATTCTAACCTCCGGGAAATAGTGGGGCCCCACGCTGACATGATAATGGACATGACCTGGGCGGACCTGGAAAAGAACCACGGCGCAAAGGACCCTGAAAAGTCAAAGAAGAGCCTTGACAAGATACGCAAGTGGCTTGGCGCGGGAGCAGGAGGCGCAGTCTAGTTGGAGGTAAGAAAAGAGATAACGGAAATCAAGCGCGGCCGCAAGAACCTCGTAATCGCGCTGGTCGGCGCAGTTGTAGCCATTAACCTGATAGTTCTTGCCACGTCGCAGTCAGACGCCATAATCGCCACAAGCGACCTTTCTAGGATACTGACGGTGGGAGCCGCGGCTGCAATATCGATAATCGTAGTGGCAAGGCAGAACGTCACCGGGATTTTCGGCCGGGCGTACCTTGCGCTTGCGGCAGGACTCGTGCTGTGGCTTGCGGCAGAATCTGTGTGGGGATATTACGAGCTTGTGCTGCAAATAGAAAGGCCGTTTCCGTCCATCGCCGACGCGCTGTGGCTGTCGGCCTACGGCCCGATAGGGTTCCACCTGTTTAGCACGGCGCGGTTCTACGGCCGGGGCGTCGGCAGGTACAAGGTGGCGGCGGTGATAGCTGGCATGTCTGTATTTGTGGGGCTGTACATAACAGAGCTTGCCGATGTCTCGCAGCTGCAGGGCGAAGGCGCCGAGCTTGCCATTGCGATAAGCATCGCCTATCCGCTCCTTGACACCGCGCTCTTTATGCCGGCGATACTCATCGTCCTCAATTCGGGCAAGGGATACCTGACTTCTATTCCGTGGATCTTTATCGGCTGGATAGCCCTCGGGGTGGCCGACACGCTGCTTGGGATTGCGCAGGTGCAAAACTTTGCCGGCGACCTGTTTCTGATAAACGCGTTCTACGTCATTGCCTACCTTGCCATGGCGGCGGGGCTGTGGTGGTACAACAGGTTCTTTATCTTTGACAAGGCCCGGCTCAAACCTGCGTCCGGTGGTTAATTAACCCGTCCTGACAAATACAGCCGTCTTGGCCGATTTTAAAGACCTGTTTTCAAAGCAGTCCAGCGAGTATGCTGCTTCAAGGCCAACGTATCCGAGGGAGCTCTGAGTTCCTCGCAGGGCTCGTAGAGCGCAGGGAGCTGGCGTGGGACTGCGCGACTGGAAACGGGCAGGCGGCAGCGGCGCTTGCAGGATACTTCCACAACGTTATTGCAAGCGACGCAAGCAAAAAGCAAATTGAAAACGCACGAGCAGGCCCAAATGTGCGCTTTGCAGTGTTTCCCGCAGAAAAGCCCGACCTTGCGGACGCAAGCGTGGACCTGATTACGATAGCGGTGGCGCTCCACTGGTTCCGCTTTGACGACTTTTACAGAGAAGTCAGACGCGTCGCAAGAAAGGGAGCAATAATCGCCGCGTGGGCGTACGGGCTGCACTCTATAAGCCCTGAAATAGACAGGATAACGCAAACGTACTACAAGGACATTGTCGACCGGTACTGGCCCCCTGAGATCCGGTACGTGGAAAACGGGTACGAGGACATACCCTTCCCGTTTCCGCAGATAAAAACTCCTGATTTCAAGATAGAGCTTGAATGGAACATGCAGAACCTGCTTGGCTATCTTTACAGCTGGTCCGGCACGCAAAAGTACATCGAGGAGAACAAGTCCGATCCGGTGGAAATGATATACCCTGAACTAAAAGCGGCGTGGGGAGAGGAACGTGTCAAGAGGAAAGTGACTTGGCCCATCTGCATGAAGGTTGGCCGGCTATAAGGGCGCTGACAACGTTTTTAACCCTCTA
The DNA here is from genome assembly GCF_056726185.1 of Candidatus Nitrososphaera sp. 86-2. NCBI lineage: Archaea > Thermoproteati > Nitrososphaerota > Nitrososphaeria > Nitrososphaerales > Nitrososphaeraceae > Nitrososphaera > Candidatus Nitrososphaera sp. 86-2. Next base: position 170,324 of record NZ_JBWZON010000001.1, read on the forward strand.
AAAAGACGAAACTATCTACCAGTATGTCTGAGCAAGACGAAGTTACGCAGACTAGGTGGGGAGTAGCCCACATCTTTAGCAGTTACAATAACACTCTTGTGCATATCACCGACCTGAGCGGCAGCGAGACGATTTCATTCAGCTCTGGCGGTCGCCACGTCACTGCCGACAGGTACGAGTCGTCGCCCTATGCAGCCATGAAGTCCGCTGTCGCGGCCGCTGAAGTGGCCAAGGGCAAGGGCATTAACGCGCTGCACATCCGCGTGAGGGCGGTCGGCGGCGTCGGCCCGAGAATTCCCGGTCCGGGAGCGCAGGCGGCAATCAGGGCGCTTGCAAGGGCTGGATTTCGCATTGGCAGGATTGACGACGTGACTCCAATCCCGCACGACACGACAAGAAAGCCTGGCGGAAGAAGGGGACGCAGAGTCTAGAGCTCTTTCATTTCCGGGGCGAGTTTTATGTTCGCCCCGCAGCCACGTTTTTTCAACTCGCTTGCAAGCCACGCGACGAACCGGTCGTCAAATTTCCTGCCCTTTGACCTCTCTATCTCGTAGCCGTGGCTGTCGCGGATCTTTTCGACAAACTGCCCAGAAATGAAAATCTTGGCAAACGACCAGCCGGCGCGCTCTAGCGGCGGGTCGATGGCATATTGGTTTTCCAGCTCGCAGCACGTCTGCAGCTCTGAAAGCACGTCGGTCGCTATCAGAGAGTCAGGCTCAAAAGTGGTAGTCTGAAAGTCAAGTATGAACGTGCCGAGTGGATTATTGTTACTACTGCTCATTGTCCTGTTTCAACTTGTCCGAGAACGATATGAGCTTGCCGTCCTTTTCCACCTTGATTGAAGTGTCTATCCTGATCCGCAGGCCGACCGACCTGAACAAAGACAGCAGTTCTCCTCCAGAAATCCTGGACTGGAGCTCGCCGGCAAGTATCAGTTCTGATATCTTGGTGACAATGGCCGCAGTCTGCGCCGGGAACTGCGCGTATGCTGCATTGAGCACTTCGTCGCCCCTGTCGTACAGGTATGCAGCGACTATCTCTCTTGGCGTCTTCGTTTTCTTTTCTGCCGGCGCCGCCGGCTCGCTCTTTTTCGCCTTTTCAAGCGCCGCCGCTTTTTCGCGCATCTCCTTCATTTTGCGCGCCTTTATGATCTCGATGTCCGGGTCGTCGCCGTTGCCCTCGCTCAACCCTTTATCACCCCTATGGGGACGAGCCTGACCACCTTTGTGGCGATGCCAAGCGAGTCGGACACGTCTGCGACTGCGTCCACGTCCTTGTACGCCTCTGGCGTCTCCTCTACCATGCCGTCCTTCGTCAGCGCTTTCAGGTATATGCCCTTTGACTCTAGATTTCCACGGACGCCTTCGGGCGTGTAGCTGCGCTTTGCGGCAGACCTCGACATGGTCCTGCCGGCGCCGTGCGCAGTCGAGCCAAAGCTGAGGTCAAGCGAGTTTCTGCCGCCAAGCAATATCCAGCTTGCAGTGCCCATCGAGCCCGGTATTATCACCGGCTGCCCAAGGCCGCGGTACTTGCCCGGCACCTGCTCCATGCCGGAGGGAAACGCCCTCGTGGCGCCCTTGCGGTGCACTACTACTTCGCGGGTCCCCTCGCCGTCAATTTTGTGGCGCTCTACCTTTGCAATGTTGTGTGACACGTCGTACACGAGGTCCATTTTTAGCCCGTCCTCAGACATGCCGAAAAAGCGCTCGAACGTCTTTCTCGTCCAGTGGGTTATCATCTGCCGGTTGGCCCATGCAAAGTTGAGTGCAGAGAACATGGCCTTTCTGTAGCCTTCGCCCTCCTTAGAGTTGTTTGGCACGCACGCAAGCTCTCTGTCCGGTAGCATGATGTTGTACTTGCGTAATGCAGACTCTGACACACGCAAATAGTCGGTGCATATCTGGTGGCCAAATCCCCTGGAGCCACAGTGCACCAGCACCGTCAGCTGGCCCTCTTTCTCGATGCCCATGGCTTTTGCGGCCCGCTCGTCGAAAATCCTGTCAACCTTTTGAAGTTCCAGAAAATGGTTGCCCGAGCCAAGCGAGCCGAGCTGCGGCGCGCCCCTCTTTCTTGCCGTGTCCGATACACTGCCGGGATCGGCGCCCTTCATCGTGCCGGACTCCTCGCAGACCTCTGCGTCGTGGTTCGTGCCATAGCCGTGCCTCACCGCCCATCCGACTCCTTCGACCAAGAGCTCGTCCAGTTCTGATTTTGTCAGCCTCACGGCGCCCTCGCTTCCAACGCCGGAGGGAATGGACTTGAACAGGTCGTTTACGAGGTCCTTGAGGCGCGGCCTCACGTCGCTTTCCGTGAGGTTCGTGCGCAAGAGCCTCACGCCGCAGTTGATGTCATATCCCACGCCTCCGGGGCTTATCACGCCTTCCTCGACGTCGGTCGCGGCGACTCCTCCCACCGGGAAACCATAGCCCTCGTGTCCGTCCGGCAACACCACGACGTGCTTTCTCACGCCCGGAAGCGTTGCGACGTTTGCAGCCTGATCGATGGTCCTGTCGGTCACCATCTTGGAAACCAGAGAATCGTTAGCGTAAATGCTGACCGGCACCTTCATGCCACGCGAAGAGTCGGCGTCGATCCTGAACTCTCTGTCGCCTATCTTTCGCACCTTGAGGCCGGCCCTTGTAGCAATCTCTATCAATTTGCTACAAAATTGGCGCCGGAGTTATTATAAGCGCTTCTATGCACGCTTGTATGCTGGTGCAAACACTGCGTGCGCCGGCAGGATCTCTACCTTTGGCTCGCTCTTGATGCCCGTCTTTTTTACCTCCGGCATCAACCTGCCGTCAACGAATTTTTGAAAATCCTGCTCGCTTTCCCATATGTCCGTGACCCTTATGCCCTTGCTGTCAAAAGCGGCGACGTGAAACATCGCGCCCTTGGGTACGTTTCCTTCCCAGTTGACCGTTTTCCTGAGAGCCTCGTAGTCTTCCTTCTTTACTCCTTCCCACGACATGATCATTGCTACCGGCATTTCCACTCTGTTAAGGTGCTGGTGAGTATTAATGGATTATAGCCACGTCTCAAGCCCTGGTGCAAGATTTATTTTCAGCGCCGCATGCCCCTCTTCCGTGCCAATACTGCCCATAGACTCGGGACGCTACGGTAGCAAGGAGATGCGCGCGATTTTCAGCGACGAGCAGCGCCTCCAGTATCAATTGGACTTTGAGGCCGCAGTAGCGAGGGTGCAGGCGAGAATAAAGATGGTGCCAGAGGATGCGGCAAAAGAGATAGGCAGCGCCGCAAAATCCGGCAAAATCACGCTAGCACGCGTCGCTGAACTTGAGGCCAAGAGCGAGCACGACACGGCTGCAATGGTTGAGGCAATAAGCGAGCAGGTGCCATCAGGCGCCAAGCCGTGGGTGCACTATGGGTTGACAAGCAACGATGTAGTCGACACCTGCACGTGTATGCAGATGCGGGACGCGTTTTCGATAATCGAGGAGAAGGTGGCAAAACTCGCGCAGTCGCTTGCGGACAGGGCAGTCGAATTCCGAGACGTGCCGGCGGTGGGCCGCACGCACGGTCAGCACGCAAGCATCATATCTTTTGGACTAAAGTTTGCAGTGTGGGCGTCAGAGATGGCGCGCCATGTGGAGCGCATCGAGGAGGGCAAGAAGCGCTTTCTCCTATGCAAGACCCGGGGCGTCGTAGGCACCGGATCATTGATGGGCGAGCGGGCCCTTGAGGTGGAAAAACTGGTCGCCGGTGACCTCGGCCTCTGGCCGGTTGACGCTGCGACGCAGGTCATACCAAGGGAGCGCTATTCAGAGATGCAGTTTTTGATGGCCCTCATCGGGTCGACACTCGACAAGGTCGCCGTAGAGGTGCGCAACCTGCAGCGCACGGAAATCGCTGAAGTGGCCGAGCCCTTCAAAAAGGGCCAGATGGGTTCAAGCGCTGTCCCGGTAAAGCGCAACCCTATAAAGAGCGAGCGCGTGTCCTCGCTTGCAAGGATGCTAAAGTCGCTAGTTTCCGTATCGATGGACAACATACCGCTCTGGCACGAGCGCGACCTGTCAAACTCGGCCAACGAGCGCTTTACGCTACCGATGGCCGCCATCTTGCTTGACGAGATGCTGAATGCGATGGCAAGGGTGGTGGCAGAGCTGAAGGTGAACAAAGAGCGCGTGGTTGCAAACCTCGACATGACCAAAGGACAAATCTATGCCGAGTTCGTCCTTGAGGCGCTCGTGAAAAAGGGTGTCGCGCGCTTTGACGCCTACCGGGACATCCAGCGCGTGGCGTTTTCTGCGCTAGAGTCCGGCGAGCAGTTCCTAGATGCAGTATCTAAAGACGAGAGCATCGGCAAGCACCTTTCAAGAAAAGAAATTGCCGCGATATTCAAGGCCGAGAACCACCTTGCCGCGTCAGGCAAGATAATAGACAACGTGGCCAAGCTTGTCAAGCAAGTTACAAAGAAGTAGAGTGCCGTCGGTGAGATTTGAGCTCACGACGGCTCCGTCTTCAGCGGAGTGCTCTCCCGGGCTGAGCTACGACGGCACTGGCTGACTACTTTTTGTGGACCGTATATAATCCTTGCAAAAATGTGCTGGAGGCGCGATTTGAGCCCGCGACCCTGCCAAATGCGGCTCAACTCCATTTCTGGTACTTTTTTCACTTGTACATAAGCCCCAACGGATTATCTTGCAGCATTTTACAAATCCTTTCTCATCAATCAATTTTCATTTAGAACACTATAATCTTCGCTGAATGCCTATGCAGGAGAATGGATTTTGCATTTTTCTGCATTTTCTGGGCTTTTATATGCCACAAAAACCATTTAGGAAGAATATTCTGTACTTTTAATACTCTACCCTATATATGTGATGTCGATAGATAATTTCTTGACTTTAGCCATGGTAAATAATTCGAGCATCACTTTTCGCGTCGATGATGATAACATTAACAAATTAAGAAAATTGGCAGACGAAGAAGGCATGTCGTTGAACACATTAGTGAATAGGATTCTGGACTCTTATCTGGAATGGGAGTTTATTGCGCCAAAAGTGGGATTTGCTCCCATGCAGAAATCAGTCCTGAAGGATCTTTTCGACTATGTGCCTGAGGAGCGACTAAAGGAAATAGCAATCAAGGCAGCAGATAGCTTTGAAGATGAGCTCCTCATAATGTGCGGAAAAGTAGACTTGGATGCAGTACTTTCCATCACCAAGAACAGGGTCAAGAGGTCCGGCTTTGTATTGAGAGAATTTAGCAAGAATACAGATAACGGCGGAATAAAGCTGATCTTGCAGCACGATGTCGGGCAACATTGGGGCACCTTCTCAAAGACCTACATCGAGAGATTGATTAACAACGTAGGGTATCCTGTAAAGATAGAATCAACTGACAATTCTCTCTCTATAGAGATCGGGAAAGCCGAGGGAAATCCAGTGTACACGCGATTGGCTGCAAAGTCATTATCTAATACAAGAAAACAACAGCAAGAGGCGAGCTAGTCCGAGCCATATTTTACTGCCAAAACCTGTCAAAAGTTAAAGCGTTTAATCAAAAAGTATCTTGCCTCTGTATTGTATGCCTAAAATGTTCGTTCGCCCTTGCTGATCCCGACATTATAACATTAGAAAAAGCGCCATAATCTTTAATGTTAAATTATCCATTTTTCAGTTCAAAAATATCATAAACCCTTTGTAAGAAAAGTAGTGCCGGAGGCGGGATTTGAGCCCGCGACCTTACGATTATGAGTCGTACGCTCTAACCAAGCTGAGCTACCCCGGCACGCGCGCTCAGCAAGCGTACTGCGATTTGGGATATTTCCGCCCTGCTTATATTAACTATTCAAACGTGCGACGGACATCGCCTTCCAGCACGCCCGAGCCCGTATGCAGCCTGTCGATGTGCTTTGACAATGCTTCTTTAGAGTCAAAGGGCAACTCGCAGTAGGGGCATACGACTGCCGCGGCGCTCAGGTCCTTGATGTACGCAATCGCCTTTGGGTTTATGATGCACACCGGCGTCCCCTTTAGCGCTGTGTCCGCAGTCGACATCGTCGACAGGTGTATGCGCTCGAAAATGTCGTCACGGTACACCATGCCAAGTACCGCCGATTGCGACGTGACGATAAGCTGCCTTACGACGTGCTTGTCCATCATGGCAAGCGTCTCTTGCACCGTGCTATGCGGTCCGACCGCAAGCACCGGGCTTGTCATTATCTCGCGCAGTTTCACCTTGCCGGGATTTCTGCCCTGCGACATTACCTTGAACAGAATGTCCGTTTTGCTCACGATGCCGACGACTTCGCCCTGGTGGGATACAAGGACGCTTCTCACGCCCTTTTCCTTCATCTTTTCAAGGGCCTGGTCGACATACCTGTCGCCTTCCATTATGGCCACGTTCATGTTGATAAAATTCTCTATCGGCAGGGAAAGTAGTGACGTGATGTCGGGGCCGGAACTCATAGGTAGTTGTCTGCCATGTTTTATTTAAGCGTGGCGTGGAAATTTTTTGAAAAACGTGATAGTTCCTACTACTGTTACTATGCTTGCCGCCCCTCGAACCTGAGCTTTATGAGGTTCTGGCCGCCTGCCTTCCTTATCTCAACAAGCTCCTCTCGCTCTAGCCTCTTTACAAGCCTCCACACGGTCGTCTTGGGCAGGCTGAACCTTGTGCGCACCTCGCTCTCAAACGCCGCGCCCTCTTTTTCGGCAAGAAAGCCAAGCACGTCACGGTCTTCGGGCCTCAGGTGGGGCTTTTCCTCGATTATCCTTGCGACTATTCTGCCAAGAAGGCCGGTGTCCATCTGCGACTCGGGTATCCCCGCAAGCGCTCTTGCAGATTCGACCGGCGACGCGCTTGATGATGATGATGACGATGACGCCACTGATGCCGCATCATCTCCTTCTTCATCTAGCTCTTGCTGTTCTTCCTCATGTTGCTGCGGTTCCAGCACGGGCTGCGCGCCAGAGCCGTTAGGTTCCGGATCGCGCATCATAGTGGCTGCAGGCGCCTTGCTCGTCCTCCTTTTCTTGAAGAGGAAAAAGTATGCGCCGGCGCCGCCCCCTGCCGCCGCTACTCCTCCTATTATCGCAAACAACGCTGTCGGAGACTGCTGCATCGTGTTGTTTATAGCTGCGACGGCCTGGGCGGTGGTAGACCTTGCCTGCGAATACTTGCCCTGCGAAAACTCGGACCTGGCCTGCTCAAGGAGCGACGACGCGCGAGAAACGTCGCGCCCTTGGCTTGACGCCTGCGTTATCTGCGAGCTTGCGCGCGAGATCTCTGACTGCGCCCCAGTATAGTCAGTTATCACGACCGGAACCTGGTCGCTTGCCTGCGTCGCCAGCCTGATGGCGTCTGAGAACCTGCCGGCGTTCTTTGCCGCCGTCGCGTTTGCAAGGAGGGATTTCTCCTCTGGAAGCTGTATGCCTTGGTAGCCTGCCTCCGCCTGCTTGATTGCCGCGTCGGCAAACTTTATCGTGAGGTCTGCCTGATCTTCCGTCCCAAGGGTGCCGACGAGATAGCTAAAGTGGACGGTTCCAGACTTGAAGGTGAGCAGGGACTGGCTGCCTATCTGGCTTATCACAGGCACGTTGCCGCCATAATCGGTGGGGATGCTGTCTGCGGGCATCTTTATTGCCACCTCGATGGGCGCTTCAAGGCTGAATGTCCAGGTCCTGCCCGCCTTGTTGACTAGGTCCGGCGTCAGGTAGCTTATCCTGGCACCTGTCGCGTTTCCGGCCGTTATCTCTATCTGGCCGGGCGTCACCATCTTGAACGGCAGGGTCTTGTCGTCGAGGTCGGTGACGATGAGCTCGCTAATGTTTGTGCCAAAGAGCTTGACCGGCACCACCTTGCTAGCGGCAGCGGTGGTTGTTGTTGTCGTGTTTGCCAGCAGTATGTCGTATTCAACCAGCGCGTCGCCGTTTGGAAACAGGGCCATGAACAGCGAGTCGGGAGTGTAGACCCGGGGCGCCTGCGCGCCGGCCACGCCCGTGCTTGCGCTAGCAAGGACGGCCGCGATCGTCAAGATCGCAAATATCCTCGGAATGGAAAATCCTGTAGATGGTCTCCAAGGACAAGAATCTCTCATTATAACAATTGTCCGGCTTAAAAAAGCATGTCGTAACGATATAAGTCTTCTGACCGCCGCTCAGGGGTAGAACCTTGCGAAATTCTTTTCCTTGAAACTTTCTACCCACTTGAACTTGCGCTGCAAAGTCGCGGTGTACACTTTGGTCCAGTCAAGCTCGACGTAGTTGAGCCACGCCTTCATGACGCGGGGGTCGATGTAGTTGCGCAACGAAGTCCCAAGGTTGTAGTCGCGAGTCTCTTGCTGCAGCTTTAGCTGCATCTTTAGTTTAGAAAGGCGCTCTTTCAGGCGCTTTTCCTGGACCTCAGTCTTCCAGTTTCCTGCCGCCACCTGCTTTTCAAGCTCGGCTATGGCCTCCTTTTTCTTGGCTACTGCTTCCTCGAACTTTTCCGCGGCCTTTTTGGCAGCAGGGTTCTTGGGGTCGACTCCCTTTTTGTGGTTGCACTCTATAGCCGCTTTCAGGTTTGCAGACTTTGCAACGTACACCTTGTCTGATTCCTGCGAGTCTTTGTCAACCTTTATGGGCGGGTTGACGAGCGCCTGCTGCACCACCTTTGTGGCGATGCACGTCCTGAACACCTTGGCAGTGAGGCCGGGCATCACCGTCTGGAAGAACGCGTTTACCTTGCGCGAGTTGATGTCGTCAAATATCTGTTGGTCAGGTTTCTTGTTTTTCATAAAGTTGCGCAGGTTGTCGTACAGCGCCCGCGTGTCCTCCGAGTTGACCTCCAGCGTCTTTTGCCATGGCACGCTGTCCTTGCCGAGAAAGTTGAACTCGATGTATTGTTTGCCATTTTGTTGTGGGAACTTTATGTGCTCGACGCGAAGCGTGCTTGCGCCCACAGTGTCGGCCTCGTCGGGGTCCTTTTCGTCCCCGACTCTCATCGCAAGCTTGAAGATGAGGTACGCCGCTGTGGCGGCCTTGTCGTTAGAGCCCTTCATCTTGCGCATTATCTCCTTTTCGACCTTGCACAGCTGCTGCGCCAGTTTCAGCGCCTTGTCGTACTTGGCTTTATCATTGCCCTGCCGCAGCTCTGACGAATCGTGGAGCCAGACGTACTTGCGCTTTTCCGTCAGGTTCTCCATCCAGGTCGCAAGCCACGTGGACGTTTGGTCGTGGACTATTTCCTTCCACTGGCCCTCTGGCACCGGCGCGTCCTTTCCAAGGTTTAGTGTAACATCCTGCGGCCTGACTCTTGGCTTCCAGCGGCCGCGCAGCGGGTGCTGACCTCTGCCCATGAACAGGCCCGGAGGCTCGACAAGCCAGTTGGCAATGTCGACTTCCTGCCCGTCGACTATTGCCTTGCCGTACAATGCCTTTAGTCGCTCGCGCTCTGCCTTTTTTGCCTCTGCCATCTTTTTCTTTTCCTCCCTCGGCAGGTTCTTTATGCGTTCTATTTCGCGCTCTTTGATGACCTTCTCCTCGTCAGCAAGCCTGTACGCCTGCGAAAAGTCAAAATCGGAAATTTTCAGGTCCGCCTTTCTGAATTTTTCAGGAAGCAACGGCTTCAAGTCGAGCAAAAAGTTGGACTGGAACACTGGGTCCTGCACGTAGTGGGTGTCCTTCTTTTTCGCCCACGCGTACACCAGCTCCTCCTGGTCCGTGTTGAGCGCGACCTTTTCTCCCCTTATCGAGATGGTGATGCCCCTTGGCTGGTGCTCGGGCGGGAAGGCGACGCCCCTGTGGACAAGCGAACTCCACCTTACGCGCGCCTGCGGAGGCTGTGGTGCAGCGGCAACCTCTTCCATGTAATTTATTGATGAAACGCGCTCTTCTATTCTTAAATGTTTACCTAGACTAGGGCACGGTCGCCCTGTATTTCCTCGCCTATCGCAGTCGCCTCGCCCTCCACTGCGCGGTTCATGACCTCAATTGCCGCCTTTTTGTGCAGGTATTCGTTGTTGTTGCCGCACCTGTACGAGTAGGTGCACCGGGGACAGCCACTCTCGCTCGTGCACGGGCACTCGGACAGTATGCGAAGCGCCCTTCCAAGCGCCTTGTCCAGCCGGTCATACAGCACTTTGCTTGCGCCGTTTCCGCCAATGCTTCCGTCGTACACGAATACCAGCCCGGACGAGCCGAGTGAGATTCCGCCTAGGTCCTGCGATGCGCCTCCCGTAATCATGGCGCTTCCCTCTATTATGACGTGCTCTGAGGCGTGGAACGCGCTCATCTCCACGTACTCCTCGTCTTCCGCCTTTGACATTGTCTCTTCCGGCCTTGGCGCACGGAACACGAAACCCTTGGTCGTAAACTCGAACTCTAGAGGCTGGTCGAACATCACTTTTGTCTTGCCCTGGGTGACTTCCTGCCCTATCTCGACGTTGGCGTAGCCGAGCACCCTCTTTTGTATTTTTAGCGAGCAGTACGCGACTTCGATTCCAAACACCTTCTTTCGCTCGTGCACCTGCAGTATCGACGGCCACTCGTCGGTGAGGGCCTTGGTATAGTAGGGATAGTCGTGCGGTATCGCTTCAAGCTCGGCGTACGGCTGCCTGTCGCGGTGATATGCCTTTACGCGATAGCGCCTCCCTGCAAGGAAATAGATGGCGTCCTGGTGCAGCTCTTCAAGTGCCTGTGGCAATGATCTATCGCCGACTAATTTTCCAGCGAGCTTGATGTCCACCCTGCTTCCGATGCCGCGTATGCTGTAGTTGTTCAGCACTTCCATCGCCTTTTTGAAATCGGGCACAAAGCGCTCCTTTTCGAGGCTCAAGAGTCCCCTTGAAACAAGCTTTTGCACGGTGTCCCACGCTCCTTTCGACTCGGCCATCGATATCGGCCTGTCGCAGGCCATCGCCAGTATCTGAAATTCCTTGACAAACGGGTTCTCCGGGTCGGTGTACGCAAATTCCTGGTCGGACAAATAGTCGTCGGGGTGCGACTTGTAGTACTGGCTTATCGGGTCGTTGCCAAGTGCCAAAAACGCGTACCCCTGCTGGCCCCTGCGCGCGGCCCTGCCTATCCTCTGCACAAGCCGGTTGACCGGGACGATGTTTGAGACGATGGCGTCGACTGCGCCGATGTCGATGCCCAGCTCCAGAGTCGGAGTCGCAGATATCGCGGACAGCTTGCCGGACTTGAACATCTCTTCCACGCCTGCCCTCGCAGACGCAGTCAGGCCGGCCCTGTGCACTCTTATCGACACGCCCTGCCTTGCCGCGTAAAAAGCCAAAAGTTCCGAGCCGAGGTGCGAGTTTGAAAACGCAATCGTCCTGTGCTTTCCCTTTGCAGCTTCCTTTACAATATCAAGTGCAAGGGAGCGGTGCGACCGAAGCGACGGGAATATTATTGCGAGGTTGACCCTGCCGCGCCTGCCCCTTCCCTTTATCACCTGCATCTCCCTGCCAAAGAGCGCCTTGCAAAAGTCGGCCGCGTTTGGAAGCGTCGCAGACGCCGCGGCCACCTGCATCCTGCCGCCTCCTGCAAGACGCTCTAGCCTTGCAATTATGTGGTGCACGTTTGCCCCAAAGACGCCGGTGTAGACGTGCGCCTCGTCGACCACAAGGAACTTTGCACTCCTCAAAGCCCGGGAGAACCTCGTCTTGTGCATCATGTGGTAGTGTATGACGTCAAAGTTGGTGACTATGATGTCCGGCGGTGATTCGAGGACCCTTGCGCGCTCTGTCTCTGGCGTGTCGCCGTCAAGGACCGCCGCGCGCACGCCAAGCGGCTCGGCAAGCTCTGTTATCTTGGGCATCTGGTCGCGGGCAAGGGCCTTTGTCGGGTACACGAAAATTGCCATTATCTTCCCCTGTCCGTCGCCGGCGCGCAGCGACCCAAAGCGCGAGACCTCTTCCGCTATCTTTTGCAGAATCGGTATGCAGAATGCCTCCGTCTTGCCGGACGCTGTCGGCGCCGTGATGACGACGTCGCTTCCCTGCAATATCTTTTTCACAGCCTCCTCTTGGAACTTGTATAATTTTTCAATGCCCTTTGCCTTCAGGACGCCAATTATTCCCTCGTCGACCGGCAGGTCATTGATATCGCTGCCGTATTCTGGCGGTGGCTCCTCAAGCGACCGGAAATCGACGACATAATCGCGGTCGGAGCGCAGCACCTCTTCCAAGAGAGGGTCTTTTCCATTCCCTGCAAGCATCGCGTCCACCTCCTTTTTCGACCTGATTATCCTTTCCTGCTCCATCAAGAGCCGAAGGTCGTCAGCCGTCGCAGCTCCTCCGTCCTCGCACTTGTCAAGGAACTCCAAGTACGACTCGTCAGTGCTCGCAGACGACTGCTGTACGATCGCGCAGACCTTGCACCTTGTGCACCGGAACATCAGCCGCCCGTCAAATATCCTGTCTGCGCCCACGGAATGGGGCGAGCTGCATTTCGGGCAGCGATAGTTGTTCGCCACGCCTGCGTCTTGTCCCTCCGGGCTAAATTGCCTTCCGCTATATACAATAATGAGCACTGGCATTTCTGCCTTGATTTGTCGGGGCTTGGGAGCCAGTACTGGCCTGAAGTCATTGAAGTGCTACGCTCCATAGTCCCGGTGTACGACAAGGTCAACCGCGTCATTTCGCTTGGCAAGGACGAAGAATACAGAAAACATGCGATAAAGGGTAGGGTAATGCCGGGAAACCTCGTGCTTGACGCCGGCTCTGGCTTTGGCAACATGTCACGCGTCGCGCTTGCGGAGGCAGGCGGAGACGCAAGAGTGGTAATGTACGACCCGCTGCCAGAGATGCTTGCAAACACGAGCACCTTTTTTGCCGGCGCCCACCCCGCGCTTTCGTCGGGGATATTTGAGCACATGCCGTTTCAGGACAACATATTTGACGCGGTCCTGTGCGGCTATTCGCTGCGCGACGCAATCGACCTGAGAAGAGCGATAGCCGAGATGCATCGCGTGCTTGCGCCGGGAGGCAGGCTGATAATCGTCGACCTCGGCAAGCCCGACGGCGCGTTCAAGCGCTGGATGGTGGCTACCTACCTGAAGCACTTCTTGGGGATTTTTGCATACATTGCCGCCGGCAAGCCTGGGCTGAAATTCACGACTCTGTACGGGACGTTCCTGCGCTGGCCCAAGAATTCTGAATTAGAAGCCATGCTTGCCGAGAAATTCTCAAAGGTAGTCTTTGACAAGGGGATGCTGGAAGGCGCCGTCATGGTGGCCGCCTACAAATGAAGGCAGTCATCCTTGCCGCGGTCTGCGCCGCAATCGTGGGCATCTCGTACGGGATGCACTCGCCAATCGTGCCGGTGTTTGCCAAAGAGGAGCTTGACGCCAACTTTTCCGAGGTGGGGATCATCGGCCTTGCCAACTATTTGCCGTACATGGTAGTGCCTCTGTTTGGAGGCATGCTGCTTGACAGAACCAACAAGGCGTACATGCTAATCTTGGGCATATCGCTAAACGTCTTTGCGATATTCATGCTGTCAGAGGTCGACTCCGTTGCCAGCGCGACTGCGTTCCGGGGGCTTTCCGGCGTCGCCCATGCGTTTTTCTGGCCGTCTGCCGAGGCGATAATATCGACTACCGCACCAGCGGAAAAGAGGGTCAAGTGGATAGCACTCTTTACCGCCGCGTGGGTGGGCGGCTTTATGACGGGGCCGCTTGTCGGGAAGGTGGTACTCGACCATTTCGACTACCGCGTGCTGTTCGAGCTGTCCTCCCTGGCAATCTCGCTTGCACTCGTTCCGGCGTTTCTCCTGATGAGGCACGGCCGGCCCGCACGGACCGAGAAGCACAAGCTCCTCAGCCTCGCCGACCTAAAGAGCGAGGTGACATCGATGCCGGCGGTAAGCGCGGTCGTGCTCTATTACGCCGTCACGTTTGGCGTCCTGATAGCGATTTACCCCGCGTACATGAAGGCCGCGTCAATAACCGACCAGAACATCGAGCTCTTGTTCTTTGTGTTTGGAATAGCAAGGTTTGCAACCCTGCCGTTCGTGCATCGCATAGCCGGCAGAGGCAGGGCCGCGCTTGCGGCAGCCGTCGCAGTCATGGCCGCCGGCATGGCCATCTCGTTTGCTTTTGCATCGGTGTGGTCGTTTGCAGCAGCGCTCGTGCTTGCCGGCATTGCAACAAGCATCTTTTATCCTGTCACGTTCAACTTCGTGACCAAAAACGCGCCGGTGGAAAAGATGGGGACGAAACTGGGCATCTACGAGGCACTCTTTGGCGCCGGCTGGACCGTGGGGCCCATTGGGGTCGGCCTGTCGTCAGACGCGTTTGGCCCCTCAAGCCCGTACCTTGGGTTTTCAGTGATAGGCGCGGCTCTGGCAGGCGCGATAATAACGGTCAGGAAAAACGACAGCAAGTTATAGAACGCGGACCTTGCGGCCCTCAACCTTTAGGCGTCCTTCTGTAAACAGCCTGACTGCCTCCGGGTACGCCTGGTGCTCCTGCTCCAGTATCCTTGCACTCAGCGTCTCTTCCGTGTCGCCTTCCATTACCGGCACCGTCCTCTGCAGTATCACGGGGCCAGAATCGACACCGGCGTCCACGAAATGCACGGTGCACCCCGACACCTTGACTCCATAGTCAATTGCCTGTTTCTGCGCGTGCAGGCCGGGAAACGACGGGAGGAGCGCAGGGTGGATGTTCAGTATCCGCATTTCAAAGTGCATGATAAACTCAGAGCTGATTATGCGCATAAAGCCGGCCAGGCACACGAGGCCGTCCTCCGGTGTGACGCCTGCGTCTTCGAGGGCGGCGACCAGCTTTCTGTCATAGTCCCAGCCTTTCAGACCTTCTGCCGGGATCACCTTCGTGGGCACACCGTATTTTTCTGACGCCATCTTTAGCCCTGCGGCGTCGGGCTTGTTTGAAATTACGATTTTCGGCTTGGCGCCCGGTATCCTGCCTGCCTTTGCCGCGGCCAAGATAGCGTCCATGTTGCTCCCCCTGCCGGAGATGAGTATGCCGAGGTTGTTTGCCAAGCAGTTATCTGGCAGGACGACCTATTCTTAAACGTCTCTAGCGACTTTGTAAAAAAAAGTAGAGGGCGCTGTATGTTTTTATACCTTCAAGGCGTCGACTTCTCTTGTCGGTTTGCGCGAAAGCGGTGGCAACGACGATGATCCCGCCAACCTTTTGTCAATTTCCCGTATTATCCAGTCGTCATAGTATTGCAACTTGGTGACTATGAACGCGTCTGCCGTCTTGACCCCTTCAAAAGAGTCAATCTTGGCCAAGACCAAGTCTACTTTGACGGCGTTTTCGCCAAAGAGCACGAATATTAGCCGATCATCGGGATCAATCACGCTGGGACGGTACAGGATGCTCTCCTGGAATTCCGAGTACATGCGCTCATAGACGCTGCGATAATGGGATTTTGCGACAAACATTATGATGCAAAACTGGACGTACCCTATCATGGCAG
This sequence comes from Candidatus Nitrososphaera sp. 86-2, assembly GCF_056726185.1. NCBI lineage: Archaea > Thermoproteati > Nitrososphaerota > Nitrososphaeria > Nitrososphaerales > Nitrososphaeraceae > Nitrososphaera > Candidatus Nitrososphaera sp. 86-2. Next base: position 185,721 of record NZ_JBWZON010000001.1, read on the forward strand.
CCGGATCGCACTGGAGGGTGAAATCCAGTAATCGTTCCTCCTTCATCCTGTCAAGGCGCCTCGTCGCGGTTTTCTCTGAAATGCCGAGTTCTTTTGCAATCTCGGATATCTCTATCCTGGCGCCTGATTGCAGCAGGCACTTTATTATTCTCAGGTCCGTTTCGCTCGGCTCAATGGATACGGGTACGTGAGTGACAGCTATGTTGCTCACGGTTGCAGGTCTCAGGCAGTCCTTGAGCGACTGGATGGCGCTGTGATTCCATGACTCGTCGTTGATGACAAGGCCGGCCCCGGAATTTCTCCCCATCTGGTGTATGTGGTAGGCAAGGTCTCCAAACTGCTTAAAGCGCTGGACGACGTCATCTTTGGTTATCCCGTTGTTTGTCCTTGCCAGTATGTGGGCCGTCTTGCAGCCAAAAGCCGCAGGGTTGACCCGGACCACAAACTTTTCAATGACTCCGTTACGCACCATGTTCTTGACCCTCGCCTTTACGCTCTTTGACGTCAAGCCAATCTGCGAACCCATGCTGTTGTAGGAAGTCCTGCAATCCCTGCCCAGAATGGCGAGAATGTCGAGATCAGTCTTGTCAAGCGTCAGCCTTTCCATATGATGTGTCTTTGCGCTTACTACACATCAAGATTGCTATAAAGATGTCCGAAACTTGGAGTGCCGCTTCCCCTGAGGATAAATGCTGCAGTTCGTACAGTTCTTCTTGCATATGAAAGAAACACAAAGAAGACCGCAGCAACAAATAACGGCAGCATCTTCGTCTCCGTTCCTTTCTCCCATCGAAGAGCCACAGGACCCTATAATGAAGCAGGCTTATGAGGCGGCGTCCCGGCAATTTGGCAAGGTGCTTACACCTGTGAAGGTTTTCAACGCGCGGATGCCGCCTGAATTCGGGCAGTTCACCGCAAAAATTGGCGAGCTGTCTGAAAAGCTGACGCTGCCAATGGAAACTGCCTTTCTCGTCCAGCAGCACGTGTCGAACATGAACGTCTGCTCATTCTGCATGGACATCGGCCGCGCATTCACAATCAAAGCGTCGATGAATCAGGCCAAGTTCGACGCGCTGGAGCAATACCGCTCAAGCACGCTCTTTACCGATGCAGAGCGCGCGGCGCTGGACTATGTGACGGAACTTACAAGGAACAAGACGGTCAACCCAGACACCTTTGCACGCATGGCCAAGTATTATTCCGAACGCGAGATCTGCGAAATAGTCTGGCTTGTTGCAAGCGAACATTTCTACAACATGACCAACATCGGACTGAACATCCATTCGGACATGCTCTGCGACATCAGCAAAAAGAAAAAGTAGGATTGCCAGTTGACGAATACTGTGCCAAACCCGGGAAACCAGCGCGCCGTGACTTTTTTTTGATATGGCCAGCAAACTCGCTAACGCTGGCCGGCTTTTTTTACTGGAGCCGTCTCTCTCTGGCTAAATGTTAAAATAGCAATTTACTCTAGGCATGACAGCTCGGGATGCCGTCGTCAGTATTTCATGAAAAATCAGGGATAGCTGTACGCCAAAAGGACGGCACTACGATAGCGCTTGACCCGTCGCGCTCTTCAGATTGCGACTATGCGTTTGTCTCCCACGCCCACATCGACCACATGCACAGAAAGGGCAAGGGCAGCAAGTCCCGCCTCATAGTATCAAAAGAAACATCTCTTCTTGCAGAGGCGAGAGGCTACAACATCGAGGGAGAGGAGGCGCACGACGGCTTTACGCTTGTCGACACGGGCCACATCCTTGGCTCGCGGGGGCTCTTGATAGGCGACAACGACGTCTATTACACGGGCGACCTTTCAATCCGCGAGCGTGCGTTCATGAAGCCGGCAAAGATGCCACACGCAAGCACGCTGATAATCGAGTCGACGTTTGGCCGGCCCGGCTACAAATTCCCTGCTGTACAAGACGTCACCCACCGGACAAACAAGGTAATCTCTGAAATGTACGACATGGGAATCCCAGTCATCCTGATGGGCTACGCGCTAGGAAAGGCGCAGCTCTTGACGAAATTGTTTGGCCACTGGGACCCAGTATACGTCCACGACTCGGTTGCCAAGATGAACTCTGTGTACCTTGACCTTGGAATCGACCTGAAAAACGCAATGTCGCACACCGAGGCAGAAGAGCGCGGCCTTTTGTCAAAGAACAAGCCGTGGATAATGGTCGCCCCGCTAATGTCCGGCAGGAGCGCCTTTGTGCAGGAGATGAAGCGCAAGTACGGCGCAGTCACTGTCGGTTTTTCCGGGTGGGCCCTTGACGCCGGCTACCGCTACAGGATGGGCCTTGACTATGCGTTTCCCATGAGCGACCACTGCGACTATTTCGAGCTTGTAGAGGCAGTCAAGGCGTGCGCCCCTGACAAGGTCTACACCTTCCACGGCTTTGCGGAAGAGTTTGCAGAATCCTTGAAAAAGATGGGCTTTGACGCGGAATCCGTGGAAAATAAAAAGAAGGAAAAAGAAGGAAAGAAAACGAAAAGAGGAGCGACAGTATCGCTCGACTCTTTTTCTTGATTACTTTTTCTGCTGGTCGCGGAAGTAGGGGATGACCTTCTTGCCGAACATCTCGATGTTCTTGAAGTAGCCGTCTCCCCAGAACCGGATGATAAAGTGGTTCGTGCCTGCCTTGATAAAGCGCTCCAGCATCTCTATCACGTCGTCAGGAGAGCCGACGCCTATGGCGGTGCGGGCGACGCTGTCTGGGATCTGCAACGCTGCCTTCTTCATCGCCTCCATCAATTCCGGCTTGTCCATCGTGTATTCCGTGAAATACTTGCGGAAGTCAAACTCGGACGACTGGGGGATGTTGTGCACCTTTAGCAGTTCCGGCTTGTAGAGGCTGACCTTCACCGCGTTCTTCATCTTGTTCCACGCTTCTTCTCCATCTTCAGAGAAGTAAATGTCGACATCGTTTGCAAACTGGAAGCCAGAGAGGTCGCGGTCGAGCCTCTTTGCGTGCTCCTTGATGATGTTTGCATGAGCCTTGAACAGTTCCGGAGTGTAGCCAATCGGTATCCAGCCGTCGCCGTACGTGGCGCACAGCTCCAAAGTCTTTGGCGCGCCTGCCGCAATGTATACTGGGGGCCTGGGCTTTCTGACGCTTGCCGCCTGCAGGCAGGCGTTTACGAGCTTGTAGTACTGGCCCTCGTAGTTGACGCGGTTGTCCGGGTCGGACTCGAAGAGCTTCTCGATGACCTCAAGCTGCTCCTTGAACTTTGTCACAGGCTTGGAAAACTCGATTCCAAAGTCGACGACGTTCTGGGCCTCGCCGGCGCCGATTCCGAGCACGCCCCTGCCGTTTGTTATCCTGTCAAGCGTGATGGTGGACAATGCTATCGCGGACGGGTGCCTGCGTATCGCATCCGTGACGCACGTCCCAAGCTCGACGTTTTTCGTGACTGCGCCGATTGCCGCAAGCATGAGCCACGCGTCGTTCACCACCGCATTCTTCCACTGCGGGACGTTCGAGTGGTCCATAGCCCACACCGAGTCATAGTCCAACCTGTCTGCCATCTGTGCCGCCGTGAGGATCTGGGTCTCGTCAAGGCCAAGCCTTGCAACGTTGAGACCCTGAGTAAAACCAAACTTGATTCTCAATTAGCAAGAGCCTCCGATGGGCTCCTCGCCTCAATCCCAGAAACCATTTGACATACAAATCAAACCGGGGGCCTATTTAAGTATTTGAAGGCGCGATGCGAATTTTTCAAAATCAAGCATGATTTTCGATATTCTACAAACGTTTCCTCTGATTATTTGCCTTTTCAATTTGTCAACATAATATGTGCAGTGTGTCAATACCGCTTGAACTGCGGCGTCAAAACGCTATCCTGCGATTGCACAACAGGATATGATGGCAAGCGAAGCCGACGACGAGAACTTTATCAAAGTCGTGGACGACCTCGTGGTCAGCGCCGAGGGAGACCCCGAGCTTGCCGAGGGCCTGAAATGGATAGACATGCAGTCGAGGAAGAACGGCGTCACGTTCTACGAGATGGCTCTGCTCATCCTGAAAAAGCACATGGCAGAGCGCAGGGCAAAAGAGTGGATGAAGGCAAGGTCCGAAGCCAGTTAGCTAGGCGACCTGTTGCTCTTGCTTGCGCTCGGAAAGCGGGATGTACTCGCAGCCCATGGGGCCGCAGTACCGGCCGATATAGACTGCTTTTGGCCTGTAAAGAGCCGGTTTTGGCGCCGCTTCTGCAAACTTTTCCTCGATGATGTGCGCTGCCCAGCCTGATATCCTGGATATCGCAAATATCGGCGTGTTGAGGTCCATCGGGATTCCCATGCTGTAGTATATCGAGGCACTGTAGAGGTCGACGTTTGGGTATATCGCCTGGCCCTTGTGCTCCAGCATCCATTTCTTTGTCGCCTTCTCTGCGCGCTCGGTTATCTCGAACCACTTGTTGTTCTTTTCCTTGGATATCTCCTTTGAGAGCCTCGACAAAATGTCCGCGCGGGGGTCGGTAGTGCGGTATACTGCGTGGCCCATGCCCATTATCCTGCCGCCGGACGAAAGGCGGTTTGCAACCCATTTTTCCACGTTTGCCGGGTCGCCTATCTCCATGAGCATCTTCATGACCTGCACGTTTGCGCCGCCGTGCAGTTCGCCGGACAGCGCGCCCACCGCGCCGCTTACCGCCGCGTACATGCTGGCACGGGTAGACGATATCTCGCGCGCCGCAAAGGTAGAGGCATTAAAGCTGTGCTCTGCGTGCAGGATAAAGCAGATGTCCATCACCTTGGCCTCCTGGGGCGATGGCTCAACTCCCCTCAGCATGTAGAGAAAATTGGCAGCGTGGGAGCCTTCTTCCATCGGGTCGACCACATGCTGGCCTGTCCTGACGCGGTTCCACGCCGCGACGATAGAGGGAATTTTTGCAATGAGCGTAATCGCGCGCCTTGTGTGCGCCTCTTTTGAAAAGTCGTCAATATTGAGGTCGTATTCCGCAAGCTCTGCGACGCACGATTGCAAGACGTCCATGGGCTGCGCCCTCTTGGGCCTGTTCTTCATGTTTTTTATCATGGGCTCGGGGATTCCGCGCGCCTCGCGCAGCCTGCGGCCAAAGTCTGCAAGCTGCTCCGGATTTGGAAGTTCGCCAAAAAGCAGGAGGTAAGAGGTCTCTTCAAAAGTAGAATGGTTTACGAGGTCGAGTATGTCAAATCCGCGGTAGATGAGCTTCCCATTCTCACCGTCGATGGAACAGATTTTGGTGTCGGCGACCTCGATGTTGCGCAGGCCGATGTTTCGTGCGTCCAATATGGAAGAGCTCTCGCAACTTTTCTATATTAAACTTAGGGTTTCCCAATCTCTTTAGTAAACATGCGGCCTGATAACGATTATTATTATACTGCTGCAGCGTATCCTGAAATATCTCTCTGGGTAGAATCGTAAATTGAAAAGTGCATCCTATTATTCTGGTGCGCTGTATTATGCGGCCGCTGCAGCCATTGCACTAGCTGGCATACTGCACCTCACGCTTGGCCCGAGCAGCCTTGGGTTCAACGCCGGCACCGGCATATTGTTCATCGTGGGAGGGATCGCGCAGGTGTTTTGGATAATACCTGTGGTAAGAAGGTGGGGTAGGCCGTGGTACTATGTTGGCATCGCCGGGACGCTGGTATTCATTGCAATCTGGGTCGTAACCCGAATGCCTGCAAATCCAATAACCGGAAGAGGCGGCCCTGTCAACTCGGTTGCAATAGCTATCGAAGCTGCCCAGGCGGCCTTTATTGGGCTCTTGGCTGCAATCCTTGTGTACGAAAGCAGCAAGCCGGTCAAGGCCGCAACTGAAAAGAAGAAAAGCAATAGGCAAGTCCTGGCCCTAGTCGGGATTGTTGCGGCAATAGTGCTGGCCGGCTCGTTCGTGCCCATGTCCATGGGCCGTCCAGCGGGGCCGGCTCCCGGCAAGCCGGACGTCTCTCAATCCGCCGCTATTCAGACGTGCACCCTCACCCCCTCGCTGATCGAGGTCGAAGACACGCCGCAGCAGATAGAGGGCCCGTACTTTGTAGACGAAAAGCTGGAACGCTCTGACATCAGGCCAGATCCGTCTGACGGTTCGGTCCAGCAGGGAGTCCCTCTGCGCCTTGCCATCCACGTCTACGATGTCGACGGCGGTGGATCCTGCCTCCCCTTGCGCAACGCGCAAGTGGACATTTGGCAGACAAACGCCCTTGGCCTTTATTCCGACATTTCAGGCATCGGCACAGGAGGGGAAAAGTTCCTTCGGGGATACCAGCTTACTGACAACAACGGCACGGCCACGTTCACCACGGTGTATCCCGGCTGGTACGAGGGCAGGGCCCTGCATATACACGTCAAGGTCCGCACCTTTGAAGGGGCAGAAAAGACCTTCGAGTGGACGTCGCAGTTCTACCTTGACGATTCTGTTTCAGACAAGGTAGAGTCGCAGCCGCCGTACAGCAGCCACGGGCCCCGCCCGCTCAAAAACGCACAGGATTCTATCTACGCCGGGCCTTCCACCGACGGCATGCTGCAAAGCAACGCGGGGTCTCGCCTGATGCTGAACCTGACAAAAGACGGGCAGGGCTACCTTGGGACATTCAATATAGGCGTGGAAGCAAACCGGCGATAACCGCACAAAAAAGTTTAGAGGGGCGTCATCGTGTCGATGAGCCTTGCATTTGTTATCTGGCCGTCGTCCTGGTTTATCAGGAGGTCGACCGTGTACTGCTTGCCTTTTGACAGGAAAGTCACGTTTGCGTCCCAGCCCTCCTGTTTATGCTCGTTTGGGAACGGCAATAGCACCCTTATCTTCAGGTCCTTGACATCCGGCCCATAGAGGGCCTCGATGGCACGGCTGGCTGCTTTTTCGACGTCTTTTTGGTTCCTTACAGGAGTCATGGCTTTTTTATCTACTTACTAAATATATAAATATTTACATTCGGCTGCCGAACTCTAAAATAGGTTGTACAGCCTCGCCATCGAGAGGCTCCTTGCAGGCTCGCTTGTCGCCACCTTGCCGTTCACCCTTACCTCGTACGTCTCCGGGTCGACGCTTATCTCTGGCGCAAGGTCGTTGTACAGCATGTTCTGCTTGCCGATATTGCGGCAGTTTTTCACGGGCAGCATCTTTTTCTTTAGTCCCAGCTTTTTGCCGACGCCGTTTTTTATTGCCAGTTTCGACGTGAACGTGAACGACGTTGAATACCTTGCCGAGCCCATCGACCCGAACATCGGCCTGTAGTACACCGGCTCGGGAGTCGGTATCGACGCATTGGGGTCTCCCATGAGCGAGTAAGCAATGAACCCTCCCTTTAGCACCATCTTGGGCTTGACGCCAAAGAACTGCGGCGTCCAGACTACAATGTCTGCTATCTTGCCCTTTTCAAGCGAGCCGACGTAGCTGGAGATGCCGTGCGTGATTGCCGGGTTTATCGTCAGTTTTGCCAGGTACCTCTTGGCGCGCAGGTTGTCGTTGTCGCCCTTTTCGTCTTTTAGTCGGCCGGCCGCCTTTTTCATCTTGTCTGCAGTCTGCCACGCCCTCGTGGTCACTTCTCCAACCCTTCCCATCGCCTGGCTGTCTGACGAGTACATGGAAAGGGCGCCAATGTCGTGCAGCACGTCCTCTGCAGCTATGGTCTCTGCGCGTATCCTAGACTCGGCAAACGCCACGTCCTCCGGGATGGACGGGCTCAGGTGGTGGCAGACCATCATCATGTCGAGGTGCTCCTCAAGCGTGTTTACTGTAAACGGCCTCGTCGGGTTGGTTGACGACGGCAGAATGTTGCCCTCGCTGGCTATCTTTAAAATGTCAGGCGCGTGCCCGCCACCTGCTCCCTCCGTGTGGTACGTGTGGATTGTGCGCCCAGCTATAGCTTCAATCGTGTCGTCGACAAAGCCGCATTCGTTGAGCGTGTCAGTGTGTATGGCGACTTGCGTGTCGGTTTTGTCGGCGACTCTGAGCGCAGCATCTATCGTTGCCGGAGTGGAGCCCCAGTCCTCGTGCAGTTTCAACCCGCAGGCGCCTGCCGCAATCTGCTCGATGAGGGCCGGCTCGCGCGAGTCGTTTCCCTTGGCAAGGAGGCCAAAGTTCAGCGGGAGCTCGTCAAGGGCCTCCAGCATCCTGCGTATGTTCCATGGCCCCGGCGTGCACGTGGTCGCGTTCGTGCCGTCCGCCGGCCCCGTGCCACCTCCTATCATCGTGGTAGTGCCTGCGCATATCGCCTCGATCGCCTGCTGGGGCGAGATGAAATGGATGTGCGTGTCAATCGTGCCGGGCGTGCATATCGTGTGCTCGCCGGCGATGACCTCTGTGGCAGAAGAGACTATCATGTCTACTCTGTCCATGACGTCCGGGTTTCCGGCCTTGCCAATCCCTGCAATCCTGCCGTTTTTTATCCCGATGTCTGCCTTGATGATGCCAAGCACGGGGTCCATCACCACCGCGTTTGTTATCACGAGGTCGAGCGCTTCTCTGCTCGTCACTCCGCTTGCCTGGCCCGCACCGTCCCGGACGCTTTTTCCGCCACCAAATACCAGTTCGTCGCCGGGGACAAGCAGGTCTTTTTCAACCTCGATTATAAGGTCGGTGTCGGCAAGCCTCACCCTGTCGCCCTTGGTCGGTCCATAGAGGTCGACGTACTGCCTGCGCGGAATTTCAAGCGTCAAGCGCCGGAAAACCCCCTAGCTTTTGCCTTTGCTAATGCCTGCCTCTTTTTTGCCGACAATTTGCCGTTCACAAGGCCGGAAAACCCGTACACCGTTTTTCCGCCGCCGTACTCTACCAGCTCCACCTCTCGCGTGTCGCCGGGCTCAAAGCGAAGCGACGTGCCTGCCGGAATGTTCAGGTGGAACCCGTACGCCTTTTCCCGCGGGAACGAGAGCGCCTTGTTCACCTCGAAAAAGTGCGTGTGCGAGCCGACCTGCACCGGCCTGTTGCCCGTGTTGCTCACCCTGACTTTTGTGGTTTTCCGACCTACGTTTGCCGCCACTGGCCTGTCCGAAATGAAATATTCGCCCGGTATCATCCTGCACTCACGCTATGGGGTTGTGAACGGTCACGAGTTTCGTGCCGTCCTCAAAAGTCGCTTCGACCTGCACCTGCTTGACAAGCTCTGGCACACCGGGGAGGACGTCGCTCCTTGAAAGCACGCCCTTGCCGGAGCTCATCAGCTCTGACACGGACCTGCCGTCACGCGCTCCCTCTACGATGTGGTCGGAAATGAGCGCGACAGCCTCGGTGTAGTTCAGTTTTAACCCTCTTGCGCGCCTTTTGCGCGCCACTTCGGCTGCCATGAAAATGTACAACTTGTCTATTTCCCGTGGTGCAAGCATCATTTCAATTACAAATTGCTGATGATGTTGTATTTATAATTGAGTACACGCTGCCGTGCCTGCCGCGTGGTATGCGCACGTACAGCTGATGACCACACTCGCAGTATTGCCCGTATGATGCCAAACAAAAGCACCAGAGTGTATATACTTGCAGGAAAAACCTGCAAAAACAAATTTTAGCCGATGTCGGCTAATTGGCCTATAGCAGCACCACGGGCTTGCCTGCCAGCCTTAGCACCTTGCTTGCCACGTGGCCGGTGTCGGCATGGCTCCCGCCAAGGCCCTTTCTGCCCATCACTATCATGTCGACGTTCAGTTTCTCGGCAGTCTCGGCTATCTTGGCTCCTGGGTCGCCCAGCTTGACTACCCGCTCGTACCTGCCACTCTTTTTGGGTATCATGACGCTCCTCAACATCCTCCTTCCTTCTTCCTCCATTTCTTGAGCCAGCTTTTCGTCGGGCGAGCCCTCCTCGCCTTCTTCGTCATCTGTCCACTCGATGACGTTGAGGAGAAATATCTTGGCCGGGGTGTCCTCGTCAAAAAGGTAGCTGGCGTACGTCAACGCGCGCAGCGATTCCTTGGAGCCGTCGATAGCGACTAGGATCTTGCGGGCTTCGTAATCGTCGTGCACTCTTTTCGCGTCGCCTTCGTACTCTTTGCGCCGGTCTGTCTCCGGGCTGGAGAGGGAAAGCGTCGCGATCCTGCGCAGCACCTCTGCAATCCCCCTTCTTGCTTCAATGAAAGGCAAGAATATCACTACCGCCGCGGCGCCGGCGGCCCAGGCGACTGCCATGCCTATCCAGATGTGGTACACAAGCGACGAAAAGATATAACCTGAAAAATACAGTGGCAGCGGCCAAACCACTACGAGTATCAGGGTGAGCGCGATGGCGTACTTGTAGCTGAACCGGGCCGCTCCTTTCAGGAACTTTTCGTCCATGTCGTGCTCTATCATCGACCGGACCCTGTCGTCGACTACGAGTATCCTCTGCTTCATCACCTCAAAGTTGAAATTCTCTGGCCTAAGCAGGCTTCCCGCGATGGACACGAGCGCGCCAACTGATATCGCGGTAACGTTGCCTATCAAAAGAGGCGTGTTCTGGCCTGTGGTGGCGATGGTTATCTCCCCGTACAGCGTGTTTGCGGTGGCAAGCCACGCGCCGATGCCGCACGCAAGGCCGACGATTGCAGCCGCAGTTGCCGCGACCTTGTTTGCCTTTTTCCACACCACCGCTATGGTGATGGGGGCGACTGCCGAGCCTATCAGGATGCCCATTGCCAGATACACGTACTGGAGGCTTGCGCCGATTACTAGGAGCATCGACGCAAGTATGCCCATGCCGATTCCAAAACAGAGTATCACGAGGCGGGAGACGCGCATCAGCTCCCTGCCGGAAGACGAGGGCTTGGCGTACGTCCTGTAGATGTCGTACGTGACAAGCGACGACACGGCGACAAGCTCGGCCGAGCCGGCAGAAGTCACGGCGGTGAAAAGCATCGTGAGCAAGAGTATCGCGCCCACGTCGCCAAGGAGCTGCGATGCTGCCGCCGGCGCCACGAGGCCCATGCCTATCTGCTCCGGGGTGAGCGAGACTCCGACTGCCACTGCGCCGAGTCCAAGCGTGGTGGCAAGCGTAAAGGGGATGGCAAACCACGCAAGGCCGCCTATCAAAAAGCCCTTGACGGCGGATCTCGGCCTTGCCGCAATCGCGCGCTGCCAGTACGCCTGGTCCACAAACACGGTGCCGAAATTACCAACAATGTTGATGATGCCAAACACGAGCGCGCCGGCCGACGCCATAGTCAGGTATGCGCCTCCGGCGTTTCCCTCCACCGGCTTTAGCGCTGCCGCTGCGGCCAGCTTGTCAAACATACCGGAAATCCCGCCTACGTGCGGGGTTGCAAAGTAGATTGCAGTCACGAATATCAGGATGACTGCAAAGATGAACGCCGTGTTCAGATAGTCGGCAAAAAACGTCGCCTTTAACCCGCCAAAAAGCGTGTAGATTATGACGCCGACTGGTATCAGAAAAGCCGCGACGTAGATGTTGACGCCCGTGAGCGAGTTTACAACGGCCGCGCCCCCGAGGACCAGCATCGCCGTGACTATCGTGTTTGTCATCAATGCAAACGACAAAAAGACCTTGTGCGCGTGCCTCCCAAAGCGGGCGTAGATGACCTCTGGAAAAGTGTGCGACATTGGCACCTTTCTCTTTAGCTCTATCGCAAGTATGGCAAACAGCACTACCTGTATGCTTGCCCCCGCCGCGTACCAGAACGGGCCGCTGATGCCGAATTGATAGGCGACGGTGGACGACTGCAACAGGGTGGCGGCCCACGTCCACGCGGACACCACCGACGAGGCTATCAGGCCCGTCTTGACGTTTCTGCCCGCGGTATAGAACCACTCGAAGGTCTTTCTGGTCCCAAGCCACTTGGTCTCTGCCCTGACAAGCAGCGTGACTACTAGGGCCATCACCAGCCCCACTCCGAGGAGTACAAAATAGCCAATGCCCTCGGAGAGCATCCCCATTTTCTGAAATTGGCGCAAACGAATATTTAAGATTATAAAGGGTTTTTTCACCACAATCTGGCACCTGTGTTCAAGAATGCATAAAATAATTGCCTGCGAAAACTGCCAAATCTGAAAAAATCTATAACCTACTTCCTTCTACCGGAGTGCATATGGTCGACGAGATAGACGAACTTATCCTGTCCGCGCTGAGCAAGAACTCTCTGCAGGACACCCGCGAGATGTGGGACTTTCTCCGGGGCCACGGCCACAACCTGACAGAAGAGGAAATAGAGTCGAGGATAACGAAACTGGAGGCAGACGGCGTCATAACAGGCTACACCATCTCGGTCGACATGAAAAAGCTCCGGCGCCGGACGATGAGGGTCGCACTCGTGACGTTCAAGACGTCGCAGCATTTGCCAAAGAGGATAGAGGGGCTGAAAAAGTACCTGGCAGACGCGCCGTTTGTAATATTCTCCGGCCGAACGCGGGGAGGCTATGACTGGATAACCGTGCAGATATTCCTCTCTGAAGAGATGGCCGACGAAGAGTCGGACATCTACCGCAACCTGTTTGGGGACATCATCCAGTCGTACGAGGTCTATGACTTTATCCCGGCAAAAGAGCCGTCGTTTTCCGCGCTCACGCACACGCCAAAGGAATACAAAAAGTTCCTCGACGAATGGATCCCGCCTTTCCTCGGCAGGTAAAAAAAGAAGAGCTAGCTATATTTCTTCTGCGCGCTGTTCTTGAACCTGACGCTCTCGGGCAATTTCAGCAATAGAGCCTCCTGCAGTGGAAATTCGTAAACTACCTGTACGTTTGCGCGCACGGTTTCGTATTATACAGACCGGCGAGAACTGCATAAATACAGAGAGATGCGACACATTCAGAGAATATGCCACTTGGTTTTTCCCGATCAAGTGACTGCGGGGGCTTGCTCAATTGATGGCCGCGCAGCCAGAGGGCCAAAGGCTGTTTGGCGAGGGAGTAAAAAGAGCAAGCGGCGGCGAGGCGCGCAGGTACAACATGCTTGCAGCAAGGCTCATCGCCGAGATGGTGAAAGGACTGCTTGGGCCCCGGGGGATGGACAAGGTGTTTGTCGACATCATGGGCGAAGTCACGCTGACAAAGGACGGCGCTACCCTGCTTCGCAAGATAGACGTCGAACACCCTGCTGCAAAGGTGCTCATCGAGGCGTCAAATGCAGTCGACAACGCAGTCGGCGACGGCACGACATCGGTGGTTGTAATTGCCGGCGCGCTCGTAGCAAAGGCGGAGGAGCTCTTGGAGCTGGGCGTCCTTCCCGCGACCATTTCAGACGGCTACCGCAGGGCGCTTGCCACAGCTATGGAGGCGCTTTTGGCAAGTGCCATGAAACACGATAATTCTGACAGAAAGACGATGGAGCGCCTCGCCGCGACGTGCCTGGAATCCAAGGCCATATCGTCCTGCATGGAAAAGGAGCAGATTGCAAAACTGATGGTAGACGCGGCAACGGCAGTCAACTCGTCGGGCAGGGTGGAAATCGACGACGTCAAGATAGAGCAAAAGCCGGGAAGCGTGCAAGACACGCAGCTTGTGGCCGGCGTCGTCATCGACAAGACCGTGGACAGCTCGTCCATGCCAAAGTCAATTGACAACGCCAAGATTTTGCTCATCGACTACGACCTTGACAAAAAGAACACCCGCCGTGACGCCGAGATCGGGATAACACTGCCTGCGCAGATAAAGGCGTACCTTGACGAGCAGGCGTTTGAATTGCGGGCAAAGGTGCAGGCGATAATCGACTCTGGCGCAAACGTCGTGGTATCGCGGGGAGGCATCAACACGCTTGCGCAGACTATGCTTGCCCACGCTGGCATCATGTCCGTGCGCAGAGCAAAGGAAAACGACCTGTGGTGGCTCGAAAAGGCCACGGGCGCAAAAATAACGCGCGATATTGACAGCATCTCGCAGTCGGACCTCGGCTACGCCGGCAGGGTCTGCGAAAGGCTCGTGGGCGACGACAGGATGGTCTTTGTGGAGGAGTGCAAAAACCCACGCTCTGTGACTATGCTTCTCCGCGCCGGCTCATCCAAAGTCCTCGACGAGTTCCACCGCTCCATCCTGGACGCGCTCCACGTGCTTGCCGACTTTATTGCAAGCCCGTCAGTAGTTGCAGGCGGAGGCGCTGCTGAGGCCCTTGCGGCAAGGGCGGTGAGAAAAAGCGCGATGACAGTGAAAGGAAGGGAGCAGCTTGCAATCCTAAAGTTTGCAGACGCGCTTGAAGAGATACCGCTGACAATAGCTGCAAACGCCGGCATGGACGTGATAGACACGCAGGCGCAGCTGCGCGCGGCTGGCGCAAAAAAAGAGGACGGCTGGTGCGGCATAAACGCGCTTGAGCGCAGGGTCCAGGACATGCTTGCGCTTGGTGTGATAGAGCCCCTTGCGGTCAAGGAGCAGGTGCTGGCTACCGCAACAGAAGTCGCCGACCTGCTATTGCGCGTAGACGACGTTGTGATGGCAAAACCCGCCTATTACACTCACACACACTCTGACGGGACAACGCACTCGCACCGCGGAGGCAAGCAGTCGCATGACCACTTTGACAGGCTGGGCAAACAGCAGCGCCCGATGCACCACTATTATTGAGAAGACATCTTTTCTTGCCGATTTCTTTCAGAACCGGTTCTCTAGAGAATCGATGCCGCTTGGTGATAAATTTAAGATAAAAAGTATCACTCTGTTAAAACTTTAAAATTGCTCTGCGCCATAGAGAGTGCATTGCCAAGGCGGCATTCACATTCGCACAGCCACCGTAAAAAAGAGCCGGTCGAGCGCATCAGCATGTCCCTCCCGCCCGGACTGCTGTCAGAGTTTGACAGGTCGATGAAGAGCGCCGGGTTTTCAGACAGGTCAAAAGCAATACAGACCGCCCTGCACTCGTTCATAGCCCAGTACGACTGGGACGAGGGCGAGGACAGCCGGAACGGCGCGGGTGCCATAATGATGCTGTACGACAACCACGCGTACAACCACGACTCCGAGTCCACGCACATACAGCACCACTACGGCGACGTCATCAGCGCCTCCACGCACCTGCATCTCGACCACGACAACTGCCTAGAGACTGTGATGGTGAGAGGCGAGATACGCCGGATAAAAGAGCTGGCCAAAAAGCTCTCGGAAAACCGCGGGATAAAGAGTCTGAAGGTCCATTTTGTGCCCGTGATATAGGGCGCTTTTGCATTCTACGCATCGCTTTCCAAGCGGGCTTGGTAGTTTACAGATAATGATGGCATGTTTTTATACATGCACGCAAATTAAAGTGCATGACACCAGTATTACTAGTAGTCAAAACAGTAATACGGATGGCTGGAGGGCGTTGCAGTTGGTAGAAGGCGACATCGCGACTCTTGTCGCTGTCTCTGTGCCTACAATGATACTGCTTGGCCTGCGCCACGCACTTGACGCCGACCACATCACGGCCATAGACAACATGGTGAGGCTTCACAACGCCTCGCGAAAATCCCGGTGGGTCGGCGCCGGCTTTAGCGTCGGCCACATGATATCTGTGCTTGCCGAGATGGTGTTCATCATTTTTGTCATTGGCGGCATCGCCGGCGCCGATGCGCTTGCGTTCTGGGGCGGGATAATCGGGGCTGCGGCGCTTGGGACGATAGGGGCGGTCAACATCTATGCCATGAAGAAATGGGGCAAGACCGGCTCTGCAATCCTCGCAAGCAAGGTGCTGGCAAGGACAGGCTCTTTCAACCCGTTTGCGTCGTCGCTCATCACGGGAATGGTCTTTGGACTCGGTTTTGACACTGCGACCCAAATCTCGGCAATCACGCTGTCGGCGGTGGCGTCGGCAGCGCTTGGCGTGCAGGTAGCCCTTGCACTTGCAGGGTTCTTTGCTCTCGGCATGATCCCGCTCGACACGCTTGACAGCATACTCCTCCGTTCGGCGCTGTCGAGGATATTTGACACCCGGGGATTCAGGTACATGTCCTACGCCCTGAGCGGCGCCACGATGACCGTCGCAGCCCTGGCCACGTACGAGAACCTCACCGGCGCCGAGGTGGTTCCAGAGATGACTGGGCCTGTTCTAGCAGGCGTGATAATTGTCGCGTCGTTTGGCTACTCGTACGCCGCAAGGAGAAAGGCAGGCCGCGCAGACCCGATGACCCAAAAGGATAACACAACTGACCCGCACAACCATCACCAGTGAGCAGGCAGATTCTAATTTTTTAAAAACCGATTAGCCAGAGTTGTTGGCCATTACATAACCTGAAATGGAAATTGGCTCTTTCAAAGTCACCCATTCCCTTTTCCCATCCACTATGGCGTCAAACGTGATAATCCGTAAAGTTTCCGGGACGCCTATCATCACCCGGTCCGGCGAAAGGAGCGACTTGGCATCTTTTTCAATCTCGGCCGGTTTTTTCTTGGCGCGCACCTGTGTCACCACGAAATACGCGTACAGCAAGAACGCCTCGTTCACATTCAATTTCAGGTTCCTGTCCAGCTTGTCCTTTGCCATCTCTATAGAATGTTGGAAGATAAGTTCGTCCGTCGAATCAGTGTATTGAAAAACCCTGGCAAGGGAAGCCGCGTCGGGCTCGCCCCTTGCCACTGCCTTGATGTAGATCACTGCCTCTTCGCCTTCGGGCCGTAGCTCAGCGGCGGCCTCTTTGGCACCTTGGCCTTGGGGCCGTTGCCAAAGTCGTACGTGTGGCCTTTACCTCGGTAGAGG
Organism: Candidatus Nitrososphaera sp. 86-2; assembly: GCF_056726185.1. Lineage (NCBI taxonomy): Archaea > Thermoproteati > Nitrososphaerota > Nitrososphaeria > Nitrososphaerales > Nitrososphaeraceae > Nitrososphaera > Candidatus Nitrososphaera sp. 86-2. The sequence goes on from NZ_JBWZON010000001.1 coordinate 202,294, forward strand.
TTTGGCCTCACCGGCGTCCCTTCAGTCTTGCCCTTCTTTGTAAGCGACAGGCCGGCGAGCAGCTCGACAATCAGCCTGTTGGCAAGGCCGGACGTGATGCCGCCGTTGTACGAGCTTCCGTCGCTTACGTCATAGTTGGGCGCGACTTCGACGAGGTCAAACGCGAACCTGTCCGGGTCAAATGACGTGGAAAGCAGGCGCATGAGGCGCATACCTTCCCTCGAAGTCAGCCCGTTTGGCTCCGGCTCGCCCGTCCCCGGCGCATAGGCTGGGTCAAACGTGTCAATGTCCCAGCTGATGTACACGGCATCGACGTTGTCGTTTGCCCTGTCGGCTGCCTCTTTTGCAATCTTGTCAATGCCCAGTTCTTCAACGTCGAGCATTGTGAACCACTGGAAATCCTGGTCTGCCATCCACTTGTAAAGGTCCGGCCCCGGCCAGTAGCCCCTTGGACCGATGAGGGTGTAGTTCTTGCCCTTGAGGCACCCAAGCTCCATAATCCTGCGTATGTGGGCGCCGTGGTCGTACTTGAAGCCGGTCAGCCCTTGCGGCGCGCAGTCGGCGTGCGTGTCGATGTGGATCATGCCAATGTTCTTGTATTTTTTCGCAAAGGCGCGCACGTTGGCAAACGTGATCGAGTGGTCGCCCCCAAGCATCACCGGGATTCCGTCAATGTCAAGCACCTCCTTGACCTTCTCCGTCATGCGCCTGTGCGACTCTACTACGTCGCCGGGCGAAATGTTCACGTCGCCATAGTCGACTGACCTGAACACTCCAAACGGGTCGACGCCTGTCTCTATGTTAAAATGCTCGTACGGCGGGGACGGGACGGTCGAGGCCGCGCGGATTGCCCTTGGGCCGTACCTTGCCCCCGGGCGGATGGTGGTGCCAAAGTCGAACGGCTCGCCTATTATTGCGACGTCCGGCCTGACCTTGTCCAGCTCTGCCTTGCTTCTGAGCCAGGGCAGCTTCAGGAAGGTTGGTATGCCTACAAAAATCGGCTCGTCATTTCCCTTGTACGAATCACCGTAAAATTCCATTCCCATGCTTTTTCAGCACCTATAAGTAATTAGTAAGTATATTTTAAATATTGCTAAGTAATCTACGTGCCATTTTTTGTGCATACACGCACCAAAGAACGTAATCTACGTGGCGCTTTACTGTACGTGTTTTGAAAGGATGTTCCTTGCATAGTCGGTGACGTCAAGGCCGCTCTCCTCCGCTTTTGCATTGAGCTTTTCCCACAGCTGCTTGTCCTGCTTTCTCCTGGGGTCAAACACTAGGCGCACCGTCAGCAGGCCCTTTGGCGCCCCGCGCTTTACTCCTGCTTCTGCCATCTCTTCCTGGAGCCTGCCCTCGTGCGCCGCGACCACTAGTCTCTCCTGCACGGCCTTTGGCTTTCTTGCTATCCTGATGGCCTCGTACGAGGTTATCCTGCCCTGTTCTATGTTGTCCTGCAGCACCTGCGGCAGCGACAGTATGCTGAGCCACTCGCTCACCGTGCTCTTTGGCAGGCCGTATTTTGCAGCTACGCCTGTGATGCCTGATTTTGTGGTGTCGACTAGCCTCCTTACCATCCTTGCCTTTTCAAGCGGCGACAAGTCCTTTCTGATGAGGTTCTCAAACAGCGATGCCGCCTCTGCCTCTGCTCCCTCCAGCTCGGTGACTACGGCCGGTATCTGGGTCTCGCCCTTGGCGCTGAGCGCAAAAAAGCGTCTGCGCCCTATCAAGAGCTTGTAGCGCCTGCTCTTGTCATCAAAGCGAACGACGACTGGCTGCAGCAGATCGAACTTTGACAAGTGCTCCTTGATGAGCCTGTCCTTGTCGTCCTCACCAAAAGAGTGATCCTTTCTGACGTTTTCCTCGGCTATGTCTATCATGTCGACAGGGATGTTCTTGACCTGCATCGCAGAAGTATTAGTAATCTACGTATTTATAAATTATCCTGCAAAACGCCTTGGACAATGATGATCCCGGAAGTCTTTTCCAGTCAGCTGTAGTCTACGCATCATGTAAGGAGGCTAGATACGTAGTTTACAGTTTTTATCTCAATGCTTATATCGTTCGCAGGCACCTTTGAAGCATGAAAGGAAGCGCGCCCCGGGTTATCCGCGAGACGGCCGGCGCGGACAGGACTTTGATGAAGACAACCTTCCTTAGCTATTACATCTCGATGTACAACGCGGTGAATGAAAAGGTCGGCTACCAGAACTCTCCTGTCACCGTCGACGAGATCTATGATTTCTTGCAGGACCTAAAGCACGAGGCGGGCGAGCCTATTCCCGACATCGCCAAAGAAGACATCAGCTTTTCCTTCCACGTCCTGAAAATGCTGGGCATCTGCAAGGGCCCCTGATGACAATAGCGCGTTCGACAGTCGAACTCTTTCCGTCCAAGCAAGTTTTATATATTTACTAAATATATACAATAAGGGTATGGCTGGGCTGGATGGATTTGGAATAGCTATTGCGGCGTTCCTCGTGCTTTCGCTTGTCGTCGGCACGCTGACGTCGAGGCTCGTGAAGAAAAGCAGCAAGAGGTACATGGTCGCCGGAAAAAGTCTGCCCCTGTTCTTTGTAGGGACAATGCTTGCCGCGCAGTCCATCGACGGCAACTCGTCGCTTGGCAACGTGTCGCTCGTGTACCAGTTCGGGTTCTGGGCAGGCGCGGCAATCCCGATAGGTCTGGGAATATGTCTCATACTCACGGGGACCGTCTATGGCAAGAGGCTGAACAAGATGGCTCTTTTGACACTGCCTGACTTTTACTACAGGCGCTTTGGCAACGGCGCCGAGGGCATTTCCGGCGTGCTCATGATGATAAGCTTCATCGTGCTGGTCGCCGGCAACTTTGCGGCAAGCGGCTTTATCCTGCAGGCCGTCTTTGGGATCTCGCTTTTCTGGGGGATGCTCATAGCCGCGCTGATAGTGCTCGTATACACGTACGCAGGCGGCCTCTTTTCGTCTGCCTACACCGACATTTTCCAGATATACCTTGCAATAGGCGCGTTCTGGGCCGCGTTCCTGTTCTTTGCAGGCGGCTTTTACGGTGTCGACTTTGGAACCATACTTGGCAACGCCCCGCCCCAATATCTGGACCTGTCGGGTCTCCTCAACCCGGCAAACGGCGCGTATACCAACTGGGCAAGCATAATGGCCCTTGCCCTCGGCGACATCGTGGCGCTGGACTTTATGGAGCGCGTATTTGCGGCAAGGGACGGCAAGACCGCGCAGCGCGGCGCGTTCATGGGCGCCGGGCTCACCCTCTCCACGGTCATCCCGACCAGCATGATGGGCATAATCGCGCTCTTTGTGCTCCCAAACATTGCAGATCCGTTTACCGCATACCCAGAGCTTGCGATAAACCACATGCCGTTTCCGATAGGGGCCGCGCTCATGATGGGGGTGCTTGGCGCGTCAATGTCTACTGCCAACGGCGGCCTTCTTGCCATATCGTCGGTCATGTCGAGAAACATCATCCAGCGCGACATACTGCGCAGGATGCTGAAACGACCCGGCATGGAGGACAAGAAGCTGCTCATGACCACGCGCCTGTTTACGATCCCGATGATGGTCGCGGCGTTCATCCTCGGCTATATTCTCCCGCAGCCGGGAATCTACCTCGTCCTTGCGTTTGACATCGTGTTTGCTGGCGCGTGGGCCCCGCTGACTCTGGGGCTGTTCTGGAAAAAGGCCAACATGCCTGCCGCAATCACGTCGCTCATCGTGGGCTCGGCTATCCGGCTCTTGCTGTTCCTGACAATTCCTGCCCAGTACGCGGGCCTGGACACAATGATACCTCCGCCAATATCGTTTGCGGCATTTGTCATAGTCGCGCTTGCAACGCAGAAAAAGTACCCCGGCGAGCAGAGGCACGGCGTCATCGACTATGTCCCGCCGGAGGAAGATGTCGTCAGGGGCGAGGACCTGAAGGGCTATGTGGAGCCTGTCAGGAGGCAGTAGTAGTAGGCTCCACAACCTATTTTTTGTAAAAAAAGGTTATCTAGCAGCAAGAGAGCTTGAATCCTCCATGCCGAGCCAGGGATACGCCACGATAGGTCTAAAGCCGGCCATCTTGGCAAAACTGCAAAAGATAACCGACGAGTACTATCCCGGCATGTTCCTTCCAAGCGCGCTGATAATATTGATGAATGAGGTAAAGCGCGGCTACTACACCGTGGACGCGTGCGCAATCAAGGAGGATTTCGGCGGCCGCTACACGTCGCTGACGATACGGTCGGACGTCAAGGCGTGGATTGACGAGAACTTTGAAAGATACAAGGACGAGTACAACCGCAAGTACCGCGCAAGCAGCTTTACCCAGTTCGCAAGCTACTTTATGCTCAACATGTTCGAGTCAAAGGCCAAGTCGCAAAATTTCATCGTGAAACTAAAAGAGTCGGATTTCCGCTGGCTGGAAGAGGAGTACCAAAAGCGCAAGCAGGAATACCGCCAGAAATATTCCGTGTTCACGTTTGATCAGTTTGCCGACATTTTCCTGAGGGAGCTGCTCGACAGGGTCAGTGAGGCAAAGAGAGTCCTGAGCCTGTAATACAGTGCGTGCGTAGTTTACAAATTTCATCTGACACGCCACGTTGCAATAAATATGCTGATTGAATATTGTTGGTATGATAATTCTTGCATCTTGTATATTATAATACAATATTTCCGTAGCATAATATTTGCAGTTTTCCTTATTATCATATAACCATGGTTTATATGCAAAGGGCTGCTGCATTGAAACACTGTATGTTCGAGGAAGCAATCACGATTGTAGCGATAATCGGCGGGAGCGCAGCTGCCGTCTGGTATGCCAAGAGCAAGTTCCAGCCGGGAATCGAGCGCGACCTTGAAAGGATTGAAAGCACGACGTACGAAAGACCAGAATCATCCTTCTCAAGAAAGCACAACAACCAGTAATTTTTTGACACTTTCTTTTCAAGGCAAGATTGAAAAGCAAGCGGCACCTACTACTATGATGCTCTTTAACGTCAAGCCGGTCAAGGACGTTTTGCAGGTAAAAGCCGAGATCGAAAAGATAATCGCGGCGCAAAAGCGCGGGAGCGCGGATGACATGTCTGCCTTCCGGGGCGAAATCGACGAGCTGACGTCGGCGCTGACGGAATTCTATCCTGAATGGACAAAGCTCCCTGTAGTGTTCAGAGTCGCAAGGGTGCTACTACCACCACAACAACAAGGCAAAGAAACGACAGCCGTGTACAGGGAAAACGTGGTGCTCCCAGACATCAAGCACGACCTTGAACTGATATTGAAAATGTTGAATCACATGCGCAAGGAAAAGGGCCTGCCGGAAGTCAACATGCCGCTTTTTGCGCAGCCCGATGAGATGGCCCTTGCGCGCAAGGAGGGAAAAAGCGACGTTTCGCCCGGCGAGATTTCGTCACAGATGGCAGTCGTGTTCCAAAAGGGCGCGATAATTTGGCTGGGGTTTGTTTTCGGCCGCGACTATGTGCTCTTGCAGAACTGATACTGATGATGATGCTGATGCGTAATCTACGGCTAAACGGGCCAGATTTTTATACATCGCCGCAAGATGATTATCATGACTGGTGCCGACTCGCCGTCCATAAAGAAGATCCTAGTCCCTGTTGACGGATCGCCCGTTTCGCTAAAGGCAGCACACTATGCCTTGCACCTTGCAACGCTTGAAAACGCCAAGGTGGTGGTGATGCACGTGCTTGAGGGGGTCAAGCAGGGAGGCGCCATCGGCCTCCAAGCGAGGTACGGCAACGTCAAGCTCGTCGAGGGTTTTGAAAAGGTAAGGACGCAGGCCGCGGAAAAGTGGATAGGCGAGATAATAGACCTCGGCAAAAAGCACGGCATCGACGTGAAAAGCGAAGTTGTGACGGACGACGGCACGTCAGAGGAGGGCATGATAATAAAACATGCCAAGGAACACGGCACCGACCTTGTAGTCATCGGGTCTAGGGGCAGGTCAAAATTCAAGCGCCTTCTTGTGGGCGGGGTGGCAAACGCGGTGGTAAACCTCTCGCCCTGTCCCGTGCTTGTCGTGCGCTAGCCGCCTTTTCGTTTTTGATTACCTATAATAAGCGCCAGAGTCGACTCTAGCCTGTTTGGAAAAGAAAGGGCTGACATACCGCGACGCCGGAGTCGACGTCGGCAAAATCCGCACCGCGCAAAAGTCGATAGGCGACATCATTTCAGCCACGTACAAGATGGCCTCTGCGGGCAGGGTGCTCTCCGGCTTTGGGCACTACGCCGGCCTAGTCCGGCTCGGCTCGCAGACGCTTGCGCTGCATTCCGACGGCGTGGGAACGAAAGTGCTCGTCGCACAGCTCATGAACAAGTTTGATACCGTAGGCATTGACTGCGTCGCAATGAATGTGAACGATGTCGTCTGCGTCGGGGCAAGGCCGGTGGCGTTTGTGGATTATATCGCGCTCAGGCAGGCAAACGAAAAGCTGCTCGAGCAAGTCGCGCACGGTCTGGTGGAAGGTGCAAGGCAGTCGCAGATGGCAATCGTGGGAGGCGAGACTGCGGTGCTGCCGGACCTGATATCGGGAGAGGAGAATGCGTTTGACCTTGCCGGCACGGTGCTCGGGGTTGTACAAGATGGCAAGCCGCTTCTTGGCGGCGCAATAAAGCCGGGCGATGTCATCCTCGGCGTGGAGAGCAGCGGCCTGCATTCAAACGGCTATACCCTTGCGCGCAAAATACTGCTGTCGAAATATTCCGTGGACGATACCGCCGAGCACCTAGTCCAGACAGTGGGCGAGGAACTGCTGGTCCCCACTCGGATATATGTAAAACCTGTTATGGAGCTTTTCAAGAAAAAGATAGCGGTGCATGGCCTTGCCAATATCACCGGAGGCTCGTTTACCAAGCTGCCACGCCTGAACAAGAACGTGCAGTACTGCCTCGACGACCTGCCTGCACCGACGGGCATATTCCGGCAGATACAGGCAGACGGCAATGTGGAGACAGGGGAGATGTACCGCACGTTCAACATGGGAGTCGGCTTTTGCGTCATTGCGCCAAAGGCAAATGTTGAGCAGGTAATTCACACCTTCAAGAGATACAAGATGGGCTGCAAGGTAGTCGGCAGAATAGAGAAAGGCGCAGGCGTCGTCGCAACACTGGAAGGAAAGAAAAAGCAGGCACTCTAGAGAGAGAGAGCCTTCCAAAAATTAATATGCGAACAAAGGCATTTTTGAAAAACATTGCTTGCCGCAGCAGCCGACTCTGACCCGAACTACCAGCAGGCGTGCAAGGCCATAGCCGCACGCGTCGAAAAGCAGTCGCTGTCGGCCGGCGAGGTGCGCCAGGTTGTAAGAGAAGTCGCGTCTTCCTTCCACCTGTCGACAATGCCGAAAAACGAGCACATCATGGGCTACCTACCTAAAGACAGCAGATATCGAAAAATGCTGATGGTCAAGCCGGCCAAGACCGCCTCTGGCGTGGCAGTCATAGCGGTGATGCCAAAGCCGTACGAGTGCCCCCACGGCAAGTGCATATACTGCCCCGGCGGCATCGAGTTCAACACGCCGCTTTCGTACACCGGGACAGAGCCGGCCACAAAGGCTGCGCAGAAATTCCAGTTCGACCCGTACGAGCAGGTATCGTCAAAGATGAAGCAGCTGCAGTCGCGGGGCCACGACACGGGCAAATCCGAGATGGTCATCGTAGGAGGGACGTTTCCTTTCATGCCCGAGGGCTACCAGCGTGAGTTTGCCAAGTCCTGTTATGATGCTTTGAACGGTTTCAGGTCGAAAACCCTGCAGGAGGCAATGGCCGCAAACGAGCGTGCACAGAACCGCTGCGTCGGCTTTACCGTCGAGACAAAACCAGATTATTGCAAAGAGCCGCACGTCGACCTGATGCTGGAGCTAGGGGTCACGCGCGTGGAAATCGGCGTGCAATCATTGGATGATAGAGTCTACAAACTTGTGAACAGGGGCCACATGCTTGATGACGTTGTCGATGCGTTCCGCATCGCCCGCGACTCGGGCTACAAGATAGTGGCGCACATGATGCCCGGGCTCCCGGGCTCTTCGCCGGACAAAGACATTGCCGATTTCAGGCGATTGTTCGAGGACGAGGCATTCAAGCCGGATATGCTCAAGGTCTACCCGACGCTCGTGCTAGAGCACACCGGCCTGCACCAGCTCTACAGCGCCGGCAAGTACAACGCATACTCTGACGACGACCTTGTCGGCGTGATTGTTGAAATGAAGAAACTGGTGCCAGAGTATGTGCGCATAATGCGCGTCCAGCGCGAGATCGAGTCTGACGACATTGTTGCGGGGCCAAAGAGCGGCAACCTGCGGCAAATAGTGCTTGAGCGTTTGAAAAAGGACGGCCGCAGCTGCAACTGCATAAGGTGCCGGGAGGCCGGCTTGCAGAAAAGGTATCCCGCGGAAGGCGACGTGATGATGAAAAGGACGGATTACGTTGCGTCGGGCGGAAAAGAGGTCTTTCTCTCGTACGAGAGCGCCGACGGCAAGACCATCCTCGGATTTTTGCGCCTGAGAAAAGTAAACTGCCCGCACAGGCAGGAGCTAAAAGACGCCGCCATAGTCCGCGAACTGCACGTGTACGGGCAGGCGCTTGGGGTCGGCCTTGACGCCAATTGCTCGTCTTACCAGCATCGGGGCTACGGGATGAAGCTCATGCAGGAAGCAGAAAGGATTGCTAAGGACGAGCTTGCCGCGGGAAAAATCCTAGTCATCAGCGCGGTCGGGACAAGGGAATACTATAAAACACGACTAGGATACCGTCAAGACGGGCCTTACGTTTCAAAGGTGCTATAGACATGAAAGAAGATAATCAACAGCAGCAGATTGTGATTGGCAAGGGCACGTGGCTTGACAAGGTAGCGGACACGCTGGTAAAGAGGGAGAAAAAGCTGGGCCGCAAGCTCGACCTGATAAGGGTGGAAAGCGGCCTTGGAGCCTCCGGCATCCCGCACATTGGAAGCATGGGAGACGCCGCCAGGGCGTACGGAATTGCGCTTGCTCTGCAAAACATGGGCTACAATGCTGAGCTTATCGCATATTCTGACGACATGGACGGCCTGCGCAAGATACCCGCCGGCCTGCCCGACTGGCTCAAGGAGCACATCGCAAGGCCCGTTTCGGAAATCCCGGATCCTTTCGGCAGCTGCCACGCGTCGTACGGCGCGCACATGAGCAGCCTGCTCCTTGACGGCCTTGACAGGGCCGGGATAAAATACCGCTTCCAGAGCGGGCGTGAAGCCTACAAGTCTGGAAAACTCGTCAACCAGATAGACAAAATATTGCAGAGCAGCGAAAAACTTGGAAAAAAGATAGCCGAGTTTGTGGGCCAGGACAAGTACGTAAATGTGCTTCCTTATTTCCCGGTATGCTCTAGTTGCGGCCGGCTGTACACGGCGGCCGCAGAAAAGTACCTGCCCGGCGAAAAAAAGGTGGCGTACACCTGCAAGGGAAGCCGGATAGGCAAGAACGAGGTCGCCGGCTGCGGCCACCACGGCGATGCAGACATTTCAAAAGGCGAGGGCAAGCTTGCCTGGAAGGTCGAGTTTGCAGCGCGCTGGCAGGCGTTTGACGTCCGGTTTGAGGCGTACGGCAAGGACATCATGGATTCCGTCCGGGTAAACGACTGGGTCTGCGACGAGATAATTGGATATTCGCACCCGCTGCACGTGAAATACGAGATGTTCCTCGACAAGTCGGGCAAAAAGATAAGCAAGTCCGCCGGCAACGTTCTGACGCCGCAGATGTGGCTCAGGTACGGCACGCCCGAATCAATACTGCTATTGCTGTTCAAGCGCATCGCCGGCACGCATCACGTCGGGCTTGAAGACGTGCCGGCCCTGATGGACGAGTACGACTCGTACGAGGACCTCTACTTTGGCAAGGTAAAGGAGGACAACTCTGCAAAACTGACCAAGATAAAGGGCATATACGAATACATCAACAAGCTACAGCCGCCAAAGCAGCCGGCGCCACACGCGCCCTACCGCTTTCTCGTACAGCAGGCGTCGATATACCCCGGCAGCGACCCTGACAGGCTTGAAAAGGTGTTTGCGAGCTTGGTAAAGTACGGGATGGCCAAGGAAAAAAGCGACGCCATAATGCGCAAGATCCAGCTAGCCGCAAACTGGGCGGACGACAATGCCAGCAGCCCCGACGAAAAGTTCGAGGTGCAACTGACAGGCAGCCAGCGCAAAGCAGTTACCGAGCTTCTTGACATCCTGAAGGAATTCTCTAGCGTGCAAGAGACGCCAGAAAATGCCAAGGTCCTGCAATCAAGGGTGTTTGACATAGCCCGGGCAAACGGCATGGAGCCAAAAGAGTTCTTTACCCTGCTGTACAGGATGTTTCTAAACGCCGACAGGGGACCGAGGATTGGCAACTATTTCCTCGACCTGGGCGTAGAGCGTGTATCTTCGGTGCTAAAGCGCTACCTCTAGCGTGCAATTTGCTTAAATAGAGTAACAGCCAAGGTACATCGGCCTTGGTGAACCGCAAGTTTGCAGACAAGCCGCCCATGATAGCCATCCGGGGCGCCTGCATCGACTTTGAAAAAGAGCACGCTAGGATAATGGAGTTTATCGGCGGCTTGGAGTGGGGCGCGCACGCAAAAGGAAACGTCGAGTGTTCGTCTGCCGGCAAGGCCCTTGGGTGGGACTTTTTCATGCTGTATTTCGAGCCGGATTTCGTCGAGGTGCTCCTTGACGTCTACCCTGAAATCAACAAGCAGGAGGCAAACACCATCGAGGATTGCTTTGTGCTCTGGCTCGCAAAAATGATGAAAAAGAAAAAGCTGGACTATAACTTGAAGCTCAAGGATGTCCCGTACGAGCAGACGCAGGGTTTCAGGCTCAATCCCGACCACTATCGGAACGACGAGTGGATGGAAAGGTATCGCTAGCCGCAGCGTCAAATTTATAGCGCATCCAAGTCTTTTCTGTCGTGCGCGGAGTAATCTTTGACCTTGACGGCGTGCTCGTAAGCTCGATGCCGTCGCATTCGCAGTCGTGGGTTGAAGCGTTCTTGAACGTTGCTAACGTCAGGATAGAAAGGCGCACTCTGTACGTGCTTGAAGGGATGCGCGGCGCAGAACTGACAGAGAAAATACTCGCAGACCACAATTCGGACCTGTCGCTTGCCAAGAAGGTTATTGAGGAAAAAGACCGTCTCTTCAAGCAAAAGGAGCGGCCAAAGGCATTTGAGGGTGTGAAAGAGATGATAGAAAGCCTTGCATGTTTGAAGGCGGTAGTGAGCGGCTCCAACAAGCACGATGTCGAGTCGGTTCTTGACGAAACGATCGGGAAAGAAAAATTCGACGTTATCATAACGGCAGACGACATCAAGAAGGGCAAGCCCGATCCGACGGCGTTTAACACCGCGCTTTCAAGACTGCGTGTGTCATCCAAGGACGCAGCAGTGGTGGAAAACGCGCCCCTTGGCGTGCGCGCTGCAAACAACGCTGGCATACAGTGCTACGTCGCCCTGAACAACACGCTGCTTTCCCGCACCGACTTTGAAGGCATCATCCCAAAAGACAGGATATTTGAAAAAACAAGTTCATTAGAGGGCCTGCTAAAGGAGATGTGCAGACGGCAATGAAGGTTTTCATATTTTCCCACGAGTCAGACCTCGACGGGCTCTACTCTGCCGCAATTGGCCTGATACGCTACCCGCAGGCGGCGACAGTGTTCCTAGGCTACGGCGTGGAGAACATGCAAAAGATGGGCAATTTTCTCTATTCCGCCACGCATTTTTCAAAGGAGCGCGGGCTTGTAATCGTCGCGGACCTCGGCCTGAATGACGACGCGATAGAGACCTGCCGACAGATATTTACAGACGCGTCGCGCAACGGCTGGAAGCTGATGTGGGTCGACCACCACCCATGGTCGCAGGCCGCAATCGACGCGGTAAAAGAGTACGCGGAACTGGTTCACGACCCGTCTGGAAACAAGTGCGCTGCAGACCTGATGTATGAAAGGCTGGTGCCGGAAAACGACCTTGCGAAAAAACTGGCGAGCATGGCGCACACTATGGACTTTTTCACAAAGGACCAGTACCTCACGCCGATAACGGAGCTGATACGCTACTACCAGAATTTCCCTGACTTTTACGAGCGGCTCGCAGCCCTTGCGAAAAAGTCAGCCAAGGGGATACTGTGGGACACGGACATGCACGAGGACTATGTTCGATATTCAAAATTGCGTGACGAGGCCAAGGTGCAGGCGCTCTCGACATTGCAGGTCAGGACTGTAGATAGTGTAAAGGTGGCGTACGTCCAGGCGTCGCCGTACCTTAACAGCAGCCTCTTTTCAGAGGAGGTGTTTGCGGCGACCGGTGCCGACCTAGCCATGTTTTACAGCGCAAAGGGCAAGGTGAGCATACGCCGGAGCAACGACCGAGTCTCATGCCGGCAGGTGGCCTCGTACCTGCCGGAGGGAGGCGGCCACGACTATGCGGCGGGCGCGACGTTCAAGAGCGACCCTTCCGACATTTCTGCAATCGTCGCAGAGCTGGAGGCGGCCGTTGCAAAAGCCATCAAGAAGGATAAATAGCAGCCGCATTAGCCCCATCTGCTTTCAAACACTTTAAAAGTTCAATCCGCCAATTAGCCGTCATATATGGTCCTTAAAGGCAAGGTTGCTATCGTCACTGGTGCTGGCGGCGGTGTTGGGCGGGCTATAGTAAAGAGGCTGGTATCGGAGGGCTGCAAGGTCGCACTCATCGGGAGGAACCGCGACCGGCTTGCCAAGGCGGCGGCCGAGGCGGGAGACGACAATAAGAAAAACAGCACCCTGGCCATTGCGGCCGACATAACCAAGGAGGCCGAGGTGTTAAGCGCGGTCGAGCAGACCATCTCGTCCTTTGACAGAATAGACATCCTAGTCAACAACGCGGGCAGCATAAACGACCCCGTCTGCTTCCACGAGATGACCGAAGACCAGTGGAGCGAGCTTGTCGACACGAACCTGATAGGCACGTTCCAGATGACCAAGGCCGTCATCCCGATAATGATGAACGGCAACAAGGGCGGGAGCATCGTCAACGTCTCATCGACGCTTGGCATACGCTCCATACCCAAGGTGCCGCTTGCGGTCTATGGCGCGACCAAGGCCGGCGTGATAATGTTCACAAAGAGCATCGCAGTGGAGTACGGGCAGTACGGGATAAGGTCCAACTGCGTAGCGCCTTCCACCATCCGCAGTTCCATGATAGAGCCGTACCTGCAGGATGAAAACGCCAAAAAGGTGCTAGAATCAACGTTTCCGCTGCGCAGGATAGGCGAACCAGAGGACGTGGCAGGCGCAGTCGCGTACCTAGCGTCGGACGACGCAGGATGGGTCACTGGGACTGTGCTCATGGTCGACGGCGGCGTAACTGCCAGGCAGTAAAATAGTGTAACAAAAACATCGGAACCCTAGTAAACAGCGGGACGATCAAGTCGCCGCCGTCATAGCTGCGGTGACTTTCTCCTCATTTTTGCGCTATCATAAAACAAGGATTTTGTGATAAATTTCTAGTTTTGCAGTTTAGCAAGGCTTATTACGTTTTGCCGACCTTTATCGAGATATGAAAAGGCTGGACCTGATAATTCCACACGAGCGTCTCGAAGAGGTCAACGAGATCCTCCACAAGCACAAGGTGGGCGGCATGTCGTTTTATGATATCAAGGGCAGGGGCCGCGCAAAAAGAGAGCCAGTCGCGGTAGGGAGAGGCGTAATGCGCTACGTGCCAGAGTTCGGGTTCCGCACAAAAATCGAGGTGCTGGTCGCCGACAAGCTGGCCAAGCCGATAATCGACGACATCATGAAAACGATAAGCACCGGCTCGGCGTCTGACGGTAAGATATTCGTCTACGACGTGGCAGAGGCGTACGACATCGGAAGCAAGGAAACTGACGATGAAGCTCTTTAGATAATCTCACCTGCAATTTTCCATCTGATCTCTTCATGGAGCATGCGGGTAAGAAACATAACTCTTGACCCGCTAGGATGTGCTGGCACTTCATTAGTATAAGGTCAAGCGGAAGAAGCAGTGAGGTATCTCCCCGAGCAGAGTAAGAGTGTACTCAGGATATCTGATGACGCCAGAATAATGAAAGTGTGTATTAAATGCTAATTTTTCTTCACTCTCTTCACACGTGCTTGCCAATTTATTTGCGACAGAAGACTATGATTTCTATGACCGTGCAATAGGCAAACCGCTAGTCCTTATCGCACATGGCTTACATATGAGATGCTTGATCGTGCCTCCACTGACGAGCGGACCTGCCTTTTCAAATACCTTCGCAATCGAATGCACTTCGCCGCAAACGGTGCATCTCAACTTGCATCAGCCCTCAGGCGGGCCAATCTCGACGTCTTTTAACATTAACTTGAGTGTAGTAATCGCCTTCTCAAAAGCTATGTCGTCCAGCAACTCTATCGTCTCACCGGGCTTAATGCAACCATTTTTCTTGAAATCATCATCGTATCGCCTAAGCTTGGGCTTGGCATTTGCATCATAGAACTTGAGGATCTCTGATTGGAATTCCACCGGGTCGCAATCCTTCTGTTTGAGGTACTTCCTATATTGCGTCTCAACAAACTCTGGATCATAGCCATGGTCGGCTATAATGTCAAAAGGCTTTTTGCCTGCTTTGAACTTTGTATAAATGATCTTCAGGCGTTCATCCTCTTCTCTACTTGATGCTGTTGGGGCTACACCTCTAGCCTCGTTTGTAGCAATCTCGCTGTTGACGATGGTTGCATCAGCTCTGGAGGGTCCTGCGCCGTTTCTTTCTTCCGTTATATCTGCTTTCTTTGGGGTACTCATGTTAGAAAACGGAGTGCTTTTTACCCCTTTTGCACGATCGCGTTCGACAACCCTTTTCACTGTCCTCTCATCTTTACCTGTCGTTTTGGCCACGTCCTTAAAGACCGGTCTTATTCTGTATTCCTCAAGAATCTTTTCTATCATTTCAGGGGTTAGCTTTGGCATTAACTAGTCGCCTATGATGGTATATTGATATGCCATTATTATTCATTAAATGACCATAATCTCGCATTCTCCAAACATGCTGACATACGCATTCAATACGAAAATTTGTGCACCTCATGTTATGCAATGCTGGCTTTGATCTACAACTTCTTATACTGACATTTGACTGCATGACGTTCCTTTTATGGCGTTTAACCGCGCATGATCACCTCTTGCGCACATGTTTATGCGTTTAGGAGCACAAAGTATCATTTAACGACATGTGTCATCGTCTTCGTCATGCGTCTACTCTATCCTTTCATGCAACAGTATCTGCAGCTCAACCCTTTTTCTACATAATATAACAAGGCAGGTATAGCAAAATCCGCCGTTACTCTAATTCTTTATAACGGACAGATACACCTAATTGGTGTAATCTCTAGAAGAGAAGAAAAGAGTTATAATCTTGCGCGCTCTAAACATCGACATGCAAACATTTGAAGAAGATGGCAAGAGGACGATGCCGATATGCTTCACCCCCGACCAGCTGAAGTTGGTCGAAGAGTATGCCAAGAAAAAGGGCATGCTGAACGCAAGCCAGGCTATCGAACAGCTGCTGGCTTCCAACTAATTCTTTTTTAGATTAAAGAGCCGATTCTCCGCGCTTTTTCGTCCCCACGTCCACGACATCTTCAATGTCGGAGACGAATATCTTGCCCTCGCCCTTCAAGCCCGAGCTGGTGCTTTCAAGTATCTTTTGGATGACCTTTTCTGCCATCGCGTCCTTGACGACTACCATTATGGTCGAGTTGACGTTGAACTCGGGAGTGTAGGTGCCTGTTCCTCTGCCGGAATGGATCTGGGGGCGCGGGATCTCGCCTCTGCCCTTTGACTCGAAATACGTGATGCCGCCAAGCTCGAGCTCCTTGAGGGCGGCAAACGCCCTTTCAATGCGCGCATGAGGGACCACGGCTTCAATTTTCTTCATAATCTATATACCCAAACACGGGGTAGGGAGTTCTTTTATTAAAATATTTTGTAGACTGCGCGATTATATTATGTCATATTGGCTGTTTCTGCAATTTTTCATTCATGACCTTCACGCATACTTTTTTTACCCGTTGCGCCAAGACCAGCTATATTGCTCTTTGGCAAAAAAGAGCCGGCAATGTGCGTCGTGTGTGGTAGGGAGCTGAAGCACAGGTACAAACCCAAGGAAGAGTGGAAGATAGAGGGCTACCTGTGCAGCGACTGCCAGATAGAAAAGACAAAAGAGTATGCTGCAAAGCAACAGCAACAAAAGGAGGAGCCAGACCATTGCGCCTTGTGCAAGATGGAGCTGGGAGATGTGGCGGTCAAGCCGCGGTGGCAGTGGGAGATGGAGCCCGGCACGCTCTTGTGCCAGCCGTGCTTTGGAAGAAAAGAGGCAGAGTACAACAAGAGGCTGAACTTTTGCGCCACTTGTGGGGCCAAGATAGGATTCATCCGCTACAACCCCAAGCCGGCTTGGAAGATCCAGGGGCAGATGTGCCGGAAATGCTGGGATGCAAGGAACAGCCAGGGAAAATAAATGACTGGTTTATTTTTTGCAAAGCACGAATGCGAAAAGTGCGGCAAAAAGTTCCGCAAAGTAGAGGAGTTTATGCAGCACCAGCAGGTGGCGCACGAAAACAAACAATACGTCTGCGAAAAGTGCGGCATGGGCTTTGACGGCATGGAGCAGATGCGCGACCACGCAAAAAAGTTCCACTCGTACAACAGGATTCTTGACGACCGGAAAAAGGGAGATAGTAGTTAGACAGCCTTTAGCTGCTTTACAATCGGCGGCCTGGCCTTGCGGAAGACGCGAAAGCCGCAGATGCACTTTATCTCTGGCAGGCGCGACAGCTCCTCAACGGTCACGGGCGTGCCGCAGCGCATACACTCGTAGGTTACGCCGGCAGTACCTCCTTCAGAAGACATATACGCAATTCACGTTTCCCGCCCCACATTTTAAGCTTTAATCCGTCAGGAACCGGGACAGCTTGCCACTCTTGTTGCCCCTGATGGCCGACTGGGCCGCTGCGAGGATTGCGATTGGTATCCTGTGCGACGAGGCGCTGACATAGTCGAGGCCAATCGTGGTGCAGAATTCTATCGACTTGGGGTCGCCTCCGTGCTCGCCACAGATCCCTATCTCCATGTCCTTTTTCACCTTCCTTGCCATCTCTATCGTCATCTTCATCAGCCTGCCGACCCCCTTCTGGTCTATGCTCTGAAACGGGTTGACTGCGATGACTCCCTTCTCAAGATAAAAGGGCAGGAACTTGCCTTCCGCGTCCTCCCTGCTAAAGCTGAACGTGGCCTGCGTGAGGTCGTTTGTCCCAAAGCTGAGAAAGTCTGCGACGTGCGCAATCTCGTCTGCCACGAGGCACGACCTGACAACTTCGATCATGCTGCCAAAGACTATTTTCAGTTTAATTTTGTGCCTGTGCTCGGCCTCGCGTTTTACAGACTCGAACATGTGCCTGACGGTCGCAAGCTCGTTGACAGTCGCTACCTGCGGCACCATTATCTGAGACTCTACCTTCACCCCCTCCTTCGTGAGGTCCGCCGCCGCCTCACACACCGCCCGTATCTGCATCTCATATATCTCGGGAAACGTTATTCCGACCCTGACGCCCCTGTGGCCAAGCATCGGGTTTATCTCGGAGAGCTCGCGCACTCGCCTGAGCATCTTTTCGCGCTTTAGCATTTCTGCTTCCGCCTTGTGGCCGCCCTCCGACTTTAGCTCGAAAATCTGCATCATGAGGTCTTCCTCTTTCGGGAGGAACTCGTGCAGCGGCGGGTCAAGGAGCCTGATTGTCACAGGCAAGCCCTGCATCTCCTTAAAGATCGCCTTGAAATCGGACTTTTGCAGGCGTTCAAGCTCTGCGAGTGCCTTTTCGCGTTCTTGTTCTGTCTCGGCCATGACCATCTTTGTGAAAAGCGCGATCCTGTCGTGCTGGTTGAACATGCGCTCGGTCCTGCACAGCCCGATGCCCTCTGCACCATACTTGCGCGCAAGCGTCGCGCTCTCGGGCGTGTCAGCGTTTGCGCGAATCCTTATCGCCTTCATCTCGGCCGACCACTGCAGTATCTCCTTGAACTCGGACGTTATCTCGGGTGCTACCGTAGGCACTTCAACTGTATACACTCTGCCGGTCGAGCCGTCGATTGTTATCTTTTGGCCTTCAGTGACTGCCACCCTGCCTGCGACGGAAAAGCTTGCGCCTTCGGGGTCTATCTCTATCTGCGAGCAGCCGACGACGCACGGTTTGCCCATGCCCCTTGCGACCACCGCCGCATGTGACGTTTTGCCGCCTCTCGTGGTCAGTATGCCGACTGACTGGAAGAACGCCGGCACGTCGTCAGGTTTCGTGTCCTCTCTTATCAGCACCACCTTTTCGCCCCGCTTGCCCATGGCCTCCGCCTTTGCTACGTCGAAAACCGCGATGCCGCTTGCCGCACCCGGCGACGCCGCGACGCCGGTTGCCACCGGCTTTTGCTTGACGCGGTGGCTGTCAATCCTCGGGTAGAGTATCTGCTCCAAGCCCTCCGGATCAATGCGCTGCAGCGCCTCAACCTTGTTGATGAGTCCCTCATGGTACATGTCAACCGACGTCTTGACGCTTGCACCCGCGCTCATCTTGGCGGTCCTTGTCTGTAGGATGTACAGCCTGCCCCGCTCGACTGTAAACTCGACGTCCTGGCACTCCCTGAAATGGTCCTCAAGCTTTTGGCAGACCTGGTTCAGCTCGCCAAACGCCTGGGGCATCTCGCCTTCCATCTGGTCGATGTGGCTCGGGTTTGCCTTGCCTGACACCACGTCCTCTCCTTGCGCGTTTACCAGATAATCTCCATAAAGCTTTTTCTCGCCCGTCTCAGGGTTGCGCGTAAACACGACGCCTGTCGCGCTGTCACGGCCCATGTTGCCAAACACCATTGCCACCACGGTGACTGCCGTGCCGTTTGCCATGTCCGGCGTGATGCCGTACTGCCTGCGGTATTCCACCGCGCGCTTGCCGGTCCACGAGGTGAACACCGCGTCGATTGCAAACTCTATCTGCTTGTACGGGTCGTCCGGGAACCTCTTGCCCGTCGCCTCGCACAGCGAGCGGAACGACGCGATTACCTTGCGCAGCGTCTTTTCGTCAGGAGGTGCTGTGCCATTGTTTGCCGCAAGAAGTGCCTTTTCAAACTGCCTGTCGTCTGCGCCAAGCACGATCTTGCCAAACATCTGGATAAAGCGCCTGTAGGCGTCAAGCGCAAACCTGATGTCGCCGCTCTGTGCGGCGAGGCCCTCAACCGTCTGGTCGTTGAGGCCGAGGTTGAGTATAGTGTCCATCATGCCCGGCATTGACACTGGCGCGCCGGACCGGACGGAGACAAGGAGTGGGTTTTTTGCGTCGCCGAATTTCTTGCCGGTGATTGCCTCAAGGCGCCGGATGGATTTTCGCACCTCGTCCATCAGGCCGTCGGGCAGGCGCCTGCCTGCCTCGTAGAATTTCTCGCAAATGTCAGTCGTGATTATGAATCCGGGCGGGACCGGCAGGCCCAGTTTCGTCATTTCTGCAAGGCCGGCGCCCTTGCCTCCAAGGAGCGCCCTGTTCTTGCCGTCAGCCTCGTCAAAGAAGTATATCGGCTTGGCAATCGCGCTGCTCATGTTTTGTTGGTAAAACTTGCCACCTACTGGTTTAAAACGTTATGAACCTCCCTGCATACCGATAGTTTCAAATCAATGCCTGCGCAGAGCTAGCCGGCCTTGGCGGACCCCGGCCTTTCCGTGCCCCTGCTCATCCAGTTCCTCGACCTTATTGGCACTGCTGCGTTTGCGGCCACTGGCGCGTTCAAGGCAGTCGAGCACAAGTCAGACATTGTAGGTATAATCATACTTGCCACGATAACCGGAGTTGCTGGAGGCGTGCTCCGCGACGTGATATTTGGCAGGATACCGCCGGTCGCAATTACAAACCCGCTCTACGTCGCAATAACGATAGGGATGGCAGTCGCCATCTTTTTCCTCTACCGGTCGTTCAAGCACTACGAGGGGCTCATCCTGAAATTCGACGCAGTCGGCCTCGGCGTCTTTACCATTATCGGCGCGTCGTTTGCCTACAGCGTGTTTGGGCTGAACTTTCTTGCGATGGCGTTTGCAGGCATCGTGACGGCGGTTGGAGGCGGGATACTGCGCGACGTTTTCGTAAACGAGGTGCCCATCGTGTTTGTCAAAGAGCTGTACGCTTCCGCAAGCTTTGCCGGCGTGGTCGCGTTCTTTGGGATGCTTGCGGCCGGCATCAACGTTGACATTGCCGCCATACCGTGCATCGCGCTTGTCACCGGCCTTCGCGTGCTTGCGATGAGGTACAACTGGAACCTGCCAAGGTCCAGGATCTAGACCTATGGCCTGGCCTCGTACACCAGGTTCACTGGGCTCCGAGTCGCGCGCCTGAACCTCGTAAAGCCGCCCTTTTCGGCGACCTCGCGCATCTTTTTCTCGCCTGCCTGCGCGCCGAGCCCCGGCCCGCCCTGCGCAAGGGACGCCGGCACGCATATCACGGTCGACGCAGAGTAGAACAGCCTGCCAAGCGGGTTGAGGTTGTCCTCCAGCCTGTCTTCGGCGTACGGCTCGACTATGAACATCGTGCCGTCTTTTTTCTTGAGCGCCCTGTACGTGTGGGCGGCTGCGCCGTATGGGTCAACCATGTCGTGCAGGCAGTCAAAGAACGCGACCACGTCATAGTCGTCGCCGGGAAAGTCCGTGGATTTTGCGACCTGGAATGTCACTCTGTCTGCGACTCCTTCCTTCTCTGCCTGCTTTTTCGCCCATTCAATTGAGGGCTCGTGGTAGTCAAACCCGTAGAACCTGGAGTTTGGAAAAGCCTTCGCCAGGAGTATCGTCGACGCGCCGTGGCCGCAGCCGACGTCTGCCATCTTGGCTCCATTTTTCAGCTTGGCCTCGACTCCCTCAAGCGCTGGTATCCAGCTCTTGACAAGGTTTGCGTTGTACGCCGGCCTGAAAAAGCGCTCGGTGCCCTCAAACAGGCATTTTTCGTGGTCGCCCCATGAAAGGCCCTTCCCGGTCCTCATCGCCTCGATTATCTTTTGCTCGTCTTTGAAAAGCGACGCCATTATCTGGAATCCTCCCTGCATGAACGCCCGGCTCCCTTCCTGCGCAAGCGCTATCGCCTGCTCCTCTGAAAGCGTGTACGTGCCTGTCTTGGAGTCATAAGACACGTACCCGCCGGCAGCCTGGCTTGCAAGCCATTCTCTTATCATGCGCGGGTTCGTGCCTGTTTTCTGCGCCAGCGCGTCCGGAGTCATTGCGCCTGCGCCGGCCATCGCCCTGTACAGCCCCAACCTGTCGCCGACAAACGCAAGGAGTGCCCCGACAGCTCCTCCCATGTCGCCGACTACTTTGCCAATAAACTCATTCAGCTTTGCCTCGTCAACCATGGACGCTTTGCAGCAGAACTGGATATTTAAGAGAATTTCCAGATCTTTACAGAATGTTCTTACTCTGTGTAGTTTCTCTATCCTGAAATCTTTTTCATGCCCTGTGCAAGCTCGGCTATTTTTTCGGGCCACGACTTTGCCTTGATGACTCCTGAAGCGACCAAGATTCCGTGCGAGCCAAGTTCCATCGCCTTTGCAACGTCGCCTTTGTCGGTAATGCCTGCGCCGCAGACGACCTTTGACCTGCCGCTGCCGGCAGCCTTTATCGAATCCGTGATTATGGCCGGGTTTTCCTTTGAAACCGCCCTGCCGGAGCCAATGAGCTCCGGTGGCTCGATTGCGATAAAGTCCGGCTCCATCTCTGAGATTTTCGCCACCTCGCCGGGCGTCCTGGCGCACACTATTGAAGTCATCTTCAGGGCGCGCAGCCTCTTTACTAGCCTTGCTATGGCGTCGGTATCTATCCTGTGCTCGCTGTGGTTTATCAGAGAACCTGATGCGCCGTACGATTTTGCTATCTCTGGCACGAAAAACCCGGTTGTAGATCCTTCCTGCGCGTCGTCTACGTGCTGGCATACCACCGGGATGTCAACGCTCTTGCATACAAGCGCCAGCGCCGGCTGCGGGGGCGCAAGCACCACTTCGACATCCAGTTTCCTTGCGACTTCTTGCCCTGCTCTTGCAAGCTCTAGCGTCTTTTGCGGAAAAGACGCCTCGCCGTAGTTCTTGAAGTTGATGATGAGGGGCCGGTTCAACGCTTGCCAGCTTTGCCCTTGCTCTTTGGCTCTTCTAGGTCGCGGAACTTGGATTCCAGCTTGTTCATGCGCGCCTGGTAGCCCTTGTTGTATTCCAGTTCTTCGGGAATGAGCGTCGCCGGGTGGATAAAGCCCTGGTTGCGCATTATCATGGCCCGCTCTGCCGCCCACATGCGCTGGAGGTCCCAGTCGACCGTGCCAAAGCCGTCGTGCGGACCTGTCAGCTTGCCGTTATGCATACTGAAAAGCAGGCACGACACTATGGGTATAGAGTAGTTGAGGCTTGCAGCCGAGTTGAGTTTTACTGGCTGGAGGGGCATGTGGTGGCTACCCCTCGTGTTGCCTGCCACATAGTGCGGGTCGTTGAACGCGCTTCCCGCCTCTTCAGTGGCTGGAAAGTTCTTTTGCGTCCTTACTATCATGATGGGGTCGTCCTTGCCCACGTACGTGCCGGCGATGTTGTGCAGGCGGTCGGTAGAAGCAGAGACGATGTGCTCTGCCATGTCAGACGAAAACACCGCAGAAACGACGTACCTGCCGGGGTACATCAGCGCCGCTTCCAGTTCTGCCTTGTCCTGCCACATCTTCAAGTCGGCAACCTTGCCGGACATGACGTCCATTATGCGGAACACGACGCCCTCTGCAAGGCGCTCGTTAATCAAAAGGCCGGTGTTGCTCCTTGCGTCGACAAACATCCTCCACAGCGGGAAATTGTACGCGCCCGGCTCTGTCTTGTCTGCCGCAAATATGCAGAACACCTCGCTTGGGCGCTCCTCCATCTCTATCTCGGCTACGCCCGGTCCCATGCCCTTGACGTTTCCAGAGAAAGAGTCCTTTAGCAAATCCTGGCCGGCGCCGTACAGACCCTGCTCCTTGGCTACCTTGGTGCCCTCTGTGAACGCGTCCCATGCAAGCTTGTGGATCTTTTCGTTGTCGACTCCAAGCGTGTGGGTCATTATGATGTGGATGTCGTCGCCGCTAAATCCAATGTAATGATCAATAAGCATCCCCTTTGAGTTCTTGGCCACAAAGCCCTTCACTGCGTTGACGAGCTCGTCGCTTGGGCGGGTGTGGCCGCCGATGCCTCCAATATCTGCCTTGATAGCGCTGATTGTGATCCGCATGTCTGGTGCAAAAAGCGCGGTTCTTGGTTTAAAACTCTTCCGATAGTTCCCTCCCGTGGGAATGAACATTTTTTGCACGCGGGCCTCACACACCTGCACAGGGGCGCCAAAAATCTGCTAATGAGACGTACAAGAAATCGCAAGAATCGCAGGCGAAATATAAATAAAGCCCATGGAGCGTTCTTGCCCTATGAGCGCTAGCAAAAAGCCACACCTGAACATTGTGGTTACAGGCCACGTCGATAATGGTAAATCTACTACTGTCGGTCACTTGCTCGTCGATCTCGGCGCAATTGACCAGAGGACTATTGATGCATATGCAAAGGAATCCGAGGCAACCGGAAAGGGTGACACTTTCAAGTACGCATGGGTCATGGACTCTATCAAGGACGAACGCGAAAGAGGTATCACAATCGACCTCGCTTTCCAGAAATTCGAGACCGCAAAGTACTTTTTCACGCTAATCGATGCTCCGGGTCACAAGGACTTTATCAAGAACATGATCACGGGCGCGTCAGAGGCTGACGCAGCCATCCTCGTCATCTCCGTCAAGCCGGGTGAGACCGAGGCATCAATCGAGCCGGGAGGACAGGGCAGGGAGCACGCATTCCTTGCCAAGACTCTCGGTGTCGGCCAGATAGTCGTCGCACTGAACAAGATGGACGACGTCGGCTACCAAGAGGCTCGCTACAAGGAGGTCAAGGACCACGTGGAAAAGATGCTAAAGTCTGTCGGCTTTAACACTGCCAAGGTCAACTTTGTACCGGTGTCAGGCTGGAAGGGCGACAACCTGGTAAAGAAGAGCGACAACATGCCGTGGTACAAGGGCGTCACGCTCGCAGAGGCACTCGATGCTTTCGAGCCGCCAGAGAAGCCAATCGGCAAGCCGCTCCGTGTCCCGATACAGGACGTTTACACAATCACGGGCGTAGGCACCGTGCCGGTGGGCAGAGTCGAAACAGGCAAGATGAGGCCAAACGACAAGGTCGTAGTCATGCCATCCGGCGCCGTCGGCGAAATCAAGACCATCGAGACACACCATACCATACTCGAATCGGCAGAGGCAGGCGACAACGTCGGCTTTAACCTCAGAGGCGTCGACAAGAAGCAAATAAAGCGCGGCGACATTATTGGCCCTGCAGACAACCCGCCAGCAGTCGCAAAGGAATTCGAGGCACGCATCATCGTCATCTCGCACCCAACCGCAATCGCTCCGGGCTACACGCCAGTGCTGCACGCACACACCGCGCAGGTCGCAGCCACAATCTCTCACTTTGTGAGCAAGATTGACCCAAGGACCGGTGCAACGACAGAGGAGAACCCCAAGTTCCTAAAGACGGGCGACGCGGCAATCGTCAAGATAAAGCCAGTCAGGCCACTTGCAATCGAGACGTTCAAGGACTTTCCAGAGATCGGCAGGTTTGCGCTCCGCGACATGGGAACAACCATTGCCGCAGGTGTCGTCCTGAACATCACCGAGAAGTTCGACCCGAACAAAAAGTAAGTGACCAATAGATATGCCACAGGCAGCAAGAATCAAACTGACAAGCACGAACCTCACCACGCTTGAAGGCGTGTGCACTGAGATAAGGGGCATAGGGGAAAAGAGCGGCATCAAGCTGCGCGGCCCCCACCCGTTACCGACCAAGCGCATGAAGGTGGTGACGAGAAAGTCGCCGTGCGGCCAGGGTACAAACACGTACGACAAGTACGAGCTACGCATCCACAGGCGGGTAATCGACGTGGGCGCCGACGACAGGGCAATAAGGCAGCTGATGCGCCTGAAAATCCCTGACGATGTCTACATCGAAGTCTCGCTGACCCAGTAGCTCTTTTCTCTCTCTACCTACTTTACTACTTTTTTGTAACTGCCCTTTGGCACCTTTATCTTCCTGGATGCTTCGGGGTTGATTATTTTTGCAAGTATTTCCAGACCGACGACGGTCCGGGGGCTGGGCTTGCTGAAATACGCGCCTGACTCGACCGCATAGACGCTTTTTTGTTTCACTGCGCGAAGCGACTCCCACTTTACATTTCCTTTCAGCGCTTTCATCTCCTCAAGCGTCCTCTTTACCCCAAAGCCGCACGGCATCATGACGATGATATCGGGGTCGAATTTCGCGATTTCTTCAAAATCCATCCTGCGCGACTGCTCGCCCGCACTGCTCAGCCCGTTAATGCCGCCGGCATACTCGACCATCTGCGGAACCCAGTGGCCGGCGGTAAACGGCGGGTCGACCCACTCTATGCACACCACCTTTGGCTTGTTGCTCTTCTTTGCCTTTATCGCGCGCACGGCGTCGATGCGCTTTTGAAGCGCCGAGACCAACCTGCGGCCCTCCTTTACCCTGCCGACCTTTTCTGCCACGTCCATGATGCTCACGAGCACGTCGTCAAGGTCGTGCGGATCAAGAACCAATACATCGGGCTTGCCGCCAAGGACGCTTACTGCCCTCCCTATCTCCTTTGTAAAGGGCGAGCAGACCTCGCAGAGCCCTTGTGCCACTATCAGCTCCGGGTCGGCCTCTTTCAGCGCTTTTTCGTCGACTATGTAAATGTCGCCACCCGACTGCATGAGCTCGACTATCTTGCCGTCTATTTCTTTTCCAGTCATCCTTGCCGGGTCAAAAGACGGGTGTATCACCTGCGGTTTTTTCCGCGCGGCAGGCGGGTACTTGCACTCGTGGGTCACGCCGACTAGGTCACTTCCAAGCCCAAGCTCGAACAGGGTCTCTGTCGCGCTGGGCAAAAACGAGACTATGCGCACTAGCCTGTAAAACGGCCCCTTCGTTAAAAACCTGGCTGCATGTGCTTGCGTACAGAACAAAACTCCAAAACTTTTTTAATCCCATCGAGCTCGCAGTTATCAATGAACGCAAAGATAGCACTAGCTGCAGGCATGGCGGCTATTTTTACAGCAATCCTGGTTATTCCAAGCCAGGCAGCCTTTGCAGCCACTGTCAACATCACCCTTGTGCCGGGAGCGTCGACCAAGTCAAACGACGCATTTTCTCCAAACCCGGCCACGGCACAGGTAGGCGACACCGTGATATGGACCAACAAGGATAGCGCTCTGCACACCGTAGAGTCTGGTTCAAACGCGACTCCGGACGGCAAGTTCGGCGTCCAGTCTGACGGCCAGACTCCGGTACTTCTCCCACCCGGCAAGACTGCTGAATTCAAGCCAACTGCAGCAGGAGACTATCCGTACTTTTGCTCACTCCACCCAGCAATGGTAGGTATGCTCAAGGTGGCAGCAGCAGGCGGCAGCACCGGCGGTAACACAACCGGCGGCGGTAGCACAGGTGGATCCATGATGCAAGGCACGGCTACGGCCCAGCTTGACGGCAAGAGCTACACAGTTACCAGCAGCTCTATGACTTCAAAGGTGACGACTGTCAAGATCAACCAAGGCCAGTCAGTCGATGTAACCTTTGACAAGGCTGGAGAGGTCCAACTGACTCTGCCAAAGGCTATGATTGACGGAATACAGAATAACGCCACTGCAAGCGGCAAATCCGTAACTATCACGCCAGTAAACTCCACAGCTACTGATGCGACAGTCAAGCTCACTGTGCCAGACGGCGCTACTACTGTCACCATCAAGGGAGCTATGGTCGTCCCAGAGTTTGGCGTGGTTGCGGCACTCGTCCTTGCGGCATCGCTCGTGGCAGTGATAGGCATAGCGCGCTTCAAGGGACAGGCTTTTGGGTTTAGGTTCTAAAAACCTCCCATTCCTTTCTTTTCTTTTTCTTCTTCCAGCAACAGTAGCAACAACGACAACACTTTATCTATCACAACTGGCTGACAAACAATGTCATTATCCGTGCTAGTAGTGCTTTTTGCCACAGCACTTCTTTTGTTTGTCCCCTTTTTGCAGCCCGCCCTTGCGCAGGCCAACAACAACGACAACACCGGCCCGGTGGCGCTGGAATCCAAAAGCGACCATGGGACGTTTCTGGTGAGGATGAACTGGACGCAGCAGGCAGACCTTGGCGCTGACAACATCTTCAAACTGAAATTCATAGAGCCAGAGACCGGCAGGGAGCTTGAGGATATCACCTACGACTTTGTCGTGCTCTCGGCAGACGGCCACGAAGAGTTGCAACGCAAGTCGCAGTCTGCAGGCACTCAGGCGGTGGCGTTTTCCGCGGAAGGGCCTTATGTCATCCGGATCACAAACATCGACGGCCTCGGCGAGGGGGCCGACTTTAATCTGAGGGTGACGCCCGAGTTTGCGCCTGTTGCAATCGTTGCGGGCGCGGGCGTGGCGCTTGCAACGTTTTTCGGCGCAAAGCACCGGAAGGAGCTATAATTTATTACCTTGGCCGGAGAATGAGGTATAACATGATGCCTGCTACAACGCTACTATACCTCGCTATCGCAATTGCTGCAATCATGGCAGCAGCAGGATTTGCATCGATTCCTGTTGTGCACGCACAAGCAGCCGGGGCGGCAACTGGTAACAAGACTCTGGACGTCACAATCGAGCCTGAATGGGCAGACGGCGGAAGCGTCAAGTTCCATGTGAATTTCTATGAACCTGGCACAAAGAACCTTAACCAGCATAATTACTACGACTTCCAGATTCTCCAGAATGGCAATGTCGTATATAGTGCTGCAAAGCAGACCAATCAACAAAATATTCACAATGTTGGAGGGACAATAACCGTGCCGTACAAGTTCCAGCAGAACGGTGATTATACGGCAAGAGTCACGTTGTATGCTACCAATATACCACCAGTCCCGATAAACCCCGAGAACACTGATCTTTCAATCAAGGTGACGCCCGAATTTCCAATAGGCGCTCTGGGTGCAGTTGCCGCGGCGATGATGGCCGGAGCCGTGGTGGCCGCAAGGGTAAAGATGGTAAAGATCTAGGCCGTCCGTAGCCTAGGCTTTGCGGGAAAGTGTGCGGGCCGCAATTGCAATGCCTGCCACTCCAACCCCTATTCCTACCATGCCTACCAAGTAGGCCCTATCTGATTCTGCTTTTATTGTTTGAATGTCCTGTGCTGCCTTTTGCGCCGCGTCGGTTGCGTTCTGCGCGGAGGTGGTGGCATTGTCAATTCGGGTGTTGAGGTCGGATATGGTAGAACCTATCTGGTTGACAAAGTCCTGCGGGATGCCTTGGCTTGAGCCGCCTGACGCGGGGAAGTTGAGAGTCTTGGTATCCACTACATCCTCTATCTGGACCTGGTTGTCGATCTTTTGGCCGGCGATGGTGCCGGTGATGTGAATCGTTATCTGGCCCAGCTGCGTCGGGATTATCTGGCCTGCATAAAGGCCGGATGCCTCTCCCGGCAAGACGTCCAAGTCCTTGCTGTCGCCGCCCTTTATCACGGTCACCTTGGCGTTTGCAAATGCGTTTGCGACCGGCTTGCCGTCAGAGATCTTGTTCACTTGGACCGTTATGGTGTTCAACTGGCCAAGAAGCGGTGGTTCTGTTCCCCAGCCTATCTCCATACTGATATCGCCTGCTTTGGTTGCAGTGTGGGCGTACGCGGGGCTGATGGAAGAAGAAAGCGTCGCTGTAAGCAAGATCGGGATTGCAAGTGCAAGAGCAAGGGCGGCTTTTTTCATCATAAAAAAATTATCCTGCAGTGCTTATAATCTTTGATGATCGTTCGGGATTTGTACCACAAAACAAGCAAGAGTCAAATATGGTCCGGCGCGTATTACAAGCATGTCTGGCCGGCCACTGCTGTGCATATTCGTCGTCGCAGCCATAGTGGCAACGCTTGCCTTTACAATCATGCCACCGCAGCAGTCCTTTGCTCACGCGTTTACGGTAAGCACGTCGCCAAAGCCGTTTCAGAGCTTGTCTTCTCCGCCCGCCGAAGTAAAGGCTTCGTTCAGTGAGGCAGTAGAGGTCTCGTACAGCACAATAACTGTGCTTGGGCCTGACGGATCGCGGGTCGACAACAATGATCCACACAACGTGGATGGCGACACCCAGTCTCTCGCAGTCACATTGAAACCGGGTCTGCCTGACGGCGTCTACACGGTTAGCACAAAGGTGCTTTCTGCAATCGACGGCCACGTGGTTGACGGCGCCTTTACGTTTGGCATAGGAACCGCAGTCACGCCGTCCGAAGGACCTGCCAGCCAGCCTTCACAGATCCTGTCTCCGCTACAGTCGGCGTCGAGGTTCCCCGGCATGGTCGGACAGGTCATCGTGGTCGGCGCGGCGTTTGGCACGCTGTGGCTGTGGAAGCCGCTTTCGCGCGTGCCGTGGCTTGCAAGCGCAATATCATCTCAGCGAGCCGCGATCGACAGAAATATGGTGAAACTCGTCATGATCGGCGCGGCCATCGTGATTGGCTCGAACTTTGCCATGATAGCCGTGCAGGCGTACGACATCAACGCCGGGATAGCACAGGCGATAGCGACCAAGTTCGGCAATGTCTGGACGACGCGCATGATCGAATCGTCAATACTGATGATAATCGCCGTATTCGTGTACCGCAAGCTGAGCAAGACCGGCACGCTCCCAAGCAAGGCCGAGATACTTGCAATACTCGTGATGGGTCTTGCGGTGCTCGTGACGTCAAGCCTGATAGCGCACGGCGCGGCCACGGGACAGATAACCGCAATCCTGCTCGACTTTTTCCACAACACCGCGGCTAGCATCTGGATAGGCGGCCTGATATTGATGGGCTTTGTGGCGGTGCCAAAAATCCTTTCAATGGCCGACGAGCGCACAAGGGCGGCCGCAATTTCCATCCTGATACCTCGCTTTTCAACCATAGTAGTCACGATACTTGGCATCGCTATCATAACCGGGCCTCTCTTGCTGTTCCTGATAGAGAGCGACCTTTCGCTCACGCTTGCGTCTACGTACGGCAAGGTCCTTGCGATAAAGTTGGGGCTTGCCGGCGTCATGGTCGCAATGGGTGGTTACTCGCAGTTTGTGATACAGAAAAAGGCGATGGTCGCAATGGTCGGAGGCTCTTCCGTCCAGTCAAACGGCTACGGGCGCTTTGCAAAGAGCTTGAAGGCAGAGGCCGGAGTCGGAATAGCCCTGCTCCTGGCGGTGTCGATAATGGCTAACGCCTCGCTTCCAGCCGGCGAGTTTCCGCAGTATGGCAAGCAGCATCCGGACCAGCAAGCAGCCTTTGCAGCCACACAACAGCAGACCGCAGCAGCTTCGTCCACGAAATTCATGCAGACGCTGTACGGCTCAACTGGCAAGGTGAACCTCACGGTGGACCCGTTTGCCGTTGGCCAGAACAAGTTCACGCTTGCATTCTTTGGCAATGACGGCAAGCCGGCGGCAGACGTCAGTGCCGCGGCGATAAAACTGACGCAGGTCGAAAAGGGCATAGGCCCGATAAACATCAACGCGACGCGCCAGCAGGACGGAACTTTTACCGCGGACGCGGCATTCAGCCTGCCGGGCAAGTGGTCGGTGCAGGTGGAAGGCGTGCGCTCTTCATCGTCAAACATCGTCGCGACTCTTGATACTCAGGTCAGGCCGGCGGTATCTAGCCTCGGTTTTGACGTCAAGGAGTACAAGACGCCAGATAAGACTCTCATGCTGTTCCCGGTGTTTGACGCAAAACGCCAGTCGATATGGGCCGGCGACGAGAATCCCGGCTCCGGGAGGATAATGCAGTTTGACATTGCCACTGGTAAATACGTCGAGCACAAACTGGCCGGCATCGACCTTGTCTCGATAGTGGCGCTTGGCAGCGATGGCACTTTGTGGTACGTCAGCCCGAGGCAGTCGCTGGTAGGGCACTATGATCCCCAGACAAAAGAGAACAAGACCTTCCCCCTGCCTGAAAAAGGCATACCGGGCGGGCTTGCAATCGACGGCAGCGGAAACGTGTGGGTGCCCGTCCAGGAGCCAAACAAGGTGTTCAAGTTCGAGCCGGCATCCGGCAAATTTACCGGATTTGATATACCAACTCCGCAGTCTAGCCCCGTAGGGGTGACCGTGGATCGCGACGGCAAGCTATGGATTCCTGAAGCCGCGGTGGGTAAGATAGCCATGATAGACCCTGTCACAGGCAAGGTGACAGAATACGAGCCAAAGGGCCAGAACAAGCTCATAGTGCCTACAGCCATATTCGCCGATCCAAATAGCAACAATCTGCTTATCGCCGAGCATGAAGGGCACACCGTCACGGCGTTCAATCCGCTCTTCAAGACGTTCCGCGAATATCCTCCGCTGAACGGCGCCAGCTTGCCCTTTGGCATGGCGGCTGACAGCTATGGCAACATATGGATTGCCGAGCACACGGTGGACAAAGTCGCCGTGTTTGACCCAAGGACGGGAGCAAGCGCCGAGGCCAAGATACCGACGGCCGGCTCGCAAATTCAGTACCTGACCGCCGACGACAAGGGCAAGATCTGGTTTGCAGAGCAGCAGGGCTCAGCCCTCGGGAGCATCACGATAACTGCCAAGCCTTCCGCGCCGCCGGCGCCACCGACACAGCAGCCGGACAACAACAAACCCGAAGCAAGCCCGGTGACCAACATCGGCTTTTCGCTTGCAGATTTGGCTGGCCCCGCAATAGCCGCCGGCATCGTGATAAGCGCCCTGATGTATGCCAAGAGCGCGACGGACCTGAAGCGCAACATCCGCGCGGCGGTAAACAGAGGCTAGCGCCCGGGCATTTTTTCTTCAATGTAGTACATTTGGCGAATGTTCCACTTTTCTTAAATTTTCTATGCACTCCAATACGCTTATGAAATTAGTGATTATGGTAGGGGCAGTGGCGGTCGCGCTCCTCTTGGCAGGCGCTTTTGCGGCGCCGGCCTACGCGCACCAGCGCCAGCTCTATACGATAGGCGGCAAGGACTATTTGATAGTGATAGGCTCGCTCAACGAGCCGGCGTTTGTCGACGACAAGACGGGCGTGGACCTTCGTGTCCTCAACGCGGATCCAAGCGATCCGATGAACTCCAAAGCGGCGGGGGCTGCCCCGGTCAACGGCCTTGAGCAGACGCTTAAAGTTGAGATAGGCGCAGGTGGCAAGACAAAAGAGATGCCGCTAGAGCCCGTGTTCAACTCGCCGGGCCAGTACAGCGCGCCGTTCTACCCGACCATTGCGACCACGTATACGTATCGCATATTTGGAACGATAAACAATACGCCGGTCAACCTCACGTTCACATGCACGCCTGCAGGAGAGGCTGGCGCACAGGCAAACAACTCGACAACCACTGTGTCGGAGGGCGTGGTGAGAAAGGGAGTGACCGGAGGCTATGGCTGCTTTGAGTCGCGCACCGACGCTGGCTTTCCAGAAAAGTACGTGCAAAACAACGACGTGAGCAAGGCAATAGCGCAGGTCCAGAGCGACATTGCGTCCGTCAAGGCACCTGCGACTTCTCCAGCAGCGTCAAGTAGCAGCGACGGTAGCGGCGGCATGGTGTGGGCAGGAATCGGCCTTGGCATTGTCGGAATCGCCATAGGCGCGGTGGCAATGACGCGCCGGCGTGGCGGCAACAACAGCAAGTAGGGCCCCTTTTTTTCTACGGCCATGACGTCCTTCTCCGCTCTGCCCGCCCTCGTTATTTTTGCGCTGGCAGCTCTGCTTTTGCTGTCTGCGCTAGCGGCGCCTGCGTTTGCCCACTCTATACCTGCAACATACACCATTATGCCAAACGCGCAGTTTGCTGACAAGTCCGAGGTCCCGCAGCAGCTCGCAATGTCATTTTCAGAGCGGCCCGACCCGAAGGTGAGCTATATCAGAGTCGCAGACGCGCAGGGCCAGCGCATCGACAAGAACGACTTTGCAGTCACCGGCGATCACGGCAGGCAGGCCGCTGTGACAATAGACACGAGCAATGTCAAGGACGGGATATACACTGTGTCCTGGTTCACAATGTCGCTTGACGACGGGCACATCGCGGAAGGCGCATACGTCTTTGGCGTGGGCAAAGCGATGATGCCGGCCGGGGGAGAGTCAAGCGAGACTCGCGCAGTCACGTCGTACGCCGACGCGGCAGCCAAGTGGCCCCTTCTGGTAGCGCAGGCGGCTGTAGTCGGAGGCACAATAACCCACGTCATACTGCACAAAAAAGTTGAAAGCCGCGCAGCCCGCAGGTTTTCGATTATCGTGCTTGCAAGCGCAGGCGCAATTGCCGCGTCTGCGACCGGCATAGTATTCTTGCAGGCCGGCGGCCTTGCCGAGGCGGCAGGAGTGCCGGTCGCACAGGCGCTGCAGTCACTTGTAGCCAGCTCGCCTTCAGGCGCCGTCTGGCTGTACAGGCTTGCGGCGTCGGCAATAGTCGCCGGCTCTGTCGTCGTCTACATGAAAATCGGCAAAAAGCCTCTTTTGTATACCGCGCTTGCGGCAGGCGCATTCTCGCTGTTCTCAAACAGCATGTTGAGCCACAACTCGGCCGCGCCGTTTCTGCCAGAGCTTGCGACGGCGCTTGACTGGGTCCATTTTATGGCCGTGTCCGCTTGGGTGGGCGGGCTGTTCTACCTGGCCGCGGTGTTTGCGCCGGCCACGAGGCGCTCGCCACGCCAGCTTGCGACCGCGCTTCCAAGCTTTTCGCTCGTTGCCACCGTTTCGCTGGGAGTGATAGGCGTGACTGGGATATACATGGCGTGGGTCCACCTGCACACGCTGGACTCGCTCCTTACCACGCCGTACGGGATCAGCCTTGCGATAAAACTTGGGGCCGCCCTTCCGATGGTGCTCCTCGGTGCGTACCATCAGCTGAAACTCCACCGGGAAATCGTCGTGCTTGCAAAATCCGGCGGGCAGGAATACGCCGCGACGAATCGCTTTGGCAGGACGATAAAGGCCGAGGCGTTCGTCGGTATAGGGGTGCTTTTTGCCGCGTCCCTTCTCACCATAACGTCGCCTCCCGCAGAATCCATGGATCAGCAGCAGCACCAGGCCGGCCCTCACTACATGAACCACGTGAACGTGGACGGCACCGACGCCATGCTTGAGATAACACCCTTTCAGCCCGGCGTCAACACGTTCACTGTCACCCTGAGCGAGGGAGGCAAGCCTCCGCAAAACATCGCAAGCGTGATATTGCGGTTCACAAACGTTGACGCCGGGGTGGGGCCGCTGATAGCCACACTGCAAAAGACCGGCGACGGCGTTTATTCGGCCGCCGGGGGCTACCTGAGCCAGCCCGGCGAGTGGAAGATGGACCTCATTGCGCAGAGGGTGAACGCGTACGACCTGAACCACAGCTTTACCGAGAAGCTCGAAAGCGGATCGATGTCGGGAATGTCGTCCGGCGGTATGTCTGGAATGTCGTCGATGCCCGGCATGGAAAGCACGGCGGAAACGCCGCCAGGCTTTGACTCGTTTGCCGCCCTCGCTCTGGGTCTTGCGGCAGCAGTGGCTGGCGGGAGCGCGTTCTATGCGAGGCAGAGCCGGCTGCAGATGAAAAAGACGCTTGCGGCGCTGGGCCAGTAGTTCCGGCTTTGTACCAATCCCTTTATTAGGCCAAAGCCACCAATAAATTGGTGGATATGCAGACGGGTAGCAACCAGCTTATGCAAGAAGCCGCGTCAAAGCCTCTGGTGTTTGGGCTGACTGCGGCCATAGTGGTGGGCATCATTGCGCCTCTCGTGCTTCCGCACGTCACGCACCCGTCAATACTGTTTCACATCATACTCCACATGGCGAGCCTCGTGATAGCTACGTTTCTCAGCGTGGTCTCGCTGACTGCATACAGGCGCACAGGCGGGGCAAGGACGCTCTACATGACGCTTGGGTTCATCGCGCTCGGCGTCGCAGAAGTGTTCTACCTGTTCCAGTCAGTCGGGCTCTTGTTCTTTTTGCAGATCCCCAATCTGGATATAGAATTCCCGCACATAATCTTGCTTGGAATGCTTGGCCTGTTCGGGCTGGGAGTGCTCAAGGTGAACAAATAGGCATGGGAGAAGAAAAGGCAATATCAGAGGCACTGAGCACGCCGGAACTTCTCCTGAAACTCATCGAGCGGGAGCCGGGCATACGCTACCGCGAGCTCTTGCGGTCTACGGGCTTTGCAAACGGCGTCCTGACGTACCACCTCTCCGCGCTTGAAAAGGCAAGCGTGATAAGGGTGGACAGGCAGGCGCGAATCACCCGCTATTACCCGGTCAACGTTCCGGAAACCGAGTCGCAGGTCCTCGGCTACATCAGGCACGAGCCAATACGTGAGATAGTGTCATTCATACTGTCGCAGGACATGTGCACTTTTGCAGAAATAGTAGAGCACACGGGCAAGGCGCCTTCCACCGTCTCGGCGCACCTGAAGCGTCTGAAGGACGCCGGCATCCTGTCCGTCAGGTACGGCGAATACCAGCTGTACAGCCTTGCAAACAAGGACCTCGTGGCCGATGTGCTGTCAAAGTACCGCCAGACCTTTGCCGACAAGGTCGTCGACAATTACGTTGAAATGTTGGACGAGCTCTAGCACAGCTGTTGTTGCTGCTGTCAAACAAGTCGCTTGCGTGCGCAGTAGTAGCCCTTGCGGCAATTCTTCTCCTGATGGTTGCGCAGCCGGCTTTTGCCGACCCGCTAAAGAACGCCATGTACAAGCAGAGGATAGGCAACTACGAGTTTGATGTCGCCACCGAGCCGCCTCGGCTTGTGGCCGGCGAGCCGTCAAAGGTGGTGATGAGGATAGCCGGCGTCAACGGCGACGACGTGGTGGACGTGCCGGTAAAGATAAGGCTTGTCAAGGACGGAGCCGATGTCGCAACTGCCGGGCCCCTAATAATCCAGTACGGCCACTACGCCTACGACCACACCTTTGCGGCGCCGGGCAAGTACGTGCTTTATGCTGACCTAATAGACAACGTGTACAGCGGCCAGACCCTGACGTTTACGTTCATACTCAACGTGGCA
This sequence comes from Candidatus Nitrososphaera sp. 86-2, assembly GCF_056726185.1. NCBI lineage: Archaea > Thermoproteati > Nitrososphaerota > Nitrososphaeria > Nitrososphaerales > Nitrososphaeraceae > Nitrososphaera > Candidatus Nitrososphaera sp. 86-2. The sequence goes on from NZ_JBWZON010000001.1 coordinate 238,418, forward strand.
GGGCCATACGACAATTACCTGTACATTGTTGCGCCCGGGATAGGGGCTGCCGGCGCTGCAGCGGTGGGCGCCGTAGTGATAATGCGCAGGAGAAGGGCAAAAGCTTGAGACACGGAAGGGAAGGAAAGGCTCTTCCCTGCCGTGTAATGAACAGGCGTGTGTATTTGTGTATGTTTTTTTTGCAGCAGCGACTTGCCGCAGAATGGATAAACATAATTTGCATATTAGGAATTGTGGTTCATCCGGCAGATGTACTACCACATCACCAATAGTTGAAATATGCAAAGCGCCAAAACAGGGCGATGCTGTTGCTGCGCCTCCTTGCGGCCGCGCTGTTCTTCTTCATGTTCTTCTCCATTTTTGCAGGCACATCCTTTTTTGCGCCGGCATACGCTCACTTTTTCGGTGCCACCAAGCAGGTGGATGGCTACCAAATAGTCTTCCAGCCGTACCCCTCGGCCCCAATAATCGGCACCAACTCGACTCTTAACTTTAGCGTGCTTGCCCCCGACGGTAACAACCTCTACAACGTCTACTCATCCATCATCATAGCAGACAAAAAGACGGGCGAGGCCATACACCAGGTGCCCTATCGCCTGTACGAGATAAGCGACATCACCACCCGCTACAAGTTCGACAATGCCGGCGACTATGTGGTGACCGTGCAGACCCGCATCCCCGGCGACGGAAAATACTCGTCGCAGCCGCTTGCGGCAACCTTTGACGTCTCGGCGTTTCCGCCCGGCATCCCGCTTGACGAGCTCTTGCTGTACTACGTGACGCCGGCGACGGCCGTGATAGCAGGTATCGCCGTGTATCTACATTCTAGAGGTAAGATCTGATTAATTCGGCCGGTGTACTAGAACCCTAATTAAAGGAGTATCCTGTTTCTGTATTCATGGAAAGGAAAAGCACTACAGCGCTCCTGCTTGCCGCCATGATGGTAGGCGGACTGGCCTACGCGTCGGCAGGGCAGAGGGCGTTTGCACACAACTTCTCAGGCGACGAAAGCGCCGCATTTCTTGCGAACGTTGACGCGATAAAGGTTCAGCTCATGCTGGTGGGTGGAAACTATGCAGGCAACCCTGACTCTGCCAAGATGCACGCCGACCATGCGTCCGAGCACTTGGGCGCGGCTGACATCAAGGAAATAACTGAAAAGAACCAGAGACTTGGAACCGACCTCCCGGCGGCTCTTGAAAAACTAAAGACCTCTGTCGCAGGCAAAAGCCCGAGGTCTGACATTGTCCAGCAAATAAAGGACATCAACGGGATGCTCGGCGAGACCGTCACCGTCAGGATTGACAACAGCCAGCTGTCCAACTCGACCGTGAGCGCGCTAGTGTTTGCAAACCTGGTGAACGAAATCCTAGAGTCCTACCAAGGTGCCTATGGCATGTCAGACGAGGACAACAACTCTGGCAGCATGAACATGACTGACAGCAGCATGAACCACACAAGCAGCACGGCAATGGCGTCTGACAAAATAGTCAACATGGCGTCGTACCAGTCGGCCAATTGGCTCGCACTAAAAGCTTCAAGCATGTACTACAAGCTCAACTTGGTTGCGCCAAGCGGCTCTGACGCCTCGATGAACAAACTCAGAGCAGGGCTGGACGAGCTAAAGAGCGCCATCGGCAGCCGGGCGTCGCTTGACGACGTGACTGTCATCGTGCACACCAAAGTCCACCAGAACCTCATGGATGCATTTGGCCTGAAACTGGCAGAAGAATCGGATGGCCATGACCACGGGTCAGGAGAGATGTCTGGAATGTCAGGCAACATGACAGGCGGTAACATGACTGGTGGCAGCATGGAAGGGAACATGACGCAGTAGAGTAGTAACCACCACCGCCCTCTCCTTTCTTTCTCTCTATTTTTTCTTTACAAATCTTTATTTTGCCTTTCTGTGTCTGTCTGTCCGTGAAGCGCCACCTTGCGTCCCTCGTGCTGGCGTCGCTGGTGTTTCTTGGTTCCGCATTGAGCGCGTACGGGCATGGCGTCGGCACCGACAAGTCGCTTCCCGCGACGATTGACGGCAGGCAGGTGGCGGTGGAAGCGTCGCTTTCTCCAAACGACATTGATGCTGCAGGAAAGGTGCAGCCGACTCTTTTGATAAGGACGCTTGACAACAGCAACAACGCTACCATCGCCGGCATTGACTACCGCGTGATGGTGTCCAAAGACGGCAAAACGCTTCTCGACCAGGAATTCCACTCGACTGACGGAATAGTGCTTGCCAAGCTGACTCCTGACGCAAGCGCCAAGGCGGCGCAGGTAAACGGCCAAGCAAACCCCGGCAGAGTAACGGTCAGCAAGGACGCGCCCGTAGAAATAAAGAGCGGGATAATGTCAGACGGCGGGCTGTACAAGGTTTCAGTCACGCTGCAAAGCTCTAGCACCGGCCTGCAGGTGGGACAACAACAGGGCCAGACGTTTGACCTGTACGTCAGCGTCTCTGGCACCCAGGACTTTAAGGTCCAGACCGCTGAAGGGAGCCAAAAGGTGTCCGTCAAGACCTACTATGCCGACGTTTCCAACCTTGACTATGACAAGGCCGCAAATTCCATTTCCTTTTCGATGCCGTTTGATTGGAGTTCATCTTATGTGTCGCAGGTGCCTGTCGTGCACTTGGAGCTAGAGTTCCCAAAGGCTATGAAGGAGCTGCAGGTAAACGGCTACCAGGGCTTTGCCAACGGAAAGGTGCTCCCCCACGACGCGGTGCTCATCGACGACTATTCTTCCGAGGACCTGCGCCTGGTGCATTTTGTGCTCAACAACGACAGGCTGACAAGCATCCCTGCCTCAGGAAGTGGCAGTAGTAACGGCACGATAGACTTTGTGCTGAAAACATCGGAAAAACCCAAGTTCCCGCTCGACCTGCTCTCTACGACGCAAAAATACCTCTGGCAGATGTCGTGGGGCCCGGAGATAATAGAATCGGGCGCACCGACAACGTTTGTCATGAACATACAGAACAACCAGGCGACAAGCGGCACCAGCACCCTTGCCGAAAACTCGTCTTTTGACTTTGTCGTGACCAAGGATGGAAAGGAGGTCTATCGCCAGCACATGACATCCGGGATAGGCACGTTCTCCAACCAGTACACGTTCCCCGCGGCAGGAAGCTACAGCGTTGCCGCGCAAAAGATAAACGGAGAAGAGGAGTCTGCCAAGATTGACGTGGTGGTGCTGCAGGGCAACAACACCAATCCTGCGCCCGCCCAACAACAACCGCAGTCTGCAAAGCCGTCCGGCTGCCTCATCGCAACTGCCGCGTTCGGTTCTGAACTGACGCCCCAGGTGCAGTTCCTCCGTGGTTTCAGAGACGACTATGTGCTAAAATCAGTGTCCGGCTCGGCGTTCATGGATGTGTTCAACACGGTCTATTACTCGTTCAGCCCGCAGGTCGCTGACTATGAGCGTGAGCAGCCGTGGCTGCAGGCGACGGTAAAAACCGCCGTGTACCCGCTTTTTGGCATACTTATGGCGTCAGAGCAGGCGTTCTCTAGCGCCGGCGGAGGCGAGGGTGGGACCATTCTTGCCGGCGCAGTCGCAAGCACGCTCATCGGCGCCGTCTATGTCTCGCCGCTTGCCGTTGGCGCGTCGGTAGCGGCCAGGAAAAAGGTTGACCCGCGAGTCGTTGCGATTGCAGCAATGGCTGCCGCCGGCGCATTTGTTGCGACCCTTGTCGCCCTTGCAGCCGGCTCTGCTCAGGCGCTGTCGATAACTACTCCGGCGTTCGTGGTGGCCCTGACGGCCGCGGCGGCGCTTGCAGTAGTCAGGCTGGTGCAGAAGGCAAAAAAGATGCCGCTTAGGTGACGATGCTTGCAAGGCGGTTCTTTTTTCTTGCAATCTTGATCTCGCGGGCGATTCTCCTGCCCATGCTCATAGGCTCGTCGTACAGAAGCGACGAATAGGGCGAGCCGTCCACGTACAGGTTCGTGCCTGCGACTATTCTTGCAGAAAACTCGAACGTCGTGAACTTGCCCTCGCTGTCGTACACGCCCTCCAAGCAGAACGGCCCGGGCATCCCCGGCTTTACTAGGCGCTCGGCGGCCCTGCAAAAGGCCTCGCCCATCTTGTACACCTCGTCAAGGAGCGACTCTCTCAGCACGAGCGGGATGTTTCCGACGACCGTGTACGAAGGCTCGCCTCCTGCCCCCAGCTGCTGCCTCGCCGGTATCCTGCCGATGCCATCGATGTCGGACTCGTAGCGCCTGTCGACCCCCAGAAATTCCAGCGTCTTTGTGACAGGCGAATAGAAATACTGCAGGTAGGCAGGCACACCCCTTATGAACTCCTGTATGTAGAGGTCCTGCTCGCCTCTTATCATGCCACGCTGTACAAGACTCTTTGCGCCTTCTTCAAAGCTCTCTCGGTTCCACGCAAGGTAGTAGCCCCTTCCTCCTGCCGCGCCGTGCAGTTTTACGATGCACAGGCCGTCGATTTCGTCCTTGGATTTTACGGGCTTTGGCGTGCGCAGACCCGCCTCCTCCATCAGTCTCTGTTTCATATCCCTGTCTGCCTCCCAGCGCAGGATCCACTTGTTGCCAAACACCGGCGTCTCTATCTTTTCAATATCGTCGCTTGGCATCTGCGATATGAGCGTGCCATGCGGGATTATGATGGCATTCTTTTTCTTCAGAGCAGCCCTGCACCTTTCGCCGGCCACCTCTGAAAATTTGTCCACTATTATCATGTCGTCGATAAAACCAAACCTCTCGTACAGCCCGACGCGCTTTTTCTCGCACACAAGGAGCGTGCGCAAGCCTTCGTCCTTTGCGCCCTTTAGCACCTGGAGCGCGCAGTGCGAGCCAAGAGTCGCCACGGTGACAGAAGCAGCAGATTTTCCTGTGGTTTTTGCCAAGACGGTGTTGGTTGCAGGGTGGGAGGTTAAAATCCTTCTCGCTAAAAAATGGCAGAAAGTAGGAGGTCAGGCGCGCCGCCTGCTCTCCATCACGAGTATGGCCGCGGCAAGGCCGATGAACGCCAGCTGCGCTATCTCTGTGATTGCGCCCATCGCGTTTATCGGGCCTCCTCTTCCTGTGATGGGGTTTCCTGGCATCCTCGTGATGAAATACATCGCCACCAGGACTGCAGTCCCGGCAATGCCGACTGCGTACCACGGCCTGCCCCATCTCTTTATCATCGGGACGACCCAGAAGAGCTGCGCTATCCCTGCCACGATAAAGAACATGCCGGTGTTGGCGTTAAAGCCAAGCGTGCCAGGCCCCAGGTACAGGTGCAGTATGCCTCCTATAGCAGTCGCGCCGGCAGCCGCATAGTGCAGCCACCTCGACTTGGCCGCCACAGCCGACAGGCTGCGGTTATTGTTAGTAGGCAAAGTCGAGACGGTGCTCCGAACCATCTGTCACATCAAATCCTCTGACTACTCTGTTCGACCCGTCGGGGTATGCCGCTATTATGATATAGTTGCCCGGTGGCAGGTCCATAAAGTACTGGCCGTTTACTGACACGAACGCGTTTGCGTTGTAGCCAGTATTTTGCTCTGCGGCTATCACGCTTGCGCCTATTGCCGGCAGGCCCTCCGGACCTCCGACATAGCCGTGCAGTACGCCGGGGACCCCCGGAATCTGGACCCTGCCGCTGCTACCGCTGACGTTGGCGTTTGGCAGTATGCCTCCGCTGATGACGATGCCGGCGACTACGACCGCGCCAATGATTCCAGCGGCCGTGTATACCGCTATCCTTAGGTTGCCCTTCTTTTTGTTACCCTGTACGTACCCGGGCCCTTCCCCTGGCGGACTTCCGCGCCCGCCTGCCGCTCCCCGCGTGTTTTCGCGCTCTCTGTGCTCATGCGACGCGCCGTACGCGCCGATGCCGCCGGTGTACTCGCCCGTGACTTCGAGGACGTCGTCAGAGTCCGAGATCTCTTTGAGGATTTCAAGCGAGAGTTTCTGGTTTGTTACGTAGTGGGTGCCGTTGTCGTATATTGCAGGGCTCATGCCGGTCTTTTCGATGATATACTTCCTGACCATCTCCGTGTCGAGGCCGGGCTTGGTGAACACCTCCAGCATGAATATTGGTTCCGGGTTGGATGGGTTTTCCATTTGGCGCAGGAGGAGCTCGTCTATCAGCTCCGGATCGACCTTTGGCAGGAATTCCTTGTATCTTCTTTGCAGTTCGGCAAACTGCCCTCTTATTTCAAATGCTCCTGTTGTCATATGCCTGTAATATGGAGACGGTGCGGTGATATCTCCTCCTCAACAGACGCGCGCAAGATTTGCGCGGCCTGCTAAAGCTTTAGCAAAGCTGCTGAAAGTCTTAATTATCGCGTATGCACCCTACTGTCCTTGTGGACGGTTCTGACGAGCCTGCGGTGGCCGCCAGCCTGTTCCTAGAGTTAGCAAGTGAGACGCGCTGCGCCATAATCGCGTCGGTGGCAAACCGGCCTGCAAAGCTTAGCACCCTTGCCAGGGAGCTTGGGGTCACAGTGCAGGATGTGCACCGCAACTCCAACAGGCTCTTGGAGGCAGGGATTCTGGAGAGGAGAAACGGCGAGTTTTGCCTGAGCGAGTTTGGCCGGGCGGTGACGATGCAACTGCCATATTTTCGGTTCATGAAAAAGCACAGCCGGTTCTTCCAGGAGCATACGCTTGCCTTTCTGCCTGAAAAATTCGTGCAGCGGATGGGCGCTCTTGAAAAGTGCAGGGCAGTCGAGACCGTGACAGTCGTTATGCAGGAGCTGAAAAAGCTAGAGATGTCTGCCAAAAGACGGCTGGAGATTATGGTCTCGCAGGCGTGGCCGGAGGAGGGCCAGATACTCATCGGCAGGGCAAGGAGCGGGGTGGAGCTGCGGACCATAATCGGGCGAAATACTGTGTTCCCGCAGAACGTGATGGATGAAGTCATACCTGCGATGGCAGAACTCACCACTGCAAACGCCATCAAGCAGCGGATGGTGGACAAGGTGAGCACCGCCCTCTACATCGCAGATGAGCAGGCCGCAATCATGTTCCCGAACCAAAAGGGCGAGGTAGACATGGGCACTATGCTAGTGGGCGACAGCTCAGAGTTTGTCGAGTGGTGCGCAGACCTGTTTAACCACGTGTGGACGCAGGCTTGGCCGGCCGACGTCAAGAAGGCCAAGATCGTCTAAACTTCGTATTTATTGCCCTGACTGCCTACTGCAATCCGCATGGAAGGAGAAAAGGTGGCGCACACGGCCGAGCACGCGTTTATCGGCGCGCTGCAAAAGATCCTCGGCAAGACGCTGCAGGTGAGAAAGGTAGAGCACAAAAAAGACGGCAGCAACACCGCCTTTATCGCGATCTCGCAGCTGGACGTAGACACTGTGGTCAGGGCGGAGTCCTTGGTGAACACGCTCATCGAGGAAGGAAGGCAGGTCACGACGCGCACCTACCCATCGCTTGAAGAAGCAAGGAGCGCCAACCCGACTCTCCGGGCAAACGAGGAGCGCATTTCCGGCGAGGTGCGTGTGGTAGAGATTGCCGGCCACGACGTCACGGCGTGCGTCATGGAACACGCCGGCAACCTGCAAGAATGCGGGTTCTTTCTGGTCACGAGGCTGTCAAAGAGCGGTGGCGAATACGAAGTGGACTTTGCAGTCGGCAGACAGGCAAAAGAGACGGCGGTCCTGCTCTCTGCAAAACTGATGAATGTGTGCGGCGAGCTTGGCGCAAACCTGAACACAGTGGAAAGCACCGCAAGAAAAGTCAGGGCGGAAGGCGAGTCTGCATTCAAAAAGCTAAAGGCGTTGAGCAGGGAAAGACTGCAGTCGATAGCGCCAGCTGCAGGCGGCAACATCAAGGTCTATAGCGGGGCGTTTTCCGGCCTTGCAGACGAGGCGCTGCAGGAATTTGCGGGAGCAAAGATAGCCGAGCCCGGCATTATTGTGGTTCTTGCCAACGCCGCCGGCGCAGACAGCGCGTATTTTATACTTGCAAGAAGCGAGGCAATAGACCTTGATTGCAACAAGGTTTTCCGCGAGGCTGCCGGCACCAACGGCCGGGGAGGCGGCAAGCCCCACTTTGTGACAGGCATGGTAAAAAAGGAAAAGGCAGAGGAGATAATCCGCAAGATATCTGGCGATGTCCTGCGGCTTACCTAGCTTTGTGGGACTGCCTGTATCTCGTAACGGCCACTACAGCGGCAATAGCGCCCACCGACATTAGCAGGGGCACAGGAAACTCTGGAACTACCTGCAGCTTGAATGCGGTCTGCAGGTTAGGGTCGATGGTACTTTCGACTATTTTCTTTGCGTCGTCAAGTGGCGCCTTGTCGGAAATAGCCTTTTGTAGGTCCTTCAAGCCCTTGTCTATTTCCCCGACTGCAGATGTAGCGTTGCCCTGTGACATTGTCTTTAGCTTGTCAAACATACTGATTGATGATGCAGCGAGTCCTTGCGCCGTCTGGTAAGCCGCCATGTTGACTATTTTCGCGGGGCCTGTTGCTTCTGCCACTGGAGTAGCAGCAGCCGTACTATTATTATTGCTGCTGTTCCCCTCTTCATCTTCCGACACGCCTACAGCTATGCCGTAATCCTCCAGGGTTTCGTCCAGCACGCCTCTCAAGGCTAACGCGTTGACGGTTGCATTCTGCAGCTGGGCGCTGTCGATCCTTGTAGATACTACTTCTCCAAGGGTGTCTTGCAGACCGCTCGCTGTCTGGCTAACTACCGCGGCATTGGGGTTTGTCTTGTTGGTTTCTGCAAATATCTTGTCTAGGCCCGTGGTGACATCATTGGCCACGCGCTGGTTCCTTTCTGCGACCTCCTTGGTGTCGTTTGCGGTCCAGAATTCGCCGATCTTGTCGACATGCCACTTGACAAGAGATGAATTCGAGATATTCTTGTCAATCAGGTTTATCTCGACCTTTAACCCCTCGACCTTGGCAAGAAACGTCGCGCTTTCATCCCCGCTAAATGTGTGGGCAAACGCAGGTTTTGCGGTAGCAGAGATTACGGCCCCGAACGACAAAAGTCCAAGCAAGAGAATTGCAGAAACGCTATTCATGGAGTGAAAAACCCATGATCGGATATATCCTTTGTAGTACAGGCTTCTAGCATGTCTTTAGCTGTGCTAATTTCTGTGAAAAGCAGCGGCAGCTTCGACATACGCCTGCATGAACATGACCGAGGGCGGCAGCGGCATGGAAGGCACGTGACATCCTAAAAGGCAAACCTTTCTCTCTTTTTCTTTTTATTACGTTTTGGCGATGAAACCTGTGTCATCTTCCCACTGGTCTCACTGACTTTATTTTCGGTTAAATTAATAACCTCTACAGTACAAACACGCCTATTTAATTTGGAAACGCTGAAAGAAGAGGATCTTGGCCAGTGGAGGCGCACACACTACTCCAAGGAAGTGGGCCCGGCGATGGCAGACCGGGAGGTCGTAATAATGGGCTGGGTGTCAAGCGTGCGGGACCACGGCAACATCTCGTTTATCATAATCAAGGACGTACACGGCGAGGTCCAGGTGACTGCCAAAAAGAGCGAGGTAGGCGAGCAGCTGTTCGCGCTAGCCAAGGAGGTCAAGGAGCACACGTCGCTTGGCGTCCGGGGCAAAGTGAGGCCGCAGGAAAAGGCGCCAAACGGCGCCGAGGTCGTGCCGGCAGAGATAAAGGCGTTCTCGGTGGCAAAAAAGGCCGCGCCCTTTATGACCACGGGCAAGTCGTCGCCGGTGGGAATCGACACCCGCCTCGACCTTCGCGCAGTCGACCTGCGCCGGCAGCAGCTGGGCTCGGTATTTCGCATCCGGCAGACCGTGGTTAACGCGATACGCGAGTTCCTCTCACGGCAGGATTTCACCGAGGTCAGCACGCCAAAAATGATAGCGACTGCGACGGAAGGAGGAGCGGCGTTGTTCCCAATATTCTACTATGACCGCGAGGCGTTTCTCGCCCAGAGCCCGCAGCTCTACAAAGAACAATTGACAATGGCTTTTGAGAGCGTCTTTGAGATAGGCCCGATTTTCAGGGCAGAGCCATCACGCACGAACCGCCACCTCTCGGAAGCAACATCGGTGGACGTCGAGCGCGCCTTTGCAGACTATAACGACGTCATGGCGCTCCTTGAGAGGCTCATAGTCCACATCGTCGACTCTGTCAAGGACCGCAACAAGGCAGATTTGGAATTCCTGGAAATTGCGATGCCTGCCCTTGAGCTGCCGTTTCCCAAATACTCGTACTCTGACCTCATCGACAAATTGCAGGAGGCCGGCGAGCGCATCCAGTGGGGCGACGACATCTCTCCTCAGGTGATGAAGAGCCTGCAGGACGAGCGCCTCAACGGCTTTTACTTTATCGTCGACTGGCCGACTTCTACCAAGCCGTTCTACGTCAAGCCGAGGGCCGACGACCCCAAGGTGTGCGAGTCGTTTGACCTGATGCACGGCCCGCTAGAGATGTCGTCCGGGAGCACGAGAATAAACCGCAAGGACCAGCTGGTAGAGAGGATGCAAAAGCAGGGGCTAAAGCCTGACGCCTTTGACTATCATCTGCGCGTCTTTGACTTTGGAGTGCCGCCCCACGCCGGCTTTGGCCTGGGCCTTGAGAGGCTGCTCATGGCGCTTGCAAAACTAGAGAACATACGCGACGCGACTTTTTACCCGAGAGACATTGACAGGCTGGCGCCCTAGAGATATGGTAGTGACGAAAGAAGAGGTAAGGCACCTTGGCTGGCTTTCCCGGATAGAGCTGTCAGACGAAGAGCTTGTCAAGTACACCTCGCAGATAGAGCAGATAATCGCATACCTTGACAAGCTGGACACGGTCCCGCTTGAAAAAGCCGAGGTCCTAAAGTCAAAGAAAAAATTCTCTGAACTGCGAGACGACGTAGAGAACGCGTTTGGAGCCGACACGCTTGGCACGAAATACCGCAAGGACGGCTTTGTAAAAGGCCCGAGGATGGTCTAGGTTGCTCTACCGGCTCGGCGCGTCGCAGGTTGCAAACGGCGTGAAAAACCGCGAGTTTTCAGCCGAGGAGTACATTCATCAAATACTGGAGCGCATCGAAGTAGTCGAGCCAAAGATAAACGCACTTGTCACGGTGAACAGCGAAGGCGCAATAGAGCAGGCGCGCGCCCTCGACAAGAGAATCCGAGACGGAGAGGCCGCCGGCCCGCTTGCCGGCGTCGCGGTAAGCGTCAAGGATAACATTTCGACCAAGGGCATAAAGACGACGTGCGCCTCAAAGATGCTTGACAGTTACGTGCCTCCGTACGACGCCACCGTCGTCAAGCGGTTGCAGGACGCCGGCGCCATCATCATAGGAAAGGCAAACCTCGACGAATTTGCGATGGGTTCCACCACAGAGTTCAGCAGGAACGGGCCGACCAGAAACCCGTGGGACATCAGCCGCGTGCCGGGAGGCTCGTCAGGCGGGAGCGCGGCAAGCGTCGCGGCGATGGAATGCGCGATATCGCTTGGTTCTGACACCGGAGGCTCGGTGAGGTGCCCTGCAAGCTTTTGCTCTGTTGTAGGGCTAAAGCCAACGTACGGCCTTGTAAGCAGGTACGGTCTGGTGTCATACGCAAACAGCCTGGAACAGGTCGGGCCGGCGGCAAGGACAGTAGCAGACGTCGCACTGGCGCTCAACGCAATAGCAGGCCAGGACGAAAACGACCATACAACCGCGCCGGGCAGGCCGTCGTACCTCGTCAGCAAGATGCCGCTGCGCGTCGGCCTTGTCAAGGAATTCATCGAGGGTGCGGACCCAGAAGTGTCAAAGATAATCTATGGCGCCTATGACACCCTTGAAAAAGAGGGCTGCCGCTGCGCCGAGGCGTCCATGCCGTCGGTGCAGTACGCGCTGGCGTCGTACTACACGATAGCCATGGCCGAGGCGTCAAGCAACCTCGCCCGCTACGACAACGTCCGCTACGGCTTTGACATGAGCCCGGAGGGCTACGAGTGGAACTCGTATTTCGCAAAGGGCAGGAGCAACTTTGGCGAGGAGGTCAAGCGCAGGATAATCACCGGCTCGTACGTGCTGTCGTCAGGTTACTATGGCAAGTATTACCTAAAGGCGCAGCAGGTGCGCTCGCTCTTGCGGCGCGAGCTGAAATCTCTGTTCAAGCAATTCGATGTTCTTATTGGTCCGACGATGCCGATCTTGCCGTTTCCGATTGGCGAAAAGGTCGACGACCCGATAAAGATGTACCTGGTCGATGTCGACACTGTGGTGGCAAACCTTGCCGGCACCCCCGCGATTTCTGTTCCTGCCGCCTTTTCCAGCGGCAACCTGCCTGTGGGCCTGCAGTTCATGGCCGACGAGTTTTCAGAACAGGTGATGCTTGACGCCGCGTACACGTTTGAAAGCGCCGCAAAAGTGCAGAGGAGTCCTGACCTGTAAACATGGAATACATGATAGGGCTTGAAATCCACTGCCAGCTTACCGGCGCAAGGAGCAAGCTGTTCTGCTCATGTGGCTGCGACTATCGCGGCAAAGAGCCAAACGCCAACATCTGCCCGACCTGCACCGGCCTGCCCGGAACCCTGCCCCTCCTGAACAAAAAGGCAGTCGAGTTTGCCGGCATGATCTCGCTTGCGCTCGGCTGCAAAGTGCCGGAGGAGATAATGTTCTACCGCAAGAACTACTTTTACCCTGACCTCCCAAAGAACTTCCAGCTCACTCAGTACAACGCGTACGGCATAACAAGCATCGGAGTCGACGGCAAGATGGATTATGGCAACGGAAAATCGGTGAGGATGCGCCGGGTGCAGCTGGAGGAAGACCCAGGCAGGCTGGTCTACGAGGGCGGCAGCATGGAAAAGAGCACCTACACGCTTGTCGATTACAACCGCGCCGGCGTGCCCCTTGTGGAGATAGTGACAGAGCCGGACTTTACAGACCCAAAGGACGTGCGGGAATTTCTGAACAAAATAACGTCGATAATAGAGCACCTTGGCGTCTGCGACACGCGGCTTGAAGGGTCGGTGCGCTGCGATGCAAACGTTTCAGTCGCCGGCGGCCACCGAGTCGAGATAAAGAACGTCGGGTCGTTTTCCGAGGTGGAAAAGGCGCTCCGCTACGAGATGGCGAGGCAAAAGACGATGGTGTCCCGCGACATCGAAGTGAAAGCAGAAACGCGGCACTGGGACGACGCGCGCAAGGTGACAAAAGAGTCGAGGTCAAAGGAGGAAGAGCAGGATTACCGCTACTTTCCCGAGCCGGACATACCCTCGATAGAGCTTGGCGCCGGTTTTCTTGCATCGCTTGAAAAGTCGATGCCCGAGCTTCCAGATGCTCGCAAGGCAAGGTTTGTTTCGTCGCTTGGCCTGACGCCGCACGTCGCGCAGGTGCTAATAGACAATAAAGAGCTTGCCGACTTTTTCGAATCTGCAATCAAGCACTATGATTCGCCAAAAGAGATCGCAAACTGGCTAGTGACTGACCTCATGGGCTTTGCAGACGAAAAGGCCCGGGAGGAGCACGCCATGCTTGCTAGCCTGAAAGTGGGCCCGGAGCACATCGCCGACCTCGCAAGGCTGGTGGAGCAGAACGCGATAAACCGCGCGACTGCAAAGCAAATCCTCGGGCAAATAGTCCGGACAGGTGATATGCCGTCGCAGGTCGCCAAAAAGACTCAGGTGGGCAAGATAGACGACACTGGCGCACTTGTGCAGGCAATTGATGCCGTCTTTGCGGCAGAACCGGCGGCAGTCGCAGACGCAAAAAAGAACCCCGCAGCGGCAAACTTTTTGCTTGGAAAAGTGATGCAGCATACAAAAGGCCGCGCAGACCCGAAAGCCGCGCTAGAACTTGTCCGCAAAAAGCTCTTAGAGTCCTGATTTATCTTCTTTCACTGCACCAGCAGCCTGCCGCAGACCGCGCATCTGGGGTGGATCTTCATCATGGCCACTTCCCTGCTCTCGTCTATCTCGACGCACTCTTTTCCTCCGTCCTTGCACAGGTGGCAGAATTCCTTTGTCATGGTGCTAGTTGATAAAATTCCGATAAAAGCAACAGGGTGTAGGCCGGTTTACACACGGGGCCTGTATTGACGGTGCTGGAGGATAGCGCCCCGGCTATCGGTTAAAGTGCGCGAAGGCGCCGGTCATTTGTTCAGTGCCGCCAGCTTGTCTGCTATTTCCTTTATCTTTTCCTTGTGCGGCTCTATCCTTGACTTGTCCGATTTTACCAGGTCTTCAAAGTAAGAGACATATCCGCTCATCTCCTTGAGCATGTCCTCGACAGTCCTCGGCTGGCCCGCGTGGAACCCGTACGGCCATCCCATGTCTTCCTTTGTCCTCTGCGTCAGCTCGTACTTGCCGTCCTCCCTCTTTTTGATAAAACCTTCCTCCACCAAGCTTTCAAGCAGCGGGTACACCGACCCCGGCGACGGCCTCCACCAGCCCTTGGTCATCACTTCCATCTCGTCCATTATCTCTGCGCCGTTCTTGGGCGACCTCTCTAGCAGTGTTATCACCCACATCCTCAGCCCGCGCCTTTTTCTCATTTCACCGAACGACCACACTCCCATATCGAATTAACAATATCGAATATCCGATACAGGAATATATGCCTTTTCTACATTGCATGCAATTACCGCGTTAAAACCGCGTTACTCTGTGGCTGCTTTACACTCTCTTATTTTTCAGGAAAACCTTGCAGGGTCGGTGTCAAACTTGGACTTGCAGTGCGGGCAGCAAAAATAGATTGTCTGGCCGGCCTTTCTGGACTTGAATTTCGACTCCTCGCTTACTTCCATTCCGCATACAGGGTCTTTTGGCATCTCTCTTATTTCTGAGGATAATGGATATTTAACAACCGCACCTTACAATCGTCAAGCCCTAAAACCTCTGGTCATCTCGTGGCACGCCTGACTGTGCTTTATCGCTTCCTTGCGCTCGGCAGGCTTGTCGACGTCAAAGACGCGGTCGCATGTATAGCAGCGTACGAGCATCATTTTCATTTTTCCATGCACGCCGGCAACTTGCCCTGGTGTTTTTCCTTGTAGTCTTGCAGCAATCCTTCCGCCGCAGACGAATACGACTGCGTGAGCATATAGTGGAACCTCTTTGCCTTGCTCGTACACGGGTCTGAAAGAAGCTCCTGCAGGGATTTTCTGACGTTGCCGCTCCCGCCGATGCGCATCACCTTCATGCTTGCGTGCATCAGGTACACGCCTGCGGCCTCTGGCACCGAGTCGACGTGCGCCCTGTCAAAGTCTAGCCACTCTGACCATTCCTCGCTCATTTCTCTTCTTTCTTCTCCTTCTTCCTTTCTAGGTCCAGCGAAAGAGAGTTGATGCAGTAGCGCAGGCCCGTGGGGTTTGGCCCGTCGTCAAACACGTGGCCGAGGTGCGCGCCGCATTTGTTGCACATGACCTCCGTCCTTATCATGCCATAGCTGGTGTCTGTCTCTTCTTTCACGTTTGCGTCCTCGATGGGCTTGAAAAAGCTGGGCCAGCCTGTGCCCGAATCAAATTTCGTGTCGGAGCTGAAAAGTTCCGCTCCGCACGCCGCGCAGCGGTACACGCCCTTGTCGTGGCTGTTCCAGTACTTGCCTGTAAACGGGGCCTCGGTGCCCTTGTTCCAGCACACCTCCTTCTGCTCCTGAGACAAGTGGTCGAAATTATCATTATCATCGTCAATTGGTTTTTTCTTGTTGCTCATGTCGTTATTATGTCCGTTATATCCGCAGCACCTGCGTATTAGCTCTTCTTTTCTCCTTCTTCCTGCGCTCCGCCCTTGTCCACTGACTTTGCCGCCACGTTCTTTATGTTCTCCAGGTACGCCTGCGTCAGCGCAAGGTTGCCAAAACCCATAGAGTTGAGCGACTCTGAAGGCACCATGACTATCGTGTTTCCCTGCACCTTTATCGACTCGTACAGCATGTTGGACTGTCTGAGCGCGTACGCGACCGGGTTGTCGGTGTATACCCTGGCAGCTTCTTCAAACTGCTTTGCCACGAGCACTTCAGATTCGCCGTAGGTCACCCTTGCGTTCTTTTCTCGCTCGGCCTGTGCCTGCATCGACATCGCATCCTCGAGCTCTTTTGGTATTGCCACCTGCCTTATCTCCACGCCCCTCACCTCGATGCCCCAGCCCCTCGACTCTTCTGCTATAACCTCCTTGATGTGCTGGTTGACGTCCTCCCTTTTGGACAGTATGTCCTGGAATTGCGATGCGCCGATGTTGTTGCGGAGAGTGGTCTGGGAGACCTGCTGGATCATGTCGTTAAAGTTCTCGACGTTCAGTATCGCGTCGCGTGCCTTGTCCTCTATTATCCTGTACCGGAGGATGGCGTCTATTGTTACTGGCACGTTGTCCTTTGTCAGCATCCGCTCTGCCGTGAACTCGCGCACCTTTTCGCGCACGTCGATAACCAGGATATTGTCAGCAAACGGTATCCTTGTCTGCACGCCGGGCCCGACCTGCTTTTGAAACCTGCCTAGCCTCAATACCACCGCCCTTTCGTACTGCTTGATTATCATGAGGAACGCCGAAATTATGATGGCGACGCCGATGGCCACGACCACGTACCCAAGAGCCACGCTCCCGACTGCGCTGGCGACTGCCAGCCCCACTATGAGGACGACCACCCCTGCTATGACGTGCGACCCCGAGCCTTTCTGGCTGACCAACCTGTCGAAACTGAAGAATGTTCTGGTAGACATGCAAGTACAATATAGTTAAACAAAGATTTAGGGATTCTATCTATAGTTCATATAGTCGACTGCTACCTGCGCTTTGCAATTCTTTCAAGGTGGTCTGCGACTATGGGCAGAAACGCTCCGACGTCAGTCACGATGCCCACTGCCTGCGCCGTGCCCCTGTCGACAAGCTTTGTGACGACGGGCTGGCTGATGTCGACTGCCACCACCTTTACAGACGAGGGGAGCATGTTGCCTACCGCTATGGAGTGGAGCATCGTCGAGAACATGAGCACCATCCTTGCGCCCTTTAGCACCTTTTTGTACCTGCGCTGCGCCTCCACCACGTCGGTCACGACGTCGGGTATCGGGCCGTCGTCGCGGATAGAGCCGGCTAGTACGAACGGCACATCGTGCTTGATGCACTCGTACATCACCCCGCTTTTCAGGATCTTTTTCTCTACCATCGCCCTCAGGCCGCCGGCCTTGAACACCTCGTTTATCGCCTGCATATGGTTGCGGTGGCCCCTAACTGCAAGCGTGCCATCCCTGACGTGCATACCCAGTGAAGTCCCAAGCAGCGCGTTTTCAACGTCGTGCACTGCTATTGCGTTTCCCGCAAGCAGGCCGTCGATGTAGCCCATCCTGATTAGGCGCGCAAGCGCCTCTGACGCGCCGGAATGCACCAGCACGGGGCCAGATACTACGATTATCTTGCCTCCCTCTTTTTTGGTGTTATAGATGTCGTCTGCGACCTTTCTTGCGATGTGCTGCGTGGGGCGCTCGCTGGAGCTGGAACTGGACATGAACTGGAAAATGTCGACTCCTTCGCGTGGGCGCTCTTGCGGAGTTATTTTCACGCCGCGCTCACCCACTACTACCATGTCGCCCTTTTTCAGGTCGCGGATCATCCTGCACTCCGCGGTCATGTTCCTTGTGTCGACTACTATGCACTTGTCCATCATCATGCTCTGGACGTCTATCCACTTGCCTGCGTGGAAGACCTGTGTGGAGTTGTTGGTCGTGCTGTAAAAGTCGTCGGGCATGACGCAGTCGCCGCTTGCAGGGACAAGCCTTGCCTCCTGTACAGAGACTGGCTGCGCGCCCTCTCTGTACACTGCCTCCAGTATGCGCTCAAGGTGCTCCTCATCCTTGCCGCGTACAAGCAGGCGGGCGTGGCTAGGGTCCTTTTTCTTTTTGCCAACCGTGAACTCTAGGACCTGAAAGTCGCCCTTTAGGTCCATGACGTGGTCAAATATCCTTGTTAGAATCATCGAGTCGATGAGGTGTCCCTTTACCTCGATCTCTTGCTCGCGCTTGCCTGCTGCCAAAGTATTCACGGTAATCCTTTTCAGCTATAATAAAGTTATATCGGAAGCGACAGCTTGCCGAAATATTCCTGCATGTTCTGTTCCGACTTTATCTTTTCGACTATCTGGTTCTTGGTGTCTTCTGCAAACCACTGCGCGACTGTCTTTGCTATTCCTTTGCTGTCGCACAGCGCAATCATGTAGCCTCCCGGCTCTTTGACGACCGCATACAGGTTCTCCTCGCCCACCGGCTCCCACTTGTTATCCTTGTTGTCCTTGAGGGCAAGCGCCGGCATTGCAGTCCCCGTGTACCTTGCCAAGAGGTCCTGCGCGACTTTGACCCTCTTTTCGCCTATCTTGAGAGCCGTGAAATACTGCATTAGTTTTTCCTCCGCGGAATCGGGCTTAAAGACTTTAGGGTCTCTGTCAGCACGTCGTCGTCAATGTCAACTGCCTTGTGCGCCGTCTCGAAAAACTGCGCCAAAAGTTCCTTGGCGTGCCCGTCCCTTGCGTACCTATCTGCCTGGATGGCCATTTCCAGCTTGTCAATCCTGTGCACGAACCTTGCCTCCTCTGTCTTGCCCTGCAAATACTCGCGCCAGATTTTCGAGTAATCCGCCCGTACCTTTGCCGGCAGGCACGCGAGTATCTTTTTCATTGCGCCGTCCTCTTCCTGCTGCTTTTGCCTTGTACTGACCTCGCCGGGCATGTAATCGCCCACCGCGGATTCAGCCAGATCATGCAGCACTATCATCTTTAGCATCTTGCGAGTATCTAGACCCAAAATGTCAGAAAGCGCCATGCCTATCGCGCACATGGCAAACGAATGGTCCGCCACCGACTCTGGGTCCTTGACGCCTACCTTTGCCGCCCAGCCCGCGCGCCTGACGTACTTTAACCCGATGACTGCGTCAAAAAATGGAAAGAGATCCATTTTCACCATTTCGTGGTGTCGCCTTCAAGCAGGCCAGAACCTTGGTGTATCCTGTCGATGTGCTTTGAGAGTTGTTCCTTGTCCTTGAAGGTAGAGCCGCAGTAGGGGCAGCTGACTTCTTCCATGCTGTCAGTTGGCTAAACCAGACTTTAAAGTTTGATCGACAAAGTGGGCAGCAGTGGTAGTAGTGGCAGCATGCATTGCCGGTATCGGCAGCAGGTCGACAAGCTGGGTCACGCCTATCAGGCCAAACGCCATGAGCGCCGTTATTACAATGACGAGGGTGACGTTTCTGACCTGTCCCAACGACTATGGTGGCACGATGCAGCATTTAAGGTTATTGAGGCGGTTTTTTCTTCCACGCCACGTCCTGCACGCCCTGCCTCTTGTTTGCAAGCCTTGCCGCCACGAACAACAGGTCGGCAAGCCTGTTCAGGTACATGACGACTGCCGGGTTTATGCCCTCTGCTCTTGAAAGCGCGACTGCAGCCGTTTCTGCGCGCCTTGCGATTCCCCTGCACACGTGCAGCACCGATGCCTCGGAGCTTCCGCCCGGCAGGATGAAAAACGTTATCGGCTCCAGTTCCGACTCGAACCCGTCGATTACCGGTTCGAGCGCTGACGCCATCTTTTCGTCGGTGCGCGGCGTGCTGTATTGACTCTCTGGGTAGTCGGGATCGGCAAGGTCCGAGCCGACTATGAAAAGGTCGTTCTGCACCTGTGTCAAGATGTCGACCATGTCGGAAAACGCTTTTTTTCCGCGCAGCGACGAGACTGCAAGGCCGATGTTCGAGTTTAATTCGTCGACTGCGCCGTAGGCCACTATGCGCAGGTCTGCCTTGCTGACGCGCCTGCCACCAATAAGGCCGGTCTCGCCCTTGTCGCCCGTCTTGGTGTATATCTTCATAATGCCCTTTCACAGGCGGGCAGGTGATTTAAGATTTCCCGGAATTCAGGCGCGCCTTGAAAAACTCGACCAGTTTTATCGCATCCATTTCTTTCAGGCTTTTCCTGTTCTTTTCAATATATGCTTGGAACGCGTCGATGTCTGTCAGGCTAGAATGTTTGCGCCGCGTCACCTCGATGATGTCCGGATAGTTGCGGTGCGGAAAGTAGGTGCCTTTGGCAACCTTTGCCAGCGCCTTTTTCGTGTCCTTGCTGATTATGCCTTTCTTGTGCGCAAGGAACAGGTTGTAGCGTATGTCCACCATCGCCTCAGACTGGAGATGAAAGTCGCCGTCTGCAAACGTGACTGCAACTTCATCGTCGGCGTCTATCCTGCCGGTCTTGTACAGCTCAAACACCCTGCCTATTCCAACCACGCCAAACTTTTCAAGTTCTACCGCGCGCAGCGCGCCGAGGCTTGCCGCTCCTGCCAAAAGGACGCCTTCCCGCCTTGCTAGCTGATAAACTTCAATAGGCGTGGGGGGATAGTCCTGCAAAAACACGCCGTCGACGAGCCCGACCATCGAGACGTCGGAGCTTGCAGCCAGCCTCAACAAGTCTCCCTTTTTGGCCGGCGGCTGAAACTCTGCTTCCGGCAGAATTTTCCTTGCCTTTTCGTGGCTCAAGCTGGGACCCAAGAAAATTATTGGTTTTGCCATTGCCTAAATAGCGCCCTCGCCCTCATTCCCATCACCGATTTCGTTATCTTGAATGTCTCTAGCCCCGGCACGATCGCCCTAACGACGGGTATCGCAAGGTCCGGGTTTGTCAGGTCGACGATTATCGCTCTGATGAGCCCTGCATCTTTTAGCCTGCCGAGTATGAACCTGATGTCGTCGAGTATGTCCTCATGGAAATACGTCTTGACTTCTGAAAACTTGATCTTTTTCGTAGACGGCATGAACTGCCATGCCCTCTTGTCGTCTGTGTTGTTCTCGCCGTACCTTATCTTGCGCAGGTCGTCGCGCGCCCCCTGGATGTTTGCCGCGCGGGTCTGCGACACCTCAGTTATCGCCCTCAAAAGCGCAATCCTTGCGTCGGGGTGGGTGCCGTGGCCCTCGGCTAGGTAGCCATAGTCGTGCGTGACCCACTCGATGCTGCTTGCGTTGAACGTGGGCACGCCAATGTCTGACGTGATGTCTTTTATTATGAGAGGGATGCCGGCTCTGTCGAATTTCTTTACCAGTTTTCTGACCGGCTCGAACTCGACCTCTGAAATGTCAACGTCGGGAAAAATGCCGGGGTCGTCGACGAACCTGTCTGCCTGCATTGGCTTTGCCAGCACGCCTGCCGCATTGAGCGAATGGATTATGCTCCGGAGCACGTGGAAGGGAATAGCGCTTGCGCGCAGTTCCGCCACGCTCATGGCGTCGCGCTCGATTACCTCACACAGCGAATGGCACACTGCCTCTTCAATCACGTTGCCTGATGCAAGGCCATTTGTATGGAAATATGAAAACGGGTTTACTGCCGGCGCCGGCGGGTTGTAGCGGAAAAGCGCTATTGAGGCAGGCACCATAACCTCTTCGTTGCCGTTGGCAATGTCAAAGCCGGGCAGAAAATCCATCTGCATGTCGTTGCGGTATTCAAAGCGCGTCGGCTCGACGATCTCGTCGGGGTGCAGCACTTTATGAGATTTTGACAATTCTGCATAGCTTGCCCTGACAAAGCTCCGCGGGCCTCCTGCCGGCAATGAAGAATACCTTTCGATGCTTTCCATGAGCGCGCTTGCCATCGCGTGCTCCCTGGTCGGGCCCTTGCCGCTGTACACCCAGATGTAGTCTTCAGTTCCCGGCAACACTGCCGAGTAGTTTGGTATCCCAAGCACGTCCATGTCGGTAATGTCTGCAAGCCTGGTGACCCCTATCTTTTTGGACAGCAGCACCACCTTTTGCAGGGTTTCCTGCGCCGGCCTTGTCCTCGAAGTGCCGTTTACAGTCCACTTTATCCTGCTCTGCAGCTCTATCTTGGGCACCGACTAGAAAGCGCCTGACAAGTTCATATCAAGCTTGCTGTTGCTGTCGTTCTTGTTATCATCCGGACTTGTCCCAGTTGCCAAAGTCAAAGGTCGGGATTTCCGCCGGAGGGTTACCGAACGCAAGGACTATTTGCTCGCGTGATTTCAGCTGCACGTTCCTGAAATCTCCCTGGAATTCTGTGCCGTTGACGTACGCCTTTACCGGCTTGCCTGCCACAGAATCAAAGAATGACTTTGAGGCGGTGTGCGACTGGCTCCAGATGTCCATGAACTGGCCGAGCGTGAACTCTTTTTGCTGCGGCGCCTCTATGTGCACTATGCCTGAAGTATCGTGGGTGTGGAGCCAGTAAAAGCAGCGCGGGGCATTAATTATCCCTATCCCTGAGGGGAGCTCTGTCTTTTGCCCGTCCACAAACACGTCGAGGTGGGCGTGGACATGGTAGTTCGTGATCTCCATGCTGTGGCATTCAATTCCGCTTATCGCATGTACCTCCGGGGGCTTGTACAAAAGCGCCGAGACGGCGCCTATTGCCACCACGGCAACTATAATCGGAACTATTATCATGATACGTTTTCTCTGCTTGCGGCGAGATGCAGCAAAATAGCTGTCGTCGCGCTTGCCGCCGCCTCCACCTCCGCCCTTTTTGCCGGACATTCAGCTATTGAAACGGACAATGGACAATTTAAGGTGATCGGGTTTTGTAGATTTATAAGTAATCCCGCCCGCTAGCAACCCCAAATGACAATAACGGTAATCGGATCTGGCAAAGTAGGCGCCTCAGCCGCGCTGAACTGCGGCCTGAGAGAGCTTGGCGACGTTCTCCTTTTGGACATTGTGCAGGGCCTTCCGCAGGGCGAGGCGATGGACATCAACCACCAGCTGTCGGAGCGGGGCTCTGACTCGCTTGCCCGGGGCTCGAACAACTATGAGGACATGCGCGGCTCCGACTATGTCGTGCTGGTCGCCGGCGTCGGCAGAAAGCCGGGCATGACCCGCATGGACCTGCTAAAGATAAACGCCGGGATTGTAAAGGACGTCGCGTCAAAGATAGCGACATATGCCCCGGATGCAACCGTTATCGTAGTCACGAACCCTCTTGACCCGATGACCTACCTTGCGCTCAAGACCATTGGCGCGCAAAAGAGCAAGGTGATGGGGATGGGCGGGATGCTCGACCTGTCAAGGTTCAAGAGCTATATACAAGAGGCGACGGGCCTCTCCCGAGACTCTATCCAGGCGATGGTCATTTCAGAGCATGGTGAGAACATGCTCCCGCTCACCCGCTTTTCCTCGCTGGGCGGAATCCCGCTGCACGACTTTATCACAAAAGAGCAGGCGGCAGACATTTTTGAAAAGACGAAAAAGGTCGCCGCAGAGGTAATCGCGCTAAAGGGTGCGACCGTATACGCGCCGGGCAACGCCGTCGCCACGATGATAGAGTCGATGGCAAAAGACAAAAAGATGGTGATACCAGTGTCGGCGTACCTGGACGGCCAGTACGGGGTGTCTGACCTGTGCATCGGCGTGCCCGCAGTCATTGGCGCCGGTGGCGTAGAAAAGATAGTCGAGCTAAATCTGGACAGCTTTGAGCAGGGCGTCTTTGACAAGGGCGTGGCAAGCGTCAGGGAAGCGATAAAGGCGCTTCCGCTCTGACTTTATTTTTTGTAAACCTTTTATCCCTTTCTTAATACACTGAAGACCGCGATATGGAGCTGCGCGAGATCCTCGAAAAGTTTGCCAGAGGCGCAATCACCGCCGAGGAGGCGCAAAAAGAGATCTCTATACATTCCATAGAGCACATCGAAGGCATTGCAAAGCTCGATGTGGGCCGGGAAAGGCGCAGGGGTCTGCCCGAAATAGTGTTTGCAGAGAGAAAGGAATATGCAGACACACTCCGGATCGCACAAGCCGCGGCAAAGCACAACGGTCAGGTAGTGGTGAGCAGAGTGAAAAAGAAGGACCTTGCAAAACTTGTTTCGGCGCTGCGCAAAAATGGCCTCTTGGTAGAGGTGGGCAGAAACAGCACCACGCTACTTGCAGGCAAGAAGAAAAAACAAAAGAGGCCGCTTGGCAGCGTGGTGGGGATAATGGCCGCCGGCACTTCTGACATCGGCGTTGCAGAAGAAGCGAGGCTGGTTGCAGAGGCGATGGGCTGCGACACCATAACAAGCTATGACGTCGGGATAGCCGGGATGCACAGGACGTTCCCTGCACTCAAGGAGATGCTCGCAAATAAGGTGGGCGCCATTGTCGTTGTTGCAGGCATGGAAGGCGCGCTAGCGTCGGTGGTGGCGTCGATGGTTGACGTGCCCGTGGTAGGAGTGCCTACATCGGTGGGCTATGGCTTTGGCGCCGACGGGGTTGCAGCCCTTGCGTCGATGCTTCAGAGCTGCACGCTTGGCCTTGCGGTGGTCAACATCGACAACGGGGTCGGTGCGGGAGCGTACGCTGCGTCCATCGCAAAATCTGCGACGAAGCATACCCGTTAACGTTTATAAGTGCTATAGAATTTTTGCATCTCTAATCAAACAGGAAGTGAATGGCACTCATTGACTTATGTCCGTACTCTAAAGAGAATCCGTCTTGACAAGACCAATTATCGCAAGAGGGCTGCCGTCATTGTCGGCAGGCACTCATTTGCCACTGTCAAAGTTACCGATCAGAACGTGGCCGCGCAGATACTAAAGCCGACGCCGACAGGCGATCTGGTCATCGCGTCAGCTCACAGCCACGAGCTTGCCAAGCACGGCTGGAAGGGCTCTACAAACAGCCTGCCGGCGTGCTACCTGACTGGCCTGCTCCTAGGCAAGAAGGCACTTGAAAAGGGCACGAGCAAGGCAGTCCTGTACATCGGCAAGGACCACTTTACCACCCGTGTTGCGACTTGCGCCAAGGGCATCGCCGACTCGGGCGTCAATATCCCAATATCCGAAGAGTCTCTCCCTGACTTTGAGAGGATCTCTGGCCAGCACATCGCCGAATATGCGTCAGCCCTCAAGGCAAACGAAGAAGAATACAAGTCACGATTTTCAGCGCTTTTGAAGAACGGATTAAAGCCGGAAGACTACCCCGCGCACTTTGAGGAGGTCCGGTTCAAGATCTCCGGCAAGGCGGCAGAAGCAAAACCAAAGAAGGAAAAGAAGGAAGGGGCTGCTCAGGCAAAGGAAGAAAAGTCATCTTCAAAGGACAAGAAGGCTTCACCAAAGAAGGAAGCAAAGGAAGAAAAACCCAAGAAATCAGAAAAGGCAGGTAAGAAGAAAGAATGAGCATGTTTTCATCCCAACATCAGCAAGTAGAATGGAAGCCACGCACCACGCTTGGACAGATGGTGCTGGCAGGCAAGATAACCTCGATGGACCAGATATACGAGAACGGTCTCCGCATACAGGAATCCGAGATAGTCAAGCACCTGTTGCCTGACATCAAGAGCCAGGTCGTGCACGTCGGCATTGTGCAAAAGCAGACTGACGCCGGCGAGATGACCCGCTTTAATGCCCTCGTGGCGGTAGGAAACGAGGCAGGCTGGTTCGGCATCGGCAAGGGCAAAGCATCGCAAATGCGCCTTGCAATCGACAAAGCTACTAATGCGGCATACCTCAACGTCATACCGGTAAAGCTCGGATGCGGAAGCTGGGAGTGCAAGTGCACGCAGCTTCACTCTGTGCCATTCAAAGTGAGGGGCAAGGGCGGAAGCGTCACGCTTGAAATCATCCCCGGACCAAGGGGGCTTGGCCTGGTCGCAGGCGAGAACATCAGGAACCTGCTGAAGCTTGCGGGTCTGAAGGACTCGTGGACCAAGACGTTTGGCTCTACAAACACAATGTCCTCGACTACAAAAGCAGTCTTTAACGCGCTAAGAAGCACGTATAGCGTGGGTTGATAATCTATGGCATATCTCGTTGTTAGAATCAAAGGAACGGTAAACATACCCGCATGGGCAAAGACCACGCTTGACAACCTCAACCTCGACAGGCGTTTTCGCGCGACCCTCGTTCCCGAATCGGACGAGTCGCTTGGTATGCTCAGAAAGGTAAAGGAAGTGGTCGCCTGGACCAAGGCCGACGCTTCCATAGTCAAGGAACTCCTTGAGAAGAAGGGCAAAAAAGCCGGCTACAAGCCGATAACCAAGGCCGACCTTCCAAAGGAGTACAAGAGCATCGACGAGCTTGCGGCGGCAATAGCAGACAACAAAATTGCAATGTCCAAGGTAGAGGGCATCAAGCCGTGGTTTGCGCTCTCGCCACCAAAGGGAGGCTTTAAGCGGAAAACAAAGCAGCAGTACTCGCAGGCAGGCGTGCTCGGCGACGACCAGGAGCTTGCCGAGATCGTAAAGAGGATGCTCTAGTAAGACTTAATTAAGGTGAATATCGAATTTGAACCAACTCCAGCACAAGAGGTATGTGATTAATTATGGCTACTAGATTCCGTAAAAGCAGAAGGCAGCGTGGAAGCAGGTACTGCGGCTGGGGTCAGATTGGCCAGCACAGGCAGGCAGGAAGCCGCGGAGGCATTGGCGGCGCCGGCAAGCACAAGCACTTCTTTATCAGGACAGTAATCGAAGAACCAAACCACTTTGGGCACGATGCGTTCAACTCTTTTAACCGCAACGTCGTGAACACGTGGCTCAACGTCCGCGACCTCGACGCGGTCTTTGCCAAGCACGGCAAGGCCGACGACAAGGGCAAGGTAATCCTCGACCTGACGGCGCTCGGCTATGACAAGCTGCTGGGCGGGGGCAAGATAAGCGGCGCTTACACTATCAAGGTTGCAAAGGTGTCAGAGGGAGCCAGGGCAAAGATCACGGCAGCGGGTGGCGAGGTTATAGACGATGAGCAGCACGACTCAGAATGAGAATATCCTTCGCCGCGTTATAAGGTCGGCGTCGGCGTACGTTCCACAGGTCCCAAAACCCAAGAAAAAGATCTCTTTAACCGAAAAGTTTGCCTGGACTGGCATTGCGCTACTCATCTATCTGGTCATGGGCCAGATCCCGCTCTACGGTGTGACAAGCGATCCCAAGTTTGACTTCCTCGCCTTTGCAAGAGTGATTTTTGCAGCGCAACAGGGAACGCTGATGGAGCTAGGCATCGGACCCATAGTCACGGCAGGGCTCTTGATGCAGCTGCTAAAGGGGTCGGACCTCATCCGCCTTGACTTCAAGAACCCCGACGACAGGTCGCTCTTTACGTCGGCGACAAAGATAGTGACCATAATAGTAATCGTGGCAGAGGGCTCGCTGTACGGAATCAGCGTCTACGGCCCGCTCGTCAAAGAGCCGTATATCATCGGGTCGGTAGTCGCGCAGCTGATCAGCGCCTCTATACTGGTCATGCTGCTTGATGAGCTCGTGCAAAAAGGCTGGGGCATCGGCTCGGGCCTCTCACTGTTCATCATGGCCGGCATCGCCCAGACGATACTGTGGAGCGTGTTCAGCCCGTTTCCAGCTAATGCATCTACAGGCGAACCTACCGGCATTTTGCCCTACACCATTTTTGCCGTTTCACACGGAAGTGGGGATGACGCTCTTTTGCGTTCTGGCCAGCTTCCTAGCATATTCGGCCTAGGGCTTACGGTGGCAGTCATACTCGTGCTCGTGTATATAGAGGGCATCCACGTCGACATACCCATAGTCTCTACGAAATACAGGGGCTTTACGGCAGTCTATCCAATCAAGCTGCTGTATACGTCGGTCATTCCTGTCATCCTGTCGTCGGCGCTCATCGCAAACGCCGTGTTCATGGGGCAGATGATGTGGGCCAACTATAATCCGAACAACACGAACCCCGCGTTCAACTGGATAGCGCAGTTCCAGCCAAACTCTCCACAGACGCCAACGGGTGGCATACTATACTACATCACCTCACCGAGAAGCTTTGACCACGTGGCCGCAGATCCTGCGCGGGCAGTGATATACGTCATATTCTTTGTGACTATAGTGACAGTCTTCTCTAGGCTCTGGGTGGAGCTGGGCGGCCTTTCGGCCAAGACTGCCGCAAAGAACCTGCTTGACGCCGACGTGCAGGTGCCCGGTTTCAGACGCTCCGAGAACTCGGTCGAGTCACTGCTAAACAGGTACATACCGTCGCTCACGATAATAAGCGGCGTCATCATCGGCCTCCTCGCTTCGCTGTCAGACATACTGAACGTCTATGGCTCGGGAACCGGCATACTCCTGATGGTGAACATCATGGTCAGCTACTACCAGACGCTGGTCAAAGAGCAGGTCGACACGTACATGCCCAAACTGGCGGCTCTCCTTGGCAGGAAATAACAAGCGCGCCATCATTGTCGGCATCCCCGGCGTGGGCAAGACGACTGTCATCACCCGCGCGGCCGAACTCTTGTCGTCATCGCAAAAGCGCAAGGCCGCTGTCGTCACTTACGGGACTCTGATGTTTGAAGAAGCGCAAAAGATTGGCGTGAAAAACCGCGACGAGATGCGCAGGCTCCCTGTCGAGCAGCAGAAAAAGCTGCAAGAGACCGCTGCGCGCCGCATAGCCGAGATGCAGGACGACGTGGTCATTGTCGACACGCACCTGTTCATAAGCACCCGTGAAGGCTATTACCCTGGCCTTCCAATGAGACTCATTACAATCATGAATCCGACGAACCTGATAATGGTGGCGGCAGACCCTGCCGAGATAGCCGAGCGCAGGAAGAACGATCCTTCCCGCCAGCGCGACGAAGCCTCGCCCGAAGCCATTAAAAATGACCTTGACTTTTCCAAGATGATGCTCGCATCTTGCTCTATTCTGACCGGGGCACCGTTTGCAATAGTGGTAAACGGCGACGGCAATGTTGACGACGCGGCCGCAGGCGTGGCCAGCATCCTTGCGGGAGAGTCTTTGAAATGATAGACTATGGCAGCCTGATACTGCAGCTGTTCTCACCCCAGTACACAAGGCACCCGATATTTCCCGACTTTCTCACGGCGACTCTAGTCGCGATGGTGATATCCGTGAGCATGAGCTTTGCGTTTGCCATGCTGCGCCGGAAAACCACCGACATTGAGCGCGTCAACAGGATAATGAAGGAGACAAACGAGTGGCGAAAAGCATACACGGCCGCCGTGAAAAAAGGCGACAAGGCCGAGATTGACGAGCTAAAGAAAAAGCAAGCCTACGTCAACAAGATGGCCCTCGAAGTGCAACAGCAGCAGATGCGCCCCATGCTCATCTACATGCTCCCCTCCTTCCTGATATGGATATTCGTCTTTCCGTCGATATTCGGCCAGGTAGTGGCAATATCGCCGATACACATCCCGTGGATAATGTGCAGCGACCAGGACGTCCACAACCACCAGCAGCTGGACGACAAGGGCAACCCCAAGGGGGCGTGCGAAGTGCCCGGCGAGGTCTATTTGTGGGGATGGTTCCTGCTCACGTCATTTGCCTTTTCCGGCATAGTGGGCAAGGTCACCAAGACAAGTATGCCGAGCATGTGATGACATGGCCACTGCAGCAGCAAAAAAACCAAGCATCGTGATCTCTGGCTGGCCGGCGGTGGGCAAGACCACAATAGCTGGCGAGCTTGCCAACGAGTTCGGGCTGACCATGTACAATGGAGGCGACATATTGAAGATGCTTGCCCGGGAAAAAGGATACTCTACAGACACTGCAAAGAGCGACTGGTGGGACACGCCGGAGGCCAAGGCGTTCATGCAAGAGCGCAAGCGGGACCCTACCTTTGACAAGCGCGTCGACAAAAAGCTGGAGGAGATACTGAAATCTGAAAGCGCCGTGATAACAAGCTACACGCTTCCGTGGCTCGTAAACGATGATGGGATAATAAAGTTCTGGCTCAAGGGCTCGGCGCACAGCCGCGCAAAGCGCATGGCAAACCGCGACGGGATAGCGGTACAAGAGGCGGAAAAGATAGTGAACCTGCGCGACAACGAAAACATCAAGATATACAAGAACCTCTACGGCTTTACGTTCGGAGAAGACCTGTCTGTGTTCGATTATGCGCTCAACACCGACCTTTTGAGCCTACCCGCGCTGGTCGAAGTCGCCAAGCTCATAGTGAGGCGTCAGGTGGGTCAGTGAATATGCTGCCTCAACTAGAGAACCTCGTCAACGTGGACGAGGACGTGACGGACGAGCGCTACGGCCACTACCCCGACAAGAGGCCGATAAGCGAGCTTTTGTATTATGGATTGATACTTGTGGACAAGCCGGCAGGCCCCACTAGCCACGAGGTGGTGGCGTGGGTAAAGAGGATACTGGAGATAGAAAAGGCAGGCCACTCGGGAACGCTTGACCCCGGGGCTACAGGGCTTCTCCCAATCGGCCTTGGCGAAGGGACAAAGGCGCTTGGCGTGCTTCTGCTCGGGCCAAAGGAATACTATGCACTTGCGCGCCTGCACGCGCACGCGCCGGCGGACAAGGTAAGGCGCATAATGAAGGATTTCACGGGCGAGATATACCAGCGGCCGCCGCAGCGCTCGTCGGTCAAGAGGGTCACCCGCGTCCGCACCGTATACGCGTTTGACTACATCGAGGACTATGACCGGCTGATACTGATGCGCGTGCTCTGCCAGGCAGGCACGTACATACGCAAGATAATCTACGACATCGGCGAAGTGCTGTCGCCGGGCGCAACGATGGTAGAGCTGCGCCGCACGCAGGTGAGCAACCTGTACGAAAAGGACGGCCTCGTGCGCCTGCACGACCTTGCCGACGCGTACCAGCGCTACAAGGAAACAGGCGACGAGGAGAAACTCCGCCGATTGATCAAGCCAATAGAGCAATGCCTTGAAGGGATACGCGGCATAACCGTCCGGGACACCGCGGTTGACGCTCTGTGCCACGGCGCGCCCCTTGCCGTGCCCGGGGTGATAGCGGTGCCAAAGGACCTGCGCGTAGGCGAGCTTGTCGGCGTCTATACGTTAAAGGGCGAGATAGTCGGCCTTGCAGAGGCAGCGATGACAAAAGAGCAGATAGAGGAAAGCGCAAGGGGAGTCGCGTTTGTCATGAAGCGACTGATAATGAAGCCTGATACTTATCCAAAGGCGTGGCGCTCCAGGGGCGAGCACGCCGCGGCCCCAGACGTGGCCGTACGCCCCGAAGTGGATCTGGGCAAGCTGGAAAGCGACGATATTTAGATCGTTTCGCCGATGCCCGGGCGCTTGCGGTCGAGCTTGGCGATGTTCCTTGCCAGGTTCTCAATCGTCCCGGGTATGTGGCACTTGCACATGCAGTCGCTGCAGTCGACGTGGTTTCCGCCTTTGCAGTTGTCAGAAAGTCCTTGGTTGCTCAAAAACAAGTAACAATCGGCGTTCCTCAATTTCTATCTTTGCCACGGCTTCTTTGATTGAATTATATAGTGAAGGAGCCATGACGGTGCTTGGTTGCCGGGGTCGCCTAGCCCGGGAGGGCGCAAGCCTGGAAACAGCAAAATCTGCTTTCCGGCGAGCTTGTGACCCGTAAGGGTCCCGAGGGTTCAAATCCCTCTCCCGGCGCCTTTCTTCTTCTCTTCTCTTTCTAGTAAAGCGCCTGCAACAATCCCAAGCGTGAACCACAGCGCAGTCATGCTTGCCGCCATTGACGAGCGCCATCCTGTAAGCAGCTGCTGCGGTACAAACTCTAGGCCGGAAAATGCCGGGAACAGGAAATAGAGCACGCCTATTATCCCAGTGTACACGCCTGCCGCTCCGATGTACCAGTTCTTTCTACGCGTCCTTGAAAACGCGATTGCAGAGCCAAGGGCCGCAAGCCCAGACGCGGCAGTATAGCCTGTGTAAAGTACAGAATATCCACTGTCGCCTCCTGTGTTAAAGACGGTATCCGGGTTTGCCGGGTATCTCAATGCCGGGATGACATAGAGAGCGAGCCATGCCGCTCCTGCGACTGCAAGGGCCACCTTGAAGGCGCTTGTACCAATCCGGAGGTACACTGCAGCGACAAGCACGCCGCCTCCGATGCCTACTGCAATCGGAAGCGCGACATTCTGCACCTGCAAGAGTTGCAGCTCTTGGTTGAACTCGCCTTCGTCGATTATTCCCGGCGCGACCAATTCGTCCGCGTAAAAGTCTGCGATCTTGCCCTGCTGGGCCTGCACTATTGTCAAGTTGATTGCCGCCGAGAGCGCGCCGCCTACAATCCCTGCAATGATGGCTAGGAAAAATGCCTTTTTCGCCTGCATAGTTAGAGTTCCTCGTCCAGCTCCTCGATTGCCGCCGCCTTGGATACTTCGTGCAGGCGCATCGCCACGGTGCGGTCGTACGCTTTTTTGTCGATGATGCCCTTTTCGTCAAGCATCTCCACGAGCGCGCTGAGCCTTGCGCTCAACTCCTCAAGCTCTGTCAGCTCTTTGCCGGTTATTTTCCGGGGCGGGACAAGGTCACTGTCGTCCTCCCTTCCCCGCGAGCGCCTCTTCCTGCTACTGCTGGTGGGCATCAGCGTAGCACTGCCAGTATCCCGCTTATTATTTTGTCGTGTGGCTTGTCTTTTTCGATAGAAACGAGCAAAAGGCTGTCGTCGTCCTGCAGCGGAAATGTCGCCAGCTTGATTTTCTCCCTTTCTGAAAACGTGTAAATTGTCTTGCCAAAGTCCACGTTGAACTCTTTTCGCATGGCGTTGCGGAGCGCAAACTCGACGTACAGCCTGTCCATGTCCTTTATGGACTCTAGCGGGTTCACCCCGTCGCGCATACCTCCTGCCACGAGCTTGCCCATCTTGCCTATCACGCCGGCAAACCTGACTGCGGGGTCCACCGCAAGTACCTTTTTGCACAGCTCATCAAAGCCCGGCAACGCCCGGGTAAGGGAAAACTTGCTTAATAAGCTTGATTAATTCACTACTCTCATTCGTCTACTTGCGCTTTGGAAACTCGTGGAGTTCCGTTCCCGAGCAGCGCTGGCACGCCTTGGGCTCTTTTTCTGCAAGGTAGCTGACGTAAAAGCACTTGCTGCACTGCATACGGAAAAGGGCGGCCGCCTCTAGGTCGTCGCCTGTCTGCTTCAATATCTGCATAGAGACAAGACCGTCAAGCACGGGGGACATGCTCTCTGCGAGCTTGGCCGGGTCGTAGCCCCGGTAGCGCAGGTACGTGCTTGTCATCTCTCCTGCGATGGCGCTCCTCTGGAACTGGGTCCTGCCCTTTCCTGCCTGGCGGAAAAAGTGGTCGCGCAAGTACCATTCAAGCTCTCTCGGCGTGTCCACAAGTCTCTTGGGCAGGATGATAAATAAAAACGATATTGCAATCTTGTACGAAATATAAGCCAGTTGCGGCAACAACCTTTGTAATGGGAGAAAAGGACGAGTTAAGGCGCTGCCCCATCTGCGGCTGCACCGAGCACAGGCTCATAGGCTGTCATATCCACAAGCTAAAGCACAGAAAAGGACCCGATGGCCGGTGCATAGTAGTCGAATAGTCCGGAATAAACGATATTATAAAGCGCCGCACTGATTATCTCATCTCGTATGGCAAAGCTAGCCGTCATTGACTGCCAGGTGGCCGGCATCGCCGGCGACATGCTAGTGTCCGCGCTGGTGGACGCCGGCGCAAGCGCAAAAAAGGTGCAGGGCGCCATGTTTGCGTGCCAAGACAGCCTGAAGGACAGCAAGATTAGCGATGCCTCTTTTGAAAAAATAGTGACGCACGGCTTTTCTGCGACGCGGCTAAAATTGTCGTACAAAGACGGCGTGCACGAGCGCAAGGGCGCCGAGATGGTGCGCGCCCTGACTAAAACCTGCGACGCGCTCGGCCTTGAGCAGAGGGCCAAGGCGTTTGCGCTTGACACGATAAAGACGATAATCTCTGCCGAGGCCAAGATCCACGGCGAGGATTTTGACAGCGTGCACCTGCACGAGGCATCAAGCATAGACACGCTTGCAGACATTGTCGGCTGCGCCACCGCGCTCCAGGACCTTTCGCTCCTTGACGCAAAAGTAGTGTCGACGCAGGTGGCAGTAGGCGGAGGAAAACTGACGTTTTCGCACGGCACCGTGCCGAACCCTACCGACGCCATCTTGCACATATTCAAGGGCAGGGGCTTTGCGCTTGCCGGCGGCCAGGCAAAGGACGAGCTGACGACTCCGACGGGCGCGGCGCTCCTTGCTAACTTGGCGGAGGGAAGCGTCGACTATTACCCGTCAATCGTGCCGGAAAAAATCGGCTATGGCGCCGGCACCAAGAAATTTGCCGGCTTTGCCAACGTGGTCCGCGTCCTCATGGGAGATTCGCCTGCGGCACTAGAGAAGGACACAGTATGCCTAGTAGAGACGAACGTCGACGACGCTACAGGCGAGGTGATGGGCAACCTCGTCGACCGGCTGACGGATGCCGGGGCAAAGGACGTGACGATAATACCGGGCACTACGAAAAAGAGCAGGCCCGCGTACCTCGTACGGGTCGTCGCGGACAATTCCATGCTAAACACAATGCTTTCCATCCTGTTTTCCGAGTCAGGCACGCTTGGCGCACGCGTACAGCAGGTAGAGCGCTATATCCTCCCAAGGGCCGTAGTGACCATGCCCGTTACAATAGGTGATAGCACCTTCAACGTGCACGTCAAGGTCGCCAAGGACGCGCAGGGCAACACCGTCGGGGCAAAGCCAGAATTCGAAGACGTCAAGATAGTCGCAGCAAGGCTCGGCATTCCTGCAAGGCGCGTGCTGGAAATAGTAAACGCGCAGGTGGCGCAAAAAACATGACTTCCTTCGACCGGCTGGTTTCGTGGTTCCCGGCAGGAAGCAGGGCGATTGTGGCACTGTCAGGCGGAGTCGACAGCGCGGTGGTCGCGCTAGCCGCAAAAAAGGCGCTTGGCGACAACGCAATTGCGATAACCGCCGACTACAAGACGCTTGCAGACGAGGAGCTTGCCACCGCCCGCAAGGTCGCGCAGGAGATAGGCATCAAGCATTTGATAATAGAGTACGACGAGCTTGAAAACCCGGAATTTGTGAAAAACGACGGCCTGCGCTGCTATCACTGCCGGACGGAACTTGGCCAGCACCTCGCAGGCGAGGCCAAAAAGGCCGGCGCGCAATTAATAGTGGACGGGACGAACGTGGACGACCTGTCAGACTACCGCCCAGGCATCAGGGCTCTGCGCGAAAACGGCGTGAAAAGCCCGATGGTGGAACTAGGCATCAACAAGGCCGAGATCCGCAGAATGGCCCACGAGTTTGGGCTGTCCGTGTACGACAAGCCGTCAAACGCGTGTCTCGCGTCCAGGATACCTGCGGGGATGGAAGTCACGTACGAAAAGCTGCGCAAGATAGAAAGTTCCGAGATAATAGTAAAGTCGATATTCGGGGTCAGGCAGGTGCGCGTCAGGGACCACGGCGAGATTGCGAGAATAGAGGTGGGAAGGGACGAGCTTGGCAGGATGTTCGACCCTGAAAAGCTGGACCTTTTAGATAAAAAGCTAAAGGAGCTTGGGTTCCGCTTTGTCACGATAGACGCTTCCGGGTACAAGAGCGGCAAGCTGGCGGTGGTAGACTAGCGATGGAACGCATTTACCTGGACAGCGCAGCGTCGACCCCAGTCGCAGACGAGGTGGTGCAGGAGATGATCCCGTACCTAAAGCAGCAGTTCGGCAACCCTTCTTCCATCCATTACTTTGGGAGGGAGACAACGCGGGCGATACAGCTGGCCAGAAAACGCGTCGCCAATCTTGTGGGCGCAAGGCCGCAAGAGATAACTTTTACTTCGGGTGGGACAGAGGCCGACAACCTTGCGATAAAGGGCACTGCCGACTATGCGAGGAGCAAAGACCCGTCAAAAAACCACGTGATAACAAGCTACATCGAGCACGACGCGGTGCTGGAGCCGTGCCGCGACCTTGAAAGGCTCGGATACAGCGTGACGTTTCTGCCCGTCACGCAGGAAGGGCTGGTAAGGCCGGAAACCCTCAAGGAGGCAATCACGCCTTCGACAGCGCTTGTCAGCATCATGCACGCAAACAACGAGGTCGGCACAGTCCAGCCGGTAAAAGAGCTTGCCCGGATTGCACACGGCGCCGGCGCGCTTTTCCACACGGATGCCGTACAGGCCGCCGGCAAGCTGCCTGTGGACGTCAGAGACCTTGGCGTTGATCTATTGTCAATGTCGTCGCACAAGATAAATGGGCCAAAAGGCGTCGGGGCCCTGTACATCCGCGACGGGCTGGAGATAATGCCAATAATCCACGGCGGCGGGCAGGAATCTGCCATGCGCTCGGGCACCGAAAACGTCCCGGGTATAGTCGGCTTTGGCAAGGCGTGTGAGCTTGTACAGAACAGGCTGCCGGAGTACCAGAAACAGGTGTCGGCTCTTCGCGACTACCTCGCCGAAAAGGTCCTGTCGGAAATCCCGCACAGCAGGCTAAACGGCTCCAAGACGAACAGGCTTGCCGCAAACGCGCATTTCACTTTCTTTGGGGTAAACGGCGAGGACCTGATAATAAAGCTGGATGAAGGCGGGATAGCGGCATCAACGGGCTCGGCCTGCTCTGTCAAGAAGCAAAAGCCTTCGCACGTGTTAAAGGCGATGGGCTTTTCGTACGAAGAGATAACCGGCTCGCTTCGCATCAGCCTGTCGATGCAGAACACGAAAGAGGAGATGGACAGGACGATATCGGCGCTTGCAGAAGTGGTAAAGGAGCTCCGGTCGCTTTCGCCCTTCAAGTCCAAGTACGCCTGATACACGGTTGAAAATCTTTTTATGGCAATCTCGGCCGCTCTCCTGCATGGCAGCAGCAAAGTCATCTGTTCCAAAGATAGGCCAAAAGGCTCCTGAATTTGAACTTCCCGACCAGGACCTGAAGAACCACAAGCTGAGCGATTACAAGGGCAAAAAGACGATACTCGCGTTCTTTCCGGCGGCCGAGTCGTCGGTCTGCACTGCGGAAATGTGCGCAATCCGCGATTCGCTTGACGAGCTGCGAGACTATGGCGCCAACGTGCTTGGCATCTCTGTCGACGGGCCGTTTGTCAACAAGGCGTTTGCCAACAACCACCACCTGAACTTCCCGGTGCTTTCTGACTATGGGAGGAAAGTCATCAAGAAATACGGCATCGTCATGAAGAGGCTGGCAAGCATGGCCGACTATAACGCGGCCAAGAGGTCCGTGTTCATACTGGACGAGCAGGGCAAGGTGCGCTACAGGTGGGTGTCCGACAACCCGCTCGTCGAGCCAAACTACGCCGAGATCAAAGAGTTCCTGAAGAACAACAACTGACCTTTCCCTCTTTTTCTTCTTTTTATACAATTATTTATATACAAACGGCGGCTATTGCGCACCGATGCGAAAGGTCTTTTGCGGCGTCGCGCTGGCGGCGTTTTTGGCAATTTCACTGGCATTGCTTCCCGTGCCTGCATTAGCGCAGGGAAGCGACTCGCTTGGCTTTGGCGACAACGTGTCTGCCCAAGTAAAACGCGCCAACCAGACATGGACTACTGCTCCAGTGGAGACACCCAAGCCGTCCGGGTGTCTCATCGCTACGGCGGCGTTTGGCTCTGAACTGACGCCCCAAGTGCAGTTTCTCCGCGGATTTCGGGACAACCGCATCCTCTCGACTGCCGCTGGCTCTGGCTTTATGAACGTCTTTAACGCCTGGTACTACTCTTTCAGCCCTAATGTCGCAGATTATGAGCGCGCCAACCCCTGGGCACAGGCGACTATCAAGACGGCGATATATCCGCTCCTTGGAATCCTGCAGGTGGCAGAAAAGGGCTACGCCATGTCGGCAGGCGAAGGGGGCGCGGTGGTCGCTGGCTTTGCCGCAAGCACGCTCATCGGCGCGGTTTATCTGTCGCCGGCGGCAGTCGCACTGCGCAACAGGGCGCCGGGCAAGAAACTACTGGTGGCGCTGGGCATTTCTGCGCTAGCCTCGCTTGCAGCAGTTGCGGCAGGGGTGGCGATAGAAAATTCGGTCGTCCTGATGGTCTCAACTGCGCTCTTTGTGCTGTCATCGATAGGGGTCGGGCTATTTGCGGTGATGGCATTGGCAAAAAAGATTGAGGAAAAGCGCCGTAGCAGGCGCTAGCCTGCTGCTATTATTATTCTACTCTATCACTGCCAGAATGTCGTTTCTTGCGACGCTGGCTCCCTGCTTTACCTTTATCTCCTTCAGGTTGCCGTCCTTGTGGGCCTTGACTGCCACCTGCATCTTCATGGATTCAAGGACCACTATCACGTCGCCCTTCTTGACCTCTGTTCCCGGCTTGGCAGAGATGTTGACGACTCTGCCGGGGATCTGGCTTGCGAGGTTGCGGTCGCCTCCGCCTGCCCCGCCGAGCGCCGATGCCTTTTCAAGCACCTCTGTGAGCTTGGAATGCTTTCTTACCGTTATCGGCTGGCCGTCAAGCATCAGTTTCACTTCCGCGCTTCCCGACTGGAGTACCTTGGCGTGGTGGAACGTGTTGTCAAGTATGAATTCAAACTCGTTAGTGCCAGATTTTAGCAGCCTTATCGTGTGCTCCTTGTCGCCTATTTTCACGAGAACAGAGTTGTTGCCTGTTGTCCTGAGCACCTCTCCATTCAGCATCTGCGCAAGATCGCCGACTTTGAATTCCATCAGCTTGTCGCCCTCATCATCTTCCACCTGGAAGCTTTTTGGCCGTTGTTAGTCTGCGAAGAGGGGCCCTTTTTCACCAGTTCTGACTGCAAAAGCGCTGCCGCCACCGCAGCCTGGGCGTTCTTTGACGCTTCGGCCTTGACCTCCTCGTTCATCCTGTCGAATATCTTGAAGCGGTCGAGGTAGTCGGTCGAAATCTCGCCCTTGATAAAGTTCTGCTCGTTCATTATGGTCTTGTACAGCGGGATTGTTGTGTTGATGCCCTCTATGGTAAACTCGTCCAGCGCATTTCTCATCCTCACGCGGGCCTCTTCAAAGTTGCTGCCCCACGCAAGCAGCTTTGCGACAAGCGAGTCGTAGTAGCCAGAGACTGTGCAGCCTGGGTACAGATAAGTGTCAACCCTGACGCCGGGGCCGTAGGGGATGTTGCAGTTTGGCACCACACCCGTGGACGGCGCAAAGTCGTAGAACGGGTCCTCGGCGTTTATACGACATTCAATTGCGCAGCCGTTTATCTTTAGGTCTTCCTGCTTGAACGGGATCTCGCCTCCCTGCGCCACGTGGATCTGAAGTTTCACCAGGTCAAGGCCGGCCACAAGCTCTGTCACAGGGTGCTCTACCTGCAGGCGGGAGTTTATCTCGATAAAGTAAAAGTTGCCTTC
Organism: Candidatus Nitrososphaera sp. 86-2; assembly: GCF_056726185.1. Classification (NCBI taxonomy): domain Archaea; kingdom Thermoproteati; phylum Nitrososphaerota; class Nitrososphaeria; order Nitrososphaerales; family Nitrososphaeraceae; genus Nitrososphaera; species Candidatus Nitrososphaera sp. 86-2. The sequence continues at coordinate 277,339 of NZ_JBWZON010000001.1, forward strand.
CGGGTCGCGCAAAAACTCTGCCGTTCCTGCGTTCAGATAGTCGACTGCGGCTGCTGCCCTTACCGCTATCTCGCCTATCCTTTCCCTGGTCTTTTGGTCGACTACGGGCGACGGCGACATCTCGATGAGTTTCTGGTGCCTGCGCTGTATGGAGCACTCGCGCTCAAACAGGTGCCTTCCGTTGCCGTGCGAGTCGCGGATTAACTGAAATTCGATGTGCCTTATCCTCTGCAGGTATTTCTCTACAAACAGCGCGGACTTGCCAAACGCGGCCTTGGACTCGGCAGACGCCATCTCGAATTCCTGGCGCAGCTGCTTTTCGTCTTTGCAGAGCCTGATGCCCCTGCCTCCGCCTCCAAATGCCGACTTTAGCATGACCGGGTAGCCTGCCTCGTGCGCAATGTTTGCGGCCTTTTCAACGTCGTCTACCGTGCCGTCGCTTCCCGGAACGGTGGGGACTTTGGCCTTTTTCATGACGATCTTGCACTTTATCTTGTCGCCCGTAACGTCCATCGCCTTTGCGGTCGGGCCGATGAATATGATTCCGTTCTTATCACACATCTCGGGGAAGTTCTCGTTCTCTGACAGGAATCCATAGCCGGGGTGGATTGCGTCGGCGCCTGCCTGTTTTGCAGTCTCTACAATCTTGGCCATGCTCAGGTAGCTCTGCGCCGGCGGGGCCGGGCCAATGTGGTACGCTTCGTCCGCCCTTTTTACGTGGACGGCGCGCGTGTCTTCGTCAGAGTATATCGCTATCGACCTTATGCCGAGTTCCTTGCACGCCCGAATTACGCGGAGCGCTATCTCGCCTCTGTTTGCGATCAGGATGCTCGTGATTTTCTTGGACATTTTTTTGTCTCTCACCTACTATAGGTTAATGTTCCCGTGCTTTTTCCACGGTCTTGCTTCCTTTTTGTTGGCAAGTGCTTCCAGCGCGCGGATTATCATCGGCCTGGTCTCCATCGGGTCAATAACGACGTCGATGATGCCCCTTTCTGCTGCGAGATAGGGGTTTGCAAACTTGTCGCGATAGTCCTTGGCAAGCTTTTTCTTCATCGCCGGCGCGTCTGGCGTGTTTTTCAGCTCTTTTCTGTGGATGATTGTAACCGCGGCTTCCGGGCCGAGCACTGCTATCTCGGCGTTAGGCCACGCATAGTTGATGTCTGCGCGCAGGTTCTTGCTCCCCATTGCGATGTAGGCGCCTCCATATGCCTTGCCTACGATGCAGGTTATCTTTGGTACCGTCGCCTCGCAGTATGCGTACAAAAGCTTGCTTCCATGCCTAATGATGCCGTTGTGTTCCTGGTCCGTGCCTGGGAGGTACCCAGGCGTGTCTACTAGTGTAACAATGGGGATATTGAACGAGTCGCAGAACCTGATGAACCTGGCCGCCTTGTTGGAAGAGTTGATGTCGAGCGCGCCTGCCAGGTACATCGGCTGGTTTGCGACGATGCCGACGGTCCTTCCGCCCATCCTTGCAAATCCTACTAGGACGTTGTCCGCAAACAGCTCGTGGACCTCGAAAAAGTCGCCGTTGTCGACTACCGACTTGATTATCTCCTTCATGTCGTACTGCTGGTAGGGGTTCTCCGGCAGGATGCTTATCAGGTTCGGGTCTACCCTGTTAGGGTCGTCGCTGGACTCTACTGCCGGCGGCTCTTCAGCATTGTTCTGCGGTATAAACGACAATAGTCTCTTTATCCTGTCAAAGCAGTCATACTCGTTCTTGGCCACAAAGTGCGCAACGCCGGACTTGCTTCCGTGGGCGCGTGCTCCTCCAAGCTCCTCAAACGACACATCCTGACTCAGGACCTCCTTTACCACCTCTGGCCCCGTCACGAACATTTGGCCGATGTTCTCGACCATAACTACAAAGTCGGTCATTGCCGGCGAATACACCGCGCCGCCTGCGCACGGGCCGATGCTCGCAGTTATCTGCGGAATCACGCCCGAAGCCATCGTGTTTCTAAAGAATATGTCGCCATAGCCGTCGAGGCTGTTGACGCCCTCTTGGATTCTTGCGCCACCCGAGTCTATGATGCCGACAATCGGGCATCCGACCTTCATGGCGTGGTCCATCACCTTGGTTATCTTTTTGCTCGTCATTTCGCCAAGCGATCCGCCAAGCACCGTGAAATCGTAAGCGAAAACGAATATCTGCCTCCCGCCGACCGTTCCAAAGCCGGTCACCGCGCCGTCGCCATAGAATTTCTGGACGGTCGGATCGTCGCCCCTGTGGGTGACGTACTTGTCAATCTCGACGAAACTTCCCTCGTCGAGCAGTAATGCTATCCTCTCGCGTGCAGTAAGCTTGCCCTTTGAATGCTGGGCTTCGATGCGCTCGTCGCCACCGCCGTTCTCGGCGGACTTTTTCAATGCAGCCAGCCGCTTTACTTTTTCTTCATGCATGGGAGTATAGTTAATGCCAACTGGTCGCTATATAAATTCATTATTTCCGTTGCAGGCGGTAATATCTGATTTGGACGATAGAATAACAACAATTGTGTAGCATTCCAGTTTTATCTTGAAAAACGCCGGTGGCCTGCTGCTGGCGCCGAACCACCCGATTGCTTGGCACTCTTGCTGTTGTCTTTTGAATGAATATATGGCCATCTGTGATGTTGAAGATGCTAGAGTCAGCACATGAAAGCGGCCGTGTACAGGGAACACAGCAGAGATCCTAGGCAGGTAGTAAAAATTGAGGACATTGATACACCAAGGCCAAAAGCCAATGAAGTTTTGATTAAAGTCGAGGCCGCATCGTACAACTACGACGACCTGTGGGGCATCTGGGGCGAGCCTATCAAGATCCCGATGCCGCACATATCCGGCAGCGATGCCGCCGGAACGGTCGTCGAAGTCGGGGAGGACGTCACGCCAAACATCAAGGTCGGAGACAGGGTGGTCGCACACCCGAACCTGACTTGCAGGGTATGCCACGAATGCACGTCAGGGAGGGAGTATGATTGCAGAGACAGGAAGGTATGGGGTTTTCAGACGGGTCCTCTGTGGGGCGCCTATGCGCAATACACGCATTTGCCGGAAGTAAACGTAGTCAAGTTTCCTGACAACGTGTCGTTCACCGACGCGGCAGCGATTTCTATGGTGGGCATGACTGCCTGGCACATGCTCGTCACGCGAGCCAACATAAGGCCCGGCCAGACCGTCCTGATAATGGGCGGGGGAAGCGGCATGGGGATAGCCGGCATACAGATTGCTAAGTTGTTCAACTGCGATGTCATTGCCACCGCAGGCAACAGGGACAAGATGGACAAGTGCCTGCAGCTTGGCGCAGACCGCGTAGTCAATCACCGAGAAGCCGACTGGTACAAGAAGGTCCGCGACATGACAAACAGGCAGGGCGTGGACGTGATTTACGAGCACATCGGCAAGACCGCGTTTCCGCAGGAAGTGGGGCTGTTAAAGATGGGAGGCACGCTCGTGTCTACGGGCGCCACCACGGGCTACGACTCGGCAATCGACCTGAGGTACCTCTTTTTCCGGGGAATCAGCCTGCTGGGTGCAACGCAAGGAACCAAAGCAGGATTGGAGGAAGTGATACGGTGGGTAAGCAAGGGCAAGATAAAGCCGGTCATCGACACAATCCTTCCATTTGGCAGCATGGTCGAAGGCCACGTCAAGATGGCAGAGGCGCAGCTGTTCGGCAAGATAGTGACGACTCCTCAAAGACTCTAGTTTTTTTATTTATGATCCGTTGACAATAATCTGAGGAACATGAGCAGCAGTCTCTGTTTCGGCTATCCAAAATGCCTTCTTGCATTCTGCAGCATGGGAGTACGCAAGGCGCCATGAAATACACGTCCTAGATGCGTGCTCAAAGGCGCGCAGAAATGATCAAGTTGAATGGATAATTATGTTTTAATATTCTGCTGTATTTTTCTGACACATGGCGTTGTTTGGAGTATTTGCAACACACAGCCCGGAATCGTGCCCGCTTAACAACAACGAGAGCAAGGATACAACGATAATGATCGACGACAAGATCAAGTCGATCACGGAAAAATTCCATGTCCGAAAGATCCACGGGTTCTACATGTCTGTGCTGGAGCATGAATGGGTGATCATTGTAGAAGCAGACAGCCCGCACGAGATCGAAGCAATGTGCATAGAGGCAGGCATCTCCGCCTTCAACACCGTGAAAATAGTGCCGCTCAGCAACTTTGACACTGTAGTGAAAAAGATCAAAAGCGGTTAAATCCCTCCTCTCTCCAAGGGAGAGGCTCACCGTTTACTTTTTTTTAACTTACTCTCTCAGGCCGGCCCGTCCGCCCTGCGCCCTGCGAAAAACGTTCAGACCCTGATTGTAATTGTCGTACATAACTTCGAGCGAGTCGATTTCAAGCGTGAGCTGTGCTATCTTGCCAGCGTTCTCCTTTGGTTCCTTTGCAAGCTGCTCAAGGGCTGCCCTCTTTTCCGCCAAAAGCTGGCCGACGTTCTGCTCGTATTCGCTCGACATCTTATGTTATATGCCTCTGGCGCCTTTACATTTTAACTTTTCCGGCTATTTTCGCCAGAAAAGCCTGTTGGTAGCTGCCGTAGGCGTCCGGCCCGGACAGGCAGGACTCGCATATGCACGCCTGCGACACCATCGCGCGGTTGCAGTCGGCCTCCAGGCTGCATGAATTACAGCCGGCGTTCTTACCGCACACAAAGCATTTCAGCTCCATAGTCTCTTGTGCTTGCGGCTCCTCTTCTTGCTGCGTTTCGCATTTCACGTGCTTGATAGCTTTTGAAGCCCTTGACCATAGCGCGTACTCGCCCTGCGGGATCTCTTTTCCACAGACCGCACACTTGCCCTTGTATTTTACGAGCAGTTTTATCCAGAACTCCTTTTCTCCGCTCATTTCTTTCTGGCCCCCTTTGCACGTTCTACCTCTTTTTCAAGCGACTCGCCAATCGACTCATCGCCAAAGCTCGTGACTGCAAATTCAGAGACGTCCACCTTTTCGTCAATGATTGCGCGAACCAGATACGGAAGCACGACGGAACTTGCGGTGCTCCTTGACACGTTTGTCGCCGGCCCTATTGCGGATGCGATTTTCCTTATAGTCTGCGACCGTGCAAATATCGGGCCCATCACCGGCCACGGCATCGCGTATTGATTGTATTTGATGTCCTTGCCCCTGGACTTTTCGTACAGGCCGCCGGCGAGCATGTCCCGCACGTAGCGCAAGAGGCTCCACTGCCTGTTCCTGCTGACCCTGCCCACCACCACGTCTGCCCTTGAAAGGACGTCGAGCAGTTCGGAAAGCGACTCTTTGTCTACGTGCGAGGAGACTATGGACGAAAACAGCGCGCCCACCATGTCCTTGCGCCTTGTCTCTGGCGACATACCCTCGTACCGAGGGTCGGGAAACGAGGCGTCAGCCCTTGCGAGGGCCTGTCCTGCAGTCGTCCTGTCCTTGGCTGCAAAATAGCCGTTTATCGCGTCTGCAATGTCTATCTCTGTGACATCGCTGTTTGACACTGTTGCATATCCGGCTGCCCTTGACTGGGCGCTGTTGAGGAGCGACCTGATGTCGCCTCCGCTGTTGACGACGATGGACACCCTGTCGCCGGGGCCAAGCTTGGCCTTTTCCTTTGCAAGCACGTGGTCGAGAAACATGAGGAGAAGCCTCGGCGGTACGGGAGCAAACTCGACTGTCTTGCAGCCCTTGGCAAGCTCTTTGATCTTGGCCGACTTTTCGTTTGCGGCCATTATCACCGGGACGGTGGGCTCTTTGATGAGGTCAACGAGCGCGTCCAGCCCGCCCGAGTCCTCCCTGCCCGAGATGCCGTCCACCTCGTCGAGGAACAACAGTATCCTGCGGCCAAAAAGCCCTGTGTTGGCAAATACCGGCTTTATCCTCGCCTCGATGCTGTCGCGGTTTCTCACGTCGCTTGCATTCATCTCCACGAGGTCATAGTCGAACTGGCGCGCAAGGGCGTGAACGATTGTCGTCTTGCCGACGCCCGGCGGGCCGACAAGGAGCAGGGGCTTTGTCCCGTTGACCCAGCCTAACAGCCACTTTACCACCGCCAGCCTTGCGTCCTCGTTTCCGACCATCTGCTCCACCCTCTGGGGCCTGTGCACTTCAGACCACATGAGAGAAGAGGACGATGGTGGCGGTGATGATGGTGGCATCTTTTGCTTACTTCACCGCGGCTTCCATCTTGCTCTTGAACTCTGCAAATGGCGCGCGTTTTTGAAGGTCGTTGTACCAGTACTGGTTGTAGTGGCGCACCGTCAAAAACAAAAATTCAAGGAACGGCTTTAGCTGGAACTTTTCTGGCAGCATCTCGACTGCCATCTCGGCTTCCTCCAGGTACAGCTCGCTTTTTTGCATGGTGAGCTCAAACCCACGCCTGACGTCGCCGGTATTCAATGAGTAATAGAGCGGCCATGAAGGTATCTTGACTGCGCCGTTCTTGATGGCGTCCTCTATCTCGTTTCCGCAGCCGACGCCTTCTCCCGCCTTGGCCATGCCGAGGTGGAAAATGTCGCCCAGCGGCCGGCGGTTCAGGGCCATGTTCCTGCCGGCTGTTCCCATCACGGCGCGGTATTTCTTGTAGCAGTCGTTCATGCTCTCGTCGTTTATGGACGCCGGCCTGCTCTTTAATTTGACATCAATGTACTGACCTACCCTTGCGTCCCTGAACCCTTCCTCAAATGCCTTCAGGACGGCGTCGCCTCCCTGCGATATCTTGTGCCTTGCTATTCCGAGTATGTACGGGTTCATGAACTTGTAGTCTTCCAGGTATTCGAGGTCCTCGTCCTTGTCTACTATCCTGTCCATAGGCTCTGACAGGTCAATCGCGATGATATGGCCGTCGATGACTGCGTCGCGCTTTTCCTGCGACTGCGAGTCGCCAAAGTATTCAGAGGCGCCGTCGTACAGCGCGTTAAAGACAGGAAACGTCATCTTGACGAAATTTGAATTTAATATCCTTGCAACTCTGTCCTGCAAAACGTCAGGGCTTGAGAGCCTCGCCTTGATGTCTGCGATGTTGCCTGCGTCCGGCGCCAGTTCCGACGTACCGACCTCGTCGGCAAACTTCTGCATGGTTGACGCAGGATTTGTATCCGCGTTTATCGCGGCGTGGAGCGACATGACAAACCTCTTGGCAAAGGCGCCGAACTCTTGCTCGGTCTTTTCCTTGTACTGGTTGAACTGCTTGTAACCCTTGCTCCGAAGCAGACCCTGTTTCATGATGTCCTTGCCGGCCTGCGTGCCCATGAGGGCCTCCTTTGAAAAGATAGACTCGTCCTTGCCGCTCATATATTATTACGAGCGGTATTCGATGCTTTTAGTTATTTAACTATTCAGACTGCCTTTGGAGCCTTTATCATTGCAAGAACATGCTCGCGCAGGTCCTTCTGCTCCATGACCCCGCGGTACGCAATAGTGAGCATGGAGCTGTTGTTGCGCACGCCGCGCATCTTCATGCATAGGTGGTCGCCCTCGGCTATCACTATCGCCCCCTTTACCCCCATGCGCATTAGTTCGTCGGCAACCTCCTTTGTGAGGCGCTCCTGTATCTGCAATCGCCGGGAGTATTTCTCGACCAGCCTTACGAGTTTTGACACGCCAAACACCTTGCCCGCCGGCACATAGGCGACGTGCACTTTGCCAAAGAACGGGAGCATGTGGTGCTCGCACATGCTGTAGAACTGGATGTCCCTTGCCACGATGACATCCGTCTCGTCACTGAACGTAACGTCAAGCTCGGCATCCATCGTGTACCCGCCGAGTATCTCTTCGTACATGTTGGCCATGCGGTCCGGAGTTCCCATCAACCCCTCGCGGTCCGGGTTTTCGCCAAGCTCTATGAGGAGCTGCCTGAGAAGCTTTGCTATCTTTTTCTTGTTCAGTTTGCCGTTATCCTTCATTATTCTGTACTAGCGCGCTCCTATTATCTTGTGAAGCTGTGGTATTACTCTTACCTGAGAGTAGAATGGGTAGACTGCGTCATAAAAGGCAAAAAGCCTCTCCAATACGGGCTCGTCTGTCTTATGGCTCGGCTGTATTATAAATCCTGCTATGTTTTTAGGACTAGCGACTCTGAATATCTTCTGCCTGACTAGGTCTGAGAACTCGTCAACGTCTGTCGAGTTGGTCACCACCACCTTGATGTAGGGCATCTTGCCTGCTTTCGTCGCTATTTCCAGGCATTCAAGCTCGTTTTTCAGCAAATTATTGTAATTCTTTTCGTCGACGACTGCTTTTGCGTCTCTCATCTTGAATTCGATCTTGCAAATGTCGATGTAGGGCAGGACTTTGGCAAAGCGGACAGAATCGTAGCAGGCCGATTCCAGGTACGTCTTGACGCCTTTTTTTTCTCTCACAAACTTGGCCAGTTCTATTACCGCCACATGCTGCGCCAGCGGCTCGCCACCTGTGAAATTTACTTTAAACGTGTTTTCCTGCAGGTCGCGTGAGATCATCTCTTTTACCTTGTCCAGCGCATAGCTGTCGCCGGAATCCATCGGTATGGCGTACGGCGTGTCGCACCAGTGGCATTTCAGCGGGCAGCCCGCGAGCCTGACAAACATTGTCTTGGTGCCAAAGAACACTCCTTCACCCTCGATGCTGGTAAAAATCTCGCTCAGTCTCACTGTCCCGGCGGTCCTCCGCCCCCGTTGTTGCTGTTCACGCTGCATAGCGCGTCCTGTCATGTATCTGGGCATCAGTGAATGCCTTTTTCCTACTTATACACGATTCGCACGCGCCGCAATGCACGTACGCGCCGGCCCTCCTCACGCCGTTAGAGTAGCAGCTCCACGTCTTAAACAGCCTGTCGCCGAGCATGGCGTGGCCTGCCTTTAAAAGGTCAGACTTGCCCAAGCCCTGCACTGCCGGCGACATCACCTCTATCTTCTGTCTCTGGCCCGATTTCAAACTGTCAATGTCGGCAATATTCAGCGCCTCTGCCATGGCCTTTGCAAACTCGGGCCGGCAGTCCGCATAGTGGGGCACGTCGCCGGAATGGGCGCCGTAGGCTACCATCCTTGCGTCGATGCTCATCGCCCACGCGCCTGCAATCGCTATGAATATGGCGTTTCTTATTGGCACGACGAGGTTCTGTGCAAAGTCCTTGGACAGCTTTTGCCTGCCGTCGGTGAGCGCGTTGCTCCTGCCGTACAATTCTTTCATGAAGCCGATGTCGATTATCCTGTGCTCCTCTGCCTTTAGGACCTTGGCAAAATACCTGGCCGCGTCTATCTCTCGCTTGGCCCGCTGGCCGTACGCAAACGTTATCATGTAGATGTCGCAATCTCTGGCAAGCGTGGCCGCATAGCACACCGAGTCCAGCCCTCCACTGACGATGCAAACGGCCGCCTGCCTTGGCACAGGGGCAGTTGGGCGCGGGGATTAATTATTATTGTCTTGTGAACTTTACTATAATCTCCTTGTGATCAGGGTACGACGCAAGCAGTTCGTTGCGCTTGCCGGCCTCCCAGTCGCGGAAATCAAACCCCGGCGCAACGGTGCAGCCGACGAGCGAGTACGAGCGCGGCCTTTGAACAGAAGCGGCAAACCAGCACCCTGCATTTACAACGGCCTGCAACGACTGTCCCTTGCCTCTGCCTAGCATCATTTTCCTGTATCTGCCGTCCTCCTTCTCTATCACATGTACTGCAAGCGGGCTTCCAGCGTAAAAGTGCCATATCTCGTCGGACTTGATTCTGTGAAACGTCGAAAACTGGCTGCTTTCCAAGAGGTAGTAGATCGCCGTTCCTGCGCTCCGGCGCCCTTCAAACCCCGGCGCGTCGACTTTCATCTCTGCGCGATACGTCTCTCTGAAATAGCCTCCCTCCGGGTGCTCCTTCAGCCCGAGCGCCCTGACCCAAGATTTTACGCCGTCCACGGTCCTCTGTTGCAGGCAGGGCCTTGAAAAACATTAATGGTGGTTCAGGGCATTTTGCTGCTGTCTTTATGATAATAGGTCTCATCGGCAAGGCCAACGTGGGCAAGTCGACGTTCTTTAACGCGGCGACAGAGCTTGCCGTCCCTGCGGCAAACTATCCGTTTACGACGATAGAGCCAAACGTGGGCGTCGCCTACGCGAGAGTAAAGTGCGTCTGCCGCGAGTTTGGCGTGCAGGACAACCCCGTCCACTCGATGTGCATCGACGGCAACCGGTTCATACCGATAAAGCTGATAGACGTCGCCGGCCTCGTGCCGGGCGCTCACGCCGGCAAGGGCCTCGGCAACAAGTTCCTCGACGACGCAAGGCAGGCCGACGCTCTCATACACGTCGTGGATGCGTCAGGCTCGACTGACAGCGCCGGCAAAACTGTACCTGCAGGCACGGGCGACCCGATGTTCGACGTCAATTTCGTGGAGGAAGAGTTTGACCTGTGGATGGCCGGAATCATCTCCCGGGACTGGAGCAAGACTGCAAGGGAGGCAGAGAACCAAGGGCAGAAACTGGAGCAGATGCTTGCCAAGAGGCTCTCCGGCCTTGCTATTCCCGAGCATCAGGTATCTGCGGCTGTGCACGAGTCGGGCCTTGCGCCGAAAAAGCCGACATTCTGGAGCGAGGACGACATACTGCACTTTTGCAAGGTGCTCCGGGCAAAAGCCAAGCCCTTTCTGGTGACGGCAAACAAGGCCGACCTGCCGACAGCAGAGGCCAACATCGACAGGATGAAAAAGTCCGGCCTCTCGGTTGTTCCATGCGCGTCAGAGGCCGAGGCGATGCTCAAAAAGGCGTCCAAGAAGGGGATGCTCCACTACCTGCCGGGTGACAACACGTTTGACGTCAAGCCCGGAGTGGCGCTCAACGAGCAGCAGAAAAAGGCGCTTGACATAGTCAAGGCGTTGATAGAAAAGTACGGCTCTACGGGCGTGCAGGAGGCGATAAACATCGCCTGCTTTGACCTCCTGCACCTCGTTGCAGTCTATCCTGTGGAAGACGAGTTCAAGCTTGCCGACAAAAAAGGAAACGTGCTTCCTGACGTCAGGCTGCTGCCAACAGGCTCGACCGCAAAGGACCTTGCTGGCACCGTGCACGCGGACCTGGCAAAGGGCTTTCTCTATGCCGTAGACGCAAGGACAAAGCAGCGCATCGGCGCCGACCACCAGCTAAAGAGCGGCGACGTGATAAAGATAGTGTCCGCGTCGAGCAGAGGATAATAATAATGGGAATGCTGTGCCTCGGGATTGAAAGCACTGCGCACACGTTTGGGTGCGCTGTAGTGGATGAAAACGGCAAGGTGTTGTCAGACGCCCGGGACGTGTACAGGGCGCCGGAGGGAAAAGGCATCCATCCTAGGGAGGCTTCGAGACACCACATCGAGGTGTCATCAGAGGTGCTGAAACAGGCGCTAGAGGACGCCGGCGCGACCGCACAAGACCTAGACATCATCGGCTATTCCGCCGGGCCCGGTCTGGGCCCATGCCTGCGCGTCGGCGCGGTGGTGGCAAGGACGCTTGCAGGGTTTTACAAAAAGCCGCTCGTGCCAGTGAACCACGCACTCGGCCACATCGAGCTTGGCGCCATGCTGACTGGCGCGCAGGACCCGCTCGTGCTCCTTGTGTCCGGCGGCCACACTATGATACTTGCGTTTTCGCACGGCCGCTGGCGCGTCTTTGGAGAGACGCTTGACATCACGGTCGGCCAGCTCTTGGACCAGTTTGGCAGGGCGATGGGCTTTGCGTCGCCGTGCGGCGGGCGCATAGAGCAGCTGGCAGGCGAGTCTGAAAAAAGATATGCGCAGCTGCCGTATGTGGTAAAGGGAAACGACGTGTCGTTTTCCGGCCTGCTGACTGCCGCAGTACGTCTGGCGAAAGAAGAAAAAACAAGCGTGCAGGGCGTCTGCTATTCGCTCCAGGAAACGTCGTTTGCGATGCTTGCAGAAGCAGTCGAGCGGGCGCTTTCTTTTACAGGCAAGAAGGAGATGATGATAGTGGGTGGCGTCTCGGCAAACAGGCGCCTCGCCTCGATGCTAGAGTCGGCGTGCGCAAGGCAGTCAAGCAGGTTCTTTGCGTGCCCGATAAAATTCGCCGGCGACAACGGCGCGCAGATAGCGTGGACCGCGCTTTTGGACTATGCAGCCACAAAGAACAGGGTCGCGGTAAAGGACGCGTCCGTCACTCAGTCGTGGCGGCTTGACACGGTCGACGCGCCGTGGCGACACAGCTAGAGACCCTTTGCCTGGCGCATTTCCTTCTCCCACTTGCTGTTTGAAAACACACCAAACTTGTAGGTCTGGTCCACCGCGACAATGACAAACTTTTTCACAAGAAACCCCTCCGCCCTGAACGCGGAAACCGCCTGGAGCGGTATGTCGAGGATAATATCGCCCTCCTTCTTTGAAAACGTGGCCATGCGCCCCTCTGTCTTTTGAAAGAGTATGCGCTTGTTCGTCAGGATGAGGACCCCGCTTTTCAGCCTGTCCTCCGCGCAATCCTCCCTGAGCAGGACCTTTTCGTCTTGCTGGGGCTTGAAACTCACGTTTTTATCTCCACTTTAGACGGTATATTACTATTGCAGCTTTTGAAAAAGGGCGCCGAGGCGGACATCTACCTTGCCGACTGGCGCGGCAGGCCGGCGGTGGCAAAGGTGCGTGAGCCAAAGCCGTATCGCCACAGTGCCCTCGACTCGTCGATTAGGAGGCAGCGGACGGTGCACGAGGCGGGTTTTGTGTCGGCTGCAAAGTCGGCCGGCGTGCGCACCCCGTTCATCTATTTCGTCGACCCGGAAAAAGCAGAGATAATCATGGAAAGAGTAGAAGGCAAGCCCGCAAAAGACGCACTCGATGCAAACCTGTGCAGGGAGATGGGCCGGTGCGCCGCGCTCTTGCACGCAGCCGGGATTGTGCACGGCGACCTGACAACCTCGAACTTTATCGCCACCGGCAAAAAGCAGTTGGTGCTCCTCGACTTTGGCCTTTCCTATCATTCAGAGCGGACGGAGGACATGGCAGTCGACGTCCGGCTCATAAAAGAGGTGTTTACGAGCGCCCATATTTCAGTCAGGGGCGCGTTTTCAAGCTTTGTCAAGGGTTATGAAGATGTGGCCGGCAAGAAAAAGACCGCAAGAATCCTTGAAAACGTCAAAGAGATAGAGCAGCGGGGCAGGTACGCCCGCGTGGCATGATCTCGTTTTTATCACTCTGAAACAGCATCAAAGCAGTTGCAAGTAACGTTTGCAAGCACTAACCAGAACAAGTTCCGCGAGGTCGAGTCGATACTTGCCGCAAGGGGGATACGCGCAAGTTTTGCCCGGCTGGAACTGGTAGAAATCCAGTCGGACTCGCTTGAAGAAATTGCAAAAGAAAAGGCAAGAAGCGCATATTCAAAAACCCAAAAGCCCGTGATAGTGGAGGACGACGGGCTGTTTGTCGACGCGCTTGTGGGCTTTCCCGGTCAATACTCCTCGTACGTTTTCAAGACAATTGGAAACGCCGGGGTATTGAAGCTGCTCGAAGGTAGAGAAGATCGCTCTGCATCGTTTCGCTCGCTCGTCGCCTTTTTTGATGGCAACAGCCTGCAGTTGTTTGAGGGCAAAGTCGCAGGCAAAATATCTGAAAAAATCGCGCAGGGAGGCTGGGGATATGATCCGATATTCGTGCCGGAAGGGGCAGACGTGACCTTTGCGGAGCTATCAAACAAGAACGACTATTCGCACCGGAGAAAGGCGCTTGAAAAATTCGCAGGGTGGCTCAAAGATACGACTTGATCCAGCGGTCGACATGCCGCTTTTTGTTCTGCAGCACGACAATCCTTGAAACCTCGCTTTCGTCCATCACTGAAAACGCCGGCATCTTTTCGCATAGCCTGTCCGCGTAGGCACGCACCTCGTCCATGTTGAGCATGTCGCCCTTTTCTAGGCGCTGCGTGGACATGCCCACGTGCATGTACGATTTTATCTCGATGAAATGCGGGTCTCCTTCGGACATCACCTGCGCGAAATCCCCGATGTCGTCTGCGCTGTCGTTGTATCCGCGGATTATTGTCATGCGAAGCACCGTTCTTGTGTCAACGGTGGATAGAAAGCACAGGCTGTCCTGCCAGCGTTCCCATGCGTCCTTGTGGCGCGGGCGGTTTATCTGCAAAAACATTTTCTTGTTTGACGCGTTTGTCGAAAGGTAGATCTGCGTCGGAAGCGCGTCCTCTTGTACGAGCCTGCGCAGCATGTCCGGCTCTTGGCCGTTTGTGACAAGGAATATCGATTTCGTGGCCTTTAACGTCTTTAGGTATCTTATCAGCTGCGGCAGTTTCGGGTACATGGTCGGCTCGCCGGAAAGCGAGATCGCGTAATGTGCCGGCAGCAATGATTCGTCGAGCTTGGTCTTGTCGTTTTTTGACCTGCCGTAAAACCCGTTTATCAGCCTCTTGCGCTCGGCCATCAGGTTCTGGACGATGACCTCAGGCTCGTCCACCATCTGCTCTGGCATTTCAAGCGTATCGTAGAATTCCGCCGGCCGCCAGCAGTACACGCACCTGTTCTCGCAGTTCATGGCAGTAGGGGTCATCTCCATGCACTGGTGCGTCGATATGCCGTAGAACTTGTGCTTGTAGCACGTGCCCTCGTTTGCAAACGACTTTTTCGTCCAGTGGCACAGCTCCACCGCCGAGTGGTTGTATACTCCATATTTGGCTTTTCTGAGCTTCTCCTTGACTGCGGGCGTTATCTGTATCAAGTTGTTGTCGTCGCCTGTAGTCGAGTGCGAGAAATACTCGTCGGAGCAGCTCATAAAGTTGGAAAAGGCCGGATCAGATTTAAATTTTGCACTGCGCCACAGGCTCGTTATGTCCGGTGTTAATACTGAGCAGATAATGAAGGCTGGTCTAGAGCTTGCAGGATGGAAAAAGATGCCCGCCGATAGCGTGGTGCACGTAAAGGGCAGGAACATCAAGAAAGTGATGATAGCAGTTGATGTCGGGACTGCAGAGCTACTGCTCGCAAAAAGTCTCGGGTGTGATGCCGTCATCGCGCACCACCCAATAGGAGTAGCCTCTATCAACTTTTACAAGGTCTTTGACAGGCACACTGACTACATGGTAGAGCACGGCGTGCCGAGAAAGGTCGCCAGGGAAGCGACAGCGAAACTCAAAGAGCGCGTGGAGACAAGGACGCACGCCAACATCTACGACGACGTGGTGGGAGCCGCGCGGGCGATAAAGATGCCCCTTGTCAACATACACCAGCCCTGCGACGAATACATGAGGCAGGCCATCCTTGCCAAGATAAAGTCGGGCAAGACGGAATACATTTCTGACATTATCGAGTCTGTGAGCAAAATACCGGAATTCTGCCACGCCGAAACCCGCGTGCAAGTGAGGCACGGAAGCGAGAAAAACAAGGCCGGCCACTGGGCGCTCGTGATAGCGGCAGGAACCAACGGCGGCTATTCCATCGCCAAGGCGTATTTCCAGTATGGCGTTGACACCGTAATCTACCTGCACGTTGACTATGGCGACCTGGTAAAGATGCGCGAGGAAAAACTACAGGGAAACCTTGTCGTCCTGGGCCACCTTGCAGGCGACTCGCTCGGTCTGAACGCGCTTGCAGACAAACTTGAAGAAGGCATGGGCCTTGAAACGGTCAGGATAGGGCTCCTGCCTTCCAAGTAAGCAATCGAACGATTATATATTGTGCTTCCTGCAGATTGCACTGGCGGCCTTCGTAGTATAGCCTGGTGAGTATAGGCGGCTGTGGACTGTTCTGAAATTGTCTCGGCAGACACCGCTTGAGGAGGGTTCAAATCCCTCCGAAGGCCCCATCATCTAATTTTCAGAAAATAATAATCGTGTATACCTTGCGGTAGTTGTTGACAAAAATAAAAAAAGGAAAAAGAGAGGCTCGTCCAGCCTGCCTTACATCTTTGGCAAGAAGCTGAACTTGCTGTACCTTGTCGTGGCGACGATGATGCCGACGATTGCGACTGCAAGAACGATTGCAGCGATTGCGCCGAACTCTGGGATCGCTACGAAGGTACCTGTGATGTCGATCTGTTCAGACTGGGCCGCGAACGGGACAGTCACTGTTCTTATGGACGCACCGTGGTCGTCATCAGCAAAGTCCTCGATTCCATCGACAAAGACTACATAGTCGGTGTCATTGCCTGTTTGGCCATTCGCTCTGGCGTCTGCGAGAGTCCTTGGAATCTGGATGATCAGCTGGCCGTCTGCGGTCGAGTTGATCTTGGCAGTGATTGTCGAAGTGTCCGAGTCACCTGCGAGGCTAATGAGTTTGCCGCCGGTGATCTTGTACATGACCTCCTGCGTACCGTTCTTGAGCTGTATTGTCATCTTGCTCCATCCGCCTGACGATGGTCCAGTGCCTGTTGCTGTGAACTTGAACATTGCTGATCCAACGTCTGCACCATTGTATGTGACTGTTGCCTTGTAGTCGCCGCTAGACTTCATTATACCTCCTGCCTTGAACGAGTAGGTAAATGAGCCGTCTGCGCTGGCGGCAAACTGGTCGAACTTTACAATGCTGCCTTTTGGATCGAATACTCGAATGAGTAGTGGTTGTCCTGTTGGTGCTGTGCTAAGTTTTCCAGAGACTTTGATGGTGTCTCCTGTGCTGTAATCTGTCTTGTCTGTCGTTATGGCGGTGCTGCTTTGTGCATGTGCAACGCCAAACGTGCCGACAGCCGCAACAGATGCCAGCATTATTGCCATTAGTGCGTACGCTTTATACTCCATTATCCCTCATGCACACCTAACACGCTATATTTCCGTTACTATTTATCCTTTTTGTGCAGGAACTCTAACGCTTGTACTCATTTCAGATAACCACGCGAAAAAACGCTTTTCAATTTTCCAAATAAAATCGGCTTTTGGATCAAATATTCACAATGCTTAAATATACTATTTTTTTATTCATCAATTTGACTTTGATGTTTTCTCTTGAGCACAAGCTATTGTCCGTGGAGGTCGCATCCTTTGTCTGAAAAGAAAGTAGTCAAGATAACAAACCATGTGTACCAGCCAAAGCACGAGATAATCCCCAAGGCGGAGGCTGAAGAGGTGTTGAAAAAATACAACGCCAAGCCGGGCCAGCTCCCTTACATCCTGATGAGCGACAAGGCCATCGAAGACTTGGACGTGAGGCCGGGCGACATCATCAAGATCACGAGAAAGAGCCCGACTGCGGGTGAAAGTGTATATTACCGCTACGTGGTGGAAGGGTGAGTACTCGAGATGATAGAGAATTCTATCGAGATGTGGCCTATTATCAATGATATTTTGAGAAGGGAGGGAGTCGCGCGCCAGCACCTGAACTCTTATAACGAGTTCATGGAACGCGGACTGCAAAGCATCATCGACGAAGTGGGCGAGATTGAAATCGAGACCGCCGAATACCCGTACAAGATAAAACTTGGCAAGGTAAAACTGCAGCAGCCAAGGATAATGGAGCTTGACGGCTCTATCACGCATGTCGCGCCTATGGAGGCGCGCCTGCGCAACCTGACGTATGCTTCTCCTATAATGCTCGAATGCTCCGTCGTCGAGGACGGCAAGATACTTGAATCCCGCTTTATCCACATCGGCGACATGCCGGTGATGGTCAAGTCCAACACGTGCATCCTGCACAACCTGCCTGAGGTCAAGCTGGTCGAATACGGCGAAGACCCACGCGACCCTGGCGGATACTTTGTCATCAACGGTTCAGAGCGCGTCATCGTTGGATTGGAAGACCTGTCGTACAACAAGATTATCGTCGACACCGAGGAAACGACGGGCACGCTCCTGTACAAGGCCAAAGTGTATTCATCCATAGTCGGCTACCGTGCAAAACTGGAGCTCATCATGCGCCCCGACGGCTCGATTGTGACAAAGATTCCCGGCTCGCCAGTCGACATCCCACTCATCACGCTCATCCGCGCGCTCGGCCTGGAGGCAGACAAGGACATTGCTGATTCTGTGTCGCTCAACGAGCTGATACAGGACGAGCTAGAGCCCTCGTTTGAAAAGGCCGGCGACGTGGCGTCAAGCCGCGACGCAATCGTCTACATTTCAAAGAGAATCGCGCCCGGTATGCTTGAAGAGTTCCAGATAAAGCGCGCCGAGACCCTGCTTGACTGGGGACTTCTCCCGCACATTGGCAAGAACCCTGAGAACAGGCACGAAAAGGCGCTGTTCCTCGGCGAGGCCGCAAGCAAGCTTATCGAATTGAAACTTGGCTGGATAGAGGCAGACGACAAGGACCACTATGGCAACAAGGTCATCAAGTTTGCCGGCCAGATGCTTGCAGACCTGTTCCGCACCGCGTTCCGCAACCTCATCCGCGACATGAAGTACCAGCTAGAGCGCTCCGGCCAGAAACGCGGCATCAACGCCGTTGCAGCAGCCGTGAGGCCGGGAATCGTCTCTGACAAATTAAACAACGCCATCGCAACGGGCAACTGGGGCCGTGGCCGCGTCGGTGTGACGCAGTTACTGGACAGGACAAACTACATGTCAACGATCAGCCACCTGCGCAGGATACAATCACCGCTGTCAAGGAGCCAGCCCAACTTTGAGGCACGCGACCTGCACGCGACGCACTTTGGCAGGATATGTCCCGCAGAGACTCCTGAAGGTTCCAACTGCGGACTGGTCAAGAACCTCGCGCTTTCTGCAATCATTTCCGTAAACGTGCTTTCTGCCGAAGTCACAGAGAAACTCTATGAACTTGGAGTCCAGAACGTGGACGAGGCAAATGAGAAGCTACGCGCTGCCGGCACGAGGGTTTTTGTCGACGGCAGGCTGATCGGTTACGTGGAAAAGGGCGACGTTCTCGCAGAGACCCTCAGGAGCATGAGGAGGTCCGGCAAGGTCCACCCGCACGTCGGCATCTACCTCTATAGCTCGCAAAACGAGAACGCGACCAAGAGATTGTACATCAGCTGCAACGCCGGCAGGGTCATGCGCCCGCTCGTCGTTCTGAAGGACAGCAAGCCGCTTGTCACGATGGAGATAATCGAAAAGGTGTCCAAGAAGTTCCTGTCGTGGATGGACCTTCTCTACATGGGAGTCATCGAGCTGGTCGACGCAAACGAGGAGGAAAACTCGTACGTGGCGATGGAGCCAAAGAAGGTGGAAACAGGCAAGCATACGCACTTGGAGATATTCCCCTCCGCAATCCTTGGAGTCGGCGCTTCAATCATCCCGTACCCAGAGCACAACCAGTCGCCAAGAAACACGTACGAGAGCGCGATGGCCAAGCAATCGCTTGGGTTCTCTACTCCATTGATGAACGCAAGCACGTACGTGCGCCAGCATTTCATGCTCTACCCGCAGATACCTGTCGTCTCTACTAAGGCAATAAACCTGCTTGGACTTGAAGACCGCCCGACGGGCCAGAACTGCGTCGTTGCGGTGCTTCCGTTTGAAGGCTATAACATCGAGGACGCAGTCGTGTTCAACAAGTCGTCAGTCGACCGCGGGCTTGGAAGGACGTTCTTTTACAGGATCTATGAGGCTGAAGCGAAACAATACCCTGGCGGCATGAAGGACACGTTTGAGCTCCCGCAGGCCGACGCCAACATCCGCGGATACCGTGGCGAAAAGGCGTACCGCCTTCTGGAGGCAGACGGCGCAATCATGCACGAGGCCGTGGTCAACGGCGGTGACATACTGATCGGAAGGACTTCTCCACCAAGGTTCATGGAGGAGTACAAAGAGTTTGAAGTAAAGGGCCCGTACAGGCGCGACACTTCGGTCGGCGTCAGGCCATCTGAAAACGGAGTCGTCGACACCGTCATCATAACACAGTCGGTGGAGGGCGGCAAGATGTACAAGATCAGAGTCCGCGACATGCGCATTCCAGAGATCGGCGACAAGTTTGCCTCAAGGCACGGCCAGAAAGGCGTCGTCGGAATGCTGGTCAACCAGGAAGACGTCCCGTACACCGAGGACGGCCTTGTGCCAGACGTAATGATTAACCCACACGCGTTCCCATCCAGGATGACCGTCGGCATGTTCATGGAGTCGCTCGGCGGTAAAGCCGCATCATTGCGCGGCAAAATCGCGGACGGCTCGGCGTTCCTTGGCGAGAAACTGGACGACATCAAGGGCGCAATGGAGCAGTACGGCTTCAAGTATACAGGCAAGGAAGTGATGTACGACGGCAGGACCGGCAGGCGCTTCCCTGCGGACGTCTATGTCGGCGTCGTATACTACCAGAAACTGCACCACATGGTCGCAGACAAGATTCACAGTCGCGCCCGCGGACAGGTGCAAATGCTGACAAAGCAGCCGACAGAGGGCCGCGCCCGTGGTGGAGGGCTCAGGTTCGGAGAGATGGAGCGCGACTGCCTTATCGCATATGGCGCGTCCATGATGCTAAAAGATCGTCTGCTTGAAGAGTCGGACAAGGCGGAGGTCAACGTCTGCGAAAGGTGCGGACTGCTTGCGTACTATGACGTCAAGCAGCGCAGATACGTCTGCCGCGTGTGCGGAGAAAAGGCCAAGATCTCGTCCGTCGTAATCGCGTACGCGTTCAAGCTCCTGTTGCAGGAGATGATGAGCCTCAACGTCGCTCCAAGGCTGATAGCCAAGGAGAAGGTGTAAGGAGAGGGGGAGATAACAATGATGGAAGAATCAGCCAAGATTCTCGGTGGAATAAAGTTCAGCGTCTGGTCGCCAACTGAAGTGCGCAAGTTCTCGGTCGCAGAAGTCACTGCGCCAGAGACGTACGACGAGGACGGTATGCCCGTGCAGGGCGGCCTGATGGACAACAGGCTAGGAACCCTGGAGCCGGGGCAAAAGTGCGCCACGTGCGGCAACACCTCTGCCAAGTGCCCGGGTCACTTTGGCCACATCGAGCTTGCCGAGCCGGTGCTGCACATCGCCTTTGTCGACGACGTGCACAAGCTGTTGCTCACCACGTGCAGGTCGTGCAACAGGATAAAGCTCGATCCTGAAGAGCTGGCGCACTACAAGGCAATCCGCGAGAGCAAGGCGCCATACGCCGTTATCACGCTTGAAAACATCCGTGACGAGATAATAGAAAAGGCCAAGAAGGTCAAGTCGTGCCCGCACTGCGGCAAAGAACAGTACGACCTGATATTCACAAAGCCGACTATATTCGTGGAAAGAACCGAGGCAGGCGAGAACAGGCTGCTTCCGATCACTATCCGCGAGCGCCTGAGCCACGTGCCAGACGAGGACTTGATGCTGCTAGGCTACGACCCGACGACCGCAAGGCCAGAGTGGTTCGTGCTGCAGGTGCTGCCAGTCCCGCCGGTGACCGTCAGGCCGTCGATCATACTAGAAACAGGCATCAGGTCGGAGGATGACCTGACCCACAAGCTGGTCGACATCATACGCGTCAACCAGCGCCTCAAGGAGAGCAAGGAGGCAGGGACGCCGCCGCTCATCGTACAGGATCTAGTAGACCTCTTGCAATACCACGTCACAACGTACTTTGACAACGAAGTGTCCGGCATACCGCAAGCCCACCACAGGTCGGGCAGGCCGCTGAAAACGCTGACGCAGAGGCTGAAGGGAAAGGAAGGCCGCTTCCGTGGCTCGCTTTCCGGCAAGCGCGTCGACTTTTCGAGCAGGACCGTCATCTCGCCGGACCCCAACCTTACGATATCCAACGTGGGCGTGCCTACTGATGTTGCTAAAAAGCTGACAATTCCAGAGACCGTGTCGCAGTGGAATCTTGAGAAACTCAAGGCGCTGGTGACAAACGGCCCCAACACGTACCCCGGCGCCAACTATATCATCAGGCCTGACGGCGTCAAGATTAGGCTCGACTATGTCACCGACAGGAAAACAATCGCGGACTCGCTTGCGCCCGGCTATGTCGTCGAGCGCCACCTGTCAGACGGCGACATCGTCATCTTTAACCGCCAGCCTTCATTGCACAGGATGTCAATCATGGCGCATTCCGTGGTGGTGCTTCCGTACCGCACGTTCCGCCTGCACCCCGCAGTATGCCCGCCGTACAACGCCGACTTTGACGGAGACGAGATGAACCTCCACGTGCCGCAGAGCGAAGAAGCGCGCGCAGAAGCCACGCTTTTGATGCGCGTACAGGACCAGCTCATATCTCCGCGCTATGGAGGCCCGATCATCGGAGGCATCCGAGACTTTATCACCGGCGCATTCATGCTGACACGCGACGAGACTGTTCTCACCCGCGACGAATTTGCAAACTTGGCGCTTGTCGGCGGCTACAAGGGACCGCTGCCAGAGCCGGCGGTGACAAAGGACGGGCAGAAACTGTACAGCGGGCGCCAGCTGTTCTCGCTGTTCCTGCCAAAGGACTTTAACTTTGTCATCACCAGCAAATGGAACAAGGCGGCCAAGGGAGAGGGCAAGGATGTCGTGATAAAGAACGGACAGCTAATCTCCGGCGTAATCGACAAGGCGTCGATTGGCGCAGAAGAGCCCGACTCTGTCCTGCACAGGATAGCAAAGGACTATGGCACCGACGTGGCGAGAAAATTCCTTGACTCTATCCTGATAATGCTAAAGACGTACATCACCCACCGCGGGTTCACGTACGGCTACTCCGACCTCTGGCTGTCACCAGAGACTAGACAGGAGATAGCCGACACAATCCAAAAGACCTACGACAAGGTCCACGAGCTGATACAGCAGTACCGCGACGGCTCGCTTCCACTCACAAGGGGTCTGTCGGCAGAAGAGGCGCTGGAACTGTACGTCGTCAATGAGCTGTCCCGCGCCCGCGACCGCGCAGGCAGGACCGCAGACAGGGCATTTCCGGACAACAACTCTGGCATAATCATGGCATCCACCGGCGCAAGAGGATCGACACTTAACATAGGCCAGATGACCGCGGCGCTCGGCCAGCAGTCTATACGCGGCAAGCGCATCCAGAAGGGCTACCGCAACCGCGCCCTTCCGCATTACGTTCCAAACGAGACCAGCCCGGACGCAAGAGGCTTTGTCAAGTCCAACTACCGCGACGGCCTTAGCCCGCTAGAGTTCTTTTTCCACGCCATGGGCGGACGCGAGGGCCTCGTGGACACTGCAGTCAGGACCCAGCAGTCCGGCTACATGCAGAGAAGGCTCATCAACGCGCTAGAGCACTTGAAGATTGAATACGACCAGACCGTCAGGGACCCGCACGGCAACATCGTGCAGTACCTGTACGGCGAGGACGGAATCGATCCTGCCAAGAGCGACCACGGCGAGGCGGCCAACATCTCTAGGCTCATCGAGGCCGAAGCAATCGTCGACGAGGGGCGCAAGGCTACCGAGGACGCTATAAAGAAGATACTGGAGGAGCACGGCTCGCGCCTCAACCCGAGGATGCGCGCCAACCTGGAAAAGGCGCTCCTTGAGAACAAGCTGAGCAAGGAAGGTGTCGAGAAGGTCATGAGAAAGGTGCTCGATCTGGTCGACAAGGCCCTTGCAGAGCCTGGAGAGGCGATCGGCGTCGTAACGGCGCAGTCGATAGGCGAGCCGGGAACCCAGATGACCCTGCGTACGTTCCACTTTGCAGGAGTCAAGGAGCGAAACGTCACGCTCGGCCTGCCAAGGCTCATCGAGCTCGTCGACGCGCGCAAAAAGCCGGTGACGCCAACGATGGACATCTACCTTGACGAGTCACATCGCGGTTCGCGCGAAAAGGCCCTTGAAGTAGCGCGTGAAATCCTGTTCACGCAGGTAGGCGACCTGATCGAGAAATCCGAGACCGACTATTCCGGCGTGCTCACATTCTACTTCTCTGAGGCCAAGCTCGCCGAGCGCGGATGCACGCTTGAAGAGGCCAATGCAGTTCTAGAAGGCACCAAGAAGAAATACGAGGTCAAGATGAGCGAAAGCAAGCGCTCTATCAAGGTCAGCGTGCCCGACGAGCCAGATGCGCAGACACTGCTCACATTAAAGAACAAGCTCTTGAACACGAGGGTAAAAGGCGTGCCGGACATCGAGCGCGTCACGATTGTCAAGCAGGACGAGGAGTGGGTCATCCAGACTGCCGGCTCTAACCTTGCCAAGGTGGTGCTGGTAGACGGCGTGGACACTTCAAGAATTGCCACCAACAACGTCTACGAGATCTGGCAGACGCTCGGCATCGAAGCTGCAAGGACGGCGCTTGTAAAAGAGGTCACAAACACCCTTGAAGAGCAGGGCCTCGAAGTCGACGTGCGCCACATCATGCTGGTTGCAGACCTGATGACATCAAAGGGCTACCTCCAGCAGATCGGTCGCCATGGTATCGCAGGGACAAAGACATCAGTGCTCGCAAGGGCGGCGTTTGAAATCACGGTCCCAACGATAGCAAGGGCCTCGCTTGAAGGCCAGGTGGAGACGCTGCGGGGCGTGACAGAAAACGTTATAGTAGGTGCCACCGTACCCGTCGGCACCGGAATGGTTGACCTCTATATGAAGGTCAAGGAAGGTAAAGAACAAGAATGAAGACAATAGAAAAAGTAATCAAAGACGCAGTAGCGGCCAACAAGTACAAGAGTGGAGTGAAGGAAGTCCTCCAGTCGGCCAAGAGTTCCAAGCTGGTGATAGTTTCAAAGTCGCTTGACGCCGGCGACAGGGCAAAACTTGACGAGCAGACAAAGTCCGCCGGTGTTGCCATCTACGAGTTTGACGGCAACTCGGTGCAGCTCGGCAAGCTCTGCAACAAGCCCTTCCGCGTCACGGCGATTGCCATCAAGGGCGCGACCGACGCCGAGGTTACGGCCGTGATGTCTGAAAAGGGCAAGTGACCCTCTTTTCTTTTCCTTTTCGCTACTTTTGTTCTACCGAGGCGCCAAGACTTAAATTGACCTTCGGGACAGTGCTCAGCTTGTATTTGTCTGTTGAAGAAGGAAGAAGGCTCTACGCCAGAGGGGCAAACTGAATATGACGGAAATAAAGCTGACCTCTGACGAGCTGCGCCTGATCTCGCTCTTTGGAAGCGTGACAAGCGCGTCTGCGCGCGACTGCATAGTTGACGACAAGATGGACCGCGTCATATTTGTTGTGAACAAGGGCCAGATGGGCCTTGCAATCGGCAAGGGTGGCGCCACCATAAAGCAGCTGCAGCAGGTCGTGGGCCGCAAGGTCGAGCTCGTCGAGTTCTCGGAAGATCCTGCCGAGTTTATCCGCAACATGCTCAATGCCGACATGGTGTCGGACGTGCGCATCTCAGAAAGGATGGACGGAAGCAAGCAGGCCGTAGTCACCGTCGACGCCAAGAAAAAGGGCGCCGTGGTAGGCAGGGAAGGGAGAAACGCCGAGAAGGCCAGGCTTTTGGCAAAGCGATACTTCCATATATCCAGTGTCCTGATCGTAAGCCCGGAACAGCAGATAACAAACAGGGTGAATATGAATAATGGGTAAATCTCCACTAGGATTGTTTGCCGGCGGCGTGCTCAGGACGAAGAAGAGCCGCGGCAGGTGGGCAGACAAGTATTACAAGAGACGTATGCTTATGCTTGACAAAAAGGCGAACCCGCTAGAGGGCGCGCCGCAGGCAAGGGGCATTGTGCTGGAAAAAGTAGGCATCGAGTCAAAGCAGCCAAACTCTGCCGTGCGCAAGTGCGTCAGGGTGCAGCTGATAAAGAACGGCAAGTCCGTCACCGCCTTCCTCCCGAGGGACGGCGCTCTCAACTTTGTCGACGAGCACGACGAGGTCATGGTCGAGGGCATCGGCGGCTCCATGGGTGGCGCAATGGGCGACATCCCCGGTGTCAGGTGGCAGGTGTTCAAGGTAAACGGCGTTTCGCTCAAAGAGCTCGTATATGGCAGAAAGGAGAAGCCGAGAAGATGAGCGGAAAAGAGCAGGTTACAATCACGCTTTTCAACAAGTGGGAGACCAAGGAAATCGAGATAAACGACCCGGGATTAAAGACGGCGATTTCGCTAAAGCCGGCAGTCCTCCCGAACACCTTTGGAAGGCACGAGCACCAGCGCCTGAAAAAGGCCGACGTCAACATCGTCGAGAGGCTCGCAAACAAGATGATGCATTTCGGCAAGAAATATGCCAAGAACACAGGCAGGATGGGAGGCAAAAAGGCGCGCTCGCTCAACATGGTCCGCACCGCCTTTGACATCATCCACCTTGAAACGGGCAAGAACCCCGTGGAACTTCTCGTTCGCGCTATCGAGAACTCTTCGCCAAACGAGGACACGACCCGAATTGTGTACGGAGGTGTGGTCTACCACGTGTCGGTGGACGTCGCCCCGCTTCGCAGGGTCGACCTTGCGCTCCGCTTCATCGCAGAGGGCGTCAGGGAGTCGACATATGGCAACCCGCAGACGATTGAAGAGGCGCTGGCAAAGGAGATAATCCTGGCCTCAAACAACGACATGGCCAGCCACGCCGTCAAGAAAAAGAACGAGCAAGAAAGAATTGCGATGGCTTCGAGATAAAAGCCAGAGCACACACTCTTTTTCTTCTTCCTTTTTACGCAAAGATGGTTTAAATATAGTCACGAATTAGGTAAGCCTAATTGTGTCTTTGACGCGCGTGACAGTTGGTAGTAGTGGTGGTTGACAACAATGGAAACCAGGAATATCATTATAGCGGTATTACTTGCCCTTCTCGTTGGCGTGGCTGTACGGCCCGCCCTTGCACAGCAGCAACAACAACAGCAGGGCGATTCAGACGCAGTCGTGGCTCTTGTGAATCTGGAGCGCATGAGAGCACAAGTCCAGCTCGCCGAGAACATCCTGCAGACAGGCGACAGGGATGGCGCGTTTTCCCACGCATTCATCTCTCACACTACAATATTCCCGTCAATCAAGAGCCAGCTGATCGCGCTTGACGCCGGCTCTACTGGGCAACTGGAATCCGCCCTGACGGACTATGCCTTTCAGATAAAAGACGGCACGCTAACGGCAGGGCAGGCAAAAGAGCAGGCAGCCAAGATATACGCCCTGCTTGACTCGCTGGGCGCAAAAACCGGCAAGGCATCGGACGAGGACGCCGTGTCGCAGGTGGCGGCATTCCTGTTGCGCGATGCGGTGCAATCTTATAAACTGGCGACGCCCGTCGACTACCAGACCGCAGGCGGCCTCGTGGATGCGGCCTATGCAAAATACCAGTCGGTAGTAGGCTCGATGGAAGAATCAAGAAAGACAGAGATCGAGTCGTTCTTTTCAGACATGAATGCCGCGATGGCGCAAAAGGCCAGCGCAGACTCTGTGGCCAAGCTCCAGACCGCAATAGAGCGGGACTTGGCGGAGAATCTGTCTGAAAGCGAGGGCTCTGGCGGCTATGTGCAATACTTTACGACCATAAGGACGCTCCTTGCAAAGGTGGTGAGCGAAGTGCAGTCCGGCGACTACAAGCAGGCCGAGCAGGACGGAATAACCGCGTACCTTGACAATTTCGAGTTTTTAGAGGCGCCCCTTGAAAAGCACGACGCCACGTTGCTGACCACCATGGAGCAGCAGATGAGGGTGCAGCTGCGCGAAAAGATCCAGGCGCACGAGTCTCCTTCGGCCATACAGGCCCACGTAAACGCCATACTTGCCAATCTGCAGACCGTAGAGGGGTTCCTCAAGAATGATCCTGGCTACACAGCGCAGACCGCAGCAGCCGGCTCTTTTGCCAATATTCAGGAGCTGAGCCAGGGATTCGGGGCGTATTCTGGCCCGCTAAAGCAGCGGGGCGACGCGACAGACTCTTCCAAGGAAGAGGTGCGCCAGAACATAGACCAGATAAGGACAAAGCTGGACGACGCGCTCAGGATATACCGCGACGGCGACGTCAAGGGGGCTATACAGGCATCGCGCTCGGCGTACCTTGACAGCTATGAAAACATCGAGCTACCTCTGCGGCCAATAAACCCCGACTTTACGCTAGAGATGGAGATCAAGTTTGCCGAGCTCCGCAACCTGATGCAGGCAGGCTCGCCGTACGAGCCGGTCGCGGCAAAGGCCGTGGAGATAAGGGCCGGCCTTGACGAGTCTGAGCGACTGGTTACGGGCACCGGCTCGCTTGCGCCTGCGATAGCGTTTTCGACGTCATTTTCCATAATATTCAGAGAAGGTCTAGAGTCAGCGCTCATAATAGGCGCCATCCTCACCTATCTTGAAGCGTCGAGGAACGAACGCTTCAAGAAACACGTCTATTACGGCATCGTCCTTGCGTTTGCCGGCACTGCGGCAACGTGGTTTGCCGCCCAGTTCCTCATCGAGATCTCTGGCGCAAACGCCTCCATCATAGAGGCTGTGGCCGGCATCTCTGCGGTGGGCGTGCTGTTCTGGGTCAGTTTCTGGATACTCAACAAGGTCGAGACGAAAAAGTGGATCGAGTTTGTCAAGGCCAAGGTGTGGAAGGCGACTACGACCGGGAGCGTCATGGTCTTTGTCATGCTGTCCTTCTTTACCGTGTACCGGGAGGGCTTTGAGACCGTGCTGTTCTACCAAGCCATGCTGTCATACGCGAAATACATGGAGCTCTACGTTGCCGCCGGCCTGTTCATCGGCCTGGGCATAATAATCGGCGTGACTTTTCTCGTGCGCAAGCTGGGCAAAAAGCTCCCGCTGCGCGTGCTGTTTGGGCTCACGATGGGCGTGGGCGCGTACATGTCAATCGCGTTCATGGGAAACGCGGTGCGCGAGTTCCAGGAAATCGGCTTGCTTGAGACCACGCACGTTGCAGCCATACCGCGCCTTGACATCAACCTCGCGGCGATGACCGGCATCCACCCGACTCTGGAGACAGTGGTGGCGCAGGTGGCGCTGCTTGCAGTCTATCTTGCCGGCTCGGCGTACGTGCTCTGGCTGCAGCCGAGGCGCAAAAAGGCCATAGAGTCTGCAAGAAAGTCCCGTGCAGATCTTGAAAAGCCTGCGACGGGCAAAAGAGCCGATATTGACGTTGAGGACCACTAGTCTCTAAACAACGTGCCTCACCTTTTTCTACAAACAAAATCTTTTTCTGCCCGGAATAGGGGATAGCACTATTGAGGGCTATAGGCAGAAGCGGACCGATGTCAGTCCAAGCCGTCGCAGGAACCTACGTGGTTTTGCTTGGGATAAACATGGACAGCGCGCGTACGGCCGGCGTGTTCGGCTTTGGCATACAGCGCACCGACCACGACAATGGCGATAAACTTGACTGGCTGGAAGGCTTCAAGGCATTCAAGAACGCCAATCTGCCTAGAGGCGCTCTGGTCCCGACCAACGAGCACCCCGTGCAGGCTTTTCTGTGGGGCGACTATACCGCGCGCAAGGGGCACAGGTACACGTACAGGGTGGTGGCCATGCGCGGCCAGCCGGGAAACCTGACCGAATCGGAGGACGTGTCAGTAACTTTTTCCATGGAAAGCGAAGACGTAGGCGATCATGCGATATACTTTAACCGCGGCGTTGCCGGCTCACAGGCTTATGAGAAAAAGTTCCCCGGCAAAAGGCCGGACGAGGCCGGCCAGGCCGCGTACACGTGGCTGTCCCGGGGCTTGGAAGAGGCGATGGTGGCGTTCATACAGCAGGCGCAGGACGCAAGCTGGGGCCTGCGCGCGGCGGTGTACGAGTTCCAGTACCAGCCCGTCCTTAAAGAGTTCAAAGCGGCAATAGACCGCGGGGCCGACGTCCTCGTAGTGTTTGACGACAGGAAAGGCCAGAACGAGTCGCCCGACTATCCGCAAGGGCCGTGGAAGGCCAACACCGACGCCCTGGACAGCGCCGGGATAGGGGCCGCAAACACCAAGGGGCGTACAAAGGACCCCTCGTACATATCGCACAACAAGTTCATTGTGCTCTTGCATGACGGCGAGCCCGTGCAGGTCTGGACAGGCTCTACCAACATTACTCGCGGAGGGATTTTCGGCCACTCTAACGTCGGCCACATCGTGCGCAGAAAGGACGTGGCTAGCGCATACCTGGAATACTGGAAACAGCTTTACGGCGACCCTGATGCCAAGGCGCTCCGCAAGTGGGACGACAGCAATTCACCCGTCCCGGCCACAGACCCGCCGGAGGATGCCGTCATCGAGATCTTTAGCCCGCGGACCGGCCTTGGCGCGCTGCAGTGGTACGCTTCGCGCATGAACATCGGCGCGCCCGTGTTCTTTACCGCGGCCTTTGGCGTCAACAAGCTGTTCGAGCAGGCGCTTGCAAGCAGGACCGACCTAAGCTACATGCTCCTAGAGGCGCCAGACGACCATATGCAGGCGCTGCGCGAAAACAAGTTCAACAGGATAGTCGTGGGAAGCCTGATACCTGAGAACACCTTTGAGAGGTGGCTCCAGGAACACCTTACAGGGTTCAACGAACATGTCAAGTACGTCCACACAAAGTACATGCTCATAGACCCGCTTGGCAGCGACCCCGTGGTGATAACCGGCTCGGCAAACTTTAGCGACGCGTCGACCAAGAACAACGACGAAAACATGCTGGTGATCCGCGGAAGCAAGTACGCCGCAGACGTCTATCTGAGCGAGTTCATGAGGCTGTTCATGCATTATTATTTCCGGTCGATTGTCAAAGAAAGAGGGCCGGAAGGCTCGGACCCGGAGGCTGGCTACCTCAAGGGAGATGACCGCTGGGTAAAACCCTACTACCAGAGCGGCACGCCCAAGTACCTGGAGCGCACCTATTTCTGCCCTGACGCCTAGCCGTGCAAGGACGGCCGAGCAGGTATAGACCCGGTCACTAGGAACCATTTTTCAGGAAAAAAAGAAAATGCTCTGCCTACCCGTCACCCGAGCAGGTAGACTATGTTTACGCTGGCAGAGACGTCCTGATTTGCAGCGATTATCGGCGTGGCGCTTGGGTCCGCGACTGCAAGCGTGAACTTTGATGCGTACGGGCCAGAGACGTACCCATAGTAGTCGTTTACCGTCATCGACTTTACCCCGACGACCTTCAGACCCACCGCGCCTGCCGCGAGGTCCGCCTTGTTCCGGGCGTCCTTGATTGCATTTGTTATCAGGCCGTCGCGCATTTCTGCCGCCTTTTCAGCCGACAGCTGGAAATAGACGCCGTTTATCCTGTTGGCCCCCGCGCTTACCGCCGCGTCGATCCACCTTGATACACTGTTGAGGTTGGAGCTCGACACAAGCACCGAGTTGGTCACCGTGTAGCCGGTCAGGTTCTGCAACTCTCCTTGTGAGGAATAGTTGTAGACAGAGTTGATGTTGAAATCCGCGGTGCTAGTTTCGTTCTTCTTGACCCCTGCCGCTTCAAGGGCATCAAGGACCGCGTTTATGGTTGCCGCGTTAGAGTCAAGTGCCGTCCTAGCAGTCTTTTCTCTGGTGTCGACTGCAAAAACAAGCTGGACCTTGTCGGGCTGTACCTTGACAGATGCCGAGCCTGAAACCGTCAGAGTCTTTTCCTCCTCTTCTCCTCCTTCTCCTGCCATCTTGTCGTTTCCTGCTGGCGCGATCTGGGCAGAGGCGTTGCTTGTCAGGCTGCTGCTGGCTGCAAAAGTCGCCGCGAAAAATCCTGCAATCAGAACGACAGCGGCCAAAAGAATCTTGTAGCGTTTTGGGTTTTTCTCTTCTTCCACGTTCCGGGATAAATTTCTGTGTTGATAAATAATTTTACCCAAACGCGCCTGCCTGCCCAGGGCGTACCCTTTATAGCGCGAAGAGCAGATAAGTAAGACGTTGAGCAATTCTGGCAAAGAAGATCTTGAACATGCCTTTGAGACCGTCCTTGTCATGCAGGGCGGAGGGTCGCTTGGCGCGTACGAGTGCGGCGTGTACAAGGTGCTGGAGCGCCACGGCGTAAAATTCGACATCGTCGCCGGCACGTCGATAGGTGCCATCAACGCCGGCATCATAGCCGGCTCAAAGACCGGCCAGCCTGCAAAAGACCTTGAAGATTTCTGGCTGCATATCGCCGAGTACGTGACTCCAATCATGCTCTCAGACTCGGCGCGCAGCGTGGCCGCGTGGATGTACAGCGCGACGTACGGTAACGCCAGGATGTTTGCGCCAACGTGGCCGTTTCTGCCAAACTCGCCGCATTTGTACGACTTGGGCCCGTTGAAATCTACGCTTGGAAGCTACATCGACTTTGAAAAGCTCTCCACCCGCAGCCTGCCCCGGCTCATAGTGACTGCGACTGACATACAAAAGAGCGATTCCGTGGTGTTTGACAGCCACCGCGAGCGCATGACTGTAGAACGCTTGGTCGCCTGCGCTGGCTATCCGTTTTACGGGATATCGTGGACAAAGGTGGACGGCCGTTACCTGTGGGACGGGAGCCTGATGAGCAACACGCCCCTTCGCGAAGTGATAGCCCAGTCGCCAAGAAGCGACAAGCGCGTCTATATTGTCAACCTGTTTCCCAAGTACCAGGACCGCCTGCCGGAGAGCATGGTTGACTCGCTGCACCGGGCAAGGGACAT
The DNA here is from genome assembly GCF_056726185.1 of Candidatus Nitrososphaera sp. 86-2. Taxonomy (NCBI): domain Archaea; kingdom Thermoproteati; phylum Nitrososphaerota; class Nitrososphaeria; order Nitrososphaerales; family Nitrososphaeraceae; genus Nitrososphaera; species Candidatus Nitrososphaera sp. 86-2. The sequence continues at coordinate 309,568 of NZ_JBWZON010000001.1, forward strand.
CATGTACGCCGACAGGACCGAGCACAACATCAAGATGTCAAAGGCAGTGAAGCGCTATCTGGAGCTTTTGCGCGACATGTACGAGTTAATCAGCGACATGCCACTCGACGACGACGGCAAGAAGGACAGGTTCGCCAAGATTGAAAAGAGGTACCAGCGCGTCGCCCGCGCGCGCGGGGCGATAATCGAAAACGTGGTGAAAATAGAGCGCAAGGAGGATGTCCCGTTCATATTCGAAGACGCCGATTTCTCGATAGCCACAATCAAGAAATTGATAAAAGAAGGCGAGCAGGACGCCGAACGGGCCCTTGCGGCCGGAGCTACCTAGCCAGCCTGCAGCAGCCTAAAAGCCGATCTTGCCAAACCTCCCTTGCTGATAGTCCTCTATGGCTTGGTAGATCTCCTCCTGCGTGTTCATGACAAACGGCCCGTACCGGGCGACCGGCTCGTTCAGCGGGACTCCTCCTATCAAGAGCACGCTCAGGTCAGAGGCCGCGTCCTTTGGGGCGGCAATTGCCACGCTGTCTCCGTCGCGCTCAAATATCGCCATCTGACCGCGCCTTGCTCTCTTGCTCCCAAACTCGCCCTCGCCTTCGACCACGTACGCAAACGCGTTGTATTCTCGGGGCACCTGCTGCTCGACCTTTGCGCCCGGCTTTAGTGTATAGTGCAGGTACATTATCGGAGTGCGCGTGTCGATGACGGCCTTTTTGCCAAGCGCCTCGCCTGCTATCACGCGCACGCTTGTACCCTCTGCGCCTGCGACCGGTATATCCGCCGAGCGGACATCCTGATAGCGGGGCTTGGTCATCTTGTCTTGTTTTGGGAGGTTGACCCACAGCTGGAACCCGTGCAGCCGGCCTCCGACTTTGGCAAACTCTTTTTCAGGCATTTCCGAGTGGACCACGCCTGCGCCGGCAGTCATCCACTGCACGTCGCCGGGCCCAAGCCGGCCAGCGTTGCCGTTAGAGTCTTTGTGCTGGAAGCTGCCTTCAAGCAGGTAAGTGACGGTCTCAAACCCGCGGTGGGGGTGGTCCGGCGCGCCCTTGGCCTCTCCCGGCCCGTACTCCTTTGGGCCCATCTCGTCGAGGAGCAGGAACGGGTCAAACTGCATCAGCGCGTTCGTGGGAAACGATCTGTTGACGAGAAAGCCTTCGCCTTCCATCGTCGAGACGCTGTTTACTATTTTCTTGATGGTTCTGGTAATTGTCATGCCATTATAATGGGAGCGATGATATTTAAATACAGTAGTAATAACTTACCAAGTACGTCATTGCAACCTTATCAGGTAAGTCACCGCTGACCTGCGTTCCTGCACGAGATGCCAGAGGCGGGGACACGAACGCTTATAAAAAAGCAGCATTCCTATACCAAGTCGAATATTGGCCAACACTTCTTTCCGGGTGCAGGCGCACAAGTTCAGCCAAGACAACATACAGACTACGCTTGTGTGCTCGAAATGCGACGAGGTATTCCAGAAGGAATTCCCTCTCGACCTTGAGGGCCAGACGATAGAGTTCAAGTGCCCCGTATGCGGCGCGCCCGGCGAAGCCGACCTTCCCTACAAGAGCGCAGAAGAGCGCGAGGAGCTCGAAGAGGACTTTGAGGAAGTAGAGGAAGAAGAGTCGGGCGAAGAGTTTGAGGAAGAATACTAATAACTAGCCAGAGTCCTTCTTGTTGCTACTGCTGCCCAGTTTTCCAAGTTTTGCCAAGAGCGCGGCCATCTGTATCTCCGGGTGCGCGCCCGAAGCCAGCCTGTAGTCGTATTCGGCCATGACCTCTGCAAGCTCGCCGGGGTTTTCCAGCTTCATTTCGTACGCCTCCTGGCTTGCATATTTCATAAAGTCGCCCTCAGACATGCCGTACACCTGCGTCAGCTCCAAGAGTTTTGCGCGGGCGTCGTTGAACTTGCCGGCAAGGGCAAGCTTCATCACGTCGCCCACCTTGGACCTGCCCGACAATCCGATTGCAGAAGTCACGTTGGCGGAATTTATCGCGCCCATGCCTGCAGCTGCCTGCATGATGTTTATCGAGTGGCGCATATCCCCGCCCGTGGCTTCGTAGATGTGGGCAAGGGCTTTTTCGTCGTACTTGACTTGTTCTTTCTTTGCAATTTCTTCCATGTGCTCTAGCACCACTTCCTTTGGCAGGCGCGTGAACCTGAAAACGACGCACCTGCTCTGTATGGGCTCGATTATCTGCGACAAATAGTTGCAAATGATGATAAAGCGAGTAGTCCTTGCGCCGTCTTCCATCATCCTGCGCAGGGCAGTCTGCGCCTCCGATGTCATCTCGTCGGCCTCGTCTAGGATTATTATTTTAAAGAGCTCTTTTGTCTCCTGCTCGCCGGTAGGAGAGCCCCATCTGGTGAACTCTTTGACTTTTTCGCGCACCATCTTTATCCCGCGCTCGTCGGACGCGTTGAGCTGGAGCACGTTGTCTCTCCAACTTGGACCGAACAGCTCCTTCACTATGCAGAGCGCGGCCGTGGTCTTGCCCACGCCGGCGGGCCCGGAGAACAGCATGTGCGGCAGGTCGCGGCCTTTTATAAGATTTGAAATGCCCTTTATGATGTCCTTCTGGCCGACAACGTCCTCAAGTTTATGCGGCCGGTACTTTTCAGTCCACATCAGGCTGGCAAGGTCGCTCTTTTTTGCTCCCGCTGTTGACGACGACAAGCAACCCTTTTCAGCTCTGGCAAAGGATTAATAGATTGCTGCCAGGGAAAAGCTTGATTTTACCACAGCTCGCGCAAGCTAGCTGAGAGCTCAGCTAAAACTGTTCTGACAAAAGATATAACTGAACACTAGCTTGTACAATTTGCTGACAATGGCCGACTCGCCTCCAGACAGCAGCATTGAAGCTATACAGGACGCCTATCATGTCGGCTACATGAACGAGGATGTCAGGATTTCCTACAAGCGGGACGTCAAGTTGGCAGTCGGCGCAGTCGCAGTCGATGCCAAAGAAGGCGACATGTCCACGCTCCCGCGCTGGGTCGCCAAGATACTTTCAGAGCAGGGCGCAATCGAGATCCAGTCAAACGACAACGCCGGCTACATTTCAAGGACTCTGAACCGGGAGCGCATCGCAAGGCCGCACGACCTGTCAGGGATAGACGTCGACTTTTACGTGCGGGTAAACGACCATCTCGACACGCTGAGGGAGCGCGAGCGCGAAAATTTGGCAGTATCATTAAACACGTTTGTCGCGTCGCGGCTGGAAAAGATTGTGAAACTTGCAGCCGCGTCTCCGCTGTCGGCAGAGCTGGAAGGCAGGCTTGCCGCAGAGGAAAAAGAGCTGTATCGCACGATACACGAGGCGTCGATGAAATTCAAGAGGGGTGTTTTGAAAAAGTTTGGCTGAGCAACAACAAACAACATCGGCGGCCCTTGCGGACAACCTGAAAGAGTTCCTGCAGGCGTTCAAGGACAGGGAAGGCAACTACCGCTATTTCGACCGCATCAACAACATGATGGCGTCCGGCGTCCAGTCGCTCGTTGTAGATTACATAGACTTTGACTCGTATAGTCCAGACCTTGCAAAGCAGCTGACACACAAGCCGGACGAGATGCTGGAGGCGTTCAACGAGGCCGCGCTTGCAATCCTGCGCGAGATACACCACGACTATGAGCAAGAGATCCACGACAGGATAAAGGTCAGGATAGGCAACTATACCGTCCAGAAAGGGCTGCGGGACATAAACGCCGACCTTATCGACAAGCTGGTCAGCGTGTCCGGAATGGTGGTGCGCTCGTCGGAGGTCAAGCCTCTTGCAAAAAAGGTGGCATACAAGTGCACAAACTGCGGCGCAGTCACCGAAGCGACGCTGAAGGGGCTCGTGCTGAAAAAGCCTTCAAAATGCTCCGCGTGCGGCGAAAAAGAGCTCGACATGGACCCTGAAAACAGCATATTCATCGATTTCCAGATGGTGCGCCTGCAAGAACTGCCTGAAGACCTGCCGGCGGGGCAGTTGCCTCATTACGTAGAAGTCACCGTGATGGGCGACCTAGTGGACCAGTGCAGGCCCGGCGACAGGATAATGCTGACAGGCATCATACGCATCGAGCAGGAGCAGCTGGCGCCGCAGGCAAAGACGAGCCTCTTCCGCCTGCGAATGGAGGGGAACAACATAGAGTACCTGGGAGGCAGGGCGGGGAGCAAGGACACCCGCACGGTCGAGAGAATTGCGATAAGCACCGAGGACGAGCGCCAGATACAGGCGATAGGGAGCAAGCCGGACGCCTATGAAAAACTGGTCGCGTCTTTTGCGCCTCACATCTACGGGCAGGAGGTAATCAAGGAATCCATTCTGTTATTGATTGTAGGCTCTGTCACCAAGAAACTTGAGGACGGTTCCACCCGCAGGGGCGACATCAACGTGCTCCTCGTGGGAGACCCCGGTACTGCGAAATCCGAGATGCTGAAATTTGCGGCAAAAATCGCGCCCAGAGGCTTGTACACATCCGGCAGGGGCTCTACAGCCGCAGGACTTACCGCCGCAGTCATCCGCGACAAGTCCGGAATCATGATGCTCGAAGCAGGAGCCGTGGTTCTGGGCGACCAGGGTCTCGTTTGCATAGACGAGTTTGACAAGATAAAGCCGGAGGACCGCTCGGCGCTCCACGAGGTCATGGAGCAGCAGACCTGCTCGGTCGCAAAGGGTGGCATTGTGGCGACATTGAACGCAAGGACGTCGATACTTTCAGCGGCAAACCCGATGTACGGCAAGTACGACCCGTACAAGAACATCACGGAAAACGTGAACCTGCCCGTGCCATTACTGACCAGATTCGACCTGATATTCATAGTCAGGGACATCCCTGAAAAGGACAAGGACAACCTGATTGCAAGCCACATCCTCGAAATCCACAAGGACGTAGCGCACGCGGCCAAGCCTGCAATCGAAATAGACCTGTTTTCCAAGTACCTGACGTACGCCAAGGGCCGCGAGCCTGTCCTGACGTCGGAGGCAATTGACATCATAAGGAGCTATTACATGGACATGAGAAAGGCCGAGTCGGAGGGCATGATTACAGTCACCCCGAGGCAGCTGGAGGGTCTGGTGAGGCTCGCTACTGCCCGCGCAAGGATTCTGCTCAAGGACCACGTGGAAGCCGACGACGCCAAGAGGGCGATTTACCTCGTCGATCAGATGCTAAAGACCGCCGGCGTTGACGTCAACACCGGCAAGATGGACGTCGGCGTCCTGTACGGCAAGCCGCAGAGCGAGGTGTCAAAGCAGAAACTGTTCATGGAGGTATTCAACGGGATTTCCGGCCCTGACAACAACGAGGTCGAGGATAAGAACCTCGTGGCAGAGCTCGTGAAAACAGGCAGGTTCACAGACGAGGAGGCAAGGACGCAGATAAGCAAGTTCAACCGCGAAGGCAGGATATACGAAAGAAGGCCCGGGTTCTGGGCCAAAGCCTAGGCTTGCTCAGGTTCACCCGGGTGGCGGCTGCAAAATTTTCCGGCGAGTTTCAGGAGCGAGTGCTGCATGTCTATTCCTTGTTTCCCGAGCTGAAAGACGATGAAATAAAGTGCGGCTATATCCGCAGGGGGACGCGGCTTTTGGGCACGGCACGGGGCTGGACCACACCAAAGCAAATTTCACTGCAGCCAAACGTCGGGCGCCTGACCATTGCGCACGAGCTGACGCACCTTTTGCAGGGAGAAAACGGCGTGCCGCACGGTGAAAAAGCCTGCGATATCTGGGCTGTCGCCCGCCTGCCTGCCGAAATGCTGGACGAGCAGCCGTACTACCTTCTCCGTCACTGGCACCGGGAACGCTGGCTGCGCAACAGGGCGCAGGCAAAGGCACTGTGCGAGCAGGCAATAATTGACGTGCGCAGGACAGAGCGAAATTACATAAAGTGGCTCTCTCTGGAACTGCGACACTTAAAATAAAACACGGCACGATAACAAGCCACATACACATATGCAGACAATGCCTGACACAGTAAAGGCCATCCTGGCAAGCCTTGGCTACGAATCGCTGTACCCTCCGCAGGAAAAGGCGGTGGCCGCAGGCATACTCGACGGAAAGAGCGTGCTTGTCACGACGCCGACTGCAAGCGGCAAGACGCTCGTGGCGATGATGGCAATTGCAACTGCGCTAAAGAAGGGCAAAAAGGCTGTCTATCTGACGCCCCTGCGGGCCCTTGCAAGCGAAAAGGCGTCCGACCTGAAGGCCCTTGAAGGGATTGACCTCGGCCTTGGCAGGCAGCCAAAGGTCATGGTGGCAACAAGCGACTATGATTCATCCGGCAAAGAGCTTGCCTTTGCAGACGTAATCGTGCTCACAAACGAAAAGATGGACACGCTCTTTCGCCACGGCGTAGAGTGGCTTGGCGAGGTGGGGCTGTTCGTGACAGACGAGGTCCACCTCATCGGCGACAGGGAGCGCGGTCCTACGCTTGAAATGATGCTTACCCGGATACGCAAGATGTATCCTGACGCGCAAATAGTCGCGCTTTCCGCAACCGTGTCAAACGCGGACGAAATATCCGACTGGCTCTCTTGCGCGCTGGTGGAAAGCCGCTGGCGCCCGACAAAGCTCGTCGAGGGCGTCTATGAGTATGGTAGCGTGCGCATGGGAGACGGCCGGACCTTCCGGGTGCAGGCTGGCGGCGCGTCTGCGTCAGTCGACCTTGCAATCGACGCGCTTGACAACGGCGGGCAGGCGCTGATATTTGCAGAAACAAGAAAGAGGGCGTCATCGCTTGCGGCAAAGGCCGCAGAGGGCGTGTACAAGCGCCTCGACAAGGATGGTAAAGAGCTTGCCGCAAAAGCGGCGGCAGAACTCCTCGACAGGGGCGACGATGCCGAGCTCACGCGGACTTTGGCACAACTCGTAGGAAAGGGGGTCGCGTTCCACCACGCCGGCCTTGCGCCTTCCAGCCGCAGGATAGTGGAGGAGTCGTTCAAGAGCGGTGTCGTGAAATTATTGACGGCTACGCCAACGCTTGCAGCAGGCGTGAACCTGCCTGCGCGCCGCGTCGTCGTGGCAAGCATCCTGCGCTACGACGCCGAGTACGGCGGAAACGTGCCGATAAGCGTCATGGAGTACAAGCAATTGTGCGGCAGAGCCGGCAGGCCCAAGTACGATACTGCCGGCGAGGCCATCATAGTTTCTGAATCAACAACGGCAAGCGGCGAGGAAATATACGATCATTATGTCCTGGGCACGCCAGAGCCTCTCCGGTCGCAGCTGGCCGGCGACAGGGCGATAAGGTTCCACCTCCTCTCTACGATAGCGTCCGTCCCGGGAATGAAAAAACCAGAGATAATGGAAGTGTTTGCAAGCACGCTATTTGCCCGGCAGTACAGGAGCGCCACTGTCCAGTTCAAGGTAGAGTCGGCGCTAGAGTACCTGGAATCTGAAGAGCTCGTCAAGGCAAGAAACGAGCGCTATATCGCAACCGAGTTTGGCAAGCGCACGTCGCTTTTGTACATAGACCCGCAGACCGCTGTAGATTTCCGCAGTGCGCTGAACAAAGTGGAAAAGGGCAGGTGCAAGCACCTGCTCGGCTTTTTGCACCTTGTCACGCAGAGCCCAGACTTTTACCCAAAGCTTTCGTTGCGCAAAAAAGATCCGGAGGAGTTGAGCCTGCTCTTGCAGGAAAGGCGCGACGAGCTTTTGTACGACGTGAGCGAGTACGACTGTTCAAGAAGTTTCTGGGCGCTTGCCGAGTGGGTGGAGGAGGCCGCCGACAGGTCGCTTGGCGACAGGATGGGAGTCGAGCCGGGCGACATGCACAGGATGGTCGAGACCGGCGAGTGGCTTGCGTATTCGCTCTACGAGGTGGCCAAGCTCCTAGGGCGCGAGGACGTGCTGTCAGAGCTGTACGCGCTCCGTACCCGCATACGCTACGGCATAAAGGAGGAGCTCATTCCGCTTGTAGCCCTCGAAGGGGTAGGCCGGGTGCGCGCAAGGGCGCTCTATGGCGCCGGACTGACTGACGTGCCAAAGGTGGCCAAGGCGCCGCAGGCAAAGCTGGCTTCCATACCAAAGATAGGGCCGGCCGTGGCCGAAAAGATAAAGGCACAGCTTGCAAGGAGAAATGCACAGTGATTGCCGTTTCCGGTTACGAGGTGCTTGCGTACGCCGCAATAGTGTCTGCAATATCGTTCCTTTCAATCTATTTCCTGATGCCTCTTGCGATAAGGTCGCTTGTTGCAAAGGGCAAGGTGGTGCAGGACTACCACAAGCCCGGCAAGCCTCCCGTGCCCCGCCCTGCCGGGCCGGTGCTGATGGCAGGCATTGCCGCGGCAGAGCTCGTGCTCTTTGCAGTCACGATGAACTATGCGGTCCTTGCAATCCTTGCCGCGACTGCGATAGCGTTTGCCGTGGGCTATATCGACGACAAGAAGGTTATGCCCGGCTGGTTCAAGCCGGCGGCGCTCATTGTAGCCGCCGTGCCCATAATTGTCCTTGGAGTGCACGCAAACAGCCTGAACCTCGTCTTTGGTAAAGCGTTCATACCGCTGCTCTACATCCCGCTGATACTCGTCATAATTCCGATTGCCGGCAACACCGTCAACTCTATCGACGTCCTGAACGGCGTGGCAAGCGGCTTTGTCGCAATAGCCACCGTGCCTTTGCTTGCGGCGATTGCGATTTTCGGCAGCACCGACGTGTTCCTTGCGGGGCTCCCGCTGCTCTTTGCGTCGCTTGCGTTCTTTAAATTCCACAAGTACCCCAGCAGGATATTCCCCGGCGACTCTGGTACGCTTCTCCTCGGCGCCATGTACGGCGCGCTGGCCATAGCCGGCAAGGCCGAGATAATAGGCGTGGTCGCGCTCTTGCCGGCGGTAGTCAACTCGTTTCTCTTCCTCTCCAGCGTCAAGCGCATAGTGGAGCACCGGCAGGTAAAGGCCAGGCCGGTGACGCTCCTTGACGACTATAGGCTTGCCGCATCCTCTGACAGGGCGGCTCCGGCCACTCTCGTGCGCCTCATCCTAGCAGACGGCCCGCTCTCTGAAAAAGACATAGCAAAAAAGATATTCTGGCTCTCGACGTTCTCGGCGCTCCTTGCCTTTGCAACGATCGCGCTCCAGTACTACTTTGTGGTGATGAGGTAGCACACACGCACATGAATCTGGAACTCTTTATAGTGGCAATGTGGGTCATGGTGCTGGCAGTCTCGGCGTTTCTCGTGCTCGCCGTTGCTCCTCTCGATGTCGTCATGAAAGAGAGCCCGAGGATAGTCGTCTCGGCAGTCCAGGCGGTGATAGCAATAGCCGCCGTGGCGCTCCTCGCGTTTGGCCTGAGCAGGCTAAAGCGCGCCTATGCAAATAGAAAACTTTCCCGGACATAGAGACTGTATTCATAAGTGTTAATATAGCGCATGGAGTGGAAAAGGGTAGCACGCAGACCTAAATGTCCACCAGTAAATCCGGCTTCTTTGCGCTGTTGTTGGCTGTCCTTGTGGCTGTCAGTGGGGTTGGCAGCATCGGCCTTGTCGCCAGCGCACATGCCCAGACCGCAGGCGTCGTGATAAACGAGGTAGAATCTAACCCCAAGGGCAGCGACAGCAGAGGCGAGTGGATAGAGCTGTACAACCCAACCTCGGGCGACATTTCTATAGATGGTTTCAAGATAAAAACGTCGTTCAGGCCAGCCACGATAGCAATCCCTCCAGAGACCGTGGTAGGCGCCGGCCAGTTCTACGTCCTTGAGATAAGCGGAGAAAAGCTCTACAACAGCGCCGAATCAGTCTCTCTGGTTGACGGCTCTGGCAAGGTGGTGGACAGGACTCCAACGCTTGTGGACCGTAGCGGCGACTCGCGGACGTGGCAGCGCGTGCCAGACGGCGGGGCCGAGTGGAGGTTCAAGGAGCAAACAAAGGGGGCCAATAACGCGGCTGCAACCACTTCGCTGGTCTCCGCTTCTTCCTCTGGGAACACCGGGGAGCCAGTTGAGAACATGAAGTGCTCGGGCGCGTGTTTCGAGGGAATAGGTGTGAGGGTAGCCGACCCTGATACACTCTATGTCCAGGTGGGCAAGGACACCTACAAGGTAGACCTCTCGCTTACAAAGGCGCCTGCAAAGAGCGACAAGAACTACGACAAGGCCGTCTCGTACACGCAAAACCTGTGCTTTGGAAGCACGGTGTTAGTAGACCAAGACAATTCCAAGAAGATAAATGGCAAGAACCTCGTTGGAGAGGTGTACTGCTCGTCACACAACCTCAATCAGGAGCTGCTTGACAACAAGCTTGTCCAGATAGACAAAAGGCAGTGCGGCACGAGCGAGTTCGCAAGCCAGGACTGGGCTCGCCGGAACGGCTGCTGATTAATCGCAAGAGAGCCTGCTGTAGCATCTTTGCAACAAAATCAAAACACAGTTGATTGATATGTTATATTATTTTTGTAGATTTTATGATATTTGCACTGCATACGCGCTTGCAGGTAATTTTGAACTTGCCATGAATAATTGTTTGAAAACCTTATATTGTAACCTCCTTTAGAACGAGCCATGAAGCGTATAGAGGCAATTATCGCCAGCGAAAAGGTCAGCGCCGTGAACGACGCGCTCAAGAAGGCGGGGGTGGGCGGCTCTACGATTCTTGACGCAAAGGGAAGGGGCAAGGGTGAAAAGCCAAAGGTGGCAGGCGGCAGGGGCACCTCTTCGCACACCGCAGAATTTTCCGCTAGAGCTAACGTCATTACCGTCGTAGACGACGGGGATGTCGACAAGGTCATCAAGGCGATACTCGACGCCGCAAGCACAGGCTCTGCCGGCGACGGCAAGATATTCGTCTCAAATGTGGGCGAGGCAGTCGATATTGGCTCTAAAAAGCGCAGCCAGTCCAGCATGGTCTAGCCGACCCTTTTCTTGAAGAACCTTTTTGTCTCGCCGAGGGCAAGCACCTCGGCAGCGGCCACCTTGACTACCACCGGTAGGTCGCACACCGCCTTGCCGATGGCAAGGCACTGCCTCTGAGGCAGCGTCCTGACGATGGACCGTATCGTGTCGCTGTCTGCAAGGGACACCTTGGCTATCTTGTCCAGGTCAGAGTCGTTGGTGAAATTGAACAGGAAAATGTTGTCCACCTGCCTGTATATCCCGTCGTTTATGGCGTCGGGCTGGTTCGTGACAAATGTCGTGTACACCCCAAAGTGCCTCATGCGCGTGATGAGGTCCTCCCAGTACGTCTCCCGGATGTACAAATGAGCCTCCTCTGCAAAGAGGAAAATCGGCGGTATCGCCTTTCTCTCAAGCAGGTCGACTATTTTGCTCAGCACGAGTTCGACTGTCATTCTGCGCGTGGTCCCCGATGACTCGCCCATGTTTATCACCATAGCCGCGCCCCCTGCCTTCATGGCCTCCTCGAAGCGAAAGCCCGATCCGTTGTCGGTAAACAGTCGCGACTGCTGGATAGAGTGATACCTTGAAACAAGCGCGTCGCGCACAAGCTCGTTGATGTTCCAAGTGTTAATCGCGTTCCCTATCGCCTCTATGCCGAGCGTACGCTTGTTCTCCATCCAGTCCCAAATCCTGAAAAACTCGCGCATCGAAGCGGCCGGAATGTCGAGCGCGTTTTTTAGCATCCCTGCCACCGCGGCTTTTCCGCAATAGTCGAGCGAAAACTGCAATCCCTTTCCCGGCTCCAGCACCATCACCCTGTCGTGCACCTGAGAGGGAGTGCCGTCGCGATTCCACCGCAGGCCGCTGTACTCGTTGTTTAGGTCAAACACCACCACAAACGCGCCGTGCTGCACGAGCGTCTTTACGAGCAGTTTTGACAGGTGCGACTTGCCCGACTCTTTCTTGCCTGTTATTATCGTCAGCTTGCCGTCGAGGTCTTCTGCGAATATCTCGAAATCCTCGTTGTCGCCAGCGCGCCCAAGCGGTATGGGGTAGACGCCCGTCCTGCCCAAGAGCGCGTCGAGCTCTTTTGCCTTTAGCCTGCGGATTCGCGACTCTACCCTTGAAGGAAGCCACGTCACGTCGCTTGCCAGCCTGCCGTCAGAGACTGCGGCCCTTATCTTGGCCTTGAATATCCTTGCGTCTCTGACCAAGCGCGAGAGCGAGCCGATGTTGAGCGGGTCGTGCAGGTTTTCCGCACTTGTCGCGTTCACGACCTCCTCCTTGACAATGTCCTCGACGAGCGCCTGCGACGACAAATATTCCTCGTCATACACCTGCACCACCATGCTCCTGCCTCTGTCCTCGATGAGCAAATAGTCGCCCTTTGCCGCGCTGTCGTCCTTCATCGCAAGCAGCAACAATTCGTTGCCGTTCTTTGAAAGGATCTTCATACCATTATCGACCCCAGAAGCGTGTGCCTGATGTCGTCGGCCGCTAGCTCAGTCACGTCATAGCTGTTGAGCACGTGGCTGCGCAGGCACGTCACCTCCGTGTTTGTAAAGGTAGAGATGTGGTGCGCAAGCCTGAGAGTCTCTGGATACCCGCACGCGACAGGGTCGTTGCCAAGCAGCCTGCCGAGCGCCTGGTTTTTGTCGCCCACCACGTCGACCCTCAGGACGGGCGTGCTCTTGTCCAGTTTTGCCATCAGGTTGTTCCCTATCGAGCCCCGTACCAGGCTCTTTATGATGACGTCTACTTCGATGTACGCCGGCCCGGGCACCTTTGCAAGGGGAGCCGCCGCCCTTTCCAGCACCTTTAGTTTCGTGTTCTTGCTGATGCCTGCGATGAGGTTCTTGTGGAGCACGCAGTTTTCCGCGATTTTTGCCATGCTGCGGTTCCGGTCCTCGAACACCGAGGTGCGAAGCGACCCGTCCACGAGGATTATAGAGTTGCGCAGGTGGGACGACAACTCGTGCTGTATCGCCCGCTCGGCCCTGACTCGCACGAGGCGCCGGGCGACGTCGCTGTCGGCAAGCACTAACCTCGCCAGCCTGTCGTCCAGCTCCGAGTCAAACACCGTGCTCTCGCTCAGGTAGAACAGCATCGGGCCAAGTTTAAAGTGCATCAGCGCCGCCCCGCCATAGGCCATCGCAACGCCGCACTTTATCGCGTACAGCGCGCCTTCTTCCGTCTCGGCCAGCTTGATGCTGCTCGAATCGATGGCGGCCACCATCGTGCTCTCGCGGATGGGCCGGAACGTGGTTATTGTTGTTGCGCAATAGCTGGACGGCCTTGCGCCCCACCCTTCGGCGGGCACGAGAGTCTTGTCGTCAGAACTAAAGAGGATCTTTTTCCCTCTCAACTCGTCCAGCTTGGGCGTGAGGCACTTGCTAACTGACTCCATGATTCCAAAGTCGCCGAGGCTGATGCTTGCAGGCGGATTTAATTGCGTGGCCATGTTGCTCAACAATAAATGCGGGCACAATTATATTAATATTGCGCAACATGAACAATATGGCCAGCAACAGGTTTATCAATAGCTCTGCAAACGGATTGACTGTGAGCGAGGCGGCCCGCCAGCCGGACGAGGTCAAGATAAAGCTGAAACACGGCGAGTGGGAGGTTGAAATCACATGCCTTGAGAGCAAGGTCAAGCAGGTAGTCGAGACCGTCCTGTCAAGCCTCGACTCGGCCAAGATAGTTGACCCGGCAGTCCGGGGCCAGATTGACGAATTGCGCCGCGAAGTTGAGGCGCTAAAGTCCCGGTCTGTTGTAGACGTGCACCCTTCTGTTGTTTCTAATGACAAGACCGCCGCAAAGGGCGGCATGACCTGCCGGAGCCTCCTCCAGACGCTGTGGGTTGAGGGGTACTTCGCAAGCGACAGGTCGCTTGGCGACGTGCACGAGGAGCTGTCAAGGCGGGGCTACAACTATGACCGGACAGCCGTGTCGCACTCGCTTACCGACATGGTGCGGGAAAACATCATGACAAGAAACGGCACGATGCGCAACTACCGCTACATACAGAAGAGGCCGGCAGGCAACGTTGTTGCTACGAACGGCTGACCTTCTTTTCCACTATCGAGTTGAGCCAGTGGATGCCTGCTGTGGTTATCCTGTACTTGCCCGGCTCTTTTTCGTCACGCGCCACGTGTCCAGCTTTGACCATTTCTGATATCCTAGAGCTGATGGATTTTGGGTTCAGAGCCGTCGCCGACTGGATTTCAGACACCTGCATGGCGTCGTCCTGCGCCTTGCCAGTGTCCTTTGCAATTCTTGCGGAGACAAGCTGGAGCGCAACCATGTCCTTGTCAGACAGCCTTGCGTCTGCGTCGGGTATCACGCGGGGCCCCTCCGGCGTTATTTTCACGAGGTGAGCGTACCTGCCTATCAGCTCGGTCGCCTCGTAGTTAAGCGAGATCCTCTTGGCAAGGTCCATGGACGGCACCTGCTTTGAGAGAAAGTTGAACACGGAGGCCATCACCGAGTCCGCGGTGCCAGAGAATTGCACCTTGACGTCGCCCACGGTGACGGAAACGCTGACGGTTTCAGGCTGGCTCATTTTGCTTTAACACTTGGCGCCGCATATTTATTGAATTCGGCTAGATTCTCTTTTCTTGCGCCACCTGTACAACACGTACGTGCCGGCCAAGAGCGCGGCGGAAAGCCCTGCCATGAGCAGGTTCGTGGCCATGTCGGGTTCCAGCGTTGTGCAGTTGATGTCCCCGCCCCAGCACCCCGCAGCAAAAAACACGCCGTTCCACGCAGAATGGACCACGACGGAGAACCAGCCCTTGCCGCTTGCCCACGTCCTCAGGCTGAAAAAGAGCGACGGAATTACAAACAGCCAGTTGCCAAAAGCAAGGCTTGCAAGCTCGATGTTTGGCGTGTTGAATATGTGCAAGACCGCCCACATGGCGCCTGTGACAATCACTGCTTGCGAGCTGTTGAACACATAGAACGGCACTCCGAAAAACACCGTCTCTTCCAGGGGGCCAGCAGCAAGGACTCCGATGAGCGAGCGGGGGATGTCAGGCTCTTGGTAGCCGGGTATGACCTGCTCCAGTATCAGCGTCCCGGCGACAAGCAGGCCGACTCCTATCCCGTGGTAGAACAAGAGCATCTTGAAAAGATAGCCGATAGAGTTCCTGCGGAACCTCGTCAGCCACGTGCGCGGGTTGAAATCTGCCTTTTCGTCTGCAAACCGCCCTGTTTCTGCCACTGCAAGAGCCTATGGTTTGTGCCAATATAAAGGACGTTTCTGGCTACTCTTCAAGTTCGTAAATAATTATAATTATATCAGATAAAATCAGAACTATGGGTAAATTTTTATGATACGCTAATTGTGTCCCTCATCCAAGTCATGACATAACGGAAAAATCTTTTACCTACTCTTTATCACATCGTTCTGTGACTAGCGGCGCTCTTTATGAAGAATTTTTAGATGCTACGAGGCAAGTGTGCGAAGACCTCGGTATAAACCCGCGTCGGATTAAACTTACTAGATTTGAAACTGAACACGTTGGCATTACATACATTGCGGAAGGGAGCAATAAGACCACGAGATTCGTTTTCGATGTCAAGACAGAGGCAAAGGGTCGCGATCTTCTAAGCGGCACAATGGATGCATCAATGGAAATATGTTATGACAAGAATGCCTCTCCGTTCTTCTTATCTGAAAACATCGACTATATGCGTGTTCATCAACCATCACTTCCAAGATGGGCCGCCTGGGCAGTTTTTAATTTTAATTTGAAACATAATCCTGTAAACCTAGAATCATTGTTTAATGAAATGCCCTTACGTGTATATGGTCTTCCAAGATTGACTTATCCTGGCCTCTCAGAAGTCCGACTTTTGATCGGTGGCCTAGAAAAATTTCACAAAGGCAAGATTCTGATCTATAAATTCCGTCATGTTATCGATTCTCGATACAGGGCATTTAGCTATGCTTTCTTGGTTGGAACAACATATCACTACTATTGGGGATTTTTTCCAGAACTTGGAGGAATGGATAGTGGTGGATGGTCGATAGCTCTGAAAGAAACAGAGAGCCTCATCAAAAGGTTGAGTCGCAAGAAAAAAGTAGAAGTAAGGAGGTTTGATATAGACTGTGAGCAATTCGACGAATTTTTGAAGAATCATGCGGACGGTTTTCCGCTCTCTCATGAATTTGCAAAGCCTGATCCTCCTTCCCTATCAGAAGAATTATTCGGTTCGGATTTCATTGAAGCATACACCAAGTTTGAACAGCGTTATGAGAGAAAAGATTATTCTCAAGCTCTTAGAGATCTTCGAGCTCTTGTTCAGGAAGCCCAAGAGATCGTATTAAAGAAGAAGCTTGGAAGAGGGGCGGAAAGGGAAGATAGTGTTGCTAAGCTGGGTAATATTCTTGTAGATAATAAGATCGTTGACGAAAGCATGAGACATTGGTTTGCTGCTTTTGCTTCTGTTGCAAACCACTCTTCTCATAAATCCTATCCTTCAAAAACAGAAATTGAAGATTATGACATAAGAAATAGGATAATGTTGACTTTTGAAATTGGGAGACAGTTGATTCTTGAACTAAGTAAAATTATGGAACCGCCGAAGCCCGAAGTATTCGAAATACTATCCGTGGAACCCTCCGAAGAAATGGTTATACCGGCAAAACCCAAGAAATTAACAGGAAAGCAGCTTCATGAAGAAACCATCGGACTTCCTAGTAAATTGAAACAGAAACGCACTGACGGGTGAAAAATGAAATAGATATTAAAATCCGACAACTTTATGTACAAAAAATACTTGCACGGCCCTATGAACAAGGGCGAGTCGGAACGTCATAAACTACTGAAAGAATATGGCAAAGTACTATTGCAGAAATACTTTGGTGTGCCTGAAGAACACATCTATGAAGAATTTGCCATAGGTTTCACAAAATTTGATATCGCCGCATATCCTCCATTGGAAATGAAAGATGCTTGGACTATTGGGATTGAATGCGGTCAGAAAAAAAGCAATGTTAGGGAAAACTATGAACATTTTACACGCGCCCTCAAGTTTGCAGACATTATTTTATGGATTCCTTATACCATATACCGGGCACCTTATGCAGATATGATTCATTGCAAAATCGATAATATGATATCTATACAATTTGTATATGATATCATAGATAGCAAATTTGTAGCAGCTAGAAACACTGTTCATAATGACAAGATGTATTTCCTGTTGATAACCCAAGAAGGCAGGTTTTCAGAGATCGAGAATAATATTAAAACCGAATATCATTTTGATGAAGGAATAAAGAAGAAAAGCTTGGGAGCCTATGAAATTTCATTTCCGTTACGAAACCGGACATGATTAATTTTTCTACCTCGATCAAGCTTAGCAGAACCCTATCTACATCCAGTCTTCCCACGCCGACACGTACCTCTTCATCAGTTCAGAAGCGGCCGGCGAAA
Organism: Candidatus Nitrososphaera sp. 86-2; assembly: GCF_056726185.1. NCBI lineage: Archaea > Thermoproteati > Nitrososphaerota > Nitrososphaeria > Nitrososphaerales > Nitrososphaeraceae > Nitrososphaera > Candidatus Nitrososphaera sp. 86-2. The sequence continues at coordinate 326,830 of NZ_JBWZON010000001.1, forward strand.
CGGTGGATTTGACCTGCGCTATCGAGTCCACGAACAATTTCAGTGGGCTAGGCACCCTTTCAAGGGCCATCATGTCCTTTTCGCATTCAAGCACTATTTTCTCAGTCTCGGCCAGGTACAGCCGGGAAATGGAGCCAAGTATCCTCTGGATTTCTTCACTTGGCACCGACTCTGCCGACAGCTGCCTGCCAAGGTTCTCTGAATTCACTGCAAGCGACTCGGTGTAGTGGTCCCTGACCGGCTTGGGCCTGTGGCTCATTTATTGACCAGCTTTTCCAGCTTTTCCTTCAGCATTGCGTTTATCTTTTGTCCGTCGGCCTTGCCGCGAAGGACTGCCATGCTCCTTCCCATGAGCATAGAGAGGGCGCCCATTCCCTTCTCCCTTACCTGCGCCACGTTGTCGCTTATGACCTTGTCGAGCGCGGCCGCAAGCTCGTCGTCGCTTATGGAGGAGACGCCAAGCGCCTTTATCGCGTCGTCGACCGTGCCGGCCTCCTTTTTCATCAGCTTTTCAAAGATGAGTATCACTGACTCTTTTGCTATTGCGCCTGCGTCAAGTTTTGCAAACACCTCTGTGATTATCTGGTCCGTCAGCGCAGCAGGATCGAGGCCCTGCCTCTGCAGGCTGGTGACGTCCTCTGTCAGTTTCGATGCGACAAACGTCGGCTGCACCTTTGTGCTTGCAACGATTTCTTCAAATATTGCCAGATAGTCCGAGTCAAAGACCTGGCTTGCCAGCTTTTTGTTCAGGCCGTGCTTTTTGGCGATTGAATCGACGACCTCGTCCCACGGCCTTGGAACTCTATCTGCGAGCGCGTCGAGCGCCCTGCCAGTTACCGGGATGGTGGGTATGTCAGTCTCTGGGTACATTCTTGCCGCTCCCGGCCTAGGTCTGCTGAACACTGTCCTGCCGTCTAGGGTCGCGGCCCTGGTCTCTGCCGGCACGCCGGCAAGGGCGGCCTGCAGCCTGCGGGTTATCGCGTCGGCGGCAAAGGCCACCTTTTCTTCCGGTCCGCCGACAATCACAAACGCGTCGCTGCTGTCAAGTTCCAGCCTTGACCTGACAGACTCGACCTCCTCTTTAGTAATGCCATAGTTTGGTAGTTCGTCAGAGTGGAACACGCCTCCAAGGTCGTAAAAGCGCACGAGCTCGCCCAGCTCCTTTCCAAGCCTGATGCCCGGGTACGGCTCGTACCCTATCATGCCCGCAAAGCCCCTGACGCGGATTGCGCGGAAAACCGGCCTTGCACCTTCAAAGATTTTCTTGACGACCTTTGACTGCGACTTGCTCAAAAGGTCTGTAACGTCTTGTACCCTGTCGCCTATTCCGTCCTTTGAGATTTTATTTTCGAGCCTTTCAGCGATGAGGACAAGCCCGTGCTGCCTCGTCGCCTCGTGCTCTATCACTTTTATCAGCTGGTCAAGCTGCTGGACGCCTTTTACCTCGACCACCGCGCCCCCGAGGATGGAGACGTTGACGTCCTGCCTGATGCTGCCAAGCCCTCTGGCGACCCTCTTGCTTGCCCGGAGCAGCCTTCCAAGCGTGAGTGCCACCTGCATTATCTCGTCGGGCTTGCCGGTTACCGGCTCTAGCGCGATTTCGACAAGCGGGACGCCCAGCCTATCAAGGCCGTACTTTCTTGTCTGTCTGTCGTCACCGAGCACCTTGGATGCGTCCTCTTCAAGGCAGATGCTCTGCACGCCGACCTTTTTCCCTGCGACATCAAGGTGGCCGCCGGAAGCAACCAGCATCGTGCGCTGGAAACCGCTGGTGTTGGAGCCGTCTATCACTATCTTGCGCATGACGTGGACCTCGTCCATGACCCGGGAATGCAGTGCAAGCGCAAACACGAGCGCAGTCTCTAGCGCTTCCGGGTTGACCTCGTGCGGCGGCTCCTCGTCTGCCTCTACCAGGCAGCTCGTGCCTGCCGACGCGTGGTACTCTGCCAGGCGCATCTTGGAAAACTCGAACATTGCCGCTGGGTCGTAGGCGCCAAGCTCGCTCTGCGTCGGCCTGAGCCTGCGCACAAAAGTCCGGCCGTACGTCTCGGCCTCTCTGCAAGAGCAGTTGCAGAACAGCTTGCTCCTCGTTGCAAGCTGCTGGTGGATTTCAAATCCAACCTTCATGTCGATTGACGCAGGATCCGGTGCCGCTGTCACTGCATGAAAAATTGCCCCGTGCACGTATTAAGCCTTGCCCGCTAGATAGGGATGGCCGACGAAATCTCGTTTGCAAGGTTTTCCTGCATCGTCTTTTTTGGGTCTTGCGCGTTGGCAAGCGCCCACATCGCCTTGACGACCGCGGTTTCAGAAATCATGTCAGACAGCGGGACGACTCCGATGCCAAGCAGGTCGCGGCCCGTGTCGTACACGGTCATCCTGACCCTGCCCCAGATGCACTGCGAAGTCATGAACATGTGCACGCCCTTTTCCGCGGCTTCTTTTAGCACCCCGAACATGTTCCTGTTGACGTGGCCAAGGCCGGTTCCCTCAAACACCATCGCCCCGCATCCCGAAGAAATCAGCCAGTAGACCATCATTGGGTCAAAGCCGGGGTGGTATTTCACAAGCGCCACCCTGCTGTCAAACGACGACTGCAGCTTTAATTCGCGCTTGCCTCTCTGTGCAAGCACTATCCCATTCTCCTGCTGCATATCTACCCTGCCGTCCTTTACGAGCGCAACAGGCGTCACGTCTATGGACTCGAACGCGTCGCGCCTGCTCGTGTGGTTCTTTCTCACGCGGGTGCCGACGTGCACAGCGACGGCGTCATCGGAGGTGCCTGCGTGCATCGCCACAAACACGCCTGCCACCGGCGCCTTTGCAGCAAAAGTTGCGGCTCCGATAAGGTTCAATGCAGCGTCAGACGACGGCCTGTCCGAAGACCTCTGGGCGCCTACGAGCACCACTGGGATCGGCAAGTCCTGCAGGGCGAAACTGAGCGCCGCCGCGGTGTAGTGCATCGTATCGGTGCCGTGCGAAACCAGTATCCCGTCGTACTTGCCCGACCTGACCTTCTCTGCAATCCTGTCTGCCATCGCGGTCCAGTGGCTTGGGTTCAGGTTCTCGCTGTACTCGCTCATGAGCACTTCGGGGTCCACGGAGGCAATGCCGGCAAGCTCTGGCACGGATGCGTACAGCTCTGACGCCGACAGCGCCGCCCTGACTCCTCCCGTCCTGTAGTCTATCTTGCTTGCTATGGTCCCGCCGGTGCTGATGAGCGCGATTTTTGGAAGCGTATCGTCACCCCGTTTGTGTTGTGGGGCTGGCTGCGCCGTCACCGCTTCGACAGTGGCCGGGCCTGCAATCTTTTTTATCGTCTTTATCTTGGATACTTCAATTCCTGTGTTGTAGCCGCTTTTCAGCTTTATCACGATGTAGCTGTCGCTTGCCGACTCGTAGCGCGGCATGAGGACGCCTGTCATCGTCTCGCCATCATCGCCGGTCGATACCGAAATGGTGTCGCCGGCAGAGACGCCGTGCCTGGACAGCAGGTCCGCGCCTGCCCCTCTGTACGAGCCGCCTGACAATACGTTTTCAGAATCCACTTGCTGGCTATATTAATAATTAGATTCTCTTGCTTTAATCAAAAGTCGGAAGACCCGCCGGCGCTGTAGGGGTTGCCCTTTATTGATACCACATAGTCAAGGTCGTTTATCCGCTTGAAGAGTTCTAGATCCAGCGCGTGTGTTACAATGATCTTTGTGTTCTGAAGGTAGAAAACCGGGTGCCATGCCTGTCACGTTCAGTATATCTCTCCTGATGGAATCTATGTTCTGGTCGGGTTTGATGACTGTCTCTAGGGTATAGATTGGCTTCTTTTCTGTCTTCCCGCGGATTATCAATCCTACCACCGTCCGTGGATCTACCTTTGGAAATACTATCTTTAACGCATCATCAAGCGTGTTAAACTTGTCCACCACTTCCTGTATTGTCGCTGGTGTTGGTGTTGTAGTAGTGCTCAATTTTTACCGAGATTATTTGGGGCTTGGCAGTTATAATAGCCTGTTAACCACTAACACGGGGCCGGGTGGGACGATTTCTGCAAATGCTGTAGGCATCATTGGATTTTGCGTCACTGGGCGCGCTCGGTAATCTCGATGTTGCGCTCTTCGAGGATCTTTAGAACTGCCTGCTCGATGTCTTTGGTCGTGATGTAGCCAAAGTCCCACGCGTCGATAAAGTTGCGGTACTCGCCTTCAAGTGTCTTTGCGGTGTCCTGGAACTCGGCCATCTTGGCAAGCGTGTCCGGCGAGCGGAACCCCTTTGCGACCATTATCGGGCAGCGCTGGTCGCCCCCGATTGGGATGTACCACGCGTTCTTGGCAAACTCGTACCTGCCGTCCTTTATCATGTTGTACATGCGCATGAGCTCGTCGTTTGACAGTTTCGTCAAGTCCGCGTACCAGAGCTCTTCTGCGACCGGCTTTTGTTGTTGCTGTACTCCTCCTCCTGCTTTGCCTAACAAGTGCTCGCATATACTTAGCGCTAGCTAGTCATATACTTTAGTGATGACGATGATGTACGTGATCGCGTTGCGCCACAGCCTTGACCCTTTCGACGCCGTCTATTTGTTTTATGGCCTTGGCGACTGGCGCCGGAACCAGTTCCTGCCACTTTTCGCCTTCTGCCATCCTGCGCCTCACCTCAGTCGCCATCCACTGGCTGCGCTCCTGCAGCGGGGGCTCGACCGTCTTGACGCCCCTCTCTCTGAACAGGAGGAGCGTGAACGGGTCGTTTGCAAACACGACGTCGTATCTTGGCACCAGCATGTCGACCTGCCGCGTCCAGAGCGAATGCACGTCGACGTCGGGGACGGGTATCGTCATTATCCTTTTGATGTCGACGTCCTTGTCGGCCTTTAGCGCCGCCCTAATCATGGCGATGCGCTCGCCGGCGGTAAACGGGTTTCTCTGCTCGTGGCTCTTTTGCGCGCTGCCGACCACTATGACCAGGTCGTCGACGGATTTCAGCGCAAACTTGACAGTGGCAAGGTGGCCCAGGTGGAAGGGCTGGAACCTGCCGACAAAGAGGCCGGTGGTGACCACGGCATCTCCCTTGTGCGGGCGCTAATTTAAAGACATTTTCACTACGCCTCGGCGGTAGTCACGCCTTCCAACGCGGGGGCTATCTGCCCTGCCGCCAGCTCGATGAGCTTGGCCCTGTCCGGGCTTGAATTCACAAGGATAATGTCCGTAAAGCCAAGGTCTGCATACTTTTGCAGTTTCTTTATCCCTTCTTCCGCGCTTGACATCACGAGCATCATCTTTTCCAGCGTGTCGTTTCCGACCACCTGCCCGTTTTCTTCGATGTCGCGGGGGTCAGGATAGTCGACGTCGAAGAACGCCTTTATCGCGGCGCCCTTCCAGTATCCTATGGACTCTAGCGCCTTTTGCCTGTCCTCGTCGTACGAGGCAGGCATGAGCACCGCCCTTAGCATCGAGTCGGGGTCCTTGCCGGCCTGCTTTGCCCCATGCTCAAACGCGGGCAACAGCCGCTCCTTTATCAGGACGGGGTCAAGCTCGTTTGTAACAAGCCCGTCGCCTTCCGCCCCTGCAAGCTCGGCCGACCGCCTGCCAAGCGCAGCCACGTAGAGCGGTATTTTTGTTTCCGGCTTTGTGTACAGGTTTGATTTTTTTATCGTGTAGTACGTGCCTTCAAAATCCACCCAGTCTTGGTTCCACAGCTTTTTGATTATTTTTATCGCCTCCTCCAGCCTCCCGAACCTCTCCGGGTACGAGGGCCACTCGTTGCCTGTCGGGACCTCGTTGAGCGACTCGCCGGTCCCGACCGTAAGAAACGTCCTGCCCGGAAACATGTTGTCAAGCGTGGCAAACACCTGCGCGACTATTGCGGGGTTGTAGCGCAGGATCGGGGCGGTGACGGACGTGCCCACCTGTATATCGTCGGTGCGGGCAAGAGCCGCGCCAAGCCACGGCCACGTCGCGCCTCCCGACGCGCCGGTGTGCCACCACGGCATATAGTGGTCGCTCGACCAGCATCGCTCAAGGCCGTTTTCCTCCATCAATGCCACGTCTTTCAGCAGTTCCCTTGAATTTACCTGCTCGTGCGCCACCATGAATGAAATCCTGACCATTATCAGAAAAGCTCGGCACGAAATCCTAAAGGAGTTTTGCCTGCTTTTGCCGTCCGATTTTTGGACGTTGTTGGCAACCAAGAAATAAGAGCAGGTGCGAAAAATCACCTGCATCTGTATATGGAGCCGGTCATCAAGATAGACGGGTCGCAGGGCGAGGGCGGAGGCCAGATACTGCGCACCGCGATCTCGCTCTCTGCGGTGATTGGCACGCCCGTCGAGGTGACTGGCATCCGGGCCAAGAGGGAAAACCCCGGCCTGCGGCCTTCGCATCTTGCCGCGGTAAAGGTGGTCGCAGAACTTTTTGGCGCGACCGTTGAAAACCTCCAGGTCGGGGCAAAGTGGGTGCGCTTTTCACCTTCTGCTGGCAGGTTCGCCGGCGGCCCGCGCAGGGTGGACATTGGCACCGCCGGGAGCATATCGCTCACGCTGATGGCGGCAATCCCCGCAGTCTCGCTGTCCGGAAACAGCCTTGAAATCGAGATAACCGGAGGCACCGACGTCAGGGCAAGCCCGACGACCGACTATATGCGCTATGTCGTGTCAGAGGCGTACAGAAGCGCGGGGATAAAGTTCTCGCTGGACGTGCTGAAAAGGGGATACTACCCGAAAGGCGGAGGCATCGTGAAAGCAACAATAGAGCCGTGCGACAAGCCGGCGCCGGCAGAATTTGTAAACGGCAGGGCCGTTGCGCCCCGCATAACAAGCGTCTGCAGCCAGCTTCCAAAGCACGTGGCAGAGAGGCAGATCTCGTCCGCGCTCTTGGCGCTTGAAAAGAGCGGGATAAAATGCACAAACTATGCCGCGTCTTTCGAGACCGCGCTTTCGCCGGGCACGTCGATACTCGTCTACTCTGCGTCTGACTTTGGCGGACCCTTTGTCGGAGGCGACTCTATAGGCGAAGTGGGAAAACGCGCCGAGCAGGTGGGGCAGGAGGCTGCCGCAAGATACCTCGAAAGCACGCTTGCCGGGGCCGCAGTCGACCCGTTCCTTGCAGACATGCTCGTTGTGCCACTATGCCTTGCAAAGGGCATATCGAAATACAGGACGTCTAGGGTGACAGAGCACCTGCGTACAAACCTGCAGGTAGCACAGCAAATGACAGGCTGCAGGTACGAAATCGCGCAATCTGGCAAAGATTCCGTGGTGACGATAGAGGGCGGCAGTAGCGCCTAGAACCCGCCGCTGTTCAGCAGAGCGGCGAGCAACAGTATCGCCAACGACAAAAACACGATTATCCTTCCAAGGTGGATTATCTTGGAGCGCACTGACTGCACGTACACGGCGCCGGCGTTCCCCGACAGGATCTTGCGCTCCATCTCCGCGTTTAATATGCGCACGTGGACAACGTACGCGCCCACGCTTGCAAGCACCAGTATTATCTTTATCAGGAGCAGGACGCCGTAGGTAGAGTCGAGGAGCGCGCCGGGCTGGGAAATGAACGCCCTTGCATTGTATATCCCAGTCACGATGAGGATTGCAAACGCCGGCACTGTCACCTTGTTGAACTGCCTGCCGAGCTTGACCATCAGGCCGACAAGCTCCTCGACAGACTTGGTGTGCGACCTCAGGACAGGCACCGCGACTGCCGCTATAAAGATAGAGCCTCCCACCCATATCGACGCGCAGATCAGGTGGACCCACATGACTAGGCCGTCAGCAACAGCCAATGAGAAAGAGCCACGCCACTGCACTATATTATCGATGCTGCTCTGTACGAAGAAAGGTTTTAATGCGCTCCATAAAGAGCATAGCCCGTGCTCATAGGCCCGAGAAGAGCCGTGCTCATCGGCGTAATCGCCGCAGTCGCCATCACCATTATCCTGATCCCGCTCATCTTTACGCTAAACGCGCCGGACTTTAACAAGGTAGACGTGCGGTTCTCAAACGTGACGATAACAGAGCCGACGCAGCAGAACATGCAGGTCCGCGTCGTCTTTACCATAACAAACCCGACAGACGTGACGATAACGACTGCCAAGATAGACTATGAGTTGTTCGCCGACGGGCAGTCCCTTGGCACGCACACAAAGTCGTACGAGGACGTCCCGCTCAACGGCAGGCCGGCGATATTCTCGCAAGGGTCCGTTCCAATACCGGACGACTTTACTCTATCGTACGACGACAAGATTGCAAGCATCTACAACAAGATAAAGGACAACCCCGGCTCGATAAAATGGCGTGCAAGCGGCACGACGGAGATCGACTCGACCCTCACGATAGCCACGAAGGACTTTAACAACGGGCTTTAGGATTTAAGAAGAGGGAAAAGTGCGGTCACCGGGATTCGAATTCCCGCCCAATTTTCTTTTGAAAAACCGGGTCCCGGGTCGCGGGCTTTCTTCGCGCGTAACGCGCGTGGAAGGCCAGCGTCCTAGACCAAACTAGACGATGACCGCACTTGGACTAGCGAAAGTAGCAAGGGTATTAAATCCTTATCAGTCCGGGAAAATGATGTTCAGGACTACATCCACCGCCTTGTTCGTCAGCTTGCGCTTGTAGTACTCGCCGCCCTTTTTCGGGGCGTCAAGGGCCTTTTCCTGCTCGACTTCGTGCACCGGCCGGTGGTCCAGCGCGCCGTAAAACTGCGTCTTTATCCCCTTCATCTTGATTGCAGTCGTGTTGTACGTGTCGTGCAGCCACACCGACGCTATGAAATAGACCATTGGCGGGTTTGGCTTTTTGCTTATCATGTCATAGATATAGTCGACAGTCTGCCCGATGTTCTTGGACTCTGAATCGATGGCGATTATCTCTGGTTTTACGCCGCCCTTTACCAAAAGCTCTTTTACCTTCTCTGACGGGCCCGGCTCTCCTACAATCATGACCATCGTCTTGTGCTTGTCCGGCCTTGACTTCATTATGATGTTGTACGTTTCAAGGCCAATGTTAACGCGCTCTTGCACATAGTCCGGCAGGCTGCTGCCGTCCGCGGACTTGCCCCTGTGGATTGCGTACAGGACAAGAAGGTTGCCGTCGGTGAACCGGTACTCTGACATGGCAGGCACCAGTCTTGCCCGACAACGCCAATATAACTATTTCAGAATCAGAAGAACGAAGCCGCCACTTTTTTCGGGGCGCATATCTGCCGTTCCAGTTCGTCAAGGCGCTGGAGCGACTCGGGGCTTTTTTGCAGGTCCTTGAAAGTCTTGTCGTGGCGGACCTTGCGCACGACTGCCATGACTTCCTCGTGCGTCACGCCATGCTTGATGTCGTACTCGATCTGTTTGGCGCAGCTAGAGACGGTGCTGTATTTTTTGTAGTTGCGTTTTTCAAAAGAGGAGGCGTCAGGGGAAACGCCCTTGACATAGCGAACAATTACTTTTTCAACGTGTTCAAGGTGCCAATCTTTCATAGCATAATTGTTAGCTTTCATGGCGCACAGTGTTAGTGTATGAGGCTATTTAATCTTATTACGTTATGTAGTCGCTCACGTCCGTCTCGTCCTCGCCCGGTATCCTTGCAATCTCGAACCTCTCCTTTGGTTTCAGGATGGTCGCAGTCGCGTCTATCCCTACCTTTGTCGTGAGCAGGTTCTGCTGGTCGCTTGAGGGGTCGAGGCTTGAGCCCTTTGCGTTAGGCACTATGACAAAGCCCCTGTCGGCCTGGCACCTTGTAGTTATCGCATATTCGACTGCAACTGCATCGGTCGGGTCGATGTCCTCGTCCACTACGGTGGCCATCTTTAGCGACGGGTGGGCTGCAAAGGCGGCCATGATGGCGTTCTTGGGCTCGCCTTCCAGGCGCTTTTTTATCTGGATTACCGCAGAAAGCCAGTTGCTCCCGCCGTCGGTGAGGTGCACCGCATGCGTGGTCGGCACTACGCTCTTGACATAGTCGTACATCTTGGCTTCCACCGGCAGGCCCATCAACAAGCGGTGCTCGGCATAGCCGGGAAGTATGTCGTTGTAGATTGCGTTGTCGCGGAACCTTATCCTTTCAAGCTCAAACACGGGCTGCTTGCGCTTGAAATCGTACGTGCGCAGCATTTCAACCATCCACTCCTCCTGCACCCTGTCCTTCAGTATCCTGCCCTCGATGACTATCTCGGCGTTGTTTGGCACATACAGCTGCGAATATGCTGTCTTGGCCAGCTTTAGCCTGCCCTCCAAGAGAGCGTTTGCAATCGTCATCTCGTCGACTCCGTACGCGGCCTGGTACGCCGCCGCTATGCTGACGGCAGGATGCACGCCGACTGCGATTGCCACCTTTAGGTCTTCGCCGTGGTCCTTGGAGTACGTGTAGCACTTGTGCAGGTGCCTGCCCTCCACCATCCTTATCGCCATGTGTCTTTCGTCCAGCCGCAGCAGGCGGTGGGTGGAAGAGTTTTGGTTTCCCCGCTCGCCGTCTCTGGCAAAGACTACCGATGCCGTGGCAAACGCGCCGGCATCCTTTTCAAAATGCGTTACAATGGGCAGATCGTCCAGGCTCTTTGAAGAATTCTGATCAAACAGGGCTTCCTGGGTTTTTGAAGGCGCGGACATGTTTGCAAGCGCCTCGCCCACGCGGGCGTGTATTGCCTTTTTCGCCTCTGAAACACTCTTTGGCGCGCCTCTGGCGCTGATGGCCATGTAGAACCTTGCAGGCGTGCCGCAGACGTTGCTTGCAACAGAGATCTTGCTCTCTTTAACTTTTTCAAACAGCACCGCCTGCTTTGAATCAAGCTTGGAAACCACCGCGGCAAGCTCGAATTTTGCACTCACCGGTTTTTTCACGCGTACAAGCTCGCCCTCTTTTTCGAGGAGCGAGAGGTAGCTGCGCAGATCGCTGTTTGTATTGCTGTTATTTGCCATTATTGTTGCCTTCTGCCTCCACGATATGCATAACTCCTCCCATAATTGCTTTCATGTCTTCGAGCTTGAGCTGACTCTTGGCGTAGAATGAGACTATGCAGATGCCGTTTGTCATGGACGCCACCTTCTCTGCGACAGTGTTGACGAAAATCGGGTCGCTCTTGCTAGGGATGACCTTTGCCGCAGCAGTGTTATTCTGCGAGCTTAGTGCCACCGATATGGCGCCTATCCTTCTATCTCCTTCCGAGATGGCGAGAAAACAGCCGTTGCCATAAAAATTGGCTTCAAGCAGAAAACTCCTGCCGCTGTCAGAGCGGACCTCCTCTTCACTCCTGCTTGGCGCTCCAGTTCCGCTCTCCATCGCCGGTCCTGCTCGCTTTTTTTATCTTGAGCGAACCGCTATCGGCTTGGCCACGGCCATCTTTTTAGCTCTGGCGCGCAGCTTTGCCTTGTACTTTAGGTTCCTCGGCTTTGTACGGAGCCTGTACCCGCAGCACGGGCACCAAAGGCCATCCCACTTGATGAATATCTCGCAGATCTGGCACCTCTTTTGCCCGCTGGCGTACCTGCCCGAGCCTACCGGCTTTTGAGCCTTGTGACGGATGCATATACCCTTGCAAGTCATTTTTTATCACTGGGCAAAATACTAGCACATGACGGTTGTCGCCGTCTTGGTCTTCTTTTCCCTGCTATCATTTACACCAATATCTATTTAAGAATTATACAAATATTCTATCATTAAAAGCTGGATAATATCAAAATTTGTATGATGTGCTTCTGCTTATTATTGTAAATGTTCTAAATAAAATATGGAGAAATCATAGTTATCTGTTCAATATTTTATGCGATGTCACACTTATTTTTGTATGAATATTTCTATAGTGATTCGACGAATGCGGAATTATGCAAGATTTTCAAAAAAACAGCAAAGTTTTTGACGCTCTATTTAATTGTTTCCATGAGGTAGCGCATATCAAAAAGAAGCAACATCTAGAAGCTTGTTACTATAGCCAGTGCTGGAGCTTGAGAAAGTCTTCGATGGGCTCCTTCTTTAGCAGCTTGATGAGCGCAAGCGCCTGCGGCACGGAAAGCATCGGCTTTGTAAAGTGGTTGTCAGTCGCAATCCTGGGGCAGGCCACCTGGACAAAGGCATCGATTCCCTTGAATATCTGCATCCTGTCGCCTGTGATCTCTGTTATCGCTATCAGCTGCACCTTCTTGCCCAGCTTTTCAAACTCTTTTTTCAGCTCCAGCGCGCGCACGTGCGCAAACTGGCCCTCCTTCAGGCCGATGACTATCCCTATTCTCTCCGCATCGGCGGCCTTGTATATTGAAAGGATGGCGCGTTTTTGCAGCCCCTGCGCAAACTCGTTTACCTGCGTGTACTCTTCAAAATAGGGGTCGAGCATGAACGTCGGCTTCTCTGTCGACATGGCCACGCTTGCCGAGTGGAACTGGCTCTGGCCTAAAAAGACGTAGCAGTCTACCTGCTTTTGCACGTTCCACGCGGGGTAGAATTCGCAGCCAAACACCTGCGCGTCGCGCAGCTGCCCTTTTCCGCGCCCGATTATGACTTTGTATCCAAACTCTTCAAAGACCTTTTGCGCCTTTTCCACCTCTTCCAGGTGCTGGCTGTCCGTGACAAGCGATATCGCCCTGTACTTGCCCTGCATGTCCTTGGCAAACTTTTTTGCGACAGAATCAAAGCTCACGTCGTCGTACGCGTTTATCATCACCACCTTATCGCCAAAGGTCTCCATAGCGACGGTGTGGCCCACGTTGAACAGCAGGTCTGCTCCCAGCATGTCTGCCGCGTGAGTGTTCAGGTCGCACGAGCCCCAGCACGGGTCGCCGATTACGTACGCCTCGATGCCGAACCTTTCGTGCACGTGGTCGGCCACGTCCTGCAGCCTTGGAATCAGAGCCTCGGCGCCGTTCAATGCTATGGAACGGGGCTTGCGCTCCTCTATTATCTGGAATATGCGGCTCTCGTCTATCTTGATCATGTCTTATCTTTTCACCTGCAGCGGGGTAACCCTTATTGCGAACTTGGGGCAGACTGCCTCGCAGCCAAAGCAGTAGATGCAGTCGCGCTCGCGCTCTGGCATTGCCTTTCTCTCTGCGCCCTCGCCATGCCACTCGAACACGTTTACCGGGCAGACGTCAATGCAGGCGCCGTCGCCTACACAGAGGTCGAAATCAACCGCGACTGCGGTGCCGTAGATGCCAATTGTGCTGTTCTTGTTGTCGCGCCACACCTTCAGGTTGCCGTGCGCTTCTGCGCGCCTGTGCGCCTGAAAGTCGGGGTCGATGGGCAACTTGCGAAAGAAAATCTCGCTGGATTCAATTTAAATCATGCTGTGTATGTGCGTGCGTGCGTGGATGGAGGGCTGCCACAGTTTATATCATGCACCGGCCTATCTCGTCAGGTACAAAGAGACTCCGGCAGGCTTGTGCAAGACGAATATCCGCATCTTCCGTGGCTTTTGTATGAGAAAATAAAAGTGAAATAAAAGATGACCGTAGAAGAAACCGCAACCACATTTCAGGAACTTGGGCTTGACGAGAAGGTACAGAAAGCGCTTGCAGAAAACGGGTTTGAAAAGCCCTTTCCTATACAGGAGGCGGCTATACCACTCATATTGCAGGGAAAAGACGTCATTGGGCAGGCGCACACGGGGACGGGCAAGACTGCGGCATTTGGGCTGCCTCTGCTGTCCAGAGTGAACAACGGCAACAGGCAGGTGCAGGCCCTCATACTCGTGCCTACCCGGGAACTTGCGGTACAGGTCACAAATGAGCTGGTGAAATTTTCAAAATACGTGCGCATATGGACGGTCTCGGTTTACGGCGGTCAGAGCTTTGGCGTCCAGACCGGCCTGCTAAAGAGGGGTGCCCAGATAGTGGTCGCCACGCCCGGCAGGCTCATTGACCACATGAAGAGAGGCTCGATAAAGCTGGATGGGGTAAAGTTTGTCGTGCTCGACGAGGCCGACAGGATGCTCGACATGGGCTTTATCGACGACATCGAGTTCATCTTGTCGAGGCTGGGCGGCAAGGGCGGGAACAGCAAAGACAGACAGACGCTGTTGTTCTCCGCGACAATGTCTCCAGAGATCCTGAGGCTTGCCAAGGGCCACATGCGAGAAGGGCAGGTGCGCGAAATAAGGCTGAACACGAAGGAGGTAGGCCTCGACAACATAGAGCAGTCGTACCTGGTGGTGGGCGAGCAGCAGAAATTCGGCCACCTGACAGACCTCATCCGTCCGCACAAGGAGCAGGTGATAGTGTTTGCAGCTACCAAGCGCAGGGCCGACAAGCTGGCGGCAAACCTAAAGGCAGGAGGATTTAGGGCGTCTGCCATACACGGCGACCTGTCACAAAAAGAGCGCGACCACGTGATGAACAGGTTCCGAAAGGGCGCTGACAGCGTGCTTGTCGCAACAGACATTGCAGCAAGGGGAATCGATGTCCCTGCGGTGGGCCATGTGATAAACTATGACGTGCCAAACGAGCCGGAAACCTACTTCCACAGAATAGGCCGGACCGCAAGGGCCGGCGCGGAAGGAACCGCCGTCTCGCTCGTGTCGCCGGACCGGTTCGGCGAGTTTGAAAGGATACTGCGGCAGACTAAACTTCCGATAAGCAGGCTGAACGAGGCGATGGGCATCGAAGTCCCTGCGATGCAGAATCATCACCAACATCAACGTCAGCAGCAACACCGCGGTGGCGGCGGCCGCCCTCATCATCATCAGCAGCGCCACAACCAGCAATATGGGCGCAGTGGTGGCAGGAGCCGCCGCAATTTCGGCAGAAAAAGACACTGAGGGTAAAAATCATCCAATAGGAGCCTAGCAGTTTATCGGGACTTGCACGGGGCTGCTCAAGGGCGCCGGCGTCAATATTTTATCCCACACGAAAACCTTGGAGTCGTACTGGCCGGCTGGCGGCAAAGAGGAAGGGTCGAAACTCGTGGCCATCTGCTGCGTGGCCTTTGGACTTATGGACATTGTCTGCCACTGGAGGAATTGCGTAACGCCGCTACTGTTGTCGCGCAGTTCGACTAGGACGGCTGCGGGCTGGACTGCGTCTGAGAGGTTTGTAAGCTTGACTTCAATCATGGCCAGCCTGCCGACGGACTGGCAATCAGCTAGAGGGTATCCGGCAGGGTCGACCAGCGTGACGCTTTTTATCTCGACCGGCCACGAGCTCTGGGCATAAACAGAGGGCAAGGTTACGGCTGGCATAAAGAGAAAGGTGCAAGCCCATACGACGCCTGCAAACCAAGCATGGCGGAGGGGCGTTTCCATGTTTTTAAAAATCGCGTAAATTACTTAACGATTATGTCCAAAGAACGCGTTATCTGCGTGGAGGGTAATTCAGCGCCCCTGTGTGGACGACCTGCTGCTCTGCCATCTTTTGCTGCTGTCGAACCTTGGATGGCTTTCCCGCTTTTAACTTGCTCCCATTTCACATGCTATGGTGCTATTTTATCACTTTGCAGAACTCGGCCACAGGGTCTTGGAAGCTTTTTTCTCCCTCCTTGGCCGGCGCTTGAGATGACCCGCACACAAAGTTCGGAAAGATGTAAAAGGAAAACAGCAGGACTATTGCAAGCAAACAGCCGATCACTACCAAAAGGCCGGTTAGCGACATAGGATGCGATGGATATTGCAATCTGACATAATATTATTCTGCTGGTACGGCTTTGTGATTGGAAACAAGTCGATGCAAGAAAAACTGTAGTTATGCGTATATTGTACAAAGCACACATTCTTCACGATTATGCTATCACTATTCTAGGTAATCTGGATACAAGCTGTGCCTCCTCAAGTATTAAGAGCCATCAGGGCAATAGTGAATTGATGTCAAGTCTGGGAAACAAGAAATTCCTAATCTCTGCTCTCTTGGCTGCGGGCGTGGTTGCTTCCTTGTTGGCAGTCGCGTCGTTTGCTTCTGCGCAGAATGCGACCAATCTTCTTGGAAACAACACCGGTGGGCAGAGTGGAACAATCCCTCCGGCGGCCAATAACAAAAACAGCACCCAAGCAGCAACAATGGACAATATAGTAGGGAGCATAAACGTCCGGCAAGCTGCAAAGACTTTTCTGAGCGAGCATCTCCACGTAACTCTCACCGATGCTTCAAAGGCGGCGGAAAGCCAGGGCAACGGCACGGCAGTCAAAGGCAGCCTCGGCGTAGTGCATGACTATCTGGTATACACTATCACGGTGGCAAACATGAACGACGGAACCATCCACAAGGTAATCGTCGACGCCGGCAACGGAAAAGTGCTTTACACCTCGCCTGCGAATCCAATGGACCATTCGAGCTTTGGAAGGATGATGGACGGAGCTTTCCATCACCATTCCCATCATCATCATAGCCACCATTACTAGAGCCACGATCATCCTGAACTAGAATGACGATGCCCGGGATAACATACGAGCCCCGAGTATACACAAAAGAGAAAGTGGAGGCAGCCTGCCGGTACCACCGCTGGCAAAAGGCCCCATCTCAAGCCCTGCGAGATCCACCACGTAGACGTGCTAGCATGGCTACGCCGCCTTAGGGTTGCTCCCTCCCGGACCTCACCCATTTCGACGATGCGCAGTCGACGCCGCGCCTTCGCGCAGATCGCTGCTCATAACCATCCGACACGGCGTGATTTCATTTCCGCAAGGCAAGCGGGTACCTCCTCCCAGCGGATTTACCCAGCAGTTACTGGTCCTGGCATGAAGCCGATTTCCAGTGAGGGGCACGGCTAGCACCCCGACCCTACCTGCCTCCACAAAGCCTGTACAAAATTCGCTATATTACATTAGCGGTCGATTTTTTGCGACGCCGGTCCAAGTACGCTCACGGTCTTGCAGACAGAGCAGATGTCGCCGGTAGAGTCGCGGCCGCACACCCTGCATTTTTTGTCGCCCCTTGGCTCTGTAACCGACGCGCGCAGTTTCTCTGACACCTTCATCATCGACGCGTACGCGTTGTTCTTTATCCCCGGGTGTTCCTTTTCCATCTTGTTGAAAAACTCGCGCAAATCTGTCCTGATGCTCTCGTTCATGTACGGGCACTCTTCCGACTGGAACGGGATCTCGCGCTGCAGCGCGTAAAACGCTATCTCGTGCTCGTACAGCTCTACAAAGGGCTTGATCTTTTTCATGCCGCCAGCGTACTCTATGGGCTCCGGGTATATCCAGCCGATGCGCTCCACGTCGCCTGCCAATAAATTGATCATGAACGTCTGCAGCTGGTCGTCCATGTTGTGCGCAGTCGCAACCACGTCAGCGCCCACGCTTTCAGCCGCCAAGTCAATGGCCCTGCGCCTAAACGTGCCGCACATCGAGCAGGACGACATTTTCTCCGATGGCCGCAAGACCATTGCCTCGTCCATCGACACGCCAAACAGGTCCTTGTAGCTCATCACCTTGCTCTGCACGTCCAGCTCTGCGCAAAAGTCCTTGACGATTTCAAGCGACTCGTCGCGATAGCCCTCTATTCCTTCGTCGATAGTGACTGCTGTTAGGTCATCTCTGGAACGATCATGCTCGTCAAAGAGCTTTTTCATGACGTACAGCAATGATAAACTGTCCTTGCCTCCGGACACGCCGACAGCGACTCGCTCGCCATATTTTAGCATCGAGTATTTCGACATCGTCCTTGCGGCCTTGTCCTCTATTGACCGCACAAAGCACTTTTTGCACAGGTACTCGCCAGAGTAGGCGCGAAAATACACAGAAGGGTCCTTGCGGCACTTGCTGCAGGTGTGCAAGATAATGCCTGCTGGAGAGCCGGCAAGGGATATTAATTATTCTGAGAGCTACTTTTGCTGCTTGTCCTTCTTGGAAGACTGCCACCAGTCGATATAGTCGTCATGCCTCTTTTGGCGCTTGTCTTCGTTTCTGGCGTCGGCCTTGTCGCGCAGCTCGTCAATCTTTTCCCTTGAAGCAAACAGGCCGCAGCTCTTGCAGATGAAATTCTTGCTATTGAGGTCGAACTTTAGCTCGCCTCCACATTCCGGACAATAGCTGACCAACATGAATCCGTTTCCACGCGCAAATAAAAGGTTTTTTCAAGTCGGTGCACGGACTTTGGTCGTCATTCCGCAGGCTAGCCGCGGTCGGTTCGCCCATCTGGTGTGCCGTGCACCGAGCAAGCTTTGATGCGTGCGCAAAAAGATTAAACTGTTGCTGTTATCTGGCCTGCGTCAGCGTCCACCCTTATCCTAGAGCCGGGTCTGAGAAGCGATGACAACGCCGATTTCTTTGCCATCTCTTCCGGCAGGTCGACTACCGGGATGTTGGCTATTGCGCAGCCGGAGGCGGTGGTGATGTCTGCCTTTGCACATACAATCGCTCTTGGTGCTGTCCCTGCTTCTTTAAGAGAATAGAAAACATAAGCGCCGACACTGCTTCCGATCGCGTTTGGGAACACCAGGACTGCATCCTTTAACGACCTGCCGTAAAGCTCGTGCCTTGGGTCGGTTATCCTGCCGCTCTTGGCCTCGACCATCGCAAGAAAGTTTATCGGCTGGGAACTGACAAGCGCCTCGCCCTCCCCTTTGCCTCCGACAATCCTGCGGCAGCCGGTTATGTTCGTCATCATCATTATTATTTCGTGTACTCCTTTACTATCGTCTTGACGTCCTTTAGCGCGACCTTGACCTTGTTGGAGTTGTTCATGTAGTAAGCCGCCTTGACGCTGCTAGTTATCACAGAATCGTACTTGTCCTTGTCTACGTACGGCGTCAAACATGTACAAGAGTCGCACATGAACTCGCCTCCCGCCTTTTCAATCTGCCCCGTCAGGCCGATCTTGGTTGCCTGGTTGTGGATTGCACGCGAGCAGAATATCATGCAGCGCCTGTCGAATTTCTTGCCCTCTGTCATCTTGGCAAGGGTGGCAAGCTCTTCCAGACCGAGCTGCGGGCTTCCTAAAGTTATGATGTCGCCGTCGTCGGCCGTGTTCAACTCTTCCCTTACTTTCCTCGCCTCTTCCTTTCCAAACGCTATCTTTTCCTTGCCCTCTGTTGAATCGGCAAGCGAGAACATGCCGCACGAGCCGGAGGTGCCGATACCTGCTGAAAGCGCCTTTGCCTGTGGCCTGCCTATTGAATTTCCAATGCCTGCAAGCGCGACGCTGCTGTCCTTTACTGCCTTGCCTGCAAAATACCCGAGCAGGCCGTAATCAAGCTCGCTTTCAAATGCAAATCCTGTTTCTATGGCCGCCTTTGGGTTTCTCGCCTCGTCAAGCCGCAGGTCAGAGAGGGGTGCCTTGCCTGTGACAGAGCTTGCGAGGGCCGAAAGCGCGCTTTCCTTGTTGGTGCGAAGCCCAAGCAGAGAATTTGAAAACACCGCCGCGTTGCTTTCCGCAAAGCTGACCGCGGTGCCCTTTTCCGGGATGTCGAAAACCTCGTACGGGGTGCACGTAAACGACGGCGTGACTCCCATGCGCTCGTACGAGCGCATTATGCTCTCCTGCCTTTCGATGAACTTTTCTGATAATTGCTCGGGCCTGTTTACGTCGTAGCCCATCGGGTTTACTGTCGTCTTTACCGCGACCCTCGCGTCTTTGCTGAACTTTTCAAGGAACTGCACACCAGCGTCGCCGATGGTGTTATAGTTGACGCCAGAAACGTGGGCCCACTTTATTGGCACCAACTTTCTTGCGCCGGTGGCCTCGCCTATTGCTGCAAGTATCCGGTACGCCAGGGCAAGCGCCTCGCCTTTTTCGCCGGCAAGCGCCCTCTCTTCCTCCCTCGTCAGTTCCACGAAAGCATCTCCATAAACTGAGTATAAGAACCATATTGCGACAGGCGCTGTTCAGGCAGCGGGTAGTAACTAGAATGCTAAGTGTCGGATGATGTCTAGACTAACGTACAAGTCTTGGCAAATCCGGAAGCACCGCGAAAATGATGAACACTATGACAAATATCATCATGACAAGACCAAAGATGAGAAACCATTTCGCCTCTCCCCATATGAACGGGTCTTCTCTCACTGAGATATATCTGGTGTTGCGATAGTTAAGGCTGATGGAGAGAAATGAGTGAATAGAGAGAGGCCGCGTCGCTACCCGACACTTGACACTTTGTCAACTACCCCGAAGATTGAACAGAACCTTGCGACAGCAGGGTTTTATATCGCGGGCGTGCGAATCCGAGGTGCTTGGCCAACAAGAAGGAGACGGTGTCGATGGGCGAGATCCTGCGCCGGATGGAAACCGTTCTCTACCGGGAAAAGCCGCCGCGCATGACTGCGCTGCGGGGCCTGCAAATGGAGGAGCAGGGCGACCCATTCAAGATACTGATTGGAACCATCCTGTCGGCGCGCTCGCGCGACGAGAACACGACCAAGGTGGTCAACAAATTATTTGCAACTTACAGGACGCCGGCAGAGCTTGCTTCTGCCGACCTTGATGATATTAAAAAGCTGATACACAGCATCGGCTTTTACAACGTGAAAGCGGCAAGGATAAAGCAGGTCGCGCAGGTCGTCGTCGAGAAATTCGGAGGCAAGGTGCCTTCGGACATTGACAAGCTCTTGGAACTGCCCGGCGTCGGCAGAAAGACCGCAAACTGCGTGCTCGTCTACGCGTTTGACAAGCCGGCAATCCCGGTCGACATACATGTGCACCGCATCTCAAACCGCCTCGGGCTGGTCGAGACAAAGACTCCTGAACAGACCGAGGAGGAACTGAGCAAGCTGGTCGACAGGAGGTTGTGGACAAAGGTGAACGACACGTTTGTCATGTACGGCCAGAACATCTGCCTGCCGATAAAACCAAACTGCCCAGTGTGCGACCTGAAGGACATCTGCCGCTATTACTCTACGACCGTTTCTTCTTCCACAAAAGGACGCCCATCAGCGCGCCGACGCCAATCATGACTGCTGCCGGCACAAAGTAGATCGGAGTATCAGAAGGGCTCCCGTACAGGATGACCATTGCTACCGTCCCGCCGTAGGCGTTTACGGGCGCAGTCGATTCGTCCTTGCCGTACACTTCAATGGACGCGGGGTCAAACCCGTTTATGTCAAGCCTGTCGACCACTATCCTCTTGCCGTTTGTTACCGTAAGGCCGCTGTTGTCAGCGTTTGTCAGGGTAACAAGCTCCTCGTTGACCCACTCTCCGGGTGGAGTTATTATCTGGTAGCCCGTCTCGGGCGTGTTTACCGCGACCGCGAATTTCTGCTGCTTGCCTCCGTACATGAAAATCTGAATAGTCTTGTTGCTTGGCTGCGCCTCCTTCATGGTTATTACGACCTTTGACTCGTTGCTAGGGATGTAGGCAAGCTTGTCGTCGATGGTGAATATCCAGTTCTGGCCCTTGGACTTGTCGTACTTGTAGACGATGGGATGGCGGTTGTCAACGTTTGCGGCCTGGTACGGGAGTGTAAAGCTCTCGTCTTTTGACGTTTTTACAATGTTCGATGGCTGGATGGCCTCCTGTGCAAGCGCATGAAATGGGACAAACATGATAACGAGTAGTCCGAATACCGCCAAGGTCGGGCGCAAAAAGCGCATTTGGGGTAGATAAGCAGTCAGGCAATATATACGACTCGCAACGGCGCTACTTCACTAGCCGCACCTCGGCCATTGCCGCGCTTTTATGCAGGAACGGCCGTTCCAAGGGTTCCTGAAATAATCGCCTACACTATCGTACGCCGAACAAGATGGCGGGAGGGGTAAAGGAGCTAGGATTGACCTTCGTGGCTTTTGTGCTTGCCGCAGCTCTGGTCCTCCCAGCGGCGTACGGCCAGTCGTCTTCTTCTTCATCATCATCGTCGTTTTCTGTCACCACCAACAAGAGCGTCTATGATTCCAGTGACCGCGTTATCGTGGCCGGGACCGTAGACCCAGACGGCGACAATAATAACAGCAACAGCGACAAGGCGATCAAGTTCGTGGCAGTCAAGGTGACAAAGGATGACGCCGTCTGCGGCCAGCAGTTTGTAAGAGTCGAGCGCGACGGCTCGTTCATCTCGCGGCCCATGAGGGTGTCATGCGGGCCCGGCGACTACAATGTCACTGCCACATACGCCGGCCAGTCGGCTGCCGCCGGTTTCCGCATAGCCGGCAAGGAGCCGGAGCAGAGCAACAGCGAACTGGCACAGATACGCGACTCGGTCGCGCAGGCAGGGGACAAGGCCAATGCGAGGATTAAAGAGCTCGTGCAGGCCGACGTGCCCATACCCGCGCAGGCGGCCGACAAGTACCAGATGGGCGTGTACGAGGCTTCGCTTGCTACTCAGTCCGCAGAGTACGGCGACGCGGACGGCGCGCACAAGCACGCGGACGCTGCCCTAGGCTATTTCGCAGAGACGATGGATCTCCTCTCGCCGGAAAACATAAGGGCGCTTTCGCAACATCTTTCTGCCGCAAGCGAGGATGAAGAAAGGCGCCTTGCCGCCGCAAACGACCAGTACGGCAGGCTGGAAGATCTCTACCGCACACTTGCCGGCCTTGCGGAAAAGAATGGCGTCTCTGACCCGGTATTTGGAGACATACAGGCGCTGCTCGTCGAGGGAAAGAGGCTGCTGGGCATCAACGACATTGCCTCGGCCGAACCGACGCTTGCAATAACAGAGTCGATGCTGGACAAGGCCCAAGCCAAGCTCGTAGAGCAGGCCAACGACGGCCGCAGCAATAGCGACGGCAACAACAGCGCAAACGCCGCCGGGAACAACAATAATTCAAATTCTACGACGACGGTAGCAACAACAACAACGACAGCTGCAACCAGTCCTGATGCCGGCAATCTGATGGCGTCAGCCGACAGGCTGGAAAAGAGGGCCGAAAAGCAGCTGGCAGAGTCAGGCGGCAACGCGCAAGCCGAGGGCCAGATACGGGGAGTGATGAACCTCATCAGCGCGGCAAGAACGGCAATCGGCGATGGCGATTATTCATCCGCACGGGAATCGCTTTCAACCGCTTCCAAGACCCTCATCGAGGCCGACAGGCTTGTCCACGCGGCATCCTGACGAACCTTCTTGTAGCAGCTTTTAGTCCTATTTTCTGGTTATTTCGTAGTAAAGAGGTTCTAGTATCAGTTATCTGGGCGTAAAGGGCAAGATTATCGTTCCAAACGTAGTTATCGCTTTGTTTTGGACCCGAAAAATGGGTTTGGAACGCGCGTTCCAGCACGAATTCCACCCTATCCCTAAAATAATATAGAACAATCTGATAGAGTCATGTCTGAACGCAAAAACAACAGGGGCAAAATCGAAATCATGGCCGACGTCCTGACCTTGTCAACGGTCGGGATAAAAAAGACCCACATCATGTACAAAGCCAACCTGAGTTACGAGCAGATACTGTACTACCTAAACGAACTACTTGGAAGGGGCCTGCTGACCCAGGACGTCATGGAAGGCTCGCCGGTTTACCGCACGACGGAAAAGGGTAGGGAGTTTCTGCACTACTTCTCCCGGATGGCTGACCTGCTAAAGGGATATCCCGAAGAGCAGGAAAAGATGGAGCTTGTGGCACAGTAGTAGTTTTTTCTTACCTATCTGTGACCCACAGACTCAGGCTTTGCATACGCAAAAGAGGGGTGTTTTGACCCCGACCTGACGTTTTCCAATATTCTATCTATTATCTTCTCGTTATCCAGAAAAGGACCGCAAGGCCGCCTGACTGGGCCGTGTTTATCGCAAACAGGTACGGCGCGGCCGCATCGACTATGGACTTTATCGCCGGGCCGGCTAGGTAGAGGTTCGACCAGAAAATAACGATTACAATGTTCTGGACTATGAAAAGCGACGCCACAATGACCAGGCCCCATGTAAAGTAGGACTTTATGACCCTCAGGCTCGAAATGTAGAGCGCGATGATGCCCCCAAGGAGCCCTATGTTCAAAAGGGCGGGCCCCCTCCCCTCCTATGGCAGTCATGCTTTCTTCTTTATCCTGGCCAGTATCTCCTGGAACGATGAATAGTTCTTTTCCATGAGCGGCTTCAGAAAGTACGTGGCGCCGTACGTCTCTTTGTTCTCCGTGACTATCATGCCGTTTTCCGTGAGCACCTTGAGGTGGTGGAGGACGGTCTTGTAGTCCAGCTTCAGTTCCGACGCAATCTGGTTTGCGTTTGCCGGCCGGCCGTTTATCATGTCGATTATCTTGGCGCGGTTGACGCCTCCCCTGCTGCTTGCTATCAGGTACCATAGCACGCGCTTGAAGCGGGGGTCTATGTATCCGCCGCTGCCCTGTCCCGCAAGGCCGCCCGGCGATGCGCGCAGAAACGACGGCAGGCGCAAGGCAATGAAGAGGCCAATGACGTCTGGCAGCAGGCCCGGCGTTAGAAACATCGACAAAACTGCGTGCTTTTGCGTGGTTATAAAGTTGTCCGCAATTGATTGGGGAGTAAATTGGGTGTGAATTGGGGAAAAATCCTTTATAGCCGGAGCAAAAGCACGCCCGATGAATCTTCGCGACGGTAACGGCAAAATCAAGCCTAATGTCATTATCGCCACGGTCTTTGCGGCCATGCTGGTCGCAATGGTCCCGGCGGTAGTCGCCATTAGCGCAACTACCAGACAGGCCACAGAAGCGGAAGCGGCAGACGCGGTGCAGCAGCCATACGTCAAGGCTTTTGCAGGCGGCAAGGCGCTGTACGAGCCCAACGCAGGCAAGACCAACGTGTTTGGCCCAGGCGGCATATTCCCGTTCTTCAACGACACCTTCTCTTGCGGAAACGCGATAACCTGCGGCGTCCAGACGGACGCAAGCTTCAAGGGCGTCTTTAAGGAGAACGGAGCGCAGGGCGACAACAAGTTCGTCGCTACGTACACTGCACCAATAACGTACGGCGACCACCAGGTCAAGGGCCACAAGTACAAGGTCGTAATGGTCGACACAAAGTGGAACAATGATGACCCTGCGCAAACTCCTCTTCCCACAAGGACTCCTGACTTTCTACTGCCGGGAAACGGTGTGGCGTTTGACCAGTACCAGCACGGCCACTCTATGATAGACAGGGCCGACGTGCCTCTGTTCTGGAACAAGGCAGTGGCGTACGGACACGCAAACGTCTACGACGAGACTGACGGAGGCAAGATGGTTGCGCAGAACATATTCATGCACATGATGGTGGGAAAGGCAGTCGACGAGAAAGGGTTCTATTCTGACATGCAGAACAATGACGGCACGCCTCTCGTGGTGCTGTTGTTCCTCGTGAACGTCCCAAGCGGGGTCACGCTCCCCGGCGGAATCGGCCCGCTCACGCCAGAGCAGGCGCAGAGCTTTACGCCGCTTGCAGACGACCCGTCCCTGAAAAACCCGCCGCCAGTTGATTACGCCAAACTCGCAGACTGGGGCGTAAAGGCACCAGAACCAAAACCGCAGTCGACTCCGTGGTCCGTGGATAACCCGACGCAGCCGGTGTTCTTCACCTTCCTGCTCTTCACGGATGCCAAGGCGTACAACTCGTCGACCAACAACCTGCCGGGCGTCAACTAGGCGTCCCCTTCCCTTTCCTCTCTTTTTATTTTTTTTCTAATACCGCCAATTAACCTAATTATACACACAGCGATTACCCACTTTGGGCTTGGCAGACTATTACGGTGCATTGTGCAACAAAGTACTTGAAGCAGACCAGTACGTGCGCTTTGCCGGCGTAGCAGACCGCCTCGGCAGGCTGGTGGCGTCGCAGTACCGCAGAAACGTCAAGCCTCTATTAACAAAGGAAGAGTCCGAGCTGTCGATTACACAGTCGATATTGAGGATGGGCACGCGCTCGACCCTTGAGGACAAGCTGGGGCAGACGGTCTATGCGTTTGCGCTGTACGAGCGGGTCAAGCGGGCCACAATACCGATTCGCGACCCTGAGAGCCACTACCTGATGGTCTCGTTCGACATCGAGGCCGACCATGAGGGTATAATCCTGAGAAAGATGCTGCCTCTCATGAAAAAAAGCTAGGGTACAAAGGGCTCTTTGAACGACACTATCAGTTTTGACACTTCTGGCCTCATCAGATGCTCTGCCGGTATCTCGCCAGAGCTGACCATCTTTCTCATTTTTGTGCCGCTCAGTTCATCCCTGACTTCAGGACCGTGGGGGCAGTTGCGCTCGTTGGCATAGCTGAGACATTTCTTGCAGTAGTAAAACGCCGGAAAGAACACAGGCTGTATTTCCAGGTCAGGATAGTTCTTGAATATCTCGTGCGAGGCAAAAGGATGATAATAGTTACCGACGCCAGCGTGGTCCCGCCCGACAATGAAATGCGTGCAGCCAAAGTTCTTTCTCATGATAGCGTGGTGTATCGCCTCCTTGGGTCCCGCGTACCGCATCTCTGTGTGCAAGGTGACGAACATGGCGCGGTCCTTCGGGTAATAGTTGTTAAAGAGGGTCTCGTACGCCGAGAGTATCACCTCGTCCTTGAAATCGCCCTGCTTTTTCTTGCCTATGAGCGGGTTCACGAAAAGCCCGTCGTAGATGTTAAGAGCCGCCTTTTGCAGCATCTCGTGCGCGACGTGCGGGACGTTTCGGGTCTGAAAGCCAACGATTGTCTTCCAGCCGCGCTGCGCCATCTCCTCCCTCGTCTCTTTTGGTGTCTTTCTGCGCACCCTTATCTGCCCCTGCGGAATCCTCCTTGCGACTTGAATCTTGCCGCCGACAAGGTGGCTCTTCATGTTTGTCATCTTGGCAACTCCGGGGTGCTTGAGCTCGTCGGTGCCATAGACCAGCTTGGCTGACGCAAGCTTGTCAAACGTATAGACCTCTTCTATTTTAAGAGATGCAAACTTTTCGCCTGAAACTGCAAGCGCGACCTCGCCGGCCTGCTTGGCGCTCTTTGCGGCCTGCTCGTCAAGGTCGAGCACAATGGGGACCGTCCACGCAAGCCCATTCTTGAGCCTGCCGTTCTTTACGATGCTTTCAAAGTCGTCCTGGCCGACAAAGCCCTCAAGGGGGCTGAAAATCCCGTCGGCGATGTTCTCGATGTCGCTTCTCAGGTCGTTTGAAACCTCAACGGCAGTCATGCCGTCAAGGCTCGCGTTTGAAAACCTGCTTACCAGCTTTCCACCGTGTGGTTGTAATGATGCCATATTACCATGATCACTTTTTCTTTTTCATCATCGTCGGGTCAAAGTGGAGCCCGCACTCTTTGGCGGCGCTTTCCCACCACCACCTGCCTGCGCGGGGGTCCTCTCCCTTCTCCACAGCCCTCGTGCACGGCTCGCAGCCGATGCTCGGGTATCCCTTGTCGTGCAGCGTGTTGTACGGGACGTTATTTTTCTTGATATAGTCCCAGACCATCTCTGATGTCCAGTCTGCAATCGGGTTGAGTTTGATGATGCCTCCGTGCGCGCCGTCTATCTCTATCTTTTTGGTGTCCGCCCTCGTCGCCGTCTGGTCCCTTCTCAGGCCGGTTATCCAGCCGTCGAGGCTTGCAAGTGCTCTGTTGAGCGGGTGGACCTTGCGTATCTCGCAACACAGCTTGCGGTTTTCGACGCTTGCGTACATGAGGTTCATCCCTCTCTCTCTTATCATCTCCTCGACCTCTTTCTGGTCGGGGAAATATGCTATAATGCCGATGCCGTAGCGGGCGCGGATGTCGTCCATGACGTCGTAGGTCTCTTGGTTGAGGCGCCCTGTCTCCAGCGTAAAAACGTGGGTCTTTTCTTTGCTGATAGCAGCCATCATGTCGATGATGGCTACGTCTTCCGCCCCGAAACTTGAGGCGAGGCCGACCCTGGGGCCGAACTTTTCGAGGGCCCAGTTCAGCACCTGCTGGGCCGTCTTGCCCTCAAAGTCTTTGGCCAGCTGCTCGACCTGCGCAGCGGTAAACCTCATACAGGATATTCCTCGTTTCTGAACGCCTTATAATACTTGTTCCGGTAAAATCCCGCCGTGAGGGGCGTACAAGAATTTGTTTATTAACAAGTTATTTTCTATATATTGTGTAACTTCGTTCATTACAAATAGTGATTGCTAGGGGAGTTTGGGCTTGTCTAATAATTTTTGGGAAAATATAGAGCAATACAGGAAGCTGGGTGGCGACCCGCTGCGTTGGGTTTCGCCGTGCTCGCTGGAGGCAGACTTGCAGATGGTAAAGGGCGCGCTTGCCGAAATAAAGCGCAGCACGATAAAGGTGTCGCCTTTCTGGTTTGATTCGTACTTTCACATCGAAGGAAAAGAGCCCGAGCTCACAAGGCGCGTCTATGATCTGGCAAACCCTGTCATAGACAAGGAGGTGGAGGTCAAGAGGGCGCTTGCGCTGTTCCGCGTGCACTCTGCAACAGCAGAATCGCCGCAGATGCTTGCAGAAGCACTGGGCAGGTTCTTTTCCATGTTCAGGGCCAAGGTGGCCGTAGCAAGCGCGCCTGTCGCGACTACTGAACACTCTGATGCCCAGTTCGCTCTTCTGGATTACATTGAATTGCGCCGGGGCAACAAGGACGGCTACATGCCGGCGCTGTCGTCGTTTGAGCAGGTGACGGATGTCACAAAGGCGCCCGACGATGAAGTGCACGTAAAGATAGCGCTGACTGACGCCATAGAGCGCCTGAACTTGCTTGGCTGCGGCAACTCTGCACTGTTCAAGTTCTTTCCAATATACGACGCGCCTTCCGAAGAAACGCTCGACAGGATACGCACGAACCTCGACGCATTCATGTCGCACTATAACCTCGTCATGGAAGACTATAGCTCGCTGAAGCGCGGCAGGTTGTTCTACGGCACAAGCGCCGTCGCGATAACGAACAAGGAACTGCCGACGCGCTACGAACAGGTGGAGGAGGGCATGGAAGTTCTGATTACAAACAAGTTTGGCGGGCTTGCTGCAGTCAGCCTGCACGCCCTTGCGCTTTCAGACCCTGCCAATGTCACAAAGTTCGAGCAGGCAGGCGTTTCCATGCCTGTCTTGGCAGCGGCAAGAGATGAGGCGTTAAAGAGCCTGAGCGAGCCCCACTTCGCGCTTGGCAAGATAATCTCGAAATACTGCCCCGACTTTGGGCAGGTATACGACAAAAGCGCGCACATCACTGCCGTCTACCCCGTGGGTGCAAGAGGTGTGTTTGCGTTCGGCGCTCTTGCTGAACTTGCAAACGCCCATGTCGCAGTAAACGAACTTCCCGTAAGGCACGACGATATTGCAAGGCTTGCCACAAAAGAGTCACTCGTGGAAAACTCTACTGCATCGCAGCACGGCTGCCACATAATAGTCGGCACAAAGGACGTGCTGAACCTCGTGGCAGAGGATCTGCGCCAGCACCACTTTGCACCCGAGAGGATAGGCTTTGTCGCCAAAAAGGGCGCGCCGTCAGTCGCGATAGAAAATGACGCGGCAGGCCAGTACGTGGCGCAAAAGGCAAAACTCGCACATCTCTTAAAGCCAGCGGGTTAATATCTTCCCGCCCCAAATAACGCGCGTGGTACAAGACCAAAACTGCATCTTTTGCAAGATAGCGACGGGCCAGATCCCTGCAAGGGTCGTGGCGCAGAACGACGGGGCGATGGCGTTTCTCGACGCCTTTCCGCTTGCCGCAGGCCATGCGCTCGTGGTGCCAAAGGCGCATTTCCAAAAAGTTCAGGACATGAATGTCTCTGACGCGCAGGCGGTCTTTGATCTCGTGCACAAAATCGCCGGCAAGATAGAGTCGGCTGCCGGTACAACCGCGTCGACGATAGCAATCCACAACGGAAAAGAGGCAGGACAGGAGGTCCAGCATGTCCACGTCCACGTAATACCGAGAAAGCCGGGCGACGGTGCCGGGCCTGTGCACTCGATGTTCAAGAACAGGCCAAAGCTGTCAGCGCAAGAGATGGACGCGCTGCTTGAAAAGATGATGAGGAGCAAGTGAGCGAGAGGCAAGCCGGGCGACAAGCACGGGCGTCATGGATCTGACGTTGCCCTCTATCGCGTGACCTGCGACGAGCATGGAAACTGCAAGGGTCCACAGGGCAAGGCCGAGCCATGCATCAGTGCCTGCGCCTGCAAAATGGCCGATGATCATTGCGATGCCGTACGCGTATATTGGAAGGCCGATGGTGTGGAGCGCCCTGTTGGCGGGATGCCTGTGCGTGTTTTTCAGCATCTTGACCGTTGCGCGCAACACATTCATGTCTTTGTTATTTTCTGCTAATAATTTTTTCCACGATGCCTAGGACTTCAGCCAGTTTTGCAACCGTGAATGCCGGCCGCTCGCAGTCCTCCCTAGGCTCTTGCAGCGCAAAGAGCGAGTCGGTGACCCTTATCGTGGCCATCATGCCCAGCCTGTTTGCCGGGCACACGTCCGTGTCGAGCCTGTCTCCAACCATTATGCATTCCTGCGCCTCCCTCTCAGCCTCCTTTAATGCGAGCTGGAATATGCGCAAGTCGGGCTTTTTCATCCTGACTGCTCCCGATATTGCGGTGACCTTGAAGTATTTGTCAAGGCCGGCGCCCTGCAAGAGAGTGATAATGTCCTCAGACTGGTTTGCAATGATTCCAAGGTCGCATATATGCGACAGCTCTCTTACGACCTGCTCTGCGCTGTCTGCAAACCGGAACAGCTCTTTCCTTCCTGTCTTGACCTCGGGGTCTATCCTCTGCATTATCGCGTTTTCATAGCCGGAGGGCAGGATAGCCCTGCAGACTTCTATTACAAGCTCTTTTACGCTTCCGTGGCCTATCCTGCGGTCGCGGATAATGTCGTCGCGGACGGCGCGGTAGTTGC
This sequence comes from Candidatus Nitrososphaera sp. 86-2, assembly GCF_056726185.1. Lineage (NCBI taxonomy): Archaea > Thermoproteati > Nitrososphaerota > Nitrososphaeria > Nitrososphaerales > Nitrososphaeraceae > Nitrososphaera > Candidatus Nitrososphaera sp. 86-2. The sequence continues at coordinate 357,377 of NZ_JBWZON010000001.1, forward strand.
GCATGTCAATCCTTGCGCCATAGCCGTTCAATAGTTCCAGAAATTTGCCATCAAAATGGGTGATGAAATCCCATTCGGTGACCAGCGTCTGGCCTAGGTCAAAGAACACGAACGGCTTGTGCATTCCCTATCCTTGCGCAGCCGTTCATTATTATTCTGCGTTTCGAGCCTCCAACACTTTAAATAGCGTTTTGGGCTTTTTCCGCTAGCAAGAAACACAATGTCCGGACAGCGTGACTATGACATTATCGTGGCAGGCGGCGGCCTCGCAGGCATGATAGTCGGCACCTCTGCCGCATATTATTCCAAACAAAAGTTAAAGATACTGGTAATCGACAGAAACGCGTTTCCTCAGCAGGGCATGAAGACCATCTCCGGCTGGGTGTGCGGCGACGCGGTGGGGAAAAACACCGTCGACTACATGGCAGAGCGCATCCACATTAACTGGGGCAAGCCCGAGATAGAGCACCCCGTCAAGGGCGTGGTCGCTTTCTCGCCGGACCATGAGACAAAAGTCGCGTTTGACGGTGAAGGCTACATCCTCAACCGCAAGATGCTCCCGCAGCGCCAGATGGCAGACTGCAAAAAGATGGGAGTCGAGTTCAAAGACCGCGTCGCAATCCGCTCCCTTATAGTTGAAAACAACACCGTCATTGGAGTCGAGGGCGAGGACCTTGCCACCAAGGCTCCTTTCAAGAAAACTACCAAGCTGGTAGTCGACTGCACGGGCGTGACATCGGTGCTCCGTACAAACTTTCCGATAAAGTCGCACATCGAACGCAGGATTGACCGCGACGACCTCGAAGCGACAGGCCGGTACATCTACAATTTCGAGCTGGCAAACGACGACAAGACCTATTTCGATCCGGATTATTGTATCATCCATCTTGATCAGAAACTTGCGCCCGGCGGATATGGCTGGGTGTTCCCAAAGGGCAAGACCAAGGTCAACATCGGCCTTGGCGTGCAGCAAAAGGCGTTTGAGGCACGCAACAAAGAGATGAAAGTAAACCCGAACCTCACCACGCTCATAAACGAGTACGTGCAGGCAAACCCGACGATAAAGAACCCCGTGCTTGCGGACGGGGAGATGGACGATGGTAACGCATGGGGCACATGGCAGGTGTCAGTACGGCGCCAGAACGACTGCATGGTGTCAAACGGCTACATGCTGGTGGGCGACTCGGCGTGGATGCCCAAGCCGCTTGACGCAGGTGGCATCGGTCCGGCGATAATCGCAGCGACAATCGCAGGCAAGGACGCCGTCGAGGCGATAGAGGCCAACGACGTGTCGGAGGGCAATCTGTGGAAATACAACAAGCATTTCATAGACGACTATGGCTACAAGACGGCCGGCCTCGAAGTGTTCCGGAGGATGTTGCAGGGCCTGACAAACGACCAGATAAACTATGGCATGAAGCACTTTTTGTCAAAGATGGACATCGACAAGATAACCAAGGGAGAGCACCCTGAGTTCAGCACGGTCGACAAGCTGGGCATGATGATAAGGGGCGCCATGAACAAGAAACTCGCAGAAGACCTGCGCTACTGCGCAAGCATCAACAAAAAACTCACGGACCACTACTTCAACTACCCTGAGGCGCCCGACGGATTTCCCGCGTGGCAAAAGACGCTCCACGGCATGCTGCAGGAAGCATTTGCCAAGTACAAGTAAAATACATAATGACGTCAAAATACGCCAGCTTTCCAGTAATCGCCACAATCGACCTGCGCGACATCGCAGACATACGCCACGCGGTGGACAAGGTGACAGAAGCCTATGAAAAAAGGCAGGAGGAGTTTAGCTTCCGCATACTTTTGCCGCGGGGCGAAAAACTCACCGGCAAGGCCAAAAAGCTCGGCATGACGTTCCAGGGCGAGCTAATACTGACCATCCGCAAGCGCGGGCTCGTGCCCCAGATCCGCGACCTGCGCTACCTGCACGACGAGGAGCATTATGGCTGGCTATTGGCAAGCCCTGCAATATTTGAAAAGTTTGAAGGCCGGGCCTAGGCGCTGCTGGCCTTGGCGCCCTTCTCATCCTCCTTGCCCTTGAACCTTGACAGCTGAAACGGCTGCCACAACTTCATCGAGTTGCTCAGGACGACTGACATTATCATGCCTATCAGAAACCCACCTACAAGGTCGGTGGGAAAGTGCTGCTGGACATAGACGCGCGTGATTGCTATCATTACTGGAAATGCCCATATCGTATACCCTGCCACTTTTGACTTTTTGTACAGCAGGTATCCGACAATGAACGCAAGCGCCGTAGCCCTCGACACATGGCCAGATGGATAGGAAAAGGGCGCTGCAAATGGTGCAAGGCTGTCGCTTTCGATTCCGAAATTCTCTGGCAGCTTTATCGCAGGCACAAACGCGTACTGCGGCGCCGCCCTGCCCACAAGCGGTTTCAGGTACATGACCACGATTGCAAGCGCTACTATGCTGATGAGAAATATCATCCCCGCCTTTCTAGTGCGCCTGACGATGGTGATTGCTATTGCAAAGAGGAGAAGCGTCGCCACGTCGCCCATCGTCGTTATCCCTATCATGACCGCGTCAAGGCTTGGATTGCCCTCTATTGATTTTGCGTACTTGTTGACAGACTCGTCAATGGCGCTTGTTGCGCCCGACGCGACTATTGCGCTGAAAACCACGAACGCGGCCACGAACGCCACAAACTGGAACGAGCGCGTCCTGAACATCCACGGTGGGTTTGCAGCGGCGGCCTCTGACAACTGTAGAGAAGGCGCGAGCTTGGTGTTTAATTGTTTTCCTAAGCCATGTTCTTGGACCTGCACTGTGGGCACAACTTGGGCTCTTCTGCCTCCGCAAACCATGAAACCGTGTTGCAGTCCTTGCATGTCTTGGTTTCAAGCTCTGTCATTATCTTGTAGTAGCGCGTGTTGAAATTCTGCGCAATCGGGCGCAAAAAGCCCGACTCTTCCATCTCCAAGAGCACGTCCTCAAAATCTAGCACGTCGAGATTTGCCGTTTTGTATCTGTCCATCTCGTTGAGGTAGCCTAGGATTTCGTCGTTTGAAAAGCGGTAGTCTGTATCGTTGAAATTGTCGAATATTATCTTGCGTATATCCTGCCTGCTTACCTTTGGAGTAGTAGTAGATGACATGGCCTAAAGTGTTCTTTTGTCATGTGGGCAAATACGCTATTTAACTGTGCGCTTGGTGTTGTTGTTGCGGCGACTTGCCAGTCTGCACGAAAAAAATTCTCGTGCATCCTAAATGAATGTCTAAAGTGTTCTCGTGTCTTCCTGCAGCTTTTTGGCAGAAGCAGGGTCCCTGTCGGCATAGTACTTTACCATGCCAAGCTTTAGCACCTTTAGTGACAAGAGGGCGCACTTTATTCTCGCCGGACCGAGGTTCATTAGGCCAATGTTCTCTAGGATGTCATCTTTTGTAAGGTCTTTTATCGACGTGAGCTGCTTGTTCATGACCATCTCTGTCAGCATTGATGCGCTTGCCTGGCTGATTGCGCAGCCGCGGCCCTCGAACTTGATGTCCTTTATCTTGTCGCCGTCCACCTTCAGGTGGATGTCGATCTCGTCGCCGCAGAGCGGGTTTGAATCGTGTATGCTGACATCCGCGTTCTGCATCTTGCCCTTATTCCTTGGGTTGCGGTAGTGGTCCAGAATTATCTCGCGATAAATGTCGTCACTCAAATCTTGAACAGCCTCCTTGCCTCGGACAGCGCCTCAATGAATGTGTCGACCTCTTCTTTGGTGTTGTAGATATAAAAGCTTGCTCTCGAAGTTGCCGCTACGTCAAGGCGCTCCATGAGCACCTGCGCGCAGTGGTGTCCTGATCTGATGGCTACCCCGTGGTCGTTCATGATGGTTGCAAGGTCGTGCGGGTGTATGTCGCCTATGTTGAATGAAACCACTCCGCCCCTGTCCTTTGTGTTCATCGGACCGTATATCGTCACACCCTTTACCTGCGCAATCTTGTCGAGCGCGTATTTCGTGATGTCGATTTCGTGCTCTCTGACTCTTTCCATGCCAAGCTTTTCAAGGTAGTCTATAGCTGCTGCAAAGCCGATGACGTCGGCGATGTTGGGCGTGCCTCCCTCGAACTTGTACGGCAGGTCGTTGTAACGTGTCTCGTACTTGTGGACTTCCTTTATCATGTCGCCACCGCCCATGAACGGAGGCATCTTTTCAAGCAGGTCGCGCTTTACGTACAGCACGCCGACTCCCGTGGGCCCTAGCATCTTGTGGGCAGAAAACGCCATGAACTCGCAGTCCATCTTTTGCACGTCGACCGGCATATGCGGGACCGACTGTGCGCCGTCGACCAGCACCGGGATGCCCCTCTCGTGGGCCATCTTGATTATCTCATTTATCGGAGTTATTGTGCCAAGCACGTTTGACATCTGCGACACGGACACGAGTTTCACCTTGCCAGAGTCGAGGTATTTCTTGTACTCGTGCATCTTTAGGTAGCCGTCGTCGCCGACTCCGATATACTCCAGTTTTGCACCCTTTTCCTGCGTCAGTATCTGCCATGGCACGATGTTGGAGTGGTGCTCTATCTCTGTTATCACTATCTTGTCGTCCTTCTTTATGTTCGCCCTTCCCCACGAGTATGCGACCAGGTTTATTGCCTCTGTCGTGTTGCGGGTGAAAATTATCTCGTCAGTCGAGCGGGCGTTTATGAACTTGGCAATCTTTATACGCGTATCTTCGTACGCCTTGGTCGCCTCTTCGGCAAGCTGGTGCACCGCCCTGTGAATGTTGGAGTTGTAGTTCATGTAATAGTCGTGGATGGCATTGATGACTGCAAGCGGCTTTTGCGTAGTCGCCGCGTTGTCGAGGTATACCAGGGGCTTGCCACCCATCACCTTGCGCTTCAGGATGGGGAAATCTTTGCGGATCTTTACAACATTGAGGGCGTCTTTCTGCATCATAACTTTAATCGATCTTGATGTAAATTGCGTCGTCCTGTATTTTAACCTTGTAAGTTTTAAGGGAGGAGGTTGCAGGCGGGTTCTGCGGAACGCCGTCTGTCAGTTTAAAGGCGGAAAGATGCAGGGGGCAGGTCACCGTCTTTTCGCCCTCGTTCACAAAGCCTCCAGTCAGGTCGGCATAGGCGTGGGTGCATATCCTGTCGGTGGCATAGACGTCGCTTCCCATCTTTGCCACCATCAGTTTTCTGCCTCCATGGTCAAACTCGACCAGCCCGCCGCTTGAAAGCGAGCCGGCGTCGCAGACGCGCACCCAGCCCTCTCCTTCCATGCTCTTTCTCTCTACTAACTACCTGTACTTGTAGTGCTTTTCAAAGATGTCCTGCGTCTCGCGGTACCGTGATTTCTCGACCTCTAGTATCTGTTCCATCGCCTCGTCGGCGCGAAGCATGAGCGGGTTGCCCTGCCACTTGTTCTCTATGAGGTAGTTTATCCACGCCCTTATGGTCGGGCCCATCTTTCTGGACAGCGGCTCTAGAAAGCCGGACACTATCTCGCGCTTGGCTCCCTCCCTGCTCAGGCCCCTCGTGGTGAGGTAGAATATCTGGTTCTCGTCGATCTGTGCGACAGAGGCCGAGTGCGTCGCCCTGACCTCGTTTGTCAGGATTTCAAGGCCCGGTATCGAGTCCGATTTGGCACCCTTGTCCAGCAGGATGGCATGGCCTGAAAGGTACGATTCTGTGCCCTTGCCGTCCTTGCCGATTTTTATCATGCCCTTGAACAATGATTTTGAAGTGTCCTTCATAACCGACTTGACCTGCACCTTGCCCTTGGAGAACTGGCCGTCGTGTATCAGGTTCGACATGATGTCAAACGACTGGTTGCCGACTCCAAAGACTATCTCGACATCTTCAGCAGTCGCGCCCTGGCCCTTCATGACGCTGTCCGTCTTGAACCTTGAAAGCATGGTTCCAAAGAGGCCGACGTACCACGACATCTTGGCGTCTCTCTCTACAAACGCCTTCCTGTTTGAAACGCATACAGTATCCGCGCCCATCGCCTGCAGCGTGACTGCCTCCAGATGCGCGTTTGGCTTGACCGATGTCTCGATTAGTTCAAAGTAGCCTTGCTGCGTCTCTGCATTGCCAGTTCCAGGCGCGTACAGCTCTTGCACTATTGTCGCCTTGGAGCCCTGCTCTGCCACAAAGACGTTCCTTGACACGAGCGACGTGCCATCGTCTGCCAGCGACGTTATTATCCTGATTGGGTCGTCGAGGACGACGTTTCTTGGCACGTAGACAAAGACGCCCGACTGGAACGCGGCCGCTTCAAGAGCCAAGAACCTGTCCTCGCTGTGGTCAAGCGGGTTTGCCTCCATGTGCGCCTTGACTAGGTCAGAATGCTTGGCAATTGCTTCCTTTATGCCTGTGACAATGACTCCCTGCTTTGCGACGCTGTCTTTGATGATTATTTTGTTTATCTCAGCGCCTACCTGCAGGATTCCCGTCTCTTTTTCGAGCTCTTCAAGCCTCTTGGCAAGGTCGTTGCTTATCGCGTGCTTGCCGCTACCTTGCACAAAGTTCAGGTGCACGCCCTGCGGCTTGATCTTGTTTGCGTCAGAGTATTTCGAGTAGAGCGGCGACACCTCATTTGGAAGCGAAAGGTACTTGGCAATCGCCTTTTTCCTGTCCTCTGCAAGCCACGCAGGGTCCTTTGCAGATACTTCACTTATGTTGCTTGCGTTGATGTTGGCAAGTGTGGTCGGCATTTTTCTCAATCACCAGAAAAGTGAGTGACTAGCCGACAGAGCCTTCCATCTCGAGCTTTACCAACCGGTTCAGCTCGACTGCGTATTCCATTGGTAGTTCCTTTGTGAACGGCTCGATAAAGCCGCCGACTATCATGGACAGCGCGTCGGACTCGCTGTACCCGCGTGACATCAGGTAGAATATCTGGTCCTCGCCTATCTTGCCGACGGTCGCCTCGTGGGTGATGGTCGCGTCGTCCTCATTTACCTCGATGTATGGGTACGTGTCGGTCCTTGACTTTTCGTCAAGCAACAGCGCGTCGCACCTGACGTTTGACTTTACTCCGGTGGCGCCCTTGGCCACGTGCAACAGGCCCCTGTACGTAGTCCTGCCAGAGTCCTTGCTCACTGACTTGCTCGTTATCCTTGAAGTGGTATTTGGCGCAAGGTGGACTGCCTTTGCACCTGCGTCTTGGTGCTGGCCTCCGCCTGCAAACGCGATTGAAACTACCTCTGCATGCGCGCCCTTGCCGAGCATGTAGACGCCCGGATACTTCATTGTCAGCCTGCTTCCGATGTTGCCGTCTATCCACTCGACAGACGCGCCCTCGTACGCGTACGCCCTCTTTGTCACCAGGTTGTAGACATCCTTGCTCCAGTTCTGGATTGTCGTGTAGCGTATCCTGGCTCCTTTCTTTGCAATAAGTTCAACCACTGCAGAGTGCAGCGACTCTGTCGAATACACCGGCGCCGTGCAGCCCTCGATGTAGTGGACATCGGCGCCTTCGTCTGCTATGATGAGCGTGCGCTCGAACTGGCCGATGTTCTCTGCGTTAATTCTGAAATATGCTTGCAGCGGAAGGTCGACCTTGACGTTTGGCGGTACGTATATGAACGAGCCGCCGGACCAGACAGCGCTGTTGAGCGCGGCAAACTTGTTGTCCTCTGGCGGTATGACCTTGCCAAAGTGCTTCTTTACTATCTCGGGATATTCCTTCACCGCAGTATCGGTGTCGGCGAAAATGACGCCTTTTGCCGCAAGGTCGTCGCGCAGGTTGTGGTAGACTACTTCAGACTCGTATTGCGCACCCACGCCTGCGAGGAACTTGCGTTCTGCTTCCGGGATGCCAAGTTTCTCAAACGTGTTCCTGACTGATTCTGGAACCTCGTCCCAGCTCTTGCCCTGCTTCTCTGAAGCCTTGGCATAGTAGTAGATGTTCTGAAAGTCAATTTTGGAGAGGTCGCCTCCCCATTCGGGCATGGGCTTGCTCATGAAAACGTCAAAAGACCTGAGCCTGAAATCGCGCATCCAGTCAGGTTCGCCCTTCATGCGGCTGATTTCCTCTACCGTGCCACGGGAGAGCCCCTTTTTACTTAGGTAAACATAAAGCTCTGTTGAATCCTTAAAGTCATACTTGCTATAGTCCATGTTAAGGTCTTTTGCAGTCATCTCTACAGCTTCATAACGCTGTTATTTTATATATATTTTCCACTTTGCACCCGGGGTTTTGGCAATTTGTACAGCCTAACTCCATAATTTGTACAAGCTAAGTCAGGTTGTATGCCTCATGGCGTTTCTAGCCTCAAGCGCACCCTTTCTGACCAGCGCCTGCACGTCAAGCGCAAGGTCGTCCATCTTTATCCTGCCCTCCTTGAGCAGGTCGAGTATGTCCCGGACTGTCATTTCCTGCCTCCCCGGGACTGCGGCCTTGGTGTCAAGCACGCCCTGGCCCGTCTTTACTTGGAGCACCCACAGCAGCTCCTCCACCTTGCCCTTGCTCTGGGCCAGTTTTTCCGAGTAATGCTTTACCGCCTCTTCGTTGTGCTCCTGCATGGCCTTGGCAAGCATCTTGGCTATGGAACTTGCCTGCCCTTCGAGCAGGTCTATTCTGAGGCGTATGTCCTTTTCAGAACGCAAGTGCTTTTTTCAGCCCTGTTCTGGCTTTAATAATTTCGTTCTTCCCCGCGGCGCTTTGTCGACCAATACGTGCCAGTACTACCCTTCCACCGGCGGTAGTCTGCAAGTATCTGTGCATGGTCAAACGCCGCCCTTTCGATGCTATCAAGCTCGGCCCATTCGAGGCTTGCCGCGTCATCTTGCGCCTTTTCCTTTCCGCCGATTATTATCGCTACAAACACGACGGTCATGGTGTGCTTTCTCGGGTCCCTGTGCGGGTCAGAGTAGACCCCAAGTATGTCTATGGGCTCCACCTCAAGCGACGTCTCTTCGAGTACCTCACGCTTCATCGCATCCTCGACCGTCTCGCCTTCGTTAACAAAGCCACCCGGTAGAGCAAGCATACCCTTGAACGGGTCCTTTTTCCTCCTTACCATGAGGACCTTGGAGCCCTTTTGCAGTATGGCATCGACCGTGGGCGTGGGATTGCGGTAGCTCATATGCATCTTCTTTGTGGCTTTCAGGCGCTATTAATGGTTCGTGTGTTACAGTAATTGCAATAAATTACAGGCTCTTATGTAGGAATAATATCTGACAATAGAAACACGGCAAAATGCGGCCATTATTCCTTCTCATGCTAAAATCTTTTAAACAATGGCCACGGTTATACTGTGCGTATACATATGTCGCTGTTCGAGATGGAGCTTGAGGCACCAGCGCCCCTGACCATCTGCCCAAAGTGTGGAAGGCAGGTGCGCATCGACGGCCACTGTGAATGCGAGGCAATTTTCCTGACAAAGCCGCGCAAGTGAGCCTAACTGCCGGGCGTTGCAGCCTGGTCGCTAGACGCTCCTGTGAACGAGAGCATTGTAGTCTGGCCCGTGCACGACCTGTCGATGTCCTGTGGACGCACGTGGTCGGGAAAGCCGGGGCAGATGCCACGCGACTTTACTTTTTCATACAACCTACTTGTCATCTTTTTTGCGTATTTCTCGTTGCAGGCGACGTACGGCCTTGCAAGCGGCTCCTCAGTGATTCCATAGAGCTCGCGGTAGCGCCCCTCGCCGTCAGGGACTTGCAGCAGCCGGAGGGCCATCTTCATGCGATCCCAGATGTCATCGCGCATACGCAGCATCTCGCCGGAGACGTATTTCACGCCTGCCTGCCTGCAGCAGTCTACGACTGCGTCAAGCTCCTCGTCGGTGTCGGTGACAAGTGGCATTATCGGGTCGACGTTTACGCCGCACGGCACGCCGGCACCCGTGAACTTTTTGATGGCCGCAAAAATCCGCTCTGCCGGTGGCGTGCCGGGCTCCACTATGCGCCGCGTTTTTTCGCTGGCGGTTGTCATAGACCATATTATGAAACAATTGTGGCTGTACCTGCGGTGCAGTTCAAGGTCGCGCTCGATGATTGCGGATTTTGTAAAGACATAGTACGGCACGTTGTATTTCTGTAATATCTGCACGCACCTCCTAGTAAGTCCGTACTTTAGCTCTGCCGGCTGGTAGGCATCTGTAGCCGACGCTACCATCACAGGGTTTATGGTGCTCCCCTTCCACGACTGGAGTTCCCTTTCAAGCACTTCAGGCGCGTTGCTCTTGGCATAGACCTTGTCATAGAATTCCGGCGACCACTCGTACGTGGCATAGCAATAGGCGCACCGGTGCTGGCAGCCCTGGTACGGATTTATTGTCATGCCCGAATAGCCCCTGACTGCAAACGAGTGGATTATCGACTTGGCCTGCTTGGCCTCGTATCTCGGCGCTGATGAAATGTCGTACCACAGCCCTGACATGTTGGCACATGCAGGTCCATGCCTAATAAGGCAAAAGACACCTGCGGGGGAGGGGGGGAAAATAATGCTACTCTTTTGCATATACTGTCTTGGAATCTTCCAGCACTACATAGCCGTGCGATTCTCTTATCATCATAGCCTTGCCTGCGCGCTCTGCTCCGACCCGCAGGTCGCAGGCGCACAAAAAGGCCGCGTCATTGAATTTTTCAGACGCAGTCTCTTCCACGCTGTTTTCAAAAAGCCATGTGCTGTCCATTGCAAGCCGCAGCCTGCCTACAGCGCCAAGCGCAGACGCCCACTCTGATGCCTTCTCGTCAAGGCTTGTACCCTTGGCCTTCTCCCGCAGCTCGCGCCACGTGATGGACGGTACGGAAAGCAAAGCAGGCTCTGACAGTATCGCGCCCTTTGCCTGGCGCCCTCCTGCAACCGGGTCGAAAAAGGCGCCAAGCATCCTTTCGCGGAACTGCGCGCTCCTGTACAGGAGCAGTACGCGCTCGCCCGCTGAAACGTTGCGCATAAAGACATAAGGTTCGTCCCTCCTTATTGCGTCAAGTATCTCCCTTGGGCCCATGTTGGTTTCCTGCACGTTCTTGGCAAGCATTTCGTCAAAGCGCTTCAGGATAATGTCGGCGCCACTGCCAAGCGTAGACCACAACCCTTTTTCAAACTCTTTGTAGTTTGAAAGAATCTCTTTTTCCTGCATTCCTGCAAGGGTCGACATGTGGTAAAGAAGCGCCCTGACGGACGACTCGCCAAGGACGGTGAGCGAGCTCAATGCTGCAGAGGCTACCACCTTTTCATGTATTTTCAGTGGCTTGTATCCCCTTTCGTCCAAAAGGCGCGGGACGTCCATACTGATCATTCCATCCCTCTGCTGATAGTAGCCATTAATGGAAATAAACGTATATATCTACTGGAAACCGAAAGATCCAGAAGCAATTACTTTGTTATAGAACAAAGCTCAACCATTTAACCTTTTTTCCCATAGTTTAAGAACTGACCATCGTGTATAGTTTTTTATTGGTGCATGAGAGGAAAAAGGATGTGAAAGTTGGCATCGCCGGGCTCGGCCTTATGGGCTCCGGCATTGCAAAGCGCTTGATAAGCACCGGCCACTATGACGTCTGGGTCTACAACCGGGACAGGTCCAAGGCAGTTCCGTTTTCAAAGGGTGCCACGGTGGCTGCAAGCCCTCTTGAACTTGCCTCAAACTGCGACCTTGTGATAACCATCGTGACAAACTTTGATGCAGTCAAGGAAGTGTTTTTCGGCGGCGCAGGAATTGCCAAGTCAAAGAAGGGCGCACCTATCATCGCTGACGCCAGCACAATATCGCCAGAGCAGTCCGCATACTGCGCGCAGGAGCTACGCAAGGACGGCGTTGAAATGCTCGGTATGCCCGTCATGGGCGGGCCTGCGGCCGCAGAGGTAGGCGAGCTCGTGCCCATGGTTGCCGGGAACAGGCAGGCGTTTGAAAAGGCAAGGCCGGTTATGGAAAAGATAGGCAAACAGGTGTTTTACATCTCTGAAAAGGACGGTGCCGCAAACGCGGTGAAACTTGCCCTCAACCTCAACATCGCGCTTATTGCGACAGCGGTCTCGGAAGGCATTACGCTTGTAAAAGGCTCTGGCATAGACCCCGCGGTGTTTGTGCAGGTACTGAACAGCACCTACTTCAAGACCGGCCTGTCGGAGAAAAAGGGACCGCTTATGGTGGCAAACGACTATTCTCCGTCTTTCCACCTGAAAAACATGCTGAAGGACCTAGAGCTTGCAAACGACACGGCGCAGGCACACGGAGTCACGCTCCCGACTACGGCTCTCGTACAGCAGATGTTCCGGGCGGCAAACAACATTGGGTACTCGGAAATGGACTATACCGCAATCTGCGCCTTTCTTGCCAAGATAAACGGGATGGAAAATAAATAATGATAGTAAAGCTTTCTGTGTTAAAGGAAGTGCAGGCAGGCGAGTTTTCCGCGTTTGCGTCGCTTCCGGATATGGGTCGCGTCGGCGGGCTCGTGTCGTCATTTCTTGCGCAGCACCTCAAATGCGAGCAGGTCGCCGAAGTCGTGTCAAGCGACAAGCCGTGGGTGTCGTACTCTAACGGCGTGGTGAAGAGCGCAAGCGACACGTACAAGGTGTTTTACGACAAGGCGCACAAGCTGCTGGTGTTCACCGGCGAGTCGCAGCCACAGGATCCCGGGCAGTTGTACACGCTGTGCAACGCGTTTCTCGACTACGCGCAAAAAATCGGCACGGTGAAAAAGCTGTACGGAGCCGGCGGCTACCTTCGCGAGCAGCTGACAGGCGCGCCGCGCGTGTGCGGAGTGGTCAACAGGCCGGAGCTGAAAAAGGCGCTTGCAAAAGCCGGCATCGACCTAGTAGGTGGCGAAATTTCAAGCATCACGTGGTTCAACGGCGTTATACTCGGCCTTGCCGCAGAGCGGGGAATAGACGCCATCGGCCTGTTTGGCGAGATAGCCGAAACCACGGTTCCGCAGCCGCTTGCCGCAAAGAGCATAGTGGCCGCGTTCTCGAAACTGGAAAAGATCCCGCTTGACACAAAGCCGCTCGACCAGCACTACGAGTCTATACTTGAAGAAATACAGAAAAAGAAAGAGCCCGGCAAGTTTGGGCCCGGAATAGGCTAGCTAGTCTTAGTTAGTGTATCGGCGCGCCAAGCGGCGCTTCTTCTGCGATGGTCAAGAACACCGGCTTGCCTTCCGGACCGTCTGCCGCAAGCAGCATGCCGTTTGAAGTCATGTCGCCGATTTTCCGGGGCGCAAGGTTCGTGCAGATGACGACTGTCCTGCCCACAAAATCCTCCGGTTTTATCCACAACGCCGCGCCAACTGCGACCTCTCGCTTTTCCGTGCCAATGTCGACGACGGCCTTGAACACCTTTTTCATGCTGGGGATGGCTTCGGCGCTTGCCACCTTGCCTATCTTTAGCTGCACCTTGATAAATTCGTCAAACGTGATGACATCGTGGCCTCCTTGCTCGCTCATATATACGCCCTTTTTTCAATGACCGGGGCTATTAAATTGCTTATTCAAGGACGCGCCTTGCGACAAGCGCGTGAATGGTGTCGTCCGGCGCGATGCGTCTGAGCCGCACGCCTGCTTTTTCCTTCGCAGAGCCAAGCAGGTACCTGTATTTCGGCTTTGGAGACGACACCGCGTCGTGTATGGCGTCTGCGACTATTGATGCCGGCAGGCCCCGGGGCGTTTCCCGCAGGTATTTCCTGTACGCTTTGGCAAACCGCGAGTTCTTTAGTTGCGACACTTTTTCGTCCGTCACGGAATGTATGTTGGTTTCAATCACGCCAGGATTTATGCTTGCGACTTTTATCCCTGTGTTCCACAGCTCTATGCGCAGCGCCTCTGTGAACGCTTCGAGCGCGTGCTTGGTCGCGCAGTACATGCCTATGGTGGGAAGCGACACCATGCCTGCCATGGAGCTGACGTTTACAATCCTGCCCTCCTTTTGTGCAATGAGCGTCGGCAGGACCTTTTTCGTGACGCCGACAAGCCCGAAAAAGTTGGTCTCAAACTGCGCCTTGATGCTTTCCATCGAAAGATCCTCGATGGCGCCCGGCTCGACATAGCCGGCGTTGTTGACAAGGCCAAAGACACCTGACGCGATTATCGGGTCCAGCACCTTGTCAAACCTGTCCGGCCTTGCCACGTCAAACTCGACGGGGACAAAGTTTGCAAGCCTGCGTGCCATCTCTTGCAGTTTGTCAAAGCTCCTCGCAAGGCCATACACCTTGTAGCCTGCGCCTGCAAGCTTGGTCGAAGCGGCCTTGCCGATGCCGCTTGACGCACCGGTGACTATTACTGATTTCAAGCAAGTTCTGTTGCATTGCCTGCTATATTATTTGATTATCACGTCAAAGCGCTTCATGGCGATCGGAAGGTCTTCCAGCAGGTCAAAAGATGTCATGTGCAGGCCGACGCGGTTGTACACAAGGTTGCCCGCAAGCCCGTTGAAATAGGCCGCAAGAAGTGCCGCCTCAAAGGGCGGGACCTTGCACATGAGGCCGGCGGTAATGCCGGCAAGCACGTCGCCCGTGCCTCCGACCGTCATTGCGCAGTTGTGCGTGCGGTTTATTCCCATACTCTTGCCGTCAGAGATGACGTCGGTGGGCCCCTTGAGCAGGATTGTTATGCCGTGCTTTTTTGCGTTGGCAGCCACGTTTGCAATCCTTTCCTTCTCCGTGTCGCCGGGTTCCTCGCCGAACAATCGCTTGTATTCGCCTGCGTGAGGAGTCACGACGGCGTTTGCATTGGCAATTTCAGGCAGTATTTCTGGCACGAGCGCTGATGCGTCGAGCAGGATTTTCGTCTCACGCTCTTTTAGTTTTCTTGCAAGCGCAATTATCGCCTGCGGGCCGGCGATGCTCATGCCCATGCCTATGGCCGCGGCGTCTGGATTTTTTGGAAGCATTGCGGAAAGCCTGTTTGCCGCGCCCACGGTCAATTTGTCGTCTGGGAGCGGGAGTGCGATGAGCGCCGGCGAAAAGCAGCGCACCTCCGTGATTATCGAGCGGGGAACAGCGGTGTAGACCAAGTCTGTGCCTGCGCGAAGAGCCGCCATGCTGGTAAACACCGGCGCGCCGTGGTAGAATCTGCTTCCGCCGGCTACAAGCACCGTGCCGTTATCGCCCTTTTTTGATGACGCCCTGCGTGGCGGCATCAGTTTCTTGGCAAGCGGCAGGTTTATGGTGATTACTGCGGCCACAATAGAGCAAGCGAACAGCCCAAGATATAAAGAGATTCAGTTAGCCCGGCTCGGCGTGTATGGTGACTATTGAGCCGGGATACCTGGCGCGTATCTGGTTCTCTATCTCTGTCACCAGCTCGTGTACCTGCTCTATTGTGGCCTGCCCGTCCGTCGCAAAGCCAATGTCCACGTCTATCTTTAACGTGTCCTCGTCGGTCCGAAACGTCGCTATCCTGCCGACCTTCTTTATCTCGCCTGCCGCAAGCACTATCTGCCGTATTGAATTCTGGATCTCGGTGTCTGCAAGCGGCTGGACGCCTGCCACCTCGGGCATAAGAGGCTCCAAATGCACGGTCACGTTTTGCGCGCGCTTTAGCTGACCCTTTATCGAATCTTCGACCGCACTTGCTATTGCGTGCGCTTCGCTCAGGCTTGCAGATCTGTTGACCTGGATGTGGAGCGACACTTCCAGCCTGTCGGTGCCGTCGACCCTTGAAACGATGATGTTGTGGACGCCCTTTACTCCCGGCACGCGCGCCGCCGCGCGCTCGATTATGGATTCAAGCGGCAGGTCTGGGCTGTATATCGGCTCAAAGTGCACGGTGATGCTCTCCACCGCGTCGCCAGTTTCCGCAAGGCTTGCCTCGATGTTGCGCTCTACCTGCGCGCTGGTCTCATGCGCCTTTTCAAAACTGATGTCTGCCTTCAGGCTTATCGTGACTTCTGCAAAGATCTCGTTTCCGACCCTCCTCATCTTGACGTCCTTGCAGTCAAGTACGCCCTCGGTTTCTGCGGCTGCCTGGCGCACCCTTGCAACCAGCCTCGGCGGGATGCTGTCTGTCAGCTCAAACGCGTTGTGGTACGCAAACCTGCTGCTGAGGTATGCGAGGAAAACGCCGAGAAAGATCGCTGCGATGGCGTCGCCCTGGTAAAAGCCGGTGGTGACAAGCCACAGGCCAGCAAGCGCCACGACAGTCGAGGCAAAGTCGGCCATCGCGTGGTAGAGGTCGGCCCTGAGGGTGGGGGCTTTGGCCCTGCGCATCGCCCTGCCAAGCACGACCATCCTGAAAACATCGACCGCAAGCGTGTACGCGACTGCCGCAAAGCCTATCGTGCCGGGCTTGACAGAGAGGGCGGCTGCGCCTCCAAACGCAAGCCGCGCCGCCGCCTCGTAGATGAAAAACACAGAGACTACGAACAGCGCCGCGCCCCCGATAAAGCCGCCTATTGTCTCTATCCTGCCGTGGCCGTACGTGTGCTCCTTGTCGCGAGGTTTTGCCGCAAGGCTGACTGCGATTATCAATATGGCAGTCACGACAGCGTCGAGCAGCGCGTGGGTGCTGTCCGTAAGGACTGCAAGGCTGTTTGTTATGACGCCTGCCGCAAACTCGAACACGAAAACGGACGCTATTGCTACAAGCGAATAACGCAGCGCATTTCTCTTAATGATGGAAACGTCGGCAGACGCTGCCACGGTTGCACGTTGTCTACCAAAAATTGCTATTTAGGTGTTTATTAAAATTAATTATCAAAAAGGGGGAGGTAGGTCGTCTAATTTGCCAGCGAGTCAAGCCGGCTCTTTAGATTCTTGTACCTATTTCTGACGGTCACTTCGGTGACTCCTGCGGCCTCGGCGATGTCTGTCTGGGTCCTGTTCTCGCCAGTCTCCAGCGACGCCATGTACAGCACTGATGCCGCAAGCCCCATTGGGTCCTTGCCTGCGGACATGCCGCTCTTCACTACATCATACATGATGTTCATCGCATGGCGCTTTGTCTTTTCACTCAATCCCGACTTGCTTGCAACCCTTGCGATGCATTTCATCGGGTCTATCATCGGGATTTTCAGGTCCAGTTCAAGCACCACGAGCCTGTACATCCTTGCCAGGTCCTTGCGCTTGACGTTGCTAGTCTCGGCGATGTCCTTGAGCGTCCTTGACATGCCTGTCTCGCGTATCGCAATATACAGCGCCGCCCCGAGTGTGGCAGATATGGTCCTGCCCCTTACGAGACCGCGCTCTTGCGCTTTTCTGTATATGTAAGCCGTCTTTTCCACTACGGCGTCGGACAGCGACAGCTTGTCTTTTAGCCTGTCCAGCTCCGAGAACGCCTGCCTGAGGTTTCTGTCGGTCGGCGAGTGGGCCTGCGTACGGAAGTCCCACGCCCTCAACCTGTCCATCGTGGACTTCATGACGCCCTCTATCAGGCGCCCACTTGCGTCCTTGTCCGTCCTTGCAATCACTGTAGACAGGCCCATGTCATGGCGTGCAAGTGAGCTGGGGATTCCAGTCCTTGCCCTGTCGTCCGCCTCCTGGGAGGTGAACGCGCGCCATTCGGGCCGCATCTCTTGTATCTTATCAGAGATCACCAAGCCGCAGCTCCGGCAAATAATCTCGCCAGACTCTGGGTCTGTGACCGTCTTTTCGTGTTTGCACGGGGATACTAGTGAGGTTTTCATATTCTCTGAGAAGCACCTTTATATCGCGTTTGCAGCTTATAAGGCCTGTGGAACTAAGTATAATTGTATTCGGGCTTTGTACCATTGAGAATTTTTAATGATTATTCTGTAGTGGCTAATAATTGCACGTTTTTATAAAAAAAGTGGCAAGATATGGATTGTTGAAATGCAAATGCTTGCAGCGTTCGTGCCTGTTACCGCACATCCGGAGCGGCTATTTCTGAAAATATTATAGCAATTCTCCAATATGAACCTACAATCTAATACAACGGCGCTTTTCTTCAAAAGCCGTGCTCAAGGCTCCGTTTTGGCTGTCCTAGTTGGTGCCATCCCTGTATTTGCGCAAGCGTGGGCTCGTCATTCGTCGTTAGCGCAGGATAACAGATACATGTTTTGCAACATGCTTCTCTTCAACCCTGCGCAAAAAGTCTTGTATGTCTGCCGGCCTTGACTTTATCCTGCCTACAATGTTGACGGGCGAGTATGGCAATATCTTTCCGGCCTTGCTTATCGGAGTCGGCCCGTAAAAGAAGCACAGCGCGCTGCCTTGCGGCCAGTATGCGACGTCAAAGAGGCTAACCTCAGATCTTGCGTTTTCCTCCGCAACCCTTACCTGCGTCGCCTCGGAATACAGCTCGTTGCCCCACCTTTCGATTGTCATGGTCAGAGGCAGGCTGTCAATAATTGCTCTGACCGTATGGGGCGAGCGCGAGCCGTCAAGCTCTATCTCAACCTTTTCGCCTATCGCCGGAAACTCTAGAAACACCTTCATTATTTCTCTATTCCTTTGTGAAACGGCATGGGAAGGTCCGGCAGGTTCAGTTCCGCCGTCTTGCCGTCGAGCATGGCAAACGTCCTGCCGTCGTACGTGCACTTTACGATGGGAAGCGGCTTTATTCCGGACAACACGTCTGCGACTTTGTAGTATTCCACGAGCTTGCGCTGCTCGTACACGGTCGCGTTCTTGCGCCGGAACCTCTTTTTGCTCATGAACTTGAATGCAAAGACGATGTGGCGCGTGGGGTAGATGGCAAACATGTCTGTGACTACTGTACACCGCTCTATCTGGTCCTGCGGCACATACAGGTTGTCACTCGTGCCCGACTTGGCTTCGATGGTAAGAAGTATGCCCTGCTCGTTGTTCACCGCTACAATGTCGGGAAGGCCGGTCGATGATCCGCCGAGCCGGCGCGCGTGCCATCCTTTGAGCGCGTTAAAGCGCTCGACAAGCCCGTGCTCGTAGGCGTAGCCCCTGCTCCGGCGAAGGTTGCCCAAGTATGCCCTGCTAGCGGTTATCTGCCTCATCTATAAATTGTAGTCGTTGTCGTCGCAAGTCTTTTATCCAGACCTGCCGCGCTAGAATATGCATACACACATGTCAGTCATCAGTAGCATACAAGGATCACTTGAAGCCATTAACAGGGACCTGAAGGATGTGCAGGAGCGCCGCGAAAAACTGATCAAAGGAACGCGCGACGCGGTGATGCTATGCAGCAAGTCGATAATCGCAATGCACCACGGTCAGCTTGCCGAGGCCGCAGAAATGATGGCTCATGCAAAGGCCATGCTTGCCGAGTTCCGGGTCCACGCCGGCGACGACCTCTACCGGTACATGGCAGTGGCAGAGCAGGAGCTGGTAGAGGCGTACACGCTGCGCGCCGTGATGGAAAACTCGCAGCTCCCGTCGATGGCAGACCTTGAAGTCTCGGGGCCGTCGTACCTGACTGGGCTCTTGGACTGCGTCGGCGAGATAAAGAGGCTGGTGTACGACCGGATGAGGTCCGGCAACGAAAAGGACGCCGAGAGCCTGTTTGCGGTGATGGAGGAGATCTATGGCGCGGTCTATCCCTTTGCAGTATACGACAACATCGTGGCCGGCCTGCGCAAAAAGCTCGACGTGGCAAGGATGCTCATCGAGGACATACGGGCAGTAGTCACGGAGGAAAAGAGGCGCAGGGCGATGGTTGACGCCATGGCCGGCCTTGAAAAGAGGCTGGGCGGAAATATTTAATTCCCGTTCATAATCAGTGTACACGTACAAATATGCCGTTTTCCGGCCTGCTTCTTCTGGACATAGGGGGGTCAGAGTGGGCGATCATAATCCTAGTCGCGCTCGTGCTCATCTTTGGCACAAAACGCCTGCCGCAGGTCTCTCGCACGCTCGGAAAGGCTATGGGCGAGTACGAAAAGGCCCGCCAGCAGTTCCAGCAAGAAATGCAAGACGCCACCGAGCAGGCAAGGAGGGATGCCGGCGTCATCAAGACTCCCAGGATAACAAGCCCCGTCGCAACAGAGCGGGAGAAACTGGAGATGATGGCAACGTCGCTTGGAATAGACCATGCCGGCAAGAGTGACGAGGAGCTTCGGTCGCTCATCTCGCAGCGCATGAACGCCTAGGCTTTCCCTTAGGAAAAACCTTAGGCTTAAATACACTGTTTTGTTAGATCGGTGTCATGTCCCAGCCGATCAACCCGTTTGAGATGGCGCTCAAGCAGCTTGACGAAGTCGCGAAACTGATAAAGCTCGACAAGGGGATGCACCAGATCCTGGCGCACCCAAAGCGCGTGCTCACAGTCTCTATACCAGTCAAGATGGACTCTGGCGAGATCAAGGTTTTCACAGGTTTTAGGTCGCAGCACAACGACGCCCGTGGCCCGTACAAGGGCGGAATCCGCTACCACCCGCAGGTCTCTATCGACGAGGTAAAGGCCCTGTCCATGTGGATGACATGGAAGTGCGCAGTTGCCGACATCCCGTACGGCGGTGGCAAGGGCGGAATCATCTGCAACCCAAAAGAGATGTCCAAGGGCGAGCTTGAAAGAATGACCCGGCGCTACGCCTACGGCATCGCTGACATCATCGGCCCGCACACCGACATTCCTGCCCCAGACGTCTACACCGGAGGCAACGAGATGGCGTGGATTATGGACACCTACTCTGCGCTAAAGGGCAACTACGTCCAGCCAGAGATAATCACCGGCAAGCCCATTCCCATTGGGGGCTCGCTCGGCAGAAACGAGGCGACCGGCAGGGGGCTGTCGTTTACCGTGAGAGAAGCGGCAAAGAAACTGAAAATCAACATGAAAAACTCGACTGTCGCGGTGCAGGGCTTTGGCAACGCTGGCCAGTTTGCGTCGCAGCTAGTGGAGGAGCAGGGCGCGACCGTGATTGCAGCGTCTGATTCAAAGGGCGGCGTCTACAACAAGGCCGGCATTTCTGTGCAGGCGTTGCGCAAGCACAAGGAAAAGACCGGCTCTGTCGTCGGCTTTGCAGACGCCAAGTCGATAAGCAACGAGGACCTGCTGGAAACCGACTGCACGATCCTGATACCGGCCGCGCTTGAAAACCAGATAAACAGCAAGAATGCCAGAAACGTCAAGGCCAAGATTGTAGCAGAAGCCGCCAACGGGCCGACGACTCCGGAGGCCGACGACGTCCTGTTCAAGAACAAGACGCTCGTGATACCGGACATCCTGGCAAACGGCGGCGGAGTGACAGTGTCGTACTTTGAGTGGCTGCAGAACCTGAGGCGCGAGTATTGGGCCGAGGACGAGGTCAACCAAAAGCTCGACAAGAACATCACCAAGGCGTTCCTCGACATCTATCACACGCACGAGGAGTATGGCGTCAACATGCGCAAGGCGTCGATGGTGTTGGCCGTCAACAGGGTCACAGAAGCGATAAAGATCCGCGGCCTCTGGCCATAATCCTTTCTTCTTTCCTTCTGTCTCTGCGCGTACGAGAGGAGGGGGCGTGCTTCCAGTGGAACCTGCCGTACGCGCGATAGTTCTTTTAAACTAGCTTTCAACAAACCTGAAATCTTCTTTCACGGTTATCAGCACTACATGGGTGTTTGTCCTTTCCACGTACGGCAAAGAAAGGTCTTTTTTTACAAAGTTGCTGAGCTCCTTTCTGTTTTTGAACTTGGCAATGATTACCATGTCCGTCAGGCCAGTAATATCATAAACTGCACAGACGTTTGGGAACCTGGCAATCTGCTTTTCAAGCTCGATTATCTTGCCCTTTGCAGCAGTTATGTCGATTATGGCAGTCAGGTCGTAGCCCAGTTTTTCGTGGTCAAGCATGGCAGAATAGGACTTGACTATTCCTCCCTTTTCCAGTTTTTCCACCCTTGCAAGCACGGTCGGAGGCGAGACTCCAATTTCCTCAGCCACCCTGCGGTAGGACATCCGGGCGTCTGACAGCAGCTTTTCCAGTATCTTTACGTCTGTCTTGTCCATGGTCATCGTGCAGGTATGGATTTAACAGATATAAAGTATTTTCTGAATCTAGTTTCCAGATTTTAACAATAACCGTCAATGACCTTATATCAGACAACTGCCTATCTTATAGCAGATATATGTCACTCAGGGAAGATTCGCAAGAGCTGCGGCAGCACAGCCCCGACGACATTGCGGGAGCCGAGTTTATACAGGTAAGATACACGGACGTTCCAGGCCGGTTCTTGGCAAAATACGTTTTCAGCGGGACCGGGAAACTGTACGAGCATTTCAAGAGCGGAGTCGGCCTGGATGGCTCGTCGGTCAGGGGCTATGCCACGATAGACGAGTCGGACCTGCTCCTGGTCCCCGACAGGTCGACTCTGAGAAAAGTCCCTGTGCCCGGCTTTAGCGTGGCGACAGTGATTGCCGACGTGTACAGGGGATTCGGCAGGGGCAGGTTGCTCCGCGACCCCCGGCACGTGTCGCAGTGCGTGGAGGAGCGCCTCGCCAGCGAGGGCCTTGCGTGCCAGGTAGGACCAGAGGTCGAGTGCTTTGTATTTGACGACGTCGTTTTTGGCGACCGCGGGATTGAAATCGTGTCGGTGGAAGACGAAGGCGGAAGCAAGTACCCGCTCCGCAGAAAGGGCGGGTACGACGCGCCGCCCTTCCAGGACTCGCTTTTGGAGTTCAGGTTCGAGGTGGCCAAGATGCTGGAAAAATACTACTCTATAAACGTCACGAACCTGAACCACGAAGTCGCAAGCAGCGGCCAGATAGAGATCAACTTTGTGCACGATACGCTGACAAAGTCGGCAGACAACGTCCAGGTGTACAAAGACGTCGTCAGAAACGTGGCAAAAAAACACAACAAGGTGGCGAACTTTATGCCCAAGCCGGTCTTTGACGAAGGCGACAGGAGGGCCGGCGACAACGGCTCGGGTATGCACGTCAGCACGAGCCTGTGGGCCAAGTCGCCGGCGGCAGAGAACATTTTCTACGATCCTTCTGACAAATACGCCGAGTTCAGCCAAGCGGGGAGGTACTTTATCGGAGGGCTGTTGGACCACTCTGCTTCCCTGGCCGCGCTCGTCGCGCCGACGGTAAACTCGTACCGCAGGATGGTCCCCGGCTTTGAAGCGCCGGTATACGCCGCCTGGTCCCGGGGAAACAGGTCTGCAGTCATCCGGGTGCCGGTGAACGAGAGAGGAAGCTCGCGTTCAAAGCGCGTCGAATTCCGTGCGCCGGACCCCTCTGCCAACCCGTACCTGGCGTTTTCGGCGATTGTGTCTGCCGGCCTTGACGGCATCAGGAAAAAGATTGACCCTGGCGATCCTGTGAACGAAAACATTTACAAAATGTCCGACGGCCAGAGGAGCAGCCTCGGGATAAGGCCACTGCCGGGTAGCCTGCAGGATTCGCTTGCCGCACTAGAGAGCGATTCAGGATACTTGAAACCGTGCTTTAGCGACGAACTGCTAGAGACCTACCTTGACCTCAAGGAGAAAGAGGTGGCAGAAGCAGGCGACTGTTCAAAGGAGCGGCAGTTCCGGATGTACTACGACGTATAATGACTATGGTACTGTCGTGGTTCCATGTCATCCGCGTACATCCTGATAAACTGCGAACTAGGGTGCGAGAACGCCGTCATTGACGAGCTCAAGACGCTGCCAGGGGTCGTCGAGGCCAGCCAGATTTATGGCTCTACTTTTGACATAATAGTCAAAGTCTGGGCGGACACTGAGGACCGGCTGAAGGAAGTGATAAACCGGCGCATAAGGCGCATCGAAAAGGTCAAGGCGACACAGACTATGATGGTAGTGGTGGAACTGCATAGCCACGGCTAGCCATCCCTGACTGGCGCCAAAAAAAATATCTGCTTAAAATGAAACGCCGTCGCCTGCACTTTTATGAGCTAGGCACCGTCTTGTAGATAGAGAGCTATGGATGACGATGTCCTTGTTATAGCCCCTGATGTCAAAGAACTTGTTGAAAGAGCCAGAGTTGCAAGGCTAGCAACAGTGGATTCAGAGTCCCGGCCTCACTTGGTGCCCGTAGTATTTGTGTTTGACGGCAGCTGTTTCTTTGTGCCGATAGATGAAAAGAAAAAGACGGTCAAGCCGGAGAAACTGAAACGGGTTAGGAACATACAGGGTAATCCTAACGTCACCCTGCTCATCGACGAGTATTATGATGATGACGACTGGACAAGGCTGGCCTTTGTAATGATACAGGGAAAGGCATCGATAGCAAGCAAAACGCAAGGAGGCATACGGTTGCAAAAAGTCTACAAAAAATTGATTGCGAAATATCCCCAGTATCAAAAAGTAGGGCCGGGTGAATCTTGCATCGTCATCCGGCCGGAAAAGGTAACGTCGTGGCGCAACTCTTGATTCCAGTACGTTTGCGTTTGCCTACCTGGCAAACCTAGCGAGCTGTTTTGTTATCTCCATCATCTTTTTCACGTCCTTGCCCACAGAAGTAAAGGCGTAACCGAATATTATGTGGTCTACTCCCTCTATCGCTTTAATCCGCTCTATGTCGCTTCCAATCTGGTCGATGGTGCCGGTCATGGGCCACCTCTGCTGCTGGTTGGAAGAAGAATCTATCACGTTTGGATATGACAGCACGAACGCGCGGATCTTTGATGGGTCTTTGCCTGCCTTTCTTGCGCCTTCCCTCAAGCCGCCTACCGCCTGTTCAAGCTGTTCCAGCGGTCCGAATCCTGCAATGGGCAGCCAGCCGTCTGCATAGTTTACTATCCTAGAGATCACCTTTGGGCTGAACCCGCCGAGAAGCACCGGGGGATGCGGCTTTTGCACGGGCTTGGGACCGATTCTTGAAGCCGGTATGTTGTAGAACTGGCCCTTGAACTCGACCACGTCATCAGTCCATATCCGCTTTAGCGCCTGCAAAAATTCGTCTGCCCTTGCTCCCCTCTGGTTGTACGGCACGCCGGACACCTCGTACTCGTCTTTTGACCATCCGATGCCGAGGCCGGCGATAGCCCGCCCACCCGAAAGGACGTCTAGCGTAGCAAACCTTCTTGCCAGCACGACGGGATTGTGGAAGAGCATGTCAATAAGGCAGGTTCCTAGAGAAATTTTCGTAGTGTTTCCTGCTACGTAGGTGAGAGTTTCAAGTGGGTCAAGCACGTTCTGGTATTCTGTTGGAAGGGAACCGTCAGGAGTCGCAACGTATGGCGTCTGCGGCTTTAGCGGCCACAGGAGGCGCTCAAACACCCAGACAGAATCGAGACCCTCCTTTTCTGCTTCCTTTGCTACATACAACACGTTTTCTTTGGTAGCGTGCTCTGTAACTTGCGGCAATAATATTCCGACCTTCATATCTGTACATGCAAAAGCCGTAGCAGCTATAATAAGAATTTTGGAAATTACTTTATTTTTTTTTACAGCTGTTATCTGCTGATTCGATTACGCGACATAAAAAGCGGTAGCTAAAGACTCAAAAGAATAATACTCGTGAATATTATGTGAAAATGCTTACCGACTCTAGTGACAGTTCTAGTTCTGGTGCTACTGATACTATAGATGACAAGATTGCTTATCACGAGGAGCTGGAACATATCGCTACTACGGCAGGAGACTTTACAAAGGCAGAGCACCACAGGAAGATGCAAGAGATTTACAAGGCTATCCAAGAGGCAGTAACCGCTGAAGCTGTTCGATCTAAAAGTCGCGACTAGACTCTAACATGAGCATCGGTGGCAACACTCGGTGTACGAGTCTAAGCGATAGTGGCAGACATGAATCTGGTCAATGTGATTTGTTGTGTATGTATGCAATTACTTCTCTCCTCTAGTCCTTTACTGCATCTTGTCATACACAGGATCAAAAAACATGACGACTATTCATCATCTCATGGCTGGCCAAAAACCACCAGTGTGCCACCCCAAGCATATAGCCAACCTTCAGTGTTGCAACCGCCGAGCCTAGTTATCGGTATCAGCGTCAGGGAATGTTTGCCTTCGGGGATACCTTGCAGCGTTATAATTCCTGTATCGAGTGGAAGGGGTGGAGACCTGCCTTCGTAGCCTAACCAGCGGGTTACACCTACAGTCTTGCCGTCGACTTTTACCACTGCTTTGATATCTGCACACTGGACAACAGATGGCGTGGCGTCGTCAGAAACGTCATCGAAGAATTGGAATTGCAGCGTCCGTGTCTGATTTACATTTACAAGATTTGTCACCACCAAAGACCTTGGAGAAGATCCTTCAGACTGGCTGCCTCCACTTTTTGTAAATTGAATGACTTTCTGTGCATGAATTGCGTCAATACTTGCTGGACAACATAGTGCCGCTATACTGTCTTCCAAGCTGACTCCTGGTTGTCGACCACTCAAAATAGGAACGGCGGCAGAAGAAGACGCTTCTGCTGTTGCCATCGTCGTCGTTGTTGTTGCGGCATTGGCATTCTTTCCAATCGTAAATGCAGGAACTGGCAGTTGCAGCATCGACATGCCAGTGGAGGACAAGAAGAACAGTGAGGCACCCAGTATTATTGCCACTGCTGCAATCGACAGAACCGCAATTATCTTCTGACTAGAACAAGCTTTCTTGGAGTTGCCAGTCACATCATAGTTACGTTAAGCTGAGTATAAGCATTGTTGACTATTGATCAGCAAGTAAATGATGACTTTGCTCTTTTTGTTTTGAACGAGGCCGGTTAGTTAGTCATGACATCGTCTTGTCGCTGATATGGAGAAACTGTTCATACTCATCACTGCGCTGCACGCAGGCACTCTTGGCACATTAGGCAACGTCAAAGTCAGCGCGAGCGTACAGAAAACCCCTGCCAGAAAAGCAACTCTGCTTGTCACTTTTCATCGCTGGCCACCTTCAAGCTCGCTTTCGGCAAGCAGGACCAAAACTCGTGCCCCGTTTTCCGTTATGGAATAGTACCTCGCGGTTCCGATTACGTTCCTTTCCTCGACAAGCCTAGCCTCAAGCAGCATCTCGACGTGGTTGTCCACAGTCTTCCAGTCGACTCCAAGCTCGTTTGCAAGCTGGAGCTTGTTCTTTTGCTCGCTCTTGACTGCTTCGAGAAGCTTTTGCCGGGTCGGGCTCCCGCGCATTTTTGCGACCAGCTTGAACATGTCATAGTCGTAGCCCTGCTTGCTCCACTGCGCCCTTACCCTTCCCCGCCAGATGACGGTCCCTGCTACCGCGCCCCACGTTATGGGAAGGGTGAAAGGCGCATACTCGTACACTGCCTTTGCTGCCGGGTGGTCAAGTGGCCCTGCCGGCTCTGCATCTGCCAGAGTCACGGCAAATTTGTTTCCGTTTACCTGACTTTTGTCTCCACTCCGCTGGCTTGGCGACAATGTCGGGTTTCCGGACAGTTGCTGATTTGCGTCAGGGTTTGTAATGATAAGTTTGGTGTTTTCTTGAACGTTGGCATAGTTCATTGTATGAAACGTGTCAGTCACAACCTTTGCAACGACAATGGCCGTGATGCAGATCGCAATTATTGCCAGAGCCACAAATATGATGTCGATTATGCGCTGTGTAGCAAGCAAGTGTGTGATGCAAATCCGTCTCTAGGGTGTTCTAATAAGGTTTTACCCAAACGAGAGCGACTAAAAGAAGAAGGAAAAGAGAGAGGAGGAGAGTTTTTACTCTGTGCTGAACGAGTGTCCGCACGAGCAGCTCTTTGTGACGTTCGGGTTATTGATCTTGAAGCCGGAACCCATCAGGCTCTCGACATAGTCGATGCTTGCGCCTTTCAGGTACCTCTGGCTGTAGCTGTCAACAAGAACCTTGACGCCGTTCTGCTCGATGACGCTGTCGTCCTCGTCGGCCTTTTCTTCAAAGCCCATGCCGTACGACAGGCCGGAGCATCCGCCGCCGGTGACGTAAACCCTAAGAAAGAGGCCAGTGTTACCCTCCTGCTTCATGAACTCGGCGACCTTTTCTGCCGCCTTGGGGGTTACTGTTATGCTTTGTACGTGTTGAGCGCTTTCCATGCTGCCTAAAAGTTGGGTTTTTTAATATAATAAGTTTTTGCTACTGTAAGAAGGGTAAAAAGGGGAGGGCTGTTACTTGGCCGCTTCTGCCTTGGCTGCCTCGGCCGGTTTTGCCCCTGCTTCTTCCTTCTTTTCAGCAGCAGCTGCCGCCGGTTGTGGGGCTGCATAGTTCTCTACGAACTTGACATTCTTGACGGCCGGCACGAACTTGAAGACATCGTTTGCGACTGCCCTCTTTATTATCTGCAAGCCCTCTGCCAGGTACGTCTCTTCCGGCAGTTCCATTTCCAAGTTTGCGCCAGACAGGTTGAACTTGATCTTGCTGTCCTCTATCGGAATCCTGCGCTTTATGAGTGCAGTTACCTTGTCGTTGTCAGTGTCAAGCTTTTTGATGATGTTTACGTCGTACACGAGTGTCTTGCCCGCAAGGCGGTGGTTGAAATCGACCTGCAGCCTGCCAGAGCCGACGTAGCGAATGATCCCTGTCCTGTCGTCCAGTTCCACGACGTCGCCGACGCGGACCTCGTCTGCCTTGTCGCCGAGCTTGCGCTGCGGAATCATCCTCACCTTGTTTGGGTCGCGCTCGCCAAAGCCCTTGTCCGGCGTGACTTCGATATTCATCTTGTCGCCGACACTTGCCTTTGCCAGCGCCTCGTCGAGGCCCTTTAGCACCCACGCCTCGCCGACGGAGACGAGCCTCGGCTCGTACTTGCGGGTCGGGTCGTAGAGGTCTGTCTTTTTCGCCTCTTCTTCGCGAGTAGTCTCAAAAACCTCGTTAGTGTCCTTAACTTTGGCAGTGTAATCTAGCAATACAAGTGAACCCTTTTCCAAAGGCATGAATTGCGAGACGGTTTCTACCTTATATTAATCTTGACGGGTGGTTGATCCTGAAATAATTGCCTTGTTGAATTGGAATATTTTGAACGTGGGTCGGAATATATTCCATGAAAACGCGGGTGCATAAGGCCGGATTTTGAGCGTGCATAATTGCATAAAATGAGCACGTATCTGCATAGACCTCCGATTCTTTTCCTGTTTTCTGCTTTGCAATTGCGGTAATGCTTTGCAGGTACGCAGTTAAAAGAAGTAATTTTGGCAGGAGTGAGAAGATGAGAGCATAGACAAATTCAAAAGCCATAATTAGAGTGGTGCGGGCTGCGGCGGCGCTTGGCAAATTTTCTCCCCTTGGGGAGTAACGCCTTTTATGTCATCTACTATAATTCAAACATGAACAAAAAACTCGGCTTACAGGAGGAAATAAAATGAGAAAACTAAATGTCCTGTCTTTCCTATCGCTCGACGGTGTGATGCAGGCTCCGGGCGGTCCGGAGGAAGACACTACAGGAGGGTTCAAGCATGGAGGCTGGGTTGCCGGATACTCTGATGACTTTATTGGCAAAGTGATGGTCAAGCAAATGAGCAAACCCTTTGAAATGTTGCTTGGCAGGAAAACGTACGAGATATTTGCGGCTCACTGGCCATACATGAACACTAGCGAAGATCCATTTGCAGCCATAATTAACAACGCTAAGAAATACGTAGCTTCAAAGACGCTTACAAAGCTCGACTGGAGCAATTCCGAACTTGTCAAGGGCGATGTCTGGAAAGAGATCAAAAAACTAAAGGAGCAGGATGGGCCAGACATACAGGTTCACGGCAGCGGCAATCTTGTCCATACGCTTTTAAAGCACGACCTTGTCGACGAGCTCTGGCTAAAGATATTTCCTGTCACCCTGGGCGCTGGCAAGCGGCTGTTTGCAGGCGGCGCGATTCCAGTTGGATTCAAACTTGTTGAAGGCGAGATTTCGCCAAGCGGAGTTATCGTCGCCTCGTACGAACGTGCGGGCAAAGTCAAGACAGGATCGTTTGGGCTAGAGACTCCAAGCGAGGCAGAGCTTGCTCGCCGAAAAAAGCTCAAGGAAGAAGAGGGATAAACTTACTCCCCTTGGGGCGCAATTCCTTTTATGCAATTTGCAATAGGGTGCATATATATGAAAAACGCCATTACCGTACAAACCGTAGTGAACGCCCCCGTGGAAAAAGTATGGGAGTGCTGGAACAGGCCGGAACACATCACTGGCTGGGCTTTTGCTTCGGACGACTGGGAGGCACCGGCCGCTGAAAACGACCTGCGCGTCGGAGGCAGGTTCAAGACCACGATGGCCGCCAAGGACAAGAGCGCGAGCTTTGATTTTGGTGGCGTCTATACTAGCGTCAAAGAACACGAACTGATAGAGAACGATATGGACGACGGCCGGCACGTAAAGGTAGAATTTGCGGATTCGCCTCAAGGAGTGAAAATCACAGAGACGTTTGAACCAGAGAACACGCATCCAGAAAACGTGCAGCGCTCAGGCTGGCAGGCAATCCTAAACAACTTTAAAAAATACGCCGAGGCTAACTAACTATAACACATTAATCATTGAGAGCAGATAGTCTTAAAACAAAAAAGGAAAAGCTGTAGAGGACATATATATGCACACACATAGAATGGCTTTGAAAAAACCCTCTTGCAATAGTTCAGGACGTGGTTCTCCATATAATGTTGGAGCAGAAAACTTGCATGAATGCTTTTTGTCATGGAGGCTATGGCATGACCCACTGTAAGACTCGATAGAACATGGCGTAGTACGCCTTAAATCAATCCCGCCGATACCTCTACTTTATGCAAGGCGATCTCGTATTTGATGAGAAAGGCAAGGTGACGGGCAGGAGGGTGCTGGATGCAATGACGATGGAAGTGTCGTTTGAAACGAAAATCAAGGTCAAAGGGGTTGACGGGGTAAACATGGGCACATACACCTCGACCATGATGCAGGACGGCTTGATGTACGGCCAGGGACAGGGATGCATGATGTCTAACGACGGCCAGATGGTCACTTGGAAGGGAAACGGCATGGGCAAGCTCATCCAGAATGGAAAGATCAGGTTTGCGGGAGCTATCTACTTGAGTACGCAGTCCAAGGGCTCGCTTGCGTCACTGAATGGCGTCGCAGTCGTTTTTGAGCACGAGGGCGACATGGAAGGGAATGTAAGCTCCAAAGGCTGGGAGTGGAAGTAAGTAAGTAACTCAACTCGCCTGCTTTCTCTTTTTTTCTTTTCAGGGCGCATATGCAGCTTGCGCCAGTACCCACTAGTGTACTACGAACGCGCATTTGACTCGCTTGAAAAACAAGCCGGAACCTACATTACCATTTTGTAGTTGTGGGGAATTGGAAACGCGCGCACGCACACATAAAGAAATGGCCCTTTGTGTAAAAAGAGGAGAAAAAGGGCTCTAGTTGAGCGCCTTGAGCCTTTCCAGTGCGACAGACGTGGCTTCTGGGTTTGCCTTGACGCCTATCATGTTCATTGCAGAAGCGATTGACGACAGCGTCCTCATGACGTGGTATCTGTGCACCTCGCCCATGCAGCCGACCCTGAACACCTTGCCCTTTAAGTCGCCAAAGCCGCCGGCGACGAGAACCTTGAACTGCTCGCCGAGCAGGCCCCGGAACTTTTTGTCGTCCATCCCCTGCAAGTAGTTGACTGCGATGACGACGTTGCTCCTTGCGTCCGGCTTGGCAAACGGGGTCAGGCCCATAGCGTTGAGGCCGGCGTAAAAGGCGTCGGCGCATATCTTGTGGCGCCTTATCCTGTTCTCCATGCCTTCTTCGAGTATGATGTTGAGAGCCTCGCGGAACGCATAGTATAATGGCAATGCAGGCGTGAACGGCGTCTCAAAGTGCTCCTCCTGGTACTTGAAGTAGCGTTTCAAGTTGAGGTAAGCAGTGGGAGGCGGGTTTTCCTGCATGTATTTCTTGGCTCTTGGGCTCACCGACACCGGCGAGACGCCCGGAGGTGCTGCAAGCGCCTTTTGCGATGCAGTGACGCAGACGTCGATGTTCCACTTGTCCACCGGGAGCTCGTCGCCTCCGAGGATTGAAACGGAATCGGCGACAAAGAACGCGCCCTTGCGTGAAGCAAGCTCGCCCAGCTTGTCCATGTAGCGGATTGTGGTGCCAGTCGAAGTCTCGTTGTACACCGCGTACAGCGCCTTGATGTCCTTGTGCTGGTCGAAAACCTTCTCAAACTCTTCGTACGGCGGGTTTTCGCCAAACGGAGCCTTTATCCTGATCGCCTGGCCGCCCCAGCTGTCGATGAGGTCTGCAAGGCGCGTGGAGAACTCGCCGTTGACCGGGATGACTGCCTTGTCGCCTTTTTTTATGAGGTTGACGACCGAGGTCTCGACCGCGCCGGTGCCCGAAGTCGTGAGGAGCACCACGTCGCCGGTGGTCTGGAAGACCTTCTGGGTCTTTTCAAATATCTCCTTGTATAGCACGCGGAAATCGTCGCTCCTGTGGTTTATCACAGGCGCAAGCATGGCGTTCATCACCCTGTTGGGCACGTTTGTAGGACCGGGAAGCATGACGAGGTATTCCATGAGCGGGGGAAATGGCGCGCTGGCCGATATTTAAATCAACAAGACAGTAGTAGTAGTTCGTAGCGCATCTGGAGCAGGCCGTTGTCGTACCTGACGAGGTCGAGCAGTTTCATATCAGCCTGTTTTACTCTGTTGAACATCGGTATGCCACTTCCCAGGATGGTCGGATGCACCGCCACGATTATCTCGTGCACCAGGCCGGCGTCAAGCAGGATAGAGTTTATCTCGGCGCCTCCGACAAGCCAGATGTCCTTCTTGCCTTCCGAGGATACGAGGTCTCTTGTGACGCCGACAACGTCAGAGGAAAACTCGACATTGCGGTATCTCTCACCCAGGCTTCTGGTGAACACGTAGCATTTCTTGTCCTTGTACGGCTGCTCCTCGAATTTCAGCGCAGTCTCGTAGGTCTTTCTCCCCATTATGGCAGTGTCGATTGAATCATAGAATTTTGCATAGCCATAGTCGCCGTCCGTAAACAGCCAGTCGACTCTTCCGTCGCTCCTTGCGATGTAGCAGTCAAGACTTGAAGCGATGAACAGCTTTACCTTCCGCATGGAACCTGAAAAGCAGGACGGACTAATAATTACCGCAGCGCCGGGAAAACCGTAACTCATTAGATAAATAAACGCCAAAGATAGCCGTGGTCGACAACAACAACAAGCGTGGCTGGAAACGCGAAATCGTTGCTCTGGAGGTCATCATCAGATGATGCCTTCTTCTTCTGACAATAATAACAAAGCGAGCCTGAAGGTGGCAGAGGCAGACGCCCGGGACGCCGGGAGAAAGATTGCAAGGATAGACCCCGAGGTGGCCGGAAGGCTTGGCATAACAACCGGCGACGCGGTAGAGATCACCTCCCCTGCAACCAAGAGGAAAACCACAGTCCTGAACTGGCCTGCGTACCAGAGGGACAACGGAAAAGAACTGATAAGGATTGACGGCTATGCCCGAAACAAGCTCGGAATAGGGATAGGCGACACCGTTGATGTCAAAAAGGTGGAGGCAAAGCCAGCGCAGAGCGTCGCGCTTGCTCCCACGGAACCCCTGCGCATTCTGGGCGCCGAAGTCTACCTTGCAGGCTTTTTGCAGGGACAGCTCGTCACAAAGGGAGACACGATTCCGCTCAGCATCATGGGTCAGCGCGTTGATCTAGTCGTCATCTCGACAAACCCCTCGGGGCCTGTCATCATAGAGCAGTCGACAGAAGTATCGATATCAGAGGAGAGCGCCAAGGCGGCAGCCGCGGCCAAAGAAGCCGGCATCCCGGCCATCACGTACGAGGACATTGGCGGCCTGCGCGGCGAGGTGACAAAAGTCAGGGAGATGATAGAGCTCCCCCTGCGCCACCCGGAGCTTTTCAGGAGGCTTGGAGTCGAGGCGCCAAAGGGCGTCATACTACACGGCCCGCCCGGAACAGGCAAGACCCTGCTTGCAAAGGCGGTGGCCAACGAGACGCAGGCCAACTTTTACTCGATAGGCGGGCCGGAGATAATGAGCAAGTTCTACGGCGAAAGCGAGGAGAGGCTGCGCAACATCTTTCAGGAAGCGCAAAAGAACGCGCCGTCGATAATATTCATTGACGAACTGGATTCCATCGCCCCAAAGAGGGAGGAGGTCAGCGGCGAAGTCGAGCGCAGAGTGGTGGCGCAGCTCTTGTCGCTGATGGACGGGCTTGCCGCAAGGGGCAAGGTAGTGGTAATCGGCGCCACCAACAGGATAAACGCTATTGATCCTGCGCTCAGGAGGCCCGGCAGGTTCGACAGAGAAATAGAGATTGGAGTACCGGACAGGGACGGCAGGCTGGAGGTGCTACAGATCCACACAAGAGGTATGCCTCTTGACAAGGACGTGAACCTGGAAAGACTGGCAGACATCTCGCATGGCTTTGTCGGGGCCGACCTGCAGGCGCTGGCAAAGGAGGCCGCCATGCGCGCCCTGCGTCGCGTCCTTCCGGAAATCGACGTATCCGCGGAAAGCATCCCCGGCGAAGTGCTAAACAAGATTATAGTAAAGATGCAGGATTTCCTGGACGTGGCAAAGGAGATGGAGCCTTCTGCCATGAGGGAGGTGTTTGTCGAAGTCCCGGATGTCAAGTGGGCCGACGTGGGCGGCCTAGAGGGCGTCAAGCAAGAGCTGCGCGAAGCCGTGGAATGGCCGCTAAAGTACCAGGAGCTTTTTGAATATTCGGACGCGACTCCGCCAAAAGGCATCCTGCTGTACGGGCCCCCGGGCACCGGCAAGACCCTTCTTGCCAAGGCTGCGGCAAACGAAAGCGAGGCCAACTTTATCAGCATAAAGGGGCCAGAGCTTTTGAGCAAATGGGTGGGAGAATCAGAAAAAGGCGTCAGGGAGATATTCCGAAAGGCAAGGCAGGCTGCGCCTTGCATCATATTCTTTGACGAGATTGACGCCATAGCTCCTATGCGGGGAGGCAGTTTTGGCGACTCGCATGTGACAGAGAGGGTGATAAGCCAGATGCTGACAGAGCTTGACGGCCTAGAGATACTGGCAAACGTCGTGGTGGTAGCCGCTACGAACCGGCCCGACATCATCGACCCCGCGCTGCTTCGCCCCGGCAGGTTTGACAGGCTGCTGTACGTTCCGCCGCCGGACAGGGAATCTAGGTTACAGATAATCAAGATCCACACAAAGAAAAAGCCGCTTGACAAGGACGTCGACGTTGAAAAACTGGCAGGCGACATGGACGGCTACACCGGCGCAGACATTGCGTCGGTCGCCTCTGCTGCCGTCATGCTTGCACTGCGCGAGCATATTGCAAAATACAAGGGCGACGCCAAGGAGGCGGAAAGCCACTCCAAGGACCTGAAAGTAAAGATGCAGCATTTCAGAGAAGCGATGGCCAAAGTGAGACCACTGTCGTCACAAGAGCTGGACATGTACCGAAATATTGCAGAAAAGTTCGGGATGCCGTCAAGAGTCTCTTCCGGGGCAGCATACGCCGGGTAGAGGCTCATCCGTCGCAACAGCATTTTTTCTTGGCAACGTTTTATAAAACTGGGCCTTTAATCGAGGCATACATATATGATGATGAAAGAGCGCAGGTCTCGACTTTTGCAGCATGCCGCAAGGGCCGGCTGCGACGCGGTGGCGGCGTTTGAGTCTGAAAACGTGTTTTACCTCACCGGCTTTTGGGGCGAGGCAATAGCGGTATGCACCGAGAGCGGAACCAAGCTCGTAGCGCCGAAACTGGAATACTCGCGAGCGCAGCAGTCGTCGGTAGACTGCGAGGTTATTCCTACAGAGAGGGGAAGCGAGCTCTTGACCACGTTTGTTTCGCAGATTAAGAACAAGAAAACGTGTACTGACTGCAGCGACTATGGCACCGTTGAGCAGGTGAGGAAGCTGCAAGGAAACATTATCGTCTACACCGAGCCGTTCTTTCTGACGCGCAGGATAAAGGACGAGGCCGAGATGAAGGTGATAGCAAGGGCATCGCGCATACTCGACAAACTGTACGAGGTCTGCGCAGACGAGATAAAGGCAGGCATGACAGAACGCGACTTGCAAGCAAAGCTCGTCTACGAGGGGCTAAGGATGGGAGCAAACCCGCCTTCGTACAAGTCGACTCTGAACCCGCTGATAATAGCAGGCGGGCCAAACGGCGCGCTCCCGCACGCCGAGGTAACCGGCCGCAAATTCCGCAGCAAGGACATGATAGTCGTCGACCTGACGCTGCGCCACCAGGGCTACATTGCGGATGCTACGCGCACGTTTGCCCTGGGCAAGCCGACTGCAGAAATGATAAAAGTCTATGAAATAGTGCAAGAGTCGCAAAAAGCCGGCCTCGACGCCGCGGTGGCAGGCGCCACGTGCGGCCAGGTCGACGCGGCGTGCAGGGACCTGATAAGGGAGCGCGGCTATGAAAAGCAGTTCATCCATTCCACCGGCCATGGCATCGGCCTTGACGTGCACGAGCCTCCTTGGGTGCGCTCGAAAAACGATGAGGTGCTGCAAAAGAACATGGCAGTGACGGTGGAGCCGGGAATCTACCTCGGGGGCAAGTTCGGAGTCCGGATAGAGGACAGCATACTTGTCACCGACGGAAAACCCAAGGTGCTAAACAGGTTCACAAAGGACTTGGTAGTGCTGTAAATAGACAGCAACGGTAAAGAAGCTGCACGACAGACTAGGAGCAATGAAGGCCGCTGCTCTGGCAGTCGCCGCGCTTGCACTCGCAGGCATGATCATTCCGCTTGCCGCAGAAGCGCAGCCTTTTGAAGAGTGGCTATTCTTCTATCCCGAAGTGCCGACCGAGAAAAGCCCGGTGACTGCCCGGGTGCTTTTGGTGACGCCGACTCCCTGTTACGGAGCAGAAGTGCAAAGTTTTGAAAAATCTGGCAATAATGAAATATCGATAAACGTCAAGGTCACGCCGCCCTCGCCGGAGACAACCTGCGCGCAGGTGCTAAAGGAGCATCTGCTTGAGAAGGACATCGGCACGCTAAAAGTTGGGGCCTATACCGCCCGGCTCTATATCAACGGAGAGCAAAAAGCCATGACGAGGCTCTACGTCACCGAAAGGGACGTCGCCGTGCTTTCGACTGGCAGGTACGTGGACTATCAGGGCGACTCCAACCTTGTGGGCGAGGTGCGCAACGACGGCAGCGCGCCGGTTGGACGCGTGGCAGTTGACGTCAATTTCTTTCAGGGCGACACGCTGTTCCGTGAAGAGCGCGTCTACACCACGATGGGGACGCTGACGCCAAACATGACCTCGGGATTCAGCCTTTTGCTCGGCGACAACGACCTGCGCGACAAAGACTACTCTGTCAGGGTGACGTCGTACGACTCTGCCCCTGCAAGGCAGGGCGCACTGCGCCTGGAAGTAGAGCCGCAGCCCGACAGAGGCGTCGTCTCGGGAACCGTCTACAACGACAGCATCGACCAAAACGCCACGCAGGTCAAAATAGCCTGCGTGCTCTACGACGCGCAGGGAGCCGTCGTGGATTCGGTGTTTGACTATTCCAAGCCAGCCACGGTTGCGCCGGGAAAAAGCGCCGGCATTGAGATACCGGCAAACCACGACGCCGGCAAGTTTACGGCCAGCTGCAACTCTGAATCAGTCGAGTTTGTCGCAGGCGCGGTGCAGGTGACTCCTGAATTTCCGGCCTCAGCGCTGGTGCTGGCAGCAGGCTCACTTGCCGGCCTTGTCGTTGTTTATAGATTTAGAAACAATCTCTAGCAGTCTTTTTGCCACCTTTTGCTTGTCGTCAAGGGGCACGTGCACCACGTTTTTCTTGGCGTCGACGATAAACACCTCGTTCCTGTCAGAGCCTGCGTTAGAGCCGTCGCGGCCAATGTCATTTGCCACTACGAGATCTGCCTTGCATTCCTGCAGTTTTTTGTATGCCTTGTCCACAAGGACAGAATCCGAAACGCCGTAATCTGCCTTGAACGCGACAAGAAAAGAGCTATCGCTCTTCTTCTTGACCTCGTCGACTATTTTCTTTGTGGCTGCAAGCGAGAGGTCCAGCCTGCCGTTTCTCGTGTCTATCTTTTTCGTAGACGCCGACGAAGGTGCATAGTCTGCCACTGCGGCAGCCATTATCGCAACATCGTACTTTTCTTTTTTCTCCAGCTCGGCGACAACTGCGTCGTACATCTGCTTGCCCGTGTCCACCCTGGCGACGCTTGCGACAACTGGCTCTTTTTCTGTGCCGTGGCCGTAGACGAGCGTCACCTTGGCGCCCATTCTCTCTGCCTCTTTTGCTATTGCGATTCCCATCTTGCCAGAGCTGGTGTTGGTGATGACGCGGATGGGGTCGATGTACTCAAAGGTGCTTCCGGCCGTTACAAGCACGCGCCTTCCTGCAAGCGGCCCCTTGGCGGCAAGCGCGCCTATCGCAGATGCCAGCACCTGCTCCGGCTCTGCAGCCTTGGCTTTTCCCTCCTCCATGTTCGGGCCGACAAACAAAATGCCCTGTTCCTGCAGCTTTTTCACGTTCTGCCGGATGAACCTGTTCTCATACATGGCCTCGTGCATCGCCGGCGCTACTAGTACCGGGATTTTCGAGCCCAGCGCGACGCTCAGGACGGACGTAACTGGCGTGTC
This sequence comes from Candidatus Nitrososphaera sp. 86-2, assembly GCF_056726185.1. Lineage (NCBI taxonomy): Archaea > Thermoproteati > Nitrososphaerota > Nitrososphaeria > Nitrososphaerales > Nitrososphaeraceae > Nitrososphaera > Candidatus Nitrososphaera sp. 86-2. The sequence continues at coordinate 395,632 of NZ_JBWZON010000001.1, forward strand.
GTCGATTCCTGCAACCATCTTGCCGATCGTGTTTGCCGTGCACGGGTACACGATTATCAGATCGGACATGCCATAGTCTGCTAGCGCAACGTGCTCCAAGTTTCCAGTGAGTTTTGAGACAACTTCGTTTCCAGTCGCCCACTTCATCATCTCCGGGTGCAGGAGCGTCGAAGCGGTGGCCTCGCTCATGACTGCGTGCACGTCGGCTCCGTGGCGCATCAAAAGGCGCGCAAGGTCGATTGCGCGGTATGCGGCCACGCTTCCTGTTATGCACAAAACTACTTTCTTGCCTTCAAGCTCGCACCCGTCAGAACTGGTGATGTCCTTTGACGGGTGGACGCCGCGTCGCTGCTTCATTTCTTGTCCTTTCCTCTGAACTTGTCCAGCTCTTCCGGGTTCATGTGGAAGGTGTTTATCTCTTCTGGGAACTTGCCTGCCTTGATGTCGTGCGTATAGCTTGAAACCGCGTCAAAGATGGGCTTGGCAAGCTCGGCGTACCTCTTTACAAACTTGGGCTTCATGTCCTCGTATATCCCAAGCAGGTCGTGGAGCACGAGCACTTGGCCGTCGCACCCCGGGCCGGAACCTATGCCAATTGTGGGCACGGACACTTTTTTTGTGATGGCGTCTGCGACCTCGCTTGCGACCATCTCTAGCACTATCGAGAAAACGCCCGCCTTTTCAAGCGCCTGTGCGTCCTGCACCAGCCGCTGCGCCGACTCGGCGGTCCTGCCCTGCAGGCGGTAGCCCTCCCACAGCGACGACGTCTGCGGCTTTAGCCCGATGTGGCCCATCACGGGCACGCCGGCGTCCACAATCGCCTTTACCTTGTCTGCTATTTCCGCGCCGCCTTCCAGTTTCACCGCGTCGCAGCCTCCCTTGATGAACTGGACGGCGTTTTCAATGGCCATGCTCGTACTCGGTTGGTACGAGCCAAACGGCATGTCGCCTATTATCATCGCCCTTTTTGCGCCCCTTGACACCGCGCCGCAGAATATCAGCATCTCCGGCATGTTGACAGGGACTGTGCTTGGGTGCCCGAGGACGACGTTTCCAGCGCTGTCGCCCACCAGCAGGACGTCGACGCCTGCCCTGTCGCATATCAGCGCGGTGGAATAGTCGTACGCCGTGAGGACAGAGATCTTTTCTTTTCCTTTTTTCATAGAGAAAAGGTCGCTGACGCTAACCTTCTTTCTTGGTGCCTGCGTCATGATACTCCACCCCTTATCTTTTTGAGCGACTGGGCGAGGTTCTTTTTGTTGTCAAACGCGCTGACAATCTTTCTCAGCGATTTTTCGTCCCTGCCCCTTAGCGCCTGCGCCTCCTGCACAAGCGCCGGCATTGCCCTTACCAAATTATCAACTATGGTCACGCGCGCGGCCCTCGCAGTCCTTGAAAGCGGGTTCAGGTCAACTGTAATCACTGTCTTGCCCATCTTGGCAAGCGCCTCCGTCCGGTCGCCGTCTTCAAGCGGCACGAAAACCGTGTCTGCCACAAATATGCCGTCCGGGTCGACGCGCCTGCGCTCGCTTGAAAGCTCGGGTATCCTGGCAGACGCGCGCGCACCGACTCCAAGCACGTTTCTTGCGCCGTGCCTTTCAAGCTCGGCCTTGATGGCGCGCTCCCTTTCCTCGGTGCGGTAAAACAGGTTCACCTCGATTGCCGCGCCAGTGATTTCAGACAGTTCCACGATCTCTTTTGGGCACAGCGCGGCCGCGTTGCCGTTGACCGAAAGCACGGCCTTGTTGCTTGATAGCAAAAGCGCCGCGGCAGCCGCGCGTATCGCTTTTTTTGCAGCCGCGTCAGTGCGCTCGCCAATCAAATAGTCAAAAGCCTCGCCCCTTCCGTGTGCTATCAGACCCTCCGCAACCACCAGGTTGCGCCTAAAGCCGTCGACCAGCATCTCCCTCGTATGCAGCGACTCGGCGCGCGGATGATCCTTGGGTATCATCTTAGAGTACCCTTGCGCCCCTGCCGTCGATGTCGCATACAAGGAGCGTGCCTTCTTTAAATTTCTGCAGGATGCTTGCTACTTCACCCGCACGTGCCTCTGGAACGACGGTGAACACCGTCTCGCCAAACATGGCCACGCTGCACTCTATCCCTGCCGCCCTCAGCGCGCGCACAGGAGCCCTGCACCTGCCTTCCGTGAGCCCGAGCGTGTCTGCAAACTGGTACGACATTTTCAGAAATTCGCCGACGCTCCTTGTCTCTCCAAGCCTGGCAAGCATCTTGCCTCCGAGGCCGTTTATCATGTCCATACGGTTTGCGAGAAACGCCTTGGTTGAGATTGGCGATATGCAGAGTATCACTGCCTTGTAGCGGCCCTCAAGCGGGATGCTCTCGACCGTGCCGATGCCCGGCGCGCCTGCGCCCGTGCGCATCTCAAACCCGCCCGCGTACTCGGCAATCACTGTTCCAAGGCCGGTCCTGCACGCTATCTCTGCCTCGTGGGCCAGCTGTGCCGCCTCTTGCACGCTCTGCTTTGCGCCGAGCGCGGAATTGAGGGCGTAGCTGAGGCTCAATGCGGCCGCGCCGCTGGAACCCAAGCCAAAGCCTACTGGGATGTCTATTTCATGCTCGACTCTCACAAAGAACGGCCTATCCGCGCTCTTTTCTGCATACCTGTCGACCACCCACTGCGACACCTCTGCCTCCTTTGGCTTGGCGGCCTTGCCGTTTATCAAAATCTTTGAACCCGTCCTGCCTCCCTCAAAGACATGGACGGTTGTAGAAATGCCCCTGTCGATGGAGAAGCCTGCGCCTCTGGACCCTTTGTACAGGGGGCTTGCGCTATTCAGCTTTGGTATCTCAAAGAACCCCGTGACGTGGCCCGGGGAAAACGCCTTGGCGACAGCAACCGGCGCAGTGACCACCGTGGATGCCATAGCCATTTATAAAAGTCAGTGAATATAAAAATAATGTTTAATTAGTTTAAATGGGTTTATACTATTTATGGTGAGATACGCAAGGCGCCTCCAGCAGATAGGAAGCAGCATCCTCATTTCGCTTCCGAGCCAGTGGGTCAAGGACAACAACCTGAAGAAGGGAAGCATCGTCCCGATAGACGTCAACCGCGATAACACGATTTCGATATTTCCGTCCTGCGAGGAGTCAGAGAGCACCAAAGAGGTGACTATCCAGTATTCGCCGGCCTCGATGGACTCGCTTGTCAACCAGGTATACGGCGCATACCTGCTCGGCTACGACATGATACGGGTAAAGGCGACCGGCTCGATAACGTACGAGGACACCGAGCGCTTCAAGCGGGCGATGAGAAAGCTGGTGGGTCTGGAGATAGTGGAGGAGGACAGGCAGACCATCTCGTCGCAGTTCCTGCTGGACCCAAACACTCTTGACGCCGAAAAAATATTGCGCCGGATGAACTCGCTTGTCGCTGGCATGTTTCGCGAAATGCTTGAAGCGGTAAGGGAAAGGGAGAACATTGCAAAGCGCTCGATAGGCGGGCGCGATGACGAGGTCGACCGGCAGTATTTCCTGCTTGTACGCCTCATAAGGAGCGCCATGATGGACCAGCAGCTTGCCGGCAAGCTCAACCTGAGCAATATCGATATCCTCGACTACAGGATTGCGGCAAACCTGCTTGAAAGCGCCGGCGACTTTATGGTTGACCTTGCGTCGATGCAGGACTTTGCCAAGCTCTCCTTCGTGGACAGGTTCGTGCAGGCCGGCGAGCTCGTGGAAAAGATGCAGGAAAACTCGGTGGCCGCGTTTGCAGGCAAGAACAGGGCAGAGTCAGTGGAGGTAGTCAACGCGTACGGCAGGTTCAACGAAATATTGAGTTCAATCAAGGAAGCCTCGGCCGACGCGGACGGCAAGAACCCCGAGTCGACGGTCGCCGTCCTGAACCTAACCTACTCGCTGGACAGAATAGCGCGCTGCTGGGTCGACATTGCCGACTTGGTAAAGCCGATGCACCTTATAGCTCCCCTGAAAAATGCCTAGCATCCGGCTAGCCCAGTACTAGGCCCTTGGTGTCTATCTCGACTTCAAAGGCGCCCTGGCCGGTCGCCTTTATCGCAGAGGCAATGGCCTCGCTGTCCTCCTTTGAAGCAGCCAGCGCGATAATCGCGCCCCCGCCTCCTGCGCCCGTTATCTTGGCTCCAAGGGCACCGGCGCGCCTTGCCACGTCTATCAGGTCGTCTGCCTTTTCGTGCGAGACTCCGAGGCGCTCCAGCAAGAGCTGGTTCTCGTTCATCAGCATCCCGAGGTGATCGATGTTGCCGCTGTTGAGGGCGGCAAGGGCCTGGTTGCAGATGTCCTTTGACTGCGACATCAGGCCGGAAAACGCCATCTGGTTTGCCTCCTTTAGCTTGCGCACGCTGGAGACTAGGTCGCCGGTGTTGTGCTTTATTCCAGTGTCGCCGATTACTAGAAAGATCTTGCTCTTGGCCTCGACTTTTTTAAAGCCGCCGCCCTTGCTGTAGTGCATCATGCCTCCAAAGGTGCTTACAAAGCAGTCCGCCCCGGACGAGTTCTTGTGGATTATCTTTTCTGCTTCAATCGCGCTCCCGCAGACCTTTTTCTTGTCGGCCCTGCCGAGCAGTGATTCCACTGCCGCTATCGTGGCGACAAGCGCCGCTGCCGACGAGCCGAGCCCCACACCGTAAGGGATGTCTGATTTTATCTCTATCTCCAGCCCGTCCTTTTGCTTCCTGTCGGAAAGCGCCTGCCTTGCCGCATAGTACAGCGGCTCCAAAGTCGCCCTCGCGTTGGCACCCTCTATCAGCCGGAACGTCGAGCCGTCAAACTCGCCCGACGCAATGTCTGATTTTATCTTGACCTTGCCGTCCTTTGACCTCTTTGCCGTGACGGTTATCCTGCGGTTGATGGACGCAAGTATGGCAGGATTGCCGTACACGACGAAATGCTCGCCAAACAGGATTATCTTTGCCGGAGCCGCCGCCCTTGCCTTTGCTGCTGTTGTCGCTGCCGTTGAAGTTGTTGTAGTCATACGAATACCACCGAAGAATAGCCTACCACTGCGTCCGTGTCCCCCGTCACATCTCCGCTGGTCGCATATTTCAACAGCTCGCCCTGGGTCGCGCCCAGGCTCTTTGCGGCAACCATCACGGACGCGATGGCGCCGTACCCGCACGCGGAGACGTCCATCCTCTCCAGCACCGCGTAGAACTTTGTCACGTCAAGCGTGAGCATCGCCTTTATCAGCTCGCTGTCTTTTTCGTGCGCCATGATGTTCGGCTCATAGTGCGTCAGGTCTGACGACGCGACCAGCATTGTCTTTGTCTTTGGGTTCTCGGCGACCGTGTCTGCTATGGCCTTTCCGATGTCAAACGCGGTGTCGATGTCCTGCATTATCAAGATAACTGGAACGATTGTAAACTTGCTGCTCTTTATCGACTGCAGGAAAGGCAATTGCACTTCCAGGCAGTGGTCGCGGCTGTGGGCAAAGTCGTCAAAATCGATGATGCCGGATTTTCTTGCTATCTCTTGCGCCCACTCGCTGTTTACCTGCACCTGGCCGAGGGGAGTTTCCCACGTCCCGCCCTTCATGGTCGCCACGCCGGAGCCGATGCCGTAGTGATTGGGGCCCACCAGAACGACGTTGTCAAAGTCGCTTGCGGAAACCGCGTAAAAGCCGTTTGCAGCCACCGCGCCAGAGTAGGCATAGCCGGCGTGCGGAGAAACGATGCCGTATATCTTGCGTTCTGGAGTCAGCGCGGGCGGGGGCATTCCCGGCCCGAACTTGGTGTTGCGAAAAGACTGGTCGATGGCTGACCGTAACTCGTGCTCGCTTGAAGGGTAGAACATGCCGGCGACGGCCGGCGGCCGTTTTGTGGGCTTGGTCAAGATGTTGTGTGTCCCTCTATATTATTTTCTGGCCAGCAAATAATAATAATCCTTCAATCTTGACATGCAGCGGCAAGGTTGCTGCCTGAAGCGGCGCTTTGCAACCCTGATGATGCCTGTTTATCACCGTCATATTCTCGCCATCAGCTGGAAATAGAAAACGACTGCCCGTATTTAGACGTTAAAATGTGCTTTTTTTGCCCCATCTGCGACCAACGCGGCAAAAATACCGGATAGGTGGTGGTTCTAGCCAGATTGCAGGCGCGCTGCAGAGGAAAGCACCACCGGCGTACAGCAAAAAACTCGCGTACTTGGATACTTGCACGACAAATAGTTAAGTACCTCTGTCCTTCCATAATGGTGTCTTGGAGTCGGTTAGCCGTTGCTTACGAGAAAGGCTGTAGATGCCATAGAGGACTCGATGACTGATTTTCTCGGTGTGGATGTCTGGCGAGTCCTCCGGAGCAAGATGGATAGTTCGCGGGGTGTGAGGCTTGAAAATATTCTGGAGCATTCCACTGCCGTCAAATTCGCGCAGGCGCTCAACGACATACTGCCGCCGGCGGCGCCTTTTGTTCTGGACAAGATCTCGGCAAGGCTGGCGCACGAGTTCCCGAGGATAGGGGAAGCGGGGCAGCTCTCTAATTTCCTCAAAGTGGTCGACGAGATACGGAGCCGCTATGACGGCGCACACGTGCTGTCCGGGCTTGAAAACCATCAGCATGTGGCGCTGGTGTACAGGTCGGAAAACGATTTTTCAAAGATCCTCTCCTCGTTTCGCGCTGCGGGGATAAAGAAAAACAGGCTGAACGTCCTTGTTTGCCCAAAAGAGCTGCAAGAGCACGCCAAGACCATGATGGATGTCGGCATGGCTACGCAGCAACAGCAGCAAGACCTAGTCATGCTTGATTGCAACAATCTGGGAGTTGGGGACGCCCGGATGAAAGAGTCTATGGAGTCGGCGCTAAAATCCGTGTTCAAAACAGCCGCCAGAGGAAAAAAGTCTGGGCTCAACGTGCTCGGCTTGTGTGCCAGCCACCTTATCGCCCACGAAAATTATGTTGACTGCATGGCACTGGAAGACGCGTGTGAGGACATTATTTCAATGACCAATCTACCCGTCTCTGTTATCTGCCCGTACATGTGGGACGCCCGCCTTCCCGAGTCAAGGCTTGAACAGAACCACAACCACGGCGTCCGCTACCTGTAGTACGCCTGCAAATTGAAGAGAAAATAGGTGGGAGAAAAAAATCCCGCGCGGCTTAGGATATTTCTTCGACGAGCTTTGTCTCAAAGTCGTCGATTGATACCTTCATCTCGCTGTCGGACTTGATCTTGCCCTGCTTCTTCATGACTTCCCTTGCGAGGAGCCAGTACGCTGTCGCAAGCGCCTTTCTGCCCCTGTTGTTTGCGGGGATGACCAAGTCGACCTTGGAGGTGACGTTGTCGCTGTTTGCCACGGCAATAACTGGCACTCCTGCCCTAGTCGCCTCGATGACTGCCTGCTGGTCTGCCTGCGGGTCAGTCACTACTACTATCTCCGGCTCCATATAGTCGGGAAGCGACGGGTTGGTGAAAGTGCCGGGCATAAAGCGGCCGAGTATCGGTGTTGCGCCCGTCAGCTCGCAGAATTTCTCCACCGGGGTCTTGCCGTACTCGCGAGCAGAAGTTACTGCGACCTTGGAAATGTCTGACCTGCCGATGAACTTGGCAGCCACGTCGATCCTTGCAAGCGTCTTGCTGATGTCCAGGATGTACAGGCCCTCCGGGTTTGCGCGCACGATGAAAGGCGACATGTATTTCGTCTTGACCGGCGTTCCTACCCTGATGCCTGTTGAAAGTATCATCTTTTCTAAATTGTCAGTGTCAATAGAGTCCTGGCCTTCCGGGCTTTCTACCACGGCTGCTGCAGTCTCCTCTTCCACCTTGGTCTCTTCCGCTGGAGAAGAGACGTCTTCGGGGTTGCTCATGTCGTAGAGGTCAGTTCGGCCATACCATCTATTAAATCATTCCACGGAGGTGCCCTACCTGAATATAACAAGACTAAAGACAGATAGAATTTGGGTAACAACTTTTACAACAACCTGTTAATTAAATGTTAGATTAGTCCGGCTGCCTTCAATTCCCGCTCTATATCGTCAACCTTTTCCTCAATATTGTCTTTAAAGTCTATCCTGTTTATCCCTTCTAGATCTGAATGTATCTTGGTTCCTTTCTTGAAGAGTATGCAGACCCTGTCACGTCCTGAACGCCCATAGAACCAACCTAACTCAAATAATGCATTTGGTCTCGCCTGCTGGTACTCTTCATCTTCCTCCACCGTTATCTTGTCTTCCCCAGTTAGAAACACAAAGGCATATCCTACTTGCAATGCCTCCTGTTCAAACTTTTCAATAACTGTTCTTCCTTTGCCGGCCTTATCCTTCAAAACAACAAAAGGGAGACCCCACTTTTCCCGTAAGAGGTTTTGTAATCTTAATAGGTTCAATTCATCATGTCCATGAACGATGAATACTGCCTTTTTGACATCGCCGGAGGCTGTCGCCGTTGCTCCGGAAGTTTTTGCAAGGGGTGCAACCGACACCAGCATCTCCAACTCCTCCTTGTATGTTTGAAGGAATCTCAGCATTGATGCCAGCCGTGACATGTAATCCTGCTGCTTCTCTTCAGGCGAATACTCTTTCCCAATGACCGCAAAAAAGAAGTTCACATCACCATCATACTCTTTGACCTTTTCAACGCCGTCATCAAATGCATTCTTGACTAAAGAACGAATCTTGCTGCTCAGGAGTTCCCTTTTTTCTTCTCCGTCGGAATATCTCAGCTTTTTAAGTCTCCCCACTTCTGACAGATACTCTTCGGTTTTTGCCAGCGCCTTTTCTGGCCCAATCAACGGCAACTATGAGGGTCAGTAGCAAGCAGCTAAAAAACATAAGCCCTGTGGCGGCATAGGTGAACCTCAGGCACGGCACTTGTCTTTCATATCTCGCCGGATGCACTAATCTAGACCCAAGCTCAAAGACACTAAATCTTACTTGATAAATATCAGTAAGCTTATTCTATCATCACTATGGCGAAAAACACAGATGAAATACTAAAGTTGAGTGATAACGGGATGGGGCAAAGAGGTGTTCAACTCTACAAAGAGGACGTTGATTCAGCAAAAATGCAGCGGGCTGAGTTCGTTGTTAGAAACGATGACACGGATCATATTGCATTTTTCTGTCCACGTTGTAAGAAAGAAGCAAACATTGAAAGTCTTGCGTACTATAGAGACACTGTAAAACCCACCAATCCAACTCAAACGCTTTACTTTGACCTATACTGTGACCAATGCGGTAAGAAAGGCCAGAAGAAGATGTATCCGAACCTAAAACTTGGCGATGTTAGTTGGCACTAGATTAGAGCTGCCGAAGCGAGCACCGTTACACACGTATAACAATCCATCTAACAATACGTAACAGCCTCACAATAACGATGTAAATCATACCTCTTTTTTCCGTCTTATCAAATCCCCTATGATCATACGACAATAATGCCTCCCACCGTTACAGCGCATGTGTTATCTTTCCTTTTTATTATAGAGATGAATACTCTTCACTTACAGCAATACGTTGATCACATCTCCAAGTACGAGAATCCATCGCCGTATACCATCGATATCTACCAGCGTGCGCTTAAGGCATGTGCACTTGAATCAGTCGAGCCAACGCCTGATGGTATCTCTAAGACTTGGGAGTACCTGACAAAAAGACTGGATTCGGGCGAAAGCACCTACGGATTTATTCACAATGCCGTAGCAGTTGTGAAGGGAACTTTAACTCTGCATGGCGTGGCATGGGGTAAAGACTATAATTACAATCTCCTAATTGCAAAGCTGCGAAAGGCCAAGCCTCCAACAAAAAAGGCTTACAGTGATAGCGACATAAATGAGATCCTTAGGCTGGTCCAGTACGACCCACAGTTGTTCAATTGCATCATTATGATGGTTGCAAGTTCTTGTCGTGTGGGTGCAACTAGAGGTCTGGCTTATGATATGCTTGAGAAGACTGATGTCCCCGGCGTTCGAGTCTGGAACTGCAGATCTAAAGGCCGGACCTATGTAGCTGCGATTAGTGAGTATGCCGTTGAGCAGTGCCTCCTTCACAACACCCGAAACAGCAAACTTGTAGTCCCCTCCAGTGATAGTTATGAGAGGGACTATGTAGGAAACATGCGGAAACGCCTCCTAACTGTTTTACAAAGGGAGAATAAGGTAGCTCTTAGGGTTGGCAAGAGTACTCTGCATTCGGTCAGAAAGTGGGCAATCGGAAGATTGCAGATGGGTGATTTTAAGAACGGCATAGCCGGCTTGGCTCCAGATGAAGTAAGCAGGCTCGCAGGTCACGCTGTAAAGGTTGGCTCCCGAATAACCGAAAAGAACTATGTTGATGCAAACACCTACACTCGTGATTGGAAAAACTATGTCGCCGGCTTGTATGCCAAATCTGCGCTTATGACATGGAGGCTGGCCTAAGAATGGCTAGGGGTAAGTCAGGCGGAGGACCGTTCGTAGGCATGATTTTCCACTTCCTAAAGTCTGCCGATAACGCATATGCTCGTGGCGACGGCTATGCTGCATGCGGTAATCTTGTTGCGGTTGCAAGACTAGTTAAAGCAAAAATGCCTCAACTGCCGTTCAAAGAACGAAACCCGTACTATAGTCCACAACTACAGGCAGCATACAACCAGTACTACGTGGATAATGTGACTTATGTTGCAGGCGCAGTCAGAGAGTACATCGACAGTCACGGTGATAGCGAGCTAGGTGTGAATGGCGATGAAGATGGAGGAGAGGAGTAAGCATGGATCCGAGTTTTGTCCGTGCCATGACAAGGTGGTATGAAGAGATGATTCATCAAAACGAGATGGCAAACATGCCGCAAGTGCAACAGGAAGACGAAAACAGGCTGAGGAGCATCGACACATTAACTTCCATCATGACAACCAAGGATCTCGTAAAAATTCTCGGCAATCAACTTGACGCATCCAACTATGGAATACTCTGTGTGACCGGAATGCAGGGCTCTGGAAAGTCAAGTTTGATCCGTTCAGTTAGTCATCATATGCATAGTGAACTTGGCTACAAAATAATTTACGTCAGCGGATTTGATGTCATGGAGATGCCTGAGAAGCTGGTGGAACAAGCGGGTGATGCCAAGCGTGTATTTGTTGCGATCGACGACGCCAGTTATGTTTTCAATTCGGTTTCGGGTGTCGCTGCATCTCGTGCAAAACAGTTCATAGGAATCGTGAGACATGCCCTTCAGGGCGCACAGGTGTGTCTAGCGCCAATTACCCATGTAACAGCCGGCATCCCACCTATTCTCCGTAATTCAAATGCATTCATCTTTTCGGGTCCGACTTTGCAAGAGTACGATACCATTAGCAAGCTGACCGGGAAGAATGATGCGGCGAGAGAGGCACTGAACAGTGTGTTTAACTCTGTCACAAAAATACAAGCCATGGCAGCCAAGAACCCGGATCTAACTCTCACATTCGGCAAACATCAGTACAGTTTCTTATGGGGTACGAAACACCGCAAAGGAGATGGCAGAATCATGTTAAGTGTCATCTCCGGTAAGCCGTACGTATATCGCAGTGTGGAGGAATACTGCAATGAATGCAAACACGTAGGCTATGCTGTCAAATATAATCCGGCAAACTACATGAGCAAGAAGCAAGCAGCCGAAAAGGTAGAGGGACAAGTGCATGAACACAAGGAGGGCAGTGTATCGCAATGACAGAGTTTCATTTTATGAGCTGTGTAGAATGCGATGGCACTATAATTGGCACAATGCAGATTCCTCAAGGTAAGGTAATTTGCGATATATGCTTCAAACAGAAACAAAGGACCAAATTGCAAGTAGTATGGGACGCAATATACGGAGTCTATGCAAAAGTCTATAACAAGGCGGAAAAAATCTATTGGAATTTATACCTACAAGTAGATGACAAATATCGCTGGTACTTCCATCGCATCCTTGGACGCTGGCCCGGCATGAAGAAAGGAGGGGACTTCTAAATATGACGACAATCAGGCGCAAGTTCAAATCGTTCGTCAAGGAGCAAATGGCAGACCTTGCTGAGTTGAATAGTAGCCGGTTTAGGGACAGGGCATCAATCAATCAGGATCTCCGCACTTACCATGCCCTGCAACAGGTTCTTGATTGCCTGAAGCAAGGCGAGAATCCTCTTAATCTCATCTTGCAAAAAAGCGAGCAGGATAGCGAGCGATACAAGGTTTGGCTGAAAATGTTCGAGCAAGACAATGATACCTTGGTGCCGATGCCAGACCAGACATGGAATAATATTGCATTCATGGTCATGCTGTTTCTGAAAGCCGAAGAGGAGAATGTGCAAAAGAATGCAGCCTAAACCTCCACAGTGGATGATTAAAGATGGCAAACTAGTGTGCTATGTGTTCATCCCGCCACGCAAGGCAAAGCATGACTTGCCGTTGCCGAGTGGGATTTACGGCTAGGGTATTTCCATCGGATAGATTATTTTTCCATTGATGGCATCGACATAGATTCCTGCATACCCACTATGGCCCTCAGTGTTATAGTACAACTCTATCCAGTAGAATATGTGCCCTTCCAAAGCTGCCCGGAACTCTTTATTGTGACCCACACATCCAGTACAGTGCGCCATAGTGGTATAGTTTGTGCTGTCAAGCCTGATCAAAGTGTCATTTCTGTCGTTTAAGTAGCCTAGGAGGATCTGATTTGGCGCTTTGCCATCATATCCATGTTCGAGTGTCAGCTCCTGTTGAGTTCTAATCCTTGTTATGTTTGCCACCTGACTATTCAGGAATGCCATTGCAGTGTCAAGAGCCTGCTCCTTGGTTATTTGCGGCTTTGAATGTGATACTAGAGGAACCTTTTGGCCGAATGTTTCTGAATAATATAGCAGGGAAAAAAGTGCAACGAAAGCAAGGATCATCACCAATACAGACGAGCGCCCTGCCACAAGTGAAAATGATGTATTGTTGTACTTGAGGTTTTGTCCTAATGATCAAGGTCTACTTAGGTCGGCATAGTCAGAAACCCAATAATAAAGAAAACTAGAACTGCTCCCAAGCCTAGAGCGGCAAGAGCATATTTTTTCCATAACTCCATCATCTGATATGGTCTTTCAGTATTCTTGAACTTGCCGACAGTGCCTACTAGTTGCGAGTTCTAGGGTTTCCTTTTTATAATGGTGTCAAAAAGTGTCCTCAAAATTCATAACCGTTAAACTTAGGCAGGAACTCTACCAAGAACTCCGGGCACGTGCTCCGAGTCCTTATGCCAGCATGAGCGACATTGTGTATCAGGTCCTTCATTCCAAGGAGGGCAAGAGCTAGAATGACTGGGATTGACGATGCCTATAAGAAATATCAACAGGTCAATTTGCAAAAGCAAGCTGAGGCTATTCGTACCGGTCAGTCACAAACCATAACTTCAAACGATATTGGTCCTATACGTTCTGAGTCTGCAAGTGATCGAGAGGCTGCAATGAAAGATGAAGCCACTCGCAAGATTGCGACAAATGCCTACGTGCGGGCACAAAATGACGCAATGGCTGAAGCCCTCAGCACGGGCAAGCCTGTTGAGCTGACGCAGTCTCGTGTTAATGCATCTAAGGAGAAAGTCATTGATAATTACACGACGTCACGGACGCCAGATTTAACGATCATCGGACCCGGCGGTAAGGATGTAATCCCCGGCACTCGCACAATAAGTGTGCCGGTTGGCGAAGCTGAGGCACGCAATAAAGCCCTAACTGCCGGCTATGCATCCTACCAAAAGCAGAATTTGGATCTCCAAAAACAATATTTGGATGAGCGGGCAAAAGCTGCCGAGGCTGCGAAGAAAAACGCCAATGTAGAATATCACAAGGTTTACAGTGTGAATTTAGAAGACAGACTTTCCGGCGGGCCCTACGGATATCAAGTAAACCTGAACGACAAACTTAGTGGCGACAAGGAGTCGCAGGAGCAAAAGAAGCCGGCCGATCCATTGGGTGATCTTTACCAAGGTACCGTTGGCTCGGTAGGAGAATTTTTGGCTGGTGGAATGCGGGCATTTTATGAAAAAATCGGTTACAAAGATGTCGGCGAAAGGGGCGCAAAACACTTTGAGGACCTGCTTGGGATAGATCGCAAGAACCCGCCGGTAGGTGGAGGCAGCCTGGTCATAGGAGCCGGCACGAGCGCACTGGCCAAAGCAACAGGCGATACAGCACGAGCTAAAACTGAAGATGCAAACGTGGACTATGCTGAAAAATATGCACAGGAGCATCCCATTGGTTTTGGAGCTGCGACAGCCATCGACATTTTACCCGCCCTGTTTGGCGCAAAGCTCGGCAAAGGAGGCAATGTGGAAGCGGTTGCGCCCAAGCCATCAGGTTCCAAGTTTGTGCAGAGGGCATATGCAGATGAAGCTCCTGCTCCTGCAATAAAGCCGGCGGGACCTCCTGTTGATAATGTATCACTGGTTGAGGTCAAGCCGATAGCAGCATCAAAACCTGTGGGTGGAACATTTGAAAACTCACCCGTCAATCTCGGCAGTGGTCTCTTGAAGGATATATCGATCCCTGCAGCTCCCAAGCCTTTCGTGAACGAGTCTGTAGCATTGGGTGCCGGCTCCATCCGGCTCACACAGGTCCCTGAGTTCAAAAATGTCTCGATCGATCTGGGAGCTTCAAGCTCGACTGGATTGGGCAAAGTTGGTGGTTCAAGCGGCGGAGGCGGCAGCAAGCCATCCGGTGGCAACGGCGGTAATTTCATACCTAGCCAATCAATAAAACCCGGCGACTTCGGGTTTAAAGAGACTAAAGGCAGTGACGGGACGGTCACATTGCAAAAGGTGGAGGATTTGACAACCATCAAGCCTCAGAAGCCGGTGACAACGTCGCAAAAACCCACCAATTCTATTGAATCCTTGCCACAAAAGAGTGATACACTCCGGACATTGTTGGGACAGGACGTTAAGGCAAAGAGCAGGCCAGCGCAGACAAAAAACAAGCCGGCTGATACACAGGCCCTGCAATCTCTAATTAATCCAGTAGTCCAGACCTCTAGCCAGAAGCGCAAACAGAAGGTTGAACAGAAAGTGCAGACCACGCAGATTCTTCAGGTACAGGAAGCGCCAACACATCAACAAACTCAGGACCTTGGCATAAGTCTCGCCGTACGGCAGACAGCGTTGCAGGAGATTCAGGGCAGAGTCAAGACGAAGCGAAAACCATCAACAATGTCAGGCTTCGCAATTCCTCAGCCGCAGACCACACGGACAATACCGACACAAGGCAGCCGACAAGTTGTAACTACAATACCCAAGCTGGACATACCGAATTTGACACGGACGGTGCCCGACAATCCATTCATCAGAATACCGACCAACCGTCCGCCGCCACCACGCACGCCACCTACAAGGACGCCTCCGCCTCCTGATATGATCAAACTACCTCCGCTCCCTAAACTGGAAGGTGGAGGACTCGGCTTGACGTTCGGTAGGAGGGGCAAGATCGGCAAGAGTGACGTTGATGCGTTGGGAGTTAGCAACATCCTATACCCTGCCTTTTCAATCTCTGAAAAGCCAAGCAAGGGCGCATTGAAAAGGCATGGCAGCGGCGGAATGTTCTCAGGCTTGCCAAAGATAAGCGAAAAATCGGCCGGGCTGCTAGCACCTTTCAAAGAGAAGAAGGACGGAAGGAGAAAGAAAGGAAAGTTTACTCTATTCTGAGTGTGAATTGGGCTCTTTCTTGCCCAAATCAACTATCTTGCCGTCGCCGGTTCCCAAGTTAACGCTTGTGTTTTGGAATCCCGGCTTTGGCTTGTCGTGTTGCTTGACTAGCTGCCACGCGTCATACCTTGTGTAGATTGCAATTCCAAGGGTTGCCAGAACGACAAACGGCACGTATTGTTGGAGGAGTATGGAAGTAATCCATAGGCCGAACAGTATCAAGCCTCTTACACGTTGGCCGAATATCAGGTAAGTTACGAGTGGGAATAATATTGCAAAGATTTTGCCGACGGTGGTGCGATTCATTTTCTCTACTCCTGAATCAAAAAAGGGAGGGCCTTACTCCAGCCCTGTAGGCTCACAGAACGGGCATTCGCCCAATTCCATGGCGTCAATCGCACGGTGCACCATCGCAGCGCCTTCTTTGGTCAGATGGATCTCAGTAAGGAGGCAGATGTGCTCTATGCGCCCAAACATGTGTTTAGAAACGCTTGTGGACATTTACACCAAAGCCTCCACTGATGATTTGCGTCCATTCTTGAAGCCTATCGTGTAGCCCAAGAGGCATCCGATGCCTACCAAGCCCACGGTCATCGCCCCAAGTCCGGCTGCCGTATTGCTGAACCCTGCACCTATGCTAATTGCCAGCAGGGTTCCGAGTATTCCGCCGACGCCCACCATTGCTTGTTTCGTGTTTTTTGCCTTCACGTTGTTGTTATTCATGCCCTTAGTTACCTATAAGAGCTATAAGAACATTGTGATCTATATGGACTGTAACTTTATATAGGTCACATAGCCTATTTAAGGCATGATTACCAGTAAGGTCCAAAATGCCAATAATGTATCGGGATCTATCCGTATTACAATCCCTGCCGAAGTGGCACAAGCTTTAAAGCTTCAGATTGGTGATGTGCTGGCTTGGACCATTGAAGGTAAGAAGGCAACGGTACGCAAGCTGGAATAACGACGAAAGACGGCAAGGATAGAAGTTTTTAAGACGTTATTCAATATTTGATAAACGAATGTCGTAAATAGCTTGTTGTTTTTCGTTATTCGATGGTAACTTTTTGGAAATAAGTTACGATAGACCTTTACTAAAACAAAAAAGTCACACTTTGGCCTCTTCTGCCATGTCATTTGTAGCTCGCTTATCGCTGTGGTGTGACTGAAAGAGGCATAAAAGTTTCTTGAGATAGTGCTTTGCGTTATTGATTGACGGAAAGGCAAGGTTGGTACTAGCCTTTAATATCAATTTGAAAAAGCCGCATTTGTTATAGTAGTATGTATCAAAACAACGTAACGTCAAGGCCGATGGCCTGTAGAAGGTGCGGCTATGAATGGACCTATCGTGGCAAGTCCCTATTTTACGTGAGTTGCGCACGATGCAAGACCTGCATGAAGTTGGAAGACGGGATAAGAGTAGCTACCGTGATCGACGGTGCAGAGCGGAGGATTGAATAAAAGAAATGAGCGGTCAGGTCCCGGAGAGCAATCCAAGAACCGACTTCAAGGTAAAAAATACATTCGATGATATAAAAGGCAAATGCCACACCAGCGGTCAGGTAAAATGGTACGATGTAGTAGTGGCTTGCAGAAACGGCAAACGGCTAGTGTTCTACAATGGATGGACGAAACTTATAATCAAATACAGTAGGTTACAGGCACTGATGTACAATTCAGTCGATCCCATAACAGATTTTCGTGAAGTCTGCAAAGACATAGGTTTAGTTGTAAACTCTGAAAGCTGGAGCGAGAACGAACAAGGTGTGCCAGTCGTCACATGCCGGATCACGGAGTATGGACCAGTATGAATCAAGAAGAAGATAACAGGAAGATCAAGGGAATATACGTCGATGAGGAAGGGTTTTACGCCTTGGCGGAGAAACTGTGGGTGAAGGATCAGTTTGCAATCGTTCCTCTACGATCTCCTGTAGACAAATCAGTGCGTAATAAGAAAAATCGAGGACTCGTTCCTGTGGATAGGTACTGGCAGAAAAAGACATGTGACCCGGACCCTTTCGTTATAGGCTCTCAGTATGCGAATGGATTCTATCCCAACCTTGCCATCGCAACAGGATCGCCGGGATCGCATGTATTACTGTCTATGAATGAGCTGGATCTCAGACGTCTGCCACTTTCCAAGGACCTAATTGCAAAAATATGCAAGAGTTCTAAAATATCGGGACGTAGAGGTGGTGGGATGATTCTAAAGTATAATCGAGAAGAGTTCCCCAATGGGATACCAACTATCGAACTAGGAAAGTCGGCAATACTCTATGGCAATGGACACTATATTCCAATCGCACCTTCCTTTACACTAGAATGGAACAAAAGAGAATCTAGTTATGAAAAGAATAGTTGCGATAAACTGATGTATGGTTTTGGGGTATCTGAGGTATCGAAAGCTGATATTCTTGAAGTGTTGCAATGCTTCGGCAAAACCCTGCCGGAGCGAAAGGAAGCAAAGGAGATCACTCACGGTTACATGGAGGGTCATAAAGAGAGTATAGTCAAGTTCATCTCTGCTTGCTGCACCGTAGGATTCGGTAGGAGAATACAGACAACGACTTTTGTCGATGAACTAAACAAATGGTGTGAACAGAACAATGCGACTCCTGTTAATAACGCTAGAGTTGGCAACATCCTAAAGCCTATGGGATTTAAGAGAAGGCAGTGTAGAGTTAACGGAGAACTAGTCCGGTTCTATGAAGGGCTCTCCATCTCGATGGATGTAACCAGTGTAACTGGTGAATGCTTATGATACATATTGCTAACTATATGCATTATAGAATAATAATATAATATAGAGGGAAAGGGTAGGCAATGTGCATCATAAGCACCCACTGGTTACACTAGTTACAGCAAGCCCAAAACAATACTAGCCTTAAATATCATTTTTTATAGTGAACAATTATGGCTATTGACTTGACAAAGTACGATGACTACAAGCTTTGCCGATACGTAAAGAAGCAATATGGCCTATCCGACACGCATTCGGCAGCTATCTTGAGGCATACACTGGCCATCCTCAGAGATGACCTCTTGAGGGATAAGGGCAGACCTAAACCCTAGTCTGCCATGGCAGCTATGCTACTTTTATCGTAATCCCCTGCGCTCGCCCTCACGCCCGCCCTACCAACAGTCAGTAGGAAAACCTTACTATGAATATTTACCTCACCTAATACCGGTAATTTCCGGTATTTTTATATAACAGACTTACCTAACCCCAGCTACAGTAGTTACCGTAACATGCGGAATGCATGTGAAAGAAAAAAGGTGGGAATCAAACCGCTACGCCCCGCTACCAACGGTCATAACGGTTTGAGTATGAGGGCCACAACGAATGTGACCGCAACTACGACGAGAATCGTAGTAAACGCCAACTGCCGGGTTACTCACCTCCCGCTCTTTTTATTATAATTAACATCTATATAACATCTTTCTAAGCGATTTGTCTGGATTAGTAGTCAAAATTATACATGCTATGAGACAATTATTTTTGCTCCCACAATCTTTTTCAGTAAGAATCTTCACTAAGGTTCTTCATGAATAAGATACGCAAGTATGTGTGGAAGTGTCAGGCTAGAGCTAACCTTACGGATGAATGGAAAGACCAGCTATCCCCACAATACATTCGAGTTGTAGGCGTAGAGTTTAACATTACATCAGAACGTCCCAATATCTTCCGGTTAAGAGACGGGGCACCCATTCCAGATGAGGCATTTAGAGTAGTAGCAGGGGCCATGCCTAGGATTGGATTCTATATTCGTGAGATTCTAGAGAGCAAAGACGATAATGGCCAACCAATAGTGATGGTGATACGGGAGCACGATGCCATCGATCCAAATAAGAAAATAAAACTAGACAATGGTAAGGCTTTTGTCATCTGTTTGTATGAGGATTGTGGTGAGGAAGTAGAGGCCGCAAAGGCTTCTCAGCACTTAAGAGAGGTTCATCGCATCCGATTTAAAACGGCTAAAGAAATAGACCATACAAACAAGAAGTATTTCAAACTGGGGTATAGACACGGCGATTAGGTCCCCTCTCCCTCCCCTCAAGGTGTCAGCTCTGCTATATCACACCCGCCGAGAGCTGGCAAATGAAATGGTCGGAGAACCCCTTCAGCCCTAATAATCCCGACAGGCCAAAAGAGTCTCTCGACCTTGAGCGATATTGTGATATGATGCGTCAAGGGATCAACGACCACTACAACCCGTTAGTCGTGAGAGACTCGCTCATTAGAATAATGATTCTCCGGCATGGGCCACGAGACAAGGATGAGATATTGCGCATCCTTGCAGGACTACATGTGCTCAAGGAAGAGGCAAACAACATCGAAGATACTGAGTTCTATCTGCGGCAGATAGAGGCATACGAACGGCTGTATTTCTGGCTCTACAAACGGTCGTAGCAATAACAACTTGTGTTTTTTATGGTAGGTAAGGCGGTCAGCCTTTCCGCCTTGCCCGTCTTCTGCGAGATGTTTCGCAGGGTCCGCCCGCCATTTGGAGGACCCTGTTATCATTTTTAATTCTAGAGTATTATGCCTAGGAAACTAACCGAGACGGAAAAGAAAGCAATTGCACGTCGTGCAGCGAAACAGAAACGCCTTGCTGAAAAAGCGGCAAAAGCACGTGCTGAAGAATTGGAGCGATTGGAGGAGATTAAGCAGGCGGAGGTGCAGCATGAAGAGTTTGAAGCCGCCCGGCGCAAATACCTTGCAGAAAGTCAGGCGCAATCTTCTATCAACGAAGCACGAATGTTGGCAAGCATGAGACAAGCTAGGAGGATCCTAAAACTTGCCGAAGCTTGAGCTGCCCCTCGTCTCCTATAGCGCCTTGCCAGCTCCCCTTCCTGAAGGGTCCGTGACTTGGGGTGCGGGCTCTAAAGATCTTGTAATTAGTTTGCTTCAATCGGGCAAGAGCATTGATGATGTGGCCACCGAGACCGGCAATAGGAAGAGCTTTGTACGCACCATAGCCTATCGTATACAGCATCCAGAAGAGTTTGTAAAATCAGAGTCGGTGAAGAAGGTCAAAAATGCACGGGTTCTAAAGAGGTCCGATATCAACTGCAAGGGTTGCGGTGCTACCTTTAGCGTTCCCAATTGCCAACGAGACACGATCAAGTTTTGTGGTCGTGAATGCAGGCGAAAATATTATGATGCACGCAAGGCGGTTGTACCGAAGGAACGTGTTGTTAGAAGGAAGTCACATACCATAGTTTGCAGAAATTGTGGCAAGCAAACGACGGTCCTAAAACAAAATAATTTATTCTGTAACCAGCATTGTTATTTTGAGTTCAAGCGCAAGAGCGCAAAAGTCCCGACATACACATATGTTTGCAGGCATTGCAACAATGAATTTGGGTCTTGGGTAAAGAATCGAGTTTACTGCTCGGCCAAGTGCCGTTTGGACCATGCATGGCGGCCTGCGTTCGCAGGCCAGTTGAGTAGAGACCAGAAGCCCATATGTAGAAACTGTCACAAGCCATTCAAGCCCGGACACAATCAGAACGTCTATTGCAGTTGGGCGTGTTTCAGAGCCTATCCACATAAAGAAACCAAGCGCAAAGTGATCCGGAGCAGGGAGAAAGCCTGTATTGTGTGTGCCAAGACGTTTAGGGTCTTTCCATCACATGAGGGGCGCAAGACTTGCAGTATGGATTGTTATAATAAAATTAGGAGGAAACGCCATGCTCCTCCTAAAAACCAGCCTTAAATATCATAACTCCCGCACTTCAATATGCAATGGCGCAAACTGCCGACAACCTTGCAGAGTTTGTCTCAACGTATGAGACTCTCGTATTACACCTAAAGAGCCATGCGAACTTTAGAGGCGAGATAAAGCAACTTTCTCCTGATTGTCCTATTTGCAAGAAGTACTTTGCAGATAAAATAGGAAAGAATGTGGCTGCCTAGAGGTCCTCCAACCGTGGTAGCTTGTCTAATCGCTTACGAATCTCTATAATTTCTTTCTCCAAGGATTGTTGCTTCGCCTCTACAGCAGCCGTATCCATGAATGTTAAAATCGGCTCGACTCTGGAAAAGTCTGCGGCTACTTCCTCCTCCGTCGATTTATCATACTCGTGTGTCTTTCTACCGATGTGGTATTTTGCGTAACCCTCATTCACGGTTCGCTTGCACTGCGTATAGACGAACCTGCGCATACTATGCAATGTTACAGCTCTGCGCTTGCTATCATCCTCCCACTTTATTCCTAGCCTGTCTGTAGTGTGCCTAAACTTTTTGCTCGTGGCTCCGTAGAGGTTGTTCAATGCTTCATTTTTGTCGATCTTGTTTGTCTGCGCTAACTTGTGATAGTCACTAACTTCCGAGTGATACGGCGCAAAGAGTGGATCGCTAAGCTTTGGCGTAAGTGTGACATGCCTGTTCACATATTTCCCATTGGGGAGCTTGTAGTGTATTCTCCGCTTGCGATAGTTAAAGGCAAGTAACTTCTCAATCTGTCGCCCCATCTCAGCCGTTAACTGTCGTCTCTTGCCCCTCTTGGTTTTTGCGTATTTGCCACTTGCGTTGATGAAAGGTGTGCCTGTGAACTTTAGCGTCTTGATATCAAAGTTTTCAAGATTGCCGATGGTTAGTGTTAGACTTTCTGTCGCTCTCCAACCTGCACTCGCCAAGAATAAGGCATAGGTTTGCATACGTGGGTCAGGTAGAGCCAAAATTATGCTCCTGATCGTTTCCTTCTTCACAGGCGATATGTCAGGGTCCTCCGGTCTAGGACTCATGACGAGCGCCCTGAAGGCAGTCTTAGATATTGGGATGAAGTTAATTTCAAGCAGCTTGCGGGCCCAACTTATTTTATTAGAGACAGAGCGGGCATTATTGTCGCCGGTCTCCAGTCGATTAGTGACTAGCCATCTGGCATACCTACCCATGACATCATAGGGCTGTTCTTCCCGTGGAGACGCATTCCACCTACCTGCCTTTAGCTTTACAATGACTTCAGCCACAGGGTTTGCCTTATCGGCGGCTCCTAGATCCTTCTCGCAAAAAGTCTGGAAGTCTTGTAGGAAATAAGATACTGTGCTGGCACTGTTCTTATTCTTCGTGGCTATGATGTCTAGGTATCGCTGGATGGCACTGTCTACCATGACATTCCCATAGCAGGACCTACTATAAGAAGTTTATACTATGGTAGGTTGCATACCATCTATTAAATCATACTCTGACAGGCGCACAAGCTCGTTAAGTTTTGCGATGCGCTCGCCTCCAAGCACGCCTGTCTTTATCATCTTTGAGCCAGTAGCCACGGCGATGTGGGCGATGTGCGAGTCGACTGACTCGCCGGACCTGTGCGACGTGATTATGCCGATGCCGTTTTTGGTGCATTCCTTGGCGAACTGGAGCGCGTCGTACAGGCTCCCTGCCTGATTCACCTTCAGTATCGCGCCAGAGCACGCGCCGAACTTGATTGCCTTTCTTACCATTTCCGCGTTTGTCACCAGCATGTCATCGCCTGTCACCAGAGTCCTTGGGTTCCTTTTAGTCAGGACTGCCATGCTCTCAAAATCCGCCTCGTGCACAGGATCTTCTGCGTACGCGAGCTTGAAGTCCTTCATCAGCCTGCTTGCAAACTCGATCTGCTCGCCGGTGTCGCGCTTTATGCCCTGCCTCGCATAGTCGTAGACACTGTTTTTCTCGTCCCAGAACGACGAGCTGGCAAAGTCGATGCCAAGGGCCATGTCCTTGCCGAGGCGGTAGCCGCAGCTTTCAATGGTTTTCTCGGCGATTTCAAGCGCCTGGTCGTTGTTGACGCTTGGCGCCCACGCGCCCTCGTCGCCCCTGCCGTACGTAAACTTGCTGTCTATTGACTCGATGACCTTGCGCATCTCAGAGTGGAACCGGAAATTCATCTCAAGTGCCTCCATGATGCCCTTTGCGCCGACAGGGCAGCAAAGTATTTCCTGTATGTCCGGAGTGCCTGGACCGGCGTGCGCGCCTCCGCCAAGCACGTTTCCAAGCGGGAATGGAAAGCGGTATGGCTTTTTCGGATTCAAGAGCTTGAAAAGCGGCACGCCCTTTGCCCTTGCGGCAGAGTCGACTGCTGCTATCGAAAGCGCGTACGCGACGGAACCTCCAATCTTGGAATAGTTGTCCGTATCGTCTATTTTCCGCAGTGCGTCAAAAACCGCTTTTGTGTCAGAGGCGTCAAGGCCGATGAATTTTTTCTTGCTTGCGTTGAACGCTGCAAGGGCCTTTTCCGGCTTGTTGTCCGGAAAGCTCTGGGCCTCCAGCTTGCCGACGCTTGCGCCGGACGGCGCGCAGGCGCGGCCTGAAAATTTCTTGTCTGTCACGACGTCGACTTCGATGGTCTTGCTTCCGCGGCTGTTGAAAACTATTCTAGCGTCAAGTGCGGTGATGATGGAGGAGGGCATTTTATGAAAAACTGCCGCAAGTCGTTATTTATTTATTCTATTCAATTTCCGTCTGTACTTCGGACATCCTGCGCCTGAGTGCCTCGTAGTAGGGAATAATCTGGTATATCGTCTCGACGGTCGAGATGAACATGCGCCTGCAGCAGTAGCGCTTGACCCCCAGAGAGTCCATCACCTTGGCAGGGTCCTCTCCTGCCTTGACCCTGTTTGAATACTCGCCGTACTTGTCAGCAATGAGACCGCCGCATGTGAAGCAGCGAACTGGAACAAGCATGTGCTTTTGTTGTTTGAATCGAGTCTTATAAAAACCATTGTGGAAGGAGAGCGTTATAGCGGCTTTTCTGCTCTTTTTTTGCAAGGCTTGAACAAAGTTTCTGTACGTCATCATGGCTATCGCGGCAATGAAAATATTCAAATTAGCGAGTGAAAGCGTGTAGGTTGGAGCGGGAGTCGCCCAGCTTGGCCAAAGGCGTAAGACTGAGGCTCTTATCCCGAAGGGGTTCGTGGGTTCAAATCCCATCTCCCGCACCATTATTATTATTTTCAAGCGGCAGTACTGTTCTTCTTCTGGGACCAGAGAAAAACGTGCAAAAATCCGTCGCTATTCGAATTTCTTGAGAACCTGGTAATGTGGCGACGTCTTGTGGTGGTCTATGCACTTGTTGCAGTACGACCTGTCGCCGTATTTCTTGTGACAGGGGCACGTGCACGTACTTGGCTCGGACGACAACTCTACTACCATCCCGATTCCGTCCAAGTTATTTAAACCTAAACAATCGGCTGTGACAAATTATTGGTACCACTAATTCCGCCACATATCCATCCACTTTGATCATTCAAGATGCCGATTTTCATAGTAGTATATTCTGGCCAATATCTTATCGTTAGTCGAAGTGGCTCTACTACTTGGTGTCGTTGTTATTGAAAATCAAAAGTGGTTTGTAGGATTGCATGGAGGCTCGCCTACTTTGTATCAGACGCCATTCTTATTGGATGGAACTCCTCTCCTCCATCACTAACCCTTTATTGATGTCTCGTCAAAAGCTGCGTTTGCTTGGTCTATTATCGTGTCGAGATTGCCTCTGGCTTCCCAATGCATGAAGGTAGTCTTTGGCGTCTCGTTTATCATATGGTTGTGTATGCCTGTCACCGTCCAGCCATTGTCCTTGACTACCGCGAGGACACCATTCATCTCGGTCTCAAGAAGCGCAAAGTCTCCCATCACGTACACTTGCTGGGAAGTAGCAGGTTGCTCTCCACCGCCGGTTGTAGCATTGCTTGGAGCCGCAGTAAACTCTAGCACGCTATTCATCAAAGTAAACTGCGTGAGGTTCATGCCATCTGAGCCAGTAATCTGTGGACTCTGCCGGACTACTACAACATCACATACAGGACCATTGGGTACCGGTAATCCTCCAAGTCTGCTAGCTATATCACTGCAGTTTAGAGGGTTTTCGGTTGTCATCTGTGCAGATGCTGATGGTCGTTGGCCCCAGAAAGGAACGGTGGCACTGAAACCAAAAAGAATTGTGCCTGCAATAGCCACTGTCGCAACTGTTAGCAACAAATTCCGTATTGCCATGTTAGATTATATCATCTATATTTTATTAATGACTTTCTTGTGTTTTTTCTGCTATCAGATGACAAAATATCGGATTATCATACATTGTACTTAATCCCTTTAGAGAAAATATATTCTGCATCAGGAAGCAGACGCAGTATAGATTCGCCTTGAGGCTCAAAGGAGGTTCGCTCAATCTAAACCCGTTTAGATTACTTTTGCGTAATCTTGTCTGCATGACAGATCCAGTCAAAGACGCAAAAAAGGCGGCACAAGACGCTGAAGCCAAGATCAAGACGGATATAGACCATGCCAAAGGCAAGCCAAGTTCAGAGACTCTGAACAAGGCAAAAGTGAAAGTCAAGGACGCTCTAAAGTAAAAAATCCGTCTTGCCTTTTTTATTTATTTACTTGTTTTGCTTCTCGCCCTTGAGCACCTCGTTCCGGCCTCGCACGTCTTGGTAGACTAGGGGTTCAACTGAATTACTTCTTGCTTAAACCTAAACACACTCTTTTATTGTGGTTCTGCGTGTAAACCCTGCCAATGGATTCCAGGCTCAAGCAGCTTGAAAAGAAGCAAAAGCTGTACTCGCTTTTGAAAACGCAGCACGAAGCAGAGGTCAAGGAGCTCATGCACTACATGTCCGTGCTGACGACTGTGGAGAACAACCTTGTGAGAAGCTACCTGCACTCCCTCCTGTCAGACGGCCTGCGCCACATTGAATACATATCGCGCATCATGGCCGACATCGAGGGCGCCACGGGAAGCGCGTCCCTGACGAAAAAGGGAATTCAGGAATCCATAGCCGACGAGCGCGAGTCGCATGACGCCCTTCTGAAATGCGCAGAGATGGCCGACGACCCAGAGACCGCGGCGCTATTGAAGAGCATAAGCGTCGACGAGGAGCACCACATGAGGATCTTGGAGCACCTGTCAGAGCTTGTCGAGTCGGCTTCAACTGCTAAATGACTCTAGCACTTCTTTGCTGTGGCCTGCCGGCTTGACCTTGCCAAACACCTTGACCACCTTGCCGGACTTGTCCACAAGAAACGTCGACCTGATGACGCCCATAAACTCGCGGCCCATGAACATCTTTTTCCCGTACACGCCGTAGCTTTTCGCCACCTCTTTTTCCGGATCTGACACGAGCGGGTATGGTATGCCCATCTTTTCGCGGAACTTGTCATGCGAGTCCTCCGTGTCGGGGCTGATGCCTATTATTTCAATGCCGGCGTCCTGGAATTTCTTGTAATCGCGGGTAAACTCGGCTGCCTCTGTCGTGCAGCCTGGCGTAAAGTCTCTGGGGTAAAAGTAAACGACCGTGTTCTTTTTCCCTTTCAGGTCCGACAGCTTGAAAACCTTGTCGTTTGAATCGCGCATTGCAAAGTCGGGCGCCACGCTCCCTTCAGCTAGCTCTGACATGAAGGAACATACCTTGCAGCCGATAAAAAACTTACTTACCCAAACACGAACGTATAGAACACGAAATTGTCCGAGCGCGGTATTATCTCTATCTCGTGCACCTCCTGCTTCTCCGTCTTTACCAGGTTGTGCATGAAGGGCCATTCGATGTCGACGACGCTTGCGCCGCTTTCAAGTTTGACGTCCTTGCCCAGCTGCTCCTTTGCCAGCAGGTTTCCGTCCAGCCTTACCTCCGCCCTGCCCGGCCTGCCGTCTGACGTGCCCATGATGCCGTGCACCCTCTTGGCAGAATTGTATTTCATGATTACTGCAGGCTTTTGCTCCTTGCCTCCCGGCGCAAACTGGACGCCTTCGCGTTGCCAGACCCATTTCCCGCGCAGGTAGACGACGTTGTCAAAGTGCGAGCCGGAATCTACTGCGACGCTCGGCTCGTCCGGCCTGAACGTCTGGTTGTTGCCAAAGCGCCTCATGCGGGAGTAGCCGACGCATATCTCTGGCGCCATGCCTGAAAAGTGCATACCGTACGTGTCGAAAATCTCGTCGTCTGGGTTCTTGTCGTCATAGTCGACTGCCGGCTTGGTCCCTGCCTCTTCCAAAAGTTCAGCGATAACGGGCTCAAACTCGGTAATGTCGCCATAGCCGGCGTGCTCGTAGCGCACAAACCCTGCATGGTCTATTATGACGTGCTTTGGCCAGTACATGTTGCCGTACGCCTCCCATGTCTTGTTCTTGGTGTCAAAGGCATTCGGCAGGCTCGCGTTGTAACGAGCAAGAGCTCTTGAAATATTGGCGTGGTCGGTTGCAAAGTGGTATTCCGCGGAATGCGCTTGCACCACCTGCAGGCCGTGCTTGCCGTACTTTTCCTGCAGGCGCTTTAGTGTTGGTATGGTGCGCAGGCAGAATACGCAGGTGTAGGTCCAGCAGTCGAGTATGACGACCTTGCCTTTCAGCGACTTTATCGAAAGCGGGTTAGAAGAATTGGCCCAGCCCGAGATCTCTTTGAACTCGGAAGCCGGCGCGGCCGGTATGAGTTGCATACGGTCAGTGTTTTGTGCAGGAGATATAACTGTAGATCCTTTTATCCGCGCCTGCACAATAAATGCCATATGAGGCGCGCCGATTGCGGCTGCAATCCCAAGGAATGCGCTCAGGCCCGGTCAGACGATGAATGCCCAAACTGCACGCTTGTACAGTGTTGCTGCTGGCAATCCGTCAACTCTAACACATTTTAGGCGCGGGCTGCAGCAGATGCCTATGGCAACAACAGCCATAGTGACCGGAAGCGGCCGTGGCATAGGAAAGGCAACCGCGCTGTTGCTTGCAAAAAAGGGCGTCAACGTCGTGGTGTGCTCGCGTACAAAAAGCGAGGTAGACAGCACAGTCAATGAAGCCCGGAAATTCCACGACGGCGTCCTGGGCGTCGTGTGCGACGTCGGGAACGCGTTGCAGGTCGAAGGACTAGTGGAAAAGGCAGTCGCGCGCTTTGGTCAAATTGACATTTTGGTAAATAACGCCGGCATCTTTTACCTCAAAAGACTTGTCAACACCTCTGAAAAAGAGTGGGACGACACGATGAACTCTAACCTGAAAAGCGCGTTTCTCTGCTCAAAAGCGGTCCTACCACACCTGGCCAAGACGGGCACGATAATCAACGTCAGTTCCGGAGCCGGCAAGACGGGGTTTGAAAACCTCTTGGCGTACTGCGCAAGCAAGTTCGGCATGATGGGCCTGACAGAAAGCCTGTCTTGGGAGGTGCAGGATAAGATCCGCATCATGGCCATCTGCCCCGGCGAGGTCGACACCAGAATGCAAGAGTCGGATCCCAAGTACTACCGGGAAAACAAGTCGAGGATGCTCACGGCAGGGCAGGTGGCGGAAAAGATAGCCGAGATGATCTTTGACACGCGCTATAGAAACGGCCAGTCAGTAGACATTTAACTACTCTTAATTTCAGTATTCAATAATGCTGAAGGGAAACATCCGCGACATTGCGCCCGACTCGGCGATGCTGAAATATTTTGAAGGGCAGGTAGAGATAAAAAAGATGGTGACTGAAGCCGCAAGCAAGGAGGCCGAGGCGTACCTGGTGACGTTTTTGCGCGGCGCCCGCACGAAACTGCACTACCACGAGACCGACCAGATACTTATTGCAACAAAAGGCAAGGGAATAGTGGCGCTGCAGACAAGAGTGGAGATGGAAGGCGACAACTCTGCCCGGGTGCGGCTGGATGATGTGCACACCCTTGAGGAGGGCGACTTTGTGTGCGTGCCGGCGTACGCATGGCACTGGCATGGCGCGCAAAAGGGCGAGGATTTTGCGCACATACAGGTCAAAAAGCCGGGCAAGACGACATGGCTTGAATAAAGAGCCTAAAAGACTAGTCTGCTATAACAACGGGGATTGAAACCATCAAAGTCCGAACGCATAGAATTTTCAAAATTGCTGGTATCTCTTAAAAAAAGCATATACCAAAGCTCTTGCATTTGGTGTCATGGCAAAAATGCTGACCTGTCCGTGCGGATGGACTATAATCTCTCCCCCGGGAGATGAGGACGTAAAGAAACACATCATGATACATGTCAAAGACACCCACCCTGGGACTACCATGAAGGAAGAAGAACTCGGAAAGATGATCAAAACCGTCTAGACCTTCAGAAAAGCGCCAACTGCCAATCAAGAGCTTGTAGGGTTTCAGCCAGACTTTGATGAGGTCATTATCTTTTCTTCAATGAGTTTGTCCAGCCAATTCGGTCTTTGCGGTTCTATCGCTTCCTTGAATATGAGGACAGAACATGCCCTGACGCCTTCAAGCTCGAGTGTCGTTACTACTGCTTGCTCCGGCTCTGCCAGAGTAAAACCAAAGAAATTGGCTAGCAAGACGCCTCCTTCCGAAGTAGTGCGCATGGACCATAGCTTCTCTCCATACATCTCGCTAAGGAGCTTGACAACTGCGAACTGTTTTGTTTCTTCAACCGTGACTTCTAGCTCGTAAAACAGCAGGCCCTCTTGCTTTTGCGTATCAAGTATTGCCCGGATTAGTAGCGAGCCTGATCCAAAGAGCTTTGTAATCCTGTATTCCGCCATCCTGGGTGTTATCGACAACGCTTGGGCAAGATCCTTTGTACCGCATAACGCGTCATACCTCAGCTTTAGAATTATCTGCCAGTCAAGCTTGTCCGGTTTTGATATTGGCTTTCTGATTGGTCGTCCTCCTAGGTCTATGGTGGTCAACTCAAACCTCTTGGCAATGCTGTCTGCGACTGTCTGGGCCTCTTTGGATGAATTGCCTGCTATGCTGACAGAGACTGCATGGCCCAGATAATCTGCCGCTTCCATGACATGAGGAATTTGCTGGATGTGCTCCACAACCCGACGCTTTGTCATGATGTTGATTGCCTCAAACCTGTAAGAGCATATGCTCTGAAGACCAAAGAATGCCAAACTGGGAACCACTTGGTAGTATTTTATGAACCCCTCGTCTTCCATCTTCTTCACCCTTACCCGAACAGTCTTTTCGTCTAGCCCCAACTTCCTGCCTATTGCCCCCGGGCTTACGTGCCTGTCCGTAAATGAATCGTAATCAAGACCCTTGAATGCCATTTCACAGAAAATTCTCACATCCATGGCATCCAACTAATAATATGCGCCCCGCTTGCTTTGTGAGGCTGACTAGTCGGCAATAAGGTTAGCGCTGCAGCAGGCATCGTCTTCTGACTGCTGTAGATCTCGGTATTTCAAATTCGCCGTCAAGGAACCTGAACCTTTGCCGCAAACTGCCTACAGCATTTTGTAGAATACGGGTGTCCAACTCCCGTTGACGCTTTATCATCTATGGGCCATAAAATGCTATGACAGACAAAACGGTGAATGGAGTAAACGTCGACAACCTGTTCAAGACAGTGGTAGCAGTCAAAGGCAACCCGACCATCGCAAAGTTCAATTTCAGGGCCAAGAACCGATGGGTCAATGGTGGAAACAACCGGACAACGGTCAACGAGTTTTACGGTGCGTGCCAGACGCACAGCCGGAGCAAACCTTTCGAATACGTAAAGGACGAGCCGCCTGTGCTGTTGGGTCAGGATCAGGGAGCCAATCCGGTGGAATACGCCTTGGCTGCTCTGGCAGGCTGCCTGACTACAAGTCTCATCTACCACGCAGCGGCGCAAGGAATCAATATAGATGAAGTCGAATCGACATTGCAAGGCGACTTGGACGTGCAGGGCTTTCTGGGGCTGTCAGAGAAAGTAAGGAATGGGTACGAGAAGATTGATATGGCTTTCAGGATAAAGGCGGATGCGCCAGAGGAAAAGCTCCAAGAGCTGGTCGAGCTTGCTCAAAAACGCTCTCCAGTGTTTGACATCATCTCGAATCCTACGCCCGTGCATGTCCATCTGGAAAAGAATTAGGGCAAAACCGGCTGTCGGGATAAGCAGGGAGATCCCGCATGTTTCTTTTTCCATGCTTGTTCAGGATCTCAGACGTCTGAGCAGCTAATTCGCTATAATAACAAGAGTTGAAACCAACATTCGGCAAAAACATCTTCTGAATAAAAACATCTCGCTCTACTGCCCTGCACCCGTTGTTATCCTGTATATCTTGCCGTCAATGTGCGTGAGCACATACAGGTATCCGTCGGGGCCGGTCTCAACGTCCGTTATTGCAGCAAAGCCCTTGCCAAAGGTTATCGGGGCAAGCTCGCCGTCTAGCCTGCCAGTGTCCTTGTCAGGCACGGGGTCTGCTACGAGGTCTGCAAGGTTGGACTGCTTGTCGCCGAAATAGAGCCCGGTCCTGTTCTGGTTTGCTTCAAAGAAGTAGAGGTTGCCGTTGTTGACGTCTCCTACAAAGATATTGTTCCTGTATTTCTCGCCCAGCTTGTCAGAGTTGAAAAATTCGATGTCAGTCACGCCGACTGGGATGTACCAGTTAAACACCGGATCGCTGTATTTTGCACCTTTTACCATGACAAGGTCGTCCATCGTCGCGTTGCTTTTTGCAATCGGGCCCGTGAATTTGTCCCACCCGCTGTTGAACCCCGGCGGCACCACGTTTATCTCGTCGTACGTTGTCGGGCCGTTCTCGGTCATCCACAGCCTGTTTGTTACGGGGTCAAAGTCCATTCCAAAGCTGTTCCTAATGCCATACGCGTAGGCTCTTTCTAATCCTTTTATCCCGTAGAACGGGTTGTCGCTTGGGGCCTTGCCTGTTTCCCTGTCAATGCGTATTATGACCGACCTGTAGTCCGGAGCCTGATCTGTAAAATGGTTGTCTGAAATTCCCATGCTAAAGTTTGTGTCCCCGATGACTGCGTACAGATATCCGTCGGGGCCGATTGTCATCTTGCCGCCGTTGTGGTAGGGTCCAGGCCCACCTGCAAGGTCGAGGAGGAGCGTGCCATTGACCAGGGTCTTTTTGTCCCAGTCGTAATTGTACTTGTATATCCTGTTCATGGCAAGCGTGTCTTTCCCATCAGTCACGTTTTCTGTAAGGTAGAGGAACACCTCGTTGCCAGTGGCGCTGCTGCCGTTCCACACGGCTATGCCAAGAAGCCCCCGCTCCACGTCGTTTTCCACGGCGACCTGCAGGACCGGCTGTTCGACAAGCTCGCCATTTGAAACGAGCCGCACCTGGCCGTCATTTTTCTGAAGCACCAGTATGTTGCCTACGTCCAGAAATGCCATGCTGGTAGGAAACTGCAGCCCCTCTACAACCTGCTCTAGAACAAGCGAGCTATCAAGCAGAGTCGGCCCGCTGCTGCTTTCAACCTCTGTGGTGCCACTTGTCCTGAAGGGGAGGTCCACGTCGGGTAAAAACGCAATGGCGCTGATGATTGTAATGCCTGCAACAGCTGCTACTGCTGACAGCATCACAATTGTCCTCTTTTTCACCGCCGATTATCTACAATTATCAAATAAATGGGGTACGGAGGAAGAATACATAGCAGTCACAAGACATAATTTACAGAAACACGTCACGGTTGTGTGTCTTTGTTGCAACATCCACAAGCGATGCTCGACGCACTGCGGTCGCTCGTCTCGTCGTCGTCGAGGGGCGCAAGCTATGTCGAGGCGCGCTACCAGGCCCGGTCGTTCTCCGAGGTCAATTTCGCAAACGGCCGGCTGGAGAGGGTGCGCATGGTCGAAAGCGCCGGCTGCGGCATCAGGGTGCTGGTGGACGGCTGCTGGGGCTTTTCAAGCACCGCAAGCATGTCAAAAGATGATTTGAAAGAGTCGCTTGCGCACGCGGTGTCTATGGCCCGTGTCCTTGGCAGGTCGAAGAAGAACAAGGTAAAGGGCCTTGCCGAGTCAAAAATGGCGAGGGGGACATTCGTGGCAAAGGCAAAGGGCGACCTTGCCGGGATAGACATCGAGCAAAAGATAAGGGTAGCAAGGGAGGCAGAGGCGGCCGCGCGCAAGCACGCCAAAGTGATAAAAACTGCTTCGGCCACCTACCGTGACATCCTTGACCACAAGGCGATTGCAAACAGCGATGGCGCAGAAGTAGAGATATTTGATTCCAAGCCCGAGTTCAACGTCACCGCGGTGGCAAGGGACGGCGCCCAGAGCGTCACCGCAAGCGAGGGCATCGGCATAACCGGAGGCTGGGATGACCTGTTCAAGAAAGGCCACCTAGAGTACGCGCAGCTGGCGGCGGAAAAGGCTGCAAAACTCCTCAGAGCAAAATACGCGACAGGTGAAAAGACCGTGATAATACTGGACCCCGGCATGGTAGGGCTCTTGTGCCACGAGGCAGTCGGACACACGGTCGAGGCAGATTTCGTGCTCTCTGGCTCTGTCGTCAAGGATAGGCTGGGCCAAAAGGTGGCAAGCGACCTTGTCACCCTTGTTGACAGCGGCAGGTCTGACATTTCTGATAACGCTGCCGGCACAATCGGAGTCGACGACGAGGGAGTCGAGGCCGGCAGGACTGCAATAATCGAAAACGGCGTGCTGAAATCGTTTCTGCACAACCGCGAGTCTGCCTTTGAGTTTGGGACAGCATCGACCGGCAACGCACGCGCGTTCACCTACAGCGACGAGCCCCTGATAAGGATGAGAAACACGTACATCGAGCCACGCTCTGACACGCTTGCAGAGATGGTTAAAGAGACGAAACACGGATACCTCGTCAAGGGCGCTAGAAACGGCCAGGCCGACGCAAACGGCGAGTTCATGTTCGGCGCGCAGGAGGCGTATCTCATCGAAAACGGCGAGATAAAGGAGCTGATGAGGGGCGCAAGCATCTCCGGCAACGCATTTGACGTGCTGCAGTCGATAGACATGGTCGGAAGCAAGTTCGAGTACGACATCGGCACCGGCTATTGCGGCAAGTACCAGCCGGCCAAGGTCGACGGCGGGGGCCCGCACGTACGGTGCACTGCGATAATAGGGGGTATGCAGTGACGACGATGGAAAGCCTTCTGCGCCTCGCCCTCCGGGAGGCTGAGGCCCACGGCGCAGGCGACGCCGAGGTCTATGCTGCAGTTACCAAAGAGTCTGAAGTGTTTATCGAGAACAACGACCTGAAGCAGGCCAAGACGCAAAAGGCAAGCGCGGTCGGGATACGCATCTTTCTCCACGGCGCGCTCGGGTTCTACGCGGTCAACAGCATCGACCCGGAAAAAATCAGAGGCGCAGTGTATTCTGCAGTCAAGATGGCGCGCGCAAGCCCCCGGGACAAGCTCAACTCGCTTCCCGCAAAGCCGAGAAAGATTAGCCGCCTAGGCGGGATTTATGACAGAAATTCTGAATCGTTTGAAGCCAAGGACGCGGCGAGGCTTGCCGCCGAGATGCTCAAAACAGCAAAATCGCACGACAAGAGGGTGAGCGTCGACAGTGGCAACTTTTCTGCCACCGGCATGACGCACTGGCTTGCCAACTCTAATGGCGTCTTGTTGTCGGAAAAACTGAGCGTGTTTTCGTGGTCGATAATGGGAATGGCAATAGACGGCGGCGATGTGTCAAGCTTTGACGTCCAGTCTGGAGGTACTCACCGCGTAAAGGAAATCGACGTCAATGCTGCCGCGACGGAATTTGCGCGCACTGTCGCCGGCTCGCTTGGCGCAAAAAAGATAGAGAGCTTCAAGGGCGAGATGCTCCTCACGCCTGCGGCAGCGATGGAGATGGTGGAGGAGGTCATAGCGCATTCCATAAACTCTGACGCCGTCCAGAAAAAGTCGAGCATGTTTGCGGGCAAGCTCGGCAAGCGCGTAGCGTCTGACATGCTGTCCGTGGAGGACGACGCGACAAACGCTGACGGTCTGGCGGCTGCAAGCTTTGACCGCGAGGGCGTGCCGCACAGGAAAAACGCCGTCATCGAAAACGGCGTGCTAAAACAATTCCTCTACAACACCTACACCGCAAAAAAGGCCGGCGAAACGAGCACGGGAAACGCCTACGGCTCGACAAGCTCGCCTCCATCGGTTGCGACCACCAACTTTGTTGTACGGCCTGGCAGGTCGTCCCTCGACGGCCTCGTGTCAGAGATGAAGCAGGGAGTGATGATAAGCAGGTTTTCCGGAAACGTCAACTCTGTAAACGGCGACTTTTCCGGCGTGGTAAAGGGCGGCTGGCTGGTGAGAAACGGCGAGCTTGTACACCCTGTCAAGGAGGTGATGGTCGCCGGGAACGTCTTTGACTGCATAAAGAACATGACGGGGATGTCGAAGGAGCGCAAGGTTATAGGCGCCTCGGTACTGCCGTACATGCGCTTTGGAAAGGTCTCTTTCACGGCAGGGTGAGATGTGATAATGGTAGTGACGATGGAAAAATACGACATTGCCGTCGTGGGGGGAGGTCCTGCGGGACTCTCTGCGGCCTGGGCGGCCGCAAAGGCAGGTACAAATGTCATCCTCTTTGAGAAGGACGAGGCAATCGCGCACAGCGTGAGGACGTCCGGCGTAAGCTGGATAGATTCGATGGACGCGCTCGGCATTCCTTCTCATTTGTACAACCCTATCTCCAGCTACCAGTTCATCTCGCCCTCAAACGAGGTCATGATAACCGGCAGCAGCAACAATCCCCGCTCATGCGTGCTTGACGTGAGGGCGACGTACCAGCACCTTGCATTCATGGCGGCAGAAGCCGGCGCCAAGATAATGGTCAGGAGCAACGTCATCAACGTTGTAAAAAAAGGAGAGAACGGCAGGGTCGCAGGCGTCAAGGCAAGCACGCCGGCAGGCGACCTTGAGGTTTCCTGTCCTCTTGTTATAGATGCAAGCGGCTTTGGCACATCGGCTGCGCGCAGGGCCGGCATGGCCGGCGAGTGGAAGCGCTACGGAGTAGGCGCGGAATACGAGTGCTACTGCGACCACGCGGACAGCAAACTTTGGACGCTGATGGTCGGACAGCAGTATTCGGAGGCCGGCTACGCTTGGGTCTTTCCGCTTTCAAAAAACAGGGTGAGGATTGGAGTCGGAATAGGCAGGCCCGAGTCGCCGGCTGACCCGCTTGACAAATTACATGCTATTCTGGAAAAGAGGCTAAAGCCGCTTGACAAGCTGGGCAAGATACAGCCGGTAGAGCTGCACTACGGCTCTATCCCAAACGAGGGCACGCGTGCAAGCACGGTAGCAGACGGCCTTCTCATGGTGGGCGACTCGGCCGGCCAGGCAAACCCGCTTGTGCTTGAGGGCATACGCTATGCAATCGAGTTTGGCAGGCTCGCCGGCGAGGTGGGCGCGCAGTCGCTAGAGAGGGGCGCCACCCGCGAGTCTCTTTTAAGTTATGAAAAGGCGTGGAAGGCCAAGGTGGCATCAAAAATCGCGTCTGCTCTGAAGGTGCAGTCGCGCTGGATAGGGCTGTCGGACGAGGAATGGGACAGAGAGATAGAGATACTGCGAGACATGTCAGCAGACGAGTTCATTGACTTTGTCAAGGCCGAGTTTACCGCCGGCAAGATGATGAAGCTTGCGCTGCACCACCCAAAACTCGCCGCGCGCCAGCTGTTCAACATGGTCCTGAAAGGTTGACAGATTAACCGATTGACGATTGCCGCACATAATTCTCGTTAAGTTTTTATATCTTCATTAGACCAGCATGGGTGACTTGGCTGGAGAGACCGCTGCAGACTTTACGCCAATTCTTTACATGCTTGGCTTTGGTCTTGTAGCCTCGGTGCCCGCCCTCATCTTGTCGAGGCTGGTGTCGCCAAGGCGCCGCTACAACCCGGTAAAGTTCTTGCCGATGGAGTGCGGGCAGATGCCGACGGGCGAAGGCCGCTCCCACTTCATGATGCAGTATTACGCTTACATCCTCATGTTCGTGGTCTTTGACGTAATGTCGATATTCCTGTACGCTTGGGGCACGGCCCTCTTTCACATCCCAAGGACCGCCACGCTTCCGATAATAGCTTTCCTTGGAATAATGTTTGCAGCCATGGGCTATGCTCTGTATCTTGCGGGGAGGAAGGGAATTTGGTAAACATCATTATGCTAGCAGGTTTTAAATACAGTCACGGCGAAGTACAGGTGGAGGAAGATTTGCGTAAATGAACAAGGAACTGGTAACCCCAAGCCCGAACAACTTTAACGTGCTTGTGACCAAGCTGTCCGACGTCCTGGTCAGGGCGCTTGACAGGCCCCTTGGATACGCAATCAACTGGGGTAGGATCTGGTCCCTGTGGCCGGTGCACCTTGAAACGGCGTGTTGCAGTGTCGAGTTCGGAGCTGCCTCAAGCCCGAGATACGATGTCGAGAGGTTCGGCATCATCGAGGCGTTCGGCTCGCTGCGCATGTGCGATCTTATCGTGGTGCAGGGCACGGTGACGAGAAAGATGGCCCCGAGGCTGAGAATGGTCTACGACCAGATGCCAGAGCCCAAGTACGTAATAGCAATGGGCGCCTGCGCAATCACTGGCGGACTATACATCGACTCGTACAACGTCCTCCCAGGGTGCGACGGCATAATCCCAGTCGACGTCTATGTGCCGGGGTGCCCTCCGAGACCTGAGACCCTTATCCAGGGCTGTATGTTGCTCCAAGAAAAGATCAAGAGACAAAAGATCAAGTAACATGAGCGACAACGAAGAGCAGAAAAAACCAGCTCCGCCAGCCAAGCCAGCACCGGCAGCTGCAAAACCCGCTGATTCTACTGCTAATACTAAACCCGTGCCAAAGGCGGCGCCACCTGCGCCGGCCAAGGCAACGGCCCCGCCAGTACCCGCAGCTGCAAAACCGGCGACAGCTGCAGCTCCTCCGGCCAAAAAAGAGCCCGAGCCTCCAGCATTTGAAAAAGGTATCGCGCAGCAGCTCGTCACGCGCTTTGGCGACGCAGTCAAAATCCTTTACATTAGACCATTGCGCATCAAGGTCCAGATAGAGCCCGGCAACATTGTCGAAGTCGCGTCGTACATCCGCGACAACATGGGCTTTGACCACGCCGAGAGCGCTTCCGGCACCGATTATCCGAAGGACCAACAGATAGAGGTCGACTACCACCTCGGCTCGTACACGCGCGACGACCTTCTTGCCCACGTCCTTGTTCTCGCTACTCGAACTAACCGCGACGACGCTCACATCCCAAGCTTAATTAACGTCTTCAAGTCCGTGGAGTACCACGAGCGGGAGACGTTCGAGATGCTGGGCGTCTACTTTGACGGCCACCCGAGGAACGAGAGGTTCCTCCTGCCTGAGGACTGGGCCGACATCCCGCCGCTGCGCAAGGAATTCAGGATAAAGGGTAGATAAAATGGCAAGCCTTGAAGAAAAGATAGAGGAGACGAGGAAGCTGGGACTGCAGGTGGTCAAGGAGACCGAAGAAGACCGACTGATGACGCTTTCAATCGGCCCTCAGCACCCCGGCTCCGGCCACTTTCGTTTTGTGGTAAAGGTTGACGGCGACTATATCGTCTACTGCGACCCGGACCCCGGCTATGTCCACCGCGGAGAGGAAAAGATGTGCGAGTACCGCAACGTCATCCAGAACATCCCGCACCTTGAAAGACCCGTTATTCATGATTCGACCAACATCACCTACTCGTACAGCCTCGCAGTCGAGGAGCTGATGGGAATTGAGGTCCCGCGCAGGGGCCAATTCATCCGCGCCCTTGCGTCAGAGATGAACCGGCAAGTGTATACATTGTATTGGCTTGCAATCTATGGTATATTCCTCGGCCACTCGACCATGTTCATGTGGCCGGCAGGCGACCGCGAGCTTTTCATCGACCTGCTGGAGAGGCTGACGGGGGCCCGCGTGACTCATGCTTACAACATACCCGGAGGCGTGAGAAACGACATGCCTGACAATTTCAAGGAAAAGTGCCTTGAGCACATCAACTACTTTGAAAAGCGCCTGAAGGAATACGAGGACATCTTCTACAACATGCCCCTTTTCAGGCAGAGGACAGAAGGCGTCGGCGTGCTCTCAAAGGAAGACGCGATAAAGCTCGGGGTCACCGGCTCGGTGCTTCGGGCGTCAGGCGTTCCTTATGACATTCGCAAGGTAGAGCCCTATGACATTTACAACGAGATAGACTTTAAGGTGCAGTACATGAAGACGGGCGACTCATTTGCCCGCTCGTACGTGCCGTTCCTCGACATGAAAGAGTCGTGCAACATCATGAGACAGCTGCTCGACAAGATGCCGGCTTCCGGCGACGTGCGCACGAAACTCCAGCCAAACCCGAAAGGGCCGCCGGGTGAAGCCTACAGGCGCGTCGAGTCGGGAAGGGGAGCATTAGGCTATTACATTGTTAGCGATGGTACGCCCAAGCCTTACCGCGTAAAAATATCGGTGGGCTCGTTCCGCAACATGCTTGCACTGCCGTTCCTGCTAGTGGGCAACAAGCTAGCAGACATGCCATCGATATACTGGTCGCTGAACTACTGGCCCGTGGAGGCTGACAGATAAAAGATGTCGTACACCGAGTCGTTCCGCTTTGGCGAGTTCATCGGGAGCGTCCTGTGGCTGGTATTCTGGGTACTCATCATATTCTCGCTCGTGGGGCTCCCGCTCCTCTTCGTGGTACTATTCTACGTGCCCCTGCCGCCGGTCAACAACGCGCCTCTGACCCCGTACCTGTTCCTGACTATGGTCGTTGACCCGACGCGCACCATCCCGATAGTAAAGTACATGATCCACACGGACCTGTTCCGCGTGGCGGCGTTCCCAGGCTTTAGCTACGCGGCGCTCTTTGCTGCGGTGACCATCTTTGTGGAGCGCAAGTTCCTGGCAAAGATGCAGCTAAGGTACGGACCGCTCTACGTGGGCAAGATAGAGGGCATCCTGCAGTTGCTGGCCGACGGCCTAAAACTGATTTCAAAGGAGATCATTGTACCCTCCGGCGCCGACAAGCCGATATTCTGGGCCGCGCCAATAGCGTTTGTCTCGACTGCGGCGGCAGTCACCGCGCTCATCCCCGTGGCGCCCGGCTGGGTAGTGGCAAACATCGACGTGGGCCTGCTTGCAGTCTTTGCGATACTCGGGTTCTTCCCGCTCATAGCGCTTCTGTTCTCGTGGGCGTCAAACAGCAAGTACCCATTCATCGGCGGCCTGCGCGCGCTCCACCAGATAATCGCGTTTGAAATCCCGTTCATAATATCCGCGCTGTCGGTGGTCATACTGGCCGGCACGCTCAACCTGACAGGAATAGTCAACGCCCAGATCTCGTCGTACTGGTACGTCTTTTTCCTGCCCATAAGCGCATTCGTGTTCTACCTGTCGTCGCTGGCAGAGCTTGAGCGGATTCCCTTCGACCTGCCGGAGGCAGAGTCTGAAATCGTCGCAGGCTGGATCACAGAGACTTCGGGCATGATATACGGCCTCATCCAGCTAGGCTCGTACGTAAAGACGTACGCGCTGGCTGCGCTGTTTGTAGTATTGTTCCTTGGAGGATGGGCAGGCCCTGTGATATTCCCGCAAGAGATAATCCCAGGCTACACCGGCGACAAGATATACAACCCGCAGACGCTTTCGGCCATCGTCTGGTTCACGCTAAAGACCTTTGGCATGATAATGCTAATGCTGCTCCCTAGAGGCATCAGCCCCAGAATCAGGATAGACATCTTGCTTCACACCGGCTGGTACAAGCTGATCGTGCTTTCGTTCATCAACATGTTCGTCGCCCTTGCACTAATATATGGCGGCATACTTGGTCCGGGAGGGCTCCTGGTAAGATGAGTGGAACTGCATCCGGGTTTATCAAGGCAATCGAGTCTGGGTCCAAGCACCTTGTGATAAGGCGCTTTACGTTCCGCTATCCCGAGCAAAAGCTCCGCTTTGTGGGCGACGGCTACCAGTTTGATCCAAAGCGCGGCGTCGGCATTGCGGGATACAGAGGCCGGCACATCCTTCTCCATGACAAGTGCACCGGCTGCCAGCTGTGCGCCATTGCGTGCGAGGGCATCGCCGAGGCAATCGGCATGGTCAAGGTTGACGAGAACTGGAAACAAAACAAGAAGTCCATCATGCCGCAGATTGACTATGGCAAGTGCGTGTTCTGCGGGCTATGCGTCGACGCGTGCCCGTTTTACGCTCTATTCATGACAAACGACTACGAGCTTTCCGGCTTTACCAAAGAGCATTTGATATACACGCCGCAGCAGCTTGAAGTCAAGCCGAAATACCAAGGCGACGTCGAGATTAGGATAACCGACAGGGGTGCCTCGCATGGTTGACCCTGTATTCGTAGGAGTGGCGGTGCTCACCGTCGGCTCTGCCATAATCGCGCTAGAGACTCGCGAGCTCATCTATGGCGCAATCGGCCTTGCGATTTCCATGCTCGGCATCGCCGGCTTTTTCCTGCTGTTGGACGCGCCGTTCGTGGCCATGTTCCAGATCGCCGTATATGTCGGCGCTGTCGCGGTGCTCTTGATATTCACAGTCATGCTCGTCAGGACGCAGGCGTTGTTTACCACAAAGGAGGACAAGGGGCGAAAGGCAGGCGGCATTGTGCTGATGCTGTTCATAATGGCCGGCCTTGGCACGCTGCTCTTGGTCTCCGGCCTGAACAGCACCAACAGCTTTACCGCGCCAGCGGTCGACTTTGTACAGATTGGCGAGCAGATGCTTACGTACTATTCGCCGGTCCTAATAGTCCTCGGGCTCGTGCTTGCAGGTTCTGTAATAGCGGCGCTTGCGCTTGCGCGCAGAGAAGACCTGGAAAAGAAAGAAGAGGAGCAACAAAATGAGCGAATTGATTGATTTCCTGATAGTGTCCGTCGCGCTCGTGGCCGTGGGCATATACGGCATCGTGGTCAAGCGCAACGCGATAAGGATGCTGATTTCGATAGAGATAATCGCCAATGCGGCAAACCTTGTGCTGGTCGCGTTTTCAAGGTCGACGGGCAACGTCCAGGGGCAGGTCTTTGCGTTGTTTTCAATCGCAATCGCGGCGGCCGAAGTCGCAATCGGTCTTGGCCTTGTGATTGTCGCGTACCGCCTCTACAAGGAAATAGACGTCGCAGAATTCAGGAGTATGCGAGGATAGAGAAGGGGCATGGCAGAGTCATATTTCCTGTTGGCAGCGACCTTCATACCCCTCCTACTGGCGCCAGTCGCGTACGTCATCGGCAGGCGCGCGGGGTCCACGGCCGTCACGTGGTTCTCGTTTGGCGCGCTTGCAGTGTCTACTGGCCTGCTCTTCATACCGACGATGCTCTTGCACGGCGGCATGACCTCGTATTCTGAGACGTACAAGTGGGGGCAGTTTGGCGACTTTGGCCTAAAGCTTGATGGGCTTGCGTTGCCGTTTGCGCTGATAATCTATGTGCTGTGCACCGTTCTTGCGCTCTATTCAAAGCCGTACATGATCCACAAGATAATGGAAGACATGCCCGGCCACGGCAAGACGGAAGGCTCCTCTTCCTCTTCTTCTCCTTCGTCACACGAAAGCCACGGCCACAGCGGGACACTCGCACTCCTCAGCCCGGAGCAAAAGCATTACGTGAACAGCCAGATGGGCCTCTACTTTGGGCTCTATCTCGCATTCTCCATGGGGATGCTCGGCACGGTCCTTGCGACCAACGTGATAGAGTTCTATGTGTTCTTTGAACTGATGCTCGTCCCGTCGTTCTTCTTGGTCGCCTTTTACGGCTATGGCGCAAGGCGCAGAATAGCCCTGATGTTCTTCTTCTGGACCCACGTGGGTGCAGTGGTCCTGCTGTTGAGTCTGCTTGCGATGGGCTTTTTCGCAGGCGGATACGACTATGCCACGATAAAGGCAAACGCCGTGCACATTCCGCAGCAATGGCTTGCGCTAATCGTGTTTGGGCTCGTGGCCGGTCTTGGTGTAAAGCTAGCCGCGTTCCTGCTCCACATCTGGCTCCCGTATGCCCACGCCGAAGCGCCCACTCCAGTGTCCGCGCTGCTTTCGCCGGCGATGATCGGCATAGGAGCCTACGGCCTTCTCAGGCTGTGGTTGGAGCTGCTCACCGGCAGTTACGAGCAATACAGCCTCTACATCAACATGTGGGGCCTTGCCACCATGATATACGGAGGCGCCATGGCGCTGATGCAGGACGACATCAAGAAGGTTCTCGCTTATTCGTCGATCAGCCAGATGGGCTACATACTGTTCGGCCTCGGATCAGAGAGCATACTGGGCATCTCTGGCGCGACCATGCTCTATGTGACACACGGCCTCGGCAAAGCCGTGCTCTTCATGATGGCCGGCTCTATCATCCTGCAGACGGGAACCAGGAGCATGTCAAAGCTCGGCGGCCTTGCAGGCAAGATGCCGTACACGGCAGTCATTGCGTTCATTGGCGCGCTCACAATCATGGGCGTCCCGCCGACAAGCGGCTTTATGGCCGAGTGGACCATGTTCAACGGCGCGCTGCAGACTGCGGCCCACAACGGCGACTGGTTCCGCGCGGCGATGTTTGGCTTTGGCATCATGGCGACGATACTGACCTCTGCATACATCCTGTGGATGCTAAAGCGCGTCTTC
The DNA here is from genome assembly GCF_056726185.1 of Candidatus Nitrososphaera sp. 86-2. Classification (NCBI taxonomy): domain Archaea; kingdom Thermoproteati; phylum Nitrososphaerota; class Nitrososphaeria; order Nitrososphaerales; family Nitrososphaeraceae; genus Nitrososphaera; species Candidatus Nitrososphaera sp. 86-2. Next base: position 439,503 of record NZ_JBWZON010000001.1, read on the forward strand.
TTTGGCAAGATACCGGAGGAGTTGGCGCACGTCAAGGAGGCAAGCCCATACATTACAGTCACGATGCTGGTCTTTGCAGCACTTTCGCTCACGATAGGCATACTGCCTGACCTGTTCCTCAACCCGATAACCGGCTATGTGCAGGGCATGTTTGCCGGACACGAAAATGTGCTCCCGTTGCCCCAGCATGCCGCCATTGCACCGGTCTCACTAGGGCACGAGGCTGACGGCGTCTCTGTGCATGAAGGAGTCTCTGCGCAGGTTAGTAGTAATGGAGGCGGGACCTGATAATGGTGGAAACGTTTGCTGATTCAATCAACGTCTGGCTGATCTGGATGCTCCCGTTTGCAGGAGCTGCCATCATCCCTGCAATCGCCAAGGGGAGCAAAAATGCCCGCAACTATATCGCCGTCGGGTTCGCGCTTGCAAGCGCGATATCCGCCGCGACCCTGATACCTGTAGCGCTTGCCGGCCATGAAGTGCACAGCCAGGTCACCTGGATCTCGGCACTCGGCCTGAAGGCAGGCGTCCTTGCTGATCCGCTTGCCATAGTCATGACCAACATCGTGGCATGGATAGCGTTTCTGATATTCGTGTATTCACTGGGCTACATGCACGGCGACAAGGACCTCACCAGGTACTGGTTCTTTATGCTGTTCTTCATAGGCTCGATGCAGCTTATTGTGATATCTGACAACCTGCTCATGGTCTTCTTTGGTTGGGAGGGAGTCGGCCTTGCGTCGTACGCGCTCATCGGGTTCTGGTACCACGACAGAAAGAAGGACTATGTCGGAAAGGAAGGTCACCTGGCGGGAGGAATCCCGATGTGGACCGCACCCACGCACGCCGGCATGAAGGCGTTCCTCATGACCAAGGCCGGAGACGTGATGATGCTTGCTGGCATGTTCCTGATATTTGCCTACGCCGGCACGTTCGGGTTCAAAGAGCTCGTCGCCGACCAGTCGTGGGCTGCGACCATGTCGCAGCAGAACCTGCTCGTTCCTGCCGCCGTGCTCTTGTTCGGAGGCGCGGTGGGCAAGTCTGCGCAATTCCCGCTCAACGAGTGGCTGCTTGAGGCCATGACAGGCCCGACTTCCGTCTCTGCGCTCATCCACGCCGCGACCATGGTCAAGGCCGGTGTGTTCTTGGTCGCAAGAATCGGGCCGCTGTTCTTTGCGCTCTCTGCGCTACACACAAGCCAGTTCTTTGAAGTGGTCGCGTGGACCGGCGCCATCACGGCGTTCCTGCTTGCCACTCAGGCATTGGTCAGCCCCGAGATCAAGAAGGTGCTTGCATATTCGACCGGCTCTCAGATAGGCTACATGATGATGGCCCTTGGCATCGCCGGCATCTCGCTTAATTTCACGGACGGCTACACTGCAGGGTTCTTCCACCTGATGAGCCACGCCATGTTCAAGGCGTCGCTCTTTATGGGGGCAGGCGCGCTCTTGCACAGCGTCGGGTCGCGTTTTATGACCGACATGGGCGGCCTGCGAAAGGACATGAGGAAAACCTACATCTTTATGATGCTTGCTGCACTTTCGCTAGCCGGAGCCCCACTGTTTACGTCCGGCTTTTGGAGCAAGGACGCGATATTTGCAGCCATACTGGAATCAGGATATGCATATTCATGGCCGCTCTTTGCAATGGCGGTAATAGTCGCCGTCATGACTGCCTTCTATACCATGAGGATGATAGGCATGTCGTTCTTTGGCAACAAGAGCAAGCACCTCGAAGAGATGGAACACAAGGGCCACCACGTGCACGAAGTGGGACCTGTGATGTGGGTGCCCTTCGCGATACTTGCCGTTGCGACTATAGCGGTCGGTGTAATTGGCTTTGTGTTTGAAGGCCAGTTGCACGAGCTATTCAGCGAGTACCTGAAGGACTCGTTTGGAATCGCGACTGCACCCGAGGCGGCCGGCAGAACGTTCCTCAACCTCAACCCGACGGCGGCAATCGCGTCGGTTGGCGCGTTTGCGGTGGGCGGAGGGCTTGGGTTCCTGTTCTACATCGCAAGAAAGGCCGACCCGGAGGCAATCGGTCGCAACATCGTGACAAGGGGCATCTGGAAGTTCCTCTACAACAGGTGGTACCTCAACACCGCGCTGTACTGGGGAGGAGTCATCGGGCCGCTTGCAATATACCGCTTTATCTGGCGCTACTTTGAAAGCACTGTGATAGACGGCATCAACCCTGCGTTCCAAGGCGCGATGGCCGGCATGTCCAAAGTCGTCAAGAGCGGCCAGACGGGCATCACGCAGACGTACCTGTTCGTGTTCGCAGTGGGCATCATGATAGTAGTGATGCTACTGCTGATGTAAAAAAAAGGAGATGGAGAAAAAATGGTAGACCTGACTTCGACACCAATATTGGTGACGGTAATACTGGGCGTGGTAGGCTTGGCCATACCCGCAATCGACGCCGGAAGGCGCGAAAAGGGGCTGGACCGGAACAAGGTTTACAGCGCAATCGCGTTTGGCGCTCTTGCCGTCGCCATGGGCATCGTGATATTCCGAGTATTTTCCGGCGAAGTGCTCCCCGCGGTGGCGTTCGGGCAGGGCGTGCTCACGGACGACATGTTCGGCTCGTTCTTTGCAGTCGCGCTGCTCCTTGTGTCGCTCATGATGACGGCGTCGTCGTGGAACTATTGGAAGGGCAGGTCAAACCCGGCGGCGTACTATTCGCTCATACTGCTTTCAAGCATAGGCATGGTGCTAATCGCCTACTCGACGGACCTGGTGATGCTGCTGGTCGCATGGGAACTGATGTCATTGCCGACGTACGCCCTTGCAGGCTTCCAGAAACGCGACCCAGTGTCAAACGAGGCAGCGATAAAATACTTTATGTTCGGCGCCCTGTCGTCGGCCCTCATCGTCTTTGCAATCGGCCTCGTCTACGGCATGACCGGGACTACGAACATTGGCGACTCTGTCAAGGCTCTGACCCACCTCGACCCGTCGATGCTGCCCGTCGGCCTGCTTGCAATTGCGCTCTTTATCGCCGGCTTTGGGTTCAAGATGGGCCTCGTGCCGTTCCACATGTGGCTTCCAGACGCATACGAGGGCTCACCTTCCACCATCGGCGGCCTGCTAGCGGCAGGAACCAAGAAGGCAGGCTTTGCAGCCGCGCTCCGCGTGGTCGTCCTCGGCATGTTTGCGCTCAACGCCGACTGGACGCTCACCCTTGCGATACTCGCAGTCTTTACCATGACTATTGGGAACCTCGGCGCCATAATGCAGAGAAGCGTGCCGAGGATGCTTGCCTATTCGTCAATAGCCCAGGCTGGCTACATCATGATAGGCATAGCCCTTGCGCCGTACTCTGATCAGGCACTTTCCGGCTCGCTCTTCCACATCATCAACCACGCTGTCATGAAATCTGCAGGTTTCGTTGCAGTCGCTGCAGTAGCGGTGACGCTTGCCAGCTACAGCCTCGAAAAGTACCGCGGCCTTGGGAGGCGTATGCCAATCACCGCTGCGACGCTTTCAATAGCGCTTCTGGCTCTTGCCGGCGTCCCACCCCTCAACGGGTTCTGGAGCAAGCTGGTGCTCTTTGGCGCGGCGATAAACTCGGGCTCATCAGTCGAATGGGGCCCGTGGCTTGCAATCGCAGGCGTCCTCAACAGCGCGCTCTCGCTCGGCTATTATGCCTGGATAATGAGAAAGATGTACATGGAGGAGGCGCCGGACATGAAGCGGGTAAAGGAGCCAAGGGCCATGATAGCCGTCCTCGTGTTCGCCGTGGTGTTCATGGTAGGCTTTGGCATCTGGCACGCGCCCCTGCTTGACTTTGCGTCAAAGGCGGTGCCCGACCTCAGCTTTATTTCTGGCGGCCACCCCGGCCCGCTGCTGCATTGATGCAGAGAACAGAGAAAAAACCGTTGTACAGGCGCCCAAAAGAACTTTTTTGCGATTGCAGGGCTTTTGGCGCAGAGCCGTGAGAGAGAAAAAAACTGTGTGTATATGTGTACCTGGCTAGATCTGCACCGACGCCAAATCTGTCATCAGTTCCAAGTGCCTGATGACTTCATTGTTTGCCGGCGCCACCTTTAGCAGCTCGTCCTTGGCCTTTGCGGCATATGATTGATACAATTTCTCCATCCTGTCGATAAAGTCCTTGGACCTGTCGTTCTGCTTGACAAGCATGTTGAAAAGCTTGTCCTCGTCGTTCCAGTCGATGAGGTCGTCGTGGATCTGGTACGCTATCCCGAGCAGGTGGCCAAATGTCGTCATGGCATGTATCTGCTCCTCGGTCCCCTCGCCCAGTATCGCGCCTATCTTGGCCGACGTCTCGAACAGCGACGCCGTCTTGTAATCAAGGACTTTGATGTAATCGTCCTCGGTTATCGCCGGCGCCTTGTTAAGCCTTATCTCCATCATCTCGCCCTCGCTCATGCGTGTAGCGGCGTTTGAAAGCTCGTTGAGCACACGGGGATTCTTTAGTTTGGAGCCGATGGAAAGTATCACTCCGAGTACGAAGTCCGCGGTAAGGATGCTACTGTTGTAGCCGTATTTCACGTGGAACGACGGCTTGCCCCTGCGGGTGTGCTCCTCGTCGATGATGTCGTCGTGGATTATCGACTCGGTGTGCAAGAGCTCTATGGCAGAAGCGGCAAGGTACGCGTCGCCGTTTGCCTTGTTGCACTTTATGGCCTCTGCCGACAGGACGAGGATGAGCGGCCTGATGCGCTTGCCACCGTCGCAGGCGTAGCGCAAGGGCGCGTGGAATTCTGACCATGAATAAGAATCGAGCTCGTGCTTGAGCGCGTCTTCAATTCGCACGAGGTAGTCGCCACAAAGGTCTGTCAGTGGGTTGGCCTCTATGTTTCTCCTGCCCAAGAACCAGCTCTTTCCCTGAGGGTGTTTCGATTTGTTGACCATATTAATTTACTGCTCTCCACAAATATGCTGGTAAAAGGCGCTACGCCAGGATAACCAAGTAGAGTCTGCCTAAAAAGCGCGAACGGGCAAGGAATACTGACCACAAATAATGGTGGACCTTCAGCGTACACCTATCCTGCCCTGTATGCTGCAATAGCAGGCATATTGGAGCGGCCCTCGTCTACGTGTTGTTAATGGGTTCAAAGATCCGCGGTTGGCTGCATAGGCCGTCGGCGCGCACACACGCGCCCAGCCTGATGCTGCTGCAAGCATTTCTTGAACACTGAAAAGGCGTTCCCTTGGCAAAAGGGCTATCGCCTACCTTGCGCGCCGCCAGGCTCTTGGTTTTCATTGTCTTTTCTTTTGTTGCTGCTGCTGATTGCGTCCCTGAGCGCTTTGTCCAGTTCCAGTATCCTGTTCAGAGTCGTCTCATGCCTCTGGTCGATTTTCTCTATCTTTTTCAAGAGCCTGTCATGGCTTTCTTCAAGCTCCTTGACCCTGTTCAATACAAGGTCCTGCACGTCCGAAGTCTTTTTCTGCCTGTTGTAAATCCACCAGCTGATGATGGCTCCTATCGCCACCCCGGCTATGATTCCAAGATACGTGCTGGAGGCGTTTGTCATGTCTTCGCAGTTCTTTGTAATCTCTGGTATGCAGCCCCATATGGACAGGATGGCTGAGAACATGTGCATAGTGATATTCTCCTGTGGATATAACGATTGTAACTGGCAGGTTCTTGAAAAGCAAATCTGCGCCTGATAGTCCTAACATCTTGCAAGCATGTGTGTCCCTTATCTTGGAAAGTCCGGGACAAAAAAAGGAGGAGGGAGTGATAACTCTCTATTTTTGGTTATCACTTTTTAATAGCCGCCGTCATCATCATTATCGTCTTCGTCATCGCTGTCGTCGTGTTTGTCGCCATTGTAGTAGTAATGATCGCCATTGTCAGAGTCGCCGTCGCCATTGCCATCAGTGTCGCACCATTCGTCGCCATCGTGCCTTTCCATGGTATTCCTCTTTTCAAACTCGTACGAGTCTTTGTGCTCGCCCTTGTACTTTTCATAGTCGCTAGAGTCCTTTGAGCTGCTGCCACTTCCATAGTCGTACGATGACTTGTCTTTGCCGTCATCGTTGTTATTGCTGTCGTCTTTGCTGTAGTCTTTATCATCATCGCCATTCTTGCCGTTTTTGTCATCATTGGAATAGTCATACTCATAGGACTTGCCTTCTCCACCGCCCTTCTCAGATTCTTTAGAATCCTGCGACTTCTTTAGCTTGTACTCGTAGTCGTAGCTTTTTTCGGTTTCTTTCCAGTACCCGCAGTTTTTGTACGAGTACTCGCTGCCTTTGGAGGCATGCGTTGCTGTTGGTGCCATTGCCATTGCTGCGATTGCGACGCCAAGGACCGACAGGAAGAGCAACGTCGCTTTGTTCCTGATCTGGGTTGACATCAATGTACTCTCTCAAATCACATGTTCTTAAATATCTGAGCAATAAGCGCACATAAATCGATTATTTTGAAATCCTAACGTAGTATCATCGTGTACATGCAGGTGATTCACGCCATTCTTTGAGAATTTTCTGTGAAGAGCTTTTGAACGTTTTCATCTATTGGCAACCGTGGGCTCTGCGAAGCGAAAGACCAACTCTACTATTTCACGCAATGCCTTCAAACAATAATCTTCCCTGTGTGCTTTCATTCCCGCAGGAATGTTTTCGCTGAGGGTGCGTCTGGACAAATGGACGCGATAAATGATGGTAAGGCTTGGTATCTTGTACAAGAAACGACATCCAAGGGCTTGTCATATAGTCCACGAAGGTAAGATTTCTAGTTCGCGCTTAAAGCGGACGCATGGCATCCTATAATCATGGAAATGAAATGTAAGGACGTAGGATACAACTGTGACTATGTGGTAAGAGGTAATACAGAACAGGAAATAATGCAAAACGCCGCGGCACACGCGCAAAGGGACCATAACATGAAGCCTGAAGACATTACAGAAGAGCTGAAGAACAAGATCCGCGCGAACATCCATTAAGACACGTCTTCTATAAGGGCCAATTGGCCCCAATTTCTTTCACATTTTGACACGACTACTGCTACTATTATTCTTCATCGCCTACAATAACCACGTCTTTGATGAACTGCAACAATTCGCCGTGATCTTCCAGCCTGTAATAATTTTTCAAATTAACCATAGTGTCGTCGTCGACTGTGAGGTAAGTCGCTTTCCTGTCGTTCAGCTTTTCAAATTCGTTTGTTCTTTTCATATGTAATTCCGGTTTTTATCGTAAAAATGACTTTCCCAAAAAGTGGCGCGGCTACTGTCTTGTGCGCTGGAAATAAAGGCTATTTTACGCGGGTCAGAGTCGCTATCGTAGGGATAGACAGTTAACCCTAGTTGCCCCGCCGCAATCCATTATTATGATCTCTGGGTAGAAACTAGTTACCGGTGGGTATGAGAGTCAACCGGTTGGTCCGTCCCCGTCTTGTGGCTGTGTACTGGGGGCGTGGGCGGACTTTTGTACGACCACGCAACGGCTTTTTGTGGGAAATGACAGCTGGAACGAATTTTCAGCTCCTTGACCTAGGAAAGGAAGGATCGAGCTTGTCTTGATTCAAAATATATGCCAAGAACCGTAACACCCGCGAATTTTGCAAGAGATGAAAGCGCTTTTATAGTGTGTATGCCGGCGCTAGCCGGCGCATTTGGTAAGAAAGTGCTCCGGCCGGGATTTGAACCCGGGATCTGCGACTCGAAAGGCCACAATGCTTGACCGGACTGTGCGACCTCTTGCCGGGCATAGCCGGCAGGATAGCCACTACACCACCGGAGCACTTGAGCACAATCGATGGGAGATTCACATAAAATCCTTGCTGTCATAAGGTTTTTCTATGGCTTTTGAAGTGAAGTACCTCATGGAAAATTACGACCTTGTAGAGAGGATCGACTCGGAAATAGAGAAGCGCAGCCTTTTGAAGCACCCGTTCTACCAAATGTGGTCGGAGGGCAGGCTGACAGTCGACCACCTGCAGGGTTATTCCAGGGAATACTTTCAACTTGTAAAGGCAGTGCCGGCGTTCGTGCAAAACATAGCCTCTGCTGCCACCGCCGACCCAGCAAAGGTCCCAGAGATTGAGGGGAACCTGAAGGAAGAGTCGGAGCACGTCGAGCCGTGGGCAAGGTTTGCCGGCGCGATGGGCGTTTCGCAGCCAGAGCTTGCCGGATATTTGGGCGCGGCAAAGACGAACGAGGCGGTGGCCAAGATGATATCACTCACTTCGCTGTCTTTTGAGGAGGCAGTCGCGGCGATGTACGCGTTTGAGGCAGAGCTTCCAAAGATAAGCAGGAGCAAGATAGACGGCCTTGTGAAATTCTACAACATGACGGGCAACAAGGATGCCCTCAACTATTTCGAGATACATGAAGAAGCTGACGTGAGGCACGCGCAGGTGTGGCGCGACATCCTGTCTGCGATTCCCGCTGAAAGGCGTGAAAAGGCGTTTGCGGCAGCAGTAGAGTCGCTAAAGGCGCAGAACCTGCTCCTTGACTCGGTGCAGGAAAAGTACGTCGGCGGCATGTACTGCTGACGACGACGCCTCCAAACCTTTATACATACTCGTCAGATTTTTGATTCTGCACAGACGTACGCGGGCCCATAGCTCAGCCTGGTTAGAGCGACCGGCTCATAACCGGTCGGCCAAGGGTTCGAATCCCTTTGGGCCCACCTTAAATTTGCATGTTAAACGGACCCGGACCGTATGTACGTATGTATTGTTGTTGTCTGGGCTATGACCGGGCAGAGATGGCGACTGTTTAGGCATCTAGCATTGGGTATCGGAATCTATTTTCCTGCACGACATTGCCTCTGTCTCGCTTCAGCGTATCTCATTAATATGATAGAGACGGAATGTACTCATGACAGATATAACCAACTTTGTGGATTGGAACGAGCTAAAAGGCAAGGAGGCTCGCGGTGTTAGCAAGAATATTGACCTTGGAGAAGTCCAGGAAATAGGCAGGCATTACATTCTAACCCAGAAAGGGCATGTGGAATTGGAAAAATTCTATATTCCCAAATACCTGGCAGAAAGGTACGACGGACACACTCTGTACTTTAATGTCACAGAAGGCCAAAAAAATGACTTCAAGCGTGAAGCCGCACCCACGTACGAAGAATACGCCCGCTACAGAGTAGCTGGCCTGCCAGAAGACATTGAAACACGCATACGCATAGCAGAAGCCTGAGACAGGTTTTTCCTCTCTCGCTTCTAGGTTCTTGGCTGCTGCACAGACTGCTGGCATGAAAAAACTGTCAAAGTAGAACATGCCAAACAAAGCCAATGAGACGCTCAAGTCAGAATATGAAGAAAAGACAATCCCCGCGCCCGATAATGGCACAGCGCGAGCGCGGGAAGTGTAATGAACACACACATCGGTCTTGGCTTGTGACTCGGGTGATCAGGGAAGCAGATTTTGTCTATTCCTTGGGGGATTGTCTCCCCATTATCAGACGACCTTGCTTAGCCTGACCCCGTCGTTATTGATACTATAAGCTCTGTACTATATCAGAAAATAGAACATCTTTAGAGAATTAAATGAGTATTTACGTCACTAAACCGATAGCCTAAAGAAGGACAGAGTTAAGAACATTATAGAGCCAAATAATTGTGGTGATTAACAACAAATGTCCACCTGCGAAAAATGCGCCTGCAAGACTGCTACGAACTTGATGGAGTACGAGAGCGGCGGCAAGAGGGCATTTCAGTACAACGGCAAGCTGTTTTGCCAAGAATGCTATATCGAAATACTGCGAACCAACGAGCCAAGGCAGGCGGATATGTTGGTATTACAAATGTCCAGCTAAAGAATCAAAATCTCCGCACTTGACGTGTCAAAAACCAGCTTATGGCTCGTTTGCATGTCTGTAGATTCCCTGTTCTTTGAGGATGGCGATGACGACCGGGATCTCTATGTCAAGCTGCATCGCAATAAACTCTTCAGGAATCCCAGAAACATACAGGTTTTTCACTATTTCCTTCTTTTCTGAAGAAACGCGCTTTATGATGTCTGCAGCCATCTCTACCCCACCAGCAATCAATATGCCATTACGCGCTATTAAGCGCAATCCTGCTCTAAAGCTGCTGCTTGAAAAAAGAAAAAGGAAGGGGAGGGGAGAAGTTAGTAAGGTGTCTCTGAGGGACTTGCTGGCTTGTAGTCGTCGCACTTGTAGAATTCGCCGTTGTAGAAGTAGTACCAGGAGTCGTCGTGGTGGGTCTCGCATTTGTATTCCTTGCCAGAATCGTCCTTGTACGACTTGCTGTCTTTGTCCCAGTGGTGTTTTTCAAAGTGCTTGTCGTTCCATTTGGGCTGGCTTCCGTCGTTCTGCGCAAAGGCGGCTATGGGCAAGACGGCGTACGACACAAGTGCCGCTCCTGTCACCAGCAGGGACAGCATCACTACTGTTCTGTTACCTGTTAGACTTGACATCACTGTAATCTTGTGGAGCTAATTTTAAAGTCTTGAGAATAAATGCTAGATAACGTGATTATTTTGAAATTACAACGTAAGATCGTCTTATTCTTTTGCAATTAAACATGAAAATGACATAGATTCTCTTCCTTATTGGTATTTCGGTAATCCCCGTCGTTAATATCAGCAATATATGTCGCAGTATTCTGGCAACGCGTAATGTGGTGCCCCTTTTTCTGCGCTACTTCGCCCACGCTGCAAACATGACGCAGACGGATGCGGCCATTATGGCAAACGTCAGCCACCCAAGAATATTGGAGGTCCTTCCGTTTACCTTGTTCCCAAGAATCTTTTTGTCGTTGGCTATCTTGAGCAGGACAAACAGGATGGGCACGGAAACGGTGGCGTTTATAACCGCAGAATAAACCAGCGCCTGGACCGGATCGACGTTCAGAAAGTTAATCGACAGCCCTATGATGACGGACGCGGCGATTACCGTGTAAAATGACTTGGCCTGACCAAACTTTTTGTCCAGCCCCTGCTTCCACCCAAAAACGTCGGCCAGCGCGTACCCGCTTGCCCCTGCCAGGACGGGGATTGACAAGAGCCCTGTCCCGATGACTCCTAGCGCAAATATGCTTTTTGAAACGGTGCCAGAGTACGGAAACGAGTTTACCAAAGGCTCTAGGGCCTTTGCGGCCTGTTCAACTGTCGTAATGTCTGTTATCCCGTTGGCGTGCAGGCTGCCTGCCGTGGTGACTACGATTGACCACATTATCAATTGCGAAAAGCCCATGCCTATCAGCACGTCGGCTTTCATGATCCTGATTTCTTTTCTGGATATTCTGGGCTTTTCCGGGCCGTCGATCTCTTTTTTCTTTCCCTTGTCGACATCCTCCTCCGCTTCCTCCGACGCCTGCCAGAAGAACAGGTACGGCGATATCGTCGTGCCGAAAATGGCCACAAACAGCATCGCAAACTCGGCGTTGAATTCCACGTGTGGCACCACGCTTGCGACCAAGATCTCGTCCCACTTGCCTCCAACTATGGCCGCCGTGATGACGTACGCAAACAAGAACAGCGTCAGGTACTTTAGCACCCTGACGTACTTTCTGTACGGGATTGCTATCAACGCCAGAATCACCAGCGCAGCAAAGGCGACGCTTGCGGCGGTATACGGAACTTGCGGAAATATCAGGCGCACAGACGCCGCCATTGCAGCGATGTCCGCGCCTATGTTGATGGCGTTTGCCGCAAGAAGCAGCACCGAAATCGGCAGGATGACCTTTTTGGAGTACTTGCTGGCCATGACCGCCGCAAGCCCGTTTCCAGTAACGAGGCCGATTCTGGCGCACATCTCTTGTATCGCAGACATTAGCGGGTACTGAAAGACGGCCATCCAGAGAAAGCCCGCGCCGAACTTGGCCCCTGCCTGCGAATAGGTCGCGATTCCAGAAGGGTCATCGTCAGAGGCCCCTGTTATTACGCCCGGGCCGATTATCTTGGCAAGGGACTTGGCTTTGCTTTCCGGTTTTTCGGCCTTCTTGCCATCAATCGTGCTTGCGTCTTTTTCCTCTTTGGGATCGCTCAATTTGCAGCAACTGCTATGTCAGTCAATGTTCGTTCATGATTCATATCAATTATGGAAGAAGAAACAGAGATGTAGCACGCGTACATCTGCGTGTGTATATGCCGTACGTGTCTAGGCTTTTTTTTGCGCCCGTCTGGACTTTTTCCAGTCGTCAACGACCCATTTTGTGACCACGACAAGGCCAACGAGTGGAAATGCTGCAATGAACGCGTACTGGAATATCACTACGAACGGCGAAGCCTCAAACATATGTATGTGTACGCCTGCACTTTTGTACAAGCCGCAATAAAAAGGTGCTACAGCGTCTTCTCTCTCTTTTTCTTTAAGGCATATATTGGCTTGCTGCAAGCCATGATTCTACATGAGCGACAAGCAGGCTTTTGCGCTTTCAATGGACGAGTGGCAGGTGGTGCTCGATGCGCTGAGCAACACAATCTTTAACGAAGACCTCACCGAAGACGCCCGGAAAAAGGCCAAGGACCTGTTTGTCAAGCTGCAGAAGGATCTGCCAAGAAAGTAATAAGTACCCCTCTGCATTTTGACATACTCTGTTGGACAGCTCCAATCTTGAAAAGGTCGTCCTGGATCTGCAAAAGAGGGTGACGAGCCTAGAGCAGGCGGTATACGGCAGCGGCTCAAAGCCGGCAGGGCGCGGCCTAGAACAGCGCATCGTGGAAAAAGTCGACGACATTGGCACGCAGGACCTTATTCTGGTCGCGCTGATGTTGGCGCCAAAGCAGAGCAAGACCCAGATCCGCCAGGTGCTGAGCGACTGGGGCAAGGCTTTTGGAAGCTGGTTCGAAGGTGGCAACTTTTCTGGCAGGCTCGTCAAGGCCGGCCTGGTGAAAAAGGACGGCGCAAGCGACACAGGCGAGGACCTGTTTTCACTCACGAAAAAAGGCGAGATGGAAGCAGACAGTCTGGTCTCAAAACTCTAGTAACAAACTTGTACTGCAACGTTGGGCAAGGTCGTTTCTGAAGCAAGACAAGCCTGTCCTTTATCCACCTGTGAGTTTTCACTGGTTGTAGTTGCAGTACTCCTCGCGTTTACGGCTCTGATGCGCGCCGACCAGACGGTCTGCTACTGGTCAGTCTTTTCTATAGCTTACACCTGGTTGCGCCGTGGCCGCCTCCTTTACCACGAGCGTGTCGCTTGCCCTGTTGAACAGGCGCTGCCTCTTGTCGTTTGTGAATATCCAGCCAAGGACGACGTCTATGGGAAGCAGAAACGCCTTGCCAAAGCTCTGTATCGCAGCGCTTTTCATGTCGACCGGCCTGCCTGCGAGGTCGACGGTCCTTATCTTTAGCACCATCTTGCCTATCGATTGACCCTTGGTCGATTCAAAGAACGTCCAGTACGCAAAGAACACTGCGCTCGTGATGACGTACTTTAGCGGGCTGTCGCCCCAGAACCTGTCTGCGTTAAAGTCGCCAAACCAGAACGTAAATGCCGCCGCTACAAACACTACCCCAAGCGCCACCTGCACTATGATAAAGTCTATCAGCCACGCGAAAAAGCGGTCACTCCATTTTGCGAGGACAAGCTCCGGCCGGGCGTCGCTTGACGACACCGGGTTTTCTGAACCCATGCGTAATATTCGCTGGTCGCCTTTATAACATTAAACCTGTCCTTGAGACAGACCTTTACAGCTCTAGCACCTGCCTGAGCGGGCGATACCTGCTCTGGTCGTCGGCCAGTATCTTGGCCAGCTTTTTTGCAATGTCCGCGGCAGAAATCATGCCTGCAAGCGATCCGTCGTCCTCCGTCAACGGCAGCCTCTTTATCCTGTTTCTGGACATGAGGCCGACGGCCGTGTCGACCGAGTCGTACGCCTTGACCGTCACAAGCGGCGTTGACATTATCTCCTCCGCCTTCACTTCAGCTGGCTTGGTGTTTCTTGCCGCGACTTTTTTGAGCAAGTCTCACTCGGTGATTATGCCTGCCGGCCTGCCGGCTTTGAAGGTGATTATTGCGCCCGTCCTGCCTCTGACCATTGCAGATGCGACGTCGAGCGCGGAAGTGCCGGGACTCAGGTCGATGCTGGCGACGCCTCTTGACATTATCTCGCTTACTGCGCTCATGGCAGTATATTCTTTGCACGGCGTCGCTAATATGCACACACATACTAGGAAGAATGGTAGTATAGTCTGTAGCGCCCGCTTGTCTTTTCGTCGGTGTACGACCAGTCTAGGTCGTGGATTTCCTGCATCTCCTTTTTCCCCGTGTCGCCGAGGTTGTCGTACGCCTTCATGCCAACCATTACGCTTCCAGATGGGGCGAATGCGAGCATCTTTGCCGCCATGCTGATGTTTGAGCCAATGATGTCGATATGCGAGTTTTCAATGCTCTTTCCGTACAGCACAACCAAGACCTCGCCATAGTCCATCGACACCTTTACTCCAAGCTCTGGCAGGTCGTGCGACTTTAGCGCGGGGTTGATGCCGCCGCTGATGGCCTCAAGCATTGTCCGCCCACATTCAAGGGCATTCTTGCATGCCTGCTCGACGTCGTGCACTGCCGGGAAAAGGGCAATGACTGCATCGCCCACGTATTTCAGCACGTACCCGCCATAGTTTGACACAAGGAGGCTCATCTCCTGCGAGAACAGCTGCAGTATGAGTGCAAGCTGGGTCGAGGGCACGCTCTGGGTAAGTCTGGTCGAGCCGTCGATGTCGACGTAAAGGACGACGACATTCGTCTTCTGGTTTGCGTGCCGGCGCAGGTAGCGCTTGCACAGTGCAGTAGACAGGTCTATCTGCACGCCCTTTTCTATGGTGCGCTCGGCCCTTGCCTGTATCTGCTTGAGGTCGATGGTGGGTGAGAGCAAGGCGCTTGATCCTACCGTCCCCTTTCTAGGGTAAAAAGATTTGCCCGAACGCTCATGAACCCATGTTACATAAGATATATCTGCAAGCAGCATAGGGCGTACACGCAATGGCAAGCGCCAAACAACAGGCAGCAATACTCGGCCTGAGCGCAATCCTTGTGGTGGGAGTGGTGTTTTCAGCTTTCCTGTCCGGCAGCACTGCGCAGGCTCAGAGCGACAAATCTCAAGGTGAGAAAATGAAAATGTCTGACCGCATTATGGCGGCGATGAAGGACGGTAAAAAGATAGTCGCAAGCGGCGTGATTTCGACGATGCAGACCGGGACAGACGGCGCACACTGGCTGGTCTACGGCCCGTGGAGGATGATAGTCACCCAGCCAAACAGCGGAGGCGAGGGCTCGAACCCGAACGTGGCGTTCAACGCGTCGGTGAGGATGGTCATGACGGACGGCAGCGCGATGCACAAGCACATGATAAGCAATTTCAAGGTGGGCAATTGGACTTCAGACGACTCGTCGATAACCCTTCAGGGCAAGGCCACGATAACCACGAAAGACGGGCCGGTGGAAGTGCCACTCACTATAAAGATACTGCAAAAGCAGGTTATAGTGATAACCCTCGACACGAGCGTCCTGAACCACTTTGGGGAGACTCCGCTCTACGGTCTGGTCGGCATGGTAAGGACGCCAGCGGAAGGTAACTGATCTAACCTACACTCCTCTTTCTTTTCTTCTTATTTTTTCTTGTCTTGCCGCGCCTTTTCGTGGCCTTTCTGCGCAGCTTCTTTGGCGCCGTCGTACGCTCTCGTGCTCACCTCCGCGCCTTTCTCAATTCCCTTCTTGCCAAGCTCCGCGCCTTTTTCAACGCTCTGCTCTGCAGCGTCCTTTAGTTTTTTGAGAAGCCCCATATGCAGGCCGTTCTACGAACCTTCTATATTAAATTGACCGAAGTTGGTTCTATAGTGTGTGTGCCAACATGCCGTAAATTGCTCTAAGGATTATCCAAACTACACTTGGTGCGTGTGTATGTAAAGCACATGACAAAATCTTGTGATATTATCTATCGTGCTTTTCGTGAGCCATTATGGTGGCAAGGGCCGCGCTTTTTGCGGCAAGCTCGGCCACCTTGCCCTTTTCTGCGCTCCCGATTATCACCGCGTCGCCTTCCTGCGGCTTTAGCGTCTCGGCAAGCTCTTTTTTGAGCATCTGCTCCTTTTTCAGCGGGTCCTGCCCACTGTCGGGCATGGCAAACCTGCCGTCCCGGTACAAAAGGGTGGTCGCGCCAGTGGCGCCCATCTTTATTGCCGCATCGCGCTGCTCAATCCCAGACCTGACTGCAAAGCCAAACTCGCGCAAAAGGACTGCATAATTGTATCTGCCAAGTGCTACCTGCAGCCGCGGTAGGTCCATCTCCGCCGGAATTGCTGACGCAAGGCCCTCAAAGATTCCCGTGCCCTTGGCGGTCATTTTCGTGCCGCCGTTTGAAGTCTCTATCAGGCCGCCCATCTTCATGTGCTTGACAAGCGTCTTTACCGCGCCACCGCCGAGGGCAAGCTCTCTTGCAAGCGCGTCCCTGCTCACGTGTCCGCGCCTGCTCATCAGCTGCATTGCCACAAAGACGTGCACCTCGCCAAAGGAGAGGAGCCTGCTAGGGGCGTACCTGCTCGCCACTTTTTCAAGCGCCCGTACATAGGTGTGCACCCTCTTTGAATGCCAAGACGGGCATTTATGCGCCGCGCAGGAGTTGGATAAACCGTCCAGTTGGACAAACTATCTCATTCTTTATATAGCGCCCACCTGCAAGCGAAATAGAATGTCATTTATTAACCAGATCGCACGAGCAACGGAAGGCGTTCCCAAGGTGGCCGTCGGCATTCTGCTTGGCATCCTTGTATTCGGCATCTTTGTGGTGGGCTTTGACCAGGGCCAGCTGTTCGCGCTGGCGCAGGGCGGTTCTGCCGACCCATCCAGCCCCGGGCTGATGCACGAATTTACGCACGACACTAGGCACGCTGCAGGATTCGCATGTCACTAAGGTCTGAGAAACTAGATGAAGACCCTCACTTTTATTGCCATTTCTCTTTTATCTGGAATTATCGCTGGAACCGTTCTGGCGCTTGTCAACCAAGTAGTTGTAGGGCCGTTCATCGAAAGGGCGATAGGCATTGAAAACCAGAAGGCAATAGCGCAGGGCGAGATGATAGACCCCGTCGCCATGGACGCATACAGGCTGTGGCAGAAGGAAGGAAGCGTTGCCGCAGGCGCGCTCCTTGGGCTTTCGTACGGCGCCCTTTTGGGCGTGGTGTTTGCATATTCCCGAAAGAGCCTCCCGGGCAAGAACCACGTCGCAAAAGCGGTAGTGCTTGCCGGGATAATGTGGGTCGTGATATATCTTGCAGTCGCAGTAAAATACCCTGCAAACCCGCCAGCAGTCGGCAACCCGGACACAATCAACCTGCGCATGACACTCTATGTCGCCATGCTGGGGATTTCTGGCGCCGCGGCGCTTGGCTCTGCGTTCATTTACAAAAAGATGGGATCAAAAAGCGCGGCAAGAAAGGCAGTCGCTCCCGCAGTGTACGTCGCGGTGGTAATTGCGGCTGTCTTTGCGCTTCCGGCAAACCCCGACCCGGTCACTGCGCCCATGGACCTCGTCAACGGCTTTAGGATTGCAAGCGCCTCCACAATGGCGATGTTTTGGCTGGTCCTCGGGGCGGTCCTCGGCGTGCTGTGGGACAGGACAAAGCCACACGAGACTGCGACTGTAAAGGCGCTCTAGACAAATAAGAGATATACCCGGCAACCTGATACCGATCTCGATAAAATGCCAACAATAAACGTCAGCCGTGAAATCGGGGCGCCGGTCGACAAGGTCTGGAACATAATCTCAGACGTCGACAACGAGGCGCAGTACTGGCACGGCACCAAGTCGGTCCGCAACATCCGCAAGGAAGGCAGCGTCATCCAGCGTGAAGTGGTTATCGCATTCAAGGATGCCAAGACGATGCAGACAGTCACCCTGAACCCGATGACGTCTGTCGACACAAGGATAACCGAAGGGCCGATAACCGGGAGCAGGATAGTGACCCTGAGTCCTGCAGAAGGCGGCAGCAAGACTAGAGTCGATGTGGCATGGGATTTCAAGCTTGCAGGTCTGCTGTCAGTCTTTGGCGGGATGGTGAAAAAACACATCGCCGAAGGGACCGAGCAGGCCCTGGAAAGGATAGCGGCCAAAGCAGCCGAATAAATAACGTCTCTCTTTACACAAAAGCTGCATGGAGCCTGCTGCTCTGGATGTGGCGATAGCGGCTGTCAATTTCGCGCTTGCAGCCATACTTGCCGGGGTATTTGGAGTCTGGGCCTACTTTCTTGCGTACATGGCAAAATCGTTCAGCCTTGCGCCAAGGATGGAGGATTTTCTTCTTGCACCTGCTGCCGGCAGGCCGAAGGTGAGCGTAATACTGCCGGCGAGAAACGAAGAGAAATACATTGCGCGCTGCCTCGACACGCTCCTTGCGCAGGACTATTCAAACTTTGAGGTAATTGCGATAAACGACAACTCGACTGACGGGACGGGCGAGATAATCCAGTCTTATGCAGCCCGGGACAGCCGCATTGTGTACGTGAGCACGCCTGCCAAGCCGGAGGGGTGGGCCGGCAAGAACTGGGCCTGCCACCAGGGCTACAAAAAGGCGTCAGGCGAGTACCTGTTTTTCACGGACGCAGACACCGAGCACGCGCCAAACGTCATGTCGCTTGCCGTGGGGCACATGCTCTCGGAAAGCCTCGACGCGCTGACTGCGATACCGCGGCTTCTCTGCAACGACTTTTGGACAAAGGTTACGCTCCCGGGGCTTTCCACTTTCCTGCACACCCGGTTTTCACCTCTGCGCGTGAACGACCCAAAGCAAAAGACCGGCTACTTTTTCGGCAGCTTTTTTGTGATAACCAAAAAGACGTACGAGGCCGTCGGCACGCACGAGGGAGTCAGGCAGGAGCTCGTGGAGGACGGCGCGCTTGGAAGCAAGGTCAAGGCCGCCGGCTTTCGCATGAAGATGGTGAGGGGAGAACAGCACGTCGAGGCAGTGTGGGCGCGGGACCTTTCGACCCTGTGGCACGGCCTGCGCAGACTTGCAATCCCGCTGTACCACCAGGACCACACGGGCGCCCACCTGATAGCGGCCGCGGTGTTTTTCATAATGCTCGCCCCGTTCCTGTTCCTCGCCTACACGGTCCCGGCGTTTGCCTTTGTCCCCAGCGGCGGCCTTGCCGGGCTGTCGGCGACAGTCCTTGCCGGCGTCCACGCCGCCACGATCCTGATGCTGCTCATGACCACCGCCATCCAGAGCAAGCACGGGGTCATGCAGAGCCCTGCCTACGCGCTGGGCTCGCCCCTCTCTGGCGCTCTCATCTACCTGGGGTTTGCCTCTGCAATAGTCGATGCACGCAAAAAGGATGCGGTTAGCTGGCGCGGCAGGCAGTACACGGTGAGCGAAAAGCAGGACTTTTTGCACTGAAACAGGCTTGAAACGGCCGTTCCAGCTGCAAATTCCGCCCTTCCCCTAATTTATTGACCAGATGATACGTACGGCAGAAATGTCAATACCAGAACGCAAGAACAACAGGGGAAGGATACAGATAATGGGCGACGTGCTCGGACTCGCCACGTCGGGGATACGCAAGACCCATATCATGTACCGGGCCAACCTGAGCTACGAGCAAGTGCACCAGTACCTGTCGGAGCTCATCGAGCGTGGATTGCTTGAACAGCACGCAACGGACGAGGGAGTGGTGTACAGGACTACAGAGCGCGGCAGGGAGTACATCTACTTTTACGCAAAGCTAGTGGACTTTCTCGAAATCCCGCAGCAGACTGGCCTTGAAATGCCGTACCTGAGCAGGTAACCGGGGAAAAAGATTATTAGCATTAACGGGGTTTTTTCCTTCAGGTTGCACAAGGGATTACTTGCAGCGGCAATAGTCGTCGCTGCAGTCGCCATCTTTTTCGCTTATTCGCAGTTCAATCCCCTGGACTTTGCGCCCAGAGGATCGCTGCCGGACGTTTCAAAGCTGATAACCGACACCAACAACACCGACAACCCGCGCCAGGGGCTCCAGAACAGCGCCTTTGAAGTGGGGCGCGTCAGCACTGTTGCGGCCGCAGATTCGGAACTGACTCTTCCAGACCTGTTTGACAAGGCCGAGCCGTCAGTGGTGCAGGTGTCTGCAACCAGCGACACCTCGGAGCAGGGCAAGCTCGGCTCGGGCTTTGTGTACGACGACAACGGCCACATCGTGACAAACCTGCACGTCGCGTCGGGCTCTAACCAGCTTGACGTCACGTTTGCCGACGGGACGGTGTACAGCGCAACTGTCATCGGCTCTGACCCATTCACGGACCTTGCCGTGCTTTACCTAAAGGACGCGCCAAAGGACAAGCTCGTGCCCCTGCCACTTGCAGACTCGACAAAGATCCGCGTGGGTGAGCAGGTCGCGGCGATAGGAAACCCATTTGGGCTCTCAAGCTCGATGACTGCCGGCATAGTAAGCGGCGTCGGTCGCCTTATCCCGTCGCAGGACTCTGGCCCATTGCCGTTTTTCATTCCGGATATCGTACAGACCGATGCGCCGATAAACCCTGGCAACTCGGGAGGCCCGCTCCTTGACACGCGGGGCGAAGTGATAGGTATCAACACGGCCATCCGCTCGACCACCGGCGAGTTTGCCGGCATAGGCTTTGCGGTCCCGTCAAACACCATAAGCAAGGTAGTGCCGTCCCTGATAAAGAGCGGCAAGTTCCAGCACCCGTGGGTCGGCATATCTGGAGCCGACATGACGCCCGCTCTGGCAAAGGCGCTCAACCTGAAGGAGCCCCGCGGCGTCCTCGTGGTCGAAGTCATCGGCGGAAGCCCCGCGGAAAAGGCCGGCATCAAGGCCGGCACCAACACTGTCCGTGTGGACGGCCGGCAGGTGCCTCTTGGAGGCGACATCGTGCTAGAGCTTGACGGCCACCAAGTGAGGAAGGTCGACGACATACTCGTGTACCTTCAGAGGGAAAAATCGGTGGGAGACACGATGGACGTCACCGTCCTGCGCAACGGGCAACTGCAACACATCAACCTGCACCTTGACGCAAGGCCGTCTACGACGCAGGAATCGCAGTAGCACCCTAGCGGCAGGACATTGTGTTTATTAGACGACCTCGCGATAAAATCACACAGATGCTTGCCGACACAGAGACGCTCTCTAGGGCTATTGAAAGGCCCAGCGCCATCACCCGTCACGACGCGGCACGGCTGATGGCCGAGTGCCCGACAGAGGATCTCGTGGCGGCGGCAGGCAAGGTGCGCGATCTGACCAGGCCAGGAGTTGTGACCTATTCCCGAAAGGTGTTCATCAATCTAGTCAATTTATGCCGGGACACGTGCTCGTACTGCACGTACAAAAAAGAGCCAGGCGACCCGATGCTCTCGATGCTCCGCCCGGACGGCGTACTTGCGATAGCCGAGGCGGGAAGGCGCGCCCGGTGCACGGAAGCGCTGTTTGTCACGGGCGAGCGCCCCGAGCAGAAATACAGCGAGGCAAGATCGTGGCTGTCGTCGCTTGGCCACTCGTCCACTGTTGATTATATCCAAGAAATGAGCGAGCTCGTCCTTGAAAAAACAGGGTTGCTTCCACATACAAACGCCGGCAGCATGACGAAAAAAGAGATGGCGCAGCTGCGCGACACCAACGTCAGCATGGGAGTGATGCTTGAAACGTCGAGTGAGCGGTTGATGGGGAAGGGGATGGCCCACGAGGGAGCGCCGAGCAAGAACCCAAAGGTGAGGATAAAGACGCTAGAGGGCGCCGGCGAGCTAAAGATACCGATGACAACCGGTGTGCTTGTCGGAATAGGCGAGACTCCGGAAGAGCTAATCGACTCGCTGTTTGTGATAAAGGAACTACACGAAAAACACGGACACATCCAGGAAGTGATACTGCAAAACTTTGAGCCCAAGCCGGACACAGGAATGGCAAACTTTGCGTCAACTCCAAAAGAATATTTCCTGCGCGCAGTCGCGCTGTCGCGCCTCGTGATGCCTGCGATGAACATACAGGTGCCCCCAAACCTAAACCCTGCAATATACGGCCGCTACCTTGACGCCGGCATCAACGACTGGGGCGGAATATCGCCAGTCACTATAGACCATGTCAACCCCGAGTTCCCCTGGCCCACCATAGATTCTGTGCAAAAGGTCACGGAGGAAAAGGGCAAGAGCCTGCGCGCCCGGCTGCCTGTTTACCCTGAATACCTCAAAAAGGATGGAGGATTTATATCGGAACGCCTTGAAGAGTATGTGCGCTTGTTTGCTGATGGCTCGGGCCTTGTGAAGGAGGATTATCTAAATAATGGCTCTTGAATCGATGCTGAAAAACGCCGACCCTGTGGTGGCGTCTGCGCTTGACCGCGCCCTTGCCGGCAAAGACATTACCGTTGACGAGGCAATCGCGCTCTTTGACTGCACGGGCCTGGAGATGAACCTGCTTGTCACCGTGGCAGACGTGCTCCGGCGCCGGACAGTGGGCGACATTGTCACGTATGTCGTCAACCGCAACATCAACTTTACAAATGTCTGCATAAAGCAGTGCGGCTTTTGCGCCTTTTCACGCGATTTTCGCGAGGAGGAAGGCTACTTTTTACCAAATGAAGAGATAGTAAGGCGCGCCAAGGAAGCAGCGTCGCTTGGCGCGACAGAAGTCTGCATACAGGCGGGGCTCCCGCCCAAGATGGACGGCAACCTCTACGTCGACATCTGCAAGGCTGTGAAAAAAGACCTGCCGGACATGCACATACACGCCTTTTCGCCGGAGGAGGTGCTGTACGGCGCGGTGAGGTCCAATACGCAAACTTATGATTATTTAAAGATGTTAAAGGAGGCCGGGGTCGGCAGCCTCCCGGGCACCGCGGCTGAAATCCTCGACCAGCCATTACGCGACGTGATATCTCCGGGCAGGATAAACGTCAACGACTGGGTCTCGATAATCAAGCAAGCACACTCGCTTGGCATCGCGACAACGTCGACTATAATGTACGGCCACATCGAGACTTCGCGCCACAAGGCAGAGCACGTCGCGCTCTTGCGCGAAATCCAAAAGGAAACACACGGCTTTACCGAGTTTGTCCCACTGAGTTTCGTCCATACGGAAGCGCCGATGTACAGCCACCACACGGTTTCGGGGATACGCGCCGGCGCGGACGGCAACGAAGTGGTCAAGATGCACGCGGTGGCGCGGATAATGCTGAACAACCACATACCGAACATCCAAGTGTCGTGGGTCAAGGAAGGGGCGAGGATGTCGCAGCTCCTTCTTGCTGCCGGCGCAAACGACTTTGGGGGCACGCTGATAAACGAGAGTATCTCTACTGCGGCAGGCGCGCAGCACGGCCAGCTGATGAGGCCAAAGGAGATAAGGCAGCTGATACGCTCGTCAGGCAGGGTTCCGGCACAGCGCTCTACCACGTACAAACTGCTAAAGACCTACCGCGACGAAAACGACGAGACAGAATCCGCGCTTGACAGCGCAGACCCTGCTCAATTTGGCTCGTACCAGCAGCTGGTGAAGCTGGACAAGTTCCGCTACAAGGATGCCAAGAACAAGCCGAGCCAGTAAAGAAAGATAAGACTTATACAGACATGTTCGCGCTATCAAAAACACACGATGCCACTTGGTGGGGTCGTAGCGAAGCCAGGCATCGCAACGGGCTCCAGATCTAACAAAAATGGGCTAGTTAGAAAAGAAACCCGTGGGTCAAGGGTTCAAATGATTGCGGTTAGCCCCGCGTCAGGACAAATCCCTTCGGCCCCACTTTTGTATTCTTTCAAGCCGGACGATGTCGTCATTACTTCTTCTGGCTTGCTTGTTATTGCTGTCAAAATCTGACAGTGGCAGCTACAGCCGGAGGAAAATGGACACCGCGCAGTGCCGGTAAGGTTAGCTGCAACATCACTGCCGACTTTTTTTCCACTTGCACGCAGCCCGGAAAATTTCCGGCTACCCAAAATAATATCAATAAGCTGTCACTCTACTAGAACAATGGCAGCTAAAAAGGCAAAGAAGTCCAAGGCAAAACCGAAAAAGAAGTAATTTTCGGTAAGCTTTAGGCGCTGCTTTGGCCGCAAGCCGCGCCAGTACATGTCCGGCGGCCGTACGTCTTTTCCACAACAACATTATCAACTTTTGTCCGAACGTTTGGACTAATTTCCAAATAAAACTCTGCTATATACGCGGCGTGCAAGCCGCAAGAAACCACACTGCGGGAATAAGCATGGTTGCGTTCATAGTCGCAGTCACAGTCAGCCTGGCGTACTACCAGTACGTATACGTGCCAGAGGCCAACATGACCCCCTACGTTCCAAAAGAGGTACGAAACCCCGAGCAAACCACGCAGATAACCATAGTAAAGGACGCAGGCTTGGAATCAAACCCCAAGAACTTTGTCCCAAATGACGTGCGCGCCGTCCTGGGGCTGTCAAACAAGGTGACTTGGACAAACCAGGATTCCAATTTTCATACCGTGACGACTGATGACGGCGAAAACTATGTCGACGCCATAAACGGCAAGTTCGATTCGCAGGCGCACCTTGACGATACCACAAACGGCTTTATCGCCCCTGGCAGCTCGTGGTCATTCACGTTCACAAAAGCCGGAGACTATCACTATCATTGCGTCCCGCATCCTTTCATGCAGGGCGTGGTCCACGTTGTAGAGAACTTCTCCTAGGTGGAGCAATGGCCGTCACTGGACCCGCAGCCGCAGCATCCTTTGTGGCAGTGGCCTTCCTTGTCGTGGTAGCCGTACTCGTGCTGGCACGCCGGGCAGAGCGCGTGCGAGTCTCTGGCAGCAGCTTCCAACGTTCTCTTCGAACAAAAGCGCGGCTAAAAGACCTTTGCATGGGGCATGTTGTGCGCTCTTGCAACTGCCTCATCAAGAATTTTGCCGCCTGAGATGCTGGTCGCGCGTACAAGCTCCGGCCTTGCCTGGCCGGTAGCGATGGCCCTGACATAGTCGGTTATCGCGTTTGAAAGCGCCATTGACGCATAGCGGGGGACAATGGACGGCATGTTCGGGACACGCACAAAGACGTTTCCGAAATAGTCTATCTGCGCCGGCGACATTATCGTGCCCATGCTCTGCGGCGCGTATTTGCCAGTCGAGTCGACAAACGGGAAATTTCCTCCCTGGTCGATAGAAATATCGACTATCACCTTCTTGCGCATCTCAGACGCGTCCTTTAGCGTCTTTTCGTCAATAACCCTGTCCGCCTTTTCCTTGTCGTACGTGGCGCCGATTATCGCGCTTGCACCCCTTATTGTGTCATAGTCGGCGCTTGCCACGATCGAGCACCTGCCAAGGCCAAGCTCCTGCAGGTATTTCCTGCGGCTGTCCCTCTTTTCTATTATCGTGAGTTTTGCCCCGAGCGCGTGGCACGTCTTTGCGGCCATCTCGCCCGCGGTACCGCCCCCAAATATCACCGCCTGCTTGTCCTGCAGAGACAGGCTGCTTGCCAGCGCGGCGTCCACCTTGCCCTCTGTTATTCGCTCAAAATCCTCGACGAACCTTGTCTTTATCTGGTCTGCCCCTGCCTTCATCCGGAGTGACCTGTCGTGCCGGAAAGCATAGTTGTGGAAGAACCCTGCCCATACGCCGGCAAGGGTTCCGGCAATCCTGCTCATGGGCATCAAAAGGGGCGTAAGGCCGTTTCCGTCCACCACCTTTTCAAACGAGATGAATGTGGCGCCCGAGTTTATCGCGGCATCAGTCAGTTCCCTGCTTGACTCGAAATGGTTGTAGCCGAAAATCACGTGCCTCGGCAAGACGTGCACGTGCTCGCCCTTGCCTACCTGCAGCTCCTTTACCTTGACCACCAGGTCTGCCTTTGAATATAGTTCCGCCATGTCTTTTGCAATCTGCGCGCCCGCAGAGACGTATTCGGCGTCTGAAAAGCCACTCTTTGCGCCTGCATCCCGCTCGACTGCCACCTTTATTCCTGACGCGACCAGCGACGCGATAGAGCGCGGGGTGAGCGCGACCCTGTTTTCATAGTCTTTTATCTCCTTCGGGACGCCTATTGTCAACGCAGGCTATAGCCAAAATTTCCTATTATTATTTTTCCCTAGTGTATGACCTTGGATATTTCCGCAGTCGAGCCAAAGGTGTCTTTTGCCTCCGGGATGTGCCTTTCGATGGCCTTGTGGGCCGAGTCGACAAACACCATCGCCGGGTCCTGCTTCTTGAAAGCCTTCAGGAGCTTGCGCGCAGAGGAGCCCAGCTTTTCAAAATAGATGGCCGAGCTCTCCTCGATTATCATGTCTGCGTCGCGGCACGAGATCCCGTTCTTTCTCAAGTGCTGCTCCAGCTTGCTTGCAAAATGGGCAAAATGCACCGAATATGGGTTATCGTCAAAAGCTGACGTGCCTCTCCACCGCTAGTATATGCGCCTACCATGCATTTTAATTTTGCATATTGCGCCTCTTGCTGTCTCGATATAAAGTTTAAGACGCAGGATGCACACACACTTTACTGCATATATATGGTAGAAAAGAGCCCCGGCCCGAGCACCGACCTGTTCGTGTGGCCCTTTGTGGCAGGCAAGATGGCGACCGAGATGGCCCTGACGGCGTCGGTCTCGTTTGCGAGGATGGTCCAGATAGCGGCCCAGTCTACAAACACTGCCCTTGACAAGTACATCGAGCTTGCAGAGCAGGAGATGAAGAGGGCCCAGCGCAGGGAAAGCGTCAAGGTCGAGTGAGCCTTCGCAGGCTCTTGTTGTATGCAAGGCCGAACCTGTGCGCCTCGTCGCGGGCGTATTGCAGCATCCTTAATGCCGCGCTCCTCCTTGGCAGGACTATTGGCTCTTTTGCATCCTGCATATAGATCTCCTCGTTTTCCTTGGCAAGGCCGACGCACTGCACTATGAGGCCCGTCGACGCAAGCGCCGCAGTCGCTGCTCCTAGCTGGCCCTTGCCGCCGTCTATCACCACGAGGTCGGGCAAGTCCTTTGCGTCTTTGTATCTGCGCCGTACAAGCTCTCCAATCATCGCAAAGTCGTTCTGGCCCTTTACGGTCTGTATCCTGAACTTGCGGTAGCCCTCCTTGTGCGGCCTGCCGTTTACAAAGCGCACGCTAGAGCCCACCGCAATGTCCGTCCCCAGGTTAGAAACGTCAAAGCAGTCGACTGTCTCTGGCATGACTGAAAGCGCAAGTGCCTGTTTCAGCTCGACTACCGCCGGCGCATAGCCCCGCTCGACGTACATCGCAAGGTTCTTCATTATCAGGTCGACCAGCTGGCGCCTCTCGCCCGAACTTCCGGCAGTCCTTATCTTTACCGGGTGTCCCGCAAGCTTTTCAAGCGACATCAAAAGCACGCCTTTTTCCTCCGGTTCTTCGCTTGTGAATATCATCTGCGGGATCGCAGGAACCGACGAATAGTACTGCAGGAGAAACGACGAAAATGAGTTGTCCGCCACGATGTCAAACTCGAATTTTTTCCTGTCGCTTATGACGCCGTGGGTGCGCTTGAGCGCCATGACGTGCGCCACGCCCTTTTTCTCGTCACGGATTATGCCGACGTACTCCTCATGCGGCCTCTTTGCCGCCTTTTCCATCTTTTGCCTTATGCGCAGGTCGCTCAGGCGGTACAGGGTGTCGCGGATCTCTTTTGCGCGCTCGTAGTCGCCAATGTCCGACGCGCGCCTCATCTCGACTTCCATCTCTCGCGCAAAGCGCTCGACGCTGCTCTTGCCCTCAAGTATCTCTCGCAGCGACTCTATTCCTTCCATGTATTTTTCCCGCGTCACGTTTGCGATGCACGGCGCGTCGCAGTTCTTGATAAAGTACTGCAGGCAAGGGAGCTTTGGCAGGCGGGTGCACACCCTGACCTTGAACAGCTTGCGCAAGAGTCCTATCGTCAGGTACTTTGAACTGCCACGCACGAATGGACCGTAGATCCTCCCCCTTGGGCCTGAGAACTCGCCGTTTCTGTTCCTCCGGGCAACAAGCAGCCGGGGAAATGGCTCGTCGGTTATCTTTAAGTACGAATACCCGCTGTTGTCCTTGAGCGCGATGTTGAACGCCGGCCGATAGCGCTTTATCAGGTTCGATTCTAGCAGGAACGCCTCTGTCTCGTTGTCAGTGACCATGAACTCGATGTCGGCTATCTCTAGCACGAGCCTTGCCGTCTTGTCGTCGTGGTCGCGTTTTGTGAAATAAGAGGCGACGCGCTTGCTTAGGTCTTTGGCCTTGCCGATGTAGATTATCTGCCCCTTTGCGTCTTTCATAAGATAGACGCCCGGGTTTTTTGGGATGCGCTTTTCCCGAAGGACAGTTGTAGTTATCATCGTCGTCATTGCCTGCGCCGCACCAGCCTCTGGTCCATAGCAAGTTTCTGCTTCAGGTACTGGCCAGTGTAGCTTGCGGTGTTTTCGCTGACCTGCTCGGGCGTGCCCTCGGCGACTACCGTGCCTCCACCCTCTCCTCCCTCCGGCCCGAGGTCCACCAGCCAGTCAGCCGAGGCGATGACGTCGAGGTTGTGCTCTATTATGATGGCCGTGTTGCCAAGCTCCACCAGCCTCTTCAATACATGCAAAAGCTTGCTCACGTCAGCAAAGTGAAGGCCGGTGGTCGGCTCGTCGAGTATGTAGACGGTCTTGCCCGTGTCGCGCCTCGATAGTTCTGCCGCAAGCTTGATCCTCTGCGCCTCTCCTCCGGACATCGTGGTCGCCGGCTGGCCGAGGCGCAGGTACCCAAGGCCCACGTCGTTCAGGGTCTGCAGCTTCTTTGTTATGGCAGGTATGTTTTCAAAGAACGACAGCGCCTCTTCTATCGTCATGTCGAGCACATCTGAAATCGTCTTGCCTTTGTATTTTATCAATAGAGTCTCCGAATTGTATCGCCTGCCCTTGCACTCGTCGCATGTCACGTACACGTCGGGCAAGAACTGCATCTCTATCTTTTTGACGCCTCCTCCCTCGCACGCCTCGCACCTGCCCTCTGATACGTTGAACGAGAACCTGCCGGCGGTGTAACCCATCTCCCTAGCGTGCGGCGTCCTTGCAAACAGCTCGCGAATGGGAGTAAAGGCGTTGACGTAGGTCGCGGCGTTGGACCTAGGTGTCCTGCCGATTGGCGACTGGTCGATTCCAATCACCTTGTCGACGTTTTCAAGCCCTGAAATCCTGTCGTGCCCGCCCGGCCTGTCCTTTGCGCCAAAAAAGTGACCTGCAAGTGCCTTGAACAGTATGTCGTTTACAAGGGTCGACTTGCCCGAGCCGGAAACGCCGGTGACGACTGACATGCAGCCGAGCGGGAACCTCACGTCGATCTTTTTCAAGTTGTTTTCCTGAGCGCCGTGCACGGTGATCCACTTGCTTGGTTTCTTGCGCTCGTGCATGTGCGCCGCAGTCTGCTCGCCACGCAGAAAAGCGCCTGTGACAGAATCGCCGCTAGAGATAATGTCAGCAAGCGTCCCAGACGCCACTATCTGTCCTCCGTGTATTCCTGCCCCTGGCCCGATGTCTATAATCCAGTCGGAGCTGCGTATCACCTCCTCGTCATGCTCTACAACCACGAGTGTGTTATCAAGGTCGCGCAGTTTCTTTAGCGTGTCTATCAGCCGCGAATTGTCGCGCTGGTGCAGGCCGATTGTCGGCTCGTCAAGGACGTAAAGCACGCCGGTGAGGTTAGAGCCTATCTGCGTCGCAAGCCTTATCCTCTGCGACTCGCCTCCGGATAGAGTCGCGCTCATCCTGTTGAGCGTAAGGTAGTTCAGGCCGACGTTTCGCAGAAACTCTAGCCTCGACATTATCTCCTTCAGTATAGTCCGGGCAATGTAGCGCTCTGTCTCTGACAGCTCTATGTTCTGAAAGAAACTATAGCAAGAGTCTATCGACAAATCGCAGACCTGCATTATCGACCTGTCGCCTATCTTGACAGCAAGTGCCTCTTCGCGCAGGCGCCTGCCTCCGCAGCGCTCGCAGGGCCGCTCGCGCATGAACTGCAAGAGGTCCTCGCGTTTGCTCTCCGACTCGGTCTGCCTGTACGTGCGCTCTAGGTTCGGTATCACTCCCTCGAACGTGCCATTGTACTCCCAGCGGCTGTCGGAATACTTTGACTCGTACTTGAAGTGGATGTTCTCGTCGGTGCCGTACAGGATGACGCTGAGCTGTCGCGGAGTCATCTTGGCGACAGGCACCGAAAGGTCAAAGCCGTATTTTCTGCCAACGTCCTTTAGCATCGAGGAGCGGAAAGTGGCAAAGTGGCCCGTCCACGGCTTTATCGCGCCCTCCAAGATGCTCTTTTGCTTGTCAGGTATTATCAGTTCGGGGTCGAACTCGATTTTCATGCCGAGGCCGTTGCATCCCTGGCAGGCCCCAAAGGGCGAGTTGAACGAAAACGTGCGGGGCTCTATGTCGCCTATGCTTATCTCGCAGTGGGGGCACGCGTTTTTCTGCGAGTACATCGTGTCCTTGCCGTCGACTGACACGACGGCGGTCCCACCTCCGACCTTGAGGGCCGACTGTATAGATTCAAACAGCCTGCTCTTTTCTTCCATCGACGGCTTTAGCCTGTCTACGATTACCTCTATCGTGTGCTTTTTCTGCTTGTCAAGCCTCGGCGTCTTGGGTTTTTCCTCCTCTTCGAGGTTCGTGACCTCGCCGTCGAGCCTTATGCGTGAGTAGCCCTCTTGTTTCAAGTCGTCGAACAGCTTTTCGTAGGTGCCTTTTTTTGCCTGCACCACGGGCCCAAGCACCATCACGCTCTTGCCCTCTGCCGTCTTTAGCACCGACTCTGTTATTGAATCAACAGACTGGCTTGCGATGCGCCTGCCGCATTTTGGGCAGTGCGGTATCCCAATCCTTGCAAAGAGCAGGCGCAAATAGTCATAGATTTCAGTCACGGTGCCGACGGTCGAGCGAGGGTTCTTGCTGGTGGTCTTTTGCTGGATGGATATGGCCGGCGAAAGCCCGTCTATCGAGTCGACGTCGGGCTTGTCCATGAGCTCCAGAAACTGCCTTGCGTACGCCGACAATGATTCAACATACCTGCGCTGGCCTTCCGCGTATATCGTGTCAAACGCAAGCGTAGATTTTCCCGAGCCTGACAAGCCGGTAATCACGACGAGCTTGTTCTTTGGTATCTCGACGTTGATATTTTTCAGGTTGTGCTGCCGCGCGCCTCTTATGATTATCTTGTCGTGAGCCATCATATAGTAATCATGACACCTCCGTGATAGGAGTCGCGTCGCCAATCGCCCTTTTTATCCTTGCCAACTTTTCCCTGAACTCTATGGCCTTTTCAAATTCCAGCTCCTCTGCGTATTTCTTCATGGTAGCCTCTGTCTCTATCGCAAGCTTTAGCAGGTCGCGCCGAGTCATCGACTTTGTCTCTGCCGCCTCTGCGACCTCTTCCGGCGCGGTGCTTTCGGGCACCGGCTTGACAATCGTCTTTGGAGTTATCTTGTGGCGCCTGTTGTAGTCGAGCTGGCGCTTGCGCCTGCGCTCCGTCTCCTCAATCGCTTCCTCCATAGACTCTGTCATCCTGTCAGAATACATTATCACCGTGCCGTCTAGGTTCCTTGCCGCCCTGCCAAAGGTCTGTATTAGGCTGGTAGTGTTGCGCAAAAAGCCCTCCTTGTCGGCGTCCAGAATCGCAACTAGCGAGACTTCTGGGATGTCAAGACCCTCCCTCAAAAGGTTGATGCCCACGATGACGTCGAATTCGCCGAGGCGCAATTGCCTGATAAGCTCTGTACGCTCTAGTCCCTCTATCTCGGAGTGGAGATAGCGCACGCGCACCTCGTTTTTCGCCAAAAACTCTGCAAGGTCCTCTGCCATCCTCTTTGTCAGGGTGGTCACGAGCGTGCGCTGGCCGTGCTTTGCCCTTGCCTTTATCTCGCGTATGAGGTCGTCCATCTGATCCTTTGTCGGCCTGACCTCCACCTGGGGGTCCACAAGTCCGGTTGGCCTTACTAGTTGCTCGACGACCTGCCTGCTGGTCTTTAGCTCGTACGGGCCCGGAGTCGCGGAAACAAACACCGTGTTTTTCAGGTATTTCTCAAACTCTTCAAATTTCAGGGGGCGGTTGTCAAACGCGCTCGGCAGGCGAAAGCCAAAGTCCACAAGCGACTTTTTGCGCGTGTGGTCGCCGGCGTGCATACCGTGCAGCTGTGGAAGCGTGACGTGCGACTCGTCTATTACAAGGAGAAAGTCATCGCCGAAAAAGTCCAGCAGGCAGGACGGAGGCTCGCCCTGCTTTCTTCCGTCAAAGTGGCGGGAATAGTTTTCAATCCCTGAGCAATAGCCAAGCTCCTCTATCATCTCCAGGTCGTATTTCGTCCTTGAGGCGAGGCGCTGCCTCTCTAGTTCCGAGGGCAGCTGCGGCAGCCACTCTTGCAACTCACCCTTTATCGACCTGACGGCCTGCTCGCGGGCCTCCTCCGCGGTGATGTAGTGCTTTGCAGGAAATATCCTTACTGCGCCCGTGTCGCGAAGTTTCTTCATGCTGACGTGGTCGTGTATGCTTATCCTCTCTATCTCGTCGCCGAACATGGACACGCGGATGACGTCGTCAGAGTAGCCCGGGATTATGTCAATCGTGTCGCCCTTTGCGCGAAACGTGCCCGGTACTAGCGCAAGGTCGTTTCGCTCGTAGCGCGCATCAATGAGGCTCTTTATTATCGCCTTTCTGTCGATTACGTCGCCCCTTGAAAGGGCTATGCTGCTTCCCTCCCATTCCTCTGGCGAGCCTAGCGAGTAGATGCACGAAACGGTCGCGATTATTATCGTGGGCTGGCCTGACATGAGCATCGCAGTCGCCTCCAGTCGCATCTTTTCGATTTTTTCGTTGACCTCGGTGTCCTTTTCGATGTAAGTGTCTGTCTGCGGGATGTAGCTTTCCGGCTGGTAATAGTCGTAGAAACTGACGAAATAACCGACGTTGTTTTCAGGAAAGAACTCTTTAAACTCGGCGTACAATTGCGCCGCAAGGGTCTTGTTGTGCGATATTACAAGCGTGTTTTTGTTCGTCTTTGCGACGACGTTTGCGATTGTAAATGTCTTGCCGCTTCCAGTCACTCCAAGGAGCGTCTGCCTTCCGCCCTTTTTCACACTCTGGGCAAGCTTTTCTATGGCCTCCGGCTGGTCGCCGCTAGGGGCAAACACGTTTGCGAGGATGAATCTTCCCGTGGATGAGAGCAAGGGGCAGTAGATTTCCACTTCGAGCATATATTGTTAATGAC
The DNA here is from genome assembly GCF_056726185.1 of Candidatus Nitrososphaera sp. 86-2. Classification (NCBI taxonomy): domain Archaea; kingdom Thermoproteati; phylum Nitrososphaerota; class Nitrososphaeria; order Nitrososphaerales; family Nitrososphaeraceae; genus Nitrososphaera; species Candidatus Nitrososphaera sp. 86-2. The sequence goes on from NZ_JBWZON010000001.1 coordinate 472,559, forward strand.
TCACGCACGCAAACACAAACACTTATCCGCCGGCGCATTTGCACCTGTCAGACGTTATGGCAAACAAAAGGTGCGTCAGCTGCAAGCAAGAAGTGGACGAAAGCAATTTCGTTGGAAACCAGTGCAAGGACTGCCATGCGGCATACCTAGAGTCGCTTGGCGGCGAAGACCAGTACTCGTCATAAAAAAGACGATGCGGCACAATCCCTGCAAACTCTTTTAAATTATGTACGGGTACTTTTTGGCAGATGCCTGACAGCGTGTCAGGTTTTGGTTAAAGAAAAATGTGTGGAATTGCAGGTGTATTGAGCAAACGTGGAGGGAACGTCGCGCCGCTTGTTGGCTCGATGCTTTTTAGCATGGCAAGCCGCGGGCCGGACGGCGCCGGCGTATCCTTTGAAGGGCAGGTGGTGCGTTCGCAGTCAGTTGCAGACCTCGATCTCGGCACGATGCGCGCCCAGAGCGTCATCGGCCATTCGAGGCTTGCAATCGTGGGGGGGACATGTGGAACGCAGCCGTTCCGGAGCTGCGACGGCAGGCTGACTCTGGAGCACAACGGCGAGATTTACAACTACAAAGAGCTAAAGGCGCGCCTTTCGGGGCGCCACACCTTTACGACAGAGACTGACAGCGAAGTCATTGTGCACCTGCTTGAAGAGCATTACAATTCATGCAATGGCGACCTCCTTGAGGCAGTCAAGAGGACCGTGGCAGAACTTGACGGCGTCTATGCCCTTGCGATACGGGACGAGGCCGCTGACACAACAGTGCTTGTGCGTGACAGGCTAGGGGTCAGGCCAATGTACTATGCGGAAAACGAGCAGATGGTGGCGTTTGCGTCAGAGCGCAAGGCGCTCTGGGCAGTGGGCCTGAAGGAGCCAACTCTGCGCGTTCTTCCCGGCCACGCCCTGATAATCGAAGGTGCACGGACCAAGCCGCAGGTGCAGATTGCCGGCCTGCTGAAAGCGCAGGTAGTGCACAGGACGATGGCTTCCGCTGTGGCGGCCTATGAAGACACTCTTGTCGCCGCGATGAAAAAGCGCACGCAGGACGTAGATCGCATCGGGATAATATTTTCCGGTGGAATCGACAGCGTGCTTGTGGCGTACCTTGCAAGCAAGATGGTGCCCAAAGTCATTTGCTACACATGCGGAGTAGAGGGTTCAAGCGACCTAGAGTTTGCGCGCCAGATTGCAGACACGCTCGGCCTTGAGCTGCGCGCAAACGAGCTTTCGCAGGACAGAGTCGAGCAGCTGGTGCCGGAGATAATTCGCGTAATAGAGGAAAGCAACGCGGGCCAAATTGAAGTCGCCCTGCCGGTGTACGGCGCGGTAGAGCTAGCAAAGAAGGACGGGATAAGGATAATGCTGACAGGCCAGGGCGCAGACGAGCTTTTCGCCGGCTACAACTGGTACTCGTGCGTGGCAGAGCGCGAAGGCTACCGCAAGCTGAGAACGCGCATGGCGCAGGACCTCTCACTTCTGTACAAGGAGACACTTGAGCGCGAGGACAAGATAACGATGGCGCACAGCATAGAACTGCGCGAGCCATACCTTGACATGTACGTGATAAAGGCGTCGATGGAAATGGACCTGCGTCTAAACGTCAGGCCGAACGACAAGTTTGGCAAGCGCGTCCACAGGAGGCTTGCGGAGAAGCTGGGCATCCCGCACGATGTCGCCTTCAGGGTCAAAGAGGCCGCGCAGCATGGCTCGGGTATGCACGACATGCTTGAAGCAGTCGCCAGGAAGAACGGCTTTGACGAAGAGGCGATAACGGCGCGCTACCTGACGGAACTGCAGTCCAAAGAAAAGATGGGAAGCTCGCAGCGGTATGGATACCTGTTTGAAAAAGAAAGCAAGCTGTGGGTCGCAGAGCCGCACGTGCAGATGTACCTCGACAGCATCGTGCACAAGGCATCCTGAAATTGGCGCCGGCTGCTTCGAGGCGACTGACCCTGCGCAACACCAACAAAAAACTCTATATCGCAATAATAATCGCGTGCGCCCTGGTGTCGTCGTCAATAGTACTACTGGTGCTCGCCTGAGCCTACTTGCGCTTTTGGCGCACACCAATCGCGCTCTTGCCGCCAAGGGCAGCTATGGCCTTGCCGTAGATCTCGTGGATGGTCTCGTCGCTTCCGTACGGGACTTTTTTCTTCTCGTACGCCTTGGCAGCGCTCACCAAAAGGCGCGACAGGTTGTCAGATATCGCGTCGACTGACTGCGAGTCGTGGGCGTCTATCCCCAAGTCGTGCATCGAGATGACCGACCTTGCGCGTTCTAGGCTCTGCGGGTAAAAGTAGCGCGCGATGTCCTTTGGAAGCGCGTCAATGTCATACACGAAAAGGCAGGCCGCCGGCGAAAAGAACTTTTGGATTATGCCGTGCTCCTCTGCGACCTTTTTGGTCAGCATGACAAGATCGTATTCCTTAAGTATCTTCATGTGGTAATTGAGCGACGCGTCAGACAGCCCGAGCTCGTCGGCAAGCTGCGCCTGGGTCATTGGCTTTTCGCGCAACAAGCTCAGTATCGCCCTGCGCATCGGATCTACAAGCACCTTTGCGACCTGCGGATCTCTGACCACATATACCGCTTTCATGGACCGCATGGGTTATTTCTATTCAAGATATAACCTTAGTGCTTGTATGTAATTAGCTAACATATGACCATTAGACTTATCTAACCGCTCCGCCTCTTTAACAGGTATGGCACAACAGATTCCAAACAACTGCGACCCCGTGCTGGTGGAGATAGCACGGGAAGTGTGTTCAAAGGAAGGCCTTGATTTTGAGTCGCTTACGCTCCACCAAACGCGGGGTCTGATGTACTACTGGTGCTCGACCTGCTCAGGGACGCATCCGCTGACCGACCTTGTGATATTGAAAAAGAAAAAGGTGTGCACCCACTGTGACACGCCTGTCAAACTATATGCGACAAGCAACAAGTTTGGCAAGCTCCGCAGGGCGATATTCTTCAAGCACCTCGCAGGGGCTATAACCGGAAAAGACTCTGACGACGACTGACCGAATAAAACTAGGCATAAAGGACGTCTTTCGTCCTTCCAAAGTCGTCCTCTATCCTGACAATATCGTCTTCGTCGAAATGGCCGTACGATATCTCTAGAACGAGGGCATCTGAACTTTTTTTTGCGGCAAGCCTGTGCTTGGCGCGAGTAGGTATCTCAAACTCGTCACCGGCCTTGCCCGTAAACGTCTTGCCGTCTATCTGAACAATTGCCGGCCCTTTTACCACCTTCCAGAACTCCCTGCGCTTTTCATGGTACTGCAAAGAAAGCCTGCTTCCGGCTTTGACGTGGATGAGTTTTACCGTGCACGGGTCGTTTTCGTTGAACTGCTCAAACCATCCCCACGGTCTCTGCTCTCTGTTTGTTGTTGTCGCCATCTTTGCCATATCTTTTCACATCAGTCATATACTCAAAGGAGCGCCAACGCTTGCCTGCGTCAAGGACACCACCACCCGAGCCTCAACAACGGTGCGGCAAGCGCCGGTCGCTGTAGAATATCGACGAAACAATAATTTTAAAGAGTTATGAACAAATCATCTAGATCTTCCTAGAAAATCTTTTCTTGCAGTTCTACGCTCTAGAGGGTACCATCATGGCCCCAACTACTAGGGCAAGCAGGAGTGAGTTCCTTTCGTTCCTTGAAAACGAGGGCAGGCTCCGGCCAGACAGCCTGATAGAAGGCGCGATAGAAATTGCAGAAGAGGTACACGCCGGCCTTGTCAGGGAGGACGGCCGGTCGCCGTTTCTTGAAACACATACTTGGCCCGTCGCCATGGACGTGGTGGCGCACTACCGGTCAAACAACAGGGGCATAACCGGAGTCGAAGTCGCGTCGGCGATACTGCACGACGTGATGGAAGACGACGAGCGCATCCTCAACCTGCACGAGTCCAAGGCGTACGGGTTTGAAGCGTACCTTGCATACCGCTTTGGGGCAAAAGTGCAGAGAATAGCAAGCGACCTGAAGATAAAGCCGCTTGAAATCTTTACCGGCTGGACCGAAGACGACCGCAGGGCCGCGCGGTTCTGGGACTATTGCAACCTCCTTGCAAAGGCAGACTATGATGTCAAGGTGATAAAACTCGCAGACCGGCTCAACAACATGGCGTTTGCCTATCAAAGCCTGCCAGGGCACGAAAAGCAAAAGCGCTACGTGCGCGAGGCGGAGGACTTTTACCTCGCCTACGCGATGCTTGCGCCTAGCATGCCGCAGTTTTACGCGAGGCTTCGCAAGGCGTACGAGGCTCTGCGTTCGCAAAAGCAAGTGGCTGCTGCCACCGTGTAATACATGGCAAAACCATTTAAAGGAAAACAATGGAAATAAAGGGGAGTGTAAAGTATGCCGAACCTTAACGTCGCCGTTATTGTGAAACTAGAGCCTGATTTTTCCGAAGGAAACGTAAGCTACAACGCCGACGGAACCCTCAATAGGGCAGAAACAAAGAGCATTCTGGGGCCGCACAGCGCAATTGCCTGCCAGGCCGCGTTTTACGCCCGCGTAAAGTTCGGGGCCAGAGTGTCGGTCGGAACGATGGGCCCACCAAACGCAGACGCCGCCCTTGCGCAGGCGCAATTGATTTGCGACGCGGAGGAGTTGCACCTGTACAGCGACAGGCTATTTGCAGGAGCAGACACGCTTGCCACCGCCGAGGTCCTCCGAGCAGGAGTGGCAAAGATGGATGTCGGCAAGATGGACATCGTCTTTTCCGGCCACCGCGCATCCGACGGCGAGACTGGCCAGACTGGGCCGCAGACTGCGTGGAAGCTTGGATTTACGTTTCTTGGACACGTCATAGACTATGATATTGACGTGGAAAGGCGGGTGGTGAGGGCAAGGCGCCTCATATCGCTGCAGGGCGTTTACGACGTCGAGGAGGAGGTGGAGGCCCCGCTTCCAGTGTTTATCGCAATAGATCCGTCATACAAGCCGTCGTTTGACACGGTATCGCAGAGGCTTGCGCTTGAAAAATACCAAAAGGAGGCAAAAGAAAGATCGTCTGACTACAAGCGATACCTAAAGACGTTCAACGCGCAGCAGCTGGAAGTCGACCCAAAAACGGTGGGCCTTCCCGGCTCGCCCACAATCGTGTACAAGGTAGAAAAGATACCCCGGGCCAAGGCTAGCAGAAAGGCCGAGGTAATAGATGGCTCTGACCGGGAGCAGCTGCGCAAGGTCGCGGCCAAGATACACGAAGTACTTGGAGGCATGGTCATAAAATGACGACAAAGTACGAGCACCTGTACATGATAATAGAGCACGAGGAGGGCCAATTAGTGCCGGTCAGCCTGGAGATGCTTGGCGAGGCAAGGCGCCTCATGGACGGCTACAACAGGAAATATTCCGCCGACGAAAAGGTGGTTGCACTGGTCCTTGGAAGCGGCGTTCGGAAAATATGCGACGAGCTTGTGTATCATGGCGCGGACGCCGTGATATACGCCGACAGCCCGGAGCTGAAATACTCGCGCAACCTGGTCGACACCAAGGTTATCTCGCAGATAGCGCTCGACCGGTCGCTTGTCGCAAAATTTTCAAATTCTTCGGATTTTGAACGCCCGCGTTACATGTTCTTTGCGGCAGACAGCGTTGGCAGGCAGCTGTCCTCGACCGTGATGGCGCAGCTCGACTCGGGCCTTGCGTCTGACATCAACAAGCTGGTCATAAGCGACCTTGAGATAAGGCATGAGCACAAGACCAAGGGCCAGCCCATGGTCTACGAAAGGACACTTGAAATGTACCGGCCCGACTTTTCCGGCTTTCTCTGGACCACTATTCTGTGCCTTGACAACCGCAACCCGGCAATCGCAAGGGACTACCATCCACAGGCGTGCAGCATAATCCCTGGAGTCTTTGAACCCATAGCGCGCGACGAATCGAGGAAAGGCGTCATAATCGACTATACTCCGACGTTTGACCCTGAAGACCTGAAGGTGAAGGTGCTGGCAAGAAAGCCTGTGAAAAGCGCGGTCGACTATGACAGCAAAAAGGCAGTGGTCAGTTTCGGCCGGGGGATAAAGGACGCGCCGGAGCAGAACATAAAGCTGGTGATAGAGCTTGCAAAAGAAATCGACGCCGAGGTCGGAGTCTCGCTTCCCATATCGAAAAAGCCGTACCCTGTGAGTGAGGGCATCAGCTCTGCCTACATGATACCTGACAGGGTTATAGGCACAAGCGGCAGGAAGGTAATGCCTCTTCTCTACATAGCCGCCGGCATCAGCGGCGCGATGCAGCACATCGCCGGCATGAAAGAGTCAGGCTTTGTCATTGCGATAAACCCAGACGTCGAGTCGCCGATAAAGGACGAATGCGACGTGTTCATCCAAGGCAGGATGGAAGACGTGATTCCCGCACTAATCGAAGAACTGCGGGTGATAAAGCCCGCATTGGAGGCAAGGAGAAAATAAAATGACAGAGCGCTATGACGTGGCAGTCATCGGCGGAGGCTCTGCCGGGCTTGCCGCGCTAAAGAAACTGGCAGACCTCGGCAGGCAGGCCGTGCTCATCGAGGCCGGCAGGCAGGTGGGGACAAAGAATGTCTCCGGTGGCATCCTGTATTCGAAAAAGCCAAGGCACGGCAAGGTGCACAACGTAGAGGACGTCTATGGCAACTTTTCCGAGGCGCCGGTGGAGCGCCAGATTACCAAATACATCCTGCACGCAGTCTCAAAAGACAAGGACTATGCGATAGACCTGACTGCAGCACACGAGTACCAGGCAAATTTCGGTTATTCTGTGCTCCTTGGAAGGCTGAACGCCTGGTTTGCAAAACAGGCCGCAGAGGCCGCAGAAAAGTCTGGCGGAGGAATAGTGTCCGGCGTCCATGTGCGGTCGATTGGCTGGAACAATGGACATGCGGTTATAGAGACTGACGAATTAGAGCCCTTTGAGGTAAAGGCAGTCATTGCCGCAGACGGCGTCAACTCGGAAATAGCCGAGATGACAGGGGCAAGACCAAAGTTTTCGCCGGCGCAGACGTACCAGGGCGTCAAGGTGATTGCCAAGCTTCCAGAACAGATACTGGAGGAGCGCTTTGGCATAGGCTCTGATGAAGGCGCCGCCCACCTGTTTGCGGGAGACGTCACGCTAGGGCACATCGGCGGCGGCTTTGCTTACACGAACCGCGACACGCTGTCTGTCGGCGCCGTCTACCATTTCGACTCGCTGGTGGAAAAACCCGCAGAGCCCAGCGCGCTTGTTGACGCACTCTTGCGGAACCCGCTGGTGTCAGAGTTTGTCAGGGATGAGGTGGCAGTCAAGAAGGAGATAGACCGCAACCTGCCAAAGGAGGAGCAGCTGCGCATAAAATTCGCAGTCAGCAAGCTGATAAAGACGTGGAGCGAACTTCGCGACGCCTACTACTCGCCTTCTGCGCGCAAAAAATTGGTAGAGTCTGGAAAATACAAGTCTGACGACGAGATAAAATCGCGGCTTGAATCGATAAAGGCCGACCTGCAGTCCAAGTACGGCGCAAGGTTTGAAACCGACTATGTGGAGCTGGAATACTCTGCAAAACTCGTGCCGGACGGCAAGCGCTGCATGATGAAAAAGCCGTACCACAAGAACATCCTGTTCGTGGGAGACGCGGCCGGAAGGGGCGTCTTTATCGGGCCCCGGATAGAGGGGCTTAACGTCGGGATAGACGACGCCGTGAGGGCCGCCGAGTCGGTGTCTCGCGCAATCGACCGCAACGACTTTTCCGGCGAATACATGGGCGAATACTACTCGCAGCAGGTGGAGGCAAGCCCGTACACGCGGGACATGCGCGAAATCGACAAGGACTATTTGAAAACGTTCCTCGATGCGGCAAAGGACGTTCCAAAGGACATCGTGGGCCAGCGCTACGGCATAATATTTCGGCTGATGTCGTCAAGCACGTTCCGGGGTCTTGCGGTGGGCCTTGCCAACATGCTCGGCTACGACAAGCTCTTGCCGCTGGTCGAGTCGGAGGAGACGTACGTGCAGGTGCCAGTAGAAATCGCAGAAAGGCTCGGCAAGCAGGTTACGGCGTCGTACGCGCCCACCATACCAAGCGTAGCAGAGCGTGTTGCGAAATTAAAGTACGACGACGACAGGCAGTCGCACATCAAAGTCACACACCCCGAGTCAGAATTCATGAAAAAGCTCGTCACTCTTTGCCCGACAAAGTGCTACAGTCTAGAAGACGGCAAGGTGGTGCTGCAGCACGAAGCTTGCATAGAGTGCGGGACGTGCGCCAAAGAAACCGAGTGGCGCCACCCAAGAGGGGAAAAGGGAGTAGTCTACCAGTATGGCTAGTTCTTCCACTTGATCGAGCAGCCGATAGATGGGTCGAAATCCTTTTCCAGCTTTTTGCCAGAAAGGAGCGTACGCACGTTGTTTTCCATCACCGGCACGGTTGGTTTGGCCTCCGGCTCCATTGCGTCGTTTATCCTGCCGTGGAATGCCAGCTTGCCGTCGACAAAGAGGAACGGGTCGGGCGTGCACACCGCGCCATACGCCCGCGCTACTTCTTGGCTGTCGTCAATGAGGTAGTGAAAGTTCAGGCCATATTCTTTGGAAAACTTGACCATGTTGTCAAAGCCCTCGTCCTGATAGCTCGGGTCGTTGCTATTGATGCCGATCACTTGCAGTTCGGAGGGCTTGAACTTGGACTGGAGCGCGACAATGTCGCCAATCCTTGCCTTGACAAAGGGGCAGTGGTTGCAGATGAAAACTACAAGCGTCGCCCTGCTTTTGTACTCTGACAGCGAGTGCATCTTGCCGTCGACGCCCTTTAACTGGAAATCAGGCGCGCTTGAGCCCGTTTTTAGGACCTGCGGAGATGATAGTGTTCGTGCCATGCAATCAAGATCGTCTTTCAGATATTATATCTATTGCGATGTTTCTCTCGCGACGCTTAAAATCAACCACCCTCTATCATCTGGCATGAGGTTTGTCATAAGAGCCATCATACCTACTGAAGCCGGCAACAAGGCAGTCCAAGACCCAAACTTTGTATCCAACATGGAAAACTACATGAAGTCAAACAAAGTCGAGGCCGCGTACTTTATGGAGTCGAACGGAGAAAGGATCGCGATGTTTGTACTTGACCTGCCAAGCGTCGACAGGATACCTGCGGTGGCAGAGCCACTGTTCATGCTCGGAGCAAAGGTCGAGCTTCGCCCTGCGATGACGATTGATGACCTGAAAAAGGGAATCCCCGCGGCTATGGGCAAAGCCTGACTGCTACTGTTAGAGCATATGCAGAGCAAGTGATCGCCCAGAAAAGCAAGAAGTAGTACATTATGCCTGAGCAGTATTTGTGTGATCTCTGCGCGTGGTTATTGTCTTGCCGCCTGCGATCTCTTTTCTGTGCGTTGCAAGGAACCATGCCACCAGTGGCAAGCCTCTATCCCAAATGCCAGATAGCTACCGTGTATCTCAAACACCATTTTTTAACCTTGGTATATCATACGCTTTGGAATATTTAGATGTAAAGTTTACATTTGTTTTGTAGATTCCATAAAATAGTAATGCTCATTACCTAGTTTTAGACGAATATTTTATCATGTTGATTTCATGCGCGCATGTTTTTTGGAAATGAGGCAGCGGTGCAAGCGCAAATCTCGATAATGGAAGGGCCGCGGAATGTCGCAGCCGTGTGCGTGTGTGGATATTATAATATAACACTGCTTGCAAACAACAAACTCAGATGTCGTCCTCCGAATCTCTGGACGCAATTTTACGGCTGCCACAGAGAAAACTCGTAGTCGCGCAGAGCGATGTGCATCTAGACAAGCCTGCCAAAAATGAAATCTTTGTCCTGATGGTAGAAGAGTCGCGTGGGTCTGCAGGCGGCCGTGCGGCCGGCTCGGGCCACCGGAAAATAGGCAAGGTATACGGCTTTGCCTGCGAGGGTGGCAAGTGCACCAAGTTTGTCGACGTGGACGATCCTGCCAAGGTCGAGATGTTTGACATACCATACAGCGCGGTGGCGATGGACATCGTGCTTTCTACCGGGCAACCGTATGTTGTACAGGGAATAGTAGATCCTGAATTTGTCGCAGGCTACAAGAATGTCGTCGCGGGCAATCTAAAATAGCACATAGGTGGTAACTGATAGCGTTGTCCAACGACCGCGTTGAAGAGGCCGCCTCTGCAATCGAGGACCTGCTCTACATGGGAGCGATAAGGCTCGACGGGGAAAAGGCGCTCCTGTCGCCGCAGTTTTCGCTCGTAGCATCCAACGTGACTGACAGCATGGATGTAAAGGCAGACAGCCCCGCGGAAGTGATGAAGCTGATGTACTACTCGCTTTTGATATACATGAACGAGTACCTAAAGATGCCAAAAGCGCTCACCATGGCGCTTGGAAACGACATGGAAAGCCACCGCGACTCGATGGAGTCCGGGGCACTCGTCACGACCTACGTGGCCATCCTGTCAGAAATATGGTCGCAGAACGAGCCGCAGGGATGATTTTTTTTCCTTGCAAGCCGGCAAATGCCTCTGCCTGTTTCCAAAAAGACATGATTTTTAAACCAATGCACGTTACCTGAAAGCCGATATATGTACGTCCGGTCGCTCAAGCCCAAGCTCATAGAGTCGATACGCCTGATAAAGCACGAACCTGCAAAAGGCAAGAAGGTGTGGGTTGAGGCATACGGGTGCTCTGCCAGCATGGCCGATTCGGAAATGATAACCGGGCTCTTGAAGAGCGCCGGATACGAGATTGCGTCGAGCAGAAAGGAGGGCTCGCTCAACCTCATTGTCACGTGCTCTGTAAAGGACACGACGGAGCACAAGATGGTCCACCGCATAAAGCAGCTTGGCAAGACCGGCAAACCTCTCGTAGTCGCAGGCTGCCTCCCAAAGGCAGACAGGGCGATGGTCGAGTCGCTCAGCCCGATGGCAAGCCTCATGGGGCCGCACTCTATCGACAGGTCTGCAGATGTCGTCGGCTCTGCATTTCTGGGCAATCGCTTGGTCGCACTTGAGGACTCACAGGCCGACAAGGTCAACATCCCAAGGGTCAGGATAAATCCCGTCGTGAGCATCGTCGAGATTGCAAGCGGGTGCATGAGCGAGTGCACGTTCTGCCAGACAAAGCTTGCCAAGGGGTGGCTCCACAGCTACAGGATAGGCGACATTGCAAGACAAGTGAGAGACGACGTTGACGCCGGATGCAAAGAGGTGTGGCTCACCTCGACTGACAGCGGCTGCTACGGACGGGACATGGGGACGAACCTTGCTGAGCTGTTGAGGGCTTGTACCGGGATTGACGGCGACTTTAAAATCCGCGTCGGGATGCTGAACCCTCAGTACATGCCCGACATGATGAGTGAGATTGCCGACGTCTATTCTCAAAACGACAGACTGTTCAGGTTCATCCACATGCCGGTGCAGAGCGGGAGCGAAAGGGTATTGAGAAAGATGAAACGTGGCCACACCGCGCAGGTGTTTTCAGACGCGGTAAAGACACTGAGGGCAAAAATGCCAGACTTTACGATATCGACGGACATCATAGTCGGCTTTCCGACAGAGACCGAAGACGACTTTCAAGAGACGCTTGCCCTTCTCAAAGAGACGCAGCCTGACGTGGTCAACATCTCGCGGTATAGCGCCCGGCCAGGGACAGAGTCTGCCAAGATGAAAAAGGTTAGCTCGCAGGTGGCAAAAGAAAGATCAGAGCGGCTGACAAGACTCGTGCGCGATATTGCGAAAAAGCGCAACGCTTCGTGGAAGGGTTGGCAGGGCGACATCGTAATCGACGAGCTTGGCAAGGTCGCTCAGGGCAGGAACTATGCCTACAAATCAGTAGTGCTTGCCGGCAAGCCGGACAGTTTCAAGCTGGGTGAAAAAATACGCGTCAGCGTTTACGATTTTTCCAGCTTTTCTTTGAAAGCCCGCGCGATTCTGTAACAGCTCAAACTTGTTACACCCGACGCGGCCGGCTGCTAATCTCCAAAGCTTTTTAACTTTCGCGAGCTACTGTTGCAAAGGGAGAGCGGGGGACAGTGTCGGAAGACGTTTTGATCAAAAATCCATTACTTGTCGTAGGTATAGGCGGCGCAGGAAGCAGGCTGGCAAAAAAGGCAAGCGAAGCGATAGGCTGCGAGTGCCTCCTTGTGAGCAACGACAAACGCGACCTTGACGACAACAATTCTATTCTTGTTAATTCAGGCAAGTGGGTCAATCCCTCGACGTACAAGCTGAGGTCTTTTGCGTCTGCAAAGCAAGAGCAGATCCGCTCCAAGCTTGAGGGCTTTGGCACCATAATTGTCATCGCAAACCTTGCCGGCAGGGCAGGCGCGGCAATGGCGCCCGTGGTCTGCAGCGTCGCCCGCAAGACCAGCACCGTGATCTCTTTTGCCATCATGCCTTTTGGTTTCGAGAAGGACCGCATGTTTACGGCAGGCGTGTCGCTGAGACGGATGCGCGAAGCGTCTCACTCTATTGTAGTCATGGACAACGACGCGTTTCTTGATAATAATCCCGAGCTCTCAAAGGAGGAATGCTATTCTGCCACCAACGGCGCGATAATCGAGGTGGCATCGTCCCTTGCCTCAAGGGGCGTCAGGCCGGACATGAACATACTTTCGACCAGCAAGGCGTCGGGAGACTCGCAGGCGTGCCTCCGGGACTCTGTCTCGATGCTGTACCAAAATGTCATCGATTCAGGCGCCATAAGGCGCACAGTCGTGTACGTCATGGGAGGAGAGACGCTCCCCATATCACAATTGAACCAGCTAGTGGGCTATGCGCAGGGCATATTCAAGGAAGAAGGGACTACGGAGGTCGCCATGTCATCGCTTGCGACGGCAACCGACGGCGTGCGCGTGCATGTCGTAGCCTCGGCGCCGCAAAAGACTCGCTTTGACGCGTACGACCCGCTCGGCGAGATCTTTGACGCAGACAGCCACCTTGACTGGGATGAGCCGGATTCTGCGCCGGACCTAGAGCTTGCAATCCCAATCCTAGAATAGGTTATTATAGAAAAACGCCTCTCTGAGAGGCGTTGGAAATAATCCAGTGCGGCTGCCGGTGCATTGTCTGCAAGGGCCAAAAGCTTGAGGGCAAGAGCTTTAACGCGCCCGACGGATACCTTGACATACACCACACCTGCAAGGACTGCGGCGCCCATTTCGACCACCTCGACGGCACCGTTTTTGAAAAATGCGAGATCTGCAGCTATACTAAAAAACCTTGAACTGGCTGTCAGTCGAAAGACTCGCACGCACACACACAAGCAAGTATGAGGCCAGAATACCTGCCCTCATACCTTTTCCGTTAGCTGTCTAGTTCTTGCCTCATTGGGAATGCCGCGGAATGCGCTCAAAGGTCACGACATAATCCCTGTTGAACGTATCTGTCAGTCTCAAAGTCGCGCTGTCTATTACGTCAGTAAGGGTGATGTCTGCTTGGGAAAGATGGAACCTGTATTGTTGTTTTACTGTTTTTCCAACGCTCAACTCGACAGGTGTGTCTGCCTCTGGATCAGGGTAATATTCCCGACCCGCGTGTGTTATTGTTAGTCTGGCTCGGCGAATAGTCGTATTTGCTCCCATGTTTTGCAGGCTAACCGTGACGTCTATGTCATAGACTTTGGAGCTGTCCTGCTGTAAATTCCAGAATGCATACTCACGCATAGCCGCCACTATTGGTTTTTGCTTCTTGGTGGTGCGGTAGGCTAGGATGCCCGCCAGAGCGGCAATTGGGAACGCCAGGATGATGACGAGATAAGTCGTCGTATCGGTTATTACGTACATCATCGTATCGGCCAGGTACATCGATGTATGATACCTGTCCCTAAATATAATGCCACTCTATCATGCTGCCTCTGCCTGTTATTGGCAGCAGGAAGCAATAGGGTTGCAGCCGTTGTGTACTAATTGTTACGAATTGTCAATTGAACGAAATCGGATCCAAAAAAAGCACGGGTGAGTAGTGAATTAGGCCGCCGCCTTTGCCATGGTTCGCCTCTCGTACCCACAAGACGGCGGCCCGTAATATGGTTCGATGACGTTGAGGCATGTCCTGCTAATTGCCGGAGTATAAGAGGTTCGATTAACTAGGTTCATCTTCACGCTTGGAGTTACGAAGCAGAGAGAGGTTGGGCGGATTTTTTTCTAAAAAAAGACCAAAAGTGGCAGGCGCAGATTGCAAGGATTTGCCTGCAATGTGATCTATGCTTGCTAATCCCGTTCTTCTAGTATGTGTTTTTTTACCTGTCTGTCAGTTTCTTGTGATACATGCTCTTGCATTCGCCGTCCTGCGCGAGCCTGACTTCTTTCATCTTTTTCTTGTCGTAGATTGTCTGTAAAAATTTGTAACAGAAGGGGCAGACGTCTATCATTTACTGCGTCTTTTCTACTTCTGCCTTCGTCTCTTCTGCTGCTGGCTTGGTTTCTGCTGCGGCCGGCGCTTCAGTTGTTGACGCTGGAGCTGGTGCCGGGGCTGACGCAGACTCGGTCGGCTCTTCGTACAGCGAGACCGTGACGACGTCGTCCTCGTCCTTGACCATCTTGACCCTGACCTTCCTTGGCGGGTTAGTCTTGCCGCGAGACCAGATCTGCCTGTTGAGATCCTGGTCCAGCTTGATCTCGCCGGACTTCATGTGTTTTTCTGCGAATTCCCTGATCATGTTGACAACCCGGTCGGTCCTCCTGTACTCTGGTGTTATCCAGGCCCTTCCGAGGTTGATGGTGTAAACGCGGGTAATGTTTTCTTCTACTGACATTTCTTTTATTTCACCTATCTATTATCCAACTTTGACGTCAGACCTGCGCCAAAGCCTGCGCTTGGGGTTGGTCCTGACCTTCCTGCTGGTCCTGATGATAACCCACGCTGGAACCGGCTGGTTCTGCCTGGTCTTTTTCATCAGTCGCTTTTTGCGCGACGTGTTCTTACGCGCAGCCATATACGTCTGTTCGATTCTTTTTCTCCGTCTTTTAAGTGTTCGTAATAGCAACATTAAAAATCACCGTGCAATCATGTGTGCATAACATGTCCGTCTCAATAAACAAGATAACCGTCCTTGGCTCCGGCGTGATGGGCCACGGCATAGCGCAGGTTTCCGCGATGGCTGGCTACAACGTTACGCTTCGCGACATCGAGCAGTCGTTCCTCGACAAGGCAATGGAAAAGATAAAGTGGTCGCTGGGCAAGCTGGTCGAAAAGCAAAAGCTGTCGCAGGAGGACGCGGACAGGATATTTGCGCGCATCACTCCCATCGTTGATTTGAAGACTGCCCTGAAAGGCGCAGACCTGCTCATAGAAGCAGTGCCGGAGGACATGAACCTAAAGAAAAAAGTGTATGCAGAGGTGGACAGCTTTGCAGAAGAAAAGACGCTCTATGCCTCCAATACCAGCACGCTCCCAATAACCGACATGGCCGCGCTCACGAACAGGCCGGAGCGCTTTATCGGTCTGCACTTTTTCAACCCGCCGCAGCTGATGCCGCTTGTGGAGGTGATACCTGGCGCAAAGAGCAACTCGGGCATGGTGGACATGGCGATGGACTATTGCAAAAAGGTGGGCAAGCAGCCGGTCCTGTGCAAAAAGGATGTGCCGGGCTTTATCGTAAACCGCGTCTTTATCCCGCTGGTGCATGAGGCGGTGTATTGCATGGAGCGCGACAACGCGTCTATGACGCAGATAGACTCGGCAGTAAAGTTCAGGATGTCTTTTCCGATGGGGATTTTCGAGCTGGCAGACTATACCGGCCTTGACGTGATACACAAGGCGACGGTAGAGATGCACATGCGCGACACCAAGGTCATTTTCCCGCACCCCAAAGTCAAGCAGCTGTTCGACGAAAAGAACCTGGGTCAAAAGACCGGCAAGGGCTTTTACCAGTACAGCGGCGACAAGTACGAGCGCGTCAACCTGACAGAGCAAGAGGCTGCAACCTACAATCCGATAAAGCTGCTTGCAGTAGCTGCAAACAATGCGGCGTGGCTCATAACAAACGGCGTCTGCGACAGGGCAGAACTTGAAAAGGCGCTAAGGCTCGGCATGGGCCTGAAGAAAGAGCTGTTTGCGACTGTGCAAGAATTTGGTCCGCAGGACGTGGTTAAGATGCTTCGGGACCTGGCGGCAAAATACGGGCAGTTCTACCAGCCAGACCCATACCTAGTCAACTATCGGGCCTAGCTTTTGCTGCACAAAATGACAGAAAGTCTTAAATCGTTTTTCTGTGTATAGAAGGTGCCGAACTGGAAAAGCACGATCCGTCAGAAAACTACGCAAAGGGTATAGGCTCTTGGCGCAAGTTCATGTGGCTGCCAGAACGCCCTCCTGTCTCTCGGGACAGGTGTGCAAGTAACGGCAGAATCTACTGAAGCACGCGTGACATCGTCACGTTGTGTCCGGCAGGCTGTCGTGCCCCAGCCCGGCATTATTATTCTTCTGGATTTTATCCAATATTGTATTGACAGCTTCTCTCGGGCTTGATGACGTGGTTATCTCTACGCGCTTGCGCTCGTCTAGATGCCTGCCGCTGTATTCGTCTGCAGTCCCTCCGCTTCCCTTTACTGCGGCCATCGGCTTTTTCATCATGTAGCCGACCGTCAATTCGGTCAGGGTGCCGACCCCGCCGCCGACTGCGATTATTCCGTCGGCAGAGCCGGCCACGATAAAGTCGCGGGCAAGCCCGATGGTCGTGCAGATTACGATGTCGCAGTACTTGTTCGCATAGGAAAAGTCGTCCTGCGGGATGATGCCGACAGTAGTGCCGTTGTTGTCCTTGGCGCCCCTGCAAGCCTCCTCCATGACCCCGCCGAGGCCCCCGCACACCAGCACCGCGCCGGCCCTTGCTATCTCGCTTCCCACCTCGTACGCCGCCTTTCTTGCCGCGTCAGTGCACCTATCTTTGTTGTAGCCGATGACTGCTATCTGGAGCCTGCGCACAGGTGCAAGAGACGGCAGGGCAGTGAATTATAGTTTTGGACAGCTGAACGCTTAAAAACTGCGCCGGCCGGATCTATCTCGTGAAGTTTCAGAACCGGGCAGACGCGGGCAACGCGCTTGCAGAAGTGCTTGCGCCGGCGGTGAAAAAGGGCGCACTCGTACTAGGAATACCGCGGGGCGGAGTCGTCCTTGCGGACATTGTCGCCGGCAAGCTGGGGGCGGGCTTTGACATCGTCATACCAAGAAAGCTAGGCGCGCCCGGAAACGAGGAGCTTGCAATCGGCGCGGTCATGGCCGACGGCACCGACTATGTCAACCGCTACGTAGTAATTGCACTCAGGGTCAAGGAGGAGTACATAGAGAAGGAAAAGGAAAGGCAAGTGGCCGAGATAGAAAGAAGGCTGTCCAAGTACCGCAAGGCCGGCCTGCCCTACGACATCCGGGGAAAAGAAGTCGTCCTTGTCGACGACGGGGTTGCCACCGGCGCGACTGCAATTGCCGCCGCAAGGTGGATAAGGAAACACCAGCCGGCGTCTCTCACTATAGCCGCGCCAGTGGCGCCGGCACAGACGGTCGATGCGCTGAGGCACGAGGCAGATTCCGTGACCGTGCTTGCGGCGCCGGCGGACTTTGGCGCGGTAGGCGAGTTTTACGAGGACTTTGCGCCCGTGACTGACGAGCACGTGATGGCGATAATGCTCCGGCGCGGTCTCCTCTAGCGAACACGTAATATATGGCGCCGGCCCTTGCAGTTTTCATGGAATACCGCGTCAAAGACCTTGCGCTTGCCGAGGAAGGCAAGAGGCGAATAGACTGGGCAGAGGCGCACATGCCCGTCCTTGTTGCGCTAAGAAAGAAATACAGCGAGACCAAGCCACTGAAAGGCATCAGGGTGACAGGATGCCTGCACGTGACCAAAGAGACCGGCGTCCTTGCACGGACGCTAAAGGCGGCAGGCGCAGAGCTGTCGTGGTGCGGCTGCAATCCGCTTTCAACGCAGGACGATGTCGCGGCGTCGCTGGTCAAGCACGACGGCGTTTCAGTTTTCGCAAGCCGCGGAGTTTCCACAAAGGAATACTATGATGACATACACAACTCGATGAAGCTGAACCCGCACGTTACAATCGACGACGGGGCGGACCTGACTGTAGAGATGCACGAGGCCCTTGAGCAGGGCAAAAAGGGCGGCCTTGCCGGCCCTCTGTACGGAGGCACCGAAGAAACCACTACCGGCGTGGTGCGCCTGCGCGCGCTGCAAAAGGCCGGAAAACTGCTCTATCCTGTAATCGCGGTAAACGACGCTGAAACAAAACATGACTTTGACAACGTGTACGGCACTGGCCAGTCGGCGCTTGACGGCATAATCCGAGCCACGAACGTTCTCCTGTCTGGCAAGAGCGTCGTAGTAGCGGGGTACGGCCACGTGGGCAAGGGAGTGGCAAAAAGGGCGTCCGGCCTTGGGGCAAACGTAATAGTGACTGAAGTAGACCCAATTGCAGCGTTGAAGGCAAAGCTCGACGGCTTTTCCGTGGCTCCAATGAACAGCGCTGCAGAAGTAGGAGACGTTTTCATCACAACTACGGGCTGCAAGGACGTGATTGTGGCAGACGACATTGCCAAGATGAAGGACGGCGCGATACTTGCAAACGCTGGCCATTTTAACGTCGAGATCTCGATTCCTGACCTTGAAAAGCAGTCCACCGGCACGAAGGAAATCAACCAGCACACGATGCAGTACAGCCTAAAGAACGGAAGCCGTGTCTACCTCATCGGCGAGGGAAGGCTCGTCAATTTGGCAGCAGCAGAAGGCCACCCGTCGGAGGTCATGGACATGAGTTTTGCAAACCAGTTCCTGTCTGTGCTGCGCCTGGCGCAGTCGAAAGGCACGATGAAACCGATTGTCTATAATATCGACAAGCAGCAGGACCAGGAAATTGCGCTGGCAAAACTGCAGTCGATGGGCGTCGACATTGACAAGCTCACGCCGGAGCAAAAGGCATACCTCGACGGGTTTGCGGAAGGAACGTAGCTGAACATATATTATCGGTCAATCGAAAGCAAACACACACGCTCGCAGTGGATGGGTGGTCTAGTCTGGTTAGGATACCTGTCTCACACACAGGTGGTCGAGAGTTCGAATCTCTCCCCATCCACTTGTTTTTCGCTTGTCTCCTCCGCAGAACTTAAGACCGCCGGAGTTACCTGCTCGTTCGGCTGTATACGGTTTTGCTGTCGTTTGTGTATCTGTCTTGACTTTGACAGAAAGAGATCTAACCAATACTAGCCCGATTGCCAGAAGATGTCTTTTATGAAAACGAGCAGGCAAAACAGACGAACTTGCTCGACTATTGGTGGCAATATTGCAAATTAGACCATAGCTTGCAATTTGGCTTTTGATATTGTCTCGAAAATTGATTCTGTCGCTTTGATTGTGCTGGCCAACATTTGTAATAACTCGCGACCTTTCTCGGTAGTCTTTGCGTACCGTGTTTGCCCCAAGTCTGTCACACTTTCGCGCAGCTCGCTTTCTATTAGGCCGTTATCAAGCAAGACAGCCAAGTAGTAAATTGTCTGGTTATAACTTAGGCGCACGCTGCTCATAATTTGAGTTTGTTTCTGCGGTGACAGACACAGCGCTAGAATATCGTGTACAATCTCGAACCTGGTGCGGTTATTGGCACGCTTTTTCATCTGGCACCCCTCGTTACAAACGAAAATAGTTTGTTCATGTTGTCGTTCATAACGGCATACTAATAATCAAGAGACTCGCTTTCGTAACTAGCTAAACACAATTTGCAAGGTGGCCTCCTCCATTAGAGTTTGCACTGCGGAGGCTTGCTCGGGGGCACGCGTACAAAGGTGCGCCCCTGCTTGCTAACTTTGAAAGTAGGGGCTTGTTTCAAATATTTGGTTTAAAAATGCATGTTTGCCTGTAGACTTGTTGTATTTGCACAATGCAACAGTCCAATAACACATTTAGCGACTATATTTTGCACGATACTCATTATTATGGGACCTTCTAACTAATAGTATCGAGCATGTCTGCAATCGTGCCCGAGCATGTAATGATGTAAGCTGAATTCATGAACATGGCAAAAGCCCCTGCCGCTGCTACCTCCGATCGTTTAATCGCGGCAGGGGTAAATCATAATTAGCCCCTGCCGATACCAGACAACAACTATACCGGCAGGGGCGCGGCCGACCAAGTCAAGCACCGCGTTACGTTTGATGTTCTCAGGCACGGTTGTGCAATGCCTGATTGCGAACTATCAAAGAATATCGTTCTTGAGGATTGCTTATTGGCTGGTAAGTGTACAATGTAATACAATCATAATCGAAAAGGTATAATTCTACACTCGTGCGTTTTATGCAGTAAACATGATTGAAACGAACCATTTTACTCTACAAAATGTTTTATTCTGAAAATAATTTACTGCCCTAACCGGCGTGGCGATATAACCGTCGCCGGTTAGGTGCCGTGTGCTGTTCGATGCCTTTCTGCAAGTCACCCCGTTCTTGCTTGCGGTAAAATATTATACGATTGTCAAAATATAATGGGTTTGCAAAGCGAAAAACTTCTCGTACACAAGTCAGCTCTAAGATGAAGCTACAGCTAGCTCTTTTGAGCTAGTGAAATTTTTCTAACACCTGATCATTTACCTGTAAGCTCACGGGCCGGCATTGCTTTCAATATGTATGTGTATGTAGGTTGTTCTGTGAGAACTTGCTTTGGCATGACGTCCTGACTCATGCTTGACTAAAAATTATAGCCCCTGCCGCGATTAGGCAAAAACCGGCAGGGGTCTGGCTGAATGCAGTACGCAGGTTATGCTACGTTGTGACTTGCTCAGGCACGTTTGCTATCATGCCTGATAGCAAACCGGTAAGCAGTATCGCTCTTAAGATTTGCTTATTCATGAATAAGTGCATAGCGCAAGTACGATGGCCTAGTCGGCTAATTACTGGACGAGCCGCTATCCTATTTGTGCGCATATTTGGAGAAGCAATTACGACAATACATACGTGTGTGGGCAGCCAGGTGTATGCCGGTCTAATCACGTAGCCTGCTTGCTCAGCTACACAGCCATATTAAAAATGACTTTCTCTAAAGACATACTATCATGCAAATCGGTACTCTTGTATAATATGGCTGTGTACTTTGTTCTCATGATTAGAGAGATCGATTGCCCCAGTTGCGGTAAACCGAATGAATATTCGCTGGGTTCATGTCGTAATTGCGGCCTGGACCGCGAAAAATTCGCTCAAATCGAACAGGCCGAAGATGTTTTGAGCGAGATCGAGACCCGCACCAGACAGCCAACCATTAGGCAGCTCGATTCGGCCTTTGATTTTGTCGTTTTGTCATTGCATACGCGCTAGTCGTCTGATGTTTTGGGCGGCATGCTCGATGACGAAATGACAAATTCGATGTAATAATACCGAGATGGTTTATTTTGTCTCTGCGACAATCTTTTGCTGAGCATGGTCTATGTGCATATTTATAGATCCGATAGCTGTTTTCGACGACTGTCTTCTTTGCGATAGGAGGCTGCTACTATTTGATCGCGACCGACTGCTGCCATGACAGGTAGTCGAGGGTCCGAATCTCCCTCCCCTTCCATAATCTACTTTTTCAATAACTAGTACGAAAACCTTGAAAACGTAAAATGTGAAAAGGGTTGAACCCTTTCTTACTTCTTGGCACCCAGTGTCCTGTTCTTCAGGCGCATCTGGTCGCTGTGGCACTTTCTGCACCTTGACGCAGATATTGGGTTCTTGCCACCGCAGCGGAAGCATATCTTGAAGTAGAGCCTGCGCTGCTGAGCGATCTGTTTCTTTGTCGCATCGGCTATCGGCATGTTGTATTCTCCTTTCATTCAGGCGAGGGCTGATTTATACCTATTCCGCAAACACGTACAACACCACGAGCGTGTCTATGTTGCCGTAAAACTGGTGCGGCATGTGCGCAGGCACGAACAGCACGGAGCCTTTCTTTATCGGCATGTTCTCTTTTCCCATGCTGAGAAACCCGCTGCCCTCGACTACGAAATACAACTCGTCTGCGTCGTGCGGAGTCTGGGTGTCCTCCTCGCCGGGAAACAGCCGAAGCACGCCTGCCTCAAGGTGCCTCACCTTTATGAAATCCACCCAGTAGCCGTCCTTGTCTATTTTTCCAAGGAGATCGTCAAGGTCGAACACCCGCCCTTTTTCCTTCATTTTTCCTTGGCGCCCCTCTCTATCATGGACCTGACAAGCTGCATAAGTTGGTCGTGCGTCTCCTCGCCATGCTTTCTCATGTAGTAGTACAGTTCCTCCGTCGCGGCGTGATAGTCTATCCCTAGATTCTGGGCTACCTGCAGGGAAATGTGCGCGACTACCAGCTTGCGGATTGCCAGCTCTGCGCCAAAACTTGCAGAGTCGCTCAAAAGCTCGTCCAGCGCGTTTTTGAACTGCGAGTCGATGTAGCGGTCCTTTGCCTCCCGCGTCTTTATGGAAAACGTGACGCCCGCCATCCGCTGCTTCATGTGTATGCTCTCCACCATCTCGATAAAACGGTCGTTCAGCGCCGGCCTTTCAGTCAAGATTTCTGACAGGAGGTCAGCCGCGTCGGTCTCGCTTTGTCCCATCCTGTCTACGAGCGTAAAAAGGACATGGCACGCGGCGCAGCCGTTGCCCTTTACCCTTGCGGGGTTGGAGCCTACGGCGTCTACCTCCTGAGATATCATCTGTTCTGCGGCTTTTTGCGTCTCGGCGTCCAATGCCAGAACGTTGGTGCCCGCCGGTTAAAACGTTGGCGCCAAACCTCAAAACAGAGAGAGGAGGCTATTATTGGCCAGCCGGCTTTACCTGCACGTTTACCTGATCGCCAAACGTGATTGACGTGTTGCTACCGTTATTGCTGCTTGGGCCAACGCCTGCACTGGTTGCGCGCTCGTGCTGCGGATGGACGTCAAACGTGGCCGCAAAGCCCAGAAGTAGGCCGAGCGCGGCAAAGGCAAGCACGAATATGACGACGGTGGAAATCATCAAGAACGGTGTGTGTACGACCCTTTAAAAATTTTGCATTATCATCATCATTCTTGTCATTATCATCAGGTAAAGTAACCGCTGTAGCGGGCCTTGCCCACAAGCAATCCACTTTCCTCGTCCCTCACAAACGTCGTGTCTTTTCTGGGCACAAGCCCGTCCGGCCTGACGAGATGGGCCGTGCCGTAAACATACGCAAGCACGTATTCATAGCGCCATACGAGATACCTGTCTCTGTCCTCCATCAGGGTCTTTGCCTGCACCATCTGTTCCCTGTGGTCGCCCACCAGCTTGACATTGTCGTACCATATCGGATACTTTGACCAGGAATCGTCCTCTTCCTCCTGCCGCGGGCGGTTCCTCGCGAAAAGAAAGCCGGGCTTGTATGCAAGGGTGATGGCAAAGGCCACCATGCCCAGACCGAGGAAAAAGTGCATGGTTGAGGCGACCTGCGACGAGACCTCTGCAGATCCCCTCGTAATATCCTCGCCTCTCATCATAAAGTCGGTAAACGCCGGATTTGCGGCCGGGTAGTACGGCAGGATTACCGCGTTGTGCATGAGGACTACCCCTAGCAGGCATATCACCGCCGGCACTACTCCCTTCCACACCACGCTTGCAAAGATGAACGCTGCAAGCACTATCGCAAAGGCGTTGACGATGCTTGCAAGCGCCGGCGCAGACACCGGGACGAAAGAGCCGAACATGTGGAGGAAGAACAAGAGCGCTATGCTTACGCAGTTTACTATCAAAAGTGTCTGCTCGTGGAGCACAAACCACGCCTTGGCACGAGCAAGTACCGGGTGCTTTGGAGCAGAGGCAAGCCCCTCGGCCATGAGAAAATAGCCTCAAACTGCGCATTAAGCCTTTCCCCTGATCCGCAACAGTTTTTTGTTCATGATGCGTCAGAGATTCTCGTGCCATTTGGGTTATTCAAAAAGAAAGAGGCCGAAAAAAGCGGGACGGCCACCGTTGCGCCGGACATGCCGCAGGCCGGCACGCTCTCCATACAGGACGTTCAGTCGCTTCTTGACAGCATCGAGTCGGCCCGAGTGCAGTCGCTCTCCTCCCGGCTTGCGCCGGCGAGGGACTCTGCGGCGCGCACGCTTGCGTCCCTTGCGGCCATCGCCGACGGGATGGAGAAGGAAAAGCTGAAACTTGAGGAGCTTGAAAAGAGGTTCGGCTCCAACATCGAAAACACCAAAAAGATGGTGGTGTCCGCGCTCAGGCGCGAGGCGTCATCCGAACTGCCGCAGGTGCAGACGCTAGGAGACGCGAAAAAGTTCAAGGAGAGGATGGAGTCGATGATACATCGCTTTGGCGAGGTCACCGGCTCGCACAGCAAGATGCTCAACTATTTCCTCAAAAAGCACGCTTCCAACATGAAGGGCGAGCTTGGCGAGCTTGAAGACCTGCTGAAAGACGCCAAGGCCGCGATATCTGCGTTTGAGCAAGAGCGCGCGCCGGCGGTAAGGTGCTCAAATACGCTCAACACCGTTTTGCAAAAGATCTCGTCGGCAAGGGCGGACGAGCAGGCCGCACAGGCCACGCAGGAGCGCATTTCTGTAATTGAATCCGACCTTGCAAGGCTGAAAGAAGAGCTTGCGGCGCTCTCTAGCTCGTCCGAGTTTGCAGAGGCCAAGGCCACGGCCGAAAAACTCGCGCAGGCTGAAAAGAGGCAGGAGCAGTTCAATGCGCAGCTTGCCGAGATGTTTTCGCACGTTTCAAGGGCGCTGTCGAAATACTCGTACGGCGTGTCAAAAGAGACCGAGAGGCGTCTTCGGGTGCTGTCGGAGGAGCCGTGGTCAGCGCTTGCCGAGCAGGACATATCGCCCTACTCTGCGCTCCTTGCAGAGGTCTACAAGTCAGTCGCCTCCGGCCAGATACAGCTGAAGGACTCGGACAGGGCGCTCTCGCACCTTGCGTCCATCCAGTCATCCCTTCCGCAGCTGCAAAAGGACGCGGCCTCTATTTCCGCAGAGATTGCGACATTGCGCCAGGGCAAAATCCACGCGGTCCAGCACGCAAGGGAGGCCGAGACCATCATAGCCCAGCACGAGGAGGGTCTTGCAAGAGAGCGGCAATGGCTTGACCAGCTGAAAAAGCAGGTGGCAGAAACAAACTCTGAAGTGGACGCGCTCTTGAAGGAAGTCTCGGAAACGCTGCTCTCACTAACCGGCAAGAGGTACGCGGTCAGCCGCTAGTAGTAGTGGTGTACTTGTTCAGCACTTCTTGGAACACCTGGTAAGGCTGAGCGCCCACGATGGGCTCAGGCCGGCCGTTTGCCGGGATTATCACAAAGCTGGGCGTCGCGTTCAGCCCGACGGTCTTGGCCAGATTAAAATTGTCCTTGACTACGCTTGCATACTTGCCAGAGTCAAGACACGACTTGAACTGATCGATGTTTGAAATGCCTACCTTCTGGGCAAAGTCGGCCATGTTCTCTTTGGTTATCCATCCTGCCTTTTCGCCTCCCCAGTTGTTGTACATGAAATCGTGGAACTCCCAGAATTTGCCTTGGTCAGCGGCGCAGTACGACGCCTGCGCGCCGAGGGACGAGCCGCCGTCTAGGTGGTCGTTTATCGGAAAGTCCTTGAACACGAACTTGGCCTTGCCTGTCTGCACATAGTCGGCCATGAGCTTGTCCTTGGTGTCCTGGTGGAACCTGTGGCAAAAAGTGCACAAATAGTCGCCAAACTCTACGACCGTCACCGGGGCGTTTGCGTTGCCGAGCACGGGGGCGGCTGCAATCGTGGGCGACTGCATCTTTTGAAATACTGCCTTGGCAAATTCTTCGTCGGTCTGTGGCTTTTGCGCAGAGGAGGTTGCAAAGAACGCGCCGGCGCCTGCCGAGACTATGATGCCTACCGCTATTACCGCAATGATAATGTTCTTGCTGCGCATATGGCTATCTCCAGAATATTGAGAATATGCCTAGGCCAATTATGCAGAGGCCGCCAAACGAGATCTGCGGGATGTTGAGCGCAAGGCCCAATATGCCGAGGCCGACTCCGCAAGCTATCATGACTGCCTCGCCTAATCTTCTCTGGCTCTTCAGGATGCGCCTCTGGACCATGTGCGGAGAAAGACTTGGTTGGCTTTATAAAATTACCTGCCCATTGCAGCCTCTGATAAAGCCCTAGTGAGCACCAGCACGACCAGCCCAAAGAGCATGTTGAACGCAAGCGCGCTGTAGACAATTCTGTCCATCATTGCGAGCATGTCTGAAACCGCAATGCGGAACAGGATCCCGGTGGGCGTGTGCTGGTCTACGACAGATCGGCCGTCAAGCGACTGCAGGAGCGGCACCATCGTCCCGTATGCGACTGGCAGGAACAACGCGGCCCAGACGAGCGCGCCTGCAGCAAGGCCGTACGCCGGCGCAAACCTGCCGAGCGACGAATAAGCCTTTCTTGAAACTGCAAAGGGCGCCGAAATGACAAGGCCGATTGCGGCCCCCGCAAGCAGGTGCAGGAGCAGGCCCTGCACTATGGCGTACGTGTTATAGTCCTGCGCCTGCGAAATTGCAGAGACAAGCATCAGGTAGAACGTGCCCACCGGCAGCCCCGCGACCCTCTCTCCAAGCAGTATCAGCGCCGAGACTGCAAGCGAGCCTATGAGGCCCGAGGCGGCCCCTGCGCCAGCCACGGCAAGGCCGCGGCTCTGCAGTAAAGCATGTTTGCCCTGTATTGTCATTTTAGTGCATCATCCCTCCTTCACCAGGATGCGCCGCGCGAAACGCCTTGATGCGCAGAAACGCGCTTGTCATGTAGCCAAATATGGCGCCCCATACTAGGTGGAACACGATTGCACTGAGCGCAATTCCCCATACGAACTGGTCTGCGTTGCCAAGCGCCGCACTCTGCAGCGGCATGCTCTGCGCAAGCAGGTGGCTTATCCTTGCCATCGAGGGCTGCACCAAGAGCTCAGTCACCGGGAGGAACAGGACAAGCCACACCGCGACTCCTGCTCCAATGCCTGCGGCGACCGCCCTGTACGGGTTTAAGAATTTCATGATGGCAAACCGGGACATCGCAAACCCTATGACTGCGCCAAGCAGGGTCCCGGTCAGTAGGTGCAAGCCAAAGCCAACGTACGCGGCAGGGCCAAAGCCGCCGGCGCCAAGGCTCATACCCATCACCGCGTAGAACGTCCCTATGGGAAGACCGAGCTCCAGTTCCGACGCCGCTATCGCCGTCGATATTGACCACGTCGCTATCAGCCCTGCAATCGCGCCGTACTTGGCGCCACTCCGCAACGCCTCTCTTCTGAACGATGACTGCGGCAACATATGCCCTTTATTCGTGACTTTAATATTTCTGCTTTCTCTTTATATTTATTATAACAATTATGCTATTTCTCATCATGACAGCTTTATATCTATAATTACTATTGATTTAATATAATTTCTATAATATACCGATCCACGTCCTAGACCGGCTTTGGTATTATCACCGTGTCTTCCGTGTCAAACTCTGACATGACAGACGCCCGTATCTTGGACATCAGCTCGTTTGCCTTGTCGAGGCTCATGTTCCTGTCAAGCTCCACGTGCACCTGCGCATAGAATTCCTGCCCTGCAGGCCGGAGCAGTATCTTTTCAACCCTCACGTTGAACTTTTTCTCGATGTGGAGAATCATCTCGGCTTGCATCTCTGGGTTCTTTACCGCGTCGACAAGCACGAGCGCCGACTCTTTCAGCGCGGTAAACGCCATGTAAAAGATGTACCCTGCTATCATGATGCTGCCTATTGCGTCCATGTAGGGGATGCCAAAGAATGCCGCAACGACGCTTGCAAGACCCACGAACGACGCGGTGCCGTCCTTTATCGAGTTCTTGGCGTCGAGGTTGAGCGATATGAGGTCGTACTTTTTGGCGACGCTCCTCACCTTGAACGCACGGTGCAGCGAAACCGCGCCGGCGCCTGCAAGGGCCGCCATCGTGACAGGATAGTTGCCGACCGGCTCGGGGTGGAGGAAATGCTGGTACGCGTTGTAAACGATAAAGCCGCCGAGGAACAGGATGATGACCGCGGCGACGAACGCTGCAAAACTCTCTATCTTGGTGTATCCAAAGGGGAACAGCCTGCTCTTTGGCTTGTGGATCATCCGTATGCCAAACCACACGACAAACGAGACTAGCGCGTCAGCAAGCGAGTCGAGGCCGTCTGCAAAGAGTGTGAGGCTGCTTGTGAAAAACGAGAGCATGACCTCGGCGACGCCTATTGCTATCAGCGTCCATATGGAGACCCACGCCGCCTTCCTTGCCTCGTTGAAAACCGTAGACTTGTCCAAAAAGTGGTTATGGTTGATGCTTAAAGTAGCCTATTATACTTAGCGTGTGTGTGCGCGCACCGCAGTGCGTCGATATGTGCGCAGGATAGCCATAGTTGTCATAATCATTTTATCCTTTCAAGAGCACGCTTGCAATCGCCCTTCCGCCAATCACCGCGCCTATCGACAGGCCGACGTTGGCTGCTATGTTAAGCGCAACTAGGCCAAGCTGCCTGTTCTCAAGAAGGTTGTTCGTCTCTAGCGCAAACGATGACATGGTGGTGAGTGAGCCGCAAAAGCCGATTGCCACCAGCAATGAGTAGCGAGAGTCCAGGTTCCATACCGCGGCAAGTATCGAAAACACGCCCAGGATGAAACTGCCTGCAATGTTGATTATCAGCACGTTTAGTGGTAGCGTGCCTAGCACAACCGGCGACTCGGCCATCTTGTAGCGCAGAAACGCGCCAGCGACCGCACCTGCCGCAAGCAGCGCAAATTCTATTCCTTTCATTTTTCTCTTGTGCCCACCATTTTCTTCATGTCCTCTGTTTTCTGGTAGGCATTATCAGCACCTCTGGAAAAGGGCGGTTCAGGCTTGCGCCAAGGCTAATGCCATAGCCTGCGTATGTTTGTGTATGTATGTACGTGGGAAGAAGATGGATGTTGGAAATAAAGCTAGCTGTGGTTGCTTGACCGGCCGACCCGGCCCGGTCGCAGTCGCCGCCGTGATATTCTGACATGCTCTGTACAGCATTAGTTAGGGTTATTACTCTAGCCCGCAGACTGCATCCGGCTTGGAAATCTCTATCGAGCCGTGGAAAAAGCTGGTAGTGCACGAAGTGATAGAGTACGGCTTTGAGGATCTCGTGCGCATCGTGCTCTCGCAGTCGCGCGCTGCAGGAGGCGGCATCGCGTCGATGAACTGGTGCAACGGCCTCGTGTTCCAGCACGCGACGTTCCCTGATACCGAAAGCGTGGTTCAGGAAAAACTGAAAGGGACAATACATTATTCGTCGGTGGTGTTTGCGAGAAAGGACAAGTTCGAGCGGCAGGTGGTGAAGGAAAACGGCACGCTCAACCTTGTAGACGTGAGCGCAAACCCAATATTTTTCCAGCTGACTGAGACGCTCAAGTCGGAGCAGGCCAAGAGAAGCTAGTCTTTTAAGACGCCGTCGTTACTTTATTGCGGTTATTATTTTCCTTGGCAGTCGATGCCGCGTTTTTGCACGTCATGATCTCTCTTGGCATACTGCTCTTTGCCGCCAAGATATTTGCCGAGCTGTTTGCTCGGATAAAGCTGCCAGTCGTGCTCGGAGAGCTCGTGGCAGGCATCATAGTGGGACCGTTTGCGCTCGGCGGCCTTGTCATGTTTCAGGACAGGCCCATCGTGGACCTTGACGAGACCGTCAGGACTATTGGCGAGATGTCTGCGGTGGTCATATTGTTCATCGCAGGCTTGGAAATAACGCCGAGGGAATTCCTGAGGGGAGGCGCGTCCGCGTTCACCGTTGGCGCGATAGGAGTCGTGGTGCCCTTCTTTCTAGGCTACTTTGTGTTTTTGCAGTTTGGCCTCGCCGCGCTAGAATCGATGCTCATCGCCACTGCGCTCACCGCCACTAGCATCGCAATTTCGGTGCAGGTGCTGACGGAGCTAGGTCGTATGCGGACAAAAGAGGCCCGGCTGATACTTGGTGCGGCCATAGTCGACGACATACTTGCCATAGCCGTGCTTTCCGTAGTGACTACGATGGTGCAGACGGGCAACACTGCGCCAGACATAACGGAAATCGTGTTTCTGATACTAAAGATCCTTGGAATATTTGCCGCCCTTCTTGTGGGCGCGATATTTCTCATACCGCGGCTACTACACGTCGAAAGGCTGTGGAAGTCTAGGGGAAGCATTGAAGGCATCGCCACTGCCGCGTTCTTTGCGGCCGCCGGCATAGCCGCGTTCGTGGGCCTGTCGCCCATCGTGGGCGCTTTTGCCGTGGGCATGGCAATCGCAAGCACGCGGGTTATCCACAGGATCGAAGAGTATGTCGACAAACTGCAGATAATATTTGCACCCCTCTTTTTTGCGATAATTGGCGCTCAAGTAGACTTGCGGGGCGTCAATGCAGAGGTGATGCTCATTGCAGGTGCCATGATAGCAGTGGCGATAGTGTCAAAGATGGCCGGATGCGGCCTGCCTGCATTGCTCTTCCTGAAGAGCCGCAACAAGTCGATGAAGGTGGGGATAGGCATGATATCGCGGGGAGAAGTCGGGCTCATCGTTGCAGGAGTCGGTGTGTCTTCAGGCGCGCTCACAGGCAACATCTATACTGCCATAATCATCATGGTCGCGGCTACTACGATAATCACGCCGGTATGGCTAAAGTCGGCGTACAGAAAGGACCCGCCCGAGCCGGCGGTTCCGGCGGCAGAACAAAAGGCAGAGTGAGCCTACTCTTCTGCTGCTTCTTCTTCTGCCGGAACCGGCGCGTCTCTGTCTACCTTGTACTGAAAGACATCCTTGTAGTCGAGGCCGACGATGACGTTTCTTCCCACTGCGACTATCCTCGACTTGGGTATGTCAAAGCGCCAGTCACGGTGGCCCCAGACTATTATCGTCTCGCTTGTCTCTTTCATGACGTGGCCGACGTGTTCCTCGTCCTGCGACCTTACTCCCTTGTTAAAGAGCGATCTGGGGTACTTTTTCTCGTACGCCGCAAGGTCGACATCGCCGGCGGCTTCCTCGTGGATCTCCGCGCTTGCCGGCAGAGGCGCGTCTCTGCTGACCTTGTATTTTTTCGCTATCTCTGAGAAGGGAAGGTCAATCAACACGTTTGCTGCCGCAAACCTGACCTCTGACTTGGGTATGTCATATCTGTCGCCGCCCTCGCCGAAAACCACTATCGCCTCGTCAGCCTCGCGGACCACGTGGCCGACGTGCGGTGAATCCAGAGCCTTGACGCCCTTGTTGAAATACTTGCCCGACGACACTATGCTTCCACCTCTAGCGGCTTCTTCGCTATCTTGTCTGCCGCGTGTAAGGCGGCGAGTGTCGGCGCGAACCCCAACACTACCCAGAGTATTTGTTCAAACATTGACAGTGCTAATATTGTGCACAGTTACCATAAACGATGCTCAAATCCTATTTAGACGACTTTGCTCTGGCCTGAAATTGACTGCAACGCTTGCAAAAAATCGTGTCTGCGTCTGCCTTGTATCAAGCGCTGCTGACTAATATAACGCATTTTTTTCTATGACATTTTTGCTGAAGGCATAAAAGTAATCAGTCTCTACCCTGTGCGTGCCGCAGGTTTACTTGTCGTGTTTGCGATAGTGGTGATGGGGCTCATAGGCTATGTCCGGACTAGGACTGCAGTGCGCGGCTCCAAAGTGAGCAGGGCAAAGACGTACGGCCTTGGCATCTTTTACGTGGCGTTTGCTTCCTATCTCGTGCTCAATTCGTTTGCAGGCGGCGTTCCGATAATCTACTCCACGCCCTATGTCCTGACCTTTTTTGCTGCAGAGTATTTCTCAAACCGCTACTCTGACAAGGCGCTAAGGTTCTGGAAGACTGCCGACGGAGTCATTTATTCAAAGGGTGGCACGGCGATATACATGACGTACGTGGGCGCAATGGCCGTGCGCATCATTGTCTCGATGCTCCTGCTAGGGTCTTCGACATCGATGTTTTTTGTCTACAGCCCAGAAGGCGCGCAGGCAACCGGCTCTGCGACGGCCCTTGAGTTCATTGTCTCGGACTTTATGCTGGTGCTTGGAGCGGGACTCCTTGTGGGGCTGAACAGGCGGATATACCTCCACTACAACCTGATAAAAAAAGGCGAGGAAGCGGTGCCTGTTCTGTAGTCAGTTATGGTGGTAGTGCTGCTGCTTGTGCTGCTGCTTGTGCACCGCCGTCTTTTGCTGTTCGCTCTTCATGGCCCAGTACATGGCAGGGTATGAAACTGCAAATCCAGCCGGCAGTATTATCCCCATTCCAAGCCAGAATACCGCGTCGGCAAGCGAGGCCATCATGAAACCAGGTATCACAAAGGCAAGCAGGTTCTCGGTGACTTCCATCGCCGAGATGCTTGCAGTGTCACCGATGACCGTGACTTTTGCGGCCTGTTTCCACGGCATAGTCCTTAACATGGGTATCATGGTAAAGGCGTACCCGACTGCAAACGCAAGCCCAACTGCCAGGGCAAGAGTGGAGGCCATGTCCCAGCCGAGCAGAAAACCGATTGCGGCTCCAATGCCTTCGCCTATGTTGCATCCTATCAGGCACCTGAGGGCGTGCTTGGCAGTTGCCCATCTCAGGCTGCCGCCGTGATTATGCGCATGTGCGTGCGCGTTATGACGTTCTTGCATTGGGCCTATTAGGGAATGATGCGCATATAGCAATAATAGTTTACAATTGTAAAATTGTCGGAGCGCGAATCCTAAAAAGACCGTCAACATATAGCAGAGCTAACTATTATAACTCAACTCGATCTTTATCAAACATACATTTCCTTGAATAACAAAAAATACCTTGCAATTTCTCTGATACTAATCGCATCGTTCATAGTCTTGGCGGTGCTAGTCTCACCGAGAGTAAATCCTGACGGCAATTCCGGGGTGA
Organism: Candidatus Nitrososphaera sp. 86-2; assembly: GCF_056726185.1. NCBI lineage: Archaea > Thermoproteati > Nitrososphaerota > Nitrososphaeria > Nitrososphaerales > Nitrososphaeraceae > Nitrososphaera > Candidatus Nitrososphaera sp. 86-2. The sequence goes on from NZ_JBWZON010000001.1 coordinate 505,366, forward strand.
TGAAATACGATGCATCTGCATTTCTTGCAGTCAACAACTCTCACCTTTCCGGTCCTTTTAACCAGTTCATGATTCTCTTGACAGAGTATGGGAGAGAGGTAGTGTGGACTGTGGCAGGCGTCCTCATCTTTGTCTTTGGCGGGGGGGCTGGCAAAAAAACGGCGGTCGTGATGGCTATAACCTTGCTTGTTCTTATTCCGATTGGAAGCATTGCCAAGGAAATTGTTGCAAGACCAAGACCCGTAGTCCCGCAATCCGATCTGCTTGTTGCGGCAGAGCCGGATTTCTCCTTCCCGTCGGGCCATGCAGTGATAACATCGGCAGGCGCCGCTACCGCGCTGGCACTCTTTAGGGGCGCTGGCAGGAAAACCGCGATATCGCTAGGGTTGGCGGCAGAGGCTGCCCTAGTGTGCCTATCCAGGGTGTACGTCGGCGGGCACTATCCTCTGGATGTGCTTGGCGGGATATTCTTAGGGGTCGGAGTCGCTTTCATCTTTGTAGGTGTGGCAGGAAGAATAGAAGTCGCGATGCGGCCGGTGGCAAATGTCTTGAAGAGGAACAAAAGATAGCTAATTCTTGAATCCTTTATATGATGGCACTTCTAATGATTTTTTGAATTTTCGAAAAAAGAACTCGCCTAATAATGTACTTCGCAGCAGAATTAGAAAATGGCAGAGCGGAAGAGCGTAAGAATGCAAGATCAGACTACATATGTGTTTTCTTGAATGTAATGATGGCTACCTCTGTCTCCATCAGTCACCTTATTAACTGCTGGTTACTCTTCCGCGTTACCATTTGTACCATGTTTTGAATACTTCATAAAAAGTACTTGCTGCTTCCGCTGCTGAATTAGTGGCTAGATTTTGCTCTCTCTCTGCTTGCTCTTCGTGCATTAACTCCTTCATACGCAGTATCCTTTGTAGTTGGATCTGATTATCTACCTGTTGTCTTTTGATTGGGTCTTTAAATATCTCTTCGCAATACAGCTCCCCTGCCCTCCGCCAGAAACCTCTGAAGAATTCGTCATGGTCTAGAACGACTGGCGGCTTGCTGCGGCTTCTATTTACGTTTTCAAATTTGGGTGGTCTGCCCGGCAGCGCTGGTACAAAAACACCTGCTGCGAGTCCTGCTCTATATGATGCCTCTGAAACTGCCAATCCTCCCCCTTTCTCCACTGTGCGTACATGCCGTCGAGCTGAGTTGCCAGTTGTGAAGCCTTTGCCGCATGCTGTGCAGACATAGTTTATCTTGCCCATGTCTGCCAATTCCTGCATTTGTGGAAATTACAGCACTGTGCAGCACAGTGCTGTACATACGCACTTTTCACAAAATATTTTCAGTATATGTTTCTAATAAGGATAGCGTGCAAAGTTCTGGTGGGAATTCGGCTGATTAGATGGCTGCTTTTGCTATCGTAATAAACTCAGTCGTTTTTCCACCCGCACTATCCCGCATATTCAACAGTGTAATCGCTAGCGATATCTTGATATATCACTGGCGATATTACTAGTGATATGATAAGCGAATGGCTCGCACGCGTCGGAAGTGCCATACCGCGCGGATTTTCCCGCCACTACATCCTGACACTTCTGAAGGAAAAGCCAATGACTGGAAAAGAGATAATCGACAAGGCGACAGCGCAGACTGAAGGGCGCTGGAAGCCATCGCCCGGCCTCATCTACCCGCTGCTTGGCCGGCTCCTTGACGATGGATTAGTGACCGAAAACGATGACGGCAGGTATTCGATAACGAAAAAAGGGCTTGCAATCATTGGCGATCTTGAAACGCTAAACGGCATAGTGCACAGGCAGCTGGACGCGATGCTGCGCGTCGGGACCATAGGCGCGGCAGTTGCGACCGACCTTGTGGACCGCGTCATCACGATAGGCTCGGCAATCGGCTCGCACGCAGACGCTCTGTCAAAGGAAGAGCGCTCGAAGTACCGCCAGTTCCTGCTGTCGGAGCTAAAAAAGCTTGACGAGCACGAAAAACGTGCCTCCGATCGCGTGCAAAAGGTAGATGTGGAGTAGGCGTACAGGACTCTTTTCTAGGTTCCGCCTAGAGCAGATATTTAACTGATGACTGCAAAAACTCCAGCGTGAAGTATCGCAGCAGGATGGACATCGCTGCCGCAATTCTGGAGATAGCACAGGGCGGCGCGATAAAGACGAGGATAATGTACAAGGCTTTCCTGTCGTTCCCACAGCTGAAGGAATATCTAGAGCTGTTGCAGGACGGCGGGCTCCTCGATTATGTGGCTGAGGAAAAAGAGTACTATACAACGGAAAAGGGCCGTCAATTTCTAAAGATGTACAAGGACGTCGGGCAGATGATCTTCCCCGGCGCCAGAAAGAAAAAGATCCCGGCCTAGAGCCAAGGCCAGTACTTTATCCCTCGTATTGCGCATTGCTTGCGCACGACGGCCTTGGCTTTTTCCACCGCCTCAAGGTCTGTTGACCCAGACTTGACGTACTGCAGCATGACCTCCTCCAGCAATTTCTTTGCGCGCTCCTCCGTGAACTCTTTGTATTTTTTCTCCTCTTTCTCTTTTTCTTCTTCAACGTGTTCGCCGGCGCCCTTCATTTCCATATACTCCTGCCTGCATGCTTCGCACGAGTCGTCGAAAAAGTCCGTATGCACGTTGCAGCGGGGCATGTGTGCGTGTCTACATCTCCGGCTCGCTTGTTACCTCTGGCGCGCCGTTTTTGACTTCGATGCCCATAACCGCCAGCACAGCTTTTGCGTTTTCAAGCCCTTCGCGCTCGATGATGTTCTGCGCCATTTTTAGTCTGTAGGGCCGAGACCAGTGCTGGCCTACCTTGTACTTGCCCCGCATCTCATCGGGAATTACCTTGATTATTGCCACTTCGTGCACGACCGGCATCTCTGCTGCAAGGAGCTCGTACCTGCCCTCCTTCTGGTATTTCTCCATGAGCGCGTTGAGCGCCCTTGCCTTTTCTTCGCCGTCGCTGACGAGGACTGCCCTGCCCTTTATCACCACGGAAATGTAGAGCGTGTCGGCCTGCGACGCGTCTGTCGGGTGGAAATAGTATGACGGCAAAAAGCACACGTGCTGGTCCACTTCAAAGCCAACCCTGGAGTTACGCAGCATGTTCTCCAGCTTTTCGCCCATAGGATGCGAGTGCATGTACACCGCGGCCTCCATCCACACAAAGTTCATCGGGATGACCTGCGGGTAGCCATTCTTGTCGATTGAGGCCACCCTTCCAACCGGCTGGCTGTTTAAAAAGTCGATAATCCTGTCCTTTGACTTTATCTCAAACTTTTTCACCAGCTGCATGTGTGCCTGCGCAAGCTATGTACGCGTGCCGTTAAAAGTTATGCGCACTATGTGCCGCTAAATAGAGACTGCCGCCGGTCAGAGGCCGCGGATGCTCTACAATGCAGAGCCCTATTCAGACATTGCCTGGACCTTGTTGAAGAGCGAGTTTACGTGCCGTACCGCCTTTGCCAGGTCTTGCAGCACGTGCTTGCCTTTTTCAGTCGTCATGTAATAGACGTGCCCGCCGGGTTTGTCGCAATCCGTCGGCTCTCTGTATCCGTCACGCCTTGCAAGGAGGCCGTTGGAAAGCAGGGGAGACACATAGTCATTTAGCTGTTCAAACGACAGGCTTGCCTTGTACATGATGTGCGTGCGCTTTTTCGGCTCGTTAGCGCAGAGCCGCAATATGTCGTGAGTGATCTCTATCCTGCTGCGCATCATTCTGTTCATTTTGTTTGCGCCCTTTGCGCGCAGCTTGTTCATAAATGCTGCCAACCTAATCCCAAGCTGTCGCTTGCACTGCATCACCTATAAGGCTTCATTTTCATGCAAGAATCCTGCCGGATTTACATGGTTTGCGGTTGGCTATATCTGGCAAAACTATTTTCTGCCGGCAATTTCTGGCGAAATCTTGCGGTAAACACTTTTCCGCCATTTGCCGCAATGACTGGCCGTGATGACAGAGAGACTATGGCAGACACACTCTCGCATTTTTTGCAGCTTGTAGTGGCAATTTGCAGAGTTGCCAAAAGTTATACGCACGTTTCTCGGAGTATGGCCGTGAACAGCAGGCAGGCACGCTATGGCATCTATGCCTGCATGGCAGCCATGGTCGGGGCAGTCGCGTACGCGTTTGTCCGGCTGCACGGCCTCAACGAGCGCGCCGGCATGGACATCATTATTGTCAATATCGTGGTGTTCACGTTAAGCGCCGGGATAATGGTGTACCTGTCGTGGAAGGAGCGCGACATAGGGCAGGAAGAGATGTTCAGGGATTGATTGATATTTAGTAGCGACTTCCTCTATCTATTGAGCATGGACGATTCACCTCGGTTCAGGATAACCCAGCTGACAGACACCGGCGCAAACGTTACGCTTGCACTCACCGAAGACGTCGAACTGGAAACGGTGTCGCAGCAGCAGATGATGATAGAGGCCATCGACCGCGCCGTCATGGACAAGGAGGTAAAGGAGCAGATAAAGCCGGTACTGGAGGCGATACTTCGCGCCCAGCCCCAGACTGTCGTCAGGTCGTACTCGCAGACGGTGATACAGATAACGATGCCCAAGAGGCGCTATGAAAAGATAGGGAGGCCGCAGGTGGGCGAAAGAGTCAGCGTAGACATCAGCAGGGCCTAGCGCCGCCCTAGCTGGCGTGCCAGCTCGTTCCCCGTCGTTATCGGCAGTGAACAGGTAAAGTTCCTGCACACAAACGCCGTCTCACCTTTTTCAGAACTCCTGCCCTGGAAGAACGGGTATTTCTGCAGCGCCAGTATGTCATTATCTCCCGCCACGAACGCGGTGATGCCGTCGGGCAGGAACTGCTCTTTCAGCCACGCTGACATGCCTCCGCCTTTTCCGATGACCGTGACTTCGACCGGCTTTTTTACGTAAAGGTATATCGCGTTCAAGAGCTGCCCAAAGCCAAACGGGTTTTCTGCGGCCGGCCTTGCCCCTGACTTTATTATGCGCGTTGCCTTGTCGAGGTAGTCGTTGTTCTGCGTATAGTGGTACAGCCGGAGAAGATTCGACGCGGCCATCGAGTTGCCAGAGGGGATTGCAAGGTCGTGAAAGCTCTTGGTGCGCACTATAAGCTGCTCGTGGTCGTCGGAGGTAAAGAACAGGTTGCCCTCCTTTTCGTCCCAGAAATGCCTGATCATGAACTCTGTGTACCTTGCCGCCTTTTCCAGGTACTCTGGCTTGGATTCTACCGCAAACAGGTCGAGCAGCCCTGCCACGTAGAACGCATAGTCGTCAAGGTACGCGTTCAGCTTTGCCTGACCGTCCTTGAAAGTGCGCATCAGCCTGCCGTCCGGCGAAGAAGCAAGCCTGCTTTCGATGAACCTGACAGCGTTTTTGGCCGCGTCAAGATACCGTACGTCGCCGGTGACGAAATAGCCCTTGGCAAACCCCGATATCATCAGGCCGTTCCACGAAGTCAGGACCTTTTCGTCCCTGCCGGGCCTGACGCGCTTTTCCCGGACTGCAAACAGCTTGGTAGACGAGTCCTCGATTATCTTTGTTATCTCGTCCGGCGTCTTGCCGTACCTCTGCGCAATGCTTGCGACAGGCGACCTGACATTCAGTATGTTCTTGAACTCGAAATTGCCTCCCTCTGTCACGCCATAGCGCTCGCAAAACGCGTCTATTGCAAGCTGCTGGTCTTGCAGGATTTCCCTAATCTCCTTCTTGGTCCATAGGTAGAACTTGCCTTCTTCGCCTTCAGAGTCGGCGTCCTGCGCCGAATAAAATCCGCCTTCTTGGTGCGTCATTTCACGGATGACAAAGTCCAGCGTCTTTCTCAGGACGGCAATATGCTGCCCGTCCTTGGTTATCTGGAACAGTTCCGAATACAGCTGCGCAAGAAGCGCGTTGTCGTACAGCATCTTTTCAAAGTGCGGCACGAGCCATTTCTGGTCGGTAGAGTAGCGCGCAAATCCTCCTCCGAGCTGGTCGTGTATGCCTCCCTGCGCCATCTTGTCTGCCGTGAACACGACAAAATCGCGGAAGCGGTTGATGCCGGAAATGTCGTAATAGCGCAGAAGAAAAAGCAGGTTCGATGCATTTGGGAACTTGGGAGCCTGACCAAAGCCTCCGTATATCGTGTCACCCATCTGCAGGAGCCCCATGGCTGCCTCGTCCAGTATCGAGCGCTCTATGCCTGCCTTGGCTGTTGCTTCGCCTGCAGGCAGAGTGGCAACGTCACGTGCCGTCTGCGACAGCGCGTCCATAAACTCGGCGCTTGCCGACTCGACTTCGTTCTTTTTACTCTTGTATGCCTCTGCCAGCTGTAGCAAGATGGTCTTGAAGCCCGGCAGGCTGTATTGCCTGCCGTCCTTTGGAAAGTACGTGCCGACGTAGAATGGCTTTTGGTTCGGCGTCAGGAAAACCGAGAGTGGCCAGCCGCCAGTGCCCGTTGCAAGCTGGCACACGCGCTGGTAAATGTCGTCAATGTCTGGGCGCTCCTCTCTGTCGACCTTGATGCTGATGAAATGCTCGTTCATTATTTTCGCAGTCTCGTCGTCCTCGAACGACTCGTGGGCCATCACGTGGCACCAATGGCACGCGCTGTAGCCGACGCTCAAAAAGATGGGCTTGTTCTCCCTTTTTGCGCGCTCCAAAGCTTCTTCCCCCCACGCGTACCACTCGACCGGGTTGTAGGCGTGCTGCAAAAGGTACGGGCTGGTCTCCTGTACGAGCCTGTTTGGTTTAGTGTTGCTAGCATGATGAGGGTTATCGTGCATTGCTTGCAGGTTCTCCTGCACGCTATTTAGACTTTGTAGCGGTTTTTATTGAAGAGAAAATTTCTATGAAAAAAGCACAAAGCAGTAAAATCTTGAATTGCTTGGCGCCAAAACACATGATCAACTAGAACTATTGTTTACCCTGTAGAAATCAGGCATAGACTTTATTAGCAAGTCTATACAAGCTTTAACAAGCACTAAATCGGACGCTTGCAGTGGCCGGTAGTGATGTGGCTTCTCACGGTTGACGCTCGTTATGAAAGATTTATATCGGTGCCTTGTAAAGGAAATGAACGAACGTAACATCAAGGCGGCGTCAGTGATGATGTTGGTAATGAGCCATTTTGTGATTCACTGACCTCCAGTTGCGCTCATATCATGGGGATTCGATGTCAACATCGTTTCCGACATAGGTCACACGTGCAAACCCGTAACGACAATAGCGATCCGCACAATTACCAAGTTGTCCGGCCGTACTCTCATTAACGAGAAAAACAAAAAAATGGATTGACTCCGGTTGATCCTGCCGGACCCGACTGCTATCAGAGTGGGACTAAGCCATGCGAGTTAACGCAGCAATGCGTGGCATACGGCTCAGTAACACGTAGTCAACATGCCCAGGGGACGTGGATAACCTCGGGAAACTGAGGATAAACCGCGATAGGCCAAGGTTTCTGGAATGGATCATGGCTGAAACCTATATGGCCCCTGGATTGGACTGCGGCCGATCAGGCTGTTGGTGAGGTAATGGCCCACCAAACCTGTAACCGGTACGGGCTCTGAGAGGAGGAGCCCGGAGATGGGCACTGAGACAAGGGCCCAGGCCCTATGGGGCGCAGCAGGCGCGAAACCTCTGCAATAGGCGAAAGCTTGACAGGGTTACTCTGAGTGACGTCCGTTAAGGACGTCTTTTGGCACCTCTAAAAATGGTGCAGAATAAGGGGTGGGCAAGTCTGGTGTCAGCCGCCGCGGTAATACCAGCACCCCGAGTGGTCGGGACGATTATTGGGCCTAAAGCATCCGTAGCCGGTTCTGCAAGTCTTCCGTTAAATCCACCTGCTCAACAGATGGGCCGCGGAGGATACTACAGGGCTAGGAGGCGGGAGAGGCAAGCGGTACTCAGTGGGTAGGGGTAAAATCCTCTGATCCACTGAAGACCACCAGTGGCGAAGGCGGCTTGCCAGAACGCGCTCGACGGTGAGGGATGAAAGCTGGGGGAGCAAACCGGATTAGATACCCGGGTAGTCCCAGCTGTAAACGATGCAGACTCGGTGATGGGTTGGCTTTGGGCCAACCCAGTGCCGCAGGGAAGCCGTTAAGTCTGCCGCCTGGGGAGTACGGTCGCAAGACTGAAACTTAAAGGAATTGGCGGGGGAGCACCACAAGGGGTGAAGCCTGCGGTTCAATTGGAGTCAACGCCGGAAATCTTACCGGGGGCGACAGCAGAGTGAAGGTCAAGCTGAAGACTTTACCAGACAAGCTGAGAGGAGGTGCATGGCCGTCGCCAGCTCGTGCCGTGAGGTGTCCTGTTAAGTCAGGTAACGAGCAAGATCCCTGCCTCTAGTTGCTACTGCTGGTCTCCGGACTAGCAGGGCTAATTAGAGGGACCGCCGCCGCTGAGGCGGAGGAAGGAGGGGGCTACGGCAGGTCAGTATGCCCCGAAACCCTCGGGCCACACGCGGGCTGCAATGGTAAGGACAACGGGCTCCGATTCCGAAAGGAGGAGGCAATCCCACAAACCTTACCTCAGTTATGATTGAGGGCTGAAACTCGCCCTCATGAATCTGGAATCCCTAGTAACCGCGTGTCACTATCGCGCGGTGAATACGTCCCTGCTCCTTGCACACACCGCCCGTCGCTTCACCGAAGCTGGTTCTTGGCGAGGTGGCGCCTAATTGGCGCTATCGAACCTGGGGTCAGCAACGGGGGAGAAGTCGTAACAAGGTAGTCGTAGGGGAACCTGCGGCTGGATCACCTCCTTAGAATTTCGGCCGGACGACTTGAGTGTAAAGGACCGCCGTTGTCTGGGAACTACACGTGTGACCTATGAAAAAACATGCAACTCCATGCGTGAGCATGGGGCGAAGGACGCAGCAGGCGCTGCCTGCAATGACCGTCGTGTACAGGAAACAGAAACACGCCACGAAAACGATAGAGGAATGTAGCAAAGTGGCTTTACGGAAACGTTCGCGTAGAGTTTCCGGGGCTGCAATAGTGTTGGCCGGTGTACAAGTGCAAAGACGCCGGTTGAAGGATGACTCGGCTTGGTAAGTGATGAAGGACGTGGCAAGCTGCGATAAGCCCGGGGTAGGTGCATGCGACCGTTGATCCCGGGATTTCCGAATGAGGTCTCTCTTTACACTCCCTTGCTTTCAGCTTGGGAGGGCGAACCGTCCGAAGTGAAGCATCTGAGTAGGACGAGGAGGAGAAATCAATCGAGATTCCGCTAGTAGCGGCGAGCGAAAACGGAAGAGCCCAAACTGAACCTGCCACGGTAACGTGGTAGGGATGTGGTGTGCTATGGCGTTGGACGCAGTTCTCTAAGCAGAAATGTTCTGGAACGTACTGGCGCAGAGGGTGATACCCCCGTATGCAACGGGGAATTGGATTCTGCCATAGCGAGAGTAACTGGCCTTGGCAGTGGCCAGTGACTATGGGTGAAAGTAGCATCCAAGGCTAAATATTCACCAAGACCGATAGCACACTAGTACCGTGAGGGAAAGTTGAAAAGTACCCCGGAAGGGGGGTGAAAAGTGTCTGAAATCAACCGGTTACAGACGTGTACGGCTCAAAAGGAATCAGGTGGAGGTCCCGCAAGGGATTGAAGCCTTCCAGGGTCGTACGTTCCGTCTAGAAACACGGGCCAGGGAGATTGCTGTCATGGCGAGCCTAACCTGACGAGGGGAAGGCGAAGGGAAACCAAATCTGCGCAGCTTTGGCGAGGCAGAGGATCTGAAAGGGTCTTAAGTCATGGCAGTAAGGCTAGAAACCGGACGATCTAGTCCTGGTCAGGACGAAGGGGGGCTAACGCCCCCTGGAGGTCCGCAAGGGTCCTGACGTGCAAATCGGTCCCCAGAACTGGGATTAGGGGTCAAAAACCAATCTAGTCCGGTGATCGCTAGTTCCCACCGAAGTAGATCGCAGTCTTGTCTCGATGGAGGTTGCTTGTACTGTAGAGCACCGATCGGACGGTAAGGGCTCGAAAGGGCTCGCCGCCCATTCGAACTCCGAATGTACGGGCGCCGTAGAAGTCGGGAAGCGGGTTTATGTGGGGTAAGCCTCATAACCGAAAGGGGGACAACCCAGACTAAAGTTAAGGTCCCCAAATGTCTGCTAAGTGTCAAACAAAAAGGTGTTTTCGAGCAAAGACAGCAGGGAGGTAGGCTCAGAAGCAGCCATCCTTCAAAGAGTGCGTAACAGCTCACCTGCCGAGCTCGGAAGCCCTGAAAATGGACGGGGCTAAAGCAGACTACCGATACTTTAGGCCGCCGGCGAGGCCGGCGCGCGGTAGGTGGGCGTAGTGTTTGGGTCGAAGCTGGGCTGTGAAGTCCAGTGGACCGAACTAACTATTGCAGATCCTGGTGGCAGTAACAGCATAGCCGGGTGAGAATCTCGGCGACCGCAAGGGCAAGGGTTTCCCGGCAATGCGTCATCAGCCGGGAGTTAGCCGGTCCTAAGAGCAACCTCAACAGAGTTGCCCGAATGGGAAATTGGTTAATATTCCAATGCCATGAGGCGTCGTTATGACCTACCATGTCGCTTCAGGATAGGGCGAGCAGAACCGTCGTTCTGTTCAAGCTTACGAGTTTGGGGGAGTGCCGTAATGGCGAGATCCCAGACGAGTAGTGAATGGCCTGCCGCAAGGCGGGTTCGCTTGAATCCAGGAGACACTGAAAGCATGGCAAGGGAGATAGCTTCATGACCGTACCGAGAACCGACACTGGTGCCCTGGATGAGAAATCTAAGGTCTTTCGGGTATACCGTAAGGCGAGGGAACTCGGCAATCTAGCTCCGTACCTATGGTATAAGGAGTGCCTGAGGCTTTTGCGAGGAGCAGGAGCTTCAGGTCGCAGTGACCAGGGGGTCCCGACTGTTTAATAAAAACACAGGTGGTCGCTAGTCCGAAAGGATGAGTACGGCCTCTGTATCCTGGCCAGTGGCGGTACCTAAAACCTGAGTTCAATTGGGCTAAGGGCCGCTAAACGCCGGGAGTAACTCTGACTCTCTTAAGGTAGCCAAATGCCTTGTCGGGTAAGTTCCGACGTGCATGAATGGAACAACGAGGGCCCCGCTGTCCCCGCCTGCAGCCCGGTGAAGCCACTTAACGTGGACGAACAGTCCACGAACCTCTGTCGGGGAGAGAAGACCCTGTGGAGCTTTACTGCAGCCTGTTGTTGCGGTATGGTTGTGGATGCAGAGCGTAGCTGGGAGCCATCGAAGCCAGTCCTCCGGGATTGGTGGAGGCGCCGTTGTAACACCAGCCTTTCATTACCGTATCGCTAACCCGTTCTTACGGGGACATCGGCAGGTGGGCAGTTCGGCTGGGGCGGCACCCCCTTGAAAATGTATCGAGGGGGCCCAAAGATTGGCTCAGGCGGGACAGAACTCCGCCGGTGAGGGCAAAGCCAAAAGCCAGTCTGACTGAATTCCCAATGATACGGAATCCAGAGGCGAAAGCCGGGCTTAGCGATCCATCGTGTCCCCACTATTGGGGGCCGGTGGTGACAGAAAAGTTACCCTAGGGATAACAGGCTCGTCGCGGGCGAGAGCTCCCATCGACCCCGCGGTTTGGTACCTCGATGTCGGCTCTTCCCATCCTGGTTCTGCAGCAGGAGCCAAGGGTGGGGCTGCTCGCCCATTAAAGGGGAACGTGAGCTGGGTTTAGACCGTCGTGAGACAGGTCGGTCTCTGCCTGACAGGGGCGTGGTTGTCTGAGGGGAAGTCGCCCCTAGTACGAGAGGAACAGGGCGGCGAAGCCTCTGGTTTATCAGCTGTCCGACAGGGCATGCTGAGCAGCTAAGCTTCTTAGGATAAGTCCTGAAAGCATCTAAGGACGAAGCCTTTCCCGAGAAAAGACAGCCTTCCGTAAGGAGAAGGGCGGCCATAGAAGATGGCGTTGATGGGATGGAGGTGTAAGCACCAAGCTTCGGCGAGGTGTTCAGCCTGCCATCACCAACAGCCCAACGCACTTGAACCGGATTGTTCAAAGCAACCGGTTTTAGTTGGTGGATAGCCATCGGCACCGTTGCCATGGACGCACTATTCAGTCCCGGAACACGCAAAGAACGCGTAAGCCCATTTCGTAGTTGTGTTTCTGTTTCCTGAGCACGGCGGTCGCGTTTTCTTCTTTCTTTTTCTCTCTCGCATTTTCTCAAACTATTAATCCCGGCCAGCCACGGCTATGCTCTGTTGCCTGCTGAAGAAATCGTAGTTATGTCGCACAAGGAGGACGTCGATGGCCTCGCCTCGGCGGCGCTTGCCAAGGCCGCGTTTGACGCCCCGACCGTCATGCTTTCAGATTACCCCGCGCTGATTCCAAAACTGGAAAGGCTTGCAAATTCCGAGAAAAAGATTGACCAGCTGTTCATCTGCGACCTCGGGCTGTCGAAAAAGAACGAGCAGAGGTTTGTCGAGCTGCTTGCAAAAATAGTCGGCAAGGGCACAAAGGTGACCTACATCGACCATCATGACATCAGCAAGGAAACAGTCGCAGGGCTGAAAAAGGCCAAGGTGACTCTTGTGCACACGGTAAAAGAATGCACGAGCGTTCAGGTGTACCGCAAGTACAAGAAAAAGCTGCCCGAAGGCGCGACGTTTCTTGCAGCAATGGGCGCGCTCACCGACTATATGGAGAAAAAGCCGGCGGCGGCAAAACTTGTCCCGCGCTATGACCGGCAATTTCTGATGCTTGAAGCTACTTCACTTTCGTACATGATTTCTGCAAGCCAGAAGGATGAGGACTTTCTCGTGAGGATTGTCGACGCGCTGTCCAAGGGCAAGTACCCGCACGACGTCAAGGGTGGTTTTGAGCTTGCAGAGAGGTACGCCAAAAAGGTGGCAAACGCAGTAGAATCGATACGCTCCGGCATTGTGAAGCTGGACAACCTGGCGCACGCGCCGAGCACCGTCGAGTTATCATCGAGCATGGTGGTCAACTTTGTCCTTGGCTCGTCGGGCAAGCCTGCGGCCATGGTCTACAAACTGAAGGAGGACATTGGCTCGTATGTGGTCTCTATACGCGGCTCAAAGGACTGCAAGGTGCACCTTGGCCGGCTTGTAAACGACGTTGCAAGCAGCCTGGGTGGAAGCGGCGGAGGCCACGACAAGGCGTGCGGCGCAGTGATACCAAAGGACAGGCTGGGCGAATTCGTCAAGACGCTGGACTCAAAGATAGGCTAGCTGGAAGCGCATTCGCTGCAAATTATCTGCTAGCTGCATGACTGCAAAGACTGCCACTCTACGAGCCAACAGTGGCTGACCCTGCACGCAATATGGCTGTGACGCACTGCTTATTCGTGAATATGATGATGGAGCGTCACTGCTATGCCTGTGACGGATGCAAAAAGATATTCTCGCACGATTTTGAGCTTTTCGAGCACGAAAGGATCTCCGGCCACAGGGGAATTCTTACTCTGACAATCGACAAGGACTGAGAGCCCTATTCTTCTATCTCGGCGATAAATTCTACTTCCACCGCGCTGCCGAGGGGCAGGCTGCTTACGCCTACCGCGACGCGGGCGTGCCTGCCTGCGTCTCCGAATATCTGTACGAGAAGGTCAGATGCGCCGTTTATGATCTTGGGCTGGTCCACAAACGTCGGCTCGCAGTTGACAAACCCTGCCACCCTTACGATGCGCCTTATCCTGCCAAGAGAGCCGAGAGCGGCCTTTAGCTGCGCAAGTGCGTTTATGGTGCACAGGCGCGCGGCCTGCTGCCCTGCCTCAATCGAAACGTCCCTGCTGACCTTGCCCTTGAACTTTACCTGCCCTGCCTCCACCGGGATCTGGCCCGCTACGAACGCCAAGTTGCCGCTAATTACAACAGGCACGTACGAGCCGGCGGGCGCAGGTGGGTTAGGGAGCCTTATTCCAAGAGATGCAAGAGTCTGTTCTACTGCCGCTGCTGTAGTAGTCATACGGCCGCTATCAGCCCGATTGGAGTTATATTTGTCTTGTTCATCATCATTATCATCATCCGCAAGGCGAAATGAAATGCATAAGGCTGGCAAATCTCGCCTGCCTGGCTGCAAATAGAAAATGCATAGTCACTCTTATAGAGGCTGTCTCTTTCGCCGTTAATGTGCAATAATTTGAGTTATTTTCTCTGCAGGTGCCCCCGGCCTGACAATTCCCTTCACCTTAAAACTCGCTCAAGACGCGGTTTCTTTTAGCCATGAACAAGACAGCATTCTCAATTGTCAAGAATGGTTGATTGTAGACTGATGCCTGCACGCCGGTTTTCCAATTGGCGCTCACATCATCGTAATTGCTGCTGGAGGATTGCATAAGAAGCATGGAAGTACTCAAGCGAGGAATCGTCGCACCGCAAAAGCTCACGCCCAGAAAAAAAGCCGCAAGAGCGCTCATCATAACGGGCGCCGGCGCCCTCATCGCCACGAAACTGTACATGCTGTTTTTCTATCTCGACCCGATTCTCGGCATATACAGTTTTCTCACAACGTTTTTGGTTTTCAGTTCATTCATCGTTTCCTACACGATGTATAGGGACCCTGTCTATGGTAAAAAGAAAGACAGCAGCAAGAATGCCGGCGGCGCCCCCTTTAGCGCGCGGGAACCCCTTGTGAGCGTGATAATCCCTGCCAAGAACGACCCAGTCATGATAATCGAGGCAGCCAAGTCGTGCCTCGCCTCGACGTACAGCAATATCGAGGTGATAATGGTAAACGACGGCTCGACCGACGACACTGGCCATGCGATGGACCAACTGAGAAAGCAGTTCCCAGATAGAATAGCGGTCATACACCTAGCACAGAACGTCGGCAAGAGAAAGGCCGTCAGGGAAGGCATAGTCTCAGGCCCTGCCAAGGGAGAAATAATACTCCTCATCGACTCTGACTGCGTGATTGAAAAAACCGCCATAGAGCGCATGGTGAAGGTCTTTGACGACCCTGATGTTGGCGCCGTATCCGGGCACGGCCGCGCGGTAAACGCGGACCAGAACACCTTGACCAAGATGCAGGACACCTGGTACGACGGCCAGTTTTCCATAATGAAGGCGATGGAAAGTGCCTTTGGAACCGTGACCTGCTGCCCCGGAATCCTCTCTGCATACCGCAAGGAGGCCATAATGCTCGCCCTTGACAAATGGGCAAACGACGTGTTTCTGGGGGCCGATTTCACCCTGGGCGACGACAGGCACCTGACAAGCTACGTCATCGGCGGCAACAAGCACTACCTCGACAAAGAACAAAAAGTGTGGAAGGCCAAGTATTGCGAAAGCGCAATCGTATACACCGAGGTCCCGCACAGGTTCAAGAAATTCATGTGGCAGCAGATACGCTGGAAGAAAAGCTGGCTGCGCGTGTTCTTTTTCACCGCGCCATACTACTACAAGGACAGAAACGCGTTTGCAGCGGCCACGTACTATTTGCAGATGATATGGTCGTTCCTCTCGCCCGTCATTGCCATCAGGTCGCTCATACTGCTTCCACTCGAAGGCCAGTACTGGTCCGCAGTGGTGTACATAGCCGGGCTTCTCTTCATCGGGCTTCTCTTTGGAGCCGAGTTCAAGCTGAGAAACCCCGATACCGGCGGCAAGTGGGCGTACAGGCTCACCTGGTCGGTGATGGGCTTTTTCCTCAGCTCGCTTGAATACTACTCGTTCCTCACGGTGAGGAACAAGTCGTGGCTGACAAGGTGAGAGCAAGAGATGAAATACACCTCCATCCTCCTGTCTGCGCTCCTTGCAAGCACCTTTGGCATCGTGATATGGAACATGTACCTGCCGGTGTCAAGCAGCAGAAACGCCGAGTTCATCGACTACCTTGGCTATTCTGCCAAAGAGGCATACAACAACAATGAATTTTTGCAAAACAGCATCGCTCCCATTGCAGATCAGCTGGGGTTCGGTCCTCCTGCCCCTCCACTAAACGCAGGCCCGCGGATACTGTACGACCCCTCTATGCCAAGCACGGTGACACTGACCTTTTACGTGCAGTACGGAAACCAAGAAAACCTGCTCCCGTTGCTTGACCTGCTGCACAACTACAATGTCACAAAGGCGGTGTTTTTCATGGAAGACAGGTACCTGAAGGAACATGACTTTGTCGCCAAGAGGATTGAGGACCAGGGATACCTGATAAAGACGTGGGATGACCTGAGCGGCTACAAGGCGCCGGGATACCTGCCGACCGTGTATAGAGGCGTGCCGCTTGTCGAAAACGAGATCCTCGGCCAGACCGGCAGGGACCGCGACGCGATGGAGTTCATCAGAGTAGCGCTGCACCATTCTGACTCCTCTGTCATGGCGTTTTCACCAAAAATAATGGCGCACAAGATAGTGCTCGAAGACGTGCTAAAGCAGGCCGGAAAAGGCATAGTGTTCTCTGAACAGCCGGCAGCGCCGCCGCAAACTGCCGACTCGCAGGCTCCGCCCATCATGCTCATATCTGACGGCAACAATTCCGTGACGCGGGTAAATGAGGGGAAATGGACGATGGCGCTCCTGGCACAGCAGTACCCTTCAGCAGTAAGCTACATCAAGCAGGAATCTGCCTACCTCGTGACAAAGCCAATCATAATGGGAAACAAGACTTCGCTTGAAATAAACGGAGTAAAGGTGCTGATGCTCTCCTCGTCAGAGCGCAACCCAAACCCCAGTTACCTTGAGATCCGCGGTCAGGGCGCAATTGTAAACTCGACCGTGACTTCGTGGGACCCTGTGCGCGCCAAGCCAGAGATAGACCCGTACATCCCCCGCCCGTACATCGTGGTGAGAGGAGGCCACATGGACGTCCTAAACTCTAGCATAACGCACCTGGGTTACTCGCTTGGCGGCCTGAAGGATACCCGGTACGCGCACGCTGCGCTGGAATACTATAATTCCAAGGACTTTGTGGTGGCCAACTCTACCATCGCCTTCAACTACTACGGGTTCTACTCGGAGGATTCCAGCAACTTCAAGATACTGAACAACGAGATTTACGGGCAGACCCGCTACGGGCTTGACCCGCACACCCGGTCATCCAACTTTGTGGTCGACTCTAACAATGTGCACGACAACGGCAACCAGGGGATAATCTGCTCGCTGTGGTGCGACAACGTCACGATAACCAACAACACAGTCGAGTACAACGTCGAGGGCATAGGGCTCCACTGGCTCACCAACTCTAGCATGATAAAGGATAACGTCGTGCGCTACAACGAAAAGTATGGGGTGTTCATCCAGAAGCAGAGCTACGACAACATTGTCGAAAACAACACCATAGTCGGAAACAAGTACGGCGTCGGGATCCTTGACGGCTCATCGCGCAATACCGTCGCAAACAACGTCGTGGCAGACAACGTGCTTGAAGAGTTCAGAATCGACACCAACGCTGTCGACAATGCCGTGCGGGACAACAGGGACTCTGTCTCCGCCGGCTGACTCTGCTTTTTTCCTGCCCGATGCTACAGATAGGCTGGAAATAGCGCTTGCCCTAGAATCTTATTAGTGGAACATGATTGCATTCAAAACATAGATGATTTTTTAAGGTAATTAGCCATCCAGCGGATTGGCAAGGGAGGTCGTTGCAAGGTCGACAGACTTTTTTTTCGGTAACATGCAGTGAGCCACATTCTAGTTGCAGTTTCGCCAGGTGGACTCGACATCACACCCTAGCAGCTGACGCCTCCTGTGGGCATAATATCAAATGCGGTGAGCGAAATTATGGCCGTGAACCTCACGCCGCCTATGGTGCTTGACAATTCTGACCCGGCGTCTTGGGTGACAAATAACTTGCCCAGCACAACCGAGTCGACCGACTTTCTGCTCCGCACCACCGTTGTGACATGGGCTGTTGAGTTCTGTTCAATCTTCGGGTGGTGAAGCATGTTAAGAAAGCTCACATCGCCAGATAACTTAACAGCGCCCAACACAGAACATAGCTTGGCTCTGAATAATAACACCCAGAGCCCGTCTTGATATGGATAAATGTGTTGATGACATAACACAATACCAAAAGCGAGAAAATCAAAGGAGCATAAGAGAAACAAAATCAGGTTCGAAAATTCTCTCTTGTGCGAGGCTACCAGAAAAATCCAAAAAGAAGCGCGATCTGGTGATAATGCCACCACTTTGCGAAGCAGGTTCGCCGATGCGTGAGGAGAGACTCTTCTTGCCTAGTTACCTATGCACCGACATGCATAGCACCAGATATTATCTGGATGGCAAGTATCAAGAAGACAACAAGCAGGATGGCAGCTAATAGATGATTTTTTTCTCTCTCCCTCCTCACTCTTTTTCCTCATTATTTACCCGTGCGTCTGCTTTAGTGTCATGTACATGTCGTCTGCGGTATTGCTTGTCCATGATGTAGTGTACTGCTGCCTGTACGTGTTCGCGCCATCAAACGGGTCTGCAGCATCTTTGTCGAGCATGACTGCGACAAAGTTGGATGAATCGCCATTTGAGTATTGTATTCCTATTCTGTCGCCGGACTGGATAGCATATAGCTCGTTGTTGGACAGTGAGAAGATATAGTCCGTGTATGTCGAAGCCAGAGTTGATGCGTCCTTTGTTCCAAACAATTTTTTCACAGTCAGGTCAGAGTTGAAGACGCCTATCTGCATTGTTCCAGTAGGAGTTCCAGTCTTTCTCAGCTTGAGCGTTATCTGGTCTATACTTTTTCCAAGCAACTGCGATGTGGGCGAAACAAACTCGACGTGGGACTGCTGTGCGGAGTACGTTGCAAGTCCGGAGGACGCGGTGGTGTCATTCATCTGAGTGACTGGAAATGATGGCAGGTTTATGGTGTATGTTTCTGTACTTACAGGACTCGTGTTTCCAGCAGTATCTTTGCCAAAGAACTTTAATTGCGCGGTAGTGGAGATTTGTATCGGCGAAGAGTAGATGCTGCTTGAAGTTGTCGGCGTAGAGCCATCTATGGTGTAATAGATGGTGGCCGGCTCATTGGCGGCAAGTGTCACCGAAATGGCCGCTGTATATATACCGCCGACAGGCGTGGCAGTTACAGTCGGAGGAATGGTGTCTGTTGCGTCGTGCGTCTGCTTTAGTGTCATGTACATGTCGTCTGCGGTATTGCTTGTCCATGATGTAGTGTACTGCTGCCTGTACGTGTTCGCGCCATCAAACGGGTCTGCAGCATCTTTGTCGAGCATGACTGCGACAAAGTTGTTTGAATTGCCGCCGGCATACTTGATGCCTATTCTGTCGCCGGACTGGATGGTATAGAGGTCAGGATTCGGAAGAGAATACGTAAAGTCTGTGTACGTCGAAGTTAACGTGCTGACATCTTTGGTCCCAAATGACTTCTTTAGTGAAAGGTCGGCGTTGAATATGCCCACATCTGCTATTCCTGTCGGACTTCCCGTCTTTCTCAGCTTGAGCGTTATCTGGTCGATCTTCTTGCCTATCAGTTGGGATGTCGATGACACAAACTCGACGTGGGACTGCTGTGCGGAGTACGTTGCAAGTCCGGAGGACGCGGTGGTGTCATTCATCTGAGTGATTGGGAACGACGTTCCTGTCGAGATGGTATAAGTCTGAGTAGTTACAGCCCCTGTATTGCCAATGCTGTCGACCGCAAAGAACTTCAAGATCGTGGTGGTGCCAGGCCCGAACGTGGATATCGGTGAAGAATAGATGCTGCTTGAAGTTGTCGGCGTAGAGCCATCTATGGTGTAATATATCGTAGAGCCAGGTTTAGACGCAGTGAGGGTGATTAGCTGGGTAGAGTTGTACGTCCCACCAGGAGGAGAGGCAGTTACCGAAGGCGGTACTGTGTCAATTACGTATGTCTCGACGACTACTTGGCCGTTGTTACCTGCAGTATCTCTTCCAAAGAACTTTAGGTCTGTATTAGCGGATAGCTGTATTGGGCTGCTGTAGACAGAGCTTGCAGTAGTTGGCGTGGAGCCGTCGGTAGTGTAGTAGATGGTAGCTGATTCACTTGCCGTTAGGGCAACGGACTGGGCGGCATTGTACAGGCCACCGTGCGGGGAAGCAGTCACGGTTGGTGCAACGGTGTCAATGCTGTAGACCTCTGTAATGGTAGGAGTGGTTCCTCCAGAGCCATCAGTTCCAAAGAACTTGAGCGAAGTATTGGACGATATTATGATAGGTCCCGTGTAAGTTGCACCGTTAGTCGTGGTAGGCTGCGTGCCGTCGGTAGTGTAGTAGATTGTAAACCCTGGCTGCGAAGCGGCAAGTGTAACCGACTGGGTAGCATTGTACAGCCCTCCCGGCGGTGATGCAAATATGGTTGCGCCCGCAGTATTTACCGTAAAGGTCTGCACACTACTGTAAGCACTTTTGTTGTTTGACGCATCGGAGGACCTGACTTTCCAGTAGTATATTCCACTCGCCAGCGTATTTGAAGGAGTAGTGTAGGATGATTGAGTCAAGCCGGATTGACTGATGATAGGGGATGCAAAGTCAGAGGTACTGGCTGCTAACAGATCATACGTTACACTGGAAGACACTGTATCCGTTACGTTAGACCAGACAAACGAAATTGTGGCATTATCTGTTATTGTAGCTCCATTGGTAGGGCTGAGTGGCTGAGGCGTTGGCGGCGCCGTAGTGTCGACCACATTTATGACTTGGCTTGACGAAGCCGAGTTGCCTGATATATCAGTCGCGGTCCATGTCACAGTTGTCGTCCCAAGCGGGAATCCCGTGGCTTCAGATGCCCCCGGAGAATTGTTCGTCACCTTCGGCGATGGGTCGCTGTTGTCAAACACAAAGGGCTTACCAAGGCTTACCGGAGTCAGCTCGCCCGTCGCTTCGACTGTCATAGGCGGAGGCGTCGTGATGGTTGGCGGGGTCGTGTCAGGACCACTAAGGCTGACAGTAACAGGAGTAGATGCCCACTGCTGGTTCCCAAAGAAGTCTGTCGCCCTGCTGACGATTGTAGTACTTCCCTGCGTCTTGATGTTTAGTATGTAGTACCAGTTAGCCCAGCTATTGCCGTTGGTTTGTACAGCTTTTTGATAAGCTGTATTCGATGTCCTTACTTCCACTATTTTTACACCGGATTGACTGTCCGATGCAGTACCCGTAACCAAGACGTTTACACCTGCGGCAGGTCCTGAAATTGCAGCATTAGCTGACGGTGTCGCCGTATTGACTGCCGGCTTTGTCGAGTCGTTGGTAGCAGCAACCGTTACATATTGTATGGCCCATCCGACGTTGCCGTTGGCATCAGTAGCAGTCCACTTGACGGCAGTAGTGCCTCGTGAATAGAGGTTTGAGGCCGTCCCGTTATTGGCGATGACAGGGTGCGGATCGACATTGTCAGTTACTGTCGGAGTTCCAAGCGAGCTTATGGTTGCAGGGTTGTCAGATGAAACTAGCGCGATATCTGCCGGCGGAACTATTGTGGGGGGAACGTTATCGATTACGGGTGGAAGTGGTATCTTGGCCACTGCGGAGAATGTTGTTATCCTGTATCCTTTAGTCTGGATGGCCGTTATGAGCGTGTTCAGGTCGTTCAGCTCGTTCTGGTCAGCGACGTTCGAGGGCACGCCTGATGAATCCTTGACCGCAAAGTCCTGAGGGTGCAAAGTGACAACTGCGTAGCCGTAGTTGGCAATCGTGTTGTCTATCTGACTTTCGATAGTAGAAAGCGGGGCCTTGCGCGGCGGTTCAAAATCATAGTTGTAATAGCCCACCACCTGAGGGAGGTGGTAGACGCCAAACTGGTCTTTTAGATCGGAGCCAGTTGCCGACTTGTAGACCTTGTTGCTTGGGCTGTTTGGATTATCTGGATTGTATATGCTTGGGAGTTCCTGGTCAAACTCGGAGCTTATTATCTTCAAGCTCAGCTGGCTTGTCGCATTGAGAGTATCCAAGTTGTACGAGTTGTACGGCGGTATGAATATGTTGGATTTTCTTCCCCAGATATCCTGAATTTTCTGGTTTGCCATCTGTAGGGTGTTCTTTTGGTCTTGGAAACTCAGCTGGCTATAGTCTACGTGGTTCCATCCATGGAGGTCCAGTTCAAATACGTTGGACATTACACCCTGCCTTACTTTATTTACGACAAGCGGGTCATTACCGACGAAATTCATGATCACGCCGAACGTGGCATTCACGTTTCTATTGATGAACTGGTTCATCACTGCCACTTGGACGGAATTTATCCAGTAATCCTGAATGTCGTCTACTCGGAGGATCACACAGTTACATGCGCCCGGCAGGGCTGCCCTTGCTTGTAGTGGGGCAGTCGCAAAACCAGAAACAAGAATAACCATGGAAAGGAGTGCAACTGAATATCGAAATGCGTTCTTGCTACTGTAACTTTTCTGTCGCTGCCTGCCTCCTACTATTGACATCATTGCATCTGCGCGTTCCACACGTTAGAGACTGAATCTCTTGGATATACCTGCGATTGTCATTATGAGGATATGTTATGGAATGTAATACCGTTTGTAGATTATATCATAATTAAATCATTCAAGTCAGCATAAAATTTTAATAGAGTAATCTTCTATTTTGGCTCTATTCAATCTCCGGGTTGTCGTGTTTTTTGAGATTTTCGTCAACATTCGATAACTTGACTGCGCCCGGAGAGGATGCAAGCAACTTTGTCGCGGTGATGTTTGATCGTGATGCGGTAGACCCATTCGACGGCACAAACACGTACCTACAAGTCTACACCTACCCTTGTGACTCAGTTCAACATCTGAAGACCTGTACAGGGTACCGGAGCGGACACCCGGATGAGCAAAGCCGAGTTTTTGAAGCCTTTTCTCCTTAGGAGTCCTCCACGCATCTGCTCTGTAATTTTCTAGTGCAGTCCTAATGGCAATGTCCTCCTTGCAAAAACCAATTTCTTGCCACGATGTTGCGAAACAGGATTACTAGTAGGTTCTAAATGCAATGCCTGCTCCACATCCTTAATCTTTATACTATATCTGAAAAGTGTTAAGGGAGCGGGTTGATTTCCCTTATGGTAAAGTCTGCGTATTCCATAGTCCCATACTCGTTTCTTGCATAGACTGAAAGCATCGGCCTCTTTGTCTCGCTGGTCAAGTCTATCTGCGAATGCGTGAGTGGAAGCGCAGGGTTCACGCCGGGCTTGCAAGGGCCGTAACCTGCGCCAAAGTTCGTGCCGTTGTCCACAAACTCGTACAGCTTTTCCCACTTGCCGCCGTTTGCGCCGGCAGTCATGTCGCGGTATATCTCCAGTTTCACCTTGGTGTCGTTGTTCATGTTGCGCAGGACAAACTTTACCCCTACCCACGTGTCCTTTGGAAGCCCGCTCCAGGGCTTTTTGCCTGGCAGGTCGACGTAGCCGTTGGCCAAGTGGTGGGCCGTCTCTTTTTCAAGCTTCCACCTGCCGTCAGTGAGCACCAGGACGCCGTAACCCCTGTCGTCGCAAAAGTTCCTGTTCTCGTTGCCATTCGTGCCGTGGTTCGTGCGGGCAAACAGCTGCAGGCCGGAATAGTCCACAAGCTGGGTCTCGTTCATCCTCTTTACGTACACCGTTATCTCTAGGTTCTCCGACCATTGCCTCACGTTGGCAGGGTCGTGCACGTACATCCTGGTATAGTTGCCCGAAGCAGTCAGCGTGCCCGTGCCGTCGACGGTGTAGGTCCCGATGCCATGCGTCGTCTCGAACCAGCTGTCGTCCGGGTCGACAGTGTTGCCAAACTGCCGGCGCTGCCCGTTGTCCCAGCTTGACGACCATTCAATCCCACTGGTGGCAGTCGGGTACAACTCTGTTATTCCAAACCTGTCTGCAGGCGTCAGGAGGCTTGACGCCGGTATGGTAGAGTCTGGCTCCTTGGAAACTTTGACGGCCATGACGCTCCACTGCTGGTTTCCTGCCTTGTCAGTTGCGCGGGCGACAATGTCGTGCGTGCCTGCAGAGAGCGTGCGGGACTGGGTCCAAGTCGACCAGTCTCCCGGGGATGCAGGAGTCGCAGGCGTGTACTCTGTGCCCTCAGTCCTGACCTCGACTACCTTTATTCCACTTCCAAAATCCATCGCCTTGCCTCTGATGTTGACGGTGGCCGCAGAAGGGCCGACTATTTTGCTGTTGTTTGCAGGCTGGTCTATGGATATGGACGGGCTGGTGCTGTCCTTGACTGCAGAAACGTCGCCGTACACCTTGATCTCTGCAATGGCCGCCCAGTCGTTGTCCGTGTTGCCGTTCACGGTAATCCTGACGTACCTCGCGTCGACACCTGCAAGAGCATACCTCTCAAAACTGGACGTGTTTCCAGAGGTCTGGCCGGAAAAAGCCTGTGTGTACGTCGCACCGTCATCATCCTGCGAATATAATATGGAAAACGTGCTCCTCCTCGTGTCGCCTTTGTACCATGCTACGTCAACGTGGCAGA
Organism: Candidatus Nitrososphaera sp. 86-2; assembly: GCF_056726185.1. Lineage (NCBI taxonomy): Archaea > Thermoproteati > Nitrososphaerota > Nitrososphaeria > Nitrososphaerales > Nitrososphaeraceae > Nitrososphaera > Candidatus Nitrososphaera sp. 86-2. Next base: position 529,641 of record NZ_JBWZON010000001.1, read on the forward strand.
CGCTTGCAAGCGTGCCGAGGTCGACCGACACCCACGAGCCCTTTCCAAAGTTCGACCACTTCGTGACAGGCTGACCGTCGGCGACGTTGCTTGGGACGCTTCCGACCTCGTTTCCTGATGCCACAGTCCCTGCTATTGGCAGCGCCGCGCAGGACGATGACTGGGCCGCGCTTGGAGGAACCCCTACGCCTGCCGCCAGGGAAAGCATTAGGATTGCGGCAAAAGCGGCGAGAATGAGCCGCTTGCGCATTTGTCGTTTTTTTCCTTCACCTCCTTCTCCTCCTTCCGTAACCAACAATAATGACAGCAGTACCCCTATCTTCTTCATCTCATCTCTTTCCCAAGACTTTTACCTGCAGCACAACGCCCGGTTGTCACAGACACACGCAAAATATATCAATGAACACGTCAGTGGCACAGGAAATACCAGAAACTTTGCATCACCTTCTATCCCCATAATGTACACCTCTCTCACTCTGATGCCGCCTCTGGCATTACGCCTCATTTTATCACTGCAAACCGGTCATAATGATAAAGAGCGTTTTGTGGCTACTTTATCTCATGCAGGAGTTCGCAGACTCGGTAAGGCGCCTCATTTTGGAATGCCGCAACGACAACGACATCGACAGGCAGGTCTCCTTACTGATAAGGGCAAACGCGATGCTTCCTGCACCAATGCAGCTGAAAATACCGTCGCTTATCACCGCCGACTATATTCGAAAAGCGCTCTCTGACATTGAAGAACGGATAGATGCCATGCCGACATGATGCTGGGCGACCACGCGCACAGGTGCATGCATTGCAACGAGCTGTACCCGTGCCCTCTTGACAAGCGGGACTGCAAGATTTCCTGGAAGACCGACCACAACGATCATTTCCTTGCGCTGGCAAACTGACCTTTCTTCTTCTTTTTTTGCAGCAGCGTTTACGCTGCAGTTTGGATTCGATTTGATCTGATTTGCAATACGCGCCTGCTTTTACTTAACCGTCACTGACTTTGCCAGGTTGCGCGGATAGTCCGGGTCGACCTTTTTCCCGACTGCCATGCAGTAGGCAAGGATCTGCAGTGGAATAGCCTCGACGATAGGATAGAACACGTCTTGTACCTTTGGAAGCTGTATCCAATAGTCGTACAGCTCGTTGTTCTGGTCAGAAAGACCGACGATTGTGGCTCCTCTTGCCTTCATTTCGTGCGCGTTGGCAAGCGTGTCGGAAAACGTGTTGTCTGTAGGGTTTATCAGGACCACGAGGGTCCCCTTGTCCATGAGCGCAAGCGGGCCGTGCTTGAGCTCACCGGCGGCAATCCCTTCGGCGTGCACGTAGACAAGCTCTTTCAGTTTCAGAGCGCCTTCAAGCGCAATCGGATAATGCAGGAACCTTCCAAGCAGGTAGATGTCGTTGGCCGCGCCGAGGACCTCCGCCACATGCGCCACCGCAGGGTACAGTGCAAGGGCCTTATCTATGGCAGAAGCTAGGTTGGCACTCTGGAATGTTTCCTTGCTTTCTGCCAGCTGACCCGCAATGGAATAGAGCACTGCAAGCTGTGCAGTAAAGCTCTTTGTTGCTGCCACGCCTATTTCCGGCCCGCAGCCGACTTCGAGGAACAGATCGCTTGCCCGCGCAAGCGACGATGTGGAGACATTGACTATTGAAAGGATCTTGGCGCCCCTTTGCCTTGCGTTCTTGACCGACTGGAGGACGTCCGCGGACTCGCCGCTCTGCGAAATGGCAACCAGCACAGAGCCCGAGTCTATCATGTCAAGCGCGTACTGGAACTCGCTAGAGATTATCACATCGGACTTTATCTTTGCATATTTCAAAAGCAGCTGCTTGCCGACCATCGCGGCGTGGCTGCTCGTGCCGCTTCCAGTCAGGTACACGTGCCTAGCAGCAGAGATGATGCCTGCAAACTCTTGCAGCTTTTGCTTGTTTGCAGCCAGCGCGCCAGTTATCGTCCTGCCCTGCTCGTTTATCTCCTTGAGGGTGTGGTGCGCGTATATCCCCTTGTCTGCCGCGCCTAGTTCCCACGCTATAGGGGACACTGCCCTGCTCACAGGCTTGCCGTCGACATCATAAAGCTGGAGGTTCTTGCCGCCGTCGATTACCGCAATGTCGCCGTTTTCAAGGAACACTGCTCTGTCCGTGAACTTGATGAATCCAAGAACGTCGCTTGACAGGAAATATTCGGAATCTGCGATGCCGACTATCAGGGGCTCCTCCCACCTTGCTCCAGCTATGGTCCCGTCCTTGAACACCGCGACAAAAGCATAAGACCCGCGCAGCCTGCTGCACACGGAGAGCATGACCTGCCTGGTGTCGCCCTTGGTGCCTTCAAACAGGTGGGCAATGACCTCACTGTCCGTCTCGCTCTTGAAGACGTGGCCTGCTGCTACCAGCTCCTCTTTCAGCTCCTTGTAGTTCTCTATTATGCCGTTATGCACCACCGCAACCCTGCCATCGCAGGACGTATGCGGGTGGGCGTTTTTGTCAGTCACGCCGCCGTGCGTGGCCCACCTGGTATGCCCCACGCCTGTGGTGCCCTGCATACTTTCCATGGAAAGGCTCTTGTTGACCTCGATGACCCTGCCGACTCCCTTTGCAACGTCTATCCTGTCGTCATGAAGAGTCGCTATCCCGACGCTGTCGTACCCGCGATATTCCATGAGTTTGAGGCCGTTTACGAGAAGCGAGGCAGCATCTTTGCTTCCCTTGTATCCAAGTATGGAGCACATGTGGTATGACTCTCATAATGTACTATGAATGCAATGTTTTCAACCGGGATAATTAGCTAGCATTAATCTGTCATGGCCGTGCATGTTGGTGAATGTACGCGCCAACTTTGGCGCCTCGGGATGACGTATCGGTTCTGCAATGAGGGGTTTATGATTAATCTAGGCTGGAAATCTATATCCGGAATTCATGCATTACTACTGCAGCCCGCCTCTCTGTCAGCTGTTTGTTGCCGCAAGCTCGCCAGCTGAAACCTGTGGCGCCACGACGTCAATTCTGCACGACGAGAACTCGTATTCTTCATCGCCGTCAAAAAATACGAATACTGCCGGCTTTTCTTTGCTAAATTTCGACAAATCAAGCGACATGCTGGCCTGCCCTGACTCGTCGGTAGGCAGTATGCCTACGGGGTTCCCTGGCAGGATTGTAAATATCATCTGCTTGCCCGGGATGCCTCTGCCACTGGACTGATCGGCAAGCTTGGCAGAAACTACTACCGTCGTCCCAGAAGACGAATCGTCGTGGCATTCAAGGCTGGTAGCTACTGCAGCCGTCTTGAAACCAGTGAAGGTGCTGCTAGTATTGGTGCTGGTGTTCGTGACGTTGCCGGCGGCGCTGCTACTGCCGCCTTGTTCGGCAACCGGCGATACCGCCGGTTTGGCTCCCTGCATGAAAAACACTAGAGCAAACGCCGCAATCGCTACTGCCGCTACAGATCCTATTATTGCAACGACGTACAAGTTTTTCTGGGCCAATACGTGTACGGACATGGCGTGTCAGATTGATAAGCAAAGGTTCCATTCCTGCAGATAACATGGTTCCTGCTACTACAACCGAACCTGCACCCAGTGGTTTTTCGTGTAAATTAAGCAACCAGAATTGAAAGGGTAAATGTCGCAAAGACGGCGACACCGATGCGCTGTTATTCTGGCCTGGGTATTTCAAGAAGGAACGACTGGATGTTCCGGCACGTCGCGCACATGTAGACGACGGTTCTGGCAAATCGCCTGTCTTTGTTTATTGTGTAAACCAGCGTGCTTGACAGCGGTGCTTTATCAAGATTCATTTCGCCCATTTTGCTGTTGCAGATTGGACACTTTATCTCGCTAGATGCGCGCACGCAAGCATCTATGCCTTGTGGGTATTAAAGCAGGTTGCCTATTTTGCACAAGCGTTTCCGGCAATGAGAACCATTGTTTGCAAGAAAAATGAATGTCCTCGCTTTGCCTCTGGAAAGGTCGGTGCATTTTCGAATTATTTTCTATGAAACAAGAACAACATAATCTAAGGTAACGAAGTTACTTGGCAGAATTTATACTACGTATACTACATTGCTTTTAGCCGAAAGAAAGGCATAGGCGGTGTGTTACTTACTCCCTCCCCCCGTTCTGCACCGCCCATGCCGTTATTATCCTCCCTGTCTGTGCATTTCCGGGACAGCGCAGCTGACGCGCTACTCTGGCTCGGGTACAAACATGATGTTGCTATTGCCGGGGCTATGCTGCAGCGGAAAAGGACTGGGCCTCATTATCTGCCTGAGGCGCTCTTTTCCCTTGCGCGTGCGAGGCTTTGTCCGCAGTTGAGCCCTGCAGCATGGGCAAAAGTTCCCGCCGACTCTCATCCAGATGGCGCAGACCATGCAATATTTGCATCCCGTCTCATAACGTCCTCTTTTCTTCTCCTTCCTGACAGAGAGCGCGTTGCACGTGTCCCTACACGTGTGTGTCATGAGCCATGAAATTCTCTATAATTATAACAGCGCACTGGTCATCGGTGGAGAGTTTCCCGGGAAAAGATTCCAGTAAAATCGTCTACTTGCAGTTTTTTTCTGTGCGAAACAGCGTGCTAGGGCGGGCGCTTTGTTGGATAAAATTTGGGGCAGCCGCCGTGCCTGCTCATATCTTGTCGAGTATGTACGAGATCAAGCCGCTGTTGTGGCCTATCGCCCTTATCTGCTCGCTCCACGATACTTTTTCGACGCCCTCTGTCGCCTTGATGCGCCCTATCATCTCCACAAGCTCCTCGTTGTCTTTGAATACGATGTCCGCCTTGAGGTCTATAGAGTTCTCGCCCATCGTCCGGCTGACGCATGAAACGCTGTCTTTCCAGGAGAGTATCTCCTTTCCTACCGCGGCAGTCATCCCATTCCTGGTGGATATGAACAAAGTAGCCGTCCTCCATCCGAACCTTTCCACTTTTAGCGTGTACGACATTTCAAGCAGGTTTGCCTCCAGCCGCTTGCGCCTGCGCTGCACCGTGCTGAGCGGTATGTCCAGCTCTTTTGAGAGTGTGAGCGACGACACGCCGCCGGTGGACGACAGCAGCGCCTTGAGGATTTTCTTGTCCGCAGGGGAAACGACTCTGGCAAGTTCGTGCGACTTGCGTCTTCCTGGCCTGCTCTGGGTAGGGCTGGAACTTGCGGCTTTCTGGAGCGTCTTTAGCAGGTGATTCAGCGCGGGAATCGACAGCTGGTCGAGCATCTCTGGATTTACGCCAAGTTTTTCGAGGTTCTCTAATATCTCGAACCTCGAACTCGGTTCAACCTGTGCTTCATGTTGAACTATCAATTCTGCTCAAAACCTCCTGCAATTCTGCATTGAATTTGCATCTGTGCTTCGTGCCGGCACCTGTTGGCTAGTATCATATTACGGAAGGTATTTCTATAGAAAGTATATTCCCCTGTAGCCCATCAAGCCTCAAGTTTGTGGTTATTTCGCATCAATTCTAGGCTGGTATGCGGTTAAACTATTCTGTCAGTCAAAAACATCAGGCGTGCAGGTTTTCCGGAGCATGAACAAGCTTGTATTTTCCGGAACAAGTTTTTATTAGTCGCTATATGTTGATACTTTGAGGGCAAATCCCGCGAAATAGTGTCATAATGAATAATCCCGTCTATGCACCAATTCTATTTAACATAGCACTTACTGGACAACCATAAAAGTAAATACAAAATGGTTTTTTTCTCTGCCAAAATTAAAGATGCTGGTTATTTTACTCATTCAGGCCGCTTGAAAAGGAAGTCTGACTTTTATCTACAGCCGGCTACTGGTAGGACATGAAGCGTGAAAACGACTCGTCGGCTATCCTAAAGAACCCTTTCGTGAACCAGGGGATGCTAGAGAGTCGCGAGGAGGATGTTGCTGAAATGATAAAGCACGAGGCTTCGCCATTCAATAACAACAAAAAGACTTCCAGAGATGAGATCCTTGCAGAATTCCGAGAGATGGGCGTCACGGACAATGTATTCAGCTCCGTGCCCACAAATACACTGGCGCGTCTGCTTGAGAACATCAAGACAGCCGCCACAGAGCAAAGGTACCCCAAAGTCCACAGCGGAAGCCCTGGCAGCGCGCCCATCCTCTCCACAGTGGACAAGAAAATCCTCAAGGCGCTGCTGTCGTCCACCGGCGGCGTGTCGTCGCTCACACTCTCAAAAGAGCTGGACATACCGCTCAGCACGGTGCAGCGCAGGCGCAAGCGGCTGGAGGCAAACCTGCTTGAAATGTCGTACACGCTAAAAGTGGAAAGGTTCGGATGGAGGACGGCTACTTTGTTCATATCCACCAGGAATGGGATGACTGCCGCGGTAGGAAAGGAGATACTTTCGCTATCGGATGGCGTCAAGTCTGTCAACCGAATCCTCGGCGAGAACTCGGCTGACCTGATGGTGGAGATAATCTTTCGAAACAACGCCGAGCTTCTCAATATGGTAGAAAAAATGAAATCCATTAACGGCGTCGGAAACGTATTCTGGATAGAGCTCATAGAGCCGATGGGCAAGAACACTGATTTTGCCGAACGCGTTATTGAAGCCGACTGACTGACAGGCAAGTACATGCTGCGTACACCACACGCGCATGTGTACTTCTGTCGTTTCTATTTCTGATTGTTCATGCACAATCGTCTTTCTGCATCGTTATTGCACGTGAAGACCAGAAAATGCGCGCTTCTATGAGTTTTTTACCAAACTTTGTTATGCTATCCGGTTCATAATTTCAATCAATTTCGCGGTTCCGGCTCCAACGCTTATCATGAGAATCTAGAAACAATATGACTATGGCACTCGCAAATGGTGACAAAGCAGCGATATGCTCAGTTGTCGTGGCTGTCAGTGTCGTACTTGGGCTGATTGTATACGGACCTTATATGAAGGACAAGGCACCGATCCCTGTATTATCTTCAAGCAATAATAATAATTCCACACCTGTTCTCATCAACGAAACGCCCGGCGTGCCGCAAGAAGGCTCCGCCCGTGAGCAGAACAATATAACGCAGGAAAGCACAACGACGCCGATTGCGCAGACAGGAGAGAATGAAGAACCCGCAATCAACGACGGCCTGACTCTTGTCGACATGGTTGACAGCTCTGTAGCCAGTTTGCCTCAGCCAGACCCAGACGCTGCTGTTGAGCCGAAAACAATCCTGCCTGCACAGCCGGTCCTCGATTGCTCGGTGCCGGCAAGCGTCCCGCAAGATTCGCAGCTAAACTGGTCGGCAATCCTTCTTGACTCTAGTCTGCAGCCTGCGGCTGGTCAGACAATCGCGTGGCAAGTGTCGCCCGGTGGCTATTCTTTTTCTTCCGTGACTCAGACTGATGGGACCACCGCGACTGCTGTCAACTTGTCTGGCATTGCACCGGGAATATATAACGTCACCGCGACCTTTGACGGAAACCTCGGCAAAGCCATGTGCACGGTGCCTCTTGAAATCACTAAAATCCACTCTAGTTCAAACATGATGCCCGGGTCGTCATCGGCGCCGGGAGGCGATATCATTGGACCGGAACTGAAAATCACCTCTCCAATCGGACCGAAAGCATCCGGCTCTTCGTCAGGCGTGTTTGTCAAGGTTACGGGCACCGCTTCTGACGCAAGCAACATTGCACGCGTCGAGGTAAGGTGGACAGCCACGTGGGGCCTGACCGGTTACCGCATGGCCACGCCGACAGAACCAAACAACTGGTCTAGCTGGAGCTACGATGGCATCAAGTTCACCACCGAGGGAGAGAAAACCATCCTAGTAAAAGCCACGGATGGCATGGGGAATAGCAAGTGGAAGGTGGTGACGTTTACCATCGAGTTCACGGAGGACAAGATAAGCACGAGCATTACTGAAGGCGCGATAGTCGGAGCCACACTTCATGTGACAGGCACTGCCACCCACTTTGAAGCAGGAGGAGGGGTGCAGAAGGTGGAAGTGAGGACCGACCTCTCTGGATACGGCCAAGCCGACCCGAAAGCGCCCGGCGACTGGTCTGCGTGGTCGCACGATCTGACGTTTACGACCAACGGCCCCCACCAGGTGATCGTGCGAGTCACGGACAACGCAGGCAAGATGTACTGGCTGACTACAAACGTGACCGTCCAGCTCTGACCATGGCACCGTCTGGCTGGACGGGCCTGCGAGCTTCAACACTGCTTGATTGTGGTGTGCAGTCCTGCTCTGTATGCAACACCGCGATTTGCCTTCTGCAAGTAAAAAAGACACCGCAGCTTGCAGCTCTTTTTACTGCACGCTGATTACAAAAGCCGCGTCCATTATTGTACTACAAAAATGGTATCTGCAGTCATTATACGTATTACCGGCGTTTATTTCGTCAATTCTTGGCGACAAAAATGACCATATCACTTAGAATCGACCTATTCATAATCTGATTAGAAACATGTACATGAAAAACCGCAGCAGAGATGAAATACTGATGGAGATCCTCTCCGGCCTCGATGAACCAGAAAGCAGGACTGCGATAATGTACAAATCCCGTCTCAGTTACGCTCAGTTGCAGTTCTACCACAAGTACCTCCTTGAAAAGAAACTCATACGGGAAGAAGACAGGAGATGGGTCTCGACAGACAAGGGCAAGGCGTTCCTCAAGGCGTCCCTGGCGGCCAGCCAGATCCTGAACGACGACACCAGCAGTTAAACCAGCGGCTGCTTGGCCGACTGCCCGACAGACGATCCCTTGCGGACTATCCCGCCGGTTTTTTTCGTATTTCTGTTCTAGAGCGATGTTAAACATGTGTCATTTGGGCTTTATCTTTGGGCATTTCTCGGGTTTTCTTTATAGCAATCTGACAAAAACAGTCACATGCTTGGGCGCCTTTGACTGCAAAGAGCACCATTGTGTGAAAATCCGGTCATCAGTCTTTCATACGAAAATCGACTAGTAGTCGCGAAGCTACATGCATCATGAGAGCAACAACAACAACGACATCAACAACGGTCACGACAAAAACAAAAAGATACTCGTCATAGGTCTAGGGCAAATAGGGTACAGCAACGCGGAATACCTACACTCGATTGGACTGCGCGTGGACGGCTTTGACATTTCGGAAAAAGCAGTCGAGCGTGCCATGAACGCTGGCATAATCGACAAAAAAGCCAAAGACTTTTCCGGTTATGATTATTACGTTATCTGCATCTCCACCCACCAGCCAAACGACATGTTCACACCGTACCAGGACGGCATAATGGAAGTCGCGTACAGGATAGCAACGGAAGGCAAGCAGGGCGCGCTCGTGGGAATAGACAGCACCGTTCCGAAAGGCACTTCGAGAAAGGTGCTTGCGCTTCTGAACCATAGGATGCACGTTGTGCACGTGCCCCACAGGTACTACGGTCCCGAAAGGCAGGACCACGGCGTGAACCAGACACGTGTCATCGGCGGGTGCGAGCCCTGCTGCGTGGCCGAAGGGAAAAAGTTCTACGGCGGGATGCTTGGAATATCCCTTCACGAAGTGAGCTCCATCGAGGTCGCCGAGATGACCAAGATAGTGGAAAATTCCTACAGGTTCCTTGAAATCGCATTTGCAGAAGAGCTCAGGATGGTGAGCGACTCTGCCGGTGTCGACTTTGAGGAGTTGAGAAAGGCGGTCAATACAAAGTGGAACATCAAGATCCTCGAAGCCCGGGAAGGGATAGGCGGCCACTGCCTGCCGAAAGACACAGAAATGTTCCTGTCAGTGGCCAAGAACGCGCTGGATTCCAGCATAGTATCGGCTGCCAAGATGGTCGACCACAAATACAGGTTCTACCTGAGCCAAAAGCCGTTGGCTCCTCAGATGGAACTGGGCAAGTCCAAGAAAGAAACGTAGCTGCACGTACAGCTGGACCTACAGTTGCGACATGATGGAGTCCGGGATCTGGTCCTTTTTTCCGATGACCTGGACGGTTTCCGTCCACACGGCGTCCTTGACCCCCTCAATGCCCTTTATCGTCTCAAGGAGGCTTGCAATTTCCGCGTTTGTCCTGACTATCGTCTTGACCCTCAGGTCTATCGTGCGCTCGCCTATGTTCCTGCTGACGTACATAACTTCATCCCTTTGAAGTAGGATATTGGCAATGTCCATCGTCTTGCCGCTGTTGGTAGAAAGGAGAAATTCCACCTTTCTCCAGCCAAACTTGCTCAGGTTGAGAAAGCACTGCTTGCTGGTAAACTCCTCAAGCCTCTTCCTCCGCCGTTGCAAGGTCGTCTGCGGAATCCCTAGCTGCTCCGACATCATCCTTGACGATGATGCCCTGCCGTCCGGGGCAACCAGACTCTTTAGGATCTTGCGGTCTATTTCGCTTAGAGCTATAGGAGACTTCATACTGATCTCCTTTACAGAAGAGTCTTAACTTATTATTAAAGCAATATCTTTATAGTAAATTCGGATATAAAGGAGATTATATAAAATATCTACACAAATAGCGCTATTTCCGTATTCTGAATCATTTGTAATTGAAAAAAGTAATAGAATTTGCGCAGTATAGTTCTTATATAAGACTATACTTTAATTATAGTAGTGCGCCAGCCTCGTCTGTCTGGAGGGCCTGCCGACCCCATTAGTCTAGGGTCTGAAGAAAACCCCTTTTACCACTTTTCCAAGAAAACCAAGGTCATAGAAGATTCGGCGTTTAACTGCCGTGCAATACTGGTAAACGAAAGGTTCTGGAACAAGATACGTTCTTCTATCCTAGACCTGCTGAAGGACGCCGGGCCCCTGGTAATGTACGAGCTGGGGCTGGAATACGGTTTTGACATGGGATATCAGGGCAAGAGCCAGACCGGGGCCCATGGAAACGTCATCGACCTCTTTACCTATTATGTCATGGTGTCCGGCTGGGGCAGGTTTGAGGTGTCTGAACTGAAATTAAAGGACGGCGCGCCTGCGCGCAAGGCAACAGTCCGAGTCTATAATAGTTTCTTTGCAAAGGCGGCCAAGAGCGAGACCGGCAACCCTGGCTGCTTTTTTTTGTCCGGGCTGCTTGCAGGGCTGGCAGAAGGGGCGTTTTCAACGGGCTATAACTGCCTGGAAACAAAATGCGTGACTGCCGGCGACGACTACTGCGAGTTTGTCCTCACGCGAAGGCCCGGCGACTGACCTGCAACAATATTGGAAAAAAAGTCGAGCCACGACATGACAATGACGTGGCTGTGACTATGCTTTGCATTTCTGGTACTCTGCGCTCTGGGCTTGAAAGGATACACAAGAGCCGATCAAGCCCGGACAGCGTTATGTTCCTCGTCAGCTGAACGCGGACCAAGATATTCTCGTGTCGTCTCCTACATTCTCCTTGGCAAGTACAGCTGCCCTTCAAAGGTTGCAAGGGCGGGCGCATCCTCTGTGGCAGTGCCGTCCAATATCTCCGGTTCAGACCAGCCAGAAGACGCGTAGGGTCTTTGCCAGTTAGCGCCTACAGCAGGCACTATTGCCGACGCAATCACAGTGGCTGCCAAGAAAAAATCACTGCATTGTATCCACTAAAATTCTTTATTTCGAGAGAAATTCTCTGCTGCAATTTTATAACAACATTAAATTTCTATTAAGGAATTGTTCCATAGCAGTTAAACCTTAAAGTTTCCAATAAATCTCAAAGTTCTTGGATTAGTATAGCAGATTCTATAATTATTTTTTGTAATGAAGTATCTGGCGAGCAGGTGCGGGTATGGAAAAAAGAAAAAAGAGAAAAGGAACAGAAACCCTGTAATTTTTTCTAGCTCTTTTCTCCTTCTTCTATCTGGGTATGCTATTGCTGCCTCGCCAGTGGAGGTGATATGCCTCCTATCTTTTCTATGCTAAAGGTAAGTATGTAGTCACCGGTGCTCGAACGTACGCTGATGTTTCCCGCAGGATAGTTTGGCGCTGTGTATGCCACATTTACAACTCCCAGCTTCTCATTTGAGTTTAGGTGAGCGCCAATCCACGAAGCTACCTTTGATATTTGAGGCCAGTAATCACAGACATAATGGGCACCCGGTATGGGTTTGCAGGCAGTCTCTGCCCAGGTAGGCAACTTTGGTGGCGTCCAGCCTTCCCAATCTTCCTCTATTCCGTATGCGCCAACGTTAATTGCTCCGCCAGGTGCTACATTGATGTCTACATACTTTGATGCCGGAAGTTTCACGATTTCGCCAGGGGACACGTCGTTCATTTGTCCATCGCAGTCACTTTTGCCGGCCGCAGGAGTACAAGTATCTATGAAGATTTGTTTGCCATTGGCTCCTCCAAACATTTTGAATTCGCCGTCGCCACTCAGTATGCCCTCGTGGTCGTTGAGAACCTTCACTTGGATGAATTTCACACGATACGTATCTTGAAAGATTGGTTTCACAATGATGCGCTGCGCATTGGCCTGTGCGGTCATACCAAATGACAGGAGGGCCGTTACAGTTGCTGCGGTCAGCACCACGACTGCTACTACGACTACTGTTGCTGTCATCGCTGGATAGTGTCTATGTTTACGTGGTTTGTTATCCAATGTCATTTCTCACAATCAGTCCTGTTTTGCATACGCAATATAACAAAACTGGCAATTATTTAAGGAAAATGTAAATATCTTCAGAACATCTGATGCGTTTGCGATTATATAACAAATCCATGCAAATTCTTGTATGCAAGTTATTTGCCACCATTCAGCAGTCATTATAGAGTTATCAAGCGTCAGACGGTGAACATTTGGTTCAAATTGTGATTTTCTAACTCAAGAATAATCCTGATTATTGTTAGGTAATTGCAAAACTGCAATTTTTCCTGACCGGCAATCTATTACAGATCTAAACCCTATAACATTCTGTCGGGCTTCCTCTAATCTTGGGGTCTGACAAGGTCATGTACCCCGCTGCCCCGGACATCCTGTTGCACGCTTCTGGTCTCACGGGGCAGCGGGGCCTCCTTCGCAAGTTCTGTTCAAACAGCGGGTGATGTGAGGGTACTGCATTATTATCATCGGATAATGTTTCATTCCTTTGCTGAACCAGCCGACGCGAGCGATACAGCGCTCTTTTCTATACGGGTCTATTAGCTCCAATAAAGACTGCAACATTGAGATGCGAAAGTTATATCCGGAAGAGATGGGGTCAGGGGACAAGACATCTAAAATATAACATATGCAGAATGAACTTATGACATCGTCCTCATCTTCATCATCATCGGCCAAATCGATGGCGACATCGACAGCTGAAGCACCATTAAAAAAGAATAAACCTTCTTCTAGACCTCACAGGGTTCTAGTCCTTCAAGGAGGTGGAGCGCTTGCAGCATATGAAGCGGGCGTTTTTGCATCGCTGGCAGAGCGATTGTCCAAGAAGGACAAAGAAGATGGCAGAACCGGAAACATGTTTGATGTAGTGGCCGGGACTTCTGGTGGCGCGATTAACGCGGCCCTTATAGTCGACCATGTCGTCAGAAACAAAACTTGGGACGGCGTGGCCAAAGTGCCTTTGGCTTTCTGGCGCGCTACTGCAAGCGACATCGCCTTGTGGCCAAATAATGTATTCTTTAAGGAGTCCTGGAAATCGTGGGAAAAGGCAAGAGAATATGGTATTGAATTTTGGAAAGGGATAGCCGAGTCTGACATGCTCAAGCCATTCTCTTCTCAGAGAGAACAGGAGCCGTTTCTCCCAGCATATTTTCTCTGGCCCGACACGTGGGGGCCATTGGCTTCGGAGGAGGCAGCCAGGCGTTACTGGTCGTGGTATCTCTATTCGTTTGGTCTTTTTGGAATACCCGGTGTTCTGACTCCTGCCATCTACCAGCCAGACTTCAAATTCGGCTGGAACCCTTCTAACTATCTTGTACGTTACGGTAACCATCCCATAGTACAGACTATCAAGAAATTTTGGAATTTCGAGAGAGACCGGGTAAAGACAACGGAGGATGAGCCGCGGTTAATGTTTGTAAGCGTCGACATTCGCGATGGCATGACTGCGACATTTGATAGCTATCCCAAAAAAGGCGACGACGATGATGATAACAAGCTGAAAACCGTGTACGAACACGAGCTTCCGAACGGCAAGAGGGAAAGGCATACTATCTACTATCAGGATGGACTGGGAATGGAGCACCTGCTAACCAGCATGTCCTCCGCTTTGAGGTATGTGCCTCCCTCCTTGGAAGCAGTCACCGAAACTATCTCCCAAGAAGAAGTGAACGGTGAAACAAAAGATAAAGTCCTTTCAAGCAAAAAGGAGGCAAGATTCTTTTGGGATGGATTCTACCTCAGCAACACTCCTCTCAGAGAGGTGTTACAGGCCCACAGGGATTACTGGTCGCCGAAAAAGAAGAATGATGATGGGTCTTCTCCTGGGGCAGGCGGGCCGCACGAGCGTCGTACCCTGAAGGAAATAATTGAATCCAGTGTACCTGACTTGGAAGTCTATATTGTCAACATGTTTCCAACCCTTGATAAGACCGACGGCTACCCTAGAGACCCTGATGCGGTAAACAACAGAGTTAACGATGTAGTGTACCACGACAGAACTCAATTCGACGAAAAAATTGCAGGCATAGTTTCGGATTATGTCGGGCTGGCAAAGGAACTTGCCAAGATCGCTACTAACGACTCAAGTGATAGGGCACGTACGGAGAAAAAGATTCTTCAACTTCTCGGCGAGCGAACCCTAAGTAAGAACAGGGGTGGAAAGCAGAGGACCTTTGACCACCTGTTGGACGGAAGATTCAGGATAACCAAGCTGGTACGCATAGAATTATCAGACGATGACCGTTCCGATATTTCCGGCAAAGTATTTGATTTCTCTTCTCCAACTATAGAGTATCTTATCAAGCAGGGCATGGAGGACGCAAGAAGACTGCCGTCGATATGATGTTGAGAGGTACTGTTGACTATTCATCGGATAGGTTGGCGCGTATGTGAGATGATCTGCAGAGAACCGACGGTAAGTGAACAGTATCCCTTCGCAGACATTGACATTATCGGTTGATACAAGATGTCTTGCTCATGACCCTCAGTCGCAGCCAATGCGACACTATTGACAATATGTCTGTGGAGCAAGAAATATCCGTTTCACCTTGCAACGCTCTAGCTAGGAATAATAATACTACTGCTGGCTGCTCCTTCCCCGCCTAACCTCTTCCTAATAGCCGCAATAGGCGCTGCCAAATCGCCTCTTAGTGGATCAGATGGGCTTACGTGTCGTTCAAGTAGGCTTAGGACGTATACTGCTGCAATAGCTAATTCTTCGAGTTTGGGTAGAGAACCCCCGTTTTCTGACGATATTATTGGCAGCAGTGGGGACTTGGTCGCGCGGAGGGTCAGTCCAAGTACAAGTGCCTTTTTGGCTGTCTCTTGAATCACATCCAGGACCATCTTTTCAAGGAGCTGCTGCTCCGCCTTCTCTAATTCCTCTCGTTTGGATTTGTGATGCTGTAGTTCCACGCTTGCAGTCTTTCTCAGCTTTTCTAGTTCTTCTGCAGCACGTGCCTTATCTTTTTGTAAAGCTTCGATATCAATCCTTAAGGAATCCCGCTTGGATTCAAGATCCTTTCTTACATTTTCCAAGGAGATGACTGCTTCTTTAAGGTCTCCATAGTCTCTTAGGCAATTGGTAAGCATTTCTGGTAACAACTTGGGATGGTCCTGGAGCACCTTGTGCCAGTAGATGAGGTCTTTCTCTTGCACGCCTTTTTTGGCAAGAGTTTTCAAAGAATCTACTGCATCCTTGTAATCTGCAAATTGAGTCTGTTCTTTAACATATTCTCCGTTCGTTCTTGCAAGTTTATCTTCTAGATCTGTCAACGTCTTTCTGAAACCTAGGACAGCATTATAGCCAAACTCCATTTCAACGAGAAAATGACCTGCCATAACATGGACCGGAATACCTCGTTCTACAGCAACGTCGTTCAAAATCTGCAAGAGCTTTTCCAGTAATTCTTGATTAAATCCTGTAGCTACAAATTTGTCGAGAGCTTTCTTTAGGCCATCAAGGGCCGATAACTCGGCCTGAAGCTTCCTCGTCGATTCGGTTAATTTCCCAAGACTGTCTTCGGTTGATTTAATCTCTGATTCAAGCATATCCTTCTCTTTCACAAGAGAATCTGTTGAAGCAAATGCCGCGGCAACTTTTGCTGGGTCATAGCCTAGACCTTCGATATTTTGTACCACTTTTATGACGTCATCAATTTTGGACATTGATAGCCCAAGCCCTTTGAGCTTGTCCTCTACTTCAACACACATACAGAGGTTTTCCTCTGTAGTATGCATTGCGTCAAGAGTCGATTGCAATCTTTTTTTCACCTCCTCGTACTTATTAGAGGCCTCCAATAGTTTGGATTTAGTTTCGTCCAGTCTTTCCAAGGCCTCTTTCAGTAGATCGGGTACTTTCTCTGGCCGCACGCCAAACCCTTGAGCCAGCTCTGTAATTTGTGCTACAGAATCGGCAACCTCCTTTGCCGGTATGCCTTTTGCAATTAGTCCCTCGCTCAACCCAGCGACGAATTTCTTTACATCTTCCGGCTTTGCGCCCAATTGCTTCAGAATTATGGCTGTCTCTAGCCCTTCAGCACAATCCGCTGGCCCTCTACCAAGCTTCTTCATCATCTTGGCGAGGTCAAGAACTGCGTTGGCATCAGTTACTCCTAGCTCCTTTCTCCATTGCTTTTCTATTTCCACCGCAGCGCCGTGTGAAATCCCCAAGTCAGAAGCTATCTTTTCAAACGTTTGCTGCAGGATTCTTCGTCTTATGACCTCTTCGCGGACGTTGTCGGGTATTCGTGCCGGCATGGCCTACGGTTATAGGATTGTTCTATATAATAATAGGCAGACAACGGTCAAATGATAGTCAGATGGCAGTCATATAGTCTGAACAGTTAGTCAAAATCCGTGTTTGGATGAAGATGGCTATGCGAGATTGCACGAAATGTCGACATCAATCCCATTTGCATTTGACTTTTTTCTCTTTCTTTTTGACTATTTGGGATGGCTATTTGACTATCTTGACACCCCATTTGATTATTGGGACAGTGTTCTCGAAAATCTGGGCAAATACAAATAGCTTTCCGTTCTATGGACGACCAGACGCGCTTTTGGATAGCGCAGCAAGTAGCAAATAGTAACACACAGGATGCATGGTCGATACTCAAAGAAGGCACGCAAATCGCGGGAAAGAAACCCGACATTTTGATTGCAGACGGTGCACCCAATTTCCACAACGCGTACATGAAGGAATACTTTACCCACGCGGTACCAAGGACACAGCACATTCAGCACATACACCTAGCAGGCGGCCATAACAATAACAAGATGGAAAGGATGAACGGGGAAATTCGCGACAGGGAAAAGATAACCCGCAACTTCAAAAAGATGGACACTCCATTGCTGACGGGCTTGCAGCTCTTTCACAACTACTTCCGCCCGCATGAAGGACTGAAGGAAAGGACACCCGCGGAGATAGCTGGTATTAAAATAGAAGGCAGCAACAAGTGGGTCACAGTCATACAGAATGCCAGCAGAGCAGTTAATTGAACAGGGATTTGCACTCCCTCCCGGCTTTTGGAACATATCCATTGCTGACGTTCTGATAGCATTAGGAACGATTGCTGCCATAGTCATCAGTATCGCCGCTTATCGGCATGAGAGCAAAAAGGCAAACAAAGCTGACATAATACACGTACGCGATGAGCTGGAAAAAGCTCTTAAAATGATCAATAATGAGACACAGACTAAAGCCCGAGAACGATTGTATCAGCTATATCATACATACAGACAGGATCGTGACTTGAGTATTTACAGAAAAGGTGACGCTCCAGAGACAGTAAACACGGTCAGAGCGACTTTTGATGAGATGGGCATGATATTTTCCTATGATTCGACCGTGCAACTTCAGATTATCTCCACCCTTTGGGCACCCATAATCGAGTGCTGGATTTGCATGGAAGACTACATTCAGAATGCGCGGATGAAGGGTAATTCTCCTTTGTTCGCAAGCAGTTTTGAGGCGTTGTATAGAGAGGCTTTAGAGTTTAGAAAACAGGCACATCCGAATGATCCGTTGCGGACAGATTGATAGCGTCATGACCCGACAGTTAACAGCCCTTTAGAAATACGCCATGACCCGATAACTTACCAGAACCCCTTCGCACAGGGTTTAAATTACAAGTAGGCGGGGTTAGGTTTGCCTAACAACTTATGCAGGCGTCAGCAAGAAGAAGGATCAGGGTTGGCATAGACGTAGGGGGCACGTTCACCAAGGCCGTCGCAATTGACATGGCCAAGGGAAGCATAATCGGCAAGGTGACAGTGCCTACGACGCACTCTTCCGGCGAGGGCGTCTCTACCGGAATCGTCCAGGCATTAAAGACCTTGATGCAGAGACACGCCATCACAAACTCGGAAATCGAGCTAATATCGCACAGCACGACTCAGGCCGTAAACGCGCTGCTTGAAGGCGACACTGCCAAGGTCGGAATCGTCGGCATGGGAGTCGGCCTTGAAAAGTCAAACGTGATAAAGCGCACCAACGTCCGCGATGTTGAGCTTGCGCCAAACAAGTACCTGCACACGTGCTACAGGTTCCTCGACACTTCAAAATACCTGGAAGACGGGCAGGTCAAGGAGGCCATTTCTGAACTGAAAGGGGAGGGCGCGCAGGTAATCGTCGTGAGCGAGGCGTACGGGGTAGACGATCCTTCAAATGAATTGTTTGTCATGCAAAAGTCTGACATGCCGGCGACTGCCGGCCACGAGCTGACGGGTATCTACGGTTTAGAGATAAGGACGCTTACGGCGGCAATCAACGCCGGGATACTGCCCAAGGCGACTGGCACTGCAAAATTTGTCGAGTCTGCCGTGCGAAACGAGGGCATAACCGCCCCTGTCCTCATCATGAAGGGAGACGGCGGCGTGACCAACATGAACACGTTTCAGAGCAAGCCCATCATCACTGTATTGTCAGGGCCGGCGGCAAGCGTCGCCGGCGCGCTCTTGCACCTGCGGGTAATCGATGGCGTTTTCATCGAGGTGGGCGGAACATCAACCAACGTCTGCGTGATAAAGGACGGCCGGCCGGAGATACGGTACGTCACGATAACGCAGCATCCCACGTGCATACGGTCACTTGACGTACGGGTGGCCGGCGTCGCAGGAGGCTCGCTTGTACGCTGGTCCGGACGCAAGATAACCGACGTGGGGCCCCGCTCGGCGCACATTGCCGGCCTGCCGTACTCTTGCTTTGCGCAGCCTGACGAGCTTGAAGGCGGGCAGATTATCACGTTTTCGCCAAAGGAGGGCGACCCTATAGACTATGTGGCAATAGAGGCCGGCGGCAAGCGCTTTGCGATAACAAACACGTGTGCTGCAAACGCGCTTGGGCTCGTGCCGGAAGGCGACTATGCCCGCGCAAACGTCGAATCCGCAAAAGCAGCGCTGTCCATCCTTGCTTCTCGCATTGGCACGACGATGGAGCAGGCGGCGGGCATGATACTTGACATTTCAGCAAAGAAGGTGCTGGAGATAGTCGAGCCTATGGTAAAGGAGTACAAACTGAAACGCGAGAGGATCGTCTTTGTGGGAGGCGGAGGCGGCGCGTCGGTGCTGGTCCCGTACGTCGCCCGCAAGATGCAACTATCTCACAAGATAGCCGACCACGCGGAGGTGATTTCGTCGATAGGAGTGGCGGCGGCCATGATCCACGAAGAGGTCGAAAAGACCGTGAACGACCCAAGGCCGGAGGACATCTCTGAACTTGCAGAGCAGGTGAAAAAGACTGCTCTAGAGCGGGGCGCGCTCCCCGAGTCGATAACGATACAGTCAGAGTTCATAAGCGAGCGCTCGCTTCTCCGCGTGACTGCGATGGGCAACGTGTCGCTTGACATCGGCACAGCAAACGCGCCGGAGATAGGCGACAGCGAGGCGCACGTGCTTGCCTGCGAGCTGTTTGGCGTCAACGAGGGCGTCCAGCGGATATTTGACATGAAGAATTACCACATTTTTGCCTGCGAGATGAGCAAGAAAAAACTCTTCTTAAAATCAAAAAAGCAGCCGGTGCTAGTCCTTGACAAGTACGGACGAGTCCGGCTTTCTGTGGACAATGCCGCCATATTCAATGGGGCGCCCGACGACGTTGCAGACAAGGTAGACGAAATCCTGCACGAACACCGGGACAACGGCAAGGACCTTGCGCCGCAGGTGCACATACTGGACGGGGTAAAATTGATGGACTTTTCAAGCCTCACCGCGCCAGAGCATGTAGCCAGGGCTGTCCGAGACGAACTGAAAAAGGCGGCCGCAAAGGACGTGGCCGCAATCGTGAGGCTGCAATAGCAAGTTGACAGAGATCCTCGACTGCCCCGAAGGCGTGGTACGGTGCGCGTCTATTGTAAAAGAAGGCGGAGTGATTGTCTTTCCAACGGACACGGTCTACGGAATAGGGTGCGACCCGTACAGCGACTCTTCAGTCGCGCGGATATTTGCTATAAAGGGCAGGCAGGGGGACAAGCCCCTCCCCGTGCTTGCCGCAAGCATGAAAGACGCAGAGAAAATAGTGAAGCTGGGCAAGGCCGGCAGGGCGCTTGCAGAAAAGTTCTGGCCGGGGGCGCTTACTATCGTCGCGCCGCTTGCAGACCCCAAGATTTCTGACAGGGTGCTGGCCGGCAGGCGCAGCCTCGCTGTCCGCGTCCCGGCAAACAAGTGCACGCTGGGCCTGCTTTCGATGTGCAAGTATCTGGTAGGGACGAGCGCAAACCTGTCAGGCAGGCCGGCGCCTACGAGCGCGCAAAAAGTGGCGCTGGAAGGCTATGACGCCCTTCTCGTCGACAAGAACGCGCCCATCGGCATCGAATCCACAATCATCGACGTCACCGGCCCTCCAAAAATCACGCGACAGGGCGCAGTAAGCGCAGGCGAAATCGAAAAGGTGCTTGGACAAAAAAATGAACGACTTTAACCTGCTGGTCTCCAGTCCGCGTTTTCGAGAAGAAGACGCGTCTGATGAAATCCTTGACCTCCTTGATGCCTTTGGCGATCCAGACGCCGAGGTCGAGATAACCAGAGTCGCCGGAATCATCCTTGCCCGGACGTCAATCCATCCCGTGACTGTTGTCGAAAAACTAAAGGGGCTGGTGGCTTCCGAGCCGTGGGAGGTCCGCTACGTCATGCGCGTACTCCCGATAGAAAAGGTCGTGCCTGCGGAGCTTGAGGACATCTCTGGCGCGGTGGGGTCGATGGCTGCAAGGATTCCAGAAGACGCGTCGTTCAAGGTGATGGTGGAAAAGCGCCACTGCGACCTGCACTCGCGGGAAATAATCGACTATGTCGCGCAGGAGGTAAAGAGAAAGGTCGACCTTGAAAACCCTGGCTGGATAGTGCTCGTTGAGATAGTGGGCAGGCACGCCGGCATATCTGTCGTGACGCCGGACAAGTTCTTTAGCTCCGTTGTGGAAAAACGAGAGTCTGGCGACTAGCTTTTTACAAGTATCGCCGCGCGCTCTAGCAGCAGGTCAAGGAACTCGCCGTCGCCGGCTTTTGGAGAGATGCCCGTCGTCTTTGCAAGCGCCTTCTTTTTTTCGCCGCTTGGCAGGATGACGGAGTCATCGAGAGCAAATTCCTGCGAGATTTGCTCGCCGAATTTTTTCAGCGCCTGCGCGTCGGGTGAAAACGCGATAAAGCATCCCGGCGAGCCTTCCCTCAGGCGCGCCCTCTTCATGGCCTCTGCTATCTGGTCGGTGCAGGCAAGGCGCAAAAGCATCTCGGTTTCCGGCCTGTTTGCAATCATTATTCTTCTTGCCATCGCTTCAAGGGCGATGCCAAGCACGCCAAGCACGTGCTCTCTGCCATAGACTACGGCCGCGTCGGCCGCCTGCACCAACACACCAGGGTTTTCAGCCCGCAGCCTGTCAAGCAGCTTGCCGGCATCCTTGCTGTCTATGTTGCGCACGCCGGCCACAAGCACGCTATAATTATTATCATCATCCATCCCGCCGTGTACCACCGTGACTATGGTCACCGTGTCGCCTTTTCTGGCGACGGTGTCGGGGCCGGACAGCGCCTGCGAGTCGACGCCGTTTACCGCTATTATGAGGTTACCTGCCTGCAAGAGCCTCGGCTCCTGCGAAATGCCTTGCAAAAACGTCAAGACCTCGGAGACAGACGCCTGTTCCCTGTCGAGGTCGAGAGAAGGTCTGCCGACGGCCTTTTTTGCGCCGCCCAGCAGCCTGATTCTTATCATTATTCTTCGGTCGATTCTTCTTCTGTCTCTTCTTCGACTTGCTCTTCAGCCATCGCAGAAGATGCCTTTTCCTGGGCAGCCTTTTTGCGAAGGTGGGAGGTTATGTAGCCAGCAAGCTCGTTTCTCAGGACCTTGGACTTGACTACGGCAACCTCGTTGAGAGCCTTCTTGTTAGCGTCAAACTCTAGGCCGAACTTGTTAGGGTGCTTCTCAAGAAGCTCGGCGGAAATGCGCTTTATTCGGTTCATTAGACAGAGGAGGCGAGTGCGACATAATTTATAATTGTTGTGACCCAAGGAACGCTTCCGTGTTTCTGGCCGTAATTGCGGCCGCCTCGCCGTACGAAACGCCCAGGACCGCGGCCGCAGATGCCACGACGCTTGGGAGAAACGAGGTGGGAAGCGCCGGCTTGTTCTCAAAGCACCTGGAATACCTGATAGGCCCGTCTGTCTCGACGAGCAAGCGGTCCCTGTGCGTATGCCCAAGCAGCACCTTCTTGTCGTCTGAGTAGACAAGCGCCGGGCCGTACGACACGTACAAGCCTATTTCCATAGACCGGGCAAGCTGTTTTTTGCTTCCTGCAAACCAGTGCAGGAGAGCGCCCCTTAGCCGGTAGGATGGCAGGATTGCAAGTATGTCGTCAAGGGCGCGCCGGGAGTGTATCGACACCGGTTTGCCCGCGGATTCTGCAAGCGCAAGCATGGCGTAGAATACCTTCTTTTGGCGTTCGTACGGGACGCCCCTTTCAGCCTCGTACGTGCCGTCCAGCCCTATCTCGCCTATTCCGTCGACTGACGCCATGTTCTGCCTTGCCACATGTACGAACTTTTCTAGATCTTCGCTTGCCGCAAACTCTGGGTGGATTCCAACAAACTGCTTTACTGCTTTTCTATGGCTGTTGAACAGCTGGAAGCTTTTCTGTGTAGTCGCAAGGTCGACTGCGACAGAGCACGCGACAATGTTCATGGCATAGAGCGAGGAAACTACGTTGCCTATATAGCCAGAATACTCGCCGTCTGTCAGATGCACATGCGCGTCGTACAGCAGCAACAGCTGCATCCCGGCAGAAAGGAATTAAAACTTTTAACAGGCGGCCGCCATCCCTGACCTGTGTCTTCAGGTCCAGAGTTTGGCCTCGCGGCCATGTACCGCATAATGAAAAAGTCCGGCGCCGAGCGCGTGAGCGACGACGCGGCAGACGAGCTTCGGAAGGTTCTGGAGGAGGCGGCCGAGAGGATAGCCAAGCAGGCGGCGGAACTCTCGATGCATGCCGGCAGAAAGACGATAAAACCGGAGGACATCCGGCTTGCCTCAAAGAACGTCGTCAGACTCTAGGCGCGCCCTAGTTCCCTGCGCATTCTGCTTATGACGAGCGCCGCGCCGTCCTCGCCGAGGACCGACAATGCTTGTTTCACCTGCGCAAGCGTGTAATGCGACTTGTCGTCAAACTTGACGCCGTGGCGCACAAGATCTTCCATTATGTACTCCTTGCCAGAGTTGCCAAACACGGCAAGGCCCTTTTCAAGGATCACCTTGAGCCTGTCGCCGCTTATCTGTATATTATCATCATCGTCGCCATAGTATCCGCCCACCTTCTCTGGCAAGTTTTAAAAGACTAGGTTCGTCAACGCCGTATGTATAAAAGCGTTCGTCAATTTATTCAAAGACAGACTAACTAGTGTCTACAAGTCAGAGTTTGGATAGCCCGGGATCGTACTGTTTGCACCACGGCTCTTTTAACTCTGATAACGTATCTCAACATGTCTTGGAAAGCGTAGGGCCTTTTCTAAAGTGGGCTGGAGGCAAGCGCCGGCTGGTGCACGCACTTGCACGGTTCTTTCCTGAAAGGCTCGACCGCTACTTTGAGCCGTTCCTTGGAAGCGGAGCGCTGTTCTTCCACCTTGCGCAGTCGAGGCCGCGCTTTGAAGCAGTGCTTTCAGATTCTAATCATGAACTTATCAACGTGTACCTGCAGGTCCGGGACAGGGCCGGCGAGCTGGTACAAGTTCTGGAAGAGCACCAGCAGAAATACTATGCAGGGCGGGAAAAATACTATTACTCTGTACGCGACGGCGCGCCTGCGGGCGGCGGAAGCAAGGTAGAGCAAGCCGCAAGGATGATTTTTCTGAACAGGACGTGCTACAACGGCCTCTTTCGCGTCAACCGGGCCGGCAGGTTCAATGTCCCGCATGGCACGTACGCGCGCCCGACTATATGCAACCGCGACGCGCTCTTTTCTGCCGCCGGCGTGCTTGGACGCGAAGGCGTGGGAATAGTACATGCCAAATACGCCCAGGCCACAAGGCAATGCGCAAAAGGCGACGTCGTGTACTTTGACCCTCCATACCTGCCGGCGACCAAGACCGCAAACTTTGTCGACTATACCCGCGAGAGTTTCGGCTGGCAGGACCACGTGGAGCTTGCCGGCGAATTTACGCGCCTGCACGACCTTGGGTGCACGCTGGTGCTCTCCAACTCTGACACGCGCGGAGTGCGCGACCTGTACGGCGACTTTGCAATAAAGACTGCAAGGGTTGAGCGCCTGATAAACTGCAACGCGTCGAGAAGGACTGGCCAGCGAGAGCTGATGATCTCAAACGTCGTGCGCGCAAGGAGAAGGCGCGCGCCGCGCCTTGCCGCTGCCGTGCAAGCGATCAATTTTTAAAACAAATTCGGCCTCTGGTTGGTGTAAATATATTTGTCAAGCCAGCCCTCAAAACTGTACGAAGAGTCAAGCGAAGTCAAGGTGACCGTCCGGCCCGGAATGGCGCTTGAAAAGATGTCAAAAGAGGCATTTTCAGCTCCTGACAGGTTCTGGGCAGAGCAGGCCCGGGGCCTTGATTGGCACCGGCAGTGGGACCGCGTGCTTGACTGGAACCCGCCCTTTGCGCGCTGGTTTTCCGGCGGACTGCTCAACGCCTCCGTCAACTGCCTTGACAGGCACGTCACAACAGATACCAAGAACAAGGCCGCAATCATCTGGGAGAGCGAAAGCGGCGAGTCCAGGACACTCACATATTTCCAGCTTTACCGCCTCGTCAACAGGTTTGCAAACGTCCTCAAGAGCCTCGGCGTGCAAAAGGGCGACAGGGTCACGATATACATGCCGATGGTGCCCGAGCTCCCGGTGGCGATGCTTGCGTGCGCAAGGATAGGGGCGACGCATTCCGTGGTTTTCTCTGGTTTCAGCTCGCAGGCACTAGTCGACAGGGTGAACGACGCCCAGTCAAAGGTGATAGTGACGGCAGACGGCGGCTTTCGCAAGGGAAAACTGGTCGACCTGAAAAAGGTGGTTGACGAGTCGCTTGCGCAGACTCCCTCCGTCCAGAGCGTGGCGGTGTTCAGGCGTGCAGGAAACGAGGTAAAAATGGGTCCAAAGGATGTGTGGTGGCACGAGGCGATGGAAAAGGCACCGGCATTCTGCGAGCCAGAGATGGTGGAAAGCACACACGCGCTCTACATACTGTACACTTCTGGAACCACTGGCAAGCCAAAGGGCGTGATGCACGGGACGGCCGGCTATCTCGTGCATCTGTACGCGACAGCAAAATGGGTCTTTGACTTTAAAAAAGACGACATATTCTTTTGCACCGCCGACATCGGCTGGGTGACTGGCCATAGCTACATGGTGTATGCGCCCCTGATGCACGGAGTCACGGAAATAATGTACGACGGCGCGCCAGACTACCCAAAGCCGGACCGGTACTGGGCCGTCGCAGAAAAGCACGGCGCAACAATACTGTACACGACTCCGACTGCGCTGCGTATGTACATGAAGTACGGCAACGCGGTGCCAAACTCGTTTGACCTGTCTTCGCTGCGCCTGCTCGGCACGGTGGGCGAGCCGATAAACCCCGAGGTATGGCAGTGGTATTTCAAGACGATAGGAAAGGAGCGCCTTCCGATAATCGACACATGGTGGCAGACTGAAACCGGGGGCATCATGCTCTCTGCGTGCACCGGCGTCGACTTTGTGCCCATGAAGCCCGGCTCGGCGACCTTTCCTGTGCCCGGAGTCGACGCAGTGGTAGTCGACGACAGTGGCAGTCCTGTTCCTCCGGGGACAAAGGGCTACCTTGTTGTGAGAAAGCCCTGGCCGGGGATGCTCCTTTCACTGTGGGGCGACGACGAGAAGTACAAGAAAACCTACTGGAGCAGGTTTGAAGGCGCCTATTACCCTGGTGACTATGCGCTCGTGGACAAAGATGGCTACCTGTGGCTCCTTGGCAGGGCAGACGACGTGCTAAAGGTCGCCGGCCATCGGCTCGGCACGATGGAGCTTGAAAGCGCGTTCGTGTCGCACAAGGCCGTAGCCGAGGCCGCGGTGGCAAGCAGGCCGGACTCTACAAAAGGCGAGTCGATAATCGCGTTTCTCGTCGCAAAGGAAGGAATTACAACATCTGACGCGCTGCGCAAAGAGATAGTCGAGCACATACGGAAGACCGTGGGGCCAATAGCGACGCCCGACGAGGTGTATTTCGTTGGCAAGCTTCCAAAGACCCGCTCGGGCAAGATAATGCGCCGGCTGCTAAAGGCGATTGCAAGCGGCGACAAGATAGGCGACATCACCACTCTTGAGGATGGAGCGGCGATAGACGAGGTAAGGCACGCCTACGACGAATTGAAAAAAGCCGTGGGCTAAGCTAGAACTTCCAAGTCGCCATGACTTGTGGCGTCACCTCTACCACACACGAGTCGGGGCCCATCGCAATTATCGCCTTGGCGCTATTGCTTTTTGTAGTGCCAAGGTATTTCTTTACACAACGCCTTGTGACCCCTGTCGCGTATTTCGGGTCGTCAACTACCTCTGCAGTGCCCCTACCCCGGACGCCAAGTGGCGGACTATCTGTCGGGTTTTCGTCGACAAGAAAATAGACGCCGGGGTTCTTGCGGAGGGCATCTGTCTTTCTGCCCTGCCTGCCCGTGGCAAAATAGAACCTTCCTTTGCTGTAGTAGTACCAGACAGGATGGACAACCGGCTTGCCCTTTTCATCGAGGAACGCTATTCTGAGCAGGTTCGGCCTTGCAAGAAGCTGTCCTACCTCTTTTCTGGACAATGGCTTGGCATGGCTGTCTGCAAGTGCATACTCCACATTCTGAAATGACACTCGTACGTTAATTAATACTGCACGCGGATTGTATGGTGTTTCTTGATTTATTGACCATCGAGGTCGTTGTCAAGTTCGACAAGTGCCTATGTCGTTGCAAAACTCGATTTTACGCCGAAATGATGTTCATCTTGGTGTCGATGTCTATCTTGTGAGCGTCTGCAAACCCTGCCGTTCCAGCCAGGATGTACATCGCCGGCTCGGTATTCTTGTACGTGCAGCCCTGCTGATCAAGCACGCTACCGCACGGAGGAACATCCTTTTTCATGTACACCGCGTTGCCGTCCTGGTCGAACCATATCAGGTCGAGGTTGTAGTTCACGTTGAGCATCCAAATGTCGTAGAGGTCCGGCTTGTCGTACTTCATCAGCATGGCATTGTCAACTGGCAACTTGTCCTGCCTGAACGTGAGCCAGCGCTGCTTTTCTGCAACAGAGTGCGCCACCTCTACCGTTATCACGTCGTCGTTGATGCGCACCGTGCCCCTTGGAAAATCGGGGCTCCTGTTCTTGATGTCCTGCGGCATGAATGCAAGCCCGAGCCCACCTATCGCCACGGCCGCGATTATGACGGGGATGAGGACTGCCGACTTGCGCGCCACGTTTTTGGACGCCCAAAAAAAGGATTTGAACCTTTGGTTTAAGGATAATAATGTGGTGGAGGGGGTGGGATTTGAACCCACGAACCCCTAAGGGACGGGATCACTCATCCCGCGCTCTTGTGGATGTTGCGGGAGTAAATGATGTGCCGTATGCGCATCTGATCTTGAGTCCTGCGCGTTTGACCGGGCTTCGCTACCCCTCCACACAAATGGTAATTGCCCTGCCCCGCCGTCCTTATTTCATGCTTGCGCCTTAAAGTTAATGTGGCAGTACATACAACCGTTACCGGGAGAATGGCAAAACCCGAGACCGTAAACAGGCTTTGCATAAAGTGCCACACAAAGACTGTACACGAGGTTCGCGACAGGACGGTCGCAGGCACAAAGGTAGTGTGCACGGACTGCGGATTTTCACAGGTTGTGACGAAACTTGAAACCTGACCTTTATTTTATAAAATGACGGAAACATTCTCATAACCACAGGATTACGATAAACGTCGATGCACATTTGGTTTTGATTGCGGCTTTAAAGTGGCAAGAGACTAGCTTGAGCGATAAGGATGCTTCTTGAAACAATCGGCGCGGTCTAGCCAATCACGAGTCATGAGGCCAATACTGAGGTGGGGCGGTTTTGATGTGTATGTGCGCTTTTCTAACAGATGGTGTTTTGATTTACCGAGGATTATTTAGCGACAATTTCGTTATCTAATAACTGCTCCTTACTTGCGTGATAATGCTGTAAAAAACACTGCTCACAAAACCTGAAAAGGATGTAATGGTCTTTTCTTTCTCTGATTACCTCAATGCTTGCCCTTGCAGTACAACATCGGCAATGAGGCGGAGGGTCGTATTTCTGCATCATTATGTATCTTATCATGTCACATGAAGACGGCATTCATATACAAGAATGCATTTACAGACTAATATATGCATTTTTTGGATACATTGTAGTGCATTGCAACCACAACTGTTTTAGATTCTAAAATAGAAAATGTTTTGCCTTATACCCCAAAGGCATCCTCACAGCATCGGTACTGTCCACACAGGACGGGCAACGGCGTCCTGTTCCTTTCGCCGTTGCCCATATGAGGTGGACTAATGACGCTTGAAAATGGAATGTAAAATCTGTTAGAATTATCTCTGTCGCTCAGGGGTAACCGATGTCGTATTGAAAAACACACACACAATAAAAAGGAAGGGAAAAGGAATGTGAGGATAAGTGTAGCTTTGATGTCTCTCGCACTGGATGAGTGATGCTGTTGTTTTTTGCTCTTTAGTGTTGTCCGCCTTTGCTTGCTATGTGCTTTCTTTCCTCTTCTGACATGGAGGCAAAGCCGCGCTTCGCTGAACCGCCTAGTGGTGTATGCCTGCACGGTCGGCAATGCCTCCGTTAGGGTACTAGTTTTCGCTGTCGTTACCTTTATTACGAGAATATTCTCATCCTTCTGGCATGAAGATAAGTGAACTGAAGCCCGGTATGCGCAACGTCAGCGTCACCGCCAAGGTGGACTCTGTCGGCCAGCCAAGGACCGTGAACCTGAAGGCAGGCGGCACAAACACCGTGGCCGATGCCATAATCTCTGACGACAGCGGCAGTATAAAGCTGTCCCTGTGGGGCGACGACATCAACAAGATTCAGACCGGCGACAGGATCTCGGTAGAGAACGGCTACATCAACACGTTCAAGGGCGAAAACAGCATCAGCGTCGGCAAGTTCGGCAAGCTGACAAAAGCCTAGTCAACTAACTGATGTATCCCGTGTTGCGCGGCTTTTGAGGCTGCTGTTGCTGCTGGCCTTCCTGGCCTGGCGGCCCTCCTCCTCTTCCTGCCGCCATCTGCTGCTCTATCGTCTGTATGAGCATCTCTGTGTCCTTTGCGCGTTTTTCAAGATTTGCCATGTCCACGCTGACGTTTATCATGGAAAGTAGGGTCTCTAGCACCGCTTTTGACGCCTTGGCGTCAACTACATAGCCGGACGTCTCGCCGAGAAGGCACGTGCCTTTTATTCCGCGCAGTTTCGCTATCCCTATTACAAGGCCGTTCATCCCAGTGATGCTGCCGTTATCCATGAGGGATACGCCATGCGACGCAAAATCGCCGACAAGGGATGCGTCGGTGGCAGTTCCAAAGACGCGGGGCTTGTCCACAAAGACGCCCGTGATGTACGCCGCAAGCGTGAACACCTGCTGTGCGCCCAGCTGCGCGCCAAAGTCAAGTATGTGCTCTGCAAGCGCGTATTCCGAGTCGGGGTTTGACGGCTGCGAGTCGCCGGTGAGGAGAAGCAAGCTGGTCTCTTTGTCCTGCCACGAGAATATGCTGTTTTTCATAAGGTCAGCCGTGCCGTCGGTGCGTATCATCACCTGGGGCGGAAACGAGCTTGAATAAATGTCTGCAAGATGTGTGGCATGAAGCTCCTGTATGAGGTGGTCTACTGCCAGCTTGCCGACATAGCCCGAGCCGGGAAAGCCGCATACCAGATGGGGGTTAGTCGCAAACTTGGGCATCTCTTTGGCTGCATATACAAACTGGATTTCTCTGGCAGGCACTCTCTCTACTTTCTTGAGAGCCTCATGCTCTTTAAAGCCTTTCTTGCCTGCGTACAAATAGCTAGTCGAGGGGGGTTGAGCTGCCGTACATCCTGTCCAAAGCGGCATCAACCTGCTCCTCCGGCACGCCAAAGAAGGAAAACGCCTCTGCGGTACTTGCCGCGTACTGCTTTTGCCCTGATGATGACGACGATGTCGCCGCGACGTACGCGTTTGAGGCTTCTTCAAGCAGCAGCCTTGTGTGCCTGTTCCATTCTTCTACCATGTCGCCCGTCCTAAAGAGCGGGGCAAGCCCTGCAAAAGCCGCGATGATGCCTATCCTGTATTTCTGCAGCCGCACCTTGGCCGGGTTCCTGTCGGCAAGCGACGGAACGAGCGCGCATATCCTGCTCTGGTACTCGTCAAGGTTCTTGGCGATGCTGAACGTCTCGCCGAGCGCCGGCAGGCTTTTTCTTGCGGCCCTTGCGTCGATGGACACACCTTCAAGCACGCCTGCAAGTGGTAGGAGCACAAAGTCGGGCGATGTTATGCCGTCGCCGGCAAGAAACCTTCTACATTTTGAAGAAGAAAGGTGCACAGTTATCGAGGCGAGCGAAATAGCCATCGCGTGTATGTGTGCGTTGCGCGCAAGGCGTCAGATAAACTCTCTGCCGTCACAACGAACAAAAACTTTTTGCGGCCGGTCTATCGGCCGTCCGGGACAGCCGTCCTTGCGTTGTCTGCAAAAAACTCTAGAAGGACCATGGTGGCCCCTGCCTCGTCGGGCGTTAATGTCATCAACTTACAGTCATAGGCACCCAAGACGAGTCGCCATTCTTCAAGCGTCTGCTCCTTGGTTATCCTGCCGCGCTGTCGCGTCACGAATCTCTGGAACTGACTTGTAAACGCAATGTCGTTCTGGCACCTTTCGATGGCGTGGGCCTGCATCAGTTTTTGAATGAGCCCATTTTCTACCCACAACATTGCCAATAATGGCGACTGAGAAGAGGTTATTAACCATATTCAGTGCAAAATCTAGATAAATCATCGAGAGCCCGGGTTTTAAATGGGGTTATGCATCATCGTACCGGAGCGCAGACAACGCCAGTCATGTTAGGCGGCCGGTATTTGCGCCGGCGGCCTTGCGGTGCGCGGCGGAATAAATGAAAAGCGCAAGAAGAGCGGATATTTCCTCGCTTGACAGACGAGAAAGCGACGGATCATAGCCTGACAGAATTGCCCGCCAGTTCTCGGTCGTTTTTGGGCCGTTCTCGCCAACTGCTCTGAACAGAACCTCGGTGAATCCCGCGTTAAAAACAATATCCTCTCTGCCCATCTGCACGGCATGGACCCTTGAAAGCTTGCTTACTAACCCGTTAATTTGCATTGCACTCTACTGATATATGTGACGCTAATAGGCAATATGGCCAAAAAATATCTGATAAAAGAAAACGCGGCGGCATTTTTGAACTTTAATCTCGATTGGAGGCAAAAGCGTGAGGGATCGCGCAGGTCCATTAGCCGGTTGCACGCGCATATGATAATTAGCGCCAATCGATAGCGACCGCGTGGTTCAGGTAATAGTCAAGCAACATCACCGTTGCCTCTATCTCGTCTGTCGACAGGTCTGCTAGGGAGGACTCGAAATCAGCCAAGATCTCACGGCATCCCTGAACCGTGAGTGCTTTGGTAGAGTTGTACGATATGCTGCAAAGGAGGTATCCGCCAAAGGCGTTTGTAAAGGTAAGCTCGCCGTCGCGCCTTTCGACTGCACGCGCTTGCAGCAACTTGCCAATCAGCCCGTTGACCAGCATATCGCATTACAACGACAAAGCCTATTAACGCCCTATGACCAAAAAGCGCAATATAAAACGAGCATTCTGACTAAAAAATCTGCGTTATATGCCTCGCTAGACTCGTATATCATGACATTGTCAACATACACATGACGTGAAAAGACTTGGATAGATTTGATCTCTGCCCTGCCAAGCCCTCCAAAATGATCTTGCAAAATATCTAAACAAAGACCAAATCACCAACATAATACTTCAAAAGAACTTCGGAGGCAGGGAGAGCACCAGTCTGGTAGCTCTGTGTTACAGACAAGGGATACGAACAAACCGCTCCCCCTGACCTGTGAACATGGCACTCGCATTTCTTTTATTACTTGTGGATTGGCTGCCTAGAGACACGCTCTGCTGAAGTTGTATAACTCAATGGGCATATCTCCGCGTGTGAGGAAAAAAGCGTGTGTACGTCTGATCCTCCTCGTATTTACTTATTCTTGATGATATAGCGTTCCAGATCGGTTATTGGAGCCTTCAACCGAACTTCCGCTCCGTCAAAGCCATCCACTTCATTCTTCGGTATGTCGTATGCCATCTGGGAGCCTTGTGTTTCAACGTGGAAGCTGTCAGGATAAAGGGCTACAACATTGCCTACCGGCTCGCCATCCATCGAACGGACATTCTTGTGAATAATCCTCTCCCAGTCTAGTACTGGGAACTCTTTGGCTTCCCTTATCACTATCACCTCTTCAGAGACAGGATTTTCCAAAACGACGACTATTTTTTCATTAACGTCTGGGCGGGAATCTGGTGTTCTGTATTTTGCCATCTCTTCGTCAGTAGGTGGATTCTCACGGCCAAACTCCTGCTTCGCTCCTTCCGTGACGTTGAACCATACTCTTTTCCCATCATACCTCTCTGCCAGGGCTTTTGGGATGTAGAACTTTTCTTTGCTTGCTATGCCTTTCTTTGTAACGACGTAGGTTCTTCCAATACCTTGGATTTCTCCGAGATCCACCTTCTTGTCAACGCCACGGGCTTCTTTGCCCTTTAGCTCATTCCAATCTACAAAGTCTAATGCGTTCTTGTTATCTGACACAATATCTTTTCGTAGAACTAATAATAATGAGATTCGACAGATGCTTTTAGCAGTTATTATTTTGGATTATTATTGGCTGGCAAGAAAGTAACCTGTCTTTTGCCCTTGCTATTTCATTTAGACACTCCAGCCTTACTATCCCATTGTAACGAAAAGGCAACCTCTGCCAATTCGACCAAATCGACAGAAGAGGCTAACTACGACTTTTCTGCATGTGAGCAGCAAGTGCAATCATGTTGAACACAGCTAGCCGCAAACTCGTGGAGACATTCTAGACATATGCATTCATGGCACGTCAGTAATTCTGCCTCCTCCACAAGCATGTACGGACCTTATGTTATTTACAAGTACAGACTACCATGCAATAGTCTTGGCGCGATGTACCCTTAACTTTTTTATTTTATTAATTCAATATACGTGATGTTACGCAAATCCACTTGCGCGCCAAATGTGGTAACGGGGTCAGACTGGGACTGGCTTGCTGGTAAAGGCTAGCAATTTGAGCCAGCCACCTCTGATCTCCTTACATCACCATTCTGATGTGATGATAACAATATCTCAGTCTCCGCCGACATGATAAAATAACTACCCATTTTCATAGCAACCCTATGGAAAAAGAAAAATGTCAAAATTGCAGCGGTAGGGGTTACATCTTGATCGGTATGAATACCATGACGTGTAATACATGCAAAGGAAATGGGCGGATTAACACTAATACAATGAGCAACTATTTCGAATGACTAATCCGACAAGGATTTTCCCGTTAAAGCGGTGCCTTTCTTTTTTTGCACTCGGTGACCCAAAATATCACCGAGCTTAACGCACGAACCTTCTGTGAGACTGCGAACAATAGCCGCAGTAGTCAGTGTTTGGCCTGCTGTGGCAGATGCACTCACACCTGCCGCCTTGGGAAAAGCGCATTTTTCTACTCATCAAAATATCATACGCATTTATCGTATTTAAACAAAATTGTATAGCCAATATTGTAATATTTACAAGAGATAATCCGCGCCCTTGGCTACTCGATATCTGGTACGTGAGATAACAGACTGTTGACCAAATAGAATGTCGTCCTCTCTTCGCGCATACCCGCCTATGCACACCAACTTGAGTTCATCCTTACCAATTCTCTTACTCACAGAGTCCTGAAATGACTGGGATGGAACAGAATTCTCCGATTATTGACTTATACATCTTAACTATTTTATTCAATCCATGCGCTCTTGTAATCTATATGTCTGACAAAGGGCGCCAGAACAACAAAAAACGAGCCCGGAAGCCGAATCCTGGCAAGAGGGAAGTAAACGAGTACCCGCGCCAGGGCGACCAGGATCCCGAATTAGGTCTGGTCGGTGAAAAAGGCATTGAAGAGGTTGCTGAAAATAAAGGAGAAGCACTTGGAAAAGACATCAAAAAAAGAATGCGAAAAGGCCAAGACGAAGGGGTAACTTTCGACCCGTCAAGGTCTGAGGAATGAAACTCTTGCATCTGTTTGCTCTGTGTACCTGATGGTTTTATGATGGGCTGACAACGTTAAACTACAGTCGAGTCATGGCAGGCTCCGCCGGGCATTCTCCCTCGCGCTTCATGGTTTATCACACCCGGCGGGGCCATCAAGTTTTGGCAAGGTTCTGAAGAGTCTAATTCCGTCTGGTAATTGCAGCGACAATCACGGCGGCTACTGCGCCCCTGCCAGAATTCTTGGAATAAATCTGCAAGATACTCCAGCATGAAAAATTGCCTTTTGGACAGAATATTTGGTTACAGCTTTCTGCAACCGAATAAGGGAACCCGTATGATTCCTCCCTATTTTGACGATAACTGAAAATCCCGTCAATCGTTGCCTAGTTGTTTCTTGACCCTTCTGTTTTCTATTGCCAAGATGGCAAAGCTGAGGCCGATAAAGGCAAGCTGGAATGCTTCTGTAACGATGTCAATTGGATCTACTTCGCTCCCTCTATGGGTAATTGGATTTCCGGGCATACGGGTTATGACCCAGATTGCTACAAAGGCGATAGTCCCGGCGATGCCTATTGAGTACCACACTTTCCCCCATTTCTTTAGAATCGGGAGTACCCAAAAGACTTGGGCAAGGCCGCCGACCAAGAATAGTATGACATTGTTTCCGAAACGGTGGTGAGAGATAGAGTTAGCAGCCAAGTATAGATGGATTATTCCCGCCAAGATTGTCGTCGCTGCAGCACCAAAGTAAAGGAAGCGGTTCTGGGCGTTCGTGTTTTTATAATTGCTCTCCATTTTTTATTCTGCCGCATTTTACAAGAATGAATTTTAAGGATTTCGTACAATTGTTATGTGAGGTAGACAAGAGCCAGCTACTGCCAAGTCTTTTTGGTTAGTCAAACTCTTTCTCCCCCTGCGGTACTGGACCATTCCATTAGTGATATGAAGGAAAAGAGCCTTGGGTGGGATTTGGACCCACGACCTCTACCTCTTTGGGTAGCCGAGGAAATAGTCCTAATTTCTTACTAACTTCCTCTACCTTACCAAGGTAACGCTCTACCAGGCTGAGCTACCAAGGCTCAAC
Organism: Candidatus Nitrososphaera sp. 86-2; assembly: GCF_056726185.1. Lineage (NCBI taxonomy): Archaea > Thermoproteati > Nitrososphaerota > Nitrososphaeria > Nitrososphaerales > Nitrososphaeraceae > Nitrososphaera > Candidatus Nitrososphaera sp. 86-2. Next base: position 565,474 of record NZ_JBWZON010000001.1, read on the forward strand.
GTTCAACAAAACACGAGGGTTTGATTAAGGTATCGAAGGAACAGCCAAGATTTAATTACTGACGGCGCATCTTTGCGCTGTGCGCGGGGGTTGTAGAGCCCGGCCAAATAGGGAGAACAACAACCTTGGAGACGCGGGACTTAAGATCTCACAATGGGTCATCCCGTCCCTTAGGGGTCCGTGGGTTCAAATCCCACCCCCCGCACTATTTTACTAGGATTCTGTCAAGAATTCGTCGGATAGAAGAATATGATGTGAAACTAGATCCGACGATTATTTGACAGTACTCTAAAAGATGTAAAATAAAACCTAGTCGAACGATAAAGAAATCATTTGCAGAATATAGAAGTACATTGTTTGAGCTTAGACTAGCGAATTGATAGGAGTGACTATTTTGGAAGAGACGACAAAAACCACTTTTGATGCCGTTTTGCATTTTGCAGTTCATGCGAGATTTAGATTTGACGGCTCTAATTCTGTTGGCCTAACACGGTCCGTCATTCCATGGACATATTTCCTGTTCCGTATCTACTGTTAGACCTCTATACATATAGCGGCTGATTCGTCGTTTCCCGGGCAAAACTGTTATCAGATGTGTCTGGGATATTTCTGTTGTACATCCTTATGAGCGGCGTTGAAGATGGTGGCAAATCCGCAAACAGAAACGCTGCAGAAACAAGCTGCCCAATTTGCGGAAAAAGGTTCGATAGTATTGCCGAAGTGCAAAGACATCTAACGGTGGAGCACATGCAAAAAGGCGAGATCCCAAACAAAGAATCTCATGAGGACGCTCCTTCGAGCAAGGGGAGTTAGCAAGATAGTGAGGAGAAATTTGTAGATTGGTTCAACAAAAAGAAGGCGGCACTCTCTATAGCTCGGATTGGAAGAATTTTCGCATCAAGGCAAACAAGTTCTTGCAAAAAACAGAAGAAAATGCAATGCAAGGTATCAATCCTGGCGGCTATTACTATGCGATCTGGTGCAGAGACGCGTCTTATATCCTCCGGGACTGGTTCCTCTCTGGCCACGTCCATGAAGTCCTTCGGCACCTCTACCTGATATGGTCTCATCAAGTGGGCGATGATAATGATGACAGTAATGATAAGAGCAGAGAACCGCAAGAGAAAGAGAAGATCGTATATGGCCGGGGTTCGCCAGAAGAAAAGTTCAAGACTGCTACCTTGCAGGAGGATCTGAGGAAATCCTTTGATGGCGCACTTCCAACAACAATTTACCAGGCAGGCTATTCGGAGATATATGGAAAGAATCCTGATATTGATTCTACCGCATTGATGATTTCCACGACTGCGTGGGTACTTTCACATGTATTGGACGAGCATAATAAACAAAAGCAGGCGCATAATCGCGTAAAAGATATCGACCAGCCAATTCGCATGAAGGTGGCATCTCATCGTACAGCTTCTTTGGATCCCGTGGAGAGCAGGAGTATTTTGCAAGACCCAATTGCACTTGCCGACCACCTAAGTGAGAAGATGTCTAGAGCCGTTCGCTATCTTTCCAGCAGGGATTCAGACGGCGACGGTTTGCTTGAACAGGGGCCAAATGAAGATTGGATGGACACCGCAATGCGCTCTGGAAAGATCGTCTACAGTCAAGCGGCATGGATAATGGCGCTAAATAATTTCACCATGCTGTTATCCAAAATGAATTCTCCCACCCGCGGCAATGACGCTGGCATGATGATGATGACTGCCAAGGACACTGCAAGTCTCGCGAATCAAGCTATCCAAGCTGCAGAAGATATACTATGGTCAGAGGAGGAAGGCAGTTACGTCGATATTCACGCCGGATACCATATTGGCAAGGTATACAGATTATTGACTCAAGACGTATTGTTGTACTTGGTGGCCATAACAGAAAACACCGGCAACGACCCTCTTCGGGCATCTGAAACAACAAAAGGAAGAACCAAGAATTCCGGTGCAGAAAAGTTACATATTTCCCAGAACAAATTACACAGACGATCACTGTCCGCCCTGAATGAAGTCAAAAAAAGGGTATGGAAAGAAAAATGGCCGCTAATCACGGAGGCCCTTTTGGACACGACAGGACCCTGGGTATTGAAGCCGTTCCAATACCACAACCATACCTTCTGGCCTTGGATCACGGGGATAGAAATGCTCGCAAGAAGCAGATTTGAAATGGTAGAGGATTGCAATATGCTGCTTTCAACCTTGGCTTCAGACGGCCATCCTCATACACATGCTTTTTACGAATGGATTAATCCATTAAATGACAAAGGCGATGGTGCCTTTCCTTTTAGAACAGGTATTGCAGAAGTACGACTAGCCCTCACAGACATACTCGCCAGTACGTCAGAAGTCTGAAAGCAGATCGGCTGATATCTTGTTAAAGGAATTGAATTTTTTGTCGTATTATGTGCTAGCGAGATAACGTGGCCCCCATTCTTAAATTGGTCCATTCTACTAGCTTCGGGAAACAGCATACACGTATCTGCTATCGAACGGACCGCCATTCTGGTTAAAAAACTCGTTAATATTTTCCAGATCATATCATAACGATAACAATACACATGACTACTGTGCGACAGGGAAAGAAAATTGCAATAGTGACAGGCTCTAGCAAGGGAATCGGCAAGGCGATAGCAATGGCCTTTGCGACAAGTGGAGAATACGTCGGAATCGTAATAAACTCTAGAAACTATGAAGAGGCAGAGCCCGTCGCGAAGAAAATCAGGCAACTTGGCAATCATTGCGATGCCCTTACAATAGAGGCGGATGTTTCGATTGAAAGTGATTGCCAGCGACTTGTTAACGATGCTGCAAAACATTACGGCAGAATTGACGTCCTAGTTAATAACGCCGGAATTCAGAAGGAAATTCCATTTGAAGAAACATCTATTGAACAATGGTATCGAACTATAAGCGTAGACCTAACCGGCCCCTTCATCTGTAGCAGAGAAGCGATCAAGCACATGCTAAAACAGGATCCGCAGGGAGGATGTATCATAAATATATCGTCCGTCCATCAGATTATTCCAAAGCCGCTGTACATCCCATATGCTACTTCCAAGGCAGGCATTGAGATGATGACAAAGACCATGGCCTTGGAGCTTGCCAAACACAACATAAGGGCAAACCTAGTTGCGCCCGGAGCCATTGAAACGGACATGAACAGCGACCTCAAGAATAATGTCGAAGAATTTGAAAGGACACTCGAAAGGATTCCAGTTGGGAGAATAGGAACGCCTGAAGAAGTCGCTAACGTAGCAGAATTTCTGGCATCAGACAAGGCGAGTTATGTCACCGGCGCAACCTTCTTTGTAGACGGAGGTATGACCCTTTATCCAAGCTTTCAGCCTACTTTTGGACAGGAGCGTTAGTCCAAGTATCTCAATGATTGTTTAGGCAATGTCGAGTTCGATATCGCTCTCCCCTTCTTCCTCTCTGATAATCTCCATCACTCGAACACATTAAAGGAATTTCCTTTCATAGATTCAAAATCTATCGTTTGAAGCAAGACGTTGCATGGTTTTATGTAATATAATCAGAATACGCGCTTAACGAGACTTTATTACGGCATCCAGCTTCATGCCATCCTCTATCTTTAGTATTCTTCCGGAGGATACCCTCTCTCCCGTGTTTAGAAAGCGAAGCTCATACTCCAATGGGTCAAGTCCTGCTCTTTCTAGAATCTGTTCGGCAACAAGGGATTCTTCGCGTATTGGGATCTCTTTGAATCCGACAGTGACGTTCTTTGCGCCTGGACCGCCAGTTACATCTGAGGCCATGTGTATATATATTAAATACCTTGAATGATTCAAATGATTTTCCAAGGATGCAAACACGTCATGTGCATATCTATCTAGATGGTCATAGTCATATCCTCAATCGCTTCTACTGCCATACGTTTCTTATGTGAAAGAAAGGAAGAGAAACAGGACAGAATTGACAATCATTCCGTTGCCTCATTTCGCTATCATCTCTTTTAGATTAGCTGCGAGATAAAGTTGTATAGGCATTGGCACATTGGCAGGAAATAATATTCTTGAATCTCTGCTGTGGGGCTTTGTAGCAAGTCTCCCTTTGGTACTGGGCGCGATACTTGCTTCCTTCGTTAGCCTGCCAAGAAAAGTGATTGCCTCAATAATGGCCTTTGGCGCTGGTGTACTGGTTGCTGCTTTGACCTTTTCACTAATAGATGAAGCTTTCAGTCTTGCAAAGAACATGGTTCCGGTAATCGCTGGTTTTGCCCTCGGAGGAATTTCATACAGTGTCGCAAACCGCATAATAAACAAGAAGAATGAAGGTTTGAAGAACAGAAAGAGGTCACATGGTGAAAATGCAGGAGGTGGTGCAAACGCGTCTGGATTGGCCCTCATGGTAGGCTCCCTCATGGACAATATACCTGAGAATATGGCACTCGGGATCTCTATTGTTACTGGAGGAGTTGTAAACGTTGTATTGATTGCGGCCATCTTTATTTCCAACTTTCCAGAAGGCTTGGCTTCGACTCAGGGAATGCGGAGCCATGGCAGGAGTAAAAAACAGATACTGCTGATTTGGAGCGCGGTTGTTGTCATAGGCACGGTGGCTTCTGCGATTGGATTCTCTGTTCTTTCCAAGGCCCAGCCTGAAATTGTGTCAGCTGCCCTCTCTTTTGCCTCTGGAGCTATCCTTGTAATGCTGGCAGAATCCATGATTCCAGAAGCATTCGAGAAAGGCGGAAGCGTAATTGGCCTTGCGACAATGGCGGGATTTGCGATTGCTTTTGTTTTGGGAAAATTGAGGGGAGGCTAATACAATAACATGGTCTTGTACGAAAGGGTCTTTTTACAAATATATGAAATCAGATTCAAGTGATGTCAGATTCTCTGAAGAAGGCAGTAGACTATTAAAAAATTCGCAACAATGTAGCGAATTCTTGCCCTGCGATATTTTTACGATAACGGCTCTTTCTCATCCTGAAATTCCGAGTTTTTCAGAAAATCCGAACAACTGATACTACCCTGTCTGTGGAGCGGATGTCAATACGCATCGCCTATAGCCGGAGTCATCTACGAAATGCGTTTCAGGCACGCCATTATCTTCCAAGCGACACTCCCGCCGCCTTTAGCTGCTTCATAACATACTCTACGTTGGCTGCGGTGACGCTTCCGATAGCCGAGGTTTCGCCTGCCATGCCATGAGACCTTATCATCGAATTTACGAGCTGCGATATCATCTCTGAATCGTAAAAAGCCGTGGTTTCAGCCAAAAGCTCTACCACTTTTGCCGCATCGGTGGCGCCCGTTATCTTGCCAGACGTTATGAGTCCGCCGAACTTTTGGACTGATTCGTACACGCCGATATTGTACGCAATGAAAGCGATTTTTTCTGCCGGCAAGATTTCGTCGATTCCTTGAGGAGAATCCATATGCTGCAATCTTTATGTGCAGTCGGGATAATAGGCTTACATTCTCTCTTTCTGTATCATGCTGCATGACTAGGTGGCAAACAATAATACTGCTTTTGGCTACCTTGTCCTTGAAAGAGATTGAAAATAGCATCTGTCGTGGGGGCCCGGCCCAATTTCATAAAGCTGGCGCCTGTCCACAAGGCACTTGCCAAGAGCCCAGAAATAGAGCACACGATAATCCACACCGGCCAGCACTATGACTTTGAAATGTCCGAGATATTTTTCAAAGAGTTCAAGATCCCCGAGCCGGACGTTAACTTGGAGGTCGGGTCCGGCACCCCCGGATACCAGACGGGCGAGATGATAAAGAGGATAGAGCAAGCGCTCTTGCGTTCAAGTTTTGACCTCGTGTTAGTGTACGGGGACACCAACTCGACGCTTGCAGGGGCGCTTGCAGCCGCTGGCTCTGGGATAAAGCTTGCACACGTAGAATCTGGTCTGAGGAGCTTTGACAGGCGGATGCCAGAGGAGACAAACAGGGTATTGACGGACCACGTAAGCGACTATTTGTTTGCCCCAACGCGCACCGCAGTCGACAACCTGCGCAAAGAATCGGTCCAGGGCCGGATAATTTACAGTGGCGACCTGTCAGTTGAAATCGTCGACGAAGCAGTCAGGGCCGGCGCCCGGTCTGACGTCCTTGACCGGCTGGAGCTGGAATCCAAGTCGTACGTGCTTTTGACTATCCACAGAGTAGAAAACACTACTGCATCGCCGGACAGCCTTGCGACCATAATTCGGGCGATAGAGGCGCTTTCGGATACGATAATAGTGTTTCCCGCGCACCCCCGGACGCTAAAGGCTCTGGAAAAGAGCGGCCACATGCCGGCCGTCTCGCGCTGCAAGAACCTGAAATTGATAAAGCCCCTTGGGTACGTCGACTTTGTCAAGCTGGCGCACAACGCAGGCAAAATAGTCACTGATTCGGGCGGCGTCCAGAAGGAAGCCTTTCTGCTAAAGGTTCCATGCGTCACCGTCCGGCAGAACACCGAATGGGTGGAAACGGTCGGCATGGGCTGGAACAGGCTTGTCGACAGCAGCGATGCGCAGGCAATAGTCGAGGCAGTGCGCAAATGGGCGCCCGCAAGAAAAACGCACAGGCCGGTTTTTGGCAGGGGCAAGACCTCTGCGACAATCCGGGACAAAATCGTGTCACTGTTGCAGCGGCAAGGCCGTTAAGTTGTTCTATCTCGGGTCTTTTTGCAGATGATGAGCTCAGTCGACGGCCCTTCGCGGGTCATCGACAGGAGCAGACGCTCCAGCGGATAGATGGCGCCTCCCACGGCAGACCCTGCGGATTCGCCTCTGCTCACGAGCCTCGTAAGAGACCTCCAGCAGAATCTTCTGAACCTTGAATCTGAATTGACGGGAGCGTTCATCAGGACGAACATGGGCGCACGCTCTATTACCTGAAACCCTGTCTCTGCAAGCAGCCTCTCGATGTACCTTTTTGACCTTGTCACCTGAAAATTGGCCCTTGCCCCGTTAGAGTGCACAAAGTTCTCCGACAGGACAAAAATCCCAGCCGGCTCCAAGAGCGCATGGATGTTCTGTACCGCCCGCCTGTACTTTTCATCGCTTGTGATGTGGAAAAGGACGTCAAAGGCGGACACGACGCTGTACCTGTTCTTGCCCAGCGTTTCAAGCAGGTTGTTCTCGCCAATGTCGGCGACATAAAACTGCGAGTCGGGATACTTTGCTTTCATATTCTTTACCGCGACGTCCGTGATGTCCAACCCGTCCACCCTGCCCCTGCACAGTTCCTTCCAAAAGTCGATGTAAAAGCCCGTCCCGACACCGATGTCAAGGACTGTCGTGGCGTCGCTAAAGCGGTAGTCTAGTTTCCCGAGAGTCTTGAGCAGGACGTGCCTGCGGACCCTGTACATCCACCCATTGTAATTCTTGCCGAGGGTGGAAAAGCCCACGCCGGACAGGTCGAAATTCTTGGCAAGCCTTTCCTCCCAGTACCCCCTCGTCTCCGAGTTTTTCATAGCGCAAGCCTCCTCGTTGCGCCCCTGCTGTCCTCAAGCAGGTTCTGGTACATGCCGATAAACCTCGACGCGACTGCGGCCGGGTCGTGCTCTTGCGGAAGCCGGATGTGCACGTTTCTCTGGTAGTCTATTACTTTCAGGCCGCAGGCGAGGGCTTCAAGCGCCGTCTTGCTCAGGTTTTCAAGCACCCTGCCGTTTACGTACCTTATGTCGGCGTATGCCTCGTACCTTCCAAGAAAGGCCGGCATGTCGCCATACTTGATGGGGTTTTTGGTCCTGTCGTACACCTCCAGCTTGTAGGGCAAATTGCTTTTTTCAAAATGCCGTACGACCCGCGGTAGGTCTGCCGTCTCGGTGTTGAAGGTCAAGGCTTTGCCGTCATTGTTCTGACCTGAATTTTCTCCAGTGGACTTTGATGCCGGCCGGAAATGGTCTACGTCCACAGGATTTGAGACGTAAATCGATCCTTGCGGCGCCAGTTCTACAAGGTCGGGAGTAGCAACGATAACCATGTCGGCCATCTTCTGGGCCTGCGGGTTTATTCTCCGGTTTCTTATTCTCCTTGCCGCATAGATGGCCGCAACAGCAAGGTCCGACGCGACTGATCTGTGCGGAAGGCTGTATTTCTTCTTCAGCCCTCTGATGTCCGTGCCGTGGTAATGGAGCACGATTGTTATCTTGTTCCCAAATTTCTTGCGCAGGGCGGGCACCAGCTCTGCCCTGCTATGGACGTGAACCACGTCCGCCTTTTCCGCCCTTGTCATGCATTCCTGTACAAAATCCTGGGGGCTATCGACGACGTCTACGATGCCCTTTCCCCTGTAAAAATCATAAATCCCGAACTTGTCTGCGTTACTTGTTATTACGACCTGTGACTGGCACCCCTGCATCCTCTGGTATTTTGCCAGGACGCACGCCACGCCGGCCTGATCCCAGACATGCAGTATGTTCAGCATTTTGTTTTTTTCACGACCTTGTTTTCAGACATATCTCCATCTAGCTCGATTGGTAGGCCCTCAGTATTTCAGGCTCGAAATTCTCCCACACCAGATTTCTGCGCGCAAACTCAAACGTCCTTGTTCTTTTCTTGTAAAGCTCATCCATATTTTCGCTATAGTATTCCAACTGCGACGCCAAGTCTTTATAGCTGTCAAAAGTAGAGCAGTTTTCCTGCAGCGTCTCTGTCACGGTTTCAAAGGAGGAAGTGCACATCACGTAAAGGCCAGCGTGGGCGTATTCGTAGACCTTGTTCGGGTTGGCAAAGTAGTGTGACCAGTGCTTTCTCCACGGAAGCAACCCTGCCGAGTTGTTCGACATCTCTTTGAACATTTCTCTTCTCGGAAGGAACCCTGCAAAATCTACCCTTGAGGACGGAATGGCGGCTTGCTGCCAGCCGAGCACCCTCAGTCTCCCCGTGTTGCCGTTGTTGGAATCAAACAGGTCGTACAGGCCGTCCATGTTGCGGTTTGGCAGCGTGGAGCTGCTGCCCTGGCCGCCGCCGTCGCTTCCCGAGTAGACGGAGGACAGCCTGTCCATGTATCGGGGCTCGTCAATGTCGCTTGTCTCCTGCCTCGTTGGGTAGTTCGGGACGACTAGTACCTTGGCGCCGTTTCCGGAGGCCAGCCTGAGCTCCTTTGCAATCCTATCAGAGACGGTGATTGTCACTTCTGATGAATCCAGTACCTCCTTCTCCCACTTTGTCCACAGGCTGGTCGCGTGGCGGTTTATCGCGCTCTTTTTGGTCCGTGCCGCAATGGACCTGATGGAATGCGCCAGGCTGCTCGCGCGATGCTGCCGCTCCTGCGCTTCTTCCATCTCTCTCAGGAGAAGCGAGTGCTTTGACCACGACTCGTGGTCGTCATATACAAAGTGCTCACCGAAATCCTTGACGAGCCTTGCCGAAAAGAGGTTGTGGGCGTGCACAACGTCCGGCCTGACCTGCGCGAGGATTTTGCCGAGCTGTCCCTTTACCGAATGCCAGTAGTACGGGATTCCATAAAGCGCCTTTGCCGTCCAGTCTATCTCGTACGTCTTGCTGAATGCTTTTGGCACGTATCCGTTTGCAATCTTTTTCCCCGCAAAATACACCTCGTGGCCCTGCTTTGACGCAGTCAGAGCCGATTTTTCGACCCGCCAGTCCGGAAGACCATCGTGAGAAAGGTGCAATATCCTCATTGCTCGCCGCTATAGTTATTCCTCCAAATCTAAAATGAGTTTCACAGAAAATGACGTTTTCCTCTAGAAGCTTTTGCAGTAGTCGTTACACTAGAGGTTTCCATCTGGCCTGCCAACTGCCGATTTCCTCCATGATGGCCTCAAGCTCCTTTGCACAGTCTGAAAGCCTGTACTTGACTCCTGCCGATCTTCTTCCTCCGCCGGTCTTTTTGACCACCAGGCCCACGCGCTCCAGCTCCTTTAGGCGCTCTGACAACACTGTGCCGCTGATTCCCGCAAGGACGCGTTTCAGGTCGCCAAAGCTCGCCGGTTCTCCTGCGCTTAGGTTTTCAAGGATCAAAAGCGCCCACCTTCTGCCCAGCGTCTTTGCTATCCTTGTGGCGCCTACAAACCCTCTTCTGCCACTGCTGTTCATCCTATCTAGGGTGACATTCATGCCGGCCGCACCTCTTTTCCTTGCAGCGAACTGGCCTTGCACCAGAGCGACGATGCCTTGGCGTCTATGCATGGCAAGATCTTAGCCCTCCTGCTGTCGCAGGTCGCGCAGCATCTGCTCAAACTGCTCTTTTGTGATCTCGCCTTTTGCGTACCTCTCCCTGACAATCGACTCTGCATCCTGCCTGTATTGTTGCGGCGGGTAACGATAGTAACCCCATCCTCTTCCCCTCCAGGGCCAGAGCAGCCACCTCGCCACGATGAAGATTAGGAATATCACAAAGATGCCGCCAAGCCAGCCGAAACGAAACGGAAAGAACGGATAGTAGTAGTGGTATCCGCTTGAAAGCTGGGGAGCCAGCAACAGCGACACAACAATGGACACTCCGATCGCGGCTATCACTCCCACTATGCTCCAGCCTATGATTTTCCTTGTGCGGTCTGTTTGCCATTCGCTCATGCTACTTGGCTCGGCCTCCTGTTATAATGCGGCTTGAAAGTGATTGATTAGATTCGTTCATCATTCAACTTGCACTCCCTGTGTTCTGGTTCTGCGGATCGCAAGCACTACGAGCGCGGCTGCTGCAAGCGTTATCAGGATGGCTCCAAGGCCGATGTGGGCCGTGTGAGGAAACCCAAAGCCTATGCCGGAAGCAATGTGAATTTCATGCACGGCTGACTTGTAAAATATGCCAACTCCGATAACGCTTCCCGCGGCAATCAGCGATTTCAGAGATACGCCGGCACGCGCTGCGACTGCGATAACTATGACAAGGCCAAGGCCGTACAGCCCGTCACCTATGGGCTCAAGTGTCGCCGCGACTGAATTCAGGCCGATGGCGCCAAGCAGAATCAGCCCTTCGCCGGCAAATCCAAGTGCAAATCCTGCCAGGTGTATCCCCATGCCTATTGCGGCGTACCTGCGCGAAAGTGCCGCCAGGCTGGTGCTACTGCGCTGCTCTGGCAATCCTGTCTAGCGCCTCCTCGTTTCCTTTTGCGATGCTGTTCTTCACGTTGCCTCTGAACAACACCGGCACGCCGGGCACTTCTATGTCCCAGGAAATGTCTATCTTTGTTGCCGAGCCTCCATCAAGGGGGGTCAGCGTGATCTTCCTTCTGCCTGTCATTACGCCTTCCCTCATGACTATCTCCACAGACTTTTTGGGGTTCAGCATCACTGTCTGCCTTCCACGCGAGTCCCTAAAGCCGACCGTCACCTCTCTTTCAATGATGTTGCCATCCCTGCTAATGTTCCTGACGGAGTTAAGCCCTGGGTAGTACTTTGGCTCGCTGTCAACGTCTGCAATTATCTCCCACACCCTGTCCACCGGGGCAGGCACGTTGCGACTGGCGTTGATTCTCGACATTTTTCCTAATCATCACCTTGTTACGGTCGTTGCCGGCAACACGGCCCTTGCGCTCATCACGCCCTTTGCAACGCCGAGGCCGAATATGCCTAGGCCGATTATGACTCCGAATATGGGACCTGGGACCACGATGACTGCCAAATATCCAGTAGCTATCAGGGCAGGCATCATGAACATGGCGCCGCTAACAGCCAGCAGCCCTGCCACAAGGAACGACCTCTGCTTCCACGACACGACGAACGCCCCTGCGGACATCATGACGGCGCTCATGCCAAGCACCGGCCCAAACCATGTCGGCCCGGCTCCCGGTAAGAGCCCTGCCTGCACTATCAGCGGCGCAAGGCCTGGCTGCAACACCAGAAATCCGCCTGCAAAAAAGGGCAAGACTACTGCAAGTGTCGCAGCGGCCAGCCCCACTGCCAATACGCGTTTTAGAGTTTTTGTCATGCCCAAACATCGGCAGAAATTATTTTAACGGTTGTCAACCAAAGACACGTAACTTAGTTACCACACCCTTAATCTACTCCGCCAAAAAGCCCTTTTAGTGAGCTTTAACTATGGTGCTATTAATGATAATGCCGCTTGCTGACGACAGGTTTGCTAACCCTGTTGATCCTGTACTGACTGCCGCCAAGCCCGGAAAGCCTGGTTAAATTGGTCCACGAATACCGCGACAGGATATACATACGCAAAGACATAATGCTAAAGCTGTCAGAATACGGCGAGCTCAACCAGAGCAAGCTGATGAGCTACTGCGGGCTCAACAACGTCAAGCACAAGGTGATAATCGACGACATGGTGGAAAAAGACCTACTGACTAGATTCGAGGAGCTGTGGGGTAACAAGACGATAATAAAATACAGGCTGTCTGAAAAAGGCAGGGCAATATTGAATGAAATACTGGAGCCGTACGAGGCTCTGTTTCCCCGGGAGAGCAAATCCCAATGATGATGACGATGATAAGGATGAAGACAGGTAACTTTGTTACCAGCGTTTTTTATAACGCAAAGGGGGCATGTAGTTCGTGACGGCGCCACCGGGAAAGGATGAATCTCGCGACAGCCCATTTCGGATAATGGACGAGATAATCTACCAGATAAACAAGACCAAAAAGATGTTCATCATGATGATAGTCACCATCATGGTGATAGTGCCAGTGTCAATTGTCATCATATTTGCCACGTTTGGGCCTCCGTTTGGAGGAAGCGGCGGAGGGGGGGCATGGTGGCAGCAGCACCAAGGTGGCCCGCCGGGCCCGCCTGCCTTCAGCCCTGCATTTGACGCGGTACGCATACTGATAACAGTAGTCGTGCTCGTATGGCTGGTGCTCGGAATCAGGCAGTGGTTCGTACTTTCAAAGTGGACAAACAAGTACAAGATCTACAAGGAGCTTCAGAAAAAGATCGAATCCAAGCTGGACTTTGAAAAGGGCGAAGGCGAAGACGACGAAGAAGAAGGGCGCGGCTCCTCCGGCCGCTCGGACTAAAAGACGTTGACTGGGTGCTGGCCGGTACAAAGCCCCGTCTTGGCACGATGTGAAAACACCGCGTACGGCGAGGCTTTAATCTTGCTTGCCGTAACTCTTCAAAAAGCGTGTGTACTGCAACACACAATAGTTTCCGCAAAACAAGATGTGCTTTCAGACCGCCTTGCATTGGTTGCGGTCCTTGTGCTCGTAGTAGTGAGTCTGGCAGAAATCGTTTCCGCACTCGTAGCAATGCCAGCCGGAAAGGGTGTAGCAGACGACGCACTTGCCTATCGGCTTGTTGTAGTCATAATCCTTTCTTGAGCTCTTTGATTGCGGCTGCTTTTGGGGTTTCTGTGGTGGCCTCATGTCTGCTCAAAGTTCTGGGGTTTTAGCGGGTAGAAAACGCATTGGCTAGGGGACCTCAAAAGTACTTGCCTTTATGCAAGCCTCGACGTACAACAGGCTCCATTCGCCCCACCGTTATTTAAGGTTGATGCATGGCGGTCCTGTTGAGAAAAGAGTGTACGTCATGGCCTTGAATAGACGATGAAGGGCTGGTCGGTTATGACGTGGTCGTGGACGAGCGCCGTGTTTGTAAAGTCCTTGCTGGCTTGGTCGGTGCTATAAGTGCAAAGAAAAGCTCTGCTCCGTCCATCCCCGCTTGCCCTTGTGCGCGTATGGCTTGGCGCTCGGTCTTTTGATAATGATAATGGATGCCTGCAAAACACCAAGTTGCAGTAGGTCCTGCCGCCTGCGGTTATGTTGCCGTAGTTGTCATACTTTATCGCTCCAAACCTGCTTGCCTCTGTGTCTGCGGGCCAATGGGTGTTTGTAGGCTGGAAAAACGAGCCGAGCACCTCGTCTCTGCTGCTATAGCTATTGTGGATAAGAACCGCGTACCCGCTTCTGAGGTTGCGCACGAACCTTAGAGCCTCTGCCTTGTGGGCCAGGTAGATTATCTCCGCCGTGGAAAGGGAATTGTCTAGGTGCGGTAGGTTCCTCAGAAGGTTTGCCCTTATCTCGTGCATAAACACCTCCGACCCGTATCCGAACGTCTGGCTTATCGCCTTGGATATCAGGTCGTACCTGGTCAGCACTATGTGCCTTGGGAGCCTGCGAATCGTCGACAAGTGGTTGAGAAAGAGGCTGGAGCACGACTCTCCAAGAAGCTCAAACGCTCTGGTTATGGCGTCGTGCATTAGGTCGCTGACCATTGCACGCGGCTTGTACCCTGCATACAAAAGCGACTCGTGGATGTAATCCATCTCGCTCGTCATAAACGCACCACGATGTAGGATTACCTCATACGTGGTAAAAAGCGCCTGTTTGTTCGCCTGTACGAGCTTGTACATCATGATGTAAGATTTATTTATCATGCCCCGGCGCTATCAGTCTTGGATGGTTGCCGCTGCAAAGACCATAATCGAAGTAACGGTCGTGGGCAAGGATCGCAAGGGAGTGGTGGCCGACATTACCAACTTTATCTTCAAGAATGGCGGCAACATCGAAAAGATAAACCAGAATGTGGTGCGCGGCCTCTTTGGGATGCAGCTAGAGGCGTCGTTTGCGCAGACCAAAAGAAAAGAGCTTGACGCTGGCCTCAAGGACCTTGCCAAGAGGCTCCAGATGGAAATCAAGGTCCATTACCAAGAGCCGGACAGGCTGAGAAACGTCGCAATTTTGGTGAGCAAGGAGTCTCATTGCATAAACAGGATACTTGTCGGCCGCAAAAAGGGCGAGATAAAGGCCAACCTCGCAGTGGTGATTGGAAGCGAGCCTTCGCTCAAACTCATCGCCGACGAGGCAGGCATCCCATTCCATTCTGTATCTCATACAGACCAAGCCGAGGCAGAGAGGAACATACTTGACCTCATCGAAAAGTACAACGTAGACCTGATAGTGCTTGCGCGCTATATGCGCATCCTCACGCCAAACTTTGTCTGGCGCTACCCAGACCGCATAATCAACATACACCCGTCGCTACTGCCGGCGTTCCCCGGCGCCTACGCTTATGTCCAGGCATACGAGAGGGGCGCCAAGATAGTGGGGTGCACGGCGCACTTTGTCACAGAAGACCTCGACCAAGGACCCATAGTCTGCCAAGAGTCGTTCAAGGTGTCCGACAGCGACACGCTGGAAACGATAAAGAAGAAGGGCCAGGAGCTTGAGGCAGAGACGCTCTTTGAGGCGGTAAAGCTTTACCTTGGGAACCGCCTTGAGGTGTACTGGGGCAAGGTGCTCGTGCACAAGTCTCCCCGAGATAAGACGACGACAAGTTCTTAACGCCGGCGCCGCGCTTTTAGCTGAATAAACGTGTCCGTCTTTGGCATGAGCGACCCTGAATTCTGGGGCGCGCTCAAAAAGACTACGAGGGCGATAATCCCTGTCGGCTCGCTGGAGCAGCACGGCCCCCACCTGCCGGTGTCGACCGACGCCCTGATAGCAGAGCACGTCTCAAAGCTGGTCGCGCAAAAGGTGGGTGCGCTGGTGCTTCCTGCCATAGCCTACGGCGTCTCGTTCGAGCACGACCCGATGTTCCATGTGTCACTGCGTAACTCTACTCTGTCGGCGCTCATATGCGACACATGCGCGGCCCTTGCCGGGCACGGCACCAAGGAGATAATAATAATCAACGGCCACCACGGCAACATCGGCGCGCTGCAGTACATAGCCCAGGACCTCGTGGGCAGAATTCCTGAAGGCGTTTCCGTCCACGTGCTCCACTACTGGCACCAGATGAAAAACGACGAGCTTGGCCACGCCGGCGAGGTCGAGACGTCGCTGGTGCTTGCAATCGCGCCGGAACTGGTCAAGATGGGCAAGGCAAAGGCAGGCAAGATAAAGCCGACGACAAAATCAAAGGCCGCCTACGCAAGCATCGCAAACTCGCCCGGCTCGTTTGTGAAGATGACTGGCAACGGCGTCTGGGGAGATCCAAAAAAGGCGTCTGCGGAAACGGGACAGCATTTGCTAAAGGAAATAGTTACTGGCCTTGCCAAGACGATTTCCGAACTTGCCGATTAAACGCGTGCGAATTTTAATATATGGCATTTAGGCGCCTTACCCTAGGTAAATATCGCATGTCCGTTGATATGGCAGTTAAGGTTCTCGACGAGAGCCTTGGAAAAGTCGTGCTTATCAAGTTGAAAGGTGGCAAGGTCATCAGGGGAAACCTGCACGGCTTTGACCAGCACATGAACCTGTTGCTCGAAGACTCTGTGGAAATCCTTGAGGAAGGCAAGTCAAATGACCTCGGGACGATTGTCGTAAGGGGCGACAACGTGGTCATTATCTCTCCGCCTCCAAAGTAGGTTGAGGGTGAGCAAAGATGACGAAAGGCACAACCTCGATGGGTAATTTTACCCGCAAAAAGACCCACATTCGCTGCAGAAGGTGCGGCCACAACTCTTACCACAAGCGCCACAAGCAGTGCTCCAAGTGCGGCTACCCTGAAGCGACGATGCGCAAATACACCTGGATAAAGCGCCAGGTGCTCTAGCAAACCTTTTCTGTAAGCTCTGCCAAGTTTTGTGGGGATGTCGGGCGAGCTAGCCGTCATTGCAGGCTCTTCTGTGGCAGGCGCTATTTCTGCTGCACTAATAGACAGGGCAACAGCAAGGGCGAAAAAACCAAAAGAGCAAAAACAACAAGAGCAGCAACAGCAAAGAACCGCAAGCGATGCCAAGGCAGAACTTGCCTCGCTCGTGTTTGAAAAAACTCTGGCCGCAGAGGCGATAACCCGCGTCTACGAGGCCGCACAGGACGGCAGGATTGACCGGCTAGAGCGCGACCGCTTGCTCGTAAAATACAAGCACGAACTCGACGCCATCAACGAAAGTATAGCAACCACAAAACCCGTGGCGGAATATTCAGAGCTTGCAGACATGCGCAACAACCTCGCGTCGCTCCTTGAAAACAAGATTTCCGCCCTTGACCAGAAACTTGCCGAGATGTCAAAGGCAGGCGCGGCGCCAGTGGTTATAGAGCGCGTGCAGGTGATGCCCATACCGGAAAAGATCCGCGATGATTCTGAAAAGAAGCAGTTCAAGGCGGAGGAAAAGAGCATCGAGCAGCTGCAGAAGGAGATTGTGCAGGCCCTGACGCGCCTCGAACAGGTCGAGCTTGACAAGGACTGACTGCTAAAATAAATAAGGATGCCTTTATTTTCATGTTATAGTGCCTGCAGCAGTCGACCATGACGCAATAGCAAACATTCTCACGCTGCGCTACAACCCACGCAGGCAGCCGCCTAAAAAGCCGCTTGCAGCATCTGATTTTAAACCTGTCAAGGCCGACGGCAACGCGCAAGCGCAGGTATTGAAAATCATTGAGGGTGACCTTGCGCGCGTCAAGGAAAAGAGAATCTCTGTGCTTTTGAGCGGCGGCGTGGATTCCGTCCTCACGCTTGCCCTGCTAAGGAAATTCAGACCCGACATCGACGTCTCGTGCGTCAGCATGGGGTTTGGAGAAGGAGATGATGAGGTGTCAGCAGCGCGAAAAATCGCTGGAATCTATGGCTGCGACTTTGACGGGCTTGTTCTGGATAATGTCTTGAGCGGCCTACCGAGGCTGGTAAAAATCGCAAGAGAGCCTAGGTGGAACCTCTACCAGGCGTACGCGTTTGAGGCGTGCAGAGAAAAGACGATATTTTCCGGCGATGGGGGCGACGAGCTGTTTGCCGGCTATACTTTTCGGTACCAAAAGTACCTTTCTCTATTGACGAAAAAAGCGAGCTGGAAGGAAAAGGCAAGGCTCTACATGTCATGCCACGAGCGGGACTGGGTGCCGGACCAGGAAAAGATCTTTGGGCCAAAGGTCAAGTTCTCGTGGAACAGGATCTACGGGCTTTTGAAACACCATTTCACAAACAGGCTCGATCCGCTCGATCAGGTGTTCCTTGCAGACTGGAACGGCAAGTTGCTGTTTGACTGGCTGCCTGCCAACATGGCGTTTTCCAAAGCCTATGGAATAAAGATTCAGTCGCTCTTTCTTTCAAGCTCTATGATAAAATTCGCCACACACCTGCCTTGGCAGGCAAAATATGACAGCCAGTCAGCTACGGGCAAGCTTCCGCTGCGCGCCATACTAAAGGCCGAGCGCCTACAGATAGAACCTGTCAAGAAAGGCTTTTCTGCAAACTCTGTCTCGCTGTGGAAAAAGGCGGGGCAAGAGATCACAAAACAGTACGTCAACAACAGCGGAGACTCTCAGATTGTCCAGGCCGGCGCAATAAGCGGCGACTGGGTGCAAAAAACGACTGAAAAGCTGCAGGTGCAAGAAGAACCGGACATACGCTATATCAACAAGATGTTGCTCCTGCTTGCGCTTGAAGTGTGGTGGCGGCTCTTTGTCAGCAAGACCATGAAGGGAAGCGAGAAGCTCTAGCCGACAGGAATTTATTTATTGCAACCCTACATAATCTCGTATACACGCCTTGGGTTCTTATTTTGTGATAGTGACGTGCAGAAACTCTGAGAACAACATCGAGGAGGCGCTGCATTCGCTAAAGGCCCAGACTATCCCACCCTCCTATGTCATAGTTATAGACGACGGTTCCAAGGACCGGACGGCTGACATACTGCGGCAGCTGCAGTCGGGCTGGCCTTCTCTGCACGTGATCACGAACCCTGATCTCGGCTACAATATTGCAAGGGTGGTGAGCAACTGGAACAAGGCCATCCAGTACGCAAGAGATCACAACCTGCCTACTGTGGATTATCACATGATAGGCACGGACGACACGGTCTACGAGCGAGACTATGCCGAAAAGATGCTGCGCCACTTGGACGCGGACAAAAAGATGGCCATCGCGTCTGGCAACTATGAAGACAAGGACGCTATCGCCCCACATGGCGGCGGCAGGTTTGTCAGGATGGAATTTTTCGACAGGCACCACGGACTGTACCCCGAAAAGATGGGCTACGAATCGCTCGTGCTCTACTCTGCGGTGCGGCATGGCTATGCCTTTAAGGTGTTCAACGACGCAAGGTTTGAGCACACGCGTCCACTCGGCAAGAACCACCACTTTTACGAGTTTGGCGCAAGCATGAGGACGCTCGGCTACCACCCACTCTTTGCACTGGGCAGATTCTTTCTGTACTTTGCAAGCGGAAAACCGACAGGAAGGCTTGGCGCGGTGTACATGCTCTACTACTACCTGTCGTACAAGCCAAAGGACGCCGGCTATGACAGTATGCACGACGGCGAGATGAGGCAGTACATACGCGACTATCAGTTTGCGCGCATAAAGAAAAAGCTTGGCGTCTAGGTGTTCTGCTATCTGTACACTGCCCTTCAGCCGGCCGGTTGAATTGGTCGCCTGAAGCTCGCTGTCATCAACTCGTTTGCGCCCGGCAAGTTATCCCTGACCGCCGGTGGTGCAGAGCCGTCGTTGCCGGGAACCTGCGGCGCCCCGCGACCCTCAGATGCGCCGGCATGGTTTGCCGGCGCGTTTGCGGCAGGCGCGGCTTGCGCAGTTGTGTTCAGCAAGACCGTCACTGGGATGTTGGCCCACTGTTGGTTGCCGAAAAAGTCCGTTGCCCTTGCGATAATCACCGTATTTCCTGACTGCTTTACCTTTACGGTGGCAGTCCAGTTGGACCAGCTGCCTGATATTTCTTGCTTGGCGGCCTTGTAGCCTGTGTTGTTTGTGCGCACCTCAACCGCTTTGACTCCAGAGTCGCCGTCAGAGGCGGTCCCTTTTACCTGGATGATCGTGGTGGAAGCATTTGCACTGATTGTGGCTCCGCTTGCTGGCGCGGCGATTGTGATCGTGGGCCTGGTCTTGTCTGCAACCTGGGCCACCAACACGTACTGGATTGCAGTGGCAACGTTGCCTGCCTTGTCGGTGGCAGTCCAAGTTACCCTGGTCATCCCTTGCGCAAAGCCTGCCGCCGGGGCGTCGTTGGCCACTGCCGGGCTAGAGTCTACGTTGTCCGACACGAACGGCCTTCCGAGGTCCACACGGGTCAGGTTGGACGAGGAAACGACCGCCTTGTCGGGAGGCGGCGTAATTTCCGGAGATGCCTTGTCGATTATGGGCGGAAGCGAAACGTGGGTCGCTTCTGAAAACGACTTTGTGGAATATTTCTGGTCCTTTATCCACGTTATCAGAGTGTCGAGATCCTTTATCTCCTTCTGCGAGAGGGTTTCGGTGGGTTTGTTGCCTGCGTCCTTTACCGTGAAATCCTGCGGATGCAAAGTCACCACTGCATAGCCGTAGCTTGCAATGGTGCTGTCTATCTTTTCTTCAATCAAGGATAATGGGGTCTTTGTCGGTGGGTCGGAATCGTATGTGTAAAAGCCGACTACCTGCGGCATATGGTAGATTCCTTGCGAGTCTTTGATGTCAGAGCCAGCGGTCGCCTTGTACACCTTGTTGCCGGGGCTATCCGGGTTGTCAGGGTCGTAGATGCTTTCAATCTCTCCGTCAAATTCGGAGCTTATGATCTTCAGGCCCAGCTGGTTCATCGCCCTGAGCGTGTCGTCGTTGTACGCGTTATACGGGGTCACAAAGATGGCGCTCTCTCTGCCAAACAGTTCCTGCATCTTGGCGTTGGCTATCTGCAGCGTGTCGTGCTGCTGCTGTAAGGAGAGCTTGCTATAGTCCACGTGGTTCCACCCGTGAAGCGATGTCTCGATGAGGCCAGTTGCCAACGCCTGCCTCACCTCGTTGACTATGGCAGGGTCGTTTCCGATAGAGTTCATTATCAGAGCAATGTCGAGCGTCTCGTTTCTTTCGATGAACTTGTTGATGATGGCAGACTGGACGGGAACTATCCAAGAGTCCTGTACGTCGTCGAGCCGGAATATCACGCAGTTACACGCGCCTGAACTCTGCGCGTGCGCCTTTGTAGGCGCGTTTATGGTAGTCATTAGCAGCATAGCTGCCATCGCTGCAGAAAGAAGCAGCTTTGTACTGGCAGAAAGAAAATTCAAGTCGTAACACATTGCGCCGATGACTATATGTCAGAAACGTCCGGTCTGAAATGCCCGCTGCATTTTTAGACTGCTGTAATCAGAGCAATAATGAGTTCTTTATTCTGGCGATATAAATCGCAAGAGTTAGTATGAGCGATTCTAGAGAGGATGGCTCTGCGCAAAAGTCACAGTGAAAACATGCAGCAGCATTTCACAAGGGCCGCGCCTGTGCTCCCCTAGCACAGCCGCTAGTCCAAAGCCTTGGAAGGCGGTGTCTCGCGCTTCAGGATGTCATCGACGTAGTGACTCATGAGCGCGTCCTTCTTTTGCCTCTTTAGCACACCCTCCAAGAATTCCTTGACTAGGCGCGTCTCTTCCGGTGTCGCCTTGCCTTCTATCAGGCGGATCTCGTACATCATTATCCACGCCCACACCCAGTTCTCTTTGAGCAATGCTTCGTTCTCTACCGAGTACTGGTTCCTCTTGTGCCAGTAGCCTATGGCAACGGCAGCTGGTACGTAAATCGCGACAAATATGACGGCCCATACGCCCATGCTCGGGAACAATCCCTTTAGCACCTCAAAACGCTCTATTCCAAGGGTGTAGGTGGTGATTACAAACTGCAAAAACGCCATCGTAAAGACGAGATAAATGCTGTGGCCGTTTCTGAAATCCAGCCAGCGCCTCTGGAAAAATTTGGCGTTCATTATTATTGACTCTCCTTAACTTGGCAATTCTTATTAATTTAGTTTGTCATTTTTGCAAAGAATCGGAAAAGCAAAATAGTGCCCGGCCTTTTCCTGTCTTTGTTTGGTGGCGCAGATATTAAGCGGGCTTGCAGTCGCCCAGGACGTCAAAGAGCGCGTGAAAAAGGCAGTCGAGGAGCTGAAGGCATCGGGGATAACCCCGTGCCTTGCGACTGTGCTCGTTGGCGACGACCCGGCGTCAGCGACGTACGTCAACAGCAAGCAAAAGACCGCAAAAGAGCTTGGAATCGCTACCCGCGACCACAGGCTTGCCGCGACCTTCAAGCAGCACGAACTCTTGGAGCTCGTACAGCTCTTGAACAGCGACCCTGAGGTGCACGGCATACTGGTGCAATTGCCTCTGCCAAAACACATTGACGAGTTTGCAATAATAAACACCATTAGCCCGCTAAAGGACGTGGACGGGCTGACTCCGTACAGCGCCGGGATGCTGCAGAACGGCATGGCGCTGCTAAAGCCCTGCACGCCTTCCGGCGTGATGGAGATATTCGACTATTACAAGATAGCCCTTGAGGGCAAAGATGTAGTGATAATAAACAGGAGCAACCTTGTAGGCAAGCCGCTGGTGTTCATGCTCCTAGAGCGCAATGCCACCGTGACTGTCTGTCACTCTAAAAGCAGAGATCTTGCAGCGCGACTAAAGCAGGCCGACGTCATCATAACCGCGGTAGGAAACCGCCAGCGCTTTACCCTGACTGCGGACATGGTAAAGCAGGGCGCAGTAGTCATCGACGTTGCGACAAACAGGGTAAACGGGAAACTCGCCGGCGACTCTGACTTTGAGGCGGTGAAGAAAAAAGCGTCGTGGATAACGCCCGTTCCCGGGGGCGTGGGCCCGATGACGATAGCGATGCTGATGAAAAACACCGTCTCTGCGGCGTCGGTCTCGCGAGGGGTATCCAGCTGAACGACACGCGCAAGGAAAAGCAAAGGATACGCCGCGGGGCGCTTGCAAAGCGCGACGCTCTTTCGCCTCTGGACATAGACCGGCAAAGCGTATTAGTGCAGGAAAATGTTGCCAAGAGCAACGAGTTTGAAAAGGCGCAGGTCGTCGGAGCGTACTATCCCAAGGGCTCCGAGGTCCGCACCGTGCTTTTGATAGGAATCGCAAAGGAACAGGGCAAAAAGGTGGCTCTCCCACGAACAGAGGGAAACGACATGAGGTTGTACGAGTACGAGCCGGCAGACAAACTCGTCGAGGGCAGGTTCGGCGTAATGGAGCCGGCGCCAAAGAGGCCAGTCGAGCATGTAGACCTGCTGCTTGTACCCGGCGTGGCGTTTGACCGCAAGGGGTGCAGGGTAGGCTACGGCAAGGGCTATTACGACAGGTTCATCGCAAAGGGCGGAGCGTCGTTTTCAATGGGCCTTGCCTATTCTATACAGATAGCAGACGTGCTTCCAAGCGGGAGATTTGACAGAAAGCTGGGCGCCCTTGCCACCGAAAACGGGATATTGTACTACTAGAGGGCACGCCTTGCAATGTCGGTCCTGTAATAGTGGCCGTTTTCGCCCCAGTGTATCTTCCTGACCGCCGAATACGCGTTTTCTATCGCGTGCCTTGCGTCCTTGCCTGCCGCCGTGACGCCAAGCACCCTGCCGCCGTTTGTCACTGTCCTGCCCTGCAAGTCCTTTGCGGTTCCGGCGTGGAAGACCATCGTGTCCGGGCCAAAGTCGCCGAGACCCTCGATGACCTCTCCTTTCTTGTACGCGCCGGGATAGCCCCGGGAAGCCATGACCACGCACACGGTCGTCCCGTCGCGCCACTCTATTGCAGGCATCGAGGCGAGCCTGCCTGCTACTGCCGCGTCGATGTACTCGTAGAGGTCAGACTTCATGCGCATCATTATAGGCTGGCACTCTGGGTCGCCCATCCTCGTGTTAAATTCAAGCACGTACGGCTCGCCTGTCTTTTCATCGACCATGATGCCCGCATACAAAAAGCCGGTAAACGGCGTGCCCCTTGCGTTCATCTCTTTGAGCGCCGGCTCCATCACCCTCTTTACTATCTTTTCGTGCAACGCGCTGTCGACCACCGGCGCAGGCGAGTACGCGCCCATGCCTCCCGTGTTTGGGCCCTTGTCGCCGTCAAAGACCCGCTTGTGGTCCTGGCTTGACGCAAGCGGGACTATTGTCTTGCCGTCACACAGCGCTATGAACGACGCTTCCTCGCCGGATAGCCTTTCCTCTATCACCACCTTGCCGCCTGCAGCTCCAAATTCTTTTGCAACCATTATCTTGTCGACCGCCTCTGCTGCCTGCTGAGCGCTGTCGCACACTATTACTCCCTTGCCGGCCGCAAGGCCATCAGCCTTGACTACCAGCGGCCTGTTTTGTTTAGAGATGTAGTCCTTGGCTTGCTGCGCGTCGGAAAACGTAGCAAACGCAGCGGTGGGGATTCCTGCCTTTTGCATGAACTCTTTGGCAAACACCTTGCTCGTCTCTAGCATCGCGGCCTGCTTTTTTGGGCCGAAAAGCCGCAGGCCCTCTTTTTCAAAGGCGTCGGCGATTCCAAGGGAAAGCGACTCTTCCGGGCCCACCATGGCAAGGCAGTCTTTGCCCTGCTTTTTTGCAAACGCCACTAGCTTTTCAATCTCATTAGGCTTGATGTCGACGTTTTCAGCCGTACCGCCGTTTCCCGGTGCAAAATACACTTTTTTTACCCGGGGGCTCTGGGCAAGCTTCCACCCAAGCGCGTGCTCTCTTCCGCCGGAGCCTATCACGATGACGGTAGCTGTTGCTGCTACAGGCACAGCACACGGGTAGCAGGATTGGATAATAAATGTGTGATTAGCGCAAAAGCTGGCTGGCGCTGTCCTGAGCAAGTGCCTGCAGAAAGGCAGTGTACTCGTCATCAGAAAACTCGAATGCCATGAACTTTTCGTCCAGCATCGCCTTGTGCACGCTCTTTAGGTGGTAGCACGGCTCGCCCTTTGAGAGTGTAGAAAAGTAGAAGTCCTTGCAGGAGCAAAAACCCAGCTCCGGATCAGTCCAGTACTCGCTGTCCCTGCCCACCACTATCCACAGTCTGCGGCCGCTAGGAGCAAACCTGAGCATCTTGACGCTCCCGGACTCTACCGCGCTGTCAATTCTCGACACGTGCTTTCTCGTGTGGTTTATCTGCGAGTCGGGATATAAAACTGGCGTGAAGGTCCGCCCGCTCCACCCCCATGCAGCGCTCTTGGCAGAGGATGACAAGCGCTACGTGGTGGTGTCTGACCTGCACATAGGGCTGGAGGCAGAGCTAGGCGCAAAAGGGATAACGGTGCGGTCGAGTCTGGTGCGCGAGATGCAGAACGAGCTGCTGTCGCTCTTGACAAAGGAAAAGGCCGTCGGCCTGGTGCTCCTTGGTGACATCAAAAACACCGTGGGTGCAATTAGCAAGCAGGAATGGGACGATATACCCGCCTTTTTCAAAGGATTATCTTCTGCCGCGGATGTCTATCTGGTGCCGGGGAACCACGACAGCAACATTAGGCACCTCGTTCCTGACAGCGTCAACGTCGCGGCAAGCAAGGGCATGGTGATAGGCGACACGCTTTTTCTGCACGGCCACAGTATGCCCTCTGACGCGCGCTCGCACGTGCGCAGGATTGTCATGGGCCACGTGCACCCGGTCTTTATGAAAAAAGGGAGCGTAATAAACGGCGAACGAGTGTGGATATCGATACAGGCAAAAAAGGAGGCGCTTTTTTCTTCAGAGCGGGGCAGCGTCGACATTGTCATCGTCCCAAGTTTCAACAAGTACCTCTACTCGTCAGGCGAGCGAAGCTATCCCCGCAGGTCCACATCGCCGATTACGTCGCGGATAATGGACGCCGGGGCAGTCGAGAGATGCATGGTGATAACCTTGGACGGCTCTATCGTGGGTGACGACGAGTCCGCGCTTGCAAGCGTGCTATGAGTAGTAATAGGAATGCAGGCACGCGCACACATATATACACATGAGCATATGTGCTGTGTCAGCTGATGTTTCGAATGCAGTCAAGGCCGGTTATGATATTCTGGGAGGATAACCATATGCAGGTAAGGTGTTCGCATTCATGGCACCCCTTCAAATTTTCCCATTCCGGCATGTTCCATATCTCTTCTATGTCGTGCTCTAAAATATTGTACGACTGAGTCGGGACAGCCAGTTTCCAGCACGGGACGCGCACAGAGCCATCCGCCAGCACCGTAAGGCCCTTCCACACCCCACACTCTTTGAATACTGGCCTTCCAAAATCGACTATTTGCCTCCAGTACAGCGAAGGCACGCCTATGCGTGGCGCATCGTGTGTATTCATGTACTTCAGGATGCCCTGCGCAATCTGGCGGATGGTTTTGGCGTCCGGCGACAGAGTTTCGTACGCGACGCCTACCCTGTCTTCAACCAGCGTAGGCGTCACAAGGCCAATTCCAAATTCTTTATGGATGCGATCAAAATACTCTCCGGTTATGAACTCCTCCGCATTCCATTTTGTAATGACCGCGTTTGTGTACCTGTTGACGTTGTGTTCGTCAAGCATCTGCAAATTTCTCATCACTCTGTCGTAAACCTCGGCCGTTACCCCTCTGATCTTGCAAAAAGAGTCCTTGTGGATAGAGTCGATACTCAGGCAGAATTTGTCAACATCGTGCCGAAGGACATCGACGTCAAAATTATGGAGGAGCGAGCCGTTTGTTACTACAGTGACCGGCAGATGTATGTTTTTCAGGTGCTGGACAAGTTCTATGAAATCCTGCCGCGAAGTCGGCTCTCCTCCTTCCATGAACGACCATATGCAGTACTTGGCCGCCTTGGTCATTGCTGTCTTCCATTGTTCCGTGTTCATGTTGTGCGCTGTCGCAAACTTTAGTTGCTTGGCTTTGTCCGGATCTCCAAATGGGCACATAGGGCAGTAAAAGTTGCAGTAATGCGTCATGGAAAAAACGGCCGCCAAAGGGAGCTTTCGTCTCTGCGCCCTGTTGAGCGACCAGTTGGCAATGATCTTGAGCGCCCTGCCTGCTTCAAGTGGCATATTAATTAATTCAATGTTCCTAAAAGAGAAAAACGGTAGCCAAATATTTAACATTTGTAAACTTTATCTCGCGATTAAGAGAAAAGTATAAGGTTACTAGCGAAAATTATATATAATTTACAAGCAATTAAATTACCTTCGGATATAAGAAAAAAATCGACTCTTTCTGAAAAACAAAAGAGATCAGATTTTTTGTTCAAGAACAAAAGCCTAAAGTTTTGCGTAGTTACCGAGAGGTCCAAGAGTCGGCGTGTTTGTGCGCAGCCACTCTAGGGTCTTGATGAACGAGCTGGCAGACTCGACTGTCGTGAGCACCGGAACTCCCATCTCGACTGCCTTTCTGCGTATCAGGTACTCGTCCTGCAGCATGCCGACGTATTTTTCAAGAGTCGAAGTCGCCGGTATGTTGATGATGAAATCCAGCTTGCGCTCGTAGAGCATGTCTGCGATGTTGGGCTTGCGTCCCGGCTCGCTTATCTTGTGCACCAGTTCCACGTCCTTGACGTTGTTGTTCTCCATGAACTCGGCCGTGTGCTCAGTCGCAAGGATCTTGTAGTTCATCGATGCGAGCATCGAGATCAGTGGTAGCAGTTTCTCTTTGTTCTTTTGCCCGCCGATTGTTATCAGGACAGAGCCTGAAAGCGGAAGCGAGTACCCAGCCGCCATGTACGCCTTTGACAGCGCGTCATAGAACGTGTTGCCAAAGCACGCGACTTCGCCAGTCGACTGCATCTCTACCCCAAGGACAATGTCCGAGCCTTCTAGCTGCATGAAAGAGAACTGCGGGACCTTGACCCCAAAGCCTGGAGCCTTGAGCCACATGTCCTTAGCCTTTGCCGGCAGCGGCTTGCCGAGCATCGCCTTTGCAGCGAGGTTGATGAGGTTGACGCCGGCAAACTTGGACACAAAGGGCATCGAGCGGGACGCCCTCACGTTTGCCTCGATGACTAGCACCTGCTCGTCCTTGACTAGGTACTGGATGTTCAACGGTCCCTTGACGCTTAGCGCCCTGCCTATCTTGACAGAATAATCGGTAATCGTCTCCATGATGTGCCTGTCAAGCCTCCACGGCGGTATGCTCATCATGGCGTCGCCAGAGTGTACGCCTGCGTTGTCGATGTGCTCGATTATCGCGCCGATGAGAACGTCCTTGCCGTCTGCTACTGCGTCGACTTCGACTTCCGCCGCGTCTTGCAGGAACTTGCTAATGACGACAGGGTGCTCTGGGTTGACATTCGTGGCGTCGGTCAGGAACCGTTCCAGCTGCTGCTCTGCCCATACCACCTTCATGGCCGCGCCGGAGAGCACGTACGACGGCCTGACGAGGACGGGATAGCCGACGGTCTCGGCAAACTCTTTGGCCTCTGCAAGGTGCGTGAACTGCCTCCACGCCGGCTGCTTTATTCCAAGCGTGTCGAGGAGCTGGCCGAACTTGGCGCGGTCCTCCGCCCTGTCAACGTCCTCGCTGCTCGTGCCGATTATCTTTATGCCGTTCTTGGCCAGTTTCGGAGTCAGGTTGTTTGCTGTCTGGCCGCCGACGCAGGTCACGATGCCAGTAGGGTGCTCCTTGTCGCAGATGTCAAGCACTCTCTCCAGCGTCAGCTCTTCAAAGTACAGCCTATCGCAGATGTCATAGTCCGTCGATACCGTTTCCGGGTTGCAGTTGATGACCGATATCTCCTTCACGCCGTTTTCCTTCAGGCCCCACACCATGTTGACAGTGCCCCAGTCAAACTCGACGCTGCTTCCTATCCTGTACGGGCCGGCGCCCAGGACTACCATCCTGCTCGTGTTATTTTTGACGTCCTTTACCACTACATCATCTTCATTGCCGCCGTAGGTGAGGTAGAGGTAGTTGGTCTTGGCCGGCCACTCTGCCGCAAGCGTGTCTATCTGCTTGACTGCCGGCTTTATCCCGAGTTTTTCACGCATTGCGCGCACCTGCATCTCATCGGTGCCAAGGCACCTGCCTATCTGCCTGTCGGAAAAGCCTATCTTCTTTGCGTCCCTGACCATTTCGCCGTCAAAGCTGCCTGCCTTTTTCAGCTTCTCCTCAGTGTCGACGATGTTCTTTATCTTTGTCAGGAACCACGGATCGATTGCCGACAGCTGGTAGATGCGCTCGATGCTCATACCTACCTTCATGGCCCGGACGACGCTGTAGATTATCTCATCGTTTGGCTGCAAAAGAGACTGCTCTATGCGCTCGATGTCGTCCTCTTGCACGTCGTTTCCGTTTGCGACGAGGCCGTCCTTGCCCGTGGCAGACATCCTTATCGCCTTTTGCAAGACTTCCTCAAAGTTGCGGCCAATCGCCATGACCTCGCCGACCGACTTCATGGCACTACCAAGCTTGCGCTTGGCAAGCTCGAACTTGCTGAAGTCCCACCGGGGCATCTTTAGCACACAATAGTCAAGCGACGGCTCGAAACATGCTGTTGTTACTTTGGTTATCCTGTTTAGTAGCTCTGGCAATGAATATCCAAGGCCGATTTTTGCCGCCATGTATGCAAGCGGGTATCCAGTGGCCTTGCTTGCGAGCGCCGATGACCTTGAAAGCCGGGCGTTTATCTCGATTGCAGTGTACTGCTCTGACTCGGGGTCAAGCGCGAACTGGATGTTGCACTCGCCGACGATGCCGCAGTAGCTCGTCCCCCTGATGGCCGCCGAACGCAGCATGTGATATTCATGGTTGTTGAGCGTTTGCGACGGCGCAATCACAATGTTGTCGCCAGTGTGCACGCGCATCGCAAGCACGTTTTCCATGTTGCAAACAATCACGCTGTTTCCGTGGTAGTCGCGCATCACCTCATATTCCACCTGCTTCCAGTGGCCAACGTATTTCTCGATTAGCACCTGGTGCACCATGCTAAGGTTCAGGCCGCGCTGCGCAATCTCTTGCAGCTCTATCTCGTTGTACGCGACTCCGCCCCCGCGCCCACCGAGCGTGTACGCGACTCTGATTATAACGGGGTATTCAAGATCTTTTGCCGCCTTTAACGCGTCCGGGATTGAATTGACGGCGTAGCTCTTGAGCACCGGCACGTCGCTTTTTGCCATCGCGTCCTTGAACTGCTGCCTGTCCTCTGTTACCTCGATGCCCTTTATCTGGGTCCCAAGCACGCGTATTCCGTACTTTTCAAGTATCCCCTGCTCGTGCAGCGCGACTCCGCAGTTGAGCGCGGTCTGGCCGCCGAACCCGAGCATTATCGAGTCGGGCTTTTCCTCTTTTATCACCTGTTCGACGTACTGCGTGTTTATCGGGACTGGGTACACCTTGTCTGCAAAGCGCGTGTCGGTCTGTATCGTGGCGATGTTAGGGTTTATGAGTACGCTCTTCACCCCTTCCTCTTCTAGGGCTTTGAGGCATTGCGAACCGGAGTAGTCGAATTTGCGGCCAGTTTTACTGGCTTTCGCCCGCTTCTCCGATTTTTATTGCCCCGCTTCCTAGCACGAGGACCTTCTTTATCGACTCATCTCTTGGCGACTTTTCTCCCCTCCTTTCTTTTTCTTGTTGTCGTTGTTGTTGCTGACTTCTTCTTTTTCATCTTTGGCTTTTCTTCCTCCTTCCTTGCCTTGACGCCGTCAGTGATTTTGCCGCCGGCGTCGATTATCTGCTTGAACCTGTCGAACACAAACATGCAGTCGTAAGGTCCCGGTGACGCCTCAGGATGGAACTGAACTGCTATCACCGGCTTGCTGGCGTGCTCGATTCCCTCCACCGTGTCGTCGTCGGCGTTTGCAAACCACACCTTGAATCCCGTGCCGTCAAGGCTCTTTGGGTCGACGCCATAGCCGTGGTTCTGGCTGGTGACGTACGACTGCATGTTGCGCAAGTCCACGCAGGGCTTGTTCTGCCCCCTGTGGCCGAATTTCAGCTTGTAAGTGTCAGCGCCTCCCGCAAGCGCGAGGATCTGGTTGCCAAGACATATCCCAAGCGTCGGAGTCGACGTCTTTATCAGTTTCGTCGCCGTCTTTATCGTGCTCGTGCAGACCTTGGGGTCGCCCGGCCCGTTGCTTATGACCACGCCTTTTGGCTTGTATGACATTATCTGCTCGTACGGCGCGTCCCACGGCATACGTACCACGCGGTAGCCCGTGCGGATAATGTTGCGGATGATGCTGTATTTCGTGCCGGTGTCAAGGAGCACGACGCAGGGCTTGTCCTTGTCGCCGTACTCTTGTATCTTGGGCGTCGACACCTCAGGCATGAAATTGAGGCCCTCGTATTTCGCACCTGTCACCAGCTTTCTCATCCTTGCGTCGTCTACGGGTTCCTTGTCTGATACCGCTATTGCGCCCGTCATGACGCCGTGCACGCGCAGCTTTTTCGTCAGCTCGCGCGTATCGATGCCACAGATGCCGGGTATCTTTTGCTCGTACAGCCACTGGTCGAGGGTCTTGACGCAGCTCCAGTGGCTTGCGACATCTGACAAATCGTGAATCAAAAGGGCCTTGGCCTGTATGCTGTCTGACTCAAAGAACTTGGGCAGTCCATATTCATCCTTGACGTCAAAGCTCGGCACACCATAGTTGCCGACGAGGGGGTACGTCATGCAGAGTATCTGCCCCCGGTACGACGGGTCGGTCAGGGTCTCGGTGTAGCCCACCATGCCCGTATTGAAAACGACTTCGCCCGTAATCTCTGACGGATAGCCAAAACCTGTCCCGGCAAAAACAGTGCCGTCTTCAAGCATCAGTTTGGCCGCATAGCCTGTGTAGGTCTGTTGAAGTGTCGGAATTTTTTGACCCTCACCAACTGTTTAGATATGGATATTTTAGGTTTTGCTTTGCACGGCGTGCGCCTCTGGAGCGATCTTTGCTCCAAACCCTCCTTGATCAAGTCGGTATCATCTCGCGGTGCCGGTACACAACGTGGATGATGTATCTGTGTTATAGATCTTTATCTGAAAAACCTTTTTCCAGCCGCTCCATGATCAGTTTTGCGGCGTCTTGCCCAAACAGTACATCGATCACCCCGTGAATTTCTTTTAGAAAATAAGACTTGTTGCTGGACAGGTCTATTCCGCGCCGCTTCATCTCATCGACCAGCACATCTGTCACTGCCCTGCCGACTAGGCTTTCCAGCTTTGCCAAAGCCTCTTTCAGCTTTCTGGCGGTTATCGGCTCTTGGCCTGTGTTGTACGCAAGCACATGCAAATCCAGGATGACATTGTGGGTCTGGACAATCTGCCTTTCTCGCGGTCAAACGGGGAGGTTCCCATGAGCGATTTTGGAAACAGGCAGAGCGTCATTACGGTCTGCATCCTGATGTCCTGCCACCAGGATTCTATCATGAAGCATTCGTCAAAGTGCTTGTTACCAAACAGGCGTCCCGTCGCGTCGCCCACGTACCTCACTTTCATGTCTTTCTTCTTGCCAAGCATCCTTTCAAGTTCTTGTCCAACCTTTTTGTACAGAGTCAGGTCGTGCCTTAGCGCGGCGTCGTAGAATGGGGCAAAGTCTATAACCATCAGGTTTCCCGCCTTGACATTTTGTTCGTAATTTGTGATGCGAGAAGACATCGCCTTAAAGTATTCCCTGTCTGCTGCGCGCACCGTGCCATAAATGCACAGCTGGCCGCCTTTCAGGCCCCGTTGATGAAGCGTATTATTTCGTCATCGCGCTGCAGCTCGTCATCGTAAAAGAGCGCCATGTGCTTGCACTCTTGAAAGGCAAAAGACATGCTTTGTGTTTGCAAGAAACAAAAGTAGGGTAGAAAAACTTGCTGGTGTCTCTCTATGCTGACACACGCGCACACACACAAGCTTGCCGTTCTCCGCCGCGCCAAGCCGCGTGGGTCCTGCGGAACCGGCGACGGCAAAGGTAATATTGCATAGCCGCCAACGTTCTGGTAACCAATGGCAAACTGTTCCATATGCGGCTCGCGCTTTGCAGAAAAAAAGTGCTATTTTTGCCAGAACAAAATCTGCACCTCATGCATCGTCCCGACTGATGTGACTGGGAGCGGCACCACGGTAAAGTGCGTGACGTGCGACCGCAAAGGAATAAAAAAGATCAGCCTCGCCGCGGTGCTCAAGCGCAACAAGTTCCTCCTCGGCGTCATCTTTGGATACTGGATATTCACGATATTCCCATTGCCGTTCCTGCAGCTGGGAGGCTACGAAGCAAGCGCCATAGTTATCCAACCTGTGCTCTATACGACTGCGATCCTCACAATACCGTTCGTATTCATGATTATTGCCTGGCAAAAGCTGGCGCCAAAGGAAAACTAGCTGCTAGCTAGAAGAAAACATCTCTTTTGCCACGAGGTCTGTAAATTCCGTAGTGGACAGGCCTCCTCCGATGTCCTTGGTCTTTTTGCCCTGCTTTAGCAGGCTGACGATGGCTTCCTCTATGCGGGCGCCCTGCTCTGCCGTCTTTTTGTCCTTTTGCCTGTCTGCAAGCCATTCCAACATCATCTTGGCGGAGAGCAGTATCGACGACGGGTTTGCGGCATTTTTCCCGGCAATGTCAAACGCCGCGCCGTGGACAGGCTCAAAGAGCGCAAAGCCTTCGCCGATGTTCGCCGCCGGGCCCATGCCGAGCCCGCCTACCACCTGCGCGGCCTCGTCGGACAGGATGTCACCAAAGAGGTTGGTGGTGACGATTACATCAAACTCTTCCGGGTTGCGGATGAGGTTCATCGATGCCGCGTCGACATAGAGCTCGCTGTACTGTATCTTGGGATATTTCTTGGCTATTTCTCTGCATACTGACGCAAAGAGCCCGTCGCTCTTGCGCATCACGTTTGCCTTGTGCACCGCGACCACCTTTCGCTTGTTGTCGCGAATCGTCGCCGTCTTGAACGCATACTCTGCTATCCTCCTTGACGCCTTTTCGGAGGTTATCCTGAGGGCGACCACCGTGCCCGGGTCGGCGTTGAACTCCCATCCGAGATAGACGTCTTCTGTGTTTTCCCTCACAGTCACCATGTCCACCCTTGGAGAAAGCGCTTGGATGTTTGGGTACGATTTGGCCGGCCTGACGTTTGCATAAAGGTCAAACATGCGCCTGAGGACTATGATGACATCGGCAGCGCTTTCGCCCACAGGCCCCTTCAGGCATGCCTGTGATTTCTTGATGGTGTCGACTGAAAACTCGGGGAGCGCCTTTCCGTGCTTGGCAAGGGCCGCATCGCCTGCCTCGACCTCGTTTATTGTGAATTTCGTAGATGTGTTGTCGCTTATCGCTTCAAGGATCTTTTTAGCAGCAGCAGTCTGTTCTGGCCCTATTCCGTCCCCTCTGATGAGCGAAATGACGTACCTTGCCAACTATAGATCTCATGTCTGGTGGTGGGGAGGTGCTTATATTAGCTCTTGGAATAGAGCATTTTTTTCAGAAGTACCTTGTTGATTGCGTCCATCATTGCCTCCACGGACGCGACGACAATGTCCTCGTTGGCTTTTCTTGCAGAGACGATGTTGCCGTTCTTGTCCTCAACCTTGACCGACACCTCTGCAAGCGCGTCCGAGCCTCCAGAAATGGAGTCGAGCTTGTACTCGCGTATCTTGATGCTTGCGACGTCCGATGCTATTTTTTGTATTGCCTTCAATGCCGCGTCCACCGGGCCTACACCCGTGTCCGACGCGATTAGATCTTTGCCCTCCGCATTGAGCCTAATGACTGCCGTCGGTATGGTGTGCATACCGGTAAATATTTGAAAGTCGTAGAGCTTGAATCGCTCCTCAAACTGTGAGTTGTGCATCACCTCGCCGGCGATGTTAAGCAAGTCGGCAGTCGTGACTGCCCTGCCCTTGTCGGCGATGTCTTTTTGCTTTTCCACGATTATCTTCAATTGATCTTCTGACGGGTTTATGCCAAATTCCTCAAGCATCGCCCTGATGCCGTGCGCGCCGGCGTGCTTGCCTGCCTGGAGCCAGCGCTTTCTCCCAACAAGCTCCGGGCTGATGGGCTCGTAGGTAAGCGGGTTGTTGAGGACGCCATGGGTGTGGATTCCTGACTCGTGGCCAAAGGCATTCTCGCCGATTATCGCCTTGTTTGGCTGGACGATTATTCCCATCGTGTTGGAGACGAACTTAGAAGTCTCGTAGAGCAACTGCGTCTTGATGTTGTGCTCTTTTTTATAGAGGCACTGGAGCGCCATGACAAACTCTTCGAGCGACGCGTTGCCCGCCCGCTCGCCAAGGCCGTTTATCGTGACGTGCGCGCAAGCAGCGCCGGCGTTGATGCCTGCTATCGAGTTTGCTACCGCAAGCCCAAAGTCGTCGTGGCAGTGCATACTTATTGGAAGCCGCGTCGCTTGGTTGACCTCCTTGACAAGCTCGGTGATGTACTGCGGCGTCGAATATCCCACGGTGTCGGGTATGTCGACCCTGTCGGCTCCCGCCTGCGCTACTGCGCTGAACACCTTTATCAAAAACGCCCTGTCTGATCTGGTGGCGTCTTCTGCTGAAAATTCCACTCTGAGGCCGTGCTTTTTGGTGTACTCGACTGCGTGCACCGCTCTTTCAAGCACCTGCTCGCGGGTCATCTTTAACTTGTACTGCATGTGTATGTCGGAAGTCGCGATGAATGTGTGCACGTACTTCAAGTCGCACTTTATGGCCGCATCAATGTCTGCGTCGACTGCGCGCGCAAGGCCGCAGACCTCTGCCTTTAGCCCCGAGTTTGCTATCGTCTTGACCGCGTACATTTCGCCTGTCGATACCACCGGGAACCCTGCCTCGATTGCGTCCACCCCAAGCTCGTCGAGTTTCTGGGCAATGTGCACTTTTTGCTCCGGAGTGACTGTCACGCCCGGCGACTGCTCGCCATCGCGAAGTGTCGTGTCGAAAATCCTTACTTTTTGCGCGCCGCTCAAAGTTCAACCCCTCTTGGCAATGCCGATACGCCTGTCCTTGCCAGCTGCGTTATTCCGTATTGGTCGACCAGATTCTTAAAGGCATCTATCTTGTCAGGGGTGCCTGTTATCTCTACTGTTATCGTCTCCTTGCCGATGTCGAGTATGTTGCCCCTGAAAATGTTGGCATAGTTCATTATCTCGCTCCTAGTCGTCGGGTCGACTGCCTTCATCTTTATCAGCGCTAGCTCGCGGTACACTGTCTTGTCAGTATCGAGGACCTTGACCTCGACCACGTCTATTAGCTTTCTCAACTGCTTGACAAGCTGGTCAAGCGTCTTTTCGTCACTGTTGGTGGTTATTGTCATGCGGGAAAGGTCCTGCTGCTCGGTCGTGCCCACGGTTATCGACTCGATGTTAAAGTTGCGCGCCCTGAAAAGGTTCGTCACGCGGAATAGGACGCCGGGCTTGTTCTCGACTATTGCTGACACGATGTAGAGCTCGTTGTTGTTCTCCATGTGTTCTTCTAGCCTCCTGTTATCATGTCCTTGAGGCTTGAACCCGGCGCCACGAACGGGTACACGTCCTCGTCAGGGTCGATCGGTATGTCGATTACGGTCGCCACGTCGCTTTTTATCGCGGTCTTGATTGCCTTTTCAAGCTCTGCCATCGACTGGGCGCGGATGCCCTGCGCGCCGTACGCCTCTGCCACCTTGACATAGTCGGGGCACTGGTGCTGGTGCACGCCGCTGTACCTGCGGTTGTAGAACGTGCGCTGCCACTGCGCCACCATGCCGAGCATATAGTTGTTCATGAGAAATACAATGACCGGCAGCTTTTCAATCACCGACACTGCAAGCGAGTTTTCGGTCATGTTGAACGAGCCGTCGCCGGCAATGTCTACCACCGGCACCTCTGGCCTTGCCGCCTTGGCTCCTATCGACGCCGGAAATCCAAAGCCCATCGTGCCAAGCCCGGTCGAGCTAAAGAACGTGCCGGGCGCTATCACGTCAAAGTGGAGCGAGGCCCACATCTGGCACTGGCCTACCTCGGTTGTCACTATGCCCTGCGCTGGCAAAAGCTCGCGCAACTTTTTGAGCGACTTTTTGGCAGTTATCTCGCGGGGGTAGTCCTTGAGGTTCTCTGCGAAATACTGTACAAGCTCCTTTCTGCGCTTGAGCCAGGGGTTCTCCGGGTCTCTCTTTGTCACCTTTTTCGTAAGCAGTTTTACCAGCGTGCGGAGCGACGATTTCACGTCGCCCACTATCGCCACGTCGACCGACTTGTTCTTGCCAATCTCTGCCGGGTCGATGTCCATGTGGATGATGCTCATGCCCTTGCCAAACTCGTCAAAGCGGCCCACCGACCTGTCGGAGAACCTAGACCCGACTGCAATTATGCAGTCTGCCTCAATGATTATCTTGTTTGCCTCTGCGTGGCCATGCATACCTATCGGGCCCATCGCAAGCGGGTGGTTCTCGGGGAACGCGCCCTTGCCCTTGAACGTAGTCACCACGGGTATCATGAGGAGCTCTGCAAGCGTCTGGAGCTCGGCAAACGCGCCAGAGAGTATGACGCCGCCACCTGCCAAGATGATTGGGCGCTCGGCCTTCAAGATGAGCTCCGCGGCTTTTCCAACCTCTGAAAGGTCTGCATCCACCACGGGGTTGTAGCCTCTCACTTTGATGAGATCGGGAAACTTCATGTCCGCGCTCTGCTGCTGCACGTCTTTTGGAATGTCGATAAGCACCGGTCCCGGCCTCCCGCTCTCGGCGATGTAGAACGACTTTTTGACCATCTCGGGGATCTCGCCGGGCATCCTTGGCTGGAAAGAGTATTTCGTGCAGGGGTTTGCAATGCCGATGATGTCTGTTTCCTGAAAAGCGTCCTTGCCTATCATCGGAAGCGCCACTTGGCCCGTCACTGCCACCATTGGTATGGAATCGGCGTGGGCGGTGGCAAGGCCGGTGATGATGTTGGTGGCTCCCGGGCCGGAGGTGGCAAAGCACACGCCGGATTTTCTCTTTATCCTGGCATAGCCGTCTGCCATGTGCGCGGCGGACTGCTCGTGCCTGACGAGTATGTGGCGGAGGTTTGCGCCTACGAGCGCGTCGTATATCGGAAGATTTGCCCCGCCGGGAAGTCCAAAGACTACGTCTACGCCCTCCTTCTCAAGGGCATGGATCAACGCTTTTGCGCCGGTCATTTCAACCATTTTTTACATTATCACCATGATTTTTGAAGACAAATGCCCGCTGGTCAGCAGAGATTTGTCTAGGCAAGTAGCAGCAGGACCAGAATCTTAACTTTGTGCCTAGAACATTCGCTGCCTGTGTGGGGCATCCAGAATGGATTGTAGTGATATAATTTATAAAGTTTTGTGCTCTAACTGCCAATGAACATTATATTGTCCGTGACGAATTCCGCTAAAATCAGGGACCTGATTTACAAATATTTCCAGATAGCCAAGAGCAAGGAGATAGAGGGATTGCCTGACTTTTTCGCCGAGCGGTTTACAAAGTTTGGCGACTCGCCGCCGTACGACCTGCGCGACATCGACAGGGCGCTAATGTTGGAACAGTTGCAGTTTGCAAGCATCTCTGACTATGACTTCAAGATAAACGACCTAAAGATTGAGCTAGTGGGCGACGATGCCGCTGTCGCGACGTTTGCGCTTGAAAGCACCGGGATCATAGTCGACGATTACAGTTTCCGCGGGACTGCAATCAACAACAAGTCGCGCGTCACAATCGTGCTCCAAAAGGACAAAAAGAGCGGCGGGTGGAAGATGCTCCACCAGCACTTTTCAAAGATGCCGGGTTAGTCAGTCAAAGTCCGCCGATCTGCTTATCGCCTTGACTACCTTTTGCGGCTCTTTTGTCTTGGCTTTTTCGCGCTCGCGCAGGAATATGTCATACGCCTCCTTGACGTCTGCCTTGCCGTGCACGATTGCCTTGACTGCCTTTACCATGGCAACGGGGTAGTCTGACTGCCAGATGTTCCTGCCCATGTCCACTCCTGATGCACCGTGCGTGACAGAGTCGTGCGCGAGTTTCAGTGCGTCCATCTCTGGAAGCTTTTTTCCTCCTGCCACGACCAGCGGCACTGGGCACGCCTCGACGACCTTTTCAAAGTTGTCGCAATAGTACGTCTTGACCACATGCGCGCCAAGCTCTGCCGCGACCCTGCACGCAAGTCCGAGGTAGCGGGCGTCGCGGCCCATCTCCTTTCCTACCGCGGTGACTGCAAGCACCGGGATGCCGTATTTCTCTCCCTCGTCGACGAGCCTGCCAAGGCTTGCCAATGTTTGATGTTCATATTTGCTCCCGACAAATATTGAAAGCGCAAGGCACGACACGTTCATCCTTATTGCTTCCTCGATGGAGGTCGTTATCGTCTCCTTCGACAGGTCCTCGCCGACGATGCTCGTCCCGCCGGAGACGCGGAGCACTATCGGTATGTCACGCTCTGCGGGGACGCAGTTGCGCAGAATGCCGCGGGTAAGCATGAGAGAATCGGCGTACGGGAGAAGCGGGGCTATTGTCTCGGTGGCGTTTTCCAGTCGCTCTGTTGGGCCAAGGAAATAGCCGTGGTCGACTGCAAGCATGAGGCAGCGGCCGTCTTGAGGGCGGATTATCTTTGAAAGGCGGTTTTTCATTCCCCAGTCCATTTACTATCGGCGGGCAATGGCTGTTTTTATTATTTATATATTCCCCGTGGTCACGATGACCTTCATCGCGTCCTTGGCCTCGTGCGCGCATTTTATCGCCTCTGACGCGTCGTTGATGTCAAAACGATGCGTGATGAGAGACGCAATGTCTATGCGCTTTTCGGCCATCAGTTTTATCGCCTGGTTCGTCTCGACCTCTGATGCAGCATAACTTGGGATGAGCGAATGCTCGTTTGAGTACAGCTTGCTCATGTCGTACGACATTGCCGAGCCCTTGGAAGGCACGCCAAACATCACTATCTTGCCGGCGCGCCTTGTCATGTCAAACGACTGCAAGAGCGCCTTTGTGCTGCCGGTTGCGACTATTGCAACGTCGACCCCCCGCCCGTCAGTTTGCTCTTTGATTTTCTGGGTAAGGTCGGGAACCGCAATAGAGTTGAATATCTCAACGCCATATTTCTTGGCAAAGCCAAGCCTGAAATCGTTGATGTCGGAAACAAACACCCTGCCCGCGCCAAATGCCTTTGCCAAGATGACGTGCATCAGACCAGCTGGGCCGGCGCCAAGCACCGCGACGTCGTCGCCGTGCTGGAAATTGCACTTGTTCCACGCCCTGATGCAGCAAGCCAATGGCTCAACGAGCGACGCCTCGTCAAACGTCATGCCTGCTGGAAGTTTTATCAGGCCGCCCCTCGACACGTTCCACTCGGGCACCAGAAACTGCTCTGCAAGGCCGCAGGGCGAAATGTTGCTCTTCTGGTACTCGGGGCACATGGTATAGTCGCCGTGCAGGCAATAGTGGCAGGAGTAGCACGGCACGTGGTGGTGTATAAAGACGCGGTCGCCGGGCGCAAAGCCCCTTGTGTTCTTGCCGACTGCAACCACCTCGCCGGCCGGCTCGTGGCCAAGTCTGCCTGACGCCATGCCATACTCACCGTAGACCTTCTCAAGGTCCGAGCCGCAGAGGCCGCAGGCGCGCATCCGCACTAGCACGTCGCCCTCACCTACAATCTCTGGAGTCTTTATCTCGTCGACTGAAACGGCGCTGTGGCCCTTTACAAAAACCGCCTTCATGCCTTTTGGGAATACGCCGGCGGTCTATAAATAGCGTTTGAATCAGGCAAGTTTGCAGCAAAAACAAAAAAATCTTAAGAAAGAAAAAAAGTTAGGAGAGGGGGTTTATCTCCCTGATTGTAAAGTCCGAGTACGCCATCGTCCCGAATTCGTGCCTTGCGTAGACGGAAAGCATGGGCTTCTTCGACTCGCTGCTGGCGTTTATGAACGAGTGTATTAGAGGCAGCGCAGGATTCACGCCGGACCTGCAGGCGCCGTGGCCGTCGCCAAAGTTCTTGCCGTTATCTATGAATTCTGTCACCTTTTGCCAGTTGCCGCCGTTTACGCCGCCGGTCGTGTCGCGGTACAGCTCTAGCTTTACCTTCGTTCCTCCGTCCATGTTGCGAAGGACGTACTTGAAGCCTACCCATGTGTTCTTTGGAAGGTCGCCTGACGGCCTCTGGTCTGCCGCGCCCGCATAGCCGTTGTCTAGATGATGTGCCGTTTCTTTTTCAAACGACCAGTCGCCATTGATGTTCACCAGGCCGCCGTAGCCCCTGTCATCGCAGAGGTTCACTTCTTCGTTGGCGTTCGTGCCATGGTTTGTGCGCGCAAACACCTGGAGGCCGGAATAATCCACGACCTGTGTCTCGCTTATCCTCTTGACGTACATCGTTATTTCCAGGTTCTCTGACCATTCTCTTACCTTGGCAGGATCGTGGACATACATCCTGACGGTGTCGCCTGACGCGGTCAACGTGCCCTTGCCATCGATTGCATACCTTCCTTCTCCATGTGCGGTATCAAACCATCT
Source organism: Candidatus Nitrososphaera sp. 86-2 (assembly GCF_056726185.1). Classification (NCBI taxonomy): domain Archaea; kingdom Thermoproteati; phylum Nitrososphaerota; class Nitrososphaeria; order Nitrososphaerales; family Nitrososphaeraceae; genus Nitrososphaera; species Candidatus Nitrososphaera sp. 86-2. Next base: position 606,373 of record NZ_JBWZON010000001.1, read on the forward strand.
GTCGTCAGGGTCTATCGCATTGCCGATTGTCCGTGCGTGCCCGTTGTCCCAGCTCGACGACCACTCTATTCCTCCTGCGGCTGTCGGGTTTAGCTTTGTGATGCCAAACTTGTCTTTAGAAGTCGTGGGGCCTGGTATTATTACCTGAGGTGGTGTCGTGGCCGGCTTGGAGACCTTTACCGAAATGGCAAACACCTGCTGGTTTCCGGCGTTATCAGTCGCGCGTGCGGTTATCTGATGGCTTCCAATCGACAACGTGCGGGCCTGGGTCCATGTCGACCAATCTCCCAGAGTCTTTGGTGTCGCTGGCTGGTAGGCGCTGCTTTCCGTCCTGACCTCGACCAGTTTTATACCGCTACCCGTATCGGACGCCCTGCCATTAAGGCTGACTGCGGCCGTGGTGGAAGAAGATGACGCCGCAACTATCTCGCTTTTGTCTGTAGGCTGATCTATGGCTATGAAAGGCTTGATCACGTCCTGCGCGCCGCCTCCTGGAACGTACCCGTACACCTTGATCTCTGTGATGGATGCCCATTCGTTCTCAGTGTTGCCGTTCACGATAATCCTGACGTACCTTGCGCTGATGTCTGGAAAGTCGTACCTCTGAAGGCCCGCGCTCGTACCTGAGCTTTTGGCAGAATAGTCCGGGATGTATGTTTCGCCGTCAGACGAATGCGATATGACAAAAGCGTTCTGCCTTTGGTTTCCCTTGTACCAGGCCACGTCGATATAGCAGACGTTCACGAGTCCTCCGAGGTCCGCTGTAATCCACGAGCCTTTGCCAAGGTTCGACCATCTCGTCCCAAGCTTGCCGTCAATAGCGTTTTTTGGTACGTTCCCGTCGTTTCCCGATGCTATTACTTTTGTTACTTGCAACACCGCGCAGACCGGAGCCGCGCTTGCATAAGGGATTGTACCTGTAGCTGCCGGCAGAGCCAGCATCAGGATCGCGCCAGACATGAAAAAAACCAGTCGCTTGCCGATGCTGCTTCTGTCCGGAGTTTTCGTTGGGTGGTTCACCGTTGCTGAAATTCGCATGGTGGTGTGGGGGTCGCAAGTAGATAATTCATTAATAACTTTAGGTAAGCCAGTTCTATGGATTTTTTGTGCTAGATAGCTGCAGTAACAATATTCTTTTTAAACAAACAAGCGATATATCTGCATGTCCCATTTCTTCTAGGTAATTCACATTACTTGCCGACCCTGCGGCAACTGCATCCGGTGTATGAACAAGTCCGTTCAAACAACCTTTAAATAGAAAAAAAGCCAAAGTTGCTCCTGTCTGCAATGCTTCTCCCTTCTGAGATAGAGGCCAAATCGCTCATCCCTGCGGTAAGGGCCATCCTTGCCAAGAAGCTGATAAGGGAATACCTGCTCAAGGAGGAAGACGTCGCAAGAGTGCTTGGCATCACGCAGGCCGCAGTCAGCAACTATGTAAGGGGGACGAGGGGCGACCTTGAACTCATCCTGAAGCTGGAAGGAATTCGCGAGGTGATGCGCATGATTGACGACATTGCGCGCGAACTTTCTACCAACAAGGCGTATACTCCAAGCACACTTGCAAAATTCGTGGGCCTGACGAACTATATGCGCTACTCGCTCCTCATATGCGACGTGCACCACAGCATCGAGTCCAACATCGACGAGACTATATGCGAGCAGTGCAGGGGCACACTCATTCGCGAGCAATAGCGAGCGTTAGCAATCGCCTCTGACAAAAATTAATATACAGTCTGTAGTGATTTTCCATTCAATAATCATGGAACGCATAAACGGCGAAGCAATCGCAGGTGCCGCCCTGACCATTCTCGGAGCACTTTTCATGTTCGCAGCACAGGTGAACAAGACGTGGGTAGCCGCAATACCTGCAGCCATCGTCCTTATTGCTGTCGGCATCGCCCTCATCGTGCTTGGCGCATACACAATCAGGAACAACCGCTCCCGCCCGCACACAGAGGAACACTCAAGCCACCACTAACTTAGCCGGCAACGCTTAAAATGATGTCGGCCTTTTGCTTTATCATCCATGCCAGCCCAGGACGAGGACCTTGTAAGCGCCTACTCCAACACTGAAAAGACGTTTTTCGAGCTTGCAAGCGAGCAGCGCCTTTCAATATTGTTCCGGCTAAACGAGAAAAAGGCCAAGATCTCGCAGCTTGCCAAGGACCTCAACATAACCATGCAGGAGGCCCATAGAAACGTCAACCGCCTCCAAGACGCCGGCCTGATAGAGAAGGACCCCGAGGGCATATTCTCGCTCACGACCTTTGGCAACACGATAATCAAGCAGATCCCCACGTTCAACTATCTCTCAAAGCACAAGGAGTACTTTTCCGAGCACATCCTAGGCGAGCTTCCGTTCAAGTTCATAATGAGGCTTGGCGCGCTGGACAGATGCGAGTTTGTCAAGGGTGTAGTCGCTATACTGGAGCGCTGGAAGGACATCTACAGAGAGGCTGACGAGTACATCTACGAAATAGTGCCTCAGGTGCCCATCGACCTTATCGAGCCTGCGCTCAGCAGGGTCAAGGAGAAAGGCGTGAAATACAGCTATGTCCTGCCGCAGAACGTCATAATCCCAAAGGGACGAAAGGATCTGCTGAAAAAGCTGGGTCACAACGAACTGTTGACAAAAGGTGCAATAGAGCGCAGGATGGTGGACAGGGTGCAGGTAGCAGTCATCCTGAACGAAAAGCAGGCGGCAGTCATGTTCCCAAACCAAAAGGGGGAAACCGACATGAACATGATATTTTCCAGCACCGACAAGCTCTTCCACGAATGGTGCCTAGACTATTTCCGGTACCGCTGGTACGGCTCGGACATATTTGATGAAACGCACCTGAAAGAGATCTAGCTATTTTTGTGTATTTTCTTGACAGTGTAAAATGCTGCCAACAAGCCTGCAGTACAAATCCCTGCAAGCACGATAAATGATGTTGGATCATCGATCCCGTATGTAATATCAGCTACGTCATTTCTGACCATCCAAGAAGAGTTGTACATGTCAGGTACCTGGTCGCTTATGTAGTAATAGAAATACGTATTGTAATTGGCATGATAGTTCAAAGTGTCCCCATCTTCGATCCACTCTTTTAGTTTCCCATCCTTGATTGCTTGATCCATTGCCACCTTTTTCATCTCCATCCGTTCTTTGCCTTTGTAGTCATAGTACTTTTGCCATACCTCTTTGAGGTAGGACTTTGAATAAGGCGGGGAGTCAAGACACGGCTTTTCGGGCCAGTCGTCATCTACTGTGCGTAGCGCTTGGGCTTGCGGAATAACGTTTGCAGTTATCGGCGCCGAGGCTGCAAGTGCCAGAATGCCTGCCGCTAGAAGATGCATCTGCAACATTTGTAGCAATCATCAATTGTCTTTCGTACTATTAGGGAAATATGCCCAAAAATGCAAAATGCAGAGGATTGATTGGATCTTTTTCTACTTCATCCAGTCAATCGGTATGTCCTGATACATGCCGTTTGGCAATACACGGCGTATGGAAATGGGGAGAGCCTTTTTCTCTACCTCTAGCATCGCAAGCGCGATTGAAGTGTTGGCGCCGTCCGGCTTTGTCAGCGGCGGCGCGCCAAGCGACAATTGCAGCGCACGGGCCCCTGTGATCCTTGCGCGCTCGAACCTCGTGAGCCATGGCAGGCCAATCAGAATCTTGTTTCCCTGCGCAGGGACTTCTTTTAGCTCGTACTCTTGCTCAGAATAAGTCACCACCTCATCGGCCGGGCGGTTCGACTTCTTGGTCTCCTCTACTTCGGCCTCCGCACCCTTTTTACCCTTGGTCTTGGAGGCGGAGGACTTGCGTGCAGCAGATTTTTTTGTAAAGCGCTTGATTACCAAGAATGTATGGAAAAGTTGGTTGCTATCTAATTAAATGTTGCGAATTTTTCAAGGTGCTTTTCTGCGGTTTTTCCAGAAACGTTTTCATTACATCGGCGCTTTTCAGCCTTTGTGCAGGCTGCTGGTTCCGTGTCAAGGGTCAGGTTGGCGGCGGAAGTCGCCGGCAAGGGCTCTGCCGAGTGCGAGCTGGTGCGCCACCTTGCGCCGCTGACTACGAGCGCGCTGCTAAAGGGCCTGCCTGTGCAGGACAGGGTGCACAGGCTTGAGGACAAGTTCGTCTACATCGAGACCGGGCTTGTCATCGGAGCGGAAAAGACGCGGACGCAGTTCAAGCGGGGAGACCTTGCTTTTCTGCCGTCAAACGGCGCAATCTGCTTTATCGTTAAAGACTGCACGACGCAGGCGATGAACGCGGTAGGGAAAATAGTAAGCAATATCAAAGTCATTGAAGGCGTGCAGGCAGGCGACGTTATAGCCGTAAAAAGGCTGGCTACTATTACTACTTGACCTTGGCGTACACCCTGTGGCCGCTGTAGCCGCCGACCTTCTTGACGACTCCTTTCGCTTCAAGCGTCTTTACCAGCGAGTTTGCCACCGAGATCTTTACTCCCGCGGCCTTTGCGACCGACTGAACGGTGATTGCCTTCATGTTCTGGATGGCCTTCATGCCCTGGTTCTCGTCAATCGTTACTGCCAGCCTTTGCTTTTGCTGCGGCTTTTTCTTCTCTTCCTTTGCCGCCGTCTTTATCTCGCCGGCCGGGCCCACTGCCGTGCCCTTGTCCTGTTTTGCTGCTGGCTTGTTCTTGTTTCCGCCCATTCGTAATCTGCCCTTTTACCGGTTTCCCCTTTAATATTCATATTCAAACAAACCTTAAAGCGGGAACCGCCCAAGCTCTAGCCGTGGACTTTCAGCCGCTGGTAGAGACGTTTTGCAAGATGGAGCAGACATCCAGCAGACTGGCCCTTACCGATCATCTAGTTGCATTGTTGAAAAAGACGCCGGCGGACCTGATAGACAAGGTGACGTACCTCATACAGGGCAAGCTGTACCCAGACTATGAGGGAATAGAGATGGGCCTTGCAGAGCGCATGGCACTCAGGGCCATAGCAAGCTCATCCGGCAGGGGCATGACCGAGATTGAGACAATATACCGGGACACAGGCGACATTGGCGACACCGCCGGCAAGGCCATGGTGTCAAAGGGCCAGTCGACCTTGTTTTCAGAGCAGATGACTGTAGAGCGCGTCTACTGCACTTTTGACAAGATTGCCAAGACCACTGGACCAGGGTCGCAGGAGACGAAACTGCGCCTAGTCGCAAGCCTGCTCAACGATTCCACGCCGGAAGAGGGGCGCTACATCATGAAGTTTGTCATGGGGGCTCTGCGTCTTGGCATCGCAGACTATACTGTGCTTGACGCGCTAGCCCTTGCATTTACCGGCGACAAGGCAAACAGAAAGGCGCTTGAAAACGCCTACAACGTTTCAAGCGACCTTGGCACGGTAGCCAAGCTGCTTGCAACAAAAGGTCTTGACGCAGTCAAGGCTGTCCAGATAACCCTGTTCAAGCCGATAAGGCCGATGCTTGCCGAGCGCGTCTCCACTTCAGAAGAGGCAATGGAGCGCATGGATGGCCGTGCCGCAGTCGAGTACAAGCTGGACGGCGAGCGTGTCCAGATACACAAGGGCAAGGACCGCGTCGAACTATTTTCGCGCAGGCTAGAAAAGATAACCGACCACTACCCCGACGTGAGCAAGGCCGCAATGTCGCTTGCCTGCAAGGAGGCGATAATGGAAGGCGAGGTCGTAGCGGTAAATCTGCAGACGGGCGAGTACCTGCCGTTTCAGCAGCTCATGCACCGAAGGCGCAAGCACGGTATTGAAGAGGCGATGGAAAACTATCCAGTCGTCATCAACCTTTTCGACATGCTCTACCTTGACGGCAAGAGCCGGACGGAACTTTCGTACGACGAGCGCAGAAAGCTCTTGGCAAAGACGGTCGTCAATAACAAGAACAAGAATAACGACATGACGATGTTGAAAATAGTGCCGCAGGTAGTTGCAAAAGAGCCTGGTGAGATTGATCGCTTCATGGCTTCTGCAATAGAGAACGGCTGCGAAGGAGTCATGGTAAAGATGCCGTCTAGCACGTACCGCGCAGGAGCGCGCGAGTACCTGTGGGTGAAGCTAAAACGCGAATACCGGACGGAACTAGCGGACACGCTTGATCTTGTCATCGTGGGCGCGCTACACGGCCGGGGAAGGCGCGTGGGCAAGTACGGCGCTTTGCTTTTGGCGGCGTACGACCCAAAGGAGGACATTTTCCGGAGCGTGACAAAGGTGGGGACTGGCTTTACCGACGAGCACCTTGACCAGTTTTACCGCGAGCTGGAAAAGCACGTGATACACCAAAAGCACGCCCGCGTGGACACGGGCATGGACATGGATGTGTGGTTCGAGCCGGCGATAGTAATCGAGGTCATCGCGTCAGAGATAACACTCAGCCCGTCGCACACCGCGGCAATGGGCACAATAAGAGATGGCTATGGCCTTGCACTGCGGTTCCCCAAGTTCACGGGTAAGATCCGCGACGACAAGGAGCCAGAGGATGCGACCACCACCGACGAAATTGCGACCATGTATAGGCGCCAGCTAAAGGTGCACTCTGGCGCCAAGCCGGAAGAAGAAAAGGTAGAGAAAAAGAAAAAGGAAAAAGAAGAAGGGGAAGAAGAGTGAGCGGCAGGTTAATTACGCCTACAGTTTACACCGGATTGATAATATAATAATGAAGGTCTCGGAGCTGTGCGCCATGATTCAGGATTCTATAAGGTCCGGCCGCTACCCGCTTGCGACAGAGACTGAAAAAAAGTTTGCCGGCGCGCTGCAGGTAACGCTGAAATCCGGCGCCGACGACCTGAAGGCCAAAGACATTGCAGTAGAGGTCAGGGTGCACGATTTTTACATCGTCAGCAACTATGTTCCAAATATCCAGCACCTTCCCGGGGTCATAGAAGCCGAAATTGTGGATTCGTACAAGATGATCTGCCGCAAGATAGATCGGCTTGACAGTGGCGTGCAGTTGAAAAAGCTCTAGAGATCGTTACTGCCTTCGCTTTCTACCCTTGAAGCCATCTCGTCAAGTTCTTCCATGCCCCGGAATTTCTGGTACGTCAGTTTCTCTAGCGTAGCAAGCAGGCTTTTTGCCGCGCGGAACTGGGGTACCTGCGGGTCGTCGATCTCTGCGTACAGCCCTATTCCCTGCAGGCCGGCCTCCTTGGCAAGGCCCAAGATGAGGCCGTTAAATCCTGTGATGAGCGACGAGCCGGGCGTCGGCTCTAATCCAAGGCGCTGTATCTGCCCTGCAAGCTCTTGCGTCGTTGCCGCGAAGAAGGTCTTTGGACTCTTGCCGTATTTCCTGTCGGTGTGAAAAGCGCCGAGCGTGTATACGAGCTGGGCGGAATACTGCCTTGCGACTTCTATAACGTCTTGGCACAAGTCGTAGAGCTCCTGATTGGTCTGGGGCTGGCCCATCCCGCCCCCGAACACGACCACCGATCCGTCAGAGCCGTACCTGTACTCCCACTTTTCCCGCTGAAAGTCGATGTACCCGCCGTTATCCACGACATAGTTTGGAAATGGAATTGTAATATGCCTGAACGGCCGCGTGCCGAGGCTCTTGTTTACAAAGTCGATGGCGATGCTCCCGACGTTGCCCATGTCCTGCATGGCGGCTATGACTATGGGCTTGCGTATGTCCGCATCCTCGACCCTGACGGCCTTCATATAGGGTACTTTCCGCAGGCGCCTGATAAAAAAGTGTAGCCGGATAAAAGATTAAAAATCAGGGTCTGCTGCCAATGGTGCGTAGAGACTTGACTGGTAGCGAAGGCAATGACGATCTTTCCGGGGATCACAAAGCGGCAATGGCCGGATGGAAGGCACGAAAAGAGCAGTTGCACCGCCAGCAGGAATCAGTGTACAGGGCAAACGACGAGGCAGAAAAGGTCAGCCTTCTCTCCCTTTCAAAGAAAAAAGAAGAAAAGAACCCGCTAGCTTGACAGCCTCGGTTTCCACCTTTTGAGCGCAAGCGAGCTTGCAGTCACAGACACCGAGCTTGCGGCCATTGCGAGGCCCGCAAGAGCTGGATAGAGCAACCCCATCGCCGCTACCGGTATCAGGACGACGTTGTAGAGAAACGCGTACGCAAGGTTCTGCTTTATCTTGCCCACCGTCTTTCTCGCAATCTCTACAGCCGATACCACATCGCGAATGTCGCTTTTCACGAGCACAACGCTCCCTGCCTCTATGGCAAGGTCCGTGCCAGAGCCAATTGCCATGCCCACGTCGGCCGCAGTCAGAGCGGGGGCGTCGTTGATGCCGTCGCCCACCATAGCCACCACCATGCCTGCCTTGCGTATCTTGGCTATCGCGTCAACCTTGCCGGACGGAAGCACGCCAGCATAGACCCGCTCTATGCCGACTTGCCGGGCTATCTCCTCTGCAGTCCTCCTGTTGTCGCCTGTAACCATCACCGGCTCGATTCCTAGGTTCTTTAGAGCCTCTACCGCTTCCCTTGCCTCCGGCTTTGGCGCGTCCATCAGGCCAATTACTCCAATAACGTCGCTTCCTGCAGATACTAGCACCGCTGTCTTGCCCTGCGCCTGCAGGTTTTCCACAGCCTGCACGGAAGAGCCGGTGCCTATGCCTGCCTGTTCGATGAACTCTCTGCTGCCCACCCTGACTGTGGCGCCATCCCAAACAGCAGTCACGCCCATACCGGGAGTCACCTGAAAGTCTGACACCTCTGCCGGCTCGATTCCTGCTCCCTTGGCGTGGCCGATTATCGCTTTTGCAAGTGGGTGCTCCGAGTAGTTTTCTGCAGTGGCGGCAAGGAGCAGCACGCCTGCGCCGCCGGGCACGCTCTGGCCTTGCGCGCCAACCTCTTGCTTTAGCTGTATCACGTCCGTGACCTGCGGCCTGCCCTGCGTAAGCGTGCCTGTCTTGTCAAACACGATTGCCCTGACCTTGCTGAGGGCTTCTATTGCGTCGCCGCTCTTGAATATCACCCCGTGCGAGGCGCCCTTGCCCATGCCGACCATTATCGCGGTGGGCGTTGCAAGGCCGAGCGCGCACGGGCACGCCACGACCAGAATCGCGACTGCCGGGATTATAGCCGCCTCTGTTCCTCCTGCCGCAAGCGCGTACCACGCACCAAAGGTCGCGACGGCTATTGCCATCACCGCGTACGCAAAATACCCTGCGACTTTGTCCACGAGTTTCTGCATCGCCGGTTTTTTGCCCATCGCCTCTTCGACGAGTTTCACCACCTGCGAGAGAAAAGAGTCTGCGCCGACCTTGGTGGCCTTGACAAGCAGCATCCCTTCCCTGTTCACGGTGCCTCCGATCGCGCCATCGCCGGCTTTTTTGTGCACGGGCACGGATTCGCCTGTCGCCATCGACTCGTCGACTGCGGACTCGCCCTGCACGACCGTCGAGTCGACGGGTATCTTTTCACCCGGCCTGACTATTATGATGTCGCCGGGCTGTATCAGCTCAACCGGCGTCTCGATCTCGGAGCCGTCAGCCTTTTTGACCCTTGCTGCCTTGGGCTGGAGCTCTAGCATCTTGCGTATAACGGCGCCCGTCCTGCCCTTTGTTTTTAGTTCAAGGTATTTTCCAAGCAGTATGAACGTGATGACAAGCGATGAGGCGTCGTAGTAGATGCCGTGCCACGTTGGCGCCGGGAACGTGTTGTACGCGCTGAAAGCGTACGCGGCAGTCGTGCCAAGGACCACGAGCGTGTCCATGTTGGCAGACTTCATCCTTGCTATCCTGAAAGCGCCAGAGTAGAACCTGCTTCCCGTGACAAACTGGACTATAGACGCTGCTGCAAAGGCGATATAGGCTGCGGCGTTTGTCCCTGCAAGCGGCAGGAACGAAAATACTTCGGGATAGCTGAACAAGACGGCAGGTATCGTGAATGCAACTCCGAGAAGAAACAGGCCCTTGAGTTTGCGAGCCTCGACATCGTGAGCGCTTGCCTGCGCGCTCTCGCCGACAACGCTGTAGCCATAGTCGCCTACCTTTTTGCGGATGTCGGCAAGCGACACAAGCGCGGGGTTGTACTCGATAAGCACCTGCGCATTTCCATAGTTTGCAGATGCCGACCTGACGCCTTCCATCCTTGAAATCCCGCTTTCGAGCCTCTGGGCGTCTGCCGAGTCGGTAATGCCCTCGACCTTTAGCGACACCTTCTCATAGACTACCCTGTAGCCTATTTCTTCGACCGCTTTTTCAATGTCGGGCAAGCCAATCTTTGCAGGATCAAACTCGACTGCCGCCTTTTCGCTTGCGAGGTTGACCTCGACTCTCGACACGCCGTCGACTGCAGAGACGCGCCTCTGGATGGAACTGACGCACCCTGCGCAGTGCATCCCGCCTATCTTGAGAAGCGTCTTTTTTGTTGCCTGGGCGCCTGCCTCTGTCTCCACGGCTGGTTTTTCGGCAGCCGGTTATTTAATTACCGGACCTTACAATTGTAAAGCCTGTTTTCTGATAAATTCACGCAGCTCTTTTGCTTCTTCCCTGTACGCCTTGACTGTGTGAACACCGTCAGGGCACGCGACGGTCACGATGACTATGTTGACCTCCGCGTCGGACGCAAAGACTGCAGGCTGCACCTTTTGTACCTTGCAGCCTTTTTGCAAGAGGGCTTTTAGCTCGCCAACAGCCGGCATGTACTGCATTGCCGCCCAAGATGATAAAAACATTGAAAATTCTTATTAGCCGTGCGCCTGCAAATGGCATCATGTCGCTCTCGACAAATGACAAGCTCACCCTGCTCCAGTACGCCATAAACAAGTACGACTCGGAAAACACCATCAAGGAAAAACTGAACGGCATACTGTCTACAAAGGACGTCGAGAGGGGAATCGACACCCTTATTGCTACACAGAGGGTGCGCAGGATAGGCCCCGACATCATTCAGAACAACGTCAGCCACACCGAACTTCCAGAACTTCCGGACAGCCTCAAGGAAATAGTCGAAAGGTTCTAGGCATTTTTCAAACACGCGATGCACTCGGTCAGTATCCTTGCCGCAAGGCCCGCGGTAAGGCCATCTGCGTCATAGTCAGGCGACAGTTCCACGATGTCAAAGCCGACGATCTCGCAGCTGCTTATCGTGCTTGTCAGCAGGTACAGCAGGTCTGCGATGGTAACTCCGCCCGGCGAAGGCACAGAAACACCGGGCGCAAACGCCGGGTCGACACAGTCAAGGTCGACAGAAATGTACACCCTACTCCCTGCGACCTTTTCCCTTATCATCTCTGCAACATTGTGCACGCCAAAGTCCGTGATGTCGATTGGTGTGACCATTGCAAGGCCGGCCTTCTTGGCATTTTCAATCTCTTCCGGCTCTGCCGCCCTTGTCCCTACCAACATGCTCTTTTTGTAATCAATATAGTCTGCCGAGTCGGTCAGCACCGAGCCGTAATAGTTCCTTGCCGACGACACGAAATCCGGGTGTGCGTCAAAATACAAGAGTGCCAATTTCTGCGCGCTTCCTGCAGCCTTTAACACGTCGGCGGTAAGCGAGTGGTCGCCTCCAAGCGTAACGGGGACCTTGCCCGCCTCGATTATTTTCCGCGCCTGCTCGTACACCTTGTCTCTCTGCACGTTTCCTGCATCAAAGACGCGCTTGCCCTCCAGCGTCCCGCGCATGGGGACGGTAGGTATGAGTTTTCCGTCGCGCATAAAGAACTCGGACTCGTCGGATATTGCGCGTATGGTGTCCGGCGCCGTGTTTGTGCCTCTGCGAGTTGCGTGTGACCTGGACTCGTCAGGCACGCCCATCACGACGACGTTTGCGTCGCCAAAACTCTTGGCGTTTGCGCGGTGGAACTTTGCCAACGCCACATACCATGTACTAGCCTGCTTTTAACTTCGCACCCTTGTTGGCGTGTACGGCCTTCACAACGTACCTGAACAAGCTTTAATTTGAGGCAAAAGCTGCCCCTCTCCCATATGTCCACAATGAAGTATATCCAGCTTGAACCGCACGGCGACATTGCCGTCGTCAGGATAAACAGGCCAGAGGCGCTCAACGCCATGAACGTTGACGTCGTTGCCGAGCTTTCGCGCACAATAGACATCCTTGCCGCCGACGAGGGAACAAAGTGCGTCATCATCACCGGCGCCGGCGAGCGCGCGTTCTGCGCAGGAGCAGACATTGCCTTCATGGTAAACATCGAGCCGATGGCCGCAGAGAAATATGCCTCAGCGGCACAGGCGGTCCTCAACAAGATAGAGAAATTGGACAAGCCGGTGATTGCAGCGGTAAACGGCTTTGCCCTTGGTGGTGGATGCGAGCTGGCGATGGTCTGCGACATACGCATCGCCTCTGAAAACGCCAAGATGGGCCAGCCAGAGGTAACGATCGGAATCCCGCCGGGATGGGGCGGCACTCAAAGGCTGTTGCGCATAGTCGGCCCGGCAAAGGCAAAAGAGATGATATACACCGGCAAGATGATAACCGCAGACGAAGCGGCGTCAATCGGCCTCGTCAACAAAGTCATCAAGCTGGGCGCTGAAGATCAGCTGCCACCGGAAGCTCCAAAGGGCGACGCGGCCACAGAAAAGGCGCGCGCCGCGGAAGTGGCCAAGGTCCTGAACAAAAAGCTGATGGCCGACTGCATGGCCCTTGCCAAGGAGATAACAAAGAACAGCTTTAATGCCGTCAAGGTGAGCAAGATGCTCATAAACCGCGGCATGGACTCTGACATCGAGACGGGCCTGCGCCTAGAGATCTACGGCTGGGCGCTATGCTTTGCGCACGAGGACAGGAAGAACATGATGTCAGCCTTCCTTAACAAGGGCAAAAAGTAACTACACTATACGCGCGCCCTTGCTCGGACCACAGGCAAAGGTCCGGCATTTTACCCCGGACTCCAAAAAGCCTGCGGCCATCGCCCCTGCCACCTTTTTTATTCCCTTTTTCCCTTTCAGAAAAGCAATCATCGAAGGGCCTGCGCCGCTGATGGTCACCGCAAGCGCGCCTGCCGCAAGCGCGTTTTTCCTGACGCCGTCATAGCCTTGTATCAGGTGCTTTCTTGCCGGCTCGACAATGACGTCGTCAATCCCGCGTGAAATCATCTCTGCATCGCCAAGCGCAAACCCTGCGACGATGGTGCTTGCGCCAGACACGTTGTGCACCGCGCTTTTCAACGGCACTTCCCTTGGAAGGACGCTCCTTGCGACCTCTGTTTTTTTTGCCGGCACCGGAATTGTCGGTACTGCGACTACCATGAGAAGGTCTTTGGGGGGCTCGATGCGGATGAACTTTACTCCCTCCTGCCCGATGCTAGAGATTACAAACCCTCCGAGCACCGACGCCGAGACGTTGTCGTAGTGGCGCGCCCCTGCGCTTGCCACCTCGCCTTCGGCCGCGTACTCGACCAGCTTGTTTCTGTCTATTTTCAGTTTGTAAAGGCCGGCAAAGGCAACTGCCGCCGCAGCAGCCGACGCGGCGCTTGAGCCCATGCCGTACCCCGCCGGCACGCCCTTTTTCACCACGACATCGAGGTTGTCCGTGATGTTAAAGTCCTGCGCCATCTTTTTTATGACGAGCCCCGCCGAGTTGGACTCGGGCGCAGAAGGTATCGCGCTGTCTGACATCTTTATCGCTATCCTGCTGCCGTCGTCCTTTCCAGCAGCCGCTTTTGTTATCCTGACCCTGTCGTACAGGGCGTCAAGCGCAAGGCCAAAGACGTCGTAACCGGGGCCGAGGTTTGCAGTCGACGAGGGCGCAATAGCCGTACAGGACTTTTTTTTCACGACCGTGCTATCCGTCCTCCCCCTGATTAAGGGTTCGGGCAAGGGCGGCCGCTATGTTTACGAGCCCATTCATGGTCGTGCTAGAGATTGCGACGAGGCCGGGCGCAAAGCCAGCGCGGGTCATGCTCCTCGACAAATCCTTGCTCAAAAGCGAATACTCGGCATCCTTTTCAGAATTGAGCGCTGACTCTAGCGCCTGCGCCGATCCCGCCCAGTCTAGTATGTCCTTTAGTTTGTCGATGACAAGGTCCCTTTTTGTGAGCGCGTTTACCTGCGCGGTCTTTAGGCGCAGTTTCACGGCCGAGGCAAGGAGTGAAATCGATACAAAATTGATGGGCGATGAAACAAGTGTTCCGTCAAACGCAAATACTGTCGCCTTGTTGTCTGCCTGCAGGTTTGATACAAAGTAGGGTCCGCTTGCACGGAACGCAAACAGCTCTATCTGACCCGGCGTGTCCACTATCAAATAGTCGGGGTTTGCCTCGTCGACTTCCTCCTGCAGCTCGTCGAGTTTTGTCGCCACCATATCGCTTGCCATCACTAGCGCGCCGTTTGGTCCAAGCGCATAACTATCCATCAAGGTGCCGATGTCTATGTAGTTACGCACGTCGATGTCCGGCTCGTAGGGAAGGGTGACTGCGCCAGGGTCGAGGTTGAGTGTCACGGGGTACGCGCCCGTGTCACGGTACCACTGCACCAGCCTGGAGGTCAAAAGCGACTTGCCCGAGCCGGCAGTCCCGGTCACGAAAACGGCGTTTACCATCTCTAACTGGGCGCTGTGCGAAGTATATCTGCTTTCACATTTTTGCTGTCGTCAGCCAAACCTGACTCCAAGGAGGCTTGCAACCTTTTCTAGCAGTTCATCATGGCCGTACGGCTTTACTATTGGCAGGATGAGCACGCTGCCGTCCGGGACGGCGAATATAAAAGTGTCAAGCGTCTCGTGGTTGGTCATGACGTAGCCGGTCCTTCCAAACAGGTGGTCGCTCTCTTTTGTCATGCTCAAAAACGCCTCTGCGCGCATGAACAACTTTTCCAGCTCCTTGGCCGGAGGGATGGGTACTGCCTGTCTGACGTGTCTGGCCTTCATCTCTCCTCGCAGGACGACTATTGCCGCCTGGATGTTGCCGTGGATGGCCACAGCGGCCCTGCAGAGGCCCCCTTTATCCATGACTAGAAGGTCTTTACCTGTCGGATTAACATTTCTGGCATTACTGCTATGCGTTATTATATCTCCAAAACGTACAAAACACAGCGTTGAACTGGAGAATCGCTGCTATCCCGGCGAGCATCGTCCCCTTCATCATAATGTTCCTGACCACCAAGGTCTCGCCGCAGGATATATTTTCAGTAGGGCTCGTGCCCTTTGCCGCCTCGGCAGTGGCGGCCGTGGCAAGGATAATGCTCCAGGCGTACCGGTTCAAGTACTTTGTGCGCAAGTTCATAGGTTACGACGTGAGCTCGCCCGGCAAGACCATGGCCGCAAGGCTTGCAGGCGAGTTTGTCACCTACACGACGCCCTCGTACGTAGGGGGCGAGTTTGTCAGGATAGCGTGGTTGTCCAAAAACGGCGTGCCGGCAGGCAAGGCCGCGTGGGTGGCCACGATGGAGATAATAGCCGACGTCTTTGCGGTGACCATACTTGCCTTTATCGCCGGCGGCCTTGCCATATCCCGGGGCGGAACTGCCATCGGGATAACCGTGCTACTCGTCGCGCTGCCGACGTTTGCCTTCTGGCTCATCCTCATACTCTACTCTGCAAAGCGCAACCTGCACGTTCCGCAGTTCATCGACAGGCTCGTCCGGCGCTTTGGCAAGGACAAGGCAGACAAGTACCTTACTCAGGCCAACAAGGCCCTCGACGACCTGTGCATGATGAGCCGCGAGAACTTTTCCTCCAGCAAGGTCATCTGGCCGTTTGCAGTCGGGCTTGCGATAACCTTCGCGTCGTTCCTTGCGTACGGCATCTCCTTCATGGTCCTTGCCGACTCGGTCGGAGTGGGAATCGGGATGTTTGACTCGCTCATGGCAGTCGCCGCGTCAAACGCGATTGCAAACCTTCCAGTTACCATAGGGGGCTCGGGCCTTGCGGAACTTGGCATCTGGGCGTACATCTCTAATCTGTCAAGTGTGCCAGACCTTACCGCAATAGCCGCCGACTCTAAATTGAGCGTGATAATCGCGTGGAGGATTGCGACCTACCACGTGCCGCTTGTCATAATGTGGATTGCCCTCATGAAGCTTGCGATAGGCAAGAAGGAAACCGTGGTTCCCGCCGACGGCAGCAAGAAAGAGGACTAACTAGTCGTCGCCTTCGCCATCGTCGCCGGACGACGCCGGAGCAGGCATGTCTGACTCTACGTCCATTAATGCAAGCTCCTTCATCTCAAAGTTGAATATCGCCTTCATCTCAAGGTTGAATTTCGTCTTTAGCAGTTCAGATACTTTGTCGCTCAGGGGCGCGGTGTAGACGTTTATCTTGAACTCGTATACAAAGCCCTTCATGAGGTCGTTTATCTTGACCTCCTTTGGCAGGCTGATGCCCTCGATTATGACCCTGCCGTCGGGCATCGGCTCGTACACTTGTATGTCAAGTCTGGAATCCTTCTCGTATATTTCCAGTATGTATCCTGTCCTCGTCGTGACTTCAGGCTTGCCAAACTGCGCCGATTTTATCTCGTCCTCGGCCCACTTGGGCAGTCCTTCCTCGTTGCTCTGGGCCTCGGCCTTTTTCGCTCTCGGCATGTGTGTAAACAGCGTCGCATCTTGATGATTTAATGTTTTCCACTGCCGGCGCGTGTCTACAAAATATTACCACTTGGTTGTCTAATTATGACATTTCTATTTAACGTCGTTTTCCAAGGCTAGCAGACATGACGAGCTTCAGCAATAACTGGGTCAAGGACAATAAATCGACGATGTCTGAGAGAGTGAAGGAAAGCCTCGGACCTCAACAACCACTGAAACCGAGGATCGAGTTCGCAAAGAACAAGATCCAAGCACAAAATCAGAAACTGGATGCTATTCTTGAGAAACTAAAGGGCAAGGAAAAATCCCTGTTCAACCAGGTGGTTTCCGCGCTCCAGAGGCACGACGCGCAGGCAGGCAAGATGGTCTCAAACGAGATTGCGCAGGTCAGAAAGACGATCAAGATGATCTCGCAGCTCAAGATGGCGCTTGAGCAGATACAGATGCGCCTAGAGACTACAATCGACCTTGGCGACGTAATGGTGGCAATCGGCCCGGCAATGGGCGCTCTCACGAGAGTGAGGTCCGGCCTTGCAGGTGTGATGCCAGAAGTCGACAGGGAACTGGGCGAGATAAACGGCGTGTTCAGCGACATCATGATGAACGCTGGAAGCATGGGCAACACCTCGTTTGCCTTCGACGCATCAGGCGAAGAGGTAGACAGGATACTCGCAGAGGCCGGCGCAGTCGCGGAGCAGAGGATGACTGAGAGCTTCCCCGACGTCCCGGTGGGCTCGGGCGCATCCAAGTCGTACGCAGGCGGAAACTCGCAGTAAGCGGGCTCTTCCCTCTCCTTTTTCCTTTCTTTTCTTTTTCTAATTTTCTAAAAAAATAATTATTACTTTACCGTCACTGACTTTGCTAGGTTCCTCGGGTAGTCGGGGTCGGCGTTCTTGGCAAGCGCAAGATAGTATGCAAGCATCTGCAGCGGTATCACTTCTACAATCGGGTAGAATGCCTCCTCCGCCATGTGCGGTATCTCTATCCAGTGGTCATAGACCTCGCTCTCGGTGTCTGAAATCCCAATGACGCTTGCGCCCCTTGCCTTTATCTCGTGGGCGTTTGAGACCGAGTCATTGTATGTGGCGTCTCTGGGGTTGAGAAGTATCACGAGCGTGTTTTTCTCCATCAGGGCAAGGGGGCCGTGTTTCAGCTCGCCGGCGGCCACGCCCTCTGCGTGCACGTACGCAAGCTCTTTCAGCTTTAGCGCGCCCTCAAGCGCAATCGGGTAGTGGATGGACCTGCCAAGGAGGTAAATGTCGTTTACCTTCTCCATCTCGCCGGCCATCTTTTCTATAGCGGTCTGGCTCGTCGCGATGGTTTTTTCCACCGCCTTTACAAACTCGGCCTCTTCGCCTGCCGCAAGAGCGCCAGAAGACAGCCTTGCAACGATGTTGTAGACAAGCGCCAATTGACCCGTAAAGCTCTTTGTCGCGGCCACTCCTATTTCCGGCCCGCAGTTGACCGATAGGAACGCGTCGCTTGTCCTTGCAAGCGACGATGTTGTGACGTTTACGATGCCAAGCACCCTGGCGCCCTGCCTTTTGGCTATCTTGACCGATTCAAGAACGTCCGCAGTCTCGCCGCTCTGCGAAAACGCTACCAGCGCAGAGCCCTCGTCGAGGCCCACAAGTCCGTCCTGCGCCTCGCTTGACATGACAGTCTCGGCGCGTATCTTGGCAAACCTGGCAAGCATGTGCTTCATTATCAGGGCAGAATGGTAGCTGGTGCCGCTCCCCGTGATGTAGACGCTCTGCGCGCCAGACAGGATGTCGCAGAATTTCTCCATCATGGCCTCGTCCTGCCTTGCAGCATTTGCGACCGTGAGGCGCTGGTCGTTTATTTCCTTTAGCGTATAGTGGGCGTACTTGCCCTTGTCGACCTCTCCAAGCTCCCAGGCGACCTGCGTTATGGGGCGCGCGACTGGGTTTGCGTCAAAGTCAAAGATCTCCATCTTGCTCCCGTCGATGAGTGCAATGTCATAGTTGTCAAGGAATATCGCCTTGTCCGTGTACTGCAGAAACCCTAGCACGTCTGACGAGATAAAGTAGCCGTCGTTTGCGACGCCGATTATGAGCGGCTCCTCGTACCTTGCGCCTGCAATGGTCCCGTCCTGGAAAACCGCGACAAAGGCAAACGTGCCTCTGAGCCTCTTGCATGTCGCCGTGAGCGATCCCTTGACGCCCTTGTCAGCATGTACCTCCAGTAGGTGGGCTATGACCTCGCTGTCAGTTTCACTTGAAAAGACATGCCCGGCCTTGATGAGCTCCTCCTTCAATTCCTTGTAGTTTTCGATGATGCCGTTGTGGACTACTGCGACGTTGTTCTTGCAGGCCGAGTGCGGATGCGCGTTGCTGTCAGTCACGCCGCCGTGCGTGGCCCACCTGGTGTGGCCTATACCTATCATACCGGACATGGAGCTGATGTTGAGGCTCTTGTTGACCTCGACTACCTTGCCCGTGCCCTTTTTCACCAGTATGTCGCCGTCCTTGAAAGTGGCTACTCCGACACTGTCATAGCCTCTGTATTCCATTCTCTTCAGGCTGTCGACCAGTATGGGCGCCGCAGACTGCTTGCCCTTGTAGCCAATGATTGAACACACGTGGAATGTTCCTCTTTCGCGTTTAAATTGATTATGAATAGAGTCTCTAACCACTACAAAAAATGCTATAATCATCTGTGCGTAAAACAACGCTTATTGGCCAATCAAAGTTTATACCGCTATAAAAGATTATATAATTCTGTCAGAACTGTACGGCATTGGCACGCAAGTCGCTCGTTTCAGTTTCGGACCATGATGGCCAGGCGTCGGCAAAAAAGATAACCGTGTTTCGGGACGTGGCGCAGATGCGCGTCCTTTCAAACCCTGTAGCGTGGCGCATGATGGAGCTCTTGTCAAAAGAGCCGATGTACCCTGCGCAGGTCGCAAAAGAACTCCGCATACACGAGCAGAGCGCTTATTATTACATCAGGCGCCTTCTGCGCGCCGGCGCGGTGGAAGAGGCCGGGAGCAACCTTGTCCGGGGAGGAACCGCGCGGCTGTACCAGGCGTCCAGCCCCGCGTTTGGGATAGAGCTCGACTGGGGCGAGACTGCGGTGGATGCGCCCGGTACAAGCCGCAACAGGGGCGCCCTCAGGTTCTTTGAGGGGTTTGTACACGATGGCGTATTTGATGGCCTCATCGTAGTCGGCGCGCCCGAGCCGCACGGTCAGTACAAGTCGTCGGCAAGAGACGGGCACTATGCGGTCCACCTCGCGTTCTTTCTTGGCAAGGTATCCGGCGTCATGCCTGCGGAATTTGCGGTAAAGCTGGACGTTGACGCCAAGGCGGAAAAGATGCTTTCCGGGACTAACCTCGTGACGATAGGCGGGCCGGGCACAAACATCGTGACTGCAGATTTCAACCGCCATCTGCCCATACGCTTTGACGAGGGGAATTTCTGGTCCGGCCTAGTCGACGGCGCGGGCAGGCGGTACAGCCAGGATAACCACGGCCTCATCGCCAAGATAAGGAATCCCTACGACAATGGCAAGTCAAGCGTCATAGTGGTCGCCGGCGTCAGGTCTGCCGGCACGAAATCTGCAGTAATCGCGCTGACAAACTATGGCGAGGAGATTCTGAAAAGATACAAGAGTAAAGAAGACTGGGCCCTGGTCGTGCAGGGCTTTGACATGGACGCGGATGGAAAAATAGACCACGTGGACGTGATAAGCGGCGGCTAGGATGCCGGCGCTGCGCCGTCGCCTGCTGGCGCTGCCGATGGGAGCTCAAGATGGAGGAGTATCTGTGCCTCCTCTTCCGTCTTTACAATGTAGCCCGGCCTGTTTATCTTCCTGTTGCCTATCGAGACGTGGCCGTGGCTCACCACCTGGCGTGCCTGCGACGCAGACTTTGTGCCCATCCTCTTCATGACTATTGTCTGGAGCCTGCGCTCAAGCAGGTCCTCAACCTTCAATCCGAGAATGTCATCAAGCGTTGCACCCTCTTTTACGAGGCCAATCCTCGACAAAAAGTTAAGCAACCTCTTTTCCTTCTCTGCCCTGGCCTCTGTCGAAAGTGCAAGCAGCGCGCGTGCCTGGTTCCTGACCCTTGCCATCTCTGTCTGGGCCTTCCAGAGCTCGCGCTTGTTCCTCAGGCCGTACGAGCCCATGATATAAAGTTCAGCGTTAAGCTGGTCTGTGGTCCATATTCTCCTTGGACGGTGGAAAAGTTTCTTTTGCTTTCTAGGATCTCCCATTCATGACACCTCTTACTTTTTCGCCGGCTCCTTTGCCGCTGCTGGCTTGGCTGCCGGTGCTGCTCCTCCTGCCGCGGGTTTCGCCGCTCCAGCTGCTGCCGGTGCCGCGCCCGCTGCTGGCTTGGCTGCCGCTCCTCCTGCTGCAGGCGCCGCAGCTCCTGCCGCCGGTGCTGCTCCAGGCGCTGCCGGTGCCGCGCCAGTGACGAGCTTGGTCTTTTTCACTCCGACCGCTCCTCCCTTCCTGCCGGTCGTCCTCGTGCGCTGGCCTCTCACTCTCAGGCCGAACATGTGCCTGTAGCCTCTCCAGCTCATGACCGTCTTTTCGCGGTCAACATCGTTGCCGACGGCAAAATCAAGATCCGAAGTAATCATGTGGTGCGTCGTGCCAGTATCCATGTCCTTCTTGCGGTTCAGGTACCATTCCGGCACGCCGAACTTGGTTGGATTAGAGATAGCTTCCTCTATCTCGCGCAGCTCCTTGTCTGTCAGGAAACCGACGCGCATATTCGGGTTAACGTTCAGCGACTGCGTCAATACTTGGGCAAAATTGTAACCTACGCCTTTAATCTCGCTGATGGCGACAAGCAATTTCTTGCTGCCTTCAACGTCCTTTCCGGCGATTCTGAGTATGTGTTTGTACTCCGAAGCGGACAAATCACCTTCACGGCGTATACTCGGCAATAAAAACCATGCTGGGCGTGCGGGCGCAAAAACCATGCAATATTTACAACAAACAGCCGCCTCGCCCGCCTGCTGACACTGGTTATTGAACACAGGAAGCAGTTTTGTAAAAATATTTTATTCCATTGCGCGGTTTGGTTCGGGTAAATCGTTATAAGCTGAGCCTTATAATAAAAACGAGAAATATGCCGTCAAAGAAAGAGGCTCCAGTGGCTCCAAAACTGGTGGCCCGGCCTATCAAGACGGCGCAGGATCTGGAAAACGAAGAATACCTGCGCCAGCTGGAACTTGCGATAGAAAATCATTGAGTATCTTTAAATTTGTGAGGGTCGAAAACAGCCCGTCTCACTAATATGAGCAGCAGCAAGATAGAAGAAACAGTCCGCCGTTCTTACACTTCAAAGCCCAAGTATTCAGAGGTAATGCCTGGTGTGCCCGAAGACTATAAACAGCTAAAGACGCTTGGCGATCTTTTGAAAATTAACTACAAGCACGTCACAGTAGAGGAGCAGCTGCGCGGCAACCTCGTTGCCAAGTTGAAGGCAGGCGAGCACCCGTACCCCGGCATCATCGGCTATGACGACGACGTAGTGCCGGCCGTCAACCGCGCGATTCTCTCTGGACACGACATCCTGCTCGTGGGTCAGATTGGGCAGGCCAAGACCAAGATTGCAGAGGCAATTGCCAAGAACTTGCTTTCTCCAATTCCTGTCGTGCGCGGGACAGTCACGAACGACATCCCGACCTCGATGCCTGAGGAGCACCTTTCTGCGCTGCTTGCAGACAGAGAGGTTGTCAGGACAGTCCCCGAGTTCACGGTGTCAAGGGAATGCGAGGACGTCATCCGTCAGGACAAACTAGAAACAAAGATCGACTGGCTCTCTGGCGCTGACAGATTCAAGTACATCCTCTCCACGCCAGACATCTCTGTCAAGGACCTCGTGGGGCAGATAGACGCGATAAAGATTGCAAAGAAAGGAGTCGAGCTGTACAGCATGGAGTCGTATTCCGCAGGCCAGCTGTTGCAGGCGCGCCACGGCATCCTGTGCATTGATGAATTGCCGGTGCTTGACCCAAGAAAGCAAGTGTCGCTATTGAGCGTGCTCCAGGAAGGCCGGTTTACCACGGGCGCTTACCCCGTCGTGTTCAAGCCTGACGTCAAGATAATCGCCACTGCAAACCCGATTGACTATACCCATTCTGGCAAGATAATCGAGCCTTTGTTTGACAGACTAAAGAGCCACGTCGACACGCACTACCCCAAGACTGTGAGCGACGAGATGCTGATCATAACACAGGAAACAAGGGTCGCAGATCCAAAGAACGTTTTCTTGCCCGTCTTTATAGTGAAGGCGATTGCCAAGATAACGCAGGCGACACGCGCCCACCACGACGTCAATCACGACAAGGGAGTCAGCGTCAGGATGGCGGTGCACTCGATGGAGATGATGATAGGGGAAGCCGAGCGCACGCGCTCTATCATATACAACATCAAGGCGGTGCCGCGCTTTTGCGATATACACTGCATACACCAGTCGTCCAAGTTCGAGCTTGCCGAGATGGAAGACACGCGGGAAAACCGCAGAAACATACTGGACTCTGTCATAGATGCCACGCTAAAGGAAGTGTCGCTTGAATACGTGGAGAAAATATCACCGGATCAGATAGCCAAGATGAAGAACGAATTTGCCAAGAACAAGGCGTTCCAGGTGTCGCAGGTACTGCCCGGCGGCAAAAAGGCCGACACCTCCGACTACGAGTCGCAGCTGACAAAGTTCCCTGCGCTAAAAGCGGCAGTCGCAGAGACTCTGTCTGCCATAAAGGACGAGCAAAAGCAGCTCGTAGAACAAGCAAAACAGCTTGGCATCCGTACTGACAGCATCGCACTTTCTGACCTTGACGGCGAGTTTACAGCCGCAGTCGCCGAGGTGGTCCTTGAGGGCCTACGCCACATCCAGCCACCACTCCTCGACAAGAAGGACAACAGCTATGCCCTCTCCCAGTAAGGTACCGGGAAGCAAGAAATTCGTCTACTTTGCACTGGAAGACGACGGTCAAAGCCCGCAGCAACAACAGCAGCAGGAAAAAAGCAGAGACCTGCCAAAAGATGTCCTAGACAAACTGCTAAAAACAATAGGCAGAGAGGCCCTCCGCGAAAAGACACCTTCCCTGCAGGAGCTTGAGCAGAGCCTGCAGAATGTCATGTCGCAGATGTCAAGCGAGCAAGGCCCGCAGGAAAAAGAGCAACAGCAGAGCTCGCAGTCCGGCAACCAAGTGGACGACGGCGACGGGATGCCGCTTGTACGCCAGTTAGTGCAAAAGGGCTACCTGAAAGACTCGCCAAAGTGGCTTTCAAGCAAGGGCTTTGTCAACATCGGCGGCAGGATACTGAGCGACGTGATGAAGGCGCTCAAGGCCGGCGAGTACGGGATGCACGAGACGCATGACTATGGGCAGGGATCGATAGTGCTTGACACGAGCAAGAAATACGAGCCCGGCGACGACATCCGGCTCTTAAACGTGCCAAAGTCATTGCTCAATACAATCCAGCGCTCGTTCAAGGACGGCAAGGACGTGAAACTCCCGCTGCAAATAGACGTGGAGGATTTTGAAGAATATGAGACGATGCAGGACGTACGCGTGGCGATGGTCTACTGCATCGACCTTTCGTCCACAATGCGCTACTCGACTATGTACGGCGACATGAGCAGGATAGAGGCTGCAAAACGCGCACTGTGGAGTTTGTATCTCTTGAACCGCAAGTTCTTTCCTTCTGATTCTGTTTACATCGTAGGCTTTGGGGCGCTTGCGTCAAAGGTACTCCCGCAGGACATCCCGTACCTGAAAACGTTTGAACCCGGCTCTGACTTTCTCCATTACACGAACTACCAGGCGGCATTCCGACTTGCAAGCAAGATTCTGCAAAAGGACGGCGCGGAGAACAAGCGCATCGTGCTTGTAACCGATGGACACCCGAGCGCGTGCTTTATCGACGACAAGGGCGAGCAGGACAAGATCCTGTCGCAGAGGCCGTACTCGCACTTTTACACGCCTGACAAGGACACGCTTGACACGGTCAAGGCAAACCAGAGCATGAACCTTGACGTTGCGTCCGGGGAACTGGTGTACCTGTGCTACCGCTATCGGCAGGTAGATCAGTACATCGGCGAGCGCACGATAGTGGAGGCGAAAAAATGTCACTCGATGAAGATAGATATTGACACCATCATGATAAGCGAGGAGGATTCCTTGCTTGGCTACGTAAACGAGATGGAGAAGTACGTGAAGGGCAGGTCGTACTACATCAACCCTGCTGAAATCGACAAAGTGCTGCTGACAGACTATTTGAGCAACAAAAAACAGCAGACAATCCGGGGCCGTTCATACTAAACTTAATATAATGAGGTGAATTTGCTTTGCTTACGCAACGAAACATGCTGGCTGTTTTTGATGTAGAAGGCGTTCTACTCGACGCCGAATATCTCCCTGTCCTTGCCTCCCTCGTGGGGCCTGAAAAGGAAAAGGAGATCTGGGACATCACAAAGGCCGGCATACGCGGCGAGATAAACTGGGAGGAGGGCCTTGTAAAGCGCGTCCACGCCCTGCGCGGCATCGACTACAACAAGGCAAAAGATCTTGCCGAGAACCTGCCCATAATGCCAGGGGCAAAAGAGCTGTGCAGCGCGCTAAAGAGCGCGGGGTGGAAGATGATTGCCGTCTCTGGCGGCTTTACCATAATCACCGACCGGCTAAAGCACGACCTTGGGATTGACAGGATATTCTCAAACGAGCTGATATTCAACGACCACAAGCTGCACGACGTAAAACTGAACGTCACGTCGGACAAGGCGGCTGCCATACGTTCGACCGTACAGGAATGGGGCGTGAAAAAGGATGACATTGTAGTCGTAGTCGACGGCGCAAACGACCTGAAGCTGTTCGCGCTCGCAGGCTATACTGTCGGATTTTGCCCTGTGGAAATAGTGAAGGAAAGGGCCGATGACACTATTGAAAGGCGCGACCTGAGCCTGCTCCTGCATCTGCTGGAGAAAAAGTACGGAAAAGCCGTGCTTGCGACTACGAACAAGTAGTAACTTTTTGTTTATATCTCTATTTTTGTAATTGGTGAACGTTGGAAACAAGAAGGCAGCATATTTCATCCGGCACAAAATGGGAGGCTGCGGTTGGATATTCCCGGGCTGTTCGCGTCGGCTCTATAATACACGTTTCAGGAACGACGGCGACTGACGCAGGCGGGAACATTGTCGGCGTTGGCGACCCATACGTGCAGACCATGCAGGCGATAATGAACATCGAGTCCGCGCTCTTGCAGCTTGAATCCTGTTTGGAAGAGGTAGTCAGGACCCGGATCTATGTGAAAAACATTGGCGATTGGGAAAAGATAGGCGCGGCTCATGCCAAGTTCTTTGAAAGAACGAGGCCTGCAACATCGATGGTCGAGGTCAACCGGTTCATAGACACCGACATCCTCGTCGAGATAGAAGCAGAAGCGATTTCTTTTAGCCGATAATAATCGGCTAGTTTTTGTAACCCACAACATCATCATCTGTATACCGCGTTGCCTTTCACAACAATAACGGTCATCCCTGTCAAGGTCGCCGGCGACATTGTGCCTAAAAGCGACCTTGGCCCGGTAATCCTTGAATCGCTCTATGCAAACGGCATTGCGCTGCAGGACGGCGACGTACTGGTGGTCGCGCAAAAGGCCGTGTCCAAGGCAGAAGGGCGCGTAGTCGACCTCGCCAAAGTCAGGCCGTCAAGAAAGGCAGCCAAGCTTGCCGGGGAGTTGCAAAAAGACCCGCGGGTAGTGCAATTGATACTGGATGAGGCAAGGGAAATAGTGATGATGAAAAACGGCATAATCATCACAGAAACAAAACACGGCTTTGTCTGCGCCAATTCCGGAGTTGACCAGAGCAATCTTGCTAGAAAAGATGCCGCAATCCTGCTTCCTATCGACCCCGATGCTTCTGCAAGGAGGCTGCGCTTGTTTTTCAAAAAGGATCAGGGCAAAGACGTTGCCGTGATAATCACCGACACCTTTGGCAGGCCGTTCCGGGAAGGCCAGGTGAACGTTGCGGTGGGAGTCGCCGGCATCAGGCCCATCAAGAACTATATCGGCAAAAAAGACATGTTCGGCAAGAAACTGCGCGTGACTGAAATCGCGGTCGCAGACGAGATAGCGTCGGCGGCAGAACTTGCGATGGGCAAGTCAGAGGGTATACCCGTTGCCCTGGTGCGCGGCTACGAATTCGAGCCTGCAGGCAGGGCGTCTGCAAAAGACCTGTCGCGGCAGAAAAAACGAGACATTTTCCGTCATGCGGGCAGCCACTAATTCTGCTGCAGGCTGCAGCATACAAACTATGATTTACTTTTTCGTCTGTTCGGGGAGCTCTAGCTCTACAAACTTTGCCAATTCCTCGTTAGCCTTTTCCTTTTCCTCTATGTTCAACCCGTGCCCGCTATTTTCAAACATGACCGGCCTCGAACCCTCCATCCCCTTGTTCATCACCTTTGCCAAGTCGAAAGGGCAGATCTTGTCCTTGGCGCCGTGAAATATGGCCACAGGCAGCCTTCTTTCGCTCACCTTGCGCATGTCGTCGCGAAGGTCGGCATCGCGCAGCTCTTCAAGACATTTTACCGTGGCGTACGGCGACGCCTCCATGTTTATTGCAAACAGCCAGTCGTTCATTTCCTTGCTTTGCGAGTCCTCTCTGCTAAAGAAAATCTTGCCAAAATCTGAGACCATCTTTGCCCTGTCGTTCAGGGACTGCGTGATAAGGCCGTCGCAGGCCGACTTGTCAAGGCCGTACGGATAGTCCTCCCTTTTTGTAAAGCACGGCGCGGCCGCACCCATGAATACCACCCTTGAAACCCTGCCTGAAGAGGGAGAATAATACTTTGCCGCATAGTGCATTGCTATGGCCCCTCCCATAGAAAACCCTACCAGCGTTGCGCCATGCAGGTTGAGCGCAGTCATCACGTCTTCAATGTCGTCGGCAAACGTTCCGTAGCTGTACCCTTCCCACGGCTTGTCTGACCTGCCAAAACCCCGGAGGTCGATTCCGATACAGCGGTATCCTTTATTGTGTAGGTGCATGAACTGGGGCTCAAACATCTGGTGGCTCAGCGGCCATCCATGAATGAATACGATGGGCTTGCCCTTGCTTGCCGTGTCTTCCACGTACAATGATGTCCCGTCGTTAGTCTTGACAAAGGGCATGTCAGAAAAAAGATGCATGTGTGAAAATTAATGAGTTTTGCAAACAAGTTCAGGTGAATTGTAAGGTGGCAAAAACAGCGTGTTTCTATAGGCAATTTTTTATATTCCCGTGGCCTTTTGCAATCATAAATTATTCACGACTTAAAAATCTTGTAAAGCCTAGGGTTTCCTAAAAAACACTTAATATAACGCTGTTGTTCAATACCCTTGTTCAACAGTATATGAGTACCAGCAGTAACCCAACAAAGTCAATCGACGTGAGGGGACTTTACTGCCCCGAGCCGGTCTTTAGGACAAAGATGGAAATCGAGCGCCTGTCAATCGGCGATGTGTTGAAGATAGTAGCTGACGACCCGGAATCCGAAGAGGACATTTCAAGGTGGGTCAAGCGCAACGGCCACGAGCTTTTGGCCATAAACAAGACACAGAAAGACCTGGAATTCGTAATCAAAAAGGCGAAGTAAAATGACTGCAGTCGCAAGCCCAGACGTGGTGCAGCGCATCGGACAGACACCACTTGTAGAGCTAAAGTCGTTTGCGACAAAGAATGTCAAGTTGTATGCAAAACTTGAATGGCACAACCCGTTTGGCTCTGTCAAGGACCGCGCCGCGTACTGGATGGTAAAGGACGCTGAAAAGCGCGGCATACTGAAAAAGGACAAGAGCATCATCATCGAGCCTACGTCGGGCAACACTGGCATCGCGCTGACAGGCATCGCGTCGGCGCTCGGCTACAAGGTAGAGATAGTCATCCCGGAGAAAGTGAGCGACGAGACGAAAAACATCCTGCGGCACCTTGGCGCGACGCTGCACGAGACGTCCGACGATCTGTGCCCGAGAGTGGGGGCAGGGACCGACCAGAGCATCGCGCTTGCAAAAGCAATTTCCAAGCCCCGGCCTGACATTTACTACATGCCAAACCAGTACGAAAACGACGCCAATTTCCTTGCACATTATGAAAGCACGGGGCCGGAGATCTGGAAGCAGACAAACGGCACCGTCACGCATTTCCTGACGGGCTGCGGCACAGGAGGCACTATCACAGGCACGGCGACGTACCTGAAGGAAAAGAGCCAGAGCGTCAAGGTGGTGGCGGTGCAGGCGCAAAAGAACCATCTGCTTCAGGGCCTTAGGAACTTTGAAGAATCTGCGATGCCCGACCTTTTCAAAAAACGCCAGTCGGTGGTAGACGAATGGTTCACCGCGACCAACAAGGGCTCCTTTGACGCGGCAAAACTGCTTGCAGAAAAAGAGGGGTTGCTTGTAGGGCCTTCATCGGGCTCTGTCCTGGAGTCGATGCTTGCGACCGCGCAAAAGATGGATGCCGGCGTGCTCGTGGGGATATTCGCAGACGACGGCCGCAAGTTCAAGAGCCTCTACGTGCGCGAGGGAGTGTTTACCGAACAGGAATACGACCGCGCCCTGAAAAACGCCAAGCACATGTCAAAGCTGGCCTACAGCCTGAACTAATCCTCTACTTTTTCTTGTTGTTGTGCTTTCTTTCAGAAAGCCACCTTTCGACGTCGATAGCCGCCATGCAGCCAAAGCCCGCGGCGGTGACTGCCTGCCTGTAGCGGTGGTCGTGGACGTCGCCCGCCGCAAACACGCCCTCGACGCTTGTCCTGGTGTTTTCCTTGAGCACCATGTAGCCCTTGTCGTCAAGCTCCACTTGGCCCTGGAATATCGACGTGTTGGGCTCGTGCCCGATGGCTACAAAGAGGCCGCCTGCCTTGACCGTAGTCTCTTTGCCGGTCTTTATGTCCTTTAGCAACACTGTGGCGACCTTTTTGTCGCCCTTGATGTCGGTGACTACGTTGTTCCAAAGAAACTCTATCTTTGGGTTCTCTTTTGCCTTTTCCTGCATTATCGCGCTTGCGCGCAGCGAGTCGCGCCTGTGCACTATTTTCACCGACCTGCCGAACTTTGTCAGAAACGTCGCCTCTTCTACCGCGGTGTCGCCCCCGCCGACTACCACAATGTCTTCGCCCTTGAAGAACGGGCCGTCGCACGTCGCGCAGTACGAAACCCCCCTGCCCCCAAACTGCTGCTCTGCCTGTATGCCAAGCTTTCTCGGCGATGCGCCGGTACAAATGATGACTGCGTCAGAGTCGTACGTTTCAGAGTGGGTGGTTATCCTAAACGGCCTCTGCTTGAAATCGACCTGCGTTACTTCGTCGTCAACGATGACTGCGCCAAAGCGTTCTGCCTGCTGGCGCATGTTCATCATCAGCTCCGGCCCGAATATGCCGCTTGGAAAGCCGGGATAGTTCTCGACCTCGCTTGTGGTCATCAGCTGGCCGCCGGGAAGCGTGCCGGAAATTATGAGGACTGAAAGTTTTGCGCGGGAGGTGTAAACGCCGGCAGTGTATCCTGCCGGGCCCGAGCCAATTATCACAACATCGTAATGCCTTTGGATGGTTTCGGCCAAACTAACTGTTCACGCTGATTTTCGGCTGACCTCTTAATAATCCGTTCGGAGGCCGGTTTTGTATCGATGTTATTGAATTATTTGCAATAAATATCTAGTAAAAATGGATAATCTATATTAGCAGCTGGGCGTGGTCAAATCCTTTTCCTTGCAGAGAGCCGGCGGTTGAATTTATTGGCAAGCGACCTGTGCCTTGCGCAGAGCGCCGGGTTTTCCACCTGCGTGCGTATCAGGTCCTCCTGCCAGTGGGCGTTGTATAGCCTGCAAGAATCGCTTGCGCAGAAAGGCTCGCCGCCGGTTACAAAGAAAAACAGCGCCTGCAACACATAGCCTACCGCGACTTCAGTCATCTTTTCGTCGCCATAGTCGATGAACCTGCCTGCAAGTTTTTTCTTTAGCGAGTATGTGTCAAGTTGGGAAGCATAAAACTCCCTTGGCTTGGCAGGGGCTTCCACGATGCCAGCAGTCGAAATTATAGACGGCGTCCCGCATACTACCGCCCTTGCGTGGTAGCGCCAGTCGTCTTCTGAAAAGGTGCATGTTAGCAGGTTAGTAAAAATGATGTGAACGTCTGTCTGGAACGCCGGCGCAAGCAGGCGCTGCAATTCAAAGCCGTCGTACAGTGCCGTCGGTCTGCCGTACAGGTCGAAATCCTGGTGCTCTTTGGGCTGGCGCTCAAATGGCTGCTTTATTTCAGAAATCCTCGTACGTTCAACATCTATACTATGATGCTCAAAGAACGGCTCGTGCACTTTGAAATCGCACTTTAACACTTGCGCCGTGTCCTCGATCACCTTGTCTAGGTCGATGTTTGATGATAAAGAAGGCTCGGGGTAAAGGTGGACGCGGTGGAAATCCAACAAAAAAGAAAAGAGAAAAGATGGTATTTTACTTTGCCTTGATCTTGGGCGGGTTTGGCATCTCCTTCAGCTTGCCAAGCGCCACCTCTGCCGCCTTCTTTCCAGAGAAGAGCATCGAGCCAAAGGTCGGGCCCATCCTTGGAAGGCCGTGCGTTTCGGTGACTGACATGCCTGCAGCGATGAGGCCGGGGAACACCTCGCCGGTAAAGTTGACGACGTTGTCCTCGCTTCCTTCCACCCACATCGGGTCCATGCCCTTCCACTTTACATATCCGCGGTCCATCAGGCGCTTTACCGCCACAGAGTCGTGGCCGGAGGCGTCTATTACCAGCTTGCTTTCAAGAGCGACAGGGTCGACGCACGTGATGTTCCTTGGAAGTGCCGAAACGGGCATCCAGTTCACCACGACTCCAGAGACGCGCTTGTTCTTGAGCACGAGGTCGTCAAACTTTGTAAGCTGGAGGAACCTGACTCCTGCGTCGCAGGCGCCCGCTATCAGTTTGGAGCACGCGTGCGGACCCCATGTCGCGTACAGGCCGTCGCTAATTTTTCTGTATGGAACGCCAAGCTCGTCCCATATCTTTTGCGCCGGCGCCCTCACGGTGACTGGGTTCATCATGTACCCGCCCACCCAGTAGCCGCCTCCGATGTAGTTGTTCTGCTCTACAATCAGGGTGCGTACGCCTGCCTTGGCAAGGTCGCGGCCTGCGGTGAGGCCGGCTGGCCCTGCGCCGATGATGATGACATCAGAATCGACAAACTCGTTCATGGTCTCGTTAAACATCTGGGCAATCGTCCTCGTGATCTCTTTCTCGCTAACGTCTGCGAATATCTTGGCCATTGACGCTAGCTGATGCTAGAGGATATTAATAGATTGTTGGGATTGCGTTTGCCTATGCAAACATCTCGACAAAGTCAGCATACGCCTTGCGCACCTTGGCCTTATTCTTGGGCGGGTTCTTGAACCCGTACGCGTTTATCACAGGCGCCTTCTTTGCCACCGGGCTCTTTGCCATCGCCGCCCTCGTTACGTCAAGGAGCACGTTGCCGGCGTTTGCGCCGTCGCTTGTCCTCAGGGTCAGGTCCATGATTATCTTGGCTCCTAGGAACCCCTCGCTTGACATCCAGTAGTAGCTGTTGCGCGAGTCGCCGAGAAAGTCTGTGTATTCGGTGGTGCCTGCCACGGACTCGAACTCGTACGGGGCCTCCATGCCTATCGACCCCGTCTTCATGCCGCGCTTTAGCATCTTTATGCGCTCGTCCATAGTGCGTTTTGTCTCCTCGCTTCCGCCCACGTCCAGCTGATAGCTCTTGCTGACGTGCACGCCACGCTCTACCATAAAGTCTATCATGCCCTTGTGGAACGCCGTGCCTCCAAATTGGCTGAGAAGGTCGTCGCCGGCAAGCAC
This sequence comes from Candidatus Nitrososphaera sp. 86-2, assembly GCF_056726185.1. Lineage (NCBI taxonomy): Archaea > Thermoproteati > Nitrososphaerota > Nitrososphaeria > Nitrososphaerales > Nitrososphaeraceae > Nitrososphaera > Candidatus Nitrososphaera sp. 86-2. The sequence continues at coordinate 638,664 of NZ_JBWZON010000001.1, forward strand.
AAGCTTTTTCTGCGCAAACTTGGTTGCAAGCGGGGAATTTGCAATCTTGGCCGGAGTCGCGTTGACAAATGATGCGCCTGCCTTCAATGCTGCTTTGGCATATTCAGAAGATGACCTGTCCATGCCTGACGATATCAAGTTCAGGACAATGTCGGCGCCGGAATCTTCAAGTGCACCTGCAAAATCCTTTGCGGTAGTTGCCGCAGGCTTCCAGTCGCCATCGTTGGCGTCAAGCGCAAGGCCCGCCCCAACAGAGACCTTTGAAGAAACATCGCAGTATTTTTTCGTACTAGAAGTAGCGATTTCTGCAAGCGGCCTGCCGACCTTGGCAGGGTTGACATCAAATGCGGCAACTATTTTCACGTTTGAAGGGCGAAAGCCTGCCACTTTTTGGTGCCACAGACCAATCCCGTTCTTTGGGTCACTGTAATACTGCACGCCTTGGACAAAAGTTGCTCCCACGTTGCCTACGCCGATGACGGCAACCTTGATGTCTGCTGCCATTTGTGAGGCAATAAAGGAGGTGTAGATTTAATCTTTTGCTGACTTGCTGACCGGTCCCTGGCGCACCTTCATGTCAATTCTGCCAATCATGTCCATCATGGCAGCCTTGTTGGCGTTGAGGTATTCCTGACCTCTGTCGCGCAGTTTAATCTGCGCAAGCCTCAGGTCGCGGTGCTCCTCAAAGAACTGCTCTATCATTGCATTTCCGTGCTTGGCAGGACTTATCAGATCGTCAAAGCACTGCTTGGCCGTTTCGAGGTCGCCGCGCTCTACTGCCTCCTTGGCCTTGCCGAGGACTTCGCTGATGTCTTTGAGCTGCTGGATGGGTGCAGTCATCTGTCTTTCCTTGCCGAACAGTCCTACGCGCTTTGTGACGCCGACCTTGTCTGCGATGTCCCTTGTGAGCTCATAGTATTCCTCCATGCCGGTGATGTTGCGCTTCTCCCTCTTTGTTAGGAGGCCCTTCATCGTCAGCCTCATTATGGCGTCTTCTACTTCGATCTTGTCGACGCCGGTCAGCCAGACAATCTTGCCAACATAGTCATAGCCCTGCCTTATAGATTCGAGCACAACGACTTCAATAATCCTGCGGAAACCTTCTTCTGCACGGGCATTTTCAAAGTCCCTGTCCTTTACTGCCTTGCGTGCGTTTGCAATGTCTATCTCGATGGAGCGTTTTAACGATTCAAGGCCTTCGTCTACTTTGCCTGATAACGTGAGGTAACAGGCCCTGTTGTACCACGCCATGCCGTCGTTCGGGTCAATGTCTATTGCCTTTTCGCAGCATTCGATGGCCTTTTCGTGGTTCTTTAACTGATAATAAGCCAGGCCCTTGAGGTTCCAAGCCTCTGCGTCGTTTACGTCGACTTCAAGAGCCCTGTCGTACGAGGATATGGCGACCGTGAACTCGCCCATGTGAAAGTGTGCGTACCCTTTTTTGACCCACGCGTCCACGTACTTGGGGTCTATTCTCAGCGCCAGCTCGAAGCATCTTATGGCATCGAGCATCTTGTCGTTGGACATGTGGTTCTGTCCCTTCTTGAACAGGTCGCGCTTTTGGAACTCTGCATCAGAATAGTTCGGAACCTGCTCTCGCTCGGAAGGGGCCTCGTCCTTGCTACTATTGCCCTTTCCAAAGAATCTGCCCATCGTACAAGCTGACCCAGATCGAAGATAAATAGATTATGACTGCAAAAGAAAGCCGGCATAATTTTATCTCGAAATCCGTTACAGGCGTCAAAACCCCTGAAAAAGCAGCCAAAACAACCTGAGAAAGAGCAGGTACATATCCTGTAGGACAATAGTACGCCGTTTTTCGGCGTGCCATCAGCACCGAGAGGACCTAGACTATACTCGATGACAGGACATCGAATAGACAATCCTTTGTCTTTCGGCCGATGTAAACCAAAAGTCTCTCTGTCTAGTCTGGGGGCCTACCGCGTCCGCTGGTCGCTCGTCCCACTTCGGTATTCTCCCTGTGCTCGTGCGAAGGGCCATATCCTCCAAGCCGTCCTGTATACTCTCCTGTAATTTCAAGGACATCCTCAGAATCGGATATTTCTTTTAGTATCCTCAGATTCAGTTTTTGGTTTGTCACATAATGCGTCCCATTATCGTATATCTCCGGACTCATTCCCGTCTTTTCAATGACGTATCTTCTGACCTCTTCAGTGTTGAGACCCGGCTTTGTAAACACTTCAACAAGAAATATGGGGTCGTCAGATGGATTTTCCCTCTGGCGATTCAAAAGATTTCCTATCAGCACAGGGTCTACCTTTGGAAGGTGTTTTTCATATAACTTCTGAAGGTTTTCAAAGGCTACTGTAATTTCATCAACTGCAGACATCTAGTATAATATACTTCCATAAATAAAATGAATTTCGTTTTTTTAAGCCCGCAGATCGGTTTACTTTCTTCCTCCTACCCCCTTTTCTTTGCATGTTTTGCTGCACTAGGGCCAACCTGTCTGGTTTCCTCGGCATTGTTCAAAAGGGATTTCAACTCAGATTTTTCTCTAAATGATTCGTGATTTTCAAGACTAGATCCTCGTGGTCATAGGGAGCTTTAACCATCACGGCTAGCGTTCCGTTTCTTTCACTAGTGCCATATCTCGACAGGGGGAAAAAGTACATGTCAAAATAGTCGAAATACAAGCTGAAAAATCTCGACCGTCCAAAAAAATCAGAATTGCTCTTGGTTATGCTAGCTATAATTTCTGTCTGCAAAAACAAGGTGTTGAATTTCTTTTCGTCTGGAATTGGAGATTCGGGACGTGCAAACATCGCAACTAGATTGGCATTTTCAATTATTCCCGTTCCAAGTATGGTGCCATACAGATTACATGTACCCTCGCAAAGCTCAAAGTTATTCAATCAAGATGCATGTGTTGCTGTGTTTTTAATTCTTTATGGAGCGTCTGTAAAGTGCCCTAAAAAAATAAAATATATTGCTCGAAAATGGGATGAAAAACAGATCCGATAATCACAAGGATTCTATTCTCATCCTGTCATTTAGGCTCAAAACTGCAATAACGTAAAGTCTGGAGATCTGAGCGAACCGGTTGCTGTAACTAGCATATTCTCTTCAAGTTGGAGTCGCATGGAATTGATCTGTCAAATGCCGCAACATCTTGTTCGCTGAAGCAACTTGCCGATTTTCAAAAATATTTTTGGACAAGATTTCCTTCCTCCTATAATATTGGACGGGATAACACAGCATCTTGACGAACATAAAGAATAGCAACAACAACGGCAGTTTCGTCAGCTTTGGCGTTACGTCTGAATATGGAATATGGGTTAGCTCGTTAATGTAAGCCGCAAGAAAATACTTTGCCACAGCGTTCTTTTCGGCTTGTGCTTTGCGCGCCCTGGACCGGGCTTGTCTATTTATACCTAGAATGAGCTATCAGCTCCATGGCCGAGGCAAAAGACAGGATAGAGTTCAAGATGCTGGAACACGAGGGCATCGGCGACGACACCGTGTCGTTCAAGCTCGAAGACGGCACGATTGTCAAGGTAAAGGTGTCGCTAGAGCGCGTCGGGATTGCGACCAACTACAAAAACCCCGACGGCACGCCGCACTATGCGGTCAACTCGGCGGTCAAGGTCTACATTATACCGGCCGACAAGCGCTTTACGATGCCAAAGAACCAGGTGTCCGGCGCGGCGCAGGAAAGGCCGTCGCCAAGCCACATAGCCTGAACAAGTCAAAACTTTAAATCGGCTACGCAATACGCTTTTTCCTGAATGAAGCTCGCGCTTGTCAAGCTGGGAGGCTCTGTCGTCACCTTCAAGGACAGGCCACTTGTCGCAAACACCGGGGCCATCGACGGCATATCCGGCGCCCTTACGCGGCTTGACATGCCAGTTATTGTAGTCCATGGTGGCGGGTCGTTCGGCCACCACTGGTCGGTGCAGTACGACATGCACACCAAACCGGCGCCCTATGATCCACACGGAGTCGCCGTGGTGCACGAGTCGATGGTCGCGCTAAACCAGACAATAGTGAATTCCATGATAAAGGCAGGCGCAAACCCGTACGCCCTGGCGCCGGCGATGTTTACGGCCGGCCACAAGGCGATTGCTGCAAAGATAAGACAATTACATGAAATGACAAAGTCAAATGTAATCCCGGTCACGTTTGGTGACGTAGTGCACATGGGAGGCAGAAAATACTCTATCCTTTCCGGCGACGCGCTGATGACCATCATTGCAAAAGTGTTGAAACCTTCCCGGGTGATATTTGCCACCAACGTCGACGGGATTTACCGCGACATGGCCACAAAAGAAATCGTAAGGGAGCTCAAGCCGGGGAGGGGCAACTCTGTGGAATTCTCAAAGGTTGCCGGCGCCGACGTGACAGGCGGAATGCAGCGCAAGGTAAGGGAAGCATTTAAGATTGCATCAATGGGTATGGATGTCGTGCTGGTAAACGGGCTCTATCCTGAGCGCATCGCCCAGGCGGCGCAGGGCAAGATTCAAACAACAGGCACCGTCGTAAAGGGGAGGAAATAACAACAGTTGCCTGATGCAGACGTGCCCTCTGACATTGAAATAATAAAGCAGCGCAAAAAGGACGGAATCGACATCCCGCTGCAAAAGGACGTGCAGGCCCGGACGACTTCGACATACCTTGAATATGTGAAACTAGTGCACAATGCGCTGCCGGAGCTCGATTATGACGACATTGATCTTTCAACTGCGTTTCTGGGCCGCCGGTTCTCTGCGCCTCTGATAATCGACTCTATGACCGGGGGCACCGACGAGGCTACCATGATAAACGGCAGGCTGGGCGAGCTTGCCGAAAAGTACGGCTTTGGCATGGGGCTTGGAAGCCAACGCGCCGGCCTGAAAAGTGAGGAGCTGGCATCCACCTATTCGATTGCAAGAAAGAATGCGCCAAACGCGTTTTTGATAGCAAACATTGGAGGCGCGCAGCTGGCCAAGGGGCTGTCTGTCGACGACGCAAGAAAGATTGTAAGGATGATAGGCGCAAACGCGCTCGTGGTCCACCTCAACCCGCTGCAGGAACTGGTGCAGCCGGAAGGCGAGCCCCGCTACAGGGGCGTCTATGCAAAGATAGTGGAACTTGTCAAGAGCATGGATGTGCCTGTGATAGTCAAGGAGGTAGGGGCTGGCATATCGAGGGAAGCCGCGATAAAACTAGAGATGGCCGGAGTCTCTGCGATAAACGTCGCGGGGGCCGGAGGCACGAGCTGGGCCGGCGTTGAAAAGCTGCGCGCAGACATGGTTAAGGATCGCAAAAAGGCAAGGTTGGGCGAGATGTTCTGGGACTGGGGAATACCCACTGCCGCAAGCCTAATTGAAACAAGAAAAGCGGTGAAACTCCCACTGGTGGCATCGGGCGGCCTCAGAAACGGCCTTGAAGTCGCAAAATGCGTCGCGCTGGGCGCAAGCATGGCCGCGATGGCCTATCCATTCTTGAAAGCTGCGGCGCAGTCTAGGGAGGCGCTTTTCGAGTTTGCAGACTCTGTCCTTGCAGAACTACGCAGCACGATGTTCTTGGTGGGCGCCGCAAACGTGCGTGCACTTGCCAGCTCAAGGTATATATTGACAGGAGCTTTAGCAGAGGTCGGCCGCGCATGAGGGCAAGCAGCATGAAAAGCGAACTTGATTCCTGCGCCTTTTCTGTCAACGAATTCTTGCTTTCGCAGCTCGAAGGCAAGCCAAAGGCGCTCTATCAGGCTTCCTCGCATTACATCAGGTCTGGAGGCAAGCGCCTCAGGCCGTTCATGGTCATCAAAAGTTGCGAGCTCTTGGGAGGCACTATAAAGCGCGCCCTTCCGGCCGCCGGAGCGGTGGAGCTCGTGCACAACTTTACGCTAGTCCACGACGATATCATGGACAACGACGAGATGCGCCACGGGGTGGCGACCGTGCACCACCAATACGGGCTCCCGCTTGCCATCCTCGGCGGGGACATTTTGTTTTCAAAGGCATTTGAGATACTTTCCTACAACGGAAGGAAGGTCGGCATCAACGAAAAAGAGATAACCGAGATGGTCGGCCGCCTCGCAAACTCGTGCACAGTCATCTGCGAGGGCCAGACCATTGATATCGACTTTGCTTCAAACGCCAAGTTCCCAAGCGAGGCTCAGTACATCGACATGATAGGCAAAAAGACAGCCGCGCTCTTTGAGGTGTCATGCGCAATCGGCGCCCTGTCATCGCCAAACCCAAGTGACAAGGATGTGGGCAACCTGGCCTCGTTTGGCAGGCACATTGGCGTGGCGTTCCAGCTGGTGGACGACCTCATCGGAGCCATAGGCGACCCCAAAGTCACCGGCAAGGCAGCGGGAAACGACATACGCGAGGGCAAAAAGACATTACCTATACTGCTTGCGCTGCGAAAGGCCAAGGGTGACGAGCGCGACAGGCTGATGAAGGTATTCGGTTCAAAGGCCGCCTCTGCGCAGGAGATAAAGGACGCTGTCAAGGTCGTGTCGGACATGGGAATCGACGAGGACGTGAGAAACGCCGCGCGGCAGCATATGGCCAAGGCGCTTGGCTCCATCGAAGGCTATTCAAACGCAGACGCAAGGCGTTCGCTCCAGTTTGCCGCAGATTTTATAGTCGGCAGGAGTTTGTAGGTACACGTGCCACTTGACGGCGAAATCGAAAGGCTTGCCAAGACGCTTGCGCTGAAAAACGCGCTAGAGCACAGTGGCAAGGCCGCGTTCGATGCGGTGATTTCCAAATTCATAGGCTCACGCCCTGACAAGCGCTCAGAGATCAAGTCGCTTATACCGGACATAAAGGCGGTAGTGCAGGCGGTAAACGCCATGTCTGCTTCCGAGCAAAAGGTGCTCCTTGAGCAGCTGGCCCCCGGCGAGCTTGAAGCCAAAAAGCAGGTAGCAGCGGCAGTAGAGTCCGGCCCGCGCCTTCCTCCGCTTGAAGGCGCCGTCATGGGAGGGGTAGTGACGCGGTTTCCCCCAGAGCCAAACGGCTATCCGCACATTGGCCACGCAAAAGCTGCGATAATCGACGAAGAATACGCTCGCATGTACCAGGGAAAACTCATCCTGCGCTTTGACGACACCAACCCGCTCAAGGAAAAGCTGGAATACTATGACGCGATAGCGGAAGGGTTGAGGTGGCTTGGAGTAAAGCCGGACGTGGTAAAGAACACCTCGGATGACATTTCAAAAATCCACGAGCTGGGAAAAAAGCTGGTGGAAGCAGGCGGCGCGTACGTGTGCACGTGCAGCCAGGAAAAGATTCATGACTTGCGCGGCAAGGGCCTGCCTTGCGAGTGCCGGCTTGACCATTCGATTGCGCTTGACAGGATAGGCAGGATGTTTGACGGCTCATACGAGCAGAACCAAGCTATAATCCGCTTCAAGGGCGACATGGCAGACCAAAATACCGCGATGCGCGACCCCGCGCTTTTTCGCATAATCGAAGGCGTGCACCCCAAGCTTGGAAACAGAGTCAGGGTGTGGCCCACGTACGACTTTGCCGCGCCCGTGGAGGACAGCCTCGACGGCGTGACGCACGCCATGAGGACCAAAGAGTACGAACTCCGCAACGCGCTGTACTTTGCGATACTGGATAGGCTTGCCATGCGCAAGCCGGCTATGATAGAGTTTTCTCGGTTAGAGTTTGAAGGCATACCGGTGTCAAAGAGAAAGATCCGCCCGCTTATTGACAACGGCACAATATCAAGCTGGGACGACCCGCGCCTTCCGACGCTTTCTGCATTCCGGCGCCGAGGCTTTGTGCCGGAGGCGATACGCAAGTTCGTGCTGTCGCTTGGGATAACTCTTGCAGAGACAAAGCCGCCGTTCGAGTCGCTTGAAGCGTACAACCGGAAGGTGATAGACCCAACCTCTATGCGCCTGTTCTTTGTGCGCGACCCTGTCGAAATACAAATTGAAGGCGCAAAGCCGGCAGAAGTGACGCTCAAGAACCACCCGACTGACACGTCCCTCGGAACACGGAAGGTAAAGGTGTCTGACAGGGTGTGCATCGCCGGCGAGGACGCGGCAAACCTGAAGGAAGGCGACGAAGTGCGCCTCATTGAACTTTACAACATCCAAATAAAGGAAATCGTGAAACAGAACGGAAAGGTGGCGTCAATAATCGCCACGGCCGGCGGCGACGAAATCCGCCAGTCGATGCCAAAAATCCAGTGGATTGCAAAGAATGATATAGTTGATTTTAAGGTTATGATTCCCAAGGAACTGTACATAGGTGAGGAGTACAACACGAAAAGCCTTGAAATAGCAAAAGGTGGGGCAGAGTCGTTTGCGGCCGCCCTTGCACCCGGCACCTGCGTCCAGTTCGTGAGGTTCGGGTTCTGCCGCATCGACGGCAACAACACCGCCATATCGACGCACAGGTAAGGATGCAATGAAGATAGCTAGAATAAACGATTCCAAGTTTCAGGAAACATATGCGCTCGTCTCTGAGGACGGCAAGCGCCTGGTGACGCGCCAAGAGATCCAGGAGCAGACGGGAATACCAGTCCCGCCTAGCATAAAGGATTTCATGTTCAACGGGTGGTTAGACGAAGTCAGAAAGGCAAAAGATCGATTAACATTCAAGCACAAGGTGGAGGAGGCAGAACTTCTCGTGCCTATACCAAACCCTCCGAAAATTGTGTGCCTTGCGTTCAACTATTACGACCATGCCAGAGACGCCGGCCTGACACCTTCCGATGAGCCGGTGATTTTCCTAAAGCCTCGAACGGCGCTCAACAAGCCTTACGGCGAGGTCCACTGCCCACAGTTTGTCACGAGGCTGGACTACGAGGCCGAGCTTGCAGTGGTAATCGGCAAACGGGCGAAAAAGCTCTCCGAGGAAGAGGCGCTTGACTATGTGTTTGGATACATGATATTCCACGATGTGTCTGCACGCGACGTCCAGTTCAAGGACAAGCAGTTCACCCGGGGCAAGGGAATGGACACCTTTGCGCCCTGTGGCCCGTGGATAACCACCAAGGACGAGGTGCCCGACCCGCAAAACCTGATGATAACGACCAAGGTCAACAGCGAGACTAGGCAAAACTCTTCGTCAAGCAACATGGTCCTTTCGATAAAGCGCATAATCTCTGGTCTGACCCGCACGATGACGCTGGAGCCGGGCGACATCATTTCAACAGGCACGCCTGCGGGAGTAGCCATGTCGATGAAGGAGCCACGCTACCTGAAAAACGGCGACGTCGTCGAGATAGCCATCGAAAGGCTTGGTACGATAAGACACAAAATAGTGTTCCAGTGACTCTTTCCGGCAAGCAAGCCTTAAACGCGACTTTATCTATACCGACGATATACAATCCAAACCTTGACGGGAGGCCGGTCTGCGGGTCGGATGGTCAGTCGCGTGGAAAAAATATTGGCGGCCGAACGCTATAGCCCTTCTTGCGTCAAAAAGCGCCGTGAGCGCCTTCTTTGCCTGCTTCCCGCTTCTTGTCCTCTGTCATTATCGGAGGGGCGATTTTTCTCTTTGCCACTGAAAGCGCCATGGCTACAGACGCGCCGGACACAAGCGCCGCAGTGATGAATATCATGTTGTACGCCTTTTCTGTCGGAAACGTGCCTGGGACTCCTGGGACAGTCCCTTGGTCCATCTGCTGAAACATCCCGGCAAACGACGGGCCTACTGACATTCCAACAAGGTTAAGGAGCATCGCCATCCCGAGGGCAATCCCTGTCACCTGCATCGGCACAGAAAGGAGTATCACGTTAAACGCGCCGGTGATTGAAAGCGAAAGCCCTGCCGCGATTATCCCTAGCCCGACCGACACAATGTTCTCTGTCGAATGGAACATGAATATGCTGACAAATCCAATTGTGCTGATTGCGGTGCCTATCAGCAACAGCCTGACGTTGCCGATTTTGTTCAGGAGAAAGCCCGACATGATTGTCCCCGCAAGCAACACGACCATGAAGGGAAGCTGGACCCTTGCTGAGGTTATTGCGTCCCCTCCAAAGCCAAGCGGCACCGGGCTCCTTACCATGACGGGTATAGTCTGGTACACCATGAACATGGACATAAAGACCAGCATGATTACGATGACCGGTGGAAGGAAGAGCTTGCTGGTCATTATCTTGAGGTCAAGCAGGGGCATCTGCACCTTCTTTTCGATTGCGATAAACGCCGCAAGAGACGCCGCAGACGCGACAAAGAGTCCGGCAAGCAGGTACCCTGCGTTTTCGCTGTTGGTCTCTAGCAACGATATCCCTGCAAGGAACGTGACTATCGTAGCCGCAAGGGCCATCGTCCCCTTTATGTCGATTTTTTGGGTGTTTGAAAGGTTGCCTTTGCTTGCCTCCATCGGCATCGGAACATGCCGGACATGCACGAACTTTACTATTACCAGCAAGAGCGCAATTGCGGGTGGAAGTATCGCCACAAACGTCGTCTGCCACCCAAAGTTCTGGATGATTGCCGCGCCGCCCACCAAGCCGATGACGGCACCTCCGGAAAACGTAGAGCTGAATATCGTCTGGCCTATTGCAAGCTTTTTCTCTGGAAGGACTTCCCTGATTATTCCAAAGGCGATGGGGAACATGGCCATCCCGACACCCTGCGCCACCCTCGCTGCTACCATGATCTCAATGCTGTGGGCAAACCTTCCAGACATGATGCCCACCACATAAACTGCCATCACTATGAGCAGTATCTTTTTCTTGCCATAGATGTCGGACAGCTTGCCTGCAATCGGCGTCATGACGGCGCCTGCAATTATGTAAGACGCAAGTATCCATGACGATGTGCTGTACGAGATGTGGAAGTCACGAATGAAATCCGGAATTGCGGGCAGTATCATGGTCTCGTCAAACATGACGACCAAGCCCAGGCAGCTCAGGATGATGAGCGTCTTCCATCCGGAGCGATTGGTGTCTTGTTGTTTTTCTACGCTGTCCACTTTACAACTACTACCTGCTGAAAAACCCGCGTCCACTGTCTTGCGCGTTCACCGAGTGACCGTTTGTATCGTCATCATGATGACCTTTTATAACCAAGCTTGTGCCCTTTGTCATGCTTTTCTACTTTCCGCAGCCTAACGGTATAACTCAACGACCCTATTAAGTTTCAGATCAGCTCTCTCATCGGTGCTTATAAGCGGCTTTCCACTCTCCAAGACGACAGGATGAGCCGGATATCTGCATTGGGACACCGGATTAATTATTTATAGCAAAATGCCGCAACACTGCCAGTTGTTGAATAACAAGCCAAGGATGGTTGCGGCAAAGACACTCTTTTCCCGCATGAACGAGGGCAGGTCGCAGTGGCTCACAGAGGCGCAGATGCTAAAAGCGTGCGAGGAGTTTTTCAAGCACAATGATTATAACGACCTCGACTTTGGTGTCACGTTTGCCGGCCACCAGAATTTTACGTCGCCGATAATAGGCTCAAGCGAACTTGAGACCATCGCCACGATGTTCAAGCCAAAGCTCGACAGGTACGACATGGGGTTCTTTGGCACGGTCGAATCCGCGCTCTACGACGTTATTGACAACCACGACAAGGCCACACTGATGCTTGCGACCGACACGCTCTCTTATGACCCGATCACAAAGATCGAGGACATCAGCATTGCAATCGAGAACCTGATGGACGAGGGGATGTACCTGCTGTTCGTAAACGGCAGGCTGGCGCACGCGCTGTTTGACGACTTTAAAAAGCTGACGGCGCCGGTCCCTGTGCAGGACTGACTGTCATTTCTTTTCTCCGGCCTGCTTTGACAGGCGCACCACTTCGCCCTCCAATAGCCGGGCATAGTGCTCCCACGAGCCGGACACCTTGGCGCGAATGTTTGCCAGCTGTATGGAGAGGTTGAGGGCTTCAAGGCAGGTCTCTAGCGACCGTTCGGTGGCAAAGTCGTTCATGGCCTTGCCGAATCTTGCGGCAATCTTGCGCTGCTCGTCGCTCTGCTCGTTTATGGTCTGGTTAAGCTCGTCAATCTCGTCAGAGTTTCCGCCCCTCATCCATCCTGACATAAGGTAATGATGGTAGAGTCCAGATTAATTAATTGCGGAACGCGATTCATGCCCTATAGGCTGAACTATGTTAAGTAACTCTTTAACTTGATCGCAATCGCTTGTCATCAGTTCTGCTGGCGAGATATGGATGAACAACAAAAGTGCCACATTTTGCCTATTCCTGATTTCAATACTGTTGTTGTTATTGTTGGCGCCTTGCCTCATGCCGACGACTGCCACTGCCCTTGCATATTCTGCTGATAATAACCGCGCCCCGGATCACAAAGAAAAAGATGACGCCCTTTCCGCCCCTCCAAATTTCGGGACTCTGCTGTTCGACTCGTTGGCATCCGTATACAGGATGTTTGCGGCGCTGGGAATCTCGTTCATTGTATCGATTGCATTGGGCATAACGGCAGCAGCAAAACCCCTCGCATCAAAGATAATAATTCCAATCGTAGATATCCTTCAGTCCATTCCCATCCTAGGCTTCTTTCCTGTGGCGATTGCGTTCTTTATCGCCCTGTTCAACGGCAGCCCTGCAGGCATAGAGCTTGCCGCGATATTCCTTATTTTTTCCAGCATGGTCTGGAACATGATATTCTCTGTATACGAGTCTGCGCTCTTGATCCCGTCCGACCTGCAGGAAACGGCCAAAGCGTTCAGGGCAAACCCGCTCTTGCTCTTCCGAAAACTCTACCTGCCTGCGATAACTCCAAAACTTATCTACAACAGCATGATGTCCTAGTCCGGAGGGTGGTATTTCCTCACAGCCGCAGAGATAATCTCTTTGGGTTCAAAGACCTACACCCTGCCCGGTCTTGGGAGTTTGCTGGGCTCTTCAGTCTCTGCAGGCCAATACCCTTTGGCCTTTGCCGCGCTTGGAACATTGGTGTCAGTCGTTCTAGTCGTTGATTTTCTGTTCTGGCGCCCGTTAGAGTCCTTTGCAAACCGCTTCAAGTACGAGTATAATTCCTCGGCCGCATCCGGTCCCGCGACTTGGCCCGCAGGCCGGCAGAGGTTCCTATTGGAAAACGTGGCCAGACTTGCGCACGTAAGGGCCTTGTTCCCTCTGGCTAATCTGACTGATTTTCTGTACGGAAATCCCCGGCAGGCGCTGATACGCAAAAAGTCTGTTGCCGCCATGGAAAAAGTAGCTGCGTCGGCGTACAATCTTGAGCAAACGCTGTTCGCTCCAATCCACCGGTGGTTTGACGATAATTCCAAGCAATTGGGAAATTACAAAAAAACTGTGCTCTTTATTCTGTCCACGCTCGTAGTCGTGTTCATAATCGCCGAAAGCAGTGTAATCTCTAAATCGTTTCTGGGATTGTACGGCATGTACTCCTCCCTTTTCCATAATGCCGACACGGCCAAGGTCGTCTCTGAAATTCCCGCCGGCCTAGCGTTTTCCTACCTCAGACTGGCAGCGGCGTATCTCATAACTGTGGCTTGGACGGTGCCGGTCGCAGTAAAGATAGCCAAGAGCCCAAGGTTCGGGAGGACCATGTCTCTTATCCAGACTCTCGCATCCATCCCTGCCACTGCCTTCTTTCCCTTCATGGCAGTGCTTGTAAACTATGTTCCTGGCGGACTGGAGTTTCCGTCCATCCTACTGATACTGACCGGTATGCAGTGGTACATGCTGTTCAACCTGGTGGGAGGTGTCCGTTCTATTCCGGGAGACATTGAAGAATCCGCAAGGGCCTTTCGGAGCACGAAATCACAATACCTCCGGCGCGTCCTCTTTCCGTCAATCTATCCCTCGTTCATAACTGGAAGCATCACTGCATGGGGAGGAGGATGGAACGCACTGATAGTGTCTGAATATCTCGTCTACGGGGACAAGACATATTCCGTCCTTGGCATAGGCTCTCTTCTCGACGTTTCGGCCTACGGCTTGGGAAATACTGTGCTGATACTGATGATTGTTGGAGTCATGGTGGCAACGATAGTTACAATCAACAACCTTGTCTGGAGGAGGTTGTACAAAAAAGTGATCCGCAAATACAGCATGAGTGGATAGAATTTTTGCCATTGTCTTACCCCAGTCACGATGATAGCTTTATTGATGAGTCAGATTCAAGGCGAAACATGGCGGCCGCAGAATCCCTGTAGCACGCATATTAGGAGTGGCTCATGATGGTGACAGCTGACGACAATCCTGGCTTTGCCTTGCCCTTCCCTACCGACGCTGCTAAAAGAAAAGAGGCAAGATCCCATGACGAAGACAGTGACAGCCTTTTCTATGACAAACCGTCATCATCATCACCATCCGCTACAGAAACATCAAGCCCGATTTTGGAATTAGAGAGCATTACAAAAGAGTACAATGCCGGCCAAGGGGGTGGCAGAAGACTCGTCATACTCAAAGACGTAAACATGTCCATAAACAAGAACGAGTTTGTCTCAATAGTGGGGCCGTCGGGCTCTGGCAAATCTACGCTTTTGAGAATCATCATGGGTCTTGAGGCTCCGAACAGAGGCCAAGTGTTCTACAAGGGCGAGTCCACGACGGGAAGGGTAAACCCGTTTATGGCTATGGTATTTCAGTCGTTCGGCCTCTTTCCGTGGCTGACTGTGCTTCAAAACGTGGAATTTGGTCTAGAGTCCCTGCGCATTCCAGAGGAGCAACGGCGGCAAAAGAGCCTCCAGATAATTCAAGAAGTGGGTCTGGAGGGGTTCGAAGACGCTTATCCGCGCGAGCTGTCTGGAGGGATGAAGCAGAGAGTCGGAATCGCCAGGGCGCTTGTAATCGACCCTGAAATTCTTCTCATGGATGAGCCGTTTTCAGCGCTTGACCCGCTGACTGCCGAGGCCCTGCGCGAAGAAGTCCTTAAGGTGTGGAACAACAAGTTTACGACGCCCGAAGTCGTCGTCATGGTGACCCACAATATAGAAGAAGCCGTCTATCTCTCAGACAGGGTGCTCGTCATGAGCCCCAGACCTGGAACGATATCACACGAACTGCAAATCGATATCCCCCGGCCCCGGGAAAAACGCGACAATCTGCTCTATGAGTACATCGACAGGATCACGACCATGATAACATGAATCATGAAAATTTAAATCGATGAAAATGCAACTATGGTTCGCACTGCGCAATGCCGGCATGACTACTACTGCTATCCCTAAAATTCATTATGGCTCCCTTCAGGGCTTTTTGGAAATACTGGACGATATCGGCAGCAAGTCAGACCTTGCAGGCGTTGCCCTGAAACAGGGGCTGGAACTGGATGACCTTTTGCCAATAGTCGAGGCGGGAGAGATGTTTGGCCTGATTCAGATTCAGACGGGAGACGTATTGTTGACTGAAAAGGGCCATTTGTTTATAGCGGCAAGTCCCAAAGTGAGAAAAAAAATGCTGCATGACATGGTGCTCAATATCGACGCATTCAAAAAATTTGCAGACTATATGAAGAAGAGAGGTTCGCAGAGCATTTCAAGGGAAGATCTGTTAAAGTTCTTTTCTGAAAGTGCCGGCGCCCTTGATAATAACAATACTCAGGACGCAACAAACGACTTTAACTGGTTCATAGAATGGGGGAGGCAGGGTCTCGTGTTGACGTACGATGCAAATAGCGAGACTATAACCCTGCGAAAAAACAAGCTGTAATTGGCATCTGGCGTCTTGGCCAGTACCAAGCACGAACAAAATGAAGTACTTTCTCACCTGTTGATTCGCCTTTGAATATTAAAAATGTATTTATTATGCAGCCAAGGAGCTGTGAACTATATGGTCGTTGACAACAAGGGCAAGATCACGTACCTTCAGATAATCAAGGAGGATCTTGCGGTATTTAGGATAACCCCCGAAAACGGTCAGATTCCAGAGTTTAAGGCTGGCCAGTTCCTCACAATCGGCACCAACGTGCCAAGCGAGGGCAAGATAATCAGGCGCGCCTACTCTATCGCCTCGCCCCCCGAGCAGAAAAAACACTGGGAGCTTTACATCCGCTGGGTCCGAAAGCCGGTTCCCGGCAGGCTGACTACGCAGCTTTTCAACATGAAGGAAGATGATGAGATCGCTTGGGTCAAGCCGACCGGCATTTTCACGATAAACGAAAAGATGCACGACGGAAGCCCCGACAACCGCAGGATGGTCCTCATCGGAGGCGGGACGGGACTTGCACCGTTTGTCTCCTACTCTATGCACCTGCACGCTGCGCAGAGCAAGCGCGAAATAGTGGTGCTGCACGGCGCAAGCTATGTAGACGAGCTAGGCTACCGCGAGCTGCTCACCTCTCTGGAAGAAGAGAGCCTCGACAAGGGCAAGGACAAGTGGAACTTCCGCTACCGCGCCTCTGTCAGCAGGCCGCAGGAATGGTTCAACAGGACTTGGGACGGCCAAAAGGGCAGAGTAGAGTCCTTCCTGAGACCAAAGGCTGGCAAGGACCTGTCGCCCCTCGAAGAACTGGTCGGTGAGAAGGTGACGCCGGAGAACACGTCGTTCTACATCTGCGGATGGCAGGGAACCGTGGACGGCGCGCTGGACTACCTCATACCAAAGGGGTTCGTCACTGAGCGCAACAAGCGCAAGGACGGATCGTACGACATCAAGTTCGAGTCGTACGGCTAAAATCCTCTCTTTCTTTTGTTAAAACCTTTTATCCCTGTCATAGCGCACACCAAGCATGAAATTTGAGTATGAAGAGTTCAACACAATAGAGGACGTTTTTCTCTATCTCGTATCGGTGGCGCCCTACGGCAAGCAGGTGATGCCTGTCAGCTCGTACAAGGGCTATGTGTTCTCGCTAATCCCACTCAGCCCGCTTACGGGCGAGCTTTTGATGATGGTCTACACAAAGGGCAGCGTGGAGCCGGGACTTGCCGAGTTTGACGTGTCGACCAAAAAGTTCCGCATGGTGCCGGCGGTAGAGCGCGCCGACCGGAATTACTTTATCGTGCTCACTCCAAAGACCGCCACGCTTGCAGACGAGGCAATAAAGGGCCTGAAGTAGGGCTCTGGATCTTTATTTGCGTCCATCGTTGCGCCCTTTTTCTTTCCTTATCTTTCTTGGCGTTTTTCTGCACGCTATTTAGAGTCCTTCGATAATATGCAGGAGACTGAAAAGTAGACGGGCGTGTTGGAAAATCCGCCCGTGGACGTATGTGCTCAGAGTTTCTTTGGAAGCGGCGCCGTGACGGACCTCTTGTTCGTGTAGCGGGCAACAATGTCCTCAGGCAGCTGGCCTGCAAACAGGTCCTTTGACAGCCCCCGGAGGTACTTCATGATTGCCCACGTCCCCGCCTTTATGAGGAGCGCCATGAACACCTTCATCATAGGACCGTACGACTTGTTCCTGATGATTATCGGGATGATGTCGTTAATCACGCGCAGGTTGTGCTGCCAGCACATCCAGAACAGCGTGAACTGGGCCTCGTTGAGGTTGCCAAAGTGCATTGAGTTCTTTTCGGAAAAGTCCTGATAGAGCAACGGCGCAACGATTCCGCGCATACCCGTTTGCTTAAAGTCCTCGATGAGGTCGATGGTGTACTGCGTTTCGTCTGGCGTCTCGTCGGGCCAACCGATTATGAGCGTGAGCGCCGGGAACCAGTGGTTGTCGTTGAGGATCTTGCATCCATCCCTCACTACTGCGCCCCATTCCTCTGGCTGGAACGGCTTGGTCTTTACCCCGAGGTGCTTCTTGACCATCCTTGGCGCGACCGTCTCAATGCCCAAGTTGGTAGCAAGCCACCTTCCGCCTGCGACGTCCATCTCGTTTATGTGCGACAACTTCTTTATCAGGTCAGGTGACGATGCAACCGCGGAAAGCGTCATGTGGGTTGTGCCGACAAAGCGGGCGCCCGTCGATTTCAGGCCGCTCCACAGGTGGGTGATAGCATCTGTGTTTGGAATAAAGTCCTTGTTGTCGCAGCCGTACAGGAGCATCTCGTCAGACTGGAGCCATATCGAGTCAAAGCCATAGTCGAGGTTGAGCTTTGCTTCCTGCTGGAGGCGCTCCAGTGGAAAATCCTTCTTGGTCCTCTTGTTCACGTCGCAAAAGTCGCATCCCCTGCCGCAGCCGCGCATCGCCTCTATTAGCGAATTGACGGTCGGGCCCTGCATCATCGGCACGTTTTCGATGTTGCGGACAAAAGTATGCAATAGTTCCGGCGCGTCGCCTGCCTCCAGGTCATGGAAGAGGTCCAGTGCAAGTTCGTCGGCCTCGCCGATTACGACCGTGTCGATGCCGTGGATCTTCATCCTGTCGGGTTTTGCCAGCTCCCACGAGCCGTTTCCGCCGACTACGACCTTGAAATTGTATTTCTTTTTTAACTGGATAATGGAAGCGCACATCTTCTTGAACTTCATGGCGACGTACGACAGTTTCTCCGGCGACATCGTAGTGGTCACCGGCGCCATGCCGAGCGGGTCCATAACGTTGAGGCCGACCACCTTTGTCTCGGGGCCAATGCACTTTTCAAGCATCTCTGGGTGGGCAAGGAATATGTCGTCGCGCTTGTACTCCTTCAGGAGGGCGCCTTCGATTCTGCGGAGGCCGCACTGCGCGACCTTGACCCCGCCTGTGGCGTTGTCTGTCTCGACTGATGGGCAGAATATCTTGTCAAAGACAAACTCGGGCACAAGTTCGTAGGGGCCGCAGGCGATAAAGCCGTAGAGGAAGTTGCCCCTGTAATTGGTCATAAGACTGCGGTCCGCAGTCAATACTATCCTTTTGCCACCTGATACTACCATCTTATGCGTTTACTCGTGCGTGCTCGGCTATAAATAAATCTATTACCCTATTTTCCACTCTGACAGTTAGTAGAGGCCCTTCTGGTGCCCCCTGTCGAGGATCTGTCGCAGTTTCGCGTGGTCCAAAAGCAAGAAAGCATCCTTGAGCGTCGCCCACCGCGAGTCCGCGTGCTCTTCAGAGATCTTTATCTCTCTCGTGGGCGTGGTGGCGAAATAGAAACTCACCTGCTTTTCAGAGCGCATACCGTCGCCTTTGAAGTACGAGTAGGTTATCTTGCCTATGTACGTATGGACCTTGATCTCGCTTATCCCTGTCTCCTCCTTTACTTCGCGGACAAGCGTCTGGATATCAGTCTCTCCTTTTTCCTTGTGGCCCTGCGGAAAGCCCCAGAACCCGCGCCTGTTTCTAAGCAGCAGAAACTCTGCGGCAGTATCTTCCGGCATGAATTTTACCACAGCGCCAACTGACTGCTCAAGTGCCACTTTGCGTACGTCTGTTTTCAAGGCTGCTGCCAATAATAATAGTTTGTTTTTATTGTTTAAACATATTAATATCGACTGACGGACTGAACAACAAGGTTGGGCCGGTCGTCTAGTCCGGTAGGATACGGCATTGGCATTGCTGAGGTCGTGGGTTCAAATCCCACCCGGTCCACCATGTTTCTAATCCTGTAGTATGTGCAGTTGGCTTGAGCGCGTATGTACGTATATGCATCTTTATCAAATTTCGCGAAAGAATAGTAGCTGCGGAGACATCGACAATCCTATAAGAACGATCAAAGATACTTTCTCATGAAAGGTACAAAACAAGGCATTGTTGTTCTGTCTTTTGCCATCCTTGTAACGGGACTTGCCGCAATAGGCTCCGGATTCTCTCCTGCACTGGCTGCAACAACAACGACTCCTTCCGCTCCACCCGTAAATTTAAAGACCGACAACGGATCGGTAGGCATCGTCGTAGACTGGTCGCCAAAAGAGATACAGCAGGGCAAGGACACTGAATTTAGCATCAACTTTCAGGACCCTTCTTCGGGTGCTTTGTTGGAGCATGTGAACTATAATCTCGAAGTAAAGGATGCTAGCGGCAACACGGTCACATCGCTAACGGATCAACACGTGCACATGGGAAAAGCCGTCCAAAAGGTAACGTTTGACAACTCCGGCGATTTTCAGCTAGTGATAACGGTCCTTGGAACCGGCCTGACCAAGCCGTTTGATACAGCCAAGAGCGGCACTGCCGAGACATCCATAACCGTAGCATGATCCCTATGTAATGCTGCGGGACATGTGGTCCAAAGTGAAAGAGCCCGCAAGCCCTGCCTAGATCAAGATGTCCTCCCTTATCTCAAACGCCGTTTTTCCACGGTGCACTATACTGTACACGCGGTAGGGATGCCCGTCACGGCCAAGGCCGAACCGGACCAGCCTGCGGCATGTTTCAAGCCCTGCGTTGTGTATGATTGTGCCAATCCCTCCCTTTCCCTGCATTAACTTGCGCACGATTTGCGCCGGCAGGAACTTGCAGTAGATTTTGGACCTAGCGCGCACGAGTGTCCTGCCGTTTGCAGAAGAAATTACGACTTCGCGCCTAATGACGCCGTCATAAATGGCCTGCCTGACTACCTTTACCTCCACCGCCGATCCCGTGAGTATGCTGAGCACCTGCTCCACCGTGCCCGTCTCGGCAAGCAGGATCTTTTGCTCCGTGCTCAGGGTTGCACCCCTGCGCTCTAGCGCGGCCATCATTTTCAGGACCCTGCTCCCAAAGTTGCCCATCTCTTCTTTTTTCATCATCATCGTCGTCATCCTGCGACCGCCCTTGCGGCAACAAGTGCCAGAGAAAACGCGATTGTGGCAAGGCTCAAAAACTTTAGTCTACCTTCAAGCCTCTTTGCAATGGCGGGGTTGCCGCCTTCTTTCTTTAGCTGTTTGTAGGGCCGTGACATCCTTATCTCCGCCATGCTTGCGAGGCCCGCGCCTGTGGCGGCTGCAACCGGCGCCAAAGAAACGATGTTGTCGCCAGTCTGGATGACATAGCCTGCCATGACTGGAAGGGCGCCCCAGGACACTGCGAACCAAAAGTTGGTGTGGAACCTCCCTCCCAAGATCTCAAAGTTGTACGCAAAGAGCAGGAATCCTTCAAGGATTGCTATTACTGCAAGCGCAGGCACATACAAGATGATGTAATAGATGCCGATGGTGTATGCGCCGGCAAGCGAAAGGACCAGCAGCACAATCATCTGCCTGCGCGTAAAGTACGCGCCCCATGGCTTTTCCTTTTTCGACCCGATGGCATCGGCTGTGTGCGCACCTACTCCGAGCGCCAGCGCGTAGATGAGGGCGATTGCGCCTGCCCTGTCCCACTGCACGTCGGGGGCAAGCATGGCGCCGACCAGCGTAAAGGCGACGCACATGCCGGTGTAAGGAAGGAAAAGCAGGCCCACGAACGCTCGGAACCTCGGCGGACCGAATCTCGGCACGAACCACTCGTTCATGCGGCTCTCTGTCACGGCTTTTTCGCCACCACTATGCCTGCCGTGCCAAGCGTGTAGCGCCTGCACCTGATGCCTTCAAAGCCGCGCCCCTCTAGCGCCTGCACAAGCGCATCGGTCCAGCGCGACTCGCATATCACCCTGTCAAGGTCGCAGAACACGCTCTTCCACGAAAGCGCAAACACACCTGCGGCCCTCAATACCGTAAAATACAGTTCCCATAGCCCGTACATGGCAGAGTTTTCTGGACAGGTGAAATCGTGAAAGACTGCAATCCCGCCCGGCGCAAGCACGCGCCAGCACTCGCCTGCCAGCGCCTGCAAGTCGACATACTTGGCAAGGTACGACGACACTACCGCGTCAAACGCCCCATTTTTGTAGGGGATGGCCTCTGCAGTCGCCTGCACGGAGGCAAGCGGAATCTTCTTGCGCGCCATCTGGAGGTATTCAAACGTGAGGTCCAGGCCGACAACAGACCTGTCTCTGTCCTCCGCGCCTGCCATGGAGGAGAGAATGCCCGTCCCGCAGGCAAGGTCCAGGATCTTCTTGCTTGTGCTTATCTCTGACAGGATGTGGCGCTTCCATGCTTTATCGCGGCCAAAAGTCGTCGTCCTGACCACAAGGTCGTAGCTTGGCGCGGTGTACGAATTAAAGAATTTCCTTGCGATTGCGTGGCCTTTGTGTTGGACCAGCACTGTGCTATATATCTCGCATACCTTGCTATTTTGAATAGCGGCTGCGACAAGTAATTATGCAGTGCGCACAAACGTGAAGTGTGTATTTTGTCAACTGGCAGCGCGACATATCGGTGCAAGAGCGCGACGGCCGCAGGGTGGTGGTCAAGCGCAACAAGCCCACAAAGGGCTTCCACGAATACATCCTGCTCTGCACCTACACGTTCATCTCGATTTTCCTTGCCCATCCGTCGGCACCCCCTGCCGCCGGCGACATTTCAAGAAACGAAGGCCAAGGGATGCGCAGCGCGCTTGAAAGAGCCGGCATACCTACCCCCCGCCTCGTTTCAACGAACAAAGACGAGCTGGTCGAAGAGTACGTGGACGGGGGCGACCTGTACAGGGCAATTGCGACGGGTGCCCGCCCCGGCCTTGCGCAGGAGGCAGGCCGGCTCACCGCCCTTGCCCACGCGGCCGGCCTTGCGTTTACCGATAACAAGGCACAGAACTTTCTCGTGCGGGGCGAGTCCCTCCTGCGCACTGACCTTGCGTTCATACAAAAGAGCCGTTCTGCGTTTGCAAGGAGCATGGACGCCGGCTCGTTCCTTGCAAGCGTCATAGACCTCCCAAATTACTGCGAAATAGAGCAGGCATTCTACAGGGGCTATCGCCTGCAGTCAGGAAAGAGCCTCCCCTACCTGTCGCTTGTCATAAGGAACATACTCACCTTCGGCTTTTCCGCCGACGGCAGGACCGCCCTGCGGAACATGATACTCGACTCGTCGGGTGTTATCGGCTAGATGGGCGGAAGCTCTGTCTTTTTGTCAAAGCCGCCAGAACCGAACTTGCAGTAAAAGCACTGGTCCGACTGCATATAGGTCAGCTTTTGTATCGTAATTGCGCCCAGTTTCAGCGCGACTTTGGTCATGAAGCGGTACTTGAAAGGCATCGCCGGTATGACCTCGTTGAAATAGACGTCATAGTGGTCGGGGCAGAACTTGAGCGTGATTTTGCCCTGCTGGCGCTGCTCCGGAGGCACGTCCTTATTGCTCTCGCTCACCGTCTGGGCGACTCTCATCTGCTCCCTTATGTACTCGTGCTTGGGGCAGGGGCAGTCCTTGCCGCCTGGGTGCTTGTACGCCGGCGTGTTTTTCCAGTCAAAGCCGGGGTACTCCTTCTCAAAATCATCCATCGCTAAGGTTTTTTACGGCCTCATGCAATATAAAGATGTGGTGCGTACCCTCTGGCGTGCAGAGAAATAACAAAAAATATATTTTTGGTGTTAATACAACCCCTTACTTGACGTGGGTAACTCCCTCATGATAATAATGATGGTGCAATCTCTACATTGAGCACAGCAACAACAGCAAACAACAATCCCGAATCGGATCCGAACATGAAGACACTGCTAGAGTTCAAGAAGACGGTGGTCGACGAGCAAAAGCAGGGCGACAAGAAGATAGAGGAAATAAATACGCGGCTTGAAGCCGTCAAGAAGCAGATAGACGAGGAGAGGATGCAGCTTGACGAGCTGCGTACCAAGCTCAAGGGCGTCAACGAGGAGAAGGATGCCGATTATCCCAAGTTTGTCGAAATGCGCAACAGCCTGATCGAGGCCAAGAACCAGATGAAGTCGCTGGACGACAAGGTCGGACAGGCCAAGTCTCGTAAGGACAGAAACGAAATCCACGGCCTCACAAAGGCGCTTGAGCAGATAGAGCGCGACATACAAACCAAAAAGCTCTCGAAGGACGAGGAGCGCAAGCTGGTCGCACGTTCAAAAGAGATCGCAACGAAACTTCACACTCTAAAGATGATGCACAAAAAGGAGGACCAGTACCGCGAGATGTCTACCCACTACGACGAGCTGAAGGGCCGGATAAACAAGATCTTCCGCCAGAAGGAGGAGTTCGGCAACAAGATAGGCAAGCTCAAGGAGAGCATCGAGGGCCTGGTGAACACGCGCGAGGCGCTCTATGAGGAGCGCAGGCAGGTCATCCACGGCGTGCGCGAGGCGGCGGCAAAACTCGAAATGATAGAGACGCAACTTAACGCCATTGCGTTCAAGAAGAACCGTATGGCGCAGAGCGAAACCCGCCAAAAGAAGACAAAGGAAATGGAAGAGCGCAGGGTCGCACGCCAAGAGGCCATGCAGGAACGCGTAAGGCGCGACAAGGAATACCAGGAACGCTGGAACGCGCTAAAGGAGGCGGCGATGAAAAAGATGTCTTCGGGTGAGAAACTGACGTTTGACGAAATGAAGCTGATATTCGGCGATTCCGCGCAGGAATAGGCAAAAACAAACAAACATTTTTGTGCCAGCCTCATCAAACAAACACACGAATGTCAGAAGACAAACTGGAATACACGGGCAAGGTCTACCTGTATAGCTCGGGTATGCCCGACGACCTCATTGCGATTTCAAAGGAAAAGCTGGTCGAGCGGGGCGTGAGCGAGGGCGACATCGTGGTGCTCCTTGACCCAGTCGGCGTGCCTGAAGGAAGCATCATGGCGACCATCTGGCCGCACTACTTGTCAGTTGCGAGGGTAAAGCGCGTGCGGAAAGGCTCGATATACGCTCCGCAGCTGTTCAACATTCAGTTCTGAGCCAAGCAAAAACATTAAATCGGCTTTTGGGCAACAGCACGTGGACACAACATAATGCTGACGTTTTTTTGCAAGCGCGACAGGCACGTAGACTGCCCAGGCGAGTGGCCGGTAGGCGAATCGTGCGGCCCAGACCACGACTGCTCCTTTGACATGCGTATGATGAAGTGCGCGTGCGAGTGCCATGTCGCCAAGAAAGAAAAAGAAAGAGCGGTTCCGGCGCAGCCGTCTGTAAAGCGCGCTCCTGCCTCCAAGAGTCGCAAGTAACCTTTAATTGCTCTTTGCAGCCCTCCCGTGGTTGCCGACGATAATATGCTTGACTTTTCCGCACTGTTCCGGCAGCTTGGAGGGCTGACAGACCCCAAAGACTTTGACCCCACAAACCCGCTTGTCTGGGTGTACATCATCTCGCTTGCGATAATCCCGGTTTTCATGATGTACGGCCAAAAGATGCAGTCAAAGGTGATACTGGGCGAGGTGTCCAAGTCGCTGGTAAAGCTGAAGAACATGAAGGATGGGGCCCGGCTTGATGCAATTGACTATGTCAAAAGCGTGGTTCAGGACAAGGCTGCCGACCCGTCGGCAAGGATAGACAAGTTCCTCGAATATTTCACGATAATGCCAGTCGACATGGACCCAAGCGGAGTCGTGCGCAAGGTGGAGCATGTGCTTCGGACAAAGGACGAGCGTATGCGCGCAGAGGTCCGCAAGATATGCCCCGGAGTCGACGATTACGAGCTGTCCAAGATAGAGAACATACTTGAAGCCGCCACAGCGCTCAACATGATATACAAGGTGGTCCGGCACTATTTCCTGATGGGCAAGCGCACGACCAGCATGTTCGTGCTCGTGCAGCTGCAGATGGTGATGCCCCTCCTTATCGAAGAGGCCACCGCGATGAAAAAGGCGGTGGGCGCCTTCCAGAAGGGCCAGCCCATAGGTGACGGCATCGGGCCGATGGTGGTCGGAAGGATGATGCTCGGCAAGGAAAAGATGCCCGCCGCCAAGGAGACCGTCTACGCGCAAAGCGAGCACGCAGGCAGGAAACTGTGCCTGCTAAAGGCGGAGGGACCGTCGGGAACGGTCGGAAGGCCGGGCGAGGCCATAAGGCGCCTCGTCGGCGACCTTGGGATAAAGATAGATGCCATAGTCATGATAGACGCCGCGCTCAAACTGGAAGGGGAAAAGACAGGCGACGTGGCGGAAGGGATTGGAGCTGCAATAGGTGGCATCGGCGTGGAAAAGTACCAGATAGAGGAAGTCGCCACACAGTTTGGGATACCACTGTACGCCGTAATAGTGAAGCAGTCGGTGCAGGACGCCATAACCGTCATGCGGAAAGAGATAGCCGATTCTTTTGAAAAAGTGACAGACACCGTGTACGGGATAATCGAGGACAAGACCGAGGAGGGCCAGTCCGTGCTCGTGATAGGCGTAGGCAACACTATGGGGGTCGCGCAATAATGATATTGTTTGGCAAGAAAAAAGAAGTCCCTCCCGTGATATACACGGAGGAGACCTGCGGCTCGTGCAGAGAAAAGGTGCGCCGGCCCTTTGAGGACGGCGACTATGTATTCCACTCTGGTTCTCCGTGCAAGAAATGCGGCTCGCAGTCGACTATGGCAAGCGCCATCTATGGCGAGTACCCGCCTGACAAAAATAATTCCTAGATTGTTATCACTGTCGAGCCGGTTTCGTTTGGTATGAGCGTGTGCTCTGCCTGCGTGACCATCCTGCCATGACCTTCGACAAGTATCGGGTATGCGTGGACGTTCTTTTTCTTTACCAGCACATCCATCGCCTTGCGAAGTTTTGCTTCCTCGTAAGCGTCTGTCAGCCACCGGAGAGCAAAGGGGAGCGTCTTGTAGCGGTTCCATATGGTTTCCAGCAGTTCATCAGCGTCTTTGTCCTTGCTTGGCTTTCTTGAGGTTATCCCAAAGATGTTTCGGACCTTTCCTTCTCGGACCACTCCCATGCCGTCCTTCGTGGTCGCAAACGGCTCTATGGCATACGCCTCAGTCGGTTGGAGCGCAAACGACGAGCCTATCGTCCAGACGTTTGGGATGGACTTGCCTGCGTGTATCGTGTACTGTTGAAGCGAGTGTCCAGACAGGTTCTGGATGGGCCTAAACCCCATCCTGCTTATCATTGTCTCGATGGTCCGGCCAATGTCGCTTGCCTTGGTGTTAGCCCTTGCCATGCGCACCGCCTCTGCTAGGGCAGTCTCGGCCGCCTTGACAAGCGAGTCGAATTTCGGGTCGTAACACACCGTGACGGCCGTATCAGCAATGTAGCCGTCAATATGCACACCGATGTCTATCTTTAGCACGTCGCCTTCCTTTACCATGGTCTGGTCGCCAGGCTCCGCCGTGTAATGCGCGGCAATTTCGTTGAGGCTAGCGTTTACGGGAAACGCCGGTTGGGCTCCCATCGCACGTATCTGCGCCTCGACCTTTTCGCAGACCTCAAAAAGGGTCGAGCCGACATGGTACTTGCGTCTTGCCTCCTCCCTTACCTGCGACGCTATCTTGCCTGCCTTTAGATAGCTCTCGGCGTTCATATTTCTCTCTCGACTCTTAAACCGGCTTGTCATAATATAGAGATTGTGCGATCAAACCCGTCGGTTCCGTACAGCCCTACCAGCGTAGACAGCTCTAGAGTAGTTATCGGAAGCTGATCCTTGTTGTCGAAATAGTCAAACACGGGCGACATCAGGTAGCCTTTTTCCTTTCCCATGTGCCCGAGGCCGAGCACGTGGCCCATCTCATGCACCGCAGAGTTGCGGAACGCATAGTTTGGCAGCTTTATCTCTGTCTTGCCGTCACCGTGGAGCACCACTGGCGCGAGATAGACGTCTGCACCCTCGGCGTCGCCTCCCGTATACTGCACTGCCGTGTAAGCGCCCGTCTGATTTGGGTATTCTGGAAAGTCCTTGTAGGTATCATAGATGTGAACCTTGACGTTGCAGCCTTTCATCTGCGACTCGCTTGGCGAATAGCGTGCAGTCATGGTCCACCCCTGCTCGTTGCCTGTGTACTCGCGCAATGCCTGCCTCCATTCCTGCACAGCAAGCTTGGCCCAGACATAGTACGAGTTTGGGACGCCGGCTTGCTTGAATATGCAGACCTGCAAGCCGTCGCTCCAGGTAAAGCCAGAGGCTGGAACCTTGGTTTCGGTAAAGTCTGTCTGCTCTTCGTAATAGCGGGCGGCAAAGGCGGCAAAAGGGATAAACGAAAACAAGACCGCCGCTGCCACGATAAAGGCGGCCGCGGCAAGGGCACATAGCAATACGCCGGTTCCTTGCCTGCTATTGCTTTTAGCCTTTTTCTCTGTCTCTTTTTTCTATCTCTCTCAGGAAATGCTCTTGTCGCCCTTGTCAAGGGTGGCGATGTTTATCGCCTGCTCAACTGAGGACACGAATATCACGCCGTCGCCGGACTCGCCTGTGCGCGAGGACTCGATTATTGCCTGCACCACCTGGTCCAGCTGCACGTCGGGCACAAGTATCTCGAACTTTATCTTGGGCAAAAGGTCGTAGGCCACCGGCTGTCCCCTCCACTGCAGGTGGAGCTCGCGCTGTTTGCTCCATCCCGACACGTTGTAGATGGTCATGCCGCCTATTCCAAGCTGCCTCAGCTTCTCCTTGACTACTGGCATCTTTTCCGAGCGTATGATTGCCTCGAGCTTTTTCATTCTAGAGGGCTATGCTTGAACATTCTTAAATTCTTTGTTATTATCCCTATGTACAATTTTTATGATACAAAATCCCTGTCGGCAGTCTTTTTAAACCCTAGCTGAGAGAGAACCACGTTGGCAAAATTTGTACTTGACACGAGCATAATAATCGACGGCGAGATAACCAAGATGCTGGAAGCCGGCGACATTGAAGCCGGCAGCGAGATAATAATCCCGCTTGCGGTCCTCGACGAGCTGCAGGCACAGGCGTCCACCAACAAGGAGCACGGCTTTGTGGGCCTTGCCGAGATAAAGAAGATGCGCGAGCTTGCTTCTGCGCGCAGCATAACCGTGAGGTTCTCCGGCGCAAGGCCGGACATCAACGACATCCGGCTTGCCAAGCACGGCAGGATAGACGCGATTATCAAGGATGTGGCAATGAACGAGTCTGCGACGCTTCTCACTGCAGACTATGTGCAGGCCTTGGTAGCAGAGGCGCAGGGCATAAAGTCGCGCCACATACGGGCACCTACAAAAACAGCAGACCTTGCGTTTGAAAAGTTCTTTGACGAAACGACCATGAGCGTGCACCTGAAAGAAAATGTCTTGCCGATGGCAAAGAGAGGCAAGCCGGGTAACTTTCAGTTGGTGCAGGTGGGCCCGGACAAGAGCACGTACGGGCAGCTGAATGAGATGGTGAAAGAGATTTCCGAGGCAAGCAGGGTGAGCGGCGCCGGCACCGTCGAGATAAGCAGGAGCGGCGCAACGGTCATACAGTTTGGCCTCTACAGGATAGCGATAACCAGACCGCCGTTCTCCGACGGCCTTGAGGTTACAATAGTAAGGCCGACCGTCCGGCTCGCCCTTGCCGACTATAATGCAAGCGAGAAACTGATGGAGAGGCTATCCGGCAAGGCCGAGGGAATAATCATCGCCGGCCCGCCCGGCTCTGGCAAGAGCACGCTTGCAAGCAGCCTGGCGGAATTTTACGTGCAAAAGGGCAAGATAGTCAAGACGTTCGAGTCGCCCCGAGACCTGCAAGTACCTGAGGAAGTCACGCAGTACGGACCTCTTGAAGGCAGCTTTGAAAAGGCAGTCGACATACTGCTCCTCGTACGGCCCGACTATACAATCTATGACGAGGTGCGCAGGGCGCAGGACTTTCACGTGTTTGCTGACATGCGTCTTGCCGGCGTGGGGATGGTGGGGGTAGTCCACGCCTCAAGCCCGCTTGACGCCGTCCAGCGCTTCATGGGCAAGGTGGAACTTGGCATGATCCCTCACATACTTGACACCATCATCTTTGTCAAGGAAGGGCGGATAGACAAGGTCTATGAATTGAGCCTGACTGTCAAGGTGCCAAGCGGCATGACCGAGGCCGATCTTGCAAGGCCGCTTGTAGAGGTGCGCGATTTCGAGTCTGGCGCAGTCGAGTACGAGATCTACACGTACGGAGAGGAAAACGTGGTTGTGCCGGTGTCAAAGACAAAGAGCGGCTCTGACGAGTCTGGCATAAAGAAACTTGCGCAGTCAAAGATAATGGATGCGGTGCGCCGGTTCGACCCGCGCGCCGAGGTGAACATCCTTTCTGAAAACAGGGTGCAGGTCAAGGTCAGCAAGGAGGCCGCGCCCAAGATAATCGGCAGGGGTGGTTCCACGATAAACGAGCTTGAAGAGGCACTTGGCGTCCACATCGACGTCGAGGTCAAGACACCGACCCTTGGCAGGGAGGTCCAGTTCGAGGTGAGTGAGTCCGGCTCTGCGATAACGCTCCTAGTAGACGAGGAGGTGATAGGGCGCGCCGTCGACCTCTACATCGACGACGAGTATGTAATTAGCAGCCAGGTGGGCAAAAAGGCGCGGGTAAAGATAGACAAGCGGTCGGACGCCGGCAAGCAGGTGTTCAACGCGGTCGTCTCGGGGCAAGAGATGCGATTGTTTTTGAGCAAGCGCTAGAGTGCTAGCGGGCAAGCCCCTGGCTCTTGGCCAGCTTGACAAACTCTTCCAGTTTCTTGAGGGTCTCGGGGTGCAGGTGGTGCTCGATTCCTTCCGCGTCGCGGTTTGCAGTGTCCTCGTCGACTCCTATCATCATGAGAAACTCTGCAAGCACGCCATGTCTGTCGTGCATACTCTTGGCCACTGAAACGCCGGCTTCAGTCAGCGTTATCCCGCGGTATTTCTCGTAGTTGACGTGGCCGCTTTCGCTCAGGCGCTGGAGCATCTTTGTCACGCTTGGGGAACTGACGTTGAGGTAATTGGAAATGTCGACCGTGGTCGCATAGCCCTTGTGCTGGATGAGCTCGTATATCACTTCGAGGTAGTCCTCCATGCGGGTGGTCCTTGCCATCTTTTCCACGTTATGCGCATCGCGGATGGACTCTAGGCGGTCGCCCTTTTGCACCGTCTTTTTCCTAACCAACGTTATAGAGGCTCCACATGAGGGTCATGCCTACGGAAATAAATATTAACTTTGTAAAAAAACTTTCCAGCGATGCTCGTAATATCTCCAGAGGGACTGGATGCTCGCATTGCAAAAAAGGACGGGAGCCTGCTTGTCGTGGACGCAAGGCCATTTTCCGACTATGCACAGGGCCACGTGCCGGGTGCAGTCAACATTGACCTCATGCAGTTTCACTGGATAGACACGTCCAAGGACGGCATCAGGCAATTCAACAAGCAGACAAGACTGTTGCTGTCAAACATTGGCGTTTCAAAGAGCAAGTTCGTGGTTTTCTATGACGGCGTCTCGGGGCCATCTGCGGCAAGGGGTGTGTGGCTATTGCTCTATTTCTCGCACGCAAAAGTGGCGATGCTTGACGGCGGGCTTGAAGGGTGGAAGACAAAGGGATTGCCCGTAGAGGAAAAGACAAACCCGTTTGTGCACTCTAGATTCGCAGGCAGGCCGGACCCAAAGATCCTCGCCGGCTATGATATGATCAAGTCGGCGATAAAAAAGAACAAGACTATAGTCCTAGATACGCGCTCAAAGCAAGAGTTTGACGGGTCAGCAATCAGGGCGGCGCGCGCTGGCCACATACCCAAGGCGGTCAACATCGACTGGAACGACAACGTCAAGGACGCGGCCTTCAAGGACAAGGCAGAGCTTGCCAAGATGTATGCGAAAATCCCAAAAGACGCGGAAGTGATAACCTACTGCCAGGGAGGCTACAGGGCTGCAAACAGCTTTGTGGTGCTAAAGATGCTCGGCTACAGAAATGTCAGGATGTACCTTGGCTCGTGGGGCGAATGGGGCAACAGGCCAGACCTTCCGGTCGGTCAGTAAATGACTTTCGAGCTTGTCTTTAACAGTCTTTTGTTGCGCATGAAATAGCACTCTTGGAGCCTTTTTTTCTTTGCAACCGCAAGCACAAGGTGTTGGATGAAAAATACCGCATAAAACAGCAATTCGACGGGCACAGATGCGCTGCAGTCGACAGGCAATCCATTGACGCGCCTTGCAAGTGCCACATAGTCGCCTTTTGTACCAAGGACAATGACTTGGTCATTGCATTTGAGCCCGAAAAGTGGCGCATGAAAGAATTCTTCAAGTGGATACGCCTGCGCCCTTGAGCCAAATACTTCGTTGAACTTTAGCGCGCCGTACATAGCCACAGAAAAGAGAAGCGAGTCGCCCAGCATGATTATAGAACCGGTGCGGACCCTGCCTGCAAGCCTTCCAGCCGCTTTTGACGCTCTGGCATAGATTTCGTTCAGGTCTGCTGGGCAGCCCGTCTTGCCCTGCGTAGCAAGGTGCGTGCAGGCAAGCATGCTTGCTGCAAAACTGATCGTACCAGATGTCTTTCCGGCGCTCTTGAAGTCGAGTGCAAAAACGCTGTCGCAGGCACTTGCAAGCGGGCTTTTTCCGTCGGCCGTTATTGCAACAGTCGGCACGCCTGCCTTTCTTGCGGCGCTTGCAGCCTGGATGTTGGAGCGAGTCCTGCCGGATATCGAAACAAAACACGCACTGCGGCCCACAAGCAGCGAGGGGTCTGAAATGACATCTGCCGGGCGCCAGCACGTAGCGCGGCCTGATGAAAGGTAGCATGCCGCAAGAGCTGCAGCGTACGAGTCGCCGGACCCTACAAATGCAACATTTCCGGCAGGTGCAGGCAATACAAGCCGCGGAAGGTCGTCAAGCTGACGCCCGATGTCCTGCGCCATCGCCTCTATAGAGTTCAACAAAACAGAAAAGAAATGGAGAGATAATAAACCTGGCTTGCAGCTACTTTTTCTTCTCTCCCTGGCCCTCTATCACTATCATGGTCAGAGTCGAGCGCACCTTGTCTATCTTGCGTACATGCCAGGTGATGGTTTCCCGCAGCTTTTCCATGCTGTCTGAACTGACCTTGGCAATGATGTCGTATACGCCGTAGACTCCGCTTACCTCTATCGTCCCGGGCATCTTTTTCAGTTCCCTTATTATCTCCTCCTCGGAACCCAGATCGCAGTTGATGAGCACATATGCAGTTGGCATAGTCGCCGTTAAAGAGTGCGTGCTATTAAACAGATCGGGTCAAGTTAGAACTTTTCCTTTGACCTCTTTTGCGCCTTCAAATAATCAACAAAGTAGTAGAGGTACGCCCGCTCGTTCACCTTGAGCACCCATGGTATGTACGACTCGTTCTTGCTGCTCTTCTCGAATGTCTCAAAACCCGAGTCCTCGACCAGCCTGCGGAACGACTGCCCGTCGTACGATTTTTTCGGCGGCGGGTCACGGTTATAGTCGTACGGGTCGGCTATGATGGTGCTTGCGTGCGGCTTTAGCATCTTGTGGATAGACGCAAGCAGTTTTTCCGCGTCGACAAGCTCCAGCAGGTTTATCGCAAGCACGAGGTCGAACTTGTTTGGGTGGAATGGCGGGGCAAGTGAGTCAGCGACGCAAAACTCGACGTTTCCAAGCTTTTTCTCCTGCATCTTTTTGCGTGCTTCTCTGATGAATGAAAATGACAGGTCGATTCCTATTGCAAAGGCGTATTTCTGCGCAAGGAGCAGCGTACTGTAGCCCATGGAGCACGCCATGTCAAGTACTGTGCCGTCCATGTCGTTGTTTATGCCGTGCACCACGCGGTTGTACACCTCGTTTGGACGCAGGTGCCACCTCATGTGCTGTATAAAGCGGTCCTCCTCAGTGTGCTCGTACTGGGTCCACCTGTACGGGACAAACCAGCTTCCTCCCTCCTCGTACCTGTCGTTTGCAGTTTCGGGCGAAAGTTTGCTCCCCTTTTCCCTCAGGAACTCTTTCATCTCCTTGGTGCTGGCGCCAAGGAGCCACCTGCCGTACGTCTGCGACCTTGCGGCAGCGTATAAAGAAAAATCCTTGACTGCGATTGCCACGCCCTGGATGACGGGATAGAGGGCGCCGCACTCGGGGCACTTTAAAAAACCCTCAGTGCACTCGTTCTCGTTCTTGTCGTCGACGGCAAGAGGCTCCAGCACTAGCCTTATCTGCTTGTCGTTGTGCTGCAGGCAAACGAGATGGTGCGCAAACTGGGCCTTCATTAGTATGCACTCTTTCTCTGCCTGTAGACCCTATATAACCTAGAGCAGGCCGTCCTCGTGCAGCCTGTCAAGGAGCGGTGTCAGAAATTCCTTGACCTCCTTTTCGCCAAGCGTGATGTTGCCAGATGCACCGATTGCGACAGACAGCATATTGCGGTCTTCTCTTGCGGTGTAAACCCTTGCGCCGTAGAGCGACAGCTCTTTTGCGTTTTTGACAAGCCAGTCCTTCCAGAATCTCGTCCGGATGAGGTTTGCGTCAAGCGACGCTATGGCATAGTCGATGTCGATTCCCTCCTCGTGGTCCAGGAGGTCGAGTTTGGCCATCGGGACAAGGAGCGTGCCTTGCGCCACCTGCTCGTGGTTCTTGTTCATTTTCTCTATTCGATCGTCGTTTTCTTCCTCCTCCGAATCCTTGCCCCCGTAATGGGGGAAGAAATAGCCGGCAAGGGCTCCCTTGTTGTCGTAGACCTTGTAATACGTATAGTCGTACTCTATCTTCCACTTGATCTTTTCCTTGCCCACGAGCCTGCCGCTTGTTTAAGCTCGGGCGTATTTGTAGTAAGCTATGATCTCTTTGACGCTATCTTTTTGTAGATGATGATGGACACGACTCCTCCTGCAGCCATCACCACGTACAATACTGTAAGAATAGAGTCAGAGTCTTGCGGCCTTTCCGCCGTCACGACCACGACTAGGACATGCGAGTCTGCCTGCACACTCGTCTGGCCGGACGTGGCGGTGACTGTAAAGGGATATTCGGCGTCCTTCTGTATTTGTGCCGGTAGCGTGACTATCAGCGGCACTTCGGCCTTTAGCTTGCCTGTTACAGGGTCCAACGTCGCCTGCACTGGAAGCGCGTTTCCTAGCCGGAAATATCCCTCGCCATTTCCAAAGGTGATGCCTGTTATCTGCATGTTGTCGGCGCCCGTGCCGTATACAACTATGTTCTTGACGGCGCTCTCGCCGGGCTTGACCTTGATTATGGGTGCGTTTGCCTCGATGCTCATCGCGGTCTGGGCAGATGCGGCCAAGGTTGCCGGGACCATGAGCGCGGCTACAAGGATAAGAGCTGCGCACAAAAGCACGACCCTTTCCTGCGCCATGTATATGGTGATGCTTGCACGGCGGGATATTTTAACTGAAAACTTGTCCGGAGCCTGAAATGCGTCGAGCTTGGCGTATGGGCTGTCTGCAAGCGATGCAAAAGGCGTCGGCAGCGGCCGCCTATGACGTTAAAACTCACTTTCTAGTGCATACTTGGGCAAATAAGTATATGTGGATGGGGCAATATACCCTAGGGGTTGAGGAAAAACACCAAAACTATCCTTGCCCGTGACCTAAATAGCAAATCTGTGGTAAGAATAGACGAGCTGGATCTCAAGATAGTCAGCCTGCTTGTTGCCGGACGCGACAACAAGCAAATATCGAAGGACCTCAAGGTGCCGTTGAGCACGGTCCAGCGCAGGACGAGGATGATACTTGCAAAAGACATCGTCAAAAGCAAGATGGAGCCGAACTACAAAAAACTCGGCTACAACAAGGGCATGATCCACGTGACGGTAAAAGGCAGCGACGTGTCTGTGGCCGCGCAAAAACTTGCAGAAATCGACGGAATAGTCTCCGTCGCGGTCCACTTGGGCACCTCTGACATCGTGGCAGAGTTCGTCTATGGCGACAGCACTGACGTCCTAGAGACAATCTCCAAGATATGGAACATCACCGGCACAGACCGTGTCACGTGGTCGCAAGAAGTGTATGCCGTCCCAATCCGCAACAAGAACGTGATTTCCCCGCTGTCCTAGAGTCGTTGCATCCGCTGACCAGTTGCGACTGGCCGGTTGACATATGGTATCAGATACAACAAAGATTTAATACTAAAACATTTAAATGAATTGCTATCTGACATAAAATGTCAAACTTGGGGAAGAATCGCAATTTTGTGTCACAACAATCGGATCAGGTAAACAAACTTGTGCTAGATGACCTCGATATTGGCATAATCAAGGAAATGATAAAGGATGCCGAAGTCAAGAGCACATTTCTTGCGAGCAAGTACGACAGCCCGCTTTCGACCATCCAGCGGAGGAGGGCGAAACTTGAGCACACCATTCTAAAAAAGAAATACTACATAAACATAAGCATGTTCCACTGGCGCAGGGCCGACCTGATGATCTCCGTTGACGGGGATTGCGGAGAGGCAGTAGCCGAACTTTTGCGTAGCTTTGGCAAGAACATCATAAGCACGTCGCTTCGGATTGGCGACCCTCAGGCAAACATCGTGGCCACCGTTTTCTACAAAGACTCCCGGGAGCTGCTCAACCTGATGGACGGCATAAGGGCCATCCAGTCTGTAAAGTGCGTGAAATGGTCCGAAGTCGTAAGGGACTTTGGACCGACCGACGCCGGCATCGAAACCATCCTGTCGCCTCAGGGCTAATGCATTCTGCTCAAAAAATCTGCAAGCGGTCATAGCTTAAATTAGCCCTGCGACCACTCACGTTTCATGTCTGAAGCACAACCGAGCACACCACAGAATTCAAGCGCTCCACAGGGTTCAAGGGATGGACCACATGACACAATCTACATCGGCAAAAAACCGCTCATGGCATACGTCACCTCGACGCTCATCCAGCTGGCAAACCAGCCCAAGGTCACCATAAAGGCAAGGGGGCTGAGCATTGGCAGGGCCGTTGACGTATCGCAGATCACTATCAAGAGGATGGAAAGCGCTGGCTACAAGATAGGCGACGTCAGGATTGGCTCCGAGACTGTCAAGTCGGAGGACGGAAGGACGCGCAACGTCTCGACGATTGAAATCGAGATCAAAAAGGACTGAGCCGCAGGCCGC
Organism: Candidatus Nitrososphaera sp. 86-2; assembly: GCF_056726185.1. Taxonomy (NCBI): domain Archaea; kingdom Thermoproteati; phylum Nitrososphaerota; class Nitrososphaeria; order Nitrososphaerales; family Nitrososphaeraceae; genus Nitrososphaera; species Candidatus Nitrososphaera sp. 86-2. The sequence continues at coordinate 675,112 of NZ_JBWZON010000001.1, forward strand.
ACACACATACGCATATACGCACGAGTTTTCTTTTTCCACTTTTTATATGGGCATCGGTCTAACGGTAGCGGAGCATGGGAAGAACCGCCGCCCTGTACCTCGCACACCTAAACCCTGTGACAAAAGCGCACGAATCGATAATATCGACCTTAAAGCGCGACTACTCTGTCTATGTTTTTCCTGTGCGCTTTATGAAGGACAACTTGGAGGTGAACACGAGGAGCTTTCCCTTCTCGTTTGAGCAGCGCAAGGAGATGGTCGAGTCGATATTTGGCGACTCTGTCTCTGTCTTGTCAGACTATACATTTTACGCTCCGTTTGCAAAATACATGCCGCCGCTCCTTTCTTCAAAATCGTGGGAGCTTCGAAACCAGATAGTGTCGCACGTAAAGGAGGGCAAGTTCGTGTCGTACACTGGAGACAAGGCCGAGCGCGTTATGCTCAAGATTTACCGCCTGAACCCGCTCAAGGCCGACAGGCTAGAAATATCTGCCACGTCGGTCAAGGACATGCTCTACCGGGAGGCCCTTGACAAAGGCGACCGGGGAACGTGGCGCGAAATGGTGCCGGCGTCGGTGGTAAAAGTCATCGAGCGCAACTGGTCCGCGGTCGAGAGGTTTGCAAGAGAGGAGGACGCGACTGCGCGCGTCATGGGCATGAAGTTTCCCCGGGAAGGATACAAGTAAGTAGGATTTTTATAAGCCACCACAAAGCTTGCCAATATGAAGGAAAAGGGCGCCGAGTACATCTGGTTTGACGGCAAGTTTGTCAAGTGGGAAGACGCCAAGGTCCCGGTCTTTACCCATGCTCTGCACTACGGCACTGCCGTCTTTGAGGGCATACGCGGCTACGGCTCCAAGGACAACAATGTGTTTATCTTTCGCCTGAAGGAGCACATGGAGCGCCTGCACCGCTCGGCAAACGTTTACTCTCTTACACTCACGCATTCAGTAAAGGAACTGGGCGACGCGACCGTGGAACTCTTGAAAAAGAACAAGATGAAAGAATCCGTCTACATACGCCCGCTCACGTTCGTGGGCCTGCACGGAATAGACCTCAACGTCACCAAAGACTCTCCAACTCACACCATCATAGTCGCTTTTCCGTTTGCAAAATACTTCAAGGGCGACGGTCTGAAGGCCCGCGTCTCGTCGTGGAGGCGCATAAGCGACCAGACGACGCCTCCGCTTGCCAAGGCCGCAGGAAACTACCTGAACTCGGTGCTTGCCACGCAGGAATGTAGGCGGGACGGCTACGACGAGTCGATACTGCTTGATGTCGCCGGTAACGTGAGCGAGGCTTCCGGCGAGAACATATTCCTCGTACGAAACGGCAGGATATTCACGCCGTACTCTGCCGATTCCGCTCTTGAAGGCATCACACGCGAGTCTGCCATCACCATAGCCCGAGGGATGGGGTACGCAGTCACCGAGCGCCCGATACCTAGGGCGGAACTGTACATGGCCGACGAGATATTTCTCACGGGGACCGCCGCAGAAATAGTCCCAGTCACGAGCATCGACGGCCACGCGATAGGTACCGGCAAGGAAGGGCCCGTGTCAAAGAGCATAAGACAAACATACGAGAAGGTTGTAACCGGTGGCGTCAAGGAGTACACGGGCTGGTTAACACCTGTATGGTAGTAGATAATAATAGCAATACAAGAATAGCGGTTATAGGGGTAGGGGGCTGGGGCAAGAACCACGCCCGCGTCCTTGGAGAACTCGGAGTCCTCGGCGCGGTGTGCGACTTCGACCCTGCACGGGCCAAAGAGATCGCGACCAAGCACGGCGCGACGCCGTATTCGTCGGTGGACGGGATGCTTGACAAGGAGCGCCTCGACGCCTGCCTGGTCTGTACGCCGACCCGCACACACTCGGCAGTAGCAAAGAAGGTAATGGAAAAGGGCCTACACGCGTTCGTAGAAAAGCCGCTCTCGTTTTCGTCCCAAGAGTGCGACGAGATGGCAGAGCTGGCCCGGAAAAAGCGCGTCATGCTCACCTGTGGCTATATCGAGCGCTTTAATCCCGCGGTGAGCGAGACGAAAAAGATGATAGCCGACAAAAAGTGCGGCGACTTGCTCATGCTAGAGTTCCACCGCGAAAACCGCATGCCGCCAAAGATAAAGGACGTAGGCATAATATTCGACACCGCCGTCCACGACATCGACACGGCGATGTTCCTGTTTGACGCAAGGCCAAACGTGGTGTTTGCGAGGGCCGGCAGACACGTGCACGAATTTGAGGACTTTGCGACCCTCATGCTGGGCTTTGCGAACCAGCGGGTCGCAATCATCTCTGTCAACTGGCTCACGCCAAAGAAGGTGCGCACGTTCAGCGCGGTCTGCACGGATGGGATAATCTCCGGCAACTTTATCTCGCAGGAGGTAAAGATAGACAACGCCGGCGAAACGGTCACGCCCAGGATGCCCTTTGAGGAGCCACTGACGCTGGAACTAAAGAGCTTTATCGCCGCCGTGCAGGGCAAGGAAAACTCGGCCGTGTCTGCGCGGGACGCCACGAACGTCACCAAGGTGGCAGAGGCAGCACTTTTATCAAGCGATACTGGCTCTCCGATATACCTGGACCTGAAATAAGAAAATGAAGCGCTCCATGCTTGACATACTGGCGTGCCCGATAGACAAGCACTATCCTCTGGAGCTTGTCGAGATAGAGGCCGCCGGCGACGAGGTGAAGGAAGGCGTGCTTGCCTGCCCGAAATGCGGGCGGTACTATCCAATAATGGAAGAGATACCCGTCATGCTGCCTGACGAATTGCGCAACAAAGAGCGCGACACGGGCTTTTTGCGCAGGTGGCGGGCCAGGATCCCTGAGAAAATTTTAAGGCAAGGAAACCCGTGGCATCTGTAGATGGCCAAGGGCAAAATCTATAGAAACGCCGCCGGAGTCAGGAACCACGTCGACAAGACAGCAAAGATAGGCAAAAACACTCGGATATGGCACTTTGCCTATGTCGGCTCCAAGACCGTCGTGGGCGACAACGTCAAGATAGGCTCACTCGCTCACGTTGACTATGGGGTAAAGATTGGAAACAACGTCAAGATTGAAGGCATGGTATACATCCCGCCCCTCACCGTTATTGGAAATGATGTCTTTATTGGACCCGGCGCCACTTTCACAAACGACCCCTACCCCATGAGCCCCAAGATGATAGGAGTGGTTGTGGAAGACGGGGCGATAATCGGGGCTCGCGCCGTGGTGAGGCCGGGCGTGCGAATAGGCAAGAACAGCGTGGTGGCGATGGGCTCTGTGGTGACTAGGGACGTGCCTGCCGAAACGGTGGTCATGGGCGTCCCGGCAAGGATAGCGTACACGCGCCAGGATTACGACCGGAAGAAAAAAGAGTGGGACGAGTCGTAGCCCTAGCGCCGGGCCTGCGGGTTCACCAGGAACTTTGGGTCAGGCTCTTTTCCGTCAACAAGGACATCAAGGATGCTCTTTGCGGCAACCTCCGCCATCCTTGATCTCGTCATCCTGTCGGCGCTACCTATGTGCGGGAGGAGCACGACGTTCTTCATGGCTACAAGCGGGCTTTTTCTTTCCAGCGGCTCTTTTTCAAACACGTCTAGGCCGGCGCCGGCTATGGTGCCCTTTTTCAACGCGCTTGCAAGGTCGCGCTCGTTTACCACCGCTCCCCTTGCCGTGTTTATCAGAAACGCCGTCCTCTTCATCCTTTGCAGGCGCTCCTTGTTGATGAGGTGCCTGCTTGCGTCGTTCAGCGTAGTGTGTATCGTGACAAAGTCGCTCTGCGCAAGCAGGTCGTCAAGGCTTGAGTACCTGGCGCCAAGCTCTTGCTCCGCCGCCGAGTTGCCGTTGCGGCTGTGGTACAGTATCTCCATGCCAAAGCCCCTTGCGCGCCTTGCGACAGCAGTGCCTATCTTGCCAAGGCCAATGATGCCGATGGTGGCGCCGTGCACGTTCTGGCCGAGGAGCAGGTCGGGCATCCAGCCAACCTTCCACTTTTTCTGCCTGACTATCCTATCGCCTGCAAGGACGTTGCGGGCGCACGCAAGAATGAGTGCAAAGGTAATGTCGGCAGTGGCTTCTGCAAGTATGTCGGACGTGTACGTGACATAGATGCCCCGCCGCGTCGCCTCTGCGATGTCGATGTGCTCAAAGCCTGTGCTGTACGAGCTGATTATCTTTAGCTGCGATCCTGCCGCGTCCATGACCTCTCTGTCTATCCTATCGGAGAGCATACAGAGGATGGCATCCTTGCCGGCGACGTTTTTCAGGATCTCTTTTTTCGTGGGCGGCTCCTGTCCCTTGTGCAGAGTAATGTCAAACCCATTTAGCATTTGAAGAGCGGGTCCCGGGAGCCTCCTTGTGACGTATACCTTTTTTCCCACGTGGTGCCATCGCGTGCAAGATGTTATGAATTTTTAGGAAAAAGTAAGAGTAGCCCGGCCCAGATTCGAACTGGGGTCAAGGGCTCCAAAGGCCCCTATGCTTGGCCACTACATTCGGCGGGGAGGATGCGCCTCCCCTCCACCGGGCTTCCGGGCGTAGTTCCACTTTATTCTGGGTCCTTATAATTTATGACGATCATCCTGCTGCAGTATAGCCGCAAGCATTCTTTTTGTCGGGTTTTCCATTGACGCAAGAGCGCGCTCTGCCTTTTTCTTTTGCACTTTGCGGAATTTCTCGTCTTTGAGCATCTTGCCTGCAAGCCGTACGAGCGCGCCGGGGTTGCGGGTCCTTGCCACAAGGTCCGACCTGACTAGGTAGTCCTCCACGTAGTACCTGACCGGCGCTATCGATATGGTCGGGACGCCGAGGAGCGCGGCCTCGGCGCTCATGGTCCCTCCTGCTCCTATGAACAGGCCGGCCGACTTTATCAGGGGCACGCCATCGACCACGCTTTCGATTATCCTTGCTTTGCTTCCGTACCTTTTCTTTGCCTCCTCTATCTGGTCGCTGTACCTGCACAGAATGGCGATGTCGGCGCGCTGTGCAAGCTCGTTCACGACGGCATCCACAAGGGCCGTGCTTGCCAGCTTTTTGTCAGCAATGTATGACGCCTTGCTCTCTTCAAGCCTGATGAGCACAGTTTTCTTGTCGCGTCCTGCCTCCTCTTCCTTGTCTGCTTGCGAAGAATCGTGCTTGAGCCAAGCTACAGGGTCTAGGGCGCGATAGCGCGAAATGTTTTTTCTTGAAATGCCATAGCCGGTCCACGAGGAGTACGGTATCACCCAGGGACACAAGAGCCTGCTCATGAGAGGCACGGTGAGCCTCGCCACCGCCTCTGCGTGCGGCGAGTCGTTAAAGCCGATGTGCCTGACGCCAAGGCCGTACGCTACCCTTGCTCCCTCTGGCGACGAAAACGTGACTGCGGCATCCGGCGAAAACCCGCTGACTGCGTCTGCAAGGGCGCCAATCCTCTCCGCGCTTGCTGCCAGCTTGCCGTACCTTTCGGGGCCTCCGTGCCTGCCAACCAGTTTCAGGTCCAGCCCCTTTATCCTCGCAAGCTCGACTGCTTCGCGGTAGTCCCGCGATGTGCAAAGGACCTCGTGCCCCTTTTCCCGCAGGGATGCAACGGCATCCTTGAAGAACATTACCTGTTTTGGAGTCAGGATGTCGAACCAGATCCTCAAGCGCTGCAAGTTGGCCTATGCCGGTGAAAAACCTTTTCTTTAACTGATGACAACGCGTATATGGCACGTTGCTCGGGGGAGCTCAGTCCATAGTTTGAGCGGGGGATCATCATTGCCGCAGGTGGCCGTGTACGGCCTTAGCACAGAGGGCTACAGGATAGCCTCTGCCATGGCGGTAAAAGGCGCCAAGGTCTCGCTCATTGACGAGTCGCTGCGAAACGCCATATCGCTCAAGGCCGACATTGCCCGCACGTACCCAAACGTCAGTTCCCTAGTCGAGGACGAGCCGCTCCTCGGCCTAGAGCCGATGGACGTGGCGATAGGAAACGCATCGTACCTGTTCTTTGCGCCCCGGATACGCAAGATAGGAACGGACGTCAAGGCCGACGTGGCGGCAAAATTCAAGGACGCGGTCAAGGCTCTCAAAAAGGGCTCGTCCGTCGTCTACATGCTGCCTGCAGGGATAGGCGGCAACAACGAAAACATTGCCCTCATCGAGCACGTGACTGGGATGGCCGCAGATCAGGACGTCTCGTACTACTACATGCCTTCTAGTCCTATAGCATCGGGCACTGAAATGCTGGTAGGCTCTGTGAAGTCAAAGCAGGACAACAACCTTGCCAAGATGCTGTATGACACGGACGGCAAAAAGAAGGTGAGTTTTGTAGACATTTACTCTGCCGAGCTTTCACACGTCATCCGCTCGCTTTCGCACTATTCCGGCATGGCAAGCATCCTCGAAGTGTGCAAAAAGGCCACTGACGGCAACCTGCCTGCCAACGAGCTTATGCACGGCACGTTTTCCGATCTGTACATCGACGACGTGACCTCAGGCTTGTACGACCTGCGCATAATCGGCTCGTCGCTAGACGGCGCCGGCCCGCTCATGTACCTGGTCAACGGGAGCATCCGGGGTATAGAGGGCTACACAAAGCACCTGATAGACCAGGTGCGCGGGACTCTGAAAAAGCGCGACCTGAAGGCAAGCAGGACCAAGGTGGCGATAGCCTGGACGCTTGACCCGCATGAAATGAGGGGCGACAAGTTAGACCTGCTGTCGTCGCTAGAGACCAAGGTGCGCGACTACATCGGCGACGTAGAGCGCCACCAGGGGCCTACGTTTGACCTATACCACACCGACAAGACTACCGTCGTCATTACTTGTTCCAAGGCCGACTATGACAAGGTCGTGTCAAAGAACCGGCAGAGCGACGACTTTATCGTGATAAAGGCAAACCCTCTCTGCGAGACTCTACTACAGGAATAAATACTTCAACTCCTATTTCGGAAAAGGATACAGAGAGAGGGATGAGCAAGGCCAAGGCGGTAATAATAGTTTCGACGTTTTCAACGGAAGAGTCGGCTGCCGAGATCGGGAAAAAGCTTGTTGAAAAGGGCCTGTGCGCGTGCGTCAATTTTGCCAAGGTACGTTCCATCTACTCATGGAAAGGCAAGGTGGAGGACCAGCCCGAGTACATCGCCTTTTTCAAGGTGGTCAAGGGTTCTGCAAAGGCGCTCAAGGAGGAGCTTGCCCGTGTGCACCCGTACGACGTGCCGGAGATAGTGGAGATAAAGATGAGCGACGTGTCCAAGCCGTACCTTTCGTGGCTTGTTGACGCCAAGTCATCGCATCGCGTAGCGAAGAAGCGCAACCATCCCGCCAAGAGATGAAACCCGCAGGCCGATGTCGGTCGACGAATCGACCGCGTACGTCTTTGCGCCATAGCTTTCTACAGAGTTGAGCAGTTTCACTACCACATCCTCGTCAGCGGCCTTGAAGACCGAGTCTGAAAATATTATCGCCTCTATCGCTTTGATGCTTGCGGCATCGGTTATGTCCTTGAGGCCGACTGCGTACTTGTTTTCGCCCCTGTTGACCATGAGCATCACCTGGTCCAGCATGGCCGACACCGTGGCAAGCTTGCTTGCGCTCATGGCGTCCTTCATCGCCGGCGACCGGAGGAACACGAAAACGCCATCCTCGCCGGCGACATCAACCCCGTCCACCACCTGCGCCCGCTCTTTTGGCAAGCCATTTCTGTCAAGCGCGTTGTAAAAGCGCCTGCGGGTCTCGCCGGGCCCAAAGATGATTATCCTGTCGCCTTCCGACAAGACAGATGCCACAGTCTTGGCAGTGTCTGCAAAAAACGAGTCGAGGCTTGCGTTCTTTATCGCGTAGCGCTTGCCCTGCTGGCCGGAATATATGTTTGGTATTATCTTGACGTGCGTCCCCGTTACCCTTGCGACTGCAGCCTCTTGCGTGTCGATTGCCACCAGTATGAACGACGACAAAGAGGAGGAGCCGCCGCCCGACCCCCTCAACAGCTTTAGCTCCACGTCCTGCCACTTGCGGCCCTTGTCTATTGTCAAAATGTCGCCGGCCTGAACCGAAAGCGCGTGGTGCACCCCCTTTGACACAAGCTCGTTGCTAGCGTGCGTAATTGTGCCAGAGACGCGCAGCCGGTCCACCGACGAGTCAAGTTCAATCCTATCTACTCTGATTGTTAACCGGACCTTGACGCGCTCGCCCCTGTCCGGCCTGCCATAGTCGCTTTCCTGCTTGACAACCCGCGTCGTGTCTGCTATCGCATAGTCGCCGGGCGCAACCACGCGCCTGAGGGTAAACAGGTCGTCGGCGTCTTCCGGGATTACCAAAAGCGCGTTTGCAGAAGCGTCGCTCTGCTTTACTATCATGCTGGCGGCGCGGTGGTGTTTTCCTGGCCTTCCGCCGGCTTGGCCGCGTCATCGCCGCCGGGCGCCTGGGCGTGGATGTACTGGTCTACCCATTCCTGCGTAAGGACGCCGGCTTCGACCAGGTTGACGAGCGCGTTTGGCGACGCGTTGCCCTGCACCTTGCCCGAGCGCCTGCGCGTCTGCCTCCACTTTAGCTGCGTGTTGCCGGATTTTGAAGAGTATATGATGCCGAGGATCTCTTTGGCATTGACAAAGGTCATCTCGCGGATCTTTTTCAGCGTGACCTTGTCCGCTGCCTCGATGTAGATGGCGCCGGGTCCTTCCTCGCGCTCTGGAAATACTTCAAAGTCGCGCATGTAGCTTTCCGGTATGAACGAACGGCAGGTACTTATTATGATGAATTTCCGGAAACTCTCTAGAGAACACGTAGTTTCTATCTGGACCAATGCAAATATGAAATCTATCTAGTCATTTATCAAGCTTGTGAGAAATTTTAGGTAGGTGGATGGGCATCAGGCTCCTTACTCAAGATCCTCCTCACCAAGTAGTCAGTAGGGCTAGTCCTGTCACCGCCCGCATGTCCATCCGCATAGACGTTGTGGCGGAGGGCATAAAAACGATCTAGGCGGTGGAACAGCAGCGGCCCTTTGGTATGTCGTGGCCGTGGGGGCACTTTCTGGGGTGCTTTAAAAGCGTGCACAGGGCGTCGGTAAAGATGTTCTTCATGTGGTGCTCTATCCCGCAGACCATCTCCTCGTCTATCTCTATCCTCAGCGCGTCCTTCATGAGGACCTCTAAAAGGCGTGTGTTGCGTATCATCTGCTTGCCAATCCTGTCGCCCTCGCTTGTCAATTCGACGCTGCCCTTGGTGTAGTGGACCAAGTCTAGGTCGTTGAGCTTGCGTAGCATCTGGACCACGGAAGGCTGCGTCACGTTGAGCAGTTTTGCGATGGAGCTTACCTTGACTTCTTCGCCCTTTTCCCTGATGTACCATATCGCCTTTAGGTACATCTCGACGTGCTCGCTCTCGGCTGTTCCGATAAAGAGCTCTTCGTCGTCGGATTTGCGGGACTTTAGGGACTCCACGGGTGGAGCTAGCTTGTCTAAAGATAACTATTAACCTTATCTATTATTGCCGGATTTTTTCTGCTGCGCCTTGGCGTCGGCCCAGAGGTAGTGGAAGTAGTCCTTGGCAAAGCCTGCAAGGGCCGCGTGGTCAGCCCATATCGCTATCGGGTCCATCATGCCGTTTTCGCCGACGCCCTCTCCTAAAAGTATCATGACGTGCTTGCTGTCGCCGATGACTCCTCCGCCGAACATGCCGTCCTTCAGCTTTACCTCGGCGACCCTCGAAAGCGCCTTTATTATGTCAGCGCTGGTGTCTTCGGACGCAAGGACACTTATCTTTACCCCGCGCTCGTACAGCGTGCGGAGCACCGGCTGCATCGGCTTGGCGACGTCCTGCGCGACGCTTGGAAGCGCCACGAGCAGTTCGTGCTGGCAGGCTTCGACTATCTCGCTGACCTTGGCGGCGATGTTGTAGATGCCCCTTACCACCCAGATCTCCGGCTTCTCCTTGATGCCGCTTTTCGTGTACATGGGCATGAGCTCGCTTACGATTGCAGCCTGGCTTTCGCGAAAGTTGTTCTCGCTTCTCATCCTCATGGCCTCAAGGGCGGTGGAAGGCGACTTGGGGAAGAACTTTTGCGGGCGCGAGCTGTCAGATTCTAGCCAGCCCTTGTCTTCAAGGCTGTTCAATACCTCGTAAATCTTGGAATACGGCACACCCGACTTTTTGCTAATGTCAGCAGCCGTCATGGCGCCGGCTTCAAGCAATGAAGTATAGACGCGTATTTCATAGCCGGTCATGCCAAGGTCCTCCATCGCCTTGCGCGACCTGTCGGAAATGCTCAAACTCAGAACGCATTATTACGCCGTTATATATTTACGTTCCAGCAGCGGCAACAATCGTTGAGATTGGCACGCAAAAAAGGCAGTTTTGGCCTATACACCAATCACCGTAGTAATCGACACGTTATCTTTATATATTAAATCTGGAGTTTTTTCTCCAAGATAGTAGTATGGAGCTAATTCACATTAGCAATATGTCCAGCAAGAATGTTGCTGCGAAGAAAACGATAAGGTTCACGCAGAGCATCTGCCCGGACTGCAACATGATTCTAGACGCAGAAGTCTTTGAAAGAGAAGGCAAGGTCTTTATGAGCAAGACCTGTCCCACGCACGGCGAGACTGAGGAACTCTATTTCGGCTCTTATGAAATGTACAAGAAATTCAGCACCTACTGGATGGACGGCAAGGGCGCACACGCCCCGAACGTCATGATTGACAAGTGCGCGTGCCCGAACAACTGCGGCCTCTGCACCAACCACCTTTCCCACTCTGGCCTTTCCAACATGATCATCACCAACAGGTGCGACCTCACGTGCTGGTACTGCTTCTTCTACGTGAAGAAGGGTCTCGAAGGCGCCTACCTGTACGAGCCAAACCACGAGCAGGTGAGGGCCATGATGAAGACACTCAAGGCAGAAAAGCCGATTGCTGGCAACTCTATCCAGATTACCGGCGGCGAGCCGATGCTCCGCGACGACATCACTGAACTCATCAAGATAATGAAGGAGGAGGGCGTCGACCACGTGCAGCTAAACACCAACGGCATCAAGCTGGCCATGTCGCCAGAGACGATGCGCCAGGTGAGAAACTCTGGCGTGAGCAACCTCTACCTTTCATTCGACGGAGTGACTCCTAGAACGAACCCCAAGAACCACTGGGAGATCCCATACACACTAGAGTCTGCACGCAAGTGCGGCATGACAGTAGTATTCGTACCGACTGTGATAAAGTCAATCAACGACCACGAACTGGGCGGGATCATCCGCTACGCGCAAAAGCACATGGACGTCGTACACGCGGTGAACTTCCAGCCGGTGTCGCTGACGGGCAGGATGGGCAAAAAAGAGCGCGAGAAATACCGCATCACAATCCCCGACTGCATCGAGAGAATCGAGGAACAGACAAACGGCGAGATAAGCAAGGACGCGTGGTTCCCTGTCCCATCGTGTATGCCCATGACAAACATCATCGAGGCGTTCAGCAAGAAGCCAAAGTATGAGCTCTCGATACACTTTGCGTGCGGAGCAGGCACCTATGTCTTTGAAGACACCCAGACAAGAAAGCTCACACCGCTGACAGCATTCGTCGACATCAAGGGCGTGCTTGAATACTTTGAGGAGAAGGCCGACGAGATAAGGTCAGGCGCAAACCGCTACTGGACAATGCTCGAAGTCGTCCGCAAGCTCAAGACATTCGTCGACAAGGACAAGCAGCCACACGGCCTCGACTTGGCAAAGATGTTCTCCAGCATACTGCTAAAGCGCAACTTTGACTCGGTCGGCAACTGGCACGTAAGGTCGCTCTTCCTTGGCATGATGCACTTCCAGGACAAATACAACGAGGACTTGGAACGCCTCCAGAGGTGCGACATACACTACCTGACGCCAGACCTGAGAATCATCCCGTTCTGCGCCTTCAACGTCATCCCAGAATGGTACAGGGACAGGATACAAAAGAAATACTCCATCCCTGTAGAGGAATGGGAACAGGCACACGGCCAGACGCTCGAAGCGGGTCTTTACCGCGGCCTGATGAGGCGTGGCAAGCCAGAGGCACAGATGGGCTGCGCCCTCTCTGAAATGCACAGGGAAGCCGCGATGGCAAACGACGACCACAAGGGCGTCGAGCTACGCAACAACATGGCCGGCGCCTGAGCGCACCCCTTTTCTCTTTTTCTTTTCTTTTACTCTGTCTGTTCTTTACAACAATCTACGCTAAGTGCGAGCGCGCGGACACCTTTTTCTGTAATCGCGTATATCGTGCATGTGCCTGCGGTGGCGACGACCTGCACAAGGCCGAATTCAAGCATCCGCTCGACGTGCCTGTCAACCGCCTTCCAGTCGATGCCAGACTCGTTTGCAAGCTGGAGCTTGTTCTTTGGCATTTCTGCAAGAAGCGCAAGCAGCTTGGCCCTGGTCGGCCCGCCCTTCATCCTGACGAGCAATTCGTATACGCCGCAGCACAGGCCGCACTCTGTCCACTTTTGCCGCACCTGTCCGCGCCACGAATCCCGCTCAAACGAAAGCAACGACGTCTCGACTCCGAACTTGCGGTTTTGGAGGTACGGCATCTGGGAAAGGGACTTGTCGTTTCCTCCCGTAGAGCGATAGTCCACAAACGCGGCATGGGTGAGGGTGAGGGCGGTGAAAAGAACTATGGTGACGCTTGCGGCCCTTGTGATGTTTGTGGACATCTCTGTGCTAGCGCCTGATGATCTACGTATGGCGTCAGAAGGATAAAAGGATTCACGGGCCCTCGTGGTGGCTCCCCGCATGGCACTGTGGGGCTTGGAAATCGATTTAACGCTTGGTCCAAACGTTCGGACAAAACCTTAAATACAAATATCATCCTGCGACTGCCTTTCTCACCATTTCCGCGACTCTTTCCTTGTCGTCTACCTGTACAATTATCTCGCTGTATTTGGCGCCTTCCAGCCTGAATGTAACGCATTTGTCTCTGTCTGAAAGCGCGTAGAAGATCCTGCCTATTTTAAAGTCGTAAAAGTTGCCGGCGTAGTGTGGCGGTAGCGCTGTGCCGGCCGTCTTCCAGCCCTTTATCTCTGCTCTTTCAACGCTTACCTCTTTAACACAGGCAAGCGGTACCTCGACCTTTCTTGCAAGAGATGCAAATTTTGACAGCCTGCCCGCCGGCTCTATAACCAGCATGCCGCCTTCCACCCTGACGGTTGCAGAAACCAAGTAAATGCGCGCTTTTTCTTGGCTGGACCAAGTTATAACATTTTTAAAATGAAAAGCCGGAATGTCTGGCAGCATGAACCTTGAGCAATGGTGCCAGCTTGACGAGCGCATATACGTAGCCGAATCAGACGAGCGCTACAGGCAGTACGCCGGCCTGAAGCACAGCATACAGGCGATAGAGGGGCTAGCAGAGATGAAGTCGCTTGCCGCAAGGCTGTTCCTGGAGAATTTTCAAGAGCCCCGAGAGCTCTACCTGTCGTCGATTGAAAGCATGGCCGACTCGTCCACCAAAAAGCTCGAGCTGAAACTGTACGACCTGCGCAACGCCAAGGTCGTCTCAAAGAAGCAAAAGTTCAACGGGAGGCCGGTGAACTGGAGCTCGTGGCGCCAGTACAACAGCGCCGAAAAGGACCCAAAAAAGCGCAAGGCAGTCTTTGACGAGTTTGTGAAAAATACAAGATTCGTCGCGCCAGTGGTAAAGGTGCGCTTTGATACGATCGCCGGCGTGTACGAAAAGCAGTCTGGCAAAAAGCTGGACCCACTTGCAGGCTATCTTGAAAACGAGAAATTCACACGCCAGCAGCTGACCGAGTTTGTCAAGTCAATGGGCGCTCAGGCCAAAAAGCCGTTCCGTGAAGCCCTTGCTGATGTTTCAAAAAAGGTGCTCGGCAGGCCGGCGGAATACTATGACGACTTTTACTTTTTCAGAAACCGCGTCTATTCCGACCTTGAGAAGCACTTTGCCGGAATCGACCCGACCGCGCAGGCGAAAAAGACGCTTGAGGGTCTCGGGTTTGACCTGTCGCGGATACAGATTGACGCAGAAAACCGCAAGGACAAGTACCCGTCGCCCATCTGTTTTTTCGTCCAGGTGCCAAACGACGTGCGCGTCCTGTACAAGAGCGAAAGCCCCTACTTTGACCTGCAGGGCTGCTACCACGAAATGGGCCACGCGGCACACGCTACTTCCATCGACCCATCGGCAGACTATTGGGACCGCTACGGCTTTTCCATGGGAATAGCAGAGATATTCTCGATATTTCTGGAGCGCCTGACAAAGAACCGGCTCTATTTAAAGTCGCTTGGCGTGGCCGACGAGCGCGTTCTTGACGAGCTGGGACAGAGGAACAACTTCATGGAGCTCTTTTTCGTCACGTTCTACACCGCAAACTCGCTCATGAAGGCCGAGTTCTGGCACAAAAAACTCTCTACAAGGCAGGCAAGCGACCTCTACGGGAAACTGCTGAGGGAATACACGGGGCTTGACGTGCCCGGCGAGTACTGGCTCTTGCACCACATACTTCCTGACGCAATAATGTACGTGCCAAGTTACATAATAGCAGCCGTACGCGCGGCAGAGCTTGAACGACACCTTCAGAACCGGTTCGGCGAGGACTGGTGGTCAGTGAGGGGCGCCGGCGAAGAGATACGCCGGTTCATGAGGCCGGGCGCAAAAATCGAGCTGTCCGCGTTTTCAAAGATGGATGCGAGCCTGTTTGTGAATGAAATAACGGGAAAAAGCGTGTAAGAAAAGAAGGAAAATGCCGTGGGCTAGAATACTACGCCCACTGCGGTTTTTTGTTCCTTTGACAGCTCGCGGTAGCCATCTTTGTCGATGATGGCCACGTTGATGCTATCGCCGGTCCCTGCGTTTCTGCGGATTGCCGCGGCGATTGCTTGCATCGCCACTTTATACGCGTCGTTTACGCCCATGCCGTCCTTGAACTCGGATTCTAGGTAGCCGTACGCGACGGGCGAGCCAGAGCCGGTGGAAATGAATTTCTCTGTAGTGAGTGAGCCAAACAGGTCGATGTTGTATATCTTGCCTCCCTCATTGTCGGTGTAGCCTGCCATGATTATCTGGACGTAGTATGGGAAGTAGCGGTTGTTGAACAGAATATTCGAGCAAAGCCTAGCAGCCGACTTGACCGGGATGATCTCCTTGTTTGCAAGCCGAAATATGTTGGCGTTGTAGCGCATCGTGTCTACCAGGTTCTGCGCGTCTGCAACTCCGCCGGCAATCGTCATTGCAAGGTGGTTGTCGACCTTTTGTATCTTCATGACGTGCCTGTCGGCGATAAAGAGGCCGGCGCTTGCCCTGGTGTCTGCCGCCAGCACCACGCCGTCCTTGCATGTCAGGGCGCACGTGGTCGTACCCTTCTTTATTTGCTCAGCGATATACTCCGGGTAACGGTTATCCTGGGGGTGCATATTATGGCTGCAAGAGTAGCCTAACCTGATTTAAAACTTGCTACTACTCACTTGTTTTATATTTCCCTGCCGCCAATTCCTCTCTCGCTTGGCCGACCAACCAAGGACGATATTTGAAAAGATCTGGGACAGCCACATAGTGCACCAGGAGAAGGGAGGAGGGCCGTCCTTGCTCTACATCGACCGCCATCTTGTACACGAAGTTACGTCGCCGCAGGCTTTTGACGGCCTCCGGATGAACCGCCGCAGGTTGCGCCGGCCGGACTTGACGTACGCTACAATGGACCACAACGTGCCTACCACGGCGCGGTCACTTCCAATAGTCGACCAGATATCTGCGACGCAGATACGCACGCTTGCAGACAACTGCCGGGAATTTGGTATTACATTATTTGACATGCACAGCCCCGACCAGGGCATCGTCCACGTCATCGGGCCGGAGCTCGGGTTGACGATACCGGGCACGACAATCGTGTGCGGCGACAGCCACACGTCGACGCACGGCGCGTTCGGCGCGCTTGCGCTCGGCATAGGCACAAGCGAGGTCGAGCACGTGCTTGCCACTCAGACGATGTGGATGGACAAGCCCAAGACCTTTGCCGTCAACTTTGAAGGCCGGCGCAAAAACAAGCACGCCGTGACTGCAAAGGACATGGTACTCTACCTTATACGGACAATTGGCACCGCAGGAGGCACCGGCTCTGTGCTTGAATACCGGGGCAATGCCATATCGGAACTTTCTATGGAAAACAGGATGACGATATGCAACATGTCAATCGAAGGAGGCGCGCGGGCCGGCCTTGTCGCACCCGACGAGACGACCTTTGACTATATCCGTGGCAGGCGCTATGCGCCCAAGGGCGAGCAGTACGAGCGCGCGGTAGAATACTGGGAAGGATTGCGCACCGACGAAAACGCGAAATTCGACCGGTCTATAACGATAGACACGGCGTCGCTTGCGCCGCAGGTCAGCTGGGGAACAAACCCTGGGATGGTATTGAGCGTGAACGAAAGCGTGCCGGCCCCCGACGAGTTTGCCAAGGGAAACGAAAATGAGCGCAAGGCCGCTGTCCGCGCGTTAGAGTATATGGCTCTGGAATCCGGAACGCCTGTGACTGACATCAAGCTTGACCGCGTCTTTATCGGCTCGTGCACCAACTCGCGCATTGAGGACCTAGTCGAGGCGGCAGTCGTGGTCAAGGGCCGCAGGGTGTCGCCAAGTGTGAGGGCGATGGTTGTGCCCGGCTCGCAGCAGGTAAAGGCAGCGGCGGAAAAGCTCGGTCTGGACAAGATATTCAAGGACGCTGGCTTTGAGTGGCGCGAGTCTGGATGCAGCATGTGCCTTGGCATGAACCCTGACATCCTTGCACCCGGCGAGCGTTGCGCAAGCACCTCAAACCGCAACTTTGAGGGCAGGCAGGGCGCAGGTGGCAGGACGCACCTTGTCAGCCCTGTGATGGCAGCGGCAGCAGCAATCGAAGGCCATTTCGTGGACGTGCGGGAGTGGCTCTAGCAATGGAGCCGTTTACCGTATTGAAAAGCAAAGCGACGCCCCTTGACAGAGTGAACGTCGACACCGACCAGATAGTGCCAAAGCAGTTTTTGAAACTTGTAAGCCGCACGGGATTTGGCCAGTACCTCTTTTACGACTGGCGCTTTGACAAAGATGGCAAGCCCCGGCCGGATTTTGTGCTCAACGACCCTCAGTACAAGGGAAGGCAGATACTTCTTGCCCGCGACAATTTCGGCAGCGGCAGTTCGCGCGAGCACGCGGCATGGGCGATACTCGAGTATGGCTTTCGCGCAGTAATAGCGCCATCGTTTGCAGACATTTTCTACAACAACTGCTTCAAAAACGGCGTGCTGCCTGTCAGGCTTGCGGCGCAACAAGTCGACTATCTCTTTCAGAACGGCGATGTAGAGATAGAGATAGACCTTGCAAAGCAAGTAGTGAAGGCAGGCCAGAAAGAGATGCACTTTGAGATAGACGAGTTCCGAAAAAAACTCTTGCTGGAGGGCCTTGACAGCATCGGCCTCACGCTCAAGCTCGAAGACGAGATATCGGCATACGAGCGGGAAAGGCAGGCTTTTGCCCCTTCGCTCTGATAAGATTTTTTGTTTATGATTTTCATTAGCGAGCACCAGCAAATCCTCTACAAATAGAATCTCGAATTAGATCAAGAAAAGATAAATGGACCTGACTTCCAATCCCCTAGAAATGGGAAAGGTCAATCTGGATGCACTCATTCCTCGTGAAGATTTTGAGGTAAAAGATGTTCCAGATAATACCGGAGGTCGCAATATCCCTGCAATATCTATAAACGAGCTCAAGGAAGGGTCATTTTTCTTTTCTTATATTCGCAAACCTGATTTTCAACGAGAAACATCTGAATGGGATGCAGAAAAGATCTGTGGTTTGATAGATAGTTTTGTTGCAGGAGATCTGATTCCCGCGATTATTCTTTGGAAGAACTCTGGAACGTACACCTTTGTAATCGATGGTGCGCACAGGCTTAGCGCATTAGCTGCCTGGGTAAACGATGATTATGGTGACGGCAAGATCTCGCGCAACTTCTTTGGCAGCACTCCTGAAGAACAGATAGCGATTGCAGGGAAAACTCGCACACTCGTGAATAAAACCGTGGGTTCTTACGCAGATTTTCAATTGGCAACTACCCGGCCGGATAAAGTTAGAGTAGATATTGTCACTCGTGCCAGAAACTTAGGTGTCCTAGCTGTACAGTTGCAATGGGTATATGGCGACGCACAGAAAGCGGAAAACTCCTTTTTTAAGATCAATCAAGAAGCATCTCCAATTGATGACACGGAGTTTTCTTTGTTAAAAGCTCGAAAACAACCTAATGGACTTTATGCAAGAGCAATTATTCGGAGTGGCAAAGGTCATAAGTACTGGTCCAAGTTTGAAACGGCGAAACAATCAATGATAGAGTCGCTAGCTCAATCTGTTAATGATGTGTTATTCGCACCACCCTACAAGACGCCGCTCAAAACACTTGATCTTCCAATTGCAGGAAAAAAGAATTCGTCAAGAGCATCTGCGCTAATACTTGATTTTGTGAACATGGTTAACAAAGTTGGTAAAGACACTCAATTGCCGCCGGATCAAGACGGCGAGAAAACTATTGAATTTCTCAAAAACTGCAAGAGGGTAGCTGAAAGAATTAATAGCAATCAGCCATCATCGCTTGGTCTTCATCCTGCAGTATATTTTTACTCGCGTCAAGGGCAACACAAAACTGCATCGCTCTATGCGATTACGGCATTAATGTTTGAGTTTGAAAATAAAAAAGCAGTAGATCAATTCATCTCTGTCCGAAAGGACTTTGAACACTTTCTAATTGATAATGATTATATCGTTCAACAGATTGTTAGACGATATCGAGGGGCTCCCTTGGCATACCCTCACATCAAGAATTTTTATATAAAAATAATTGAGAAACTTTCATCCGGAAAGAACTCTGGCGTTATAATTGATGAGCTAATCCAAGAACCCGATTATGGTTATATCACTACTCAGCCCGAGAAGTCGGAAGGTATTCCCGGAAAAGCATTTTCAAACGAGACTAAATCTCAAGTTTTCATGAAAGAAGCACTTTCGACAGCACTTGTATGTAAGATTTGTGGTGGATATATACATCGCAATTCTATTTCTGTCGATCATATTGAACGCAAAAGCGAAGGTGGAACCGATTCTCCTGATAACGGTCAACTGTCTCATCCTTATTGCAATACTGGGTTTAAGCACTAACAACAGACAATCTTGCAACAGCAAAAATTCTTAACGCTAAGGTTTTCTAAAATCTTGATTTAGTCTCTCTTCAACAAGTAATTTAATCGTAAACGCTTTTATCTAAACTCCCACAGAACTGTGGTACATGGCCGGCATAGTCGCCATCTATAACCACGGCTCAGAGTCGAAACAGGCCGTGGTCTATTACCTTGCGCACGCCATGCGCATGTTGCAGCACCGCGGCAAGGCGTACTGGAGGATGATGGTCGGAAGCGGGTCCGCCGGCGCCGAAGGCTCGCTTCCCGCGGACGACGCGATATTGAAGGTGGCGCACAAGGAAAAGCTGGCCGGCATGTGCGGCATCGGCTACCTGTTAAAGAGGTCGCCACCGTTTGCCAGTATGCAGTCTGCGCAGATGGCGTTTGACGGGTTTTTCGTCGACACTGAAAAACTGCACCTGCACCCGTACGTGGGGCCTGCGAAACATTCCGACTCGCTTTTCAAGATATACCACATCTTTGTCACTCTCTTGCAAAAGGACCCCGACAGGGCAGTCGAGTTCCTTGACCGGCACCTGCGCGGAAACCTCTTGGTAAAACTAGGAGACGAGGTGTATGCGTACCGGGACAGCACCGGCTTCAAGCCGCTTGTCGTTGCGTCGCGGAAGGACAGGACGCTGAACATAATCGCCTCTGAAAACTCGCTCCGTGCGTCTCTAGTCGACATGGAGTTTTCCGAGATAAAACCCGGCCAGCTGTTGAAATTGAGCAGGCGCGCCGGCCTTGAGGTCATTTCGACAAGCCACGACGCAAAACTGATGATGGACCCATTTGAGTTCATACGAGAGTCAAACGTGGTGGCCACGCTTGGAGGCAAGAGTATCTATGAAATCCGAAAGAGCATCGGAAAAGAGCAGGCCAATTTCCTCTCGCTCGACCTGAAGGTGCAGGACCTCGATTCCGCGTACGCGGAGCCGGACTATACGCGCCCTATGGCGCTTGGCTTTGGGCTTGCGTACAGAAAGCACTATGCGCCCTTTGACCTTGCAGAGGGCGTGATAAAGGACAGGTACGACGACTCGGACAACATGATTGATTTTTCCGAGCAGGACAGCAAGAACAAGTTGCTCACGACGGGCAGGTCGCTCAAGTTCGTGATGCAGCCTCTGGTCAAGGGCAAGAACATTGCCACCGTGCAGGGCACAATACAGACGAGCGCAACTGCCCGGGAAACGATCTATTATCTGCGCAATGCCTGCGCAAGGAGGATAGACGTGGTCGTCAGCTACGTGCCGACCGTAGACGGCAGGCAGGTCGGCCTGTACACGCACAACCGTGACCTTGTAGCCAACAAGTACGTGGGCGAGGTGTCTTCGATAAACGAATTGAACCAGAACATCGCAAAGGAGCTTGGAGCCGACACCGTCTATTACAATTCGCCGGCGATACTTGCAAAGGGCATAGGCGTGCCGGAGCACAGCCTCTGGTTCCCCGAATGGGTCAGGTTCCTCGACTACAAATGACGACAATAAAAAGCGATGTCGAGCCGGGCAGGATAAAAGGCCCACCTGCAAAGTCGCAGGTCCTGATGTCAGGCATGATGATGCAGAATCAAGGCTTTGTAATCAAAAGGATAGAGATGCGCCAGTACGTCGAGCGCACAGACGCAAAGCTGGGCGACTATTCGCTCCTGACTGCTGTTGTCGACACTGACAGGGGCTCTGTAGAGATGAAGTATGACGAGGGCTTTAGGGGCCCTGACGCGTTCGACTCTGCCGTCAAGATGCTCTTGCAGTATGTCGGCCTGTCAGCCCTCATCAACCGCGCGCTCATCGCGCTTTCAGAGTAGCTTTTCAGCCTCTGACAGACTGCTGACGCGAACAGGCCAGTCAAAATCGCGGTTCCACGGCTGGTTGAACAATATCGCCGACTTGGGTTCCGAGACATCAATCAGGTTCTTTGGCGCGTCGTCGATGAGCACGTCAAAGGGATAGTCCGCCTTTGGTACGGCGTCGTAGATGAATATGAGGTCGTCCGCAAACACCTCGTGTATGTCGAGCCACATTGCGACGTAGGCCACCGTCGGTCTCTCCCTCTTTGTGATTATCGATATCCTGTAGCCCTTGCGGTGGATGCGCTCGGTGACTGCGCCAATGTCCGGCTCCGTAGGCGGGATCTCGCGCCAGCGGCTCCTCCAGACGTGGCTGAAATACTCGTAGACGTCCCCGGGCGTTATCGGCAGGACAGCCGGTATATCCCATTTTACAATGTCCTGCTTGGCTATGCTGGCATTTCTGCGCCTGTTGTACTCGTCTGCCCAGACTAGCATCACGTCGGCAAGCACCGAGTCGACATCGATTGCGACCGTCTTGACTGCGCGCAAAGTGCTGGACATGGAAAGAACGCAACCAGTTACCGTATTATTGCTTATTTATAGAAATGCCACCGAACATGCACTGCTTTTTATAACTCTCTCTATATCATTTCACTGTATGAATCCTCAGGAGGCACTGTCAAAGTGCGCCAGGGATGCGCTTTTGACGCTCGGCGAGCCGACCATGCAGTCGCTCGTGTGGCATCTCAGCAATGCCGGCGTGCAGATGACTCCTGATGCCTTTGACGTACGCAAGTTCTATGCGGGCCTTCAAGACATGATGGGTGGCGGGGCAGACATTGTCATGGACATTGCAGCCCGCTCGATGGCTCTTGAGCTCAAGCTGAACGTCGATTTCGACTCGCACGCTTCTGCGCTTGACAATGTGCTAAAGGTGCTTGAAGTCGCGCAAAAGGTGGCGCACTAGTTGCAAGAGCGAAGCGCCTTTAACCCTGCATTGGTGCGCGAGAAGCTTTTGGTGACTATTGCAGTAGCGGTGATCGTCACGATGCTATTCATAGTGTTTTCAGGCGACGACTTGCGCCCACTTTTCTCCAACTGGACGATAAACATCAGCGCTGGCACAGCCCTTACCATGGCGCTCGTCGCGTCACTCCGGCAGGGCACCGGCGGCCTGTACGGCAGGACCACCGTCGCGTTTACGGCCGGGCTTGCGCTGTGGTTTGCCGCAGAGCTCTTGTGGACGTACTATGAGCTTGGTACAGGGATAGAAGTGCCCTACCCGTCGCCTGCCGATGCGCTATGGATGGCCGGCTACGGACCAATGGCTTACCACCTGCTCAAGACCTACCGGTTCTTTGCAGCAAGTAGAAAAGCGCTTGCCGCAACAGTGGCCGTCACGTCTGCATTTGTCGTATACACTTGCATGGTGATAATCGGCGCATCATCGCCGGGCGTTGAGGGGCCGATTGCGCTTGTACTGAGCCTTGCGTACGTGGTACTTGACGGGATACTTCTTGCACCTTCCATCCTGCTTCTTGCAAACTTTCGCAAAGGCAAGCTCACCTTGACCCCCTGGGCTCTGCTCTCAGCGTCGCTTGCGATGGCTGCAGTTGCCGATGCAGGCTTTGCGTATTATACCGCCGCCGGCCTTGACGGCCTGATATGGCATTGGGACCCCCTGTACAATGCAAGCTACATCATCATGGCCGCGACATTTTTCTGGCACAACCGGTTTTTCATATTTGACAAGAGCCGGGCGAAAAAAATCTGGCAGCAGGATAACCGGTAAAATAATATTAGTAGCTTTTCAATTATGGGCCCAAATTCCTTCTAACAAAGTTTAGGAATTGGGCAGAATTAAACGGCTTTGTTATTATTTCGCTGACTCTTAATTCACTTCGAGCAGAATTTATCTCTCCCTTGGTAGGCTCAAATGCCGACATTACAACAATATTCACCATCGGGTTAATCTGCCTGATATTGTAGATAAAATCAAGACCGGACATTTGCGGCATGCGAAAGTCCGAGATTATGAGATCATATTTCGTAGGATTAACCCGAAAGGACTCTAGTGCTTTTTTTGGATCGGTGAATGAATCTACGGTCATGTTTAATTCTTCAAGCATCTGTTCGATTACTGTCAAGATGTCATTTTCGTCATCAACTATCAATATGCTCTTGGTGTCTAATTGCTCCATGTCCAAAAAACAACCTTGTTATTGCGTGTATTCATATATGCTTCCGTCCATAAAGAATTTTCTTTTCATATGCACATATCTCTCTGCCTATGGTTTATCTATCGGCAAAGTGAAGGCGAAGGTTGCTCCCCTTGCTCTCTCTGCGCCCTTATTAATGGTGTTATTATTCTCCGCCCATATCCTGCCGCCGTGAGCTTCGACAATGTTTTTGGCGATAAAGAGGCCAAGGCCTGTGCCTCCCTTTTCCTTGTCGGTTGAAAACTTTGTGAACAACTTGGCAAGCATTTCAGCGCTTATTCCCGTTCCTTGGTCTTTGACCGATACCATTACCTGACCATCTTTCTTTTCGGTTGCAATCGTAATGGTTCCTCCGTCTTGGGCTGAAAACTTGATCGCGTTTCTGACAAGATTTGAAATGACTTCAAATATCCTTAGTTTGTCGGCCACGACGAGCAACGGAATGGGATTGCCTGATTCGTCCGTGGCAGGCTTGAACTGTATGTCTATGCTCTGGCCTTTGGGAATCAGGCTCTTGGCGTCCTCAATCACATCTTTTACTTTTTCATTTATGTCGATTGCTTCCCGGTCCAGCCGGAGCGTGCCGCTTTCAATTCTTGTTGCATCCAGAATCTCGGCAGACAGTTTCTGAAGCCGCCTGGCGTTTCTATCCATCAATGCAAGTTGTTCTCCTGTCACTTCGACTTTGCCCTTGTCCTTGCCATTGCTTTTGCTGCTGTTATTATCGCCGTCGCTGTCGAGCCTGTATTTCAGCACGTCAATCATACCAATGATGGGCTGGATGGGCGTCCTCAGTTCGTGCGCGGCGATATTGACAAATTCCGATTGCATTTTGTCGTGGGCCTTTATCTGTTCGTTTGCTGCCTTTAATTCAACAGTCCTTGCGCTTACGGTTTCTTCCAGCCTCCTATTCCATAAAAGAATAGCAAATATTATTCCCAATGCAGACGCTCCAATGACTCCGATTATGACTATGGAGAGATTCTTTTGCAGATTGACCAGCGCCGCGGCGTCAGACACCGGTGCGTGAGAAGCTATGAGGTAAATAGCTCCAAACTGCCTTCCATCCAAAATGATGGGCTTGTACACGAATGTCGCTGCATCGCCGCCATTCATCGTAATATCACTTGCGCCCGAGTTTCCGCCAAGGGCCGCCTTGAACCCTTCGTTCATTGCCCTCGCCGTTTCCGCATCAAGTCCGCCAAGATACGATTGAAACTTGAAACCAAAGATATTCTTGCCCATGTATTCTGTATGGTTGGAATACAGGATGATCCCTCTGTTATCCAGCAATCCGACTTGACTTTGGAGGTTTGGCGAGATCTGTTTTTCTAAAAGCCTGCCAAAAACGTCTGTCCTGATTCCAGCAACGACTATTCCTTCAAATTCTTGTCCCTGTGCAATATTATTTCCGCTGCTGCCTTTGGCAGCAGGGCTTGACGCAACAGAGGAGGAGACAGGCGTTGTTTCTTTTTCTCCTCCTTCTACTCCTTCGTTCAGTATGGGGTATGATATGTACAGTCTGTGAATGCGATCATTGGAATCAATCACGCTGCTGTAATATACCTCGTGCGCGTCCCTGGGATAAATGAAGTATAACCTGTAACTGAGATCAAAGTCCTTGTATTGTTCATAGGCAGTCTGGTTCATTTTGCTTATCCATACTATCTTGCCGTCCTTGTCAAGCCACATGTAAAAGTCAACAATTCCTGCTGTTGAATCCTCTGCTTGGTTTAGTGCTTTTTTTGCACCCTCAAAATCGCCATTCTGTATCATGGGAGACTTTGAAAGCATTTGCAGTACATTTTGCACATCGTCTATTTCATCTGAAACCAGATTTGCCAAGTCGTGCGTTTGGATATCCGCGTTTGATCTAATGTCGCGGACAGACATCTGTTCTATTTGCTGCGAAATATGTGATGATTGTTGGTACGACAAAGCAGAAAGAGAAAATGCAACAATAACAATCAAAATAACCAAAGCCAAGTTTTTCCTTGAAAATATTTTATTCAAGGGCACGTTCGTTAGGTTGCCTCACATAGATAAGGTTCTCTATCTCAAAGTGTCTGACGGGCTCTGAAAAGCTGCTGCTGTACAATGACTAGTTTTCTGTCTATCTGTGGCCCGCCGCAAAATATCTGCATCAGTTGTCTCTGAGTTTTTCTGGGACCGTCGATCTTTTTTCAAGCACATCTGTGAGCAATCCTTGCAACCTTGCATTCACGTTTTCAGGCACTTCATCTTTTAACGCATGAAACGGTGCCAGATAGACTATGCCGTCTCCAAAAGCCCCCTTGCCGGCCTCGATTCCCGGCTTGTATATTTCGCCCTTAAAGGTGCCCTTTATTACGGAATCGACAGCCTGATCGTATGCCTTGTCTACATCAAGTATGAAGGACGACAGGACGGTATTTGGTGCTAGCGAATTTTGGTCTTGCACGGCGCCAAGAGCATACACGTTATTTTCCTTTGCGGCCTGTATCACTCCTTGGCCCGAGGTGTCTGCGACGTGAAATACGACATCTGCCTTCTGCCTAATTATAGAGGTCGCAGCCTCTTTGCCTTTGGCTGGATTATCCCAGTCGTTGAGGTATGTTCCGACAACCTGAATGGTGGGATTTGTTGTTTTTGCGCCTTGCTTGTATCCTTCAAAGACATTGACTACGTTTGGGTACTCTTCTCCGCCTACGTAACCTATGACGTTGGTTTTTGTCATCATGCCTGCGAGCGCTCCTAGCAAAAAGGAGCCCTCCTGCTGCATGGGAAAAATTGAAGCCACATTTTCCGATTTAACAAGTCCCGTAAAAACTACAATCTTGACGTTTGGGTACTGCTTGCCGGCGCTCAAGGCCGGATCTCCCCACTGGACTCCGTGCGCAATGATCAAATCGTAACCTGCGCCAGCGTATTTTTTCAGTGTAGATTCTATGTCCGGTATGTCGACATTATCCTGCGTTGCAACTTCAAAGCCGTATTTGCGTTCTATTTGCTTGGCCGCATTTAGAGAGGACTCTCCCCAGCCAGAGTCGTTAAACAAAGCGTCAGTTACCACGGCTACCTTCAGCGACGGTTTTTGTTGCCCCGGGGGATTCTGATGCGATAAAACAGGAACGATTAGTAGCGTGAAGAAAATGACTGCGGCAACGGCCGCTGCTGCTATTCCAATTATTGCTGAATGGGTTTTGGCCGATGCTGGCATTACCTGCCTACCTGCCCGCGTAACTCTTTGCGGCGGATATATTTAAGAATCCTGCGACAAGCCGTTTGCATTCTCTGTTGAATCAGTGCTTGTTTACGCTTGCTGAATAGGCCCTATACGAAGCAGGGCAAGCTCATATACAAAGCGCGCATAGACCGTACGTAGAACAGTGGGGTACAGATAACATCCCCAAATTTCTGATTTTACGTTGATTGACGTAATCAGAATTACTTAAATTCATTTGGACAAAACTTCAATAGAACATTTACCAAGTAATAGTATTAGAGATGCTGACTGGCCAGCGCTCATCCATTCTTGTCTTTGCATTGGCCATTGCTTCCATGTTTGCACTGCTGTTCTCTGCCTCGGTGTATGCCAGCCTGTCTCCTAAGGAGAAACTAATCCAAGAATTGCAAGCGGCAAGAACAAACGTAAACCTTGCTCGGATGATAAACCCCGAGAACATTTGCTTTACTTTAGATAATGGGACGCTCGGCAAATATCCTGCTCTGGCTCAAGCAATCAAAGAAGCAGACAATTGGGCGGACAGTGACATTAGAAGCAATACTCAATATGGCAACTACCACACCGGTACTACGGTAAACCTTGACAGGTCGCAGACACTTTCGCTTTTAAAAACATACAACTTTAACCAGACGGTATCCCATGAACCTGCTATCGACAGATTCTTTACATATCAGAATAGGAATCTCAATTGTGGTTTCAACTATTCTGACAAATACTATCTTCTTACTTTGTTTTTTACGACACTTGAACAGGTTAACACCGACCGCGGGTATGTTCCAATACATATAACGCAGAGGCTAGTGGACCGAGTAGAGTCTCCTGTAACTAATGTAACCACCTATGCCCCATTCAATACCACGGCAATATTCTTTAATGAATTGTCCTCTTCTCCTGTAACGATTGACATCACTAGCAAAAACGGAGGAATTTCTGATACCATAACGTTGCTTCCCGAAAAAATGCAGAATATAGGACTTAGGCCAAACTGGACTCGACTAGAAAACACAGACTATCACTACAAGGTCAAAGAGTATCCGTGGATAGAGGGGGACATTTCCGTATCACTAAGATACTATACAGGATGCATGAGCAAAGAAGTGGCCAAGTCCCTGTATGCACAAAGCGATTTTCAGTTAATGTTTCCTTCTTACCTTCCCACAGGATTCAAGCTAGGCTGCGTTGCAGAAAACACCGGCAATTATGTTATCGAGATGTATGTCAATCAGACCGCAGAAGAGCATTACAAGAACAAAGAAATGATGCACTCCAAAAATTTCCCATATCCCTTTTACCTTTACGGCTCAATGCCAGGAGAAGATATCAAAGGAATTGTACAGATTCATGCGCAGAAGTACTATACGGGCTCTGAAAATCCGCGTGAAATTGGATACAATGCTTACCAGTCAATGCTTAACAATACTGCTTACGGATATAGAACCAATCCGCATTTCTTTAATGACGACGCGAACAATACCTCGTACTTTACCTTCAACGAGGGAAAATACCTGTCTGTTGCCGATGTTCTTACCTCTGATGAAAGTTATCATATAGTGGGCTCACTTCCCATGGGGGAGATTATGAAGATAGCAAAGAGCTTGTCCTGAGAGGTAAAGTCCTGAGTAATCAAGAGTACAACGACAGCACATTGTTGTGATGTGGAAGTGGTGGGGGGTATAGATAACGGTCTTGAAATTTGTGATTTTACGTTGATTGACGAATGATGAAATCGACCTAAAATTCATTTGGATAAAAGTTCAATACAACAATAGAACTAAGGATGATGTAACTTCGCTTTGACAGAAGATAATGATGGCAAGGATGGGGGCATTATCATGCCAGTCATCGCCGGGCTTGCCATCGGGATTGTATTCATAGTATTCTTTGCATTTTTGTACGTTATTGATCAGCAATCCAAAATCAAGGCGCTGGATGAGTCTCCGGGTAAACCACAAAGTGAGCAGGAATACTTTCTGTCAAACCTAAAGCCAGGTCATTCGCTATATATTGAAACATCATTTCAGACAGGAGACGGAAACGTCTCCGTTTCGGTAGCCAACCCTACCAGCAGCCATGCTTTTCAAGATTGTAAAGTGATACAGGAGATAATACGTCCAATCTCATATGAGCAGTTCCGTCAACAACAGCAAGAGGCGAAGAATATAGACAGCAAAATTGCGAATACTGGCTATCGCTCAGATGATGATGTTCTCCCTCCCCAAGTTCTGAATGTAACGCTCAAAGAATATGACCACATACCACCGCATTTTGTAGACCATTTCGAAAAGCCAATTGTTCCACCATCACTGCTGCCAAGCAGCAGCCCGACGCAAGAAAATACAACTGCGGCTACCGCTGTTATTGCAACAAAGAACAGCGGCGCTACGGATGCTTCCACCACCACACAGTACGCTGACGTTATCGGTCAAAGCAGCTGGTACATCTTTGAGTGCAAGAAGCCGTATGAGGCTGTAGCATTTCCTTGGATAACTATTGGTGGTAACAGAGTGTACAATCCCGGGGATATAGTACATGTTAAAGGGGTTGTCGGGTTTTCGGAAGTTACCATCCATGTTAGGAACGGGAATAATCTCTTCTTGGAAAAAAGAATACAGACAACAAGAGAAGGTGGAGGAATATTTGACTATCCATTTAGTATTCCGTCCGATGCGAAGAAGGGAAGTTGGAACGTTGAGGTCGAGACACCAGATGGCGCAACGTTAGGAATTCCATTTGGCGTAAGATAACTGGCCGAAATTTGTGATTTTACGTTGATTGACGCAGAGGAATTTTCCTGCATAATGTTAAGATGTAGCATAGCACACTATACAACAACAGTATTGGCCGCCGCATCACTCAAAGATAAATCTCAAACGTCATCTATGGCGACTCCGGTGATAGTGGGATTGGTTGTTGGAATTTTGCTTGTCGCATTATTCTCCACTGCCTTTGCGGCCAAGGGCATTCAAACTAATACAGAACCCAAGGTATTGAATGACCGGGCTCCAAAAACAATATTACGAATTGTTGTATGTGCAGATTCTGAAAAGCCAAAGCTCTCTACCAATTCTCCTGATAACCCTGCGGTTCTGAGAAGGATGGGAACTGGTGGCAATGATGACAGTGGCGGTATTACAATTCCACTGTGCATCATAAGTTCGTCTTCAAGTCAAACAATGTGGCAACTTTATGCTGTCAGCACAGGAGATAGAAAGCCACTGCAAGAGGGCTTGCATTCATCGTTTGATTATGGGGTCATCACAACTCCAGCCTATCATGGAGAGGGAGAGGACAAATCCATTCCCATGACAAATAACTCTAGTGATTACCAAGGAAGCGTGATAAGAAATAGCTTGCACCTAAATGCCGATGAAAGCGCCGATCCTTCGATCAGATTCATCGGAGTTGAAGCCCTTGACAGTATGGGAAATTACTATATCTATCAAATCTTTGTTGACATAAAATGACTTCAAAATCTATGCACCGTTTTGCCTGTTCCTGATTTATTTACGTAGATATATGCGAGGAGTCGTTGAATTGTCTTTGCACTTATGCTATTCCAATTACTATTGAGGATCGCCCGCTTGACATTGTAAAGCGTTTGCTGTGATATTCCATATCTCTTTACGTCCTTTGGCTCGGCCTGCGATATTTTCTCCTTGTGCGCTAGAAGTTGTTCAACGACGCTGCCGTAAAAGACATAGTCATCCTTTTGCACGCCAAGAATTTCCGCCTCCTCCAAGTTGTTGCTCTCCTTGCCGATGTGCGTGACCGAGTTGACAGTGACATGCTTTCTGGATAACACGCCAACGTCGCCGTCAAACTTGGCTTCCGGATGGTTGACGTATTGCCATAACACATCGTTGAACGGCTTCCAGTACTGCGAGCCTTGCAACTCCTTGGTACTTTCATAATCAATAAAGGAGTCATACGGGCATTGCTGTGAGTTTCGCCTGTATGGCGAAAGCGGCTTGACGACCTTTCCGGTCTCCTCATCAACAAAGTTGCCGATGCCCACGACGCAAAAGTTGAAGGGTTTTATCTGTCGGTCGTACGGCTTGCCGACGTTCAGCCGGTCAAAGCGTTTTAGGATATGCGGCTTGGTGATGGCTAGTTTTGACAGCGCAAAGGCATTTTCGTATTTTGCTGTAAGTTCGCCCGGTGTAATCAGGCCGTAGTACAGGTGT
This sequence comes from Candidatus Nitrososphaera sp. 86-2, assembly GCF_056726185.1. NCBI lineage: Archaea > Thermoproteati > Nitrososphaerota > Nitrososphaeria > Nitrososphaerales > Nitrososphaeraceae > Nitrososphaera > Candidatus Nitrososphaera sp. 86-2. The sequence goes on from NZ_JBWZON010000001.1 coordinate 705,673, forward strand.
AGCATGTCGAGCCAGACTTGTTTCCTCCATTTTTCATCAACTTTGTCGCCGCCGTCGCTATCGTTGCCCTTGCCAAAAGGGCTCAACAGGTGTCCAAGGCCGTGAGATGATGCCTTTACAATCTCGATTTTGCCGGTTGTCTCGTCCATCTTGTAAAGGACATACCTCTTGGCACTGATGCCGTAAAACCAGACGCTCTCTAGCGGTCGCTTTTTCCCGTGTTCGTCCTCGTACTCATCCACCTTGAACAACGGCGCGTCGAAACTGTACGGGTTTAGTGCGCCAAAGAACTCCTGGATTTCCCTTGCATGTTGCGGCGGGACAGCCATGCTGTCAGTATCGCAAAATGCGTGGACGGCTCCATGTTTGGCAAGGAGGGCTTCAACTATTCCAAGGACAAGCCGCGCTCCTGAAGTGATGAACGTCGCAACAAATGGGTTGAATTGCTTGCCAAAAGTCTCCACCTTGTTGACTTGGCATTTTATTGTCTCAAGACCATAAGCGGTAACTTCTTTTTCTTCCTCCTCTGTGTTTATCTCTAGGAAAATTCCGTAACTCGCTGAGTTTGCTATGAGCTTGAGTGCCTTTTGCTTCTTGTCGAGAAACTCTTTTTCTTGCTCGACTTGGCAGACATTTTGTTGCTGCTGGACCTCCTTTCTTTGCTCTATCACTGCTTTGAACAGGTTGTCTTTGTAAGGATTAATTTTATTTCCAAAAAGTATTATTGGCTTTAGCCCTCGTTGTTTGCCAACAGGAATAAACCGAATTGCATGTATAATCCTCGGCGTCTTTCCGGTCCGTATCTTGCTATTTACCACATCAGCTAGTGCATACCATAACTTCTTGCTTTGCGCGCTGCTTACATAGCAATCTCCGATATTGTATGTCTCTTTGTTGTCAAACTTAGCTCTGACAGGAAGGATGTCGCCACCGTCCGGCTCAACCTGCACAATTGCGTTTAACCTGCTCCATGTGTCTTTGTGTTGAAAGTCATCGACAGTGATGCTGTGGACAAAATTCTTTGCCCCCTCCGTGTATTCCTGCTGATCAATGTGGTGGCATGTGATAAAATCCCACAAATTCAAAAGGATACACACGCTCGGATACATGCTCAGAAAATCAAGCAAGGTAACAAGAGTTGGTTGTTTTCTTACCTTGACCTCACTTCTACCACCAAAATAGGTGTTCGTGACATAGCCAAGCATTTCATTGCTGATGTATCCAGAGTTTTTGGCATGAAATGGCTTGATATTCATCTTCTTGAAGTACGCTTTGCCGATGGAAGCCGGAGAATATACCTGCGTTACTGATAATGTATCATTCAAGCCGTACATGTTAAACTCGTCCTTTGCTTTCAGGTAAAGCGAGTAAGTCGCGTCGACGTCTCGCCTATTGTAGTCGATGTATTTTGCAGTTATCTTGCCGTGTTCCTTGGTCTTTCCTTTTCTGACTGGTGCACCAAAGAGTTGGCAAGCAGACTCTAGCGAATGGCTCTCTCCCGTCAGTGCATGGACAAGTGTGTGCAAGTCCAAAAAATGCCCTCTTGTCACACGCCTGCGCTTGTGCTTATCAATTGAACTTGTGAATCGTATGAAAGCCTTTGAACCATCAATGCGCTTTATAGTCAAGCGTGGGTACCGATTGCTCTCAGTCAGATTGAACGAAAAGCCGCCCTTCATCCTTCCGCGCGAATATCCAAATTCAATCGCAATCCGCGATAAGTCAAACGGCAGGTTAAAGCCGATGCATAACGTCTGAAGGTCGCAGACTTCCGGGAGGAATACTCTGCGTACAAAGGCCTGGACGTTCATCAAGTTTATTCCGTGTTGTTTGCAATACGCTGCAAGTTCTTCATGCTCACTTTTGCTGATACTTTCAGGCTTGTAAAAGACACCTTCGTGAACCATTTTTTTGTATCGGTAGAGCTTGAAGGAGCCGAACTTTAGATTCTGGAACCTATCTATCGTTGTCTCCGTGTCAAACACCAACACGCGGCCAAATTCGGGCAGCATAAATTGTTCAGAGAGGTGAAACGTCGTTGTCTCATCATCTGTGGGAACGTATGCACGAACTGCAATATCGACAGGCTGCATTACTCCTTACTTCCCCCCTCCTCCATCTTTGTCGCTGCCGGCATCATTATCGTCCAGTCCTAACAGTTCATCCGATATGACGCGAAAAATGTCTGATATCCCCCTTGCCATAAAGGCCATGCGTTTGTTGGCAGGAAGGTCTTGCTGTAACCACTCTCTTGGCCACCTGCCTTGCATCCTGCTAAGTATTGCATGGTGGTTCGCGCAAATTGTGACAACAAGGCTATTGTGCTTTCTTCCGCCCAGATGGTGTTCTTCTAGGACAAACGGGTCACTGATGAAGCAGATGAGGCAGCATCCACTTCCTGTAAGGAACTTGTCCATTGCCTTTTGCTCACGAATTAGCCGCGCTTGTTCTAGGCGGTAGTAGTCATCGTTGTTATCAGTCATAGCATAATTATTGCGATTTGGATGCAAGGTTTAGGAACTCCCTCCAGTTTTGTAAATCTCAAAGAACTCGCGATCTTCCTTTGATGACTCTATCTCTACAACTTTCTTCGGGCGAGTTTCCAGCGGATACTTCTTACCCCTATCATCAATGATTGTTGTATTTTTGAACTTCCTAAGCGGACCGGGGTCGCGTGTGTTAAGATATTGCCTCACAGCGTTAAAGTACTGGCCGATAGTCGATGCGGTTCTCGAATCCGGTACTGTGACTTGAACCTGTTTGCCCCTAGTGTATATGACTAATCCACGCGAAATCTTGTCAGCCGGCTTGGCGCGATATCTGCCATCAACGCGTTTGACAAGTACTTTACCCGCATGCTTTTCTACTGTACTAGGTCCTATACCTACTTCCTTTGCCGCGGCAGATAGCGTCAAACCTTGCCGCATTTTTGCTACGGCTGTCAATGCCCTTATTCTGGTTTCCTGCAGAGCAGGTGAAAGTGCATCCCATGAGCGTCTTGGTAGAGGTAGTCTTCGGTGGTGGCGGCTTTTTTTATCTCTCATTTGTTTTATTCACCGTTTCTTGTTTGCGAAAAAAAGAGGGGGAAGGGGAAGTGGAATGCTGCTGTTCCTCCAGTGCAAAGGCTTTTTCGATGAGCCGTTGCAGGTAACGACTCCTCGAAATGTCCCCCCGTGATGTATCAATTTTGTCAAGCATCTTTTTCGGCAGCGAGACGCCGACAACTTTAGTCGCAGTTGACATGATTATCAGTATAATGAACTATTTTATACTAGAACATTTTATAAGGAATGACAGGAGTAAAAGAACCAAAAATGTTAGGAAAACCACTAAGAAAGAAACTCAAAGAACATAAATCATGGGACAGCGCGACTGCTAAAGACAGCAATCCTTCCCAGACATGGCGAAGAAACAGAGACAAAGCAACACGGGCAATAGACGACTTGGGTCTTATGGCATCAAAGCTGGACGATGAAAAACAAAATGAAATTTTCACAGCCGATAGGTTAGCCACCTTCATCGAATCACTACTCAAAGTCGCTCAGGAAAAAGCATTCATGCGCCAGTCAGGTGCGTACAAACGCCTTGATGAGTTTCGCAGATCGCAGAAGATGATGCAAATTGAAGGGGATATTACTAGATTAGTTAACCTGGAAGCAGCCAACCGAAGAGATGCAGGCAAAACTATCGAATCCGATGACTTTGAAGAAATCAGAGATGACATATTGAAAGCACAGATCACAGAGGCAGGCAAGAACCTTTTGAAACTCAGAGATGATCTGCAAGAACAGTATACCATCGCCTTGAAGAAGGACAAAGACATCTCAATTAAGAGAGCAGCAGATGTGGATATGCGAAGAGTAGCGCTTGCCTCTGCCATAGGGCTGGTATGTCTAGAATATTGTAACGAACAGATGCCAAAGATGTTCGATCCAGTATTGTCGCGATTGTCTGCAAGAACATCCTTTGAACCATCTATCGAGGTTCTGCAGCACATGTACGACAAGGCTGAGCCGTCCGACGAAGACGCCACCCTGAAACACCGTCGAAGATACCGCCGCGAATCAGACTGCGAATCGGTGACGACTGTAAAATACTGACCGTGAATTTAGCGGCGCCGTAAGGGTAAGTTGTTTGTAGCTGCGAGCCGCAAATTTGACATCGCCCGTGAAACTTTGTAATGTTACGTACACTCGGTATATACTACAATATATACACGTCATATGAGGAATCAATTAGTAATACACTTTGTAATACACACTGCATATACTGCGAACATTCCTACAGGAAGTATGTAATACGAATGTAATACTCAAAGGAAATACTTGAGTTTTTGTCAAAGCACTTGTCCATTTTAGTTAAAGCAATTATGGCTGAAGAAGAATTGAATTTCAAAATTTTATAGCCATAAAAATGTCGATATTGTTGAGAAAGATCTAAAGCTTAGCAGTACTGTTAACAATCATTGAATCTCCTCCTGATTTCAGGCTTTGGCAGCTTCATTAGCGTTGACAAGCGCAAACTGGTTATACAAAACAGACTGGAAAACACAAGGCTAGAGTTCTATCCTCACCAGATAAGCCACGACTCTATCATAATTGACAGTCATACTGGCTACATCACCTTTGAGGCAATTCGCTGGCTGATGAAACACGACATTTCTATCACTCTGCTAAACTGGAACGGCAACCTGCTTGGAGTCACGTTACCGCAAGGCCCAAAGTCCGGAAGGCTGCGAGTATTGCAATACGGCAAGTACCTTGACCAAAAAGCGAGATATGCTATCGCTGCCAAGACTGTGGAACAAAAGATTGCCAACAGTTACAATCTGCTAAAAGAATTGGCGCGGTTCTATGGTGTCCTTGATGCCAAGTTGATTGAAAGGACTTTTGCGTCAGAAGAGGTCAACTATAAGCAAAATCACGCTGGCAAGAATGTAAACAACCTGCTAATGATGTACGAAGGACGGATTGCCACGTTCTACTGGGACTGTCTAGCCACGGTCTTCAACAAACTCTATCCCAATTTCCATTTCCAAAGCCGAAAGAACAAGTCATATTCATGGAACATGAATGCTTCTGATGAAATCAATGCACTGCTAAATTATGGCTATGCAATTTTGGAATCAGAAGTCAGAAAGGACATCAATGCTGTCGGCCTTAACCCGGCAGTGGGCTTTTTGCACGATCTGGATGAGAGCAAAGAGCCGCTGGTATATGATTTGCAAGAGTTATTCCGATGGCTCGTTGATTTGTCAGTGATACAACTATTGGAAGAAAAGAAGTTAAAGAAATCCGATTTCATCGTGACAGAGAATTATCACGTCCGGCTCAAAGAGCAAACGGCGAAGGCTTTGATTGAGAAAATAAGGTCGAACATGAATACCAAGGTCGTGTTCAAGAACAACAGGAATGCAACTTATCAGACTATTCTTTATGGAAACGTGCAGGCACTTGCCAACTCGCTGATTGACAAAAGCAAAAGATTGGATTTTGATGTTCCTGCATTAGCTGTTAAGAGAAACGACAACCTTGACATTCAACAGCGCATACTTTCAATGACACCAGATGAAAGGAAAAGGCTTGGCATAAGCAAGTCAGGATTATGGTATCAGAAGAACAAAATTTCAGAAGGCAAAACAATCAAGCTATACGATAGCGTGTTGTCGAAGTTAAATCCTTGAGACCTGACCGGCGTTTATTCAGAGAATCACTATTGCAAAAAATTATGCATCGCAAATGGTGAATGCAATATGGGTACGCGATGTAGCCATGCGTCAAGCATAATCTGTTGTCTTTTAGGTTGATTGAAACGCCGTATCCTTTCAGCCAATCATGATGAGCATCATCTTTGAGCATTATAGACAGCTGAGAGCGCTAAGGAGGAGTTACGAATTTGCCGCGAAATATGCAAGATAATACTCGAAATCCGGCATCGTTATTCTAGAATATATCCCTTTAACTTTTTAAGGTACAAATCATACTGAAGACCTTGCGTTGTCACAGAATCCAAAGTTAGAAGAGGAATCGATCAATGCTAGAATCCAAGAAATACTCGAACTTGGGTTTCGGAGAGCGGTAGGCTATTCGAGGATTCCTCTCCCTGTGGAAAGAAACTTATCGCAATTTGACAGCAATACTAGGGCAATAGTCTCCGAATTTCTGAGGAGAATCCTCGAGGAAGGAGATACCCTAAACCTTCCCAAAGATATCAATTATCATGCTTTTCATAGCCTACAATTGGACCTACTCTCCCATATCATATATTGTGAAAAAACATTGCAAGTAATCCGAGGTCGCTACCGCAATTCAATACGTGTCAAGAAGTTGAGAGAAAGAAGACGCCTCCTCAAATCTCTTGGATCTAGCATCGCTTGGATACTTCTCGAGTTCGATGCTGCTTACGTTCGCAATTTCAGCAGAACCGACGATTCCGGCTATGTTATTGGCAAGCTGGGTTCCATAGCAGAAATCATGACTTTCCTAGCTGGGAATCAGTTCGATGATCGAACGATGCTGTTGCATTACGTCACAAGCTGCTTGAGGGTCGCGGATTTGACCGTTGTGGAAGGTAGTTTTCATTACCCCATAGAAATCAAGTTGGATTCTTCAAAGAAACGGCATCGGCTGGATAAAAGAGAGCGAAGGCAAAAAAGGAGAGGAGATAATTTATGGGAATTCTATGCAAGGAAAAAAAGCACCAAACTATGGCCGGGTGTTCCTGCCTTCAGAATCAATACCAAGTCACGAGACCGGCACCATTGGGATGTGTTATCGAAGGCATTCTTAGAAGCGGGAAAGACAGGATACTCTCTCAGGTTTGCGGAAGAGGGAATCGCGTACGGTGTCTGCCATCACTACAAGCAGCTCGATTCGCTTATTCTGGGTCTAACAAAATCTTGGTCGAAGCCGGTTCTTCTATTCGGAGAACTTTATGAGCATGTCATTGGATTGCCTGAAATAATGCCCTTTACTCTGTTTGAAATCCCCTTTGATTTGAAGAAAGAGATCCTGTTTCAAGATTGCTTCGTTTTTGGATTCGTCGAAATGAACGGTGTCTGTAACACTATGACCAAACTTGGCGTGGAGGCGAGTTTGGAAGACAAAGGAATCAGGTTCAAGGCTCATGGATTCGAAGTAGTCATGGGTGGCAATGTGCTGGACAGATTGAGGTATGAATGTCTATCAACCCAGACCCTTAGGAAGTATGCACTGCTTTCCATTCGAAAACTTGCTCAGAATGCTTTCCTGAATACTGAAAGGCCTTCGCTGACTCCGGCTCCGCACACATGACGGTTGATGTCATTTAAAATTCGTATTTCGTCAATCAACGTAAAATCACAAATTTGAAGAGCCTTATCTATACCCCGTGGAAGTGGTGGGGCCGGCCGGATTCGAACCAGCGACCTCCAGCGCCCGAGGCTGGCATCCTGCCAAGCTAGACAACGGCCCCCGAAATTCAGGTTCACTGGCCGGCTTCCGTATTATAAATTAATTTAGTCAGTTAGTTAGTATGCGTGGGACTTGTTCTTGTGCGACCGAAGCTCCTTGAAGCTAAAGAACGCTTCGTTGCACTTGTCGCACTGCCACTGGTTGGCGCGTGCGTCCTGGTAGGTTTCAAAAACTCTGTTGCCCACCTGGTACATCTTTGTCCGGTGGTCGTATGTTATTGGATTGTGATTGACCTTGTACTTGATGCTACTCATACGACTTGCGTTTTCTTTTTTCTTCGTGACATAAAAACTAGGACGGTGGCATCGTACAGAAAATCCTTCTATCTCTCACATAATTGCGCCTGCGTTGGGAGCTACACCCTTCATCGACCTGCGCACCATGACGATAAACGCGGCCAGCGCGGACACCACCATCCATCCAGAAGCCATCAGCAGGTACGAAAGCGGCTGCTGCAGGTGCAGGCCGTACGTGAGTGCGGCGTCGCCCGCCGCCCGCACCGCAAGGGCCGCAACGAGCAGGAGCAGTGGCGCGTGACTGAAACGTACAAAGTGTACCTGCCTGCCTGTTATAGCCGGCAGCATCAGCGGCAGGTAGAGCGCAATGGTAGTACCGATAAAGCCTATTGCAGTGAGGTGGACCGCAAGGTCGTACGCAAGATATGAAAGGCTTGGCTGCGCGCTGAAAAACGCCGCAAACACGATTCCTGCATACAGGAACAGAAACGATAACTTGGAGTATACCATGGTGTAGAGGTAGCGCGCCTTTTTCTCACCAGCTATCAGCCGCAGGATCTCGCTGTTGTCAAACCCGCCAAAGACGTAAAGCGAGTGGGCCAAAGCCGCCGAGCAGGCGAGCAGTGCCGCGTTAAAAGCCATGGACAGCGGGGCTGAATCATAAAGCGCGGAAGAAATGCCAAGCGCCACAGCTGCCACAGCAAGCACAAACGACAGCCTCGCTGTCTTTTTCCGGGGCCTGATAAAACCGAGAAAAGAAGGCAAAGTCTTGTACTCGACTCCAAAGATCATCAAGAGTGGAAAGAGCAAAAGCACTTGGACTTCCGATAGCGTACCTGCCGGCTCGACCCCTGACAGCCTCACCGCGCCAAGTACAAAGAGCGTCGCTACCGAAAGGCCGATGAAATAGTCTGCAAGGCCAAGCAGCCTGGGCCGGATGCGCAACATCCAGAATACCATGCCGGCAAAGACTGCAATTCCTGCAAGCCTCGTCGCGCTCGAAAGCCTTTGCATGTCGATTCCCCACGCCATGGATGCAACCGACATAAAGATCGACGCAAGCGCGAGGGCAAGCGAAACGTACGCAAGCTTTGTGGAAGGCAGGGTAGAGTTTCTAAAGCGAGGAACTATCATGTAGCCTATGCCCATGATGAGAACTGTAAGAAAGCCGTCTATCTGCAGTACCCTGTGAAGCGGAAACGCCCTGTACGCGCCTTGCGCCTGCATCCCAAAAAGCGACATCATCCAGACAGAGCCTACCAGCGAGCCGGCAAGAGCAAGCCCCAGAGCCGAGACTATGAACGGTCTGCTGACCGTGCTGTTGTTGTTATTATTGTTGTTCGCCCCAAGTTCAAGGCCGGCCAAGGCGCAGAAAAAGTCAGCGAGAGGGGTATATGTTGCTTGCAGACATTTCTACTATAACGATTAATGGAGAAATATATGTTGAATTTCCATATCACGAAACTTTTTATAATAAGTGCTGTGGATATAAGCCACAGCCAACCCCTACTGTACGTCACGTGCATTCGGGCCCGAAAGTCGATGGATGAGTAGGGCCTGGTTCTTCTCACATATATGCCACAAAACGCAAATGCTGCCAGCGCGAATTTTTCTGTGTGGCAGACTATGCGACGTGTAACCGGTCGTGCAACTGCCCGATAATGATGAAATAGAAGAGGAGCAGGCTCGTGCATTTATGCTCAGGAGATGAAGGTCATGTACTTGCAGCCGACAGGCAAAAGCGATCTATGTAGATGAGCCCTGAATCATTTATCTCATACTCAGCTAGCTTCCGACGCAGATCTATGTCGAGCTATCTTTTATCGCAAGCACTCCATGCCTGATACATGAGAGCGAACCAGTCGCCCCGCCGATGCAAGTGCGACGAATGTGTGGACGCGTACAGCCTCCTGCAGGAGTTGGACCTCTTTGCCCCGACAGGCAAGGCCACCGAGATGAAAAAGGGCGCAATAACCGTGGCACGCTAGCACCGACAAGCAATGCTTTGCCGGCTGTAAAGATTTCTTGACACGCCTTGCTAAATGACAACTCTGGCGCAAGTTGCCATGACCGCAACACTGGAACACATGCCAAGTGGCATGACGTCTGACGAATCGGCTTTTCGCGACTACCTCAACGCGAGCCTGCAGAGCAGAGGCCTTGACGCCCGCTTTAACTATGTAAAGCACAAAAAGAACGGCGGCTTTGACTTTGACCTTCAAGAAAACATACAGGACGAGCGCTACCTCGATGTGTTTGACGGGCTCACCATGAGCGGCTGGCTTCGGTTCCTCAGCGAGAGAAGCGTCGCGTTCACAGAGTGAGTCGGCCTTTTCCGACCATAGGCGCGGCGGCAGAAAGTTACTGACAAGTCGCATATGCGAATGACACTTGCATCGTCACGCCTACAAACTTTACAGAATCATTTTTCATCCAAGATATATATCATCATCAGACCTCTGTAACCATGCAGACAAAATTCCTGCGACGGGAATATTGGCTGCCGCCGCTTGCCGTGCTCTTGTTCTTTTCAGCTGCCGGCAGTTCTTTGGCGTTTGCCCAAGAGACTTTGCGGGCGGAAACGTGCAATGCCGCTATTTGCTACATCAAGGTTTCTCCCGGCGGGTTTTCGCCGGAAAAACTTCTAGTCCGCGACGGGAGCACCGTTGTATGGAAAAACGTCGATAGCGACGCGCACATGATAGCCGGGGGCTCTACCAAAAACCCCGCGCTCTTTAATTCCTCACTCCTTTCTAGCGGAAAAGATTATGCGTTTGCGTTTGACGCAGGTAAGACCGGGGAGTTTACGTACGTTGACCAGGGCAGAAACAATGCTTCAGGCAAGATAATAGTCGCGCCACGCGTCTCGGAAAGTCCCGTGAAGCAGGTCAACATTGACCTTGCCGACCAGAGTTCCGGGATAAAGGTCGCGCTGACGCAAGGCGAGGCGACTGCCGCCGCTGCCATACCACAGTTTTACAAGATGACTGTCTGGATGGACGTGCCTGCTCCCGGCGTGTTAAAGATGACCCTTGACAGGCGGCTCATAGACTCGCAGGCCGCGGACAAGGACGCGCCATTCAAAGTTCTCGTGGACGGCAAGGCCGCAGCCTATCGGGAGATGCCCGCGGCGCCTGAACAAAGGACGCTTGTCATGCCTGTCGCAGAAGGGGCAAAAACCGTGACCGTCGTGGGCCGGCAGATGTCTGTGGACATGCTTGGCTACGGGGAGGCCCAGGCCGCACTTGACCGCACCGAAAAGGCCATCGCGGGATTCCGGGACAACGGGATAGTGGTGAAAGACGCGGAGGGGCTGCTCCTGAGCGCGCACGACGCCTTTTCTGCCGGCAAGTACCGGTTTGCCGAATCGCTTGCAGACAAGGCTACAGACCTAGCCTCAAGCGCAAACAGGACGGCGCAGGCCGCCGTCCAGGCAATAAAGGGTGCAGGGGCGTCGATAAACGCGACAAAGACCTTGGGCATCCCCGTCCCCGAGGCAGAAGAGATGTTACAGCGCACAAAAGAAATGTACGCCTACGGCGGCTATGACGACGCTCTTTCAATGGCCGTACAGGCAAAGATGGCGGCCACCGACTCGACCAGCCCGTTCTACACTGCAGCCGGAATCGCTGTCGTTTCTGTCGGATGGGCAGTCGCGTACATGCGCCTGCGGCGCAAGGGCATTGCAGGAGTACAAGTCAAGATCCCGCCTGCCATCGGAGTGGTAAAGGATGGCTCTGCATCCGCCGCGATGATGCAAGAGCTCGCTTCTGTGGACCTTGATGTCGTGTTTGCAGAAAGGCCACACATCCGTAGCGGAGACAGAGACGTGCTGCGGTACGTGGTGGCGCAGCAGAACGGCGAGGCGCTCCTTGCCGACATACGGAACAGGTTCTTGCTTCCAAAGAGCACCGCGTGGCGACTTGTCAAGCGGCTGGAGCGGGAAGAGCTGGTGGAAATAATAAAGTTCGGCAACCAGAATCTTATCCGATGCCGGTTAAGCAGGTAACTTTGGAAAAAAAGAAAACACCGCCGCCCCGCTAGGGGCGGGGCTGCTGCTCCTTATGGAATTGTTGGCGCAGTCTCGTTGCCGGATGATGTTGTCTCGTTGCCTGGGGGCACCGGAGTCGTCGATGTTTCATTTCCTGAAAGGACACCTGATGTCTCGTTGCCCGGAGGCAATGGAGTAGACGATGTTGCTGTTTCATTTTCAGGAGGAACTGTCGCTGTCGCGTTACTCTGAGTCATGGATGTTTCGTTTCCCGTCTGGTTTCCTGTCTGTCCGGTGGATGATGCAGACTCTGCTACAGTGAACGTTGCCGTCGTGCTTGCGCCTGTGCCATCAGTTACCTTCACTTGGTGGTCGCCGCTTGCCGCATCAGCTGGTATCGTTGCTGTTGCAGAGAACGTGCCTATGCTGTCTGTAGTCGCACTGCCTGCGTCAAGGCTGGAGCTGTCAAAGCTAAAAGTCAGCGCTTGGTTTGGCGTAAAGCCACTTCCACTGATGTTGACCTGACTGCCTGCGGCGCCACTGCTTGGAAACACTCCTGCCAAGGGTGCTAGTTTGGGCGGCAATGATGTCTCGTTTGCCGGCGGGATTATAGTCGACGTCTCGTTGCTTGATGGGGCCGGCGATGTTGTTATTGTTTCGTTATTGCCTAACTGTCCCTGCATTCCTACTCCTCCCGAGGGCGCTGCCGGCGTGGCTTCGCTCCCGACTGCAAACACTCCTTCTACAGTTATCTTGACAGTGCCGTCTGCCTGCCTTTCTTGGTTGACGTTCATCTGTTTGGCGGTCAGCCCGTTGCCTTCGATGGTAACTTTGGCGTTAGAGTCTGCCGTCGGTGATATGTTCACGGACGATGAAAAACTGCTGCTTCCGCCCATTGTTGATGGTGTTGATGTCTGGTTTCCTGCTGCACCCTGCTCTGGCGGGGTGATCTGCGCTGCTGCACTGCTTGCTATCAATGCTGGCACCGCGACCGCGCTTAAAATTGCGAGGCCGACTATGGTGGCCAGTGCTGCGTATTTTTTTTCGCCGAACATGTATGTTCAAGCAGATTTTACGCACGCAGTCAAGTTAAGGGACTCTGCGGATAGATGTTTCCAGCACCTCTGGCGCACGGTATCCGGACTGGATACCGTGTTTCGCAGAGGAAATCGCCGTCACGAGCCGATTGTCGACTGGAGAGTGTGGAAAAGCGGCTTCATGCGTTCCGGGGATCCGCGTATCTCCATCTTGGAGTTTGTTATTATGGAGATGGTCGCCTTGCGAAAGACCGTGCCCTTTTCGCTGTACTTGAACCCGTGTATGGCTTGCAGCCTTTCGCTTACCACGTCGTCGGACTTGAAAACGGCACCCCTTCTCGCATAGAGTATGAACCTCTTGTCGGTGATGATTATCCGGTATTTCTTCTCGCCGTACTCTACCTCGTCATCGCTGGCGAGCCGGACGTTTTCAGTCGGCAACAAATAATCGTTCAAAACCATGCGGCGTACCGGGCGTCTTGCATCCATATTAGGCAATGTCATTGAAGTTTGTCAAAATTGATAACAAGCGTCGATTTCAGCCGTCGAGGCGCCGCCTTATCTGGCTCATGATTATCTCGGCGCTTGGGCCAAACAGGTCAAAAAGCGCAGATTCTAAATCCTCAAGCCGCGGATTGTGTTCAAGATCGATTCCGTACCTCTCCTTCATATGGAACCTGAGCGCATCGTATGTGTTTTCGCCAAGTATGCTCATGGACTCCTTCAGGATGGCTGTCATTGCTTCGGGGTCTGGGGTCGTCATACGCTATCAAAGCTCTAGCCTTGCCTTCTGCAGAAAGGGCAAGATTTTGTCATCAATCACCGCGTCGTGGTCCGCTTTTGCGTCAAGCGAAATCATTAGAATCGCGTTTGGTCTGCCCACGGTCGGCGGCCGGAGAGGGACGGTTATCCGCTTTACCTTCTTGTACAGGGACAGGTTATAGGCGCACTCGCCAAGCTTGTCCTCAAGCGTGGTGCGCGTGCCGTTTCTGAGAACGGCTTGGAGCATGGACTTGGCAGTTTCTTCCGGGGAAAGCAGCGGCACAAGACCTTTCCTGTACACAAAATGCATGGACGCGCCCGTAGAGTCGGCCACTCCTGCAAACCTTATGGAATCATCGAGGGAAAGCACATCTGCACAAAATTGCTTTGCTTCTGCCAATGGCAGAAGGTATTTGCACTTGTTGATAAGATTATCCCTAAAAGTTGCAATTCTGACGGTCATGTTATGTAAAAATAGTCCTTGCCAAAAATGAGACAGCAACCGACATCTGGCGCAGGTACAGAAATTATATATCCTGACGATATAGAATTGTCAAATAACATCTGTACTCTAGCTTGAATTTTCAAGATAAACTCGTTCTCTATTATTTTTGCTCAAGACTTTAAAACCCCGGCCCCGAGACACTACTGATGTCAAGTCTAACAAACAAAACCGCATTCCTTCTTGGTCTGCTGGCTGTAGGATTCGCAGTTGCATCATCGGCAATAGCATTGCCTGCTGCATTTGCGTCCGGCTACGACGACGATGACGACCACAAATACTACAAGTACGACCACGACGACAACAGCTGCGACGATGAAGACGACAGCGATGACGACGACAACGGTGACCACTACTGGTCAAGCAGCTATGACAGCAACTGGTCAGACTACAAGAACACATCCTACAACGACGACGATGATGAAGATGACGACTGCGATGACGACAGCGATGACGACGACAACGGCCACGACGACTACTACTGGAGCAAGGACTACTAAAACAACCGCAACTATCGCAGATAGTCATACAACAATATGAGAAAGCATGGCCATGACGGCCTCTTTCTCCTTTTTTTCTCCTGCGTTTGGTTTCCGTCTTGAGGAGAAGCTGCTGCAGACACGGGCATGAAATTTCATAGATTGCCCCGCTATAGAATTGTCAAGGAATGCGTAGGTTAATACCTTAACCTGCCAAGATGATATTGTTATGAACAGATTTTGCTCAAGCCTTTAAAATCGTGTGGGTGCGACTGGTTTAATGTCAAATGCAACAGGAAACAGTAAGAAGGCGTTCATCTTTGGCCTGTTGGCTTGAGGTTTGCATAGCATCGTCGGCAATAGCACTGCCGGCTGCATCTGCGAGCTCTAGCTACGATGATGATGACGACTCCCATGAAAAAGATTCCGACAAACACCACGAATACACTGACGGGGACGTGCGCCAGTGGCTCGAAGATCACAAAGACGAATGTTCGGACAACCACATCTACCACTGGATAGCCAAGCACTATTACAAGTGGGAAGACACCGAGAAGGGTGACTGGATAGTCGAGCATTTCCAATGGGTGGTGGATCACGTGGACTGTTCCGGCGATGATGGCCACGACTACAAGTACTATGGCGACGACGACAAAAAGTACCACGAAGATTCGGACTACAAGTACTACGCCGGCGACAATGGTGATGACGACAACAGCAACGGCGACGAAAACAACAACCTGACGATTTCTCTTAGCCTCCCAGTAGTTCGACTTGCCTTGAACTGACAATGCAAAAGAGATACCCATTCAGACAACAACAGCAGAGTACGGCAAAGGATATGCGACAGCGCACACCTTTTTCTATCTTTTTTGGTATTTCAGACAATCCCAGTCTCTATAATACAGGCCGCGCCTCTATTTCCGTTCATTTTCTTTTAATTTTCAGAACGACCATGTCATTGCCGATGTTGATTTCAGGTTTTATCAGTGCAACTTCCTCGGCCACACGGCTGAACAGGCTGCTCAGGTAGTACGACCACTTGTATCCCATGCTGTGCTGGATTATGTAGATGTGAAAGCTGTCTTCTACCAAGTGGCGATAGCCAAAATCCGACGTCCTGACCCATCTTTCCATGAGCTCCAAGACCGATCTTTGCGTATGGTTTCTCACCATCAGCAAGAACACGTCCTTCATTTCTTCTGCAGAGATCTTGGCCAGCTCGTCTATCTCTTTCTCTGTCAGGTTGTCAAATATCCTTTTCACTAGGACACGGCGGACGGTTATGAATCCTGCCTTGCTTGCGTGCGCGTGCCATTCGACATGCGAAGCCACTATCTGGTTTGCCAAGGCGTTGATGGTTATATTCTTGTGGTCGGCTTCTTCCTTTAGCTCCTCCAGTATCGCCTTTGGGAACCTGAAAGTGATGCTCGCGCTACCAGAGTCCGCCATAAGTACTAACCGTGGAGGATTGACTTAAAGACTTGGAGCGCGGCGCAAGATTTGAAAGGTTGTTTTATCCGGATTTGGCGACGCCGAGGCCTTGCGGGTCCTGAAACCTAGAAGATGTGACGGTTGTAGGCTACTAGCATCTTGTTAGTACATGTTTGGGTGCAATGTACACACAGCGCTTATAGCTGACTGAAAATCCCATTTACTCTCGATGCTGTCTGATTCTCAACAAGACTCAGAATTCGCCCCTGTAAAGGAAAAAGGCCATGATACGTACGATTGTAACGGCAAAAAGGGGAAAGAAAGGTACAGGATCTGCGTGGTATGCCGCAACGCCATCAGCCGGAGATCCTTGAGCTTTGAACCGCGCCTCATCAACGACAAGGACTTTTACAGAGAATGCTGGGGCAGAAGAATAACAGGTTTAATCTATCTGAAAGACGCTCTTCTTCTGCTACTAGTTCAGGCAGCAGCGAAGGTGGGTTAGTTATATATGCAAAAAATAGCCTCGCAAAAGAATAAAGAAAAAGAAAGGGATCTCTTTTTTGCCCTCCGCGAATCCTGCTACTGGACCGCTTCCGTGCTTGGAATGTCAAAACCATGCCTCAATGCTTGCCCTTTATGCTGCAAAGACAATGTGGCATTAATCCCGCTCTGCTGCGACGAATCGTACCGGTATGCCCTGTCAGAGGCGCAGGGCTTGGAGCTTTATTTTTCAACCCGCCAGAGGAGTGCCACAGCTTGAAAAGGCTGGTGGTGCCGTGCGGCTGCGTGCTGACTTGGAATGAAAGAGCGCAAGAAGTCATCCTCTGCGAAATGCATGGCTTGCAATATGAAAAATGGCGCGGAAGCACCGAGAATTTCATCAAGATTATCGCCACGCCCCGGTTCAGGCTGGTTTCGCATATCGACAGCGCGATGCAGTGCTAGCAAAGCGCGCGCGGCTGCTATACATCATGACACAAGCCCAACAAACATGACAGGCGATCTCGCAGACAAGCTGGAAGACAGTTCAATATCTCGGCAGGAGATAATCTTGGAACTTGAAAGGCAGGGCATCGACACATCCTCACTTTGTGAACTGTCTCTGGATCAGCTAGAAGAGCTGCTAAAGGCCGTCGAGCGCCTCTCCTCCAACGTATCTTGCAAAAAGAGGCAAAGCGCCGGCGGCCATAGCGGTAAAAACTCAGTCATTTCCTCTCTGGACAAAAAGATCCTGCTTGCACTGCTGTCTTGCGAGGGCAGGATCTCCTCCATCGCGCTGTCGAAAGAGACCGGCGCGCCCCTTAGCACGGTGCAGAGGAGGCGCAAAAGACTTGAAACCGACTTGATCAAAGTGTCCTACCTTCTCAAGATGGAAACGCTTGGATGGCACGCCGCGATGGTCTTTATCAGCACGCAAGGCGGGACCTCAAACAAGGTCGGACAAGAGCTCTTGTCCTGGAAGAAATCCGTCATTTGCGTCAGCAGGGCCGCGGGAGAAGAAGCAACAGACATCGTGGCACAAGTAGTCTTTCATGGAAATGAGGATCTTTTGGATATAATCGGGCGCGTCAGGGCAACGAAAGGCGTCAGGAGGCTGTTCTGGATAGAGCTGGTCTCCGCACTCGGCAAGAACAGCCGGTACTTTGAATTCGTCATCGAACGGCTATAGCAGACAAAAACGTTAAAGTAAGTCCACCCTATGCGTTCCTTTTGTACAAAAAGTATTTTTTTAGATCAAGATTAATAGTCATCCGTACATTTACTTTTTACATGCGTGAGGTAGACAAGACGTTCCGCTTTCCCAAAGGCACCAAGACAAGCGTCTCTGAAATAACAGACGGCATCTACAGGATATCCGGGTTTGTAGAAGATTATGGAATCACGTTCAACCAGTTCCTGATAGACGACGAGAGGCCCACCCTGATACACACGGGCCCCGTCGGCATGTATGAAGCGGTTGCAGAGAGGGTGAAGGAGGTCGTCCCGCTTGAAAAGCTGGCGCACGTCGCGTTTCTGCATTTTGAAAGCGACGAATGGGGCGGGATGGAATTTCTGAAATCACCTGACGTGAAATTGTTGTGCAGCGACTTGAGCTCGAAATTGAACCTTACCGGCTGGGATGGAGTGCCAATACATCACATCGCGTTCTGGGACAACGATGTCCTGAAGACGGGGAGAAGGAGCCTGCGGTTCATCATGACGCCGCATGTCCACCACTGGGACAGCATGATGATTTTTGAAGACACTACCAAGTCGCTCTTTCCCTCCGACCTCTTTATCCAGCCGGGCGACAACAAACCCATCATATCTGACGATCTCTCGGAGGGGATGATAGCGCTATACAGGGGAACGGGCATCTTTGCAAGCGAGGCTCCCGTCCGAAATACTGTCAAGCGTCTGTTAAAGATGGAACCTCGGATGACTTTTCCGATGCACGGCTCTTGCATCGACCGCGGTTTGTTTACGCGGTACGCAGACGCGCTGATGCAAAATGAATTTGCGTATTCTGGCACGCTGCTGGGGCAAAAGCTGCAAATCGGCTGATATAGCGCTATCCGCGCCTGCACAGGATGTTCGTGCCTGCTCTTTCGGTTGCTATTCTCTCCAGTTCGGAAAACGACACCTGCCTCCGCATTGGTGGTATCTCTACCGAATAGCCAAGCGACTGCATAAAGTCGTAGACGTCGCGGGGCGCGGCTCCGTACTCGATTATGCTTGGCGGGTGGAACTCCATCAGGACGGTAGTGCCTCTTTCCAGCAGTTTCTCCATGCCCTTCAATGCGCCCAGCTCGGCGCCTTCTATGTCCATCTTGACAAAGTCTGCCTGCTGGACGAGGTCGTCGATTCTGACCGTTTGGACTTCGACCGTGCCTTCGTTGCACCAGTGCGACTGGTAAAGCCTGTGCATCCCCCTGTTCATGCCGCACAGGTGCAGAGTCGCCTTGTCACTTGCCTCCGCCACCGCCGAGTTGTAGAGCATGACGTTTTGTATGTTATTCAGCGCCATGTTCTTTTGCAGGATGTCAAAGTTTCTGGGCTCTGGCTCAAACGCGTGCACCTGACCTGCCTGCTTGGCCATTATGAGGGTGAAATAGCCGATGTTTGCCCCAATATCCAAGCATGTTTGGCCGCGCTTTACGAGCCTTTTGATGAGGCGAGTTTGTTCTGGCTCGTAGATGCCGCGTTGCGTCAGCTGCATAGAATCCCTGTCGTCAACGTACATCCAGCTTCCTTGGATGTCGTACTTGTCGCCGTCTCTAGCCGGGGGCTTGAATTTAGGTCCCTTTATCGACCTCAACACCCTTCCTGCCAGCGGCCTAAATTTTACAATGCCCCTTTCTCGGCTGGATGTTATTTAAGGACCGCTCTGTCTCGTTCTAGTAGCTTTGTCCTGCTTTAACCGGTACATGACAGGGCCATTGGCCGTACCGCCTGAGAAACCTCCTACGCGAGGATATATTGCAGAAAAGCAACTAGGAGGTGGGCATATGTCGGCAGATAATAATAACGCTATTCTCGTAAAGGGGCTGAAAAAGTCCTTCAAAAAGCTCACGGTGCTTGACGGCATTGACCTCTGCGTCAAGCGGGGCACCGTCCTGGCGCTGCTTGGGCCAAACGGCGCCGGAAAAACCACTACCGTCAGGATACTCAGTACATTGCTCTTGCCCGACGGCGGCCAGGCGCTTATCAACGGCTTTGACGTGGTAAAGGATGCAGACAAGGTACACAGCCTCATCGGCCTGACGGGTCAGTACGCGGCCGTAGACGAGTATCTGACAGGCAAGGAAAACCTGCACATGATGGGCCGGCTCTACCGACTCAGCCACCAAGACATCAAGCAGCGCTCGCAGGAGTTGCTAGAGCTGTTCGACTTGGTAGACGCTTCCGACCGCGCGGTCAAGACCTATTCTGGCGGCATGCGCCGCCGACTGGACCTCGCAGTCAGCCTCATAGCGTCTCCGCCGGTCATCTTTCTCGACGAGCCGACCACAGGCCTTGATCCAAGGAGCAGACTGATAATGTGGGACATTATCGAGCAGCTGGTAGCCTCCGGCACGACAATACTCCTCACCACACAGGACATGGACGAGGCCGACCGGCTGGCCGACAGGATTATAGTCATCGATGGGGGCAAGATAATCGCGGAGGGCACCTCTGACGAGCTGAAGCAGCGCGTTGGCTCGGAGCAGCTGGAAATAACGATCGCCGGGACGAGCAGCTTTGACGCTGCCACAAAGGTTTTTGATGATGACGGCGACGGTGGCGACGGCCTTCACGTGGACAGCAAAAGACGGACCCTCCGTCTGGCAACCAAGGGCGGAGTGCACCATCTGAAGCAGGTCCTCAGCCGCCTGGACGAAGCAGGCGTCGACGTCGAAAACGTGTCGTTCCACCGACCGACGCTTGATGATGTCTTTCTAACGCTCACCGGGCACACTACTGGGCAGCAGCCAGATAATGGAGAGGCGGAAAGCAAGGAGAGGTAGTAGTCAGGAAATGACCAAACCTTTCACCACTGACATCCGGCCGGAGAAGCGCTCCAAGATCTTTTGGACTCTCAGCGACTCGTGGGTGATGGCCAAGCGCAGCGTCAAGCATATCACCCGAAACCTCGACCAGCTCTTGTCGGTCGCGCTCTTTCCAATCATGTTCTTCCTACTGTTCAGTTTTGTCTTTGGAGGCGCAATAGACACCGGCGGCATGAGCTACGTGAACTTTCTTGTGGCAGGCATCATGGTGCAAATGCTGGCCTTTGGATCAAACTATACTACCCTGAATCTGGCAATCGACCTGCAGCGGGGCATCGTCGATAGGTTCCGCTCCCTTCCAATGGCAAGCTCTGCCCTTCTGGCCGGCCACGTCGGGGCAGACCTGTTGCGCAATACGATCTCGGCCCTCATAGTGCTTGGCGTCAGCTTTATCCTCGGCTTTCAGCCGGCCGCTGGCCCGATAGAATGGCTCTTGGTGTTTGGCCTCGTGCTCGTCTTTTCGCTTGCTTTTTCATGGCTATCTGCCATCATGGGGCTCCTTGTCAAGAGCATGGAGGCGGCGCAGTGGACGGGCTTTATCATCATCTTTCCATTGACATTTGTCAGCAGCGCGTTCGTGCCGACTGATACCATGCCGGGAGCCCTGCGGTTTTTTGCCGAAAACCAGCCGCTCACACATGTCATTGGGGCAATGCGCGCCTGGCTTCTCGGCACGCCCGTCGGAGATTCAGGCTGGCTGGCGTTTGCCTGGTGCATCGGCATCATAGTAGTCGCCACGCCGGTAGCAGCCTGGCTCTTTCGGCGCAAAGCTTCGCGTTAACTTTTGACATACCTGCGAATCTTTCTTGCTGAATAGACACAAAATTCATATATTCCCATACAGGAATATGCCTATTGAGGAATATTCAGATCATGAAAGCGACGCTTACTGCGCTGGCCGAACCAAACCGCCTGCATATCGTTGAACTCTTGCGCGATGGGCCCCGCCCAGTGGGGGAAATTGTTGATGAGCTCCAACTTCGACAGCCCCAGGTCTCAAAGCACTTGCGCGTGCTCAGCAACGCCGGGCTAGTCGAGGTGCATCCTGCCGCCCAGCAGCGGATTTACAAGCTGCGGCCACAACCCCTCCAGGAAATAGACATCTGGTTGGAACCGTACCGCCGCTTTTGGAACGAGAGCTTTGACCGCCTAGCCGACTACCTAGAAGGGTTGCAAAAGGAGGAGGAGAAGAAAAATGAACAAAAGGACTAGCAACGACGCGACAGGCGCTCCATACCGCGAAATTGCCGCAACGCGCATTTTTGACGCGCCGCGCGAGCTCGTGTTCAAGATGTGGACTGACCCGAAACACATTGCGCAGTGGTGGGGCCCAAGAGGTTTTACGACCATTACTCACGAGATGAACTTTAAACCTGGGGGCGTCTGGCGCTTTGTCATGCACGGCCCGGACGGCACAGACTATCAGAACAAGATAATCTATGAAGAGATGACGGAACCAGAACGCCTGGTCTACTCACATGTTTCGGGCCCTCAATTCCACGTGACTGTGAACTTTGAAGAGCAGAACAGCGGCAAGACCAAACTCACGATGCGGATGCTCTTCGAGTCGGCCGCAGAACGCAGCAGGGTGGCAAAGGAGTACGGGGCAGTCGAAGGGCTGGGCCAGACACTGGACCGCCTCGGGGAACAGCTGGCGACTTTTGTCGGGCAAGAGTTCGTCTTTACACGCGTCTTTGACGCGCCACGCGAGCTTGTATGGAAGGCTTTTGTCGAGTCTGAGCGCCTGATGCACTGGTGGGGGCCAAAAGGCTTCAAGATGCACTTTGCCAAGTTAGACCTCCGTCCAGGCGGCGTCTTTCATTACGGTATGCAATCTCCTGATGGGAAGGACATGTGGGGCAAGTTCGTCTATCGCGATATTGTTGCGCCTGAGCGGCTCGTCTTTGTCCTTTCCTTTTCTGACCCGCAGGGCAGTACGGTCCAAGCCCCGTTTGAGTTGGATTGGCCGCTGGAAATCTTGAATGTACTGACGTTTTCCGAGCAGGGCGGCAGGACGACGGTCACGCTGCGCGGGAACCCAATCAACGCGACAGAAGCGCAACGCAAGACCTTTGAAGCAGAGTTCAAAGGGATGCAACAGGGCTTTACTGGAACATTTGACCAGCTTGACGAATACTTGGCGACGCTTTAGAAAAGTGGCACAGGCAAAAGGACAGAAGAAGGAGGGCCGACATGAGAAAAATAGTTTTACAGACGATGGTGTCGCTTGATGGCTTTTTTTGAGAGGCCTAACAAAGAGCGTGTACTATGAAAATGAGCAGGCAAAACAGCCAAATTTGCCAGATTATTAAGCACCCTCGCCGAGAAGCACCTCAACCCGGCGAGGGTGAACAATACATTCGACGCTCAAGCGCGTTAGGGCGCGCGCTTGAATAATATGCAGATTTTTGCCATAACAATTAACCGGTCAAAAATTGACAACGCAAAGAGACTTTTTGTCAGCGAAAACCCCTACCTGAAGCGTGCGCAATGTGGTAGGGGCAGAGTTTCGGCGTTTTGGTTGGCTTGTCAGGCGTGCGCCGGTCTAAACGCGCAGCCTGACAGATAAGCTACACTGGCATAGTAGAAATGAGTTTATCAAAGAGCAAACAAGCGAGCTTGTAATATATTGAAAATGGCCCTCGCCCGGGCGATCATTTCACAACCGCTACATGAGGGCAGGCGAGGGCGCTATGACAGCTTCGTATTGGGTACGAGCGAGACTTGGTAGCAGCAGCTCTGCCGTGGTGGGGGAAGTCACGGCAGGGCGCTTGATTAGACGCTCGCAGGTGTGTCTACAACGAGGCCTGAAGGCAAGGCGCAATTGTGTACCTGACAGTAATGCTATGTCAGAGTTATAGAAATGGCTTTTGCGCATATTTTCTATGGCCAAACTGCATCTTTCGCAGCGCGCACGGTTACTAAATGCATTTCATTGCGCATTATCGGTTTTTAGCCGCCATAGTTGACCTGCTCAAAATCAACGACCAAAATTGCACCTCAGCTCCGTTGCTCTACGAAAATCTTTTTGTCGGGTATGACATTTTGGCGCTTATGGCATAACTCTTTGACAATAACATGACACTTTGCAATGAAGAGACCTAATAACGATGATTCTAGGCATCAACTGTTCTTCACACGGCAATACACAACGAATCATCATGAGGTAGGCATTAATACTTGTGACACTGATTTACTCTAGCGCGAGTCGGCACTAACGTATCGTCGGTATTGGCTAGTGGGGGTATGTGTCAAGGCTTGCTCGGGTGTGACAACTGCTGGCTCGCGCAGTTATTAATTTCGATTAATAGCCAAGACAAAATTTTGGTCGGTCACTACCCATTGCGAGATTAGACGCCGGGCAGTGACCGACCTGGATTTGTTATTGGGGGTACTTGCTCAGGCACGGTTGCTTTCATGCCAGATGAAGTTATAGTAATGAAATTGAGTAATTATTATTTTCTACATCACATTATGCAAATATCTCGTACAATTTACCATAGCTAAGTACAAACTGATTAGTTCTTCGCTACATGTGGCTACTAAAAACATGCCGCCATGTAGTAAATTTGTGATTCGACAAATAACGTTTATGGTTTATTATCAAACCACTTTAACCATCCAACAATGGCCTAAATTTTCTTAAATGTGATTTTGTCGTTTTGACGTTGCATGTGCGTCATTTGTCTGGCAGTTTCAGCCTGCCGAATGACGTTATGACATCTTTTCAGAGAATCCGTAACCAAAAAAGCACTTGGCGAGGCACTGCAGGTAGTGCGGCCGACCGTATACAAATCGAGCAAGAACGTATACGAGATCGTGCATGAAAGTATGCAAATAAGAGCGGGCCCAAGGGACTGCATCATTAAAAAATTGGGGTTCGGCTCCCAATGAGCATATCGACAAGCAATAAAAATAGAATCTTCCCTTTTCACGCTCGGGCTTCTGCTGCTTTTTTGGGCGGGAAAAGACGGCATTCTCGCCATGCTGAGGTTAATGACAGATGACGGAAGTAATGATACAAATTGATCTTCATTTGCAGCGGGAAAAAGTTCCATACCTGCAGGAATACAATCTGGCTCAAGCCTCGCTGGTGCAGGTGTCATCGCAAAGAGTGATGATGACGTAGGATTCATGCCGAGAGTGTCACCAATAGTGGAATATATGCAACTAGCACTAACGGATATGCTGCACTCCTAGACGGAGATGTAAGAATAACTGGTTGTCTCAAAAAGGCAGAGGCTCATTTAAAATAGATCACCTGCCTGACCCCGCAAATAGGTACACTTGTGCCACTCGTTTGTAGAATCATCAGGTATGAAGAATGGGTATGATGGGGTAGTAGCATTAGATAACAAAGGTGAAGCAGAAATAAAGCTTCCCGATTGGTTTAGTGCGCTCAATAAAGATTTCGCTATCAGCTTACTGCTATTGGAGCTACTGGGTCAAATCTGTTTATTGCGGAGGAACGTGTTTTGTGATCTGAGTATTCATTACAGAGCCAAACGTGCCGTCACGATCATGTGATAATCCAGGCACTATGTCAAGTGAAGTTTTGAATCCGGCGCCGGTATAATGATCATATCCTGCTTTTACACTGTATTTTCCGTCTCCGGTATACGAACGATCCTTGCTTCCAACATTCCAGTTCATGTGCACTGATGATTTAAACGATGATGTATAAGCCCCTTCTGGCATTTTTGGCGAACCGCCATACGATATCGCAACGATTACGCCAGACGTCATTGTGCGCTGGGCAGCACCCGAAGGTACCCACCATTCGGTAGCAAGCTGTGCACCAGATGAATATCCACCGAAGGCAACACGACTTTTATCAATCCGGTACTCTGACTGGATCTTTCTTACCAGACTCTCGGCCCATCTTGCATAGCCAGGTGGATCGCCCATATACCAGCAAGAACCATCTCCGTCGGCACAGCTCTTGTTTGGTGATAGGGGTGTGAGCAATACCATATTGTGTCTCTTTGCTATGCTGATAAGCCCACCATCACCGCCCAATAAGTATGAGCTTGTAGGATGCTTTAGGCCATACTCGCCTGATCCGTCTGCATATATTAGAAGGCCAACTGACTTTGTGCGATCAAGTCCGTCTGCATAGAGAAGGTATGTTGAGGTGTATCCGTTTGCGCTAAAAGATAACTGTCGCTGGTTTACATTCATAAAAGCATAATATGCTACAAACAACGAGAATAAAAGTGCAATAACTGTGGGTGTGATTACTAGAAAGAGGATAGCAGACGTGATTATAACCACCATGAGCCTTTGTTCCTGCAAATGTCCAATTCCATCTTCTTGAACATTCCCTCTAACATCATAGCCACATCTGATGTTTAAAATTTTCCGCTCGATACAAGTCTCTGTTTTAGTTCTCATGAAATGTCAAAAATCTGATATACTGGGTTGTTTTGTTTTGTGTACGAGATTTTCTCATCTCGGTATCAGAAATCTCAACATTTTCAAACCCCGCATAAGAGTTGTATCAGCTTCAGTTAAGACCATCTACAAAATTTTCCATTTAGAATGTGGTGTCACACATACACAACAACAAGCCATCTCTATACGCTATCAAATATTGACTTCTTTCTCTTCATTCCTTCTGCCTAAATGAGAAGATTTCTGATAACATAAATAATCAGCAATCTGACAAAAACCAACAAGCAGCTTCTTCGAGATCCATACCAACATCTACAACGAAAGGAAGCCCAATTAAGATCAAGTCATAAATAAACAAAGTGCCTAAAATTTACTGCATACACGATATCTTAGAATGATTACTATGACCTGTAAAGCTTTAGCATCCTTAACCGGTATAGCTGGGATGATGCAATAATACCTCTCAGTGTCGTAAAATGATGTGATAACACATCACATAACTCTTATATTTTGTAAATCGCATCACATTCTCCAGAACTCTTAATATTTTGTGAATCATATCGTAACCGTGATTTAGTTGAAAACTGTCGTACGCGAAGATGTGAGCAATGCATTGCGTTGGGTTCCTGGCGAGCGGCTTAATCATCTCATCGAGGAAGCTTGCATCCGTTTTGCGACGAATGATGCAGTGATCGGAAGCAGCATCGTTTTTAGCTATAGCGATCTTAATCGCCGTGCAAATCAGCTCGCGCGCCATCTACTCGCACACGGAGTCAAGTCCGGCGACCGCGTTGCACTGATGTTTAACAGATCGCCAGAAACATACGTAGCGATGCTTGCGGTGATGAAAGTCAATGCGGCATATGTGCCGCTTGACGCTGCCTTTCCGAATGAACGTATCCGCTTCATCTTAGGAGACGCCAACGTTTCTGCCATCATATCAATGTCGAATTTCGCTGAGCGCCTCTCCAGCCTCCAGCAGGAGGTCGACAAGATATTTCTCGATTCTGAGCGGCCGGCAATCGATTCACAGGCAGCAGATCCATTGACTGATATTGCGCAGCCCACAGAGCCGCTATGCTACATCATCTACACATCAGGCACCACCGGTAATCCCAAGGGTGTCGGTATCGGACACGCAAGCATTTGCAATTTCGTGCGTATAACCAGTGAGCTTTACGGCTATGCGCCATGCGATCGCGTCTATCAGGGCATGACGATTGCGTTTGATTTCTCAGTCGAGGAGATTTGGGTGCCACTGATGGCCGGTGCAACGCTCGTTCCGGGCCCAGCCGGCACGACTTTGATGGGCGACGAGCTTGCAGACTTTCTGCGTGAACGCCGCGTGACTGTGATGGCTTGTAGTCCGACGCTGCTTGCCACCATCGAACAGGACGTGCCTGACCTGCGGATCTTGCTGGTCGGCGGCGAGGCTTGCCCGCAAAATCTCGTGGCCCGATGGTATCGCTCAGGCCGCCACATTCTCAACACTTACGGTCCCACCGAGGCGACTGTCACGGCGACAATGACCGAGCTGCGGCCAGACAAGCCGGTCACGATAGGCGTACCGCTACCGACCTATTCAGTTGTCATCCTAGATCCTCAAGAAGACAAGACCGTTCCGACTGGCGAGCTCGGTGAAATCGGTATCGCGGGCATCGGACTAGCTCTTGGTTACATCAATCGCGATGACCTGACGAAGCAGAAGTTCATTCGTGATTTCCTGCATATCGAGAACAATTCCTCAGGCCGAATCTATCGCACTGGCGATCTTGGTCGGATCCAAGAGAACGGTGAGATCGATTACCGCGGCAGGATCGACACTCAGGTCAAGATCCGCGGCTATCGCATCGAGCTCAAAGAAATCGAAGCGGTGCTGCTCGACCTACCACAGGTCGCGCAGGCCGCCGTGACAACATTCGAGGCCGAGGAGGGTATCGTCGAAATCGTCGCCTATTATGCTCTCAAGCAGGGGGTTGTCGAGCTGCCGCCTAGTGAGATTTCGCAGGCGCTGCGCAGCAAGCTTCCCGTTTACATGGTGCCTGCCTTCCTCGAACAGGTCGACGCCGTACCAATGACATTGAGCAACAAAGCTGATTACAAGAGGCTGCCTAGGCCGCAGCAGTTGCAGCGTGTTTCTGCCGCCACGCAGGGGTATGTCCCGCCGAAAACCGACCGCGAGCGCATGCTGCATGCCGCGCTTACCGGGGTTATTCGCGCCGAGCATGTCTCGACGGAGGCACACTTTTTTGATGATCTCGGTGCTAACTCGCTATTGATGGCGCGCGTCTGTGCGGCAATTCGCAAGAATCCGGGTATGTCGAACGTTTCGATGCGCGATATCTACATGAATCCAACGATCGCCAAGCTCGCATATCATCTCGATTCGTCGTCTATTGACAAATCTGTCGTTACAACCAAGCCGGAACCCTTCCACACTCCATCGACTCTGTCATACGTCACGTGTGGTGCTCTGCAGATTGGATTCTTGGCGGCCTATCTGCTGTTCAACCTTTGGATCCTCTGGGCCGGAGCTCTGTGGGCGTTTGACTCCCAGAGCATGGTCGAGCTTTACGCGCGCAGCGTCGCTTTTGGCTCAGGAGAGTTTGCCTTACTGTTCGCGCTTCCCATCGCGGCGAAATGGCTGATGATTGGCCGCTTCAAGGCACAATCTATTCCGATCTGGAGCTTTGCATATTTCCGTTTCTGGGTCGTCAAGTTCATGATGCGCACATCGCCTGCGGCTGCCTTTATCGGCACACCACTCTACAATGTATATCTGCGCCTGATGGGTGCGAGAATCGGTCGCAACGTGATCCTGAACTGGCGGTCCGCGCCAGTCTGTACTGACCTTGTGACGATCGGTGACAACACAATTGTCCGCAAGAACACGATCCTGCTCGGCTATCGCGCGCAGTCAAACTTCATCCATACCGGCCCGGTGGCGATCGGCAGCAACGCGTTCGTTGGTGAAGCGAGTGTGCTCGACATCGACACTGCGATGGGCGACAACACGCAGCTCGGTCATGCCTCATCGCTGCAGAGCGGCCAGCGTGTGCCGGATGGCAAGCGCTTCCATGGCTCGCCGGCTATCGAGACGTCCTCTAATTATTGCCCGATCGACGGAAGGAACGGCGTTGCGCTCCGAGGCGCCCTATATGTGTCACTCATCCTTGCGACACCGCTCCTGATCGCCGTGCCTCTGGTAATGTCCCTCATCTACTACGTCTGGGATTGGTATTGCCAGTCTCCTGTAATCTCTTTGAATTGTCCAGCGATCTCCTCCCTGTCGATTCCCTTGCTGCTTGCTCTTTCGGCGGTGTTCTTCTTCGGCGCGCTTAGCCTCGGGCTGGCGGCGATATATATCATCCCGCGTCTCTGCATGATGGCGCTGCGGCCCGGTGTGACCTACACGAATTTTGGCTTCCACTACCTGCTGCAGAGCATCATCCGGGGCGTCAGCAACTCGGAGTTCTTCTGCACTCTGTTCGGCGACTCGTCAGCCATAGTGACGTACATGCGCTACCTCGGTTGGAACCTAAACACGGTCTATCAGACCGGCTCGAACATGGGCAACGAACAGTTTCATGACAATCCATTTCTCTGCAATATCGGCAGCGGCACGATGGTTTCGGATGGAGTGTCGATGACCAACATGCAGATGTCAGCGACGTCGTTCCGGCTTGAGGAATCGAAGATCGGCGACCACAACTATCTGGGTAGCGCAATATCTTACCCGCCAAATGGTCGCACCGGAAACAACGTCCTGCTCGGCACGAAGATCATGGTTCCGATCGACGGCCCGGTGCGCGAGAACGTCGGGCTGCTAGGCTCACCGCCCTTTGAGATTCCGCGCATGGTCAATAGCGATCGCGATGTCATTAAGTCGTTCGACGAGCAGACACGCCGTGCCCGGCTGCGCCGGAAGAATGTGTACAATTTCGGCACGGCCTTGATCTTCCTCGCCAGCCGGTGGGTAGCGTTTTTTTCTTCCGTGTTCATGCTCTGGCAAGCATTCGGGAGCTACAATCATTTCGGCATCTTCGGATTATTCGCTGCCATCGTGGCGGTTACCGCCTTCAACATGGCCTTCTTTATCGTGCTCGAGCGCGCTATCCTTTCCTTCAAGCGACTCCAACCTCGGCTCGTCTCCATCTACGATCCCTATTTCTGGTTGCACGAAAGGTACTGGAAGCTAAATCCTCTCTTTATCTTGATCATGTTCGCCGGCACTCCGTTCCGCGGCATGCTGCTTCGCGCCATGGGCGTGAAGGTCGGTGCCAAGCTGTTCGATGACGGCTCAGTCATCCAGGAACGCTCGCTTACCGAGGTCGGCGACTACGCCAATCTGAATGAGGGCTGTATAATGCAGGGACACTCACTCGAGGAAGGCGTGTTTAAATCCGACTACATCCGGCTCGGCAACAGATGCTCGCTCGGCCCCGGTGTCTTCGTCCACTACGGTGTCAGGACCGGAGACGACGTCGTGATCGACCCGGATTCCTATCTGATGAAGGGCGAGATCCTAGACTCTCATACAGGCTGGCGTGGAAATCCTGCTAGGCTGGCGCGCTGTCATGAGGCTCAGACCGAGGTTTGCATCCAGAACGTTGTTGAGCCTAAAAATGACGCAGTTGCACGCGCCCTAGACAGGCGGTGCAGTGGCAACTCTGCCAAGAATTGAAATAACAGAGGCAATTCCAGAAACGAGAACAAATGCAGCTATTGCTCCTGCTATGTTTTTTGTCAGGATTTGGCTTTCCTTTTTTGTCTGCAAATACACCTTTGTACTTGTTTTTGCTTTAACTAGAGTTTAACGCGCACCGGTTCTATACTGTCAAACCATGAAATTCATGGGGTAACATAACTGCTATCTTGTAATCCTATACGGCATTCAATGAGAAAAGTTGATGGAGAGCATCAATTATTGGCTGATAAGTGACTGGCCGATGAGCGAAGCTTAACCATCACGTCATAATTCTACTTTCTGGTCGGATTTGGCGATAGTAGAATTTCAACAGACCAGATACAAGAGAAGATCGATTGGCAGCACCCCTATGGCAGGTGCCCGCGGTTCTAAAACTCTAATTTCCGACGGTACGGTCGATCCCTCGCTTCAGCACACAATCGACACCCTCGCTGTGCCTGGTCTGCTGATCGGCCATCGTGTGATCTCGCAAGGAGATGAGCTCGCGCTGCTCTACGAGGAGACGGAATCGTTTTCCTTCCCTGCGATCGAGAGGCGCCGCGCCAGTGGCGCGGCACGGCATGTGGCACGTGAGCTGATGAACTCGATGGGTGTTGCCGGTCTTCCGATCCTCAGGAGCAAATTTGGCGCCCCGATCTGGCCCGCAGGAGTAGTAGGATCGATGGCGCACGATAATCGAATTGCTGTAGCCGCTGTTGGGCTGCGGCGTGACCTGGATGCGGTCGGAATCGATATCGAACATGCGGTGCCGTTGCCGCCAGACATACTCGAACTGATCGCCACATCGCGAGAGCAGCATGCCATTGCTGACAACCAGTTAGGAGCAAAGCTTCTCTTCGCCATCAAGGAGGCGGTCTATAAGGCGGCCTATCCGCTAGATCATGAGTTTCTTGATTTTCACGACATCGAGGTCGACCTTGCCCGCCGGCTTGCCACGACCCGAACCGGACGTACGCTAGCGCTCCACTGGTGTGTTTTATCTCACATACTGGTCGTGGCGACGATTCAGAAGACTTCAATGGACCACTTGCCCTCTAGTTGAAAAAGCTCAAGTCAGATCGACTGCAGCCCTTTGAGGCTCACGTGCCCGGCCTTGCCGACTAAGTTATGGTGGTGTACAGCTATGCCGAGTTCGATCTTGATTACAAATAATGCGAATAATATTGACAGCCAATTAATCTACACCACTGTCTGGTGCAGTGCTCTACAAGACGGTGTCCGTCGATTTTAGCCACCAACAGGACTTTGATGTTCTTAAAAAATAAGGCTTTTTACCTTGCTAGACTCCCTATGAGCCAGTTAGTCCAGAGAAAGCAGCAGGATGTGGATTGCTTTTCAAGGATTACCTGTTCTCGCATTTCCAAGGAGAGGATGTTGAGGTTCCAAAACGATTCAGCAGTGCATTTAACGTATGTATTATGTTGGAGGAGCTTTGTTGGGATGGTGATTACCATGGCGTTGACGCTAATGTAAGAGACTGTAAATGTAAAGCGTCTACGCATCAAAACAAAGTATTTCCAGAGCTATTTGAAAGGCTGGGGAAATAGAGGAGATTGCCAGTAAGGTGAACCGTCGTGGTTCAGAGCGTATGGTGCAGAAGCTTCTAGTCAATCGTCAAATGAGAGCCGGCAATACTCGAACCTAAAAGGGAGCGGGCCCAGAGGGACTCGAACCCTCGACCAACTGCTTCGCAGGCAGCCATTCTGTCCAAGCTGAACTATGGGCCCAGTGGAGGAAAAGTCTCGGCCACCTTAATTAAAACGTACGTAGCATCAGCCGGCTTCCTTTATGGCGGCGTCGGCCTGTGCGCTGTAATTCAGCGAAAGCGAGAACAGGTCCAGCGTCTTTTGATACTCGGCCTTGTCGCCCGTCAGAAGGTACGCCTTGAAATGCTCGTTGCTGTCCTTCTCTGTCTGTATCGCCTTTACCAGCAGGCTGCGGGCCTCGGTGTACCGCTCGGGCGTCTCTAGCGCGTTTGACCTGTCTATAAGCGACTGGTACCTTGGCATGTATTTGTCTACGATTCCTGCCATCGTGGCGTTGTCGTACTGGCCTGCCTTCCACTTGCCCTCCTCTGCTTGGTACTCTCGCGTCAGGGCAATAGAGTCAAGCGCGATTCCGTTCCACTTTTGTTTGAACTCGTCGTTCTGGGCATTTGACACCTGCAGCATGACCATGATGCCTATGAGGACAGCGATTGCCGCAAAGCCTGCAATCGCCACGAACCTCGACACCCGATTCTTTCTGACCATTCCCTGCAGGGAACATTGACTGCAAAGTAGAAAATAAACTAAGCGACAGCGGCCGGATTTCTGCTTCATTCTCTGCTGCAGAGTGCAAGACCGTGAAAAGGTCTTGCTGCCTCACCTGCTGTGTGGGTGTGGGAAATCTGACTGGAAAAAACCAGGGTGGACCTAGGGTTACAAAAGCCTGATGACGCCGCATCAAGTTTTTCTTCACCCATAATCTATTATAGGCACTTTTCGCTCTCAACTTCCAGAGAGAATGTCGGAAGCGGGAGCGCCAGCATCAGCACCAGCGCCTTCGGAGGTCCCTGATACCAAAAAGACCATAGCGCAGCCCCCGCTCAACATACTGTTCAACCCCTCTGCCGTGATACGCAAGGACGTGTGGAACGTCGATATTGTCCGACTGCTTGAACTGTTTCTGCAGCTGATAAACGCGACGGGCAACAAGGACCTAAGGATATGCGGAATTGCGGCCGTCTCATCTTCCATGATATATCGGCTCAAGGTGGAAAGCATCTTTCTCCTAGAGAAAATCGCGATGCAGAAAAAGGGCATCGAAGATCCTCAGCAGCTCCCGGTACCGCAGCTGAACACCCTTGACCTTCCCTTCAGGGTAGAGTCCACGTACCCTGTCTCTGTCGAGGATCTGTTAAAGGTGCTAGAGAACATGATAATGGAGCTTGCAAGCCCGCGACCCCGCAAAAAGCAGGTGGAACTAGAGCCGGTCCAGACGTTCAATTTTGACCAGTACCTGGTAAAGTTTGAGCAGATAATCCAAGGCTATGAGGACATGATATTTGATATCGTAAGCGCCGACGGCCCAACCATGTTCAAGACGCTGGTGGCCAAGATGGAGCCGGTAGAGACGGCGCGCTGTTTCATCGCGCTTCTATACCTCGCCATGAAGGGCAAGGTGGACCTGGAGCAGCAGGACGACTCTGACGATGTCAGGATAACTCTGAAACTGCCCGAGCAACCGCAGCAACAGTAAAGTAATTCCCCGGCTTTTTCAAGACAGTGCGCGAGTCTCTCCCAGAAGACGAAGTTGCCGCAAGGATAGAGGCTGCGCTCTATTCTGCAGGCCGGCCGCTCACCGTGGACGAGCTGATACGCGCGTCCGGTACAAACTCGAAGGAAAAGACTATGCGCGTCGTAAATGACCTCGTGAAAAAGACAAAGACAGTGTTCAAAGCGATTGAAGTGGTCCAGCTTGAGGACGGCTCGTACGTCTTTCAGCTAAAGCCCGCCTATACTCCTCTGATTCGTCGGTTTGCGCAGCACCCGCTCGTGCCTGCCGCCGCGCTAAAGACGCTGACCTATATCGCGTACGAGCAGCCAGTCACCTCAAAGCGCTTGGTGCAGATACGGGGGAGCCAGGTGTACCAGCACGTCAAGGAGCTTGAGCAGATGCAGTTTGTCGAGCACGAGAATCTGGGCAGGCTCAAGGTGTACCGTACTACGAAAAAGTTCCAAGAGTATTTCGGCATAACCGACCTCAATTCTATGAAGAGCAAGCTGGTGGCCGAGACAAACAGGGAAAACCCGAAGCCGTCGCCTGCAGCCCCAGAAAAGTCTTAATTAGAGTATTTAATACATTAGAGAACGCAATATGCGCAAGTCGATAGAGAATCTTGCGGGCCGCAAGCTGACTGGCGGACGCAAGCTCGCCAACAGGATCAGGAGAAAGTCCGAGATTGACAGGTATCCAAATGAAGCTACCGTCGGCACGACCGACATTGTCACGAGAAGGGTAAGGGGCGCAAACGTCAAGGCAGCCTTCAAGACCGTGGAATTTGCAAACGTCATGGACCCGGAAGCAAAGAAAGCGACCAAGTCCAAGATACTGACCGTGACAAAGAACCCTGCAAACCGCGACTATGAGAGAAGAGGCGTTGTTAGCAAGGGCGCGATAATAGAGACAGAGGCAGGCTCTGCGCTTGTCACCTCCAGGCCGGGCCAGAACGGCGTGGTAAACGCTGTCCTGATAAAGGCCAAGCAGTAATTTTTTTCTTTCAGGAAATTTTTAAAATTTTATTTAAAATAAAAAAAGAGAGAGGAGGGGCAGGCTTGCCCTGCCATTCCGCTCGCTCAGTGGATCTGTATGTTTCCGCCGCTAAGGGTTCCTCCCCTCATGTAGACAGTAGTGTTGGACGGGTCCTTGATGACAATGAGGAACGAGTCATTTGTCCCCGGCTCGCCGTTGTCCTTGACTATTGCCTTGAAGGTGTAGCCCGAGACGCCGTTGACCTCTGCGGTGCCCTTGAACGTTGCTGTCGTGCCGCTTGGGTCTATTGCAAGCGCCGTCATGGACTCGCTGTGCAGCTTGATGTTCTCAAGTTTGTCGTTGAACTGGAGCTGGCCCTTGAACGTGGTGCCGTCTCCTGACTGCACGTTGAACCCTGCGTTGGTGTTGTTGTCAAGGTTTGCCTGCCCTCCCGTGACTTTGCCCGGAGAGCTTGGCAGGCCCTTGACGTCTACGGTGACAGTCGCATTGTCTGTCAGGCCGTGGCCGTCACTTATGGTGTAGGTAAAGGTGTCCGTTGCGTCAAAGATGGACGGGTCAGGCGTGTAGGTTATGGTGCCGTCGCCGTTGATGACTGCCGTGCCCTGCGCCGGCGAGGATACCGAAACGACCGTCAGCGTGTCACCATTGGGGTCGGTGTCGTTTGCAAGGACGCCTATCGTGACGGGCGTGTCCTCAAGCGTGCTTGCCGAGTCATCAACTGCCACCGGCGGACCCTGGACGTTTATGAACGCCTGCGGTATGCTTGCCGTGCCTGGCGTCCCATCTGGGTTTGTATAGTCTACTTGCGACTCTGAAAGGTAGTTTACCGGCAGGTTGTTGCCTGCAAGGGTAGAGCTCGCATCGAACGTGACTGCAAACGTCTCGTTGCCCAAGAGCTTGTTGTCGTTGTTGCCCACATGCTGCGCGACGTTGTCCCACGTCATCTGGGTCTGGCCGCCTGGCAGCGTGACTATGCTGTCTGGCGCGATGCTAAAGCTGCTCTCGCCGACAATATAGTCCTGCGTGGTCTCGACCAGTTTCACATCAGAGGGCGCGGTGTTGATGACTATTTGCTGGAGAATCGCGTTGAATATGGCATCGAGGTTTGCAGGAGATGGTGCGTTGAAAAACTGGCCGCCTGTGGCAGACGCCATGTCTGTCAATGGGCCCGGCGATGCGCCGCTGCCGAGGGCAATCGAGTAGATCTTGTAGCCCTTGCTTGCCGCGTTGGCCGCGGGTCCGCCAGAGCCTGCCGGCGTGTACGTCCCGACGCCGTCTGTCAGAAATACGATGACCTTTGTGGAGCTGCCTGTCCTCGTGTTGCCGTCAAGCATGGCTATCGCCCCGTTGAGACCCGCGTTGAGGTTCGTGCCTCCAGACGCGTCCACGTTATTGATGTTAGTCTTGAGCGCGCCAAAGTTCTGCGTGAGGCCGAATGCAAAGTCAACGTTGTCGTCCCAGCTGACAACTCCTCCCTGGTCCCTCGTGGAGTTGAGCTTGTCAACGAACGATTTTGCGGCTGCAATCCTGAGGTTGGACGGGTCATTGATGGTCATGCTGCCCGAACTGTCGATGGCAAACACCACGTCAATCGGTAGTGTCTCTGTCAGGGTGCCTCCAAATCCTTGCACCGTCAATGTTATCTGGGTGGTGTCCGGTGTACCTGCGCCTTGGACAAATATGTTGGTCGGAGACGCCGTCTTGGTAACCAGTACCTGGTTATTGGCTGTTGCCGCTGCTGGTCGTACTGCGCCAATGGCTGCAAAAACTAGTACGCCTATTACGGCTGTTGCCAAAAGTTGTTGTAATGCTCTCATGGCACCTGCTCGTGGAGGATGTATCTATAAAAAAATTCCGAAAAGGGATACTATAATGAGATTCTTCTATAATAGAAGATTTTCACATTTTTTTACCATAAAACGACAATTGACGAAATATGAGGCATGTTGCAATAGTTTTAAAATATAAACCACCTTTTGCTAACTGCGAGACAGAGCCTTGAAGGACTATGACCACGTCATACTCTGGCTGGACTACTTTAACAAGAACCTAAAGCGCCGCCAGGGAAGAAAGGTCAAGCGCGACCACGCCGTCTTTGATCCAACAGTGCAGGAGCTCTTGGAAGCAGTCAAGACTGCCGGCTACCAAGTTGAAGACGACGCAGTGAACGAGTCCGCGAGGTTTCCAAGAAGATCGTTTGTCAAGTCCGGCTATGTCATGCTTGCCAAGAAGGAAGGCGTGAAAAAATCAAAGGTGATCTCTAGCGTCGCAGAGAAGCTGTTGCAAAAACGCGCGAGGCAAAAATCCGGGAAAAAGTAACAGACTGAAATTTAACAGCGGCCGCAACAATATTGTTCATCAACAAACATAACAAATTTGACCGAAGCTTATGATAGCAAGCAGGAGCTGATTGTGGAAGTGGGGGAGATCGGGGAAGTCATGCATCTAGCAAAGAGCGGAAGGTTAATCGTAAAACTAAACGCGGCAGGAAAAGGCATCAGACCGGGTGAGGTGCTTATAGACTCTGCCGGCAGACGGGTAGGCAAGATTGCGGAACTGATAGGGCCGGTGAGCGCGCCGTACGCCTCTGTCATCCCGATGACAGACAGGACTGCAAGGCTCTCCGGTGCCAAGGTGTTTGCCGGCGGGCAGCAGGCAAGGCCGCCGCAGGGGCGCAGACAACAGCAACAACAGCAGCGCGGCAGGGAAAGAAGGGGGCGCAGGAATTGACTACAAGCGAATACTGCACGCAGTGCCCGGAATGCAGCGCAAACCTGATCCAGGACTATTCAAAAGGCGAGTTCATCTGCGAGCGCTGCGGATACGTCGCCATGGACAGCGTCTATGATTTTGGCCGCGAGTCAAACGCGACCGACTTTGAGGAAAAATCCAAGAACACTAGGGCGTCCGGCTCTACCAGCCTTGCGCTCCATGATTACGGCCTGAGGACGGAAATCGCCTCCGGCTCCAAGGACTATGCCGGCAAGTCGATCGACTACCAGATGGCCGAGCAGATGAACAGCATCCGCAAGTGGCACATACGCAGCAGGATAGTGTCGCCGCAGGAACGCCGGCTTTCAAACGTGCTTACAAAAATAAACGAGACGTGCGCGGCGATGTCTCTTCCAAAACTGCTCGTCGAAACGGCGGCGATGCTATACCGCAACTATGAGAATATGCAGGAGGCAAAAGGGAAATCAATAGCCTGCATGGCGGCTGCGACAATCTACCTTGCGTGCAAAAAGTGCCGGGTGGTACGCTCGCTTGACGAGATAGTGGAGGCGACCGGCGTTACTGAACAGGACAGGTCGAGCGTGAAACTTGCCTCAAAATACTACCGCATGATGGTGATGGAGATGAGCGCGTTTGCAGAAGAGGCGCCGGGGCAACAGCAGGAAACGCAGCAGCAGGCACCGGTAATGGCAATGGCCGTCGACCACTACATCTCTAAACTGTCGAACATGGCCAAGATTGACACCAAGGTGGAGCGCCTTGCAATAGACATCGCGCACAAGACCGACGACCACATGCTTGCCGACGGCAAGGCTCCGAATGGGCTTGCGGCGGCATACATCTATGTCTCGTCGATACTGCTTGGAATAAACATACTCCAGCGCGACGTGTCCAGTCTTTCCGGCGTGACAGAAGTGACGATACGCAACCGATGCAAGGACATGTTGACGGGGTTCAAGCTGACCGTCACCGTGAGGCCGCAGGCAAAGCCTGGGCTGGCCTGACCCTCTTTTTCTTGTAGGTTTGGAAAAGTGCGGATTTTACCGCCAATATTTACCATCTAAAGGATGTGCTCAGCAGCAGGCATACCATATAACCTCTCGTAAAATTGTTTATTAGAAAGGAGTTCCATAAATGGGCAAATGCTATGCCGAGCTTGCGGTAGCGAGATGAACGCAGCCGAGTTCTGCCCTGAATGCAACGAGGCGGTCCTCTGGAAGTGCTCGTCTTGCGACCGGGAAAATGACAAGTCGATACACACCTATCATCCTGCGGAAAGAGACAGCCCATCTGCGAGGGCAGCGTCCGTCATGGGTGCGATACTTACAATGGTGTCAGGCATGAGTGTCGCCCTTACTCTGTAGGGTAGTCGGGCTCGCTGTTTCTTTTGTGGCGCAAGTACAGCGCGACGCCAATAAGGGCCGCAAGTATGCCGATGAGCACGAAAAACGTGGTCTCATTCTTGACGCTTCCTTCCGGCAGTATTGCAAATACTGCCGCGATAACAGTGTCTAGCATCAACAAGTAATCAGCTGTCCTTGCCTTTTATTCATTTGTATATATACATGCATCTTTATCTTTCAGCCGCCAGCTTTAGCGCCGTCGAGACGACATCAGCGCCCATGAGCAGCCCGAGGCTTCCTTTTCTGCCATAGCCCTCCGTAAAGCGGGCGCTACTGTCCTGCCTGACGCCATTTCCAGACACGAGCAGCGGGACAGGATCGTCACTGTGCGCTTTTTTGATGCATGGAGTAGAGTGGTCGCCAGACACAACTATCACCGGGTTTTTCACACCTGCCAGCTCTTTGGCAAGGACTCCGAAAAAGCGCCTGTCGATTTCTTCGAGGTTGCGCTTTTTGCCCTTGGCGTCGCCGTCGTGGCCAAACTCATCGGGGCCCTTTAAATGCACATAGACAGCGTCGACGTTTTTCAGGCTCTTTGCGGCCACTTTGGCCTTCAGCTCATAGTCATCAAGCGAGCCAGCCTCGTACATCTTCATGCCGAGGACCTTGGAGATGCCGACTTCGACCGGCATCTCTACGATGCAGCCTATCGGGATGCCGTACTTTTCGTTGATGGGCTGGACCTCCGGGAACCTGTTGCCAGAATCCCTGGCAAGTATGCAGTTCATAGGGTTCCTGCCTGCCGCCTTTCTGGCGACATTAACAGGGTGGTCGCGCAGTATCTTTATCGTCTGCTCTGTAAACTCGTTTACTAGCTTTGCAGCCATTTCGGCTTCCTTGCTGTCGTCCTGCGGCTTGGCCTCTTGGACGTAAATGTCGTCGGACGTGGCCTTGGCCACTCCCATGCCTTCCACCTTGTCGTAAGCAGGGTCAGTATTCGTTATCTTGTCTGACATCTTTATCTTGCTGTGGTGTATCCTTATCACCACGCGGTGCGCCACGGTGGGGACGAGCGCTATTGAGGCATCCTTGTCGCTGAACTTTATCCTGTCGACGAGGGTCTTGCATACTGCGGCTGCTTCCTCTTTTGTGATGACCCTGCCGGCACGCCTGTCTGTAATCTTGTTCTTGTCGTCGACGGTCGCAAAGTTGCCCCGCAGCGCAAGGTCGCCGTCGCGAAAGTCGATGCCGCAGCCGATTGACTCTATTACCCCGCGGCCGACGTAGCCACCCTTGCGAAAGCTGTAGCCTAGCATGTTAAAGACGGCGATGTCAGACTGCGGCGCGATTCCCTTTCCGACGGTTATCACGCGGCCCATCGCGCCGTTCCTTGCAAGGGCGTCGAGGTTTGGCGTGTAAGCAGCTTCAAGCGGTGTAAGGTCGTTCAGAGCCGAGTGCGGCAGGTCACCGACGCCGTCAAGGAGCACGTAGACAATTTTAACAACGCCGTCTTTTCTCATGCTGGCATGGACACGACGCGTCAATTTATTTTTTCTTTTTCCCTCGTTTTGCGGGCTTTTTGTAATAAGCAAAATACCTGCGGAGGTTCTTTGTGTGCGGCTCGATTGTCGCAAACACCTCGTCCTGCTCTTCCTGCGTCAATTGGCGCCTGTGCCTTTCGAGCACGAGCCCTTCTGCAAGGCCGGTGTAATAGCCCGCCCTCTGGCCATACAAAAAGTCGTACGCGCTGGTGCACTTCCACACCTTTTTCAGCTTTGGCACCCTGCTCTTTGGGACCCTGGGCGCCTGCAGGTCGCTTTGGATGGCAGCCTCTATGATGCTCTTGATGTCGCCGTCAAGTGGCATATGCTATGTCCTTGGCAGGTGCGGAAAAAAGCGTTGCTGTTATTAGAAACCTTGGCGCATGATCTTTGTTGGAGCTGCTATGCAGGTTCTGCGGCAAGGCAGTCGTGGACGACGAAGGCAACAGGACGGAGGATTTTGGGATTGTACAGCGCGGGACGTACATCTGCGCACGCTGCGCAAAGGCGCTTGAATTCGCGCTGGGCGACTAGCGTGCAGAACCTTTAATTAAAAGTGTGGGGAGCATTTTTCCGGGCACATGAGGGAGCTGCGCAAAGACTATGTTCTGGACAGGTTTGTCCTCGTCCCAGACTCTTCTTCTCTTGCGGAACAACAGCAGGACGAAAAGCAACATGACAAGTGCCCGTACTGTCCCGGCAACGAGTCGATGACCTCGCCGGCGCTCCTTGCACTTGTAGTGAAGGACGGTATGCTCCAGCGCCTGTCGGACAGCGAGGACAGCATAATCGACGACTGGTCCGTCAGGGTGTTTGAAAGCAAGAACCCGGTCGTCACTACAACCGCCGCCGCAAGCTACAGCGACAAGCCGCTCTACAGCGAGCCAGCATACGGCTACCACCAGATAGTGGTCGCCACGCCGGACCACAAGCAGAGCCTGCCGCAGATGTCAGTTGAGCAGTGGGGCAACGTCCTTGTAGTAATCCAGGACCGCGTCAGGTGGCTGTACACGCAAAAGAGCGTGACCTATGTATCGATATACGTCAACAGCGGGGCCGGCGCTGGCGCGCAGGTGCCGCACCCGCATCTCAACATCGTCACCTTCTCCTCGATTCCCCCCGCAATAGAGCTTGAAGCGGAAGGCTCGCACAGGTTCATGAACGAAAACGGCAACTGCCCGGCATGCAACATGATTTCAGTAGAGTCCAGCGGACCGCGGCAGATACTTGCCACAGACAGCTTTCTAGCCTTCTGCCCGTGGGCGCCGACGTACCCGTACGAGTTCTGGATATACCCAAAGAGGCACATCACCTCGTTTTCAAAGATAACGCAGAAGGAGATAAACGACCTTGCGCTTATTATGCGTGCGACCCTCGGCGGCATGTCAAAGGCGCTAAAGGACGCGCCGTTCAACCTAGTCTTCCACCTGTCGCCGGAGAAAAAGAACAGCCGGCAGATCCACTGGCACATAGAGGTCTACCCACAACTGATGACGTGGTCGGGCCTAGAGCGGGGCTTTGGTGTCTATGTGAACAACGTCAAACCGGAAAAGGCGGCTGAAATCCTCGGCTCTGCATGTAGAAAAGAGCTTGCCGGCTTGGTCGGCATCACGTAGTAGTAGCAGAGGCCGCCAAAAAACCAATCATTTAATTACCAACTGCTGAAAATAAACCGCCATGAAACTCGAGACCTGGATAGCTCTGGGCTCAATCGGGCTGTCTGCAATGTTCGTGACGATACTTCTCTCATTTTACAACTTTTTGATTACCCAAGGCGCTGACCCAAGCAAGATAATCGACCCTGCCGGCCTGCTCGTGCAGGAAGTGTCTATATCAGCCGCGCCGGCGGTGGTCCTTGCCGGCGTCGTATTTGCCATGTCCAGGACGACCGGCAACAAGCCTGCGGGCCTCTTGTTGATAGCGTCAGGCACGATAATGCTTGCCGGCATGATTGGGGCGTCCGGCCTGCTTCCAAATATACACCGGCAGTACCTGGTGGGCGGGGGAGTAAGCGCGGTGCCGTACGTGTTTATGGCCGCCGGGGCCGGCGTGGTCGGGATAGGCGCTTACTTGGCACTAGTGTCAAAGAAGAGCAGGTCTGCCGGCAACCTGGATGATCTCCGTTGAAAGATAAAGAAGGTGCCGAGCTGGACGTATCGCGGGACCTGCTCCCGATAAAAATATCCGGCAACCTTTCCACCGTGTTTGAGCAGGCAAGAAAACAAAAGAGCCCAATACTTGCCGTCGTGACAGGGACAAAGCCAGACTTTTACAAGCAGGCCCCACTGATGGTTGAAGCCGCCAAGGAAAACGTGCCTTCCTTTGTGATAAACACGGGCCAGCATTTTGACGACGTGCTCGGCTTTGGGATGCACGAGTTTAACCTGAACGACTTTGTAGGCTGCAACTTGCAGATACGCGGCGACCTTATGGAAAAGGCAAGCGAGTTGATATTAAAGTTCGGCTACTTTGGCCGGTACTGCAGCAAGAACTTTAACAACGAGTCTATGCTCCCCATCGTGCACGGTGACACGCTTGTCGCCGGCATCGCCCCGCTTGCATGGGTATTTGGCATGGGCAAGAAGGTGGGCCAGAACGAGGCCGGCCTGCGCTCGATGGGCCCGGAGATGATGAAGCATCTATCGCCGGCAAAAGAGCCGACGAAAAAGGCGTTGCGCGACCTCGTGCACAGCCAGTTTGAGGGCAGGTGGTTCCTCGCAAGGGAGGAGCCGTTTCCCGAGCAGATAGACACATGGATATGCTCCGCCGGCACGCAGTTCTTTTTTGCGCCGACGCAGCTAAACAAGGACAACCTGGTAAGGGAAGGGTATCCGGAAGAGTTTGTGCACGTAGTTGGAAATTCAGTAGTTGACGCGATACACCAAAAACGCAAGGAGCGCCCGGGCCAGAGCATCTTTTCTGTATATCCGCAGCTGGAAAAGGACGAGTGGATAAGGATGGACATACACAGGCGGGAGAACCTGACTGAGCGACGTTTCACATCCATAATCGGCGGGCTTGTCGACATTGTCGAGCGCACCGACAACAAAGTAGTCCTCGTGATGCTCAACGCGACTGCTTCGGCGCTAAGGCAGTACGGCCTTGAAAAGAAACTGCAAGACCTCGCCGAGTCGCACAAGGATAAATTCTTGATGACGCCTCTGTGGAAAGAGTACGCTCACGTCGTGGAATTCCTAGACAGCGGCCGGTGCTGGGCAGAGATGACCGACTCGGGCTCGATGCAGGAAGAGCTGCTTTATTTCCCAAAGGTGGCATCACTCACTGTCCGGCTGAACACCGACAGGCCAGAGACGGTGTTTGACGCAAAGAGCAACATACTGGTGCCTCCGCTCAACCGTGCGTGGATTTCCTCGATGGCAAAAGAGGCGCACGAAAAGGGCGAGGGCCTTGGGCTGCAGCTGCGAAAGAAAAAACAGATCTACGGCAGGCCGGGGCAGGTGTCGAAAAAGATAATCAGGATAATCAAAAAAGAGTTTGAAAACGGTGATGCCAACTTTTACCCGTGGCTGCACCAGCGCCTCGGATTGTGGAAGGAGAAACAGAGCATCAGCTACATGTGATTTGCTACCGCGCACAAAGAGGGAGGGGGCGTGTTTCCCGTGGAACATCTAGCTTGTTTAAAAGAATTAATTAAACTGCAAACTTGGCTCTTCTGACGCCGGCCTTCTTTCTCTCTTGCGCGGTAGAAAGGAACACGTCTCTCATCATCTGCTCGTACGCCTTGCTCATTTGCTGGCCGCGCCTTGGCATCACCTTTCTCTGCGTCTCTATCGCAGACGCAAGCTCGAGCTCGGCGTTTCTTGCGCCGATGCCTTTTCCGTATATCGTAAACGACGGGACGTCGCCTGCGACAAGGCCATGGAGGTGCGACGAGACTCCTATCCTGCGGCCGCTGTAGACGAGCGTTCCAATGGATGTCTTGCTCGTGTCAGCAAAGAATGAGCCCAGCTTGTCAAGGCCGGTGTCGCGGCCTTCAATCCGTATCTTGCCGTACGTCATCTTTAGGTCGGAAGTTGTGGTCATGGCGCCAAGGTTGGCCCACTCGCCGACGTACGAATGTCCCACAAAGCCGTCGTGCGCCTTGTTCGTGTAATCGGAGATTATAGAGTGTTCTATCTCGCCGGCGACTCTGCAGTTCCTGCCGATGTAACTCTTTTCTATTATAGAAAACTGCTTGACCTGCGCCTGCGAGCTGATGTATGCCGGGCCTACTATCCTGCTCTGGGCGACGTACGCGCCGGGGCCGATGTAGATGCCGCCGCTTCTTGCGTCAAGCACCGATCCCTCTTCAATCTCTGCGCCTTCCG
Organism: Candidatus Nitrososphaera sp. 86-2; assembly: GCF_056726185.1. Lineage (NCBI taxonomy): Archaea > Thermoproteati > Nitrososphaerota > Nitrososphaeria > Nitrososphaerales > Nitrososphaeraceae > Nitrososphaera > Candidatus Nitrososphaera sp. 86-2. Next base: position 750,398 of record NZ_JBWZON010000001.1, read on the forward strand.
CCACCACCGCGTTCTGCCCAAGCACTCTTGCACCCTGTATCGTCTCGTTTGACTGCTCCGCTGCCACTGTCTGCATCGACAGCGCGTTTTCAAGCACCTTTATCAAGTCCCACGGCTCTGACAGCAATCCTTCTTCGCTCTGCGCGTCTGTGGATTTTTCTACTGCAAGCGCCTTTATGCTAACGGGCTTGCCGGCCTCGACGCATTTCTGCAAGTACTCTGCCGGTTTTTTTGAAAGGCGCGCCACCAGCAGCCGGTTTCCAGAGGTTATCGCAAAAGCGTGGTTTACCTTTGACAAGCGGGGCAGGTCGAGCGTGGCAGGGTGCAACAGCCCGTTTACAAAGATAGTGTCAGAGTCAAGAGAACTCGGGTTTACCTTGCAGCCGTCGTGCCTTTCTGCCGTGATTTTTTCAAGATACCTGCGCACTAGCAGTGCATCCGGCGCGTTGCCTGCGTACGAGGATTCTTCAAAAAACGTCCTTGCGCCTACCTTGAGGTCAAAGGTTGCCCTCGTCAACGTGAGCGGGGCAAAGTTGCGCCAGTGGTGGTCCTCAAAGAGCGCAAAGGGCATGTTCTATATCTTGCCCAGCCTGCTTGCAAACTGCTTGTAGGCGTTGAGATACGACTTTTTGTCGCCGATGTCTATGAACCCCGAGCCGTCCACCTCGAACGACCTGACCTTCTTTTTCTGCGAAAGGACGCTTCTCACGGCGTCGTCCATGCCAAACGAGCCTGCCCTTGGTATCGATTTCAGGAACTCTGGCTCCATGATGTAGCAGCCTATGTTGATGAGGCCGCTTATCTCGGGCTTTTCGCGCCAGCCGGTGATTTCGTTGCCTTCCACGTCGATAAAGCCGTATTTCAGTTTAGTAGAATAGTGCATGAGCGCCATCGACACGAACGCGTTGCTCTCCTTATGCATCTTTAGCATCTTGCGCAGGTTGAACTCGTACACCGAGTCGCCATAGACGCACACAAACGTGTCGCCGGCAAGCATCTTTTCCGCGGTCTTTAGCTGCCCTGCAGTCGCAAGCGGGCGCTCTGCGCGTGCATAGTCTATCTTGACGTTGAACCTGCTTCCGTCCTCGAAATAGTCCTCGATTGTCCTGTGGAGGTAGCTGACGCAAATTACTATCTCTTTGATGCCGCCGGCGTTTCTCAGCCACTCTATCGTGTATTCAAGTAGGGGTTTGTTGCCTAGCGGGAGCATCGGCTTTGGTATGAAAAAGGTGTACGGCTGGAGCCTCGTGCCGAGGCCGCCTGCGAGTATGACTGCTTTCATCGCCGGCGTCTTTGTCGCATCCCGTACTATATAAGGTAAGACCGCATTTCCTATAGAAGAACACTCAACAAACCTTCAGTATCTGCTCTATCTTGCGCACCACTTCTGCAGGGTTCCTGCCAAATACAGTCATCATGGGCTCCTTGCCAACGTCGCCTTCGTGGTATATCACCTCAGCCCCGGGGTTTTGGAAAAGCGCGGCCCTCGTGCCCCATGATATGGTAGAGCCCTCTTTTCTCTTTACATCTCTAGGCTCTTTGCTTCTGTCGTAGCTGGATACTTTGAACAGGGACTTGCACGCGGCGAGGATGTCCCGGTCCAGCCTGACGTTGATGACTGCCCTCGTTGACGGGCTGACGCTCATGTACGCAAGGACGGCAGACGCCATGTGCCTCGACGCTCCAAACTCTACCCTTGACACCTGCACGGCCGCATTTCCTGCCTTTACTATCCTGCCGCGCACCGCCGCGACTTCTGCGTGGCTTGCGGCGTCCGGGAGGGCATATGCAAAGTTGGTCTGCGTTTCTGGTATCAGCCGGTAAAATCCCTCCAGCGAAACGAGCCTGTCGACTGCCGCCTGCAGATCGTAAAGCACCCTGTGGCGCATGGCGTCTCTGTATATCGCAGAGAGCGGGTTTGTGACCGGAAGGCCCTTTCCGACCGTAACCGCGTTTTTGATGGCGTCGTGCACGTACTCGTTTGCCATCCTGCACGCCTCTTCGAGTGCAAATCCTCGCGCAAGGTAGGCGGTGACTGCCGCGGAAAAGTTGCAGCCCGAGCCGTGGCTCTCCTCGATGTCGATTCTCGGGTTTGTAATCTCTGTGACCTTGTTATTGTTGCTGCTCAAAAGTATGTCAGTCACAGTCTCTTTGCCGAAATGCCCGCCCTTTACGATTACATTCTTTGCTCCGAGCGTCTTTAGCCTCTTTGCAGCCTCGACGCCGTCGCCCTCGCTTCTTATCTTCACGCCGGACAGTTTCTCAGCCTCCATCCTGTTAGGCGTGACAAGCGTCGCAAGCGGGATCAACTCTGAAACAAACGGCTCCAGCGCGTCGTCCTTTAGCAGTTTTGCGCCCGTCCCTGCGGCAAGTATCGGGTCGAGCACTATGGGCACCTTTGCGGATCTCAGCGACCTTGCGACGGCGCCTATCACCTCCTCGCTGTAGACCATGCCTATCTTGATTGCAAAAGGTCGCAGGTCTGCCATCACGGATCTTACTTGCGCCTCGACTATTCTCGCTGGGACTTCGTGTATCTCGGCCACCTTTTTCGTGTTCTGCGCCGTCAGCGCCGTTATCGCGGTGCAGCCATAGACTCCGAGGGCCGAGAACGTTTTCAGGTCCGCTTGGATGCCGGCGCCCGCGCCAGAGTCGCTCCCTGCGATGGAAAGCGCTACCCTTGTCAATTCACGGCAGGATAACAGAGATGACTTATTCAGTCTATCGGAACGCTCAGATTCGCTACTAATGGCGAACAATTCGCTATTAGCAAGGAAAACTCTGGACTCGGAAGGCTTTGGGTCGTTTCTTGCACAGGGAAGGAATGCGCAGACTGCCGCGCAGCGATTGACCTATGCACTTGGCGAAATACCCCGGCGCCAAGGATGAACTGTTTGGCGCCGAGGCGGATTAGGGTTCAGGCACGTTATTGCCTGATGTCATAATTACGCATTTCAAATATTAAGGACATTTGAAAAGTCCGCCCCCGCCTCAAGGATACCGCCAAAAGACAGGGACGGACCTACCGGTTGGCTCTCATACCTACCGGTGATTAGTCTATTCGCAAATCATAATTAGGAATTTCGGCCGGACAACTGGAAACACGTTCCGGTTCCTACAAAAGCAAACCGCCGGACCGGAAAGCAACAACTCTGACCGGTCGCGGCGAGAATGTTTGTCCGCCGGATGAGCTACAAGATCCGACCGTCTTCCTTTAATGATGAAACTAAAATGACATTCGACCTTTCTCTTGAAAGACAATCATCCCCGCCACGATCATGTTATCACATGACGGGGGTCGATGAAGCACTGATTCTTGCCGGTTGAGTCGGCAGCTACCCTTCCATGTTATCGCTTAAACGAGTATAGATCCCGGTCGTGTAACTTGGCCCGCGGGTCGTCATGGCGGCGGCCCGCGGGGAAGCGTGTTTGATTATCGTTGTCAGGTCGTCGTCGAACAGGAAGTACCCTGACCTTGTTTCTTCTTGTCCCAAGTATATACGGTTTTCTGGCATTGTTATATTGTAATCTATAAATTCTATATTGATATATCATAATATTTGTAAGAATTGCAAGAATTAAATACTATATGAAAGACAGGTAAGGTATAAACAACAAGAAAAAACGTTGTAAAGGCTGACTAGAAAACAACAAGCAGATTCCGGACAGAATACAAGTGTGAGGACGGCGGAAAAATAGTAGTTACGAACAGGACGTTTGAAATCTACGGTTATGGGGGCGAACCCCTGGCCTTTAGGAATCCGCGCTTCAAGTATGGCGCCGCTAGGCGTGGGTGGGGTGGAACTGGAAGGATTTTCAAGTTCACATGCAAATGTTCGTGGCCTGCCACCTTCACCACTACGCTAATGGGCAGGCCGCGCACGACCGGATTGTTTGAATTACGGGACAGAGATTCTTCCCACGACCTCGCCTTCAAGACTCGTGGGTAATCGATTCAGTGGCTTCGCCTCTTTGCATATCTCGCGCTACCGCGCCTCTGGAACTAAATTTCATGCATGTAGCAATCATCTGTTAAATTGAGAGGTAATTTCTGTAATGCAAGGTTAAAAGCTGGCAAATCTAATCGAGAGGCCGATGCCGTGGGTAGCGAATGGTCTGATAGAAAAATTGGTCGTAAACAAGGTTGCAGAAAAACAAAGGAACGACATCGTATTTACAAAGCCCTTCAGCGTTTTCATGTTGGATCGTGTCAATCATCACACATCACTAAGGACTATTGAAGAATGCCGCAATGTGATGCGTCGTTACAGTTCCGCCTTGCGTTTTCTATCAGACGATGAAATTCGCGCCGTTGTAGTCCTGTTAGGATTCTACGTCGAGCATCTGGACAATCCTATATCGATTGGCAGCTAAGTGCAAGCACTAAGAATGTTCCAGATTCTAGCGGATAAGAGTTTACGGCCCGCCGCACACCATCACGCGGACGGCAGGCTTGGACTTCATTTCACTTGGGGTTAAAACGAATCCTTCGATGCTGGTCGTGCTCTTGAATATAATATCAGCTGATGACCGTGTGAACTGGAACGTATTTCCAGTTGTTTAGTTTATGTTATTCAGGTAAAAGCTGTTTTTGCCTACACATGATAGCCTTTCTACTTCCTGCGCCCGGTCGAGTAGCGCGCTTAACGTGTCCGCCTGTTGCCCGCTGACCGTTGAGACGCCGGCGCCGCTTCTCGTAAAGCATGGCCTAATGGAAAGCGCTACCATTGTCAATTCACGGCAGGATAACAGAGATGACTTATTCCGTCTATCCGCTCACAGGACATAGTTGCACAGACAGATGCGTTTTCCGCAGCAGGCACACTTTGCTGCCCCCGGCGAAACAAACCTGCATTTCTTGCCGTGGGTTTCGCAAAATACTGCCCGCTCTTGCTGCTGCTCCTCTGCTGTTGCCTGCATATGTATGCCGTATTTTTCAGGGATTTTCTGTTAATCCAAGTGGCAAGCTAGTTTAGAGCAGCAAGCTAAATTTTGTTTAGACCTGCAACAAGGTAGAACATTCTTTATATCCTGTCACTGCGTATTTTTTCCGATTCTAGTTATGGTGGCTACCCAGATGAACAGTGCCAGACGTGGCGTCGCAACTGATGAAATGAAGCAGGTGGCAAAGGACGAGGGCGTGGATCTTGATTTCATAGTCAGGGGCGTTGCAAGCGGCTCGATAATCATCCCGAAAAACAACGCTAGGCCGCAAAAGATCAAGGTGACAGGGATAGGCCGGGGCCTGAAAACAAAGGTGAACGTGAACATCGGCACCTCTACTCTGCACCAGGACCTTGCCGAGGAAGTGTCAAAGGCCAAGGTAGCAGTCAAGCATGGCGCCGATACGATAATGGACCTCTCGGACGGGGGCGACTTGAACCTGATAAGAAAGACGCTCCTTGAAGCCGCGCCGATAACCTTTGGCACAGTCCCGGTGTACCAGGCGTATTGGCACGGCGTGGAAAAGTACAAGAATCCGCTCAACATAACCGAGGACGACTTTCTCGACGCATTTGAAAAGAACGCCAAAGATGGCGTCGACTACACTACCATCCACTCGGGGATAACGAACGAGCTTGCCAAGCGCGTGCTTGAAGTGCAGAGGCACGGGGGCATCGTCTCAAAGGGAGGCACGATAACCGCCGCGTGGATGCTGAAATACGAGAAGGAGAACCCTTACTTTGAACACTTTGACTACCTCTGCGAAATAGCGAGGAAATACGACGTCACGTTCAGCCTCGGCGATGCGCTGAGGCCCGGCTCTATACTGGACGCGCACGACGAACTGCAGGTGGCAGAGATGATAAACGTGGCAAGGCTTGCCAAGAGGGCGCACGCTAAAGACGTGCAGGTGATGATTGAAGGCCCCGGACACGTGCCCCTGAACGAGGTGGCCGCAAACGTCAGGCTTGCCAAGTCGCTCATGGGGGACGTCCCTTACTATGTCCTTGGGCCCCTTGTAACCGATATAGCTGCCGGCTATGACCACATCGCAAGCGCGATAGGCGCCGCAGTTTCCGCGGCGGAAGGAGTCGACCTTTTGTGCTACCTTACGCCGGCAGAGCACCTTGGACTGCCGACTGAGGAGGAGGTAAAAGAAGGCTTGATAGCGTACAGGATAGCGGCACACGCCGGCGACCTTGTCAAGATAAGGGAGCGGGCGATAAAATGGGACGCCGAAATAACGGAGGCAAGGCGCACCCTCAACTGGGAGAAGCAAATCGCGCTTTCGATAAACCCTGAGGAGGCAGAGCGCATACACTATCGCGGAGGGCAGCACGAGGGCAACAGCGTGCCGTGCACGATGTGCGGAGCCGCGTGCGTGTACATAATACTACCGCAGCAGAGGAAGCCCCGGGCGGAAGAAGCAACAGCAGCTCCTGCCGAGACTTCACCGGCGCAGGTCTAGAAATGATGCAATAGCATTTAATTCAGGCCGCACGCACCTTTCTGCGTGGAGATAATCAAGGCGCCAGAGTGGGGCATAACTCCGATGCCAGATAAAGGCCGCAAGCTGGGCGGTCTTGACTTTTTCATCCTCTGGTCGAGCCTCGGTGTCGGCCTTCTCGTGCTTTCCGCCGGCTCTTTTCTGTCCGAGGCAAGTTTCATCGACGCGACTCTTGCCATAATCGCCGGCTCTGTCGGCGGGTCGATACTGCTTGCGCTTGCAGGCAAGATTGGAAGCGACCACGGCGTGACTTCGATTGTCAGTATGCGCCCCGCCTTTGGCATTCGGGGCTCGTACCTGCCTGCCGTCCTCAACGTCATGCAACTCGTGGGATGGACCACATTTGAGATAATGATAATGGCCCGCGCGGCAGCGCTTCTTTCCGGCAACGCAGTCCCGTATCCCGTACTGGCCGCCGTGTTTGGGGCCATAGTGGCGCTTCTTGGAATCGCCGGCCCGCTTGCGGTGGCGCGGCAGTGGCTTGGCAAGTTTGCCGTGTGGATAGCCTACGGCACGTCCATCATAATCATAGTGACCCTCTTGATGTCGCCGGGCGCGCACCACGTCGTTACGTCGCCCGGCAAGGGCATGTCCTTCTTTACCGCGCTTGACCTCGTGATTGCGATGCCGATATCGTGGATGCCTCTTGTCGCGGACTATAACCGGTTTGCGAAAAAGAGCCGGACTGCGTTCTGGGCCACCCTGGTAGGTTTTGCGCTCACAAACACGCTGTTCTACTTTGGCGGGGTGTTGCTGGGCACGTTTGACGTGCTTGCGATAATTGTGGCCATGCAGACGATATTCTTTGGCTTTTTGATGCTCTTGCTGCTTGTAGACGAGGCAGACAATGCGTTTGCAGACCTCTATTCTGCCGCCGTGTCGGTGCAGAACATCTTTCCGCATTTGTCGCAAAAGCACCTGATAATCGGCTTTACCGCGCTATCCACCCTGCTTGCGACGGTAGTCACAATACAGGACTATGAAAACTTTCTTTTGCTGATAGGCGCAATATTCGTGCCGCTCTTTGGCGTGGTGCTTGCCGACTATTATCTTGTCAAGCGCCAAAAGTACACGGAGGGCATGATGTTTGGCGACAACAAAAAGGGAATCGCATGGCCAGCGATAACGGCGTGGGCTCTTGGCACGCTGCTCAACTTTGTCATGTCGCCTCTTTCGCCCCTGTACGTGCCGTCAATGCCTGCGATAGGCGCCACGATCCCAAGCCTTGCAGCAGCCTCTCTTGCCTACCTTGCCATCACGAGGTTTATGCGAAAACCAGAGGCTGAGCTTGCCAAATAGATCTTCGCAACGATGCAGACAGTTGCCTTTTGATGTTTATTTTGCAACATCAAGTGCAAAGTAGAATTATAAATAACGGAAATCGCTGACCTCATTATCTATGCGGTTACTGGAATATCAGGGCAAGGAGCTTTTTGACCAATTCGGAATAAGGATACCCCGGTCGCATCTGGCAAACAACTTGAGCGAGGCCAGAGAAGGGGCAAAGAAACTTGGTTATCCGTTTGTGCTAAAGTCGCAGCTTACCGTGGGTGGAAGGGGCAAGGCCGGCGCCATCCTCAAATGCAAGACCGAGGCCGAGCTGGAGCCAAAATTCACAGAACTCTTGCACAAGGAGGTAAAAGGCGAGCTCCCAAGGGGCATCCTGCTTGAAGAGATGGCCGACATCAAGAAAGAACTGTACCTTTCGCTGTTTTTGAACAGGAGCAAGCGCTGCTACTCGCTCATAGCGTCAGCAGAGGGCGGTGTCGAGATTGAAAGCACCGGAAACAAGGTGGTAGTCGACGTCCCGATAGGAGGCATCAGCCCACAGGTAGCAGAAGACACTGCCGGGAAGCTGGGCCTGACAGGCAACGCCGCAGTGGCGTTTGTCGACCTTGCGACGAAACTGTCAAAGATGGCCGGAGAGAAAGAGGCCGAGCTGGCAGAGATAAACCCTGTGGCAATACTTGGCGACGGCTCGATGCTTGCCCTTGACGCCAAGGTGATAATCGACGACAACGCCATGTTCCGCCACCCTGAGCTAAAGAAGTACGAGCACGTCTCCGAGCTTGAAAAGCAGGCCGAAGAGAGCGGCTTTTCGCTCGTAGAGCTTGACGGCAACGTCGCGATAATCGGCAACGGCGCGGGACTGGTCATGTCGACTCTGGACCTTGTCTCTGACGCCGGCGGCAAGGCAGGCACATTCCTTGACTTTGGAGGCCGCGCCACGACGGAGACGATCTACGAGGCGCTCACGGTCATCAGCAAGATAAAGCGCGTGCAGGCAATCCTCGTCAACCTCTTTGGCGGAATTGTCAGAACTGACCTAGTAGCGCAGGCCATACTCGACGCGTACAAGAACAACATCATCGCGGTGCCCGTGTTTGCGAGAATATCCGGCGCCGAGTCGGAAAAGGCAAGACAGATGCTCAACGGTAGCAAGGCAAAGCTGTACCCGACGGTCGAAGAAGCGATACAGGCCGCAGTCGCGGCGGTGAACAAGTAGGTGACAGTCATGGAGAAATTCGACGTTTTCAAGATACTTGTCGGCGAAAAGGGCGACAAGGATTATGGCAAAAAGCCGGTCGTGATTCAGGGCATGACTGGAAGCTACGGCTCGACGCACACGCGCCTCATGAAGGCGTACGGCACCAACGTCGCCGGCGGGGTCACGCCGGGCAAGGGCGGCCAGACGTTTGAAGGGATACCTGTATACAACAACATGGCCGACGCGGTCAAGGCGACGGGCGCGCAGATCTCTGGCATCTTCGTTCCTGCTCCGTTCTTCCTTTCGGCCGCAATAGAGGCACTCGATTCAGGCGTAAAGCTGCTGGTTGCAATACCAGAGCACGTGCCCGTCCGGGACTCGATAAAGGTTCTCGAATACGCCAAGAGCAAGGGCGCAAGGATGGTAGGCCCAAACACTCCTGGAGTCATCGTTCCGGAGGTCATGAAGGTGGGAATCATGCCCGCGCAGCCGTTCAAGGCCGGCAACACGGTCGTGTTTTCAAGGAGTGGCACACTGATGTACGAGTGCTCCTTCAACCTGACGAACAGGGGCTTTGGGCAGAGGCTTGCGCTTGGCATCGGCGGTGATCCGATAAACGGCACCAACCTGATAGAGGCGTTTGACCTGATACGCGACAGGCAGGACGTCGACTCTGTCGTGGTAGTCGGCGAGATAGGCGGCGACGCGGAGGAGCAGCTTGCCGAGTACCTGATAAGGACGTCGTTTTCCAAGCCGGTCGTGGCGTACATCGCAGGGAGGGCCGCGCCGAAGGAAAAGAGGATGGGCCACGCAGGCGCAATAGTCTACGGCAACTATGGCTCTGCCGACTCGAAGGTGTCAAACTATGCCAAGGCAGAGGTGCCGGTGGCAAAGCGCCCCGGAGAAGTGCCCGAGCTGCTTGCGCAAAAGATGCGCAAGTAAATCTTTATCTTTTTTTCTTTTTCTAAATTAGAGAGGTAAATTACTACTACTATTGCTACTGGCCGATCTGGTCGCCGTAGCGCTCGCGGAGGTAGAGAAGCCCCTTTACCAGGTCTCTTGCCTGTTCGGGCGAGAGGTTGGCCTCTTGCAGAAACTTTTCGTCGACACCGAGAGACAACAGCTTGACAATATCCCAGTGCATGTGGACGAGTTTGGCATCGTGCACGGGATGCATTCGTCAATAGTTGTATAAAAAGCTAGTTATGGAAGGTTACGGACTTTTGTTGTTGTTGCCACTCCAAAGACGCAAGGCAAGAGCCATTGCAACAACAGGGATGGCGGCCCGGCAACGCCATATGTGTGTCAGAACAGGTCCTTGACGTGGTCCCTCTGCAACACTGCGACGACTCCTATCAGAATCAGGCCCACGATGAAACTTCCTATCGACGAGAAGTACATCTCGGACCAGTCCCATATGGACCGCCACAGAAAGACGACTGCAAACAGGCCAACTATGTATGCCCACGCGGCTCTCCTTTTGCGTACTCTCTCTTCTTTTGGATCGCTTGCTTTGGCCAAAGTAGTACGTTATCGTCTTTGTGTGACTTTAGAATTTATTCTGGTTTTACATAATTTGTTTCTGCTTGCTTTTTCCAAAGCAGCAACTGCAAAATCTGTCTATAGATGATTTCACGCCTTGCCTTTGTGCAGCTGGTTCTTTTACCGCTTTTCAAGCCACGACGAATAAGCCTGCGAGTCGATGCAAAAGACGAGCGCGCACTGGGCCAGAAAGCCCATGCTGTTCTGAAGCATCCTGACCCACATCGACGAGACAAGCGGCCTGCCGTCAGGGTTGCTTATCCGAAGCACCTTTTTGATATCGCGACTTGTCGTCGGTATCACCTCGTTGTAGACAAACTTGCTCTCCCTGTCTCCTATCTTGACTGGCAGGCCGAAGCGGAGCGCAAGGGCCTGCAAGAGCGGGAAGGGAAGCGTGGTTTTCGCTTCGTCGACCAGCTCTTTTTTCAGCCGGAAGGCAAGGTCGACCATGAGGTCCGTGCCCTGCACGTGCGAGCTGACTACGAGATGGTCGTCAGAGCCGGGGATCTTTGCGCTGTACAGGATGAGGGTCAGCCCCTGCGACGCGAGGCGCTGCTCTTTTTCCGGCTGCGAAATGGCGTCGCGTACAGCGTCGCGGGTCACTCCAAACCTGTTCTCGCATTCCTTCTGGAAAAGCTCCGTGTATACGGTCGCCATCTTTTTCTTCTTTTATTTTTCAGCTAGGTGCACATATTAAAATTTCAGCGCAGGCGATCATGCTCTTTTTTTCTACGCGTGCTGCACAGCCTTTGAAATGGCGCGAGTGCACACACACGCCTTGCAAATTCCCTGTATTATTTCTGCCAGTTTTCTGCTTTTGACGCCCATATGTATTAAAATTACAGAATAGCGCTACTGTGTGCGTGCAGCAGGAGGAGCGCCGCTTTTGCGACAGGTGCATGAGTCGGACTGTCCACGAGGTCGTCGAGGAGCCGGACGCAATATACACCTACAAGCGCCGCAGGCTCTACAAGTGCAGAGAGTGCGGCCGCAAGAGCTTCAAGCGCGGCCTGCGGCCCAGCGCGGAGTCTGTGTACTGATATGGACGACAGGCTTGCAGACGGCATAGTGAGGCTCAAGGCCGACTTTGCCAAGAACTTTACAGGCACGAGCCCCATGCACGAGGCAATACCGCTCGCACCTTCGGACCTTCTGCCAATAGAACAAAACGCGCTTGCAGCACTCCATAATTTTGCAAGGAACAACCCGATATACTTCAAGTGGCACGACTCGCAGTTCCTCGGCGTCCCGTGCAGGGTGTACGAAGGGGACATCAACGAGTACTGGCTTGGGAGCATCAAGCACGACTCTGGCTACCAGCCGTTCTACCCGACCTGGATACTATCGGCGTACGCCCTGGCCCTTGCCTCAAAGAGGCTGGGCTTTTCGCAGGTGGTGGATATTGGCTCAGGCGACGGGAGGATTGCCTACTGCGCCAAGGTGGCCGGGCTTGGGGCGCATGGGATAGAGATAGACGAAAACCTGGTGATGCTGCAGGAGCAGATTGCTTCTGCGACGGGCGTAGAGTTTGACGCAAGGGGCGCCGACGCGACGAAATTTGACTACCGTTCCCTTGGGCTGAGTGCGCCTGTATTCTTTATCTCCGGCCTGCCGGAGATGGGCGAGATGCTTGCCAACAGCGCAATAGCGCGGATACTTGCCGTGCCGGAGCTCAAACACGCGGCAGGCTTTGCTTTCATGGGCAGCCACTCGCTGAGAAAGTACGCAAGGGACCTTTCAAAATGGGGATGGGGAAAAGTGATAGGCGACTATGGCCTGCAGGTGGAAAAAGTGGTGACGCTTCCGACGCACTGGACTGCAGAGCAGGTCCACGACACGCCGTACGTCTTTACAAAGAAGAGAACCGCTCCGTGATTTATATTGCCTCCACTAGTATGAGAACTACTGTTCTTTGGCCGAGAATAACCTTCTCATGATGCTTCTGTGGCTTGGCGAACTCACGCTTGCCAGCTGGGTCCTGTCGTACGGCGCAGAGCACCTGTCTATGAGGTATGGGGCCAAGTTCGTCGGGCGCACCCTTTTGAGCGTCGCAACCACGCTCCCGGAGATCGCAATCGTCGTTTATGCGGCCGCCGCCGGCTCGTACGGCACGGCAATCGGCGCCGGCCTTGGAAGCAACCTGCTCATGATGACGCTCGGCCTTGCAATCATGCTTATCGTAGCCACCACGCGCCTGTCAAAGGCGCCGCTTAGGGGCATCGACGTTTCAACGTTCAAGCTGGACAAGATATTCCTGCTGGTAACGGCGGTGGTGAGCGCCGCGCTCTTTTTGGACGGCTATGACTATATCGACGGGTTCATCTTTGCCGGCATGTTTGCGGCGTACCTCGTGATGGCGCTGTGGGAGATGAAGAAGGAGAAGCAAAAGGCCCGGGTAGAGAGCCAGCTTGGGAACCACCACGTGGTTGCAGTCGAGACTCACCCGGTGAGCAACAAGCAGATGGCAAAAGCCGCCCTTGCGTTTGCGGCCGGAACAGCGGGGATATTCGTCGGCGCCGAGCCGTTTATCCACTCGCTCCAGGGGTTTTCGATAGACAGCGGCGTGTCAGTCATAGTCCTTGCAGTAATCATCAGCCCGATAGCAGGCGAGATGCCCGAGAAAATATCCATGATACTGCTTGCACGAAAGGGCGCGGCAGGAGCTTCCATAGCAGTCGCAAACGTGCTTGGCTCAAAGATACTGAACAACACGCTCTTGCTTGCAGTCGCGGTGTTTGGCGCAATGTACCACGGCGGGTTCTTTGCCCATATCAAAGCAAACCCGCTCCTTGAATACCAGATGATACTGGTCACGGTGATGACAATTGGCGCCGTCGCCATGATGTTCAAAAAAGAGATCGGCCTAAAGATAGGCATAATCCTTGCAATCCTGTACGCAGTCAGCCTCGCTATCCAGTTCATGCTCCCGCAGGACCTGACTCTCCACTAGGGTAAAATAGCGCGGCAAGTAATCCAAGGCGTGCACAAGATCCTGGCGCCGGTCGACGGCTCTACCTACTCGGCAAAAGCCTTTGAGCAGGCGGTTTTGATTGCCAAGGGGACAGGCGCAAGCGTGACTGCAGTGCAAGTCATAGAAACTCCTCCGACAGTGTACGTAGGGTCCCAGAAGGTGCTCAACGACGCTATGGCAAAATACCGGAGCGAGTCTGCAATGGTGCTCGACGAGTGCAGGGCCGTCGCGGAAAAGCTCGGGTTTGCAATAGAGACTGCTATCCTCGAAGGCGAGCCTGCCGCAAGCATCGTCGCGTTTTCTGAAAAAGGGGGTTTTGACCTGATAGCGATGGGGAGCAGGGGCCACGGCAAACTGAAGGAGATGGTTCTTGGGAGCACATCGAACACAGTCCTGCACAAGGCCAAGTGCTCAGTCCTAATCGTGAAATAATAGCTAGTCAGTCAGTGTATATGCTTGCAGCCCACTGGACAACTACTGAACTGTCCTGGCCGTATTTTCTGGCAGCAGTCTCTTTCAAGTCGCCTTCCAGCTTTTGCTTTCGCAGGGCGTGCTCCGCACTTGCCGAGTGCTCTTTAGCACTTGCCACGTCGACTGCCACGTCGCAGACGTTGCACCGCAGCTTTTCTGCCGCCTGAGCCACGTACGTTAGAGCCTGCCGGCGGTATAAAAATAGATGCGTATGCATGTGCGGCAAAAGCCATTTATGAGATGGCCACGTACACTTGCGGCATGGAAATCGAGCCTGCCGCAAGGGCAATACTGTCAAACCTGACGCGGGGCTCTGAAGGTGCGTCGCTTGGCCAGATGAGGATGTGGCTGACGCCGCAAAAGGCCGAGAACGAGTACAACTATAGCATCAACAAGGGGTATTTCGAGATGCTCCTTCGCGTGGCGCTCAAGGACCTGATTTCAAAGGGCTACGTCAGGTCGAGCCTGCCCGACGGCATGGAGGACGGCGACGCGCAGATATTTTCACTGACCGACAAGGGCACGAGGCACGTGGAGGAACTTGCGAGACAGGCCGAGCAGGCCGCCTCCGAATACTGATTTTGACGATAAAAACATTCAAAAGCAACCGCAAGGCTATTGAACGCTCGGCGACTGGTGGGAACACGGATGACATCTTCATCATCAACAAAGAAGGGGCAGAAGGAAAAAGAGAACCAAGAGCGCCTTGCGCGCGCCGTCGATACGCTTGACGCGATTACAAAGAATAACGACGTGCAAAAGAGTATCCGCAACATGATAAAGGAAGTCCTGATGGCGCTCAAGGACGAAAAATCGGGAAGCGTGTCAGTCCGCGCGGCAAATGCCATAAGCCTGCTTGACAGCGCGACCCAGAGCCCGCAGATGCAGTCGCACATACGCACCATGCTGTGGCAGGTAGTGTCGACGCTGGAAAGCATCCGGGAATAAAATAACTTTCTCTTCACCTTGTGGTATATGCGGCGAGTCTCTCCTTACGGCTCCTGCTGCAGACGGCCTCTATCTTCTTCTGTTCTTGCCCTTGCTTTTTGCCACGTTTGCCTTGGCCCTCATGCCCTTTGACGCCGACCTGGCGTGCTTCTTTGCCCCGCGGATTTTCTGGTCCGCCTTTGCGCCTTCTTTTCTGGTTATCCTTTTCATATAGCGCACTGTCGTTCTGCTCTGCTTTTTGATAACTCTGGCCCCTTTCTTTGCCGCCCTTGTCGTTTTCGGCGCCGCTTTTGCGACCCGCCTCGGCATACTGCCTGCCAGCTCTGCTGTCTCTCTTGCCGCAGACGCTGTCTGCTCTACGGCGCCGGCAGTGTCTTCGATGACTCGGCTCTTTTGTATGTCCTCTGCAGTGTTCCTGATGCTGCGCGTCGTGTCGCGCATCGCAAACGCCGCATCGCGTCCGGCTTCTGCCGCGTCAGATATGGCGCCGCTCTCGTTAAACGTGCTCACTGCCTCCTTGACTGTGCGAGAAGCGTCGCGTACCTTGCCTGCTGCTTCTTTTACCGCCTCGGCTGCCTTTTCCGGGTCAAATTCCTCGCCAAATGCAGCCTCTGGCTTGCCTGCACGCTTTGCTGCTGCTGTCATGTATAACGCGCCAAATCGTGTTATAAAAGCTCGGCTGCGAGTGGTTCTATAATATATATTTCCAACAGCCGGTGTGTGCAGTAATATGCTACCTAGTGGGGCTTTTCACCGGTTTTGGAGGCGGCGGCAGTTTTTCGAGCTTGTGCGTCGGGTTTGCAAGGTAGTGCCTGGAGGCCCCCTCGCCTGACAAAACAATGTTGCAATTGACGCACCTGTACCTAATGGCCATCGGACTTTACACCAGCACACACTATTGTATATACGGGGTAAAAAACGCTGTGGAGAGTTTTTTACCGCAGGCGGACAATTTCGCGGTTGTCCGGGACGCCGGAGCGTATCTTTAGCCTGGAGTATATCGCGCTTGCGACGTTTTCTGACTTTGTCCGCTCGCCGTGGTTCACGAGCACGCGCTTTGGCTTGACTTTGGCCACAAAGTTCATTATCTGGTTAAAGTCGCTGTGGCCGGAAAAGCCGTCGATTTTCTGCGTCTGGCACCTTACGGGCACCACCTTGACCTTCCCCGACTTGTCCATCATGCTCACTTCCGACACGTTGCCGTCAAGGACGCGCCTGCCAAGCGTGCCGTTAATCTGGTACGACACAAAGATTATCTTGTTCTTGGGGTTTGGCGCAAGTTCCTTGAAATACTCGACGGACGGGCCGCCTTCGAGCATACCCGAAGTCGCCATGATTATCGCCGGGTTCTGGTCGTTTATCGCCTCTTCGCGCTTGCCTCCGCTTATGACCGTGAAATACTCTGACGTGAACGGGTTTATGCCCTGCGAGACTGACCTGCGCACGTCTGCCCCCAAGTAGTGCGCGTACGACATGTGTATCGCGCTTGCCTCTGATATCATGCCCTCGATGTATATTGGTGATTCGACGAGCCTGCCCTCGCTCATCTCCTTTGCCATCACCAGCATTATCTCCTGCGCCCTGCCGACAGCTGGCACGGGTATCAGCACCTTGCCTCCCTCCGACAGCACCTTGTTTATCGACTCGGAAAACGTCCTGTACACGAACGCCTGGTCCGGCATCACGTCCGAGGAGTTGCCGTACGTGCTTTCTGTTATGAGCGTCTCGACTCTTGGGTACGTCGCCACGGCGCTGTCGAGCAGCTGCGTCCGTGCATACTTGTAGTCGCCAGAGTAGAGTATGTTGTGCGCGCCAGAGATGTTCAGGTGCACCGTGGCACTTCCCATGATGTGGCCGGCGTTGTTCAGCGTGACTGTGATATCCGGCGAAATGTCGGTCGGCTTGCCGTACGGAAGCGTTATCGTGCGCTTTATCACTTCGTGGACATCTCTTGCCTCGTACGGCAGGTACGTGCCGTTAGAGTTTGCAATCTTGACCGAGTCCATCTGGAGAAGCGTCATCAGCGGAAGCGTCGGCTCGGTGCAGTACACCGGCCCCTTGTAGCCGTACTTGAAGAGCGCCGGCAGGAACCCCTGGTGGTCGATGTGGGCGTGGCTAATTACAACTGCATCAAGGTCGTCCAGATTAAAGTTGAGCCAGTCTATCCTCGGGTACGCATCAAGGCCAGACATCTCGCCCGGGTTTATGCCGCAGTCAAGCATGACCTTGCTCTCTGGCGTGACTACGATAAAGCACGAGCGTCCCACCTGCTTTACTCCCCCAAGGCAGAACAGCATCACCTCTTCGCGGTTCTGGGAAAGCTGGGGCCTTGGCGTAAAGTCTGACGGCTCGCTCCTGCCGTTTCCGTTCTCTGACACGTTGCCGACTACGAGCGAGCCACGGAACAGCCTCCTGCCGAGCTTTTGCAGGAAATCAGAGCGCTCCCTTGCAGAGTTCTTTAACGTTGAATGTATCGTGTTGATGCTGGTAGATGGTATGTGCGGCGAGCGCCTCGTGTGGGCTATCCAGCCCGTGGACTTGGCAATTTCTACTATCATCGCCGGGTCTATTGCCTCCGGCCTGCTCACCTCAAGGACCACTTCGCCGGTCGCGTCATCGCAAAACACGGCCGACACCTGCACGTCCTTTGGCAGCAGTTTCACCACCGCCTGCCGCGTGGCGTCTTCTTGCAGGCGCACGGACGGGTCGGTGCGTATTATGAACCTCTTTTTCAGGCTCTTTGAAAGGGAAGAAAGGTAGTACGTCAGTTCGGTGAGCGCAAACTTGGGGTTTTTCGTGTAGAGCGCGATGTTGGGGCCCTCGAACCTGACGTTTGTTATCTGCGAGTCCGCCGGTATCGATTGCAGTATTATCTTGGCTACCTCGTCCTCGCTCTCTGTCGTGACCTTGGCCACGTGAGCGGTGGCCTCTGCCTGCGCCGGCCTTCTCTGTTCCTGCCATGGCCTTCGCTGGGTATGCGCCTGCTTTTCCTCAAATTTCTCTACTTCGTTTTTTTCCAAGTTCTTGCCTCATTATTTCATCCGGCTATGCCAAGTATTGTGCTGTAGAAAATGCCTCGGCACAAGCCAGCTATAAGTCATGCGTAACTCCACCTTGCAGATATAAAAGCATACTGCTCTTTAGTTCTGTCGAGATCAAGGGCGATTCCTTCGTTTTTGCCTGCTGTCGAAGGGCGGGCGATATTGTCGAAAGGAGGGCGTTTCTTACTTCTTTACCTTGGCGGTACTATTCCTAATCTCTTGAATCCATCTAATCACGTGCGCTTCTTTTGCTTGATTGATGTATTCAGTATCTAGCAAATCATCAATTCTTCGGGCAACTTCAGTAATGATGCTTTCACTCATACCTGCTTTTTGAGCAGTCCTAATTATCATGCTAACTTTTGTCTTGATGTGAGGTGGGACATAGGGATTAAGATTAAGCATCTGAATATCTGCGCAAAACCCGAAGACAGTCTCAATGTCCACCTTAGGGAAAAGTAAAATCGAAAATAAGGCATGTAGATCGTGTATCAGATTTTGCCTGTAGTATTAATTCTCAGCTTCCTGCTGTATTCTCTTCTGATTTTCGACCTGATACGCCCAAATTGCGATATAGACTGTCAGCCAAACGGAACTAATCGTGACAAGGGTTCCAAAATATGTTAGTGGTGTTTCGCCACTATCATAGAATATTGCCACATATGCTATCAGGAAAATAACATACGTAGAAACAAAAGCGAGAATTGTCTTTCGGTCGCTAATAGATATGACAGAAAACGCTTCTTGTATAGCCAGCATGTCTGCAATCATCATAAATCCCGAATTGCAGATAATGAACCATCTTAATATAATTCACGAAAATTGTTCTAGACTCGCATCTTAATCCAACAGCTATCCTTACCGTTTGCCAGCCAGCTAAAACCCTGTACTCTCAGAATGTCGTGAATTTCTACCCCGTCCTTCTTGTCCAGCCAGCCTTTCTGCCTGACCTTGATGCAGTCTTTTTCATTCAGGACTGTTACCTTGTGGATTCTAACACCTAGACCCTTTACAACCGGGCTAACTATCTCGTCTTTTGCATGAACTGCTGCTTGCCTCATTAGCGATTCCGTCTTGTTTTCTTTCAAATTCAGGTTGATGCTCGCTGCCTCTGCTGGTGTCTGGTCTCCTATGGCCTGATTCACGCGTATGTTAAAAAACATAATCTGTCAACGTCTGATCCCATTGAAAGGACAGAGACTCAAACGCCTTATCGTTACGCGGCAAGATAATTCAAATTGTTTATCAGTCCTGATGGAATCAGGACCAGACTTGGCAGCACCTGATTCCTGTGTTTCTTGAGAAGAATCGTTATCCTCTCTACGAAATCCAAAAGTTCGCTATCCGATGGATTGGAAAGCCGGATTGCTGACACATTGATGCCATAGCACCATAGCAAGACATACAAGCGTAAATGAAAACGCGTAGTCGCCTTGTCGTCCTGCATGGCAATGCATTAGTTAGCGGCGGATGTATTTCAATTCTTTGGAAAATAGTTACCTATCTTCTTTTACTGCTAGTTTGTTGCTCAAGTTCTTTGCAAAGGCTCTGGTTTTCTGGCAATTATGAACAGTTTTGTAAAATTGAATACCTTGCCCTGGGGCAGCTTTTCATGCTGGGAGACTATTTCAAACCCATTTTTTGATAGTAAACCAAAAATCTCTTCTTTGGCGAATATGTTGAGGAATACCTGATCACCTGGAATCAAAGGGTGAGAAAAAAATCCTTGCGTGGAATTGCCAGACTGGACGGACAGATAGATTATCCCGCCCGGCCTTAGGATTTCATAGAGTCTTGCCAATACCGAAGCAACCGCGTCTTTTGTCAGGTGTATCAAGGAATACGAAGCAAGTATGCCGTCAAAGCTGCTGGCTGGAAATGGCAGCTTTGTCATGTCACCTAATCGAAATTCAATATTGGGATACCTGCTTTTTGCATACTCGACCATCTTTTCGGACAGGTCTATCCCGATGACTTGCAAGTCCCTTGAATGCATGTATCCTGCGTTGACGCCCGGCCCGCTGCCGAGGTCAAGGACGACTTTGCCATTGCCATTCTGCAAGTATTCCAGAAATTCATCTATAAAGTCTGCCGGATTTTGATTGCTCTCCGAATAGCTCTGGGCATTTCTATCATAGTAGCTTGCAGACTTCTCCGCAACATCAGAGAACGAGGAGCTATCATTGTCGCCTTTCATGCTGTCACTGCCGCATGTTAAGGGTGAACTCGCTGTTTCTTATCTTTTCGAGTTTTCAAACCCTGTCGCGTACATGCTGCTGATAAAGATGCAAAGCTATGCCCTGAAACTTGGCGCTCCAAGGCCGTTAATTTCCAGCCCTACCTGTAGGGTAGCCCGTGTTATTGACCCCGAGAAGGCCAATGGTGCTGACGGCGGGGGGCATTCGAAGGCTGGCTGTGCATCAAGGGTACGACTGGGGCAAACAATAGAAAGAATACAAACGCGGCTACAGCCACAACCAAGAATTCTATCCGCATTAGTTGTTTCAGGATAGGCGAAACGTGCATTTTACCTTTTATCAGATTCTCTCACAGACGCAAACATGCAGTACTCTGCGAGAACCACCAGCTCTGCAGCAGAACTTTTCATTAGTTCTTCTGCAAACGCGGTGTGCGAAATGACGACCTTTTGCGCGTCGATTGCTACTGCCTTGTGGTTACTTTTATCTATGAAAAATGTGGTGATGTCATGCTTGCCAGCTTGGTTGGAAAAAACTGCCAAAGTTAATAGCTTTGATTTCTAAAGATTGGCATGAGCAAAGCGGCAGCTCATCAACCATCAGAGTTGTTGGAAAAGAACAAGCAGCTTGTGCGCGACTTTATCGAGGATACGTTGAACAGACACGACGTTGCAGGCGCTGACAAGTACTTTGGACAAAACCCGATAAGGAATAATCAAAATGTGATGAGAGTAGAGAGCTTTAAAGAACACCGGCAAAGATTCTTTCAGGAATTCCCAGATTCGCACACGACAATAGACCATATTGTTGCTGAAGATGACAGAGTGTTTGTCATGCTGACTACGACTGCTACTAGCAAGCAAACAGGCAAAAGAGTTACCACAAGATCTGCCGACCTGTACAGGATTGAGGACGGCAGGATTGCAGAGCACTGGGATGTAGTGGACAGATCGGGAATGGCCCAAGTTACCTCGCCGTTTTCTCCCAGAATCTAGGTTGATCCCTGCAGCTGCTTTCCGTACGTCTTTCTTTCTCTCTCTAAATCACGTACGGCAGCAGTATCGACGCCGCTACGATTGCCACCATCACTATCGTGAGCATCATGGCGGCGTTTCTGGCAAGCACCTGCGACTTGACCTTCTTTTCGATGAGCGAGCTGTAAAGCTGGCCACCGTCGAGCGGGCCAATAGGTAGCGCGTTGAATATGCCCACGTTAAAGTTGACGAACCACAGCCAGAACAGCATGTTTGCAAGCGGCGACCACACCGGGCCGATAGACGATTCGTACTTTGGCGTCATCAGGTCAGAGTACGGAACTATTCCTTCCTGTATCGTCGGCGGAAGGAGTATCGCAAGCGGGTTTGAGCTGAACGCGCCCTTGTACCTTTCCAGGACCGCGCCGGCATCAGGAGTAAGTATCGTCACGCCGACGCCCAAGATGCCCTTGCCCGGCTCGACAGAGTCGGGAAGCGTCACTGACTTTGTCACCGTCGTGGGAGCGGCAGCATTATTGTTGTTGACGCCTGTCCTTTCGACCCACGTGATGTCTATGGTCTTGCCCAGGTTTGCCCTCAGGACGTTTCCAAGGTCCTCAAGCTGCTTTACCTGCTGGCCTGCTACCTCCTGTATGACTGCGCCCTGCGGTAGTCCTATAGACTGGGCAAGCGAGCCGGGGCTGACACTGACTACCGCTATGCCGAACCGGGGCTCGCCGGGAGCCGGCGGGAGCGGAGTGAGGGTGGACATTACCAGGAAAAGCGCGACGAGACATGCGGCTGCAAGTATCATGTTGTTGAGAGGGCCGGCAGTCAAAACCGCGCTCTTTTGCTTGAGGGTCGCCCTGGCAAGCTCGTCCCTTTCAATGTTGACAAACGCGCCTATCGGTATGCCGAGCAACAGCACGAGCCCAGTCGAGTCCACGCGTATGTTGTATACCCGAGCGACGATGCCGTGGCCGGCTTCGTGGATTATGATTGTTATTACAAGCGCCGCCCACCCGTACGTTATGGGCAGGTACGGGTTGAGGCCCGGTATGAGCAGGTTTGCCTGCGGACCGACGCCGCGGATGCCTGCCCTTGCTTCAGAGTTTGCAAAGAGCACCGCAAGCGAGCCTATAATGAGGAAAATCGCAAGGACGGTTATCAGGGGCATAAAGTACGTGTTTACCTTGGCCCACGCCTTTGCGCCGGGCATCTTTGCCACCCTGTCAAAGAAATCCAGACCAAAGGGGGTGTGGATTAGTATGAGTGGCAGCTTGACCTCTGCGCGCACCTTACGCTCTTGTTTTTCCAAACAGCAGGTATACCGCTGAATGCGTATTTAAATTAAGGGTTCGCTCAGACGCCTGAAGATTCTACCTTCTGTACCTCGATCGTGACCTTGTCGCCCACCTTTATCCCCATGTCCTGATACTCCTTCATGCTGGCTTTTATGATCGGGGTGTCGGTCAGGCCGCCTCCCAACATGCCGGGCATACTTGCCATCACCTTTGGCATGTTCTTCATCATGTCCTCTATTGAGGAAAACGCCATGGTGTTCTGGCCAAAGGGGCTCATCGGCCTGTCGGGCTTGTAGTCCTTTGGGTCGTTGAACGTGACATATACGTACGGGCTGCCATCCGTGGAAGCTTCAATGCGGGCTACTACAAACTCTCGTTTCATTTTGTGTGGTACTAGTTGGGAAATCGGGGCTTATTTGTATATCGACAAAGAAGCCAGGAGGCACCCTGCCAGGGCGTGACAGGGGCATCCCGGGGATTGGTCTGGTCTTCTTTTCTACGTAGGGCAGATGATATGTGTCAGTAGTTGGTCCTGACAGAGACATCTTTTCACGCCTTTGCTTAAAAGTCTCGTCGATAACCTGTCTATTGGCCGGCTCTAGGGTCAAAACCTCTAGATAAGAGCAGCGTATATCATCCATTGCTGTGCTTGCGATAGAGGCCGAGCGCGTTACAAAGGTGTACAAGGGGTCCAGCCGCCCTGCGCTCTCTGAAGTGTCTTTGAAGGTAGAGTCGGGCAGGGTCTTTACACTGCTCGGCAGAAACGGCGCGGGCAAGACCACGTTTGTGAGGATGTGCGCGACTCAGCTCATGCCGACCTCCGGCTCGATAAAGGTGCTCGGCTACGACGTGGTAAAGCAGGCAAAGGAGGTACGCAATCTGGTGTCTATCGTGCCGCAGGAGGGCAGGCCGCTGCGCGCCCTGACGCCGTGGGACCACGTCTACAACTGGCTGCAGATAAGGGGCGAGAGCAAGGCGTCTGCGAGGGAAAAGACTGAGGAGTTTTTGCGCAAGCTGGAACTATGGGACGCCCGGGACAGGCCAGCGATGAACCTGTCCGGCGGCATGAAGCAAAAGATACTGGTTGCGATGGCGATGGCCGTTGACACGCAACTGTTGTTCCTCGACGAGCCTACAATCGGCCTTGACCCGGTGTCGAGAAGACAGGTCTGGTCGGCGATTAAGGACTGGAAGGCAAAGGGCCGGTCGATACTCTTGACTACCCACTACATGGACGAGGCAGAGATGCTCTCTGACCATATCGTGATTGTGGACAACGGGTCGATAATCGCGCAAGGAACGATACAGGAATTGCGCAAAGTCCTACCACACAACACGCGGGTTGACATTGCCAAGGATGGGCTCGACAGCGACGCGCTAAAGACGTACGGCTCGGTGGTGGACACGGGAGCCGGCATGCTGCGCGTGTTTGCATACGAGTCTGCAGTACGCGATCTGTCGGAACTTGCGATGCGCCGGAACCTGCCGTTCACCGTTTCGCCAGTCACGCTCGACGACGTCTTTGTGTTCCTTGTCGGCAAGGAGGCAGAAGAGGAAGAATGAGCAACGCCATGATGCTCCCAGTCCGGCAGGCGTGCCTGATTGCATACTCTACCGGCATCCTGTGGCTGCAGAGAAACCCGATGTCGCTTGTCTTTACCGCAATAAGCCCGTTCTCGCTCCTGTTCGTGCTGTTTGTAGTCAGCAACGGCCAGTACACGCACTACGCGGTTGCCGGGAGTCTCGTCATGGCCCTCGTCGGCTACGGCCTTGCGCTAGGGCAGGACATCTCGTTCTACAAGACAGAGTACAAGATACAAGACATCTTTGTGGCTTCGCCAGTTTCGCCCCTGACGTACATGATGGGCCTTGCGCTTTCAGAACTTCTGTTCGGCCTGCCGGCTCTGACCGTCCTTGCCGCACTCGTGGTGTATTTTGGAGCGCCACTTGCCGCGATGCCACTTTTGGTAGCGACTATTGTGCTTCTGTGGAGCTCAATGTCTGCGATGGGCTTCTTTTTGTCATCGCACATGCTTCACATGCGCAACGCGACGCAGGTCATATCGTTTGTAAACGTGGTGCTTGCAGTGCTTCCTCCGATATTCTACCCAGTCACAAACCTGCCAAGCGACAGCCTGCGCTACCTGTCGTACGTGGTGCCGACGACGCACGCGTCACTGATGTTCCAGAGCATCATGGGTCTGCCCACTCCCTCAGACTGGTCGCTTGGTCTGGGATTTGCGGTGCAGGTCGCGTACCTGGTGGGGTTTGTGACTCTGGCAAAGACAAAGGCAATCTGGCGGGAAGCATGACAGGGAAAAAAGGTCACGGTGGGATTTGGACCCACGACCTGCTGATTACAAGTCAGCCGCTCTGCCAGGCTGAGCTACGTGACCACTACTTACGTTAGGGCAATTTCAGAACATAATTAATAGCTTTGTGAGTCTCGAAGGTCGACATAAACTGCTTCTTTTTGCGCTCGATTATTTGTAAAAAAAGATGGATGGCGCGGTTATGGATGGTTTTGAGTTGTGTGCTATTGTCTGGCATCTTTTCAAAAGAACCTCGCCATCTGCCAAGACAGTTTTTGGAGGAGAGACACTGCGACAATGTTTTTCAGAAATGTAAGTCTTTACTAACTCGTATGCCGCCGCAGAGATGCGCCTGATATGCTGCTGCAGCAACTTGCTCCTCTTCTCGCATGTTCTCATCGGGATACGTACATACATACACAAGCGATAAGACGTAAGCGCAAACTTTGTTAATTCTTTGCTTTATGTATCATAAACTAACAAAATCAAGAAAATATGTTTTTAGAATCACAAAAGGTAGGAAATATGCTTATAACCAACTGCTGTAAAAATAAAGAGGAAGGCGGGCGAGCGCGGGAACAACTGAGGAAGAAAAGTCTAATTCGCATCATCATAATCATAATCGCCACCACCAGCGTAATCATAACCTCAATTCAAATCCTTACTTTAATCTTGACAACGAGTCGCATAACATACATGACTCTGTCTTTAACTGCAGGGCAATTATAATCAACGAAAGGTTCTGGTTCAGGATTCGCGCAGAGCTTCTTGACCTCTCAAGGGATTCTGGCCCCCTCATAATGTACCAGCTCGGCCTTAGCTACGGATGGGAAGTTGGCAATCAGAGCAAGTCCCTTACCAAGGACGCCGCGGCTGCAGTCAAGTTGCTGGAATATTACGGTTTGATGGCAGGCTGGGGACGCTTTGAAGCGCCCGACCTTGAAAAGAGCGTAAGAGAACAAGAGCTACTGCCGCCTAAAAATGTCATCGTAAAGGTGTTCAACAATTTCTTTGCACGCGCTGCCAAAAGCGAGACCGGCAACCCAAGTTGCTTCTTTTTTTTCAGGCATAATCGCAGGCGTAATGGACGGATTGTTTGGTGGCCATCATAATTGCTTGGAGAGCCAGTGCATCGGCTCCGGCTCTGAACACTGTGAGTTTGTTGTTGCACAAGTGACATCCTAAAAAAAGGAAGAGCCAATCTGCTAATAATAATAATAACAGTCAGGCAGCAGTGTTGCCGTATCTTCCGTAATATACTAGCTCGTTCAGAGGCACGCGACTCTTTTTGCCTGCCAGTTTCTTGGCGGGATATCCAAAGCCGATGACGACTGTGGCGTTCAGCTCTTTCGGAATCCCAAAATCCTTGCGCAGTTTTTCGTCCTTTACTCCTGTGAAAATCCCTGACGCTACGCCGTGATTCCATGCCGCAAGCTGCATGTTCTGGAGCACCCTTCCTGCGTCTATCATGTGGAACTTGTAATCGGGGTTCGTCAGGACGATGACTGCGAAATTTGCTCCTGCAACCCACTGCCCACTCGTGCTGTCCTCTGCAAGCGTCGCGAGGCGGTCCTTGCCTTCTACCATGAGGAACCGCCAGTGCTGGGTGTTAAGGCCGGTCCCAGTCAGCCGCGCGGCTTCAAGGACGCTCTGCTTTATTTCCGAAGCAACGTCTTGCGGGCTGTATTGCCGTACGTCAAGTTTTGTTGCAATGCCGTCAAAAATGTCCATGTCTCAATCATAACTGGTGCGGCTCCAAATTTCATAAAGCTTTTGTGTCCTGTCGAGAGTGCTTGAGAGTATTTAAATTACCGCCGGCATTACAGGCAGGCAATGGCGCGAGCTAGCAGCAACCACAAATTCTTGGTGCAGGTCATAATAGAAAACAAGCCCTACATCAACGACCCGGAAGGCGAGACCATCCACCGCGACCTTGTGGTAAAGGGCGGCTATTCGGACGTCAAGGGCGTCAGGGCCGCCAAAATGCTAAAGATGATGGTAAGCGCCGGCTCGGAAAAAGAGGCCGAAAAGACCGTGCAAAAGCTCTGCGAGGAGCTGCGCATATTCAATCCCATAGTCAGCAACTGCACCATAAAGGCGCAAAAGGCAGACTAGCTAGTGCTTTTCGTCGTGGCCCATCGTCGCTATCACGTCGTCGATGCTTTCAGTATCGCGTAGCGCGCCTTCAAGCAACAGCGTCGTGCGCAGGTGCTTGGCGAGGTCTGTGACCGTGATTATTCCGACGACCTTGTTCCCTTCCATTATTGGTAGCCTGCGAATCTTGTGATTTACCATGCGCTGCACCGCGACTTCGATTGCGGTATCTGGTCCCGCCGTCGTCAGGATTTTCGACATGATGTCGCCGACTTTGACCTGCGATATGACAAGCTCCTTGGCGCAGATCTTTTTTATGAAATCACGCTCGCTTACGATGCCGATCGGGTTTCCGTCCTTGTTGACAATGAAAACCGAGCTGATGCCCCGCTCGGTCATCAGTTTTGCCGCTTCAAGGGCGCTCCTGTCGGCGTCGATAGTGACTATCTCCTTTGTCATGATGTCGCGGACTACGCCGGCTACCACGAGCGCTACATTGGAAGGCTGAAAATTTAATCCTTGCCGTGGCGTGACATATAGAGTCTCTGTCCCGGGACTCCCCTCAAGATATTAATACGAGCAGCGACGAGTCTTTTTTAAAGAATACAAGAATGAAGATCGGCATCGCCGTTTTCCCCGGAAGCAACTGCGACCGCGACGTCCACCACGTCCTGAACAAGGTTGTCGGGATTCAGGCCGACTTTATCTGGCACACAAAGGACCGCATCTCCGGCTATGACGCCATGATAATCCCCGGCGGCTTTGCATTTGGCGACAGGCTGCGCGCCGGAATCATCGCCGCGCACAGCCCGATAGTTCAGGAAGTAAAGAGGATGGCCAAGGACGGCACGCCTGTGCTTGGCATCTGCAACGGCTTTCAGATACTCGTAGAATCGGGACTTTTGCCGGGCGCGCTCATGATGAACGACTCGCTACGCTTTGTCTGCCGTTGGACAAAAGTCCGGGTAGAGAATAACAGGACGCCTTTTACAGGCCAGTTTGCCAGAAAACAGGCGTTTGACATACCTGTCGCGCACGGCGAGGGGCGCTATGTTGCCGATGCTGCTATTTTGAAAGAATTAAAGAAAAAGAATCAGATAGTATTGCAGTATTCAAACGACGACCCGAATGGCTCTACCGACCTGATAGCGGCTATATGCAACGAGCAGGGAAACGTTATGGGAATGATGCCCCACCCCGAGAGGGCAAGCGAGAGCCTGCTTTCCGCCACGGGCGCAAACGACGCAATCACGGTTTTCAGGTCGCTTGCCGGCTACCTTCAAAAAGAAAAAGAGCAAAGGGCGGTTGCATAGAGTGGGCGTACTTACAGAGCAAGAACTGGCCTACCTTGAGGGCAAATTAAAGAGAAAGGCAAACGAGGTCGAGCAGGACATCGTCGGTGCCGAGTGGTCGGAGCACTGCTCGTACAAGTCGTCAAAGAAATTTCTGCGCCTCCTGCCCACAAAGGGCAGGCGCGTCCTGGTCGGCCCGGGCTATGACGCCGGCGTCCTTGACGTCGGCGACGGCTATGTGCTCACCGTTCACATTGAAAGCCACAACCACCCATCGGCAGTAGAGCCCTTTGGGGGCGCCGCCACGGGCGTCGGAGGCGTCATCAGGGACATCATGTCGATGGGCACGCGCCCGATAGCGGTGCTTGACGCGCTGCGTTTTGCGCCCATAGACGGCAAGGGCAGGTCCGTCCCAAAGTCAAAGTGGCTGTTCAAGAACGTGGTCAAGGGCATAGCGGACTATGGAAACTGCATCGGCATACCGACGGTGGGAGGTGAAATAGAGTTCGACCCGTCGTTTGAGGACTATTGCCTGGTCGACGTCGCGTCCATTGGCCACGGCAGAAAGGAGGGCGTCATTTCAAACCGCGCAGAGGCCGGCGACTATATCGTGCTTGCCGGAGGCTCTACTGGCAGGGACGGGATACACGGCGCGTCGTTTGCTTCACGCGCGCTGGAGGCCGAGAACCGCTCGGCGGTGCAGATACCCGACCCGTTCCTAGAGAAATTGTTGCTGGAAGCGACGATGGAGGCCGTGCAGCAAGGGTGTGTCAAGGCGATAAAGGACTTGGGCGGTGGCGGGCTTTCGTGCTGCCTTTCAGAGACCTCTGACAGCCTTGGCCGCGGCTTTAAGATCGAGCTGTCAAAGGTAAACGCAAAGGAGACCGGGATGACGCCGGCGGAACTGATGATATCAGAGTCGCAGGAGCGTATGCTCTACGTCACAGACGCAGAAAAGATGCCTCGGCTGCAGTCGATACTCGACAAGTACGAGATCAGGTACTCGATACTCGGCAGGGCAGAGGGGCATCAGGATCTTGTAATCACGCACAATGATTCCGTGGTGGCAAATATGCCTTCAAGTCTCGTCGCACACGCGCCGCTTGCCGACAGGGCCGCAAGGAGGCCGGCGTACCTTGACCAGCTCAAGAAGGTGCGCGCTCCAAAAGTGCCGGCAAGTCTCGGCAAGACTCTGCTCATGCTTCTCTCAAACCCGACAATTGCAAGCAAGAGGTGGGTCTACCAGCAGTACGACCATGAGGTGGGTGTGCGCACCGTGGCAAAGCCGGGCGCAGCGGATGCCGCCGTGATGCGTCTTGACAATGGCAAGTTCGCTGCTGTGAAACTGGACGGCAACTCGAAGCACTGCTATCTTGACCCGTACCAGGGGACGCTCGGCTGCCTGTCAGAGGGTTTCCGAAACGTCATCTGTACCGGCGCCGAGCCGGTGGGAGTCGTCGACCACCTGCAGTTTGGAAGCCCGGAGGACCCTGAAATCTTTTGGACTTTTTCGCAGGCGGTAAATGCCATAGTCGACTATTGCAACTTTATGGAGGTCCCCGTGGTAGGAGGCAAAGTCAGCTTTTACAACGAGACTGCCAAGGGGCCAATAAAGCCGTCGCCCGTGATGGGAACGCTGGGGCTCATCGATGATGAAAAATGGATAACCAAGTCGGCGCTCGGCCCCGGCCAGTCTATATTCTTGGTAGGCGAGACGCGCCCGGAGATGGGCGGTTCTGAATACTATGAATACGTACACGGCATAACAGGCGGGCAGCTCCCGGCAGTCGACCTTGCGACTGACAAGGCAAACGGCTCTGCCGTGCTAAAGCTGATACGGAATGGCCTTGCGTCGTGCGCCCACGACTGCAGCAAAGGCGGCCTTGCAGTTGCGCTTGCAGAGATGGCAGTCGCAGGAAACACCGGCTTTCGCGTGCAACTGGACTCTGTTCCGAGCACATGTACCAGACTTGACGACCTGCTGTTTTCAGAGTCGCACTCGCGCTACCTTATCGGCACAACCAAACCCGAGCAGGTTGCCCGGCTGCTGCAGTCAGAAGGAGTCAGGTTTGCCCAGATTGGCAGGTCTATCCGAAGCAAGGCAGAATTTGTACAGGGCAAGAAAATAAAGATCTCACTGCCATTGTCAAAGCTGGAAGGCGCCTTTGAGTCGCTTGCGGAGATAATGGGACAATGAAAATGAGAGGAAGCAAGATACGTTTTTTAACGCATGACGTTCATTTAATGCCGGTCATGAGCATGTCTTGCTCGGCCTGCTTGTGCTTGGGGGATGAAAAACAACATTGGTACATGAAAACTGTGGCGTAGTGGGAATCTTTTCGCTTGCCGGACACAACGTCATACCGTTTGCCGTCGACATGCTGCGCGCCCTTCAGCACCGCGGCCAGGAGGCGTGGGGCATTGCTGTCCCAAACAAGCCTCCGTTCAAGAGGATCGGGCTTGTCTCGCAGGCCGCTCCTGACTTCCAGAATATCGTCCGCAAATACAAGTCAAGCGCGGCAATCGGCCACGTGCGCTACTCCACCTTTGGTAAGAGCAACCTGGAAAACGCCCAGCCTCTCAAGGTAAAAGACCTGTGCATAGCCCACAACGGCACGATTGCAAACGTCGAGCAACTGTCCGGCATGGTGGGCGGCTGCACCTTTACCCCGCAGACCATGAGTGACACATTGGTTGCCGCCCAGCGCCTCGTGATGCACATTGCCGAAAAGGACGACATGGCGTCGGCGATGTCAATCCTGAAAAGCGAAATGGTCGGCTCGTTCTGCTTTACGTTTCTCACCGACGAAGGTTCTGTGTATGCTGCACGCGACACGCGGGGCTTTCGGCCACTCGTCCTTGGCTTCCACAAGGAGACTAGCACTTACATGGTTGCGTCGGAATCGTGCGCCCTCTCGGCAGTCGGGGCGCAGCTCGTACGCGACGTCCAGCCCGGCGAGCTGGTCAAGATGGGAAAAGCAGGGGTCGAGTCGCAGCAGTTTGCGACCGAAACGCCGCACGCACACTGCGCTTTTGAATACACGTATTTTGCGCACCCTTCAAGCATCATGGAGGGGATAAACGTCTATTCTGCAAGGAAAAAGATAGGCCAGTTTCTGGCAAAGAAATTCCCGATACAGGACGCAGACGTGGTCGTGCCAGTGCCAGATTCAGCGAGGCCCGCGGCGCTCGGCTACGCGCTAGAGTCCGGCCTGCCGTTTGAGGAGGGCCTTCTGAAGGACAGGTACAGCAAGAAGGGCTCGATGCGCAGTTTCATCGAGCCGTACCAGAACGACAGGGTCGAGATAAACAAGGGCATAATCCCGATACGCGAGGTAATAGAGGGCAAGCACGTGGTCGTCGTAGACGACAGCATTGTGAGAGGGACAAGCTCTGCCTCGATAATTAGCACGCTGCGCAGTGCAGGCGCAAGGAGGATTAGCCTGGTAGTCACGTACCCGCCCATACGCTACCCGTGCTATGCCGGAATCGACTTTCCGTCGCAGGAAGAGCTGATAGCGTACCAGCATGGCGCGGAGGAGCAGGCGAACGAAAAGGTTGCAGGCAAGGTCGCAAGGGTTATCGGCGCAGACTATGTCGCGTACAACGACACTGCAAACCTTGCAAGCGCAATCGGGATGCCAGAAGAAGAGCTGTGCTTTACGTGCTCGACAGGCAACTATGCGCCCCTTGGCATAAAGCCCGTCTTTAAGACGCGCGCCCAGATAAAGGGCGAATGATGAGCGATTAACGATCGCCCTTATATTTGCGGTCGCGGATCACCTCTTGTGCGGATCGCCTTTGTGGCCGCAATCGCAGGCGGCATCATTGTCGCCGCAGTGCTGGCCATGTACCTGTCGCAGGTGCCCACCAAGGACTATTCTCTCAGCGTCGACGCGCTGAAGGACGAACAGACGCTTTTTACCAACGCCCGCGTGGTCCTTTCAAACACGGGCAGGATGCCGCTCACAAACGTCGTGGTCAACTATGGCGGCAACGCGACAGATGTTGTTGGCACTATGGAGCCGGGGCACAAGACCACGGTGTCGCCGCCGGATGGGGCGCAGCTGTCTAGCGTGACGGTGACTGCTGACCCTGACATCAAGATAGTGCAACCGTACCGCGCGCCGATAAAACTGCCAGGGATGATAGGCTCCTGATTGCGTTTAAATAACAATCATCCGAAATCACATTGTGAACACGGACTCGTTCTCTGACTCTGAAATCCGGGAATTCTACAAGCTGAAAAACATCGCGGTGGTGGGCATGTCCAAGACCGACGGCAAGCCGGCAAACTATGTCCCGAGATACCTGATTGAGCAGGGCTACAATGTGATGCCCGTGAACCCGACTGCGCCAGAGATAATGGGCAGAAAGTCGTACCCGAACGTCTCTAGCGTCCCAGACCAGATAGACATCGTCGACGTTTTCAGGCCGTCAGACGACGTGCTTCCGGTGGTGATGGATGCCGTGAAAAAAGCCGGCATCAAGGTGGTGTGGATGCAGCTAGGAATCTACAACGAGCAGGCCGAAAAACTTGCCAGAGAAAAGGGCATCAAGGTGGTGTTCAACCGCTGCATGCTAGAAGAGCACCAGAGGCTCTTTGGCGACTGATACTATCCTATCTGCTATTGTTCGCAGTCATAGTACCGTAACTAAAGTCCGGATCACACTTAAATAGTCATTCTTGGAAACAACCCTGTGACGTTTTCCTTCGGAACAGTAGGGAAATCCGTCCTTTTGCTTGCGTTAATCGCTCTATCTATTGTAATCAGTGCCGATTTGGAAACAAAACAGCCTTTTATCGGCAGGGCGTTTGCCGACGGTTTCAGCACCGAGATAATACCAGGCGCGTCACTTGGAGACCGCAAACCTGCCCTTTTTGTACAGGTCAATCCGCCCGTCCTTACCAGCGAGTCTACGCAGGACACGTTCATGCGCTTTCGCTTTTTCGACCTGAACACAAACCAGACAATAACCCACACCAGCTACCTCTTGACCGTTACAAAGGACGACAAGACGCTGCTTCTGGACCAGTTCCATTCCCATAGCGGGCTTTTGACCATAAAGGTCCAGCCCAACAACGACCAGCAGGTCACGGTCTATGGGGATCAGGACCCATCGATACCGGAGACGTGGATTGCCGACCCTTCTGGCGTCATGAGCATCAGAGGGCCGCTCTTGCTTGAGGGTGGCATGTACCATTTCCATGTGGTGATCACCGGAATAGACAACGACAAGTACCTCTTTGTTTCCGGCACCGAGCCCACGTTTGATTCCTGGCTGAGCGTCGGCGACGTTTTTCACGAGAACCTGGCTTTCAACGGCCAGCCCTACAACGTGACCCTCGTTTCGTATTATGACAAGATCCGGGATTTCAAATTCGACACTTCTGCCAAGGCTGTCTCGTGGGCCATGCCTTTTGATTACAACACGACCCGCATAAACCAGCAGAACATCTTTGTGCACGAAGAGATCAAAATCCCCAAGTCGTTCCACGACTTTATCGACACCGGGTCTTTTGCAGGGACGGTAAACGGCTCGCCGATATCAAAAAGCAAGATTTCCATAGACCCGTACTCGTCAAACGATGCGCTCATCCTGCACTACCTTTTGAACAAGAACGACATACTCTCCATTGCCGGCAGGGCGCCTTCCGGAAAAACCGTGATGGACTTTACGCTGTCGCCGGATGAAAATCCCGTAGAGGAAACCAGCGGCGAAATGACAACGGACACGGGTAACATACTCGTCTCTGCAAGCTGGACTCCTGCGCAGCTGGGCGCCAATTCCGAATCGACGCTTGCAATGGCTTTTTTTGACGGGCTGTCCGGCAACAGAATCAACGACAACGTCAGGTACGACCTGAAAATTCTGGATGCAAAAGGAGGCGTCGTGTACGAAAAGTCTGACCTTCTGGCAAAAGGCGGGACCGGCAACCAGACCGTGACGTTTCCAAGAAACGAAACGTACCACGTCGAGGTGAATGTCAAGGCACTGATGAGGGACGGCCAGACCCCTGACACTGCCAGAAACGGCATTGCCCGGGGCATCGTGGTGGTGCCAGAATTCGGACCTGTCGCCGGAACAATCATGGCGCTGTCCTTTGTTGCTGCAATACTTTTGACCCGACGCAATTGCAGGCGGTAGGATTATTACTCCTATTGCCAAGAATTTCTCCATTAACTGGATGGCAAGGTTCTGTGTACGCCAGCCACAGAATCTCTGGCTACGCACCTTTACTTTCTCTTGTATTGTCCGAGTTCTTTGAGGGAAATGTCCAAGGCAACTTCCGCGCCATTAAACCCCTCGACCTTTGACTTGGGGATCACATATTCTGCCGTTGGTCCTCTCTCAAGGGTTATCGTGTCTTCCTCTACTTCAATTACGTTGCCGGCGTCCCCGCGGTCGCTTGTCCTCGCATTCTTGTGAATTATCGATTCCCAGTTTATTATAGTGTCAGACACTCCAATTCACTGCTCTATAATGCTGTGCGAAATAATTAAGCACTTGGTAAATTGGTTCCAGTAACTCTGTTATCGCTAATTCATTCGTAAAATGCATTTGGCTTTGGTTATATTTCTTTTAAGGCGCGACTGGGTGTGCATGGCAAGCTAAGCAATGTCGATCTTGCAAGCTGCAATGCACAATTATGCGCAGCCGTGCTCAAATTATGCATTTATGCACGCTCGAAAACAGCCTTATGCAACAGAGAGGCTTGCAAGAATAATAATATAATCATCATGCCTGCTGATCCGTAATGTCCGAGGAGCCAGACCGGAACGTTTCGCAGGTGGCAGAGAGAGTAAAGTCCGCGCTTTCCGACCTTGAAAAGGACGGCATAATGACAAAGATCGGCATAGACCGGGACGCCGGAATAGTCAAGGTCTATACAGAAAAATCCGACGCGCTGAAAAGAGCGTCTGCCGGCCTTGCAGAGATACTGGAACTTGCGTACACCACCGCCGAGCACCACCCGTACTGGGGGATGCTGTACCACGCCACGGAGGTCTCAAAGATACTGCTTGAAAAATGGGACTCGGATCTGTCGCAGGACAACGTGAGCGAGATAGGCTGGCGCCTCGACGAGATAAGGATGGCACTTTCCCGCGCCGGCGACATGCACCGGCATGATGACTAGAAACTTTATCCGCATGTTATGCGTCAATATATCTCATATGGCGCAAGTCCCGACGACAAAACGCGTCCAGGAAAAGAAAACAACACACAACTACTTGTTTGCCGTCCACCTGTCAATGCTCGGCGGCTTTGTCGGCCTCGTCGGCTATCTCGGCATGACGTGCCACCACATGCTGCACTGATCCAGAGTATATAAATAATAACAGGGGGAGGCTAGAGCATAATATGATCAAAATCGGCCTGATAGGCAAGACCAACACGGGCAAGACGACGTTCTTTAATTCTGCCACGCTTGCGTCGGCCGAAATATCGAACTACCCGTTCACGACCAAGCAGGCAAACATCGGCAACGCGCACGCAATCACCGTGTGCGTCCACAAAGAGTTTGGCGTGCAGGACAACCCGAAAAACTCGCGCTGCATAGACGGCTGGCGCTTTATCCCTATTGAACTCGTGGACCTTCCCGGGCTCATCAAGGGCGCATGGGAGGGAAAGGGCCTCGGCAACCAGTTCCTGTCGATAGCCGCACAGTCCGATGCGCTCTTGCATATCGTTGACGCGTCCGGCAGCATCGACGCGTCGGGCAGGATAGCCGAGCCGGGCTCCGGCGACCCGGTGGCAGACGTGGGCGACATTGAAGAAGAGCTCGTGATGTGGTATCTAAAGCTGTTCGAGGCAAACCGCGACAAGATATCGCGCAACATCGACTCTGGGATAGAGCCGGTCGCGGCCATAACGGAGGTGTTTCGCGGAATCGGCGTGAGGGAAGACCACGTGCAGATGGCCCTTGCGCAGAACAACCTTGCCAGCGTGCCTCTGGACGACTATGGGCCGCAGCAGAGCAAGGACTTTTGCTGGAGCCTGAGAGACATATCAAAGCCGACCCTGATAGTGGCAAACAAAGTCGACCTGCCGACTGCAACTGACAATTTCCGCCGGCTACGCGAAGAGTACAAGGACATGATAGTGGTTCCGTCAAGCGCGGATGCGGAACTAACACTTAGGCGCGCCCAGAGCCGCGGGCTCATCAGGTACATACCGGGCGACGAGCGCTTTGAGATAAACGAGCAGACACCACTGAACGACAAGCAAAAGTGGGCACTCAACTTTATCCGTAAAGACATCCTGGGCGAATACATGAGGACCGGCGTCCAGTTTGCGATGAACGTCGCTGTGTTCAAGCTGCTAAAGATGAACGCAGTCTACCCCGTAGCCGACGCCAAGAAGATGTCCGACAAGCACGGAAACGTGCTCCCGGATGTCTACCTGATGCGCTCCGGCTCGACGGTGGAGGACCTTGCAAGGGAAATACACAGCGAGCTGGCAAAGGGCCTGCTGTACGCGCTTGACGCCCGCGACGGCCTGCACCTGCCAACCAACTACCACCTTAAAGACCGAGACGTGCTTTCAATAGTGTCGGCAAAGAAAAAGAAATGACCAAGTCCAAACAAGCGTTGCAGCAAGAAATTCTAGAGATGCTGAAAAAGCATCCCGAAAGGATGTACTCCCGAGAGGAGATACTGAACCTGCTTTCTGAAAGCCAGAGCGACTCTGAGGTGGAAAAGCTTCTCGCAGAGCTTGAAGTCGCAAGCTCTATGAAAGAGTCAAAGTCAGACGTGTACGCCACCTGTAGGGGCGGGACCGTCTACTACAAGTGGAACCGGTGACAATGACGGCCCGTACCAGGCAGCAGCAGGACTATAGACGGCTGCAAGAATTCCTCGAACTGTTGAAAAAGTCGCCGGGTTTTGCCTCCGGCCAGTCGCTTGCGAAAAGTGCCAGAATATCAAGAAGCGCCGTGTGGAAGCACGTGCGCAAGCTGCGCCAGTGCGGCTATTCGATTGAATCCGTGCACGGCAAAGGCTACAGGCTTGCCGGCGGAACGACACACCCTGTGCCGTGGGAGCTGGGCAAGGTTTTAAAGACGTCGTTTGTGGGAAAGGGCAGGATTGTCTACCGTGACAGCGCCGACTCTACCCAGAGCATCGCCATTTTGCTTGCAGAAAAGAACAAAGAAGACGCCCACGGCGCGGTAGTAATTGCGGAGCAGCAGAGCAGCGGCCGGGGCCGCATAAAGAGAAAATGGCTCTCGCCGCGGGGCGGAATCTGGGTGTCTGTGGTTCTAAAGCCGTCGATACCTACTGCCGCAAGTACGATACTCCCATTTGTGGCGGCTCTTGCCGTGTGCGACGCGGTGCGCCAGGCTACCGGCCTTCCGGCAACCTTGAAGTGGCCAAACGACGTGATGGTAAAGGGCAAAAAGGCCGCTGGCATTCTGCTTGACCTGAGCGCCGAGGCAGAGACCGTAAACTATGCAGTCATCGGGATAGGGATAAACGCAAACGTAGACACGTCGCGGATGAATATCGACAGGGAGGGCAGGCCCGCCATAACCTCGTTAAGAGAAGAACTTGGCGGTCACGACGTCAACCGCCTTGAACTGACAGGATTGCTTCTTGAAAATCTGGAGCGGTTTTACAACGTGCTAGAAGAAAGCAGCGGGCCGGAAAAAATAGTCGCGGAGTGGCGCCGGCGCTCTGACATGCTCGGCAGGAAAGTATCAGTCGTGCTGCAGCAGCAGGGCAGGACAAGCGACGGCATAGCAGCCGACGTCAACGATGACGGCTCGCTATTGGTAAAGGCCAAATCCGGCGACGTAAACGTGGTATCCGGCGACGTCCACATCAGCTATTGAGCGAGCCTCAGCGCTATTGCAATGTCGTTTGCGTTAGTGCCTGTATAGCCCGTGAACACGAGGGATTCCATCTTTTTCAGCGCGCTATAGCTGTCGTGGCCGCGCAGGTGCCTGCGCGCATCAGCCGTATCTATCTTGGACTTGTCTGAAATTATAGCACCGGCAGCGTCGGAATTGCCGTCTATTCCGTCGGTCCCTACAAACGCCGCCGTTATGCCTTTTTGGTTTTTGAGCGCAAGGGCGCAGGCAAGGGCCGCTTCCTGGTTTCTCCCGCCCCTGCCGGCCGCATTTCCAAGCTTCACGGTCGTCTCCCCGCCTGCGACCAGCGCAAACGGGCCGGGCCTTCCAGACGCGACCTTTGCTATGAACCTGCCAAAGTCCTGCGCTTCTCCGCCAAATTCCGACCCGAGGCTCTCGACTGTCTGCACGTGCCGGGCAAGGTACCTGGCGGCGCCTTCGCAGGCGACGCGATTGTTTCCTATCAGGACATTTCTGATGCGGCGAAACAGGGGGTCGCCCGGCTTGGGCGTCTCTGCAATCTCGCCGGCCGCTCCTTTTGCAAGGTGCCTTGCTATCTTGGCGTTTCCAACCCTGTATCTTTTGACTATCTCTAGCGCGTCAGAGTACGTAGTCGGGTCTGGGAACGTGGGGCCGGACGCAATGACTGCAAGGTCGTCGCCGACTACGTCCGACAAGACGAGCGATACCGCCCTGCATCTTGCTCGCCGTACGAGCTGGCCCCCCTTGACTGCCGACAGATGTTTTCTCACCGCGTTTATTTCATGTATGGACGCGCCGGACGCAAGCAGGTCTTTGGTGACTTGTCGCTTGTCAAGAAGCGATATGCCCTCTGCAGGAAGCGGCAAGAGCGCCGAGCCGCCGCCGGATATGAGGATCAACGCAAGGTCGTCTTTGTCCGCTCTCTCTAACATCCTTGCTATTTTTGCCGCTCCTTTGACGCCACGCTCGTTGGGGACAGGGTGGGAAGCGTACGTGACAGAAACACTGTCGATTGCAGCTGCATGCGTTCCTCTGGGGACGTTTATCGCGCCTGCAGTTATCTTTCCCTTCAACATCTTTGACAGTGCCAAGGCCATCGGAGCTGCCGCCTTGCCGGCGCCAACAACATAGACGTCTTTGAAATCCTTTATCGTAAACGACCTGCCGTAAATGTCGGAAAACGTTATCGAGCTCTTGTTTGTCTTGACTGCGCGTCTTACAAGAGCGCCCGGCTCGACGCTTTTTATGGCGGCCTCGACTGCGCCAAGCGCAATCCTTGCACCCCTGCCGTGCACCCTTTCAAGGTCAGCGCGGTTTTTTATCAATTTGTGTATATGAGTATGAACAACGGACCTTTGCTATTTCTTCTTTGTTGATGATGACAAAGGAGGCGCTATAGTAAAAAAATCAAGTCCGTGCCCTAGATATAGACACTTTTTCTATCAAACAAAAATAGCTGGAAAACGAGATCTATGGTGAATAGAAAATGGCATCAGGTAAATATTTCAACAAGGGCGTAAAGGCACTGGACGCCCCGCACATTGGTCACGT
Organism: Candidatus Nitrososphaera sp. 86-2; assembly: GCF_056726185.1. Taxonomy (NCBI): domain Archaea; kingdom Thermoproteati; phylum Nitrososphaerota; class Nitrososphaeria; order Nitrososphaerales; family Nitrososphaeraceae; genus Nitrososphaera; species Candidatus Nitrososphaera sp. 86-2. The sequence goes on from NZ_JBWZON010000001.1 coordinate 789,870, forward strand.
AGTGAGAGAAACGGCCGACAAGGTGGTGGTATTTGGAGAAGGCGACGACAGGTATGATATTCCAAAGGACAAGATCCGCTTTGCGGCGGCCAACGTGCTTGTGGATCTTCCGTTCTACGAAATTGTAAAGAACTACAAAGTGAGCAGAAACGAACCTTTGCCGACTGACCGGGAACATGTCCACGCGACTGACCTGCCCGAACCCATAGACCTTGCGGCATACGAAGGCAAGTATCCGCGTTCGCTGTTCAACAAGGGCGTCAGGACGCAGGACGAAGAGCACGTCGGCCACGTGATGAGGGAGACCGACGACAAGGTGGTGATATGGGGCCACTATGACTGGCGCTTTGATGTCCCCAAGTCAAAGATAATCGCAGTCGGCAGGAACATCATCCTTGGAATGGACTACAAGGATGTGTTCAAGTACAAGGTCAGCAGGGACGCGCCGCTGCCGACAGGCGAGCCTGTGGAAAAGATCGCAGAAGGATAAGGCGCGTCCTTATCTCTTTATCGTGTAGAGGGTAAAGTCGCACTCTTGGCAGGTATAGTACAGGCTGTCAAAATCCGAGCACAGCGCCATCGAGTCGTGGCAGCGCGGACATTCAATGTCCTGTTCAAGTAGCGCCACGCTTTTCTTCTCTTTTACTTCTTCAAGCTCTTCAAGCTTAATATCTGCCACAAAGCTGTCGTACCATCTGCGGCATTTAAGGTGTGAAGCACCGCAGGGAGAGGGAGGGGTACTCTACTTTAGCCCGCCGTACCTGAAAAAGGTCTCGACCTTTTCTCGCAGGTTTTTCGCAAATTCCTCTATGGGGATGGTGCTTATTGGCTCCATGACGGGAAATTTCTTGCGGTAGTCGGGCTTTTTGTGCCCCTTTGTTGCGCCGGACATGTGCGCTATCTGGTCGTCAAGCCCTTCCTTGAGGTCAGGCGGGCATATCCTGCTCCCTGCTATTGTCGCAAGCGCGGCTTCGAGCATCTCGTTGAGGTGCGTCTTGCCCTTGTCCTCGTGAAAGTGCGGGTTGCGCGTCTCTATCTGGAATATCTCGACTCCCTTTTCTATGGCGTTTGGGTAGTTCGACGGCAAAAGGCCCCCGAACTTTTCAAAAATGTCGACAAACTCGTAGGGCTCTATAGAATATCCACTGGAGTAGTGGAGAGACTCTGCAAGCGGCATCGAAAGCGCGTGCTCGCCGGAATTGCCCGTCTTTATCACCTCAGTCTCAAAGCCCGTGATCCCAGAGAGCATCGAGTTGAGGTTCTTGTTTGTGACTTCAGACACGCGGCCCCACTTTGAGAATTGGAGCGAGTTGTTGCGCACCTTGGGCTTGAAGACCCACGAGACGCGGATGTTGCTGTATGGCGTGGCCGCCATGCCAAAGCCTGCCGCAAATATCTTTACGTACTCGTTGACGGCGCCGGGCACATAGTTGTCGCTGTCGATAAAGCCGACATAGTCCTTCTGGTACATCTTGGCGATCAACATGCCGATGACCATGCCCTCGGCCTTGCCGCTCCTCACGTTCCCGTCGGGGGCAAGGATAGAGTCATAGCCGAGCTTTTTGAAAATGTCGCCAAGCGCCGGGTCGCGCTGGTACACGACGACTATGCGCTTGTCCATGAACCGGCCCAGCTGCCTCACGGTCTCGGCCTCCATCGTGAACCTGTCGACTGGGGTTCTCGGGCTGTTTGATGTTATTATCACCAGGCACTCGTTTGGTATGCCCGAAAGGACACCTTCGAGCAGTTTCAACTTCTCGTCTTTCACCGGCACCACGATTGCCATGTCGTGGAGTATGTTGGATATCTCGTCGTAGTCGAATTTCTTTATCGTCTGGTGGGACGTGAGAAAACCCTTGGACTTGCCCGAATCAAGCTCGTAGATCCTCTGCACCCCGTGGATGCTCACGGCCCCGAGCCTCTCTGTGTATCTGGGAAAGTCCAGCTTCATGCCATGCGTATGGCTTGACTGTTTAAAATGGTTACGCAATCTCGGCCGAGTACGCGAAAAGGTTTCAAATATGCGTGCGTACTTTCAAGAAAGGACGCATGACGCGTGCACTTGACTCTATACATACGTCCCTTTCCTACGTCAAGGGCAGTCTAAAGAACACAACCGTAGTTGTCGGGGGCGAGGAACACAAGGCGTTCTCGTTTTCCCTCCTGAACCCACCTGTGCCCCTTGGAGGAAACGTCGTGTCGCTTGACGTCTTTGTCGACGACCTGCCGGTGCAGAAAAAGACCGTGTACGTGGCGACGCAGGAAAGCATAGTCAACGCCTCGTCGCTTTCAGACAGCCGGCCACTTGCGTTCAAGCCGTTTCAGAGCGCGAGGTTCCTAGTGATAAACGACTCGTGGCTCGGCAGGGGCAGGCACAGGATAACACTCGTGAGCAAGATGGAAGGGTTTGAATTAATAGCCATCCCGTTCACTTTTTCCGACACTGCTGGCCGGCAGAAAGAGCGAATAGTGCTCCCGTCGGACTTGTCGGTCGACCTTGTAGCAGTCTCTGACTCGGTCTTTCGCAATTTTTCTACGCCGCTTGCGCTTTCTGGCAAGAGGGCGTACATACTCTGCTCGTCAAACGGCTCGCTTTCGGCCCCCTGGGAATGGATGGGAGTAAAGTACGACAACGGCGGGCTATACGTCCCTCCCGCCCGCGTCTTTGGCAGGGTAATAGTCGAGATAAGCATGGATGACGGCGTGAGAAAGCGCCTGCCCAACTTTGTGGTGTGGTCAAGGCACGAAAACGGCGTGCTTACCACCCGGCACGAGATGGGTGGCCTCGAGGTCCAGCGCAAGCTGTTCGTGCCGCCGGAAAGCAGGGGCTTTGTCATTGCAATGGAGATGCGCATGAGCAGCGGCAGCAACCTTTCAAACGGCAGTCACAAAAAGCGCAAGCTGCGAATCCACTTCATCATCGACGGCAACATCACAAGCTACGGACTTGCGGCAGTCTCACAGAGCAATGTCACTCGCTTTGACGCCAAGAATCAGTGCCTGCACATCAGGACGGCTCATCAGAAGGCGGCGCAGTACTTTGGCACGATCGGCATAGCGCCAAAAAGGCTTGCGCCGTGTAACAGACTCGTCAACTCGTTTGACAACGACATTGAATTATCCTATGATGTCGAGGTCGGCGACAAGGAACCGATACAGGTCGCACTTGTAGGTACAGGCAGCTTTACAAGTGCAAGGAGTTCACTAGCTGAATTCTTGCATATGCGCCACCACTACCAAGAGCTATTGCAGGAAACTGAACAATCATTCCGGGACTATGCGTCGTCTACCGTGGTGGTTTCAAGGCAGTCCGGGCAAAAACAGGCAAGCGACATGGCGCGCCTTTTGGGCGCATACGAGAAGGCCAAGGCGTCGCTGCAGTATCTAAAGGGAGAGTACGACGGGCTCGGCGAGGGCATATGTGCCGGCCTGCCGCGCTTTCCAAACTACTGGGCCCGGGACACCGGCTGGTCGCTCCGGGGATACCTTGCAATCGGCGACCATTCCTTTGCCAGGGCTGCAATCGACAACTTTCTCTCACACCAAGCAAGAAACGTGCCGGGAGTCACGAGGGGCGAGCTTCCAATGATAATTAGCGGCAAGGCTTTTCTGCACTCTACCACCTACGGCTCGGCCGACTCAACCTTCCTCTTTCCCTGGGCCATCCGGGAGTACGTGCTTGCCACCGGCGACCTTGCGTACCTGAAGAGGCGCTGGAGGCAAATAGTAGACCTTGTCGACTGGGGCCTGCACAAGGACCTCGACCACGACGGCTTTGTCGAGCACGGCTTTTCCGGCACCGCCATGAAGCTTCCCATACAGGACTCTACCTGGATGGACCACATCGACAGGCGCAAGAGCGCAAACGACGTGCAGGGACTCTTTTACGAGAGCCTCGTGGTGGGAAGCGACCTTGCGCGTCTTGCCGGCGACTATGAAAGCGAGGGGAGGTGGTCAAAAAGGGCGGCAGAACTAAAGGCAAAGATAAACGAGGAGTACTGGAGGCCGGACGCCGGCTTTTACTTTGACACGATAAGAAAGGACTGGACCAAGGACGCAAGCATAAGGCCAAACGCGCTGGTGCTTGTCCTTGCCGGCGTGGCGGAGGAAGAGAGGGCAAGGCTGGTAGTGGAAAGGCTTGAAAAGGACGACATCACCACCCCGTGGGGCGTCAGGACGCTTTCAAGCATAGACCTGAAGTACCAGCCCACGCTCTACCACGACGGCGCGGTGTGGCCCCTTGTGACAGGGTGGATGGCGCTTTCTGAACTGCTCCTCGAACGCAGGGAGCAGGCGCACCGCTACGTCCGGATAATGGCCGACAGGATACTTGAGGAAAACGGCATGTTTGCCGAGACGTACAGGGGCGACAGGCCGGAGCCGTTCAACTCGTGCATACTGCAGGCTTGGTCCGCCGGCATGTACGTCAGGGCGTTTCTCGACATGGCACTTGGCATGAAGGTCGATGCGATTTCCAACACGGTCAGCATCAACCCGCAGATTCCCGACTCGCTAAAGGCTGGCTCCGGCAAGATGGAGTTTTCTAGCGCGCTTTATTCAGAAGGCAAGCCACACAGGTTTTCCGTGACAGTCGACGTTGAAAACGAGAAACTGTCGGTGGATTTTGGCAACAGCCTGCCCAAAAAACCGCAGGTGCAGAGCAGCAATTACAGCGTAATGTGAGTCCAGAAGAGTTATCTCACCCTAGCGCGGAAAAGAAAAAGCCGTGGCCGCGGAAGAGCTCTTTGTCAGCGTAATAGTCATACTCGTAGCGGCGAGGGTGCTTGGAGAGTTGTTCCAGCGCATAAAGCAGCCGCCGCTCATAGGAGAGATTCTTGCCGGCGTGCTGATAGGGCCCTCCGTCCTTGGAATAGTGCAGCACGGCCCAAGCCTTGACGTCCTATCCGACTTGGCAGTGTTTTTCCTGATGCTGCTTGCCGGGCTGGAGATGGACCCAAAGGAGATAAGAAAGGCAGGCAAGTACGCAATAGTCATCTCTCTCATCGCGTTTTTCATACCACTCGTGTCAGGAACCGTAGTGGCACAGGCGTTTGGCCTCGGACTTGCCCAGTCGCTCTTTATGGGCCTCTTGCTTTCAATAACCGCGGTGCCTGTGAGCGCCATAGTCCTGATGCAGTTTGGCATACTGAGAAGCAGGCTTGGCAACATCGTGATAACCGCGGCGGTCGTAAACGACATACTGTCGCTTGTCGTGCTCTCTATCGTCCTTCAGATAAGCGCCGAAGGCGCGTCGGCAGCAGGACAGCAGGCCATAGACATCGGGGCCATTGCGTGGTCGGGAGCAAAGATAGCCGCGTTCCTTGCGGGGATATTCCTGTTCGACCTGCTTTTACGCGGAACCAGCCACTGGCTTCCTGCCCGAGTTGAGCCCTACTTTAAAAAGCTGCAGACAAAGGAGGCGGCGTTTGGCATACTCTTAATAACCACGATAGCAGTGTCTCTCATCGCGCAGGACATCGGCCTGCACTTTGTAATAGGCACATTCTTTTCCGGCCTCATCATCTACAAGGAGATAATTGGCAGGCAGAACTTTGACAGGGTGTACGGCATCATTTCTGCCATCACATTTGGGTTTTTTGCACCCATCTTTTTTGCAATCATCGGCATCGACATCAACCTAAAGTCGCTTGCAAACGCGATACCTCTCTTTCTGGCGCTCCTTGCAGTGGCAGTCGCCGCCAAGATAGGCGGGAGCTACATTGGCGCGAGGCTCGTGCGGTTCCCAAAAGATACGAGCATCGCAATCGGCTTTCTGATGAACGGCAGGGGCATGGTGGAACTCGTTATAGCCTCTATAGGCTTTGCCGCTGGCATCATTGACATTACTTTGTTTTCCGTGGCAATCGCCATAGGCTTTGCGACTACGATAATGGCACCCATCACCGCCAAGCCGTTTGTCGCAAGGGCAAAGGAAAAGGACGCGGCATCTGTCAAGGTCGAAGGCGACGGCGACGGCAGCCACGCCACGTACGGCGTCTGACTGCTCTGCTGCTGACGACTGCGCTAGGCATAAATTAATGCTGGCTGCTCTCAAACACGAGAGAGAGATGTTTACGCTCTATACGCCCCAGACGGCTAACAAGGCATTGCCGGAAGTAAAGCGCATGTTCTCTGGCATCGTCGTGCAGAAAAACCGGGTGATGGTTCTGCAGCAAGAGCTCCAGGTAATAGTCGATTCGGGCAGCGATTTTGAGCGTTTTATGAAAAAAAAGCAGGAGCTGAACACCGCCGTCACGAACCTCTACAAGGCCATCGAGGCGCTGGAGGCGACAGGCGTGATGCTAAAGAGCGTGGACGAGGGGCTGCTCGACTTTCCTTCAAAGCGCTTTGACGAAGAAGTATGGCTCTGCTGGAAGGCCGGCGAAGACGAGATAAAATTCTGGCACGGCAAGGACGAAGGGTTCATGGGCCGCAAGCCGCTTGAAACTACCGGCGTAATAGAGCCATAAATCGGGGGTAGCCTGTAGAACTCCAATCGGGGGATTGGGAAAAGAGTTGGCAACGTTCTACAGGCAACAGATGCTTATTGAAACGTGTTTAAAAGAAGTAGAGCACGGTGGGGGGAGGAAGTGCTGCCTGCCTAATTGCCCTGCCCTTCTATTACCATCATGGTGAGGCTCGACTTGATGCCGTGGTGACCGCGGATCTTGCTGACGGCCTTTTTCAGCTCTTCGTCGTTGGACGCGTTCACTCTGGCGATAATGTCATAGACCCCAAAGACGCCCTTTACTTCCGAGACGCCCGATATTGCCTTCAGTTCCTTGATAACGTTGTCTTCAGAACCAAGTTCGCAATTGATGAGAATGTATGCCTCTGCCATCGGAAATGCTTGCAAGACTATCATTAATGAACCTTTTCAAAAGACATAGAAGGCGCCGCGTCCGCTCTAACCTGTAGTTAACATTGCTTTCCAGCTGGCTTCGGGCCATACGCATCAGGTTCCTGCTTGCGTCGGTCATTGCCGTGTCAAACGGCCTTGCGATTGCCTATTGGAAGTTTGGGACCATAAACCCGCTGTACGCCGGCCTGACGTACGCCGGCGTCGTGTGCCTGCACGCAAGCGTCGACCTACTCAACGACTACTGGGACCACAAGCGCGGAATCGACTCGGCGACGACTAGGACGAAATTCTCCGGCGGCACCGGCGTGCTACCTGAAAACATACTCGCCCCAAAGGCGGTCTATGCTGCCGGCATAATGTTCCTTGTGTTGGGGGGCGCAGTCGGCGCGTATTTTGTCGCAATACGCGGCGTGACAATCGCAGTCATACTCGGCTTTGCGGTTGTTGCCATTTACTTTTACTCGACTTCAATTGTCAACTCGGGCCTTGGCGAGCTGTTCGTGGCGATAAAGGGCGCCATGATAGTGCTGGGCACGTTCTTTGTGCAGACTGCACTAATCGACCCCGCCGCGATTTTTGTCGGCGTGATTGCCGGCCTCTTGTCGGCGACTGTCCTTTTCGTCAACTCTTTTCCAGACCACGACGCCGACAGGTCAAAGGGAAGAAGGACACTTGTCATACTGATGGGCAAGAAAAAGGCGGCCTCTGCATTTCCGTTTTTCATAATAGCGGCGTATGCCCTGATAGTCGCAGGCATTTTCCTTGGGTTTACAAAGGTCTGTTCCCTTGCAAGTTTCGTGTCATTGCCGTTTGCAGTCAAGGCAATTGCTGCAATTAGGAAAAACCCTGCTAGCGCGCAAGAGTTCGTGCCGGCCATGTCTTCTGCCGTGACGTACTCTCGCATAACCGGCTTTGTGCTTGCAGTCAGCCTCTTGTTCTAGAGGCCGGCGCTTTCTATGAGCCGCGTCAATTCGTCGTACTGCTCGACGAATTTTTTCCCCTTTGCAGTGATCGCGACTAGGCCGCTCACTCTGTGGATCATGCCCTTTTCCTCAAGTTCGGAAAAATGGTTCATCATCTTGTCGTACGAAAGCCGCGTCGAGTGCTGCACGTGGGTCGGCCTAGCGACCTCGTTGTGCGCCACGTCGTCCTCGATGGCGCAGAGGATCTCGTAGAACAGTTGCAACTTATGCCGCTTTTCTTGCCTCAATCTCCATCCTCCTCCTTGAAGTCGCGCTGTGCATGACATAAGCAAAGAGCGCAAGCCCCCCTATCCTTGCGATTATCGAGCCGGAAAACGCAAAGACGCTGTTGTCAAAATACGCCATCACCAGCGAATACTGCTCTAGCCACAGGAGCGCAAACGCGGCAGGCACGTACAGCATCTTGGCCATGCCGGACTTTACAAGAGACGACACGGTGTTTGTGAATATGTACGCAAGCACGGCCATGTTGAACACGCGCATGTAGAGGCTGAAATCCGCAAGCTTGGCGTAGTTAAAGTAGGGCTTGCTTGCAATCTCTGATGTTGGGAGCAGAAACGGCACCGCAACCATGACAAGCGGGAGCAGTATCATGCCTGCGTCCTTTATGCCGAACCTGTGGTGGCTACCCTGTTCGCCGGCGTTCTTGAAGTAGTACGAAATGGCAATGAGCGCAAGGGCTTCCGACTGGAGCGCCAGCTGCAGCCAGAAAAACGCAGGGTACAGGATAGGATCTGCGCTGTAGGCAAAGCCTGCCTGCTCAAACGCAAACGATGCAGCGAGAAACACGAATCCCGCCGGCAGGCCGAGCAGGTACCCAAACCCTGCAAACCTGTACGAGCGGAAAAAGTATCGAGATATGACGAGCGAAAGCGCAATGGATGCGGCAGTGAATACGGCGATGGCGACCGGCGAGACTGCCGGGTCCAAAAGCACGTACGGGTTCAGCACATTTGGGTCCAGCGCCACGTTTTGTATTAGCTCGATTGCGAAGATAAGGGTTGCTCCCCTGAAGGGAGCACATTTATTATTGCCGCAATGAGAAACAAGTGCGTGTCGTCTGACTTTAAGGTTATAGAAGGTCACGCCACGCCGGAAGGGACGAAAAAATACGCAAACTATGGCGTATCAAAGGGCCTGCCGGCAGCGCATTTCCGCGAGTTTTCTGGCCTGCACCTGTCAAGCATCGGAATGGGCACGTACCTCGGCGGCCTGACAAAGGAGGACGATATTGCTGTTGAAAACGCTGTGCACGATTCTGTCGCTTCGGGTGCGATAAACGTCATCGATACCGCGATAAACTACCGTGCCATGAAGTCGGAGAAAAGCATCGGCCGGGCGCTCCTGCGCCTTGCAAGCGAGGGCAAAATATCGCGTGACCAGATTTTCATATCCACAAAAAACGGCTACATCACAAACGACGGCGACTTTGCAAACGTCGACGTGATGGAATACCTGCATAGGATGTACATAGCCACCGGCGTCATGAGCGCAGATGACATCAGCTCCGGCTACAACGTGATGAACCCGAACTACCTCGCAAGGTGCATAGACAAGTCGCTTGCAAACATGCACCTTTCGACCATCGACCTTGTATACATTCACAACGCGTTTGAGAGCTGGCACGAAGACGTCGACAGAAAGACGTTTGCAGAGATGCTTGCCAAGGTCTTCGAGCTGTACGAAAAGTACCGCAAGGAAAACAAGCTGCGCTACTACGGCATGGCCACTTGGACGTGTTTCAGGGTTCCAAAGGGCGAAATGGAGCACTTTTCACTTGAAGACGCAGTCAATATAGCGCGCCAAGTCGGCGGAGAAAACAGCCACGGCTTTAGGTTCATCCAGCTACCGTATAACCTTGCCTACAGCGAGGCGCTCCTGCTAAAGAACCAGCAGGTGGGAACAGACACGATGATGACGATACTTGAAGCTGCCGGAAAACTTGGAATCGGCGTGTTCACCAGCGCGCCTCTGTTTCAGGGCAGGCTACTGCGCGCCCAGATACCAGACTATGCAGGAGTCACGGACAGCAACAAGGTGGCAAAACTCGTGCAGGTGATGCGCTCAAGCCCGGCAGTCGTTGCGCCGCTCTTGGGCCAGAAAAACCCCGAGCACGTGCAGGAGAACCTAAAGGTCGCCCACATTCCGCCTCTGACAAAGGACGAGTTTGCGCAGGCCGTCGACACGCTTGTCAACAGATCGATGTCTGGGTGAAAGAGTTGACCGATACCACGGACGTTGAGAAATTCGTTTTGCGGACGCCCGAGTCTGTAAGGGTGCTTGCGTTTTTCAGGGCCAAGCGTGGGAGCTCTTCTGAATTGCAGCGTATCCTATTGTCGCTTGTCGAGCCGACGAGAAAAGAGCAGGGAAACATTGCCTATGTCCTTCACGCGCACGAAGACGACCCGCACTACCTGGTGTTTGACGAGGTGTGGATTAACAGAAAGGCGCTGGAGGAGCACTTGCAGATGCCCTACATCCAGTCGCTTCACAAAAGAATCGAGCACCTGATAGAGGAGCCGCCTAGGATAGATGTCTACCGGGAAGTCCTTTCCTAGAGTTGCGCAATTGCCTCTTTGATGCTCTCTGCATCAAGGGCGCCCGGCGTCTGCTCTATGTATCTTGTCAGGTCTTCCTTTGCGCCGGCGTTGTTGCCGTTCTGCATCCTTGCCACCGCCCTGTTCTTGTATATTGGGCCGTAGCGGGCGGGATTGATGTTGATTGCTTTTGTATAATATGCCTCTGCAAGGGAGTAGTCCTTCTTTTTCAGGTAATAGTTGCCAAGGCCCCTGTACGCAAGGTAGTAGCGCGGGTTGGCCTTGACGGCGCGCTCGTAGCACGGCACCGCCTGCTCTGAGCCCTGCTCGTTATAGATGCCTGCAAGCTGCGACCAAGCCTGCGCGTTTTCCGGTTCTGCCTCGGCTGCCTGCCGCAGTTTTTCCACTGCCTTTTCGGCCTTGCCCTGCTGCCTGAGCCTCTCTGCCTCAAAACACGCCCTGTTGGACTCTGCAAATTTCAGGTCCTCATTTTTAAAGAGACCCTTCATGTCTGCAGGAATAAGGATAATCTCTGTCATGTCATCCTGCTCCCAGTCCTGCTCGAACTTTGGCTCTGGTATTGCGCCTATCGTGTCCGGCTCTGGCACGTATGTCAGGATTCTCCGCTCGTCAAGGTCGTACCCCGAAACTACTGTCGCGTGCTGGGCAATATCGTGGATGCCAGGCATCACCACTATCGGCGGTATGCCCTGGTCGATTCTTTTCTTGACGTCCTTGAGTGAGCCCTTGAAAATGTAGCAGGCAAGCCCGCGCCTTTCTGCAAGCTCGATTCCGTCTATCATGACGGTGCCCCTTGCTGACGATGCCTGCTCCTGGGACTCTGCTCCTATCAGGTCCTCGCCCCAGTATTTTGCGACTACGTTGACGGCAAGGGGAAGCCGCGGGCTTTCCTCGCTCTTGCTCACAAGCGGAAGCGAAATGAAATGTTCTGGCTGCGAAGACTCCAAACTACTGCCTTGTGCCAACCCTTGCAGGGCAAATAAATCATTCTACATTCTTGCGAATTTCTCAAGGAGGTCGAGGCCGTCGGGCCCGCTCTTTTCCGGGTGGAACTGCGTGCCGTAGATCTTTTTAGTGCCGTGCGCAAAAATCTCGTGATCGCAGTACTTGGACCCTGCGAGGCGCACAAAGCCCTCCGGCAGTCTGGCTATGCAAAAGCCGTGGCTTTCGTACACCGATATCGTGTTTTTTTCTGGGACGAGCGGGCTAGGCGATGTAACAACGTCTATCTGCCCGTGCAAATGCGAGGACATCCTGCGTATCGAGCCACCGAGAGTCAAGGCGATTATCTCTGCTCCGTAGCAGATGCCAAGCAGCGGAACATCCCTGTCGTGGCAGTACCTGACTATTCGCGAGTTTGCAGCGTTCACTGCCTGGTCGTTTTTGCGCCTCCCAGACAGGATGACCCGGTCGCATTTTTCAAGGTCGTCCCGAGTCACCTCAGAGTATTTCCTATAGACGCGTTCTGCGCCGAGCCTGTCAAGGCACGCAAGTATGTCCGGCGTGAATGGCGAAAGGTTGTCGACCACTAGCGTCGGCAAAATCATCAACTTACCTCGATTGCAATGTAGTGGTTCTCGACAATCCCGCCGGAGACCTTGAGCACGCCAAAGTTCACGTTGTTTCCATTCTGCCACTCGTACACTCTGCCGTTGTCCGGTGGGTTTGCCTGCACGAACTTGGCTATCGCGTCCTGCGCTAGTTTAAAGTCGGTGTCGGCCTTGTATGCGGCCCCTGCTTCTTGGAATTCTAGCGGCGCGGAAATGGCAGTAGGCTTTATCACCTGCAGGCCCGCGTCTGAAAAGACCCGCTCTACAGCGGCGATTCTGTCCTGCACATCCAGGGCCGGCGCCGGCGTGCCTCCAGTGCCCTGACTGGGCGTGACGTCGGTAGTCTGCTGGCCTGCGGCCTTTAGCAAATAGTTCTCAAACGCCTGCACGGGGTTGTCTCCGAGCCCGACGTTGAACGTGCCCGTGACGGACGCTCCGACTGCGGCAATGGTGCCTATCTGCGACACTACTCCTCCCGGGGTGTTTGCGGTGTACACGGGTATGAAATACACCTCCTGATCGCCTATTCTGTACAGTATGTTCTCGCCTACCCTCGGATTTCCCTGCAAGAGCGTCTTGACGTTCTTGTACTCTTTGTCCTTTTCAAGCGCCTCGCGGGCGGCCGAAGGTCCTATGAGTTTCGTCGCCGAGTCGAGCGGGACGGAATAGAACGTCATCTTGCCAAGCGCAGGCATGTCGTTTTCGACAATCATGTAGCCGACGAGGTTCTTTGTGGCAGAGCCGCTCAGTTCAAGCGACTGGAAACCCACGAACTGGGCGCTTTCAAAGCCCTGCGGCTTGGTCGTGATATAGTAGGGCGGTATGTCCTTTGAGCCGTCCTTTGGTATGTCGTAGAACTGCCTTGCCTCGATGAACGTCTTGGGGTCGGCGACGTGGTAGCGGTTGAATTTGGCTATCTTCCAGATGAACATCTCCTCTGGGTAGCGGATCTGCTTGTCGAGCCACTGCGGGACTTGCCGCGTCGCGCCGAGGCTCTTGTACTGGTCGTAGAACATGTCTGAAAACTTGTCGTTTCCAGTCACTATCACTTGCACGCTGCCGTTGTACGCGTCTATCAGCGAGTAGCCTACCAGTTTTAGCATGAACGGCGAGCCCCAAGGTACGTGCGACGTGTCGAGCGCTGCTATTAGCGGCATCAGCCAGTACGTGTTCTTGCCGTCGGTTACGGGCAATACTCCTACTTTCTGGAAGACTGGTGCGGCCGCATTGCTGTCGTTGCTGAACGCAAAGTCGTACACGAAATACGGGTACAGCAGGTCCATCCTGTCGTGTATGTCCTTGTACCTCATGATGTGGATCGGAGTGTCTGGGTACGACAGCATAAAGTTAGGCTCAAACATCCAGCTAAGCGGAGGCGCCACGTCGATGCCTCCGGTGCCGTTGTAAAAGAACTGGGATATTTCGTCGCTTGAAGTCCTCCCATCGGGATATGCGGCCCAGCTGCGGGAGAACAGACCCTCGTCGCCGCTTTCGCCGTAGTAGATGCGCTTTTGCGGGAAGAACTTGTCTTCGTTGACGACACTTCCTGTGTCTGCTTCTAGCATCTTGAAGCCGGGGTTTGCGTGCGTGTACACCAGGTGCTGGTTGAACCATTCAGTTCCCTGCGCGACCGTGTCTGGCAGTTTCGGGGTGGTCGCTCCCGTCCAGTACATCGTGCCGGAAAAGCGCAGCATGTCCGTGTCTGCAAAGGCGATGTCGTTTCTCTGGCCAAGCTCAGGCTTTAGTTTCTGACTTGCCGCATCTTTGTCCCACAGCCGTATGTTGTTCAAAGTGTCGCGGTTTGCGTTTACCATCTGCGGTATATTCGCCGGCGCGACAGAGGGCGGCTTGACATCATAGTTCACTACGCTCACCTTGTCAAGCTCTGCCATGTTGCGGTTGACTGCTATTTCCTGCGCTATGTACGGACCGCGCCACTCTACCTTTTTCGCCTCCGCTATGCTAGTGTTCACCGCTACTATCGAGCCGACGATTGCAACGACTGCGACGACTGTCATCAGGCGCAGGTAGACGTGCCTTTTTTGCGGGTAGATGATGACCCGGGCGCGCCTTTTATCCATGAACCCGTAAAACATGAGAGCTGCGCCAAGCGCAAGGGCGCCGGCTATCAGGTATTTCGTGTTAAAGTCAATTCCGGAGCTGAAAAACAAAGTAAAGCCGGCCCAGAATATCGCCGCGCCCACGATTACCTCTACTGTGGATATGTACGAGAGGAACTTGGGCTTGTGCTCTGCCGCATCGAGCATGTACTGCGACACGACGTTGACTGCGCCTGACACTCCCACGTAGAGAAGCAGGCGTATGCCGACGGCACTCAGGAGCGCCGGCATCAAGAGCGCAAGGGCGGGTATCGCCGGGACGACGTTTTCCTGCGCAAAAGCGCCGTCTGCCGGCACGGTGGCAAACGGGATGGAGAAGATGGAGCCGATGCTTGAAACGCCGACATCGTTTCCTTCCGCCATGTACGCGATTGCCATGCCAAAGCCGATGTTGGCAAAGAGCGGGGCAAGCACCACTACCTTTGTCGCCTGCCACAGCCCAAAGCTGAGCGGGCTCATGTGAAAGTCCGAGTAGCGACCCGCCGGCTTTGACTGCGCCTCAAAGTCGTTTCTCTTGACGAACCTGACTATTAGGCTGACTGCGTACCAGACCATGGAATGCCTGCTTGCGGCGTTTACGCGGACAAGCGCTATTGCGGCAAGCGCCAGCCCTGATACGATAGAGTAGTAGAGCGTCTTTGAATATGTGTTCCCAAATTCTGACAAGTTGAGGAGCAGGTTGACTGCCTGATTGCTTGCGACTGCAAATATCACGATGCCCATCGCTGCAAGGATGCCCCATTTTACGAGCCTGCCGAGGTCGGCGCGGGGTGCCTTGTCTTCACCACTGTACGTATCCCACAAGCAATTCTGACGTACGCGCTCGGGTCTTATAACATGTCAGGTCGCTTCTGCAAGGCCCTTGCAGATAAAATACGCGGCAGCGTAAGCCGGGAGCTCGGCCGTTTCCTTTGATATGTTGTAGTTCTCGCCCTTTAGCCGGACCTTGGCGTGCGCCTTTAGCCTTACCTTCAACTTGGAATCGCCAAGCAGGCAGGCGTCGGTAAACGGGTCAAACGACTCCAAGTCGCCGACTCTCACCTTTGCAAGGCCGCTCTTGCTGTTGAGCGTTCCAGGCATACGAAAGACGCGGTGGACGTCGGTCGTGACCTGAGGGTCTATCCTCACGCCCATCTCGCGGGTCATCGCGTCAAGCTCTGCCTTGAATCCCGCGTATCCGCCTTTTTCCTTGACAATGTTTGTCAGCCGCAAAGTCGAAGTCGTGTCTATCTTTAGTTTGTCGGCGACTTTTTTTCGCCACCCAGAGCCAAGGCCGCTCCTTGGGAACTTGACAAAGGCAAGGTCGCCGCCCCCGGGCGGCTTGCGCACGCCGACGCTTTCTGCGAGGAGACCGACGCCTGCAAGGTATCCCACAAGGTCAGAACGCGCCTGCGAGTCAAGCGGCCTGTACGCGTCGTCATGTACGTGGAAGTGAAAGCCGTTGTTCCCTGAAAAGTAGGTGTGGATATTCTGCCGGTCGATGCCAAGGTCGCCGGTCAGAAACTCGATAAGGCGTCTTGCCTCCTTTTTTGATCCGTCAATGCACTTGGCGCACGGGATGACGATGTGCTCCGCCTTTTTGTTGCCACATGCGCCGCATGCGTATTCGTTGTCTTTGTCTGATGAAAGGGGAGATGAAACGTTTCCACAGTTTGCGCAAACTGGGTACGAGTGCAACGGCACGCAGGGAAGATGCAGGTCCTTGCCGTCAATGTCAAATATCAGGTCGGCCCCGAGCCACTGCTTTTCCTGCATCGAAAGCGTGGGAAATCTGTAGAGCGCGTTTGAGCAATAGACGTCCGACGGGACCTGCGTGATGAGCGTGGCTATCAGCTCGCCCGTGCTCTTGAACGAGAGGTGGCGCACCATGCCGTGGCCCCCAAACTGCATGTAGCCAAACTCGCGCTTTTCAATGTCGCCGGGCGGCTCTATCATCCTAGCCTGCTTGAAGTAGTATTCACGGAAAGCGGCCCTTACCGCGTCTGCCGCTTTGCTCATTGTTGTTTCCTCCTCTTTCTGCCAAACTGCATTGGGTTGATTATGCCGTTGCAGTCAGCCGTCGCAAAGCACAGGTTCTCAGTACGCAGCTTTTCGCACGACGGCACCGAGTATTTTGTCCTGCTGCCCTTTGTCCCTGCGAGGTGTTCTACCTGATAGCGGGTTATGCGCTCATTGAAATCCGGCGCGTTTTTGAACATCTCTACTATCTCGTCTATCGGCTTGGCTATCGCAAGCATGTACGTCGCAAGCATGAGCCGGGCAGAGTGTGGCAGGTTTTCGCCCCTGCCCATAACCTCCAGCGCGTGCTTGACGCACGGAGGGTAGTCGGTCACTGCGACAGCCCTGTACTCGTAGCGCGGGGCAAGCTCTTCCCTCAATTCGTCGACTTTTTGCCTCACAGACTGCGGGAGCGCCGGCAGGTTCATGGCCCTCACCCTGCCGGTTATGAGGACTGCCAGCTCGTTTCGCACCAGCCTCACGGTCTCGTCGGCGTCGAGGAACACCTGGCCGTCCTGCACCAGCCTGTTTATCATCTTCCACTCTTGTTCGTGAAAGTGCGACGAGCGCGTCAAGTAATCGGTGACTCTGACCTGAAAGAGCCTGCCGTCTCTTGTCACGTCTATTTTCAGCTTGAAAAGGTCCTCAAATATCTTGGAAAATAGTGCGCGCTTTTGCGCGTCGCTCTGCCTCTTCAAGTCCTCAGTCAGGAACTTTTCTGCGCGCCTTGCTTCGGCAAGGGCGTATTTCCTCAGTACGTGCTCTAGGCCAACCGACTTTACCATTATCAGAGTGACTATAAAGGTCAGGATCTCTGTCTCGTACCGCTCCAGCTTTTCATAGACGTTTCCTGCCGCTGCCGTCCTAACCCGCTCTGCGGCCCTGTCGATTATGTCCTTGGCGTCTGGCCTGTCAAGCTCGTCCCAGCCAAACCCTGACTGGCGCAGGTACTCACCTGCCTCGTTAAGAAAGGGGTACTTGGCAAGATCGCCAGTGCCCATCTTGATGGACAACTCTATTACGGCTAGCTGTTTGCGGAACTGCAATAAAACGACATCGCAATAACTTTACTAGCCGGCGCACCGGACTAGCGGGCGTATATGCACATGAACGCCGGCTACAAGGTGGGCTTTCACGTCTCTATCGCAGGAGGTATTTCAAACTCCGTGGACAACGCCAAGGGCATTGGCTGCAGCGCGTTTCAGATATTCAGCAGAAACCCTCGCGGGTGGGTGGCAAAGCCGCTTGCATCTGACGACGTGGCCGCGTTCAAGAGCAAGATGGTGGCAAGCGGCATCGACAGAACATCAACGGTAGTTCACATGCCCTACCTGCCCAACCTGTCAGGACCTGCCGGCGAGATGTACACAAAATCCGTCGACACGCTTGCCGGCGAGATCCAGCGCGCAGGCGAGCTTGGCATCCCGTACCTTGTCATACACCTTGGAAGCCACCTTGGCAAGGGTCCAGAGGCCGGCGTAGACCAGCTGGTAAACGCCGTGAACACTGCTCGCGACAGGGCAGCAAAGAAAAAAGGCGAGGGCGTGACCGTTCTCTTGGAGAACAACGCGGGCCAGAAAAACAGCATCGGCGCGACGTTTGAGGAGCTGCGCGCCATCCTCGACAGGCTGGGGGGCAGCGGGATCGGAATTTGCCTCGACACCTGCCACGCGTTTGCGTCAGGCTATGACCTGCGCACAGAGAAGGATGTCGAAAAGACGCTGGGCGCTTTTGACAAGGCAGTGGGACTTAAAGAACTCAAAGTGGTGCACCTGAACGACTCTAAAGGCGCCCTTGGCTCAAACCTGGACAGGCACGAGCACATCGGCCTTGGAAGCATCGGCAGGGAAGGCATGGCGGCCTTTCTTGGCCACAAGGCAATTACGCAGCTGCCGATAATAATGGAGACTCCGATTGACGAAAAAAGGGACGACGCCAAGAACCTAAAGGCGTTCTGCGAGCTAGTTAGTTAGCTAGCCAGTCTGTGCGAGTCTATCGCCGCGCTGTTCTTGCTATAGGTGATAATCACGCGGTCGCCCACGTTGTACGGACAGTCTTTGATCTCTCGTGGGTGGTCGGGCGTGTCGATGACGCATACGCCGTCCTGCTTTATGGCAATGGCCCCCTCCTCTGTTATTTTCTCCCTTATCAGGACGTCGCGGAGGGGAAAGCCCTGCACCATCTGTATGAGCATGAACGCGCCAAAGAACACCAGTCCGAACAGGATGGCCAGCCTCTTGCCAGAAGTCCTGGCGAACATGCCGCCACCATTATCGTCGTCCGGCTCGTAGCTCATTGAAAGTCTTGCCGTCATTCATTCTAAAAAACCTGCTCATGATTTCTTTTCGGACGGCTCTGCTGCTAGTACGAGGACGAAGTTCTTGCGACTATGAACTTACAGCATTCCGCGCCTGCGGAGATGCACTCTTCTTCAAGGCAGTTGTGGTGGCCGCCAAACAACCCGTCAGTGATTCCTGCCAGCAAGCCCGAAACGAAAAAGCAGCTTGGGTTTCCCGAATTGTTATGAGAAGTGTGCGCAAAGAAATTATCAAATATCCTCACTACCGCCGGCTCGCCCAGCTGCCCTTGGACTAACCGCAGCTTTGACGTCTCAAAGCGCCCCCAGCCGGCCAGCAGGCCGTAATATTCTAAAAAGCTGATTGCGGCCGCCGAGTCCTTTACTGCCTCTTTTCCCTTTATGCCGACATCGACCCCGTAACTGAGCCCGAGCTGGTACAGGATGACAGGGCCCGCCTCCTTTGTCAGGTCCATCAGCTCATCTCTGATTCTGTTCCAGAACTTTTCGTTGATTATTATGCCCCTGCAGTTGAAAACTGAATCTTTTATCTGCTTGGATTGCGGGTCGAAATGAAAATAAGGGTTCAGTTCGGCGTTGTAAGAATCATTATTATTCTTTATCTCGCGCAGATCTCGCACCAAAAGATTCTACTCTTCCCCTTCCCTCCGATAAGAGACATACATCGACTATAAACGACTTATGGTGTACGTTCCGGAATGATTATTCTAGAGGCCAATCTTCTGCATCCTGAATCGCCGCCAGGACAAAAAGATGTTTTATAAGTAGGACGTAAAGATTCAATCCCTACCTAGAGATATGGTGTTTGGCAGGGACGTAAGGCTTGGCAGGATACTAAAAGACGGCAAGATGCTGTGCATCCCAATGGATCACGGGATAAGCAACGGGCCGATAAGGGGACTTGAGGACGCGCATGGCATGATCTACCAGTGCGAAGGCGCCGGCCTCACCTGCGTGCTTGTTAACAAGGGCATCATCAAGACCATGCCGAGGCCGACACGCATAGGTCTCATAGTTCATTTCTCGGGGAGCACGTCGCTTGGCCCGGCGCCAAACCGCAAGATGCTCATGGGAAGCGTTGAAGAGGCGTTGAGGCTCGGAGCCGACGCAGTGTCGCTCCACATCAACATCGGTGCCAAGGAGGAGCCTGAGATGCTACAAAAGCTTGGCATGATTGCAGACAAGTGCGACGAGTGGAGCGTCCCGCTCGTTGCAATGATGTATCCCCGCGGCGAGGGGATAAAGAACCCCCACGACCCGGAAATAGTGGCGCACGCCGCAAGGGTCGGGGCAGAGGCGGGTGCCGACATTGTCAAGGCAGTTTACACCGGCGACGTTGATTCATTCAAAAAGGTGGTAAAGAGCGTGCCTGTTCCGCTTGTAATAGCCGGCGGTCCAAAGGCTACAACAGACCTTGAGATACTAGAGATGTGCGCCGGCGCTATGAAGGCAGGTGCAAAGGGTGTGACCTTTGGCAGGAACATCTTCCAGCACAAGAACCCGCCTGCGATGGTGCAAGCCCTGCACAAAGTGATATTTGAGGGCAAGGGTGCAAAAGAGGCTGCAAAGCAACTTGGTTGAAGCGGCAAAGAGCAAGGAGCTTATCGTCAGGCCGACGGTCGCAAAATCGGGCCTTGAGAAATTCCTGTCCAAGATAAAGAACGTCAACATGCTAAACGTCGACCCAAAACTCGTGGCCGGCACGAAATTCCAGACGATATTCGAGTCAAACGACGCCAATTTGGTGATATGCAAAACGTTTGACCAGATGAAGGCGGCCAAGGCTGCGGGCAAGACCTTTGGCTACTACAAGAAGGTGCTGAGCAACGCCGACGTCGACGAGATAGAGCGCGCGTCGCAGGCAGGAGCCTCGTTCGTAGTCGTAGACGCAAGCGACTGGAAGATTATCCCGCTAGAGAACATTATCGCAAAACTGCACAAGTCCAGTACCAAGGTCTACACCACCGCATCGTCGTCAAAGGAGGTCAAGACCATGTTCTCTGTGCTGGAACTTGGAGTCGACGGCGTCATACTCTCGACGGACAGCGAGGAAGAAGTGGAAAAGGCAGGCCAGCAGCTCTCGACCGTCCGGTTCCCGATAAAAACTGCAAGGATAACCGAGGTAAAGGATGTAGGCACTGGTGAACGCGTCTGCGTCGACACTGCCTCGATGATGGGGATGGGCGAGGGTATGCTCATCGGGAGCAGGTCCAATTTCATGCTGCTCGTGCACAACGAGTCGGTCGGCTCGTCTTTTACATCGCCAAGACCGTTTCGGGTAAACGCCGGCGCAGTATACTGCTACACGATAACTCCTGACGGCAACACGCACTACCTCTCGGAGCTTGAATCCGGGACGGAGGTGTGGATAGTCAACAAGGACGGCCAGTCAAGGCGCGCAACCGTCGGCAGGTCAAAGATAGAGACGCGCCCTCTGCGCCTCTTGCGCGCAGAAATCGACGGCGAGACCGGGACGGTCATCCTGCAGAATGCCGAGACGATACGCCTGATGAAGCCGGACGGAAAACTCGTCTCGGTGACAGAGGTCAGGCCCGGCGACGAGGTCATGGGCTACGCCAAGCCCGCAAGCGGCAGACACTTTGGCATGGAAGTAGACGAGTATATTGTCGAAAAGTAATAGCTAACCTGCTTTTCCCTCTATTATCTTCTCGGGTACAAGGTTTGGCCTGCCGTCTTCTGCCACTTCAGACACCCTGAGCAGGCTCACCTTGGTGCTGGTGGCGGTCTTTTCCTGCAGCATCGCCACGAGCGAGTCTTTTTGAATTTTGGCCGGATCGTATTCGTGAATGTCCTTGTCCCTGACGCCGTCTCTTGCAAGAGCCTTTCTGATGTGGCCAGCAAGTTCACTGTTTGCCTCGTTTATGAATACTCCCTTGGAGGTATCCATCCCTTGTTAGCGAGTTATCTATGTTGCTTATATCAAGTGTGAATCCTCGCTCCGGAACAATACAAAAAGCTCAAAAAGTTAGCTGGAGCTATAGCGCGTTTTTAGTTGCGGGTCTATTACTGTAAAGTATGCGGGATATGGACGAACTAGACAAGCGTTGCTGTTCGCTAAATGCTTGCTCAGGAAGAACAGCTGACAAACCAAATATTTCTCGGAAACTGCAAGGACGTTTTGGACAGGCTTCCTGAGAATTCCGTCCAGTTGACGATAACATCGCCCCCGTACAGAAACGCCATCAACTACGAGATGCACGCGTCCGGAAGCGGAGGCTACTACCGTGGAAACGCCGGCGTCGAAACGGCAGAATACCTGGACGAGATGGCAAATATTTTCGGCGACAAGGTCTACCGCATCACAAAGGACGGCGGCTACTGCTGCATAGTCATCGCAAACGAGGTCGTAAACGGCACGATACTTCCGCTGCCGCACATGCTGCTTTCAAGGCTGGTACAGCCGTTTGGCAAGTGGCAGCTGCACGAGGAGATAATCTGGCACAAGGTCACGGGAGGCACGAACCGCTACGGTTCGTTCGTCCTCAACCCGTACCCGAAATACTACCGCGCAAACGTCATGCACGAGTTCATACTCGTCCTGAGAAAGGGAGACGTCAACAGCGGAAGAAAGCGCAAGGAGGCGCTCCCTGCGACGCACGAAGAATGGACAAAAGAGATAGCAAACTCGGTGTGGCACATTGCCCCTGTCCCGCCGGGATACATCGACCATCCATGCCCGTACCCCGAGGAGATACCATACAGGCTCATGAAGGTCTACTCGTACAAAGGCGACGTCGTGCTTGACCCGTTTAACGGGAGCGGCCAGACGACAAAAGTGGCGCACCACTTTGGCAGACGCTACATGGGAATAGACATGGTAAAAGAGTACGTCGAGCTTGCACGAACGCGCATAGAAAGCGAGCCGATACACATACGCACCGAAGCACTCATCGCCAACTGGAAAAAGATACCGTCCCACTACAACAACAGCGTCTAGTTGGGGCGCGTGTTGCGCTCCTTAAGAAGCCTGCCAAGCGCCTTTTGCCTTATTGCCGCATCAACGTACGCCGCGTCGCAGTCGGTACAGACCGTGTATATGGCCGCGCTGTCCTGGCTTGGCGTTATCACCTTTTCCCATCTGAGCGGAAAAGACTTTTTCGAGCAAATGACGCAGCCTGCCTTGTCCTCAAGTGCAGAACCGTCGGCGCCGGTGTACATCGCGTACATGTCATAACTCTCATCAGCGAGCGGCTGCCACATCTTTTCAAAAGACTCTATCGCCGCACCGTCAAAGCCGAGCGCCTTCAGGCGGGAAATGTGGTCTTCCTTTAACATTTACACTATCTCCGAACCAGAGGGGCATAATAAATCCTCTCGCAGGATTGTCCTGTTGCGCATGGTTTTTCTGTCAGGCCGTAATGGACATACTGTTGCTACTCCCAAGGAGCCTGCTGGTTGTGGCAGTCGCGGTGGGAATCGCGTCTATCTTGGCAGTCGTTTTGTTCCCTAGCCTGAGCCACGCCTCGACAAAAGAGCCTTTTGTAAAGGTGGCGATTGACGGCCTCAAAGAGACATACAAGGCCGGCGAACCTGTTGATTTTGTCGTCACGGTCGAAGGTTATGGCTGCGACAGGGGCTTTCCGACAGTGAGCATAATAAAGGTGGACAGCAGCAACAACCAGACGCAAAACGTGGTATGGTCAAGGATGGGCGAAATCCGCCTGTTTGCCGTCGGCTCTGTGTGCGAATCAACAGACTTTTACAAAGAGAGGCACATCGGCGACGTACAGAAATACAACAGCGACGAGCAGGAGCGCTCCAGGACCGACGGCAAGGTGCCGATAACCCTGGGAGAAGGCAGATACACGGCCATGGTGGAAAGCATCGTTCCAACCACTACAAAAGATTTCTCGGTTGTTTCAGCAGGGTAAAAAAAATCCTGTATTGCTAATCTTTAATACCAGAAGCGTCAAGTATAGTTCATGTCTACCGCATCTTCGTCTGCCAAAAAAGCGGAGAACAGGTGCAATCTATGCGGCAAGGTTTTCACGACACCAGAGCTTTTAGAATCGCACAAGAAAATGGAGCACAGCAAGCAAGGGCATCCTCCCGCGGGCGTGAGCTAAAGAAATAAGGGGGCATACGCCTGATGGATGCCGTTGGCCAAAATATGCGCCTCCCTTGCGGCTGAAAACGCAAGCGACCTTGCAGCGCAAGCAAAAAATGCGTTTGACCTCGGGGCGGACTTTATCGAGGCCCGCCTCGATTTTATCGCTCCAGAGCATGTGATGCAGGCCGCCGACGGGATTGACAAGGACCGCGCAGTTTTTACGCTGCGCTCAAAGAATCAGGGCGGTAGGTTTTCCGGCACGGAGGAAGAGCGCGTGAAACTGCTCCGAAAACTCGCAGAAAAGAGGCCGATGCTTGTCGACGTAGAGCTTGAAACTTTGCAGGCAAACGACAACCTGGCAGACTATTTGGAACTTGCAAGCATCCCGACGCTTGTCTCGTGGCACGACTTTGAAAAGACTCCACCAAACGACGAGATTGCCGACATTATCACAGAAATGCGCCTCTACAGCAACTACGTCAAGGTAGTCACGACTGCAAAAAGCGTCGAGGACTCTGTCAGGTTGATGTCGCTCTATGAAAACTCTCTCGGCCTGCACCCGATAATATTTGCAATGGGCGAAGCCGGCGTCGTGACAAGGGTGCTCTGCGCCCTGTACGGCGCCCCGTACACGTACGCCGCTTTAGAAAAGGCTGTGGCGCCTGGTCAGTTGACGATAGCGCAGATGAAGCAGCTGTTTAGCAGCATAAGGAGTCGCTAGAGATAGGAATGGAAAGAGCACCGGCAAAGACCTACTGCATAATCGGCGATCCGATAAGCCATTCGCTTTCGCCGGGTATGCAAAACGCCGCGTTTTCCGCGCTGAACCTGAACTGCACTTATCTCTCTTTCCGCGTGCCTGCGCAGGAGCTGAAAGAGTCTATAGAGTCGCTCGGGGCGATAAACGTCGCCGGGTTTAACGTCACTATACCACACAAGGTGGCCGTGATGGAGCACCTTGACGAGCTGGACGCCACCGCAAAAAAGGCAGGGGCGGTAAACACGGTCAACAACATAGAGGGCATATTCAAGGGGTACAACACCGACATCGCCGGCTTTATTGAACCTCTGCGCCGGCGCAAGTTCGACTTTAATACCACAGTCTTGCTCCTTGGCGCCGGCGGAGCCGCGCGGGCGATAATTGCCGCACTTGCTGAGGAAAAAACCGGCAAGGTGGTGATAGCAAACCGCGACCAGAAAAAGGCAGGAGAGCTTGCCAAGACAGGAGGCGACCTCGGGTTATTGTGCGAGACTATTGCACTTGAAGATGCAACCAAGGTCTCTCCAGAGGCAGGTCTGATAGTAAACGCCACGTCCATCGGGCTTGACAGCGAACCTAGCCCAATTGACTCTGATCACATTAAAAAGGGAAGCGTCGTTTACGACATCGTGTACAGGCCGGTGGTAACGGACCTTCTGGAACAAGCCAAGTTTGCAGAGGCGCACGTAGTATATGGCTATGAAATGCTGCTTGAGCAGGGTGCAAGGGCGTTTGAGATATGGACCGGCCTGCCGGCGCCCCGGGACGTTATGAAAAAGAACCTGCTTGGGATATTTGGAGAGCCGACATGACAAAAGTCAGGGCGACCATGCACGGCGCGGTTTCCATAGTGAACGCAATAGCGACCGGCAACGGCTCGGCGCTTGGCATCTCGCTCAAGGTCATGGCAGAGGTCGAGATGACAAAGGGCAAGGGCCTGCGCTTTCTGACGGGCAAGAACGACGATAGGCTGCTCAACAACATCATCAAAAACACGCTGCCTGCCGGCACGCTTGAGCGCAACCAGTTGATAGTAAAGCTCCGGTCAGAGATCCCGATAGGCTTTGGGTTGAAAAGCTCCAGCGCGGTGTCAAACGCAGTCGCCCTTGCGTGCAGCAGACTGGCAGGCGAGAAGGCCGACGACTATGCGGTCCTCGACGCGGCTGTAAGGGCGTCGCTTGACGCCAAGGTCACAATAACCGGCGCGTACGACGACGCCACTGCGTGCTACTTTGGCGGGTTCGTGGTGACAGACAACTATGCGAAAAAGCTGCTAAAGAGGGAGGAGGCGCCGGACAACCTGCACGCGGTGATATTTTTGCCGCGTAATACGCCGCGGGGAGAAGTGCACAAGCTGAGCGACCTTTCCGATTTATTTACGGACGCGTTTCGGCTTGCAGAGGCCGGCGAGTACTGGAAGGCCATGAAGCTCAACGGCGTCCTTGCCTCCGCAGCGCTTGGCACAACCTACAGGCCGGCGCTTGCGGCACTAGAGCAGGGCGCACTTGCCGCCGGCGTATCTGGAAACGGGCCATCGATAGCGGCCGTGGCGTACGACGACAAGGTGGAGGACATAAAGAGCGCTTTTTCAAAATTCAACGGCAGGGTGCTGGTGTCTAAGGTTAATAACCAGAAGGCAAGCGTGGAGGTCCTGTAAACATAAAATGGTCAAGATTCAGGTACGGCGCTCAAAGGTTGACGGAACAGTCCGGTGCCCTTCAAGCAAGAGCTACACCCACCGCGCCCTTGCAATAGCGTCGCTTGCCTCCGGTGGCCAGTCGACGATAACAAACGCGCTGCTTGCCCGAGACACGCTTGCCACGCTTGCCTGCTGCAGGGCACTTGGGGCAGAGGTGCAGGAAAGGCGCGGCATAGTACAGGTGCAGGGCAGGCATGATTTTCAGCCGCCTGAAAACGTGCTCAACTGCGAAAACTCGGGCACAACCATCAGGATAATGACTGCCATGTCCTGCCTAGTCAAGAGCGGCCACGTGGTCCTCACAGGCGATGAGAGCCTCAGAAGGCGCCCGATGCAGCCGATACTTGACGCCCTTGGCCCGCTTGGTGTACAGGCTTATTCTACAAAGGGCAACGGTACTCCTCCTCTCATAGTCCGGGGCGGAGGCATAAAGGGCGGGACTACGATAATCGACGGCAGCATATCCAGCCAGTTCATATCCGGCCTTCTTGTCGCCGGCATTTACGCCGACTCGGAAATCACGCTAAAGATAAAGGGCGACCTAGTGTCCAAGCCGTATGTTCGTGCGACTATTGCGACGATGGAGCATTTCGGAGTAAAGATCGACTGCGAACAGGACATGCTGGAATACCGCATCAAACAGTCAGAATACAAGCCGGCTAGGTTTGACGTACCAAGCGACTTTTCCACCGCGGCGCTCATACTCTCTGCGGGCGCGCTTGTCGGAAAAAAGCTGAAGGTAAAGGGGCTCAACTTTAACCTGCCGCAGGGCGACTCGCAGATAGTAGAGATAATGGAGCGTATGGGCTGCACGATAAAGGCGGACAGGCCAAAGGGCGAGGTCATAGTGCAAGGAGCAGAATCGCTTGAAGGAGGCGAATTCAACCTCGCAGACACGCCGGACCTTCTGCCCGTAGTCTCGATACTTGCGCTCAAGGCAAGGTCGCCGGTCAAGATAACTGGAGTCGCGCACGCCCGCGTCAAGGAAACAGACAGGGTCGCAAACATTGCGCACGAGCTTGCCAAGTTCGGCGCCAGTGTGGACGAGTTCCACGACGGGCTGACCATTTCCGCGCCCAAAAAGCTGAAAAACGCGTCGCTTGAAGCCTATAACGACCACCGCCTCTTCATGGCATTCACGATAGCGGCTATGATGACAGAGAAATCAGTGGTTGAAGGCGCCGAGTCGGTGGACGTCTCGTACCCGCACTTTGTAGAGGACATGAAGGGCCTAGGCGCAAGGCTGTCGTACGCCGGATAATCCAAAAAGCCAATATACCGAGCGCAAGCCAGCATTACCATAACATGGGTGGTGGTAACATTCTCGGCGAGCGCTTTGTCGCCATGAGCTTTGGCGAAAGCCACGGCCGCTGCGTAGGGATGCTGGTCGACGGATGCCCCGCAGGGCTCCGTCTTTCAGAGGGCGATATACAGGGCCAGCTTGACAGGCGCAAGCCCGGCCAGTCTGCAGTCACCACCCAACGCAAGGAAGAGGACAGAGTCGAGATACTCTCAGGCGTCTTTAACGGCTTTACCACGGGCGCGCCGATATGCATGTTGATATGGAACAAAGACGCCGACTCGCGCGCCTACGAGGCGATAAAGGACATACCGAGGCCGGGCCACGCCGACTACCCTGCGACGGTGAAGTACGGAGGTTTTGCAGACTATCGCGGAAGCGGGCGCTTTTCCGGCAGGCTGACTGCAACGCTTGTGATGGCCGGTGCAGTGGCGCAGAAACTGCTGCGAGAAACGCTCGGCATTGAAACTGTCGCCTATACGTCGGAAATAGGCGGTATTAAGGCCAAGAGAATTACCCCTGAAAACATTGCCCGTCGCTACGACAACGACGTCAGGTGCCCAGATCCTACCGCGGCTGAAAAGATGCGCGACGCAATTTTGACGGCAAGAAGGGACGGCGACTCGCTTGGCGGCGTAGTAGAGTGCACGACTACGAGCCTGCCTGTGGGACTAGGAGAGCCGATATACGCGTCTCTGGAGGCCGACCTGAGCAGGGCCCTCTTTGGGATACCCGCAGTCAAGGCAGTCGAGTTTGGCTCTGGCTTTGAAGGATCAAAGAGACGCGGTTCAGAAAACAACGACGCATACTACTTGAAGGATGGCGAGATAGTGACTAGGACCAACAACTCGGGAGGCATCCTAGGCGGCCTGTCAAACGGCATGCCGCTAATAGTCAGAGTCGCGTTCAAGCCGGCCGCGTCGATAGCCAAGACACAGGACACGCTTGACGTGTCGAGCAAGTCGCAGGCCAGGCTGACAGTCCCCGGCAGGCACGACCCGTGCGTGGTGCCAAGGGCGCCACCGATAGTCGAGTGCGTCGTCTCGATGGTGCTTGCCGACCACGCGATACGCGCAGGACTAATTCCTCCGGTCTTGAAGAAGAAAAAAGGGAGCGCCTGACTGGCACATTGGCATCCGGGGAAAAAGAGCTGGAAGAGCTGCGTGGGCAGATCCGCGCCGTGACTTCGGACATCATAAAGAGGGTGCAGGAGAGGATGGCCCTTGCAGAGCAGGTCGGCGATATTAAAGGCAGGCTTGGAATAGACATCAAGGACGAAAAGGTCGAGCAGGAGATCCGCCTCATGGTCATAAAGCAGGCGGAGGAAACGGGCATGAGCATGGAATTTGCGCTGCGCCTGCTCAACGTGTTGCTCACAGAATCCGAGGCTGTTCAGGCACAAAAGCGGCCGCAAAATAACAAGGCGCCGAGGCAGACTCATCTTGGCATATTCCAGAAGGCCAAGCAGCTAGAGGCATCCGGCAAGCGCATAATCCACCTTGAAGTGGGCGAGCCCGACTACCCTGCTCCCGCACAGGCAGGAAGCGCGCTTGCCGACTCTTTCAAGCAAAGGAAATACCACTATACTGACACCCGGGGGATACCGCAGCTGCGAGAGGCGATAGCGAAAAAGAGCAATGTGGGCGAAGAAAGGGTGATAGTCACACCGGGAGGGCGCTTTGCCGTCTTTGCGGCAATCGCGTCGCTTGTGAGACCCGGCGAGGAGATAATAACGATAGAGCCTGCGTGGCCCGCGTACAGGGAATGCGCCGACTTTATCGGAGCAAGGACAAAGGTACTGAAAACCACGCTTGAAAGCGGATGGACCCCGGACCTGAAGGAACTGGAATCGCTGATAACGAGCGGGACGAAGATGATCGCGCTAAACTACCCGAACAACCCGACGGGCAAGGTCCTTGACAAAAAGACGATGGACAGAATAGTCGCCTTGGCAAGGGATCATAACCTATACCTGCTGAGCGACGAGGTGTATTCTGACTACTCCTTCAAGCCGTTTGAAAGCGTGCATTCTTACAGCTACGAAAAGAGCATCATCGTGTCGTCGTTCTCAAAGACGTACGCGATGACCGGATTCAGGGTCGGCTATGCAGTCGCAAGCGCCGACTCTATAAAAAAGATGGCAAAGGTGCAGGCAGTAGGCGTGACAAGCGTCGCCGAGCCGGTGCAGTACGCCGCCCTTGCGGCCCTTGGAGCCGACCCGTCAGAAAACGTGGATCTCATGAAAAGGCGGCTGCGCTTTCTGTCCGGCAAGATGAAGGAGATGTCTCTCCGGTTTGTCGAGCCTGACGGCGCCATGTACGTATATCCCGAGCTTCCAGACAAAAACGAGGACATGCAGCTGGTCGAAAGGCTGCTTGAAAGGGGCGTGGCCATTGCCCCGGGAAGCGGCTTTGGCGACTCGTACAGGCGCTTTGTCAGGATTTCTGCGTGCAGGAACGAAGAAGAGATGGCAGAGGGGCTTGCCATAATGGCCGGCGAGCTGGGAAAGGCGCAGTAATGATGCAAGTAGCAATCATTGGCGCCGCAGGCAAGATGGGCGCATGGTTCTGCGGCTACTTTGCAAGGCAGAAAAGCGAGGTCAGAGCATTTGACGTCAAGCCGTTTCAGATTAAAGGCGTCAGAAATGCCGCAAGCATCGCCGACTGCGTGAAAAACGCGGACCTTGTAATGGTGTGCGTCCCGGTAAAACACACGCCTGCTGTAATAAAGTGGTGCGCCCCGGAGATGAAGCAGGCCGCCTTGCTTTTCGAGATATCGTCCGTCAAGGCCAGAACGCTTCCTGCGCTGAAAAAGACAAGAAAAGACATCGTCGCGCTGTGTGTCCACCCGATGTTCGGTCCGGGCGCAAGCGAGAAAAAGCAGCTAAAGATGCTTGCAGTCCCGGTGCGCGACAGGGCAAAGGAACTCGACGCGATAAACAGCGTTTTTGCAGGCATGGCAGTCAAGGTGCTGTCCGACGCCCGCACGCACGACAGGGCGATAGCTGCCGTGCTTGGCCTGACGTACTTTGCCAACGTGGCCTTTGCCGGCGTCCTTGCGCGCGAGGACCTGGCGACCCTGAATAAAGTCGGGGGGACCACCTTTACAATCCAGGCCATGCTTGCCCAGAGCGTCATGACCGACGAGCCGGAGCTCATAGCGGCGCTGATACGCGACAACCCGCAGGCATCGAGGTACATGCGCCAGTACCTAAAGGAGGCAGGCGCACTTGCGTCAGCCGGCGGCCCGGCACTTGAGGCAAAGCTGAAAAAGACAAAAAAGATACTGCAAAAGCAGGCAGACCTCGACGCAGCGTACAGACGCATGTACGGAATAATAGGACTCTTGGACAGGCCGTCGACGGAATAAAATTTACCACGCATATATACACGTCCTTACCTCAAGAATTTGTGACTCTTTTGTGGCGGGATTCGTGGCTCAAGCCACTCACCGACGGGGATGTCGGCACGGAAAACTGCGCCCTTTGCAAAAAAGAGTTTAGGGAAATAGAGTTTGTGACTGCGTGCGACTTTTGCGACATTGGCATAATGCACGACTCTTGCGCAAACAAGCACATACTGCAAAGGCACAGAAAGGACCTTGAGGCCAAGATCTCATCCCACAGGGACAAGCCGCTGCACGACTACCAGTAGCAAAATGTCAACAAATTTTGCGCTGCCGTCTTTTTAGAGATAGAATGCAAAGGTAGACGGATTGAAGCTCTTTTCATTCAACGCCAGCTCTTTTGCGCTTGATCCAAGCGTCGAGAGCCTGCTAAAGTCAAAGGGTGCAATAACGCTTGATTTCGGCACATCTGCGTACATCAACTCTGACGCTATGCCGGCGATACTGTCCGAGCTTGCGTCAGCGGCATCTCTGCAGTCGTCAAACAACAACGCTAACGAGGCGCTTGTAGCGCAGCTCAAAGTGGAACTTGCAAGGTTCGGGGCTGAGCGCCAAAAGCTGATGGATGAAAGCACGCGCCTTGCGTCGCAGTTGCGCACGCACACAAACGAGGTCGGCGCGCTCAAGGCGCAGGTTTCTGCGTCGGCAAAAACCATCGAGGCGCTAAAGGCGGAAAACATAAAGCTGCAGACCGCGCCAAAAAGCGCGCCCAGCGACGCGGCAAAACAGGCTTTGGAAAAACTGCGCCAAGAGTTCCAGGCGCTAAAGGCCCAGAACGCAGAAGCGATAACCTCGCTGAAGGTGCTCGAAGACGAAAACGATGAGCTGCGCGAAGAGGTCGAGATGCTCCGCAGTCAGGTGAAAAACGCACCGCCGGCTCCAAAGGCCGGATGATTTTAAAACTTATATAACCAAACAGGCGTGATTTTCTTAATGGTCGAAAAGATGACAGCCGTATGGCTGATTATACTGACTATTATCGTCTGCGCGGCAGTCCCCGGAGTGCTCATATACACAACTACAGTCCCGCACCCCAAGATGCTAGCAGGGCTTCCCCTGGTCGAAAGCATGAACCACGTGCTGGCGCTGAGCCAGTAATCAAACATTTTTCAAGCCCTGCAAAGATTTTTAACTTTTTGACACGCGCCTGTCCCTGATGGGTTTTGTTGGCGGTCAGGAGCCGGGAAAAAAGAGGCGTCTTGTGTGGTCGATGGCACTCCTTGCCGGAGTCGTCATTGTAGCCGGCTTTGGGACAAAGGCAGTCACAGACTATTTGCATGCCAAAGACCCGATATACCAGTGCATCAAAGACCCGCTTGCAGAGCCGTACCAGCTGACCGTGCACGTGTCGGCGACCGAGGACGGCGCGCCTGCGCTCATTCCAAAGGGCGTGGGCATGACCAAAAATTGCACGCTTCCGGTGCACACGCTGCAGGAAAACACCATCCACGTCGCCTACAAAGAGCCGTACGCGTTCACGCTGGGCCACCTTATATACAACTGGATAGGCCAGAACCTGACAAAGTTCGATACCAAGGTCTACGTCAACGGCGTCCAGCACACGAATGGCAGCTTTTTGGACATACCGCTCAGAGACGGGGACTCGATAAGGATCGAGTTTACCACGAGAAAGTAAATAACCTCCTCTTACGATGCAATTTCTGCTCAGGCTTGAAAGAGATCCATACAGAGATAGAGATTGCCGCAAGCACCCGGCGCGTGTGGGAGGTGCTTTCCGATTTTACAAGATACGAGGAGTGGAACCCGTTCATAAGGAAGGTCGGTGGCGAGCCGAAGGAAGGTGCAAAACTTGAAATCCGCCTGACGACGCCTGCAGGGAAACAGCGCACATACGAGCCCAAGGTGACCAAGTTTGAGCCAGAAAAGGAGCTGCGCTGGTTTGGCAAGGTCCCGGGGTTTCTGTCCGGCGAGCACATATTTGCCATTGAAAGCGTCGGCAATGGAAGGGTAAAGTTCGTCCACCGCGAGGTCTTTGGCGGCCTGCTGTCATCGTTTTTCAAGGACATGGATGACGTCCGGGCTGGCTTTGAAGAGATGAACCGGGCGCTTAAAGCGCGCTGCGAAAGCTAGAACCGCACAAAATACGACGCTATCGACACAGCGACTACGATGATGTTGGTGGCAAAGTGCAGCGCGTATGCGTGGTCAAGGCCACGCTTTTTGTACAGGTACTTGTAGAAAAAGCCAAGGGGCAACAGGGCGAGTGCGACATGCACCGCGACTCCCATTGCCACGTGCAAAAACGCCCAGACGACGGTGAGAAGCGCGGTCTTGCGAAAGTACATCTCTTCAAAATAGTTGACGTGGATAAGCATGTATATCAGCATCGGGACGAACGGGAGCACGCCCCATAGCCCCTGGTCGGCCGACGGCCCAAGGGCAATGTTGTAGCCCAGCCATGACCAGTTCAGGACGGGTATGTTGGATAAAAAGCCCGCTGCAAACACGACATACGCCATCAATATGCCTACTGTAAGGGGAAGGTAGACTAGCGACCGGAGGCCGTTTTTGAGGTTTTTCAGCCTCGGCTTGGTCTCCTTGACCAGAAGGAGCGTGGGGACGACCGTGGCCACGTAAAAGATGATGAGAAACGTGCTGTCCAAGCGCCGCAGTATTACGCGGCCCGGGAATATATGCCGTTGCAAGTTTATTTACGAGATCTTGGCAAAGTACCGGGTGCCAAACTACTACGAGGTGCTTGGCCTCAGGCCCGGGGCGTCGCAGGACGAGATAAAAAAATCATTCAGGAGTTTGGCCCTGAAATACCACCCCGACAAGAACAAGGGTTCCGAGGAGTCCAAGCAAAAGTTCATGAAGATAGTCGAGGCGTACGAGGTCCTGTCGGACGAGCAGTCGCGCAGGAAATACGACGAAAACTCGTTCTCGGTCCCAAGCCGCGCTGAATGGATGCCCTCGGCAGACTTTGCCAAAGTCTACAGCTATGAGGAACTAAAGCGCGAGTATCGGCAGAACAGCAGCGTGCAGGGCGGCATGTGGGACATTAGCGACAAGGCGAGCATGGGCATGTGGAAGGCGACCATTATCCTGTTTGCAGGGCTTGCCGCACTCGTGATTTACATACTGATACTGCGCTAGTGCCTGTTGCGCCGGCGCTTGTGCTCTTCTTGCCGCATCTTGTTCTTGTCAAACACGGCGTACTTGAAGGCAAAAAAGGCGCCGATTACCAGACCCGGTATGGAGTAGATGAGAAATTCCGAGCTATAAAAGATAGAAAGCCCAAATGCAAGGCCGCCGGAAACAAAGCACGCAATCATGAACAACAGGAGCTGAACTTTAGTCGCCGCCAAGCCACTTTTTGCATTGATGGCGACAGTATAAGTCGTTTTCTATTTTAGATAATGTGATTATAAATAAATGAGCACTAATAACATAGGTATGCAGGAACTAACCCCTCTAAGCCTCTTCTTGGAGAGTCTGAAAAGCAAGCATACCAAGCGGACGTATACCTACCACCTGCAGAAATTCCTGAAAGCCACCAGCTTGGACATGGGCAAGCTTTTAGCAATGGATACCAAGTCGATAGAGACGGTCCTCATCCAGTACATAGTCTCCATGAAAGAGCGTGATACTTCATACCTTACCCGCCAGCTGTCCCTTGCAGCGATAACAAGCTTTCTCTCGGCGAATGAAGTCGAAATTAACAAAAAGAGAGTTACCAAGTTCTTGGGGGAGCACAAGAAGACGGTGGATGACAGACCTTACACCAGGGAGGAAATTGCCAAGATTCTGACCAAGTGCGACGAGCGAAAGAGGGTTATCATTCTGGTACTGTCATCAACGGGGATGCGCGTCGGAGCCCTTGCAGAAGTGAGGATAAAGAACATGAAGCGCATCGACAACCTGTACCAATTCACGCTCTACCCCGGTAGCAAGAAGGACCAGCATATCACATTCTGTACGCCGGAATGTGCTGCCGCCATTGACAGCTATCTGGAATATCGGAGGCAGTATGGCGAAAAGATAACGGAAAACTCGCCACTGATACGTGACCAGTTCGACAAGGCAGACCCCTTCCATGCGGCAAAAGGAACGCCTCTCCTGGCTCAGGGGCTAGGTGTGATTACTCATGGTCTACTAGTGGATGCTGGACTGCGCACGCGCTCGACTGAGGGCCAGAAATACAAGCGCCAAGAAGTCATGGCAAATCACGGTTTTAGGAAATACTTTGCGACTACCCTAACGAAGGCAACCAAAAACGCATTCATGGTCGAGACCCTCCTAGGCCATGATACAGGACTGGTCGGCACTTACAACAAGCCTACAGACGAGGATAAACTCGCATTTTATCTGACGGGGGTTAATGACCTGACAATAAACGAGGAGAATCGCCTGAAGCATCAGAATGTCATTCTAAAGGGGCAGGTTGACGATATCTCTGCACTAAAAGAAAGGGTTGTCAGGCAGGAAAAAAATACACACAAAATCATACACGAGTTGGGCGACCTTCTGGTAAAGACGATATTGAAAAACGAAAATGAAGAAGGTGGTACCGACCCTGCCTATATTGAGACAATGTCAAAGCTGGTAAAATTTACACGCAAACTGCAGGACGAGAACTATACCAAGGAGCCAGAGAGCTAACTTGCAGTAAATCCATCTCTGAGGAATTAGGCTACCTTAATTTTGTCAATTGATAATTAAAGGATAGTCGCTGCACAAAAATAAAGGAAAGGTCTACTTCCTGACGGGTGCCGTGTGCAACCAGCCGCGGATTTTTGACCCCATCACGACGTAAATCATTCCGCCACACAATGCAGCAACGGCCACATAGATTACAGGCAAGATATCCATTTGTTGTCAATAGTACTGTACATCTCGCGCTCTTAAGGGAGACTTAACAAAGTATTTGCAACTTCGAGACATCATCTAAAATGCAATATGGGTGATAGATAGAAATGTCGATGGGTTAGGTCGATGCCGTCGCGAAACCTAAGTCCCAGATAGCTTCAGTTTCCACATGTTTTTGAGGCACGTAGTTACTGCTTTTTCGACCGTAACCCGATTACTCTACGCATTTCGAGTATTTACACATGCTTTGTCATGCTGGCAGAGATATTCAAGATTGGCGGCGGTAGCAGTGCAGGCGGCAAGGCCAAGGCCAAAGTGGCGGGCCATGGATAATTGCTTGAGGGGTTGGAGTAAATACACCTCAATTCAGTGTATATAAAGAGGCATAAGAAATATAAAGAAGGGTGCATATTTACTTATTAGTAACTGTTCCGTGTAGCTTGGGCTTTAACCCCTTTACGAAGGTGAAAGAGGCGGAAATTGTTAAATACGCTTCATTCTCGTTATTCTTTAAATGTATATGTATATCTACCTGCCTGACGATGTTCATAGGGCAGTTGAGAATAAGCGCGGTGCTATACCAAGGAGCAGGTACTTTAGAAATGCTCTTTTGGCATATATGCAGAACAACGAAAAAGTAGAAAACAAAGCATCAGTGAGGGGCCATGATTGGACACCAGAACCCCACACCGAGGCTCAGCACCATCAGGAGTTGGTTCCCAATGGCAGATACTAGATCTATGGACATACAGAACAATCTACTTAATAAATTTGACTTGAAAGAAAAGTCAGCCGATTTCCTCGCAATAAGGGATGAAGTTCTGAGGGAATTCGCAGACATTGAGAAGGCTCTGATAAGACGCAAAGACTTAGTTCTGAAGCTCGGTAGGGCAATCGAAACTTATGGAAAAGAAGTCAAAAAACAAGATATCTGTAGAGCCATCAAGTTCTACCTAAAGGAAGCGATAGAGAAGGAACTCATCTCCAGTCGCCTGATAGATATGTATTGCCCAGACGAATGGAAGAATGATACCAAACCAAAAAAGAAAGAAAAGATTTCTTTCTCCCCTGAAGTACAAACAATCGCTATTGCTACAGATGGTACACAAGAACCGGTAACGGCGACAGCCAACATTCCACAGCAAACCGAGGGTGAGAATCTCTCGCAACCGGTAGATGAGGAGAAAGAAAAACGAATAGCCCTTCTTGCAAATCAGCTAGCAGAAAAGGCAGCGGAGATATCCCGCCAGAATGCAGACATCGAAGCACTAAAGCAGGAAAAGAAAGCACTTGAAGAACAGATATCTCAAGTTAGCATAAAGCCGGCATCAGAACTAGCAGAGAATCCACAAGAGCTGAAAAAGCGTATCCAGGACCAGGCCAAACTACTCTTGCCATTTTCAGTTCATGTGGAGATGGAAGCTCAGGGGCGATTCGTACCTCTCATAGTGAGAGTCGAACCTGTCAACAGGCGGGTTGCGGTAACCATAGACGAAGCCGCTGTGAGGAGGATGTCTGAAGCTTGAACCAGAAAAGTGTCCAACTTGACCGTCCAAAAAGTGTCCAAGGTACAGATTCTATACAGTGTAAAGCCAGGTACATCAAGAGCGAAGAAGTCTGTGCATTAGCGGAGAAAATCTGGGACGAAAAGAAGAAAGGGATAACCTGCATAGATATCCAATTTCAATTCAAAGTAAAACGAGGACACGCTCAGAGAACACTAAAGCAACACAACAAGAAGGTACTGTTTACCCTAAGCAAGCCAACAAGTCCACAGACATATTATCCAGAATCGAGACATGCAGATGTCATAGAGTACTTCAAGTCGAAAAGTGTACCAGTTAACCCATCAGGGGTAGGGGTACAAAAATCATCACCTAACAACAACCCCCAGCGGGAGCGTCTAGCTAGGGAAGAGCAGGAGGCTAAGGCTGACAACTTGGTGCAGGCGTTGGTGATGATGTCCAATACCCCTATGTTCATCCATAAGGTGTTCTTGGAATTGTGGGTCCCCTCGTTTCTCTATGAAGAGGTTGATGCTATCCCTAGGTCAGGTAACGCACAGAAGGTGTATAGCATCCCTATCGGTCCTGCCATGGTAACGTATACCCTCTCCCGCAAAGGCAGGCTGGAGATCTCCATTGAATGCTCAGAACATCCCTTTCCCATGGCTTCGGAGGCGGATGAGCAGGCCTTCTTTGTATACATAGGCAAGGTGCAGTCGAACCTCCAGCAATGGCTATCAGACCCTCGTGAGCGATACATACCCTCGGTCATGACTTGGGACCTGAAACGCTGGGACATCAACTGGGACCCCGCCATCACCGACAAGGCACAGGTTACGCTTCCCGACATCCAGCTGTCCTATGCGGGCAGGGTGTTCAGGGCCTACGTCAAGAACTTGGCAGGTAAGGCTGTTTATCGAGGAGAAGAAGCAGTCGAAGAAAAACCAAATACTCCACTGGTTGAAGCCATCACAAATCTGAGAAATCCAAACAGACAACTCGAAGCAAAGGTGGAGCATCTAACTACTCTTGTGGAGAGACTACTTTCGACCAAGGGAGCTATGGCATGAACGATCTCCTAACGCCTCTATTCCTCCTTTCCTCCGGCTTGATGGTCCTAGCTCTGAAAATACGAAAAACGGAGGCTTCAGAATAGTATGGGATTTGGCCGCGAAATTCGTAATGAGGGTGACGGTCTAATCTACTGTTGTGAGAAACACCAAAGGATACCACCCGACCAAAAATCGCTATTCCACAACGAAACCATCGACTTAGGTACAGGGGCGGTTAAGCTCCTAACCCCAAAGCAAAGATGGCAGCGTGAGGAAACGAAGCGCAAATCATA
Organism: Candidatus Nitrososphaera sp. 86-2; assembly: GCF_056726185.1. Lineage (NCBI taxonomy): Archaea > Thermoproteati > Nitrososphaerota > Nitrososphaeria > Nitrososphaerales > Nitrososphaeraceae > Nitrososphaera > Candidatus Nitrososphaera sp. 86-2. Next base: position 828,173 of record NZ_JBWZON010000001.1, read on the forward strand.
CACTTGTCAGGTATGCAGGCTAACCTGGAAAAGAAATGGCTCATGGATGCAAGCAAAAGCTCACGAAAAGACTTCCGCAGAGTTGGGTAACGCACATTCCATTACACAGAATGGTAAACGAAAAACTTGGCTGGCAGAAGCGTAGCCCTCCTTTCCTTTTTTCATTCCGTTTTCGTCCCTTCTTTATTAATTAAAATTATTACTGCGTATTATTATGAAAGCGAATGTCACGATTAGCCTGCCCGTGCAGGTTGCAGAACGGATTGAAATAGCGAGGGGTAGCCAGTCAAGGTCATCTTTCATCACCGGCATCTTGGAGGGCACTCTCAACAAGCAGGTACCGCAGATAGCTGGAGGTCGCTCCTAGTTGCCGATTAAAATCGTCCGTGACGGGATTGTAGTCGATTCCGGCTATCCTACAACGGAAACGGCTGACGGAACTGACGGTAGGCAGTACTTTACGGACGCCGCGAGAACCTACAATCCTGACGGCAGCGTAGACGTGACAACGGGCAGACGCTTTAACAAGGATATTGCTTTGCCTGCGTCCGGAAATATTCTGAATGTCAGAAAAGTCGGAGAGGTAGTAGAAAATCCGGACAGCTTCAGCCTTACCATGCAAGCCCGAGCTAAATACGATGCAGCGAATTCGGCAAAGGCAGCCTCGGATGCAGCGGCATATGCTTCAGCGACTAACTTGCAGCCCACTGTCAGTATAACTGGCGCAAAAATGTGGCAGGTCCGTCCGACGCAGTAACCTAAGGGATAGAGAGAGGAGATTATTTCTTCGTGATACCCGCGGCTGAATTAACAGAATACTGCAAACACAGGATGGACCAGCTAGAACAATTCAGAGAGGTTTTGGAGTTCTTTGATGCCGAACACCGTCTGATTGGTTATCTCGGAAGTTTGTCTGCAATCTGCAGAGAAGTCGAAGGTAAAAACGACGAAATAACCCAAGAACAAAACATTCGTTACCTTACCCCCGGGCTCTTTCTGGAAGACATTTACTCAATCCTGAAAGGCCAAAAACCCGTTCTGCCAGACGACATACTGGCTATACCGGCTTACAAAGCAGAAGTCGAAAGGAAAGAAGAGGAACGGAAAAGACAGATAGAAGATGCGCGCCGGGAAGAGGAAAATCGCCTTCTCTTTGAGAGATGGGGACGAGAGGAAAGAGAGCGCAAGGAACGTGAGCGGGCAGAAATCTGTGCTAAATTAGGAATCAAGCCGGAAGCACTGGTGAAATTGCAAGAGGTAGAATGATAATGAACGACAACAGAAGGCCCGAATGGTACAAACCGTGTAAGTACTGCTCCCAAAAAATCGGCTTTAGGAGAGACACCCGCAGCGCAGGCGGTTTTTTGATACCGTTAGACGAATCCGGTCAGAGACATGCTTGTGCAAATTCCGACTATCAACGCAGAATTAACGCCACAGAGGGTAAAGAAGCAGAATTACCGGCGATATCAGCCAATGAAATAGGGATGTACTTTGACGACGAAACGAGAGTCCTAAGGGCAATCGAATTCATCCATGCTACGAATAACCAGCTAACAGGCGACTTTATCCTAACACTGGAGCGCAGACCACGAGAGGGGAGACGCTAGAATGAAGTGTAAAAACTGCAACCAGCCATTTCAGCGGAGGCGCGAAAGGACTGATAAACTCATTCTCTGCAATCCCTGTTTCGATGGATTTGTTGCAGGGATAAACCAAATCGAGAAGGCGCTTAGGCGTCTCCAAATGGACGAGCATGAGCTCAATGAATGCCAGGTATGCCACATGACCCTAGAACCTGAGGACATCATGGCAGGCAAACAGCAGTGCCGCGACTGCCAGCAAATCAGCCTGGATGTTCAGAATCTTCTATCTCTCCAGTACGGACAAGAAGAAGGAAAGGTCGGAAATTAATGGCAGAAATTATCGAGCTTTCACCTGAAGTCCATAGTCAGGATTCCGGACTGATAGAACCCAGTATTACTCCAGAATTCATTGATGAAAACCGGAGGTTGAAGTTAGGCAATGTTAGGCAAAAACACGCCCCCTATACCAAAGCACAAAGACGCAAAAGAAGGAATGAAGTTTTTCGCCTCCATTTTCTAATGGGTGAGCCAGCCATCCGAATTGCCGAAGCAATGCACGTGGACAGGAATACTGTGAACGCAGATATCCGCTTTCTATATGAGAAAATGGCTGAAGACATCGAGGGTGACGAGTGGAACGGCTATTTCACCAAGTCAATAGTCAGGCTCGAAACGCAGAGAACTCGGCTATTGTCGTACCTATCCGAAACCAAAGAGCTGGAATCAAAACTCGCAATAGAACGCCAACTCGCAGACATGGATATCCGGCTCGCAGGGATGGTCCAGAAATTCCAAGAGAGTACATTCGCTTTTTGGGATAAGGTTGTGGATAAAATTAATGAAATAGCAGAATCAGAAGGTTGGGACGTCAGGTACACAAATCTCTACGAGCGCCAGAAGATATCGGTAAAGAAGCGTAAGCTGCTAGACCAACTCTTGGAAGAGGGGGAGGCCAAGCAATGACAAAGTGCGACCGTTTCATTACAGGCATAATTTTCCCCTGCAAGTACTGTGGCGAATACCATGATAACCCCTTATTCGCCAAGCCAGACAACCCGCTGCCAAAGCTGAAGAGGCCAAAGAGGGCTTGAACGTCGTCAGCACAGAACTATCTCTCGATATCCTACAGGAAAGTTACGACAAGTCTGTCAGGCTTAATTCAGACTACCGCCGGGAAATCGACAGACTCCATGGCAGCCTACAGCGACAAAAAGTAGAATCAGCCGATATCCTGACAGGGAACGTTTACCGCAAACTCATGGCGCTAGAGCATGAACGCCGGAAGAACTTTGCGGGGTATTACGAGCAGAGAAATATTCGGATTTACCCGGTTGAGGCGATTCATGTCGGAAAGGACATCGGGGGAACCGACTTTACCGAAACCGAACTAAGAAGGCTGGCAAAATCTCTTTCTTTTGTACCATTAAACATCAACCATATCCACGACAGCCGCTTAGAACATCTTCCCCATAGAAGGGCCCTTCCATATCCAAGCAACCAGTCTCTTCTGATGCGCTATGATTCCATCTTGGAAGGCATTACTGGTTTCATCCAAATCGAAGATGCATTAGCGATTGAATGGATAAGGAATTCCAAGATTACCGGGCTAAGTATCGAATACCATAGCCTTGGAGGAAGGGATGGCTTAGGAATAGTCGGGACGGGTCTGGCGTTGGTGACATCAGACGTCAAGGCAGCGGACAGCCGCGCCCGCATTTACGGAGGTTTAGTGCTATGAAGTTTGATAGAGAAAAGCAGCTGTCGTCCAGTCATGTCGAGCCTAAACCCGACATGAGCTCCGCAATATGCGCGCTTAAGCACGATGACTGCGTTAGGACGTTTGCTGCATCTCTACATTCCCCTTCTGGAAATATACACATACCGTTCAATTGTGTACATTCAGGTGGAATCTTCCCTGAAGAACGTATTCTGGTTATGGCAAGTAATATCATAACAACTAACGATTACGAACTATCCACTGCAGTCTTTTCATGCTGCATCAACTGCGGTACGAAGGGAGGTAAAAGACGGTGAGCGCCAGAAACTACACCGTCACTGTCAAGCTGAAGGACGATGGAACACTCGCTAAACTTCAGGCGTTGGGAGGACTAGGCGGAGGCGGTAAGCGACCTAACATTAGTGGGCTTTCCGGAGTTAACATAAGCGGTAACAATAGCGTATTCCAAAAAATAGAGGCGCTTCAAGCCAACCAAGTCCTAAAGCTCGCAGGGATTGGACTAGGAGTTGGCAGCATGGTCACACTCCTTACAAAATCATCTGGTCAACTTCAGGGGATATTCAAGCTCTGGGAAACTGGCATGACTCTCATCTTCCGCCCTATAGGTGACTTTATCGCGTTGGCATTGAGGCCCGTAACCGTATTGCTGCTTACGCAGTTCATCACGCCATTCTTCCGAAGCGTCTATCCCTTCTTCAGGGACTACGGGATAAAGATGGGTAGCTTTTTCGCAGACCCCAGTACGGCACTTGCAACTCTGGCTGAAGGAATAGGCGGCGCCGTCGCATTAGCAATAGCGTCAAGCCGAATAGGTATACCACAGACCCCATCAGTACCTACACCAACACCGCAGCAGGCTCAATGCATCGAGTTGTGCGGAAGAACAGTGTCGATGCTGCCAACCCCAATCGCGACGGGGGTCAAGGATGGGATTGCGCAGAGTAGCATAATTCCCAGCATTGTTGGCGTCATAAGCGCGGTGGGAGTATCTAATGCCGCACTCATCGACATGAAAACAGACCTCAGAACACTGAAAGATACGGTAAATAACAATACCAAAGTCCCAGACACGACAACAGGCAAGAACCTCTTGGTAAGTCTCTCTGAAAGTCTCTCACTCTCTGACAGCCTCGGTACGGATGTGTTTTCGGGAATAAAGACTGACTGGGGCGAAGCGGCGGCAGCATCAGCAGGCGCTGCGGCAGGTGCGGCTTTGGCTGCGAAGTATATGGAACAGGCTGCGACTACAATCGGTGGAGCAGTGGCAAGACTCCAAGCATTGGCATCGTCTATTCCTAACCAGTATGCATGGGGATTCTCACAGTTTGGCGCTCCCGGAGTCAATACGGCAGCGGCGAGGACGCAGGCTATGCTTATGGCTGATGCGAGGTCTGTCTAGTGTTGCTGCACTCCCCAATTGGTGCTATTGCACATCGGGCACGTGTGTTTTTTTAACACGTAGTAGATGATGCCGGGGATGATTCCGAACAGGAGGAGAACGAAAAGGGCTCCTGTACTGAAATGTCGTTTTGGCTCTACAAGCTGCTTGCAGTTGAGACAGTAACGCATAGAAAAGGACTAGAATCTACTTCTATATAAGTAGATACAAAGCCGCCGATTCAAGCGTAGACTGCCAGCCATGTTTGATGGCTATTTTTCTTACCTAATTAACTCCCGGAATAAACCTTAAAGATGGCTGTCCATTCTTTATACTGAGTTAGGTGCAAGAAACAACAAGAAGGTTCACTCTTACTCCGAGAGATTATTTGACCATAAATATAGGCATGATGGCGGGTTTGCTTGTCATGCTTAGTATCGCTCCCATGGGCGTGGTCAAGGAACCTTCGATGCTTCCGCGCCTAACAATAGTAGTAGGGGTTGATTTCCTCGCCTTCGGAGTATCGACTTTCCTTCTTATCTCAGCTGGGATGAAGGGTGAATTATCTCAAAAGGATTTGAAAATCGCGAGCTGGTCTACTCTGATAGGAGTAATTACCGCCATGGGCCTGATTCTTGTGTTGACTGTTATTGCATACATCTATGATTTGTTTTCGCAGTTTACCATTACAACACTTCGTTAAATCTGACGTTCAGGGATAGCAAGCTAATGGTCAGCTCTACAATAGGAAAACTTGATGACCCCGCCGGGTGTGATAAATCCCAGCTAGAGAGGAAATGCCGCGGCGGAGCCATGTGTCATTATTGCGTATCTTTGCATACCTGACATTTCTTAAAACAATAGAGTGTACATAGCAAACAGATGCAAGTCCCAATGAGCCTGTCGTAATACATAGCTATAAGACAGACGTCGAGCTTCTCATGTAGTGCTAAAACCATCCTTAACAAGAGCCGTTACGCTCGGAACAAGCGGAGCAGCGACTTACTGCTACACATGTTCTGAAAAAGCCACAATGGAAGCGCTGTTTCAGTTAGACGAATGTATGGTAGTCCAGAGATACTGCGACAAATGTCTGCCCAAGGCCGAGTACGAAATTCCCTCTCGTTAGACGAATCTAAACACATCAAGGCAGAGAATCCCCCTAAAGCTTAACAACATCAGAACCTATTCTCACTTATTGAGCACTGATGCAGATCAGATGAAAGAGATTGAAGTCTTTCGCGGCGAGATGAGGGAGTTTACAAGTACGGTCAATTCCTTTGTGGACCATTACAATAATCACTTGCTCAAAGTAGTCTTAGATAACCATTCTGACTGTGTCGGCTGCCAAAAATTAATCGAGCTAGGAAAGGTAATCGAAGATGAAGGAAAGGCTACCAAGGGAATAAGCCGTACGGTCAACTCGTTCGGCAATGAAGCCTATGTGCTAGTACCAAAATCCTGGCTAGGAAAGAAAGTCAAAGTATCATTAATCGAGTAGCCTTACAGCATCGTTGCTCGCTAGTTATCGGTTAGAAGACAAGAAACGAGAACTATCCAAATAAGCCAAACCCTCTTCTTCTGTTACTTCATCAAAACATCTGCGGCAAAAATCTTGGTCATCGATAAGACGCTGCTCAAAGGACAAAGTCTCCGCCTTAATGGGATTAAGGCACTGAATGCAATCTTTCATAATTCTTCCAGCCTCTCCAGAACCTCATTAACAAGAAGAAGGTCATCAGTAAGAGTCTTGCGCTTTTTCAGAATGTTATGCTTTAGTTGCCTTTTGTAGACGGGGCTATAGTCGCCTAGGTCATCCCTCTTAACTGCCTCTAGGAACTTGCGCTCAGCCTTTGAAAGCACTACCATCTACCTATTTTCTACCTCTACTTATTGTTATGGAATATCCTAACTTCCATACTTAAACGTTATGGAAAAGCATAACATTAATAAGAATGTGTTATGATATTTCATAACAGAAATGATGTCTTCTGTCAAACTCGAAACGGTGAAGGCCCTGCTCCGGCAGGTCATCCGACAAAACAAACTGTGCTGCTGTGCCGGCGACTTTATGTGTGGGAATTGCAAAATTCTTGAAAATTTGCTAGTTCCTAGAGACTATGCATGTCAAAACTGTGTAGGGGTGATTGCATAGTATGAGCGAGCAACAGCAACCAACCTTCCAATACAGTGTCAAGATAGACACCACGGCGAAGGGGGCCGCAGTAGTCACGGTACACTGCTTTGGAAGCGACTTGGAAAAGGTCAGAAAGGAAGCTGTACAACAGTACGAGCAAACAGTCAAGGAATTGAGAGAGAAGAATATTGTTACTGCATCGGAGGGCAAGGCCGTATGACTAAAGTAATAATCCCAATAGACGAAAAGACAGAGGACGCAATTAACGCCATACGGACGCAGGGACGCGAGCCCATAGTCTTCACAAACTACTACTCTGGGAAGGGCCGCGTACTGGAGATATTAGACGACGAGCAATCAAAGACCAAGACAAAGCAGTGCATAGTCTGCGGCGTGTTTGGTGAACCCAAAAAGATGGTCGATTGGAGGCGCAAACCGGACGAACTCAAATTTCGAGCCCACCCGGAATGCAGGGCACTTGACGAAAGGAGGGGTATGTTCAGAAAGGAGGAAGCCTAGATGGCAGCCAAGCCAGCAATTCGAGATGCCCCCTTTCGGGTCACTACCATGATAGGTCCACAAGCAGAGGCTATCCTGCAAGCACTCAGGGAGCATGGCTGTTACGAATGGAAAGACAAAAGTCAGGACGGTCAGGCAATCGTGGAGTTCTGGGTGGAAGATTAATGGCTAGCAAACAAAAGAAGGTAATCGAGTATGGAGCTAATCGTACGCTCCATATCCGCCTCCCTGATAGGTACTGGGATATCCTCTTCGCAATGACACAGATGTCTGGCCGGAGCCCTGAAGACCACTGCAGGGAAGCAATCGAGTGTGATATCAAGACATCCCTGGATGACCCTGATTACTTTGGCAAGCTGATTTGTCAGGGATGGAGGGAGACGTTAGAAGACGAGAAGCAAGGAAGCTGAGCATTATCTCCACTAAATTAAATCAAGTTGTCGTTATATATTCGACAAATGACTGATTGATAATGTCGAAGCCTTTTCAGACGAGACCAGCACAGCTTGGTAAACTGAAGGTAGCCACACGTTGCGGAGTGTGTTCAGAACTAGCGACAACAGATGCATTTTTTCAGGTTGGTAGTTGCGTAGTAATCCAGAAATATTGTGACAGGTGTTTGCCAGAAGCAGACTATGAGGTTCCTTTGTGACGCTCTCCACTCCTCAAAAGGAGATACTCGTTTATTTCATCTTGCAGCGTAAAAGATGGGACTTCGAGCAAGACGAAGTCCTGTTCATCCGTCCCTACTGTCCTGCTTCGGCCAATAAAGGCGGTAGGGCGGTATCGATAGCAGGAATGGCTGCAATAACTAGCTGAACTTAACTTAATTGCGTCAAGCGTATATACGATGTAGGCGGCACATGATCAGCGAATGAAATGTACTCCAAAGACGACACTTCTGAGCAGATGCATCTGCTTGAAGACCTTGAGTCTTTAGGCCTTTTCACCATAAGATTAAACGAGTTTAATGATAACGCCGAGCTTCGGAATCTTTCCAATATCATTAAGGAAGCATTTCTGGAGGAATATGCAAGAGCATGATAACAAACCTATTGATACTGCCAGGTATAGGCTCTTCTCAGTGATGGAAAATTGGCAGAATATTGTCTGTGCTACCTGTGGAAACAAATGCAAGGAGCGCTGTATTAGCTTGTCAGATGCAAGGGTCGCAGAGAGGAAAATCAACTTTTGTTCCGAGGTTTGCAAGGACACCTTTACCAGTAGTAAACAATGAAGCTCATCTGCATCTCATGTCCCGCCACGCAGGAAGCCGAAGGGGACAGGGCCATTCTTCTTTTCTTTTGTGTGTCCATGTCTTCTCCAATCAGTCAGTCATGATAGGGGATGATGTGTCGGAAAAGTAGAATGCCAGTTCTATTCTCTCCCATTCAATTTCTTATTATGTGTATAAAGTTTGATAAAGTCGTTTTCTATTTTTTAGAGACGCATATGTTCCATCGGAAGGAAAGCGATTGTATCTGTGTCAAAGAACCGACAGCAAGGGTCAGCTGCTTACCTGCTCTTGTTTGTCATCATCATCCCTTTCCAAGCGTTAAAGATGGGCTCGTACTGCTGCGACGCGGCGCCCACTACTCCAAGCTGCATCATGAATTTCAAGTCGTCGCGGATTGCCTTGTGCTCGATTATCTTGCCGTCAGCAATTCGCACTATATGCGCCGCCTGGTACGAAAAGTTGCGGCCTGTCGGAGGGATGCCAAAAAAGTCGCCGGTGTGCCTGCCTGTTACCGTCACTATCGACACTACCTTGTCGCCGGAAGCTATGCTCTCTTGCTCTTCATAATGGAGGTCACTAAATGCCGCCCTCAACTTTTGGACAGTGTCGGCAAACTCTGCAGGTCCGCGAAGCTTTGCCCGCTCTGGGCTGGCCTGCGACTCGTGGTTAAAGTAATCAGGATGCATGAATTCAGAAGCCTTGGTTGCGTTTCCCGTATTCAGGGCTTCCATCGAACGCCGGGCAAATTTGATGTTTCTTTCCACCTGCTGTTGCGTTGACATTTTTGTATCTGTTTCTGCGTTATTTCATTTAAGACGTTTGGAAGAATTGTCTGTCAGGATATGTGGTATTTCTTTTCCATTCTTCTTACCTTGTATATGGTGACAAGGCTTGCTGCCAGGGAAAAAAGCAATGCTATTACCATGACGTCCTGTCTGTTCATGCCGCCATCAATTGTAGTATCGCAGCCGTGAAATATCAGACATTTGGAAGATTGTTCTTTAAGAAGAATGGCAACAAGCGTTTGACCGCCGACGTATGCACTTGCAGAATTGTAAAAAAGAAAAAGATTGCCCCGCGTTAAAGCGGGATTGCTATGAACTGGCTGTCCTTTCCACTTCCGATTTTCTGGATGTCCAGCAGGTTCTTGCCGGCCTTCAAGAGGGCCATGATGGCGTCAGCCTTTTTGACTCCCATCGAAAGCACTTTTTCCGCCTGCGGCTCTTTCGGGTCAATCACCGTGAAGTGGATTGACTTGCCGCCCGTCTTTTTGCCTTCAAATTCGCTGTCCGCGATTTCTATCCTGTTCACGTTGAACTGCAGCGTCCGTCTTTCGCCAGGGGCCAGTTTGAGGAATTTGCCACTTGATTTCTTGGCCTCTTCAAATGCTTGAAATATGTTTTGGTTTGACATTGTCAGTAATGAGATTTTCAAAGATAAAGCTATTGTAGCACTCCGGGGAGAGGGAGGGGGTCCGCTGATATTGTTTTCCAGCATGGCGGTTCCGTCTCAAAAAGAATAAAAAGGGAGGCAAGTCAAGCGCACAACAAGATATGCGAATAATTGCCATTGGAAGCCGTGTTTTCGTCACCAGCTTCCAGCTCGCCGGCGTCAAGGGCGTCAAGGTCGAGTCGTCGGCAGAGGCGCTTGCAGAGATAAACAAGATGGGCGACACAAGCGACGTCGGGCTCGTGCTCTTGAGCGACGACATTGGAAAAGAGATTCGCACGCAGCTGACGACGCTTCGCGCCAAGAGGCCGATTCCGCTCATCTTCGAGCTTCCATCTCCAGGAAGCAAGAAGGAAAAGGTCGATTATCGCGCCCTTTTGAAGCAGATTCTGGGCGTCTAGAAAAGGACGTCACTGGGCCCGCCAAGCGTCCTTGCGACTGTCAATATCTTTGCCCACTCTTCAAGCGATTCGACGATGGCGCGGGCATGATGTATATTCTTGCCGGCAGCAACTACGCCGTGATTCTTGATGACAACTGCGCTTGCTCCTCTTTCAAATTCGGCCGAAACGGCCTCTGCAAGCTCTACCGACCCTGACGACCTGTTTTCAATAATCGCAGGGTCGCCGACAACTATTTTCGCTTCTTCAATAACGTGCACAAATCCTGCTTTCGATATTGCAACGGCTATGGTGTACGGGCTGTGGGTATGGACCACGGCGTTTACATCATTTCTGGCGTTGTAGATCATCCTATGCATGTTGTGCTCTCTGCTAGGCTTTTTCTTGCCAAAAACCCTGCCCGTAGGCAGGTCCATCTTTACAAGGTCGCTGGCGCGCAAAAGATAGCGCGGAGTCTCTGACGGCGTAATCCACATGCCCCTCTTGCCTGCCCTGAAACTATGGTTGCCCGAGACAGGCGAGGTGAGGCCGAGGGCATAGAGGTCTCTGACGCACTTTGCCAGCTCACTTTTTGTCGTTATTATTGTCGCATCCAACGGTACAGTGCTAATCTTGCAGCTCTTCTTCTATAAGAAGCGTTTTAATGCATAATAGCGAGAAAAGCGATAATTTGTGCAGTGCGCAAGGCAGTATTTGCCATAGCGGGCGCGATAATCGTCGCGGCCGCCATTGCGGCGGCCGCCGGGGCGTGGCAGACGCGCGTAGTTCCTGGAGTCACGGACAGCATCACGTCTTCCGAGGTTATTTCGACTGTGACCGGCGCCGGCAGCAGCGGTGACCCTTTCAATTCAATACCTGACTCGAACCTGCCCAAGCTGCGCGATTCTTCCTTGAAGGTCGAAAAAGTGGTTGAGGGCCTGTCCGAGCCCACAAGCATGGCGTTTGTCGGAGGCACCAACAACCTGCTTGTCACGCAAAAGGGAGGCGATGTCCGGCTAGTCAAGGACGGCGCGCTGCACAGCAAACCGCTCTTGTCGTTCAAGGTAGAGACTGCAAGCGAGCGGGGGCTGGTTGGGGTCGCCTACGCAAAAGACAAGGTGTTTCTGTACATGACAGAACAGAGCGGCTTTGACATCAGAAACCGCGTATACAGCTATGACCTGAAAAATGGGACGCTGTCGGGCAAAAAGATGATACTCGACCTTCCCGGAACTCCGGGGCCAAACCACGACGGCGGCAAGATGATTGTCGGGCCTGACGGATACCTGTACGTAGTAATCGGCGACCTGAACAGAAACGGCGTGCTGCAGAACTACAAGGACGCCGGCGCGCCTGACAACACCTCTGTGATACTAAAGGTGACACCTGACGGCAAGCCGGCTGCAAACGTCCTCTCTGGCGCCTCCGGCCTCGAAGGCTATTACGCGTACGGCGTGAGGAATGGTTTCGGATTGGACTTTGACCCGCGCACCGGCAAACTTTGGGACACGGAAAACGGCCCGGACAAGTACGACGAGATAAACGTGGTAGAGCCGGGCTTTAACAGCGGATGGGAGCGTGTGATGGGTCCGATTTCAAGGTCGCCGCAGGCAAGCGAGGGCGACCTTGCAATGTTTGCAGGAGCTCACTACTCTGATCCTGTATTCAGCTGGCTCCAGTCCATGGGCGTGACTGACATTGAATTTCTGAATTCGACCAAACTTGGCGACAAGTACGCGTATAATGTTTTTACCGGTGACGTCAACAACGGCAACCTGTATTACTTTACGGTAAACGACAAAAGGGACGGCTTGGTTCTTGAAGGCAACCTATCAGACCGCGTGGCAGACAACGACACGGAGGCGTCGGCAGTCACGCTTGGCACAGGCTTTAGTGGCGGGATAACAGACATCGAGACGGGGCCGGACGGCTACCTCTACATCCTGTCGTTCGGCAGCGGAAGCATCTACAGGATAGTGCCTGCTGTCCAATAACAAATAAAGTGCTCAAGAAAGGGGGTGCAGGAGAAGGGGGGACGTGTTTCCAATGGAGCGCCTGCTTGTTTAAAAAAGGCCAATAGTATTAATTCTAAAAGCATTGTTGTTCTTTCAAATATTCCAAAACATTGTCAGTTATCCTGTATTGACTTTCTATCCCGTCGGGAGTACAAAAAACGATAGAGGAAGAGGGAATGCCAAACCCGTAATTGATCCTTAGCATTATCCACTTCCCTTGTTCCTTTTCTGCTTGAAAGCCCACTTGGTGGGTAAAAGCTCCGTCTGGAAAAACATCGACATCATAATGCCCGTATTTTTGATAAAACGCGGCCACTTCCGGTATCTGTTTGAGCTCTTCAACGTGGTTTGCAGGAGAGTCGTCAAAAGGTTTTGCCCGGGCCGACAGCACAAGAATCATTGCTATGCCGATTACAAAGAGTATTGAAAAATAGACTATTATCTTCTTACCTTTCATTTTATAGAGCCTGACGTAGTAGTAGCAATAGTAGTAGTAAACTATTATTCTAGCCCGCAGATATCAGCACACAGTTGCTAAACAAGCTGCGCGACTCGCTCCAGCCTACCATGGAAAAACTTGGATCAGGCTTTGCATCAACGGGGCTTTCGGCCAACTTTTGGACAGCAGTCGGCCTTGCGCTGGCCCTTGCCGCCGGCGCCGCATACGCATCAGCGTCCTTTATCGGGCCATATCTTGCCGCCGTGATCGGAGGTATACTCTTGCTTGTGTCCGGCTTTTTCGACATGATAGATGGCGCCGTTGCGCGTGTGACAAAGCAGGCGTCAAAGAAAGGCGCGTTTTTGGACTCATCGTTTGACAAGATAGCAGAAGTAGTGATTTTCATAGGAATCGCAGCCGGCAGCCTTGCAAACCCTGTGTGGTGCATGGTCGGCCTTGGCATGTCGCTTCTAGTGAGCTACACTCGTGCAAGGGCCGAGTCGCTAGGAGTCGAGCTGAAGGGCATCGGCATTGGCGAGCGTGCAGAGCGTATGCTCATTCTTGCGATAATCGGGTTCATACCGTGGGACGGTGGGGCAAATGACGGCGCTCTGGACTGGGCGGTGATAATCGTGTCAATAGTCGCAGGGATTACGCTCGTGCAGAGGATAGTTGCGACTGCAAGAAAGTTGTGATGGGAGAAAAATGGGGTTTACCAGAGCCTTCCGCCCGTGCGGCGTTCTGCCTCTGATCTAACTTTTACGATTCCCCTGTGGACGGCGCACGATACGCAGTAGAACTTGACGTCCGTCGACATCGGGATGTAGGCGCCACTGGCGCGCAGTTCCTTGGCCAACGCCGGCTCGACAAGCGTTATCCTGCCAGTAACCTTCTTGGCCTTGTCGCGAGGAACAAGAGCGCCACACTGGCTGCAGTGCACAACGCCTGAACTGCCCTTACCGCCCTTGGAACGGCCGCGGCTTGCTCGTTTCTTTGGCATAGGCAGAGTTGCCACCGGCCATACTTTAAATCTTGTGCTTCTTTATGCGCATAAAAAAGGCGCCGGGTCAGGAAAGTTTGCCCGTAAAGCTTATAGCTAGGATGCACGATGTCTACTCAAGGGCAAAGCGTCTCTGCGCCGCCATCCCAAAAGGGTCGCAGGGACGCCTAAAAAAGCCCTTTTATTACACTTTAAAAGAAAAAAAGCAATCGCATTGAAGATAGGCATTGCCTCTCACATCGTCCTTGACACGATAAAGGGCGCGGACGGGGTCGTAGTCGAGAGCATGGGAGGACCGTCGTGCTATTGCGGGATAACCGCAAGGCGCTTTGGCCTTGACGTCGAGCTTGCAACCAAGGTGGGAGGTGATTTTCCAGAAGCGCAGAGGAACTTTCTTCGCGACAACCAAATCACCCTGAAAGAAGACCGACACGTCGCCAAGGACGCGCAGACAACCCGGTTCTGGCTCGAAACGGAAGGCGGCTTGCGCAGGTTGTTTTTACAGTCAAGGTGCGAGCCGGTTTTGGAGCAGCAAATACTGGATACCAAGGTCGACTGCTGGCTTGTCAGTCCCGTAATCGACGAGGTTCCGCAAGGCACGCTTGCCGCGATAAAGAAAAACCGCGGGAAAAAGGACTTTGTGATGCTTGACCCGCAGGGCTACATGCGAAGGGCTGAGCCTGACGGCAGCATCTCTTTTGTAGACAAACTTGACATCGACCTTGCAGGGATAACCGCGCTCAAGGTCGACAGAGAAGAAATGTCCGCGCTGACGGGAGGGATGGAAGGCTTGGAAGGGATGCAGGCGCTGCAGTCAAGGGGAGTCGAGTTTGTTCTGGCGACAGAGCACAGGGTAGTCCACCTTCTACACAAGGATATGCACTACTGGATAACACTGCGCAATGTCGACACGCCAGACTCGACAGGCGCCGGCGACATACTTGCGGCTGGCTTTGCTTGCGGGTACGTGAAGGAAAAGGACCCGCTGTGGGCTGTATGCTTTGGCGCCGGCGCACTTCGCGCCGCGCTTGAAACAAAAGAGCCGGGCCTTGCCAAGGTCCCGCCCATGAACAAGATAGAGTCGAGCGCCTCGTACTTTTACAACACAGTCAGTTTCAAGCGCCTCTAATCTAGCTTTAAATCAGGCGGCGCAGATAGGATTGCGTTCAATGAAGGTTGCCCTCTGGGGTGTCGACTCGCGCGACGGCGCACTTCTCACAAAGATGAAAAAGACGCTCGATTCGCTTGGAGTAAAGTCCCAGGTGATGAAGGATGGCGACTATGGCACGGCTTCTGAAGTCGACATGGTCCTTGCTGCCGGCGGCGACAGGGGCATCCTGGAATACTTTCACAAGGTGACTGCCGCCTCTGCGCCTGTCCTTGGGATCTATGAAACCGATTCCACCGGCTTTCTTGCGCAGCTTGACGTCCGAGACCTCGAAAAGGCGACGGCGCGCCTGAAGAGAAGCGAGTACAAGGTCGACGAAGTTTTCCGGCTTGCCGTGAGGGTCGACGGCAAGGAAGTCGACCCCGTGCTCAACGACGTCGCGGTCTTTCCTAGCAAGAGCGCGACTTTGATGGAGCACGTGCTAAAGATAGATGGAAAGGACATCTGGCACGACAACAGCGACGGCGTCATCATATCCACACCGACAGGTTCTACTGCTTACACAATGTCAGCCGGCGGGCCGATGGTCATCCAAAAGTCGCAGGTGTTTGTCGTGGTTTCCGTAAACTCGCTTGACAACACTCGCAGGCCGCTTGTCGTCCCAAACGACGCCAGCATCGAAATCGCTGACATCACCAGCCGCTACCACTGCGAGATAGTCCTCGACGGTGGAAGGCGTGTCAGGGTGAAAAACACGCTGGAATGCACCAAGCACGCCTTTCCTGCGCGGCTTGTGCGCACCGCCGACGACTCTGCAGCGTCGCTCATGGCCAAGAAGGTGCGCTTGGCAGAGGACATGCTAAAGATGCCTCCAAGTGCCAAACTGATTCTAAAGACGCTAGAATATGAGGGCGCGCTCAGCCAGAAGGACCTTGCCACAAGGACGATGCTTCCAGAGCGTACAATCCGGCTCTCGCTTTCCCACCTCATCGATGGCGGGTACGTCAAGAAAAAGACCTCGCTCCGGGACGCAAGGCAGAGGATTTACGAGCTCAAGATCTAGCCGCTGCTTTTACAAAGGCGTCAAACGCCTGCTCGGGCCTGCCCGGCTTGCTTGAAAACTCAGCGTGGTACTGCACTGCAAAGTAGAACCTGTGGTCAGGGATTTCAAGTATCTCCATGCGCCTGCCGCTGTCAGAGTGCGCCGACAGCACGAGCCCTGCCTTTGTCACCGCGTCGAGGTAGTTCTGGTTGAACTCGTAGCGGTGCCTGTGCCTACGCCTTATCATAGTAGCACCGTACAGCCTGTGCGCAAGGGTCCCCGACTCGACTGCGATATCGTGCCCGCCAAGGCGCATCGTTCCTCCCATGTCGTGGACGTTGCGCTGCTCTGGCATGAAATCGACTATTGGGTTCTTGGTGTTTGGGTCAAGTTCTGTCGAGTTGGCGCCTGCCATGCCGCAGACGTGTCGGGCAAAGGCGACTATTGCTAATTGAAAGCCAAAGCAGATGCCGAGGTACGGCACGTCGTTTTCGCGCGCAAAGTTTGCCGCGCTGATGATTCCTTCGCTCCCGCGCTTGCCAAATCCTCCCGGCGCAAGGATGCCCTGATAATCCTTGAGCGAGGCAACCTTGCTTTCGCCACCATTCTCGAATTTCTCAGAATCTATCCACTCTATCTCTACTTTTTTTCCGATGCTTGCGCCTGCGTGAGAGAGCGCGTGATAGACGCTGACGTAGCTGTCCGGCAGGGTGACGTACTTGCCGACTACTGCTATCTTCACAGAGCCCTTGTAGTTTGAAAACGAGCTGGCGACCTTTTTCCAGTCGCCCCATTTGGGCCGGCTTCGCTTCAGCGAAAGGCCTTGCGACACCACCTTTAGCATCCCCTGGCTTTCAATCACTTCAGGAACTTTGTAGATTGAAGGCGCGTCGTGGCATGAAATTACGCTCTGCTGCTCGACGCTTGCAAACAGCGAGATCTTGCGCCTTGCGTCCGGGGTAAGCGGAGTCTTGCACCTGACTGCGATAATGTCTGGCTGGATTCCAATCCTTCGCAGCTCCTGTACGCTGTGCTGCGTCGGCTTGGTCTTTTGCTCTCCGACTACGTCGAGCACGGGCACAAGGGTGACGTGGATAAAGAACGTGTTCCGCCTGCCGACTTCAAGGGCCATCTGCCGGAACGCCTCAAGAAATGGGAGGCTTTCAATGTCGCCTACGGTGCCTCCGCATTCTACGACCATGATGTCCAGTTTCTCCTTTTCAGCGGTCCTGCGCAGGTTTGCCTTTATGGCATCAGTCACGTGGGGAATTACCTGGACGCACTGGCCGAGGTACTTGCCTTCCCTTTCGGCCGCTATCACGTCCATGTATATTCTGCCGGTGGTGATGTTGTGGTCCTTGGTCATCGACGCGTCGATAAAGCGCTCATAGTTGCCGATGTCCATGTCGCATTCTCCTCCGTCGTCCGTAACGAATACCTCGCCGTGGGCGACTGGGTTCATCGTCCCGGCGTCATAGTTGACGTACGGGTCTATCTTGACGCACGAAACTTTGTAGCCGGCAAGCTGGAGGAGCCTTGCCGTCGAAGAAGTGGTAACGCCCTTGCCGAGGCCGGACATGACACCGCCTGTCACAAAGATGAATTTCGACCTGCCGTTCTGGGCCTTTGACTGCACGTCTGACTTTTGAGGTGCGCCTTTTTATTCCTTTTTCCATGCGCTATGTTAATAAGAAGAAAACGCGAAATTAACACGTTCTTCTAAACATGCACGACTCTACAGCAGAAAGGCAGAGGGGCAAGGCTGGAATTGACGCAGCCCACGCAGGGATTGCCCGGGAAGACGAGGGCAAGGTGAGCGCCCTCATCTCTGACGCGTACGGCGTCGACAGCGCAGAGGCGCTTGACATCCACACGAACTACCACGCAGAGCGCATAATCTCGGCGCTTGAAAAGCGCGCAAGGGAAAATGGGATGGGCAAGGACGCATTTGACGCCAGGGTGCAGGATCTCGACGTCGCAAATCAGGCGTACCAGGTAGCAACCGGCCAGCTTGCCGAAGCGGCCGCAGTGGACATTATGTTCCGCAATCTCTATAGGATGGAGAGCAAAGGCGGGGACAACGACAGGTACGTCAACTTTTACGGCTGACCGACATAGCCCACGTCGCGGAAAAACTGCACCAGCCTTGCGACCTGCTCGTTTTCCGACAGGCCGTACATCACGCTTGCGTACTTGGTCTGTCTGACCCAGCCTATCTTTACAAGGTCGTCAAGGTTGTTCTTGATGTCCTCCCTTTTCAGACCCGTCTTTTTATGCAAAAGGTAGATGGTGGCCATCTTGCCTTCCTGCGCAAGCGCCCTGATTATCTTTATCTTGCCGATGCTCCCGATGCCGGCCTCTATGTCGCTCATTGCTTCACCTTTGCCATGAGCACGGGCTCCAGTTCTGCAAGCGACGCGCCGTGCAGGCCGATTTCCTTGAGTGACCGCATTTCAATCAGCCGGCGCGCCTTCAGGTCGTCAAGGTAATCTTCGACATCCAGCTTTTTGATTCCCAGCTGCTCGGCAAGCTCGGCGCCGTGCAGCCGGACATCTTTGAGCTCGACGTACTGTTTTTTCCTGCTCTTTAGGGCGCGCACCACTGCGATCAGGCTCACGATATGGTTCTTTGATAACTGTTCGATCTCCTCTGTAGTCACTGACGGGTGGGTCTGGCCGTGCACCTTGCGCACGTGTTCCAGTGTCACCCTGCCCGCTCCCTGCGACTCGGCGAGGTTGCCGGCATACAGCAAGAGGTCGAGCGCATAGCGCACGTCGCCGTTTACTTCTCCCGAAGTCGTTATCTTGGCGACTTTATCGATTACGTCAGAGCCTATCGCCTTTGGGTTAAAAGCCTGCGCGCACCTGCTTGACAAAATGTCGCTCACCTGCTCCAACGTGTACTGGGAAAATTCCATTGGCACGCGGCCAAGCGTGCTCAGCTCGGCAGGGTCGAGCCGGCTGTAAAAGTCGGTGCTTCTTGCGATGAATATGACTCCCTTGACGTTGCAGGGCTTGTCGGGCTCAAACTCGTTCAGGCGCGTGAGGTCATAGATGATGCTCGTGTCCTTGCTTGTCTTTATCAAATAGTCTATCTCATCCATGACGATGAGCGCGTACTGCTTGTTGTCACGGAGATACCGCAAAAGGTAGCGCAGCATCTCTTCCGCGCTCAGGCCCTGCGACGGCAGGTCGGGCGCAAGGCGCTCCAGCAAAAAGCGGTATATCGCAAACTTGTTTCCGCCCTGCAGTTTCAGGTTGATGTATGCAGTCTTTAAGGTCAGGCGCCTTCTTGCGAATTCTTCCTCCACTGCCTTTGCCGCCTTTGTGACGGTCGTGGTCTTGCCGATGCCTGCGACTCCTATCACTTGCAGAATCGTGAGAGGGAACCTGTCGGGGTCTTGCGCAGCCTCTGAAAACGCGTGGACCAGCTGCCGCACCTGCGCCTCCCTGTGGGGCAGCTCTTGCGGCATGTACCGGGGCGACAGTTTGGACCTGTCTGCAAAGACAGCGCTTTCTGGCATCTGTATCTAATTTTTCAGCCGTGGGTATATATCAATATAGAATACGATTTGTCTTTGATATAGACGATTGCGATTTGAGCTTCTATGGCTGGCTGGCGGCTAAACGACGGGCAAAAATTATGTCTTGACCTTTAAAAACAGCGTGTCGCCCGAGGGCGCGTGCCAGCGCCTGACAATGCAAAAAATATTACAGTCTGGATAAAAAGTCAAAATGAACACGATATTAGTCACCTGTTGAAGATACTTTTTCACTTATCAGCCGATAAGCAAGTCTTAACTATATTCATAGATAGCTGGCAATCAGGCACTGCACAACCGTGCCTGAGCAAGTCAAATGTACTGTGGCGCCGTGGGTCTTGCCCCTGCCGCGATTAGACGCTTGGAGCAGCAGCGGCAGGGGCTTGCCATGTTGTTCATCAGGTCATGACTCGCCATGACAGCTGTGGCAGGTTTGCAAGTATTTGCAAAAATGCACAGCACGACTAGCACGAAATTGTTATACTAATGAGTTTCGCGTACAGGCATCTAGAATTTTGTCATTCAGACAGCTTTGACCAACATTTTATCACGATTATTTCTGCAGAATTCTTCTCTTGGCAGACCGCACTTGCGACATGAGCCTAACGAGTATTCGTTTGTTTTACCGCAGTTAGG
This sequence comes from Candidatus Nitrososphaera sp. 86-2, assembly GCF_056726185.1. Taxonomy (NCBI): domain Archaea; kingdom Thermoproteati; phylum Nitrososphaerota; class Nitrososphaeria; order Nitrososphaerales; family Nitrososphaeraceae; genus Nitrososphaera; species Candidatus Nitrososphaera sp. 86-2. Next base: position 848,378 of record NZ_JBWZON010000001.1, read on the forward strand.
GCAATCAATTTCTTGCGGCGCTTTCATGGCGCCATCATTCCCTGTGTCTATCAGGGAAGAAGCGTTTCGAGCAGCAGACATTTGAGACACAATCTAGAGCAATCGCTTTAAGATTTGCTTACTGGCCGATTAGTATCGCGCGAGTAAGTGCACTTGATAATCTGGTAAACATACATATCAATATAGAATTAATAGCCGACTGACCGTGCAAAACTTGCATGAGCAGCAGGTTTGCCAAGGCCGGCGACACCATTGAGCGCCTGGTCGAAAACTCGTTCAAGGCGATAGACGACGGCGCCTATGATCTGAAAAGGAGCGCAAGCCACGACGCCATCAGCGTCAAAAAGGCAATCTTTGCCTGCAAACATGCACCCCTGATAACCGAGGTCAAGTTCTCGTCGCCCTCACGGGGCAAGATACGCGAGGTTGGCACGCCGGCCGAAATCGCGATAGCGATGGAAGAAGCCGGCGCAACCGCTCTTTCCGTCCTCACCCAGCCGTACATGTTTGACGGCTCGCTTGGGAACCTGCTTGCGGTTAGAAAGGCGGTGTCGATACCTCTTCTCATGAAGGACATTGTCGTAAGCGAGGTCCAGATAGACGCGGCAAAGCAAGCTGGCGCCGACTGCATACTGCTAATCAAGGCAGTGTTTGACCGCGATCTGGCAGAGTCAAGTATTGAAAAACTGCACGAGCACGCGCTCAAGAGAGGGTTAAACGTGCTTGTCGAGGCGCACAGCGAGCAAGAATACACAGACTGCCTCTCTTCAAATTACGAGCTTGTCGGCATCAACAACCGCAACCTTGCAGACCTGAAAATAGACATCGCCAACACCGAGCGCCTCATCAAGAAACTCGGCAAGGGAAAAAGCGCGGTGATAAGCGAAAGCGGGATAGCCAAGCCGGCGGACATTCAGTACCTGCGCAGCGCAGGCGCGGACGCGTTTTTGGTGGGAACAAGCATCATGGAAACAGACGACGTCGGCACCAAAGTCAGAGAACTGTACAACGCCCTGTGAATATTAATAACCCTTGGGGGTTACTGCACCACATCGAGACATGCTTGGAAGCTATCCCGTCGGCGGCAAGTTCGGCAGGTATGGGGGTAAGTTCATACCCGAGACGCTAGAGCCGGCCGTGCGGGAGCTGGAATCCGCTTATGAAAAATACCAAAACGACCCCGAATTTCAAAAAGAGTTGCATTACTACCTCACCCAGTACGCCGGGAGGCCCACTCCGCTGTATTTTGCAAAGAACCTCACGGAATACGCCGGCGGGGCCAAGATACTGCTAAAGCGCGAAGACTTGTTGCACGGTGGCGCGCACAAGACCAACAACACGCTCGGCCAGGGCCTTTTGGCCAAGAGAATGGGCAAAAAAAGGATAATTGCAGAGACAGGGGCGGGTCAACATGGAGTCGGGACGGCCCTTGCGTGCGCAATGCTCGGCCTGTCTGCAGAGGTCTACATGGGCTCTAAAGACGTCGAGCGCCAGAAGCTCAACGTGTTTCGTATGCAGTTGTTAGGCGCAAAGGTGCACTCTGTCGATTCTGGGACAAAGACGCTGAAAGACGCAATCAATGAGGCAATCCGGGACTGGATTTCAAACGTCAACTCCACTTATTACCTCATAGGAACCGTGATGGGCCCGCATCCCTATCCGATGATGGTCAGGGATTTTCAGAGCGTCATTGGCAAGGAGGTAAAGGACGAGATGCAGCGCGATCACGGCAGGCTGCCAAGCGCCATCGTGGCCTGCGTCGGCGGGGGCAGCAACGCCATGGGCTCGTTCTACCCGTTTGTCGACGATTCATCCGTGAGGTTAGTGGGAGTCGAGGCGGCTGGAGAGGGGATAAAATCGGGCAAGCACGCGGCCACCCTGACTGCAGGCACCGCCGGCGTGCTCCACGGCATGTTCACGTACGTCCTGCAGGATAGGGACGGGCAGATAATGGACACTCACAGCATATCCGCAGGTCTCGACTATCCCGGCGTCGGGCCGGAGCACTCGATGCTCAAGGACCTAAAACGCGCCGAATACGTCCCGTGCACGGACGACGAGGCTGTAGAGGCGTTTCTGACGCTTTCAAGGCTGGAGGGCATCATACCGGCTCTTGAATCGTCGCACGCAATCTCGCACGCGATAAAGATGGCAAAAGAGATGGACAGGGATGAGATTATTGTCGTCACACTATCGGGCAGAGGAGACAAGGACGTGACAATCGTACAGGACTATCTCAATTCAAAAAAGGGCCGCAAACATCATGCTGCAAGAAGAAAATAGAATCAACGCAAGGTTTGCAAGCCTTGCAGAAAAGCGAGAACGCGCCCTTGTCTGCTACGTGGTAGCAGGCTATCCTGACGACAAAACGACTGTCGAAATTATTGACGCACTGGTCGCCGGCGGCGCCGACATTATCGAAATAGGCATACCATTTTCAGACCCAATAGCCGACGGCCCGACCATCCAGCGCGCATCGCAGGCTGCGCTAGAAGCCGGTTCAACGCCTGCCAAGGCGCTGCAAGTTGCAAGGCAGGTGAGGAAAAATCACCCCAACCTGCCGTTGCTTGTAATGACCTACTCGAACATCTTTGTAAAGCCAGGCTGGGATGGCTTTATACTGCGGTGCAAAGAGGCAGGAATCGACGGCTTTATCCTGCCTGATATGCCGGTGGAAGAAGCGTCGGACTATTCGCCAAAGGCGGCGCAACACGGCATGGCGACGGTGTTCCTTGCGTCTCCAAACACCCCGGAAGAAAGGCTTGAAAAAATAGCGCAAAATTCGTCGGGGTTCATGTATCTCGTCTCGGTCTACGGCATCACGGGCGCAAGGCGCGCCTTTGAAGACTATACAAAAGACGCGGTGCAGCGAGCAAAAAAAGCCGCAGGAGGCAGGATACCCGTCGGAGTGGGCTTTGGGATAAGCAAGCCCGAGCACGCCCGCTTTATGGTAAACGCCGGCGCTGACGCAATAATCGTCGGAAGCGCCATAGTCGACAGGATTTCAAGCGCCAAGAGCAAAAAGGCGATGCTAAAGGAGCTAAAGGCGTTTTCCGCGTCGCTCAAGAAAGCGTGCCGCTAGTAGGGCATCACAAGGCCAGAATTGTCACTTGCAAACAGGATGTTGTTCAGCGTGACTTGGAACCGCCTGCCGTTGTGCTCCACGATGACTTCGATGTCGTCAAGCGATTCAGAAGCCTCGTCACCTTCCAACTTTTTTATCGCCACGTGTATGGCCTCGTGCGACACGAGCGCGTCCATAAAGGGTTCGATTTGTGAAAAACTGCCCCGGCCGGCCCTCGCGTCCTGCGCCGACTGGATGACAAGCATCGTCTGGCCGCTGTACGTAAAGTAGCCAGGCGAATCGTCGATGGCGCAGGCAAGCGCAAAGTCGTTTATCGCCATGCAGGCTTTTAGCTATCGCATCCGCCTTAATCCTTTTCGCTGTAAAGCAGCCGTAGCTCATCGAGGCTGAGTTTAGAGCCGGATTCAAGTTTCTTTCTTGCAGTCTCTTTTACCTTGAAAAGCGCGTCGCTTGGCAGGTTGTAGCCGTACTCCTCGCGCTGGCGCTTTCTCATGGCAGACATTTCGTCTAGGCGCGCGTTTATCGCGTCAAAGCGCTTGGCAATGCTTTCGTACTCGGCAAGGCGCAGGTTGCGCTCGGCCGCCAGCTTGCGCTTGGCGTCGTACAGCTTATCCATTTCCAAGTTGATTTCTGCAGTCTTGGCGCGCAGCGCGTCGCGTTCGTCGTTCCGCGCCTTTACCGCGTTGCCAATGTCTGCCGACTGTTGCACGAGCATGGCGTACTGGTCCTTTATCGTGCGGGTGGCCTTTATCGCCTCAATCTTCATCGAAGCTTCCTTCACCCTTGAGAGTATCTCGCCTTTTTCGCGCTCACCCTTGTACTGCCTGCCGTCAATCAGCGCCTGATTCGATGCAACGATGGCTTGCAGCTCTTCTTCATTTTCTGAAGGGAGCCTTGCCTCCATCATGCTCAGGAAATTCTTGGACTGCGAGATCTTTTCACTCACCGACAAAAGATCCGAGTTGTGCTTGTCCACCTCTATCTTTACCTGCTTTAGCCTCTCCGTGACCGAGTCTAGCACCGTTTTCTGGGCCTTTATGGATGATATCAGGACGTGGAACTGGTTCCTGTCGATGTCGACAAGCCGGCCGGTGACGCCTTTCAGGTCGCCGGCGACCTTGCGCTTTAGCGCAACAAGGTCCTCCCATCCAAGCGACTCCAGCGCCTTGTCTCCCTCTGCTTCCAAGATACACAAGATACGTGCAAAATTAGTATAAAAGTATAAAGCCGCCTCAAATGAGGCTGGAAATAGCGATGAAAACCGCAGTCTTGTAAGGGTGACACATGCGAAAAACAGACCCAGAAATCGAAAATTCCTTCGTGACGTATGCCGATTTCAAGACATTGCCATAGATGGGGGCTGGCGGATTCCACCACAGGCATGCGGCGGGACAAGCTTTCTGACGCACTTTGAGCCAAGAATGGCCAGTTTTCTCCAGTGGGTTGAAGATTTTTTTATTTGGCGACCGTATTTTGAGCAACTTTGCACCAATTTCATGTCCAAACGACCGAAAATCGGCCATTTTGGAGCTATTCTTATATTCAAGCGTGCGTGACGTAGCCACGTTGGCAACACAAGCATATTGTGTAAAGTGTAAAGCAAAGAGGGAAATGAAGGGAGAAAAACAGGTCACCATGAAGAACGGACGCAATGCGCTTTCAGGGACATGCTCGGTCTGCGGGACCAAGATGTTCAAGATTGGCGGCGGTAGCAGTGCAGGCGGCAAGGCCAAGGCCAAAGCGCCTGCCAAAAAGGCTGCTGCCAAGAAGAAGGCAGGAAAGAAGAAAAAGTAGCGTTATACTTGTCCGGGTCTCCCCCGGACGTTTTTTCACCTTTGTAAAATTGGACGCCACCACCGCCCATCCACCCCTCCCTCCCCTGCAGGTGCGCCGGACATTATATACTCCACTAGTATCGTAACAATCAGAAATGACCGAAACTTCCAGAAATGTTGTGGAGTTAGAAATAGAAGACATTGAAGGCGTCGGGCCGACCACTGCTCGCAAGATGAGAGAGGCAGGCATCAGTTCAGTCATGGAACTGGCCACTGCCGTCGCAGATGAGCTTGCGACAGACCTAGGCGGCTCCAAAGAGACTGCCAGCAACTTTATCATGGCAGCGCAGAAACTTCTCCGCGAAAGCGGTGTCCTTGACAACGAGTTTACCACTGCCGACGTTGAGCTTGAAAAGAGAAAGTCGCTCCTGCGCTGCTCGACTGGCGCAAAAGCGCTTGACGAGCTCTTGCTTGGCGGCATAGAGACGCAGGCGATAACCGAGTTCTACGGCGAGTTTGGCTCTGGCAAGTCCCAGATATGTCACACGCTGTGCGTAACGGCGCAGCAGCCGCCTTCAGACGGCGGCCTTGGTGGAGGCGTAATACTGATAGACACAGAGGGCACCTTCAGGCCAGAGAGGGTCGACCAGATAGCAAGGGCGAGGGGCCTTGACGCAAGCGAGGTGCTAAAACGCATCGCAATATGCAAGGCATACAACTCTAGCCACCTGGAGCTGATAGTAAAGTCAATGGGCAAGTACATCGATGACTTTAAGGCCAAGATGATAATAATCGACAGCATCATCTCGCTCCACAGAGCCGAGTTTGCAGGCAGAGGCACACTTGCCGACAGGCAGCAGCGCCTCAACGGCCTAATGCACAAACTGGTCAGGATAGCCGAGATCTACAACGTCGCAGTCATTGTGACCAACCAGGTCCAATCGACGCCAGACACATTCTTTGGAGACCCGACCAAGCCAGCAGGCGGAAACGTCATTGGCCATGCGTCCACATACCGCATCTACCTGAGAAAGGCAGGAAACGACCGGGTGGCAAAGATAATCGACAGCCCATACCACCCCTACTCGGACGTCAGGTTCACTGTGAACGAGAAGGGCATCGACGACACGGACGAGGCTCCGAAAAAGAAGTCCAAGGACACAGCAGACGAATAGTAGCAACAGCTAGAGGAGCAGATATTTCTTTTCTGCCTGCTCTAGCGCTTCTTTGTTTCCGCACTCGCTGACTAGCTGCGCCAGTTTTTCTCGCGCCCGCCCGCTTTTTATTGCGCCCCGGGCAATTTCTACCCCTTCTTTAAAGTCACTTGCGACCTTGCTTACAACGAGCGCCGCAGAAGCGTTGAGCACTACCATGTCCTCCTTTTCCTGCCGACCGCTGCCGTATATAGCGGCAAGCGTGCTCTGGACAGATTCGTCCTTTGTTGTCACCACCAGCCGCTCGGGCCTTGCGACTGCCATTCCCACTACCTTGGGCCCAAGGCGCAGGCGCTTTATTGTCTGGCCGCCGGCAGTTACCCACAGGATGTCGTTTTCGCACGTGTTTGACAGCTCGTCAAAGCCGTCTGCCGCATGCACTATCATTGCCTCGTTGACGTAGCCCTGGCAGGCTTCTGCAAGCGTGTCCATGAAAAATGGTTCAAAGACGCCTATCACCTGGCCTGAAATGTTGGTGCACGGGTTGCTCAGTGGGCCCACCACGTTAAAGACTGTCCGTATCCCCACTGTCTTTCTTGCCGGCGCGACGTTCTTCATCGCAGGGTGGAATGCTGGCGCAAACAAGAACCCGATGCCAGTATTTTCTATGCATTTCTGCACTCTTGCCGGCGGCGCATTCAGGTCAAGGCCGATGCTTTCAAGGAAATCCGCGCTCCCGCACACCCCGGACACCGACCTGTTGCCGTGTTTGGCGACCTTGGCGCCTGCGGCAGCTGCGACGACAGCGGCAGCAGTGCTGACGTTGAATGTCCTTATCGAGTCGCCGCCCGTTCCGCAGGTATCGATGAGTGGGCCTGCTACTGCGGGCGTCATCCTCGTGGCATGACGCCGGACGGACTGGAGTATTGTGCGCAGTTCAGCCGGCGTTTCGCCCTTCATGGCAAGCGCCACGAGAAACGACGCAACCGACGCCTCAGACGCCTCTCCTTTCAAAATGGAATCGAGCGCGCCGGCCATCTCGGCCTCTGAAAGTTCTGCCCTTGCAACCAGCTTGCGTATCACCGGCCGCAGGTCTGCTGCTGCCTGTGCGGCGCTCATTTCATTTTTCCACCAGGGAGAGAAAGTTGGAGAGTATCCTGCGGCCTTCGCCTGTAAGTATAGATTCGGGGTGGAACTGGACACCTTCAATGGGATACTGCTTGTGCCTGATGCCCATTATCTCGCCGTCGTCTTTGGCGCGGGCTGTGACCTGCAGGCAGTCGGGGATGGTTTCCTTGTCAGCCACAAGTGAGTGGTAGCGGGTTGCCCGGAAGGGGTTGCTCACTTCCCCAAAGAGTCTGTCGCTGTTGTCGCTGTATTCAATAGTGCTAGTCTTGCCATGCCTGACCTTCTTGGCGTTTATCACCTTGCCTCCAAAGGCATGTACAATGCCCTGGTGCCCCAGGCAGACTCCAAGTATCGGGGTCTTTGGTCCAAGCTGCTGTATGACGTCGGTGCAGACGCCAAAGTACTTCCTGTCTGCAGGGTGGCCGGGGCCCGGCGAGATGACAATGCCGTCAGGCTTCATCTTTTTTATCTGCGCAAGCGTTATCTTGTCGTTTCTTACGACCATGGGTTCGGCGTCCATCTCGCCCAAGAGCTGCGCAATGTTGTAGACAAAAGAGTCATAGTTGTCGATGACCAGTATCTTTTTCTTTCTGGCCAAGTGCTTAACCTTCGGTGGACGACCTGTCGCACTCTTGCCAAAAGCGACCGCCTCTTTCCATTTGACTCCACCGGAAAGGTGCCTTTATTGTATTTAAATCTAGTGCGCTTTTTTGTGCAGGTGTAGAAAGGCTCTGGATGGAAATCCGGGAAGATATATAATCCAAGGCTTACAAAAAACACCCTGTCCTCAAAAAGAGAGTAGATGATATTTTGGTCAAGGTCTTCATAAATGGGTATGGAAACATCGGCCGGCGCCTTGCAACCGCGCTTTCTTCCGACAAAGAGATCCAGTTTGTAGGGGTCGCCAAGTACACGATAGACGACAAGGTCAAGGAGGCGCTGGACAACCGCTACAGCGTTTTCGTGCCGGAAAACATGGTTGCCGCCTTTAAGGAAAAGGGCTACAACGTGACAGGGCCGGTGAAAGATGCTGTCGCCGCTGCTGATCTGGTAGTAGACGCAGCAAAGGAAGGAGGCGGCTTTGAGAACAAAAAGGCGATGTACGAGCCAATGAAAAAGGCCGCGATATTCCAGGGCGGGGAGGACCGCCACGGCGAAACGGCTGTAGCAGACATGATCCACAATTCCCGTGTAAACTACTCCAAGGCGCAGGGGCGCACGTACGTCATACAGGGCAGCTGCAACGTCTCTGGCATGGGCCGGATAATGCAGCCGCTTGTCGAGAAATACGGCCCGCGCATAAAGCGCTGGGACGTCTCGCTCATCAGGAGGTGGGCAGACCTTGAGGACACCAAGGCCGTCAAGGATTCTATCGAGTGGGACAGGCACCCGCACCACCAGGACGACGTCAAGGACTTTATCCCGGATGCCAACCTGTACGTCGACGCCTTCAAGGTGCCCTCAAGGATGATGCACCTGCACCACATGACGATACGCTTTGACGGAAAGGCGCCTTCAAAGGACGAACTTCTCGAATGCTATAGAAACGAGTTTGGAGTCGCGATACTGAATTCTGCCAAAGGTACTGGAGACGTCCGCAAAAAGGCGATGGAGCTTGGCTTTGCGCATGGCGACACCAACATGGTTCACTTGCACGGCGACATCCTGCGCGTACAGGACGACACGGTAAAGCTGGGCTACTCTGACGACCAGACGGGCATGGTGATACCGGAAAACCACATGCTCATCCAATCGATGGCATTCAAGCGTCCTAGAGAAGAGGCGTTGAAAAGGACCGACAGCCTCTTCCAGATGAGCAGAAAGCGCAAGATCCTCGAAGAAGAATTCAAGTAGGAAAAGGTAAAAAGACCGCCAAAAGTCGATTCGCCGGATGCTGACTGCTCAAAGCCGCTTGAGACAAATCACAAGCGGTTTGGATAAAGGGTAAAAGCCTTTTTCGGCATTCAACTTTTGTAAGTCGACAGCCTCGGCTTACTCATTCACAATATGGGAGGGCAGGTCGGCATTTCCAACTACTACTACCGCTGCTCTTCCATATTGTTTGGTTTTATTGCACAACTCTGAGTCATGCGTCTGTGCACAGAATAGAGCGCCCACGCTAAAAGACCCACAGAGACGATGCGCAGGGGCATCTGATACTGCACAAAGACGCTGGTCGCTGCAGCGCCGGCGACCCCAAACGTTGTGGCCATGAAAAAGCCGGCCGACGTGCAGCCCGCGCAGGCGCTTGATATGACGCCAAGAGTAGAGCCGGAGAAAAACGACGCTCCTATCCTTACCTTAGATGTCCTGAATATGTAGACGTTCATGCTCACCACGATTCCAAGCATAATGGCTGTTGCGGTGGAAAGCGCAAAGCCGGCCCACCCGCTTGGAGGCACTTCAAAGGCAAGCATCGGAGAAAAAAAGAGCAGTTGGTCAAAGTGCGCCATTAGTACCCAAAAGCCGGCCGCAACTGCAATGGCAAGAGCAATGTGCGCCTTGCTTGAAAACACGAGTGAAAGCGAGTTCATCTTTTACGGCTGGAACGACAGTGTCACCTGCCGCTTAAAACCGTTGCTTGGTGCGAAGAAGAAGAATTCAAATACCGTGCCTGCGTGTACTTGCCCGTGAAGAAAGCGCAAGCGCGACAGCAGGCGCCACAAAGAAAGGAATGCGCCCTCTGCGGCACGACTCTCCCAGCTGGAAGCGAAGTCAGCATCTGTGGCGAGTGCATGAAGTGCGCCGACTGCTGCGTCGGCCTTGAAAGTCTGCGCGACTAGCTACTCTACCATCTTTAGCGTGTCAGTTATCGTCACTATGCCGATTACGTTTCCTTTTTCGCTTACCAATATGCACTTTGCAAACCGCACGAGCGGCACTAGCGCCTTTGCCGGGGTTGATACGTCCACTATGGGCGGAGGCGACTCCATCACCTGGTAGACCTTGACGTCTTTCAGCTCGCCCTCGTCCTTTTCTACCATTATCTTGGCAAGGCCGTCCTCTGTCAGTATTCCGACCACCTTGGAGCCGTCAAGAACCGGTATCTGGCTGATAGAGTTCCGGCGCATCATGTCTATCGCCTCGTGGAGCTGCTCGTCCCTCTGGACGGATATCAGTTTTCGGCTGCATATGTCGCCGGCTTTCATAGACGTCCGGCCCTCAAGCGAGCCGAGGGCCTCGAATATCTTGCGGGCAGTTTCGTAGCTGGGCTTGCACCTTCCAGATTCAATCTGGTTTATCATCGAGGTGCTGACACCTGTGAGACCTGCCAGCTTTCTCTGGGTTATCCCAAGGCGCATCCTTGCCTGCTTTATGTACTCTAGGCGCGGTAGCAATCAACTTGACTTGTGCGTTTTCAACTTATATAGTCTTGCGGATTTTTGCGTAGTTTTATATTATGTGCATGCGGATTTTTGTTGTTACGACTGTTTATGGGGAATGGCGGCAACGGCACAGAAAAGTGGGATTCGGTCAAGCGGTACAAGCTGACCAAGATGATAAACGAACTGTCGAGTATATCCGGCCACGGCACGGAACTCGTCACGGTGTACGTGCCACCGAGGCGCCCGATATTCGACGTCATTTCGCAGTTGCGTAACGAGGCAGGGACGGCTTCCAACATAAAGTCAGACCTGACAAGGAACCACGTGCAGGATGCCTTGAGCAGGACCATGGAACATCTAAAATTATTCAAAGAGACGCCGGAAAACGGCTTGGTGATATTCTGTGGCGCCATACCCACTGGCAAGGGCTTTGGTACGGAAAAGATCGAGTTGACATCTGTCATCCCGCCAAAGCCTGTGCAGATTAGCCTGTACAGATGCGACGACCATTTCTGGACCGACCACCTCAAGGAGATGCTAAAGGACGAAAAGGTCATTGGCATCCTTGCAATCGACACGCAGGAGGCAGGCCTCGGAATACTGACTGGCGACAGGTGGGAGGCAATTGATTCATTGACTTCCGGAGTAGCTGGAAAGCACAGGCAGGGAGGACAGTCCGCCCGGAGGTTTGAGCGCCTGCGCGACAACGAGCTGAACGAATACTATCACCGCGTGGCAGACCACGCCAAGGCGGTCTTTATCGACCAGTTCAACGTCAAGGGCATAATCGTGGGCGGGCCTGGCCCCACCAAGGAGAACTTTTTGAAAGAAGAGTACCTGGACTACCGCCTGCAAAACAACGTGCTTGCGACACTTGACACCTCGTACTCTGGCGACGAGGGCGTACGCGAGATAATAGACAAGGCACAAAAGGATGGCATTCTGACGGAGTTCCGGGTCATGGAGGAAAAGCAGCTCGTCAAGAAATTCATGGGAGAGGTCCATTCGAGCAAGGGCCTCGGAATCTATGGCATTTTCGACGTCGTAAAAGCGCTGCAGGGCAACATGGCGGACCTTGTGCTTGTCACAAGCGAGATATCGTACATGAAACTCGACTTCAAGTGCAGGTCGTGCAAAAACGTGCAGGAAAAGATAATCGACCGCGCGGCGCTCACCGCGACAAAGCAGGACGTCCTGTCAAAGCCGTGTCCCGTCTGTGGCGCATCGGATTTTGAGGTTGTCGAAAAGGACATCGTTGACTATTTGCAGGAACTTGCGACAATGACCGGAACTAGGCTTGAGGTGATTTCCGGCCAGACAGAAGAAGGTGCGCAGCTGGGGTCGCTTGGCAAGATAGGCGCGGTCCTGCGCTACAGGATCATGCAGTAGGACTGCAAGAGCAGCTGGCAGTTTCTTTAAAGCAGCCAGAACACACAAAGAACGTATCGCAGCCGAGAGGCGAGCAGGCTTCAAAAGACTTGATCTCTCTGCCGCAGGCGCACTCGTCCACGATAGGACTCGGGTGGAAAAACATATCTAGCTTGCGGCCACCACGCGCCAGCCGCCCCGGTTTGTAGATAATCAGCAAAAGATGAGCCCATAAAATCCATCACGCACAAAAACAGTAAAGCCCTTACAACAGTTTTTTACATTTTTCTCAAAACTCTTTTAGTTTTTCAAGGGTCGCTGTGTACCGATGAACAGGAAAACGACAACGCTGGCCGCAGCGATTGCGGCCATTCTGGCAACAGCTGCGTTCGCTCTTGCAGGTCAGGCGGCCTATGCTGCCAATGTCAACATCGATATCGTGGCAGGAGCATCGACCAAGTCAAACGACGCATTTTCTCCAAACCCCGGCCAGGCGCACGTAGGTGATACAGTCACATGGACTAACAAAGACAGTGCAATTCACACCGTAGAGTCTGGTTCCAATGGAACTCCAGATGGCAAGTTCGGCGTCCAACCAGATGGCAAGACTCCGATACTCATTCCGCCAGGCAAGACGTCTGAATTTAAACCAACTGCAGCAGGCGACTACAAATACTTCTGTTCGCTTCACCCAGCAATGGTCGGCGAACTCAAGGTATCCTAGATAACAGCTGAGTACCGCAACACATGCACACGCATACACACACGCAGAGAAAAACTGACTGACCGGTTTTTGTCTTTCCACGGTCAGGCTGCCTTTTTATGCGCAGGGAAACTAAAGTGCGTGCAAGCTTGCCCTCATTTTCAGGTCAGAACCGTTAGAGCAGATTGTTAATCGTTGCACCGTGCGCATATTTAATAAAGGTAGACAGCTTACCTCTCATGAGATGGCCACTCAACTCAAGGTTCACCCGTCGTTTTTCAAGGAATTCGCAACCAAGACGTGGGTTTCCCCTACGGAAATCGTCAAGGAGCTGATTGAAAACGCCTTTGACGAAGACGCGACAAAGGTTCTCGTCACGATCCTGAAGAACGGCATATCGATTGAGGATGACGCAGGAATGGACCAGAATGGCATGGAAAAATTCCTGCTTCTCGGCTCGCCTCACAAAAAGGTCGAGTCTATTTCGCCAAGATTAAAGAGGCTCAGGACGGGCAGGTACGGCACCGGCAGGCTATCGTTTCTCACGTCTTTTGAGAGCATGAAGATAAGGACAAAGCGCGGCCCGTTCCACAAGGCGTTCATGATAGATGGAAACGTGCTTGACAGACTTTTCACCGGAAACGCCGCACTAGACGACCTGAACGAGCCGGCGCTAAAGCGCGACGGCACAGAGCTCGTGATGTCTGGGTCAAAGGTCGAAAGCGACGTATTCAAGCTGTCAAAGGAAATCCGCAAGCTGGCAATCCTGAGGCAGCCGATGTTCGAGGTATGGATAAAGTCTGCAGATTCGTTCTCAGAATGGGACTTTTCCAATGCGCAAAAGGTAACGGCGCCGGACATACAGGGCCACAAGGTCCCGGTAAGCCTTGACGGCGGCAGGATAACCGGTGAGATAGTGATAGCGCGCAGGCCACTTTCAGACGAGGAACGCGGTATAGCAGTCATGGTTGGAAACCACATCGTGACTCGCAGCAACTTTGGCTTTGACACAAAGCTCAGCCGCGTCACGGGCTACGTCAGGTGCGACACCCTCACTTCGAGGTTTGCCGACAAGTCGGCGTTGATAGAGGACGAGGAATACGTAAAATTCAACCAAGCCATGAAGACGTTTGTAATTGACACCGTAATCCCAAGCTTGACAGAGTACGAAGACGTGCTCATTACTAGGGAAGAGTCCAAGATATACAGGGAGATAGACAAGGTCCTCGGCCAGGCTATGGTGGAGACTCTGGAAACGCAGGAGGAGGTGCAGGGCTACGAGATGGTCGACGTAAAGGAGGTCGTCAGGACGACCAAGTCAGAGGAGCAGGAAGAGGATGAGCGTCCGACAAGGTCATCTGCCGGCGCGCAGGTGCAGGAATACGAGGAGGTCAAGCCGCTTGCACCGGAAAGCAGCGGTATGAGCAAAGCCGAGCATGCAAGGCAAGAAACTACAACCGAACCGCAATCGTACAGGTCCGTGCCTGTCGAGGAGGCGGCCGGCGTCCAGGGCGAGGTAGTCGACGTCGTCGATGAAAAACAGGTCGATGGCACGGTCATAAGGACGAAAAAGATCCGCAAGCCGATAGTGAAAAAGACGTTTGCGCTAAAGAGGATTGGCTTTAAGGTAATCCCATACGAAGACGAGTCTGATTCAAGGTACAGTTTCACAAGCGACAACGTCGTTTTCGTGAACAAGGCCAACTCGACGTACAAGGCAGAATCTTCAAGGGGCGACGAGTTTTTGCTGAGGCACATCATCAACATGGTCGCAGAATCGATAGCAAGCGCCAAGCACCCAGAGGGCAAAGAAGCTCTAGAGCTCCAGAACCGCCTCGTATCAGAAGCAATCAGGATACACGACTATTCCGTCCTAAAGCACGCCTAGGCGGACGGAAACGACTATATCTAACTGCCAGCGCGAATTAGAGCGATAGACATATGGCCTTTGAATTCATGCCGGGCGCTACCGTGGTAGGAATCTCGTATAACGATGGCGTGGTCCTGGCCGCAGAAAAGAGGATTTCGTTTGGCAACTTTGTCGTGAACAAGAACATGAAAAAGACGTTCCCCGTCACACAGCACGTAGGCGCTGCCTGCGCAGGCATGGTGGCAGACATGACAGTCCTTGTCAGGCAGGTCGAGGCATTGGCGAAAATCCGCAAACTTGAGACAAGGCGCGAGGTCGCCCCGAACTCTGTGGCGAAACTGATGTCGGTAATAATGTTTGAGCGCAGGTATTTCCCGCTTCTCACTCAGGTCATAGTCGGCGGCGTAAACGACAAGCCAGAGATCTACACCCTTGACCCGCTTGGCTCCGTCCTTCCAGATAAGTACGCGGCCGTTGGCACAGGTGCTGAAATGGCGCTAGGCATCATGGATGCCGAGTTCAAGCAAGGCATGAGCGAGGAAAACGCTAGGGAACTGGCAATAAAGGCGATCAAGTCAGCAACGCAGCGCGATGCCGCTTCAGGCGACGGAATAGACGTGTTGGTTGTGACTCGTAACGGCACAAGGGAAGAGACTGTTCCGATAAGAAACTAGGCTTTCCTCTTACTCGGGTCCTATTATCAAGAGATCCGCATCTTTCTTTCTTCCCAAGACTTCAATCGACTCAAACCACGAGATCTTCTGAACACCGGAAATAGACTTGATTTTCTCAGATGTTTCTATGAATTCTTGATTGCTGTCCAGTATTGCTTCAATCTTCAGGTCCGCTCCATCCCCAAACGTACGCGTAAGGGCACTTACTTTTTCAAGAGCAAGAATTTCTCTTGCGACTTCAGATGTATCTCCGACGCCAAGTGATACGATAAATGTAACGTGCTTTTTGCCGAATTTCTCGTATCTCAGGCTATATGATTCACTGATGAATTCTTCTTCAAGTCGTTTCCGCCTTCTTTGAATAGTGCTTAGCGGTATGTTTAGGTCCTTTGACAGCTGCAAAGAAGATGGATTTCCACCGCATTCTAGTAACGCCTTTAATATTTTCTTGTCTAATGCAGAAAGAATGGCTCTTTCCGTACTTTGATGGTTTGCAGGATTGCCATTTGAATTATTTATTACCTTGATGAGACCGTACATGAGGTCCGAAAGTTGGTCTACTGTAAGCAACTCAAAAAGACCTGCATTGACACCCATGTTCCCCAATTCTGTCATTATGGCTTGTCTGGATACATTATGCGTGGATGCGGGTATTGATGTCTGTATTTCGACGATTGATGAAGCCTTGACGCCGTTAGACACAGCCCTCCTACAGAATAGGTATGATTTAAATCTATCTTTAAATCTTTGCCATTACTGAATACAGACGTTTAAAATAGCGCTTTCTTGTCTTGAATTTGCAGGCCTCATATTTCCTTGTGCGCCTCCCATATCTTGTCGCTGATATAGTGAAGGTTGTCAACGACATAGCCCTTTTGCATCGACTTTGCGGCCTCGCTGTCTTCCAGCGCGATGCCCACTGCAAGCATCTTGCCGTGCGTCTGGTCCTGCACGGTCACAATGTCGCCCTTTTTAAAACTGCCAAGCTCGACTATTCCCGGCCTGAGTACCTTGGCGCCATTGCAGACGAACTTGACTGCCCCCATGTCCACCTTGACCGACGGAAACTGTGCGAGCGTTTCCGGCTTGCCAAGGAACGGAATGATATCGTCTTTGACCTGTGCGCATGTGATTTCGTCGGACACGAGCAGGCGCTTGCTTTCGTCGACCTCGTAGACCTTGAACGTCTTGACCTTTGGGACCGTGTCGGCGGGCCAGCGCGCCCTCATCTTGTCGACGAGGTCAGAGGTTTCGCTTTTTGAAAGGACAGAGATCTTCAGTTTTACTCACGCAGACTAGGTATCCCATCGTTATTATCGTTTACATTCATTTTCTTTTGCAGGCAACTTTATACGCACACGAGCCGTGCCAAGGACATGCAATTCAGCATAGTCAAGGCGCCCATGGCGCTCCTTGAGGTCCAGATGTCTGCAGGCGAAAAGATAACCGCGGAATCCGGAGCGACGGTCTACATGAAAGGCGACATCGAGATAAAGACGAGGACGAGGGAAGGCGGCTTTCTGAAAAAGCTAAAGGTCACGGCGCTTGGAGGCGAGTCGTTCTTTGTAAACGACTTTATCGCAAAAAGCGACTGCTCTCTCGGCCTGACCGGCCCGCCTATCGGCGACATTGTTCAGCTTCAGGTAAGGCAGGGAAGCGGGTTCATAGTCCAGTCCGGCTCGTATGTCGCGTCTACTTCAGGCGTGCTACTTGACACCCAGTGGCAGGGATTCACAAAGGGGCTTTTTGGCTCTGAATTTTTCATGCTGAAAGCAACGGGAGAGGGCGACCTCTTTGCAAACGCGTACGGTGGCATCATACAAAAGGACCTGCTGCCGGGAGAAAAGATGAGCGTAGACAACTACCACCTAGTCGCGCTTGGTGAGCGCGTGCAGTACAACGTCACGCAGATAGGCGGCCTAAAGACAAACATACTCGGCGGAGAAGGCTTTGTAACCCAGTGCACAGGTCCCGGCCCGGTCCTGTTCCAGACAAAGAACCTGCGCGAGCTCATAGACATACTGGGGATAAACCAGCGCGCAGAAACAACGTCAAATAACACGGGCGTCTCGTTTGGCGGGTTCAGGATAGGATAGGATAATGGTAGCTAGGCGTTGGTGTGCGTTATGGCCTGCCAGCACTCGACGCAATAGTCGCCCGTCACTTGGAATATCTCGGCAGGCCTCTTGCCGCAATGATTGCAGGAAATCTCGCCGCCTGCAATTTCCTCATTTTTCTCGGTGTCAGTATCTAAAATCTGCATGATGGTGTTATAGGAATTTTAATGCAAATCGGATATTTATAGGTAATTTGTTTCTACTGCTTGACAGTTCAGGTCAAGGGGTTTTACATAGCTCGGTAAGTCCCCCTTTTCGGGTGCAGAACGCTATCTAGCGCTCAAAAATGGTGTCTCTAATTTCTATGAGGTCGCGAAGCACTGCGCTTGCAGTCTCCATGCCGCCCGCCCCGCGCCCTATGATGGTCTGGGAGCCCGAGTGCTCGGACGAGAACGTGACTGCGTTTAGCGTGCCGTTGACGCATATCGGGTCCTTCTTGGACACTTCAGTCGGTTTGACTTCAAGGCGCCTGCTGTCGCAAGCCGCTATCAGTTTTATCGCGTTTCCACGCGACTGCGCCTTTTCCACGTCTGCGACGCTGACTTTATCTATCCCGGTCCTTGCCACGTCTTTCATGGTGACCTTCATGCCCATTATCCAGTTGGCCATGATGACAAGTTTTGCCGCAGCGTCGTAGCCATCCGTGTCAAGTTCTGGCTTGGCCTCGGCGTAGCCCTTTTCCTTGGCGTCCTGCAAAGCGCTCTGGTACGTCAGCCCTTCCTCCATCTTGCTGAGGATATAGTTCGTAGTGCCGTTCAGTATGCCCTGGAACGAGGTTATCCTGTCGCCCTTTAGGCAGCGCTTTGCAAATTCCAGTATCGGCGTGCCACCGCCGACAGTGCCGCTGAACCTGAACATGACTCCGTTATAGTTTGCCAGTTCTATCAGCGACGGAAACGCAAGCGCAAGGGGACCCTTGTTGATGCTGATGACGTTCTTGCCGGTCCTCATCGCAGATATTATGTGAGATGTCCCCGGCTCGCCCGTCGAGAGATCTGTTGGCGTGCACTCTATAACCACTTCTGCCTCGACGTTTTCAATTACCTGCAACGGGTCGAATTTTGCAGATTTTTTTTCGTAGGCGCCGACGGTGCCCTTGGACTTTTTTGCCACAAGCAGGCGCTCCAGGTCCAGGCCGGCAGGCGAAACGGCAGAGCCTCCGTTGTCGACGCACGCCACTATCCGGGGCTTTATCCCGTGCTGGCTGTACAGGTCTGCAGAGCGGGAGAGCAACAGCTTGGCAAAACTCTGGCCGACGACGCCAAAGCCCACGAGGATTACGCGCAATTTCTACCCATTTGCTTAAAGTGGTCGGGTTAATATGTTTACGACAACGACGACAAAACTATAAAGCGCAAGCAGACACAACGCTTGTTTTGTGAGGCCTGCAGACATTATTGACGAGATTGACCTTGGGTTGATAGACATCCTGCAAAAGGACAGTTCTACTCCGGCGGTCAAGATTGCAGGAATGCTAAAGGTCACGGAAGGAACCGTGAGGAACAGGGTGAACAGACTGCGCCGGCTCGGCATAATACGCAGGTTTACAGTCTCGGTAGATCCGATGGTCCTTGGCCAGGGCGCGATTGCGTTCGTACTTCTCAACGCGGCTCCGGGAAGGGTCACAGAGGTTGCAAAGAGGCTCGCCGCGCTTGACGCAGTGGCAGAGGTGCACGAGACGCACACGTACGGCGACCTGCTTCTAAAGGTTAGGGCAAAGAGCCCAAGCGACCTTGCGGATATTGTCGCAAGCAGGATAAAGGCAGTCCCGGGCGTCGCCGGCACGCAGGTGATAACCGTCCTCAACGCGTGGAAGGACGTCGCCTAGAAGAGTTAGAGTTTTAAGGAATCGGGGTCTACAATCAGGTTCTAGCCTTTGTTTGACATTATCACCACCGTCATAGTGCTTGTGGCAGTCGGCCTTGGGGCCGGCACCCTGGGCTCTATGCTCGGGGTAGGCGGGGGCATACTCATGGTTCCGGCGCTCACGTTCATGGGGCTTGCACACGCTCCTGCGGCGGCCACGAGCCTGTTTGCAGTCACGTCGACAAGCGTATCATCGACCGTGGCGTACTCGCGCCAAAAGAGGATTGACTACAGGCGCGCAGTCCAGCTTGCGATTGCGGCTGTGCCGGGTGCAGTGCTTGGGGTGTTCATCTCGACAGGCATATCGGATGCGCAGTTCAAGCTGGGCTTTGGTATAATGCTGATGGCAGTGGGCGCGTACGTCATGTTCAAAAGCTCCATACTGAAGGAAAAAGGACAGCGCAAGATGTCCATCGTTCAGCACGCGGCGGTGTTTGCGATAACGTTTGGGGCAGGCATAATATCGAGCCTCTTTGGCGTCGGCGGAGGCACGATATTCGTGCCGGTGATGCTCCTAATTTATCGCATGACGATGCACAATGCCGCGGCGACATCGCAGCTGGCGCTCATGATAACGTCGTTTGCAGGGATTTTTACGCACGCCTTAGTGGGCAACCCAAACTACCTTTACGCAATAGCGCTCTCTGCCGGCGCGTTTGTAGGCGCGCAGCTTGGGGCCAGGTGGTCGAAAAACACCAAGGAATCTCTGCTTCGAAAGATGCTCGGCATAGTGCTCATGATAGTAGCCGTGACGTTCATCCTAGAAGGATTCGGAGTAAAACTATAATCAAAAAAATGAAGAGGAGTTAGCTAGCTCCTTGCCTCGTCGACGTAGAATATGGCCTCGTTGCGCTTTAACGCCGCGCCTGCCGCAAGGCTCAGTATCGACGCGTGCAGCCTGTCCGCGTTTGGCCCTGCCCCTTCGCTGTTTCCCGCAAGCACAAGGTGCAATTTGATGTTTGAGCCAAGCACGTCGCCAAGCTCTTGGTTCGCAGTCGCCGTGTATGGCCGCAGCGCTCCGCGGAACACGTCAGAGCGTGCGCGAACGGTGCCGGATATTTTCTTGCCGACGGGCGCGTCCGGGCCGACTAGAGTTATCGTGCCCTTTGTTCCCTTGAACTTGACCGGTTCTGTGAGCGCTCCTTCTGGGGCCATTGCGATTACCGACTCTTTTACTATCAAACCGGACACGTAGAGAAAGTTGTCGATGAGCGCCTCCCACTGGCTCCTTGGCATCGTGCTGAACGCAGAGTTGTAGTCATAGTCGCCGGTGAAGTGTATCACCGCGTCAACCGGCCCAAAGTGCGTCTTGGCGGTGTTGAATATGCGCCTCACCGCGGTCTCGTCAAGGAAATCGATTGCGTGGCTGTGGAATTCCTTAAAGTGCGCTTCATCAGCCTTGTTGCGGTACAGGACGATCACCTGCTTGGCCCCTGCGACCTGAGCGATGCCTGCGACCTTTTTCACCCTGTCAATGTCCTTGGCGGCAGATGATGTCGTAGTCAGCACTATTACCTTGCCCTTTAGTTCAGAGCCGGGCAGTATGTCGACTCCTGTGCCCACAATCGGCTTGACGGGGTAAAAGACGCGGTCGTTTGGTATCACTCTGCCGTTTATCAGTTTGCTTATCTTTTCGTCAGAGAGATTGAGCACCATCTCGGCGACCTCGTCTTGCGCTAGGAACTCGCTGTCCACTATCATCTTGCTGGTGTTGCCCTGGATTTTCTCAGCGATTTCCTGCATCTTGGCCAGCGCGCCGGCCACAGTCTCGGCAAGTTTTGAAACGGTTGCTTCGTCGGTCTGGCCGCGCTTTGCCGCGATTTCGCTAGCCGCATCATGGCACGCCTTTTTCACAACGTCGTCAGCGTCGCCAAGGTACGGGAGCGCCTTTGCGGTGACTACCTCGACCTCTGTTGACGAAAGGCCGGGATAGCCTCCGACGCGCAGAAACTCTGCGGCCGCCTTTGGATACACGGTCTTGTATATCCTGTCAGAATGCACGGGCCCCGGGTTCGTAGCAATAGAACGTATGCCCCTTTCCGCAAGCTCCCATGCGAGGCACTCGGCAAGCCTGTTTTTTGCGCCCTGGGAAGCGGTGTACGGCGTCCTGAAGCGGTACGGGCGCTGCTCGTACCTGTTTTCCTCTGCAAAGAACGTGGATATGGTGATTATCTTGCCTCCCTTTTCCATCGCCTTCAATCCTGCGGCAGAGGTCCAGAAGGTGCCGGTCAAGTGTATTGCCACGCACTCGCGGAACTCTTTGACGCTTGCATTCGTGAATGTCTTGACCGGCCCAGATACGCCGGCGTTGTTGACGATAATATCCACCTTGCCAAACTGGCTCTTGACTCCTTCAAACAACGTGTTGATGCCGTCTTCGTCAGAGACGTCAACCCCGGGAAAGGTGGCGACCCTGCCTTTGGAGCCGACCTTTTTTATGATGTCGTTTAGTATCTCGGCGGTCTGGTCGAGAGGCTCCTTGCGCCTGCCCATGATGACGATGTTGGCGCCTGTCTCGGCAAACCTCTTGGCAATGGCCTGGCCGATGCCGGTGCCGCTCCCAGTAACAACTACGGTTTTACCGTCAAATTTTAAACCACTCAATATTCTTCAGAGTGCAGGAAACCTGTACACGATTATTAAAGGTATTTCCGGTCGGTACGGAGATTACTGTTTGAGCTTGAATCCAAGTAAAATCCGACAATGTTCAAAGCGGTAGACAGAAGTAAACAAAACTGCAACAAAAAAACTAAAGAGGTTAGAAAATTAGAGGGCAGCCTTGATGTGACCAGCGATAATGTCTGCTATCTCGACCATTGTTGGATTTGCCTTCAGGTTCTCCTCGTAGTTCCACCGGCCGTAGATCCTGACGTGCCCGTCAAGAGGGTCAACTCGGACCTCGCGTTCGTGCAGGAGCACTTGTTTCAAAAGCTCCGTAAGATGCTCATCATTCTGCAGTTTGTCTGCAAACGCGCTTGCCCCGGTCCACTTGACCGCAACGACCCGTTTCTCTGAAAAGTGGCCCTTTGTAATCGGCTCGCATTTTGCAAGGAACTTTTGCGTGTTTGTTTCATCACCTGTTTCAACGATGTAGTGCACCTGGTAATAGTCAAGCGCCCCGTATGGTAGTGGCGTGGCATCCTGTTTCATCAATATATCACCTAGTGTTTCTGGAGCACCTGGACAAGGTCAAAGTTCTTGCCCCTGACTCGGATGACGCCCCTGTTGGTTGTGAGCTTGGAATTCATGCCAAACATGTGGCTATAGCACGGTCCGCTTTCGATGGGGTGCGTGCCCTGCGCAACGTGCTCTGCGATAATGCCGTGCTCGTTCAGGTCGTTTGCCAGCATCTCGTTTGGCGCCATCCTTCTGATTATTACGGGTTCGCCGTCGCCGTGTCCGTGCTCCTCTTCTTCATGCGATTCGTGGGAATATTCGTGCTCCACGCCAAGAGGTATCGGGAGCGGCCAAATAAATTCTACTGCTGCAATCGACGATCTTTTGTCAAGTATTTCGTAAAGCCCATTTCTTCAAGGGATTGCGCCTTTTCGAGCACCGAGCCTTCCATTTCGCGCTTGAATTCCTCTACCTTTTTTGCAATGGCAGGGTGCTTGGTTGCGAGGATCTGGCACGCAAGTATGCCGGCGTTTTTTGCGCCGTTTATCGCCACTGTGGCGACTGGGACGCCAGGCGGCATCTGGGCTATTGAAAGCAGCGAGTCGATGCCGTCGAGGCTCTTTGTCTTGATCGGGACGCCTATCACGGGTAGGGGAGTGAGCGACGCAGTCATGCCGGGTAGGTGCGCGGCGCCTCCTGCGCCTGCGATTATCACTTCAATCCCTCTCTTCTTGGCGCTCTTGGCATAGTCGTACATGCGCTTTGTGGTGCGGTGCGCGGACACTATGGTCACTTCGTTTGAGACACCAAACGAGTCGAGAAATTCAGCCGCCTCCTTCATAATTGGCAGGTCAGAGTCGCTTCCCATGATGATTCCTACAAGCGGCTTCACTGTCTTTCTGCCTCTCCTGTGGTGGCCTGCACGAGCGTGATAGCATTGCGCGCCTTTTTAGCCCTTGCTAAGGCCTCCTTCACGGTCCTGCCGGTCGCCGTGACATGTCCCAGTTTTCTGCGCGGCTTGGATACCTTTTTGCCATAGATGTACAGTTCCGCCCCGGGCACCTTCATCATCTTGTCAAGACCCGTAACTGAATATACGCCGTCAAAGCCCTCGGGGCCCAGAATGTTTATCATGGCTGCCGGCGACAGCAGTTCAGGTTTTGCAAGGGGCAGGTCGAGCACCGCCCTCAGATGCTGCTCAAACTGCGAAACAGAGCACGCCTCGTTGGTGTAGTGGCCCGAGTTATGGACGCGGGGCGCAATCTCGTTTATCAGCACGTCGCCTTTTTTCGTCACAAACATCTCGATGCCAAAGATGCCTGCGCCGTGCAGCACCTGCATCGTCCTTTTGGCAAGCATTATCGCCTTATGCTCGACCTTGCGGCTAATCTGTGCCGGCGCAATCGTGGTGTCAAGGATGCTGTTTTTGTGCATGTTTTCAACCACAGGAAACGACTCTATCTGTCCAGAGGGGTTTCTCGCTACCATTATCGATACCTCCTTTGCAAAGGGGACAAACTTTTCTAGCATGACTTCTCTGCCCTTGAAATACTCGTAGGCTTGCCGCACGTCACCCTTGGATTTTATCACAAAGTTGCCACGGCCATCGTACGAGTCCTCGGTCGCCTTCAAGACAGCAGGAAGTCCGAATTTGCCGCATAATTCACGTAAATGTTCTTCTGATTTCACAAGCTCAAAGTCAGGGACTGCTATTCCGTGCTCTTTTAGAAACGACTTTTGGCGGTGCTTGTTCTGGATTATGCGCAGGGTTTCAGGAGCCGGCCTCACGGGATAGTTCTTTTCCTCTAATTGCTTTAACGCGCTAGAGTTTGTCAGCTCGATCTCGTATGTAAGGACATCGGATTTTTCTGCCAGCCTCATAATCGCAGACTCGTCCTTGAAATCGGCAACAATCTGCTCGTCGGCTATCTTTGAAGCAGGGCAGCCTTCTGTCGGATCAAGGACTATAACCTTGAACGACATGCGCCTTGCCTCGTGTGCTATCATCTTGCCGAGCTGCCCGCCGCCAATTATACCGACGCAGGTCGGCCGCTCCATCGAAAGCGCGCCACTCTTGTACAAGCCGACGTTGGTTCGTACAGGCGCCGTTAAAAGCCTTTCAACAACATATCAACAGATAAGCAGATATGCCATAGCACTCAACTGTCCGGCGTTGAGGCTCATCCGCAAGGGCAAGGTCAAGGACATTTACGAGCTTGACGATGGCAACAGCATCCTCTTCCATTTCTCCGACAGGGTATCGGCGTTTGACGTCAAGATGGCGACTCCAATACCGAGAAAGGGAGAGGTGCTGTGCAGGTTTGGCGAGTTCTGGTTCAACGCCCTTGGCACGCCACACCACATGCTGCGCGTGCAAGAAAAAGACAAGATGGTTGTGAAAAAGCTGAGAATGATACCTGTGGAGTGCGTGGTGCGCGGGTATTTCTATGGCAGTTTTGCAGACCGCTACAAGGACCATCTCGGCAAGGGCCTGCCGGCGGATTTCAAACCGGTTATGGCAGGTAAACTACCAAGGCCGATATTTGACCCGACGACCAAATCCGAGGAGCACGACATGCCAGTCAGCAAAGAGCAGGCAATCTCTATGGGCTTGGTCTCTAAGAATGATTATGAATACCTCGAAAAGACATCGATTTTACTCTATGAAAAGATGAGTGCAATCGTCGAAAAGGCAGGCTTCATTATCGCGGATGTCAAGTTTGAGTTTGGCCGCGACGAAACCGGCAGAATAATCCTTGGCGACTCGCTTGGGCCGGACGAATACCGCCTATGGCTCAAGGTTGATTATCAGCCGGGCAGGATTCAGGAGGCGTACGACAAGCAGCTTTTGCGTGACTGGCTCATCAAAACAGGGTTCAAGGCAGAAATTGACAGGCTCGCCAAGGAAGGTGAAAAGCCCGATCCGCCCGTGGTTACACCTGAAATCGCAGAAGAGCTTTCAAGGCGCTACATACTTGCGTACGAGCGCATAAGTGGCAAGACGCTTTAATCGCTCAATCCGCGACTTGTTTCTGTGTCTTTTTGTGCATGCCGCGTGCTTGCAGGCGGCCGGTTGTTTGGCGGGTCGGTTTTCGCGCGCCTGCCTACATAGTTTATCATAGCATTACTATGTTGGTGATATTATTCAATTAAAATAGAATAGATACAGTTAAAACGATAACTGCATCATATGTATAATATTGTAACCGTAAACATGATTGTAATTAACCAACAGGGCAAAACAATCAGACAAGCGCGCTTACTATGCACGACAGCATCTTGTATGCATACATGGCAGATGCGCTGTTCCAAAAAGACGTAAAAGTAAGGCGCGTGACCACCCTAAACCACGTTGCCGCGCAGGGTCTTAGCGACCCTGCAAGGATAAAGATACTAGAGCTTTTGAGCCACAAGCCCATGAACGCGGAGGAAATCGCAAAGGCGCTTGGGAGCGCAGGCATCAAAAAAGCCACGACCACGGTCAGACACCACCTCGACACGCTCAAGGAGGCGGGCCTGATAGAGCCGGCAAGGATAGTCGAAGTCAGGGGCGCCGTGATGAAGTACTATTCTGCCACGCTCAAAGTGTTTGACTGTCAGGCGCCGGCGGACCTTGACATCAGGGCTTTGCGGCTGATTGACGATACCAGCAACAAGCTTGCAAAGGTGCTAAAGAGTGTGCACGATGACAAGCGCTTTTTGGCGCTTGACAAGGACGGCAAGTGCAGGGATTTCCTTGCCCTTGAAATCATCAATGCGGCTCTTGCAAAAGCGATGGAAAGGCCAGAGTCCAAGGAACAGGCAGGACAGAAAAAGTAACTATTCGACCGTTATACGGAAAATGCCCTTTGTGCTTGGGTCCTGCAGCGCCTTTATCATGTCCCGCGGTATGTCAGACGACGCCCTGTCGCACCTGACGGAGAGGGTCCGGGGGCAGACAAAGTTTGTCTTGCGGATAACGATGTCGTGCATGTTAGTCAGCGTCAGGCGCTCGTCGCCGGCGCCGCTTATCTCATAGACATTGTTTCCCACGATTATCTCTATTTGTACGTGCGAGCCACTCTTTGCCAGATTGTGCTTTATCTTTTCGTCAATGTCGGCGCACGCCTTTTCCGCCCGGACGCCGATTATGCAGTCGCCTCTCAGAGTCAGGTGCTCCTCTTTTGTTATCTCGACGGTCCTTGCGTGCAGCGACTGGACGTTTGGGTGCCCAAAGAATGCGATCTCGTCCTGCAACACGATGTTTCTCTGTTTATCCGTGCGTTATTAAAGTCAATCCTGTGAATGCCGGAAACGACGTGAGCAATTCTTATTTATCCGGATGCACTTTTGTGCAGTGAGATATGTCTTTCAAGCAGAGACTGGAAGGCTTTGTGTACGATCACCCGACCTTGGCGGCCTTTGCCATTGCAACTGCCGCCGTTTCCGCCATTGCGCTTGCCTTTTCAATGTTCGCTGGGGCCGCAGGTGCACATCAATACCTTCACAAGGACGTGGCGCAGGTCGCCTTCAACGTTGTTTCAAAACCAGGCTGCCTCAACGCCTGAAAAAGGCCCCACCAATCTTGTTTGTTCCCACGTATGTTTTTCCGGTGATCTATAATTCAATTTTCCGCATATCAAGGCGCTAAAGAATTCACAATTCGGTTGGCGGCAAGAGAAAACGAGGTAGACTTAAATTGAACGGTGGAGGCAAATTAGCTCGAATTGTTACCCGCAGCAGCAGGCTATGACCGAGCAATTACTGTATTTTCGCCAGACGGAAGGCTTTACCAGGTAGAATACGCCATTGAAACCGTAAGGCGCGGAACTCTTGCCATTGGAATCAAGGCAAAGGACGGCGTCGTCCTCGCAGTGGAGGAAAAGACGAGAAAGCTACAGATTAACAACGTCACGCAAAAGATCTTCCAAGTCGACGACCACATTGGCGTCGCTGCGGCAGGCTATATCCCTGATGCAAGGACTCAAGTGGACCACGCAAGGTTCTTTGCGCAGAGCAACAGGCTCATCTATGACGAGCCGGTTGACGTCGAGGGCGTCGCCAAGAACATCGCCGACATGGCCCAGCAGTTCACGCAGTATGCAGGCGTGAGGCCGTTTGGCGTCGCGCTCTTGCTTGCAGGAGTCGACAAGAACGGCGCAAACCTGTTCCTCACTGACCCGTCGGGCACCTACATCGGCTATGACGCAATGGCGATAGGCGCAGGCAGCGACCAAGTGACAGACTTCCTCGAAAAGTCGTACAAGCAAGACATCTCTCTTGCAGAGGCGGCTTCACTTGCGATAGAATCCATCTACCTTGTCAGCGAGGACAAGTCCAGCATCAAGCACCTAAAGATGGCCATCATCGACAACAAAACAAAGGCCATGCGCAAGGTTGAAGACGAAGAACTGGAAAAGTACGCGGCTTCTGCCAAGGAAAGGGCAGGCAAGCACCCGGCCTAAGTCAAGGATATAACTGGCTGCGGTCTCACTGCCACACCTTCCATTTTTCAAGGCTTTTACGAGTTTGTTTTTGTCGCACAGAATCGATGCTACACGCACAAAGTTAATTTAGCGACAAGAGTCAGTTTACCGCATATATGGCAGCAAAAGTAGGCACAAAGGCTCCCAACCTGAACGTTTCCACATGGGTGCAGGGCAAGCCCACAAACATTGACCAGGAAAAGGGCAACGTCGTGGTTGTCGAGGTATTCCAAGTAAACTGCCCCGGCTGCTTCATGTACGGCATCCCCGAGGCGATAGAACTTTACAACAAGTACGGCGAAAGCGGGCTGACGGTGCTCGGCATGGCCACTGCGTTTGAAGACTATGACAAGAACACGCTCGAAAACCTCCAGAAACTGCTGACCACCGGCGAGGTTGTCGGCGAGACGCAAAAGGCGCTGTCGATGTACGGCCAGCTGAAAGGCGGCAAGCTGCCGTACAAGATACCGTTCCCAGTCGGCATGGACATGCTGAAAAAGGAAAACGGGCAGATAACTGAAAGCAAGATAATGGATGTGATAGAGGCAAACGTGCCGGACTATCGCTCGTACAGCGAGAAAGACAGGCAGATTATGATAGAGCGCGTGAAAATGTATTTGCAGGGCAAGGAATACTCGGCCAAGACGTTTGAGGAATACGCCATGCGCGGCACACCTACCTCACTTGTAATCGACAAAAAAGGCAACCTGCGCCACAACCTCTTTGGCGCTACAGGTCAGCTGGAAATAATAGTCGAAGAGCTCTTAAAGGAATAAAGACAAAACATGCAGAACCTCTGGGTGGCGATACCCGACTCTTCTCTTTCAGACGAGCAGACCAAGCGCGACAAGAGCGTCAAGATAGCCCAGTTTGCGCGCGCCTGCTCCATCTTTCGAGTAAAGCGCATATACATCTACCACGACCCGCTTTCGCAGTTTGAGAAGGAAGATCCAATACTTTTGCGCACCGTGCTGCGCTACCTCGACACGCCACAGTATTTGCGCAAGATATTGTACCCTAGGATGACGCAACTGGAATTTGCAGGGATACTGCACCCGATAAAGGCGCCGCACCACAAGCCCGCGCAGGACATCAAGACAGTCAGGGCCGGCGACGTGCGCGCCGGCGTGATTGTTAAAGTGAAAGGCGCGCTGTTTGTGGAGGCCGGCCTTGGCTCGCTAGTTCCGTTTGAGGGGCAGGGCTTTGAGGGCAAGAAGGTAAACGTCAGGTTCACACAGCCGTACCCGAACCTGCGCGCAACAGAGGCTGCAGACAATGACATCTCGGAGTACTGGGGTTATGAGGTCAAGGAGGTGCCGTCCGTGGTAAAGCTGTTGAGCAGCGTGGAAAAGACTGTCGCAGTCGTCACGTCGAGAAAAGGCAGCTACTTCAAGAACGTCGAGGTCAAGCTTGGCGAGCGCATAAAGGCAAGCGAGAACGTTCTCGTGGTGTTTGGCGCGCCAAGGCACGGGGTGCACGAAATCCTCGCAAAAGAGGGCGCAAACGTGCGGTCCGAGTTTGTCGTGAACATGTTTCCGGCGCAGGCCACCGAGACGGTGCGCCTTGAGGAAGCTATCCTCGGCACGCTTGCGATCCTCAACAGCTCTATTTTGTCCAAGAACTAGCTTTTTCCACTGAATAATTTATAAAAGGAAGCGCAAGACTGTTGCGTTACCTATGGGTCATCGTAAGTATAGCGCCCCAAGAAGGGGTAGTATAGCCTTCCGCCCAAGGGCCAGGGCAAGGAGCCTCGAAGCGAGGGTCCGGACTTGGCCAGAAATGGCGGGAGAAAAGAGCTCCCTGTTGGGGTTTGCAGGTTTCAAGGCTGGCGGTATACACGTTCTAACCATTGACGACAGGGAAAAGACTCCGAACTTTGGCAAGCAGTTGCTGAACGCTGCGACGGTCATCGTGACTCCGCCGATGAAGGTAATCGGCGCTCGCGCGTACAAGACAGATTTGTATGGACAACATGCGATCTTTGATGTATATGCAAAGGACCTGCCAAAGGAAATGTCGCGTCGAGTCGACATCAAGCAGGCCGACGACGCGATGGCAAAGGCAGAGGCCAAAGTCGCGCAGGCAAGCTCTATCATGGCAATCGTTGCAGTTTCCCCAAGCGCGGTCGGCATCTCCCAGAAAAAGCCGTTTGTTTTCGAGCTGGCAGTTTCCGGCAAGGACGCAAAGGCGCAGTTTGAATACGTCAAGGGCATCCTTGGCAAAGAGATGAAGGCAAGCGACATCTTCCAGGCCGGCCAGAACGTTGACGTCTTTGGCATCACACGTGGCAAGGGTGTCGAGGGCCCCATCACGAGGTTTGGCGTCAAGCGCAAGCAGCACAAGTCGAGAAAGAGCGTGCGCGCAGTCGGAACGCTCGGCCCAATATCCCCTGCAGTAGTCATGTACACTGTCGCAAGGCAAGGCCAGCGGGGCTTCCACCAGAGGACCGAGTACAACAAGCGCATATTGATAATGTCAAACACTGAAAAGGATGGACAGCAGAGTTCTATCAACCCCAAGGGCGGATTCAAGCACTTTGGACTCGTCAAGGGCGACTATATCGTCGTAAGGGGCTCGGTTCCGGGCGTTCCAAAGCGCCTGATAAAGATGAGGCACCCAATACGCAACCTTCCAAAGAAGGTCCAGGAGCCAAAGGTTCTGGAGGTAGTTGTCCAGTAATGACAAAGGCAACAATAACAGGCATCGACGGCAAGGACGCAGGAAGTGTCGAGCTTCCAATCGTCTTTGACACGCCGTACCGGCCGGAGGTAATCCACAAGGTGTACGTCAACCTCACTTCGCATACTTATCAGAGGCAGGGTCGCTACCCCGGCGCAGGCGAGAACGTCTCTGCAGAATCCCGAAACACCGGTCTGGGCATCGCACGTCTTGCAAGGGCCCGCGGTGAAGGGTTCCCAAGGGCAGGGCAGGCGGCAGGCGTGGCAGGCGTAAGGCACGGCAGAGTTGCGCACCCGCCAGAGTCGTGGAAGCACATATACAAGAAAATCAACCACAAGGAAAAACAGCTCGGCCTCTGCTCTGCAATAGCGGCGACTGCAAGGCGCGACCTGGTAGAGGGCCGTGGCCACAAGCTCGCAAAAGATGTCAAACTGCCACTAGTAGTTTCAAACGACATTGAATCCGTCGCAAAGGCAAAAGATCTGATAAAGACACTTTCAGCGCTCGGCCTAGAAGACGACCTAGTACGCGCAGGCTCGACCCACAAGGTCCGCTCTGGCACCGCAAGACGCAGGGGCAGGTCCGCAAGGGTCGGCACAAGCGCGCTCGTGGTAGTCGGAAACGATGCCAAGGCACTTGCAATAAAGTCGATACCGGGCGTAGAAGTCAAGACCGCAAGGGAAATCAGCGTCCTTGACCTGGCGCCGGGCTCAAAGCCAATCAGGCTGACAGTATTTTCGCAGAACGCAATCGAGCAATTGAAGGAAGTCAAGGCTCCGATGCACAAGGTAATGGAGATGATTAGGTAACAATGAGCAAGGCAGAAAACAACAACAAAAAACCGGCTGCGGCAGAAGTGGCAGCGCCGGCAAGCACGGCTATGACTGCAGAAGATGCGACGGTCATAATACTGGCGCCATACGTTACAGAAAAGACATTCAACCAGATAGAGAAGGAAAACAAGCTCTCCTTCATGGTCGCAGACCACGCGTCAAAGCACCAGATAATCGAGGCGATGCGCATACTCTATGAGATAGAGGTGGCAGACGTCAACACGGCGCATACTATTCAGGGCAAAAAGGCATTTGTCAAGTTCAAGGAACCGGAAGGCGCAAGGAACCTTGCGACAAAGCTGGGGCTGGTATAGAATGACGCTCGCTAGGTTTAAAAATGGAAAAGCAGCCGAGGAGAGAGTGATATAGTTGGTACGCGAATTCAAGTTCAAGGGCTATACGCCCGAACAGTTACAGTCACTGTCTATAGAGAACCTTTTGCCGCTTCTCAACTCACGGCAGCGCAGGTCGCTTGACAAGCGCATCGGCACGTACATGAACGACGAAAAGAGAAAGCTGCGCGAAAAGATAAAGCTGGCACGCGACGGCAAGCTGAAAGGCACAATCAGGACGCACGTCCGTGACATGATAATCCTGCCGGACATGATCGGCCTCACAATAAACGTCCATAACGGCAAAGAATTTGCAGCAGTCGCAATCAGGATGGAAATGGTCGGGCACTACCTTGGCGAGTATGCGATAACTAACAAGAGAGTCCAGCACGGCGCACCAGGTGTCGGCGCTTCGAGGTCCAGCCTCTACGTCCCGCTGAAGTGATGCACATGCCAAAATTTTCTTATTCTTTCCAAAACTTTGACAAGGCCCGCCACGTGCGCGCCGCTGTCCGCGAAAAGAGCATTTCACACAAGCACTCTCGCGAAATTGCAGTCGCCATCAAGGGCATGTCCATTGAAAAGGCCCGCGAGTTCCTCGAAAACGTCGTGGCCAAGAAAATTGCAGTCCCATACCGCAGGTACCACAACGAAGTCGCGCACAGGACCAATATCCGCGACGGCTTCTCCGCAGGCAGATACCCACAAAAGGCCGCAAACGAGTTCCTCAGGCTTCTCGACAACCTTGAATCAAACGCAGAGTACAAGGGCATGGACCTTGACCGCCTCCGCATAGTGAGCGCAGTGGTCCACAAGGGGACCAAGCTGGAGCGCTTTACTCCGAGGGCCATGGGCAGGTCAAGCCCCAAGATCGACACGCTAGTGCATGTCGAGCTTGTAGCGCAGGAGGTCTCTTCAGAATGAGCGCAGTAAAGAACGTAATGAAAAACACATACCGCAACATGGAAATTGACGAGTTCCTCAGAAGGGAACTCAAGGACGCCGGCTATGGCGGAGTCGAGATCCAAAAGACGCCAGTCGGCGCAAGGATAACCGTTTTCGTGACAAGGCCCGGCCTAGTAATCGGCCGCAAGGGGACAGGCATCAAGGACCTAATGGCCAAGATAGAGCAGAGGTTCGGTTTTCCAAACCCGCAGATCTCGGTGCTTGAAGTAACAAACCCTGAGCTGAACCCGAACATCATGTGCAACAGGATTGCACAGCTCATTGAGCGCGGCACAGCTTTTAGACGTGCATCGATGTGGGCGCTCAACACGATAATGAGCCAAGGAGCGCTTGGGGTTGAAGTTACAATTTCAGGCAAGCTTCGCACAGAGCGCGCCCACTTTGAAAAGCACACGGTGGGCGTGGTGCCAAAGAGCGGCGACATTGCAGGCAAGATAGTCGAGACAGGCGTCGCGTCTGTACTGACAAAAATGGGCCTGATGGGCATACAGCTACGCATCGCATCAAAGGCAGAGCTTCCGCAAGAGTTCCAGATGGTTGAGGGTGGCGCGCAAGCGGCTGCACAACCAGCACAGGCGCTAGCCGCAGAAGAAGAAGCCAAGGAAGAAACGGTAACAGCAACACAAACAACAGGAGCGGAGACAAATGGCCAGGCTTAAGCTAAAGACGCTTCGCGAAATGAACGATACAGATCTTTCGCAAAAGCTTTCAGAAATGAAGGCGGACCTTGCAAAGGTCAGGTCTGAGCAGACTAAAGGCACGCTGAAAAAGCACTCGGGCGAGATTAGGTACATGCGTCGCGACATTGCGCGCATACTTACGCTGCTCAATGAAAGGAAGGCCAAGGCGTAAGATGATAACTGCGGCAAACATCCTTGCGCACGAGCTCATCGGCCTTGACGCAAAAATAATCGAATCAACGAATGCAGCACTCGCCGGCCTTGCAGGCACTGTTGTTTTTGAAACGAGGAACACGCTTGCAATAAGATCCGGCAGCGCGACAAAAATAATTCCAAAAGCAGCAGCGAAAAAAATCGAAATCGCAACTCAAAATGGCGCTTGCTTTATAAGTGGTTCTTCGATGATAGCAAGGCCAGAGGATCGTATATCGCGATTATAATAGAGTGATAGAGATGGTAAGAAACATTGGTGTTTCAGTCATTGCTCCCCGCAAGACGTGCGAGGATGAGCTCTGCCCGTTTCACGGCACGCTCCCGGTGAGGGGCAAACTTGTGACAGGCATCGTGGCAAGTGCCAAGGCCAAAAAGATGGTCGTGGTCACGCAAGAGTACCCGAGGCCAGTCCAGAAATACAAGAGATATGAGAGGTCCAGGTCCAAGGTCCACGCGTACCTCCCGACGTGCATGGATGTCAAAGAGGGCGACGAGGTCAAAATAGCAGAATGCAGACCGCTTTCAAAGACTGTTTCGTTCGTAGTGATTGAGGTGAATACAAAGGATGGCAGCAGGATCTAAGTCAAGAGCAGTTTCGGCCAAGGGCGTAGAGGAATTCCGCCCGTACATCACAAGGGCGCTGCCGGTGACGGCAGAGCTCGTATGCGCCGACAACACTGGCGCAAAGGTGCTGCGCATCGCGCAGGTCACCAGGTACAAGGGAAGACACTCGCGTCTGCCGGCGGCAGCAGTTGGGGACTTTGTCACAGTTACAGTAAAGAAGGGTCCGGCGGAACTGCGCAAGCAGATTTTCGGCGCCGTCATTGTAAGGCAAAAGTACCCTATACGCAGACCAAACGGGGTCCGCGTCGCGTTTGAAGACAACGCCGCGGTGCTCGTGACGCCAGAAGGCGAGATCAAGGGGACTGACATCAAGGGTCCGGTCGCAAGCGAGGCGGCGGAAAAGTGGCCGAGGATTGCAAACCTCGCGGGAATGATAGTCTAGGTGTTTTATTAGAAATGGCAATACATCCAAAACTCTTGCACGTTCCAAAGCACCAGCGCGACAACATGGTCGGCGCTACCTTGTCTGATAACCTGCGCCAGCAGTACAAGAGGCGCAGCGCGCGCGTCATCAAGGGCGACTCGGTCAAGGTCATGCGTGGTGAATACAAGGGAGTAGAGGGCAAGGTCGACAAGGTCAACACCATTGAAGGCACCCTCGAAATTGAAGGCATACAGCGCGAAAAGGTGCGCGGAGGCCAGGTCAAGGTCCCTATCCACGCTTCAAAGGTAATGATTACTGGACTAAAGACGGACGACAAGTACAGGACGGCGATGCTCAGCGGCCAAAAGCAGCAGGCGGCGCCAAAGAAGGAAGAGGCAAAACCAAAAGCCGAAGCAAAGCCAAAGGCTGCAAAGGCAACAAAAAAGAAGCCAAAAGCGCCAAAGAAAAAGAAGACGACATCAGCAAAAAAAGAGGAGGAGACTAGCTAATGGGAAAGAAAGGTGGAGCAACTAGAGTAAAGAGACAGATGGCGCCGACCTTCTGGAACATCAGAAGGAAGGAAAGCCAGTTCGTCATGAGGGTCAAGCCGGGACCGCACCCGAAAAATAGCGCATACCCGCTCGGCATGGTCCTGCGCGACGCAGTCAAGGTGACACACACAGCCAAAGAATCGCAACTGATACTCAATGAAGGCAAGGTCAAAGTCGACGGCATTGTAAGGCGCGACCCGAACCTCGCAGTCGGCCTAATGGATGTGGTAGAGCTTGCAAACGGCCAAGCGTACCGCCTCGTCCCCAAGGACTCGGAACTGCTCGCGCCAGTGGCAGTCGAGGACGCGGAAAAGGCAGTGAAACTAGCCAAGATAACAAGCAAGGTCACGACCAAGGGCAAGAAACTGCAGTACGGCTTCCACGACGGCAAGACGCTCATCACCGACGCCAAGATGAAGGTCGGCGACACGTGCCTGCTCGAGCTTCCCGGTGCAAAGGTAAAGGACCACATCAAGCTAGAGAAGGGCGCGACGGCACTCATCATCACGGGCGAGAACGCTGGCAAGGTAGGCAAGATAGAGGACTTTCGTGAAGGGCTTTTCTCGCTTCCAACCCGCGCGTTCGTCTCAGTCGACGACAGGACGGTAGAGCTTCCGGTGGAAATGGTCATGGTAGTTGGCAAGGACAAGCCAGTGATAAAGGTGAACTGATAGAATGAGCCAAGTTATGGAAAGCAGTAGCATGAAGAGGATTGTCGTCGACAAGGTGGTCATCAACATCGGCGTCGGCAAGTCCGGCGAGCCGATGGAAAAAGCAAAAAAAGCGCTCACCGAATTGACGGGCCACCAGCCTGCGATAAGGGGTGCAAGAAAGACTGTGCGCGACTTTGGCATCCACCAGGGCGAGCCGATAGGCGCCATGGTAACTCTCAGACGCGAAGAAGCAGTTGAATTCCTAAAGCGCGTCGTTGCAGCAAAAAAGAACGTGCTAAAAGAATCCTCGTTTGACAATTTCGGCAACCTTTCAATTGGTATCCACGAGCACATCGACATCCCCGGCACAAAATACAACCCAGAGATCGGCATCTTTGGAATGGACGTAAACATCGTCCTCGTGAGGCCAGGATACAGGATTGCTCGCAAGAGCAGAAAACGCGCCAAGATAGGCAAGAGTCACAGGATAACCAAAGAGGACGCCGTTGCCTACTTTAAGGAACAGTACGGAGCGGAGGTACAGTAATCAAAATGCCTAAACCAAGAGAATACGCGACAACGGGCCGCAAGCAGCTTGCGCATGGAAGAGGAGTGCGCTGGTGCAAAAGGTGCGGTTCATATAACGGACTTATCAGAAAATACAACCTGATGCTTTGCAGACAGTGCTTCAGGGAAGTGGCTGAAAGCCTGGGATTCAAGAAATTCGAGTAGGTGTAGTAGAGAGAGATGCCAGCACTAAACGTCCTGTCAAACATGTTCACTACCATCTACAACAACGAGACCCGGAGAAAGAGAGAATGCATCGTGCTTCCGTCGTCCAAATTCGCAAGCGAGGTGCTCCGCGTGATGCAAAAGCACCGCTACATCGGCGAATTTGAGCAGGTGGACGACGGCAGGGCAGGCAAGTTCCGCATACAGCTACTGGCCAAGATAAACAAATGTGGCATTATCACCCCGCGCTTTTCCGTGAAAAAAGACGCGTACTTTGACTGGGAGAGACAGTTTTTGCCGGCATACAGCATGGGCATACTGCTAGTCTCGACCAGCAAGGGCATCATGTCCCACCACGAGGCGCAGGAGCAGGGATTAGGAGGAGTTCTAGTTGGCTACGTCTACTGAGCAGCCAGCGGCAATAATGGCAGAAGTCGCCATACCAGCAAGCGTCAAGGTAACAAAGGAAGGAAGCTTCCTCACAGTCAAGGGCAAGCTGGGTACTATCAAGAAGGACTTTTTGAAACTTCCTGCCACGGTGACGGTTGAGGGCAACAAGGTAATGATAAAGCCGTACGGCACGAGAAAGCGCGACCTTGCAGTGGCCAACACAGCAAAGAGCATCGTGACTAGCATGGTAAAAGGCGTCGAAAAAGGCTACACGTACAAGGTCAAGATAATATTTGCGCACTTTCCAATCGCAGTAAAGGTAAAGGGCAAAGAGGTCCACGTGGAGAACTTTTTCGGCGAGCGCTCTGCCCGCACTGCCAAGATCCAGGGCGACGCGACCAAAGTCGAGGTCCAAGGCGAAGACGTCGTCGTAAAGGGTCCGAGCCTTGAAGACGTGTCGCAGACTGCCGCAAACATCGAGCAGTCAACCAAGATAAAGGACAAGGACCAGCGTGTCTTCCTCGACGGGCTGTACGTCTACGCCCGCGAAGAAGGCATGTGAGGTTTTTCCCTCCCCTTTTCTACCGCAATTTTTGCAAAGTGCTCTTGTCGTAACGTTTGTCCTGTCATATCACATTTTTTGTTTGCAAAGCAAAATTCTAAACATTTATTTTGTGCATGGAATTTGCGTATACTTGCGCCGCTGTAGCTCAGCATGGTAGAGCAAATTCAAAGCGCAATATTGTGCTTCGGAGCTTAACTGGCTGTTAACCAGTGGGTCACCAGTTCGAGTCTGGTCAGCGGCGCCATGTATAATTTCTCTACGATAGCTTTATAGCATTTCAGAATAGCTTCACGTCAACATTACGTGAACACCCGAGTTGTCCAAAGATAACGAGCAGGCCGGCGGCAGCGACAAAATAGAGGAGCAGCTAAAGGGAAAGACACTGCAGGTGTACATGTACATGATAAAGAGAAAAGAGCCTGTGGGAGTGCGCGAAGTGCAGCGCGACCTTGACTTTTCAAGCCCCAGCGTGGCCAACTACCATATTGACAAGCTCGTGCAGCTGGCGCTCGTAGGACAGGACGAGTACGGCCGATATTACATAATCCAAAAGGTGCAGGTCGGTGTGCTGCAGGCATTTGTCAACGTCGGCGGGATTGCTGTTCCCCGGCTATCATTCTTTGCGGCATTTTTCACGACGATGCTAATCGCGTACGTCGTCCTGAACGTTAACAACCTGGACGTCTTTGCGATAGGCTTTGCGGTGGCTGGCGCCGTCGCCTTTTGGATAGAAACGTTAAGAGTGTGGATAAAGCGCCCTATTTCATAATTCGAGTTTTGAAATATTGGTATTTTATCCAAGCGGGACAATATCGAGCGCTATCGCGTCGGCAAGGAGGTCGAGATGCTTGCTTGCCACCACGTACCCGTTCTTGATGTCGGTCGATGCGACCCACCTGTTCGTGGAACTGAAAAGGCGCTCTTTTTTCATCCTCTTTTCAACTTCCTCGACGTTGAGCTCCCTTTCCTCCACTTCCTGTGTCTCGGTGTGCTTTATCGTGAGCAGAATCTTTCTGACTAGGACCCTGTTGCCAAAGCGCCGGGAAAAGTCCCTTGCGCCTTCGTCGATTTCAACGAGCTTTATCTTGATCTGAAAGCGGTTGAGGGCGTCCCTGCTTGTCAGGACCCTCTCGTCAACAAACCTGTCGTAACTCATGAGCCTGCTCCGGTTCTCTCTCAATCATTAATAAGCATTCATTTTGGGACAAAGTGGTAGAACGGCGCGCCTTCTGCGTTCACGCCGCATTTGTCCATCCTGACCTTCATTCCATTGCACAGCTTTTTGTCGCCGTCAAATGAGCCTACGAGCCTAAAGCCATTCATTTCTATAATGCCAAAAACCCCTTCGTGTCCACGAACGTGCGAAGTCGCAAACTCGACCAGAATGCCTGTCTTGTCCACTTTTTTCAGCACAGCCTTGCCAAAGCATTCCGGACAGGAAGGCGACGGCGGCCAGGCCCTTTTCCCACATTTCGTGCACATTGGCACCAAGAACTCGCCCTTTTTCAGATAGTCAATAAAGTTAAGCGCCAAGCACCATCACCGTCGCCGACGAGCCGGCGGCAGCAAGGTTGTGCACGAGGCCGGTCTTGCAGCCTTGCACTTGCCTTTTTCCCGCCCTGCCGGACAGTTGCAGCGTTATCTCGGCGACCTGCGCCACGCCAGTGGCTCCCACTGGGTGGCCGCAGCCGAGTATCCCGCCCCGTAGGTTTATCGCGATTTCCTGCTGTTCAACGAACTTGCCTCCTTTTCCCTTTTGCGCAAAGCCTAGATCCTCGTACGCCATTATCTCAAGAATTGTAAACGCGTCGTGCAGCTCGGCGACATCCACCTGCGACGGCTTTATCCCGGCCATCTTGTACGCGTCGCGCGCAGCCCTCTTGGCTGTTTCGAGTGTCGTCAAGTCGTCCATGCTTGCAAAGCTGGCACCGGCTGTCTGCTGGCCGATTCCCTTTATCCATACCGGGTTTTCAGTTTTTTTCGCCCTTTGCTCTGAGAGCAGGAGCACGGCCGAGGCGCCGTCGCACGGCGCCGAGCAGTCGAGGAGCTTTACCGGCTCGGCTATCATTTTCGATTCCATCACCTCTTTTAGAGTCACGGGCTTTTGAAAGAGCGCGTTCTTGTTTTCTGCGGCGTTTCTGTGGTTCTTGACTGACACATGGGCCATCTGTTCTTCAGTTGTCCCAAAGCACCTCATGTGCGAGCGGGCAAACATCGACGCCCAGTGTACTGGAAAGTTGAACGAGCCTCGGGTGACGTCCCAGACGAGCCTGTTTCCCTCGCTGCGAGCCTTTTCTGCGCCTACCACAAGCGCCGAGTCGCACAGGCCAGACGCAATCAGCGAATACGCAGTGGCAATCGCGTTCGTCCCGGAATTGCAGAGGTTGTCAACCCGCTGCGACATCTTGGGCGTTACCCCGAGCATTTCAGAGACTATAGTCGAGCCGTATTGCTCTGTAGCACACGTGGAGAAGAGTACGGCATCGACGCTCTTGCCATAGCTTTTCAGAATCTCGACGCAGGGCTCGCAGGCGATGTCAAAAATCGATCTTTCTGTCGCCTTTGTGAATTTCGAGGTTGCCGCAGCCGAGATAGCTACCCTGCCCACTTTAAAAGGTTGACAACAGTTCCCTAAATGAACTTTCTGCGTCCTGTACAGGATTGAACTGCAATATCGGCAGGGTGACTCCCGAGTCGGAAAACCTGGAAAGCGCCTTTCTGCATTCCTCTTTTGTGCCACAGACCGTCAGCTCCTCTAGCATCTTTAGTGAGACCTGCCCTGCAGCCGCGTCGCCGCCGTTCTTTTGGTACTCGGCTGAAATGCGCTCGACCTCGTCGCGGTAGCCGTTCTCTGCAAGGAACCTGCTATAGTACTTTCCGACTGCAACGTAGAATGCGAGGGTCTTTGCCGCACGCGCCCGGGCTTTTTCCGGCTCTTTATCCGACACGGCGCAGATGAGCGAAAGCGCGACCTCGAAATTGCCTGCTGCTGTAGCTCTTGCTCTCAGTTCCGGCACCGTTGCTTTCAGCTCTTCAAGCGGGCGCATGTAAAGGAGCACGCCATCTGCCTTTTCTGCGGCAAGCGCAAGCATACGCCTGTTGACTGCCGCAAGGAAAATTGGAATGTGCTTTCTGAAGGGCGTATTCAGCATCTTGAAGTTGTTTATCTTGAAAAACTCGCCGGAATAGTTGACCCGCTCGCCAGACGTCATCAGCCGGATGCACTCGACATACTCTTTCATCCGAGATGCAGGCTTTACAAATTCCACTCCATGCCAGTTCTCGACTATGGCCTCCGTGCTCGTGCCAAGGCCGATGACTGTTCTGTTGCCTGAAATCATGTCAAGCGTGGCTGCGCCCATCGCTATCGTGGCAGGAGTCCTTGAAAAAATGCTAACAATCGATGTACCAAGCCTGACTTTTTTTGTGGCCTGTACCACTGCACCAAGCGTGGCAAAAGACTCTCGGCCCCACGACTCTGGGACCCATATCGAATCCACATTTTTTTGCCTGTCCGCAAGGCTTGCGCACCGGAGCACGTCCTCCATAGAAAGGAGTGGCCCGAGACTGTACCCAACTTTCATCATGAGATGTGCGCAGCCTGCATTTCCTTTGTCGCTTCCTCGATATCCTTGTGCGAGTCGATGGAGCGCCAAAAGACGCTGTCGTAGGTGGTTGCCCGGAGCTTTCCTTCCTTTGCCAGCGCAGGCAGGGCGGTCATCTCTATGTTGCCATTTTCAGGCAGGTACGAAAACACTTCGTTCGTGAAATGGTAGACGCCTGCATTTATCCACCTGTCCTTTATCCGGGGCTTTTCCACAAAACCGAGCACCTTGTTCGACTTGTCCACCTCGACCACGCCGTATGGGCTGCGCAAGGGCACGAGTGCAAGCGCGTGCGCCGACCCGCCGTCGCGCAATTTTGAAGGATCGAGGTTTGAAAGTATGTCGCCGTTTAGCATGAAAAACTCGCTCTGGCCTGAAAGAAGACCCTCCGCGTTCTTGAGCGCGCCGCCGGTGCCTAGCGGCTCTTCCTCAACGGCGTAGCCGACCTTGACTCCGAGCCTGCTTCCGCTTCCAATGTGGTTTATTATCTGCTCCTTCAGGTATCCTACGCAGATTATGAACTCCTTTATGCCGTTTCCGGCCAGCCACTTTATCTGCCACTCGATTATCGGGAGGTTTGATACCTCTATCATGGGCTTTGGTATCTGGTCTGTCAATGGTTTCAGGCGCTTGCCAAAGCCACCCGCAAGTATTACTGCTTTCATGTCCCAGAATTCCTGTATAATCGTATAAAATGTTATCCGGACTCTGTCAAAAGCCAGTGTATCTCTTGATAACATTCTGTGCACACTTCCTTGTCCTCGGTGTGCACGCAAGAGTAAGTCCTGTCGGCCTGAGAGCTGCAGCGCGCGCAGACTGGCAAAAAATTACCTTGAAGCCTGCGATGGCTTGCTTGCTACACGCCTGTCGCTTGCGGCCTTCCAGGCGCCGAGGCCTACCAGGATTGCGCCCATGCCAATCGTGCTCCCGATTGTGCGCATCGCGCCCGATGCGTTTGCAGAGGCAAGAGCCCCCTGCGCGATTAAGGCAAGCATACCGGCGATTATCAGGCCGCCATTTACAAACAAGAGCGCCATGACTGCCTTTGACGGCTCTTTTCTTGCAATGACAAAAGCGATTATCGACATTATCACCGCGCCTCCTCCAAATCCGCCGCCCCTCACTGACTCGTCAAGTGGGAGAAACCCCCTGTGGTCCGGGCTAGAGCCGGCGGCTGCAGCATCTGCGCCGTATATCACCAAAAGCACCAGCGAGGCGACGAGCAGGCCGATTGCAATCTTGACCTTGGCCATTTTGTATTATTAAAGGGCAATCAGATTTAATAAACGTACCCGGGTTTGCAATGGTGTGCCCAAGGACATCAAAGAGGTCCTCTATGCAGTAATTGACCGCATAGGCAGGGAAAAGATCCGCGCAGACGTCAGCTCCAACATTGAATCGTCAAGGAAATATTGTTCCGAAATAATAGACAGGTGCACGCAGGACCTTGGCGACGAGGCAAACGACGAGACCCTCGGGACATTGTGTGAGGCGCTCTTGCATTTTATGCTCACTGCATCGCTTCTGCCGTCAGAAAGAAAAGTGACTGTGGACGGGACAGAGCTGGACGTGGTCGTGCCGTCTGTAAAGAGCCTTGCAAAAAGCCCCGACAAGGCGCTTGTCATACAGGTTTTGAAAACAAATGTAGATACGGTCAGGATAAAGCAGGCGCAGGCTGTCCAGAAAAATGTTGAAAACTTGTGGATAATTTCTGCAAGAAAGGTTGACTACAAAGGCAGGAATTACCATCTTGGCAGTGCAAAATTCCAATATTCATCGGTAGTTTCAGACATACACGCCTTTCTTGCGCGCAAGGGCGTCAGCAGCCTAAAAATGCTGCATGGCTAGGCGAGGACTGTTTCTGTAACGCCTGCCTTTCCAAGAAGCCTGCCTACCTCTTTGTAGTCGGGATTTTTCATTTCCGGAAGCACCGCAAGCACGGGCACGCCTGCAAGCCTCTGTATCACATGCGGCGCGTTCTTTTCCACGGCACTCGGCCTTTTTGGCATCATGTTGAAAATTATCCCCCGGACATCAAGGCCGAATTCGCGGCAGGCACGCACCGTAAGAAGGGTGTGGTTCAGGGTGCCAAGGCGCGGGTGCGTCACTATCACCACGGGCACGCCTGCAAGCCGTATAAAATCCGCGATAAACTCGCGCTCTGTCAGGGGCACCATCAGGCCCCCGATGCCCTCGACGACTACGAACTGGTGCTTTATCCCCAGTTTTTTCAGCGGGAACAGCGCCCCATGGACGTCCGGAGGGCTTTTCTTCAGGATCTGCGCGGCCATAAGTGGAGATGCAGGCACCCTGAAAAAGACAGGGTTCAGCTCATCGTCAGGCTCGACGGTTCCTGCGGCCTCTGCAAGGATGGCAGTATCCTCCGACTTGAATTTCTTTGAATGATATTTTGCGCCCGTCGCAAACGGCTTCATGGCAACAACGTCTATGCCCCTTTTCCTCAAGAGCCATGCGATGCCGGCCGCAACAACGGTCTTGCCGACACCAGTGTCGGTGCCCGTCACAAACACGCCGCGCATGGAAATAATTAGATAGAGCAAGGGGTTGCATTTAACCTATGAGCGATCCTGGCCTACAAGACGCCGACAGGAATTTTGTCTGGCACCCCTACACCCAGATGAAGGACTGGGAAAAGCAGGACAACAGAGTCATCGTGCGGGGCGAGGGCTTTTACATGGTCGACGATGAGGGCAGGCGATACCTCGACGGGACCGCGAGCATGTGGTGCAACGTGTGGGGCCATGGGCAGAACAAGGTGGTCGAGGCAATGCGCGAGCAGCTTGGGCACCTGCAGCATTCCACGCTGTTTGGCCTTGCAAACGAGCCATCCGCGCGCCTTGCAGAGCGATTGATAAAACTGACAAAAGGCATGGACCGCGTATTTTACACGGACAACGGCTCGACTGCGATTGAAGCCGCGTTAAAGATGGCGCTTCAGTACTGGCAGAATCGCGGAAAGCCGGAAAAGAAGGTGTTCGTGTCGCTTGAGGGAGGATACCACGGCGACACGGTCGGCGCCATGTCGGTTGGGTACATCGAGCAGTTCTTTGGCGCATACAAGCCGCTCTTGGCCAAGGTGAGCAGGGCGCCAAGCCCCCTTCTCTATGGAAGCAAATTCAAAAGCGAGCAAGACTTGGTCGAGCATTGCTTGGAGCAGACGGAAAAGACGATGAAAAAGCTGGACGGAAAATGTGCCGGCCTAGTCATGGAAAGTGGCGCCCAGATAGCAGGAGGCGTGGTCGTATACCCGAAAAACTATCAGCAGAAAATTTCAGAATTGTGCAAGAAATACGACATCCTTTTGATCCTTGACGAAATCGCGACCGGCTTTGGTAGGCTTGGCAACATGGTCGAGTACCTGGCGCAAAAGTCAAAACCTGACATTGTCTGCATGGGAAAGGCGCTCACCGCAGGCTACTTTCCACTTGCAGTCACGCTGGCGCAGGAAAAGATCTATGACGCGTTTCTCGGCAATTACGAGAAAAACAAGCATTTCTACCATGGCCACACGTTTACCGGCCATCCTGTGGGCTGCTCCGCTGCACTTGCAAACCTTGAACTTTACGAAAAACGCAATTTGATGCAACAAATCAGAGAAAATGCACAGTACATCAAGCAGAGGCTGCGCGAATTCGAAGAAATTGGCATCGTTGCGGACGTACGGCACAAGGGAATGCTGGCAGGGATAGAGCT
Source organism: Candidatus Nitrososphaera sp. 86-2 (assembly GCF_056726185.1). Taxonomy (NCBI): domain Archaea; kingdom Thermoproteati; phylum Nitrososphaerota; class Nitrososphaeria; order Nitrososphaerales; family Nitrososphaeraceae; genus Nitrososphaera; species Candidatus Nitrososphaera sp. 86-2. Next base: position 892,927 of record NZ_JBWZON010000001.1, read on the forward strand.
TGCACGAAACGGCAAGCCCATCAGCCACCTCAAGAACAAGGAGCGCATTAACTACTTTATAGAAAGAGAGTCGCTTGCGATGGGCGTGCACCTGCGCGCACTTGGCAACATCATGGTTGTCATCCCACCTCTTGCGATTGGCAGAAACGACCTGGAAAAGATGATGGACGCCCACTTAGAACTGGCAAAAAAGGTTGAAAAACTGTAGCAGCTATTTTTGCCCTATTTGGCGCAGTTCCTTGTAGAGGGTCGCCTTGGAAACTCCCAGTTCCCTAGCAATCCTTGCCTTTGAGCGGTTCTCCGCAAGCATCAGGATTAGCCGGTCCTTGTCGAGCACCTTTTGGGGTCTGCCTATCCCGCGGCCGGCAGCCCTTGCGCGCTCCATGCCATCCTTTGTGCGCTGGACGAGCATCTCGCGCTCGCGCTCTGCCACCCAGGTGAGTATACCTATCATCAGTTTCCTGACGCTTGGCTCCGTCGTCTGCAGAAACGACTCGCGGGGCGAGCACGACAGCAGTGGTGTGTATTGCTCAATCACCTTGATGGCGTCAAGGGTATCCCAGAAGGTCCTTCCGACCCGCGATAATTCATAGACTAGCACCGCGTCAACCTGCGCGGTCTTGACCATTTCCACAAGATCGCAGAATCCTCGTCTTTGGGCCGCCGGAACCCTGCCGGAAACGGCCGAATCTTCGAAAAAGTCAAGGATCTGAAAGTTGTTGTCACGGGCCCACTTTTCAAGAGCCAGCTTTTGGTTCTGGACGGTCTGCTCTTCGGTGCTGACCCGCAGGTAGGCAAACGCGTATTTCATGGCTGTCTTTTGCCGGCGTGGCTTAACAGCAGGCTAGTCAACAAAGTGCAATCAAGCGTTCAAAAATGGTAATGGTAGTTTCTAAACCACCTGTACGCAAGTGCCTGCAAAACAAGGGTAAAAAAACGGGGCTAATTTTCACACGGTCTAGAAAACGACCCCTTTTTGAACGGCTTAGGGCCTACCGCCGCGATGACGATTTTCGGTTTTTCTTCCAAAAGGCTATTTCTACAAACAAATTGTTAACTTCAAAAAATGCAAGGTGCATAACTGCCGGAAAAATAGCGCCAAACCCCCACCTAGAAAGGCCAGAAAAGCCGAATTGTTGCCAGATGTACACGAACGGGTTGCACCTAGAAATATGGCCGCCGCACTGCAACAGGGCATATGGGAAGCGATGCTGGCGGATATGCTTTGAAGGATGGCAAAGGAACGCAAATCAACTTTCGCGGCACCAAGATAACGGTAAAAGTGTCCGGCGAAAGGTCTGAAGGCGCCTACACCCTGCTTGAAATGACCCATCCGCCAAATGTCGGACCCGCGCTCCATATCCACCCAAAAGCGCCGGAAGCGTACTATGTGCTAAAAGGCAAATACTCTATCAGGTATGGCGAAAAGACGGTCATTGCCAAGGCGGGAGATTTCGTCTTTATACCAAAGGGGACGCCGCATAACTACCAGTCAGGCCCCGAAGGCGGCAAGGTCCTTGTCATATCCCCGGCAGGTCTGGAAGGGTATTTTGCAGGCGTGGCCGACGCGCTCAAAGAACGTCCAATAACGTGGGAGATGGAACAAGAGATCGCCAGAAAATACGGCCAGGAGTTTCTGGATGGGCTAAAGCATTGGGGACAATAAATCATCAAAACTGGCCTGTAAACCCCTGCTGCAGGCGCCCAAAACCTGCCAGTTAGGGACAGGTAGTTTTGAGCATGACTTTAGATAATATTTCTAAACTCGAATTTAGAAATATTGTCATTTTTGGCCTACTTGTAAACCAAACTTTTAATTACGAGTTTACAACATCGATTCAAAAATGTCAGACGCGGGTTTTATCAAGGCTTGCATGGATAAAGTGCTAGCAGGCGGCAAGATAACAATTGACGAAGCCGAAAGGCTGCTTGCTACCGACGACGTCGTGGCCCTTGCAGACTGCGCCAATACCATAACGCGCAAGTTCAATGGCGATGTCGTTGATGTTGAAGCCTTGATTAATGCAAAGTCGGGCAAGTGCCCGGAGGATTGCAGTTTTTGCGCCCAGTCTACGTTTTACGAAACTGGCATCAACAAGTATCCCCTCTTGCCAAAAGAAACTATAATCGAGCAGGCCGAGATGGCCAAGGCAGGAGGCGCCACCAATTTCTGCCTCGTCTGCGCGTACAGGTCGCCTCCGGAAAAGGACTTTGAGCAGATTTGCGAAACGATAACCGCGATAAAAGAGCAGGTTGGGACGGAAGTGAACGTCTCGCTTGGCTTTATGACCCTTGAGAGGGCAAGGCGCCTGAAAGAGTTAGGAGTAAAGCGTTATAACCACAACCTCGAAGCTTCGGAAAGTTATTTTTCCAAGATATGCACTACCCACGACTTTGCAGACCGCGTAAACACTGCAAAGATAGTAAAGCAAGCCGGCTTGGAATTGTGCTGCGGGGGAATAATAGGCATGGGCGAGACTCCGAGGCAGAGGCTGGAACTTGCGTTTTCAATCGCTTCGCTGGAACCGGACGAGGTGCCGATGAACATACTCATCGGCAGAGAAGGGACACCGTTTGCTGGCTACAAAGACCTCATCGAGCCGACTGACGCCATCAAGGCGATAGCGGTATGGCGCTTTATTATGCCAAAGACGATACTGAAAATAGCAGGCGGAAGAGAGGTCCACCTCAAGGACAAGGACAGGCTTGCGCTAAAGGCAGGAGCAAATGGCATCATTACCGGTGGCTACCTGACTACAGGTGGCAACGCGCCCAACAAGGACATCACGATGATCAAAGAGATTGGCCTCAAAGCAAAGTAAGACTCTCTTTGTAGACGAAAAACTTCTCGCGCTTGAAAGGGATGGCCTGTACCGCTCGCTAAAGACGGTGAGTGTGAGAGGCCCATTTGCAACTGTTGATGGCAAAAAAGCTATCCACCTGTGCTCAAACGACTACCTTGGCCTGTCGCAGGACAAGAGGGTCATAAAGGCAGCGGCCAATGCATTGAGGCAGGTATCGCAGTGCAGCTCGCGGTTAATCGCGGGAAACGATCCGGCCATCATGAAGCTGGAAGAGACACTTGCAAAACACAGGGGAACAGAATCAGCACTCGTCTATCCTACAGGATACGCGGCAAACCTTGGAGCTGTCACGGCGCTTGCCGACAAGAATACAACCATTTTCAGCGACGAGCTGAACCACGCAAGCATCATCGACGCCTGCAGGCTCTCCGGCGCCAGAATAGAAGTGTTTGGGCACAACGACATGGTGCACCTGGAGGACATTGTCTCAAAGGCGGCAGGAAGGAAAATCGTGATAACAGAAGGCGTTTTTAGCATGGACGGCGACTCGGCCGACGTTGGCGAAATTTGCAAGATCGCAGAAAAGTACGACGCGCTGACAATGGTTGACGACGCCCACGGCGACTTTATCTTTGGCCCGAAATTTGCAGGAGTTCCTGCCAAGTTTGGTGCCAAGGTCGATGTGCACATTAGCAGCATGAGCAAGAGCCTAGGCTGCTTTGGCGGGTACGTGGCGACAAGCGCCAGAATACGCGAACTCTTGGTCAACACCTCAAGGCAGTTCATCTACACCTCTGCTCTTCCAGACCACTTTTGCGCAGCTGCGGCGGCCGCAGTTCCGCTGGCAAAAAAAGGCGGCTTGCAAAAAAGGCTGTTTGAAAATATTGGGCAGTTTTCCACGCAATTGAAAAAGCAGGGATTCACCCTCGGCAACTCGTCAAGCCAGATAATCCCTGTCATGATAGGCGACGAGAAAAAGACAGTAGCATTCTCGAAGAAACTCTTGAAAGAAGGCGTATTTGCGCAGGCCGTGCGCTACCCTACGGTGAAGAAGGGCTCGGCCCGTCTGCGCGTTTCGCTCACGGCAATGCACGGAAAGAAGCACATTGAAAGTGCGATTGATGCTTTTGATAAAGCAGGCAGAAAGACGGGCGTAATCTAGAGTATATTTCTAAATTCGAGTTTAGAAACAAAGTTAATTAACACCCGTCTGCAACAAAGAATCATGCCTGCAAGTGAATTTGCCTTCCGGATAAAGCTGTCAGAGGAACAGGGAAGGGAACTTGTGACTTACCTCAACTCGCTTCCGGCAGACGACGTGCTCTTTGGCTTGCGTTTTGCGTACAACCGCTACACTGCTGCAAGTGGAGGATATCTCTTGCCGGGGCGAAAGAGCATGGTCAAGAGGGAGACGCACCTTCTTAGCGCCGACCAGGCAAAATGGCGCCTGAATAACTGGAAGACGATGATACGTACGTACCGTGAGAAGGGCTACAGCTACCCGACGATATCGAGAATAAAAAAGCAACTGCAAAAAATTTCTACGGGGAAAAAGTAGAGTAAGAAAAGAAAGAGAAAGGAGGGGGGGGGCTTTTTTTAGTAGCCTGAAGCCTCTGCGGTGGATCTCTGCGAGCCACCGGTGGAAGGAAGATCGGGGAATTTGTTCTTCATGTTCATTTCCACGATTGCGCTTGCCTCCTCCATTATCCTCGCAGTGTCGTCGTTGACCGCAGTGTATCCGCCTATCTCGCCTGACGGAATTTGTCCCGAGTCTGTCATGATGTTGCCAAGCAGGTCTGAGATCTGCGCAAAGGACTGGTCTGCCTCTGGCATCATGCCCGAAAGACCGCCTTGGAGTCCCTTTATCACAGACATCGCAGGGCTCAGCGTCACTACGACGTCGCCAAGTTCTGTTATGGTGTTCAGTCTCAACTGGATCTGTTCCAGCGCAAGTTTTGCAGAGCCTATCATTTTGCCCATCTTGCGGATCTGCGAGAGCTCGCCTGAAAGCACGCGTGCGTGCTGAGCATCGTGGCTCTGCATGGCAAGGACGACGCGCTTGAAGATCACCTGATCCTTCTCGTTGATGCGCGAGTTTATCGCGTCCAGCTTTTGTATCTGCATCTGCAATTTCTTTTGTGCTTCTTCGATTCTCGGCTTTAGGGGTGCTTGCGGCCTAATGCCTTCGATCAGCTTGTGTCCTGCGCTTTCTCCTTGTGGTTTTACCCATTTGTTACCAAATGACATCTTGACTATGATGACACCTAGCAATGCTTTGCGGGCAATCGGGTAAAAGAACGGCTGTACCGACGCCTATTGTAACCGCGGTAACAGGGCACGGCGGTTACAAATGCCGCGTGCACCTCACGCAGCGAAACGGTTTTGAACATGGGCACGGCGGAATACACGTTGTCGTACAGAATACGCGCAGCGCGTGCAGGCGATCTTGACGCACTGTTTGCGCTCATGGAAATGTACTATGATTATGACCACCACGATTTTGACAGGAAAAAGGCCAGAAATGCTATGCGCAGGCTGCTGCAGGACCGCAGGCTTGGCACGGTGCTTCTAGCGCTTGACGGCAGAAAACCCGTGGGATACCTTGTGCTTGCGCTTGGCTACAGTCTGGAATTCGGTGGACGCGATGCATTCATTGACGAGTTTTTCATCCTGCAGGAATACCGCGGAAAAGGCATCGGAAAAGCAGTCCTTGTACACGCGCAAAAAGCGGCAAAAAAGCAGCAGGTAAAAGCGTTGCACCTAGAAGTGACAAGGCACAACAGCGCAGTCATCGGGTTTTACGCACACGACGGCTTTGTAGACCACGACAGGTACCTGATGACAAAGCGCATCTAATCTCATTAGACAAGTATTTTAAACACCCGTAACCCCGGTCAGATACGGATGATAAAAGAAAAGATAAAGGTAAACAATCGCAGCTACAACATCAGCCTCAACGAGCAGACGCAGATGTACGCGATGAAACTGCGAAGGCTTTACCAGCAGAGCTACAGCGACATGGACAGTTTTGATGAGGTCAGCTCTGAGATATCATCCACCATCAACAATCTGCTAAAGAACGCGGCTTCGCCGGAGGTCCGCGAGGACGACATGGACGGCGTGATACAGCAGATCTTAAAGATGTACGAGAAGAGCGTCAAAAAGTAAAAACACCTAAATAGCAAGCGCTAACGTCTCATTCCGGACATCACAATGGCCGAGCACGCCATAAAAAAATGCATCAACCCGGACTGTGGCAAATCATACGGCATCGACAATGACATTTACAGGTGCACGTGCGGCTCGCTTCTTGACATTCAATACAGCGCAAGGCCAAGCCGCGACCTCATTGAAAAGTTTTACCAGAGGCGCAACCACGGCGGCAACATTTACAACGAGTCAGGCGTCTGGCGTTTTCGTGACCTGATAAACTTTGCAGGCATTGATACTGAAGATTTTAACGAGTGTGCACGCGTGCTGGTGTCGCTAGACGGCTCAGAAGGCCGGCTCTCAAAACCGTACAACATGAGCAAGGCTGCAGATTATGCGGACATGAACCACGGCAGCTTTTTCCTCCAGCCAGAAGGCTATAACCCGTCAGGGTCTTTCAAGGACAACGGCATGTCGACTGCCGTGACGCACGCCAAGATGCTCAAGGTAAAGAAAATCATCTGCGCCTCGACCGGTAACACTTCTGCTTCTGCCGCAATGTATGCTGCAAACGAGGACATCCAGTGCGACGTCTACATCCCAAAGGGCGAGATCGCGCCGGGCAAGCTCGGCCAGGCGTTCCAGTTTGGTGCGCAGGTAATCCAGGTGCAGGGCAACTTTGACGATGCGCTTGCAACTTCTCTCAAAAACGCCAAGGAGACGGGTGGCTACACCGTAAATTCTGTCAACCCATTCAGGATAGAAGGCCAGAAAACCATAGTCTACAGAGTGATGGAGCATCTGAACTGGAATCCGCCGGACTGGATAGTGTATCCCGGCGGCGCGCTGGGCAACACATCCAGCTGTGGAAAAGCGCTAATCGAGCTGTACGAATGGGGCTGGATAAAAAAGGTTCCGAGGCTCGCGGTGGTTAATGCCGAGGGCGCAAACACGCTGTACGAGCTCTACAACGGCATGTTTGAGGGCAAAAAGCTATCGTGGAACGACGGCAGGCCGGACCTTGGCATGGTTGACAGGTATTACGCAGACCTTGACAAGCGCGGAATTAGGCCCAAGACGCACGCGACTGCGATACAGATAGGAAGGCCGGCCAACATCGTCAAGGCTCTCAGGGCGCTTCATTTCACCGACGGTATAGTCGTACAGGCGACAGACAAGGAGATGAGCGACGGCATGTCGATAGTCGGCCTGAACGGCTTTGACTGCGAAATGGCGTCAGGCGCGGTGCCGGCAGGCGTGCGCAAGCTGCGAAAAGAAGGCACGATAAAGAAGGACGATGTGGTTGTCGGCATCCTCACAGGCAGGCAGAAAGACCCGTCGCTTGCAGTTGATTACCACATGCACGCGGACAACATGTTTGCAAGGCCGCCTACAAACCACTAGATTCTTTTTAGTAATGCAATCGTGTATATTGCTACTTTATAGTGTACACTATTTTAAACTAATAACATTAGCACAATACTATAAACTTCAATTTGCAATCGTAAATATCATTACATTATCAATAACATCATTTTTGCAGCCGGCAAAACTGCTGACCGCCGACAAGGGCCCGTTTTGAGCATACGCCAAGCACGAAATGCTCGCAAAAACGGCCAGAAAGCAGTCTGGAATTGAGCGAAAAGTCAGTTTGCGGCCTTGCGGAGCGCGGAGAGCAGAGCGTTTGCCTTGTGCTCCGTTTCGTCCCACTCTTTTTCAGGCTCTGAATCCATTACTATGCCGGCACCCGACTGGATGTATGCCTTGTTCTGGTCGACAAAAAGCGAGCGTATCGTTATTGCAAAGTCGCACGAGCCGTTGAATGAGAAATAGCCCAGCGCGCCCGCATACGGACCTCGGAGGTCAGGCTCCAGTTCGTCGATTATCTCCATCGCGCGCACTTTTGGCGCGCCCGACACGGTGCCTGCAGGAAATACTGCTTTTAGCGCGTCATACGAGTCGTAGGATTTTTGCAGGCTGCCCGTGACGTGCGAGACGATGTGCTGCACGTGGCTAAAGCGCTTGACGGTCATCAGTTCGTTCACCTTGACCGTGCCGTACCTGCACACCCTGCCGATGTCGTTTCTTGCAAGGTCCACTAGCATGGTGTGTTCGGCAAGCTCTTTTTCGTCCTTTAGCAAGTCTTGGCGCATCTCCTCGTTCTTTTTCTCGTCTTCCACTATCGGCCTCGTGCCGGCTATGGGAAATGTCTCGACATAGCCCTTTGTGACGCGGATCAGCATCTCCGGACTAGAGCCGATGATGCACCTTCTGCCCATTTTCATCAGGTACATGTAGGGCGACGGGTTGACCTCCCGGAGCGCTTCGTAAAAGCGCAACATGTCGCCCTTTACGTCAAACTTGATGTTCTTGGCAAGGACCACCTGGAACGTGTCGCCGTCATAGACGTATATCTTGGCCTTTTTGACCATGCCTGCGAAATACTCCTTGGTCATGTTCCTACGTGGCTCGGTGTATGAAAACGGGGCAGATTTTGCTGATGCCTTTGCCAGCCTGCGCTTTATCTCCTTCAGCCTCGACTTGCCCAGATAAAAGTAGTAGGCGCGGTTTTCCTTGTGGTTGTACAGTATGCCGTCTGTGTAAATCCCAAACTCCATCAAGGGAAACGTGTTTTTGCCCTTGCGTCTGTCAATGGGCAGGCTCTCCCAGAACCTTATTGCGTCGTAGCTGATGTATCCCACCGCGCCTCCGATGTAGCGGAACGTGTCGTCCTTTACCTCTGGCACGAGCTGGCGCAGCTGCGACAGGGGCTCTGTCACCTTTTGCTTTTTTATCTTGCCGCGTCTTTCTACAATAAACGCCTTTGAGTCACAGGTTACCGTGACCTCCGGATCAAAGCCGATGACGGACATCTCGGCAAGCTCTTTTGGGCCTACGAGCGATTCTAGGATGAATGCGCGCTCTGAGGAAGAATAGAGTTTCTTGAAAAGTGTGAACTGGTCTTCAGTCGTGGCTAGGGGCTCGATCCTTATCTTGCCGCCCAAGTTCAGACGGCCAAAAGCTACCATCCTGTTTCATTCTCTCCTCTAGCCTTCTTCCCTCATGCTCCTCGATAGGCATTTAAAGTTTAGGGACGGTGATTGCGCCTTCAGACGCCGACTGGACAAGCGACGCGTATTTTGCAAGAGCGCCTGACTTGTAGTGCGGCTTTATCGGCTTCCATTTCTTTGCCCGCCTTGCCAATTCGGCCTTTGACACCATCAGATCTATCTTGCTTGTCGCCGTGTCGATGACTATTTCGTCGCCTTCCTTGACAAGTGCAATTGGACCTCCCACCATTGCCTCTGGCGCCACGTGACCTATCATGAACCCTCGGGTCGCCCCGGAGAACCTGCCATCTGTGACCATCGCCACCTTCTCGCCAAGACCCTGCCCCACGATTGCGGCAGTGGTTGCAAGCATCTCGCGCATTCCAGGCCCGCCCTTTGGACCCTCGTAGCGTATGACCACGACGTCGCCTTCGACTATTTTGCGCTTGGACACTGCGTCAAACGCCTTTTCCTCGCTGTCAAAGACGCGTGCTTTTCCTTTGAATTTCTTGCTCTTTACCCCTGCGACCTTGACCACCGCGCCATCAGGCGCAAGCGTGCCCTTCAGTATCTTTAGCGTGCCCTCGCTGCTTATCGGCTCGTCAAGGCGCTTCACCACCTTTTCCTTGCCCTGGCTCAGGTCAAACGTCATCGACGCAAGGTTCTCCTTCATGGTTTTGCCCGTCACGGTCATGACGTCGCCGTTGAGAATGCCTTTTTTCAACAGCGCGTTCATGATGACCGGCACCCCGCCAATCTTGTCAAGGTCCAGCATGACGTACATGCCTCCCGGCCTCATGTCGGCAATGTGTGGTGTCTTTTTGCGGATTTTTTCAAAGTCGTTTAGATTCAGTTTTACTCCTGCCTCCCTTGCTATCGCAAGCAAGTGCAGGACAGCGTTTGTGGAACCGCCGATGGCGTTTGCCATCATTATCGCGTTTTCGAACGCCTCGTAGGTGAGTATGTCCCGCGGGCGGACGTTATTGTCAATCAGGTTCATCACAGCCTTGCCAGTGTTGTAGCATATCTCGTGACGCCTTTCGCTTTCTGCGGGCGGCGACGCACTTCCCGGCAACGACATTCCAAGTGCCTCGCTTATCGACGCCATAGTGTTTGCCGTGTACATGCCTGCGCACGAGCCTGCCGTCGGGCAGGCGACATTTTCAAGGCTGATAAGCTCTTGCAGAGTCATCTTGCCGGCGTCGTATGCTCCAACGCCTTCGTACACGTCCTGTACGGTCACCTGCTTGCCGTTCCACTCGCCCGGCATTATGGTGCCACCATACACAAAAACGGACGGCAAGTTCAGGCGTGCCATCCCCATGAGCGTGCCGGGCAGGCTCTTGTCGCAGCCAGAGATTCCCACGATGCCATCGTAGCCGTGCGCCCTCATCATTATCTCTATAGAGTCGGCTATTATCTCCCGGCTGACAAGCGACGCCTTCATGCCCTCGTGGCCCATCGCAATGGCGTCAGAAACCGCTATGGCGGTAAATTCGCGCGGCGTGCAGCCTGACTCGCTCACGCCCCTCTTGGCGCTCTGCGCAAGCTGTCCAAGGTGGATATTGCAGGGAGTTGCCTCGTTGCAAGTGGTAGAGACGCCGATTATTGGCCTGTTCAGGTCCTCGTCGGTGAGGCCCATTGCCTTGTACATTGCTCTGTGCGGCGCCCTTGCTGCTCCTTCGACAACCTTTCTGCTTGGAAGCTCCATATAGAATGAGAGAAGCCCAAGGTGTATATTTTAAGATTCTTGGCGTTTCTCAATCTTCTCAGTCGAGGCTTGCCGTTATCTTGACGCCATCAAGGCCCTCAACGCGAAAGACGGTCTCGCACATGCCGCACTCGGCGTTTCCGCTCGACAGGTCCTTGGCAGGCACCTCTTCGTTGACATAGTCACACTTGGGGCAACGGAATGAAAACGCAATGTCAAAGTCTTCCAGCTCGACTGTCTCGGCCATCATAAAAGGTCTAGAATCTGGCTTATTTAAAATTGGCTATCAAGGGCATCATAGCGTTGCAGCGTGTCAATGTCAAAAAAACAGCTGAACAATTTACCAGATACGGGACAAGCATATGCACCAAGCACAAGAAATAAACATCCATTAAATCTTAGCAGGCGCGAGAAATGCCCAAGCCGTGCATATTCTGCTCCATAATAGCAGGCGAATTGTCAAGCGCCCAGGTCTACAAGGACGACGACTTGCTCGTGATAATGGACAAGTACCCGATAAACCCGGGCCATACGCTGGTAATACCGACCAAGCACCACGACACTCTTTTAGACATGCCGCCGGCCGAAGTTGGCAAACTGTATGCAGAGGTACCAAGGATAGCCAAGGCAGTCGTGGCCGCAGCAGGTGCAGACGGGTTCAACGTCGGTCAGAACAACGGCATTGCCGCTAACCAGATAATCCCCCATGTACACGTGCACATCGTCCCACGGTTTTCAGACGACAGCCCAGATGGCAAGTGGCCCGCAAGGCGCGTCGCTCCGGAGGAAGAGCTTGAGAAAATGGCGCAGAAAGTGAGGCAAAAGCTGTTGCCTTTGCGCGCAAAATAGTCAGTCAGTGTTTCTTGTCCTTTTTCTTGGGCTCCTCGCCTTCAGATTCGTTGAACACCTTTAAGTCGACCGGCTTTTTCATCCTGTTCTTGAATTTTATCAGGTAATTCTCTGCATCTTCCTTTGTCTCAAACTTGGCCTCTCCCCGGAAAGACCCGTTTTCGTCTATCAGACTCACCGTTCCCCACATCCCGTTCTTGCCCAATTTTTTGACCGAAAACATAAGGCGCAAGTTATTTCTGATACGGATATTTAAGAAAGCCGGAACTTTGCTTAACTAGTTTCTTTAGCAAAGCTGCAAAGGTGCACCACCAACTTGATAAAGAAGCTTTGAAAATACTACGCGGGCTTGAGCTCGGGAAATAATTCTGAAGCAAGATTTACGATAAACGTCAAGGAGGGCATCGTCGAACTGGAGGGCAAGGAAAGTTTCGTCGACAAGCACCTGGAGAAATTCGAGGAGATATTCAAGACGGCGGTAAAGGAGGCGATAGCAAGTGGCATGCAGCAGCAAAACATCGCGCTAAAGGCGCAGGTTGCGCTCCCACAGGAGGTCCAGGAGGTGCCGCAGCAGGCGCCAGATGGGCAGGCAACAACAGCTATTGCTGCTCCAAAGCCGGCGGCAGCGGCGCCGGCCAAGCACACGCCGCGCGTGGCGCCCACGCTCCCGCCGATACCGGTCGACCTGAAGGCAAACGAGAGCAAGCCAGGGCTGCGCGAGTTCTATGCAGAGAAAAAGCCCCAGAACCACTACGAAAAAACCGCGGTGTTTGCATACTATATCACAAAATTCAACAAGCAGCATGAAGTCAAGTTCGGCGAGATACTTTCGTGCTACGAGGAAGTCAATGAGAAAAAGCCGAGCGTGACTGATATCGTCAAGAACTCGGTTCGGTACAAGGGCTGGCTGGAGCAGGGCTCTGACAAGTTCTCCACGCGCCTAACGATATCGGGCGAGAACTATGTCAAGTTCGACATGCCAAAGAAAGATGCAGCGGCCTAGGCGCGCCACCAGTCAAAGCCGACGTACTCTATTTTCTTTTCAGTCACTTTTGGTATCGCAAGTATAAACTGCTTTTTCACGGTGGTGGCAAGCCTGCCGGCAAGGACGACACCGGTAGCAGTCATTTCGTCGGTCGCCCTGAACACCTGCACGAGGTACGGAGCGTGGTCGATTCCCGGCCCCTGCTCGTACACCGCAAAGTCGCAGCCAAACTTTATCCCCGGCGAAACCACGTAGCCTTTTTCCCGCAGGTCTGAAAACACCAGGTACTTGGCGTCAAAGTCGACGTACTGTTTTTTGCATACCTTTCTTATCTCGGTCTGCGAGACTGGTTTGTTTCCATCCATCTGCGATATTTTCAACCTGCCCTTTTCGGCAAGATAACAGCCTTCCATCAGGTCAAGCACGAGGGGTGCATCGAACTCTACTCCCTTTGGTTTTGGCACCCCGATGGGCTTGCCGTAGTAGCCCGAGCCGTACAGCCTTTTCGAGTCTGAAATGTCCCAGACTATAATCCTGTTGCCAAAAAGCCGGCCATTTGCTACGGTTGATGTCGTCGACATTTACACCATTTTCTTTTACATTCCAAGCGCAAGTATCGTAAATGAGTCGGACGCCTCCTGGCACTTGTCGACCATGCCCTCGATGCCTTCGACCGCGTCCTTGAAAAGCAAGAGATCCTTGTTGTTTGTAATCTCGCCCAGCGCCTTGATTATCATCGCTCTGTATTTGGCGTCCACCTGGTGCTCCAGCTTTTGCATTTCCTGCGCAAGCTCGAACATGCTTGCAGGGTTTATCGAAAGAGCCCTGCCCATCTCGTTCAGCTTGAAGATGGCGTCGACTACCATACCGACCAGCTCCTGCAGGTCTGCGTCGCACTGGGCCTTTCTGAGCGTCTCGCCCTTCATGTTTGCCAGCCGGAACGCGATGCCGTTGATGTAGCCGGCGACGTCGTCCATAAGATACGCCGTGCGCAAAATGTCCTCCCGGTTTGCCATCAGGCCGCCGAGCTCCGACACTTCCCTTGTTATCTTGCGCCGGAGGTTCTCCACTTCCTCCTCGCTGTTGCGCATACGCTCAAGGCAGGCCTGCATGTCGTTGTTGTCGTCCTTGATGAGCGACGAAGTAAGCGTAGAAAGGTCTCGCGAAGAGCCCAGAATCTTGCTGATTTCGTCCTGCAAAATTGCCAGCGCCTTGCGCTTGGCCTGTACCTCAAGTTCCCCGCTGTACATATCGTTTGCACACCTAACCGCCGGCTGGCTTTTAATCCTTTTGACGAGGCGCTGTAGGCGGGGTGCAGATCATTGTTCAGTATTCCGCCCCTAGAATCCTATCGCGCAATTGATTACTATAACCTTAGGTTTGCACACACTCGCAAAGGGAAATGAGGAAGCTTGCACTTGCAATAGCAGGCTGCGCAGTGCTACTGCTTGCTACCGTTGTCGCTGCGCCAATTTTTAACGCCCAGCAGCAGACACCTGTGGAAAAGTGCAAGTGCGTCGCATTCCGGCTGGACGACATCCAGGATTACTACCTCGGGGGAGTCCAGATCCAGCTGATGGACGAGTTTGAAAGGCACAATCTACCGCTTACTGTGGGCATTATCGGCAACTACTTTGGCCAGGACCAGAAAATAGTGTCGGATGTAAAAGAAGGCGTCGCCGCCGGACGCCTTGAAGTCGCAAACCACGGGTGGAACCACGAATGGTTCACTCACTACAGTCAGAAAGAGCAGTCGGACTTGATGACAAAGACAAACGAAAAACTAAACAGCATATTTGGCTTTAAGCCACAGATATTCATCGCGCCATATAATGCTGTGAACAACAGCACATTTGCGGCTGCAAAAAAGAACAACATCCTGTACGTGAGCGCAAACATGACGTATGACAAGCCACCATACGACAAAAGGGATGATGGGTTGTGGCATTATCCGGAAACGGGAGAGACAGGCGACCTGAACAAAGACAATACTCGCTGGCTTGGCTACGATCACGAAAAGACAATGTCAGAGATAAAACGCGGAATCGAGGAAAACGGATTTGCAGTCGTCACAATGCACCCGATGGAGTTTGCACGGCGAGACGGACTGAACTTTCATGACGAGCTAGATGAAAAGCAGATGCAAGAACTCGATATGCTCCTCAAGTCCATTAATGAGCAAGGCTACGAGATAATAACGCTAAGTGGTCTTGCTTCGCGCAATGGCCTTTAAAAGCGGCGCAGGAACTTGGGCTTTAGCATCTCTGGATGCGACTTTAGCCCTTCAATGAGCGACAGCATCTTGCCCTTGTCATCGGGCATCGTCCCGCCGATAGAGTAGACGTTAGAAGCGTGGTTTGCGCGGAACACTACCGGAGTCTTTGGATCAAAGCCTTGGACGAGGCGTTCCAGCTCCTCAAGCACCTCAATATCGTCGATGAATTCAAAAGGCTCGCCGTACTTGTTCATGAACTCGTCGTGCACGCCTTCCTCCAGGTACAGCGTGAGTGCGCCCACATAATCCGGCGCTATTTCGCTCAATACCTTTGCAGTGTCGGCGATGTGCTCCTTTGTGTATTTCCTGCCGCCAAGCCCGAGGATTACCATGCACGAAAGGATATAGCCGTGCTTTTTGGCTTTGTTGCACGCCTGGACTATCGACCTGCCAGTCGCGCCCTTTGTCACCTTTTTCAAGACAACGTCGTTACCGCTTTCAATCCCTACATAGAACATGTGCAGGCCGGCGGCGCGTAACGCTTTCAATTCTTCGTCAGTCTTTTGCAGGAGGTTCTTTGGCATGGCATAGCAGGAAATGCGCTCGATGCCGGGAAACTTTTGATACAAATACTGCAGTATCTGCACCAGCTTGTCCTTGGACATGTTTAGCGCGTCGCCGTCGGCGAGGAATATCCTGCGCGTGTCTGGGTAGAACCTTGCCATCATGTCTATCTCCGCGCGAATCTCATCCCACGGCCGTTCAGAGTATTCCTTGGTGCGGTACATGTTGCAGAAGGAACACTTGTTGAAGGAGCAGCCTAGCGTGACTTGGAATATCAGCGAATTGGCCTCTGACGGAGGTCGGTAGAGAGGGTAGTCGTAGGCCAGCTCCATATGGTTCCAAGGAGGCGTCCCTGATAATTATATGTTCATCTTGTGCAGTGTCTATAGCTATTGTGCGCGCGTTTCCAGCGGACTACAAAAAAATATCACACTGTTCGATCAAAGTTCACAGTCTGCACTAGACAAACACATGTCACAGAACCTCTGCATTACAATAATACCTCCACCCTGCACCTGAAAGAGTGCTTCCACAGTTGCAAAATCTCCGCATGTGTTGCATCGATAGGGACCAGATCTGTTCTTTCTTGGTTCTAGGCGTTTTGTATCGAAGGGTTTGGACATGTTCACAGGGCGGCGATTTTACGTAATAAGCCTCGCTTATCAGCCGAATACTGATGGGCTGGTCAGTGTAAATCATCTATATGCGCCTACCAGTACGGCATATCGCTGGCAGATGCATTTCTGAGCCTCCAGAAAATGTTATTTTTAGTATATATGTATGGGTCGGTTCGTCGCGAGATCTTCATCGCTTTTGACTCAGTCTGGAGCAGCGAAACTCACCTCATCCCCGTTTGATAGAGAGGGCCTGCAAGATAAAACCCTATGTTTGCCTGCGCTTTAGTCGCTTCATGCTGGACGACATGTCAAGTGTGACGATTGGCGGGTTGCATAGCGCAACTGTCGCAAGGATGCGTTCTATCTCTGCAAGGCTGCAGCGAATTATCACGGCACCGTTTTCGTCTTTTATCAGCCTAAGAGACGCCCTTTCAAGCGCAATGCTGCCAAATAGCTCTGCGTGTCGCTTTTGGATTGCGGCAAGCGCGCCAACCCCTCCTTCTCCTACAGCCGCCTCGCACATGACAGAGATATAGCGCCTCTTTTCACGCCTCTTTAGCACGTGCGCACCCTCCGTTCAAGGCGCGATTCAAGCCAGCCGGCAAGTTCCTTCCAGTGCTCGCACGGATCGACGCCTATCACCTTCAATATCGCGTCAAAGGACTGACCCGACACGGTGCCTGCCGGCGAGCCGGCCCCGCTTGACAGCACGAACTGAAAGCCCGACGACTGGCAGAATTCGTACAGATCGTATGCGTCAGAGACCCACCTTGCGACTCCCGCCGCGTCCATTCTTCGTGCCTGCTCGACTGTGATCTCTATCCCCGCGCCGGCCTTGGCCTTTTTTTTCAATTTCTCCTTCGCCCTGCGGAAATCCCGCAGTGCAAGTATGTCGGTGCGCGAAACTTCGTCAATATTCTCAGTAACCAGCAGGTAATCGTATTTCACAGGCTTTGGTGGCAGGTTCTTTAGACGGTAAATTATGTCGGTATCGGAAAATTCACTTGCAGCTGCTGCGGCTCCTACTCGCAGGCCAAGCGCCTTTGCTGCAGAAACGGCGCGTTCGCCCACAGAGAGGTCTATTCGATTGAAGAGAGTAGCCCCCTGTAGCTCTGCAGGCTGCTTGACGGCTTGTAGCGGTGGACGGGCTTGAACTTGACCCTCACCGCGTCAGACTCTGCAAGCGACACCTTGCCCTGACAGAGCCTCTGCTTGTCAAGGCGCAGGTAGAGGTTGCCCTTTTCGTCAGAGTACTCTTCGATGTGGTCGGAAAGTTCTTGCCGGTCGATGCGGTTCAGGGCAGAGACTACTCTGGTGGCAAGCGCGCTGGCGTCCTTGCTTGCGACCATGGCGCCAAGGAGCGCTATCTGGTTGCCATAATGGCCCTCCGACTGCTCGCCCTCAAA
Organism: Candidatus Nitrososphaera sp. 86-2; assembly: GCF_056726185.1. Classification (NCBI taxonomy): domain Archaea; kingdom Thermoproteati; phylum Nitrososphaerota; class Nitrososphaeria; order Nitrososphaerales; family Nitrososphaeraceae; genus Nitrososphaera; species Candidatus Nitrososphaera sp. 86-2. Next base: position 910,278 of record NZ_JBWZON010000001.1, read on the forward strand.
GCTTGCGGCCGGCACGGAAAGCACCTTTTCAACCGCTGCAAGCACCTTGCCATGGTCCTCCGTGGCGTGGAGCACGAGCTGGACCTCTGCAGAGGAGAAGCGTATTTCCTCAGACATCTAATAAAAGAGGAAAAAGGGAAGGGACTAAAAAGTTATTGCGGAGCCGGTTCGGCCATCGCTGTCGCTTCGACCGGTTTGGCGTCGCTCACTGCCCTAGACTCAGGAGTAGAGATCAGCTTGGTCTTCTTTATGCCGATGTGGCGTATGTTCGAGATCTTTTTCGCCTCATTCATGATTGCCGCGCCAAGCAAGCTGTTTGTCTCCCGCGGTATGTCGCCGGGCTTGCTGCCTGTCGTTTCCTGAACGAACTGCTCGACTGTCATCTGCGGGATTTTCTCGGACAGGATGCGGCGGGCTATCATGCGGATCTCGTGCTTTTTCGAAGCGTTCACGCGCCTCTGCGTAAAGGCTACTACTGCCACACGGAAGGTGTGACCGTCCTGCGTGGTATAGTCATGCACAAAGGTGACCATGGAGCTTCCGCGCCTTATCAGCGAGCGGAGGAATTCCTTGGCATACTCGTGGCCCTTGAAGCGGGTGCTTGCTGTGCCGTCGTTTATCTTGTCAATCTGGATGAAGATCTTTATCTGGTGCTGGTCCATGGTCTGATCGGGGTTGCCCTTCATCATGTCATGGAGTGTATTTTCAATTACCCTCCCCTTGGCCTGCTCGCCGTCGGTTATGGGAACATAGTTAACTGATCCGGGCGGCTCAAATCCTGATGGCTTGTTGACGATGACCCATTGCTTGTCTCGCCACTTGTCGCGGACTCTGCCTCCCTTCTTTGCTGCCTTGACCATCGAAAACCACACTTGGCCTCCAGAATATATATTGTGCGTCAGGACTTGGGCTTGATTTCTGCAAGGCCGCCCATGTACTTTTGCAAGACCTCCGGTATTTCCACGGTGCCTGCAGGCGTCTGGTAGTTCTCCATTATTGCGACGAGCGTGCGCTGTACCGCAACAAGGGTGCTGTTGAGCGTATGCACCAGTTTTGTGTCCTCGTTTGTCTTGTCACGGAAGCGTATCGCAAGCCTGCGGGCCTGGTAGTCCGTGCAGTTTGAGCAAGACACTATCTCCCGGTACGCGCCCTGACCGGGCATCCAAGCCTCGATGTCGTACGTCTTGGCCGATATCTTGCCGGTGTCGCCCGAACACAGGAGCATCACGCGGTACGGGATGCCCAGCGCGTCAAAGAACCCCTGCGAGACTTGCAGCATGCGCTCGTGCTCCTTCCACGAGTCCTCCGGCCGGCAATAGACAAACTGCTCCACCTTGTCAAACTGGTGCACACGGAATATCCCCTTCATGTCCTTTCCGTGCGCGCCGGCCTCCTTGCGGAAGCATGGGCTGACGCCGGCATAGCGCATCGGCAGCTGCCTGCCCTCCAGTATCTCGTCCATGTGCATACTGGCTATGGCGTGCTCTGACGTCCCTATCATGTACAGATCCTCGTTTTCTATCTTGTATATGACGTCTTCAAAGTCGCCCAGTATTACCGCGCCTTCCATCGGCTGCCTGCGTATCATGTACGGCGGCTGTACGAGCGTGTAGCCTTTTTCAGTCAAATAGTCAAGCGCAAAATGCACGAGCGCAGTGTTCATGCGCACCAGCTCGTTTTTCAAAAAGTAGAATCTTGCACCAGAGATCTTGGCCGCCCTTTCGATGTCAAACAGGTCCAGCGCGGTTGCAATGTCTACATGGTCCTTGGGCTTGTCGACAATAGTTCTTATCGTGCCGGTAGTCCTGACAACCACGTTGTCCTTTTCGTCCTTGCCCACAGGCACCGACTCGTGGAGCATGTTTGGCAAAAGTGCGGCAAGCTTGAGGTACTTGTCCTCGGCCGCGACCTTTTCCTGCTCTACCCTTTCCATGTTGGCGCTGACCTCCTTCATCTGCGAAAGCTCGGCCGACGCGTCCTGCTTGGCCTTTTTCTTTGCCGCGACTGCCTCTGACAGCTTGTTCTTTTTGGAGCGGTATTCCTGCGCCTCGGTGATGAGTTCCCGCCTGCGCCTTTCAAGCGCGACAAGCTCGTCAAGCGGGAATTCCATGTTGCGCTTTTTGAGCATCTCGTGCACAGAGTCGGGGCTGTCCTTCAAGAGCTTGGGGTCAAGCATTTTCCACAATCACTTTCCGGGCAACTGAAATGTGCTCAAGGATCTCGTCGAGCGTGCTTGCGACGGTGGCGATGGAAACTGCGCCGTTGCCTCCGACCCGCACCCAGACTGTCCTGCCTCTTGAAAAGATGTCGACGGTCAAGCCCGCAGGCATGTTCACATTGTCTGGTATTAATGCCTTGACCGCAGCCCTTGCGTGCGCCGGCGTCGGAAACGACACGCCGACCTGTGCGTCAACTACCGCAAAATCAGGATGCTGTCGAGAATTTCGCGTCATTCACTGCGGACCTCAGGCATGAAAGGAACGAGTCAAGCGCCACCGAAGGTATCCTGCAGCCCGCCGCGGCCGAGTGGCCGCCTCCTGTGCCCTTGACAGACTCGGCGCAGTGGCGCATCACGAGGCCGAGGTTTGCCGGCGACGTGCACCCAAGGCCCTTTCTAGACGAAAACTTGTACGTGCCGTCCTTTGAAAGCGACCTTACGAACACGAGCCTGCCTGCAAGGGTCGGCGACCCAGAGAGGAGCGACGAGACGGCGCCTAGCATGTCCTCCGCGACAAGACCGTCGCCGTTTACTAACGCCACTTTGCCGTCGTCTGCCACCCTCCACTTTTCTGAAAATATTGTCGAGATATAGTTGCGCAGGGTGGTGCGGTACTCGGCGCTTATTTCCTCGCCGGCGGAAAGCATGGCGTTTCTGTCGCCCATGCAAATTGCTATCCCGACTCCGGATTTGCCTATCCTGCCACACGCGTTTAACAGCGTGGAAAACTCCCTTGCGTCGCGCAATTGGCTGCGCTTGTCCTCGCCGGCGAGCGTGTACACATAACCAATGAGGTCGTCGATGACAGATGCAGAAGTCTTGCTCGACGTGACTACGAACTTGGCAATCGCGTCGAGTATCGCGCTTTTTTCCTCCTGCGAAAACTCGGCCGGCACGCGCCACCGCCCATTGTCCTTTAGCTTTATACCTGCGTTCTTTAACAAGGCGTGGCAGTTGTCACGGTTCCAGGTCAGCCCGTCGATGTAGGGAAACGAAGTGAATGCAAGCGCCTCGTGCAAGGGGCGCGTCTCTCTGCCCGTCAGCATGATGTCGAGGTCCACGTTGACGAGCCCAAGTGCCTTGGCAGTTTCAAGTATCTCCTTGTTTAGTCCAAGAAACGACTTTTTGTCGCCCTGGTCCTGCCTGTCGCCGACCGCGGAAACCACCGCCACCTGCGAGAGGTCGCGGTTCTTCCGGTCAAGCGTGCTTGCAACAATGTAGGCCAGGCCGCCTGCCGGAACCTCGATGCCGCCGTCTATGCCGTATTTCCAGGCGTTCATGATCTGGCCCGCATCATCCGTCAAGATCTCCTCTTCAGGTATCTGGTGGTGGTCGATTACAACCCACCTGTCGCCAAGAGCTTTGCGAAAATTCGCGGCCATGCCGCCGCCAAGGTCCGTCACGACATAAAACTCGTGGTCCTCAGCCTTCATCCGCTCTATCACGGACGGCGTCATGTCTGACACAGTCCTGACGGAGCACTTGGCACCCATGCGCGCAAGCGCAGTCCCGATTATGCTCCCCGAAGTGATGCCATCGGCGTCAAGGTGCGTAATGACTGAAATCTCGCTCCCGTTCTCCACGACGGAGCGGAGCTTTTCGCAAAAAGGTTTGAGCGCAGAGAAAAGCTTGGAGCTGTCGCCACCCATCTCGGCGTCTTACTCTAGCTGGGCGATGACGGCGGCGTATTTCCAAGTGGCAGGAATCTTGCCGATTCCCTTGTAGTATTTTGCCAGGCGATGGATCTTTGCCTCTACAAGCTCTAGCGAGCGGACGTTTCTGTGGTCGCTATTGTGCGCCCTCAGGTGCTTTTGCAGGCCAAGGGCCTTCATTACCAGCCTCTCAAGGTCTTCGGGCATTTCGGACTTGATGTTGTTCTCGGAAAGTACCTGCGTCACGGTCTTGCCAGTCACCGACCGGGCAAGTGGGACTCCATGCTCGTCGCGAAGCTTTAGGCCGATTACGCTCGGGGTAACTCCGTCTTTTGCCATCTTGACCACCAGCGACGACACCTGGTCAGGGCTTGTAGTTAGCCAGGAAGGAGCAGACTTTGAAGTGGGACGGATAGAATGTGACTTGCCATGAGTGTGAACGTGAATCCTTGCCATGATAGACAGGTATGAAGGATTCCACCCTTAAATATCATACGCTACAGACACCCGCTGTAATGCAGGCTACCGTGATGAAAACGCTCCCTTCGGCTATAGACTTGTTTGAAGAGTCTATTAGCAGTCCGGTTACTAGGGAGGACTATAAACAGGATCTACGGAGATTCACACGGGCTACAAGCTTTATCTTTGGCGAACAGCACACGGACGCAAAAGTACTACAGGATAAGCTACTGGCATACATTGTAGAACTCAAGCACGACGGCATTTCCTATGGGCGGCGGAACGCCGTCATATCAGCAGTAAAAAAATACTGTGAGGTTTATGAGGTCGAAGGAGTCAAGTTCAAAAAAATCTATGCAGTGATGGGTGAGAAAACCCGCAAGTATAAAGATCGAGGCTATACCAAAGAAGAACTTCGTACTATGTTGGAGGCAGCCAACGTCCGAGTTAAAGCCCTCATCTTGCTATTTGCCTCTACGGGCATACGTGAAGGAGCCGTGCCTGAGTTATTCCTCAAACATTTAACAAAGCTTGAGGATGGACGGTACAAAGTCTCAGTATATGATGAGAGCGAGAAGTTCAATTACTATGCCTTCTCCACGCTGGAAGCTGCAAAGGCATTAGACACTTACTTCGGGGATAGAGAATTAGAAGGAGAGCAGATTTGGCTAAGAGATGAGAATGACAGAATCATCGGATGGGTTAATCCTGAGGCTCCAGTGATTAGGAAGGAGTTCTCGTGGAGATCAGTAAATGCGTTAGAGCCACTCTCCGAGAATAGCCTTAGGCGTATGGTTGAGGATGTAGCCGTCCGAACCGGTATTAGGAAGCCTCTTCGCAGGAAGGCACTCCTAGCCGAAATAACGAGATTGAAGGCAGAAGGTAAAGATACTACTGCCCTAGAAAAACAATATCAAATCAAAAGGCACCCCATCAAATGCGTTCACGGCATACGTAAATTCTATTCAACCCAAATAGGAGAGGCAAATCTCAATAACTCTATCCAGTCTGTGCTCATGGGCTGGAGCGAGGGAACTCGTGGTTTGAGAGGCATTTATCAGACTTTCTCGGAAAAACGAATCTATGAAGAATATCTGAAGGCTGAGAACTGGCTTACCATCTCGCAAGAGAAGGAGTTGCAAGCTGAGGTAGAACGACTGAGAACAGAGCGAGCAGATATCGAGATATTGAAAGCCAAATTGATTGAGCAAGAGAGACGGATTGCTATGATAAAGAGCGAAGTTACGAACGGGCTGCCAGATGATCCCCAAACCACGCAGCTAAAGAGCCGAGTCCAGATGATGGCTGTTGCGGCTACTTACAAGGGACGGAAGTTAACGAAGGAGCAGTATTACGCTTTGGTAGAAGCTGCTAAAGTGTTAGAAGAACTGAAGCCCCAGAGTATTTCTGACCAAAAAGGGTAAATTGGATATGTACTGATCCTTTAATTGGGATTAGCATAACATGACAAATCCGAGAGTTATCGACACCATAACCAAGATCATGAATGACAACAGCGGTGACAGAGGAGTAAAGATTGCACTTCTGATGCTGGCCTTGGAGCTTGACCGACTTAACGAAAGGCTAGATAGCAGGAAGAGTTCATAACTCTTCCATCCTTCTCTAATAGAAGAAGCTGGAGCATGGCTAAGCCACAAGCATAAGCGACTCAAGCAGGGTCTTTCTCGGCCTGCCCCTCTTCTTTTGAACCTTGGATGCTTGCACCTTAGTTTTCTTTACGCCTCTCTTCTGCGGGCGGGGTTTGATTGCGAGTGGCTCTAAAGCGGCAAGCCGGCTATGCAGTCGTGGGTCGCCGTTCTTGATCAATTCGCAGAGAAGTCGAACAGGCTCGTACTTGCTATACAATCCCTTCCGCCTTTTCAGAAGCAACGTCATAACCTCATCAGCAAAACGCTTTGGGATATGGTGCTGCTCACACAATCTTTGGATAGCCGTGTAACTGCGCAACTTGGCAAGTATCTTGATATCGACATAACGATCTCGACATTTGATCCTGCGCAGGGTGGGAACCAAGAAGGATTCGAGCGCAATGGGTGTGGCAGGGCCCCACGAAATATTTCGCCACCAGTCTTCAGGGTCAATGCCGCCCGTCAAGCGAGCAGCTTCGGGGATCTCGTTGCTCCCAACAACACCGCACCTGAAGCATATGTTTTCGTTGCCGCTGTCATCTATTGACAAGGTCTCGGTAAAGACGTGATCGCAGTCAGGTTTCTCGGTTTGTTTGACCTGCCTGCGCTCGAATGCATCTAGGACCGATTGGTCCTGAAAGATTGTTGAGTAGCTCTGCCGTTGCAAAACAATCTAAAAAGGAATGTTTGAAAACTGGACTCGGCCATGCCAAGCCGGGCCCCGTACATGGCCGAGCAGGACAGCAAGACCCTCATTCTCGGGCTATTTGAGACGCATGATGAGCTTTTCTGTTATCAGATGGTACCGGCGCTCAAACTTCCATACAACACTGTGTCCCGCTGCTTTCAAGAGATGACCGTCGGCGGAATCTTAGTATGGTCGCAGAACTAGATTATGCCGAGCAGAAATTTTAGGAGAAGCACGATGACGACTATCGCGACGAGCGCGGAAACTATTTGCCAAAGCATGAATTATCTTACACTCCAAAATAATAATGGGTTGCGCTATATCACAGTATAGCCACCGAAAAACGTACTGCATGTGTTATTTTGACCCCATTCGGAAAAGCCAGCGCCTTAGTAGCACGGCTTCTCTGAAACCTGAGTGATGTATCTTTTACATGGCTAGGCAATGGCCGATGACTCGCCCGAACGGAGGGCATTGGCGAGCCTGCCGTGCACAAGGAACTTGATTATAGTAAATTCTATTAACATGATGGCACGTTAAAGATCATGTTTGAAGGCTATCTCTTTGACTGCAAAACAAAGAGAGCAGCCCTCAAACATGCGTTGAGTATATTCGGTGAAGATGCATCAAGGCTCTTCATTTCTCAGCTTGAAGATAAGTACAAACTGATTGTTGACGGCGGCACGCCGTGCTCGTCCGTTGAAGATATAGACAATGCTATCATGGATATTGCAGGACCGAGCGCTGATTTGATAATCAGTAGAATGCATTCCTATTTGAGAACATCAGGTGGCACTGCATCTAGCGCTGCAACGCTCTAAGAATAAGCCCGCTGAACGGTGGGGAGGGGACTATGCTTTTCATCCAGTCCCCGCTTTGCCTGCTATTTCGCCTCTTCTTTTCAATTCTTTGTTTATAGATTCAAGCAGCGTCCGGGCCTGTTCATCAGTGAGCCCCGTTAGCCATTCCTCAAGCTCCTGCTGTGTCGCGTTATTTGGGTCCGGTGGAAGTTTCATTTGCGTATGCTTAGCCGGTTAATCTTTAAAAAAGTACTTGAAGTTCACGTTAGGAAGTAATGTGAGTCCGAGCCAGATATACTGCGCTACGCACGTTCGAGTCAAGCTACACAACTCATTAATAAATTACTGCAGATCATTACGTTGAAAACTTATGCCTGAAGGAAAAAGTCGAAGGTTTTCAGCCAAGCAAGATAGACAGGCAAAACACATTGCAGCCTCTGAAAGGAAGAAAGGCAAATCTGCAAAGGCTGCAAAAAGAATAGGCTATGCAACCGTAAATAAGAACAAGGGTAAGAAGAAAAAGGACTAGTTGGACTGGCAGAGATGACAATCTTGGGCCGGGCCTCCTGTGGGCTCCTTACCTTTTCCTTTTCTTATTGGGCCTTATGCCATCGGCAACGGCATCATATGCTTTACGATATAGACTACCTTTTTCAGTCGTTTTGTATAATCTTGTTTCTTCTGAAAATTCTATCAGGCCAAGCTCTTGAAGGAGTGGAATATACTTTCTAAGCTGAGAGATCGAGACATAGCAGTTGTACATGAGCATGGTCTTCGATACGCCTTTCCCCTCAGCATTTGCAAGAATGCAAAACAGAATCTGATCGGGACTTCGGTTTTTTGGCAATCTGGACATTCTAAGATCATCCTAATACAAATGAGAGTAGCCGTAAAGTTTTAGCAAAATTCGAACATTGTTTTCACATACAGGTGATTGTCCAACCCCTCCCTCTCTTCAGGGTGATTTAGACTTTATAACATGTTATCACATGTTATAACATATGACCACAATTATACAACAACACATATCCTCAAAGCTTTGCAATGACATGGCGGAGATAGGTCTGACAAAGGAGCAAGTCAACTTGATTCGTGATCTGAGTAGCTGTATGTGCCTTGAACTCGAAATATTCGTCAAGATGGCCTTGGAGGAATACATGCAAATATTATTAGAAAATTATGAGCGAATAGGAAGAAGTGCACGGGAAGGGATCGTCAAGAAATATGCTAATATCGTCATTCCGATTCGCCATTCCGGGACGCTAGAGCCTGAAGGTCAGCTGCAGGGTAAGAAATAGTGGGCACGGTCGCCGTTCAGAAAGTTTGGGAAAGAGAGCGAAGCCCGGCTCGATATGGCCGGGCCCCAAAGGACGGGACGTGATGCCGATACAAATGGGCAAAGAGGGGAAGCAGCGAACTCTCTCTGCTATGATAAAAAAGGAGAATCGGCTACGATTCTTTCGATTCCCTCACAAGTTTCTCTAGCCGCTCTACCAACTCCGACAGCTCTTCAATTGTCAGGTCTGCCTTCTCGACTGCAGCGACATTCACACCAAGAGACCGAAGGCGCTCGTAAAGGAGATCTCTTTTGCGTCTTGAGTCTATGGATGATGATATCATGCGAAACTTTTGCATTTATGAAATAAATGATTCTTCATGTATCAGACACATCTTGAGGAGATTGTCGGATCTTTTCCTCGCAGACGGCTATTGTTTTTGCCAGCCAGCTCTAAGCGGACTGGATTTAGTCGAGTTAGGACCTTGAAGGTAGGAAATAGATGACTGAATGAAACGAGTCTTTCCTCAGTACACCGGACGCCTGCGAGAGGCACGGTTTTTTGAGTATAGGATTGGACTATATTTCACGATAGCTAATGCTGTACCAATATTCTTAAATTTGCTGAAGTTTTTTACTATATTCGGGTATATTGCTATGTTTCAAACCAATATCAGCGTCCTAGTTGACGGCATGCTGCAAAATATCAGGGCAACATTAGGTAGAGAGGCATACGATGTAGTTATGTCTAAAATAATTGGCGACTACTTTGGCGAGACGATAGAAATACGTGAAGCAATAATGTACAAGCCGGAATTATTTGAAACCGCCTTTCTAGAGTTGTTAGGACAAATGGGTTTCGTCCTTCTTGCAAAATCGTTAGCCGAGACCTGTCCCGAAAGCATTGGAATGCAGTATTCGAAAAGAGGAGATTTTGCAAGATACATCACCGTGCTACGGGCATACTCATGAACGGCGATTGTGTTAAAAAAGAAGGTCATAGTTAGAAGTAATATTTCCGTAAGTATCTGTTAGAGTCCATCTTTGGCCATACCTTGGAATAGGTTCAATCAGTGTTAAAACACAAAGTCCCAGAAGACATTTCGTTTGCTAGTCCATCTTTGGAATACGCTGTTGAATATTCTCTACTAAACTAATTTTCTGCTTGCCTGATTTGACGACTAGACACAAGACCTTCTGCACGCCTGTTGGAATAAGGAACACCTGTCCAAACTTGTAGCCGGCGTTCACATATTCAAGATCTCCCAAGTAGTCTCTTGCACTTTCTGTCATTGAGGTGACCATCTGTGCCCTGAATGCCAGCTGTCTCCATGCTTGCTCGTTAGGAACTGGCGTGCCTTCTCTAACGTACCAATCTACGGGCTCGTCTGCTTCAAGCAGCGCGGCAATCAGGATATCCTCATCAGATTTAACTAGTGATTCAAGAGAAAGTTCGTCCACGAGAGTCCCGAAATAATTTGGCGGAAAACCAATTCTAAAGAGTATCTACCGACTCTGGATTCTACATATTTAGAAATAGAACGATCAAAAAGGCGGGAGGGCCCGGCAAACTACAGAAGACGAGCAGGGGCGGAAGAGGCTAACCGCCTTGCTCGACATAAGAAAACGGAGAGCACTTGGTCCTGCAATTGCTTCTTCTCAAATCCTGCTCCAAGGATCAGATTATACAATTTTCAAACGAGCAAAAGTACCATTTTATTAAACAGAAATGGTCGCCTTCGTGTTATAGAAACTTCTAAGATAAGCTAATGTGGAAGTAAATCCTGCCATCTGCAAGTTAATTATTGCGGGTGCTGTTGAATTGGTTGACAAAGAGCCGGTATTTACAAAGAGCTTTATGATTCATGTCACACACATGCTAGACACCTCTCCATCTAAAGGCGAATCATCAGATGGATGGAGCGATATCATTTCAACTTTTGACAAGTCCCTCAGAGACGTCAGTATTTGGGACTTGGGCATAATCATGTCACTTCTAGCATATCATCTGGCAAACAATGATAGTGTTGAGGGCGAGAAAGATGACTCGGACAAAATAGATAATGGTCCCAAATACAAGTGCAACGGCAGAGATGCTAAAGAAGAAGCAAAATCGCAAACTTCTCTTGAGCCCAAGAAACGACGAACTTTCCTCGGCAATATTTTGAGGAAAACCATTAGTTAGTATAACATGAATCTCGAAAGGCTTGAAGTGGCCCTCGTTCGGGAGACACGCTCATCAAACGTGATCGGAACTTTAAGCAGTCTCGATACTCGTTTATGCGATAATTGGACAGACGGCTATAGCCCTAACTAGAATCCATCATCTCGGTCAGATTTGGACCGTTCAATTGCATAAAGAATGTTTTTCACGAGTTCCTTAGCTTGGGTGGGATGCAGGCTTTCAATAAATTCCTTGTTAGCGCCATACTTTGTCAATTGGTAATAATCCCATGTCGAATCACTTTGTGTGTGTTTTGTTGCCATCAAAATCACTTACAGGTTATCCCGACTAGCAGTTTATCAAAATTGTGGACCTATATTAACTGAAGAGAGTCCTAAGCTTCAACGAATATTGGGCTTCGCAATGTTCGATATGCTAATTCTGATCGTCTGGGACTGGCACCGACCAAGCAGCTATTGCTAGGTCTCGGAGGAGAGGGAGAGGTATAACCACAATGCCGTTAGCTAAGATTGTCTAGCGATCATCGTACTCAAAAATCAAGGAATTATTGGTACTTTGGAACTTTACATTATCAGCCGCAGTAATCAGAGCAGACTTGAACAATTCGGCGAAAAAGAGCGACCATCTTTCGCCCATATCATGTTGTAATACCAGCGAGTGCTTCGTAATACCGCTTTCAATTCCCTTTACGTGATGGCGTACTGCAAAACCTCCAATCTTTGCCCATGCTTCAATAAATCCGATAATGGAGCTTGCGTTGTATTCTCCAAACATAAGCAGGATAGTATCCTGTAGATCATTCTGGGCAATGTAGCAGGAAAGTTCTTTCACTTCCTGCTCAGTCAACCTATCCATTATGCGTACCATTAGCGCTTTCGGCATTGATATCATCCCCGCCTTGGAAGAGAATGTGTGGTATTCCATGTGAGACTTTAGAATTTGGTTTACAAGAGTATTCACGGTTACACCTTTCATTCGTGACTCCTCATCCAACTGGCTGTTCATATCATCTGCAAGTCTGAAGGTCTTGCTAATGCTTTTTCCAGAGCCAGAGGTGGCCATAATGATTTTCAACGATTCAACTTTAAATCTTTTTTGAGAGGCAGGCATTGCTGCCATTCTGACGTTTGGTGATACGGAGAGTGATCGAAAAGGCCCTACTCGCCCCAACCCAGATGGGGCTTTTGGGACCTAATGAACAGAGGACTTGCTCTACACCGCAACTACACTTGTCGAGCGTGCGGGGATATGGAAAGGCACGTCGGTAGGTTGGTTGATTGTTTGTAACTTAGTGAATGACTTTATGGTTTTAGAGAATTGTGGTACATTAGGGGAATGTACTACTAGGCGGTAGGCCAGAACCGCAGTGGGGCGACAATGGGCAAGCACGGCTTTCGTTCTGAGTGTTAATGATAGGATGAGCTCCGGCAGCACCAAAACAATGGCAAAACCATAACATGCAAGCAATAATCTAGACAGTTAGGTTCACCGGACATTATATACTCCGCCTAGAATGTAAGTCATGAGGGATGGGTTTGCCCGCTCCTGTCACGAAAGTCGCACGTCGTAAGGCGGGGCAGTCTTATTGCCCGATAAGTGCCAGTAGCACCCATCCCTCATTTGATGACAACAGTTAACCGCACTAGCATATTAAGTTGGTTGGTTGGTGGGTTGGTTGGTTAAAGCCCTCCGAGCCTCACTCAGGGAGACTAGGGGGAGTAAATTATTGCCATCAATCTTTGAACTTCAGTCTTACGCCTGCTATTCAAAAAAGGCCTGACTGCCGTCATGGTCTGGCTTAGACCTAACGCACAGTCAGGCTGTTTGCATTTTGTGCTCAGCGGAACGAAAAGCTACCTAGGACACGAGATCCTAGTACCTTTATTCCAAAGATGGCAAGGAGGCCGAAGATCAGTAGACCTATCCATCCTGTCATCTCTGTTGCAACCCTTGATACCCCTACACTGAAGATAGTCAGTGCAAGAATCAAGGCTGCGGTGGTTCCGAGAGCACCTTTTCCGATTGCGGAATTGATACCCATTAATTGACGGGTAATTAGTAGGAATCTTTAAATCTTCTCTATAATTTTGAACTAATAACACTGTTATAGAGTGGCAATTTAGGCAAATGTTGCGGCTGGAGATTAGACTAAAGCTTTTCTGCGGAGTGTGGAATAACGCAAAATCTGACTCCACATCTAATTAGGGCAAAACCGTGCTTGAATTAGAGCTTCTGTGGAGTGTGGAGTTTGTGGAGTCAAAATTACGAGTTCTCTCCTAAATCCTTTCTTTCTTTTTCTCTTCTTTCTATTCTATCTTTTTTCATTCCCTATAGGTATAGAAAGGATATGAAAAAGTGAGTCCACTGACTCCACACTCCACAAAACAGAAGATTTACGCTCAAAAACAGCCGATTTTGCTGTGGAGTCAAAAATCGGTGAGTCCACTGACTCCACACCCCATGCAGGATAGACCATAGTATAGGAACTAATTATTCACCAGAACAAACAAAAACTGTGGAGTCAACAGTTGACTCCACACAAGGAATTAGAGAAAAGCATGTGGAGTCAGAGTTTGACTCCACACGATTCTAAGCTGCTTCGGCGTCTGATGTCCATACCCCATCTACGAGTTTCATGTCTATTACGGAGACGTTCTTGCCAGCCAGCCTATCTATGCTGTAGTTTATGCCGGCTTGCTTGAGTTCTTCCCTGATCTTCGGGTCTTTCATCTTTCTGCCTAATACACGGCCATCTATTCCTGTTGTCTCTGCCAAGGCCTTCATCTCAATACGTGGGCCTTGCTGTCGCATCATCTTTAGTATTTCCGCTAATTGTTGTATTAGGTCTGCATTTTTGTTGGAAGGTGCTATATCTCTGATGAATGGAGCGTCGGCAATAGTCTTTCCTTCATATCGAGTGAGTATCTGGGCCGCCCCAACCACCGACTTTATCTTTGTGCTGTTAGGATGCCGGCCTGTCCTATTGTAGAATTTTAGGAAGATCTCGTCTCGTACTCTCTCATGATCAATGTCGTATGCATGGTTGTCAATTACTGCCAATGGAGTACCCGCCTCATCTTTGTAGAAAAAGATCTCATCCGTTAATTCTTGTAGAAGCAATGAGTCTACTTCTCCCCTTCCTTTGAAGATCCCTGTTACTTGAAGTTGGTAGTTTCTATGAGTATAGAACTCGTCTGTGTCTACTAATTGGACTAATTCTGTTCCTCTCCAACCGGGGAAATACACTCTATCTTTCGGGATCACCACTTCTCCAGATGTCAAGAACTGAACTCCGTTTTCAAACTGTTTAGAAGGCTTTCTGAAGTTCTTGTCGCATTTGAAAACAAAGACTAAATTCTTGTGTCGATCGGTAAACGCAACTGTTTGGAGGAGTGATAAGGAAACGTATTGGTCTTCCACTACATTATGATGCTCAGATAGCCACTCCTTGAGTTTGACTTCTGGATTGAGAGAAGACGGGACCTTTACGATGAACTGCCCATTTCCGGCTTGTATGCCAATATCCAGATTGTTATGTAGGATAAAGTACATCAGATCATTGAACTCATCTTCGGACTTGAAGCCATAATCCTCAAACCTTTCTATGTCGATCTCAGGTAGTGAAGAATCTACCTTCCCATATCTAAGAAGTCTAAATTTTACGACGTATTGTACCTTATCGAACAGCTTACTCATTTTTTCCAGCTCTGGCGTCATCTTATCTTCTTCATCGTTCTCGCCTACTATCCAATACTTGCTGATAATTTCCTCAGAGACTTTCAGGTTGCATTTACCTTTTATATCATTGACCTTTTTATTCTGGTAGTCGTCGGTTCTTGGATTGGCTTCTGGGACCTGACCGCTCATTTCTTTTATTCAGTCCTCTGCTCTGCACCGTTGATCACGGTGACTCCCGCCATCTCATCATTTACCTCAGATTCCGTGTACCGCTGGAGCAGTCTATTGATCACATGGTCATAACTATCGCCATATGCCTTCAACTGCCTAAGTCGCTCGTTGGTGGCTTTGGTTATAGCCACCGTCGTCACGTCTTCGCTTATAGCCATACTATAATAAAAAAAGAATTATGATATTTAAGGGTAGTACCATTTATATATAAGTTCCGCATGTTGTATTTAAGGATTAGAGGCTAACTACCTAAAGATTGGTAGATACCAATAAGGTGGTCACAATACGGCAACTGTCTAAGCCTTCATCCAAAACTAGCCTTTAATATCATAACGCATCCACAGAAGATGGCAAGCCAGAAAAAGGAGCGAACCATGCAAGCGAGCTAGCCAAATTAATAAGTGAACCAAACCGGTAAGCGCAAAAACGGAGGGCAAATCCCTCCCATTTTACAACTTTTGCAAGGCATTCAGCACAGAGTTAATCAACAGTACCTGCTCCGTCATTATGCCCCGTTTCTTTAGAATCCTGCTCTTCAATGTCTTGCGATAACCATCCGAATAAGCTTTGACATCTCCCTTCCGCAGGTCCTTTAGAAACTTTTCTTCCGTAGGACTTAACATAATATCGTAATTTCCCAATCTTGTATATAAGCATACATATCGATAACTGTATTACGTAAGCTAGTTAGCTTAGCTGATCTTATATACTGGATTACGGTATCCTGTAATATGAATAACGCAACAAACAACGCAAACATGAAAACACGCATGATCGGTGTAGGAATGGTAACGGGCGGAATGCTGGCAGCAGCGCTAGGCAGCGCAGCGTCGAACTCGTGGTTGGGAATCTCTATGATGACCATTGGGATTCTGTCCATCGGCATCGTGATTGGTTTTGACATCGGCATTCGTCAAGCACGCAAGGAAGCAAGGGAGGCTGTCCTGTAGTTGGCCCGCTTTTCCACCTCTGACCGCATTGCCGGCGTGATTTGTACCGGCGGCCTTTTGTTTTTGGCTGGCTGGTCGGGAGCCACTTTGAATGCGCACACGATATCGCTGCCGTTGCTCGTGGCATCGAGCGCAGGATTGGGTGCCTTGGTTGGGAGGCTTGTGAGCGTTATTGGCAAAAAGGAGGTCAGTGCATAACTTGGGCTGCCGTAACATCTGCGAACGACCGAACATCCGTTCCAGCAAGGAGCCTCGTATACCGCATGTGTTTTGCGCAACATGCGGGATTAATATCCACAAAGATTCCTTACTGCAAATGACCAGCGGAATGCTAGCATGCCCGTGTTGCCATTATCGTATAAGATCAAAGCCGAGAGACAAGGGCTACATGTTAACGATAGAGAACAGGCATTACTTAGCCAAGCTGAATCGTGAAATCGGACAGTCGATGAATAGTTGGATAAAGTCACTATGCGATGAGTGTGAAAAGGAGGTCGCACACTAGTCGTGATCAATCGTCCCTTGATCTGGAACCGTGAATGCCAAAACAAAGACTGCAATAAGATAGCACAAACTGCCTATCACTGTCGCTACTGCGGGCTGTCTTTTTGCGTCAACTGTCGCCTTCCGGAGAAGCACTATTGCCTTAAACAGGACCCGGCGTCACTGTGGATGGTATAGCATTTTTTGAGGTAGACAGAAAAGTGAACAAAATCATAACATGGCTTAAAGAACCGGGCTCTAAGCACTTCGTAGCCGCTGGCCTATGGTTCATCGGATGGGGACTCTTCGGTCCTCCAGTTGACAACCCTGCCGTCATGCCCATTGCGGTAGCCATCGAAATAGGTGGCTGGTGGCTAGGAATTACGGCTGTGCTTGCTATCTTGGGCCTAAGAAGAAGGAGTCAAGCAAAGAAGAAGGGCAGTGCCATTAGAACAGCGTAAATCTTTCCTTTTTCTTCCTACCTTTTCCGCCTCTTCTACCCTCTTTTTCAAAGGAGCCGATTCCCAAGAACTCAGAATCTCCGACTTTCCCGCCGCCTGTGAAGATGCCGCCCGAACCGTGTCTTTTCACTGCGCCTTTGGTAGGCTTGACAGCGATCGACAGCGGCGTATAGAATGGGTTGGCTACTCCGAGCTTGTCAACGTCGCTGGCAATCTTTCTCGGCCGCCTCATACTCAATAGCCCAAAGGAGCCATCACCTAATTTAGGAGGAGGCGGCAGTTTGATATTAGGTGGAGAAGGCGGAGGCGGCACTCTTGTTGGAGGTTTGCCCGGCGGCGGCATCCTGATTATGTCGGTAACTTGCCCCGGCGTGAATGTCGGTATAGTTTTGGTTGTCACTCGGCTTCCTTGTCCCGGAATGCGCAGGACGTCGAGTGTTGGCGCAGTATTTTGCCGCTGGCCTGTTTGCGAAAAGCCTGACATTGTGCTTTTCTGCTTCGTCTTGGCACGGCTCTGAATATCCATCAGTGCCGTTTGCCGAACAGCAAGAGATATGCCAAGGTCCTGAGCCTGTTGCGATGTAGATGTTGTTGCTTCCTGCGCTTGTAGAAGTTGCACAGTCTCTGTTTTCTCTTGGACCTTCTGTTTGCGTTTCTGGCCAGTGGTTTGAATTACCGGATTGATCAAAGACTGCAGTGCGGCAACGTCTGCCGGCTTGCTCTTTGATATTCGAGGCTTTGGCTTCGCCGTGGTAGTCGGTATACCTAAGAGATTCCGCAGCTTGTCTGATTGCTGTGGAATATTTTCCGCAGGGCTCGCTTTTGGTTGCACTTTTGTTTCTTGAGGTTTTGGTTTTGCAACAGTCGTGAGGTCCTCCAGCTTTTGCAATGTGACCGTCCCGTCGCTGCCTTTTGACTCTTTAAATCCAAAGTCCTCGGGCTTTATGTTTTGTGTCGGAGTAAACTTTGGACCTGTCCCGGTAGAAGGTTTTCCGCCGCCTCCAGTTAATCCACTCCCTAGTCCTGTCGAGGATGATTTGCCGAGATCGACCGTAACGTTCTCAAAGGGAGGAATTTGTGTCAACCTACCACTGCCAGTTCCAAGGTTTATGCTCTCGTTTGTAAACGGCTTGGCTGTTGCAGGTATCTCGATATTCTTTACGAGGCCACCGCTTAGAATAACTGGATTGTTCTCAAACGATGTGCTTCCAATTGGCTTTGATGCTATTGGTTTGATCTCAACAAACGAGACGTTATCGACAGGAGGCTCAGCCGGCTTTGATGATAGAGGAGCCTCATCTGCAAATGCTCGTTGAATGAATTTAGAGGATGCAGGCTTTGGTAGAGTAGGTTCAACTGATCCACCCTTACCTAATCGTGCGCCAAATATTGCCGGCAGTACGTCGATTGCCGTCGCAGCAGCAAAACCAATGGGATGCTCGGTCGCATATTGCTTGGCATACTCTACATTTTCCTGTTCTTTCTTGGCCCTTTCGCTATCACCGCTAGCTGTGGCAAGCGCACCGGTGCCAGCTCCGATAATCAAACCACCAGCACCAACAGATGGATTCTTTCTGTCGATGCCAAGCAAATCCTCAAAATGCCTTGCGCCCCTTTCACCCACGTCTTTGTAACCGATCTTTTCATAAAACGCCCTCATGCCGCCCGATAGAAACTGGCCGACTGCACCGATTGTGCCGGCGTACAAATCGTCAATCGGGTTCGCCGGCTTCTTTTGCTCCTGGGTCTCTTGTTTGTTGGCGCTCAGACTGTCATTGAGATTTACAGAATAGTTGTAAGGTCCGCCACTAAGCCTATCTTCCAGAGCGACAGTATAGTGTTTAGTGTATGTGACGGCAGGATTGTTCTTCGCACCCTGTGCAGTATTCGCCCGCTGATCGAGATACTTTTTTTGAAGTCCAAGATTCTGCCGCTGATAGTCGCTATAAGCGGCATTGAGGGCTTTGGAGCGAGCCTCATTCTCACCGACCGGCACGCTTATAGTGCGAGTGCCGGGGATCACATTCTTCCCGCCGGGTCCGATGATCGTTATGTCTGGGGTGCGTGACGTCGTGTAACTGTCCAAAACTTTCTCTTTTGCAGCGGCAACACGAGACTGCGTCAGCTCAACAGGCTTGCCCGTGCTGAGGGCTTCAGCCATTGCGTCATTTTGTGCCCGCACGTAGGCATTTGTCGCAATCTTGCGAGTGGCTTCATCTTTCATTGCAGCCTCTCGATCACTTGCAGACTCAGAACGTATAGGACCAATATCGTTTGAAGTTATGGTTTGTGACTGACCGGTACGAATAGCCTCAGCTTGCTTTTGCAAATTGACCTGTTGATATTTCTTATAGGCATCGTCAATCCCAGTCATTCTAGCTCTTGCCCTCTTTGGAATGAAGGACCTGATACACAATGTCGCTCATGCTAGCATAAGGACTCGGAGCTCTTGCTTTGAGCTCTTGGTATAATTCAGTACGAAGTCTAACGGTATGGAATCGACTTTGTTTGTGTGACATACTGTTCACGTAATAAAAAAGAGAGGTCTGGATTCGGGCGCTAGTCTTATCCCCAACGGAAATCGAGATATTGAACAAAAGGAGTCTAAATCTCGTAATTTGATCTCCAGTGGAGAATCAAACTTTGGAGCTTTTCGATAATTGTAAAGGGGTTAGGTGATTTGAATAAAGAAACCAACACGATGATCTCCTTATTTGCGATTGTCCAGCTAAAGTGCAGCACGTCCTGCAGGTCATGCCGAGTCAGGCTAAAATGCATTTTCCCAACGTACTCTTTTCTAAGATTCAGAAGCGAATTTATCAAAACTCGCTGGAATAGCAAATCTTTGATTTTGTCCTCGGGGGGGCAACATCACACCCTGCCGGCCCCTCCAAGTTTTGAGCTGTCCGTCTTCGATGAAGAGTGCGGAGATCACTTCCTTACCCACCTTCATTATTTCTGTTAGAAGGGTATCTGTAGACACCGATCTCACCTGAGCGATGTCGGGTGTGTCGTTAAGTTGTAAAATCTTGTTTGGTTGTTAGTCCGCATACGGGTAGATTGTCAAAATTCTAGAAATATGTTTCTAACATAATATGTCACTTTTAGGAAAATAACACAATATTTTTACTTCTACGCTAATGCCTCAATATCTTGCCATGCAAATAGCGTTGCATGGCCATTATCGTGTCGTGCTATTCGTACCGGTTTACTCTAATTGCCGATATACTCTAATCCGCAGTTCACACTATTTAGCTGTGAGGCGATGGAAAATCTTTGTAGCTTCAGTAATTGGGCTTGCAGCAGCATTGCTAGCGGCTTTGTTGCTAACAGGTGTTTTGGTCATATCTCCACCGAAATGACAGCGTGCTAAGTGTAAGTCCCGCTCGGCAACGGCAAATCCTGCCTTGGCTCGCGTGACTGGATGCGCAGCCGCAACCATAGTCGGCCGTTGTAACAGTATCTCATTTATTCGATCAAAGCAAGATAATCTATGGTAACGTGTCCGCAATGTCTGACAGAACTCATCTCCGAACTCAATGACGATAGTGGAAGGACTGTAATTTGGAAATGTAACGACTGTGAAAGTCTGTACGATATCACGTTTTTGAAGCGAGCTATGGCCTGCGCCTAGAAAACGAGAGACATGAGGCCTTGCTATTACATGCAGAATGATTGGGACTGCCCGCCCTGCCTTTCTTCGTTAGTCTTGCTTTGAGTACTTGTATTGATATTATCTAAATATGCGACTATTTTACACTAGTCTCAAGTCAAACGGGACCAACACTACCAATATGATGCCAACGATTACTGGCATTAACTTACGCATCTTCGCATTGACTTTTGCCGCCTGCTCCTCCTTCTTGTGGTCCACTAATCGCATCTGCAGCACCATAGACACGAGGTTGTTCAGAAACAGCGCATATGCAACAATCATAACCTTATCCATGAGAGTCAGATAGCCTATAGGCGGTAGCTGATTTGCCGCAGCCAAGTGTGCTGCGACTGCCGCTAACAAAGTTGATGCAGCCAGACCGATCCTTGATGTAAAATTTGTGGGGCTCATCCAGAACGCCAACATCGCTATCGTCGTGATGATAATTACAGGAAAAATTGTCTTTAGAAATGCGGAAAGCTCAGCTCGCTGGATGTCAAATGAAAAGACATATCTTGAAAAACTTTGGTCGGGATAATGATGGACTATTACATTCTGCTCAGTCTTTCCAAGATTCCACCCCGGCACATTTACAAGACTGTCATACCCGCTTGTTGTATCTGGAACAAATACCAGTTTGTCAACTGTCTCAAACCCTTCCACCTCCACAGTCACTTCTTGGGTGTCGAAGGGGTAGTTCCTAAAATCCATGTTCTTTAAGAAAGTGCCTTTCACTCTCACTTCGTAATAGTGTGGCTCAATTCGACTAGGTTCTATCTTAGCATTCATAGAGTTCATGAAATCAAATGCAGGTTTTTGTTGTGTAAAATCTTCCGTAGAGTTGGATGCTGAAGCGAGCCAGAAGTAAAAGTCCAAATCATAAGAGCCCGCTTGGAGGTCTACCTTTCCTACGTTGATAAGATATACTCCTGCACTAAGGCGTCCCGGCTCAGTAACTGAAGAAGAATTGCTAACGCTATCTCGCCCATCCGGAGAGATTTGTGCGTATGCATCCCTTATCAGACTTGAGGTATTATTTGTCGAGATATCTGTATTCGATGATTGAATTGATAACAAAGATAGCAGTCCTGTCAGTACAAGGACAAGCAAAGACAACAATGCGACATGCGAAAGATAGTTATGCAAGGCTACTTGCTCACGTTGATTCTATTAATATTAATCTACGTTGAAGCCGCTGAGTCGTTTGCCCTCGCCGGCGGAAACGGCCAAGGCCGGCTAGGGTCGTGGGATGACAGCTCAGCGTGCTACGGTGTGCGAGTGTAAGTCGATCAGGTGTGATCTTTATGATTCATCTGACGAGGGTGGTATGGGATTGTTGTAGAAGTGTTTTGTGCGCACAAGATACTGTCAAATATGCATTTGATACAACCGATATGATCTAAACGTACCATTTTTCTTACAAAATGCAATTTGTAGGCACATATCAGAAAAGCCCCTACTGTGAAATACAGAGTATGAACAAGGCAGTAGGGGCTAATATGTCATGGCTTGACGTTTCAGGCGCACATAAGCTCTGTTCATGACGCCCGATACTTCCTTTGCCCAATTATCATAGAAATGACTTTCTCATTAGCAGTCTTATCCGGTTCTGACGTCAGCCGTAGCACCTATAAGGGATAAAGAACCCAGTTCAATCACAGAAACTTATCTGAAATGTGATGTGATGGCATTGCGAATTCATGAATTGTTCTCATTAAAGGGCCAAGTATGGTTTAGGCGGGGAGATTACTACTATTCACTCCGCCAAGTACAGGTCCTTATGAGAGACACGATTAGGATGCAGCCGGAGAATGCAGAGAAAATCTTTAGGCAATTCAAGGTGTGCAACAACCCGCCAAGCTATCTTGAATCTAGTGCGTAAGGCTAGCCGCTAGGACAAATACTCAAGTACACCTTTACGACATTTTCAGACATGGCCGGACGTTCGTCCGTCTTAATACATCGAAGAGATTACTGTATGGCAGGGAGGGCCTAGCATCAGTCACCACCGCAAAAGCATATACAATTCAAACTTTATCATCCGTCCCCAACTATGGAGACTATTGAATAAGGTGTGTCCGATTGCTTTGCGTGTTGCAACTCCACCTCTGTAGAAGTTGTTGGTCGCTCTCATTCGTTAATTTCGGCATTATACCATAAATGACTTTCCGATCTGGCAGTTACGTCCTCGCCGAGAACTAGCCATTCCCGGCGAGGATAAACAGATTGCCGGGCGACTTGGGGTCCACCCGGCAGCAACAACTACGGATTCTTGTGATAACAATTAGATGGTCATTAACAGACATAGCTCAGAGCATGTTTGCCAATGTAAGGCTCTACCGAGTCTAGACTTAAGTCGCCCTCGCCGGGGAAAACGACAAGCCCGGCGAGGGCTGGCACAAGATTCGGTAATCAAGCGCCTTGGCAAGCGCCTGACAGCATATTATAGAAGATTGTTATAATAACTGCCATGCGGTCACAAATGCGGTATACAGTAAGATTTTTTGCCATTTGGATAAAGCCTCAAGTACAACAACACAATATTTTCACTTGTGGCAGGGCGCTCATCTCTCATCGTGATGATCCTTACATTTGCCGCCTTGGGCTCTCTACTCTTTTTGACTGACCTACCAAACAAGAAAAACTGGAGCATAAACTATCCGGCCGTTATTCCTGTGCAACCAAACATATCCTAAGTTCAAGCGTTTCAAATTGCACAGGAGGATCTAAAAGCAAAGTTGGGTACACTCGAAGGCGTAAGGATAGGACTAGGTTACTACAACTACTCAAGGGAGCGAGACGGGAACAATCTAGATTATGATCGGTATGTAGTCGCAAATCATCTGAATCGTGGCTACCCAATCGCTGACGCCTACCAGCATCCTGAGCTACTGAACCTGCATTTACACTATATCCGGCCGAATGGCACGTTTCCTCTGATAGTATGCATTTTGAATTTGTCTTCTTCTCTCAGGATGACGTCGCTGCCAGTCCATAGAAAGATCAGAAGCGCACTTTCCGCAATAGTGCGAAAAGTGCCGTGTACTTGTTACAAAGTTTTCCAGCGGCAGCATTTGCCTGCATTTGGTGCATTCGATTAAAGCATTGTCGTCCATTACTATAAAATAATATAATCTGATTTACGAAACTAGGAATCAAAATAATAAGTGCGAAATGAAAGCCAGAGAAGAGTACCGTAACAGGGCTTTTGCCCTTAATTACATGAATGCAAATGGAAAATATTGGAGTTCATATCAATTCTAATTTACGCAACGTTTGTGCGTTCGGTAAAGCATTAGAGATATCAAAAACACACCCCGATGGGCACAGGGACAAACAGAATTGTTTGTGTATGCGCCTTTTAATCATAATATATAATGCTGTCTCAAAACATGGAAAATAGAGTAGTAAACATACATGCACAAATTGCTTTATTTGAATAGTTTTCTTGCGAACTGCGGGGCACTATATGGAGCTATGGCTAGGAGATGTTTATTGTCTAGCCTTGCCATCAGCCCATTCCTCTTGAGGCATGGAATGTCTGGGACGGTAGGGGCGTTCAGAAGTACGTTCCAAAGGATATTTTTTCCTAGTGTACCGCCTCTGTGCTGTAAGATACGGCCCTGTCTTCTTTTGCCGATAAGTCTTGTTGGCAGATCTAATTGCCACACGAGCGCTAACCGGATTGGCTGCAATCCACTTGTGCCTAACTTCCAACAGACATTGTTTACATCGGCACCTACATGATTGGTAAAAATCACTTGCGGGTTTATCAAGTCCGCATCTCAAACAGTGTTTTGTGTGCCGTAGTTCATCCATATATAATGAAAAATAAATGCAGAGTAGCTAGCTCGGAATAGCGAATAAGAATGTGCAAATGAAAGAACAGGATAGGGCACATTTACCGATATTATATACATGACATTTCTGAAATAGAAAAGCTGTATACTTTTATCTTATTCTTATGCGTGCATAAGAAAAAGTGTTTTTTACAGCTTCGAAGCCAGTACTGTAGGACAGGAATGGATTAAAGCAAGATAGCCCTTTCTAGCGTGAAAATGGAAGCGAATAGACCACCCAACGTCGCTAATTCAGCAACCATGTCATGTGAAGTCTGTGAGCATCTAGTATCAAGACATGCACCAGTTGAAGGAATGAGCAATGTTCACTACTGCGCCGTCTGCCATCAGGAATGTTATTTTCGAGAGGGTTCATAGGCTCCGAATACAGACCGATACTATTGCACAACAATAGTAGAGTGGGTCTATCTACCAGTACGGACGCCACTAATGTAGGAAAGTAATGGTTTCTCTAGCCAAAATAATCCGTTATAGAATTGGCTTTTATTTTCCCATTCCCCTCGCATGTCTTGCAAACGACGGTTTTGTAGCCAATAGTGACAGCTCCAGTCCCTTTGCAATTTTGGCAAATTTCTTTTTCCATAGGCGAACAGGGAAGAGGAATGATCTATTTGAGTTTTCATTATGTGACACAAGAGGTAATGTTTTCTGTCATTTTGGTGTATAACCTAGCTATATTGAAGGTATCTGATAGATAGCTATGCTATTATCCTGATATGTGGTTATTCTGGCTCGTGGAACTCACACACACAATAACACACAGAAAAGCTCGAAAAGGAATGCAGGAGAAAAAATATGAAATTTAGAAGCAGGGTGGACATTTGTGCAGATATTCTTGCAGCAGCCAAAGACGGCGCAATCAAGACCAGAATAATGTACAGCTCCCGCACAGCAATGAGGCAGCTTAATGAGTACCTAGACTTGCTTATCGAAAATGAGTTGCTAGTGTATGCGTCCGCCGAGAGAGTTTACAGTACCAGTGAGAAAGGCATTCGTTTTCTTGAAAGCTATGAAGAAGCTTGGCGCACTCTCATTCCAAAGAGCAAAAAGCTTCCACGCCAAGAGCCGGTTCAGGTTGTAAGCAAAGGGAATAGCCAAACTAAACACTAGGTTGCTAAGGGAAGTTCGTCTTTCAATTATTCAGGAGAATTACGCACTGCTTTCCATCTTTACTTTTGTGTAAAGCAATGCCGCAAGGAGTTCTGCAATTTGTTTGTCGTCTAGATCTTTCAAGAGCTCTGGCTTTATGCCTAACTTGACCAGCAAATTACGATCGCCTGTGGAGCTATTAGGTTTTGCAGATATGGCATAACTGCGCAAGTCTCAGCCTATACATGTTGAGGTTATGAGAATTTATGAAAGCAGTTCAAATCTCCGTTCTTCCCGATAATTGTGGATCCTCTATGTCATTTTGAGAATCGGACCGATTAGTGAAATGAGGGCGCTGGCGCCTCGACTCCAGTCGGGAGACAAATACATCAGCGTGACCTAGGAAAGTAGCCGCCATCTAGAATAATGCCCGATTAGTGAGCCACCGTCTTTTATAGACAACATGAACATTCAGCACTATTTTATGCCCATAGAGAGGACCAACGAATCGGGTCGTCATGTCGTTGAGCAACTGTTTGGAGCCCGGCGGTTGGCACTGATTTGCTCGCCTTATATCTCCTCAGAATATGCAAGAAAAATCACAGGTCTAGCAGCAAGAGGAGTTTTAGTAAAGGTATTGACTTCAGATAAAATTGTCGAATCAGATTTCCGCATAAGAGAATTTTTTGCAGAGGTGAAAAGAAAAGAAAAACTGGATACCCTCAAGACACTCGTGATTAGTCACAGGATGTCATTTGAACACTCCAAGATGTACATAATTGATGATGAATATGCTGTAATGGGTTCTGCCAATCTGACAAGAGCTGGCATGTGGGAAAATGGTGAGACCATTGATATCTACCGCACTCATACAGATGTTCAGCTAGCTAGGGAAGCATTTGAAAGTGCATGGAAGGATGCACTTGCAGCTGCATTTGGAAACAAGAGCAATACATATCAGCATACTTCAACTTACTCACGCCAAGGTACACGTGCCAATTACCAAATCCATGAAAAAACAGGATCCAAGAAAATAGAGGATAGAGATTCCATTTTCGATGTTATCAAACGTGAACTAAGGAGTCTGACTAAATAACCACGAACATTGTGCCCGCCGCACAGCTTTCCTCCTCCGCTTTATCGTTAAGCGTTCCTTCTGTAAAAGATACTTCACGTTTATGGAGTAAGGTGCGCTAGCCTAACTCAAAAATCAAGTTCACGCTCATCCAAAAGTATATGAACGTGAATTCGTGCCATGTTGTTTACAGCTTCTGCCATGCGTTTCTTAAATGTTACTTGCACGTTTTTGAGCGCAAAAAACGAAAATCGGCTTGCATGACGCCGTTCACCGGTCGGCTCATAAAGGTTAAATATTCGAATTCTAATGGGTAGGATAGTATGAACAAGCCAATCGTAGTGGCTCTATCTGTATTGGCTGTACTCTTCTCTGCAACGGCTGTATCGGTGTTGCCGGTTGCCCACGCCCAGTATGGTGTCGGTGGCAGCCCGGTGGCAGGTGCAACCCCAGCACAGCTTCAAGAATGCCAGACTCTTGGCATCGACAAGTCCGAGTGCACCGAGAACGCAATTCTCGCAAAGAGAAAGATCATAGCAGTACAGGACAACGTAAACAATAAGGACAAGGGTTCAGGAACTAACTACTTCTCAGGAAACGAGACCTGGGTATACATCGGCGTCCTGGCCGCAATCTTTGGCGGAGTAGCTGCAGCGTTCTTCTTCAAGGGAAGAGGCGCAACACCTCCAAGCTAAACGTCCCTTACCTCCTCTCTTTTTGTTTATTTTTATCTTCATCCTACTATTCTAACTAAAAGCTCTTTTCACACAAGTCTCTTCTCTTTGTTTTGCAAAGGTTTTCACGGCAACCAAAATGTATATATCATTGTACTCTCTGGACTATGCTAATGAACTTCTTAGGAAGTCTCGGAAGTCTACTTGGGCAGATCGGTCCGAACTACGACCCGCTGTTCTATGACGTCATGGTCTACATCTTCGGAACCATGCTGTTTGCAGTGTTCCTGCTTGGCGTGATCGCCTTCTGGCTCAGAAGGAAGGGTCTTGGCGGTGGCTCTGCAAAGGAAAAGTGGGCTCAGGAATTGGAAAGGTACTTTGAACGTGAGCAGATCGGCCTGATTCCGGACGAAAAGCACCACTGGTAAAAAAACAAACTCAGGGCTTTACGCCCTTTTTATCTTTCTTTTACGACATCATCATTAATTACCTGTTAGATAGCTCTTCTTGCCGTTGCTCGTACTAGTCCACCCCTCGCCAATGACAAGCGCAAAAGAGCTTGCAGGGGCGCTGCAAATATTTGGCGCTGCAAGGGCACAAGACGGCCTCGTCGTGCTAGAGACTACGCGTGTCCAAGAAATCGCAGGCATGTTTGGCGTCGCAAAGGCGTCTGTAGCAATAGAATGCGAAAGTCAGTTTTCCCCGATATTAAAGGCAATAGTACAGGCAGGCAAGCGGACCGTCCTGCAGGGCCAGAGCTTTTTCGTTAAGGTCAGCCTCACCCAAGCCCGTGACTTTGCCGCGAGAGATTTAGAGTTTGCAGCCACTGGCGCGCTTGCCGCAGAGCTTGCCGGCGTTTCAAGCCCTGCAAGAAGCGAGGACGAAGCAGGAGCAAAAACAATAGCAGCGTACGTGGGCAAGGGAAGGAGGGCATTTGTAGCCCTCAGGGAGTACGAGGGTGCAGGCGGAGCGCTCGCCGGCTCGCTTGGGATGGCGTCGTGCACGCTGACAGGCCCTCTGTCGCTTGCCTCCTGCGTCGCGGCCTGCAGGGCTGGGTTTTCTTTGCCAGAACCATTGCTCCTGTACAGCGACGAAGATGACCTTTGCAGAAACGCCAAGCTTGCGAGGTCGCTGGCTGAAAAGACAGGAGCAAAAAAGCAGAAAATTGCGATAGCAAAGGTACGCGCAAAGGGCGGCAAGGCAAAAACGCTCCAGCTCGACCTAGTTGCTGCAAGGACGCTTGCCGGGATGAAGGGAAGCAGGTACGTTGTCCTGCCGCTGTCGCTTGCCACGCACCCACAATGGTTCATAGAAATGGCCACAAAAGAAGTCCATGACGCCGGCAAAGTCCTTCTTGCGCCGATGATGTTTTCAGAAATGGGCGCGTCGGAAGAAAGGGCAGAAAAGGTCACGCGCCGAGAGTTCATGAAACTAAAGACGGTGTCGGAAAATCCGAGGCGCCTCAGCCTAGAGGTAGGACCTAACTACCTTCACGACATTATCGATTCCGTCTAGCGACTCGGTCATCTTTTTCAATTCAAGGACGCTCTTTCTGTATGCCGGGTCTGAGAGCACCTGTTCCATTGCTGCCGTGATTTTCTCCGGCTTTAGCTTTTTCGGGTGGACCATTACGCCTGCGCCAAGCTTGGCAATCTTTTCAGAGTTGCCCAGCTGCTCGCCGTGGTTTTCTATCGGTATGGTCACGACGGGCTTGCCAAACTGTATGGCCTGCGAAAGCGCGGTGTGACCTCCGCGCATCACCACGAGGTCGCTCAGGGCAAACACCTCGTCACGGACAGGGCACCATTCGTAATACCAGCCAGACTCTATCCTTTTCGGCTCGATGCTGCCGTGCGGACGGCCCTCTGAGAAGATGAACTGGATGCCCTTGCTTTTATTGTCTGCATGACGGGTCGCTTCAAGTGCAAGCCTGATGAGCGGCATGCGCGTCTCCATCGGCCCGCTGACGTGCACAAACGCGACGGGCCTTGACCTGTCTATCTTGAGGTCTGACGCCACCTTTGCCACCTGCCCTTCTGTGACAAGGGGTTTGGGCGCAGTAAAGCCGATGTACTCTAGCTTGCGCGCTGCCGAGCCGACGCACCACACGTTGTGCGCAGCTATCGTGTAGGGGGGCGGCAAATCTGGGACGAGTATCCTGTCGGCCAAGTTCCACATCGAGCCAAGGAACTCGCCCACCATAGCCTCGAACAGCCGCGAGATTCTGAATTCCCTCAGCCTCGGCGACAGCAAGAGCTTCACCTGGTTCAGGAGCACTATGGAAGGAATCCCGAGAAGCTTTGCCGCAAAGAGCGGCGAAAGGCGCGAGTCTGACAGGATGACGTCTGGGCTGTACATCGTCATGTTGCGCGTTTCATGGTTCACCTGCCGCGCCAGATTTGTAAACCAGATGGGGATGTTGGCGATGCTCTGCTTTACGGAAAAGCCGCCTTCGACGCTCCATGCAAACTCGACAGGCGGGGCGTTGACGCACTGGTAGCCCCTCATAGAGACGTATTTTACGGCCTCGCCAAACGAGGAAAAGCGCACCTGAACGTTGCTTCTCTGCAGGTGGTCTGCCACCATGACCATCCGGCTTGCATGACCAAGCCCAACGCCGTACGGCGCAAGATACGCCTTGCCCAACTAACTCTACAGAAATGCATGGATGAGCTGGCGATATTATTTGTTATTATTGTCGTTGGCAACCCGGACCACGTTTCCCCCGGGTTTTTCCTCCTTGAACACCTGCGTCTGGAACGTAAAGAGCCTTGAGGAGGGGTCGAGCCAAGCGTCTGACGGCGCCCCGGCCTTGTAACAGATGTTTGCCAGGTATTCGTCGACGTCCCAGCCAAGCTCGACTGGCACCTGCGGCAAGAGCAGGCCCGAGCCGTGCCTCCACTTTAACAAGAGCCCGTCGCGCCCGATTACGATGCGCTCTTTGCGCCCGACAGGGCTTGCCGTTATTATTTCCTCCGGCGCAGTCAGCACACTCACCTCAAACACCAAGTGCTCAAGCTCGCTGCCGTCGACAGGCGCAAAGCGCGAGTCTTCTGTAGCTGCGGCAATCGCGGCCTCGATGACAGACTGGTGCAGTTCCTTGTACGGCAGTGGAAAGCCGATGCAGCCGCGCAGCTCCTCACCTTCTTCCGTTGGGCGGCTTAACGTGACAAAGACTCCGGATTTTGGAAGCTCTGCTGCAGGCTTCTCTATCACCACGGACTCGGCCACGTATCTTTCCACGGCCAGCCTTGCAAGCCGTACGAGCTCTGCCCCTAAGGTGTCTGATATCACGCTTTTTGAAAATCATGCTAAACTAAAAAAGCCATTGGAAACTGAGCAAACATGGGTCAGTCTTGCTTTTATACAAGTTTGCAAAGACAGGTTTCATGAAGTGTGCCCATTGCAGCCGCGAGCTTGCCTTTTCCACAAGGTACGACAGGGGTTCTGGCCAGCAGGTCGACGTGTACCGGTGTGTGTACTGCGGGTCTGAAATGCGCGAGTACAGGCCCAACAGGCAAATAGTCCGCAGTTAAAGACGCGTCTGTATTGTAGACGCACACGCGGCTAGCCAAGCTAGGAACAGCGGCAAGAAAAAGATGCAGAGCTTCTCATATACGCAGCAGGGCATCACGGTCCGGAGCACAGAAAACAGCTTTTGCATTGCACGCAGCGCCTAGACGGCATTGCACAGGCACTCTATCAGCACAGGCTGGGTAGCAGGCAAACTAAAGACTTCCTCCGTCCAAGTCACGCGTTGCACTTCGGGCAATTTCTTTATCTGCCGGATGAATCGCAAGACCTCGTCGTTTGTCTTGTAGACAAAAGACACAGACAGATCAGAGTGGCCCAGAGGCACCGACACCAGTATCACGCCGCTTATCTTTAGTATTTTTTTTGCTACGCATTCAATGTCGTTGTCTTTGAGGCAGATATCCAATAGCCCTTTTCGGCAGCCCAGTTTCAAATAGTCGACTTCGTATTTTTTCTTGATGTAGCCGTTTTGAAAGAGTATCCTTATCCTCCTCTGGACGGTGCTCAGTGGCTTGTCCAGTTTGGCAGCAAGGTCTTTGCTCGAATAGCTAGTCTGCGATGTCAAAAGGCTGAGCAGCTTTGCGTCAAATTCGTCAATGTGTGGCGCATCAACGTTGCTTTTTCTCATGGTTATCCACCACTTCTACAACAGACACTCATTGTTCACATTGAACAACTATTCACTTAACCAAGCAAATTACTTAAAATTTAGCTCCAGATTTAGCAATTACCTTAACTTTATGAGTCATTACGCTATCCCGGAAGGATTGCGCAGGAAATCACGAACTTGACATACATGTCTGCCAGGCATCACGGCGGCTGGCACCCATTATAGTCAGAGTCATTTTAGATGGATTAGTAGAAGATTTAATTATCATGCGCCCCTACCTACCATAACTGCCAGCGGCAAGTAGGGGCATCGGGGTTTTTGTTCGCACTTGCTCAGGCGCGATGCTGGCACGCGCCTGATATGAATAGTGCAGATGCAAAATTTTAATGATTTTCTGACCCAAACACGAGCCTTGCAGATAATTTATCCTTGCACGGGCATCAAGCCTTCGAGTGTCTTTGAAGGACCTGCACTTCTTGGCGGTCCAAACCGGCGAGACAAAGCATATTAACGGTATCAGCAGAGACTCTATCGTATATATATGATGAACTGCCCAGCGTGCGGAGCGGTAATGGTGTGGCTCAACGGCTCCGTCCTGCACGACCCGCCGACAAAATTCTATGAATGCAGGCAGTGCAAGATCAAAGTGACCAAGCTTGCTGACGGCACCATAGAGACAGAACAACAAGAGCTGCCGCAGCAGCAAGAGCAAGAACAACAGGCAGCTCAATGAAGGTCAAAAAAGTAATAGAGACCTGCATCTATTCCCGCGACCTAGAGTCGCTAAAGAAATTCTATACAGGCATTTTGGGGCTAGAGATAGTCGAAGAGGAAGAGGGCAAGCTCGTGTTTCTAAGGGCGGGAGGCAGCATGCTCCTCGCGTTCAACCCAGACCGGACGTTTCCTTCAAACGACAGGCTGCCTCCGCATGGGGCGCACGACGGCAGCATCCATTTTGCGCTTGAAATAGAAGCAGACGATTACGAAAAGTGGAAGGAGCGCCTTGTGCAGAACGGCGTTCCGATAGAGCTTGAAGTCAATTGGAAGGAGTCGGCAAAGTCGCTGTATTTTCACGATCCTTCTGGCAACCTCGTGGAACTGATAACGCCTGGCGCTTGGCCTGTGGATCATTACTAAAAGCATAATAATGTTGCACAGTTTTTTCACATAAATGCAAAAGCCGCCTTCTCTTCGTGAGCAGCTTGACGACAAGAACAGGATAATAGTTTTGCCCGGTGTGTTTGACGCACTGAGCGCGAGGATTGCCGAGCAGGTCGGGTTCGAGGCCATGTTCCAGACGGGCTACGGCTCGTCTGCCGCGCTCCTCGGTATGCCCGACTTTGGGTTCTTGAACGCCGGCGAAACGGTCGATAATGCAAGGCGCATCATACGCGCAGTCAGCGTCCCCGTGCTCGTGGATGCGGACACTGGCTATGGCAATCCGCTCAACGTGTGGAGGCTTGTCCGCGACTTGGAGGCGCTTGGTGCGGCGGGGATATTCCTCGAAGACCAGATCTGGCCCAAGAGGTGCGGCCACATGGTGGGCAAGGACGTTATCCCAAAGGACGACTATTTGCCAAAGCTAAAGGCGGCAGTAGAGGCACGAAAGAGCAAGGACTTTGTCATAGTCGCAAGGACCGACGCAAGAGCGCCCCTCGGCCTTGACGAGGCAATAGCAAGGGGCAAAGCGTACAGAAAGGCCGGCGCCGACGTGATTTTCGTCGAGGCGCCAAGGACCGTGGAAGAGCTGAAAAAGGTCGCCGACGAGATAGACGCGCCGCTAGTTGCAAACATGATAGAGGATGGCGTGACTCCGAACCTGACGGGGCAGGAGCTGCTAAAACTGGGCTACAGAATAGCAGTCTGGCCACTCTCCGGCCTGTATGGCGCTACCTATGCAATGCGCGAGGTGTTTTCAGAACTGAAAAAGACCAGCTACACCAAAAAGACGCGCAAGATGATGGTCACATTCAAGGACTTTAACGAGTTTGTTGACCTTCAAAAATACATGGGCCTTGAAAAGCGCTACGGCTAAAGGCTTGCTTAATTAGCAGGCACAAGGTGAAAAAACCGTGCCGAAAAAGGCAAAGAAGCAGGACGACGAGCAGGTTGAACTCTTGCACGAGATACTTGCCGAGCTTCGCAGGCTCAATGCAAACCTCGAAAAGAGGCAGCAGGCAAAGGCCGCGCCTGAAATTGAAGACGCCATCGACGTGGAAGACGAGGATGATGATGACGATGAAGACTCGGAAGAACTGGAATATTTCGAGTGACTGTTATAATTTACCGGCTTCGCGCAGGCGCTGCTGCATCCGCTTTTCGCCCTCGGAAAAGCGCTTCTTGTCCTCTGCAGTATTTAGCATGAGCGGAGGCACCTCTGTTGCCTTGCCGTCCTTGTCAAGCGCCACGAGCGTCACAAAGGCGGTGCCTGTCCGGACCCGCGTGCCATTGTCATAGTCCTCCGACTCGACTGTAACTTCGACCTCCATCGACGACCTTCTGACATAGTTTATTCTTGCAGAAAGCACGAGCGCGTTGCCGATGAATACCGGCTTTAGGAACGTCATCCGGTCCATCGTCGCGGTGACGACGTTTGGATGCCCCACGTGCCTCTTGGCAACGATGCCGGCAATGAGGTCCACGTTCTTTAGTATCACGCCGCCAAACACGTTTCCCATTGGGTTTGCGTCCGAAGGCATCATCAGGACCGTGGTTTCAGCCTCTGACTCTTGCGGGCTTTTTGCCTTCAACAACTTGATTTGCGTCTGCCCTCGGCTATAAAGCGATTCCTGTTGCTTAAAGCGGTAGAGTATGGAAGTAAGATGCTAGTGGGTGCTGAATGCGTGTATTTCATCTGTGATAGAATATCTGCCGGGATTCGTTGTACAACCTTATCAGCATGCGGCCTTTATCTGTAGTATAGTATGTTCTTGTTTCTTGGTGATAGTGTAGCATCCCATTGTGGATTAGCATATTGATGTAATCGCCTATCTGAGGAGACGAAACATAGGCTTGAGATGCAATTCTTGATTTTAATGCGCCTCCCATCGCAGCATTTAGTATAGCCGAAGCGATATCAATTCGACTTCGATATTTTGCACGAATATGGTTCTTTACTGTGTCGTCAGAGGGATGGTAAGAATGCGAGTGTTCTTTTCTTCCCACCTGCCTTGAATCATGCCCACCATTCGATCTGGCAATGCAATAATCGACAGTATTTGAATCTTGGCCTAATGTGGCAGAATCGCTATTATTCCACATCAACTAGTCACCTCCCGCAAATTTATGTCCGGGTCCACATGTACAGGTATGGCCTTGCGATCAATGCGCCCCACCGGCAGCAACAATGAGCTTCCATTGAATCAAGGCGTCCGAGCATTCGTGCACAGCTGCGGCTCGAAATCCTGTATCTATTTCGCATGTACCATCTATCAGACAGTGTAATAAAAATACAAAAGGTGGACGATTCATAAAGAATTATGTTGTACATTCTGCCCATATATTTTCTTCTAAAGCCCAACCCAATGCCCCTTATCTAACATATGTAAGTAGGAATACTATTGATATGTCTGTAAACATCCGTAACTAAAATAATCTATTCAAAAGCTACTATACAATAATGCTAAAGGGCCCATCAACAGTTGCCGATATCCGTCGGTGGACCCAGCTACTACGGCCGAAGGTCGTTTTTTCTTTGCTTGACTTGTGCTTTAATGCAGCTGGATAATAAAAAATATGGCTTAACATTGTTCATGTATGATTAATGTAGCTTGTACGTTGGTGCATGCATTCGCACTCGACGTTCCTATTTTTATCGCGCGTTAATATTCGAGAATGAGCTTAAAACAGTCACGATCCAGAGTTCATCAAGGGCTCAAAACCATTATTAGTAGACAAGTTGCGATGTCAAGTTTAATTCACGACAAAAGAATTTTGACATACGTCCTAGTGGCCGTTGGATTGGCAATGGTGGCAGGGGTGATGGTGTCGCCAAGCGTCGCATATGCCGACGGCGGTGACCATCATGATCACAAGGACAATCACCATCACCACAAGAAGCATCACAGGCATCACGACCGCAATGATGAGGATGATGAAGATCCATGATCCATGACAAAACTAATGACAACAACATAAGTTGTCACCCCTTCTCCTTTTTGATAGTCCAAAAAATGCTGGCATGTCCAACTAATCATTATCGAGGCGTCCTGTCTACAGAGCATATTAGTTAAGATTGGCAGATGTGTGACTGATTCCAAGTAGACCAGAATCAATTTCAAGCAGTGTAGAAACGGCGTACGTCTAGGCGCAATTCATAAGGCGTTTACCAGCCGGTTCATCTTGTCAAGGCTGACCTCAAACCCAAAGCGGCTCTCTTCCTTTTTCATGTGACGGTACATGCTCATCAGGAGATTTGCGTGGCGTATGGTGGACAGCTTGCCATCCATCTTTAGCCTCACGATGCGGTAGACGTCGTCGTAATAGTCAAAGTACGAGAGCACTTTCTTTCTGTACTTCTTGGCGTCAAAGGAGCCTTTCTTGTCGTCAAGCGCGTCAAGGAAAAAGTCACAGCACAAAAGCGATGGGATGATGCCTTCTCCAAGCATCGGAAACACGCAGCCTATCGACTCGCCGACTCCCACCACGTTTCCGTCAAAGAAAGGCTCCATCTTTTTCGGAGGCGCAAGCCTGATTGGCCTGCCTATCTTTTTGACTATTTTTGCTTCTGGGTGCCGCTCAAAGAATTCCTTTATGCCGTGGTATTTTTTTTCCACATCACCGGCACCCATGTAGCCTCTAGCGTCTCCGAGTGGAAAGTACCAGAAATACCCTTTAGCGCCCTTGTAGCCGATTGTGTAAAACTCGTCCTCTCCCTTGACACCTTCAAGTAGGTATTCGTACGCAGGTATGAGAAAGTCCTCGTCAGATTTTGGCAATAGCGTGCGGTGCAGGCCCGTGCAGTCAAGGACATGGTCGTATTTCTCAAGCGGAAAATCCCCCCTCGTCACCTTGGTGCCGTACTTTATCTCCAGACCTTGCATCAGGTCGTGCTCCCACTTGCGCTTGTCGTACGTGACAAGCCCCTTAAGGTCGAGGTATTCCACCTTGTCTGCCGGGAGATCCATCCGCAGCTTCTGGCCGACATGCATGATGTAATCTTTAAAGTCAAGCCCCGCTTTATCTGAAAACTTTGTCAGCATGTGCCTTGACGCGCCCCAGGCGCAAACGGGCCAGTGATTCTCCGGTCTTGAAGACTCGAACACATGGACCTCGTGGCCGCGTTTCTGGAGCATGTTGCCAAGGTAGCTCCCGGCCACTCCCGCACCTGCGATTGCAAATCTCAACGCGCAGGTGTCAGGGCCGCAACTTTACTTATAATCCTTGTCGCCTTCTTCTTCTTGCTCGTACCGTTCTGCAACCCGGTAGCGCACGTACTTGTCGTCTGGCGAGTATTTTGGCGGGTGCGGGTCTGCGGTCTGCGCGTGGCATTTGGGACACGCGCTTGCAAGGGTATATGCGCCGCAGGCGGTGCACTTGCGGATGAGGTGCTTCATTATGCCTTTCCCCCCTCTATCCTTGGTGCGACTTTTTCGACTCTTCGCGGATAAAGTTGAACGCGCCATGCTGCTTTTCAATCGCAGAGCGGATCTTTTCCACCGCGTTATTCATCGACTTTTCAGCCATCTTAAAGTTCTCTGCCGTGACTACAATGCGGTAACGCGGGGCGCCCACGTACGTGACATCGGTCGTAGCGTTTCCCTTGCTGCTCTCCACGCCGGCAAGCGTGGTTTTTATTATCTCGATGCCATCGGGCTTTTTCGAGGCGATCTCCATGACGCCTCTCACCTCGACGTGGGGCACCTGGATCTTGTTGCTTTCCTCCTCCATCGCTTTTTTGACATCGTCTGAAAAGTCGAACTTTTGGAGAAGCTCTGGTCCCTTTCTTGCAATGTCCTCAAAAATGTCATAGACATAGTCGTACTTTTGCAGGACTTTATCCTCTATCTCGGCCACCTGCGGGTCTGCAAGTTTCAGCTTGGCCTTTATGAAATCCATGAACACATCAGCCTTTTCGCTCTTTTTAACCTCGATGAGCTTTGACTTGCGCTCCTCGCCGGAGACCTGCTTGAGCGAGCAGTCGACCTCGCCCCTTGCCCTGTTGACGCGGATTACCTTCAGCACCGCTTTCTGCTTTGGCCTGACATAGCGCTCAATGTTGCGTATCCAGCCGGTCGCAATCTCGGAAATGTGGAGAAAGCCCGTCATGCTATTGTACTCGTCGAGCGTGACATAGGCGCCGTGGCCGGTCACCTCCCTCACCGTGGCGATGACTATCTCGCCTTCGTCCGGCAGCCGGGAGGCCTCTTGAGCGGCTGACAAATCATTTTACGCGGTGCGCAGTCCATACTTTAAGGTTGCCCTAAAAGTCGACGCCCTTTCTGGCCTTTATCCCCTTCTGGTACGGATGCTTTACTTCCCTCATCTCGGTGACAAGGTCCGCCGCTTCGACCACCTTTTCGTGCGCATGGTTGCCCGTCAATACAAGCGTGGTCCTGTCTGGCTTGGCTGCAATTATGCCAAGGACATCATCTACTGGTACAAGATTGAGTTTGACTGCATAGTTCACCTCGTCAAGGATCATGACGTCATACGTCCCGGAGGCAAGCTTTTCTCTGACAAGCCCAACTGCCTCCCGTGCCGCCTTTTGGTGCTCCTCTATTGGGTGGTCGTCGTCGATGATTCCCACGAACCCCTTGCCGGCGGCTATCATCTCAAACTCGGGTTCCAGCCGTTTAGAGCTTGTCAGCTCGCCATAGTACCACTCGCCCTTGATGAACTGGATCATGCCCACCTTGTGGCCGTGGCCTACTGCCCGGAGCACTATTCCAAGCGCCGCGGTGGTCTTGCCCTTGCCCTTGCCAGTGTAGACTATGACCGGGGCCCTGTCTGGAGGCATATATGTTGTCAGTGGAGTTGAATTCGGATAAAAACCAACCTGACCTGCCCGACCCTAGTAGAAATATCCAGAACCTCCTTACATTATCTATTTTAGTAAAAAGAGTAGAGGTCTGCTAAATGATGCTAGAAAGGATGGACCCTGACATAGCCGGCCTTCTGATGCCCGGAGAGGAGATACTCTTGGTGGCTTCACAGTCCAAGGTCGCGCCCGGCGGGTCCATCTCGTCTCCGGACAGGATATACATCACCACGACTCGCGTGCTCTTTAAGGACCCCAAGATGTTTGGCCTCAGGGCAAACATCATCGCCGTGAAATATGAAGAGATTGCCACCGTTATGCTAAAGCGCGGCGTGTTTTCCACAGA
This sequence comes from Candidatus Nitrososphaera sp. 86-2, assembly GCF_056726185.1. Taxonomy (NCBI): domain Archaea; kingdom Thermoproteati; phylum Nitrososphaerota; class Nitrososphaeria; order Nitrososphaerales; family Nitrososphaeraceae; genus Nitrososphaera; species Candidatus Nitrososphaera sp. 86-2. Next base: position 948,830 of record NZ_JBWZON010000001.1, read on the forward strand.
GATACTCCTAAAGCCCCGCGCATCGCTCCAGCACATCGACCTGCCAGCAGTCGACAAGCAGGTAGCGCTCAGAGTAAGTTCGCTCATCCAGAAAGGCATGAGGGGCGAGCTGGCAAGCCGCAAGGCCGCGCCACCGTCTAGGCAAGAGTCCCTGCCCGAGATAAAGCCAGAGCAGGAAAAACCCAAGATAGACGCGCTTGACAGGCTCGAAAGGCTGGCTCTCATGAAGCACCAGGGCATGATAACCGAGGAAGAGTTTGACATCCTCAAGGAGGAGCTGATGCTCGGCATAAGGCCGCAGATAAGCGGCGAAACACTTGCTTCCATGCAACCGCCAGAGATGGAGCAAAAGAAGATAATAATAGAGCCTCCAAAGCCGGCGGCACAGAAAGCAGAAAAGCCAAATGAAGAAGAAAAAGAACAGGCGATTGCGTGCCGTTACTGCGGCTTTGCCTCTGTGCCCCAGGCAGCCAAGTTCTGCCCGGACTGCGGCAAGGACCTAAAGGCAGAAACCAACGTGTGGAAGATGTGCCCCGCGTGCGATTCTCTGACGACCAACGACGCGGCGTTCTGCTCTGCCTGCAGGCAAAAATTCCCCGAGACTCTAAGCTAAGTTAATAATAATACTACCCCGCAATTGTTGCGTGGTAGTCCCAAGGATAGTGGTCGCAGGGGTCACGAGCGGTGTAGGCAAGACCACTATCGCAGTCGCAATAATGCACGCCCTGCGTAAGAAAGGGCTTGTCGTACAGCCATTCAAGGTCGGGCCCGACTTTATCGACCCCTCATACCATACGCTTGTCACGGGGCGCAAGTCGCGCAACCTCGATGTGTGGCTCATGGGAAGGCGCGGGGTCATAGACTGCTTTAATTCCGCGTGCGAGGGCGCCAACGTTGCGGTCATCGAGGGCGTCATGGGCCTCTTTGATGGAATGTCTGGAAAGGACAACTTTGCAAGCACAGCCCACATGGCAAAGATGCTCGGCGCGCCCATCGTCCTCATAGTCGACGCGGGCAAGAGCGCGCGCTCTATTGCGGCGATTGCCCTTGGATTCATGCACTTTGACAGGAGTGTCAGGATAGCAGGCATCATCCTGAACAACGTGGCAAGCGACAGGCACGCAGGCTATCTCGGAGACGCGCTTGCAGGTGATGGAAAGATAAAGGCGCCGGTGCTTGGCATGATAAGGCGCAACAACGAGATAAGGATGGAGGAGCGCCACCTGGGTCTCGTGCCTGCGCAAGAGCTGCAAAAGAAAAAGCGTAAGGAGGTACTTGGCGCCGCAAGATACGTTTCAGAGCAAATAGACGTCGATTCTGTCTTGAAGGCGTGCGGTGCAGGAACGCTCCCTACTGCTGCAGCATCATCGCCCGCAGTTGAAAAGGCGCCAAAGAAAAGGACCACGATAGCAGTCGCGCTCGACGAGTCGTTCAACTTTTACTATGCCGACAACCTCGACGCGCTAAAGAGGGCGGGCGCAAGGCTGGTCTTTTTCAGCCCGGTAAACGACGCAGCGCTGCCAGAGGGAATAGATGGCATCATCCTTGGCGGCGGCTTTCCAGAAGTGCTTGCAGACAGGCTTGCAGAAAACAGGTCCATGACAAGGTCTGTTGCAAAAGCTGTAAACGTAGGTATGCCGGTGTACGGTGAGTGTGGCGGGTTGATGTACCTGACGCGCTCGATAAGCGGGTACAAGGGCGAGAAAAAAGTACGAAGGATGGCAGGGCTGATTGACGCCGACACGGTCATGACCTCGCGTCTTACGCTCAACTACACCGAGGCAGACTGCAACGGCCCGGTCTTTGGAAGAACAAACTTGCGCGGCCACGAGTTCCATTATTCTACGATAGAAGGTATTTCCAAGGACAGCAGGTTTGCGTATGCCATGAAAAAGGGAAAAGGAGTCGCTGACGGCAGAGACGGCTTTGTAATCGGCGAGGTCGGCCTTGCAGCGTACATGCACCTGCACTTTGCAAACAATGTTCTTGCAGAGAGGCTCGTGCGCAGCTGCGCGTCCTATTCGCGCCGCTGATTGTTTTGGTACAGCAATAAAAGCGCGTTGATTATCGACGACGCGGCGGGGCTCCCACCCTTTCTTCCGACGTTTGTTATGAAAGGCACGTCGGCTTTGGCAAGCGCCTCCTTTGACTCGGGCGCAGACACAAAGCCCACAGGGATTCCTACTATGAGCGCCGGCCTGACCACTCCTTCTTTTACCATCGAAATGACTTCCAAGAGCGCGGTCGGCGCGTTGCCAACGACCACAATCCCTCCATCTATCTCTTTTGCCGCGTGCCTCATGGCCATCTCTGACCGGGTCTTGCCAATCCTCTTTGCCTCCTCTGCCACGCTCCTGTCAGAGATATAGCAGGCAGTCCTGAGTCCGAGGTCGGAAAGCGACTTTTTGTTGATGGCCGCAAGCACCATATCGACGTCCGTGACTATGGTGCACCTGTTTTTGACCGCGGAAAACGCGGACTCTATCGCGCGCTCGTGGAACAGTATCTTGCCGTTTCCGGCAAATTCAAAGTCGGCCGTCGCGTGGATGACCCTGCGCACCAGTGGCCATTGTAATGAGTCATAGTTGTGCGGGCCGACCTCAGAATCAATTATCTCAAAGCTCCTCTTTTCAATGTCAAATGCCCTTTCCGTCATGCTCCTGCTTGCCGCAGTCCCGAAACTGCCGTCCGGCCCCTGGCGGTTTTCCACCTCCTTGGCGCGCTCAACTATCAGGTTTACAAGCTTGTCGTCAACGCCAAGGTGCCTTGCCATGTAAGCATTTTTGAATTGTGCTTTGTCAAGCGCAGCTGAAACGTCGTTTACCACGTCGCGCTTTATGTGGGCGCCTTTGTGCAGGAAATAGGGCATCATCAGGAGAACCTTTGGTTGTTTGGCCACCGCCTGCATTACTCCTTGCTCGATGTTTGGGCTGTCAAGCTCCAAAAAGCAATGATGCACATTTCTGTATCGCGGCCTTATCGCCTCGGCGGTGTGCACGAACGCGTCGTGTGCGTTCCTGTCGCTGCTTCCGTGCCCTATCAAGAGCACGTCGCACTGACTGTCAGGCAGGCTGACGCTTTTTTCCTTCTTTAGCTCTGCTATTCGCTCTGACACAAGTTCGGGCATCATCGGGTGATAGCTGAGCGGCCTTGTGATCACAAGTTTCAGGTTCTTGTCCCGGCCCATCTTGGCGCTCTGCCTTACTGTATCTTTTAGCTTCATGCCGGGATAGAGGAAATAGGGCATCACGGTTATCGCCTCTGCGCCGGCATCGACGCATTTTTTTATGCCCTCGCCGATGAACGGCGGGAGCACCTCAAGGAAGCAATAGTCGGCAAAGTCATAGCCTGCCTTGTCCTTTGCAAGCGCGCATATCTCCTGCATCTCCTGCCGTACCTCCGGCTCCCTGCTGCCCCTGTCGACGATAAGAAGTGCCCGCTTCAACTGCAAAAAACGTGTGCGCGCCTTGGGATAAAATATCTTTCTCGCTACTGGCCTACTGATGTAGCAGCGACCCTGCACACGGCCACGGTGAGGTTTGGAGGAAACTTTTGCTTTTGCACTATCAGTTCACCATTATTTGAGTCCAGGATGGCCGAAGCCTCTGACACGCTTGCCGTCCCCTCGAACTTTTGCACTGCCGGCGAGGGGTTTGGCACCTCCACTTTTGCCAAATCTTCCTTTTTGTATATCCGGACAGACACTCCATGCTGGCCGGCAAACTCGTCGAGGCCCTTGACCCTTGCCCCGCGGTCGACGCTTGCGATGTTGCGTACGCTCTTTAGTGCAAGGCCCTTTTCGTTGAAAACTGTCGTCACTCCAGACTCTATGACTTCCTTGCTAGTATCCCAGTGCAGGCCGATGCCGACAACGAGTGTCTTCGGCCTGTACACGACGGACTTGGCCGCAACCTCTGGATCGACTGCCCTGTCGGTGATGACAAGGGCCGCCTTAAAATCAGGCGACTTGACTTTATCGATGCTATCGACGAGTGTGACGTTTTTCGGAAGCTGTCCCTGCCACCAGCCGCGCTCGCCGGCGTCCTGATAAACGGCTATCTTTTCCTCGTTTACCATGAACGCGCTTGTACGCGTGACGTTGTCAAAATTCTCCATAGTCCATCCAAACTCCCTGCCCACCAGGTCTACCGCGATTGTTTCGTTGACGTCCGCGGCGGTGGTTATGACAGGCTTGGCTCCAAGGAATGACGCGATGAGTTTTGCAAGTGCGTTTGCGCCGCCAAGGTGGCCCGAAAGCGCGCTGATGACATAGTTTGCCCTGTCGTCTATCACAATGACTGCAGGGTCGCTCTTTTTGTCCACGAGGTGCGGCGCGACCATGCGGATGGCTGCTCCAAGCGAAAACACGCATACTAGCGCATCATGCGACTTGAACAGGCCGGCTACAAGCTGCGTGCTCTGCTCTGAAAACCAGATAATGTCGGTGCCGCCGTCGCTGTGCTTTTCCGGGACATAGACTTCCACCTCTGGCATCCTGCCCTTAATCTTTCTGGCTATCTCTATCCCGTGCTTTGTGATTGCGACGACAGCCGTCTTGGCCAAGGCAAAACTATGCACATTGCAATGGGAATTAATCTTTTGCTTCCAGTTTGTTGCGAGTTTTTCTGGCGCCGTGCGCTGCGTTTGTCGGTATATTACTTCAAGACCATTATCTTGTAGTACTCGTTTTCATAAACTGTGTTGTAGTATGTTGCAAGTTCGTCCTGCCTGTCAAGCCAGTATTTTGTCGTATTTATTGCGTCAGAGCCGGGATGGCTTGTTATCACCATCCATCTGTCATATGACCAGGGCTCCTTGAATGAAGCCTTCCATGTGCTTGGCTCGATGATTTCGTCAAAATGCCGGAGGGCTATTCCGCTAGTTACCATCACCCTTTGCTCAAGCCCCGAACCTGTCAGAATCATGATGCTGCCGTTGCCGTCGTACAGCGACTTTAACGCCTCCCCTGTTTTTATCGCAAGCTGGTTTTCCTTGACATTGTAGCCGCCCTTGGCATCGTCCAGCGTGATGACTGCGGAAAAAGCGGGCGTTGACAGTTGGTAGACAAACAGGGCGCCGATCGCGGCGGCAATGACGATGCGCTTCTTTGCCCGGCCGTCGAGCCGGGCAAGAAATATGCACGCCATCACTATTATCAGAGGCGACAGGAGCACCATAAATCGTGAGTTGAACCAATACGACATTTCTCCGATTCCAACCAGCAGTGAGGCGATTGTGAACAGGGGAGGAAGCGCCAGAAAAAGCAGCACGACCTTTTTGCCGTCGATTCGGGCCTTGCGAAAGAAATAGTACCCTGCCGCCCCCGCTCCGAGCAAGAGCGGCCCGTACATCACAAGCGCGGTGATGCCGTAGACCGATAGGACGTTCATTGGCTGCAGGAACAAGAGCTCGCGAAACGGCCTGTTCTGGGCGTACCATGAGGCAGAATAGTATTGCGCGTTGCTGAACTCGAACGGATCTCCGTAATGGTACTGGTTCCAGGCTAACCAGAATACTATGCTTGACAGCGAGAGGATGGAAGCAAGTATGGCAAGTACCTTCCGGTTGTTGCTTTCGCCCTTGTTTCTTAGCGCAAACACGCCTACCACGATTACCAGAAAGACGGGCAGGAACCAGCCTTCGTACTTGCATAGCGCGGCAAAGGACAGGAAGACCGAGCACAGTATCAGGTTTCTCAGCCTGTTGCCGTTCTGATACCACGCTTGGAAATAATAGGCAGAGGCCACGAAAAAGAGCATGAAGGGGGCCTCCGTCATTGAAGTTATCCCAAGGTACAGGATGTTGGGGTTTGTCGAGTACAGCAACGCTCCCGCAAATGCCGCGTACGACGGCATAACGGCAATGCTCGGTATTTTTAGTGCCTTTGCAATCTTGTACAGGTATACAGAGGTCAGGGCCAAGCAGGGCAGGCTCAGCGCCAGGCCCGCAAACCCTGTTGCAAAGAGCGAGTCTATCATGACGAATGGAAAGAGCAGGAAATGTGGGAGCGGCATCCACACCGTACCAATCTGGCCCAGACCGGGGTTTTCGCCCCAATCTGCGAACTTTCTGGCCGCGACTGAATGCGAGACGGCGTCCCAGTAATAGAGGAGCATATACTTGTCGACTATGAAATACAGGTACAGCGCCACTGCCAGCCCGATGGCGATGACAGCCAAGAAGATTATCACGGGTTCTCTTTTGTGGACTGCCACCTGCAGCATATGTGTCCGGAAAACTTTGTTAGGATAAAAGCCTTGTCAAGGAACATTCTTTTGCCGTACGTCTATAGCGTCTCCCTGGTTGTTCAGCGCCATGCTGGTGTATGGATATATGCTGACATCATAGTTTCTGGAGCTGCCGTAAAAAGTCCTGACGCTTGCGGTGCTGTCGTATGCCTGCCCTATCTGCGTCTCATTGATGCTTCCCTGCAGGTGGGGCTCTGACACGAGCACCACCTTGGCCGTCTTGATTGTAGAGTACAGGACATCTCGGTAGTCATTCATGGCATAAGGCATGTGATACGCAAAGATGTAAGGCCACGCATAGACAGGGTTTGCAATTATCGTCGTGTCCTTGTCTGCTATCGACAGGACAAACGCCGTGGCCTCAAACTGGCCCGACGTCACGTTGGTGGTTATCAACAGCGTGGTGCTCACCAGCCCAAAAATTATCACTGAAGCCGCTATGCCGTATCCTACCAAGTGACGCCTCGGCTTGATTTTGTCGATGATGTCGTTCAGCCACAGGGCTGCCGCGATGCAAAACACGGGCAGCGCCGGGAGAATGTGGAAATACTGCACATATCCTATGAGCCACAGAAATGCCAAGAGAGGTCCTAGCCAAAACAGGATAAACAGGTCTTTTTTCAGGACGGCGCACCCTACTCCAAGGATGCCCACCGCCAAAAGGACAGGGTCGATGACAAAAAAGATCCAAAAGACACCTGCGACACCATAGCTGTGCCTTTGAGTCTGCGCCAGAACGCCTTTGACCCAGTTGTCAAACGAATCCGTGGATATGCTCTGAAGGGGCCACAGCAAAGGAATCAGGACCACGGGAATGAGCCAGATGCCGACGTTTCGCAGCCTGCTTTTTCTGCTTCCCTTGCTGCCGGCGTAAACCAAAAAGCCGACAAGGGGGATCATGGTGAAAACAGGAATCTTGGTGAAAATTGCCAGACCCAGGCACACGCCTGAAAGCAATGCCCGCAGGTACTGTTTTTGGTTTGAGCGCGCCATATAAAGCGCAAGCAGGATCGAGGATAGCAGGAAAGGCATCAGCAACGGCTCTAGCAGTATCCGTCGGAGAAGCCGGCTCATTGGCATCACCGCAAACAGCAGCGAGGCAAGCAACGCTATACGCGTGTTGTACTTGTATTCGGCAATCTTGTAGACTAGGAACGTATCAAGCACGGCCAGCAATCCCATCCATATCTTTGGGATGAGGTAGAGTTCTTCGATTGACTAGACCGAAGCGGACGGATGCAGAGAATCTGGAAAGCCCGTGGCGTTCCAGAGGTGCGTAAAAGAGGACAGGATTATTGGGATAAAGATAATCATCGAATATTTTTTCTTGCTGACAGTAACAGAAAGCAAAAACAGGTATGCAAAGAACTAGCGACTATAAAAAATCTATCGAGGTTCAGCGCGTAACGAGGGTCAAGATTAAAAGAACAGTCGTGCAATGTACATGCACTATTGCCAGTCCAGCTTGACGACACGGACGTTGCGATACTAAAGTCATTGATGGCAGACGGACGCAAGTCTTTCCGGGCAATATCCCGGGAAATCAAGGTGAGCACGCCCACGGTCAAGGCTAGGTACGAACGCCTCGTCAACATCGGACTCATCAAGGCAGTCAGGCCTGAGCTAGACTTGTCCAAGGTAGACAAAAAGGATGGCGAGATTGGCGACGCGCTCCAAGAGCTAAAGAAGCAGAAAAAGCACTTTCACGTGCGCGTAGACGGCCTGAAGGTGAAACTGAAATGCGACTTTTGCGGCGGGCCGGTCCACGGCAAACCAAAGGTGCTCAGGTTTGCAAGGTTCGAGCGGTTCTTTTGCTGCGTGCAATGCAGGGCGTCGTACAAGGAAAAGTACGGCGGAAGGATAGAGATGCTGCTAAAGCGCAGTCATGAGGAAGGAGAAGGATAGCGCGCAAGAATTTTTCCGTCAAAGTCAAACATGATGATTTCAAGTGCTAGCTGCCCCTTTGAATGCTCGTGCATCTGCGCGTACACTTTTTTGCAAAGCAGACCATAAAAGCCAGAGACGTTGTTTTTTGCCACTATCTCGCCTGCGTGCCGGGCGGTGTTTGCCTGCCTTATTTCCGCTACGATTGGCGCGGTCGCGCCGCACTGCTCGGCAAGGCCGGCCATGAAATCAAGGCTTACGTGCGAGCCCCGCACGTGCGTCTGCTTTATCCCCATTGCCATCTTGGTCAGTTTCCCGATAAAGCCGGCGATGACTGCCTTTTTGATGTTCTTTGCAGCGCACTGCTTGACCGAATATCCGGCAAAGTCTCCCATCTGCACAAAGCTGTGCTCACGAAGGTTTGGAAATAGCGCCTTGGCAAAATCCTCACTCCTCCCGCCGGTTGTCAGGACGGCGGTGTCGGCCCCCATCGCGATTGCCACGTCAAGGCTCTGCCGTATCGCTGCTGCAAACGACGCGGTAGAATATGGTAGCACTATGCCAGTCGTTCCGAGTATCGAGATTCCGCCCATTATTCCAAGGCGCGGGTTATCCGTCTTTTTTGCAAGCTCTTCCCCCTTTGGAACCCAGACCACAACGTCTACGCCCCTTGCCTTCAACTGCTCGTGCGCTGCTTCGCCCACAGCCTGTACGAGCATCTTTGTCGGAGTCGGATTTATAGCGGCCTTGCCCATCTCTAGGCCGAGGCCGGGCTTGGTCACCCGGCCGACTCCCTTACCGCCGTCTATGTTTATCGCGCCGGGTTTGCCGCTGAACGAGACGGTTGAGCAGATCTCCGCCCCATGCGTGACATCGGGGTCGTCGCCACCGTCCTTTATCGCGGCGCATGTCGCTTTGTCGCTTTCAATCTTTGTCCACGCTATCTTTAGCGTCGCAGTCCTGCCCTTTGGCAGTGACACGTCAACCTGCTCCACAGGCCTGCTTGTTATGAGCGCCAAGAGCGCGGCCTTGGTCGCCGCCGTTGCAGTGGTTCCGGTGGTATAGCCGGTGCGCAGGACGCCTTTTTTCTTTTTTTCCTCGACCTCTGCAGGCAGTTCCTGCTCCTGCTCTGCCAGCTCTAGGTCGTTATTATTTTCATCATCAGTAGTGGCAGAAGTCACAGAAGCACCGCCCCACCGTCAATTACTATCGTGTTGCCTGTAGCAAAGGAAAAGTCCTCGCCTGCAAGGCTCGCCGCGACTCTTGCGACTTCTCGTGGTTTTCCCCACCGCTTCATCGCGTTTTCCTGCGCTGCTTGTCTGCGCGCCTTTTCGTCCATTGAGTCAAAGGTCGCGTTGGTGGCAATGTTGCCAAGCGCAAGCGAGTAGGCGCGAATTCCCCTGTTGCCGTATTCAAGCGCGACATGCTTTGTCATGGCGATGATGCCGGCCTTGGCAAGGGTGTAGGGCGCGCCCTCGACGTGGCCTGCTATTGCAGGGGTAGACGAGATGCTGATGATAACACCGCTCTTTTTCCTTACCATCACAGGAAGCACCGCGCGTGTCAGGCGGAACGTGCCTTTTAGGTCAACGTCAAGGATGCGGTCAAACTCTTCGTCCGTGACCTCGTGCATCTCCTTGTACCACGTTTTTTTGTCAAAGGGGTAGCCGGCGTTGTTGACTAGGACGTCTATCCTGCCATGCCCTGCGACTGCGTCTTTCACAAAGGCTCTGACGCTTGCAGGGCTTGAAATGTCGAGTGAAAAAGGGTGAGCATTCTTGCCGACCTTCTTTGCGGCGTCGCCGGCGCTCTTGATGTCCCGGGAGCACAAAAGGACAGCGGCGCCTCTCCTTGCAAACTCTAGAGCCATTTCAAAGCCGATGCCCCGCGTGGCGCCCGTGATTGCCGCAACTTTGCCCTTCAATGGCAGATGGTAGATGATGGACATTATTATTTTAGATTGCTTGCGGCCGCTATACTCTGCTACAGCTGGGACGCCTTGTCTGTCTTTTCCCACGTAAAGCCCGGCTCGCTCCTTCCAAAGTGGCCGTATGCCGCAGTCTTGCGGTAGACGGGGCGTTTCAGGTCAAGCGTCTTGATGATGCCAGCAGGCTTCATGTCAAAGACCTTGCGGACCCGTGCCTCTATCTCCTCTTCAGGCGCTTTGCCCGTACCGAACGTGTCTACCATTATGGACACGGGCTCGGCGACTCCGATTGCGTACGCTACCTGCACCTCGCACTTGTCTGCAAGGCCGGCAGCGACCACGTTCTTGGCGACGTACCTTGCCATGTAGCACGCCGACCTGTCGACCTTTGACGGGTCCTTGCCCGAGAATGCGCCTCCGCCGTGCCTGCCCATGCCGCCGTACGTATCTGCGATTATCTTGCGGCCTGTGAGGCCTGTGTCGCCAGGAGGTCCACCTATCACGAATCTGCCGGTCGGGTTGACGAGGTATTTTGTCTTGTCGTCCACCCACTCGCCGCACACCGGCTTGATTATCTTGCTTATTACTTCCTCGCGCAGCTGGTCCATGCTAATATCGGGCGAATGCTGTGTTGATACTACGACCGTGTCGATGCGCTTTGGAACGCCGTTTTCATAGACGACTGACACCTGCGACTTGCCGTCAGGCCTGAGCCAGCCAAGCTCCTTGCTCTTTCTCGATTGCGAGAGTTTCATTGAGAGCTGGTGGGCCATTGTTATCGGGAGGGGCATCAGCTGCGGAGTCTCGTTGGTGGCATAGCCGAACATGAGACCTTGGTCGCCGGCGCCCTGCTCCTTCTTTTCAGTCGCAGTCACGCCCATCGAGATGTCAGGGCTTTGCTCGTGCAGTGCTGCAAGCACAGAGCACGAGTCGCAGTCAAAGCCGTAATCAGGCTTGTCGTAGCCGATCTCGCGGATTGTGTCGCGGACTATTTTCTGCACGTCGACCCTGCCCTTTGACGTCACCTCGCCGGCCACAAAGACGATGCCAGTGGTGGTCATCGATTCGGCGGCGACGCGGGAATCTGGGTCCTGCCTGAGAAACTCGTCGAGAAGCGCGTCAGAAATCTGGTCGCACACCTTGTCCGGATGACCCTCTGTGACGCTTTCAGAAGTAAACAGCCAGCGCTTTACCATTTAGGCACCACGCTAGAGGTCTTTTTCAAGCCTGATGAACAGAACGTTGTTGCCCCGGATGACTACTTTGCCGTAGTTGGCCATCACGTCGGCGCCGTTGAACTCTTCTGCGTCAGTAAGTATCAGGTTCATGTAAGAATCGACGTTGTTCATCCTCCCCTTGTACTCTATCTCACTCTTCAGGCGCACTGCGACCTTGCGGTTGAGCGATCTCTGCAGAATCGAAAGGGGACGTTTTGGTTGTTGAGATGACGGAGAAGACACGCTAGTTAATCACTTTGGAGGACGTAGGTTCTCGCCGCAAATAAAAAGGTTCCCTTGCTCCCTTAATTCATAAAAAGGCCGCATCCCAGATGAGAATGAGGATATGTTCATCCAGACCGGCTCGCAGTCGCTTGACTTACTCCTTGGAGGCGGCGTCAGGACAGGGATGGTCATCGACGTGTACGGCGAAAGCGGCTCAGGCAAGTCGCAGTTGTGCTTCTCGTTGTGCGCGAATTGCACGAAGGCAGGTTTTCGCGCGTTTTTCGTGGACACTGCCGGCACGTTCCGGCCCGAGCGCGTCTGCGAGATGGCAGGAACGACAAAGGTCCTAGACAGGATAACGTTCGTGCGGGCGCTCAACACCAAGGACCAGATAGGCGTAGTCGAAAGGGCGCGGGACGCAGACGCCCGGCTCTTGATAGTCGACACGCTGACGTCTCTTTTCTCGGCCGAGTATTCCGGCCCGGCAAGGCACCTTGCAGTCATGTCTCATTTGCACGACCTTGCAACATTTGCAATAGGTGCCGACTGCGCGGTGGTAGTGACAAACATGGTAAGAAACGCGCCCACCGAGACTGGCAAATCCATACAGCGAGAGTACCTTGGGAGCTCGGTTTCGATATACTCGCACGTCAGGATGAAACTCTCCACGGAGGACCCCTCCAGAGGGCGGTTTCATGCTGCGCTCTTGCAGCCGCCTGGCGGCAGCGCGCAGTTTGCAATCACTTCACGTGGCCTGTTGGACAGAGGAGACTAACCGTTTTATAGAACGGCAGTCTAAAAACAACCGTGGACGTTTCGCCGCAGGAACTTGTCGTCAAGCAGGACAAGATGCCGCTTTCAGTCATCCTGCCCACGTACAACGAGTCGCAAAACATCTCCAAGATGCTAGACTCGATTGCAGAGGCGCTCCCGCGCAACGCGCCTGCTGAAATCATAGTAGTCGACGACAACTCGCCCGACGGAACCGCGGACATTGCGGCCAACCACGCCAAGAACCTCGGCATCCACGACAAGCGCCTGCACATACGCGTCGTGCGCAGGCAGGGCAAGCAGGGCCTCAGTTCTGCAATCCTTGCAGGCGTCCATGAGGCGACGGGCGAGGTGGTCGTGGTCATGGACAGCGACCTTTCCCATCCTGCACACACCATACCCAAGATGCTTGAGGAGATAAGACAATCAAGGTGCGACATCGTAGTCGCCTCCAGGTACATCAAGGGAGGCGCCATATCGGGCTGGCCCTTCAAGCGCAAGCTCATGAGCAAGGGCGCGACCAAGATAGCAAAGTACAGCCTCGGCATCAAGATAAAGGACCCCATGTCCGGCTTTTTCGCGTTCCGCCGGCACATCATCCATGGGATAAAGTTCGACTCTATCGGCTACAAGATGCTCCTAGAGATGCTAGTCAAGGTCAGAGGGGCGAGGATAAAAGAGATACCCTATACGTTTACAAACAGGTGCGCCGGCGCAAGCAAACTCGACTCGAAGGTGATGTTTGACTATATACGCGCGGTATGGCGCCTATACCGCTACGGCAGGGCCGCATCAAGCGAGCGCAGGACCTCTGTTCGCTTTTTCTCAAAGGCAGGCAGGTTCTACACGGTCGGGGCAAGCGGCCTTTTGGTCAACTATGTCGTCTCGTTCATACTTTCGGCGCTTTTCCCGGGCATCTGGTACCTGCACGCGACGGTGGTCGGCATCATATTCTCGATTACGTCCAACTTTGTCCTCAACAAGATCTGGACGTTTGAAGACAGAGACTTTGCAGCCAGAAAGACGCTTTTGCAGTACGGCATGTTTGCCGGCTTTTCCGCGTTTGGCGCGCTGGTGCAGCTTGGCATAGTGTACGCGCTGGTCGAGACGAGCGAGCTTAGCTATCCATTTGCACTCATTGTAGCTGTCGCCACCGCATCGCTGGGCAACTTTCTCCTGAACAAAAAGTGGACGTTCAAGGAAAAAGTGTGGAGTTAGTTCGACAAGTGACTATTTATATCGACCCCGAATGTGAATTATAACCTACAACAATCTTTTTTGTATGAAATTTATACTATAATTCCACCCTATTAGCATAATTCTAAAATCTTATGTTGGAAAGACTTAATAATTTATCACATCAATTCCAAACAACGAAATAAACTAACTAGATAGGGACCCCCCGTATCACCGGCGCGGCGCGTGGCCGGCCTTTCGATAGGGGGATGACCCTATCTAACCGGCTTTATTACTGTGAGATAATTTTTGAAAATATCAGTTGGACCTGCGCTTTCTTGGCTCTATCAGGCCCATCAGCTGGTAGCCATATTCCAGGTTGTGCTTGACGTGGTTGATGCCGTGCGTTCCGTGCGGGACGAACTTGCCGTCAAGCACGTTCTCGATGTACGTCTTGGCTTTGCGTATCGAGTTGGCGGCGTGCTGTAGCTGGTTGTCGGTGAGCTTGCGGCCAAGGTCCTTTTCCACTTCTTTCTTCAGGTCCTCCGGCCTTGCCAGCTTGCCATACTTTTGCAGGCGCTTGTGGTTGACCGAAAGGTCGGTTATCTTTTTCACGTCGGCGGCGGGCAGGCTTGAAAGCGACAGCTCTAGTTCCTTCTTTGACCTGCCTGTGATGATTGCAAGATTGTCTACAAGGTCGTCGCTGAACATCACCGGCGCGGCGGGCTGGCTTGTGGACCTCCTTGCTCCCTCTGTCGCGGGCCTTGACGCATAGCTGGCCAATGGGTCTTCAAAAGGCGCGCCGGCCTTGCGCTCCTGATAGTAGCGCTCGATGCCATAGACGCCTACCGCCTCGCCCCGCGTGTCTACGCCCTTGTCCAGTATCGAGATGACATCAACTATTATCCGGGGAAAGTGCAGCTTCAACTGCGCAGACGCCTTGGGATAGTTTTCCATGATGTCCATGTAGATGTAAAACGTGGCGTCGTTTACGGCCTTTGTACCTGCCCTCTTTGAGTCCATGCCCTTTGCTGCAACTGTCAAAAAGTCGCACAGGTCCGATTGCGAAAACGTGTGGCCCGATACAGTGCAGGCATCGGCCACCGCCTTGATGGAGGCTATCCACTTGCCGTACGCGTTGACAGTTGCGAGCGACACGTTGCCCACAAACTCTACTGCCTTTTTGCGGATCTCGGCATCCTCTATCTTTAGCATGTCAAGCGATGACGAAAGAATGTTTCCGAGCGAAGCGGAATCTTCGAGCCTTGGTGAGGTTGTAGCAGGTTGCCTGCCAGAAGCCATAGCGAGCTGTACTATCACCACATGCCTTAAAGCTTTCGCAACACCTCGACACTAGTCGGACAATCATCATAAGCAGCAACTATTTACCTGCCCGCCCAAGACACAAAGCACGATGGACACGCTAGAGACGATATTTTCCATGCAGAAAGAGCTTGCAGGCATGATGGACTTGTCGAGATATCCCGCGACGGCCGAGGGCAAAGTCTCGGCTCTTTCCACCGCGATAATCCACGAAGCGGTGGAGCTTCAGCGCCTGACTAACTGGAAGTGGTGGAAAAAGCCTTCCGGCTTTGACGAGGCGGCTGCAAGGGAGGAGTTGATAGACATCTGGCACTTTGTTGTGCAGGCGTCTCTGGAACTTGGCATGACGCCGCAGGGCATACTCGATGAATACAAAAAGAAAAACCAGGTAAACCGCGACAGGCAAAAGTCAGGCTATTAATGGCGCTAACTTTTCGAGGTCGGTGACTCCGGTCATGTCGATTATCTTGACCTGCTTCCGGAACGCCTCGACCTTTTCCCGTGGAGACAAGAGTATAGGGTACGGGCCTTCTGCCCCGATTATCCTGCCCTGCCCATCGATGCCGTTTCTGTGCAGGGCCAAAAGCGCATGGCCTGCCATGTGCCCCTTCACCTCTCTGCCGCACACCACTATCCGCTTCAGGCCAGGGTGTGCAAAAGCGTAATCGATGATGGCATCGATGCCCTTGTTCTCGGACAAGAGCCGGCCGGCTATCGCGACCTTGCCCATTATTTCAGACTTGGAAATCTCTTCAAGAAGGTCTATGCTGCCAAGGGTGCATATTGCCACCTCTTTGCCCCTGCCCTCGAAACTCTCGTGCTTGACTGGTATGAGCGCCTCGCAAATCTTGCCTGCCGCGTCGTCAAACTTTTTCTTAAAAGTCATAGGCCCCAGCTGACCTTGTTTGTAGGAACCACGCGCACAAAGGGCGCCTCGCCCTCCTTCCAGGGGTCGAGCCTGACCCACGCAAACCTGTCGTGGAAGATCTTGTATAGGCGCGCAAACTCTTTGCCCCTCTCTATTATCTCGGCCATGCCCTGCACGCATACCGCCTTGTTGCCAACCGAGCTGTCATAGATGTCGACTGCAAGCGCGACTTTGTCATTTTTCTTTACGTTCTCTAGCTTCCGGGTTTCAAGGTCCGTGGCAAAGTAGAACGCGCCGGCCTCAAACACGTACGACACAGGGACTACGTGCGGAGTGTTATCGTGGCAGGTCGCAAGCCTGCAAGCCTCGTTTGCAAGCAGGAACTCTTTTTCGGCCTTGGTAAACGAGATCAATTATACAGGAATTTCCTGTTTCTCGTATTTATTATAGCCGGCGCGAAGCAGAGGGTGGCAACAGCCCGCGCCCTTGCGCTGGACCCAAAGATCCTCCTGATAGATGAGCCTTTTGCTAGCCCGGCGCTGCCGCCTTGGATTCGCGCCAGCGGCTGTAGCGGATCATCAATATCCCTGCCGCAATAACGATGAGCGAAAGCGCAAGGAATGCAGGGGAAAACACCGGCTGCAGCTGCCCCGGCGCGGCTGACGAGTACTCGCACTTGCCGCCATCGCAGATCTTGGCCACCGGGAACACCAGAAGCACGATGACAAACGTAACGAGCAGCGCGACTCCTGCTGCGGACACTATTGCGCCCGACTTGGCCAGCAGTTCGATGCCGGTAGCCAACGCAGACCGTTGCGCCTTGGGAGCACATAACTATTTCCGCTCAGCTCAGATCAGAGGCTGGTCGCGTCCAAGGTCGAGTACTTGCAGCCGTCGCTCGTTGTGCGCTTGAACTGGCTGTCAAAGTAGAGGAACGGCTTGCCCTTGTCCTGATGCTGCCGCCAGAGGTCGTGGACGTTTTCAAAGTACTCTTTCTTTTTGCGCCCCTGCATCCGCAGGATCTCGTGCGAAAGCACGTGCGAAATGCGCGGGCAGTTTTCCTCCGCAAACATGGCGTTGCGCTTTGTCTCCGATCCTTCCTTCGGCCTGTTCCAGAACGCAAGGCCAAAGTTGTCGGTGGTGTAACCCTCTGTCTTGCAGTCCGTGAAAAACGGCTTGAACGGAGTCAGGTAAAAGTGGTATATGTCATGGCCTCTGCTTTCGTGGTCGCGCAGGAAAAGCGCAAGCGACATCCTGTCAAACAGCTTGCCCGGTATCACGGGCAGTATGTCTGCTTCCACTGCTATGTCAAAGTCGTAATAGCGCCTTATCCACCACTTGAAAAAGCGCGCCATGGAAGACACGTAGCCCCAGTCCTCGGCCTGCAGGCGCACCCATTCGTCATTGCGGGCGACATAAATGAAGAACAGTTTCTCTGCTTTCAAGGCCATGCTACTACTCGTGATGGTGACCGTGCATGTTGCTGCCTCCGCAGCTGCAGCTGTGCTCGTCCTCGCCCCCCATCCAGCCTATCCTTTCGGGCTGCGGGTGGCTCTTGCTCACGTGCTTGGTCAGCTTGTAGTCAGAGTCAAAAGTCTCGCCGCAGACGTTGCAGGTCAAAAGAACGCGGAACTCTTTCAACATGCCATGATTAAATAAGAAGGCATTAAAACCTTATGACGCTTGGCCTACGACCCTACGAAATACAAACAGGACTCGATGGACAGCTGGAACAGCCGTGCGCGTGATTACCACGACGGCTGGGCGGGCGCGGGGCGCGGGCCGTTCCGGTCTACAAGAGAGCTCGTAAATGCGGCCGGCATTTTGGAAGACAATTTCGTACTGGACGTTGCGTGCGGCACCGGCGCCGTGTCAAGGGAGGCATTTTCTCGCCTCGGGCCGGCGGGAATGCTTGTGGGGATTGACTTTTCAAGAGGGGCGCTAAAGATAGCAAGGGAAAACGTGCCGGCGGGCCACTTTGTAGAGATGGATGCAGAGAATATTGGTCTGCGAGGCAGGTTCGACAGGGTGCTGTGCCAGTACGCACTAATGTTCTTTCCAGAGCCGGCGCGCGTGCTGAAAGAACTGCGCGTGCTCTTGAAAAAAGGCGCCACGATTGCAGTGGCCGTGCACGGCACGGCTCAGGGTGTGCCCTATTTCAGCACCATAATGGAGCCGGTGCTAAAGCGCATACCGGACATCAGGCCGGAAGGTGCGCCGACGGTGCACCGTTTTGGCGACCCGAAGGACCTTGAAAACGTGCTGGCTTCTGCAGGTTTTGCAAGCGTCACTGTCAAAAAATTCGTGTTCGATTATGAAGCAGGCCCGTTTTCCGAATACTGGTCAGACTACATGTCTACGACAGCAGCCGCCATACGGCCAAAGATAGAGGCAAAGGGCGCGCAGGTGGTGGCCGAGATAAAAAAGGAAGCAGAGGAAAAGGCGCAGCGTTTTATCAAAAACGGAGAGATAAGGTTCCCGTGGGACGTCCTCGTCGCGACTGCAAAAAGCTAACTATGTACAGTAACTTTATTACATTCACGCCTAATCCACGGACATATGCCTCCATGCAACAAGGAATGCAAGGTAAAGGTCTACGAAGCAAGAAACATCAAGTTCACCAACAAATTTCCCGTCAACGGTGGAGCAAACTGCAACAAGACCCTGAAGGGCGACCAGAAACTCGTCGACTTTGTAAAAAGGTCTGTTGAGAGCAAGACTACTCCGATAGAAGGCCACCTGTGCGCTGAAGGGTGCACGTGCGATCCAGTAGGGACGCCAAAGTGGGGAAACTGGCGCAAGTACAAGTTCAAGATGACAGTGGTCGACGGCAACTGCAAGTTTCCGATTGCAGGCAACTATGAGAAAAGGTCGGGTGTGTCGGAGGGCGTGTGCGTAGAGCCGGAGGATTCTGAGGATGACTATGGCGAAGTCCCGATAGCCTACGCAGGCAGCGGCAGGAGCGCAAGAAAGACGCAAAGAACCGCTTAGGGATTTTTTTACCAGACATGGCGACAAGTTCTTGATTATACTTGTCATTGCAGACGAAAACTAACTGATTGTTTACTGGCCGTGTTCTCTGTTCAGATGACAACAGTGGATGCAGGGCCGTACGCAGGTCATCCTGACTGCATTCTGGCATTTGTATCCATGCTATAAAAAACTCGATTGACCTTGTTTTACTGGAGACTCTCATAAAACCATAGGGGTCGATGTCGGCCTCTGCGTGTTCGTCAGCAATAGTTATGGCTTGCAAGGATGGAACAAGACGAGCCAATCACCCAAGTGTCCGACATCTAACCCCTAATGTGATTCTAGGTGAATTTTAAATGAGTTTCTGTAGTTAGCA
This sequence comes from Candidatus Nitrososphaera sp. 86-2, assembly GCF_056726185.1. Taxonomy (NCBI): domain Archaea; kingdom Thermoproteati; phylum Nitrososphaerota; class Nitrososphaeria; order Nitrososphaerales; family Nitrososphaeraceae; genus Nitrososphaera; species Candidatus Nitrososphaera sp. 86-2. The sequence goes on from NZ_JBWZON010000001.1 coordinate 967,818, forward strand.
TTGTTATACAAAGCGAGTCTTTCTTTTTTAAAACCTAGCATTCCACAATTAATGACTATCTACCAGAGATTCGCCTCTGAAGATCGGTCACCTGTTCATCAAGGGCATGAAAGCTTGGGGTTAGCCGGCAAGTAAGGCCCTCTACTTGTCATTCTCTGACAGGAACGAAACTGTGCTGAATAAACCCTTCTCTTATCATTCGCATAATGAATCCGGCAGAGCAAGAGCTGACGCATTTAACTACTCACAAGGTCATATATCCCTAGGAACAGACCGTGACCTGCCGCATAGTTGAGAGTGATGGGGGATGATTGTTGACCAATACCTCCAATATGCACAGGAAATGATTACCAAGCTTTCAACCAATCCGATCTTTATAGAATTTGGCCTCCCGGGGCTTTTCGTCAATAGTTTACTTGCATCTACCGCTTTACCTTTACCCATAGAGATTGCAGTATCGGCCCTTCTGGCGGCAGGTCAGGACAAGTTCCTAGTTTTGCTCACTCTAGCTGCAGGTACTGTCGCCGGAGGATTTCTAAGCTACTTTATCGGCAAATCAGGAGACAAGGTATTTCGCTTTTTAAAACCCAAGAAACAAGAAAAGAAGCAGAAAAGGGGACATGACATATTGACAAAGTACGGATGGCTTGCTTTGGTTGCAGCTCCATGGATCCCCGTCTTTGGCGACATTATAATCATGATAGCAGGGGCAAAGAGTTATGATATTCGCAAGTTTACAATAGCAATGACAGCCGGCAAAATCGCCAAAGCTGTCGCTACGGTGTATTTTATCAGTTTGGTCACAACGAGATTGTTTGGAGATATGTGAATTAGAGATGCGATTAAAAGTCGGCGAGTGTTTCGTTTCTTTATTATAGAGGAACCTCATAATCTGCATTAGGCAGACACTTGTCACAATATTTCTGAATGACTACACAACCTTCCAGCTGAAATAATGCATTGGTTGTTGCTGTCGCTGAGCATATCCCGCAGTACACTGCGTTCTGATTTCTTTTCAATTGTACAGGCGTTATTCGGAAAGGTTTTGTCATTATTCATTAGTCATTTGCCGAGTATATAACGACGACTTGATTTAGTATGGTAAGACTTGCTATCCTACTCTCATATATCATATCCAAGCATGAACGACAATGTACCAAAGTCCTTGTCGTTTGCTGCTGCCAAAAGCTAGCCCCGTCTACAAAAGGCAACTAAATAAAGTATAACATTCTGAAAAAGCGCAAGACTCTTACTGATGACCTGCTTAATGTTAAGGAGGTCTTGGAGAGGCTGGAAGAATTATGAAAGATTGCATTCAGTGCCTTAATCCCATTAACGCGGAGACTTTGTCCTTTGAGCAGCGTCTTATCGACGACCAGGACTTTTGTCGCAAATGCTTTGAAGAGGCGGCAGAAGGCGACGGTTTGGCCTACCTGGACAATTCCCGCTTTTTGACTTCTAACAGATAGTGTCGCGGTATTATGTTTGGAATCGCTAATGTGACGGCAACTCATACTCTGCTTTATCCAGACATTTCTCGCAGTATTTCTGAACTACCATACATTCATCCAGTTGGAATAACGCTTCCATTGTGGCATTTTTAGAACAGACAATACAGAATATGGGCGAATTGGTGGTAGTCTTTGATGCAGGTCTTGTCTTAATTGGTTTTAGCACCATTCGGCTTGACAGGCACTCGATATAACCCTTCAGGATTTGCATCTAGTTGCAATGTACACTAGACTGTTTTAAGAGATGGTCGGGACGTACTAGTACGTAATAATGAGGTACTGGCTCCGCCGGGCATCCTGTTTCACGCTTCAAAGGTTTGTCACACCCGGCGGGCCATCATCATCATCAAATTCTCAGTGATTGAATTCTACCATGACTCTCCAGCAACAACGGGTCTGAATCAGGGCTTACTTTGTGCATAAGTCTTTGCGCCAGTGAAATCAATTGCCACACAAGGCTCGTTTCCTACTACCCACGCGTCATGTCCTGGAGGCACTAGTCCCGTATCACCCGCAGAAAATTCTTGTTCGCTTCCATCGTCCATTCTGACTCTCATCCTGCCGGAAATCACGTACATCGTATGAGATTGCTTGCAAGAATCCGTCTTGACGATGGGCTTCACAGACGTGGACCATTTCCATCCTGGTTCAAATGTTGCCTTGCCAATTGTTGCTTCTCCAAGATTTGTTAGGTCGATTTTCCCGTTATCGAATTTTCTTGTTTCATCCGGACTTGACATACTCTTTCTTTGCATTTCCACCATAGTAATTAGAAGAATGGCAATAGTTTCTAAAATCGATTGTGAAAGTTACTACCTAGATCTTATTCTAGAATTTGCGCCGAGAACGCGGGGTTTATGCAGTTTGGAGGAGAAAAGGAAACACGAGTTGTATTTTTTAGTCTCTTTCTGGCACCATAACAGCATCAATAATAGGGATAATTTCTATAGAGCCAAACTGTTAGAAATAGATTGTTTCGTCAATATTATCCTTAGATTTTCAAACTAATCTCGTTATTGATCATTTTTTTCTCAACTCATTATAATTATAACTGTATATTTAAGGTAATGTCCAATCTAACAGGAACCAAAAAGTTTCTGCTCCCTGTTCTTTTGGTCGCTGTCTTGGCGATTGCATCCTTTGCATACGCCATGCCGCATGTTTTGGCACAAGACGCGACCGACCAGGGAAACGACAATAACGATGACAACACTCTGACTGCACCCTCTGAAGACAACAATACAGCCAATAATGCTCCGGTCGTCCCTCAAGAGAATAATACCAGCAGCGACGGTGCCCTGACCGCTCAGAACAATAACACTACATCTACCCCGGAAGGTAACAATAATCTGAATAACCAATCCACGGACAACAATACTCAATCAACAACGCCAGAAGGAGGCAGCAACGCGATGAACATTCCGGAAAATAACAATGACAACAACACTATGACCATGCCGCCGTCGGAGAACAACAATAACACTATGACGACTCCCCCTAGAAACAACAACACCGGGACTACTCCTCAAGAGAACAATAACACTTTGACCGCTCCATCTGAGAACAACAATACTAACACTAACACCAATACTAACAACAGCACTAACACCAACAATAACACAAGCAACAATACTAATACAAACAACAATCTCCTCAACAATACCAATACCAATACTAACACTAACACCAACAACGTACAGGTAACACAGCAAGTCGTCGGGTCGGTTAAAGTAGCCAACAACCAAAAGGTGGAGAACTTTTCAGAGGCTAATCTAAAGATCAAGCACGACAGAGCGGAAGAAGTAGCAAAAACTCACTTTAAGAGCGGAAACGTGATTGACAGCCATCTGAGCATAGTAAACAACTTTCTCGTGTACACTGTCATCATTGCCAATGTACAGTCCAGTACTGTCAACATTGTATTTGTTGATGCCGGCAACGGAAACGTGATCTTCATATCGCCCCCGATACCCGCCGACCGCGAAGACATATCCAGTGGAAGAAACGAATGCGACTGCAACTGCGATAATGGAAAGGAGCATCACCATCACTGGCCATGAGCAAAACCGTCACCTGTACTGATGTGCACGTATGACATCATTACAGCAGGCAGCGCGCTCGTGTAAAGCCAAAGCCGCGGACCTCAATAGAGTGAGGCCCTTTTCTTCTTTCTTTTTCTCTGCTATGTGCAGTTATGCACTTACAAAGCTTGTGTAAGGGTCGTTAACTAATGCCTATACCACCTCCGATAAGTTCTTAATTTACCTCCCCAACATTTCTCTAGGTGGACTAGTTTTGGCATTCAAAAAAGTCGGCGCGGTCATACTGCTCGTCTCAAGCATGGACAAGTCGGTCAAGTTCTACAAGGACACGCTTGGGCTGCAGCTAAAGAGCAAGTCCAAGGATTGGACCGAGTTCTTCAAGGACGGCACGGTACTAGCGCTCACCCCGGCCAAGAGAAAGAGCATGGTAAGCTCTGGCACGGGAATGCTTGTCGGCTTTATGGTAGCCGACATGAACGTCACGGTAAAGGAGCTAAAGGCGAAAAAAGTAAAGTTCTTCAAAAAGCCCAAGGACGAACCGTTTGGCAAGCACGCGGTAATCGAGGATCCGGACGGTCACCTCATATCCATCGCAGAGATAAAGACAAAGTCTGAGGAAGGCTTTGACATGCTCGGCATGTTCGGAACCGATTAGTACTACTTCCACGCGGTGACCAGGTACAGCGAGCCTCCGAAATCCTGCAGGGCCATTCTGGTAAAGCCGGCTGCCTTGAGCAGAGCCTCTACTTCGTTTCTTGTCATAAAGCGGTAGCCCTGCAAGGAAAAGTCCACCTGCATACCCATTATCAACCTGCTCTCGTCGCTTGTCTTTTCGGGCAAGAGCCCTTCCACTATCGCAATCGCGCCGCCTTTTTTCAGCGCGCGGTAGCAGTTTGACACTATCGCCTGTTTGTCAGACGCCGCATAGAGCGACTCGCCTAGGTAGACGAGGTCGAACTCATTCTCAAAAGCCATCGCTTCACCGGTCTCCCGCAGTATCTCTACAGGCTTGCCGGCGGCCATCTCCATCGCCCTGTGCGCGGCCTCGGACGGCTCGACTCCCACAAAGGATGAGCGCGGGTAGCCCTGCAGCAGTTTTTCAATGAACGTGCCGGTGCCGCAGCCGACGTCAAGCACCCTGCACCCTCTGGAGAGCATTGCATGCAGCTTGCGGCCCTTGTTGGTTTTTATAGCGTACAGAAACGCGTTGTGGTCCCAGTCGGTCGCCTCCACAATCGCCTCAAACGTGGAGGTCATATCGCGCGTCCTGCCCGTCTTTACCAGCTCTTCAAGCCCGCCATACTCTAGGCTGCGCAGCGCAATGTAGGAGAACTGGCCTCCAAGGTAGTTTTGGCTTTTTTTGTCAAGGAGGATCTCTTTCATCCTTGCCGGCAGGTGCAGCTTTTTGCCTTTCATCTTCAAAAAGCCAAGTGCGACAGCTGCAGAGCACCACGCCCTCACTGCATCCCTGTCGAAATTGGCCTGTGCCGCAAGGCCGTCGGGAGTCGCATCGGCCTGTACAAGCGCGTCAAATAGCCCCGTCCTGCGCCCGACGTGCGCGACCCACACTCCGTACAGGCCGACAGAGTACCCCCACAGTCTCTTGAATTCCGCGCTCCTCGCCTTCCAGGCAGCTGGCATTATTATGGCCAGCTACACATTGCGCCTGCTCTTAAACGGTACTTTCTTGCCGGGGTTCAGAAGACAATCGGGGTCGAAAAGTTCCTTGACGGTTTTGAAGAGCGCGGTGATTTTTCTACCATACATCTGCTCGATGTAGCCGACCCTCGCAAGGCCGTCGCCGTGCTCGCCCGTTATCGTCCCGCCGCTTGCTATGACCTGTGCAAAGACGCGGGAGGCAAGCGCGCCGATCATCTCCGACTCGGCTTTTGAATCCGTGTCGACTAGAGGCCGCGTGTGTATGTTGCCGTCCCCCACGTGGCCGTACATGACGTAGTCGAGCTTGTTGTCTCTGTACGCGACAAGCAGGTTTTCCGTATGCGCGGCAAGTATCTCGGGCCGTACTACAGTATCCTCCACGAGCCCAATCGGCTTTCTGCTTCCAACCGTCATCTTCATGATGTTTCCAAGAGCACCTTTTCTTGCGGCCCATATCCTAGCCATGCTCTGCTCGTCAGTCGCGTATTCCACTACCTTGGCGCCTGCGGCCGTCATCCTGTCTCTGCATCTTGCCATCTGCGCTTCGACCTTGGCGCGGCTGTCGCCGGCAAACTCGACGTACAGGAGGCATCCAGTCTCTGTGCTTTTCTCCAGCGCAAGAACCGTTGCGTCCAGCATTTCAAGGGCGACCGGCGATGATTCCAGTATCGCAGGGACCGCCCTTACCGCGGCAAGCAGGTCCTCAAAACCAACCACAAGAAGAAAGCGGTGCTGCGGCAGGTCCAGCACCCGCAGCCTTGCAGATGTGACGAGCGCAAGCGTGCCCTCTGACGCGGCGATGGCCTTGTGTGGCTCAAAACCGCGCTTTATCACCGCGTCGAGCCTGTAGCCGCACGAGTTCTTGCTCACCTTTGGGTAGCTGCTGATTATAGTTTCAGCGCTTGGCGCAAGCAGCATCTTTAGTTTCTCCATACGGGCGTCAAAATTATCCTCGCCTGCATGGCCGGCAGAGCCGTCCGCGTATACAAGGTCAAGTGCCTCGACAAAGTCTATGGTGTTGCCGAACCCGAGGCAGTGCACGCCGCTTGAATTGTCCGCTATCATGCCCCCGATTGTGCAATAGTTGCTGCTGGCAGGGTCCGGCGGCAGGAACTTGCCCTTCTTTTTCAATTCCTTGTCAAGGACGCCTTTTACTATCCCCGGCTCGACTATTACATAGTCGTCGCCTGTTTCAAGCACCCTGTTCATGTGCCTTGCAAAATCAAGCACGAGGCCACCATCCGAAAGCGACTGTCCAAGCAGGCCGGTTCCCGCGCCCCTCCCCACCACGGACACCTTTTTTGAAAACGCGTAACGGCATATCGTCTGCACGTCGCCGGCGTCTTTTGGGCACGCAACCAGCGCGGGCTTGATTTCATAGTGGCTTGCGTCCATCGAGTAGACCTGCCTGCTCCACTCGTCAGAGAGCACCTCTCCCTTGGCAATGCGTACAAGCCCGTCGCTTATCATCGTCATCAACTAGCTTTGGCGGTGCCACTATTATAACAAACTCGGCTATTTCAAACTGAATGATTAAATAACACTGGTTATGCTGTAGCGGATATGATGCAGGCGGAACACTGCCCCGTATGTGCAGGCAAGGGAGTCATCGAGATAACGGATTCCCAATGCCCGTTCTGCAACGGCACGGGCGAGCCAAGCAGGGCTGCAGAAAGTTACATGAAGGTCCACATCTGTCAGTGCATATTCCTCGACAGGAAGAACTGCCCCATCTGTGGCAAGCGTTGCCATCATAGTACTCCCAATAGGCCAAAAATACTAATAGCACCAAGATAGCAATAATTGTACTGGAAAATTATTCTATATTTTCATGCACACGGTGTTTTGCAATAACTACCATAGGCAACTGGTGTTGGAACAATGAAGACAAGCCGTACTGCAAAAAATGCTACAAGCATCTCCGTTATCACGACCTATGGAAAAAGGGCAATGACAGGAGGATGAGAAGTCTAATTGCAAACCCATTCAAGGGCAAGACACATTCGCTTGAAAGTCGTTTAAAAATTTCTGCAGCCAAAAGTGGAAAATCAAACAGCATGAAAGGGCGAATAATGCCGCAACATGCCAAGTTTGGCAGCAAGAATCCTAGTTGGAAAGGTGGCGTCTCTAAGCTTAGTAGAAGGATCAGGAGATTAGCTGAATACAAAGTATGGCGTTCAAAGGTATTTCAAAAGGACAACTTCACTTGCCAAAAATGCGGCAGACGCGGAACCAGCTTGAACGCACATCACATCAAGCCATTTTATAAAATTCGAGAAGAAAATGGCATCACTATGGTTGAGCAAGCATTACGCTGTCCAGATCTTTGGCTCGTTTCAAACGGACAGACGCTTTGCATAAAATGTCATTCTATTGATGGGCGCCCAAAGCAAGAGCCTAATCGCCCAAAGATCCTGATTGCGCCGATGTAATATTGATCCGTACTCTTTTTATCTTCGCTTGTTAGCTATGCAGGTAGTTGCTGAAAGTCACAGGCTTGATCGCACTAGGCATCATCCCGGTCTTGCTGTGCGCGTCTTTTGCAAGCAACGCGTACGCCGAAATCTTGGGCTATAGCGAAACAAAGGTTGTTGTCAAGAGCAGCCAGCAGCATTGTTTGCAGTATGAAATCAAGGCAGTGGCGATTGGGTTTAGAGATGTCAACGGCAATATAATAAAACAAGCGGCGGCGGGATCACAAGTGTCTGTGCAGATTATAATCAACAATGGTTGTGATATTGTAGATTATCCTGCCACAATAGCGCTTGAAGTCAGGGACTCTGAGGGCTTGACCAAGTATTTGGCACTCCAGCAAATCGCGCTGGAACCGGGCCATCAGCCAAGGGTTGGTTTCTCGTGGACGCCAGACAAACCCGGAGATTATGATGTAAGGGTATTTACCATAACTTCCATAAACTCCACAGGTACTTTGAATCCTGTCATGATGCACAAGATTTCAGTTTACTAACATCTACATCGATAATAGACACAAGATTTAAAAATTATCTGCGCGCTTTTGTAACTGTTGAAACAGGTCGACGACATGGTCTGCACGTTTTGCAACGCCAAGATAGACTATGGCAAGAGCGTATGCGATGCCTGTGCCAAGAAATTCAACATCGGCAAGTACGACATGAGCAAGGACGGCTGTGGCTGCGACGGTTAAATTTTTGGGGTCAGCAAGTGGTATATACAATCATCGGGATCTTTCAGCCACCACATCATCATACCCCGTTATTTTTCGACGCCAATCCTGTCCATTAAATGTTAGCTATTGACTAAAGACTTTAGAAAGTGAGTAACACACCCACGCCCGAGCGCCCAACCTGGCTATGAAGGGCCGAGCGCGGACTCAATGAATAATCTACTCATGATAAGCAGCTGTTTCAGCTTGAATAGGTAAATAATACTATAACTACCTTCCAGATATGACTCGAAGGTATTACATTACTGCGATTATCCTTACCCTTTTGCTTGCAGGAGTTGGACACCTCTATCTAGGCATGAAAAGAAAAGGAATCGTCTTTTTGTCGATTGGAGTGGCGGTAGTCATAACGTATCTTTTCTTCTTTTATAATTTGTATGGATGGATTCTGAATATCGTGGTAGTAGCAATAGCACTAGGCGATTTGATAAAGACAATCGACAATAGAAAGCAAATGATACAGGGCTAATCACCGACGAGAATAGAAACCCGCGCCCAACTCGCAACATGGCTATGAAGGGCCGAGCGCGGATGTAAGAATGTCTGGAAGGTTGTTTTACCTTCCCGCATTGTCTGACGCCTCTTTGATAAGACGTTTTTGCCGCATCAATCCGCCATAGGTTCCAGGTCAAAGCCAATGTTTGACTAGTGCCTTGTCCGGCGTATTTCTGCTTATCCTTATTCTGTACGCGAACAGCTTTAACCGTTTTGAGCTTGAGTAACTATACCTAACTCGGTAAAAAATGGGCTAAAACCTAGTCTGAAAGCTTGTTATTGAGATAGTTATGATAGTGGTTTATTCCTTCTTGAGTCAGTCTGAACGGCAAGAATGCGGTTCTTACATGCCTTTCTATTTTGATAGCTGGTTTCAAGAAGCCCCACTTTTGCAATCCTCGATAAGCCTTTTCGACCATCGGCCCACTGATAACAGGGCCGTCTTTGTTCACAATAAAATCATGCAGGTCTTTGCTTGATGCCGTACCGCCATATTCGACAAGATAGCATAAAACCAAGTCTTGCCCGAACATAGGTTTTTTGATTGTAGTCGGTGCGTTCTGTAGGACTGTAGCCAACAATAGAATGTTGTTACGGCTAGCTTTAACCCTTCATGCCTTCTACAGTATGATATGCAAGCGTTTCGCGCAGCTTGCATGATAATATTTGTTAGTCTTGCAATGTCTGACTGCTAGTTTCTGATCCCTAGTCATTGCCTGCCCGCAACCATAACACAAGCCTTTCTGCTTTTCCAAGGCTCGATTGAAACAAATTTCAAATGCGCTTCGCTGTATAATCATGGCGGGCATGTCTAGGGTACTTGTGGTAGTTTCTCGTTATACTTGTTCTGTGCTATGCGGATTGTAATTGCAAAGCCGACAAGTGCAACCATAAGGGCCAGCATTGAATCTGCTAGATAGTGGGTAGACTGTACATCGAGGCTGAAAAGTAGCTTACCCAAAACTTCGGGGCCAGCGTTGTTATAGAGATAACTGCTCCATATTGCAAGGTCATAAGTCGCTAGCTGAAAGACCAGATAAGCCACCGGCACAGCATATAGGAAATATCGTGCTCTTAGGGTGGAGAGTCGTTCCAGCACATTTGTAGATATGTACAGGTGATATAAAGGGCTTATCCTACTCTATCTTTATGCCCTTTAATGCGTCGGCCAAGAAGGGGCTGAACGATTTTAGTATGTCGTTGGCTCTGTATGTCCTTTCACCATAGCGCAGCTTCCTTCCCTTCTTTTTGCGTGGTCTTTCTTCATCTTCAAAGCCAAACGGTATAAACGGAATTAGTGGCGTTCTTGGCGTTTCTATGGTAGGAGTTGGGAATACTGGAGTTGTTGTAAGCAGTATGTCGGTAGAGACAATTGGCGTTACCTTTGGAGTCTGGCCCGTTGTCGGGCTTGTGACAGGTGAAAGAAGGGGTATTATGTCGGTCAGCAAGTCGGTGTTTATGACTGCTTTTTGCGCCTTGCCTAGTCCAACATCAATAACGGGTTTTTGTGTCTGGCCTGTAAAGGGTTTTGTAAGGTTGTTTGTAAGGCTCTTGTTTAAGCTCTTTGGAGTTATTGAATTAATGACCTTTTCAACATCAAGGCTTTTCGAATGTCCTTTGCTACTTAGGCCAAATCCAGGCGGGCTTTTCAGGGATTGCGTTTCTATCTCACTTGTCCTTGAGGTTGAACCTCTAGCCTCGCTCGTTGAATCTCCAAGCCCTAGACCTGACAAAATGCCGCCTGTGGCTTTAGCGCCTGCGGAAACACCCAAGGTTTTTGCTATGCTCTTTGAGCTACTACTAGCTGCAAAGGGCTTCAAGGTAGAATCGAAGTTTTGCTGTGCAATGTTCTCTAGTGCGGTGAAAGACGTTCTTGGTTGCTTTGTTGAACCTGTCGCCTTGCTTGCACCTGATCCAAAATCAAAAGGTCTTGCATTCTTGCCGAGCACCTTGCTTATAGCGTCCTTTTCAAGCTGACCTGCCGCACGCTGTTTGAAATATGAAAGGGCTGTTTTGGCTGTGCCTTCTGGAAATTCAACTATTGTACCCTTCGGGAATGCTTGCTGTGTCTGGCCTGTAAAATCAGCTATGTCTAAATCCTCTACAATGGGCTTTGCTACTTTTGCATCTATTCTCTCTGCCTGCTTTGTAAAAGTGCTTGGGATTAGTTTCTTTATTCCACCTGCGAAAATCCCTTCTTGCACATAAGTTATCTTGGTAAATGGTTGCGGCAATGGCTTTGTAAATTCAGAAGAGAAAATAGGCATGTTTGGCAAAGGTGCATTGCTTCTTTGGATTGTCTTTATTGAAGATGTCAATAACGGGTTTTCAGTGGATAGCTTTTGCGCGGTAGTTAATCCTGCTTCTTGTGGCGGTTTGATTGTCCTTTCAGGCTCGAATATACTAGTTGTCCTTTTTGCTGATAACACGGGTACGGACTGCACTTCTGTGAATTTTCCGCCGCTCATGCCTGTTTGCCCTGACAGGTTGCGCAGGGTTTCAGACTCGGCCCGTCCTATCTCTGCTATTGGTTCTTGCAGTTTTGCACCCTTGCCAACGCTTACAACTACTCTAGAACCTTCACTCTCAAGCAAGATGCCTTTAGGAAATGCGGGCACGGAAAAGCTCTTTCTACCTACCGCAAGCCCTAGTTTTTCGCCTGTCTGGCCTATCTCTTGAGTTACTAGCTTTGGATATGGAATACTTGCACTCTTTGTAAATATGCGCCCGCCCACGCCATAATCAAGCGGTATCATCTCACCCGTCCTTGGATTAGTGATAAACGGTATTGTCTTGCTTTCTACGCCTGCACCCTCGACGCCCGCCCTTGACAAAATGGCTTCTGTACCCAAACCCTTAACGGCTGCCTGTCCTGCCAGATCTAAGGCTCCTTGGGGTCTTATTGCTACACGTAAGGTGTTTAAACCTCCCATTATACCCTCTCTGCCTACATTAGCTAATTCACCATATCCCCAAGTCGAACCAATGAGAGACGCTGTACCTGCCAAAGAACCTATTGCATAACCTGGATTTTCCGCTATTTCCTTCCCAATTTGGCCTAGTTGTTTTAATCCTGCTGGCTGGTCCTTCATTGCGGTAAATATTGAACTGATAAAAGCCTGCTCTACACCGGGGGCTAGTCTAACATCAGTTTTCCCTAAAGCATTCAAATCATATTGTTGTTGAATACTTGCGGGTATATTTCCGTAATAATTCTGAAAGCCTGCCTTAATACTCTCTCCAAAATCTGGATTAGTTGCAGGTGTTGCTAGCCTTTCAGTAGTTTGTACAGGTTGAATGTCTCGTGACCTAATATCAAAAGGATTTGTTATATCAGGTGTAAAATACTCTTTATTGGAAGCTGGCTGCGGTGATTGCCTAAGTGTGACGGTTGAGCGTGAAAACGTGTTAAATGCGCCTAGTTGCTCAAAACTGCTCGGCCTACCGCTTACAGGCTGGCCCATGCCAAAATCTGACAAGTTAGGATTTTCGACGGGTTTTGATGCTTCATAGGCTGAATTGATGTTTGCAGCCGTATTCTCTTGAGTGATTCGCTCATTTGGAATGTATAACCCTCTTGCTGCTTGTGCGGCTGTCAGACTACCGAAAACAGGCTTTGTGTAATATTCGCCTGCTTGTATCTGTGCTTGTTGCAATTGTGCATAGCCTCTCTCTGTTACTGACATATCAGGCGTTCCACGGTTTTGAAATGCTGCCTTTGCCTGTGAAAGTGTCAGGCCACCGAAAACAGGCGTCTCGGGCGCTGGCGCGCTGCTCTGGCCCAAAGGTGAAGGATTTTCACTGCTAGTTGGATTTTCCACAAATTTGAAGCCTTGTAAGTTTTCAATGGCCCCTGTCTTTGAGTTTCTCGTAAAACTAAGAGCATCAACATCTATACCAAGATCCTGTAATTGCTTGATTGCATGGCCTGATGATAAAATCTCGGTCAGTCGGGCGGCAGAACGTCCTTGCTGTGCTAGCGGGTCGCTTGCGGCCCTAGAGTTAGCGGCGCGTAAATCAGCATCACGCTTTTCCTGTTCGGCCTGCAATCGTGCAAGCTCTATCTGCTGCGCCTGTTCCTGTGCTTGCTGTTCCTGTGCTTGCTGTGCGGCTTGGGCTTGGCGGGCTTGCTGATTAAGGGCTATGCGGTCGGGTGAGACTTGTCCTAAATAACTGGACATTTACAGAAAAATATACTTGTCCTGAGCTTTAAGGGATTCTAATCTTACTGCCGACTTGCTAGCAGCATTTTTTGAATGTTGGTAAGATGTGCATCTTCTATCTTGTCGGGTGCTTTGTAGATTGTACGTTTCGCCTGTTGTTTATCCTCTATGACGAGCTTAACCTTCTTTGTCTGTAGACCTTTAGAGAGAATAGCAACAATAGTTTGCATGTACAATATCTCTCTACTGTCTGGCTCATGCACGCCATACTTGGCGTACTGGTTACGGCAATTGTGTAATGTCATAGCAGGATAATTGAACGGTAGCATCTTGCCCTTTGGGCTTCTGACAAAACCATTAAAGCAGATTTGTTCTTTGCAGTCGTTACAGTTAGTTACTGGCCCATAGTAGTCACCGTCCAATTGTGCATTATTGTTGTAGCTCATGCTTTGCCATTATTTCTATAGGTTATCTCAGCTATAAACGACTTGGAGCAGGGCGGGGCGGTGTGCGCTGGCTTGCTTGTTTGTCTGATTACTGTCTATATTATTATGTATATAGTGATTGTATCACGCTCAATAAGGTGCAAATTATTCAAAACAATAAATTCAAGTGTTTAGGGCTTCAAACAGCGTTAAAAACTTGTGATAACTCGAAGGTCAGAGCTTCTAACTATCCAAGTATTACGTTTCTTGAATAGAATCTTGTAAGAAACATGCGTTAAACAAAGGGTGCAAATCGAATAAAACAGGTTGTCTAACTGTCTTAATGGTATAACTGCACACTTGAATAATTTACAGAATCCAACTATCAAGAACTATTCATTTTGCAGTATGGAACGCTTAGTTTGACGGATAACGCACAGCAATTTGTTTAATGCAATACGGTTTGTTTAATACAAATTAAACGGGGAAAAAAATTCCTACAACTTTAGGAGCGCCCTATTATGCGGTTTTAGGGGCTTCTGCTATAGGATTATCAAAGTTGAAGGTTAGTGCCTTCACCGCCTTACGGTATTCCCCTAGTAGTTCATCCAGTGTCGGCCGCATGTAGTTGTTATTCAGGCCGACATCATGGCCGATAAGAATCTCCTTATTCAGTGTCGATAATCCAGGTGTCAGAGTCAAAACGGTATTGTAGAACTTGCGAAAGCCATGCACGCGCATGATTTGTTTTCGCTCTGCAAAGTTGTCGCCTTCGGTCCTGATGCCTGCTTTTACTGCCAAGTCGCCTATTACAATACCGATTGTTTCAGCTTCCAAGGGTAGCTCCGGATAGTATTCATGGCCGATTACGGGCTGGTCTTTTGGCAGGCTGTCTAGCCGTTTAAAGCGTTCTTTCAGATACTTGCCTAGATACTTGGTTGCTTGTGGCGTAATGAAAGTTTCGTATTGTTCTGGCTGACCCGCGTACACTTTCAGGGCCATGAGTTTATCAGACTCCATATACCGCAGATCGCCAAGTTTCAGGCCAGCAAGCGCGCCGAGTCTTATTCCTGATGTTGCATAAATCAGAATTATGGCCCTTGTCCTGTTGTCCTTGGCAAGGTCTAACATCTTCGTTATCTCTTCACGACTGTAAGCCCTGTCTGTAGTTGCTTCTTGCCTTGACTGTTTGAACCTCAAAAGCCGATCCCAAAAGAGTTGTTTGCCGTTGACTGTATAGAACAGTTTAACGGCAAAAATTCGCACGTTTCTTGATGAATTTGACAGGTTATCAAGGCTGTTGAGGTATCGGATGTACGCCAAGACCTTATCCTCTAGCTGCGGTATTTCCCCGTTTAGTAGATTCTTTGCGTCGCTCACATTGCAGTAATCCATGAATTTATCCAGTGCAAAACAGTAGGTTTTCTTTGTCGCAGGGGTCTTGATTGCTTCTAAAAATAATTCGTATGGGTCGTTTTCTGTCGGGTTTTCGCTCGCCATTAATTAAACAAACTTGGTTAACGGCGAGCTATAAGCGACATCATCATTAGCCGCCACTCCGCCTCGCACTGGCAAAGATTCCAATCGCTGCCAAGCCTACCAGTACAGGCCAGTACCATATCGCGACACTTCCAAGCCAGCCCATTACTGCAAGGATTCCGCTCGTGATGAGGATTGCCAGCATTGCGATCTGTGGGCTTCCCCTTGGAAATATTGCAGCTATCAGGATAATGAAAAAGCCACCTACCGTAAGGCCAAAGACATTACCCAACGGGCCGAATATGTCAGGGATAGATAATACCGAACCCGCCGATACTGCCCTCACGACCAGTACGCCATTTTCATAGACATTAATGTAAATGGTTGAAGTATTGTTCACATTGGGGGCCGTCATGGTAATCTGGCCGCTTACATTCGTGAAATTGAACCATTGATTGTATGTTGGGTTTCCGAGGATATTATCCACAAAGTTAACGGTGGCATTATACGGCTCTATGCTCTTTTCAGTTGTAAAAGTCACATTACCTAACTGCGTAATATTGGCCCCGTTGGTACGCTGCATATTCCAAGCCCATGTACCGCCCTGCCAGTTAATAGGAATCTGAACGGTGTTAATGTTGATGTTTTTGGTGGTGGCGTCGTTGGCGCAGATGTTGCCGACAAGGGCGGAAGCTCCAGTGTTTGTATTTGTAACCTCTACATTATAACACTGTCCAAACAAATACCGCTGTTGTAATTGGCCCGAGCTATCAAAGTCTGCAACGTCCACGACTTTACCATTATAGGAGGATTTAAGGCGGTAAAGTGTGGGGTCGGCTGCATTAATCTGAAATAGATAACCATCGAAAGTGTTTGCATGAACTAGATTAGATGTGGTAGTAAATGGACCGAATATCTCACGGCCTACTGTGGCGGAACTAGAAGCCAGAACAACCCATTTTGTACAGTCGGTAGAGTTGCCAGCATATAGGGTTGATGCTTGAGGATAAGCATAATTCCCATCACAAATAAGTCGAACTAATCCGCCTGTTGAAAGGATTGTTGTATTTGCTATAAGCGGTGAAAGCAATTTTTCCGTGTACGTGGTAGGGCTAAACGTCGTTGCGGCTGTTACCGTCATTGGCGTCCAAGTCGTACCGCTTCCAGTGACTACCAAACCGCTAGACAAATTATAAAAGGTCGATGATACGCCCGCAATGGTGCCCGTTCCAGGTGTTACGGTTTCTACATACATGGGCTGAGGCCCGAATGTGCCCGTTGTCGCCGCATAGCCGATCGCTTTTGAGGCGGTCGCATAGTAAGCGGCGCTGCCTGTCTTGTATGTCCTTGTGGTTCCGTCAAAGTCGTATTGCTGTTTTTGCCAAGTTAACCAAGTGTCTGTAAATTGCGCGCTTGATACTGCGTCATTAGATTTTGTTATTGTGTATGTGCTAGTTACGCCACCCTGAACCATCCTAACTATTTCCTTGTCGGTAACGTCGGCCATGCCTATAGTGCTACCCACCGCAGCCGATCCAAAGCTACCCAAGACCGCAGAGGTTGAGCTAGTCACCTTTAGAATCCTCGCCTGAACGGCTGACGCTGAAGGAAAAGCGCAATATGTTACATCTTGGGCTATCGCCGCCCCGCTAGTTGCAGACTCGCAAGCAATCTCTGAGGGTTGTATAGTCAAGTTAGGAGCGGCTATGCTCGTCATTCCACCCAAAGCCCGCGTAGACCTGTAAGTGTTAATTTGGTTATTTGCGCCGCTTCCGCCACCTACCATATAATAAACAGCGTTTGCGGTAGTTGTAACGCCTACAAGATTACCTGTTGCAGAACTTAATGAGACGGTAAGATATGCGGTACTGATTTTTGCGCCCGTGTCGATGTTGACGATTGAAGTAGTAAGGACGGTTGTGCTGTTGACTTGGGCGAAATATACACGGTTAACGCCGCCGACCTTTTCCACGGCTGATATTGCGCTATTGGTTGTAAGTGCTGTAAGGGCTGTACTGACCGTTGCGTTTACGGTTCCATCCGCGTTGTTTACTCTGACGACTTTCAGGTTGCCTTGATTAATGTCGATAAAGTAGGTGGTCGGCGTCGCGCTGTCCTGCCAGACTCTAGACCACTTGCCAGAATTGAGACTTGTAAAAGTAGGCTGGCTGGTAAAGGTGGCAGGAGAAAGCGCGCTGGCGTTCTGGACCTGACCGACTACCATGGACAAAACAGATAGTGCCAGCAAGCCGATCAGGAGCAGGCTTGCACATTTTGCGTAATTCGTCGATTGTCTCATTAGGCGCTCAGCTCAGTTCCACGGCCTGACAGAATATAGAAGACTGCTAATCCAACAAAGAACATCACAATTACCTGCAATGGTAGTGTAAAGGCTTCATTCAGGCCCAAAGTGCCTAATACGTGCATCATTGTACCGCCTAGCATGAGATTGTTGAAGTAATACCAAGCAAGTTGTAGGGCTTGAACAAAATCACCGAAGGGATTATCGACTCCAAAACTTGCGCCTGAATTTGCGGCCGTAATGTTTCCTTGCATCTCGTTTCTTGTCTGTGTAAAATTCATTGCTTGTTGAGTAATCGCGCTAACACCCAGTGTTTGGCCCATGAAGAAGATCCCCCAGTTTACACAATAGAAGAATAAGAGAAAGCTAACGGCGGTGCGCACTTACTTTTTAACCCCCTATGATAAAGCCAGCAGCTATCAAGGCGGCTGCTGTGATAGTTCCGCCGACAAGCCCGACTTTAGCAACTTCGTGCATCAAAAGAAAAATCTTGGCCTTTCGCCTTTGCCGCATCTTTTGCTCTGCGGTGGTGGTAATTGTAGACACGGAATATTATGCGGGAGGATAGCTTTAAGCTACACCATAATAAACAAGCGGGCGGTATATGCGCTCCACCAAGCGCCCACACTATGAACTACCGCCCGCTTGAAAGATACGTTATTCTTTGTCTACGATAAAATAAAGGAAAGAGATAGCTTTAGGGTTTGTTATTGTTGACGATCTTTCTGTATTTTGTGCGGGCGACAAGGACTACACCCAATAGTGCGATAGAGCAGAACATTATGCAGCCTGTTATCGGGTTTGGATTTGGCAGGTACAGTTCAGTTATCGAAGCTATCAGGCTTATTCCGACCGCGACCGCAAGAAAATACAGGCCGTTTTTTTCAGCTATCTTTTTCAAAAAGGGTTCTTGTGGTTTGAGAGCCATCTTCTAGGATTCTATCGGCATGGTTGTTAAAAGCTGTTCCGCTCTATCTAATCTTGGCCCTTCTGAAATATGCAATCCAAGCCACAGCAAGAGCTAATACCCATGTAGAGAAAAGCGCCACGGCTGCGATGTTTGCAAATTGTGCGATGTCCGGCATGTGTCCTTTCAATGAAATGAGATAAACCGACATTGCGACCGCCCAAAATCCCACGATAATAAAAGATACCTTGGCGGACAGTTTTGAAAGGCTAAGATTGTCTTTGTTGGTCATGCTCTCAAGTCCTTATTTGTAAATCCAAAACTGCATAGTGCCCGCTTTGGTGTCTGGAATTTGCAGAAAGGCAAGATCACACCTGTCGGCCTTCTCCATAATGACCTTTGCCGCCCTACCCCTCACGGTAAAGCCGTAAAGGTATTTCCTGCCGTCAATCCTTTTTTCCTCTAGCGGTTTGTACTGTTTGCTTGTTTGGTTTCTCCTATGTTCCTTCATAGCCATTACCAATAGTATTACTAATGGTAGTATATAGCTCTATGTCATAAGACTTATAACCATTAGTGTTACCAACAGTATTGTAGCAATGCCGATAGAAAAAGCGGAAATTTGTGTTTGTAATATCTGCGGTCATCGGTGGCTACCGAGAAAGGATAAGCCCTTCCCGCCTATTGCTTGCGCCAAGTGCAAAAATGCACGCTGGAATTTACCGAAAGCAAAGAAATAGGTGATTACTAACCTAGATTAGATCGCATTCCTTTCAAATGGCTTAACCTGCTGGTAGTTATTTATTGCCGCGCTGACATCACGTATTGCATCATTTATCTCGGCAATCGGGATTTTTGCCAGAAAAATTAATGCTTGAGGCTTATACTGATCGTCATGTTGAACTTTGTACGCCGCGCGATAGATGCACGCACGGCAACCTACTATGAGTTTTAACCCATGCCCGGCATGTTCATCCTTGATGGAGTCCTGCAATTTATCCAGGGCTTTGTAGTCTATGTTCTCTGAATCCCAGTTCTCATCTATTCCGCCTGACATATCCGAGCTATAACCTTAGGACGACTGAGTAGTCAGACATGACGATCGGCGGAACGCCAGAAGTAAAGCCCAAAGACTACACCTACTATCAGGATAATCAATCCTATGATGCTGGCCCAGATATTGCTGCTGAAGCTACCGCCAACCATGATTGATACGCCAAATAATAGTGCGGCTCCGACGATGACTATTCCTAGTATTTTTCTACCTGCGAACTGAAGCGCTCCCATGGTAGCTGAGCTTACAGAAGGAGCTTCTATATAAGATAGCTAGGAGATGAGGGAAAAAGCGAAAAACGCGGTCATTTATAGAGCCAGAAATAAAGTCTCTCATATGCTTCTATCTCCCGCAAGTAAAATTGCGTTTCCTCAACATTGGTCGATTCCTCCTTTAGCAAGTAAAGCCCTGTCAGAATGCGATGAATCTCCTCTCTGTCTCGTGGTCCATGCCTGATTATCATTATCCTGACGATTGCATCTCTCATGACAATTGGGTTGTGTTTGTCAGTGATGCCCGTGCGGAGCAGGTCACAGTATTTTTCGAGTGTGAGTGTTTCTTTTGGCCTGTTGGGATTGCTTGGGCTAAAGGGGCTTTCGGACCATTTCACCGGCCAGCTCTCGGCGGGGTGGATATAGCCGAGCTAGTCACCTAGGGGGAGGGAGGGAGCTAAGATTTAACCCGCGTCTACGCATAGTATTCATACATTGGAGTATAGGGTAGGCTGTTCTGGCTGGTCCTATTCAGCTTGGAAGGGCCCATTTTATCCCGATAAGCTTCCTGCCGGTAAGTGGCTAGAATACTATTCGAAGGTGTTTGATTATGTAGAGGTCGATTCAACATTCTACGCAACGCCTAGCCTTTTCAGGGTCAAAAAATGGGCCACGAATACGCCCGCAAACTTTCGGTTTACTGTCAAAATGCCAAAGACGATAACTCATGAAAAGGCGTTTTACAATATCGACCGTGAGCTTGAATACTTCTATTCCAGCCTAAGCCCCTTGAAGGAAAAGAACCTATCATTTCTCATACAAATGCCACCCTCGCTTAGTTTCAAGACGGGATTTAGGCTTCTAAAGAACTTCTGCAATATCCTTGACACCAGATACAGGTACGCGGTCGAGGCCCGTCAGCCTTCTTGGTTCAATGAAGAGTTTTACGAAATGCTCAAAGACAACAAAATATGCCTTGTTTGGAACCAGCTCGATGTAATCCAGGCCCCGCCCGTTGTAACAGCGGATTTTGTGTACGTTCGTTTTATTGGCGACAGGAGCATCGATGAGAAGGACTTTGGCAAGATTCAACGAGATAGACTCAATGAGATAAAATATTGGACGGACATTATGAAGAAGACGGACGTACCCCTCGGCATTGTTCCAGCAAATAACCACTTCGCAGGTTTTGGGCCAGGAACGGCTGCAGACACCCGCAAAATGTTAGGACTCGAAGAGGTTTTCTGGGATGACAAGCGGCAGGCTAAACTACCTTTCTAGTGGCGACTAGCTGGAGCGAGTTACTAGCTAATTTGTTCTCAACCAACCAATGATGTCGCTTAACCATTTGGTAACATAAAATGACTATCTACTTTATATGAAAGACATGGGTCGTGTAATTTGGGTAAAAGAGAGTCGAATTGGCTCGTCGGGCTGGCCTTCGGCTGGTCCGCTTTTCCCGACATCTTATATCCAACGATTCATTGCAGGCAAGATTGAGGGCTCGAAAGTTCTATCTCCGTCTTTGTCCCATAAAGAATCCAGCTCACTGAATCTTCTGCTTTTCTGGCTCTCGAAATGAACCCATGTGCTGCGACTTATGAAGTCCGAGAGCTGGATTCCAGGACTCAAGTACGATGGAGTAAATGAAATAACGTTTAGGATTCTCGATAGTTTGTTTTCGAGTTTGGGTTGGTAGTTCATCCCTCTAATGTTAACGCCGTCCGTCCGAAGTGAATGAACAAGGACTTGCAGTTTCTTATCATTACGATACTCCTCATCATCCATCATGATAGACCCGATGAGACGGTGCTTTTCAAGATAGAAGGCAAAACGAGCAACTGTAGCTTGAATAGCTAAGCCTTTCGGATCACATGCTTTTTCTCCATACAGATGCTTAAGCTGGATTTTGTTAATCGCTGTCGCAAATAGAACAGGCTTAAGCCCAGCAATAACGCGGAATACTTCATCAGATATTTCCTTTCTCACGGGGTGATCCATATGATCAAAAATGTCTCTTCCACCAGCAATCTTATGATAGTGTAACTCATATTCTTGGACGGGAAACCTTCTTTGTTGCGTTTCGGGTATGTATTTGGCTAGGATTCTGCTGACATGGTCATGCGCAAGCCTGTCGGAATCAGGCGTAATCGCAAGCCCGCTGATTACATACCACTTCGTATCACTCTTTCCAAAAGGGGCGGGCCACCCAGGATCGCCAGAACTATCTAGGTAAAGGGTCATTGAGCCAGAGTGCATCGGATTGCTAGATGACACGCACCGACTAGAAGCTTGACCTATAAAACGTAATCGCTTCTATGTAAAACAGCTAGGAGATGGCGAATGAATAGACCAGGCTGCCATTCCAAATCCTTCTAGTGGAAACGACATGCCATTATCGACTGCACGCAAGGGCCAAGTCTCATGATTTCAGTTGCAGCGTCCATTAGTTGCGAATGCCCTCAACGGAGACGTAAAAAGTTTAATACGATACTAGAAGATTGTTAGGGAATGTCAGATGAAGGGAGCGAGCTTACAATGTTCATCAAAGATACAATCACGGCCATAACGGAAGCTGCAAAAGAAAATGGAAACATTGTACCGAAACCTGGACAAATTGATTTTGAACTGAAAGTTTCTACCAAAAAAGGAGCGGGAGGCCGCGCCTCAATCGTTGTTCTTGATGCGGGTGGGAAATATGAAAAAGAAAAAGTTTCAGTCATTCGCTTTTCTCTCATGTACAGTCTAAAAGATCTTCATTGAGGCTTCCCAATTCTATCCACCTAGGCCACACTCCCAAAACCTTCTAACTTGAAGGATATTCCGCTATCCTGCGCCCTCAAAACCCAAGTCTGCCAGTTGTATTTTTCCAGGATCTTTACCCTTGCCTCATTCAAAACGTAGGCTTTGGCGTTTGTGTCTGGGTAAATATCTCCGGGTTCTGTCGGCCCCTCAATGTCCACTTGCTGCACCAGCTTCCAGTAAAGGAGGTCAGAAACGCGACTATGTGTCGCGATATCGGTTGTATTGATTCCATGGTTTGTATGTAGGTAAAGGTCGATTTGGCGAATAGTCGCCTTGCCATATGTCGCTATTGCTTCCAAGATGATCCTGCGCCTGCCTGCTATCTCTGTCAGTTTTTCCGCCTTTTGCGTACCGTAGCCGTTAGGGGCTTTGCACGTTTGGCCGCAATCCTTGCATTTATGAGGCGTCCAATTAAAATCTTGGATTTGAGCAGGCGCAGCGGCATATTGTCTTTGTAGCCTTTTCTGAACATGCTTTTTCATATGCGATATGTCTATCTTGTGAACGCAGCCAGTCTGACAGGGGATAACAAGATAGCAGGGCTGTACGGTCGTCAATACGTTGTTACCTCCTTACTGGCTTGACTGTTTCCGCCTGACAGCAAGGCTAACACTTCATCTTTTGTTTGACCTGTCAGATCCATGATTTTCTTAATTGCTGCGTCTCTTTGGTTGTAGGCTTTGGTCATACTGACAAGGGCTGTCTTTTCGTTTTCTTTGGCAGACTCTACCTTTTCGGCAGTTATTCCAAGTTCCCTTATTCTTTGCTCTGTCTCTGCAAGCTCGCGGGCCTCGCGTTGTTTTGATAGTGCTAGGTCTTTCTTACCGCGCTCATTGTTTACCGGCTTCCAGTCTTGCCTAAGTGCGATTATAAGAGTTGCATCTGTACCTTGGTTTATTGGCCGTGTCCTGAACGGGCTTAATCGGCTTGTTGCTTTTGGTAGCCATCGGTATTCTATGGTTTCAGGGCTAACGTCGCAATATTCCGCCCCTTCTGCGATTGCATCAGTTACGGTAAGCTCGCCGGGCCTTCCGACGTTTTCCCAAAGGTATTGCCTAAACAGATCTTCCCTTTGGTTAATCTGAATTTCCCTGGAAGCCTTGCGTAAGCTGGCTTGCTGGCTGATTTGCTCAAGCCCACTGTCAGGCTCACACACTGGCCCTCTTGTATTCTCTCTCTCACCCTGACCACTTGGCAGCGTACCACTTAGCACATTATCGGGTCTTTTTCGTTGATTGCAGGAGTAGCAGCTAAAACCGATGTTGTTACGGCTATAGTCGGTAGTGTCACCGTTAGCATGTTCTATAATTCCTTGATCAATAGATACGTCTTGTTTGCAGATTTTACACTTTCCGCTCTGAGTTTCATATAGCAACGCTTTCATAAGTCGCCGCTGTTCTGTGCGTGTCGGATTGTAGCGACTCATTGCTCTCCCTCTCTAATTGCTAAGTGGTTCTTGCTAACAGGTCTAGGGGAAATGGCTTTAGCTTGGCTGTTACTATTGGTAATTATTCCCCCATCAAAGACGGGGCGGGGTTCCGCCACTATGGATGTTGGAGCAGCAACGGCCCCCGCCTTGCTCTTTACAAGTGCTGACATTATGCAAAAGCCTCCTTACGTTTGAGGGCCAAGTAATACCCGCCTTCCACGACGTAGCATTCTACCTCGTAAAATTCAGGGTTCTTTATGTCG
Organism: Candidatus Nitrososphaera sp. 86-2; assembly: GCF_056726185.1. Lineage (NCBI taxonomy): Archaea > Thermoproteati > Nitrososphaerota > Nitrososphaeria > Nitrososphaerales > Nitrososphaeraceae > Nitrososphaera > Candidatus Nitrososphaera sp. 86-2. The sequence goes on from NZ_JBWZON010000001.1 coordinate 991,769, forward strand.
AAATAGTCTAACAGTTCTTTTGGTAGAACTACACCCGTACCGTTTCTTACGGTCTGGAGCTTGGTTATTTTAGGCCAAGTAACTACTCTCGGCCTAACCTGAACCTTTTTAGATACCGTTGCAGCAATTACAGCCAATGATAGCAACTCCAAAGGGCCAAAAGCTCTACGGACAGAGGACATCCATTCTTCGCTGCTATCGTTTCTGTTTGGCTAGTTAGTCTTGAAGCCTGCAAAACTGCGAGACTAGCTAGCTGAATAGAATTTCTCATCTATTGCGTCAGACCTCCAACGTTCAGCCCCAATAGCTTCCTAAGGACATCTTCGTAGGTGTCCTTAACAGTGCCGCGAGCAGCAAGGGCGGTCTGCACTTCGCGGCTTATTTGTATGGTGGTTTTATCAACCGATGCCATTATAGTAATTATAGTATGGGTTTTGGCTAAATAGCAATTGAATTCGTTTTTTCGCCTAAAATCGCATTTCATATGCGCACAAAACTACGTATGATAAGGTTTCTATCGGTAGGAGCTAGTCTTACCTTCAAGTTCAGCCGAAAGTCGATAGCAATTGGCGACTATCGCTTTTTTGAGTCAATTCTCCCGTCCTGGAGCTAAATGAATCCAGTATTTTGTCAGGGTTTCAGGCGGTGTTTATACTTCCTTATCACTTCCTCCAATTGCTCATAGTTCGAGGTTTGGCCGTACTTGCTATCCAAGACTCTTAACTGCTCAAAAAGCTCCTCCTTTGCCCGGCCTTCATTCTTTAGCGAATCAACAGGGGCGAGAGCGTATAACAAGAATGAGTTTGTAAGCTGCCATTTTTGAGATTCATATTCCATCCGTCTTAGCTGTTCCTGCACTGTTACCATCTGTGTCTTAACGTCTTGCTCCCTTGCTTCCTGATCTTGTAATCTTTTCATCATGGCTTGCGCCTCGAACTTGTTATCTATGACCAGCCGTTCTAATTGTTCAACATTATCCGCCTTCTTTGCCTTAACCTCAAGCTCCGCCACTTGCTTTTTCAGCCGATATTCATCGTTAATTGTGAGAGCATCAATCGCCCGCGTGTACTCCTCAAGCAGTGCCTTCAATGATTCGGAGTCGTCTCGGTTGTAATAGACATTATCCAGGTCTATAGAATGACCCATCATTATCTCCTTGAATAACGGGTTTGCTTTTGCATTCGCAACTATGGTATTCATGGCCTTGCGGAAGGCATGGTTAGGTTGTAACGCGTACTTTTCTTCTGTGGATATTCCCGCTTTGCGCAATAGTTTTTGCATTACGTCATAGAGCGCGATGTACGTTATCCGTTGAGGGTGTTTCGTTTTTCTGCTAAAGCCATCCTTGATAGAGTCTCGGATAAGCGGCGCTTCGGGCTTTAATTCCTCGCCCATTTCCTGCCGCCATTTCAGGTAGAACTGGATCGCAGCCACGGCCTCTGGAGTGCAGAATGTATGATAGTATTGAGAACTGCGGGCATAAACGACTAAGTGGCCGACATTATCGGGGCTATCGGGTACTACTTCAAAGTCCCTGATTCGCAGCTGTAATAGCCCTTCCGCCCTTATTCCGGATGATGCAAGGACAAGAATGATAACGCGCTCACGATGGTTTGCAACTGCAAGCAGTTTCTTTATCTCCTCATGGCTGTAAACGTGGTATTTCTTTGCGATTCGTTCAGGGATAAAGCGGTTGATTTTGTTCCAAGATAATGGGATCTCATGATAGTCGAAAAACTGCTTTATGGGGTTGATGTAATAACCGACGCTGTTAACGCTTACCTCACCACGCTTAAACTCGCCGGTAGTCTTTGCAACCGTCTTTAGATGCATCGCGTACTTTAGGACAACGGGGTTGATTTTGTCAGGCTTCATTTTGATAGCAGCGTCAGGATTGAAGCCCTTCTTTTCAATGGCTGCGTACCCAAAGAACTTGTTCAGGGCTGTCTTGTAGCCTCGTGCTGTGTGTTTTGACTTGCAACTGTGGAGAAATTCGGCCACTGAAGAATAGTCATCTATCGCTTTCTGTATGGGCCTGTTTTCGGCCTTTTCCTGTCCGTTGAGGCGTTGTGTGGCGGCGGTCGTGGTTGTCTTGCTCACTTTGAGGCTCTTCCTCCCTTCTAGGATTATCTTCCGGGCTAGATAAATTGGTATTATCCATAATTCTTTCCATTAAGTCTTTAGCCTGCCTTCTTTTTGCGACCGTAATCTTGACTGCGACCATACCTTCAAGGGGCTGACCGTACAGGACGACAGAGCCTTCTGACGCCATCACAAATATAGGAAGCGCAAGCATGTCCTCCTCGCCTTCCACGACTATAAGCGCCGGCTTTTTTTCAAGGAGCGCCTCTTTCAAGAGGTCGACGGCAGCCTGCGAAATCGTGCCGGCAGGATTGGTACAGTGCATTTCTTTTGCATCGTGCCTTGGATAGTCGCGTACGAGCCTCCGCTCTTTGCCGTCCACTATTGCCAAATCGGGAATTATGCCAAAGCCAAGCAGCCGCTCCGTCGTCGCGTCGCCGACTGCGATTATCTTCTTGGCGCCTTTTACAATAGTCGAAATCTTTTCCTTTGTCACCTGCGCGTCAGGCACGAGCGTACCAAAAGGCTTTTTGAGCGCGTCGAGGTCTTGCTGTCGCAAGCAGATCTATTTCTGTTGTTGCAGCAGTCAGGCTATTAAGCTGACGGCTTTTCCTGGGCTTTTGCGCCTTCCTGTGAAGCCTTGGCCTCTGCCTCTTCCTGCGCGCGCATCTCTGCGGCAATGATGCTTATCCTTCCGGCAATAATCTTGGCCGCCTTTTCAAACGATTGCGCCTGAAAAGACTGCGGCTCGGAAAGCACGGTTGGTTTTCCAGTGTCGCTTCCCTGGCTGATGTGCTGGTGCAGCGGTATCTCGCCTATGAACGGGATGTTGAAATCATCGCTGATTTTCTTGCCGCCACCCTTGCCAAAGAGGTATATCTGCTCGTTGCAGTGCGGGCAGTTGAGGAAAGACATGTTCTCCACGACGCCGATTATCGGGACATTTAGCTTGTGGAACATCCCGACAGCCTTGACTGCCACGTTCATCGCCACGTCCTGTGGCGTCGTGACAATGAGTATGCCAGTGATAGGAATCGTCTGCGCTATGGTAAGCGGCGCGTCGCCTGTCCCCGGCGGCAGGTCGATTATTAGGTAGTCGAGCTCACCCCAGTTGACGTCGGTAAGAAACTGCTTGACTATCCCAGAGACAATCGGGCCGCGGTAGATTCCGGCCTGCTGCGACTGCTCGTAGAAAAAGCCCATCGAGATTACCTTGACGCCTGCGACCTCTGGTGGCTGTATCTTGTTGTTCTCGACCTCCGGCTGCGCCTTTAGCCCCAGCATCAGAGGCACGCTTGGGCCGTAAATGTCGGCGTCAAGCAATCCGACCTTGGCTCCAGTCTTTGCCAACGACAACGCGAGGTTTACAGAGACGGTAGTCTTGCCTACTCCGCCTTTGCCGGACGCCACTGCCACGATATTCTTTACGCCAGGCAGCAGTTCGTCGAGGTTCAGCGCCCTTCCCTCCATCACGCGTGCAGTCACGCGCATCTGCAAATCCTGAACGCCAATGCCTGCTATGGCGGCGCGCACGTCGCGTTCGATGTCGCTGTTGAACGGGCAGGCCGGCGTTGTGAGTTCAAGAGTAAAGGCGACCTTGCCGTCGCTTATTGAAAGATCCTTTATCATACCCATGGAAACAATGTCCTTGTGGAGCTCCGGGTCAACCACCTTTTTCAGGGAACCTAGGACTTGATCTACCGTCACCATTTGAGAAAAATTTGCCTACACCGTATTTAAATCATCGTTTTGGAGTTCCTGCAGCTTAAAACCAAGCCAAAGGTACGGGGGATGATGTAGAAAATTTTAGACTTTATGCAATCCAAAAGTTCATAAAGTTGACGTCAACCACTTCTCGCGTACAATATTATGTTTGCCATAGTGCACATGAGCGACGTCGTCAGGATTCCTCCAAGCAGACTGACAAACTCTCTCAAAGATGCCGCTATACAGATCCTCAAGGAAAAGTACGAAAGTATGCTCTCGCCGGACGTCGGCTACGTGGTCATGATAACCGACGCTGAGGTGAGTTCGACTGGCAAGCTGGTGGCAGGGGACGGCGCAACCTACCACAAGGTCACTTTCAAGGCGCTCACGTTCTACCCCAAGCTGCAAGAAGTAGTCGAAGGCGAGGTCGTGGAAATCACCGATTTTGGCGCGTTCGTGAGAATAGGCCCGACCGATGCGCTACTACACCTTTCGCAGATAACCGACGACTATTTGAAAAGCGACGTCAAGCAGGGAGTCATCGTCGCAAACCAGTCTTCCCGTGCCCTAAAGATAGGCACAAAGATCCGCGCAAGGATAACCGCAGTCAGCCTCGGCAAGGGCGCAGGCATGGGCAAGATAGGCATCACGTGCAGGCAGCCGTTCCTCGGCGCCCTTGAATGGATACAGGAAGAGATCAAAAAGGGCAAGGGCAGCAGCGCAGGAGGAGAGGTCAAGCCTGGAGCCGCTCCGAAGGACAAGAAGGGAGGCAAGTAGTATAGATGGCCAAAGAAAAGGCGTGCAGAAAGTGCAAAGCCCTCACCAGTGGCAAGGTGTGCCCCGTGTGCAAGTCGACCGACCTTAGCCCAGACTGGTCTGGCATCATCTTGGTGTTTGACCCGGCAAAGTCGCTCGTGGCAAGCACACTTGAAATAACCGCCCCAAGCAGGTACGCGCTGAAGGTCCAGTAAGGTTGTCAAGCCTGGACACATTTCTAAACGTCAGGCAAGCGCTCGTTTCTTTCATCCAGGAAGACGTCGGCACAGGCGACATTACAAGCGATACTACAATCCCTGCAGACTTGAACGCAAGCGCAGAGATAATCTGCAAGACGGACAACGCGGTCGTCTGCGGCCTTGAAGAGGCAGGCATCGTTTTTGACATCTGCGGCTGCTCGGCAAGGGCGCTTGTCAAGGACGGGGCAAAGGTGAGCAAGGGCAGGCGTGTCATGATAATCAAAGGCAACGCAAGGGCGATACTAAAGGCCGAGCGCACCGCGCTGAATCTGGTGATGAGGATGAGTGGCATAGCCACAGAGACAAGGGCACTTGCGGACAAGGCCAGACCGGTCAAGATAGCAGCAACGCGCAAGACGGCCCCGGGCCTGCGCTATTTTGACAAAAAGGCAGTCGTCCTTGGCGGCGGGCTGGCGCACAGGATGCGCCTTGATGACATGGTCCTGATAAAGGATAACCACATTGCCCTTGCAGGCGACGCGCCTGACAAATGCATCAGGCTTGCAAGAGAGGGCGCCGGAGCCGCAATAAAGATAGAGTGCGAGGCCAAGAGCGAGAAGGAGGCAGTTGCAGCCATCAGAGCCGGCGCGGACATTGTCATGCTGGACAACTTTACTCCGGCGCAGGCTGCAAAGACAATCAAAAACATTGCAAAATTAGGATTGCGCAAAAAAGCCATCATCGAAATTTCCGGCGGCGTCAACCACAAAAACATCGAGCAGTACGCAAAAGCCAAGCCGGACTATGTCTCGATGGGCTACATCACGCATTCGCCAAAAGCAGCCGACTTTAGCCTAGAGATAATAAAAATAACAAAAAGTTAAGAGATGGCTAGCATCCTGTCGATGGCCAGCCTCGCCTTGTCTGCAACTTGCTTGGGCACCTTTACCTCGTAGACGTTGTGTGCCAGCGAATTGTAGACTTTTTCCAGCGTTATCTTTTTCATGTAGCGGCAGGTGGCGTCCTCCTTGACCGGTATGAACTCTTTGTCAGGGTTTTCCTTCTTCATCCTGTACAGTATGCCGGTTTCGGTGGCAACCACGAACTGCTTGGCATCTGATATGCGGGCGTGCTTCATCATGCCCTCTGTCGACAGTACATGCCCCTTTTGCGCAAGGTCGCCCTTGGCCATGTGATACATCGTCGACGACGTGCAGCTGCATTCCGGGTGCACGAGAAAGTCCGCGTTCTTTAGCGTCGCAAGCATCTTGTTGATGTCCTCCGCCTTTATGCCGGCGTGCACGTGGCACTCGCCGGGCCATATGTACATGTTCTTGCGTTTGGTCACTTCTGCGACGTACGAGCCAAGGAACATGTCTGGCAGGAACAGCACCTTTTTGTTGGCAGGTATGCTGTTAACAATCTTGACAGCGTTTGAGGACGTGCAGCAATAGTCTGACAGCGCCTTGACCTCTGCAGTCGTGTTAACATAGCTTACTACCGCTGCATCTGGGTGCTCAGCCTTCCATGCGGCAAGCTCCTCTGCGTTTATGGTAGACGCAAGCGAGCATCCGGCCTCAAGGTCTGGAATTAGCACCTTCTTTTCGGGGCACAGTATCGATGCAGTCTCGGCCATAAAGTGGACCCCGCAAAACACGATGACATTGGCGTCTGTCGCTGCCGCGTTCTTGGACAGGGCTAGCGAATCGCCGACAAAGTCGGCGACATCCTGCACTTCGGGAAGCTGGTAGTTGTGTGCCAAAATAACGGCGTTTCTTTCCTTCTTCAGCCGCAGGACCTGCTCCTTAAAGTCGATTGCAAGCATTGTCATGTCTGTCTATATACAGACAATGATTCATGTGGTCTACATTTAAACCAGCATAATCGAGGATATGTGTGCCCAGACCTGCAAGAATACAGGCAATACTTGCCACATTTGACGCACAATAGTGTGCAAAAGACCAATCCGGCTAGAAGAGCGTTGAATAAAACTCAAGAAATATTCTCAATGTGTCATAAACAAAAAATGCCCGGTACCGTTGACGATTTTTGTCAAAGGATACTCGAAATAGACAAGAACATACGGTTTGCAGGTATTGCAGGCAATAATGGTAGGCTCATCAGCTTTGCGTACAGAAAGGACCTAAGCCTCTTTTGACAAAAGATGAAAGCGAGGTCTCGGCCCTGCAATCATTTATGAGAATGAATATGCGCGCTACCTTTGAGCCAAAACTCGGCAGGACGCTGTACGCGTATGCTCTGTACGGCAAGGTCAAGAGGGCGACGATACCAATAAGAAAGTCATCAAAAATCACGCACATCTTGATGGTGTCATTTAACTTGGAAGTCAGGCACGAGCCCATAATACTTGGCCAGATAATGCCCCGGCTTGACAGGCTTTTTTCATGACACATACGCAGAATGATGAATACAATTATAAATTTCGATTCCATAATGTTTCTGGAGATACATGCCAACACACGGATCGCTTACAAAGGCGGGCAAGGTCAGGGGACAGACGCCAAAAATCCAGGCCAAGCCGCGCTCAAGCAAGATAGCAAGGAGGCGCAACAAGGACAACTTTGTCAAGCGCTTTGAGAAAAAGAGGCTGCCAGGCCAGAAAAAGCCAGAACGCCGCGGTGGAAGAAGGTAAGCGGATAAGGGTAAAATCCCCCATCTGCCTACCAACTAACTGCTATAGCATATGCCTGCAAGAAAGGTCGGCATAATAGGCTGCGGTACCATCGGCAGCCAGCTTGCCCTCGCAGTCGACACCGGCGCGGTAAGAAACGCTTCTCTTGCTTCGCTTTTCGATGTCGTACAGAATAGCGTGCAGGCGCTAAGGCAAAAATTGAGTACAAGCCCCCCGGCATATTCCAATTTTGACGATTTCATAAAGACAGACTGCGACATTGTAGTCGAGGCCGCGTCGCAAGAGGCGGCGATAAAGTCTGCGGCAAAGGTGCTGCGCACTGGAAAAGACCTCATGGTAATGAGCGTGGGCGCCCTTGCAGACAAGGCGCTCCTTGCAGATATTCTAAAAGAGGCAGAAAAGGCAGGCCGCAGGCTGTACGTGCCCACGGGCGCCATAGCAGGCATCGATGCAATCAGGGCAGTCAAGCACCTTCTGGATTCCGTGACGCTCACCACGACCAAGAGCCCAAAGGCGCTTGCAGGCGCGCCGTTCTTCGAAACTAGCAGGATCAGGCTGGACGAGATAAAAGAGAGGACAGTCATCTACGAAGGGACGGCTGCGGACGCTGTCAGGGCGTTTCCGGCAAACGTCAACGTCGCTGCTGTCCTGAGCCTTGCAGGCATCGGAGTCGACAGGACGAAGGTCCGCATCGTTGCAGACCCCGCGTTCACTACAAACCAGCACGAGATAGCCGCAAAGGGGAGCTTTGGCGAATTTCACTTTACGGTCAACAACATGCCCTCGCCGGGCAACCCGAAGACAAGCTACCTTGCGGTGCTTTCCGCGATAGAATGCCTGCGGTCTATATGCGACGACGGCATGAGAGTGGGCTCCTGACGCAAGCTTTTATAGTTTATATAGGGAACAGTGTTTGCGCACCCTACGTATGAGTTACGGAAGAAGAGATAACTTCGGTCCCAAGCCTGTAGAAGCGGGCAAGGAATACGATGTTCAAATCACGGAAATATCCCGCAAGGGAGACGGAATCGCAAGGATACAGGGTTTTGTCATCTTTGTGAAGGACGGTAAGGTGGGCCAGAACGCCAAGATCCGAGTCACGCAGATCGGACCGAGGTTCGCGACCGCCGAAGTCGTCAACGGCGCAGCTACAAGCGACAATCCGGCAAACTAGACTGCGTTCTACGAATGCAGATCGTTTCTTTTTTTGTTTTTCTACTATCTTGGTAAACAAAAACGAATTTAGGTCAATCATGTCAAGCAATCCCGGTGTCCCTGCGCAACAACGTCATTGCCGTCGTGGCGATCTCGTGCATCGCAGTTGGCAGCCTGTGGGCCATAGGCAACCTGACAAAAGAAACGCAGCAGGCAGACGTGTCGCACGTCGAGGGCATACTGCTCTTGGCAGAGCGGAGCACTTTTAACGATACGAATCCGAGCATCTCAGCACATGTTGGCGTGCCAGAAAAACTTGTCGTGGTCAACAAGGACATCGTCATACACGACTTCCAGATTAAAGACAAGACAGGAGGCATCCTGGACTTTGAGACTGCCCCGCTAAGGACGGAGCAGCATTTCAACGCGGCCATAGTCGCGTACAAGCCGGGCACGTACGAGTACTTTTGCTCTTACCACCCGACCATGCGGGGCAAGATTATAGCAACAGCGGCTAACTAGAGGGCGCCGGGGTTTTTCACTATAGTCAGCACGTCTTCGTCAGACATCACGTGGTCAAGTCCCACCTTTTGTCCCGCGAATTTTGCAGACTTGCCCCACACCATGCCGTACTTGAAGTTACGCGTCATGCTGCGGTGGATCTTGTTGCAGATGTCCCGGACAGTCGAGCCGTTCTGCATAATCATTGGCTCTTTGTAGTCAGTCTCGCCGCCCTTGGGGCGCATGTATATCCGTATAAAGTCGAGTTTGTTGTATATCGCCTCCTTGACTGCGTCGATGTTGACGCTTGCGTCGGCGGAAATCGGGATAAAGTTGTTTCCTATCTGCGACTGGACTTCCTTAATGAACCCCTGGTTGACGAGGTCTATTTTGTTGAGGAGCACGAGCGACTTTAGGTACACACGGTTTTCGGAAAACACATCGATGAGCTGGTCGTCGGTGAGGCCCGGCTCGCGGATAATTATCCTGCCGTTGTGGATGCCGTACACCCGGGCAATCTCCTTGACCATCCTCTCCTCCATTTTTATAGGCACTTGGCAGTTGACCGACAGGCCGCCCGTCGAGGTTTTTTCGATGACTACATCCGGAGGCCGCTCGTCCAGCTTTATCCCGGCCTCTGCAAGCTCCCTTTTCAGCAAGCCAATGTGCTGCGGCTGAAAGACATCTAGTATGAGAAGTACGAGGTCCGCGCCCCTTGCGACGGAGATGACGCGCCGGCCAAAGCCCTTGCCGGCGGCAGCGCCTTCGATTATACCGGGCAGGTCGAGCACCTGGATTTTCGCCCCACGATAGTCCATCATGCCCGGTATTGCGGTAAGCGTCGTGAACTGGTACGAGGCGACGCGGGACTTGGCATTTGTCAGCCTGTTCAGAAGAGTTGACTTGCCGACGCTTGGCAGACCTATCAGGACGACGGTGGCATCCCCTGCTTTTCGGACGTCAAAGCCGGCGTTCTCGCCTCCCGTATGCATGGTCCGGCCGTGGATGTTCGCCTCCTGCTCCCGCTTCAGCTTGGCTATCTTGGCTTTGAGCAGGCCGACGTGGAACTCGGTCGCCTTGTTTATCTGGGTCTTGTGGATCTCGTCCTGTATGGCCTTGATCTTTTCAGGGATGCCCATCGGCTACGATATATGGGTTGACAGAGAGGCGATAAAAATATTGTCAAACAAGCGGCGTGCCGCACTTGCTGCAAAAGTTAGAGCCGGGCAGGTTTTGGGCGTTGCATTTTGGGCAGGCACCGGCGGCCTGCGGCGCGGCAAGGCTCGGGCTGGCGGGCTGTTTCAACCTAAAGATGGTCTTTGAGTTTTTAACTGCCTCGCGCGCAAGAGCTGCAAGGCCGTCAGGGTCTTCCATCTCTACAAAGGTCATGCGCGGAGCGCCGTTGTACATGAAGGCCACGTCGCCTATCGTGACGGTGGTGGTTTCCCGGGAGCTTTGAAAATTTCCCGTTGCAAACGTCCGCCTTCCATAACTTGACGTCGTCCCAGAAGACCTTGACACGGACTCTTTTCTCTTGTTCATCACGATTACGTCTTGTACGGTTTCAAGGGCCGTTGCGTCGACCACATGTGTCTCGAAATTGTAAGACAGGACGCGGATGTTGGTCAACGCCTTTACCCACCGGTAGTGTTTAGAGAACACGCCGGCGGTATCCTGAGTCAGCTGGATAAGTTTTTCAGACTTGGCAAGAAACAGCGTAGCAGGGTAGATTCTGTCAGGCACCCACTGCCCGTTTTCAAGATACTCGAAATCAAAAAAGACAGCCTGTTCCTTTTCGATTCTCTGGAACCTGTCCACCTTTTCGACTATTTCGCCTCCTTTTTCATCGTCAATGTCCACGCGGACGGTGCGCGCGCCGCTGCCGTCGTTGTAGAGGATGTCAAGCACCAGGTTTTTGTTGCTCCCTAGCAAACCCTTCTTTTCTTCCATGACGGGCGTCATTTTTTCAACGGAGCCGGCAGCGATGCTGAAGATAAGGGATGAACCCTTGTACAGATTCAAGACGTTGCCGCGTTCTGGAGGCAAAATGACAAGTTTGTCTGCGCCCTGCACCCTTGCGTCATCGCCTGTCGCACCGCGTAGATGGTATTCAAAAGTCTGGATCATGCGCGCGTCTGCCATCAACTGCCCCTTGTTGACTGTAGCCGCAGGTGCAGGTGCAGTAGGGGTTTGCATCTGAACTGCAGGCGCATTGATTGGCTGATCTACACAATCTAGGTTGTATTGAAACTTGCTTCCGGGAATCTTGGTTACTGTTTTTTTCAGCAGTTTGTCAATAAACCGCTTGTCAGGAGCAAAAGGAAAAAAGTCATAGATTTCCAGCCGCACGCCCTGGCCGTCATCGTCTGCAAGGCGTGCTTGGAAAGGGAATGAAAACCGGTTCTGCAGCCACATCGTGCCGGTCTTGCCGTCGATTCTGTACGCAGTCCGGTCTACACTCTTGACATCCGCGCCTATTTCCTTGCAAGACTGCAAGAGGGCGTCAAACACCACATCTTTTGTAGACTGAAAGATAGCAGAGCCACGGGTTATCAATCAGACATCCTCCACGAGCAATGCACATTCCGGATTGTGCATACAGTAGATTATTTCCTTTCGGGCTTGATATATACAAAGTTACATTTTTATGAAGAGCGAAATGCAGTGGTGGCAAGCTCCGGTGGTGTAGTCCGGTTAAGCATTTCGCCCTCTCAAGGCGGAGATCCCGGGTTCAAATCCCGGCCGGAGCATTTCCTTCTCATATGCCAATTTGCCACAAAGCAACAAAGAACCTACTTTTCCAACCTTACCAAACATACAGTAAAGTACTGTCTGGCTTAATGACACGAATTGTTAATGGCCCTGCCCTCTGTCACGCATTACAACAAGAAATCCCTACCTCTACTGTTTTTCTTTCAATCCCGACTTTCTTACAAAAACAACTCCGAATACCAACAGTCCTGCAATTAGACCAAGCGTGGGAAAGGCAGCTGCTGCACCTACCAAAAGCTGGCCTATTACATTTCCCAAACCCGCCATATACGTATCATCTTTCTGCAAAAATTGTTTTAATCCTTCTTGACCATTGATCGGTAACAGTGTTCCTTGACTCGCAGCCGTCACGTCAGCTTCTCCCGCCATCCACCCATCAGGAGCTTGCTTGCCAAAGCACTTTGCGCTTGCATCGCTGCGTTTCTCTGCCGCAAATACACTCCTCTCCCTGAAAGATAATGACGAAAAAAATACCCGCGCTCAGTCGAGTGAGTGATGCCAAGTCCAGACACTGCAGGGTTAGGATGAGCGCGGATATTACGAAGTGGCTAACTGCAAGTTCGGATATGACGTCATTTGTTATTATTTACACCGCATCGGCGCTCCCGCTGATTGTTATATTGGATTTTTCCAATGGGATAAAGAAAGAGGAACTGCGCCCCCTTGCAAGATAGTAGTGTTGTGGAGGACAACCAGATACGCGGAAGCAGGGGGCGCAGGTGATGTCAACCTAACTGTACCACATCTAGCACATTTAGCTAGTTAAGACTCGTGCAACAAGACCCTAGAGTCTTGAGAGTATATCGAAAATACCATTCCTCAATCCCGAATAACCGTCAGGAATTGCCGCTATTGGGGAGAGGTAAAACCCTAGCCAGTGCATCTCCAGTTGCCTCTTGACTCATCTTATCTCTTATAATGACCTCCTTATTGGTGGCTACTAGATGGGCAATGGAGTTTTTGTCCTGAATCAATCCAGCCGCTTCCTTTTGACCCAGCAGCTTTTAGTGTTAAATTGGCAGCGCCCGGCCCGTGCTCTGCAAAATGGTTATTGGCAGGCACAATTGCTAACGGTAGCTTGGTTTTTTATTTCATTCATCCAGTACTGCGCCTAGCCAGACCCTTCTTTAGGGTTCTCCAAATGCTCCAAATCCTTCTTGTTGGATTTTGTGTTATCGTAAGGATTCTGTTTCAGCTCTGCTGGCGCGCTTTGTGGTTTCTTTGCTTCCTCGTCTTTTCTAACATCTTCGCTCATACTGGATATCTATAGAAATAACTTAAACGAGTTAGCCTTTACCTTTAGTATCGTCGAATAGATTTTCATGCCGTGCGTTTGCATACCCTCAGCTCGCTATCAATGCTCTTCAGAGTTTGGGCCCGCCGCAGGTTCATCCACCGCTATTCGATGAACCTGATCCAAATGCCTAGTCCGCGCAGACTTGGATTCCATTGCCTTTCCGCAGACGCCGCACCTTACCGGTTTGCCTGTCATTGAAGATTATGATTTTGATATATGCGAATTTTATATTAATGAGTTATGTTGCGTTGAGCGGATAATGGCTGAGATGGGGTAGCTCTCCGACATGCCGAGGCTAACGTCATTACCTATGAGATTGATAATCGGAAAGCAGCAGAAAAATAACGCCTACTTGAACCCTACTCGGTGGGAGCAAAAGAGTCTGCCGATGCAAAGGCAAAAGGATCGCAAGACGAGCGGGAAATGTCGGTAGCGGATGCCTTCTTTCTTCAAGTACTCTATGAAAAGAGGAAAATCTCGAAAAATGAAGCAGGTTATTCAACAAATGAAACACAACAGCGGCAATCTTGTGTCAAATGCAAATTTAACTTGGGTGACGAGGGCAAATGCCACATAGTCAAAGGTAAAATTAATAACGAAAAGGGCGTATCAAAATTCTTTTCACCGAAAGGCGAAGGAATGCTGCCTGGCGATATTGTCTGGATGTATGTAAAGGAAGCTGGCAGGAAATTGAAGTACAAAGAAGGCCATATCATTAACAAAGGCGCAACCGGCTTTCAATGCAAAGATTGCAAATATTATTTGTATTCTAGAAACTGCTTGTTAATTGAAGGTAAGTTCAAGCCAGAGATGAGTTGTGGTTTCTTTGTGAAGGTAGGACACGGAACAGAAGTTTAGTTTCTTTGTACTCTACGCAAGCGAGAGGTATTCTGTTCAAATTCAACATGACATAGCGTAACGTTTGTGACCATATAGCATCGCACGGCGTTGTGAATCATCATAACCATTTGCGAGTTCTCTAAGGCAGGTACAAGTTATAATATTTCATTCTTAGAAAGAGCTTAATCACAATACTGTCGAATATGATCATGTATTCGATTAACTGGAAAACATTTGTTGCTCCAATGTGTCTGGCCCTTATCGCTAGTGTCTCAATTGGCCTAATATTTCTGAACAATGGAGAAGCAGATATTCGAGGAAGAGCAGAAGTGGCGGAAGGAACAGGCTCTAAAAAACGGTTTATTACTTTAGTCGCGCAGGATGCAGATATTGAAATTGCCCCGGGAAAGACAGTTAAAATGTGGACGTTTAATGGAACCGCGCCAGCACCACCTCTCAGGTTCACAGAAGGAGACAACATATCTGTCAAATTTATCAACAAGACCCCTATTCCGCATACCATTCATTTTCACGGAAATCATGATGACCTAAATGACGGCGTTGAGCCGCAGGTCATGCCCAATCAGACATACATCTACAATATCACAGCAGCACCTGCAGGACTCTTGATGTACCACTGCCACGCATATCCTACGTCACTTCACATAAGGATGGGAATGTATGGCGCGATGATAGTCGACCCAAAGGACAAGCCATTGCAACCTGCAAGGGAATTTGTAATGGTGATGGGCGAATATGACACCAAAAATATCATGAACTTTGAAGCAGAGTACTACCCCATTAATGGCTATGCAGACCAGTATGTATCCCATCCGATAAAAGCCAATTACGACGAGCTTGTGCGGCTATATGTCATAAACATTGGAACCACCATACCATATCAATTCCATCTTCATAGCGCTACATTCATGGCATACCCATCGGGCCTAGTTTCAAACAATCCAATACACGCACAGACATTTCCAGTTGGGCCTGGTGACGCCACGATAATCGAGGCAAAGTGGAAATATCCCGGTACGTACCTGTTCCACAGCCACGGCATTCAAGAGGAAAGAGGCAACATGGGAAAAATAATTCTGACCGATGGACGGGCGAAAAATGCGGTACTGCCAAAGGTAGAGAACCAAAGCATCTCCATATTTGATTGGCAATACGAACTGCAAAAGCAGTTGCAAAAGCCAAAGATAACGCAGCATGACGACAAACAGTTGAACGCAATGGCCGAAGCGCTGCGCGAGACAAATCCTTCTTCCGGCCACGGCGGCCATGGAGTGTCGGCAGAGAAGGAACAGAATCAGCCGCCTGTAACCAACAATCCACCAGGGGTTCCTACTGCCGAGCGATCAACTGCCAACTCCACAGGCGCAGAGATTACAACAACTAGCAATGACAAGAACGGGACCGCCGCCATTGATCATAATAATAACAATACAATATCAATAGTGCTAGGAGCGGCAAATCCAAGCAACGAGGTTTATTTTGACCCTCCAAATGGCAAGGTCAAGGCAGGCAAAGTTACTTGGGTTAATGACGACTCTGTGCCACACACAGCCACAACAGGAACTCCAGAGTCAGGACCTTCAGGCCAATTCGACACAGGCATCATATCCCCAGGCAGCAAGGCAACAATATCCGTGGAATCGCTGGGTCACTACCCGTATTATTGCACTCTGCATCCTTACATGATAGGTGTGCTGGAGATTCAACCTCCGCAGTAGAAAAAGATTTGCAGCCAGGGAAACGTGCTTTGCTTTAGCTATAAAGACAGAAAGTGACTGAAAGGATATTCTGGCTATTTTATTTTTATTTCGTCGGTTGCTTTCGTCTGTCCGAGGCAGGTGCCGTTGTTTGTTCCTTATTCTTCTGTTCTAGATACTCGCTTACTACAGGATCATTAGCCGTAGCAGGATATTGTTGGTCACTTTGAAATGCTGTTGCAGTATCTGTAGCAGGAGCATCGTTCTTTGATCCTAAAACGCTGTTTCTAGTTTCTCCTTGTGAATGTCCTGGCGGCATCTTGGCTTTCTTGTCATGGTCTTCGGCTTGATTGTGAACAGTATCAGTTCCCATGTGTGGTTACAACCCAGTAATACCTTTAAACAGTTGTCAACGTCCACATCTTTTCTCTCACCGGAGAAGCACGGGGAGATACACCAACAGAAGAATGTGAAAAGGCAAAGAGGAAAGAGTAATGTTCGACTCGTCACGGCCCGAGGAGCAAAAACTCTTGCATGTATTTGCGACTTAACTTTACTATTGTCCCAACTTCATGAATATCATGACTTGCTCGAATCGCAGCAGAGGTTCTGCGGGAAGCGATAAACAACTCTGGCTAGAGGGAATTGTCCGGTGCAGCTATCATCATCAAATCGTTCAAGAATAAAAAAGAAGATAGATTGATTGCTCACTTTACTCCAGCAGGCTTGGAACTTTCCTTTTTGCTTGAAGAGGCTGCTGCTGTTCCCTGCTGTCCAGACAGAGCTTTCTCCTTCGCAGAGGTCGCTGCATCTTTTGCTACCTGGACAGTATCCTTGGCAGAGGCTACCGTTTCCTTTACAGAACTTGCTATTTCATCCGTTACACCACTTTTCTTCAATTCTGTTGCAGTTTCTCTGACTTCGGCTGCAATACTACGTACAACCGATGCAATTTCACGAACAGCTACTACGAGCTCTGGAATCGCACCACTTTCCCGGAGTGCCTTTGATGTTTCTCTTGCCATGATGGCATACTCTTTGATGGTAGAAGCGACTTCCTTTACCGTTTCGACCTGCTGTTGTGCAGCTGCAGATAATTCTGCAGTCTGACGACTTGTGCTTCTTGTATCGTATTCAAACTCGCGATTGCCGCTTCTGCCGGATTCAATATTCTGACCCCTCTTTTCTTCACTAGAATAAGAAGACATGCCTAATCTACTTCGCTCAGATATTAATGAGATTACATAACCCTCTTTTCCGAATCAATAATCGGCTTGCTGACGGCGGGGGCCAATCATCGAGTTTTCAACAGAATGAATTCAGGGACTAGACTATGCCATATTTCTTTTCCAGTTTTCTTATCTTGTAAGTAGCAACGATACTTCCGGCAAGCACAAAGATTGCGCCTATTATCAAAATGTCCTGACTGTTCATTCTTTTTCTTGTACGGACGCAATTTCACAGGTCCTCAATATTAGATAATGAGGAAAAACATTAGTAGAGAATTTTACACGTAAAAATTGCATGATTCTAGGGCTAGCTCGAACTATTTTGGTTTCTTGATTCTTAGCCTCAACATTCCATCGAATACGTAAATATTCGAAATGCGTAGAGTAATCGGGTTACGGTCGAAAAAACAGTAACTACGTGCCTCAAAAACATGTGGGAACTGAAACCATCTGGGACTTAGGTTCATGTGGTGGCATCGACCTAACCCATCGAAAACTTTGCTGCATTTCATTGCATTATGATTTCTAAAGTGGGAGGACCCGATAAAATCCAGTTAATGCTGCTCCTGTTGTTTTCTAACAAAAACCACCATCACTGTCGGATATTCGATGAAAAATTTTGCTAGCATGTGATCGTTTACCATAGTTATTCTCTGATGATATTATTTCCCCTTGTGTAACAATGTTAAGTGCTGTTTAAGAGCACGTAAAGCAATACTAAATTGACCACAAAATGGATCTATCGGATCTGACCTTTCCGTTGATGTATGCAGCATTTGCAGGGATAGGAATAGCTCTGGCATACGTCGTTGCCGGATCGAAAATTCGTGGTTGGTTACACAAACCTTCAGTTCAAGTGTAAACCAACCCCCTTCCGTTTTTGAGCTAAAGGCCAATTATTAACTGCGCTTCTCCTTAGCACAAAGGGTCCTTCTTACACCTCAAGGATTAGCCTAGCTGATGAGTGAAGAGCGGTTATCTGGGGCTAGGGATACTAGGACCCTTGAAAATCTCTGATCAGTTTGCCAAGCCTCGAATAGGCGGCATCGTCAAGATGACCTGCTCCATGCAATTTGGATACAGTCTCGTTCAGACTGGCAAGAAAACGCTCGACCTTGTTTTCATATTCCTTAAAGCCCTCGCTTTCGCCGCTTTTTGAAATCCATTCTCTTTCGCCGTTGCCCATGGTCAATTCTGACCCTCTAAATCGTATAAGGATGCAGGTTGGGTTAGCCAAAAGTCTGACAAGTCGGCAAGGAAATAGTCGCCATTTGTCCTTATGAATAGAGAGACAATTGCAGCTACTTTGATATGCCATCTCGTGATCAAGTAAGTATGAAACGGGAGGGAAAAGACGGCAATTTGAAGGCCAGCAAGGTTGCAGACAAGACCTTCGTCAGCCTAGACGAAAACACTCTCGTCGCGGATACCGCAAAGACGATGTACGAAAGAAAAGAATGCACCATCATAGTCACCCGAAACGATCCAGAGACTCGTTCCCGCATCCCAGTCGGCATCATCACTGAAAGAGACATTATCTACCGCATAGTGGCGCAAAACCGCGGCCCGTTCAAGGTAATGTTGAAGGACGTAATGAGCACGCCGCTCGTCACGATTGATTCCGAGGCATCTGCCGAGCAGGCGCTATCAGTCATGAAAGAAAACGACATCAGCCGGCTGCCTATCGTAAACAAAAAGGGCATCATCATAGGATTGCTGACCATGAAAATGCTGGTAAGAAAGGCTTCAATTAGCAGCAAGGTTGCGCAGGCGGAATAACAAGATGCGGCAGGGCAGGCGCGTATGACACCATCTGGGCAACCACAAGGACAGCTGGAGCAACAGCAATAGCCTACTTTTTTTCAAGTTAGGAAATCAACGGCATCATCCGCCACCCCGTTGACCTGCCCTGCGACAACTTCTTTCCGACTTGCTTTAAGGTCGTTGCGGAGCTATTTTACACAGTCACGTTATAGAAAAAGAGACAAAAAGAGACATATTCATTCTAGTGAAAAAGGCCCTACTCGCCCCCGCCGGGCTTTCGGGACCTAATGAACACACATAGATGCAACCTTGCAGTGCTTCGGGCGGTCGGTGGTTAGGCTTCCAGACGTGGCAAGCTGATCGAAGCAAGTCTATTATCAGTATCCCTGATTATAGGTATTATTCACATATAATTCCGTATTTATGATAATATAAATAAATAAGGTCTCCGATTAGGAGACCCGTTCGTAACTAGATCGTGACGTCGGCATGTGCTTTTCTTCGGTGTTCTTCGGCAGCTTCATAGGTGTCAAATTTCTGCCTGCAGATGTCGCATCGTTTTCTCTCTTTATTCTGTCGTCGGGCCAAGAAATCGGCCAAAGCCGTGAGAAGGATTCCAAATCCAAACATGCCTCTATCCTGCAAGAATTACCCTGTCCTCTCTAAAATGACTTTGGGAACGGGCATCTGTTTGAAGAAACGAAATGACGGGACAATGCAAACCGGTTATGAAAAACTACAGGACAAAATGCGAATTTTTGCTTTATGATAATAAACGTCTTATAGGAGACGCGATTTTCACAAGGTACAATGTGCAAACGCGTTTTGCCGCAATAGGTGCAAAATAATGCAGAGGCGGGCTGCGGCAGATACTTTTCGCATTCTCATAGAACATGCGTACGTTAGCTTGCTCTAACAATTCAGAGCATTGAAACCGATTCACTTTAAATTGGCAGCTGCGCACATGACTCTGGAAAATGTCATACGGCGGAAGAAGCAATTACGGTGGAGGTAGAGGTTACGGCGGAGGAAGAGGTTTTGGAGGCGACAGAGGATTTGGTGGCCCAAAACCGGTTGAAACCGGCAAGGAATACGACGTGCAAATCTCAGAGATCAGCAGGCAGGGCGACGGAATTGCAAGGATTCAGGGCTTTGTGATCTTTGTCAAGGGCGGCAAGGTTGGACAGAAGGCCAAGGTAAGGGTCACTAACGTCGGTGCGAGGTTTGCGACGGCAGAAATCGTGAGCGAAGGGCAGCAACAGGCATCGTCGTCACCATCATCATCGCCGCCGGCTGCTAGCACGGAGGAAAAACAAAAAGACGTTGCGCAGGCTGGCGAGGAACCGCAAAGCTAGAGAACGAAACGGCCAGCTGGCGACCTCGGACAGATTTTGCGCGTGGTCGCTGGCAGGTCCGGCCTGGCTCTTGCCGTTACACTGAAACATCGTGTTTGTGGCTTTGCTGACCGAGAAGAAATAGCAAGACGCGGAGTAGACCGGGGTTAGACAATCGGTGCGCACGCCTAGACACGGATCTGGAGTATAAAGGCGTACTTCGGGCCTACCCCGCGATCTAACTTCTGCAATAGCCGAATATTTGTCTATCCCGGAGGGTTGCAAGAGTACATGCAGGTCAATCAATTACGATGAAAAGGCAGATCCTATCTTTTTGCGCACCTTTTCGACCACCTTGGCTTGGTCGTACGGTTGCACGAGGCCGACTAGCACCGTGGTATCGTCATTTACTGGAAAGAATATCCCATCCACGAACTCATGGTGCACCAGCAGAAAACCTACCTTGCCAAACAGCCTTTCGTTTGTGCGCGTGATGCCCACCACGGTGGAGGTCTGCTCAGCAAGCAGCCGGGTATCCTCCTCCTTTATCTGGGGCACATTCATCTTGACGTGCATCCCTGCGACCTTTTTTGAAAGCACAAAAGTCGCCACTATGCTCCCATCGAGGTCCGCAATCTCGGCGCACAGTTGGTCGTATTTCACTGCAGGAACGGCTACGGGCAGGTGAATTAAAAATGTTAAAGCCCTGCCTGCAGGGTAGTGGAGGGACCGCTGTCAGGCGGCCCTCCCAAACCGCAGTTCCACGCTGCCGTTCCCGGCTACATTTACTTTGTAAAACTCGCTTTCGGAAATCGGAATAGAGTCTATAACCACGCTGCCGCAGGTAGGGCACTTTGGAAAATCATCGTCGGCGATAAAGTATGTCGCGCACCAGTAGCACGATGGGCACAATACAAAATTGGCCTTCCGGACCTTGTCGTCGTACTCTCGAAATTGTTGTGATGTTACAATTGCGCCATCCCTCCTCTGCTTCTTATGTCAGGAGGTCCATCGCCATGCGCAGCTCGGCGATTTCCTTTTCTACGACTCTTCTGTCGGTATCGTCGCTAGCGTATTTTAACAGAGTCTCGCAGGCTTGCAGTTGGGCAAGTATTATGTCCTTCTTGTCAAGGCACAGGGCGTGGTAGGGGTCTGCGAAATTGTACGTGACTTTTCTTCCAACATCGTTGCAGCCGCATGTTCTGGCTATAATCACCTGCGCCACCTCAGAATCTGCAATGTTCATGAGGTAAAAATGACGTTTATCAGATAAATGTCGTTCTGAAAGAATTTTAGTAATACTAAATCTATTAGCAGATTCTAAACATGATGCTGCAAGGCTCGGCAGTCCGGTAAATTCTCTTCATTTTTCTGCCTACGCAGGCAGATAATAGGGGGACTGTACACTTCGTCATCACCCTGCAACGCCAACATGATGGAAAAAGCGGTGTAAAAATCTTATTCAACCACGTGGACGCTGTGGAAGCTGGACTTGCACTTGGGGCAATGCGCGTGCACGCTCATGCACTCGATGCAAAAGTCGGCCGCCGCTAGAAACTCGGATTCATTGCCGCGGTAAAAGCAGTGCTCGCAAAAGCGCTTGGCCAACCTTGCCTCGGAGGAGGCTACCATGCATTTAACCTTTTAGACAATGCACTATTAAACCTTCTTGCCGCGCCTTGGTTTTTCCTTCAAAAGAGCTGCCACTTTATCCCTTATTTTTGCCGAGTTTGCCTTTGGCGAGGCAGAGACGCACAGGATGCCGTCGCCAAGCGGGAAGGTGAGCAGCGTGACCTTGTCGTGCTCGGTTATTCCATAGCGGAAGGCACCGAGCTTGTCCGCGTACTGCTTGAGCGTCACGACGGTGGAGAGTGACTGTATGTACATCTGCTGCTCGGCAGGGCCGTTTAGTAGCGGATGTATCCCTTGCTGGAAGCCGCCCTCGATGACCTCGCCGTTTGCGTTGACGATGCCGGCAAAGCGTATGTTCCTGTCTAGCTTGATAACCCTCTCGCAGAGGTTACGTTGCATGGGCAAGAGAAGCCAGCGGGGCTATAAATCGTTTACACGGCAAGGCGCGTTTCAATGGCGTGCCCTTCTTTGATGTGCGCCGAGTAGTGTATGTGCACGAGCTCGTTGATGTCCGTGTCGGTGAAATACTTGACAGAGTATCTTGCGAGGATCATCTTGCAATCGGCGCAGTACACCTCCTTGAACCTCGGCTCGTTCTCTTCCCCCTCCACCGCCGCGCTCACCGCACCAGAAAAGTATCGTGCTTGTTCTGCGAAAAGCGCATCTTGGATGCCTTGTAGTAGATGACCTCGCCGCGTCTTTCGATGACTGCTACCACCGCCTCCTTGCCCATCTTTTCAATCTGCTCGATGGCGCTTGCAAAGCCCCTTGCAGTCACATTTGCGCCTTCGTTTATCCCAAAGACCACATACTTTGCCGGCTTTTTCTCGTATTCGCCTCTTTCATAGACGCGAAAGTCGTCGCCAAAGCCAAAACCCTCCTTTGCAACGTATCCCCGGCTACGGAGGTCGCGGTAGACCAGAAACCGTGTCATGATGTTCCGGTCATGCTTTAGCAGGTGTTCAAAGAGCGAGTCGAAAGTGATGTCTTTTTTGCCGGCAAACGTCAGGCGCTTTGCCTGCAGGAGGTACAGCGCCTCGTACGGTTTTAGCACGTATTCCTGCCCCTCGCGCTCGCCAAAGCCCCGGGTGCGAAGCTCGTCCTGCGACCTCGTCTCTACTATCAGCACCTTGCCTCCTCCTGCGAGCCTTGCCTCCGCTGTCGGCTGCACCTCTTCAGCCTGTTGCTGCTGTTTTTCAGCGAACGGCTGCTGCGGCTGAGGAGATGACATAACGATTAAATCACAGCAGACTTCCACATTTAAGCATTCAAATTTAGTGCATAGATATGAAGGGAGTAAATTATCGTGAGACGCGCGGGATGCCTTACGTTAGGCGCGAATACATCGCCGGCAAGCCACAGATCAAGATAGCAAGGTTTGCGTCCGGCCAGGCAAGCCAGGATTATGATTACAAGCTGGAGCTCATCGTGACTGAAAAGATCCAGATAAGGCACAACGCCCTTGAGGCTGCGAGACTGGCAGCGAATAAGAGGATGGCGACTGCAGGCGAGATGAGCTTTTTCTCGATGCTTCGGGTCTACCCCCACGTCATACTCAGGGAGAACAAGATGATCGCAACGGCAGGTGCAGACCGTCTCCAGGAGGGTATGCGCCGCGCCTTTGGCAAGGCAACAGGTCTTGCGGCCAGGGTAAAGCCTGACCAGGTCATATTCGAGGCTTATGTCACTGCGACAAACCTTCCGCTTGCAAAGGAAGGCTTCAAGGTCGCGTCAAGCAAGCTCGGATGCCCGACCTACACGCGCGTCACTGCGCTAAAGCCGCAGGTCGCAAAGGTAGAGGAATAAAAAAACTCCTCTTCTCTTTTATTATAATTTTCCAGTCAGCGCTTTTATGCTGTCAGAGTTGCAGGCGCTCCCTTTTCCACCCGTCGCCTTGCATATCAACGCGGTGATGTTGTTGATTTCTGCGTTGATGGCCTTGCCGATTGCAGAGTTGAGGTTGCCAAGTTCCGCCCTGACCTTTTCGTGCGTCATGTTCTGGATAAGTTCTGGGCTGTAGCCGGCGCCTACCTGCATGTACTGGCCGTCGACTAGCAAAAACGGGATCATCTGGTCAGGGTTATACATATCAAGGATTTCATAGTCCTTGTCGTCAAGCTCTTGCAGCGGCTCAAAGTTGCGGTCAGCAGTCTCTTTTCCGGCAAACTCGACCGTATCGCTTTGGTACTTTGCCCTTGCAAGGTTGAACGTTGGTACGTTAAGGTACTTTTCGTCGTGGCCGGCGCTCTTGTCCTCCACCACGCCCTCCCATTTCCCAAAGCGCTCTAGCGCCTTGACTATGGCCCAGCGCTCTGCCGCGCAGAATGGGCAAAAGCCTGCGCCCATGAAATACACCAGCGATTTTCCGCCCGGCCTTTTCAGCGGCTGATCTGTCACGTGCATGAACTTGCCAAGGACCCTCTTTGGGACGAAACTCACGCCTGGTTTGCGGCGCTCCTATTTTATTAAGTGTTTTGAGGATTTTCGTTCTAGCATCTCTTTTCGGAAAAGTAAATAATCTCCTGCCATTTAGCTGTCCCATCAGTTGGCGCTCAGAACCCTTACCGATCTCGACGACAAAAGGTTCGACGGAAAAAAGGTGTTTGTCAGAGTCGATTTCAACGTCAGTGTGAGCAACGGGACCGTGGGCGAGGACTACCGCATCCGAATGACGATTCCCACAATAGAATACCTCACAAAGAGAGGTGCAAAGGTGGTCCTTGCGTCGCACCTTGGACGGCCCGACGGCCGCGACGACGACTATACGCTTGCGCCGGTGGCAAAGCGCCTGTCAGAGATAGTCGGCAGCAGGTCGAGTATGAAGGTCAGGTTTGCACACGACTGCGTCGGCCCGGCGGTCGAAAGCGAGATTGACAAGATGAACAACGGCGACATATTGCTCCTCGAAAACCTGCGCTTTTACAAGGAGGAGGAGGCCAACGACCCGGAATTCTCAAAGAAACTTGCAGGCATCGCGGACGTCTACGTGAACGACGCGTTCAGCACGTCGCACAGAAAGCACGCCTCCACGTACGGCATGGCCAAGCTTGTCGACGCGCGGCTTGCCGGCTTTAACCTCAGAAAGGAAGTCGAATACTTGTCGATGATGAAGGACAACCCGATAAAGCCGTTCAAGGTCGTAGTCGGAGGGGTCAAGATAAAGGACAAGATAGGCGCTCTGGAGCACCTTCTTCTCAAAGCTGACAAGGTGATAATCGGAGGAGCGGCGGCGTACACATTCCTAAAGGCCAAGGGCTTCAAGACAGGAAAATCGCTCATAGACAACGAGCACCTGCCGTGGGTGTCAAAGGCCCTTTCGTCCTACGGCGACAAGATAATGCTCCCGACGGACCACGTCGCGGCCATATCGCCGGCAGACACCTCGATAACGATGGTCAAAGGCGACATACCCGACGGCATGGCCGGCTTTGACATCGGCAACGAGACGATAGAGCGGTATTCTGCAGAAGTGAGCGGCACAAACGGTGCCGGCATGATATTCTGGAACGGTCCCATGGGCATGTTCGAAGTCAGGGCGTTTGCAAACGGCACTGTCAACATAGCCAAGAGCATGGCGCTTGCCTACTGGCGGGGCGCAAAGACGCTTATAGGCGGTGGCGACACGCTGGAAGCGATGAAGAAGTCCGGCGTCGCCGAGAACGAGGTGAGCCACGTCTCCACGGGAGGCGGAGCGACCTTGCGCTACCTTGCCGGAGACGAGATGCCGGGCGTGTCTGTCCTAAACGGCAACTAGTAGAAGTTAATTAATTACACAGGGACGTCAATACCGGCCGTTGTCAGCGCCTCCGCACAGGGTTGTCATGCACATCGACTTTGACTACTTTTTCGCCCAGTGCGAGGAAATCCGCAGGCCGGAGATAAAGGACAGACCTGTCCTAGTGTGCGTCTTTTCTGGGAGGACAGAGGGCAGCGGCGTGGTGAGCACTGCCAACTATGTCGCAAGAAAGTACGGCGTAAAGTCCGGCATCCCAATAAGGGTTGCGAAGGCAAGGCTTGCAGGCGTGGACAACGCATTGCTCTTGCCGCTTGACGCTGGCTATTACAGGCAGGTGTCCGAAAGCGCGATGGCGGCAATCAGGGAGCATGCCGATGTCTTTGAGCATGTCGGGATTGACGAATGTTTCATCGACGCGTCAGGACGCGCCAGCGGCAGTTTTGACGTTGCAAAAGGGCTTGCGCACAAGATAAAGCAACAGATACAAGAGCGCACGAAACTCACGTGCTCTATCGGCGTTGCGCCAAACAAGATGCTTGCCAAGATAGCGTCTGACTATTGCAAGCCTGACGGCCTTACGATTGTCAGGCTGGAAGATGCTCTGCGGTTTGTTTCCGCGCTTGACGTGGACAAGATACCGGGGATAGGCCCCAAGACCCGCGACAGGCTAGCAGAGCTTGGGGTAAAGACCGCCGGCGACCTTGCGTCGTTTGACCTATTCAGGCTCATAGGCGAGTTTGGCAAAAAGACTGCGACCTACATGCACAACGCGGCCAAGGGAGTCGACGACGAACCAGTCGTAGAGTCGGAGGGAGAACGCAAGCAGATTATGCGCATAGTCACGCTGAAAAAAGACGCCCAGAACGCGGAGGAGATGTACGACGACCTTGAGGAGATATGCAAGGTCATACAGAAAAGCGCGGCTGAAAAGAAAATGGCGTTTGGGTCGATAGGCATAATCCTCGTCCTTGACGACCTTGAAAACGTCAATAGGTCAAAGGCGCTCAAGGCCCACGCGTCGAGTTTTGATCTCCTGCACTCGACGGCAAAATCGCTGCTTGATGAAGCAATGAATGAGAAAAAGAGAAACGTGCGCAGGCTGGGCGTGCGAATATCAGACCTGCAGGACAGCTCTGGCCAGAATACGCTGTTTGATTATTTTTCATGAAGCAGGGGTAGCGCTTGCCTGCTGCTGATTATGCAGCCTGCGTATTCGCCTGCCTTCCACGTACATCACGATTCCAAGGTAGATGCCAAGCCACGGCAGGAACATTATCTCGCCGGCCACAGAGTGGAACGCCTCCCATTCCCGGGGGTTGACTGTCACGATGAGTGCGTACATCGTCAGCGATATTATGCGGATGATGTTCACGGTGACTGTGCCAAACGTGCCTATCGCAAAATAGATGAGCTTGCGCTTTAGCGGTATCTCCATCTTTAGCAGGAACGCAAGCATCACGAGTGTGTAGATTATCATGCTGTGCACACCCGCTGAAGGCCAGAACACCTGCAGCACAAAGGGCCCGTGCAGGCCGCTTAGCACGAGCATGTTGCCGTGCGCCGTCGCGACATTGCCCTTGCCTATTGCCATGATGTTTGCGTCGATGAACCTGACCACTGCCTGGTCTATCTGCAGGTACCCCGGCACTATTACCTGGAGCGGACCAAGCGAGTCGTATGGAAAGAACGCATCGAGCGACAGGATGACCGCGCTCCCTGCAAGGTATATCGCCCCCGCCGGCGCTATCTTGTACCATTTCCTTCCAAACAAGACTGCAAGGGACGCGCCGACAAACAACGCCATGACTGCAAAGTCCCACATGAATGTCCAGCTCCCAATGACTTCTTTGCGGATGCCGTACGATAGCCCAGCCTCTCGGATAGAATCCTGCAGTCCGAACTGGAGGGCCGCAAAATAGGCAATGGCTATTGCGGCAAGGCTGGCTACTACTAGGAATTTTTTCTTGCTTACCGGCTGCCTGGTGCCTATGAGCTCGGCAGCGATGAACGCCATTGCAAAGATGAATCCGCCCCTGCCCTCGTTCCACGAGAGGTTGAACGAGTTTGGATAGATGGCGAGTGTGAATATTATCGGCAAGACGAGGACAATCGTTACGGCGACGCTAGAGTTTATTCCAAATATCGTAGGCGCTGCCGCCTGCTGGCCTGATGACGGAGTGGCCCTGTCGCCGGACAAACTGCTTTTTTCTAGCCATTACAACATAAAAACGTTCTATGCGTTCTTGACGGCTTCCAAGAACCACTTGGGCACCATGTCCTGCGCGCTCTTTAGCAGGAAAGTTATGCTGGAGTCGAGTATGTACGTGGTGGCAAAGTCGTCGGCGCTTCGTATAGACCGGCCGTACGACTGTGCAAGACGGAGTACAGTGTACCATGTGTACCAGCGCTGGTCTCTGTCCTTCATCGCAGAGACCTTTCTGTCCGTAAGGTCTGGATAAGGGACTTTTGTTATCACCTGGAACCTTGACAGGTCGTCCTTCAGGTCTACGCCCAAATGCAGCGAGGGCGATATTAGCACGGTCGGCCGGGTGCTCTTGTAGTGCTTTTCAAGCACCTCTTCCCTGCCAAGCGCCGACCCTGTCTCGATTAGCCTGGACGCGTTTTCCCGGCTGATGTTGTCGCGGATGTACTGCAGCTGCGAGTACGACGTGGTGTGGATTATGCCCTTTTCGTTCTTGTGTATCGTCATAATGTTGTCTATTGCCTTGGCGATTTTGGGCATACTTTCCTGCATCGACCGGGCGTTGAGCCACGCCACGTTCATCAGGTGTATCGGCCTGTTTTTCACGGGAAAGTCCGAGTCGCGCACCTGGACGAACTTGACTTGGTCCGGCTTTAGCCCGGAGACCTTGCAGAGATAGTCCTTTGACAGTATGGTTGCGCTCATGAACAAATTGATTGTCCCCTTGTCGAGTATGTCGCCAAAGTAGCCGGAGGTTTCAAGCGGGGTCAGAGTTGCACGCGTCAGCTGGTTCTGCGCATCGCGCTGGATGCTTGACACTATCCAGTTTTTCTTGTTGGAGCGCATGTCAAACAGCAGCGCCTCAAGGTTCTTCTCCTTTGAAATCGCCTCTATCAGGTTGCGCTCGGTGTACGGCTCGGCGACCCTGCCCCGCTCGATGGCGTCTGTCGCCTGCTCGATGAATTTCAGCATCTTGTCTCTAAGGGAAGAGCAGAACTCCATCCACGGCTCGACATCCTCGACGTTTTTCTCCGGCATCTGTACCCTTGGAAGAAAGCGCAGCGCATTCTTGTGCACCGTGAAACTGCGGAAATCTCCAACCTCTGATTCTATCTGGTGTGCCTCGTCCATCACTAGGAGCTTGCGCTTTTGCGTGGTGCCTGTGTAAAAGATGTCGGACAGAAAGTAGCGGTAGTTGTAGACTGTGTGGCTTGCTTTTGCGCCCATCCACCTCTGGTGGAAGTAGTGGCATGGCCGCCATTCAAGCTCCACAATCTTGGACTGCTTTTTCAGTTTCTCAACGTATGTTTTTTCTGAAAGTGGGTCCAGCCTGACCTGCTCGCCAAGCGTCCCTTCTCCCACAACCTTGTAGTCTAAAAGCCGCGTCTTGTACGCGCAGTCGTACGAGTCGTCCTGCACGCAGGGGCCATAGTCGCAGTTTTCGCTGAGGCCCATGTCCTCCTTTACTATGCAGGGAAAGTTGGCCCGGCCCTTTACCTCAAAGACGAACGGAAAGTCCCGCTGGTACTGCGCCTGTAGGTCTTTGGTCGCGGTGCAGATGTGCGAGCTTCCAAGATACCGCGCAAGCGTGATTGCAACCGGCGTCTTGCCAAAGCCGGTGGGCGCCTCAAGGAATATGTTCTTGTAGCCGGACTTTAGGGCGGACTCTATATCCAGAAGCACAGAGCGCTGCTTTTCGCGCATCTGGCCCAGCGGAAAGTATGACAGGATTGACAATGAAGAGCACTTGCTCTCAGTGCGACGTACTTTTTAAGGTTGGGTCGTAGAGCCAGCACCTGACGTACCCTGTTCCGGTCGCAAATTCGGGCGGGTCTTTCTTGCACACCTCCATTGCGTGCGGGCAGCGGGGGTAGAACCTGCAGCCGGCCGGCGGATCGAGCAGGCTTGGAGGGCTTCCGGGTATAAAGCGGATCTTTTTCTCGCTAGAATGCAGCCTGGGCACTGCGGCTATCAGCGCCTGCGTGTACGGGTGCTTGGGGTTTTTGTAAATGTCCTCAGTCGATCCTATCTCGACAAGCTGGCCGGCGTACATTATGCCTATCTTGCCTGCAACCTGCGACACAAGGGCAAGGTCGTGGCTTATCAGGATGACGGTTACTCCCTTTTCTTCGTGCAGCTTTTTCAAAAGGGCGATTATCTGCGACTGTACGAGCACGTCAAGTGCTGTGGTAGGCTCGTCTGCAACTAGGAGATCCGGCTCCATAAGGAGCGCCATCGCAATCACCACGCGCTGCTTCATGCCGCCGGACAGCTCGTGTGGGTAGCGCGACGCCACCGCCGGCCCCAAGCCCACCTGCCTTAACGACTCTACAATCTTGGCGTCAATGTCGCCCTCAAAGCCGTGCTCTTCCAAAAGCTCCCGCAGCTGGCTTGCCACGGTGTAGACAGGGTCGAGCGCGTTCATTGCGCCCTGAAATACCATGGCCACCTTTTTCCAGCGGACCTTTTTCCCAAAGTCACGGTCGGACATCTTGGCAATGTCCTCGCCTGCAAGGACTATAGAGCCTGCCACTATCTTGCCGGGCGGCTGCATCGAGCGCATGAGCGCAGAGCCAAGTGTGCTCTTGCCGCAGGCAGACTCGCCAACTATGCCAAGAGACTCACTCTCTGAAAGTGCAAAGTTGACCCCGTCCACTGCCTTGACCGGACCCCTCTCTGTCAGATAGTACGCGCAAAGTTCCCTGACAGCAAGTTTTTTTTCGTCCCCGGAAGGCATGATTTGAAGTCGCCTCGCACGGTATAAGAGGTTATTGAAGTTGGAAAGGCCCGACAATTTTGCCGGGGAATTTGAGCGCAGGAACAGCGCCAACAACCATCAGGAGGAACAAGGCAGTCCCAGACATTCTTGCTTATTTTTTGAGCTTGCTTATCGAGTCGATTATTTTCGAATGATCGGCATCAACCTCCGTAGTCACGTAGAGCAAATGATTATCGTCGAGTGGCATTGTGATGCGCTTGATTTTTTCGTATTCTGCCAACACGTATTTTCCCCTTCCTATTTTTGATGCAAGCTCGCTGCGTGTTTTCCATGCCTTGATGGCCAAGTCAAGCGATTTTCGGCTCTCTTCCGGGGTAAGAAGATTCTGCACGCCAGACCTATGGTCAGAGAATAGGATCTTGCCTTCCATGTCGCAAATCGTGACCAGTCTGATTTTTGGGTCGATGCTCATGACATCATGATGGATCTTCTGGTATGCCATATGGCAATAATTACAATCTCGTCCTAATAACATTTTATGATTTTGAGAATTAACCGTATAGCATCAATAATTCATAGAAATATGTCTAAATACCTCCACAATATCTAATCAGACAGATATCCCGACTCGCCGGGAGCCCACCTTTGAGCGCGGAAAGGGTTGTTCTCGCAGTCGTACAAAATTGCCACCTGACGCCTTCCAAAAGGGGATGTTGCGCCCCCGAGCGGTTATATAACCGGTAATTGCCATTATGCAAGTTCCGCCTCATTGAAGTCTCCAATATGCCCTTTTGACGCAAAAAGCGGTGTCCTGTGCGCCAGGTGCGACGAAAAACTGCACGCCGGCAACATCACGCAGGACGACGTGGACGCCGCAGTAACTCTGACGAGGGTTGCCAACAAGAGCCAGGACGTGGACAGGTTCACCCTAGCGAGAGGCGCAAGGGTGGACGAAGACTATGTCCTTGTCCTGAGAGGGCCCGACGTGATGTCTGTCAGGGCCAACCCTTCGCTTGCAGAGAGGATAGAAAAAGAGTTTGGGCACAAAGTGCACTATGTCGAGTCAGAGACGTCAGAGCGCGGGCTCGTCGAGAGCCTATTCCACCCGGCAAGGGTCATTTCAGTAAACCAGTTCTACCTTCCAGACGGCAACAAGGTGACCAAGGCAGTGGTTGCAGGCAGGAGCAGCAACCAGAAGGTCAACGTCGAAAAGATTCAAAAGATTGCAATGGCCGTCAAGAACATGGAACTCCTCGTAGAGTTCGAGCAGAGATAGAGAGAGATAGGCCATGGCAGTAGTCGACATACACAGGACGCATTACGCACGCCAGCTTGGCGAAGACCTCGTCGGCAAGCAGGTGAGAATAGGCGGCTGGATAGAGGATGTACGCGACATTGGCAAGCTTGCGTTTGTGACAATACGCGACGTCACCGGCGCCTGCCAGGCGATAGTGACAGGCGAAAATGTGCAGGCGGCTGTGCAGGCTCCTAGGCAGAGCGCGGTGATTGTCGCCGGCACCGTGCAAAAGAGCAAGGCCAAGGATTTTCCGGTGGAAGTCAAGGTGACAGAGCTTGCGATACTGACAAAGGCCGTCCATCCGCTTCCAATCGACCCGACGGGCAGAGTTGAGTCGGCCCCGGACAAGAGGCTTGACGCAAGGGCACTTGACCTGAGGAATCCCAGGGTTGCGGCGATATTCCGCCTGCGCTCCGCCGGCCTCAAGGTGGTGAGGGACACCCTGAGGGGAGAGGACTTTGTAGAGGTCAACACACCCAAGATAATCGGGAGCGCAAGCGAGGGTGGCGCAAACCTCTTTGGGTTTGAATACTTCAAGCGCAAGGCGTATCTGGCCCAGAGCCCGCAGCTTTACAAGGAACAGTTGACGCTGGGCCTTGACAGGGTGTTTGAGATAGGCCCCTATTTCAGAGCCGAAAACTCGCACACCGTCAGGCACCTGACAGAGTTTACGAGCATCGACGTCGAGGCGGCGTTTCTCGACTACGAGGATGTGATGGACCTCGTGGAAAAGGTGGTTGGAAACGTCATCCGCGACTTTAACGAGAACCACAGGGCAGAGCTTGCGGCGGCAGGCGCGCAAGAGATCCCGTTTGGCAACAAGAAAATAGACAGGCTCACGTACGAGCAGTGCCTTGATGAGCTGGCCAAGGAAGGCGAAAAGCTTTCGTTTGGCGACGACCTATCCGACGCAGCGCTCCGCAAGCTGGGCGAGATGCACAGGGGATTCTATTTCATCATGGACTGGCCGATGAAGCTAAAGCCGTTCTACATCCACGAGAAAGAGAGCGACGAAAGGCTGTCCAAATCGTTTGACCTGCAGCACGGCTACCTCGAACTGGTGTCCGGCGGCCGCAGGCTGCACGACCCTGAGCGCCTGAAAAGCAGACTTGTTGAGCAAGGTTTGAACCCGGCAAGCTTTTCCGAGCACCTCAAGGCGTTTGACTGGGGAATGCCCCCGCATTCTGGGTGGGGCCTCGGCTACGACAGGCTGATGATGGTGCTAACAGGCTCGCAGAACGTGCGCGACGTGGTCCTTTACCCGAGAGACACAGACAGGCTTACGCCCTAGCGTTATACGATATTTACTTCCCGCACGTTTTCCTCAAAAATCCATGCGGCAAACCTGTCTTCTGTGGTCGAGTAGATCACCCACACAACTGGGTTTATCTCCATAAACCGCGCGTCCGTACGCGAAGGCGAGGGAGGCGACGGATGCGAGTGGAATATGCCGGCAACCTGTAGGTTTTTGCTTTCTGCATAGTCGTACGCCTTTAGAAGCTCATCTGGCGGTATCTCGAACGATGCGTATGTTGCATTGGCGTTTCTCACCGGCAATATCTCTGCTATTGCAATTCTGTCCTTCTGCTGCCCGCTGCCAAGAAGAAAGGCGCACGACTCGTTGGGCATTGACGCTCTTGCGATCTGCTCCAGCTCTTGCAGTTGAACTGATGAAAGGGTCATGCTTTTTTGCGAGCCTATACCAGTCAGCTGACCGTTACCTTGCCGATCATGTACGGGTGCAACATGCAGTAATAGTCATACTCGCCGGCTTTTTCAAACACGTACGAAAAACTGGCGCCATCCTTCATAAGGCCAGAATCAAACACCTTGTCAGGAGCAGGGGCGTTGTTTACTACCTTGCCGGATGTTACAGTATGATATGGAGTGGTACTGTCATCGTTGGTCCAAGTCACCATGCTTCCGACTGCAGACTTGACTTCTGCAGGAGAGAAGAATTTCCCGTTAGTTGGATTAGAAGCACCAACCACTATTGAGACTGCAGTGACAGTAGCCCCGGACGTCTGAGATCCAGAGGTCGCACCCGGCGCAGAACCGGTGGCGTTTGTCCCGTTTGCAGTTGTTGCTCCAGTGGCATTTGCTCCACTTGGCGCCGTAGCATTGTTGTTGGTAGTAGCATTAGCGCCAGCAGCGCCAGTGGCGTTTGTCCCACCCGAAGTAGCGTTTCCGCTTGAAGTGGCGTTGCCACCTGCGCTGGAAGTGCCGGCCGCGCCAACCTTTAGCATACCATCCATGAACGGGTGCACCTGACAATAGTATTCATAATCACCTTCCTTCAAGGTGGCAGTGTTAAGCAGGTAGGTCTTGCCGGCGGCCAAGACTTTAGAGTCAAAGGTCTTGCCATTGTCTGCCTTGCTGGTCACGGTATGCACCGCGTTGTCGTTGTTGGTCCACTCTACACCATCTCCCTTGGCGACAGTCACAGGATTCGGACCGTACGAGGGGTTGCCCTGCGCAGAGGCGCCTGCAAGGATAGATGCCTTGACAATGTTTTTAGGGGCAGCTGGCGCTGCTGGAGGAGCGGTCGGCTGTTCTGTGGCAGGCTGAGGAGCCTTGGGTGTCACGAGGCCAAACGCGTAGAACGTGATGCCACCCACCGCGGCTCCTGCGATGAATATTACGCCCATCGCCTTGACATACTGGGGCTTTCGGAAAGAAGTTACTGCAAGTACCGCCCCGGGTATCCCAATTATGGCCATGAGGCCGATATACGTAAAGATGGTTGGGACCTGGACGCTCACTGTCACCGCAGCTGCGACTCCAAAGGTCACGAGAAAGCCAAGCGTGATGAACGTCGCGGACTTGGCCCTGCCGGTCGACGGAAAGCCGTCCTTGAAAAGTCCTGAGGCGAGAAATATCATCCCGATAAACATGGTAAGGAGGGAGACTGCGTGCATACCGTCGATGAAAGTCTTGGCAATGCCTGCAAGAGAAATGCCTACGCCAACAATGCCGATGGACGTAAGACCAATACCGGGTGTCAGCAGGTCCCAGTCAGTCATGTTTGACTATGGTGGGCATTTCTGGCATAATTAATCTTTTCTGCACCTCTAAAATTATTGACCACCCGCCTTAATGTCGGCGTTTTGCAGGACTTGCTGACACTTGTCCATAGCAGATGTCTTTGACGTGGGCGAAGGCGACACTGTCGCAGATGCCTGGCTCACGACCGTGAACCTACTGGACATGCTAGAGCACGCCCACAGGGTTGACGAGGACATGTACGACTTTTCCCAAGCAAGGGACAAGATAGCCAAGGTGTACGCAGTGGCAGAGGCGCACAGCATGGACAACAAGAGCGGCAGCAAGTGCGGGTGCGGACTCTCGGACGCCGAGCACGCCATATTAAAGCGCAAGGTCATGACGTTTTTCAGGCTGCAGGTGTCAAACCTAAAGCGCTTCCTCGTTTGACTGCCACATACATATCCGAATCAATTAAATGCAAGCCAGCGCTACTGATTTTGAGGCTCATAGCGTGACTGCACGCGACTTTGTCGAAGTTTCAAAACCAAGAATAGTAGTCCTCTTGGTAATTACGGCAGTCACATCTTACCTTGCCGCTACCCGCTTTGACGCAACGCCAAACGTGGCGTGGGACATTGACTGGTTCAAGCTTGGCTTTCTCACGCTAGCCGGCGCGCTGGCGTCAATGGGCGCAAGTGCCCTGAACCACTATTACGACCGCGACATCGACAAGATAATGGAGAGGACGGCCAAGAGGCCGATTCCTGCCGGCAGGCTGTCGGCAAAGAGCGTCCTTGCGTACGGCCTTGGCGTGAGCGTGCTGTCTGTGGTCATCGCATGGTTCACCCTCAACCCGATGGCGACGGGCATGATTGCCCTTGGCATATTCTTTTACGTCATAATATACACAGCGTGGCTAAAGCGCAACAACCCTTGGAACATCGTGATAGGAGGCTTTGCAGGCAGCGCGGCGTCAATGGCCGGCTGGGCCACGGTGACAGGTTCCATGGACGTGCTCGGTTTTCTCGTGGGCTGGCTGGTGTTCATGTGGACTCCGCCTCATTTCTGGTGCCTTGCGATACGGGCGCGCGAAGAGTATGCATCAGTCCGCGTCCCGATGCTTCCTGTCCTCATCGGCAACCAGAGAACCGCAAGCTACATCCTTGCAAACACGGCCATACTCCTCCCCTATTCCATCGCACTCTACTTTTTCGGCCTCGGCCTGCTGTATACCATAGTCGCGGCCGTCTCGGGCTCGCTCATGCTCATCTACCACTACAAGCTGACCAAGAACCCCACGCCGCAGTTCGCATGGAAAGCCTACAAGGTCACGGCGCCGTACCTGCTGGTGATATTCCTAGCGATTGCGTTTGACGCGCTCTTTTACTACAAGCTGCCGTTCTAACTTGCTGTTCCAGAATCGGCGACGAGCTCTATCCTGCGCTTTTCCTTCGTGACCCAGGCGACCCTGATGAGGCCATAGATCTCTAGGTCCAGCAGGATCTTGTTAAACTCGGCGTCGGCCATGGTCACGCCTTCCTTTGACAGCGCGTTCATCAGGTCGGCGTCCGTCATGTTGCCGGCCTGCCGGACCTTTTCGTAAATTAGGTTCCTTAATGGATACTTCATAGAGTGTCACCGTAAGAGCCTTTTTTTACACGAGATAATAACTGATAGATAGACAAGTAATGACCTTCCATAATCGCCGGATTGGGCGGATACGTCAATCCATTCAAGGCCAAGCAGCTTGAGGAACACGGTCCAGAAGGCATCAAATACGTGATTCCAGCCAGCTTATAAAAAAGTATGTTCAGAGGAAGAAAGTCGAATAAGCGACGAGTGCGAACATGTACAGAGGTGGGCTTCTAGTCTCTATTCCTGCTCTCGTTGTTTCTGTATTTCTTCGCTCTGCCTCAGTTGAGTACCTATGGTGGCACCATGGACATCCACGTTATGCTTTACCAGAGCCTCATGAGTAGGAAACGATATGCCGCAGGCGGTACAATCATACCTTCCCTTTGTGCCTGACATGGTGTTAATAGGGGCAGGGAATTTTAAACAGTTACAAACATGAGCGCAAACACAAAATCACGATAGTAGGTGACGGGAAAGGCTTGTCTTGCTGTTCAACCTGCTCAAAAGAAGCGACTAAAGAAAGAAGTGTGTATGTGTATTGGCTTTAATCATCCGTAAAAGCTCTTGTCGATTGGCTTTGGCATGGCATAGGTAAGGTTCTTTTTCATCGACTCGTACCACTCCTCGACCTCCTTGGTTATGGACGGCCTTGCCGCCCTCAATGCCTGCATAAAGTCGGCGTTTGAAATGTTTGCGGATTTTCTCTGCATTGCGCTCACCGCCGCTTCGCGGCAGAGTGCAAAGAGATCTGCCCCGCTGAAATTCTTGGTCGTCTGCGCGATGCTTGCCAAGTCGACGTCACCTTCAAGGGGCATCGACTGCGTTATTATCTTTAGTATCTCAAACCGTGCCTTTTCGTCCGGCTGGCCGATGTATACGATGAGGTCCAACCTGGCGGGCCTAAGGAGCGATGGGTCGATGAGGTCTGGCCTGTTTGTTATCCCGACTATTATGACTCCCGAGTTGCCGGCGTCGTCCATCTCTGTCAGTATCTGGCTGACCACGCGCTCGTTTCCGGCGCCGTCCTCGCTCTGGCCCCGCGGCCTCGCAAGCGAGTCCAGCTCGTCAAACACTACGATGCAAGGCGAAGATGTCTTGGCTTTTCTAAATATCTCGCGTATCGCCTTTTCCGACTCGCCGACCCACTTTGACAGGACTTCCGGGCCTCTGACTATTATGATGTTGGCGTTGCTCTCTGTCGCAAGCGCCTTGGCGATAAGAGTCTTGCCAGTCCCGGACGGACCGTAGAGCAGCGCGCCCTTTGGCGGTTTTATACCCATCTTGGAAAAGCTATCCGGCTCTTTTATCGAGGTGATGAGGTTGTCGTGCAACACCCTCTTGGCGTCGTACAGGCCGCCGACCTCGTTCCACTTGACCCTCGCCACTTCAACGTAAAACTCCCTCATGGCGGTAGGCACGATTTCCTTGATGCCGTCGCGAAAGTCCCTCGTTGTAATCACCATCTGCTCAAGCACTTCCGGCGATATCTTGTCGCCTTCAAGGTCTATTTCCGGCAGGTAGCGCCGAAGGGCCTTCATTGCGGCCTCTCTGCAGAGCGCCTTGATGTCGGCGCCCGTGTAGCCGTGGAGCTCTGACGCAAGCTCTTGCAGGTTGATGCCGTCGTCAAGGGGCATTCCACGCGTGTGTATCTGCAGTATCTCAAGTCGCCCTTCCGCGTTTGGCACGCCTATCTCTATCTCCCTGTCGAACCGGCCAGGGCGCCTAAGTGCGGGGTCGAGACTCTCAGGGCGGTTCGTTGCCCCAAGGACTATGACCTGGCCGCGCTCTTGCATCCCGTCCATGAGTGCAAGTAGCTGCGCCACGACGCGCTTTTCCACGTCGCCAAACGCCTCCTCCCTCTTGGGCGCTATTGCGTCAATCTCGTCGATGAATATGATGGAAGGCGAGGACTCTTTGGCCTCCTTGAATATGTCGCGCAGGCGCGCCTCAGTCTCGCCGTAGTACTTGTTCATTATCTCCGGGCCGTTTATTATGAAAAAGTTTGCCTCCGACTCTGACGCAAGCGCCTTTGCAATCAAAGTCTTGCCGGTTCCCGGCGGCCCGTACATGAGTATGCCGCTGTGCGGCTCTATCCCCAGCCGGGCAAAGACCTCCGGGTGGCGCATCGGCAGTTCGACAATCTCGCGCAGGCGCTTTATCTGCTCCTTCATGCCGCCGATCTCCTCGTAGGTGACACGGGGCTTGCGGTCCTGCGCCGTCTCGGCCATTATCGAAAGTTTTGTCGGGCGCTCGACGCGGACGATTGCCTTTGGCGACACCTTTTGCACCTTGAAATCCATCGAGTTGCCGAGAATGACGACAGAGATCTCGTCGCCCTCGCTCATCGGAAAGCCCTTGAGCCGGCCCTTGACAAATTCGCAGAATTCCTTGTCTACTGTGATGTTGCTGTCGCCTATCGGCATCAGCGTTATGCTCTTTGCAGCCTTGCTCTCGGCCTTTCTCACGTTCAAGAGGTCGTTCAGGCCGACGCTTGCGTTCTTTCTCGTCTGGCCGTCGATGCGGATGATGTCAGTGTCCTCTTCTTCGTCGTCTGCGGGCCACGCGGTGACGGCAGTCGTGCGCTTGCCCATTATCTCTATCACTTCGCCGGGCTGGACGCCGATCTGCTCCATATAGTGCGGGTCCAGACGGGCCCTGCACTTGCCCACGTCGCGGTGCTTGGCCTCGGCCACCCGCAATTGTACCTGAGGAGATTCGTCGCTACCTGCCTTGGCCTTTTTCAACCTGTACAAGCCTCCGGCGTTTTTGGGAACAACATTAGTTTTACTACTATTACTTCATCTTGACCGATGCGCGGCTGATGTTCATCACTTCGATCTCGCCGACGCCCTGCACACCGCGGATGGCCTCTTCGAGCTTGTCCATCTGCCCCTCCGCGTCGTCCAGCATAAAGTCGCCGACGACTGCGTTCAGGCCAAACGCTATCGGTTCTTTGGCGTGGCCTTTGAGCTCCATCCCTTGCGGGATACTCTTTTTCAACCCATCCACGATGCTGTCGACGTTGATGTCAGCATCAGCTGGAAGGAGCTTTATCCTCGCCACAAGGCGCGCCATGTCTATGGGCCCTCAAAGCCGCAGCCCACGCACTTGTAGGGCCTTGCAAATTCGCGGCAGGACTCGCAGCGCCACATGAGGACATAGCCGCAGTTCGGGCAGTAGAATTTTACACATTCATCATTAGGCATTATCGGCCTGCTGCATGAGGTGCAGACCGGCAAGGACAGTTGCTTTGACATAACGCTCAAGAAGGCGAATCCGAATTTATATCTATCTAGCCGTCGACCAGCCGGCGGATTTCGTTGCCAAGCAGCGCTTTTGCCATCTTGCCCGCGCTTTTCACGTCCAGCACCTTGGCAAGGGCGGCCGCGTGAAAGTCAAAGTCGCCCGTCGACGACACGTCTTCCAGCTTGTCCTCAGGTATTGCGGAAAACAGATCATCCAGGGCCTTGTTGTCAAGCCTTTCCAGCAGGCGCCTTGCAATAAGCATCTTGGAAAATTCCTCTCCAAACATAGCCAACCAGCCCTTCGGATATTCGTTCAGCGTGTCATCATTTGCCGAGATTGCTCTTGAGATTGCCCGGCCCGCCAAGAGCCCGCCCATGCCGCAAGTGTATATCCCGCCGGCGGTAGTGGGCTTGGTCTGGCCTGCCGCGTCGCCCACTATTACAGTCCGTCCTGATACAAAATTGTCAATCGGGCCCATGACCCATATCGGCGCGTACACCTTGCGCACGACGGAATGCTGACCACCCTTTGCATCCATGTACGACTTTAACGCGCTTGCCGCGTTTATGCCCTTGCCGGCGACTCCCACCTTGCCCCTGCCGTCGCCCGTCGGTATCACCCACGCAAAGAAACCGGGGTATTTCTCGCTGTCAAACGCGACTTCGATTGCGTCGCGCTCTATCCAGGGCGCAAACACCTCGTACTGCGCAGACGAGAGCACGCCGTCGCGGTTTCTGCCTATTATCGAGGCGACGCCTCTAGCGTCAACGAAATAGTTTGATGTAAAGTCGCCTTC
This sequence comes from Candidatus Nitrososphaera sp. 86-2, assembly GCF_056726185.1. NCBI lineage: Archaea > Thermoproteati > Nitrososphaerota > Nitrososphaeria > Nitrososphaerales > Nitrososphaeraceae > Nitrososphaera > Candidatus Nitrososphaera sp. 86-2. Next base: position 1,032,026 of record NZ_JBWZON010000001.1, read on the forward strand.
CGACGTTTTCACAGCATATTGCTTATTTTCCTGCGAAAAAGAGCGCACAGAGCACTTCACTCGAATGTCCGCGCCAGCCCTCTGCGCCTGCAGCGCCACCTGCTTGTCAAGGGCGCGCCTGTCAAGCACCACCACCTTTTGCTTCTCGGCTGAAAGTTCAAAGCCGTTTGAAGGTGAGAGTATCTTGGCGCGCTTTATTCTGCCGTTTTCAATGGCGCTTGCGTCGGGCACTATTCCGAGGTTTTTCATTCCCTCCATGCTGACAAGGCCGCCACAGTGCTCCGGCGTCCCTATCTCGGCGTCCTCCTCAAGGACTGCAACAGAGGCACCTGCCCTTGCCGCCTCCCTTGCAGCCATCAGTCCAGAAATGCTCCCGCCGGCTACAATGACATCAAAATGAGACAACGGCCAGCAAGGTATTTCTCACGCTATTAATTAAACTATGGGAGCCTTGGATTTCAAACAGGTCATGGTGGTCAGAAGAGACCTGGGCATGGGCACCGGCAAGATAGCCGCGCAGGTGGCGCACGCCGCTGTGATGGCCGCCGAACGAACAAAGCAGAAAAAACCGGACTGGTTCGATTCGTGGTTTGAAAGGGGACAGGCCAAGGTAGTCGTAAAGGTGCAGAGTTTCGATGAGCTCATAGACGTCATGAACCACGCAGAGAGCCTAAAGCTGCCGGTCGTCCTTGTGCAGGACAGCGGCCTCACGCAGATACCGCCCGGCACGGCTACGTGCGTTGGGATAGGCCCCGCGCCGGCAGACTTGGTTGACAAGGTCACGGAGCGTCTGAAACTGCTCTAGCTAGCGCCTGCTGACTATGATTATTCCTGTGATTATCAGGCCCGTCGCGACGGCCTGAAAGATGCTTATCGACTCGCCAAGCGCGGCTGCCGCTATTGTGATTCCAAATATCGGAGTCGTCGAAAACACCGTCATCGTCTTTATCGTGCCTATCCTCTTTATCCCTGCAAGGAAGAACAAGAGGGCGCCTCCAAAGCCCGAAGCAGACAGGGCTATTATGATGAGCCACAGCTGCGCGTTTATCTGCCCGAGCGCGCCCCACCTGCCAGTAGCGGCAGCCACTCCGAGAAGCACGAGCCCGCCTGCAAGCGACTTTATCATGGCCATCTTGGCGGGACTGATGTCAGAAAACGTCGTCAGCTTTCTGCTGAAATTGTTGTCAATCGCCCAGAAGAACATGGACGCTAGGATCATCAGGTTGCCCGCGTTGAACGCGATTATCGTGCTGGAAGAGAACTTCAAGTCGGTAGTCGCCATGAACAGCCCCACGATGACAAGCGTAACTGCGGCAAGGCCGAGTTTGCCGTGCGGCCTTTCTCCAAAGAAAAGCGACGACAGGATTACCGTGAACAGCACCTCGCCGTTTGACAGGATGGCGGCGTCCGACGCCGCGGTCATCTGCAGGCCGCTCAGGAGAAGTACGGGTGCGACCACTGCCCCAGAGGCCGTGATGGCAATCATGTAGCGAGCCTCGCGTCCTTGCAGGCGAAATGATGCTTTTGCAAAAGGCACGAGCGTCAGCCCCGCGATTGTATAGGCGACGGCGGAAAGCGCAAGAGGGTCGACGCTTGCAAGCGGCACCTTGGCGATCGTGAACACAGAGCCAAAGAGAGCGGCGGCTATCAACACTGACACGTATCCCAGATAACCTTTTTGCTCCTTCTGTGCCCCTGCCTGGGCCTCACGCTCTGGCGCCGTCAAGAGTGCAAAATACGCACGCCGCATATTTTATCCCTGCCCAAGTGCGCGTACACGCAGACAAGAGATATATGGGGACAGGCATGTTTTTCCCGCGTGTCAGGCAAGGGGTCTTCAAACAAGAAGATCATCATTTATGCCATTATTGGCATAGTGGCCGTCGCAGCCGTTTCAGCAACCTTTCTCGCAGGCAAGGCCGAGCCCACGCCGGAAGAAAGGCAGCAACAGGAACAGCAACAAACGATTGCGACACAGAAGGAGTTGTTTTGCGGCCCAAACGCCAAGGCCAATTCTAACACTTTTGTAAGCGAGCAGGTGCTCCCCTCGCAATGCGAACTTCCGCTCGGCATAGCCGTTGACAAGGACAGGGTGTGGTACGTGTCAACCAAGCAGGGTACACTCGGCAGCTACACCCTAGCGGACGGCAAGTTCCAGGAATTCCCCATCCCGTCGTGGCCTGCGCGTTCCATTCCAAGCCCTACAGCGGTTTCCATGGTATTTGCCACCAAGGTTGACAACGCTGGCAATGTGTGGTTTACGGACGACAAGCCGAACCTGCTCTGGAGGTTCAACAGGGCAAACTCGACGTTTGACTCGTTCAAGTCCCCGGCCGTAGGGCCGATTTCATTTGACTTTGACTCCAAGGGCGGCATGTACCTGGTAGGCGTCAGAACCCCCGCCCTCTTCCATGCAGACATATCCAAGATGAAGCCAGGCACTTCCGATGGCTTTACCGAGATAAAGCTGCCACTTGACGCGTTTGCAGGAATTGACAGGACTATTGTAAGCTCTGGCTCAGTAGCTGTCGATCACGAAAGAAACGTTGTATGGGCGACAGTTCTGGCATACCAGCAAAAAGGCCAGATCTACAGGTACGATATTGCTCAAAACAAGACGACTGCAATCAGCCTGCCAGCCGAACTCACTTCGCCTGTCGGCACAGTCCTCGACAAAGAAGGCAACCTGTGGGTCACTGACCACGGCACCAGCCTGTTTTTCGTCATAGGAGCGTCAAACCAGACAATAACCAAGTACGTCACTTCCATGCCGTCTCCAAAGATCTTTGGAGGTCAGACGCCCTCTGACGCGGTCAGCTGGCCCTACTGGATGCAGCGCGACAGCAACGACAACATCTGGTTCAACCAGCACGCGGCCAACAGGATAAGCAAGTTCGATCCAAAGGCCCAGACGCTGACAGAGTACTGGATTCCAACCCAGAACGCCAAGTTTGGCGGTTGCAAACCAGACGCGCCGACCTGCGGCATCGCAAATGCCATCCAGTTTTCCATAGGCCCGCAGGGACAACTGTGGTTCACAGAATGGAGTGAGAACAAAATAGGCACGATAAAGACAGACGCGCAGGTCCCGTTCAGCGTGTCTGCGCCGGAGGAGATAACCGTAAAGAAGGGCGACAGCGCGGAAATCAAGGTCGGCTTGAGCGCGCAAGGTGCATTCAATGGCAGCATGATTGCCACAGGCACGTTTACGTACAATGGCAACCTTGGCAACTCGACCGGCATCTTTAGCGAGCAGAACGTTTCCGTTCCGGCAGGCAGCTCAAAGCAGGTCTCGTTCGTGTTCACTCCTGCAAACGATCTTGCCGCAGGGCAGTACATGCTGATGCTTGGCGCAGAAAACGGCGAAGTGTCGGTGCTCAAGGCAGTCAAGTTAAACGTGACATAGTCAAATAGCGCGTGTGAGAGTGAGACTTTTTGTCACGCGTTCTTTACGTTTTGGCAAGAGTCGTGTATAATTAAATACGGCGCGCCACGATTGATATGCCTGTGTCAGACGACTATCCCGTCGTCATCAATGAGGACGGCATCAAGCTCAAGACGGAGAAGATGGAGCAGGAAAAGCTCTACCACTGCGTATTTGATGGCAAGGTCTTTTTGTTTTACAAGGACGAGCTAGGGCTCTTGCACTGCTACGAAGTGGAGGACCAAGAGGCGGTAAAAGAGATCGCCAAGAATCCGAAGGACGTTGAAAACATCCTCAAGAAATATGCAGGCGTCTGAGAACAGATAATTGCTCGACAAACATTATATGCTACCTTGCACAATAATTTGCACCATTGTCTACTAGCACCAACACAACCAGACCGCCGAAGGCATCTAACGAAATTTTTATCGGCAAAAAGCCGCTGATGACCTACGTTACCGCCACGTTGGTGCAGCTGGCCAACGAGCCGACGGTCATCATAAAGGCCAGAGGCAAGAGCATAACCCGGGCTGTGGATGTGGCACAGATAATCGTCAAGAGAATGGACACCATCGGCTACAAGATAGGCCCGATAAAGCTCGGCTCTGAGCAGGTGACGTCCGAAGACGGGAAACTGAGAAACGTGTCCACGATAGATGTGCCGATATCGCACACAAAGTAATTTTTTACTTTATCATCATTATCATCCCATTTATCAAAAACTGCACGCCATAGTACACCAAGAGACCGGCTAGACCGAGCATCAGAAACCTGTAATATTTCGACTTCAAGACTGTCGTCCCTTTTGACGCGAGGTACGCGGTAGTCCCAAGCCACGCATAGTCCATCCACACGTGCGTTCCAAACAGCAGCGCAGGCCCCGCCACGGGCCCAAAGGCAGCCGAATCGGATATCAGTTTCAGGCCGGCTGTGAGCCACCAGACAAGAAAGAACGGGTTGAGGGCGGAAAAAGCAACGCCTGTTGCGAATGGCCCTCTCCTGGCCTTGACGTTTTTCTGGTCGCCTTTTCTAGTAAGGATGCCGGCTATATGCATGACAGCAAAGCAGATTATAGACGCGCCACCGATTACTGCGATCATGTCTGCATAGTCTGCGATAAAAGCTGAAGCAGAAAAGAGCCCTGCCGCGATTGCGGCTATCACTATGATTTCGACGACTGCGTGCCCGTGCGCGACCTTTATTCCGGAAAGCGCGCCCTGCCTTGTCCTGTACATCATGTTTGCCACAAACAGCGGGCCGGGTGCAAGCACCCCCGAGGCCGAGACTGCGATCACCTCTGCACCAAAGGCAAGTGCATCCACCATGCCACGCTAGCGTATGCGCCCTCTCTCTGTTAGCCTTTGCGCAAAGGCAGAAATACTTGGACCATCACAAAAATCGTCATGGGAGTGGACACCATAAGGACGCTAAAACTACTGGGCAAGTGGTCCGCAAACAGGGCCGCAGGCAGGAGGCGCCCGCTTATCGCGGTGTTCAGCATGACCCATTACTGCAACTTTTACTGCCCCATGTGCCCGTTTGGCGATGCGGACAAGGAGGGCCAGGTGGCGCTTGCAAGGCGCAAGGACCTGACGACTGAGCAGTGGAAGGCAGTGTTTGACAAGGTGTCCAAATACTGCGTGTGGGCCATAGTGGAGGGAGGCGAGCCTACGAGCAGGCCGGACTTTATGGAGCTCATAAAACACCTGCACAGTCTAAAGATGCCGATAACTCTCATCTCCAACTGCTCGCTCTTGCACACAATAGACCTTGACGAATTGAAAAAGCACATCCAGTTTGTCACGTGCAGCATCGACTCGACCTACGAGGAGCCGTACTGCAAGGTACGCGGCGTCAACCCGCACATGTACCGCAGGGTCATGGACAACCTGCGTCTCTTGACGGAACACAAGGTTCCGCACTATTTTAACAGCGTCATCACGAAATACAACGCGCAAGAATTCATCGACCAGACGTATTTTGACAGGGCAAAGGAGCTTGGAGCAAGCGCAGTCTCGCTTACGTTTGTCGAGGACAGGTCCGACGTCGACTACTCGCTTTTGCCGGACAGGCAGACCATGGACAGGGTGTGCGAAAGCGTGCTTGACTATATCGGCAAGAAAAAGGGCCCGCAACTGATGATCCCGGCAGAATATTTCCAGCAGATACTGGAGCACGGCCGTGGAGTGTTTGACGAATGCGGCGTGTGGAAGAGCATCTTTGTAAACGGCGATGGGACCGTGATGGTGCCATGCTGGAAGTTCAACGGCCCGGAAAACACGTACAGCCTCCTTGAACATTCGGTGGACGAGATATGGAGCGCGCCGCAGTGGGACATTGCAAGGACGTGCCATGACTGCCAGGTGCTCGGCTGCATCTGGTATTCGTCGCAGCCCGTGTCGACGTTTGCGCGAAACTACATGCGCGGCCTTGGCAAGATAATCAGCCAGGAACGCCCTGAACTTGCAGAGGCCGTCTGATTACAGCCCGGGGCAGGCGCTACCAGATACTTGAAGGTCTATGACACGCTGGCAGCAAAAAAGAAGGACTTTACCCCCGGAGATGTTGCGAGGATATTTCTCTGTGGGCCGACCGTGTACGACTATTTGCACGCTGGCCATGCAAGGATGCTCCTCTTTTACGACGCCGTTGCACGCTACCTACGCTCTCTGGGCACGGAGGCCAAGGTCATTGTAAACATCACAGACATCGACCCCAAGGTGTTTGCAAGGGCGAAGGCAGAAGGCCGAGAACCTAAAGAGCTTGCCGGCGCGTACATCGGCGAGCTCTTGTACGACGCAGCTGCGCTTGGCATCGACGGCTTTGCGCTTGCGCGCGTGTCAGACCACGTGCAGACGGCGCGCTTGCTTGCAAGGCGCCTGCTCGACGAGGGCAAGGCGTACAGCGCAGGCGGAAACGTCTACCTCGACGCCAATGGCGCGGGGTTTGGCAGGCTGTCAAAGATGACAGAGCAAGAGCTTGCAGACTGCCGGCTCGACATTGCGCCGGGCAAAAAGTCGCCGTCTGATATACTGCTCTGGAACGCAAGCGAGGATTTTGGAGCAAGTTTTCCCGACGATGTGCTTGGAGGGGGCGTGCCATGGTGGCACATGCAGGACACGTCGGTTGCTATGGTCAGCTTTGGCGGCAGGTACGACATGCACGGAGGCGCAGACGAGCTGGTGTACCCGCACCACGAGTCGCACCTTGCGCAGCTGAGCGCGCTCACGTCAGAGAGCAAGCCGGTAAAGCTGTGGACGCACGTCGGCCTTGTGTATGCCAAGGGAAAAAAGATGAGCAAGTCGCTTGGCAACACGGTCGCAGTCAGGGAACTGCTGCAAGACCACAGCGCGAACGAAATGCGATTATATTTTTACTCTACACATTATAGAAAGCGGCTCGACTTTTCAGAGCAAGACCTGGCAAGGTGCGCAGCTGCTGACTCTGTCATTGCAGGCGCAATCGACAAAAAAAACAAGGCGACGTACATGAAAAGATTCATGCAAAAGATGGACGATGATTTTGACACGCCGGGAGCGGTAAAGGTGATGCTTGAAGCGGCGTGCGCAGGTGCAGGTACGGGGGCGATGGCAGAGATTCTTGGCCTCAGATATCGATGATTATGGCAGGATGGAGGAAAACGAGTGGGCGTTCTGCTCGCTCTGGTCAAAGGAAATAAAAATCAGGTGCGCAAGGGCGCTTGTCAATCCGCGGCTCAAAGGCGACTATTTCTTCAACAGAGCAACGATTGAAAATTGCAATGTTCCGTACGAGCAGGTGGCAAGGGCGTTCTGGGACGCAGGCATCGACTGCCACCTCTACTTCAGGTCGCAGCCGCCGCAAAACTTACGTGTGGTAGACACCATGTACGTATTGAAGTCTGTGAAAAAGTCCGGACCAATCAGGGCCCGGGTGACAGTGTGCAAACCGTCAGACATCGCAACGTGGATAGATGTTTTTTGTAGGTCGTTTTCAGTCCCGGAATGGAAGGACGAAGTCGAGCGCATCGTAACAACCAACGCCAAGAAACTGGACCTCTTGCTGGCATACAATGACGATGACGACATGCCGGCAGGATGTGCGGCGCTTTTCACAAAAAACAACCTGATAGGCGTCTATTGCCTTGGCACCGTTCCGGCCCAGAGGAGCAGGGGCGTCGCCAAGTCGATTCTGAATTTTGCCAAGGCGCTTTCGGAAAAGCGCGGCCGGGTTTTGTTCCTGCAGACGCTTGGAAGCGAGAACCTGCTTGGCCTGTACAAGAGCGCAGGGTTTGAAACAGTCTATGCAAAGGCGATCTGCGCCGTTGCGAAAAAGACTTGAAGATATATTAAGCAGATTCTAATGCAGATAAACGAGATGCGTAGAAAGGTCAAGGTCGCCGTTGCCGGGATAGGCAACTGCGCTTCTGCTCTAGTCCAAGGCACCCGGTACTACCGAGAAAACCCAGACGCCAAAAAGCAGGAAAGCGACTGGATAGGCTTGACAGCGTACAACCTCGGCGGGCTGGAGCCGTCCGACATCGAGTTTGTGGCGGCCTTTGACGTCAACGCAAACAAGGTTGGAAAAGACCTTTCCGAGGCGATATTTGTCAAGCCGAATAACACTATTCGCATCATAAAAGAGATGGACAAGATGGATGTCAAGGTGCAAAAGGGCGAGGTCCACGACGGCATCGGCAGGCACCTTGCGCAAAAGATCAAAGTAGCAGACGGCCCGGCGGCAAACGTGGCGCAGGTGCTAAAGGACACGGGCGCAGAGATGCTGCTAAACTATTTGCCTGTCGGAAGCAGAAAGGGCACGCAGTACTACGCAGAGGCGTGCCTTGATGCAGGGTGCGCGTTTGTAAACGCAATACCGGTATTCATCGCATCTACGCCAAAGTGGCAGGACGCCTTTGCAGGCCGCGGCCTTGCGTGCGCCGGCGACGATGTCATGAGCCAGCTTGGCGCAACTGTTGTCCACAAGACGCTTGTCAAGCTGTTCGTGGACAGAGGCGTCAAGGTCAACGAAACTTATCAGTTGAATATCGGAGGCGACATGGACTTTTACAACATGCTCGACGAAGAGCGCTTGGAGGACAAGAGGATAAGCAAGACATCCGCGGTGGCCGCCATGGCCCCATACGAGGTCCCGATGCGCATTGGCCCGTCCGACTTTGTAGGATTCCTTGAGAACGACAAGATTTGCTACATCTCTATAAAAGGCCAGTACTTTGGCGGAATCCCGGTGGAACTTGACTTGAAGCTAAAAGTGGTGGACGCCTACAACTCGGCCGGCGTCATGATAGACGCGGCAAGGTGCGCAAAAATAGCAATCGACAGGGGGATATCCGGCCCGCTTGACAGCATATCTGCCTACTGCTTCAAGCACCCGCCAGTCCAGATGCCATATTCTGTGGCAAAGGCCAATTTCCTAGAGTTCGTAGAGGGCAAGCGGGAACGCTAGCCGCAGATCTGATTAAAAATACTTGACCAAAAGGAAGCGCGATTGAGTGCCAGCACAGATATTTAGCCCTGCGTAAAATCTCATCTCAGAACCCACTTGGTCCACATCAAAAAGCTCGAAGTGTACGGGTTCAAGTCGTTTGGATTCCGCAATACTATCGTGCAGTTTGAGAAAGGGCTAGTAGCCATCACGGGGCCAAACGGCTCGGGCAAGAGCAACATCCTTGACGCCATCATGTTTGCGATAGGTGAGAACAGCCCCAAGGCCATGAGGGTAGACAAGTTCCAGTCGTTATTCCACGACGCCAATAACCCCGGCCACAGGCTCATACGCGTCAGCGTCACGTTTGACAACGCGGACAGAGGGATACCGATGGACGAGGACGCAGTCACCCTTACAAGGGAGATGGAAGGCCAGAGCGGCGAGTCGCAATACCTGCTCAACGGGAAAAAGGTGTCCAAGACTGCCATAATGGAGCTGCTTGAAGTGGTGCTGTCGGCTCCAAACAAGCTCAACATCGTGCAGCAGGGCATGATAACAAGGATTTCAGAACTGAACTCTGAGGAGAGGCGCAAGATAATCGAGGACATTGTCGGCCTCTCGTATTTTGACGAGAAAAAGGCAGAGGCGCTAAAGCAGCTCGACGAGGCCGACAGGCGCCTTGAAGTCGCGTTTGCAAGGATGGGCGAGATCCGAAAGCGCATAGACGAGCTGGAGGCAGAGCGCAACGACCAGCTGCGCTACGAGCAGACGGGTTCCGAACTAAAGCGGTTCAAGGCGGTGCAACTTTCAAACAATATCAGGGTCGTGAGGAGCAAGCTTGCCACCAGCACGCAGATACTTGATGGCAACAACCAGCGTTCGGCGCAGCTTGCAAAGCAGCTGGACGAATTGCGGCAGGAGATAGAAGGGCTAGAGACTGAAAAGGCCAAGTTCATGGAGGAGGTAGATGCGGCAAACAAGGCCAAGGCGCAGCTTGCAAGCAGGACGGCTGCAATCGTCCACGACTCGGAACGCGCCAAGGCGATGCTCGGCGAGTCGCAGCGCAGGATTTCCGACATTGAAAGGAGGCTTCCACAGATAGAAGGAGGCAAGCAGGCAATTGCCCGTCGGGCAGAAGGCATGAAGGCAGACGCGGAAAAGATACAGACCTCGATGGCCCAGAAAAAGGAAGCGCTTGCCACCTTGCGCACAAGATTGGACCAGATAAACGTCCAGGTCGAGGAGGTCTCGGCCGTTATCTCACGCTACACTGGCCTGCGGCAGAAACTCGAAGGCAGGCTAAAGCGCGTTTCGTCGCTTGGAAATTCAGTCGAAATGTCTGCGGCAAGGGTAGAGGAAAAGATCAAGACCAACGCGTACAAAAAAGACGCCGGCGACTCGGCCCTTGCTTCCCTTGCGTCAGAGGTCGATTCTGCAAAAACTAGAATATCAGAGCTGCAAAAGTCGCTTGAATCAGACAGGTTGCACTTGCAGGAAACAACAAGTACACTCGATGCGCTCACAGAAACCAAGGCCGCGCTGGAACGCGAGCTTGCCGACTCTGCAGCGATACTTTCAAAGGCAGATACGATGGCGACCAAGTTCGAGGAGCGGGCAAGTGTGGCCAAGCACGCTATGAACGAGGACTTTGCAATCGCGGAACTCACAAAATACAGCGAGAAATTTGGCATCAAGGGGACCGTCCACGACCTGATAAGGTGGGACAAGGGCTACGAGCGGGCGGTGCTTGCTTCCGGCTCGGAATGGATGAAGGCGTTTGTGGTAGAGGACGTCAAGTCCATGATAGCAATCGCCGCATACGCAAAGGAAAAGAAACTCCCGCGTCTTCGCATAATCCCACTTGACATCGTCGGGCGCCACAAGACAAAGCCCGCAAAGGAGTTCAAGGGTGACACGAACGTGGTCGGGCGCGTGTCAGATTTTGTGTATTCAGAATATGAAGCATTACCCGAGTTTCTGTTTTCAGACGCAATCGTGGTCAGGAACTCGTCTGCGGCGTACGCGCTTGCAAGGCAGGGTTTCCGGACAGTGTCTGTGGAAGGCGAGCTGTTTGAGCCGGAAGGAGGCTCGATGGCACTTGACTTTGGCTCAAAGATCTCCGATCTGACAAAGGCCATCATCCTTGGCGACTCGGTCGAGTCGCTCCGGGACATGCTAAGCAGGCTGTCAAAGGTGGTGGAGAAAAAGAACGCGCAGCTGCGCGAGGCTGCAGAGCGCATCGCGTCGGCCGAGGGCGAGAAGATAAGGCTAGAAATCCAGATTTCAAGTAGCGAGACCCGCCTTGCGCAGGAATCATCGTCCGTTGTGGGCAAGGAAAAGACGTTGCTAGAGATGCAGGCGCATGGACAGGCGCTCGTACAGGAGGCAGAATTGCTAGTCGCAGAGCTAGAGAGATACAGGCGCAGGCTGGCGCTGATTTCTCCGACAGTCAACAAGTTGTCTTCTCGCCTGCAGGGAATCGACGAGTCGGCCGCAAAGGCGCGCCTTGCAGAGATAAACGTCGAGCGCAACCAGATAGTGAAGCAGGCAGACACCGCAAACATCGAGCTGAGCCAGATTTCAAGCTCGCTTGGCGGGATTGAAAGCAGGTTGGAATTCGACCAGCGCCAGCTTGCACAGATGGACGAGGAAAAAGAGCGACTGACGACGGAGCTTGGCCAGCGAAAGAAGCAGATGGAGGAGATGCAGGGCAAGTCGCAGGCGCTAGAGACTGAGCTAAAGGCGCTCAGGGACCAGGAGCAGCAGATAATCGATTCTTCCGGCAATGCCTACTCGGTCCTCCAGGAATACGAGCGCAAGATAAAGGGGCTGTCGGAGGAGGAGCGCAAGGTGTCAAAAGAGAACAATATCATCGAGCGCGAGTCCGCGCTCTTGCGCAAGGACGTATCTGACCTGACTGCGCAGGAATCCCGCCTAGTAAACGACCTCGTGTGGCTCGGGTACAAGAGCCTGCTTGACCCGATGGATGTTGAAGGCGCGATAAAAGAGCTGTCAGATGAGTACGAGCAAGTAAAGTCGAGGATAAACCTGCGCGCCGACGAGTCGTACGTGCAGGTGATGGAAGGCTACCGTGGCATGTCCACCCGGCGCAACCAGCTTGAAAGTGAGCGCAACTCTATCGTCTCGTTCATAGAGCAGATAGTTAAGGAGAAGAAAGAGATGTTCATGGACGCGTTTAGCAGAGTCGATTCTGACATACAGACGACGTTTTCCAAGCTGACTGGCGGAAGCGCAAGGCTTGAGCTTGAAAACCCGGAGGACGTGTTTGCCGGTGGCGTGATGCTGCTCGTGGCGTTTCCAGGCAAGGTCGCAAGGGAGTCGACCGCGCTTTCCGGCGGCGAGAAAACGATAGCCGCTACTGTGTTTTTGCTTGCTCTCCAGTCGTTAAAGCCGTCACCGTTCTACCTGATGGACGAGGTGGATGCGCACCTCGACGCGCAGAACACCGACAGGCTGTCAAAGATATTGGTAGAGCGCTCAAAGGACAACCAGATAATCATGGTGACGCTCAAGGACTCGACCGTGTCCAAGGCGACTCTAATTTATGGAGTCTATCCGAGGCAGGGCGTGTCGCAGGTAGTGAAATACAGGAATCCCGGACAGGTGCCGCTTGCGCAGATCAACAGCAGCACCGCTGAGGGCAACTAGGAAAAACGCGTTGCGATTCTACGAGGCTTACTTATAGCTCGTCTATAGAGAACTTGGACATGCATGACGTGCACTCGTAGATTTCCTTGCCCACGTCGCCGGAAACCTTGAACTTGACTATCGTGGTGCACTTGGGGCACTTGCCGTCTGTCATGCGGGCCCTGCTCATCGGCCGGGCTGCTGCCTTTCTTCTTCGGCTACCCATATTAGATTACACCGGCAAGTGGAACCACCGTTTTATAAACCAAATTGGGATTATTTTCTAGGGCAGGGTGGCGCACAAAGGTTAATAATTTGATAGTTTGACTATGATTGGCCACGAATTATCTGTTATGGACCTGTCTCTAGTGAATTCCGGTTTCGACAGAGGGAACTCCTGTTAGACCGATAATATATCGAGAGCACATTCTGCTTTCTTTACAGAGACCGGACCTCTCTCATCCATTACAGACATCATTAGGCAAATTTCTTGCCGCGAACGGATTTTATATCGAGTATGCCTCACAGATTGTGTGCTCCTTCCAGAATCCTGCTCCGTCAAGGTCGGTGGGACGGAATGCCGCCTGCCACCGTCCCACGTGGTTTCCATAAAGTCGCACGACGGCGAGTACATGGTCGCAGTGGTATGCGACGACCACAAAGACGGCCTTGAGCACAAGCTGGAATCCATGCAAAAAACAGGCAAGGCACCGGCTGGCAAAATCCACTTCCAGACGGTCAGGGCGGTAGTCACTGACTGCGTCGCAGGCATGGAAGAGGATTATGTCGAGATCGAGCTAAAGCGCGGCGTCAACTCTGACAGGAAAAACCCTAGCTAGTCTTCTTCCTTCTTTTCAGGATTGCCTTTTGTCTCTTCTTTCTCGTCTTCCTTGACGGCCCAGGGAAACCACCTGCCGATGAGCTTTCCCCAGTCTATCTTGAGCGAGAAGTAGATTATCACGCCCATGACAGCGATGCTTGCCACCGTGATTATCACAAGCGTCGTGTTGTCGGTGTTTGACACGACATCCTGCACGAGCGGCCTGCCAAGAAAGACCGTGCTCCACACTATCGCCTCGTTCATCACGACCTTGCCTGCAAACGTCGAAAGGGCGAACTTCCAAGGGCTATACCTTGCCAGGCCGAGCGGGATGTAGACGATGTCGTCCGGGATTGGAGTCGCGGCTGCAACAAAGGCCCCGGGCCAGCCATACTTGCTCACGAGCCTCTGCAACGGAAGCATCCGCTTTTGCGTCTTTTGGCTGAGCATCTTGCGGCCGTAATAGCTGGCAAAGAATATGATGGTCTTGGCGATGACCGTCCCAAGCGCGCTCACTATGGCTATCATGTGCGGGTCGAACTTTTCGCTCAGCGCGGCCGCAAGGATCACCGGAAAATACGGGACCGGAACAAACACTATGATGCTCCCAACAAAGCTTACCAGAAAGATGCCTAGGTATCCAAGCTCGCCATCAAGTGGGAACAGGCTTGCGATATCGACCAAGCGTAACTAGCTCTCGCGCTGTATCCCTTAATAATTAGTATGCCCTTCCAAACATGGCTACCTTTTTTGCGGCCTGCCCGCAGTAGATGCACTTGTCCGGCATTCCGTCCTGTTCAAATGGGATGACGCGGATGTCAGCCCCTGTCTCCTCCTTTATTGCCAGCTCGCACTTTTGGTCGCCGCACCAGCCAGCGCGCGCAAAGCCGCCCTTGCTTTCGATTATTGACTTGAATTCAGAGTAGCTTGCAGGGCTTGAAACATAGCCGTCAAGGAGCGCTTTTGCCTTGGCATAGAGTTCCTTTTGCACCTTGTCCAAAAGCTCATTTGTCATCTTGACAAGGTCTGCACGCGGTGACTGGGTTTTATCGCGGTTGTCGCGCCTAGCAAACTCAACCTGCCCCTTTTCAATGTCTCGGGCTCCGATGTTGATGCGCAAGGGCACGCCCTTTAGCTCCCACTCGTTGAACTTCCAGCCTGACGTGTACTCGTCTCTGTCGTCGACGTGCACGCGGATTCCTGCGCTCTTTAGCTCTTGCGCGATTTCATGTGCCTTTTCCTTGACTGCCTGCGCGTCCTTGTCCTTGTGTATGGGAACGATGACTACCTGTATCGGCGCAATCCTTGGCGGAAGTACCAGCCCCTTGTCGTCGCCGTGCACCATGATTATCGCCCCGATGAGGCGCCACGAGACTCCCCACGAGGTCTGCCACGCAAGGTGCTCCTTCGTGTCTTTGCCGAGGTATTTTATCTCAAACGGCTTTGAAAAGTTCTGGGCAAGGTGGTGCGAAGTTCCCATCTGGAGCGCTTTTCCGTCGGCCATCATCCCTTCAAGCGTCGTCGTGTACTTTGCGCCTACAAACTTTTCCTTGTCGCTCTTGAAGCCTCGGACTGCCGGGACGGCCAGGTGGTCCTCAATGAGCTCGCGGTAGATGGCAAGTATCGACATCACTTCCTTTTCCGCGTCCTCCTCGGTTGCGTGCACGGTGTGGCCCTCCTGCCAGAGGAACTCTGACGTGCGCACAAACGGCTTGGTCGCCTTTATCTCGGCGCGAAGCGCAGTGTTCCAGAAATTGATCTTTAGCGGAAGGTCGCGGTAGCTCGTTATCCACTTTGCAAATATAGAATATGCAAGGGTTTCAGAAGTGGGGCGCAGGGCAAGCCTTTCTCCGAGGTCATTGTTGCCTGCTTTTGTGACCCAGAACACCTCGGGGGTAAAGCCCGCAAAGTGGTCCTCCTCCTTTGAAAGCAAGTCCTCCGGTATCAGCACAGGAAGAAAGCCGTTCTGGTGGCCGGTTTCCTTGAACCGCCTGTCAAGCATGTCGCGGATTGACTCCCAGATGGCATAGCCGTACGGCCTAAGGACGATAAAGCCCTTGACTGGCGCATAGTCGGCAAGACCGGCCTTCATCACCACCTGCGTGTACCATTCGCTGAAATCGTCATCTTTCTTGGCGGTAATGCCCATTGCTTCCTTTGGCGGCTGCTGAGAACTCAACAGGTATGCAGCGTTGTGGCAGGGTTTATGAAAGTTTCCTAGAGGGGCTCGCCCTTGCAGTACACCTGGCCGGAGATCCTGCTGTGGAAATTGCGGCAGACGTAGCACTGCACAAAGGCGATGTCCTGCTTTAGTACAGGGCAGGCGACCTGCTCCTGCTTCATGCGCTTCAGCATCTTGGGACTGACGCCTTTGATCTTTAGTTTGCCCTTTTCATCCATCATGCCCACGCCCTTTAGTTCCGCCTTTGCCTGATCGGTGATTTTCGGGGCCTTTTCTACCGGCACTATTGGGACAAGGTGCTTTACGCCTTCTGGAAGGGCGTCGCTCATGCTCGAGACTTCGTAGTAGCAGTATATGACCCTTTGCGTGTTAAAAATCAGTAATCCTTGTCTGCGACCTGAAATTGCGGTACAGCTGGCTGTGGCGCAGCATGTCCGTCCTTGACTGAGACATTGTCGAGCACGCAAACGCCACCGCGCCGTCGAGGCCGTCAAATGCTTTTGCAGGTTTTTTGAGCGCCTCCCGCACGCCCTCCCGTATCTGCCACACTCCCACGGGCATCACGTACTCGGGATGTATTTCCCGCAGCACGAGCGCGGCGGCCTTTCTGCGCCTTTTCGATAAATGCTCGGCGACTGCAAGCCGCGCTGCAAAATACGCGCCGGCGATTGAAGGGTAGTGGTCGAGGCCCCTTGCGTCCTCATAGTCGGCGCCGGTGGCCATCTTGCCGTCGCCGGCGTACCACGACTCGATCATCTCGAAACTCCAAATGCTGTCGGGTATCAATATGACAGAGTAATAGTTGCCAAGGTGCGAGTACTGCCTCACTTCAAACATATCGATGCTTTCGTTTGCCTCGTTCTGCCTGACGACGCTTGCAGAGATGATGTCGTCTGTCGCAGTTATGCTCCACCTTGTTGGCACCAGCTTGCGGTTCTTTTTCAGCCCGAGCATCCCAACGCTCAGGACGCGGTGTATACTGCTAGTCTCTATCCCCTTTTTGTAGAGCTCCATCACCGCGTCTTTGGCGCGCAGGTCGCCGTCGTAGAACGCCGACTCGATTTTCTGGTCTGCCGAAAGCGACGACGCCTTGAACGTCTTTATCGGCGCAGCGGGTCCAAAGGGCGCCGCTTCCGTGTTTAGCCGAAGCTCCCGGCCAAGCTCTGCGTCTGCAAGCGGCTTTTTTTCAAACGTTGCCTCGCTTTCTGCGGGCCTCTCTGACATGGCAAGCTCTTGAAGGTTCTCTATGTAGCGGCCCGTCGTGTCGCCGACGTTTACGCTCATTACTCCTCGTACAAGCGACAGGCGCAGGTTGGCAATCTCCTCAAGCGTCTTTCCCACCCACATCTCGGTCTTGTCGTAGACCGTCGTGTCGCCGTGGATGGGCGGTATCATCGGCCCGATTCTCACCTTTGGGTAGCCGTATCTTCCTACAAACACGGACGGCGGGCTTGCGCCGTCAAGCGTGTCCATCGAAAGCCGGGCAGAGTTTGCAGCCAGGAACTGTATCCAGTTCAGCTCCAACCTGCGCTTTATCTCTGCCGGCGATAACGACATGTGTGTATATACATGAAAAAAGAGGCATCGCTTGCTTATTTGCCTAATGCAAGTTTGACTCCTCTTTTTACAGGTATTAAAAAAGTCGAATGATTTATAGCGTTAACAGCTCCACACCCTGTCGCTTTCGGAGACCACATACAGATGGAGCCTGAAGACAAGTCTATCCTCGCCTCGATTTACGCAAGCACGCTTGACCCGTCCGTGTCAGCGTACGACAGGCTCGTGGCAAAACTGCCAGTCGGCAGGAAATTCTTTGACGAAAGGGTAAAGCATCTGGCGGCAAAAGGAATGGTTGAAAAGGGAAGCAACCCGCCAAAGCTGACATTCATCGGCCGCGATGCGCTCAAGGTAGTGCTCGTGGGAGGAGTCTTTGACCTGATACACCCCGGCCACATCCACACACTAAAGGCGGCAAAAGGCGTAGGGGACGTTCTGGTGGCAGTCATCGCAAGGACCGCGACTGCGCAGAAGATAAAGAAGGACCGCAAGATATACCACGACGAGAACCTCAGAAAAGAACTTGTCGAGTCGCTCAACTTTGTAGATCTTGCGCTCATCGGCAGGGAAGGAACGCTCTACGACACGGTCGAGTTTGTCAGGCCGGACGTGATTGCGCTCGGCTATGACCAGGCGCATAGCGAAAAGGACGTTGCAGAGAACTGCAAAAAGCGCAACCTCAACGTACAGGTGATGAGGCTTTCGACTCCAATACCCGGGTCAAAATCGTCCAAGATAAAGGAAGAGCTTGGCGACACCATCTACGGCATCTGATGATTGTTATTATCGTTGTTTATCATTACCTGCACCCTTATCCTGTCGCCGTTCTTTATCCCGGTCGCATCCTTTATCGAAACCGGCGCAATGACTTCAAGCATACTGTCGTCATAGTGCGTGCGTTCCAGTACAAGGACGGCGGCGTTTTCCATCGCGCTGCCGTTTATTGACGCCCTATAGCACTTGACCCAGCCATACGTGCGCGTGCCGTCTGAAAAGCCGTCAAGGAATACCGAAGGGTGGCGTCCAAGCTCCCGCCTTGCGTTCATGTACACCTGGTCCGTCAGGCGCACATTGAGCGTGCCGGGGTACGGCTCATAGCCCAGCTTTTCAAGGAACTGCTTTTTGTAGCCTTCAAGCGACATATAGTAGGCGCCTTCGCCCATGCCTGAAACGACGCTTCCCTCAAAGTCGACGGCAGCCGGCGCGGATTCAAGCGCCGACTTTAACGACGCAAACAGGCTCTGGATCTCGGTGTTGCCCTTGTCAGTCACGCGCACCGCGAATTTCTGGCCGCGCCTTGTACGTTCTATATATCCCGCAGTCTCTAGATCCAAAAGGTGTTTTGAAGCGGCCTGTTGAGATCTTCCGATGTTCTTGCCAAGGTCCGCAGTGGTCACTTCGATAAAATTGTGGCGCGCCCCCTTTGACAGGAGCTGCACCATCGTCAGGATGTGCTGCAGTTTTATTTCCGGCATTTAGTTCGTGATGCCCACGTCGCCAAAGGTCCGCACCTTGATGTCGCTTGGCTTGACCCCGGTGGTCCTGTGGCCCACGACGTACTCAATGCCCGCCTTGTCGGCAGCCTCGACCAGCCTCTGGGTCACGATGCCGTCAATGACTAGGTACTTGGCGCCTTCGGCAGAGTCCAGCCTCTTGATTACTTCGGATACCGGAACCTTTAGCAGCTGCTTCATCGAGCCATCGAGGATGATTGCCTCAAGCGTCTCGTTTATCTGCGGGTACACGTCGCGGATTGCAGTCAGGAGCTCTGGCGCGTCGTTTGCCGCCGCTGCCGATGGCTGTCCGGGTGTCACTGGCGCTTGTACAGGCTCTTCTTGCGGTGCTGGCGCAGGGGCGTAGGAATCTTCGCGGCTGCGGTCCTGATAGTCGTCCCTTCTGCCACCGTAGCCTCCTCCTCCCCCGCCGCGGTCGTCGCGGTCGCGGTAGCCGCCCCTGTCCCTGTCGCGGTAGCCTCCGCGATCCCGCCTTCCATATCCTCCGCGGTCTCTTCTGCCACCGTAGCCTCCTCCTCCCCCGCCGCGGTCGTCGCGGTCGCGGCGCTCGTGCCTGCGCTCTTCTTGTTGCATAGGCGGCTGCTCCTGCTGCGGTCTTGCTGGAACGTCAAGAGAATACGCGTCTTTTAGTATCTCGGCGACTTCAAGGGGTGTGCATTCTTCCACTTCTCTCCCGGTCGGTGCCCGGAGGACCTTGTCTATCTTGACCACGCCGGCCAGCTCCTTAAGTATCAGGTCGCCAGCCCTGTCGCCGTCAAGGAAGGCGATAACCTTCTTGCCCTCCGTCAGCTTTACTACGGTCTCGTCGATCTTGGCACCTTCAATAGCAATAGCGTTGTCATAGCCTGCGCGCAGCAGATTGATGACGTCTGCCCGACCTTCCACAAGTATTATCCACTCTGAATCGAAAACGCCTGTCCCGCACGCAAGCTGCGCTTTTCCGTATGACGTGAGCTTGCCCGGTTTGCTTGCGTCGTAGACGTCCTTGAGCATCTCTTCGCCCTCTGATATGGTCTTGGTAGCCCAATCCTGCACTATTTTCTTGGCCCTGTCGACGATGACCTTTTTCTTTATTGCGCGGATGTCGTCGATGCCCATCAGCTGGAACTTGGCCTGGAACGGCCCGACCTTGTCGATGCTCTCTATTGCCGCGGCGATAAGTGCGGCGGTAGAGATGTCGGTGCTCATGGGTATCAGAGCGTCGCCCTTGGCCACGTTGCCCTTTGTCTCGACGTTCACTTCGATTCGTCCAACCTTTGACACTTTTTGCAGCTCGTTGAGGTTCATCTCAGGTCCAAGGAGGCCTTCGGTCTGTCCAAAAATAGCACCGATAATGTCGGCCTTCTCGACCAAACCATCAACTTCAAACTTTAGCTTAACATGATACTTTACGATTCCTGTGCTAGGCAATTTTTATTCATAACCTCGTTTACTGGTTTGTCCGTAACGATTTGAAATTCGCGCTCGCTTGAATATAAGTGCTTTTGTGTGTCGAAAGATACGTCTCATGTGTAAAAGTAGAGGTCCTTGCGGGCGCCTGTCACCCCGGCCATCTGCTGCGCATAGATAGACAGATCCTCAACGTGCCTCACCTTGCCGTTTGTTATCTTGGCCAGCGCGTGCTTGTAAAAGAGGCTGACGTTGTTCCTGCTTGACTGGAGGTTTGAAAGGAGCCTGCTTGTGAGGTACTTGCCTGTCCGGTCCATGTCAAGGAGCAGGATTATCTTTTTTTTCTCGTGGCCGTGGCAGTCCACAAAGTCGGCAATGCCCTTGAAGTTGTGGAACACGGCTAGGCTTCCTGTAAAGCCGATGCTGGAGAGTGCCTCGGCGTCGCGTCTGCCCTCCACTACGATGACAGAGCCTCTTTCAGACTCTTCGTTAAGCATCCCGACAAAATGCCTGAGCTTCTCAAGGACTTGCTCGTCGTTTGCCTGATAGCCCATAGGCAGCTGTAATTTAGCATTGCTGCGATTTAATATTTGTGCCATGCTGGCGACACAATAAATACCGCCCGGCACGACATTGAGGTGCTTGAAGAAAAAGGTCCTTTCCATCCAGAACATCGCCTGCGAGACGCTCGGCACGCTTGAAGGCATGTTTAGAGAGGACGGCTTTGAGATAGAAAACGCCAATGCGCAGGACGACGTACCCGTTAAATCGTCTGATTATTCTGCAATCGTCGTTCTTGGAGGCCCGATGGCAGTCTATGACAATCTTCCACATCTGCAGAAAGAGCAGGACCTGATGAGGGACGCAATCAAGAACAACATCCCGGTCCTCGGCGTGTGCCTTGGCTCGCAGCTGATAGCGCAAGCGGCCGGCGGACGGGTGTTCAAGGGCAGAAAAAAAGAGATAGGGTGGCACGACGTCCTACTGTCGCCGCAAGGAAGGGATGGCCTGTTCTCGGGCATCGGCGAGAAAAAGATGAGGGTCTTTCAGTGGCATGGCGACACGTACGAACTACCCAAGGATGCAACCGTGCTTGCATACACCGACCTCTATCCGCAAGCATTCAGGATTGGCAGCGCGATAGGCATCCAGTTCCACTTGGAAGTGAACGAGCGCCTCATCAAGAGCTGGATGAAAGAGTATGAAGCAGAGACGAGAGCTGAAAAGATTGACGCAAAAGACATCCTCCCGGCTCCCGGCGACTTGCCAGAACTTGAAAAAAAGTGCAAGGTTATGTATAGAAACTTTACAGCGATGCTTAGGTAACTATAAAAGAAGCTTGAGAAGCTTTTCCTCAGATTCAATATGGCGAATCAAAAGGTCCAAAAGATCTTTGATGATGTTTTTGCAACCAAAGAAAAAGTAATCACAGAAGAATTGGCTAAACAGGTTTTGACAGAGTACGGCGTCAAGGTGCCGCCGTACGCGCTTGTCACAAGCGAGGCAGACGCCGCGGCAAAAGCCAAGGCAATGGGCTTTCCGCTTGTCGCCAAGATAGTGTCGCCGGAGATCCTGCACAAGACAGATGTCAAGGGCGTCAAGGTCGGCCTGCAGAACGAGGCACAGCTCAAAGAGGCTTTCAGCGACATGCACGGCAGGCTTTCCAAGCAATACAAGACGGTCAAGGGCGTGCTCCTTGAAAAGATGGTGCCGTCCGGCGCAGAGCTCATCGTCGGCCTGCAGAATGACCCGCAGTTTGGCCCGATTATCATGGTCGGAATCGGCGGCATTTACACCGAAATCTTCAAGGACGTAGCATTCAGGGTACTGCCGATTACAAAGCAGGACGCGCTGGACATGATAAACGAACTAAAGGGCAAGAAGATCCTCGAAGGGTTCCGCGGCGCGGCGCCGGTCGACAAGGACATGATTGCAAGCGCCCTCGTGAGCATCGGCAACCTCGGCACAGAAATGGCCTCGTACTACGAGAGCATCGACTTTAACCCTGTCATTGCCTACGAGAAGGACTATTACGTTGTCGACGCCAAGATAATCCTAAAGCAGGCAGTCGACGCAAGTGCAATTTCAAAGGCGCAGCCAGACTCGTCGCACATGGACCTGTTCTTTAATGCAAAGTCGATTGCGCTCATCGGCGCTTCGCCGGAAGCAGGCAAGGTCGGCAACTCGGTTCTTGAGAGCATGATCAAGCACGACTACAAGGGCAAGGTATTCCCGGTAAACGCCAAGGGCTACCCGGAGATAATGGGCATCAAGGCGTACAAGAGCCTCGACGACATCTCTGAAAACGTCGAGCTCGTAGTCGTGACAGTTGATCTGAAATTCGTGCCGGACCTGATGAGGTCGGCTGCAAAGAAGAACATACACAACTTTGTAGTCATTTCCGGTGGAGGCAAGGAGCTCGGAGGCGAGCGCGCCGCCATCGAGGCAGAGGTAAAGAAGCTGTCGCAAGAGCTGAAAATTAGGATCATCGGCCCCAACTGCATCGGCATGTTCAACGGCGCAAACCGCCTCGACTGCGCGTTCCAGGGCCACGCAAGGATGCTCCGTCCAAAGAACGGCAACGTGGCATTCCTCTCGCAGAGCGGAACGGTCGGGATCGCTTTCATGGAGAGTTCCGACGTCTTTGGCATGAGCAAGATGATCTCGTACGGCAACAGGTCCGACGTGGACGAAGCCGACATGATATGGTACCTCTCTGAAGACCCAAACACCAAGGTAATCGGCCTGTACGTCGAGGGCCTCGGCGATGGCCGCAAGTTCATGAACACCGCCAAGAAGGTCATTACCGAGCGCAAAAAGCCAATCGTAGTTTTCAAGAACGGCAGAAGCGCAAGGGGCGCCAAGCAGGCTGCTTCGCACACAGGGTCGCTCGGCGGCTCGTACGGCGTCGTAAAGGGCGCGCTGGACCAGGCAGGGATCATCGGTGCAGACAGCTATGAAGAACTGACAGCGGCGCTAAAGGCGCTGAACTGGCAGCCTGTTCCAAAGGGAAGCCGCGTGGCAATGGTCACAAACGGCGCAGGGCCAATCATTGCAGCGATTGATAACTTTGAGCGCCTCGGCCTGCAGGTGGCAGAGCTGTCGGAGCAGACCAAAAAGGCTTTCAAGGAGCACTATCCTGCGACGTACGTCATCGGCAACCCGTGCGACATCACCGGCTCTGCAAACGCCGACGACTATCGCTTTGCGATACAGGCGTTCATGGATGACCCCAACGTCGACATCATCATGCCGTGGTTCGTCTTCCAGGACGACCCGCTTGAAGAAACGATTGTTGACGTTCTTGCTTCGTTCCAGAAGCAAAAGAAAAAGCCCATACTCATCGGCGCGATGGGAGGCCCGTTCACCAAGAACATCTCAAAGCGCATCGAGGACGCCAACGTGCCGGTCTACCACTCGGTAATAGAGTGGGTCACGGCGGCAGGCGCGATGGCAAAGTGGGCCAAGGTGTCCGGCGCGGCAAAGTAAGGGCTTCCTTCTGCCCCCTCCTTTCCCTCTTTTACGATTTGCTTTAAATTAGATATATGGCCCATACCGGGTGTTGGAAAACTCGGCGCTCCAGACCAGGCGGGCGTTTGGCGTCCTTTTCGTGGCAGTGTCAGCGGCCGTTGGCGCCGGCTCGGTTCTTTCAGAGCTTGTAGCACTCAACAACATGCCGCTTTACT
The DNA here is from genome assembly GCF_056726185.1 of Candidatus Nitrososphaera sp. 86-2. NCBI lineage: Archaea > Thermoproteati > Nitrososphaerota > Nitrososphaeria > Nitrososphaerales > Nitrososphaeraceae > Nitrososphaera > Candidatus Nitrososphaera sp. 86-2. Next base: position 1,055,673 of record NZ_JBWZON010000001.1, read on the forward strand.
GGTACGCAATAATATGGATAGGCAGTTTTGGCGGAGCGCTTGCCGGCGCAGGCCCGCGCTTTCGCAAGGCAGTCCCGGCCATCCGCGGGCGCATGAAGACCAGTATCAAGTGGTCGACTGGTGCAAAGGTGGTAAACGGTGTGTCATGGGCCGGTCCGTTTGCGGCCATCGGCGCGTTTCCCCACTCCTACCAGTACCTCATCCTGCTTGGCATCGGCCTGGGCAACCTCTCCACTTACATCCTGATGAGAAAGTACAGCGGCCAGAATAACCCGGAGCAGCTGCTGGTGGGCGCAATATCGCTCGTGGCCCTGCCCGTTGCCTTTGTGATAGACAGCTCGCTCTTTGCGGCCAACCAGGACGTTGCGGTCATGGTCTCAAGGATACTGATAGCAATAGCGTACGCGGTCGGCGGGGCGTACGCACTGTTGTCAAGAAAATAACAAGTAAAAGAAGCGGGCCCGGTGGGCTTCGATCCCACGACTTCCGGCTGTCTTCAGAAACAGAGGATGTTTAGAAGGCAGGCGCTCTATCCATGCTGAGCTACGAGCCCGCGTTTTGAAATGCGGACAGTTCCTTTATAAAATGTTTTTTTAATAATTGAAAGATCTCGCTCCATGTCAACTGTCGAACAATTGTCTCAGCTGCCAAATGCAGTTTCTACAATTGTAGAGGCTCCAAAATGTGTACTGAATAGTAGAGATTTTACATAATATTCTATATATTAGCATAAATTCTGGACAGACAAACTATAATAGTTGGCGGGTGAATTTTACCTTAGCCAATAATAGAAGTGGTTCAATGACCGATGACACTAACAACAGCAGCAGTTTCAAGCCCGGGCTGACTCCGGACCCGGCAAACAAGATGTTTGACATGTGGTCCGAGGTGCTAAAGCTGCCAACCATAGGCCCCATGTACGCATTTACGAAGGACTTTAACAGCTATGCAAACGAGTTTGTCAGCCTAGGCAAGATAATGGCAGACATGAAGACCCACATGGACGCCTACTGGGCCATGATAAACGCCGCGTACGCCAAGGCGTCAAAGGAGACCGTCGAAAGAGCGCCAAAGCAGTTTGCGACCAAGGACGACTTTGACGGCTACCGCAAGGCCATGATAGAGGCGTTTGAGGACGCGTTCACCGGCCTGTACGCGTCGCCCGAATTTTCGCAGGTCTACGGCAAGCTGTTCAGCAGCCAGCTGGACATGTCGAGAGCCATGCAGACCATAACCGAGCGCAACTTCAAGGCACTCAACCTGCCGACGAGGGGCGAGATGGACGAGATCCTCAAGGACATTCACGAGCTAAAGAGGACCGTCCGTGACCTGAAAAGGAGTCTGGAAAAACAGCCATGACGCAGCAGGAAACTCTTCCAGACAAGCAAGGAGAGGAGCAGCAACAGCAAAAACAGCAACAAGAGCAGCAAAAGGCGCCTGCTGTTGCCACTGTGACAGAGCCGGCAAAGAAAAAGCCGGTCGAAGACCCGGCAAAAGAGGCGCAGGAGAACCTCCGCAAGATTGAAAAGACAAGGGAAGTCCTGCATGCCGCGGGAAAGGTCGAAGTAGGCCAGACGCCGCACGAAGTGCTGGCAGAGACGAGGGCCTACAGGCTTTTGCATTACCAGCCCCTTGTGAGCAAGACATTCAAGACGCCGATACTTGCGGTGTATGCACTAATCAACAGGTCGTACGTGCTTGATCTCCAGCCCGACAAGAGCTGGATAAGGAGCCTTTTGACGCAGGGCTTTGATGTCTACCTCATCGACTGGAAAGACCCGTCAACGGTGGACAAGTACGTGACGTTTGACGACTATGTCAACGGCTACATCGACGACTGCGTCGACATTGTGCTGAAAAAGAACAAGGAGGACAAGCTGACTCTGCACGGCTACTGCATGGGCGCATCTATGTCCATAATGTACACCGCTCTCCACCAGGAAAAGGTGCGCAACTTGGCGGTGATTGCGCCAGTCATTGACACCGAAAAAGACTCTACCGTCATCGGCAACATGGCCAAGCACATGGACGTGGCCAAGATGGTCGACACGATAGGCAACCTGCCGCCGGAGCAATTGTTTGCCTGCTATTCAGCGTTAAAGCCGTTCAAGCAGGGAGTAGCGAAGTACTTTAATTTAGTACAGAACATCGACAACGAGCCGTTCGTCGGCAACTTTTTGCGCATCGAAAAGTGGCTGTACGACACGCCTCCGATAGCCGGCGAGACTTTTCGTCAGTGGATTTCCGACATCTACCAGGACAACCTGCTTGCCAAGAACGAGTTCTACCTTGGCGACCTAGTCATCGACCTGTCAAAGATAACCGTGCCCCTGCTCAACCTGGTCGCAGACGAGGATCACCTTGTTTCGCCGGAATGCAGCGTGCCCCTCAACGACATGGTGTCAAGCACCGACAAGCGCCTTATGCGCTTTCACACTGGCCACGTCGGGCTAATCGCCAGCTCGTACTCGCAGAACAACGTGCTCCCAAAAGTGGGGCAGTGGCTCAAGGCAAGGTCTCAGTAGTAGCAAGAAAAAAGCGCCAGGCTTCTACTTTCCTTTGGAATATGCAAAAGGGAGTACAAGTTTCTTATATAGAGCCAACCTCCAACGACTGTGATAATGACGATGATGGCAGGGGCGCGACTTACGCCAACCGTGCTTTTGCTCGGGTTAATCGTGTCTATCACTGCCGCTAATTCCATCCTCTATTTCGCGCCTGCCGAAAGCAGGGGCGCTTACGCCGAGGTGATAGTAACTGCCACAGTAACCGTCGCGGCGGCCCTGGCAATTATCCTGTCGTACAGGCAGGTTCGCCACAACCGCTCGCACGCAAAATCATATCTTTCCCTTGCCGCGGGCCTCATACTGTGGTTCTGCGCCGACATCATCTGGGCGGGCTACGAGCTTGTTTACCACGTGGCGGCGCCTATGCCTTCGCTGTCGGACATACTCTGGCTTGCAGGGTATCCGTTTTTTGCGTACAACCTCTTTGCCACCTATCACGAGTTTCGCAGCAAATCCAGCAAGCGTGTTCTGCTTGCAAGCATTGCCTGCAACGTAGCTTTCCTTGCATACCTTGTCCCGCTCACGGCGGGCCTTTTGGACCTGTCAAGGCAGGAAGGCTGGCTGATGTTTGCAGTCCTTGCGGGGTACCCCATAATGAACGCGGTCCTGATGATCCCCGCGCTTCCGATACTCTTTAGACTATGGAAGGAAAGGCCATGGTCGATACCCTGGATTTTCAAGGCGCTGTCCCTCTTTTGCATCGTCATAACCGACAGCTGGTTTGCGTTCATCATCATCTCACGCCTTTACGAGCAGGTGTGGCTGTCCTCGCTGCTCTTTGGGGCGGAATACCTGCTTCTCGCCGGCGGGTTATTGTGGTTCAACAAGTACCTGGCGGCAGCCTATACGGACCACCACGGCGCAGAGAACAACAGCACGGCTTCTTCTGGCCTCCCAAGGCACGAAAAGTCAGAGGCGTTGTTTGGCAGAAACAGGACCACAAACAGGACCCGATACCTCCAGATCGCAGTGGCAGTAATCCTGATCGGAGGAATGCTCAGCTACGGCTTTATGACTTCGCAGGTGACAAAGTCTGAGGAACTTGTCCTGCCGGCGGCAGGAAGCGACTCGGTGACGCTGGTCGGGGCGCTTTTGCCACTCACTGGTACTAGGTCTTCCTACGCCCAAGAGTACGAGACGGCGCTGCACATAGCTGTGGACGACGTAAACGACAAACTGGCGAAATCCGGCTCGACAAGCAGGGTTGGGCTTGCCATCGAGGACACAAAGACGGACCCCAAAGTCGCGCTTGAAAAGCTAAAAGTGCTAGAGTCAAAAGGGATACGGATAGTTGTCGGCCCGGCAACAAGCGCAGAGGTCGCCGCAGTCAAGCAGTACGCCGACGAAAAAGGCATCCTGATAGTCAGCATGAGCAGCACCGCTCCCGACCTGTCGATATCTGGAGACAACGTGTTTCGGTTCGTCCCTGACGACACTCACCAGGCAAAGGCGGTTGCAAGGCAGATGTGGGACGATGGCGTGAAGGTTGTCGTGCCGATGGTGAGGGCGGACGTCTTTGGCAACAACCTCCAAAAGTTCCTAAAGCAGGAATTTGAAAAACTAGGAGGCAAGGTGGTTGACGGGGTGCAATACGACCCTCCTGTCGGCGATTTTTCTTCCAGCCTGCACAGGATCAATTTCATAATGTGGGAACAGGAGCTGAGATCCCTAGAGTCAAAAGTAAAAGAGGCCAAACAGCAGTATGGCTCGCAGGCCGTCGGAGTTTACATCGTCGCCTTTGACGAGGTGACGCCCATCCTGCTCCAGGCAGACAGGCATCCGGACCTTGCGGCAGTAAGATGGTACGGAAGCGACGGCTCGGCGCAGAACATCAACGTGGTAAAGAACACGGACGCGGCCGCGTTTTCGGTAAAGACGCATTTCATAAACCCGATTTTCGGGGTCAAGAAAGACGAGGCTTTCCAGAGTGTGGAAGGAAAAATCGCGGACAGGATAGGGAGGACGCCCCAGTCGTACACAGAGGTGACGTACGACGCGCTGTGGGTGTCGGCCCTGACGCTGGAGAGCCAAAAGGATGACAGGGGCACGCCCCTGCGTGACGCCTTTATCCACGCGGCCGACTCGTACACGGGAGCGACTGGGAGCACAGGGCTGAACGATGCTGGCGATAGAAAGTCAGGCTTGTACGATTTCTGGGCCGTAAAGGCAAAAGACAGTACGTCATTCAAGTGGGCAAACGTCGCCACGTCAGAGAGCGAGTGATTGAATGTACGCCCTTTAGACTAGAAGCGCCGAGGGTGGAACTCGAATCCTCCACGCTTGCCCGAGGGTTCTTTTTAGATTCCCTCGACACATCATCATAATACTCGGGGTGCTTAATATTCTTCTTAGCGGCTCGACTCGCAATGCGAAGTTGGTTCTGTTACTGGTCAATACAATTTTCTCTGAGGCTCGCTAGGACGCCCACCTCTGTAATCATTTTTGGGACTATCCTTGCTATCATGAAAATAGTGTTTTTGATGATTTTCTAACTGTTCTTTAATGGTAAACTCTTGGCCGCACTTTTCACATTTGAATGGACTTTTGGGTTTATGTACAAATTCGGTGTGCATTTCAAGCTGGTAACCTATCTCAAATTCGCGGCCGCATGTATTACATTTGAATACCGGAGAGTCCAATGTCTGCCAAAAGGTCAACATAGGATAAAAACCTACTCAATCCGGGGATATCTTACATTTGGATGCTTTTTCAATGAGGTTTTTGCTCTTTGGTAGGCGATTGGTGATATGCCCGCTTATGATTTCTGAGCTAGAGGGTCATCAATAACCCCGCCTTTCGGGTGTCTAAGGTGGGGGGGGATAAAACCGGTAAAAAGGGCTAGATGATGTGTAGTAGAAGCTTTGCATACTTTTCACGATAACACCATGATGGGCGGAGCCATTCCTTGAAACAATCGATTCGTTAGTCCTTAGGTCCTTGTGGCATTTCCAACAAAGGCCTTCCTGATTGAACAATCATGGCGTTTTTTCTTCAGGAACTTTATGCAGCAGAAACGCAGCCAAAAAGGCGATCCCTGCAGACAGAATTATCAAGGGGGTACTAAGGAAAAAATCGTGATGCGTGCCTCCTACTACTACAGCAAGTAATAGCCGATGTGCAAACACTTCCGTAATGTATATGACCAGAATTTCCCAGCTGCAGGCGGGGCTCTTGAACAATTCAACTCTGCGGATTTTGTTCAATATGAAAACCGTGGCTGAAGTGGCTCCAACGGCTAGCGCGTTCCATACAAACCAATTCTCTGGCTCGAAGTAATTTAGAATGATAGCCGGAATGTTTACAGAAAATACGACAATCAATACTTCTGCGTACCAGAATTTTTGCTTAAACAAACTAACTGTCTTGTTACTTCGCTGCAATGAAGATTTGTTCGCTAACCAGCCATACTAGATAACGAGTGAGTAGTCTAACTTTAGAAGCCACTGCTATTAGCTGAACATGAACATCTCTCAATAATTGCCGCTTTTGGCCAGTCTGGCTCGGAGGTTTACCGTCAAAACCTGTCACATTTCAGAAGGAATGCGTGCCAAAAAAGGCATTGACAGGTTCTTTGTTACTGATTCCATCAGGCCGTCCAGGCCTGCGGTTGCTTCTTCTAGTTTTTTGCGCCACTTTACGAGTATTTTGCTTGCGGGCATCTTTAGCTCTTTTGGTAGAACCTTTGGGAAAAGCGCTGAGGGTGGGACTCGAACCCACGAGTCCCGAAGGACATCAGCTAGCACGTCAAGTTTGCGTGTATGATCTCGAGGCTGACCCCGTTCAGGGTCTAGGACGACTTACCTAGCTTGGGTACCTCAGCACCCCTTCCTGCAAGGGCGTTGCAATTTATGCCTTTGTAAGGCTGAAAAATTATATAATCAGGCAAACTTGATAACAGGCGTGTTGGCGACATCCATCAGGCCACCGTACATAGAAGAAGTGAGAAAGCTGACCGTTTCCGACCTTGCAATCGCTTCAGGTCTTTCAGACGCGCTGCGCGACAGGATGAAGGAGTACGTCGCCATCGACCCATTCACCGTGGTCGACCCGTTTTCCGACAGCGATGACTGCACGTACTCGGCCGTGGTAGACAGGGAGAACCCAAACCGCGTCGTTGCAATGATAGTGAACAAGCGCAACTCGCTTCCGCAGCTCCCCTGGTCCTCGATTCTTGGCGAGCGCCTGGCCAAGGTGTCGATGACAAAGGAGGAGGCAAAGGCGCTAAAGCACGAGATGATGCCAAAAGAGTGGGGCAACTTTTACCCGTACCGCAGAAACGGCAGGGTTGCAGGCTACTTTATGTTCGCATTCCAGGTCTGCGGTCTGCGCTAGGCCCCGCTTCCTTCATTTCTACCACGGAAATCTTGTGGAACTGCTTTACCATCTTTTCCAGCGACTTGCGCACGTCGTCCTCGTCGCCGGAGGAGATACGGAGGACTTCAAGGTAAAGGTCTTCAAAAGTAATGCCGTTGCACATGTTCCACAGAGAAACGGCAGTGTCGTTTACGCGGTAAGCCTCGCCCCGGTAGTTTATCAAAAGAGGAGTCCCGTCCCGGTCGTTGCCAACTTCGCCCCGCCGTATGATTATCTTGTCTTCTTCCCTTTTCAGCAGCATCCTTGCGTCACGTTCAGCTACCCTACCATGTTCTGGTTATTATCCATTCTGCCTGCTTGCAATCAATCTTAAAATAAGCACAGCGGCAAAAAAAAACCATGTTCAAAAAGGCGGAGCAGGAGAAAAAGAAAGAAAAGATGGTCCTGCTCACGCGCCAGGCCGCAGACGGCATTATCACGTTTTCCAAGACGTACCATCCAAACGAGGCGATACTCATCTTGCAGGGCAAAAAGAAGGGCAACGAGATAATGATAGACGGCCTGGTCATCCCGCCGTTTTCGTCAAACGGCCCGTTCTACTCGGGGTTTTCGCTGTACGACCTGCCGTTTGACAACTCGTACATCGGCACTGCGCACTCGCACCCCGGCCCGTCAAACAGGCCGTCGCTTGAGGACCTGAACCACTTTTTTGGCTTTGTGTCGGTGATAATCCACTTTCCGTACGAGTACGAGAGCATAGGCGCGTACGAAAGGACGGGCAAGAGCATGGAAGTCAAGATAGTCGACTAGCAGAGAGCCGGGATCAGAATGATATGGCACCGCGACATTGCAGCGGATATTTATTAATAATTGATAATAGTGATGTAAGGAAGATTCGATGAAACCAGGGAAGGTCAGCCTAGGAATTTCGGATGATTTTCCGACGCTGGTTTCAGTTGTGCAGGACACGGATTGTTTGTACGGAAAACTCCAAACATCTTCTTTAGACAAGCAGTACTCGGTAGTTTTCTGCGACGGCTACATTGATGATCAAAAAAACAATGCCAGAAAATGGATAGCTGGCAAGACATGCCTGATAAAAAATGATGAAGACACTTTGCTCTGGATAAAAGATGTTGAAAGGCCAATTAACGCGGCTGTTTCAGATACGGGCACCACCGCGTTGCTGCACACCACATACAGAGAGCCGTCAAAGACTTTGCCGCGACAATTTGTAGACTTGGGCGGCACTCTTGCAGTAATAGGACTGTCTGGCAATGAAATCTTTGCAAACGAGTTTGGATCGAACATCCATGCGTGTGCTATATCTCCGGAAGGAAAGCTGGTTTCAGTCGCCACCCTGGCACCAGATAATTCAGTATACTGTTTTCATGCGCTGGAGAAAAGGCTCGTCTGGAAGTACAAGAACCGTTCAAAGAACATGGTGCTCGGCTTGGCTTTCAACGGAACCCAGATAGATGTTTTTACAGGCAAGACCCTTGCCAAAATGGAAAAAGAATATGCCCTGTCTTTGACTGACGGCAGTTTGACGCCAGAATATCAGAAAGAGCTTGAACCAGTCAAGAAACATCAGCCTTCACAGCAAAAGGCCGAGGCCCTGATTGCCAGACTAGGGACAGCGAACGATACTCGTGATGTAATGAATGCGCTTGAGGAGTTGAAGTCATTTGTGTCTACCAAGGGTTCGATAGCGCATTACGGCATAATCCTGAACGCCCTAGGGGACCGCCTGCAGGAAGAAAAGGAGGTATTTAATGCGGTGTGGAAGGTCCTGCGCGTGATAATGAAGAAAAAGCCGGAGATGGTGGACCCGTATATTCCGGAAATTCTTGCTTTACTAAGAGGCAGGTCGGGCGAGGAAGTTGAAGGTGTCCTGATCATGTTGGGCGAATTGGGGAGTGCCAACCCGGCGTGGGTGAAAGATGAACAGCCGTTCATCATGGAAAAATTGGTGGAAAGCAAGGTTTGGAACGAGAGAAGATATGCAGCTCTTGCGATGGGCTCCATCGGCTCTTCAGAACCATCATTCGCCAAAGACGCAATACCTATCATGATAGGATATGTCGCCCATCCCAAAGAGGTAGCAAGAGAGCTTGGAAATCTGGCCAAGACAGATCCAAAAGTGTCCATCGACCTTGGAGTTGCGGCGTCCATGGGAGCAGACCCTGCAGTTTGGCTTCAAGACGCTTGCATTGACGCGCTTGGGATGATTGGCGAGAAATCGCCCGAGTCTGTAGGTGGCGCAATAGCCCTGCTGGAAAGCGTCGCCAAAGAAGATAATTCGCCTTATACCAGAACAAAGGCTGCACACGCGCTAGACCTGATACGCAGAAAGAGATAACGATTTCAATACGCATCCTGACCGTCAGATAGAGCATATGTATTACTTAGGAGACGCCGTTATTTTTGCGCCTGAAAAAGTCCAGTTCCACCCCGCGCTTTTCATCATAGCTGAAGGTGAACGCCTCGTCAGGCATTATCGGAAAGCTGGAAAGGGTAGAACCAGAGCAAGTGACGCACCTGTCGCCCGCTCTCGACTTGTCCGTGTACGTGACGCACCAGCGGCACGTTTCGCACAGTAGAAAAATAGACGGCTGCGCCTTTTGCATTCCAGTAGTAGAGTTACATGGCCATGTTTTTAAGCTCTGTTGCCAGCCCCGGAAGCAACTTGCATCCTATTGCGACTACTATTACTATTCATCGGGTAGCAAGTCGCGTCTTGCCGCAGCGCGTTACATCTAGTGAAAAGTTACCAGATGCAGGCTCGGAAAACTTAATAAAAGAAACAGTTCAAGTATCCATGACTTATGAACTGGATGGCCCAGACGATGATGTGGATAATGGTGTCACTTGGCATCAGCATCGCACTCAATTTCCTGCTGGGCCCATACCTAGGATGGCTGACCATAATCCCGATAATCGGCGTGTTTCTCGCCATGTCGTATTTCATCCGCAGGCGCCAGATGGCCCGCATGGGCATGGGAGGCCAGGGCGGAGGCTTTGGAGGGATGCTCGGAGGCGGCGGTGGAATCAACTATGTCTGCATCGCCTGCGGGCACAAGTTCAAGGGCGGTGCGTGCCCTCGCTGCGGCTCCAAGATGAGAAGGGCCGACTTTTAGATACAGGAAATGTCGCTTGAACTACTGCGCAACAAAGCGTTCTTTCAGAACACCATAGACATCTGGATAGCGTACTGTGAAGAGACAAAACGCGATTGGTACGACACTGGCGCGTACCGCAAGTTCATCCAGCACCTGAACGCAAGCGGGATAAAGATGCAAAAGTTCCCACTGTGCATCAAAGAGTCAGGTGGCATGTACGAGCGAGGCAAGGACAAGGCGCAGTTTTTGGAGGAGTTGTCGAAAATGTCATCGGACGACGCGGCGGCGTACACGGTGAAACTGAGCGAAAGCGTGCTTGCCGCAATCCGCTCGTTTGCAGCAGCTTAATCACTACTCGGGTCTAGAAATTTAGAGCAGGCAGGCACCTAACTTTAGCAGGCACGGCTAATACCGATTTTGCCGAACTCATCCGAGTGTCCGAAGACCTTCCTGTCGGCGTCAGCGAAGAGGAATTTTCAGAACACAGAGTAGAGAAGGCAGCAGAACAGCAACAACAGCAGCAAAAGCAAGATACAGCCGTTGTTTTTGACAGCATCGTCGGCTATGACGACGTGAAGCGCTTGTTCCAGATGTCGCTTTCATCTGACAAGCCGGTGCACATACTGCTCGTTGGCCCGCCGGCGTCAGCCAAGACGCTTTTCATGCTGGAGTGCATGAAGCTAGAGCGCTCGTATTTCACGCTTGGAAGCCACAGCACCAAGTCAGGCATGATAGACTATTTGTTCGAAAAGAGGCCCCGCTACCTCATCGTCGACGAGATAGAGCACATGCCCATGAAGGACCAGACCGCGCTTTTGAGCCTCATGGAGACAGGCATCGTGGCGGAGACAAAGTTCCAGAAAACGCGCAACACGCAGCTGAAAACGTGGGTGTTTGCGACAAGCAACGGCACCGAGCGCATGTTGACTCCATTGCTGTCAAGGTTCATAGTGCTCCACTTCAAGCAGTACTCCCTCGGCAGTTTCACCGAAATCTGCACTCACCTTCTTGCCCGGGAAGGAGTCGCGCCCGACGTCGCGGCCGCCACGGCGGACGCGGTGTGGAACAAACTGAAATCCAAAGACATACGCGACTGCGTAAAACTGGGCCGCCTTGCAAAGAACAAGGAGGATGTCGAGTGGATAGCCCAGACGATGCGCAACTACAAAAAGCAGTAAATTCTTATAATTTCGTGCGCTAGAAACCCTAATGGGGCTTGACCTAAAGCCGCTCATAAGCGCAGTTCCGATAAAACTTGCAGAATTGTCAGGCAAGGTAGTCGCCATCGACGCCTTTAACACGATATACCAATTTCTCTCCACCATCCGCGGGCCCACAGGCGAGCTTCTCATGAACGGGCGCGGGGAGGTGACGAGCCACCTCAGCGGCCTATTTTACAGAAACGTCAACCTGCTTTCGGAAAACGTAAAGCCGGTGTACGTCTTTGACGGCAAGATGCACGAGCTAAAGGCGCAGGAGATAGAGCGCAGGTACAAGTTAAAGCAGGAGGCAGTCGCGCAGTACAACCACGCGCTTGAAGAAGGCAGGATGGAAGATGCGGTGAAATACGGCAAGCGCACGTCCGTCCTGACGGACAGCATGGTGGAAGAGTCGAAAATGCTGTTGACTGCGCTTGGCATACCGTACGTGCAGGCGCCTGCCGACGGCGAAGCGGCTGCCGCTCATTTGACCAAGATGGGCGTGGCGCACGCGTCTGCAAGTCAGGACTATGATTCGATATTGTTTGGCGCAAAAAAACTGGTGCGCAACCTTGCCGCGTCTGGGAGGCGCAAGGTTCCCGGCAAGAGCGCGTACATTGACGTCGAGCCAGAGATGATAGAGCACGACAACGTCCTGAAAGAGACTGGCCTTTCGCACGAGCAGTTGGTGGACGTGGGCATACTCATTGGCACCGACTTTAACCCGGGCGGCTTTTCCGGGATAGGACCCAAGACTGCGATAAAACTGATAAAGGAAAACGGCAGGCTGGAAAACGTCGGCAAGATAAAGAGCCAGCTTGCTGAAATCCCGTACCAGGAAATACGCGACATATTCCTAAAGCCGGAGGTGCCAAAGGCTGACGACGTCAGGTTTGGAGAGGTCAACCGCGAAAAGGTGCTGGATTTTCTGTGCGTGCAAAAGAGTTTTTCGACCGACCGAGTGGCCGGCACGCTTGACAGACTGCAAAAGGCGCAGGACAGCAGGAGCCAGTCGCTTGAAAAGTGGTTTGGTTAACCTACTGCGCATGACATAGATGCACAGCTTTTCTTGCAGTGACGAAATTCCCTAACAAGATCAGGTAAAGGTCGATGCTTTTATATAGACACGCGAAAAGCTATGGAGCCGTGGTAAACCCGAGAGCATGGCTTGCAGAAGCCATTGGAACTTATGCGCTGGTCTTCTTTGGACCGCTTGCAATCACTATAGCGATAGCGATGTTTGGCCTCAGCATGGGCCCCGAAGCGCTTTTGATAATATCGTTTGCGCACGGCGCGGTCATCGGCCTGATGGTGTATGTCTTTGGCCATGTATCAGGCACGCATATCAACCCGGCAGTCACGATAGCGATGATGGCGACGCGCAGGATAAACGTCAAGGACGGAGGTGCCTACATCGCGTTCCAGCTCATCGGCGCAATTGCCGCTTCTGCGACGCTTGCCGCGATAATCCCAACGTACGCAAGTCAGGTCAACTATGGCGTACAGGGCGGTCCGAGCCAGTTCCTCAACAATAGCGCGGCTTCCGGCTTTGCCGTAGAAGCGATACTGACCTTCTTTTTGCTGACCACGATATTCATGGTAGCGGTGCACAAAAAGGCGGCAGCAGGCTTTGCAGGCATTGCAATCGGCGGCATGATATTTCTGCTCCACCTGGTAGGCGTTCCGCTGACAGGCGCAAGCATGAACCCGGCAAGGACTTTTGGGCCGGCGCTTGTATCAGGCCACTGGGACTTTCACTGGATCTACTGGGCAGGGCCGATTGTCGGCGCGCTCATCGCAGCCTTTATCATGAACTACATATTCGTGAAAAAGGCAGAAAAAGAAGAAACGGAAGCGCCTAGAGCTGAGAAAGCGCTCTAGAGTGCTTTTGCGTGTGCGGCCGCTCGCCGGCGTATTTCCGGCGCATGTGGCCCGACGGCCTGCCGTAGATTAGCTCGAGGAACCAAGCCTCGTGCTCTATCTCTTCTTTTAGGATGTCTTTTGCAATCTCGTAGGTGGCAGGGTCCTTGCCGATTGTTAGGTTGCACAGCTTGTTCCAATTGACGATTGCGCCCTGCTCGGCTGCAAGACACTTTTTCAGGATTTCTTGTATGTTCGTGGTCGGCGTTGGCAGCTGCAGGAACTCGCATCCGGACATCCTTACGAATTCCATCGCATCGTTTGGCAGCGTTCCGCCCAGCTCGTAGATGCGCTGGATGCACGACTCGAAATGGCTCAGGTCTTCAAGGCGCGCGTCTTCGATGACGCCCTTTAGCCCCTCGCCGTCAAGCCCGGTGCAGTGCGCGCGCAGGTTCGTGAAATAATAGTACGCGGTGAACTCGACTGACGAGTTGTACACCAATAGCCTGACTATCTCGTCCACGTTTGCCCCGTTCTGCTTCAGCACGTTTATCCCTACTACGTTTATCTTGTCATTATTGTTGTGGTGGTTGTCTTCGCTCATCTTTTGTCACGTGTCACTTGTGACAGGGCGGGCGCGCAGGATCTAATAAGGTTTGATATCTTGCCAATTCGTAAAGAGCTCAGGGATAAGGAGTAAAAAAGGGATCTCCCTGTTTACGCACAAACTTGTACTGCTTTTTTAGGAGACGTTCAAAAATATTGAGAATTGATCAATCTTACCTTGCAGATGCAGCTATAGCCATGTTAAGACAAAAAAGCGCGTAAATTAGTGTTCAGTCGATTGTGTAATGTCGAGTTACGGCTAAATGTAGACTGCAATTGGAATGATTTCCAAGATAGGTGGAGAAATTTTTGTTTCAATATCAGGCAGTTTTATTCCAAATTTCCCTGCCCCTTTCAGCGCGTCCAAAAGCGGCGCAAGGACATTGTCTGTAACTGCTGAAAAGACTGAGCCTTTAAGAAGATCTATTGAAGGTCCCGAATCTATCTTTCTCACGACTTTTCCCAAAACCTCGAACTCCCCATAAGGAAGTTCTCGGCCGGCTCTATCTCTCAGGTACTCTGAGAAAAGAGACATTACAATCTTAGAGTTCGATAATTTTGTCAATTCAACTACATAGGTTTGAAAGTTACCGTTTTCTGTCATTTTTCCAATTGTCTCAAATGTATCACGTAGTTGTTGAAAATCTTGAGGAACCCCAGCAGTACTTGTTTGAGTATTCTGATTGAATTTAACTTTGGTAAGAAGATCCAACAAACTCACAAGCTTTTGCAAAGAATCACTTAGTGTATTTGGTACAAATCTACCGCGTGTTTCTATGAAATCCGAGACTTCAATATTTTGCCATGAATTTGCATCCTCGATTTCCTTGAGCAAGCCTCCTTCTACGAGATTTGATCGGAGGCGATTCAATAGCGAACCATAGGTATGATATCGTTCTGTATGATGCTCCTCTGAGCCTTCATCTCCTTTTGATTGTGCCGCCGAACCCTTGAGATCCAACCTAAAAATGCTGAGCACGCTAGATATTCCAAATTCGCCCGCTCCTTCAATTGTTGTACTCTTGGACTCCGACGACCTACTGCTTACTTTCTCAACTACGCTGAACCCGCCATCAATCGATGCAAGTAGGTCCAATAGGGTATTGGTATCAAGATATATCGGAATCATGAGCGACTGTTTGCTCAAGTAATTACTGGCAATTGTTATAGAATATTTGAATGCTACCTTTTGCAAATCATGAATCTAGATCAAGTCAAAAAAAGAAAGAGAGGAGTCGCCAGACTCGCTCTCCATCATTGTGGTATGTATGCGACAGCCTTGACCGAATAGGTCACAGTAAACGGCTTTCCATCCAGCGTGTGGAAAGCAAGTGCCGTGCCTGTAAAGTGGGTAGAGCCGCTTGGAGCAGGTGTGTCACTTGGGTCCTTGTAGAGAGTTATTGCGACTTTGTTTCCGCTGCCGTCGGGGAGCGCCGCATTAAGGGGCTCGCCATGTTTGTCATCAACTCCAGTGCTGTTGTACATGTGGAGTATGACAACTTCGACTGGCTGTGAAGAAGTCCAGCTCACATCTCCGTCCCATATCTTGCCATCTGCCCTCGGAGGCACTACCATTACCAGCTGGTGCATTGAATGCCCCGGAAGCGGGTCGGGCGCAGAAATCCCTGTCTTTTGTGCTACGAACATCCTTCCTTGCGGTTTTGCTGCAGTAGGTTCTGACGGTGTTGTTGCTGTTGCATTGCCGTTTGCAGTCGGCGCCGAAGAAGTGTTGTTGCTATTTGGTGGCGCAGTCATTGTTGTTGTAGAGTTGGTACTGTTTTGCGTACTGTTAGTCATCGTACTGTTGGTCATCGCAGTGCTGTTGTCGTTGGTTTGATTGCTTTGCGCTTGTGCAGATTGCAGGTGAGCCAAGGGCGCGACTACCGCGACCAGGCCAAAAACAACTGCCGTTGCCACAAAAGCCACTGCCACCCCTACTGTCAGTGACTTTTTCGTACCGTTTCGATTGTCGTGCATATTTTCTTATGCATTATTTATTGTATAATAGAAACAAGGTAAGACGTATGCAGAATTAATGATTTTTCTAGTTAATTCTTTTATAATCTGCGGATTATTGCAGCGATTATGCTTTCCAGATTTATCTATACATAGCCGCCACTCTGCCTCCTTCTGTTCTCAGACTCTGTTTTTTCTTCAGGTTGCGCGTGTGTGTCCCTCACGCCAGTTCTCTGTTCTAGTCTGCCATCCTGATAATAACAGGAGCCGTGACTTTTGTTAGCATCTAGGCCGATTTCGAGCTTGCAGAGATATCAACTGAAATTTTGATCTGTATTGTACGGTAGTCAAAGCTCTCAAATAATTTGACAGCGTAATGAGTGTATGAGCTCCAAAGAAGGCAAGGAGTCGAAAAGAGACGATGAAAACACAGCCATTGCGCCAAGGAGGTTTGAAAGCATGTTTGACAACTTTAGGCGCGACATGGAACGCATGATGAGACCCTGGCCGCTGGCAACGATGAACTGGCCGGACATGCCATCGCTATTTGAGGCGAGGGACATGAGGATGGCGCTGTACGACCTGATAGACAAGGGCGACAGGTACGAGCTGCAGGTAGAAGTGCCTGGCATAGAGAAGGAAAAGATTGACGTCAAGGCGACAAGGTACTCTGTCGAGGTATCCGGCAAACACTCTGAAAAGACGGAGGAAAAGGGCAAGCGCTACCTCTACACCGAAAGGCTGTACAGATCGTTCTACAGAAACGTCCCGGTCCCTGAAGAAATAATTCCTTCCAAAGTCAATGCAAAAGTGGAAAGCGGCATACTGAAACTCGAACTGCCGAAAAAAGTCCCGACAAGAGGCGAGGATGAGACCAAGGTAGATGTGAAGTAACCTCTCTTTTTTTCTTTCAGAGGTCCATCAGGAAACGTATAGTCACCCGGCCTTGTTCCTGTCGGACGAGCATCTCGTGGTACGTTATCGCCTTTATCTCTACCTTGTAGTGATGCCGGGCAAGGTCTATCTTTTCTCCCTTGGCAGTCCCGTCCAGCGAATAATTATTGTCGCCTAATTTCCGCATCTTTACTGAGAATTCCGACATGGCTATGCTGTCTGCCACCAGCAACAGCATGACCTTGTCGAGCCAGTCAAACAATAGTGATTCAAGGTCGTGGCCCTCTGCCTCTATCTTTACTTCCGTAATGGGTTGCACGGTGGCAAGATCCACCATCGTGTCCACGAGCCCGCGCGCACCCTGTACGAACGCCTCCTCCAAGGTGCTTCCGTACGCCTCTATCACGGCGTCGGTCATGTGGTCGAGGAACCGGTAGCCGCCTGCCATCACGCTTATTCTGGCAATTTGTTATAACAACCTAACGCAAAATCTAAATGCCAACAGCCTCGTGCTACTGGTGTGAAGATGGAACTTCCCCGCGGCATGAGGGACATTGAAAGCAACGACCTTGCAGGCATCAACTTTGTCCGGGAAAAGTTCTTTGAAACCGCGCGGCTGTTCAACTTTCGCATGATGGAGCCCTCGCCACTTGAGATGCTCGCCACGCTGGAGGCAAAGAGCGGAGCTTCCATTTCCAATGAAATTTACGCGTTCAAGGACAAGGGTGAACGCGATGTTGCCTTGCGCTTTGACCTGACGATTGGCCTGACGCGCCACGTCGTCGCAAGGCGCGACCTGAAAATGCCGGCGAAAATAGCGGCATTTGCCGGCGTATGGCGCTATGACGAGCCACAGGCGGGGCGCTACAGGTATTTCCACCAGTGGGACATTGAAATGTACGGGCCGTTTTCGCAAGAGTCCGACGCGGAGGTGATTGAGTTTGTGTCGGTGTTTTTCAAGAAACTTGGACTGGCAGTTTCCATCCAGGTAAACGACAGGCAGCTGGTGGAGGAGTACATTAGAAAAGTGCTCGGCATCACGGAGGAAGAAAAGGTGCTTGAAATGTTTCGAGCAGTCGACAAGGTGCCCAAAAAGGGCGCGCAGGGCGTGCTTGCAGAATACAAGGACAAAATAGAGCCGGCAAAACTGCAGTCGCTCATCGACTTTTCAAAGGTGACGGGAACGGCAAACGAAGTCATGGCAAAAGCAGACGTGAAGGGCTTGCAGGCGTGGCAGAAACTGTCCGGCCTGATGGACTCGCTTGCTTCAAGGGGCGTGGCAAATGCCGCGATAAACCTTGGCATCGTCAGGGGCCTTGACTATTACTCGGGCATCGTCTTTGAGGTGTTTGACGCCTCCGGCGAGGGGGGCGCGCTGGTGGGCGGCGGCAGGTACGACAGGCTCACGGACGCGTTTGGGAGAAAGGACATCGGCGCGACCGGCGCGGCAGGAGGAATAGAGCGCATCGTCCTTGCGCTGCAAAAGCACAACGCGCAAGCAGCAGTTACAAAGCCACTTGCGTACGTCGCGTACGCAACTGATGATTCCAAGAGAAAGGCGCTTGAAATCGCGTCTATGTTGAGGAACGCAGGCATTGCTACCGACTATGACATGCTCGGAAGGGCGCTGCGCAAGCAGCTGGAAGACGCATCCACAAAAGGCGCTGCGGTGGCAATAATCGTCGCGCCGGCAGAGCTTGCAGAAAACAAGGCGACTATAAAGTCGTTAAAGGACGGCTCTGAAACCAAGCAGGATATTCCAAGTATCATAGAAGCAGTTTCAAGGATGCTCTAGAGCTTTATCATCGCCACGCTCTTCATCTTTACTATGCCGCTTGGCTTTTTGTCGTACACTGCCCGGACGACAAGGTCCGGCGGGTCGTAACTCACATTAAGGTCGCCGATGTCGAGTTGCTGCATGTCATAATTGACCTGGATAAGATCTTCGCGCAGACCGTTTTCCATCAGCAGTTTTTTTGCCTTTTCCACCACTTCCGAGTCTGACGTGTTTGGCGCAAGGAACACCTTTGGGTTTAAGGTATTTGTCAAATACTGCGAGAGGTCTAACATGCTTGATTGACTACCACTCGGAGCACGAAGGCTTCAACTATTAACGTTTCCAGTTTGCATGTTATCGAATTACTGCGATGACACGCCCACAAGCTGATGCGATCTTGAAGGCGTTTAAGGAGTGTAGCTGCTACTCCGAAATGATAAAAGTCAAGCCAGCAGGCCATAGCGAAGTTCGGGATGGGAGGATAGATGGCAAATCCCAGAGCTTGTCAATGAAATAGAAAGGAAATGGACTAGTGAAGTCGCTCTTCACGTTTCCAATTCTTGCACGTTTTAGGGCGATAGGAGAGGTCTGTCATGGATGAGAAATGTCCAAAAAACGTTAAATAGAGCAGGATATGCTCGGTATAGGGAGACAAAATTATGGTATTAAAGCCTCGGCAAGAAGCCATAGCGGATGCTATCTTGGCGAATCTAAAGGAAATTTTTGGTTGGAGTGTATATGATATGCTAACGAAAAAAATCACTCAGAATTATTTGAACAATAAAATAGATATCAGGATAGCGATAATAGAACAGCCTGCAGTTTTCGAGCGAGCTTTCATTGGATTGATTGGACCGCTAGGTGAAAAGTTTCTTGCAGACACCTGCGAAAAGGTACAATCAGAGCTTGACCTTGATAATTATGCCACCTATTCAAGGTCAGGAGATTTTGCAAAATACATCAAAGCAGTTAGCAATGCTTAGGCGGCAACGACATTTATGTTTCTATGCTCAAGTGGAGAAAGATACCGACAATTAACGTATTCATGATTCAAGACGCCATATAATGCATTAAATGTGCATTTATATGTCATAAAGTGCGCTAAATGCGCAATGCAAATGGAAGCACCAATTGATCAAATATACGACAGACTTCAAGCTTCAGGAGTCAATGTGAATGCGATAAAGAGGCTAAATCTATCACATAGCCAAGTCGAAGAACTTTGCCAAAGAATTGAGCGCCTCATGGCCGAAGCAAGGTGCTAGCCTCACATGATGAAGAACAGGAGCAACTGGGACAAAACTGCAGCCATTCTTAAAGCGACTCAAAATGGTCAGCTGAAAACCAGAATAATGTATGAATCTCGCACATCAATGGAGCAACTAAACGGATATCTGGAAATGCTCATCGAAACAGAAATGATAGGACAACGCAGGTCGGAGAAAAGACTTTACTACTATACTACGGAAAAAGGAATGCTGTTTCTAACCAGTTATGAACAAATTTGGCACATCATCCTGCGTGAGAGGACCAACAAATGCTCAAGACAAGATACCGCTCCTATTATAGGCGTAAATGACAGTCCAATTAGGAATTAGCTGACACTCTGGAGAGACAGCGATAGATGAGGATTTAGTGAGGCTCCGGCTCGTTTAATTGAGAAATTTTGTCCTGTCTGCAGATATAGCAAGTTCTAGGTAGCATCAGTAACAACGGTGACAGGCTGCGCAGAGTCCCCGCGACATGATAATTGAAACTCCCGTCAAGCTCAACCTCGGCTCCCCTGATCACCTGAAGTCATAAAAGTCTCGTGCACCCTGCATTCTTGCTATGCCATAAGCGAGCACGAGGATGTTTTTCAGATTTGCGTTATTGAAGACTATGCAAGATGTAATTCGCCATCTCTTCTTAGAAATTCCCAATCTGGTACTAATTTCGAGAGGCATTCAACTACATTAGATAAATGGTTGAATGTTTGAAGGCAATTTGAGGGGGAGTGGAGATTCACGGGTAATCCGATTTACTCCAAATACACGTATTGTTCTTCATGTGCAAAAAGGAGGCCGTTGGGAATTCTTTACTGCCCAGAATGCGGAAGAAGAGTACGGACTCATAGTTCACATCGGAAGAAGCCACATACCGAGGCGAGTCAACTTGAATACAACGTCAGTTAGGAGAGTGTGGCATCAAGCAAACAACATCACAAATATTTCAAATCTGGGCAGATTAGGCACAAGGAACACCTTGGGTTTTCCTTGTTGGTCAGGAACTGGCCGAGATCCATGATCGTCGAAATGACGGCAGGCTGCTTCAGGCATTAACCTTTTGGCTGCCCACTACCTTGAAGCGGTACTGGGTAAAGTTCTTTCTGTACATGCGCGCATAGCTTTCCGCCGCGTCGTACGTTTTGAAGGTTTGTCGGACGCCATCTATTGACACCTTTTCCCCGTAGACGTCGACTATCTCCACCATATACGATTTCGGCAGCTTCTTTGCCTGCCGGAGCATTATGAACATGCTTGCAATGATGAATATGACTGCCACCGTGCATATCGCGGCAAACTGAAAGTCTTTAGCAAATGCCGCAAAAGGCTCGCCGAGGTTGTGCGCGAGCCACGAATAGGTCACCGCAAGGGCGATTGCTGGAGCGCTTATCCAGTCCTCGAACATGGGCAAGAGAGGTTCGGCTGTCTTAAATAATAAGGATTGTGGTCAGCTTTTCGCCTTGCCCATCTTTTTTGCGCCATGCGCGGCCTTGAACCCGGACTTGGCCATCTTTAGCCCCTTGACCAGCTTTATGGAGAAGTTGGCCGCCTTAAAGCCAGCAAAGAGAGGCATCATGCACAGCATCAGTATGTCCAGCCAGTGTTTTTTGACAAACAGTCTCAGGTCGCGCACCTTTCTGTACTTCAGGTAAATGTCGAGGGCAAGAACGCCAAACACCGCCCAAGTAAAGAGATCCCAGAACTCCTCGACCTCCTTTGTGACGGGTATTGGCTGCTGGTGCAGGCCGATGATGTCTGCGTGTATGTTCAGGTAGCCGGCGAAAAAGAACATCACCAGTGCCGAGACAAAGATGTCAAAGTAGGCCCTGCCCAATACTAGTCCTGTACGTAAGGGTCGCCTATTAACGCCGCTTCAGGATGGTATATGATTGCTCATATATGCAGCGAAAACGGCATATTCGCCCAAATAGTCAGCTGTCGACGCATTCCTGCTCGTTAGAATAAACGCCGCTGCTTACTACTGCCCACCGAAACATAGTCACAAAGATATTTAAGAGAATGTAAATCCCGGTAGAAGGGACTGTCCGGAATTTGGTTGACACCATATCTCACGATATCCTCATAATCGGCTCGGGTCTTGCCGGCCTTCGTGCGGCGATTGCTGCGGCAGCCACGGACAAGAGCCTGAGCATCGGAGTCATCTCCAAGGTGCAGGTCATGCGCTCCCACTCTGTTTCCGCAGAGGGCGGAACTGCGGCCGTGCTGTACGAGGAGGAAGGCGACAACCAGGAATCCCACGTGTACGACACAGTAAAGGGAAGCGACTTTCTTGCGGACCAGGACGTGGCAGAGCGTCTCGTGCGCAACATGCCGTTTGAAGTGTACCAGCTGGACCACTGGGGGATGCCATGGTCGAGGCGCAAGGACGGCAGGATTGCACAGCGCAAGTTCGGAGGATACTCTTTTCCCAGGGCGACCTTTGCTCAGGACAAGGTCGGCTTTTACGAGATGCAGACGCTGTACGACACGTGCCTAAAGCACGACAACATCCACTTTTACAACGAGTGGTTCTGCACGTCTATACTGCGTGACTCAGCTTTTCAGGGAATAACGGCCATTGAAATCAAGACCGGCACCTTCACAATCTTCAAGGCGCCGGCGGGCATAATATGCACCGGCGGAGCAGGCAGAATATACAGTTTTTCCACCTACGCGTTTTCGTCGACTCCAGATGGCATCGACATGGCGTTTCGCGCCGGCCTTGCCATGAAGGACATGGAGTTCGTCCAGTTCCACCCGACAGGCATCATGCCGTCCGGCATACTAATCACCGAAGGGGCGAGGGGCGAGGGCGGCTATCTGATAAACAACAAGGGCGAGCGGTTCATGAGCAAGTACGCGCCCGGCAAGATGGAGCTGGCTCCCCGCGACGTGGTGTCGCGTTCCATGATAAGGGAGATACAGGAAGGCAGGGGCTTCAAGCACGAGACAGGCTTTGACTGCCTGAAACTTGATTTGACGCACCTCGGCGGCGAGCGAATCAAGGAGGTGCTTGCAGGCATACGCGAGATAGGGATAAAATTCTCCGGCGTCGACATCATCGACGAGCCCATCGAAGTGAGGCCGGTGTGCCACTACATGATGGGAGGCATCCACGCCAACATCGACGGCGCGACTGAACTGCCCGGATTATGGACCGCTGGCGAGGCAGCATGCAACAGCACGCACGGCGCCAACCGGCTCGGCGCCAATTCCACTTCAGAGTGCATAGTGTGGGGCAGGATAACCGGCGAGCTTGCCGCGCAGTATGCGGGAGCCCGCAAGTCAAAATCGTCAGATATTTCGCAGGCACAGGTCGCAGACGAGGAAAAGCGCATCTACGACGGCCTGTTCAGGGGCTCTGGAAGCGTAAACCCGTACCAGGTTAGAAAAGAGATGACCGACACGATGGACGACAAGGCTTATGTCTTTAGGAACGAGGAAGGGCTGTCGTCCGCGCTGAAAAAGGTGCGCGAGTTGAAAGCGGCAATGTGGAAGCATGTTGATGACAAGGCCAAGGAATACAACACGAATTTCGTAAACGTCATGGAGACAGACTCCATGCTCCGCACCGCAGAAGTGGTGCTTATGGGAGCGCTAAACCGCAAGGAATCCCGCGGGGCGCATTCTAGGACCGACTATCCAAACCGCGACGACACCAACTTCTTAAACCACACTCTTGCTTACCATACACCGGATGGCTCCCCCAGGATGGTCTGGCATCCGGTGACCTTTACGCGCTATGCTCCAGTGGAGAGGAAATATTGATATGGAAACGTCATCGCCGTCGGCTGACCGCAACAACCGCGAAGGAATAGCAGGCTGGCTCAACCCGGCAAGGTACGGGTGGGAGCGCGTCTCGTACTGGCTGCAGAGGCTGACAGGCGTCGGCCTGCTTGCGTATTTCATTGGCCACATCTACGAGACAAGCAACCTCACAGGAGGCGTTAACGCGTGGAACGCGATGATGGAGCTAACTCAAACGCCGCTGGGCCACATGGTGCTCATACTCGTGATAGGCATGAGCACGTTCCATTCTGCAAACGGCATACGCCTGATATTCACGCACGGAGGCAAGTGGCTCGGCAAGCCGGGAAGGCCCGACTACCCATACGACGCCGTGTCGCTCAACTACAAGCAAAAGTCCGGGATATGGATAGCGCTAATACTGGCCGCAGTGGCAATGCTGTACGGCGCGTCCGTGCTGTTTGGAGGCGAATGATAGAATTGCTCAAAGAAAGCGAGATAATGAAAATCCACTATATCACGGGGATAGCCGCGATATTCGTAGTGGCCGTGCACATCATGATGCGCCTCGTGATGCCGTTTGGCATGAGCCTAGAGTACCAGAACGTCATAGCAAACTACCACAACATCCCCTACGCCGTGCTGCTAGAGTCGATACTGGTGTTGATAGCAATACATGGCTTTAACGGTCTGCGGGTAATCCTGCTTGAAATGAGGCAGAGCAGGAACTGGGAGGGCATGGTGACGGCAGTCACAATCGCGGCGATGATAGGAATAGTGGCGTACGGGACCCGCACGATAATCGTGGCAAACGGGCTTTCACTAGGGTGATGACAATAAAAATGGCAACAGAAACAATAGAAAAAATCGAACGCCTTGACAAAAAGCGTGCAGAAAAGCACAAGGAAATACAGAGGACATCCATCACACTAAAGGTGCTCAGGGGCAACAGGGCCGCCGGCGAGCACACGAAATACGACCTCTTTGAAGTGCCAGTTCAGAGGTCAACCACCGTCCTCGACGCGCTCTTGCACGCCAAGCAGTACCAGGACCACAGCATCGGCATTCGCTACTCGTGCAGAATGGCTTCTTGCGGCTCGTGCGGCATGAAGATAAACGGCATCCCGAGGCTTGCCTGCTACACCAAGGTGTCCGAACTTGAAGGCGGCGTGATAACGGTAGAGCCGCTTGCCAACTTTCCGCACATACGTGACCTCGTGACGGACTTTGAACAGTTCTTTGCGCACCACAAGGACATGCAGCCGTACATACACAGCGACTTGGCAGACATGGAGACGAAACAGGTGAACAGGATGTCCGAGTTCATGCAGAACCCCGAGGAAGTGGACAAGTTCCTGCAGTTTTCATACTGCATAAAGTGCGGCCTCTGCTATTCTGCGTGTCCGACAGTGGCCACGGACACAAAGTTCCCCGGCCCGCAGGCGCTTGCGCAGGCATACCGATATTTCATCGACAACCGCGACGAGGCTGCAAAGGAGCGCCTCGACCTTGTCGACGACAGGCACGGCATATTCAGGTGCCATTTTGCCGGCTCGTGCAGCACGGTCTGTCCAAAGGGAGTCGATCCTGCGCTTGGCATACAGCTGTTGCGCGGTCACCTGCTTGGCTTTTCAAGCAACGAGAAAAAGAAGGCCGAGCTGAAGGACAGAAGCAAGCAGACCTAGGCGGCCTTTGCAGGGTACTTGCTCTCGTTGACCTGCTTGTTTATGGCGTCTGCCATAAAGTGGTTGCTCACCTGCACCTTGACCTCGTTGATGCCCGTCACCCTGTAGATGTTGTCGCGGACATCTTGCGCTATCTTGAAGCCAAACACGGCAGGGCAGAACGGGCTTGTCAAATGCAAGTCGACTGCGACCTTGCCGGAGTTGATGTCCACCTTGTCGACAAGCTCTAGCTCCATTATCGACACCCCTATCTCGGGGTCGACTATCTTGGTCAATTCGTCGAAAATCTTCCTGCGGGTCTGCTGCAGGTCGTCGCCCTTTTGAGGGGTGGCGGAAGGATTAGCGTCATTCTTGGCGTCAGTGCTCATTTCTCTAACAAATAGATGGAAAACTACCGTATTTAATCATTAACAAATTAACAAAAGTGTTAGAGGAAGAATACCTGCGCGTCAGCGTATTCCTGAGCAAGCGACCTTGCGAGCACTTCCTTTATAGCTGCCCTGTTCCAGTCGTCAACTGGCTCTATCAGGTCCTTTGTGACAAAGTCTTCCTTCTGCCCGGCGTAGTAGCCGAGGACAATCACAAAGTGCTTGCCTGCGTCGCTGTTTGAGCACATGTACAGCAGGCGCTTGCTTCCGATCTCGACAGAGTCGCATCCAGAGAGGTCGTTTGGGTATTCTATCAGGCGCACTGGTGGCGCTAGCGCTGATTCCATGCGAAAATCATTGCTAAAATGTATAGAAGCGCCCAAGCTAGCTTCTGTTTACAAGCCGATGGACGTCAGCTAGCTGGTTGTAAAATATTAAAATAAAGCGCGGAACGATGCACTTGCGTGTACCGCTCAAGGCCAAAGGGCAGGATGGACGACGACGTGCTTGCGTTCCTCTCGTCGATGGAGCACGACCAGTCCATACTCTACTATGATATCGTAGGAAGTGAGGCCCACTCGGTGATGCTCCACGAAACAGGCGTCATCAGTCAGCATGAGCTGAAGAAAATCCTGGCAGCCTTGGAGGCGGCGAAAAAGAACCCAGGCGTAATCGACACAGAGGGCGCCGAGGACATCCACGAGGCGCTTGAAGCTTTTGTGATAAAGCAGGCAGGGATGGACGCGGGAGGCAAGATGCATACCGCCCGGTCGCGAAACGACCAGGTGGTGCTCGATGTCCGGATGAAGGTGCGCGACGACATTAACGAGTTGTGTATGGCCCTTGCAGACCTAATTGACGCGCTCGTGAAAAAGGCAGAAAAGAACAAGGACGCAATTATGCCCCTCTACACCCATCTGCAGCAGGGCCAGCTGGGCACGTTTTCGCACGTCATGCTTGCTTATGCAGACGCGCTTTCCCGCGACTTTGAGCGCGTCTACAACACCTTTGGCAGGATAAACCAGTCGCCTCTTGGCGCCTGCGCCATCGCAGGAACCAGCATAAACATCGACCGCAAGCGCACGGCAGTGCTCCTCGGATTTGACGGGTTGGTGCGCAACTCGCTTGACGCCACAACTTCCCGCGATTCGTTTCTGGAATACGTCGCGGCCCTTGCGATACTTGCCTCCACGCTTGCGAGAATGGCAGAGGACCTCATAATATGGTCCACGCAAGAGTTTGGCTTTGTAGAGCTTGACGACCGCTACAGCTCTACTTCGAGCGCTATGCCGCAGAAAAAGAACCCGGACCCGCTAGAGTTGACGCGGGCCAAGGCGGCGATAATCGCAGGCAGGCTTGCATCGGTGCTCGGCATGGTAAAGGGCCTGCCGTCAGGCTACAGCCGCGACCTGCAGGACATCAAGCCGCAGCTGCTTGAAGCGTCTGCTACTGCAATAAGTACAGTAAAGGTGATGGAAGGCGTCATTAGCACGCTGACGGTGAAAAAGAAAAAGATGCTTGATACTTCTGCAAAGAGCTATGCGATTTCGCTTGATATTGCCGAGCAATTGGTAGCAACAAAAGGTGTGCCGTTCCGCAGCGCGCACAAGGTCGTCGGCGCGCTCGTTTCGCTTGCTGCCAAAAAAGACGTTCCGCTTGCAGCGCTCGGTACTAAAGAGATCGCCGTTGCAATAAATCAGGCCAAGCAAGAGGGAATCAAACCTGATGAGCTGGCCGAGATAGTGAAAGAGATGACGCCGGAAAAGTCAATCCAGCTGCGCAGGTCCGCCGGCTCGCCAAATCCAAAAGAGCAGGACGAGATGATAAGGATAGCAAGGTCAAGGGTGGCGGGATACCGCGAAGGAACCACAAAAAGGACGAAATACGTCAAGGGATGCGTTGACAGCCTTGCGAAAACCGTCGCAAAGTACATGCAAGCCTGGCCGGGCGCCCGTTAGCGCACTTTATCCCCTTTTCGAGTTTGGTTTTCGTGGTTTTCAAGCTCGCATTTAGCGGTTTTCCTAAAAAATAGGTGTGGAATTCGCTGTTTTAGTTGCGATAAGGTTTATATCAACTACGAATATAGTTACACGGTAGCAGAAATGTCGCTAAAATCAGACGATCCGAACTACTACGCGCACATGTACAACAGGATGGGAGGCCCGGACGCCGCAACTTCGGGCCGCAAGATAAGGATCCTGGACAGCACGCTCCGGGAAGGCGAGCAGCACCCGGGAGTCAATTTTACCATAAAGCAGAGGATCCAGATAGCATGGATGCTCGACTCTTTTGGCGTCGACCAGATAGAGATAAGCCCGGTAGTCTCGCCGGACCACGTTGAAGCTACAAAGACGATAATCAAGCAGGGCCTGCGCGCAGACATTGTCGCACACGTGCGTGCTATCAAATCGGACGTCGACATTGCGATAGGCTGCGGCGCGACGTGGGTCGCAACCTACATGGGAATTTCCGACATTCACCTTGCGGCAAAACTAAAGATTAGCAGGGAAGAGGCCAAGATACGTGCCCTTGAAGTGGCGGACTACATAAAGTCGCACGGGCTGAAATCGCGCTTTACAATGGAGGATGCAAGCAGGACCGAGCCAGAGTTTCTCATCGACATGTGCAAAGAGATGAACAAGCGCGGAATCGAAAGGATAAGCATCCCCGACACGGTGGGAATCATGCGCCCGCGGGGCATGTTCAGCTTGGTCAAGATGGTGTACGACAACATTGACAGGTCCAGGACATCGCTTGACGTGCACTGCCACAACGACGTGGGGCTTGCCCTGGCAAACGCGCTTGCTGGCTGCGAGGCAGGAGCGGATCAGATACATACCACGATAGACGGCTTTGGCGAGCGCACCGGAATCCCGGCGCTTGCCGAGACTGCCGTCGCGCTCTCGCTCATATACAAGGCCAACAACGACCTGCGCCTGCACATGACAAAGGACTTGTCAAGGACGATGTCAGAGTACATAGACCTTGGTATCCCCGAGTCAAAGCCGATTGTAGGCGACAGCGCGTACAAGCACAAGGCCGGCACGCACCTTGCAGCGATACTGCGCAACCCGGCGGCGTACGAGATACTGGAGCCAAAGGCGGTAGGCAACAGGCGCAAGATAGTCTTTGGCGAGCTTGCAGGCAAGAACGGCGCGGCGTACCTGCTGTCGCTTCTCGGCCTTGAAACAAGCAAGCACGAGGCAGAGCAGCTGGCAAAGGGTCTGAAGGAACTTCGCATGGGCGACATCCTCGAACTGTATCTGGACGACAGGCTGGAGAGAAAGATACTTAATGACGCGCCGATGAAAGTAGGGCAGAAGGAGTAGGAAGCAGAAGAGATGGTCAACTGTCCAGAATGCGACGCAGAGGTCAAGATTCCCGCCGACTCGATAGAGGGCGAAATAGTCACGTGCCCCGATTGCGGTGCCGGCTACGAGCTGGTAAAGGCAGCTTCAGGGGGCTTTGACATAAAACCAGCTCAGGTTGTCGGCGAGGACTGGGGTCAGTGAGCTCGGGTAGCGGAAATCCCCTTACCATACTGTACGACACTATCCGCTGGGAGGAAAAGTCCCTAATAGAAGCGGCCAAGAAAAAGGGCGTCGAGACTGAAAACATCGACGTCAAGAACCTCACAATCCGCCTCGACGACGGCAAGAAATACTCCGGCAGAGTGGTTCTCCAGCGGTCAGTGTCTTATTTCAAGAGCCTGCACGCGACAGCCGTGCTTGAGGGCCTTGGCGCAAGCGTGATAAACCCGCTCAGGGTCGCAAGCATCACGGGCAACAAGATGTTTGCCCACATGGAGTTCCAAAAGGCAGGCGTCAACACGCCAAAAGCAATTGCAGCATTTTCAGAAGAATCCGCAGCAGCGGCGCTTGAAGAGTTTGGCTACCCCGCGGTGATAAAGCCGACGGTCGGCAGCTGGGGCAGGATGATAGGGCTTTTGCGCGACAGGGACGCGGCGCGTGCGGTCATAGAAGACAGGGAGCACATGTTTCCGCTGTACCACATCTATTACTTTGAAGAGTTTGTGAAACGCCCTCCGCGCGACATCCGCGCGATCGTAGTCGGCGATCATGTAGTTGCGGCAATCTACCGCTACTCGGGCGACGGTGAGTGGAAGACCAACATGGCCCTTGGCGGGCGTGCAGAGGTCTGCCCGGTCACAAAGGAGCTGGAGGACATTTGCATGAAGGCGACACGCGCAGTTGGCGGCCAAATAGTCGGAGTCGACCTGATGGAAAGCGACAAGGACGGCCTCATGGTCCACGAGGTTAACAACACGACAGAGTTCAAGAACACGGTGCGCGTGACGGGCGTGGACATACCGGGCCAAATGGTTGATTACGCCCTTGCATTGAACAAAAGGTAGAGAGCAAGCAGAATTGGTGTCGCCAAGCTACGCTGTCGAGCTTTTGCAAAAGGCGCTAGAACTATACACGCCTTCAAGGTCCGAGGCCGCGCTTGCCAACATGATAAAGGACAAGTGCACGAACGAGCTCGGCTTTGAGCAGGTGAACATCGACAGCGTCGGAAACGTCATCGCGTCAAAGGGAGCCGGCGAGCCCCGCATACTCTTGTGCGGCCACATGGACACCGTCCCAGGACAGGTGCCGGTGCGCATCGAGGACGGCTACCTCTACGGCAGGGGGGCGTCTGACGCAAAAGCTCCCTTGATAGCTATGCTCCTTGCCGCATCGCAGTTTCCAAAGCAGAGCGGCACCGTGATTTTTGCTGGCGTTGTCGACGAGGAAGGAAACGCGACAGGAGTAAAAAACTTGGTAAAGAGCAAGATAGGGCTCGACTACGCCATGTTTGGCGAGCCTTCGGGCATCGATAACATCACGATTGCATACAAGGGCAGGCTTGCCATACGCTTAACGTGCGATGTCGGAGACAGCGCGCACGCAAGCGCGCCTTGGCTTGCGCGAAACTCGATTGAAGAGATGCACGATTTCTGGCGCGCAATCAAGGCAGAGATTGAAAGGGTTGGGACTGCCGACAGCAAGGCCAATTCCATCAGCTGCACGCTGACAGAGATAAGCGGAGGATCGAGCCACAACGTGACCCCGCAAAAATGCAAGATAACGATAGACATGCGCATACCCACGGTGACGACCTGCCAGAATGTGCTTGACACTGTGGACGATGTCATTACAAAAGTCGCAAAAGAAAAAGGGGTAAAAGCCACCTACAGGATAGAGGACAGGACGGACCCGTTCGAGGCGGACCATTCTTCGGCGCTTGTCCGGGCACTGTCGCTTGGCATTCTAGATGTCCGCAAAAAGAGGCCAGTGCTCCTGCGTAAGACAGGGACGGGCGACATGAACGTGCTTGGCAACACCTTCAAGATACCCGTTGTCACGTACGGACCCGGCGACCCGCACGCTTCGCACACGGCAGACGAGCGCGTCAATGTTGAAGAATATGTCAACAGCATAGAGGTGTTCAGCAGGGCGCTCTTTCACATGTCGCGCATACACCACATCCGCAAGCAGAACGGCGGTAGCAGTGGCGACAAAAAAAGCAAGTAACAAATCATATAGGCGCCGCCACGCTCTACCTCTCATAATATGCTCTGGTTGGTAGGCGCAGGCATCAGCGGCCACATGGGGCTCAGCCTTGAGGCGGTGCAGGTGTTGAAAAAGTGCGACATTGTTTTCATTGAAAGGTTCACAAGCGCCCTTGCGGACAGCGACCTTGACGGGATAAACACAACAATCGGCAAGAGCGCAAAACCCGTGCAGCGCTGGTTCGTAGAGGACGGCAGGGAGATACTTGAAGCCGCAAAGGAAAAGCAGGTGGCGCTTGTCACCTACGGCGACCCGCTTCTTGCCACTACCCACACCGAGCTTCGCGCGAGGGCGGCAAAGGCGTCGATAAAAACAGGCGTCCTGCACGCCGCGTCCGGCATAACGTCAATCATGGGCGAATGCGGCCTGCACATGTACAAGTTCGGCAGGACGGTCACGATGATGTCAGAGCCAAAGTCGGCGATGAGCGTCTACAACACGGTGTTTGACAACCTGCTTTCTGGAAGCCACACACTCATCCTGACTGAATACAGCCAAGACGAAAAGACGGGCGCGCCGTTCTTTCTTGATCCTGCTACCGTGCTAAAGATGCTCCTTGACGCCGAACGCGACCTGCGCCACCGCGTATTTTCAGAAGAGACGTTCGTAGTCGTCGCATCAAGGCTTGGCTCTGACGACTCGCGCATAGTGTCAGGGAAAATAAAGTCGCTTGCCGGCGTCGGCTTTGGCACTGGCCCGCACTCTGTCATCGTGCCGGCGAGCCTGCATTTCACGGAGGAGGAGGCCCTTGAAGCGCTGACCGTGTGCCTTGACAGCCCGGCGGACAATTCGGCGCAGGTAAAGCGCATTTCTGCGCAGATGATAGAGCGCTATGCGCCAAAGGCAAGGGAGGCGGTCCGGCACATGCGAGACATCCTGCGGAAGGAGGGCGAAAGCAAGGGTATGCACGAAGTGCTGGACAACGCCGAATACTATATCGACGACGCCGAGCGTTTCTTGCGGCAGGGCAAGCACGAGCTTGCGGTCCTGAGCATCGGCTATGCTGAAGGGCTTGTGGACGCGTTGAGGTTCCAAAAGGGAATCAACCCATGGAACCCCTGAAGTGTAGTTATATATGTGGCAAAAATGCTGCAAAGAAACGTGTCGATAGAAGCCCTGAACCTTCTCCGCGAAGGCAAGGTACAAGAGTTCAACGCGTGGAGGATGAAGAACCTGACTACGAAACTGGACCTCACCGGCGAAGATTTTACGGGCAAGAACATCGCCGGCGCGTACCTCAACGGCGTGGTGGCGACAAACGCCAACTTTGCCAGGGCGAACCTTTCAGGCGCAAACTTTGTACAGTCCGAGATGAGCGGCGCAAACTTTGAAGGTGCAGACTGCAAGGAGACGATTTTCATGTACGCAGATATGAAGGGTGCCAAGCTTTCCGGCGCCGACGCCACGAAAGCCAATTTCATGTGGGCCAACCTGTCCGGCGCAGACATGGGCGCAGTCAGGATGTCGCAGACGGTGTTTGTAGAGGCAAACATGCAGAACGCCAACGTGGCCGGCTCTGACAGGATGGGTGCGTATCTGAAATACGCCAAGCTGGACGGAACCCCCTGGAACGAGAAGCACTAATTAGGACAAACGTTTATTAATTAAATCCAAGCCAGTTTTTGGCATATGGCGCAGAATCCTCCACTACCGCCAGGAGGTAAGGTGTCAAGGCGTGACTTTTTAAAGCTCATGGCCGCTGCAGGCACCGTCATGACGTTTACGCCGTTTGTGGATTGGGGCAAGTTCCTTCCAAACCCCCAAGGAAACGTGGGCGAAAAGCAGCCCGTAGAGCTTCCAGACGGCAGTCAGGCAACGGTTAAAGATTTTCCGATTAACCATTCTGAGGCTATCATATACCCCAAGAGCAAGGACGCAGTCCTCAACAAAGAGGCTTTCCGCACCTGGCAGTTCATCAGGCTGCCTCCAGAGCTTGGCGGCGACAAGACCGACGCTTCTGCTTTCCGCGCTTACAGCATGGTGTGCCTCCATCTCTGGTGCCTCTGGAAATACTTTCCAGACACAGGCCGCAAGAGGGGAGAGTGCCCCTGTCACGGTAGCATGTACGACCCATTCACGGGCAAGGCATTTGCAGGACCGGCTTCACTCCAGGGCCCGCCCTCAAACGTGCTCCCAAGGCTAGACCTAGAGGTCGACAAGGACGGCAAGATATGGATACTGCCTCCGACATGGAGTCCGAATAAAAACGGGATTGTTGGTTATGGGCGCTTCCTTAACGTATGAGAACAGTCTGACGAGATTCTTCCGGTGGATGTACGCCGGGGTAGAGCGAACCATATTCATGGGAATGAAGTTCACGTTCCCAGGAAGGTTCGTCAGCCCGCTGGGCTTCCTCGGAATGCTGACCTTCGTCGTATTCATCATCCTGGGCATCACCGGCGCGCTTCTCATGCTCTGGTACGAGCCAATCCTCGACAGGGCGTGGAACAGCGTCAAGAACATCAACGACACCATCCCCTACGGGTTCCACATACGCAACATACACTACCACGCTTCAAACGGCATGGTCATGCTCGCCCTGCTCCACATGTACTACCAGTACTTTAGCGGCAGGTACAAGATCAGAAACGAGATCCTGTGGGTTACAGGCATCATACTGGGCGTGCTCACCATCCTTGAGGCGTTCACCGGCTACGACATCATATTCTCAGAGCGCGCAGAATTGGCAATCTCGATTGCGGCTTCGCTCACAAACTCCATACCTATCATGGGACCGCAGATGCGTGAAGCGTTCTTTGGCGCAGGGTTCCACGACTTTATCCTGCGCTTTTACACATTCCACGTGTTCATGCTGCCTATCGCGCTGCTGGGCCTCATGGTAGTCCACTTCCCCAGGTTCCTGGTGTTCGACGTGCCGATGGTCATGGCAATCTCGGGCGCAATCATGCTCACAGGAGGAGTGTTCCCAGTAGGACTCGGGCTCCCATTTGATCCCCACGTTCCTCCGGGCATTACCGTGCCAGAGTGGTACCTCACTGGCCTGTACGCATTCCTCAGGACGATGTACGACAAGTTCGTCACAGGCGTCGCGTGGCCGGGCCTGTTCATAGGCGCACTACTACTCGTACCGTTTGTCGACAGGTACAAGAAATTCTCCTGGAAGGACAGGCCGATCGTCACCGCGGTAGGCATTACCAGCCTTGCGCAGATATTGGTTACCACGTACTGGGGATTCTACATTGACCCTGACACGCACAAAGCGCTGCTGGAGAGGCTCGTCATCGACCCGATATTCTTCTATCTGGTCATGATATTGCTGGTGCCGCTCTCGTTTGGCTTTACATACATGATGATAAAGCTGGCCAAGCACGCAGAGGCAAACGCCAAGGCGCAGCCCAAGAAGGCGGGCAAGTCCTCGATAGAGCTTTCGCAAAAATGGCTCTACGCCCTGTTCGTAGTGCTCATCGGGTTCCAGGTGTACCTAAACATCGCCGCGTACTATGCGATGCTTGACGGGATGAAGAACTACTCGCTGTTCATAGTAGGCATCATGATGCTGGTCTTTGCAGGCATGTTCCACCTGTACAGGTACGGCAAGGCACAGGCAAAGGCTCCACCGCCCAAGCCCACCCCGCCGGCACCCAAGCCAGCGGCAGCGCCTCCAAAGCCGTCTCCGGCGACACCGACGCAGGAAAAGCCGCTTGCAGCTCCACCGTCTGCTACGCAACCGGCGGCCAAGCCTGCAGAAAAGCCGGCACAGCTCCCCCCGCAAAAGGCCGCGACTTCATCGACTTCTGGGCCTGCCCCGGGAGCCAAGACGGCAGCAACAACAACAGGCACAACAACAGCAGCAGAAAACAACCCAGACATCAAGGGCCCGAAAAACCCATGACGGCTCAACAAACAAACTTTATATGTGAAAATAAAGCCACGGTGATCAGCAGATGACAAACCAGATGTCAAACCACGCCGGCGGCATCAGCATCATCGCGTTCGTCATCGCAGTAGGCATAAGCATGGCCTATTACCAATACATGTATGTCCCGGCGGTAAACGCCAAGCCAATCTTGCCGGCGGCAGTGCTGCATCCCGCAGAGAGCCTGACAGTCAAGATAACCCCAGGCTCTTCGGTCCAGTCAAACCCCAAGTTCTTTGACCCAAAGGACATACGCTCTGCACTTGGCACAAACAACCACATCATCTGGAAGAACACCGATGAAGTCCCCCACAGCATCACTAGCGACGAAGGGTACAAAGACAAGATAAACGGCAGCTTTAACTCCATTGACACAATCGGTCTGGTTCCTCCCGGAGCCACATACGAGTTTACGTTTACGGCTATAGGCACATACCATTACCACTGTGAGCCGCACCCGTGGATGCAAGGCTCTGTCGACGTAACAGAAAGCTTCGCCTAGTCAGTCAGCAGATTAGGCGCTCTTTTTTACTACTTTTATGTAGGCAATGTCGGAAAAGATTTCCTTATGCTCCTGGATGAGAGTCACGCGGAACTTGACGCTTGTATAATCTCCTGCAGGCACGTGGTTCGTCGACGAAACAAACTCTACTACAATCCTGCCCTTCAGCTCGTCTTTGAATATCGACAGTCGGGCGTACGGGTGCTTGATCTTTTTGCCATTTAGCAGACTGTACGTAAAGATGTCGCTTGAATTCTCTATCTGAGAGTTTATTACCACGCTGTCCCACCTGCCGGCATAGTTTATCACGATAGTCCCATGCAGTTCCTGGCCGGCGGCCACCTCTTTTTCTGCGAGCGAGATTGCGACTTCGTTTGCCAAGACGGGTACCGGCACGCATAGACGAGGATTTAAACTAACTAATTCCAGCTGTTTATCTAAAATCGTTGAGCAATGTAATAGAAAAGCAATCCTGCGATGAATGTCGATGTCGTTTGCTTGCCCGACGTGCGAAAACGCGGTATACGAGTACCGCGACGGCCGCTGGACAGAGTGGATATGCTGGCGCTGCGGCCACTACCAGGCAGACACGCCGGCTTTTGTCTCGCAGCCGGACTTGTACCGCGACATCGTGCGCAAGAACGGCAGGTACTTTATGCAGAAATACGCGCGCTATGCATCATCAACAGTGGCGGCAAGGGCAGTGCGCAGCCCCGGCAGCCTCACATAGCATTACGATAACAACAATAGCCGCACCCCGGGCGGTCTGCGTATATACGAGTTTTGTGTTGAATAGCCCATGCCCGAGATTCACCCCCAAGAAAACGAGCAGGCTGTCCTGCTTGGAGAGTTTGGATCGCTCGGCCTG
Organism: Candidatus Nitrososphaera sp. 86-2; assembly: GCF_056726185.1. Taxonomy (NCBI): domain Archaea; kingdom Thermoproteati; phylum Nitrososphaerota; class Nitrososphaeria; order Nitrososphaerales; family Nitrososphaeraceae; genus Nitrososphaera; species Candidatus Nitrososphaera sp. 86-2. The sequence continues at coordinate 1,091,856 of NZ_JBWZON010000001.1, forward strand.
TCTTCAATCAGGCTCAACGAATTCAACGATAACGCCGAGCTCCGTAGCTTGGCAAACGGCATCAAAGAGGCATTTCTAAAGGAGTACTCTAAAGGGCCTGAATAGTGCACATACGCATGGCGCTTGTCAGTGCAGGCCGGCAGTAGCTATCCTCGTTATCTTGCTCTCTTTGGGGTACAGCGTCTGTCCCACTTCTTTGTATGTCTTTAGAAATCGCCTGCCACTCTCCGTCGTGCGGTACACTCCTTCTTTGGGGGCGTATTCCAGCATTCCCCTATCTACCAGGATTTCCAGGTATTCCTTCAGCTGCGGGAACGAGATAAAGGCGCTGTACATTATCCGTGTCTTTATCGCCCCGCCCTGAGCTATCTCAAGCATGGCCGAAGCGATATCCATTCTACTCCTGTTTTTCATAAAAGACCTACGAAATTATATTTTAAAAGAGTGTTGTACTGGCCGGCAGTACTTGCGCGACGGGTGAACAATTCTACTAAAGACAATAACAGCCGGCTTTGCCGCCGTTTTTGACCGTATAACTATATTAACTGACTGGAGGTAGAATTATAGACAAAATCTGTTGCAGGAACAAGCTATGCCGCAGCGGATGACAAAGGTCAACGGGCTTGCCACAAGATACCTCGACTACGGCTCCCCGGCCAGGGGCGCCAAAGACCTTGTCCTCCTGCACGGCCTAGGCGCCTCGGCGGAGCGCTGGCTCCTCGTGGCACCCACTCTGTCAAAGTATTACCGAGTGATAGTGCCGGACATTGTTGGCTTTGGGTATAGCGAAAAGCCCACGGTGGAATACACCATGGACTTTTTCGTTGATTTTTTTGAGGGATTTTTGCAAAACCTCGGAATTGAGAGGCCGCACCTAGTCGGCTCATCCTTTGGCGGCCACCTGGCAACCGAATACGCCATCCGCAACAGGCGCAAGATAGACAAGCTGGCGCTTGCCTCGCCGGCGGGCATTATGCGCACTTCGACTCCAATCCTTGACCAGTACATAATGGCCGCGCTTTACCCCACGTACGAAAACGCCCAAAAGGCTTTCCGCGACATGGCAACCGACCCTTCCATAGTAGACGAATGCACGGTGACGGATTTTGTCAAGAGGATGGGCCTGCCAAACGCGAAATACGCGTTCATGTCGACGCTCCTTGGCATGAGGCACTCGCAGCCGCTCCGGGGCAGGCTGTCGTCGGTAATCGCGCCGACCCTGATAGTGTGGGGCGACGGCGACAGGATGATACCGGTCCAGTACGCCAAAGAATTCAGAGAAGTGCCAAACAGCGAGCTTGTGGTGATAAAGGACTGCGGGCATACGCCCTACGTCGAAAAGCCGATGACCTTTAACAGGATACTGCTAAAGTTCCTTGCGGGAAAGGAAGAGCTAGAGTCATCTCTCAGCTAGTTAACCGTCGGATTTTTTCCTGCGGCGCTCTATTGGGATCACTATCACCTGCACCAAGTCGCCGTCTTCGATGTCAAGCGCCTGCCTTTCGGCCTCGGGTATAGAGATCCTGCCGCCGCTCTGGACCGTTGTCTTGAACATGGCGTTGTAAAAGCTCAGGCCGCGCAGCATGGCAAGGTAGTTCTGCATCGCGTCTGCCTGCATTGCGGAAAACTGCCGGGCAAAGTCCTTCTGGGCCTCGCCACCCTTTTCCATCGCCTTCTTGAAAGCCTCGACGGGATCGGTCGGGTTGTCGTTGCTACTGCTACTGCTCATTTGCAGGCATGTGGGGGTCGGGTCATTTATTTAACGTTTAGCGGCACAGAAAAAAAGTTCAATAAGCCATGCCCCAAGAAGCAGCACAGATTGAGACAGCCGCCGCTCCTTGCCCGTTTTGACCCCGAGACAAGCGTCAACAGCGGCCAGGTTTTTCTCTGGGAAAAGGCAGGGCAGGCATGGTACGGCATACACGCAGACAAGGTAGTCAAGTTTTCAAGCCAGGATGGCGCGCCCGTCTTTTCATCGTTCCCGGAAGAAAAAGACATCGAGCGCAGCATGTTCCGGCTCGACGACGACATGGATTTGATATTTGCAGAGATTGCCAAGGACCCGCTCATGCAGAGGCTAGTTGCGTCGTACCCCGGGCTCAGGCTCATGAGGCAGGACCCCGCGCAGTGCATCATCTCGTTCGTGTGCGCAAGCAACACCAACATACCTATGATAAGGCGGATGCTCGGCACACTTTCAAAAAAATTCGGCCAGAAAATAGTCGCCGACGGCAGGGAATTCCACACTTTTCCCTCGGCGAAGGCACTTGACAGGGCTTCTGAAAGCGAACTTCGCGCATGCGGCCTGGGCTACAGGGCAAAGGCGATAAAAGCGGCTGCAGGAGCAATGGCAAAAGGCTCGCTCGACCTTGATTACCTGAAAAAAACAGGCTATGACGAGGCCAAAGAGGAGCTTTTAAAGGTGTACGGCATTGGCCCCAAGATAGCAGACTGCATACTGCTGTTCTCGCTTGAAAAGCTGGACTCCTTTCCGATAGACGTCTGGATAGCGCGTGCCCTTGCAAGCCATTACAGCTGGCTTGCAGGCAAGAAGATGAGCGAAAAACTGACGGGACGGCAGTACGCAAAGGCGTCAGGCGCCACGCGGGGCTACTTTGGCAGGTACGCCGGCTATGCGCAGCAGTTCCTCTACTACCACATGAGGCAGGACGCGGGCAAAAAGTGGTAATGGCTGTCCCTATTGCGTCAGGTCGATGATGGTCCTCTTTATGACCATCTTGGCCTGCGGCGAGACGTTGTATGTTTCAAGAACGGCCACAGGGTCGCGTATGAGGCTGTTCCGAAATTCGGGCTCGCTGGCTGCCTTGAGCAGAATCTCGCTGATTATCTCTGCTTCCTTTTCTTTTGGCTCCAAGCATCTCCCTCAGAGCGACGCAAGTATTTAATTCTAGTGCACAATTCGTGCATCAACAAAATGGTCGCTGTTTGAAAAGTATTGTTGACTTGCCGCCATAAAGCAATTCCAGGATTGTTCTTGGTAGAAAAGCGTTGGCGGTGGGCATAGAGCTCGTAGGGGACCTCGGGTACTTGCTTCTGATATGCGCAGGCATTGGCGCGCTGGCGTACATCTTCAAGCAGCCGATGATCCTGGGCTTTCTCGTCGCCGGCATACTCATCGGCCCCTTTGGGCCGTTCAAGCTCATTCACGACACTGCCATGCTCAACAGCTTTACCGACATTGCAATCGTGCTCCTGCTCTTTGGCGTCGGCCTCTCGTTTCCCCTCAGGCAGCTGCGCGCAATAGGCAAGCTCGGGACCGGCATCGCGGTTATAGAAGTGCTTGTCATGCTCGGGATAGGCTTTGCGGTGGGCGCCGGCCTTGGGTGGTCGTTCTACGACGCCATGTTCCTAGCAGCCGCCCTTTCCATCAGCTCGACTGCGATAATAGTCAAGGTGCTGGAGGACATGGGCAAGATGGAAGCGACTTCTTCCATACTCATGATAGGCGTCCTTGTCATAGAGGATCTGGTGGCAGTCGTCATGATAAGCGCCATGCACGCCGGCGTGGTCAGCGGATCGTTTGATTTTGTGCAGATTCTTGAGACAATCGGCAAGATAGGGCTCTTTATCGGAGGGACGATTGCCGCAGGAGTCATCCTCATGCCCAGGATATTTGCGCTCATTGCAAAACTGGAGCGCTACGAGATAACAGTCATGTTTGCCCTTGGCACCGCCTTTGGGCTTGCGTTTCTTTCCAACGAGCTGGGATTTTCAGCCGCGACGGGCGCGTTTCTCGCAGGAGTCATCATCGCCGGCACGAGGTTCTCGGAGCAGGTGTCAAACCTCATCACACCCACCAGAGAGATATTCACCGCGATATTCTTTGTGACCATCGGCGCGCTCATGGATCTGTCAACCATCTCGCTTTACTGGGTGCCCGTCGCCGTGATTACCGCAGTCACCGTGCTTGGCAAGATGGGCGCGGTCTATGCCGGCGTCAGGGTGTTTGGCTTTGAAAAGACGTTTGCAATCGGTATCGGCCTGAGCATGGCGCAGCTGGGCGAGTTTTCATTCATCGTGTTAAAGACAGGACAGGACCTTGGAGTGGTGAGCCCGTTCCTGTTCCCCATAGTGGGCATGGTAGTCGCGCTGACCACATTTATCGGGCCCATGCTGGTAAAGCTGGGCACAAGGGCAGTCGCAGTCTACGAATAGCTACTATATACCAAGCTCTGGAAACGACGCCTGTTTTACCCCAAGTTCGCCCTGTAGGGTGCGTATCTTGGTCGCGTACTCTTTCATCTTGCTGCTGTCTCCCTGCACCTTGGCTATCTTGTACCCCCTCCACGCCTTTTTCAAGGCCCCCCACGTCTGGCCCTTTGTAAAGTTGCCGCGAGAACTCATATGTGTATATCCCAAGCAAGCGAGAGGCGCGCATGGATATAAGATTTGTTAAAGAATGTTAACCGACTTTGTTGGTTGAAAAAGGAAAAAGAGGTAGGAGGCAAAGAGAGCCTCCAAGTCGTCACTTACTCTGTCACGTACGCCCTCTCGCCGTGCTGCGCAAGGTCGAGTCCGACTTCCTCTTCCTTTGGAGTCACGCGGATGCCGCCAGGCCACACCACGTCCATTATCTTGATAATGACAGCGGTGATGCCCATCGCCCACGCAAGGGCTGCAAACGCCCCGACCGCGTTCTGGTACAGCGCCGCTGGGTTGCCAAACGCAAGGCCATCGTGTCCCCATGGTGTGAATCTCTTTTCTGCAAAGATGCCCGTCAAGAGCGCGCCAGCAAGGCCGCCGACACCGTGTACGCCCCAGGTGTCGAGCGCATCGTCCCACTTGCGCTTGTTCTTGAATGCAACAGCGGCGTAGCATATAATCGAGGCAATTATGCCTATGATTATTGCAGACATGGGCGACACAAAGCCTGACGCCGGCGTGATTGCCACCAAGCCTGCCACTGCGCCAGAGGCTGCGCCGATTGTAGACGGCCTTCCTGTATGGGCCCACGAGATCAAGGCCCACGTGACTGCTGCCATGCCTGTTGCAATCTGGGTTGCGACAAACGCGCTTGTTGCATTCGTTGCAGCTGCCGCTGCCGAGCCGGCGTTAAAGCCAAACCAGCCTGTCCAGAGCAGGGCGGCGCCAAGCACTACGAGGGAGATGTTGTGCGGCTCCATCGGAATCTTGCCGTAGCCCAGCCTGCGGCCCAGCATTAACGCTATGACAAGCCCGGACCAACCTGACGTGATGTGGATGACAGTTCCGCCTGCAAAGTCTAGCGAGCCAAATGCCCCACCCCAGCCTGCGACATATCCAGGATTTCTGCCATAGTTGTCAGGCGCAATTTGCCATGTCCAGTGGGCTGCAAAGTCGTACACAAAGGTAGCCCATATCACGATGAATATGATAAAGGCACTGAACTTCATGCGTTCTGCGACTGCCGCAACGATAAGCGCAGGAGTGATGATGGCGAACATCATCTGGAATATCATGTAGGTTTGGTGCGGGATTGTAAAGCCTGTAATGCCTCCGTACGCGTTTGACGGGACATCGTGGAGAACGTTTTGCAGTCCAGCCCAGTCAAGCGTGCCGATAAAGCCATAGCCGCCTGCGTCAGGGCCAAATGCAAGACTGTATCCATACAACGCAAACTGGACGGCAATCACGCCGGTCGTTATGAACACCATGTGCAGTGTATTCACCGCGTTCTTTTGCCTTGCAAGCCCTCCGTAGAATATAGCCAATCCTGCGGGTGTCATCATGAGCACGAGCGCAGAGGATGTCAGCATCCACGCGTTGTCGCCCGTATTAATCTCACATGGAATCAGATCTCCGTCGGCTGTCTTTTTTAAAGTCTTGTCCTCGTTTGTCTGCCAGCAGTGAAATGGCACGGCAGGGTCATTTTCTTTGTAGGCCAGCGCAGTACCTGCCACCGTCGGGGCGACTAGTACTGCAACGACAGCAACTAGACCCAACAAAGTGACCTTGGAACGAAGTAAAGTCTTTGCTTTACTGTCTGCATTCATGGAGGTCAGAGCGAGAAGGTTTGAATAAAAGCATTTAGTTGAATTTTCCAACGCTTGCAAGTATTTTGAATTATCTTTAAATGCAAGCAATTATCTAAAAGCTAATTTATTCGCTATTTATCGTAGTTTTTCAATTTTATGACATGATTCTTTATATCATCCTCACGCACGCACGGCGGCTACTGCGCCTTTGAACATAAATATATGCGCAAGAGGGGTAATGAGCAAATGGCCGGCGGCCTAGACATCGACTCTGCAGTACGTGACTGGCAGGACTGCGTGGTCAGGCACGTGGTGTCGGCAGACGACCATACCAAGCTTGCCGAGCACGCGCTCAACCTTGCGAGGATACTTGCGTACCCGGACCTGGACGTGAAGGCGAATTTAGCTAGCATCGACGAGATGGGCGCCAAGGTTGCGCACGCGCTGAAAAGCAAGGGCATAACCAGGCCGACTCTGACAATCGAGCAGATAAACGAATATTTGTTTAGCGACCAGAAATTCAGGCCAAACACGGACGATTATTACAACCCGCTCAACAGCTACCTGAACGTAGTGCTGGAGCGCAAGGCCGGAATCCCGATAACGCTTTCAATAATTTACATGCGAATCGCGCAGGATGCTGGGTTTCCCATGCTCCCCGTGACCTTTCCGGCGCACTTTTTGCTAAAGCACGTAATGGAGGGCGACAACGGCGAGATAATCGTCGACCCATTCAACGGAGGCAGAATAATGGACGACTATGCGCTAAAGGCGCTCCTTGAGCGCTCGTACCCGCACCAGAACATCGCCATGACGCACGCGTTCGTGGAAAAGGCCACGAGTGCGCAGGTGATGACAAGGATGCTCAACAACCTAAAGAGCAGTTATTATGAAGCGCAGGACATGGAGCGCTACGAGGTCGCAAACGAGATGGTGCTCGCTATTGATCAATACAATCCTGACGCGGTACGCGACAGGGGAGTCGTGCTCCTGAAGAAGGGTAAGACGGAAGAGGCGCTTGACGCGCTCAACGCGTACCTCGAAATCGACCCCGAGGCAGAGGACGCTGACGACGTGCTGGACGTCATCAGGCAGATAAGGGCAGGCACGTACGGGAAGAAAGAAGAAGAGAGTTGAATTATTGCAGACCAAGTACTTGATGACAGGCGTCGCGCTTGTCGCAGTTGGAGGCAGTCTGGCACTCTTTTTGAACCTTCAGGGCTATGCGTGCCTTTCGCAGCTTGCATCAATAGACCGCTCGACATACCCGCCAGCGGCCCTTGACGAACTGGAGCGCAACTGCTTCATCGTCACAAACTCGTACGTCTACTCGCTCTTTGCAGTTGTCGCTGGCGCCATAGTGCTTGTGGTTGGATACAGGAAAAAAAGGCGCGATAACTAATAAAAGCTCCCGGCTCGTGCAGGTACATATATGTCGAGGCTGCCTCTCGTGGACTCGCTTGAAAAGATAGCAGGCGAGGTCGCAGGCTGCCCGAAATGCAAGCTGGCAAGGACCAGAAAGAACGCGGTGCCCGGCGAGGGCCAGCTTGCAGCAAAGGTGATGTTCATAGGCGAGGCCCCGGGGAGGAGCGAGGACGAGAAGGGCAGGCCGTTTGTGGGCGCGGCAGGCAAGATACTTGACGAGATGCTTGCCAAGGCCGGCATCTCGCGCTCTCAGGTCTTTATCACCAACGTGGTAAAGTGCAGGCCGCCGAACAACCGCGTGCCAGAGGACGACGAGGTGCAGGCGTGCACGCCGTACCTCGAGCGGCAAATAGCCCTGATAAGGCCCCGGATAATCTGCATATTGGGCCGGACCGCGTACTCGTCCATCCTAGGCGGCGGGTCGATAACCGCAAACAGAGGCAAGATAATCGAAAAGGCTGGACAAAAGTACTTTTTGACGATACATCCTGCGGCAGCGATATACAACAGGAGTATGCTTTCGCTCCTTGAAGCCGACCTGAAAAAGCTGGCAAAGGAGATAGGTGGCGGAGGAGGAGGCGAAACTGACGAGGGCAAAGAAGGTTCGCTGGAGGATTTCATGTGATCCTTGCCAGGTCGTTCTACCAGAGGTCCACGGCAGAGGTCGCAAGGGACCTGATAGGCAAGGTCTTGGTGCGCAGCTTAAACGGAGGCCGCAGCAGCAGATTGTCAGGCGTGATAGTAGAGACAGAGGCGTACGGCCATGCAGACGACCCTGCAAGCCACGCCTGCCGCGGAATGACGGAGAGGAACAGGGTAATGTTCGGCGAAGCGGGGATTGCGTACGTGTATTTCACGTACGGCAACCACCACTGCGTCAACGTATCTGCAAGAAACGGCGCGCCGGCAGGCGCGGTGCTCATCCGGAGCATTGAGCCGGTGGACGGCATCGAGACGATGAAGAGGCTGCGGGGACTCGACGACGCATATTCGCTCACTACCGGCCCGGGCAAGCTGGCGCAGGCCATGAAGATAACCCGCAGTCAGAACGGCGCAGACATGACCGACCCTGATTCGGAGATCATGATAGAGGATGGCCCCGCAAGGCCGGTGGTGATAGCCACGGCAAGGATAGGGATAAGCAGGGCGACTGACAGGGAGTGGCGCTTTATCGACCCGTCAAGCGCTTTTCTCTCAAGAAAAAGAGCAAGGCCAGCTAGCTTGCAGGTAAAATAGAGCTCCTCGACCTGTTTTTTACCGCATTTTTTGAGCATTGTCATGCAAGGACCAGCAGCGACATACCACATTACGATGGACGACGAAAAGCTCGGGGTAAAACCAGAGATTCTGTTTCGGATTTACGGCCAGATAGAGGCGCAGGCCAAGGATTCTGCGCCGGCGCAGATCAGAAACGAGTTGCGCATATCGCAGGACGCAAGGATAAAGACGAGGTTCTATATCGCAGTGTCAGACAGGATGGCACAATACCTGATAGGAGCCGTGCAAAAGCAGGCCAGCGGCGACGCGACCGGCCTGAGGTCGTACTTTTACAAGCTGCAGGAGCAGCTCATGGCCCAGATGTTTGCTGGCGCCAAGGACACCATAAACATCTCACTCAGGTAGGCTTTTTCTCTATCGAGTGTTCGTACACGTGCTCTATGGCGGCAAGCATCTTTTTGCCACCCGCCCCTGTTTTCAGCATGGCGGCTATCGACGAGCCGCCTGCGCCCACGCCTTCTTTCACGAATCCTCTTGCAAACGCCTGCAGGCCCGGTTTTTTCGATTTTTCAAGGTGCAGGTCGCACGCAAGGACAGGCACCTTTGGCGACACCTGCTTCACAAGTCCGGCAAGGTCTGCAGAGCTGTCTTTTGCGACGTAGGCGGTGGTGCCTATGCAGACATTATCGGCAAGCGGTATCGAAAGCTCCTTCATGACTGCAAGCACCGCGGTCATTTGCGTGCCTCCGGCAAGCATGACTCTGGTCCCTGCCTCCAGCGCGCCAGCGGCAATGCCTGCCACCGACGGCAGCATCGGGTCGCCCACCAGAGACATTGCCTCAAGCGACGGCACTCCCCCGGCTGAGATGCGGGCGCGTTCAAGCGCCGACTGGACGACCTTGTTCTTCAGGCCGTGAGGGTTTTCCGGCATGCTGCTGCTGACCTTGAAAAGCGCGTCTATCCCAAGGGCGCTCAGCACCGCAAGCGCAGTCGTGGTGCCGCCGGGGATGCTCTCTCCGATTATCACGAGGTCCGACGATCGCGCAAGCTGCCTGCCCAGCGCGTGGCCGTATTCAAGCGCCCTCTTTACGTCTGAAACATCCATCGCGTTTTCCTGCGCAATGTTGCCTCCAGGCTTTACTCCAAAGGACATGCATGGAATGTCGGGCTTGACCTTTGTCCCGGCCTCGACTATTAGAAACGGGATTTCGGCAAGTTCTAACGCAGCCCTTGTTATCACCGCGGGAGTAGGCTTGCCGTCAGGAGTAGCAGGGACGCCGGGGATGCACTTGCAATAGCCATAGTGCAGAAACTCGGCATCCGCCGGCGACGTGTATTTCACAAGCTCCGGGTTTGCTCCGGCCACCGTCAGCCCAGGGGTCTCACTTGTCGCCGTGTGCGAGATCACGCAGCAAAAGAACGGGTTTTTTGCGGAAAACTTGCTTGCCGCCTGCCTGGGCCCGATTACGTCGTCTTTTTTCATCTAATCGCCGTGGCCCATGAATTCAAGGAACTCTTGCTTCGTCCGAGGGGACAGGACGTAGTTGAATTTTTTCTCGTGTCCAATGGTCGAAGTCGGCTTTTGTCCATAGTCGTGACCGGGGTACATCAACAGGCGCTCGTCGAGTTTTGAAACTTTGCCAAACAGGCTGTCGTACATTTCCGCAGGGTCGCTCCCGGGTAGATCTGTACGGCCGCAGTTTCCCACAAAGAGCGTGTCGCCGGTAAAAACGAGCTTGCCGTCAAGCACGAGGCAGATGCTGTCCTTCGAGTGGCCGGGTGTGTGCACCACGCGAAGCAGTATTTCTCCCACCTTTATCGTGTCGCCTTCTTGCACTTCGATATCGCGTTCCAGCGCCGACGCCCTGTGCTGCACTATCTTTGCCCCGGTTACCTTGGCCACCTGCTCGTTGCCAAGCACGTGGTCGAAATGTGAGTGCGTGTTTATGACGTATTTTGCCGTCCAGCCGTTTCTTTTCAGCGCGTCAAACACCTTGTCGAGGTCCCAGGACGGGTCGATGACCGCCGCCTCGTCTGTTTCCCCGTCGTCGGCGATGATGTAGGTAAAGTTGGCCATCTGGCCGACGGGTATCTGTAGCACCTTCAAACGACGCCACGCTCCGCTTCAGGCGGTATGCCTATCCGCTCGACGTAGACAGGTCCCGTGTATTTCTTTGCGCCCTTTGCCGCAAGCCCTTTTTTCATGCGGTGAAAAGTCATCGTGGCGTCGGCTTGCACAGTCTTTTCGTAGGCAGAGCCGGTGTTTGGGTCAAGTCCGGAAGGAACGTCGATGGCAAGGACGTATGCTTTTTTTGACTTGTTTATCGCGTCTATGGCCGACGCGTGGGGGTCTTTGACCTCGCGCTTTATGCCGGTCCCAAATATGCCGTCAAGGATAATGTCTGAAGACAGGATCTTTTTCCGCACCGCGTCGCTCACCTCTTTTCCAAAAATGATTTCAACAGAGTCCATCTTTTCCACTATGCCCCAGTTGAGCTTGGCCTCCTCGCTTTTGATGTCTGACGGGCTCCCTAGCAGGACCACAGACGTCTTTGCCCCGTAGCCGGCGAGGTGGCGCACCGCGACGAGGCCGTCGCCCCCATTGTTGCCGGTGCCGCACACCGCCACTATTTTCTTGTTTTTCAGCTGGTTCTTGAACTTGCCGGCGACAAAATCAGAGATGCCGTGACCGGCGTTTTCCATCATCAAAAACCGGCGCATACCAATCCTGCTGTGGCCGTTTTCCTCTATACTGTACATCTGGTCCGAAGTGATGGGCCTGACCTTCATTGGGCATCCATTCCCTCACGGCAACATAAAAACTAATTCAACTTTCCTTTTCCTTCGCCAGAAATTCCTTCAGGTCGTCGCTGATGTCTGCCACGTCGCCAAGGGTCAGTTGGTCCGGCGCGTCGCCCCTTGTCCAGACGATGTAGCCGTCGTTGTCTACGATTATCGCCTTGGAGCGCTCTAGGTATTTCAAGACCACGTTTATCTTGTACGGGTCCATCGATGGAAGGAGCTTCCGCAGGTCTCGGAGCTTGGGGTAGCTACCGTTTTCAAAGCCGCGGATTGCTGAAAGGAACTCTTCTACTTCCTGCTCGGTCATCTCGTTTCTCGGCCGCGCCTTTCTGTCCGGCTTGTTCCTTCTTTTGCTGCGCTTCATGCAGGGTCAGTGCGGGAATTCAAGCGTCGACTTTTCAAGTTTCAGCACTGGGACGTACAGTGACTGGGCGTCGGTCCCGATGCCGTCGACGTACGAATAGGCGCCGGAGAGCCTCTTGAGCTGGATGAATTTTTTCGGAGGCATGTCGTTCTGCACGATATAGTGGACGGTGGCGCTCCCGACGGTTCCCGTCTGAATAAAGAGCACGTTCTTGCCTCCGTGGTTGATGTGGTAGAGCATAGGGACGACTCCGAGCATCGACTGCGACGAGTAGATTATCACCTTGAGCATGTCGTCAAGCTCCTCGTATTTCAGGTAGACCAGTTCTGGCACGCCATGGGTATGGCTAGAATGGAATATTTCCTTTTTGTTGTCTAAATGTCCGCAGCCTTGCCTGCGCGGCCTGAACATATTGCTCGCTCGTGTCGTATCCTACGAAGTGCCGGCCCGCCTTTAGCGCTGCTATGCAGGAAGAGCCGACTCCGCAAAACGGATCCAGAATGACGTCGCCGGCAAAAGTATACAGCTGGATGCACCGGTACGGAAGCTCTACCGGAAAGGGCGCAGGGTGCCCCACCTTTTTTGCAGACTCGGCCTGGAACGCCCACACGCTTTTCGTGTACTCTAGGAACTCCTCCTTGGATATCGTGTTTTTGCTTCCTGCTGCCGGCTTTCTTGAAAACGAGCCCTTTGAAAATACCAATACATACTCGTGCACGTCGCGAAGCGTCGGGTTTGACGCGGACTGCCAGCTGCCCCACGCCGTGGAGGCGCCGGCGCTAGAACCCTTGTCCCATATCACCTCGCCTCGCATCAGAAACCCGCACGCAAGCATGTCCTGTATGACGTAGCTGTGGAGCGGTATGTACGGCTTGCGGCCCAGGTTTGCCACGTTGATGCACGCCCTCCCGCCGTCTGCAAGCACGCGGTACAGCTCGGAAAACACGCTTTTCAAAAGGGCGCGGTACTGCTCCATCGTAAGGTCGCCGTCGTACTCTTTTCCTACGTTGTACGGGGGCGACGTGACTGCAAGATGCACGCTTTTGTCCGGAAGCTCGTCCATCTTTTCGCTGCTCTTGCAGAATATCCTGTCAAGCGCTTTTTCAGGCACGCTGTTGTTGTTTTCAGGCAGACCGGCGCCCCCTTCTTTGCCGTTGCCATTTGAATACAGCCTGCGCGAGTAGAACCGCGACGAGTCGTGGCTTTCCCGGCGCGACACCCCAAAGTCGCTCGTCCTTGTGGGCGCACGCTTTCTATCCGCCATTCGCCTTTGCCGCGCGCTCCCGCGCTATAAAGATGATGCCATGTACATGGGGCTTTCGTACATAGGACGCCTCTATGCCGCGGTTTCACGAGACTTTTATCTGTTGGCTGAAAAAACGCAGTGGGAACTTGGGAGCCAAGTCATGGCATCGTTAGCGGCAAAAGCGGTGCTTGCGGTCGCGGTCCTCCTTTCTGGGACGCTGCTACTGCAGGCCGCGCAGGCGCAGCAGCCGCCGAGACAAAAGTTCACAGTCTCGCTGTCTGAAACTCTTGCGGCAAGCGACTCTGTATCCAAGGGGCTCTCTCTGAAAAAGAGCGTTGCCGACAGCGTGGCAGCCAAGGACGCGGCTTCAAAGGGCGTTGAAAAGCCCATCCCCAAATCGATTGCCGCAAAGGTGACAATCAAGGATTCAATACGCAAGACTTTCGTACCCGGCGTTCATGAAGTGTCCAGGTCCGTCTTTGAGCAGGTCGCAGTTAAAGACATGGCAAAGGGTCCAAGCATGGCTGCCATCGCAGAGTCCCTCAAGGTCGACGAGCTCCCGCTATTGTCAGGGTCAGTAGTCCCACCGGCGGCGCCGCAGCTGTCCGTGCCTGAGGGGCAAAAGATGTTGACATTCCACTCCGACAGGAACGACTCGGTCACGATAGCGTTTCTGTCGTCCTCGGCAGGCACATACAAAATCGACATAAAGAACGTGAAAGGCGACACGGTAGCGACGTTTGCAGGCGCAATGGCGCAGGGCGAGAACCAGGTAAAGTGGACCGGCGCCGATTCGCAGGGCAAGGCCGCGCCTTCAGGTACGTACACCTACTACATCACCGCAAGGAACGACTCGGGAACAAGGAGCGCCCCAAGCGGAGGGGACGGCAAGATAGTGGTCGCCGGCGCAGATGCAGAGACGCCGGCCGCTCCGGGCAGGCTGGATCTTACTCAGATCCCATTTATGGAGCTCTTGCCGATAGCCTTGCCGGTGGTCGCCGTGGGAGGCGTGGTGGCGTTTCTTGTCAGCAAGAAGAGGAACAAAAAACTCGTTCTGTACCTGCCTCCGGACGCCGCGCCAGTGATTGAAGACATCAGGGAAAAGTACCCGGGAGCAACCGTCGAGGACTTTATGGGCCACGGCGAGCAGGGCTCAAGCAGGTACATGGGCGTCATAATCGACTCCAAAGAGTCCAATGACGATTGGCTGTCAGGCATCATAGCCAAGGCCAAGCAGCTTGCCGGCGTGGACTCGATTAGCCTTAGCTACCGGGGCAAAATGCGGTCCGTGTAGATTATATTCTGCGCAGGCGCGTTTGCACTCGTGGCCGAGAACTCGACTAGGCACATCGACACGCTGCGCGAGATGGAAGCCTACAAGCGCCAGTACCAGGTGCGCTGCAGCCACCACGAGCTTGAATATTCCGCAAAGGAAAAGCGCATCGCGTGTGCCGTGTGCGGCAAGTCATGGACGTTTGTGCAGGAGCGCGGGTATTCGGAGGTAAAGCAGGTCTATTCGGCCGAGCGCGACGACTATATCCCGATGCGCTAAGAGGATGTTGGGAAGTCAAGAGACATGAAAAACAGAAACATCTTCTATTACAGCTTGCATACGATACATACACACACAACTGAGTTAGTTGTCAGTTGGATAACTAAGGCGGGGGCAGATGGGAGACTGAATCATCTTCTCCTACATTGTCAGGGCCGTGAAAACCCAATTCTAGGTTTAATGAAGTAAGTCTCAATCTCTTTTAATCTCTGCATCGAGCCGTTACCATTCCTTAGATCTAGAAAAGATGAATCATCGCGGATCTTTCGTAGCATGAGTACGACCTCTTTGTCTGTCACGCCGTGCTTGACATCGTATTCTATTTGTCTACAGATGTGGTTCAGTCCGCCGTATTTCTTGTGATTTCTTTTCTCAAAGGAAGAAGCGTTTTCAGGCAGACCCTTTACGTACTTTACAACAGTCTTTTGCATGTGTTCAACATGCCATTCTTTCATCGGAAAACTATTTTGCACAGAAAACTTACCGGTAAAGGTAGCGCAAGCCCGCTTATAACCCCAGCTCACGAGCGTCGGAGCAGTTGCATATCAAAAAAAACCTTCATTGCGGTGCACTGGCATACAGGCTATACAGATTTCCGGTCTTGCTGCCTACATAATTCCATTCCTCTGGAGGAAGGGGCAATAGCGCGAATGCGCCTTTCTGTCGCTCATCCAGCACCTCGTACACGTATTGGCCAATTACAATTTGATTTGGTTGCGCAAGACCCGTAATCTTGGATGCCATGCTAATAGTATAGCCAAGAATGTCGTGGTGCGCTTTTTTCGTGTTTATCTGTTTATTGTCAATGACCAAAGACTGAACGTCCCATCCATATTGCACCACTACGTTTTCTCCCACGTCTATTCCGACACGAACGTCCAGCTCAGGGTATCCCTCCTGATTTAGGATGATGTTGAATCCTTCTTTCACTGCTCTAACCATAGACCTTGCACAGTACACGGCGTTTGTGCACGGCATGTACTGATCGGATTTATCAGGAACGACAAAAAATGCAAGTATTGCGTCGCCCAGGTACTTGAGCACGTAGCCGCCATATGCGGATACCACAAGCGACACCTCGTGCGTAAACCCGCGGATTATGGCGGCGAGCTTGTTTACCGGCAGCGTCATTGAAAGCTTTGTCGAGCCGACTATGTCGATGTACAGTATCACGAAAATAGCTTTAGATTCTGCCATTTTTTCAAGGGCATTCTGGGTGTCCTCATTTGATATATCAAATTCCATTTCTCCTGCCAGAGACTTCCACATTGCCAATTGAGCCGATTTGATAATGTTCTCGATGTTAACAATTGCATCAAGATAAAACATGCCTAGAGAAGGTGTATCTGATGCCTGCTTGACAGATTTTCCCTTCTTCTCACCTTCGGCCGCGCCCTCTTTTATTATGCTATCAACTTCTTCTCTGTTAATATCAAGCTGCATCGCAATTACGTCTGGAAAAATGCCTGCCTGATACAGGTTCATGACAGCTTGTCTTGTTCTTGGTTGCAACTTGGGTATTCCTACCTTTATTGAGCATCATTACATGCTCATTCCTATTAACACATTTTGCTTATCATTTTCTTCCTTTGAGATCAATTGATCCTGCTCTTTGTTTTGAATGGCTTAATAGAGGCTTGCGCATATCGTATGTACGTAGAGTGTGAAAGAAAGAGCATATGACTTCTGCCATAGTGTTATTGAATTGCCGGTTCCCTTTTGATATCGGAATTATTAATGAGCTTAACAAGTTATCCGCCGTAAATTTTGTCTATAGAACATCGGGAATCTATGACTTGATAGTGAAAGTCACTGCAAATACGGAAAACGAACTTCATGAAACCGTTGGCACCGAAATCGGTACAATCCACAATGTGGATTCTACTCTCACAATGCTCATTGCCTAGAAGAATGCCAAATGACCTTTGGGCGCGGATATGTACGCACATCCATCCATCCATCCATCATGACGTTGCCTTCATCTCGCAGTGATCACTCGCGTGAGAAACAATTGCCTATGGATGCACACGTCGAACGTGCAGATGATCAAAGTCTAGATATCTTCTCTTCATCTCAATAATCCTGTCGACTACCTCGTCGCGCACAGCTCCCAACCTAAGCATTAGTGTGTCTCCCTTGACGAAAAGGGCGCGCACAGAAATGGGATTCTTCGTTCTGTTCCGATCTATGTTACAAAAGTTACCCGATGCAATGTAAGTTCAATATACAACAAAAAAAATCAGAAAGGGTATGCTATTATTTGGATATCCTTAAGAATGATGTTTTCATTAAAGTAATAATGGCAAAAATAATGAAAAGAAGTAAAAACTCTACAAAGAAGAGTGTGAATGCAAAATCAGGTTACAGAAGAAGATCAGCCTGATTCACTCAGTTTTGTATCACACTCCTTTCATTTGGTTCTGCAATCAAGTGTCACGCGAGGGAAGATCATTGCGTTGAGTTGTGTGCACTGGAGAGACAGCAAGAGTTTTGATGGAGTCGAGTTCTTTTGTGAATTCCCTAACCCTGTTTCTGATGCTGACCTCCGTCACACCTGCTGCTTCTGCAATGGTCCTCTGGGTCATGCCGCTGCAGCTTTTTCTGCAGGCTATGTACAGGACTGTTGCGGCAAAGCACATTGGCGCCTTGCCAATCTGCACTTTGGTTCCGGCAATGTCGCGCATGAGAGATATCGCCTGTCTTCTTATCTTCTCGTTTATCTGCGTCTTGTTTGCTATCTTGATGACACACTTCATTGGATCTATCAGTGGGACTTTGATGTCCAGTTCTGTGAGTAAGAGTCTGTAATAGCGCGAGACATCTCGGCGTTTGATGTTGCTGACGGCAGTGATATCTTTGAGTGTTACAGGTGCATCCAGTTCCCTGCACGCCAAGTAGACACATGCGCCAAGGAGTGCGGAGATGCTCCTTCCACGCACCATTTTCTTATCGTGGGCCTTTCTGTAAATGTAAGCCGTCTTTTCCACCATCGTGTCTGACAAGCCCAGCTTGGCGCGTATCCTGTGAAGTTCGTCAAAAGCCTTTTCGAGACCCCTGTCTGAAGGTGCGTCAAGCTGTATCCGGTGGTCCCACGTTCTCAGCCTGTTAATCATGTAGCGAGTGTTCACATCAAGGAGCCTTCCGCTTGCGTCTCTGTTTGTCTTTCCGATGGTGGTGGAGAGGCCCATATCGTGCCTCGCCAGTGAGGTGTGCATTCCTGTCCTGATCCTCTTGTCAGATTCTGAGCCAAAGTCGCGCCACTCCGCGCGGGTTTCAGATGCCTTATCTGACAATACTAGACCGCAGTTACTACAGACAACCTCGCCGGATTCTTGGTCTGAAATCAGGCTGCAGTTGCAAACAGAACATAGAGTTGAGACTTGCAATACTGTAACGGGATAACTATCTTACATTCCCCAAGCCTGCCATATAAACACCCGCATTTCTGACATGGAGCAGAAGATTACTTTGCAAAGAAAGCCTTTAGTCATGGCTTCTCGGCAGGGCAAAAAAACCATCCTTATTTTTATTCTCTGAAGACGAGCCCCTTTCTGACCAAGACAAGGAAAATCAGGTATTCAGCATCTTCACAGACAATTATCCAAGACATCCATGCAAACGTACCATTTAAAGAATGATCTGTATACGCTGCAAGAAATTCAAGTCTGTCCAACGGCACAACATGGCGGCCAGGCTCGACAGAGGCTTCAATGTTGTCGCGGAACCGACTGTACCCTCTATCGATAGATATTATCATAAAAACTGCAAAGATTAGGAAGACTAGGCTGGCCCACTGAAACTTCCTAGAGAACCAATATCTCAGTACACGCTTGAATCTCTTGTTGTGCTTCTTGCCATACCCGCTCTTTAGAAAGAGTGTGACAATTAGAAATGTAATCCCTATCGCCCCTAGGCTGCCGAACCAATGTAGACCGTACAAGATGATGCATATGGTAATAGCGATCCCAAGCCAACAGCCTAGTACAATTATTCTGTCCTTGAGCGGCGGTATTGTCGTGGTAGTTGAGCTGTCAGTCAGAGTTGTTTTCGCCGTGGGACAGCTACACAGTTAAACTCTATATGCAGTACGGACAAACTCTAGGTCTGACCATATTTTTCCTGCGATTTTGTTGGTGGTCTTGATGATCTATTCGGCCTATGTTCTATCAAAAAGACCCTAATGGCAAAAAAAATCGTTTCTTGCAACCTCCTGTACACAGAAAAGCTCCCCTTCCCTTCTCCCACTCATACATTGTAAGAGATACTTGATGTTCACACCTCGGATCTCCCTAGGCAGGTCCATATTTTTTGGTGGAAATGCTCGAATTATTCCCACAGGTCTGAACATCTTGCTATAATATGTGCCGGGCAAGCTTCAATGAAGATGGTCTCTTTGCGTCGCCGGCCCTTCTTAAGGTCGACCGACTCGTCGCCGTATGCAATGTGCAGGGCGCCTACTTTAAGGGGTATCTCATAATATGAAGGATCTTGTCAGAAACATACTCGTAGGTTGCGATAGCTGTGAGGAGATACATGTATTCAACAAGTTTCCACTCGTTACGCTTTTTGGGATAATAACTCGCAACAATATGTGTGGCTGCCGCTGTCACGAAAAACCAAACATAAAGTAACCAGCATTTATGAAGAAGAAGACTCTGCCATGTTCATGTCAAAATCAAATCGCACCGGTCAATTCCGTGCCCACAAGTCTCTCCAGAACTTTTCTTCCAAGGACAGCGACGTGCTGAAGCCTAGATAATGACCGTCCATCCATCCATCGAATGGCTACAACCAAGGGAATAGTCACTCCAAGGATCCAATATTATCTAGGAGATGATGCCTATGAAGTATGTGAGCAACCTCGGACATAATAGGGTTCATTGAGGTCATAACGCACAATCCATTCTTTCTGAAATATGGATTGGTCGGACTTTTCTTAAACGGGTTGCTCTCGTCAGTCGTTCCCATTCCTACAGAGTTAACGACCATTGCGCTGTTGGCCGGCGGCGAGAGCAAATTGAGGGTTTTCACTGTCTTGACCACAAGCTCCATAATTGGCGGATTTGTCGCCTACTATCTTGGTAGAACCGGCAAGACAATTTTCAGGCGTTTGCATAAAAAGCCCAAAAAACAAGATGAGGAGAAAAGTCATGGTTTGCTGGCAAAATATGGATGGGTTGCCATCTTCTTTTGTTCATGGATTCCCGTACTGGGAGAAGTCATACCAATCGTAGCAGGAACAAAAAAGTATGACATCCGAAAATTCGCCGTTGCGATGTCTGTGGGTAAAGCGATAAAGATTTTGGCAATCGTATATGCGGGCAGCTTTTTCACCACATCATTTCTGCCTTAGTTAGTGTGTGTATGTTGTAATAACCGTGTGCGTGTTAACCTGAAATAATAAACATAGTAATAAGAAAAAACCAACGTGGTACTTTCCGTTCTGTTAAAAGAGAGGCAGTTGCCACATTATTTTTGTGCAGTCTTGTCGGGTTTTGTATTTCTTCTTACTGAGTTGTTGGTGCAGTCAATTCTGCAGTTGCAAACCTTGGGCCTACATTGGTGACCCTCACCTTGCTGGTCTGACCAACTTTGCCGTTCTTCACAAAGATAACAAATCCCTGTACTCTGGCAATGCCGTCGCCTTGTCTGCTCGTTTCAGTAATCTGTACGTCGTATTCTTTACCTGTTTCTACAGGCTTTGGACCAAAGTTTCCTCCGCCAAAGCCTCTTCTTTCACCGTATGACATTAGTTAATGGAAGGTATCCGTCTCTGCAATATAAACGGAGGATATACCTGATTGCGGTGAAGCTCATGAAGATTCGAACTATATGATAGTTCATGTCCCTTAACTTCTCAACGTCGCCAAGAGTGTTGTTTTTATCCCACGCCGCAAATTTTCACCACGTGACCATAGCATTATTCCAGCTGCGGCTCCAGGAGCTCAAAAACGCGAATGCCAAGGAGGACAGGATGAACCTCTACCGCAGGTACTTTGCTTCAAGCAGGTATAACCGTTTGCTCATCCAGCAGGTGCTGGTAAGGTCGGCAGGCGACCCATTGCTCGAAAAAAAAGTCGTCGCGATGGAAAAGGAGCACAACTCGGACTTTGCAAGGACTGTAGGGCAGGTGAAAAAGTGGGGCTATTACGAAGAGTTCCTTTCCGCGGTAAAAGAAGAGGACAACGCGCTGGTGCGCATAATAGAGGCGTACGACAAGCGCATGAAGACCGCTGATTAGCCCCGCACCGTCTCGACTACTATCTCGCGCTTGAACACTGCCCGGCAATAGTTGTGTACGTGGGTATAGTCGTCGATTTTGCCGCACTGGCCGCATTCCCAGCTAACGTGCTCGCGGCATCCCATGCAGAACGAATGAGGAATCAAATAAGCGCCGCACTCGCGGCATGATTGCTTGTTGTACATTATTACCCGTTGAAAATGGTATGCCGGCAGATTATATCAGACCAAGTGTGAGCTGTTGTGTATTTGCAAGTAAAATTGTAGAATCATAAGTATATCTGTGGATTTTGCAGGAAACCTTGTATCTCATGCACTATTATTCGTCAGATGCCTAATGCGCAAAATAGTATAATACCGGCGCCGACAACAGCGTTTCCGTGGCAATCAAAAAGATCAAGTGCGACTGCGGCAAGTTCATAGAGTACACCGACCGCGTCGTCGGCGGCCAGAACGCGCAGGCGGGCACGCTCGTGTGCTCAAAATGCAGCAAGGAGCACCAGATAACCTTCCTCGGCTTTCTAAGCGAGATAAAGAACGCCAGCCTAAAGCGGTAGCAGTATAGCCGCTTTCAAAGCGGTATCCTTTTAGACATCCTGCCTCTGAGATGGCCTAATGAACAGGTACCTCATTATTGCGCTTGCCATAGCTGCCAGCGCGGTGCTTGCAGTTAGCACCGTGACGGCCTCGATGGCGGCAAACGACAACCAGAGTGTTGCACAGTCGCTAGGACTGGGCTTGAAGTTCAAAGACTACAAGGACGGCGTGTTCAAGGTGATGGCAGGAGGAGGGGGACCAAATGCGCCCCTGACAAAGTTCCTACCGCAAAAGGCCACGATAAAGGTGGGTGAAAGCGTCATGTGGTTCAACCCGACCAGAGTTGGCGAGCCACACACAGTGACGTTTGTCCTGAACCAGACGCAGATGACAGACTTTATGGCGCCGTTTGTAGTGAACAACTCGACAGGCATCACGCCGCTTGCGCCGAACTCTGAGGCGATAACCATGGCAGGGCCGGGAGGCGCCACCGTAGTAGTAGGAGCAAATGCAAGGGCATTCCTGCCCGTCACGATTGCGTCCGACGGCAACGTGATGAAGCTGCCGCCAAACGGTAACTACACGATGGCCGGCACAGAGCAGTACATCAACTCGGGCTTTATCTGGCCAAAGGGGATGACGCCACAGGGTCTGCCGCCGATTGACACCTTTACTGTCAAGTTCGAAAAGGCGGGGACATACGACTACGTCTGTGTAATCCACCCGTGGATGACAGGCGAAGTAGAAGTAAAGTAAGTAGCAGGGCTGGCGCCCTTTTTTCCTTTTTTTATTTTTTGAAGAAAAAAGATAGAGAGATAGAGTATTCCGAGACCCGCGGCCCTGCGGCTGCCTGGCTCACCTAGCGCCTTTTTGGCCTAGCCTTTGCCTTTTTCTTCTTTTGCTTCTTGGCAGCTGTTGGCCTTGGCGCAGGAGCACTCTTGATCTTGGCGACGCGCTTTTGCAGCTGCGTTATCTGTGACGCGAGTTTTTTGTTCTGCGCCGCTACCTGTCTTGCGTGGCCTGCGCTCTCTTTTTCTGCCCTCTTGAGCGAGTCGAGCACCTGGCCGAGCATCTTGTTGGTCTTTTCAAGGACCTTGGCGTTCTTTTTTATCCTCGAAAGAGCCTGGGCTATCATGACTTCCTCGTTGGTCACGGTGCGCTCTGGCAGGGGCATCGTCGACGATGATGACTGTTGCTGCTGTGTTTCGCTCACTTGCTCTGCGCTGCTGGTAGCTTCTATTGCGGTCATGGCCGGCGGCATTTCGGTGTCCCCTTCTGTAGACATATACGGGCTGTGGTAGAAGGCGCTATCTAAAATCATTTACTGCAAAAAAACTCTAGAATTTGCCGGACAGCACGAGCACTATTTCGATTGCTATCAGGACGACGATTATCGCCTCCAGCATCAGCATCGTCCTGTCCATCTTTATGAACCGGGTATTCTGCAGCGAGTCGTAGACCATCGTGTAGATTTCACCCAACCTGTCAAGTTTCCTCGTCACAGAATCTACCAAGTCCTGCAGTTCAAACACCTCGCCCAGAGTCTGGCACAGGGAGGAGAATATCCTAGCCCTCGGACTTCCCCGGGCGACCTTCATGGCCGAGACTATCTCTAGTAGCTCCAGCCTCAGGAGGTGGATCTCGTTTATCTTTTCTCCAAGCTCCCGGTCGGCCTTGGACTCGGCTCTTGCGAGGATGTCGTAGGACTTGCCCAGCATGTCATCAAGGAGTGAGTCATAGACTCGCAGCTGGAGCTTTTGGAGCAGGTACAGCTCTACCGCCCTTGACACCGGAAAAGCCTCCATGTTCTTTACAAAGCCAAACGCCCCCCTGAAGTCCGCGATGAAAAAGTTGTCCCTGTACGCGTAGCGGTTGCCGACTATCTCGTCCACCTCATCCATGCAGAGCCGCTCAAAAGGCTCCTTTCTCAGCAGGCCGACAATCTCCTTTCTGCTTTTCCCTATGAGGTCCCTGTTGCCCTCCTTGACCACTATGAGCCTGTACCTCTCTTCATAGTCCACGCTGGCGTACGGGCTTGTTATGAAGGGCTTGATGTCCTCCTTTATCCTGTGGGCAAGATCCCTTGCATAGTCGGCCATCGGGACGGAGGCGCCCCGCACGGCCACCACCCCGTCTTCTGCCCTTGAAATTATTTCAAGCGCCTCGGAAAAACCCTTGTTCTTTACCGGCACGTTTATCCTGACTAGGATTCCGCCCACGGAAAAGACCTTTATCTCTACGCAGCATTTTATTCCGCAGACCTCCACCGCGTCTTTGGCTGCAATCCTGACTCCCTCCTCTACCCATGACGAGCCTGTAACCCGCTCCCGGTACGCTTTTCCGTACTCTTGCAGCCTGCCTTCGAGGTCCTTGGGCTGGACCTCGCCTCCGATATCCGAGACATAGATGAAGACGAGCTCGCCTTCCTGAATCATGAAGAAAAACCGTACAGTATATCGGCTTTATCGTATAAAAGAAATTTCGGCTGCATGCAACAAGATTCTATAAAAAGTCCGGCGGGTTGCAGAGAGAGAAAAAATCCTGCCGGCGCTATGTGTCGTTATTTTGGCGGCGCGTCGAGGGGCACTGGGTACTTTATCACGTCGCCCGTGCTTCCTATCTGCAGCTGCCCGAGGTCCTTGAGCGTATTGATGTCGCTCATCTTGATGAGGTTGCCTGCCGACACGGTGTACAGCACATTTCCAATGTAGAACGACCTGCTGCTTCCCTGTATCCCGTAGTAGGGATAATAATAGTCGGTCGCGTTGTTAGAGTGCTCCACCGTACCCTTTAGCGCGATTCCACCGTCGGCGCTCACGCCAAAGACGTAGAACCCGCGCCACACCTTTGGAGGAAGGTAGCGCCCGTCAGGCGCGTACTTGGCATCTTCCGCGTCGTACTTTGTCACAGGAATCGAAAGCACGTTTGGATTCTCTTTGCTGAACAAGAGCACCTTGTGGTTCTGCAGCACTTCCGAGTCGGTGTCCTGCCCCGGTATCGTATAGTCGTTGACCAATCTTGGGTTCTTTACGTCTGACACGTCAAAGAGTGCCAGCTTTACCCCGGTCGGCACGACTCCGCCGTAGCCGTTGTCCTTGGTGTCCTTGCCGATGCCGATTATGTGAGTCTCGTCGTACGGGTGCAGGTACGTAGAGTAGCCGGGCAGTTTCAGCTCACCGAGCACCTCCGGCGTGTCCTGGGAAAGGTCTATCACAAAGAACGGGTCCACTCTCTGGAACGTCACGAGGTACAGCCTGTCGCCGATAAAGCGGGTCGAGTACATCGCCTCGCCAGGCTGTATCTGCTCCAGCTTGCCCACGGTCTGCATGTCTTCCCTGTCGAGCACGTACACATTGCTATAGAGGCCCTGCGCGTACGGCGAGTAGTATTCGACAGTGGTCGCGACCCTGAATCTGTTGCCGCTCTCGTCCATCGAGAACTGGTTCAAGAGCCTGCCTGGGACCTCACCTCTCGCCTTGTAGTCAATCTCGCCGTTTGGCCCGATTGCTATCCTGTGTATGACAGTTCTCGTCGCGTCCCTCTGCGCCTGCAAGTCATAGTCGGCAAGCGATTTCTGGATTTTTTCAAACAGCTGCGACTTGTCAGACTCGCTCATGCCGTTGTACGTGTCCTGTAGGATTGTCGCTATCCTGTCCCACTTGTCGGATGAAGGTATCGACGCATCTGCGTCCACGGCCTTTACCTTGTCCTGCGCGTCCTGCGGCAGGAGCGGAACCACCGCTGCAAAGAACCTGTCGCGGCTTGACTGCTCGTAATAGTTGTACGGCAGGTATTTCTGGTAGGCGATGTAGATGCTATCCTGCGACACGTACAGGGTCGAGGCAGGGTTCATCATGAACGTCTTTGAATTCAGGTTGTCGTCCTTGCTCGCTAGACCTATCGAAGTCACGGTGTTAAAGTTGTAGTACGGCTCTGGGTTCCTGAAGTAATAGATATCAGGCTCTACGACCGTCCTTGACGACTCTACCACCTTTGGCACCAGCGGCTGGCGGTAGCTGTACAGGTCGCTTGTCGTGACGAGATACACGCGGTCGCCTATCATCCTTGCGTCGTGGTACGTGCCGCTCACCACATAGTCGTGGACCGTCTTGGGGTTTGCCCTGTCAGTGATATCCAGCAGGAGGGCGTGAGTCTTTGGTGCGTACACGGGCTGCGGCGCAAACTCGTACTGCGGGATGACATAGTCCTGCGCGTACTCTGTATAGAACACGACAAGCGTGTCGTTGTTCAGGAACATCTCTTGCAGGTACTGGCTACCGCTCTTGATGTCAAGGCCGACCTTGGCTACTATTGTGGCGTTCTCTGGCGGATAGACAGAGGATATTGTGAGTTTGTCGCCGGACAAGACGTACGCATACCTGCCGTCGTTTTTGACAAAGTCGGGCTCGTCGACTCCGGCCACCTGGTTGTTTGTGCCAGAGAACGACGGACTGCCGGTTTGCGCATTGTCGGCAGGGGTGCTTTTTTCAGCGTTTGACGAGAGCGGCGCCGGCGGAAGCATTTGCTGCTGCGATGTAGAGCCGTCCCTTGTAACGGCTGCTCCTCCAGCAGGGCCATAAGAGGCAATACCGCCAGGGGCAGACCCAAACGGTATCCCGGTCTGGGCGGTCGAAAACGCGTTGCGGCTGGCCTCGACGTTTGTCAGAAACGCCCGCAGCTCGTCAATCGAGGAGAACTTTGCAAGGTTCTGGGTGGACGCCGTTACAAGGGCGGCAGGAGCGCCGGCAGTGCCGTTTCCGCCCGTAAAGGCCGCCGGGCTGGACCCCCGGGTGATAATGCTGCTCCCTATAGACCCCAGCACTAGCACAAAGCCGATAGCGGCGGCAATCCCAATCCCAGCCATCCCGTACATCGAGTAACGTGCCATTTTCTGTTCTCTGAACCTCTCTACCGTCATTATTAACCAACCTATACATCATTAATCTACACTTTAGAACACCCTTTTTGGTGTCTGCGTTTCATTTTTTACGGCCAATTTCGACAGATAGCGTATTATCATTTTAGGGTGCATAATTTTTACAAGCTCTGATATAATATTTATAAAAAAACGGCCTGCAAGATAGCTCGTCAACTGACTATAAAACAGCCGTTCTGGAACGCAGAACAGCCCCTTGGAACGCGTTCTGAACCCTAGGCTTAGTTATCCTACCCTTGTAATATAGGGCGTCATGTCATACCAGAACATGAAGAACAACCGCAATATTGTGCTGATTGCAGGCATACTTGCAATCGGCCTCGTGGCGGCCAGCATACTTGGCGGCCAATCAATGACAGCAGCTGCGCAACAGCAGCCAGCACAGAACAACAACGGCAACAGTACCAAGCCTACCGTGAGCACCACCGGCACATCAAGCACCAATGTCACACCTGACAAAGTCAGCGTGACAATCGGCGTCGAGACAAACAGTACAACCGCAAAGGACGCGGTCGCTGCAAACGCCCAACTGATGCAGAAGGTGATTGATGCGCTCAAGGCACTCGGCATCACCGACAGCCAGATCGCCACCAGCCAGTACAGCGTCTTTCCGATATACGGCTCGACAAACCCTGTGTGCATCGACATCTACCCGCGACCCCCAGGATGCGAGCCAAAGGACGTGATAACCGGCTACAAGGCAGTCAACTCTGTAACGGTGACGGTTGACGCAAGCTCTGACGTCGGCAAGATAATTGACACGGCCGTAGGCGCAGGCGCAAACAACGTGAACGGTGCATACTTCTTCATCTCGGATGAAATGCAGCAGGAGATCCGCGACAGCCTCATTGCAAAGGCGATCGACAACGCAAGGAGCCGCGCAGACAAGGCCGCAGCAGCGGTGAACATGAACGTCACGGGCGTCCAGTCGATAAACCTGGGCGACGTCTACTTCCCAGTCGCCTACAAGAGCTTTTCCGAGGCAGCAGTTGGCGGAGCGCCAGTACCGACCCCGATACTTCCGGGCCAGCAGCAGGTCACGATGAACGTCCAGGTCGTCTTCACGATGGGTTAAGGCAGGCAATCAGACAGACGGCCGCCCCCATCTTCCCCTCCCTTTCTTTTCTTTTCTTTTCTTCTCTCTCATTATTTTAACGTCTTGTAAAGCGCAAGCCTCTTCTTGAGAAGCCCTATTTCCTCATCTTTTGCCTTTAGCTTTTCCTTCAGCTTCGCTATCTCTTCCAGCAGTTCCTGCCTGCTTCTCTTGTCGTTGTCCGTGTGCCTGTAGCCGGAGACGGCCATCGGCAATAGTCGCACGGCGCAAAGAAAAGGCATCGACAGCTGCCAAATTTACCCCTTGCTATATTATATTTCACAACAAAGTTACAGGAGCGCACACCGGTCTCAAGTTATATTGAATTGGTTCATCATAAACTAAAAAAAAGGATGGCGATGGTTTAATGACGCTCACAGCCTCAAGACTGTTTCAATTCGCAGTGCCGCTATAATACACGATATGCTGACTAGTTAATAGTTTCAAGCTTGGCGGATAGTTTTTAGACGAGATTCTGTCGTGAAAAATCAATATTCTGCATACTATACATTTTTCAGCAATAAAAAGAGTACATTGTACACGCAATGGTTTTAATGAATAACAAGAAAACTAGGGGCAGAAGGTACGCGATTCCATAACCTTCCCCCAAAAGTCTAATCGGGGTCAGACGCGAGCTGGCGACATTTTTTTGGATCGCCAGTTCCCTCTGATCTCCCTTCCACGCCACTGCCTTTGCCTTTAGCCTGGTGGATACTTACAGAACCTTTCTCCTGAATTCTTAATACCATTTTTTGCGCATTCCCGGCATGGGAGTACTGACGTGGATAGTGGTTGGAATAGTAGTCCTTGCCATAATCGGCCTTGGGTGGCAGACCTTCTTTTCCGGCATAGTCCAGGGCGCCAGAAAGATAGGCGACAACCCCGTCATAGAGAACGTGACAAACGCCGCCAGGGACAAGCTTGACAACTTGACGGGCGATATAGTGATAATGAGGCCCGCGTAACAATAGCACGTCTGTGAGCGAGACTAATACTATCGTCGAGGTGTATTTTGACGGCCTGTGCCTGCCGAAAAACCCGGGCGGCATTGCGTGCTATGCCTACCTCGTCAAGGAGGAAGGCCGGCTCGTGCACAGCGATTCTGGAGTGGCGGCAGAGCCAATGTCCGCCGGCGCCACAAACAACGTAGCCGAGTACACCGCCCTCATAAGGGCGCTTGAGTGGCTCGACGAAAACGGCTATTCCTCTCGCAGGGTCGAAGTCAAGGGCGACTCGCAGCTTGTAGTCAGCCAGATGAACGGCGAGTTCCGGGTGAAAAACAAGCAGATAATCCCCCTCTTCCAAAAGGCCGCGCTCTTGAAGAAAAAGTTCCGCGATGTCTCGATAACATGGGTCCCCCGCAAGTATAACAGCGAGGCCGACAAGCTGAGCGAGAGGGCGTACAACAACGCGCTGCTGGAAAATCCGGGCCTCCTTGACAGGATAAAGTAAGATATTCTCCCTGCGCGGCAAAGAAAAATGACCGACCAGTCAGTATACTTATTAGCCCCCGGCAGCAATCAACTACCGTGAGCATCCTGGGAGGGAGCTTGAGAGGAATATGCCCAAGGTGACAAGCGCACACAAGGCGCAGGTGCGCGACAGGATAGTCCAGGCTGCGATGGAGAGTTTCTCGCAGACCGGCTACGACAAGACCAAGATGGACGACATTTCGCGCCGGCTGGGCCTGAGCAAGGGCACGCTATATCTATACTTCAAGAGCAAGGAGGAGCTCTTTCTGGGCGTATGTGAGAGGAACATGAAGGCGGGCGACAATCAGGACGCGCACCTGTTCACAAAGAAGGAAAACGCCGCCTCTGACGCAGAAGAGATCTATGACAACATCCGCCGGCGCGAGCGCGGAAACGACAAAGTGTTGCTAGAGATGGTAGTCGAGTCTACCAGAAACCCCCGGCTCAAAAAGGTGATGTACGAGCACCACCTCAAGGTCCACGAACATGTACTGGAAGGGCTCAAAAAGAAAACCGAGGAGGGCTTTATCAGAAAGGACGTTGACGCCCTCGGCCTTGCGATGGCACTCGTCGCGCTCTACGACGGCCTTGCGATTAACAGGATGCTTGGCGTCAGCGACCCAGTGAACAAAAGGGCGTGGGTGGCGATGCTAAAGGCAGTCATCGCCGGCTACTCTAACTAGATATTAATCGCTGTACGTGACCTTTGTCATCCTGGCCTGCTCGGGGTCCGCAGGGGCGTCGTTTGCGTCGGTTTTTAGCGCTGCAATCTTGTCGACGACTTCCATCCCCGAAGTCACCTTGCCAAAGACCGTGTACTGGCCGTCGAGAAAGTTAGAGTCTTTCAGCACGATAAAGAACTGCGAGCCGGCGCTGTTTGGATCCATCGACCGGGCCATCGACAGCACCCCCCGCGAGTGCTTGGTCTTGTTGAACTCGGCTTTTACGCTCCATCCCGGGCCTCCCGTCCCCCACCGGCCCTTGTTTGTCGCACTCTTTGTCAGAGGATCGCCTCCCTGGATTACAAACCCGGGCACTATTCTGTGGAACAGCGTGCCGTCGAAAAAGCCGCTTGATGCAAGCTTTTTGAAATTCTCGACGTGCTTGGGCGCAACTTCCGGAAAGAACTCGATTGCAATGTCGCCGTGCTTTGTCTGGATCTTGGCAGTTGGCATATTATAATGACAGCATTGGTTGCCATTGGCAGGTATTTGAACCTGCACGAGGGAAAAGGTCATCTATCTGAATCGACAATCATCTAATATCACATCATGCACGAGTACCTCTCACCGCTAAAGCCACAGTACAGCGAGTGCAAGTGGTGCGGCAAGCGCACGGCCTACTTGTGCATCCGGTGCAATTACTGCTATTCATGCCACCCCGTGATAGAGTACGCCAGAAAGGCTGGCATAGACGCGGCCTGAGACATATACCCTCTCTCCCTCTCCCGGAGGTATACGTCACATTATAAGGGCCGGGACAAGCTCTTGTGCACTTGCGGCATTTCGTCGGGTGCGCGGGATGGAGGTTTGGTAACTTTTATCCTCAAGCCCTTGCGCCAAAGGACTACCTTTCCCACTATTCCCGGGTGTTTGACGCAGTCGAGGTGGGCGTGCCGGCCACCTACGAGCACTCGTTCTGGAGGTGGGCGCATGAGACGCCGGAAGGCTTTCGCTTTGTTGTCAGGATACCAGAGCAGGCCACGACAACAACAGCAGTAGCAGAAGAGGACGGCGCGCTAGGGAACCTGCTTGAAGCCTTCAGGCCGATAGAGGAAAAGACGCTTGCAGTTGTAGTCAGGGCGCCGCAGGGGCTCGCGCTGTCCGACGGGCAGCGCTGGCTTGAGAGGGTGCTTGCCACGTGCACTTACCACGGCTACTCGGCAATTCTGGACTTTTCCCACCCCTCGTGGTTTCAGGATACCGCTTACAACATCCTGAGAAAGCACGGCGCGGCCCTGTACTGGAGGAGCGGCGGCAAGAGCGCGCAGGCAGCCATCACGTCGGATTTCATTTTCCTCAGGCTGGCAGGCGACGGCGGCAACTGGAAGGCCGAGCTTGAAAAGGCCCTCAGAGAAGCAGGGCAGGACAGCCAGATCGACATGTCTATAATAATTGCAGACAGCCCGGGAGGCGCAAACGCCGCGCTTGTACACCTCGGCCTGCCAGAGCGCAAGTACTCGGGCCCCATGCCTGCGCCTGCCCTGCCCGTGCCTGCGCCGAGGTGGCCGGGCAACAGCAGGATGGTCCTCTGCGTCGACCTCAACGCGTTCTACCCCTCCTGCGAGGAGCTGCGCGAGCAAGCCCTCAGGGGCAGGCCGCACGCCGTGATAATGACGGACCAGCCCGTCGGCAAGATAACGCGGGGCGTGGTGTCGTCCTGCTCGTACGAGGCGCGCCGGTTCGGCGTCAGGTCGGCCATGCCCCTTGCAAGGGCGCTTGCTCTGTGCCCCGACATGGAGCTTCGGCCCGTCGACATTGCGTACTACAAGCAGGTGTCTGAGAAGGTGATGCAAGTCCTTTCAGGGTTTGCAGACGTGATAGAGCAGGCAAGTATAGACGAGGCATTTCTCGACTGCACCGGTAGAGTCGGCGACGCAAGTCCCCACGAGTACGCGTCGGCGGTCAAGAGGGCGGTAAAAGAGGGGTGCGGCCTGTCGGTCTCGATAGGGGTGGCGCCGTCCAAGTCGGCAGCCAAGATAGCGTCGGATTTCAAAAAGCCGGATGGAGTCACCGTGGCCTACCCTGACAGGCTGCAGGACTTTCTTGCGCCCCTTGAGGTAGGTAGGATCTCTGGCATCGGCCCCAAGACCCAGCAGGAGCTGAAAAAGATCGGCATTTCCACGATAGGCCAGCTTGCGGCCTGCGACGTGCAAAAGCTCACGTCGCGATTTGGCAGGAACGGGCTGTGGATGTGGCAGGTGGCGACGGGCGCAGAAAGCGAGCCGGTAGTCCCAAGGGAGGACCACGTCTCGATAAGCACTGAGCACAGCCTAGAGGTGTACGCAAAGGACAGAAAGGAAGTCCTTGCAGAGCTGACCGCTCTTTCTGACGAGCTGTACGCCAGGGTGGCAGGGCACGGCTACCTGTTCCGCACGGTGGGTGCCAAGATAGTGAAGGCCGATTTTTCAATCGAGACGAGGGAGATGTCGTACCAGGGCCCGCAGCAGAGGCGCGAGAGCATACTTGCCGCAATACCGCAGCTGGTCGACAGGTTCGACCTTGGCGCGCCGGTCAGAAAGGTCGGCCTGCGCGTGACCAACCTGAGCCACCCCGGGAAGCATGAGGCGCAACGGACGCTCCTCGATTTTGTTGAAGGAGGACAAGGGTGAACACGTTTTCCGCGGCGCGTCTACAATGTCAACCCACAGCATTTATAGCTGCAGTCCAGCGACACATCATCATATTATGGAACAGGGTTCCGGAACACTGGTTCACGACGACAGGCTGTTTTACTGCGAGCGCTGCAGCACCGTGTTCCTGTCAGACGAGGACGCGCACATGCACGAAAAGCTCCTTGGCCACGCCATGTTCCGCCTTGTGCCGGAACAAGGTTGAGCCGCATCCGACTTGCATATATGTAACACATGCGGATGTATATCTAATGGACGCAGGCGCAAAGCGATTCCTATACCAGCAAATGATCTGGCTTGGAATCTATTTTGCAATAAGCATCGTAATCACCATGTTCATCGACTTTCCTTACTCGCTCATGGTGCTCTTGCCCGTCATCTTTGGCATCGCATACTACCGCAGGTACCGCTTCATGAAGCAGATTGGCGGCCAGCAAGGGTCGATGTTTGGAAACCCCTTTGGCCAAAAGAGCGGCATCGACTATTACTGCCTGAACTGCGGCACCAAGCACAACAAGGTGTCGTGCCCTAACTGCGGCTCGAAGATGAAAAAAGCGGGGTTCTAGGGTCAGAATCCCGCCGCGGCAAGTTTACAAAGACAAAGTATCGAAGGTTTGGTTGTGCCTTTTCGACCAGATAATTACAAGGTAGACGGAAAACCCTGAAGGCCCCAGCCTATCGCATTGCCCATGATTGATGCGGTTTCTGCCGCATCAGTGTTGTTACCAAATGCAAGACCGTTGTGCCCCCATGGCATGAAACGACTTTCTGTGGCAATAATGTATGAAACCATGATGATTGACAAAACAATGGACCGCAAAACTACGTACAGCACGTATTTTTGCAGCTTCTTGATCCTGTAAAATGCCCACAAGTCCGGAATTGGTAGGAACGTAAAGACAATCTGCCAGCCCACGTTGACTCTACCGGTCGCAGGCAACTAGCTTTGCAAGCGCGACAGACTATTTATTTTCGCAGATCATTTTTGTGTATGATAGTAGTAGTGGCGGTTGATGATGATGCAAGGCCGGCGTGCAGTGTACAATTTTTCATTTTATTCGTACCCGCCGTGGCGCAAAGAAGGATGATGATAGTGCGTATCCAGAAACTTGCTTCAGAGAAAGAAAAAAGAGAGGAAACGTCATCCTCTCGTTATTCTGCGTTAGAGACTCAGCAGCCGCAGCTGTCGTACTGCCAGTTGCTCTCTTCTTCGTCGTCGCTGCTGCCGCTTGCGTCGCCACCGTTTCCGCCGTTGCCGCCATTACCACCGTTGCCGGCATCGCCTGAACCGAAACTATTGCCGCCATTTCCACCATTGCCTCCGTCGCCGCCATTTCCGGCGACTGCATCGCCAATGGCATCGCCGCCATTTCCACCGTTACCACCGTTTCCTCCATCGCCGGCATTGCCGGAACCATAGCTGTTACCTCCGTTTCCACCATTGCCGCCGTTACCACCGTTCCCGCCGCTGCCGGAAGCAAACGCGTGGACAGGCGTGCCAAAGGCGTATGTTGCTATTACGGCACCCAGTACCAACATCGATAGGAATGCCGTTTTGTTTTTCATGATGCTATTCAACATCTCGCGTTATCTTGTGGCCAATGTTTTAAAGCGTTGAGAAGAGTAACTCTGTTTAAAATTTCTCAAGTTTTGGATAATTGTTTTTCAATAGATCCTGCAATGACTAAGGTTTGCACTCGACATTTGTGGAAGAAATGATTGGCTGTGCAATTTACCCAAGCCTTGGTTAGACAATAAATCAAACATTTGAGTCTATGACATGCAAATTTATTTACAGACCGTCACAGAGAGCTTCGGGGAACAATGACGGCGTGTCCAAACTTGATTAACGCGCGATAGCCTGCGATTGACAACAACCAGCGGTTCTGGCTCGAATCCCATCATCACCGAGCACTAGCAGAGCCCATAGCAGCTATCCAGACTTTTTTCCTTCAGATGGTTTGATGTTTCTGAAATTAAGGTACAAGGCTATGTCATACGCGATCTTTAGCGCCCCGCCAAAGACAAAAGGAGCGGCTAGTGCAGGCAAAGCCTGCAGGATGTAGCCAGTCAAGGATGGCGATACTGCCTGAGAAATATTCCTGGATATGTTGGTAATTCCAGCCGCAGGCGTCCTTTCTTCTTCGGCTACAACAGAGACGATATAGGATTGCCTTGTGGGAACGTCCATCTGTGACAGAGCCATTCTCGTCAGGTAAAATGCAATTGCCAGAGGCAGCGAAGGAGCAAATCCTACAAGTATCAGAAATACGTTGGACGGTATGTGGGTAAAGACCATCGTATTTATGAGCCCGATCCTGTCTGCGATTTTTGCTGCAGCTAGAAAGGAAAGCGCCGTCAACGCCCCGGCAGCTGAAAAAATTAATGACAGAGCGGCCAAATCAGCGCCGAATTTGGTATAGAACCAGAAAGATACGATGCTTTGAATTACAAAGCCGCCGGCAAATGCGTCTACTGCAAACAGTCCGGACAATTTGCCGACAATTTTCTTTGATGCGGGCGATAATGGCATTTGTTTTTTGGCTGCCAGGGACTCGTTTGCCATCGATTCAACTTTCTTTGAAAGTGACATATAGATGGCAAGCACTACAATGCCAAGAAGGCTGTACAAGAGAAAAAGGGGCTTTATGGATTCGATTTGATTCAAGCCTTGTTGTTGCTGCTGAAAAATAGATGGCAAGCCTGACAAGAGTACACCTGCCGACATGGCCAAGGTTCCGGCCATGTTGTAAAGCGCAAATGCCAGGGTGCGCCTCTTTTGGTCGCGTACAGTCTGGGGAAGCAGTGCCTGCTCTATCGAGAGAAAAGCGCCTGTCTCCGATCCCGTCACGTTGATTGTTCCCACAAGGGCAGCGCCAATCAACGCGGCATGGTTGTCAGTTACGACGAATACCAGCCCGGCTACCGACATCAACGCCGCATAAATAACGAGGGTGTTGCGCCTGCCAATCCTGTTTGCGTAAAAACTTGCCACCAGAGTAAATATGACGCTGTTGACTAGCGTCGCAGCCAGGACTAATCCTATGAGGACATTGTCAAACCCTATTGTCTTGAGGTATATGGCAAGCACGATTGAAAGAAAGCCGTACGCAAATGTCCTTATCATCCTGGCCGCTAGTACGAGCTTGCCGTCCCTAGAGAGCCATTCCAGCATCAAGTCTTTCTTTTGTCTCTCTCTATGCTCTGCCCGCGTGGCTTTTGCAGAATGTCAGAAGGGCATCGTAAACGTGGAACTGCTTGGCCATGTTGTCATGATCATCTTTTGAATTCATGCTGAATCCCGTGGCTATTGCAACCAGTCCTTCTGACTGCGGCGTCAACGTCCTGTTGGGAGTATCTGCACCCCGGACAATTTTAGACAATTCTACCAGCGCAGGCTCTTTTTCATAAAGAGCATACTTTTTCACTATGGCGTCAAATGAGCACTCTTCTCCATGATGTCCCAGTTCTACGTTAGGCACGTCAAAGGGCGTCGCGTTTGCTTCTCTGGCAGTCTGAACGACTTTGTCAGCTGGAACAAAAAGAAATTCTGCATCCTTGTCCACAAAATTCTTTATCAGCCAGGGACAGGCAATCCTGTCCACTTTTGCGTGCTCTCTTGTGATCCACTTCATCTCTCTTGATCTCCCATTTTGAACAACAATAGTAATGGCTCATAGACTATTTTTATTCTCTGTACCATGGTTGAGTAAGGGTTAAACACGCTGGCAGGATAACCGAACCAATGTTAACAAAAACCATTGCAACCCTGATGATGGTTAGCATAGTACTTGGAACGGCACTCTCGTTGATGGGAGTTCTGGCCCCCAAGCAAATTCTGGCACAGAATGCGACAGAATCAAACAACATGACTTCATCATCAATGATGACCAACTCTAACTCGTCGGTTTTAGCGACTGGCCCTGTAAACGCGACGGGGCTTGGCACGTTTTCAGCCGCGGGTTATATTGCAGGTTTGATCCTCCCTGCATCTTCTGCGGATAATCAGGCAGGAAATATCAACAACATGACTTCATCAATGGCACCTTCAAACACGACCGGCAGCAACATGATGTCGCCATCGTCATCGTCGTCAATGAATTCAACTGCCACTATGAATG
Organism: Candidatus Nitrososphaera sp. 86-2; assembly: GCF_056726185.1. Taxonomy (NCBI): domain Archaea; kingdom Thermoproteati; phylum Nitrososphaerota; class Nitrososphaeria; order Nitrososphaerales; family Nitrososphaeraceae; genus Nitrososphaera; species Candidatus Nitrososphaera sp. 86-2. Next base: position 1,128,189 of record NZ_JBWZON010000001.1, read on the forward strand.
CGTCCGTCGTGCCTCCAAAAACCTTTATCCTTAGCGGGGCATGGCATCTAAAAGCTGAAAATGGGAATATAACGCTCCTTGACGTAAAGTTCACAAAGGTTCATCTTGACGCCAGCAATCGCCATGTACACGAGATCAGCAACTTTCATCCTGCAAGCAATAACACGTCAATTCAACTGAACGCCAACGGGACCACCACGATAGCAGGAACCGTCGATGTAGCCCTTAACCACGCCATCACGTGGACGAACGTCAAGACAGTCATAATAATAGACAAACTCAGCACAATAACCATCATGCTAGATCCAAAGGATACCTCAAATCATTTTGTAGGGCAGTCCATCTATGGGACTGTAAACATGTTGAGAGATAAGGATGGGCACAGCATCGTGACGTTTCCGCGTCCCTAGTCCGAGCTAGAAATAATGAGGGCTTCTTCACCAACTAACATGCCGTAGATTCAAAGGATGATGATGATGCCCTCATCATCCTCTCCTTTTCTTCTTTTTGCCTATGTGTCGGAAGCTGTTTGACAAGCCTACAATAAAAGAACTAAAAACTGCTACAACTACGCTTGTATTTGTAGTCCACTGGAAACGCGCACACGCGTGTGTATAAAAGAAGTAATGCGCGTGGAGTGCGATTTGCACTCGTAAACTAGATCTTTATCCGGTACAGGTTGCCCCTCGACACGACTACGGTTTTCCCGGAGCGGTTTTTTATCTCATAGTCGACTCGCAATATCCCGTATCCCTTTTCCTCCTTTTTTGATGCCACTCTGTACCTGGCGTCAAGCGTGTCGCCGGCGTACACCTCGCCCATAAAGCGCGTCTGGCGCCCTGCCCACTCGGGGTCGCCGTCCATCCCGTACAGGAGCATGACGCAGTCTGAAAACGCAGGCAGGCGCGTCATTTCCCCTTCAGCCCTTGCGATGACCGCCCTGCCCGGTACAAGCGTGCCTTTGATGCCCTCTTTTTCCGCAAGCTCTTTGTTTTCGTGCAGGACGTTTCTCGTGCGGGCAAAAGCGATGTAAGTGTGAAAGTCGGCCTCGGTTATCGTCAAAGACGCGGAAAATTCCTGGCCGATTGCAAACTCGGAAAACTTCATCTGCCGAAATTCCCGCAGCCTCGCTTTTATACCTACGCTGCGAATTTCAGTCCGGCGTGCCTGGCTATTATTCTGACATTTCCGAGATGAATTTTGAGGTTTCAAAAAGGCAGCAAGAGTTCCTCGGCAGGGTTGATGCGGCGTGCAAGGAGATAAGGCCGTACGAGGACGAGGCTTACCTTGCCGAAAGGCTCAACGACAGGATCGTCCCGGTTTTCGGCAAAATAGGAATGACCGGCTGCCCCATATCAAGAAAGTACGGCGGCCTTGGCCTTGACATGCTCACGTACGCGCTGGCAATTGAAAGGATAGGTCAGGAAGGAAGCTCACTTCGTACGTTCTTTTCCGCGCACACCTCGATAGGGCAGCTGGTGCTGCAGGGGTGGGGCAACGAAGAGCAAAAGAGAGAATACCTGCCAGACACTGCCACAGGCAAAAAGGCGATGGCGTTTGCGCTCACAGAGCCGGCTGCCGGGAGCGACCCTGCCGCGATGACGACGACGTTTGAGGAAACGCCAAAAGGGTTCGTGCTGAAGGGCAAAAAGCACTGGATAGGAAACGGCACTTTTGCCGGTGTGATGACTACGTACGCAAAAGACCCGTCCACCGGCAGGGTGTCGGCGTTCATAATAGACGGCGACGCGGAGGGACTCCGCACGGAGGAGATGAAGAACAAGATGGGCCTTCTCACAGTCAAAAACGCCGAGGTCTACTTTGACAGGTGCATCGTCCCGAAAAAGAACCTGCTTGGAAAAAAGGGTGAGGGCCTGAGCGTCGCGCACAGCGCGCTCATCGACGGCAGGCTCAGCGTGGCCGCCGGCGCAGTCGGCGTCATGGAAGACTGCCTTGCAGAATCGGCAGAATATGCAAAGTCGCGCCACCAGCACGGAGGCGCGCTAGCGAAAAAGCAATTGATACAGGAGCACGTCGCAAGGATTGCGACGGACATTGAAAGCTCGCGCTGGCTGGTCTACAGGGCGGCGGCTGCAAGGCAGAGGCTTCACGAATACGTTGAAAATTTGAAAGAAACCGACACAAAATGGCTCGACAGGCTTGGTAGGCAGGACAGGGAATACACTGCGCTCAGGGCAGAGGCAGACAGGCTTGCGGCTATTGCAAAGTTCCACGCAAGCAACCACTCATTTGAATGCGCCAACAGGTCGATGCAGGTTTTCGGCTCTGCAGGATACAGGAAAACTGCCCGCGTGGCGCGCCATTTTCTCGACTCGCGGGCGACCATCATCTACGAGGGCGCAAACGAGGTGCTTGAGCTAAAGATAGCGGCGCAGGTCCTCGGGGACGAGTATGCGGCGTACTAGAGGCTCGTCATCAGTTCGAGCCCCTCGTCGACTTCCTCGCCGGTTATGACAAGAGGGGGTATCACGCGCATTGCTTTCTGGCCGGCGGGAAGCAGCAGGAGGCCGCGCCGGAACGCCTGCTGGAGCGCCGAGTCCCGGTTTTCCTTTGTATCAAACTCTACCCCTATCATGAGTCCGAGGCCGCGCACGTCGATTATGCCTTTTTTGCCCACAATATCTGCAAGCCCCTTTTTCAGCCGCTCGCCCATCACAAGCGCGTTGGCAAGGAGCCTGTCGCGCTTTATCACCTCGATAACTGTTGCCCCAACCGCAAGGTCTATTCTGCTTCCGCCGCCCCACGTGCTTGAAAGGATGCCCTGCTGGCCGGGGTCATAGTCGCCTCTGTACGCGGTTGCGCCCACCTGCAGCGCCTTTGCCGCGCTCATGATGTCCGGTACGACGCCATAGTGCTCAAATGCCCACCACTTGCCCGTCCGGCCCATGCCCGACTGGACTTCGTCAAGTATCAGGGGCACGCCGCGCTTTTCCGTCGCCTTGCGCAGGTTCTGCACGAACTGCTGGCTTGCGATGTTGTAGCCGCCTTCCCCCTGCACTATTTCGGTAATGACAAACGCCGCGTCGTTTTCCGCAAGCATCTTTTCGACGGCATCTATCTCCGAGTCGCCGTCGGACGTGCAGAACTTTATCCGCAAAACGGCTAGCTCGGGAAAGCCGGCCTTTTGCACGGGCTTGCTGTACGTAAACGACAGCGCGCCAAGCGTCCTTCCGTGGAAGGCGCCGGTGCACGAAACTCCAGGGAGGACCGGCCGGCCCTCTGCAAACCTCTTTCTATACGCCACTTTTACCGCGTTCTCGACTGCCTCCGCGCCAGAGTTGATAAAGAACGCCTTGAAGCCTGTTGGGAGCACGGAGACGAACTGTTCTGCAAGGCCGGCGTGCTCCCTGCAGTAAAAGTCCTGTCCGGCAATCTTGTGCGCGCCGTTTCTGCTCATTTCGGCAAGCACCCCGGTGACGTCTGGGTGCGAGTAGCCCAGTGGGCAGGCGCCGATGTTTGACGTAAAGTCAAGAAACGAGTTGCCGTCTACGTCCTTTATCACGCAGCCGCTGCCGCTTGCGATGACGAGCGGGTACGTGAACGTCGAGTCGTAGCAGTTCTTTTTCACAGAGGAAATAACATCAGAAGCTATCGGCCCGGGGAGCTCGCCTGATACCTTGGCGTATTTCACGCAAGTGTTTTGACAAAAGTCGCTATTAAGGTTGGGCAGGGGCCTACGGGTGCTCTTCGATTGTCACAGGGATCTGCATCGTAACGCTTCCTCTGACCACGGTAAAGCGCATGGTGTCGCCCACGTGCTTTTGCTGAAAGACCTGCTGGATTTCTGCAAAGCTTGTCGCAGGCCGGCCGTCGACCTCTACGATGATGTCCCCTCCTACGGCCAGCCTCTTGCTTTCCACCGTGACCTCCCTGTCGCCGCCGTGCATACCCGCCTTGTCCGCAGGGCTGCTGGGCTCGACTGCCGTGACTAGAAAGCCCGACTGCTCGTTGGTCCCCATGGCCTTTGCTATTGCAGGCGTCAGGTTGGTACCTGCTATGCCCGTCCACGGCCTCGACCCGGACTGCGGGTTTGATTGGACCGTCACCGGGTTTGCGCTAACATAAATGAATGAAAGTCCCACTACCGCAAAGAGTATCGCAAATGCCGCGCCGGTGCTTGCCAGGCTGTGTGCCACGGAGGATTTTCACGCAAGCGCGTGATAACAACTTTTCTGTAGTTGTCAGATGCTCCCGTATTTCGCAAGCGGGGTCTTGCAAACTTTGCAGCCAAACATTGCTACCTTGGCGCCTTCCCTGACTTTTGACACATCGCCGATTATCAGCTTTCCTTGCTCTTCGGCCATCTTCATGCGCTCCATGTCGCTCTCCTGCGCTCCGTAGATTATCGGGATAATGCCGACTATTTTGTTGCAAGAGTCGCAGAATCCCTCTGAGACGCGACGGGGGTTTTTCAAGTGGTATTGCGCGTGGTAGCGCTCGGCCTCTTCTTTGGCTAAGGAAAACGCATCTGCAAGCCGGTAGTTTATCCGGTAAAAGATAGGGTCGCCCTCGTCGTACTCATTTCCCTTCAGGTACGACGCGTGCAGATCCCGGAGCATCTTTTCTATTTCCTGCTCGCGGGCCATTCCTTCTATTTACCTACGCCTGCTTCTTTCGCACTCGGCGTCGTAGCTGTTTACAAGTTGCTCGTAGTGGCTTCGAGTTTTGCCAAGCGACTGCAGTTTTGCTTCCTCAGTCCGGGCAAGTTCTTGTCCCAGCTGCGCGGCCTGCCCCCGCAGCATCATGTCGGCCATCGCAAACAGGCGGAAATTCTCCTTTGTAAGATGCTGCGAGACGTGGCCGGTGTAGTTGCGAATGTCCGCTACTAGCGGACCCGCGTTTCCGGTCTGCACGTACGCCTTGGCAGACGCGTCCATCTTGTCTGCAAGCTGCTTTGTCACCTCGTGCTCAAAGAGCATCCTTGCTATGGGCCCGCCCTCCCGGGGCATGCCGCCTCTTTCCAGCGTCGGGAACAGCGTGTCTTCTTCCTTGCCGTGATGGCAGACGTTGGTAAAGTTCTTTGTAAAGTCCAGCGCCTGCTCAAGGAACGGCGCAGGCACAGGCTTGCCGGCCTCCAGCAGGTCCGCAGTCACGTTGAGCGCCCTCACCATTTTTTCAATGAGGAAATGGTCGTTGCGCAGCGATTCTGTAGACGACATGGCATTTTTTGAATGAGAGCTGGCATATCAACCTTGCAAGCACCGACAGGCTTATTGGCGCCGGCGGCAATTATTGGGCGTATATGTTGTTTCTTGTAGTCGACGCTGTGAAACTAGAATTCGTCGGACCCGAAACCGCAGTCGCGCAGATGAAGATGCTCCAGCAGACCTTCGAGACGTACCAAGAATTAAAAGAGCAGGGCAAGATAAAGTTCTCGTACGCGTTTGCAGACTCGCCCGGCGGGATAATCGTCCTCGACGTGGCATCAAACGAGGAGCTACAACAGGTATTGTTCTTGCTGCCGTCGATGCCGCTGGTGCACAGGACAGTCAGGCCGCTGACAGAGATAAAGTCGGTCCAAGGCATCGTCGCAGAGCTGCAGACAATCGTGAGCTCCATGCCAAACCCGGAAAAGAAAGGCTAGAACGCCGAGTGGTTCTCGCGTAAAAAGGAAAGCACCTTGTCGATGGCGCCGACATAGTCCGAGTCGACGTCAAGCGACATCAAGAGGTAGTATTTGTCATAGTCGTCTGACACTATCGGGATGGTGGCCCTCACGAGGTTTTCAAACTTGCCTACCACGTACTGCATCTTGCCTACCCTTGACATGAACTTGCCGCCCGAGACGGCGCCGGTGAGAAGCACGAGCTGGCCCGCGTATTTCGCCGTTTCCTCCTTGGTTGCAAGAGGGACCAAGCCTTCCCGGTAAACGGTCGCAATGAGCAGGCCCAGGTGGTCTGCAAGCGCCACAAAACGTATAGAGTCTTCAAGCTCAAGTATGCGGCCGCACAGTTCGTCGTACTGCACAGTCAACGTGTTCCTAAAGGGCTTTGTTAAGGTTCTGATAATGATAACGGGACACTTTTTCGGCGCGCCGGTCACGTCGACACTAGCAGATTGATGTTAGACTTGCATTCATTAAGTATAGATAATTTATTAAATTCAATTATACTATAATCAGAATATGGTTGGCTTGCAAAAAATAAAGAAAAATGCAAATCAAGGTAGTTTTTTATATTAGAACTGCATAATACAGTTGATGATAGCGCCGACACCCGATACTTGAGGTTGGCGCTTGGCGGCACACGCACATACGTGAAAAGAAGAAAAAACAAAACTGCATCGGAAGGTACAAAAACCGCGACTTTGACGGCATGGGCTGTAACAAAGGTCGTTGATGCAGGATCGCCAAGCGCCGTTTACCCTTTTTCCTTTTTCTTCCTCTACCGCAAGAACCCAAGGAACCTCTTCTTTTTCTGCGCGGCAGGAAAGATTTCGCGCACCCTGTCCTTGACGTCCTGTGGCATGTTCGTGTCCTTTAGGATCATGTGCAGGTCGCACTCGTTTATCGCAAGGCCGGACGGGCTTATATTATAAAACCACTCGATGTCGACGTCGCTTACCATGTCGATAGAATTGTCGCAGTCCTTCATGCCGCAGCGCAAAAGCTCCCTTGCAAAGCTGATGTGCCCGTCAGGGCATCGGTAAATCATCTCACAGCTCGTCCATCCCGAAAACGTGGTAGCACTGGTTGCACTTGAACTTCTCCTTGCCCGGCGTGCCCGACATCACGACGAGGTCGCCTCGGGCCCTGCACTTGGGGCACTTGCCATAGACTGTCTTTCTTGCCATCTGCGCAGCATGTGTATAGCACGAGCCCCTTTTTGAATATTGAACTTGGCGGTCGAGGTCATGTACACTGCCCGCGTGTACGCAGGCATCCTTGGTTAACATAGTTAACCTAGACTATAATTGCAGTCTTGCGCATTATGTGTGCACATGTACGAAACAGATTTCAAAGACGGGACCACCCTCCACGAAGACTCTGTAAACGCCACTTTTCGCGTCAGTTCAGGGATAATGAAAAAACTGCGTGCGGAATCAGAAAAGAGACAGACCAGCCTTAACGCGTACATCAATCAGGTGCTGCGCCAGCACATCGAGTGGGACCTGTTCGAGTCCAGAATAGGCATGATGCCATTTCCAAAGCCGGTGCTGGCACTCATGTTTGCAAATTTGGACGCCGGTGAAGTGACAAAGCTGGCCGAGGGGATAGGAAAGAACACCGCCATCGAAATGGCCATTTTTGTCCAGGGGAGATTCAGCGCCGAGACCTTTGTTTCGTGGATAGAAACGAGGATGAAGAACTCGGGCTGCGAAGTTGTGCGCCGTACGGAGGAAGACGGCTCTCAGAACATCGTCATAAAGCACGATCTGGGCAAGAACTGGTCCCTTTACCTAAAGACGCTTATCGAGTCGACGCTGAACGAGGCGTTTGGCAAGACGCCGGATTTTTTCATGACCAACTCGCTCGTGTCGTTCAAATACAAAATCTGAAATTCTTCTTTTTTCTTGTTTGTTTTTGGAAGAATGAAAGGAGGGCAGGAAATACTCTGTACTGGTTTCTTTCCATTCTCCTGCCCTCCGCGCAGATGCGTATATCCTGTTCCCTGTGTATGTGTGCGTGTAGGTTGTTTCTCTTACGGTATGGACCTGCTGTACAGCTTGCCTTCGAGTGCGAGCTTGTACAACTCTGCTACATATGGGTTCTTTGCCGGTGTTTCTGCACCCAGTTCCACCAGTCTGGCGTACACTCTGACTACATAGGCCAGAGCGCCCATGAATGCCACTACGACACCCATGTTGAACATCCAGTGGTTAGGAACAGAGAAGATTTCCTCGACGAACCAGAAGTGCCACAGCTCATTGACTCCTATCGTGAACATGGTCGCAAGATAACCGATGATGGTTATCTTTAGACCGGTGTTCATCGAGTTGCCTGGACCTCTAAGTATCGGGACCTTTCTGTCGTACATGGCCACCATACCCCAGCCGAGAGGCAGCGCCACAAAGTGGCTGTACAGCCACCAGTGGGCAGGCGTAAACGCGCTATCTCTGATTGCAGTCTGGTGCAGCGAGCCATCGACGAAGTTGTCGACCTCTACTGATGCGGCGATGGAACCGAGGCAGATGACAAAGATGTAGATCTTTTTCAGTCTCTGTATTTCGACTTCTTTTGGTATTAACGCTGGCATTTGTGCCATTGTAGTTCCTCGCAATTGATGGGAAATCATGATTCTAATTGCTTGTCATGTAAAACTTGTCGTACAACATGTAAATATTGCAAGATTGCTCAGAATGCAATTCCATTAGTAGGGCGTTGGCCGGTTTGTCTTTCAAAAAATTTCATTGTCTGCAAAATGTGCAACGATGATTTATGATATTGATAGTCATTCTTTGCAAAATTGTGCAGTCCAGTGCAACATTTTGCTAGCCAGTTGGCGTTTTTTCCCACGGAAAGACTATCCACCGCTCGTGGTTCAGCAGCTCCCCATAGGCGCCGAATTCTTGCGGATAGCGGCTCATGCAGAAAACAAACGTGCAGTCAAAGCCTTGCGTGGCCCTTGACACCTTTTTGTAAATGTCGCCGGTGTCATAGATGTCGTCTATTACCAGATATTTTTTGCCTTCCTGCAGGCGCGGCATCTCCGCCTCTATCACCTGCTTGCCCCTGACCGGGATGAGCATTATCTGGTCGATGCCAAGCTCCTCGGCCAAAAGCTTGGCAGGGATTATCCCGCCGTTTGCTATTGCCAGCACGCAGTCGTATTTGTCTTTGCGTATTTCTGCGGCGATTTTTCGCACAAGTCCCTGAACCTCCTGCCAGCTACAATGTTCCACAGGTCCGTTTCCAGCCTGCACGTTTTTTTCATCAAACGCCCGCCATTTAAGCAAATGCCACTCAGCCAAGCTCAAGCGTAGTCACGCCGTAGATGCGTGAAATGTCGAGGTCCGGCTTCAAGCCCTTGTACATCCTTGCAGTCTCAAACACCTTGTGCATTCCCACTTCCTTTGCTAGGTCGACTGCCATGCCGTTTGCCTCAGGGACATCGATGTACACCGGCTCGCCTGCCGCGCGCCCGGCAAGCCCCCAAAAAAGGTCTCTTGCAGCTTGCCGCGTGTCTGCAAACAGGGGCCCCACCTTGAACCCCCGGACGCACTTGCGTACGACGCCGTACCCGACAAGTTTTCCTGCGTCCATGCAACCCAGCGCAGCCCCTTGCCTTTGGTCCAGCCATTTTTCCAAAAACCGTGTGCGTGACGCGGGAAAAAGCCTCTTTTCGTATTCCGCGGCGGCCTTGGTGCCATATTTTCGCAGGTCGATTATGCTGCCGGGAGGCGGTCTGGCCCCTCTGTCTCCGGCCGACTCGTAGCGGATGTTCCTGTACGCAAGCACAAAACCCTGTCTTTCATAGTCGCGCAGACGCCCTACCACGCCGTCGAGTCCGACGCTGCGGCTTCCAAGGCGCCGCATCGCGTGGCGCCACAGCTCCATCCCAAAGCCCTTGCCCCGGTGCTCTGGCTTTACTATGTACAGCCCGAGAAATCCAAACGCGTTGTTGTAAGCAACGGCAGAGATGCAGCCGATGGGTTCGCCGGAAAGCAGCCCCACAAGGTACCCTTCCGGATCAGAATCAAAGAACGCGTCTGCGTCGTGCAGACCAGGGTTCCATCCCTCGTCGGCGGCCCAATCGAGCGCAAGGTCAAGCTCCTGCCTTTCCATCGGCCGAACTTTAAAGCCGCCGCGGCTTGCCAACTGCCGCCATAGGGCTGAGGGAATAGATAAACAATCAGCCAGCCAGTCAGTCAGCTTGCCGGCTGCATCGACACTACCGCCCATGTGTGCGGGTGCGCCTTTACCGGGGCATAGCTTACCCTCATGCTCTTGCCGTCAACGGTCTCTACGAGGGAGCCAGACTTGTCTGCAAGTGCGGCCTTGACGCTTTCAAGGCTTGAAAAGCTCCGCAGGTCTTTTCTCTCTACAGACGGGTCTCTTGCCGAGTCGGCAATCTCGGTCCCGTTGTGGTCCACAAAGATTACCCGCGAGTTGCCTCCAAGCTGCCTAAGGTCCTTTTCTATCTCGTCAAGGTTGGTAATGGCGACCCAGTACCCGATGGCGCCCTTTTCCGTGCCCTGCTCGTGGACCGGCACTGCCACCGCCACCGTCGGCTCGTGGATGGCCGCCGACATGAACACAGAGCTGACGTACGAGTCGCCGGTGGAAGATACCCCCTTGTACCAATCCCGGTCAGAGTAGTTCAGTTGCGGCAGCTGCTTTTGCTGCTCAAAGGGCTCGCCAAGGTAGAGGTTCCCATCTGGCGTGAGGAAAAAGATGCTTGCTACGTCGCCGTACGTGGCAACGATCTCCTTTGCGACCTCCCTCTTGGCAGAGTCTGCGTCCTGTGGTATCCCCATCTGGGCGGTGCTTACGAGAGACAGCGAATCGGTATTTCTGACTGCAGGCATCGCGCCTGTCAGCTCCATTACCTTGACAGAACCTGCAATCCTTTCCTCAAGGTTAGATGCAAGGAGGCGCAGGTCTGGCGAGTTTCCGGTGGGCTTGTTTTCTCCCGCCTGGACGTACGCAACGGCGATGATGCCGGCCGCCGCTATGATTGCCGCGGCAATTATCACCGGCACGACGGCACTGCTTTTTGAGGACAATACGCCTGCTAAAGAGGCCACTTGGATATATGCTCTGTGCAAAAATTAGGGGCTCAAGGTCCTGTGGAAAAGTAATATATCATCCGCATAACGGGACTTTGAGTGTTGTTGGGCAGGACCAGAAACCTTGCGGCATATTCGGCCGCAGTCGCAATAGCGATCATCATACTCGCAGCAGCCGGGATGGCAGGAGCCGGCGCGCTAGAGAAAAAGATAACAGAGAAGGAAGCAGGCGACGTGCGCGCCCTTGCCATTGCCACGGAGGCCAAGATCTCCGCCGTGGCGTCACTCATGGAAGCGGCCGGCAAAACGCCACAGATGGCCGTCGGCGCGCCGTACGCGTCGCAGATAACGGCCGAGTCCAAGGGCGTGCCGCAGGGCGCGGACATAGAAAAGAGGCAGGTCGCGCAGTCAGTTCTATCAAGCAGCCAGGACGTGGAGGCCGTGGTGTTCATACTTCCAAACGGCGAGGTGTACATTGAAGAGCCGTTTTACAGGCAGATGAACCTGACCAAGACCAACCTTGCGTTCCGCGACTACTTCAAGGGCGCAGTGGCAAGCGGCTCGACGTACCTTGGCGAAGTGTACATTTCAGCGTCCAGCGGCGCAAGCACGACGGCAGTCGCAGTCCCGGTGACTGCAAACGGTGAGCTCAAGGGCGTCTTGATTGGCCTAGTCCGCCTCCAGAACCTTGACAGGTTTGCAAAGGACATGTTCGAAGATGACGACGACGGTAGGCGCTTTACTTTCGCCGATCAGAACGGCCACGAGGTAGTGTATTCAAACAAGCTTGTCTCGTCGCTTGGAGCCGGCAAACCCCTTGCAGAAATGGACGTGTACAAAAAGGCAATTTCCGGCGAGTCAGGCTCGGCAATCGAGTCGATAGGAGGCAAGGACATGTTAGTTTCGTATCACCCTGTCAGGGCGCCGGGCACAACCTGGGCGGTGTTTTCAATCCAGCCTTACGAGTCAGTCATGAAGCCGGTGCAAGACCTAAAGGCGCAGGTGTATTCCGCAGTTGCAATCGCGGCTGCGGCCGGCGCAGCCCTTGCGGTAGTAATGGTTGCTAAAAAATCATAAAAATAGAGGGGCCGGGCACGCGCCAGTCCCCTCTATTGTGTCAGGGTTTTTGCCACCGCATCGATAGTGTAGGTCACTGTAAAGGGCTCGCCGCTCCTTTTGTGGAAGACGAGGGCGCTTCCGGTAAAGTCAAAAGTGCCCGATGCGATAGGCGAGTCTCCTGAAAGTATAGGGGTGTCGACAATCCCGGTCATGTGCGAGTAGGTTATCGTAGTCCCATTGATGACGGCTACTGGCGGCTGGCCGTATTCGGCTGTCGGAGTCACGGCAGGGTTGTACCGGTGCATCACCTCTATCTCTATCGGCTTGCTTGCGGTGAACGTTACTGTACCGGACCATATCCTGCCGTCATCTCTCAGCGGGAGGGCAAAGACGACCTGGTGGGTCGGGTGCCCTTGGGCCGTGACCGGCGCCGGAGCGGACATGACGGTTTTCTGGATTCGTACTATGGTGCTGCTTTGCTGCTGCGCAGAGGCGTAACCTCCCTGCAGGACGATTGCTATTGCGGCAGATGCCAGGATGGCTGCTGCCAGGATGCCGAACTTGGTCTTGTCTATAGACATGACTGTAGGGAAATGGCATCTTGATATATGCTTAAGTCCCGGAAGAAAGAAACGGGGCGTGTAGGGCTCGGTTTTTACTTTGCATACGTGCTACGCTTGTGTGCAGGCGAGCAATACCCGCAATAGTCGGTATTTGGCCTGCTGTGGCAGATGCATTCGCACTTGCCGCCTGATGTCTTGTTGTTGAATTTTCTCACAAAGAATCGTGCGCCCTGATGTTATTTAAGCTAACATGCCGTAAACAGACAGATGGAAGCATCAAGTACTGCGTCGCCCCAGCATCTGCGGCGATGAAGAGTCTAGACGGACCTGAAACAAGATGATGTGTTTTGCACTCGGAGCCAGAAACATATTATCAATCCTGCACACGCGCAGAGTTTTTTAGCTTCCACGCCAGCAGCTGCCTACAGGGAAAAAAATGAGAAGTAGCAGCAGTGCCGGCAGCAGCCTGCTTGCCGAAAAATGCGCCAGAATAGCGACAGAAGGAGCTGAAAAGGTGGCCGCAAGAGGCACGTTTGGGGTAGGCGGCCTTTTGATTGAAAACAATACGGGAAGGGTGCTGAAAAAGGCATTAAACAGAGTAATATCAGAAAACGCGATAGACCCTACGGCGCACGTTGAAAAACAGCTCGTGGACTGGTATTTTTCCAGAAGAAAGGCGCTGCCACCGGCTGCAGGCATGACGATAATATCCTCCCTTGACCCATGTATAATGTGCACAGGCGCAATTCTGGGCGCAGGTTTGGGAGTAATCCACATCGCGGACGACCCCGAATGCGGAGTCAGCTGCAGAGGCCACAACGATCTGACCACGCTGCCGGCAGAACTTCGGCAGCAAAAGGCGGCGAGCTTCTCCACGTTTGGCCTGCGCGGCAAGAGAGCCTTTGCAGGGCCGCAGGATTCCATCTTTTCCAGAAGCGAAATCGACCCGCTTTTTGAAAAGCGCTCCACCAGAGCTTTTACGTCCAGTCTAGGCAGGGTCAGAGGGCGCATAAACAAGAACTGGATTTCTCCAGACTGTCTGGAAAATCCTAGGCTGCTTGCCAAGAACAAGCCTTCGTCGCATATCGTGAAAACTGTCAGGCGGTACAACCCGGAGGCTTTTTCAGAGAAGCACACGCTAGAGCAGGATGCGCCTGGTGCCGCGCTTGGGCGGGTGTTGGTAGAAAAAGCAGAGGAGTCCTACAGAAATACAGGATCGTTGTTCAACTCTGCCTGCATTATCGACCCGTTTGGGAACATACTGCTTTCGGCAGGCGGCGCAAATTCCGTCGAGCAGACGCCGCTTCTTGACGTTATGCGTAGGTATTATTCGCTGGCAAGCGATGTAGGAAAAGACGGCAGGCGATACTTGGCCCACCCAAAATATTGCAAGATAGCAATCCTGTTTGGCCCGGCAAGAGATCCGACGGGCTTTATGGAAATAGGAGCTCTTGGCTCGTTCTTTGAGGGCAAGCTTGCAAAACATGGGCAGCTGGAATACGTCCTGCCTAGGCAAGACGCCTCGGAGCTGGCAGATACGCTGCGCAACCTGCCCCCATTTTACTCAAAGACAATAAACCTGAAAAACGCTATACGACAAACGCGGGACGGTGCTCTTGTTGAATTCTGCGGAAAAGCGGTAGCAAAGAGAAACAGGATGTGAACACTTCATCAGGGATCTTTTGCCCTGATAGGCGACTACTGCTACCACTATTACCTTGTCATGCTCGCCACTGCCTGTGCTCTCGGTGCCCTTGCGAAATAGACGGTCAAACCTATCCACGACACAAGCTGGAGGGCAGTCAGGAAAAGGTCTGTCGCGCCGGAAGCATAGAGTGAAGTAAAGAACCCCTCAAGGACAAGTTTTGCGGCCTGGTCTACGGCATAGGCAAGGCCGACGACCAGAACTGCGGGGTGCCTTGTTCTTTTTGCGGCTGCCCAGAACCCGACTATTGCGGCGCTTCCAAGCAGCCCAAACGCGCCTCCCATTGCCCCGTATTCGACGGGATTGCCCGGCGCGCCAGCGCACACGGTGTGGCCGCCGGTGCCGTCTATCCAAAGCGAATAGGAAAAGCCGCTTGCAGAGCACACCAAGGCGTGGCCCGTTTCATGCAGCAGGCTGATAGGAACCAAGAGCGCGATGTACAGTATTACGGACCACCGTATCACTCCGCGGTTGAGGCGCAACGGGGTAGAGGTCGCCATGCTATTGTACTACTGCCCCTTCACGCCTGCCAACGGACTGCATTGCAAAACCGCTAATGACAAGGCCGGCTGTCAGCGCCATGGACACTGCCAGTTGCGGAAGAGGAATGTGAAGGATCAGCCCGCCAGCCAGAGATATGCCGGCGCCTATCCCGGCATATTGCAGCCACTTTGTGTAAGCTCCTTTCAACCTTGCCATCTAGAATAATGTTCCATTACGCGCTCTTATATCACGTGGAACATTGTTACTCAAATAAGAAAAGCCAAGGCGACAGATAGGTCGCCAGACAAACAGGATGCGGAGAGAAAAATGAAGATAAAACTTGCCGTGCTGGGCGGGGCCGTAACAGCGGCAGGGGTCCTGCTGTTTCTGTATGCGAGTATGCAGCCTACCACTCCAGACTGCCTCGACACCTGCGGCCTGGCAGCCGGAGGCAAACTGTACCTGACTGCGTTGCTTCCGATCACGGTTTTCACGCTCGGCGGCTGGATTCTGGCTTTGGGCATAAGGCGGAAATGACCGCGTCATGCCGCGCAGGTATTTTTTCCGGAATAAGATCCGCGGTTGCGCTACCAGATAGCGTCTACTATAGTATTATACATCTAATCGTTTAGACAATTCGATGAGTGTACTATAAGGCTTTAATCCAATAGTGCGGGAAATCCGGCATGAAAACAATTTCGATGGCCCTAGCCATCCTTGCCTCTGCGATTCTTGTCGGCTCGGCTGTTGGCTCTGCCTCCTTCAGGGCTTATGCCCACACGTTCCATGGCGACGAAAACGTTGCATTCCTTACCATGGTGCAGCAGATAAAGGTAGAGACCTCGCTTGCCGGCAACAATACTTCGAACAAGGAAGTGGCAGACCATCACGTTGAACATGCAGCTCAGGCGCTTGACAATTCGACTCTGAAAGAGATAGCAGAAAAGAACCAGAGAATAGCTACCGACCTTCCGCAGTCCATCCAACAGGTGAAAACGTCGATAGATTCGGGCGCCAGCCCTGACGAAGTGAAGCAGAACGTCCAGGCGCTCAGCGACCTGCTGGACGAAGCTACAGATGTGCGCATCGAAAAGACGCAGGTGACCAACACAACCGTTCAGGCCACTGTGGTGGCAAATCTGGTAAACGAGGCGCTTGAGCACTATGGCGAAGCGGTGGGCTTTGAAGGCAACATGACAGACATGTCGAGCATAGGCGCTACACCAAGTACAGGTGCGCAGGCCAGTGCAAAGGTCGTGGACATCGCCAACTACCAGAGCTCCCAGGCGTTTGCGCAAAAGGCGCAAGAGCTGTACCAGCAGATCAAGTCAAGAGCCCTTCCCGGCGCGGACAATGCGGTGAAGGCACTTGATGACTCGTTCCCGGCGTTTGTCAGCGCCATCAAGGACAAAGCATCCCCGATGGAAATCATGCAGATAGCGCACACCAAGATTCATCCCAACTTGATGACGGCATACAGTCTGCTGGCGACGTAAGACGCACGGAAAAAAAGAAGGGCTCACAGCCCTCCGTCCTTCTTCTCTTTTTTTATCTTATTACGCACAGCATTTCATAACAAATGGCTTCTTCCGAATAATCATTCAAAATTGTCGCTAAACTTTTTCCTGTGCAGGTCCACTTCGTCCTGGGGCGCAGGGTTCTTTACGTCGTGCCTGTGCAGGTTCTTGTTTTCCCGGGACAGGGATTTCTTTTCGTGCTCTTCTCTGACGTGGTGGAGCCTGTCCTTTTCATGTATGAATTCCTTGCCGCAGTCGTGGCAGCGGACAATCGCGTGGTGGTGCACTTCTCTGGCGTGCCTTATGAGGTCGTCGTAATTTTCAAATTTTGCGTCGCACTGGTCGCATGAGAACTCTTCTTTGTGCAGGATCACGCAGAATATTTGCGTGCATATGATAAAATAGTTTTTAGCGGCTTGCCATCATTAGCAAGGAAGTGCTTCTTCTTCAAGACATAAGAGCGAGAAGCGGCATTATCATCCCGGTGTAGAGAGACAGCTTGGGCCTGAAAGAAGACGCAATCAACCTTCACAGGATGCTAAGGGGCAAGATAGAGATGCACAACAGGGTGTCAGTCGACAGCATATTTGAAGAGGGAAAAGGCACCCTCGGCCTGATTTACACGCCGGGAGTAGCCTACGTGTCAGAGGAGATTGGCAGGAACAAAGAGCTGGCCTACGAATACACCTCAAAGTGGAACAACGTTGCAATCGTCTGCGACGGCACAAGGGTCCTGGGCCTTGGAAACGTCGGGCCGGAAGCCGCAATCCCTGTCATGGAAGGCAAGTCCGTCCTGTTCAAGTCTCTGGCAGACATCAACGCGATTCCCTTGTGCATAGCCGCCCAGGACAAGGAGGAGATAATCAGGATTGTAAAGGCCATCCAGCCGGGATTCGGGGCTGTCAACATCGAGGACATCGAGTCCCCCAAGGTGCTTGAAATCGTAGAGACGCTAAAAGAACAACTGGACATACCGGTGTTTCATGACGACCAACACGGGACTGCGGTGATTACCCTGGCCGCGCTGGTAAACGCTCTGGACCTAGTCGGGAAAAAAATCGACGGCATAAGGGCAGTCATTGCAGGGGCCGGCTCTGCGGGGTACGGCATATACAGGATACTGGAACAGGCAGGCTGCAGGGACATTATCGTCGCAGACAGCAAGGGCGCGATATACAAAGGAAGAACAGACATTGTTTCAGGAAACAACAGGTATCGCCGGGAAATAGTCGAAAGGACCAACGTGGGAGAAATCCGCGGCGGCATTGGAGACATCATCAAGGGAGCAGACCTGTTCATAGGAGTCTCTGGCAGGGGAAACGTCGTGAGGCCGGACATGATAAAGACGATGAACAGGGACGCCATCGTGTTTGCGTTGAGCAACCCGGACCCAGAGATACTTCCCCCCGATGCCCTGAGCGCAGGAGCAAGGATAGCTGCAACAGGCAGATCTGATTTTCCCAACCAGATAAACAACGCAGTGGTGTTCCCGTCGGTCCTCCGGGCCCTGCTGGACCTGCGTGCAAGATATCTGGACGAAGAAATGCTCGTGGCGGTGTCTTTTGCCATCGCCGGCCTTGTCGACCGCAAGCACCTGACAGAGAGTTTCATAATCCCAAAGGTAAACGACCCCAGAATCCTGCCGGTCGTCACGCAAACGTTGCGGGACGCTGTCATGAAGCACTTGGACGCAAAGGGGCAGGTCCTGCAGCAATAATGGCAGAACTGAATCTTAATTAATTCAAAAAACACTTCACTCCAACAGAAGATATGCATGTCAAACGATAAAAATGCCGCCAGCAAGCAACTGTCCAAAGACATACTGCCGCTTTTTACCGACAAGAACCTGGTGTGCGTTGCGACTCTCATGGAGGACGGGTCTCCCCAGATCACCCCGACGTGGGTCGACGTTGACGAATCCCAGAACACCATTCTTGTCAACACTGCAAAGGGCCGTGTCAAGCAAAAGAACTTGGCAAGAGACCCGAGGATCGCAGTCGCAGTGGTCGACAGGAATAACCCGTACAATGTCGCGACCATAAGGGGAAGGTGGCAGAGCAGGCGACAGAAGGGGCGGACGCCCACATCGACAAGCTGGCCAAGAAATACCTTGGACTTGACAGCTATCCGTTTCGCAATCCAAGCGAGCAGAGGGTCATATTGAAAATAAAGCCGGAAAAGATATTCCACATGAAGCCAGGTTAGTCATTTAGCTTGGAAACTTGCCAGGTTCATCACACCAGGACTTGGAAATCACGGAATAGGGCAGGACGATGTATCTGTTCCCCAGCCGGATCCTAATGTGATAAATATTATCATGTGGAGTTGATAGCTGTATGAGCAAAGATGTGAACGAAGGCGGGATTGGAACCGAGGAGGCCAAGGATCTAGAGCTAGACGAGGAGGCAAGACCTGTAAGGAAGGCGGACAATACGCCCATTCCAGAGGCTGCCGAAACGAATCAGAAAAAGCGAAAGGGCACAAGAAAAGTAGAGTAGAATCTAAAACATTTCACAGATGATTGTGCAAGGTGCCCTGCAACAAACTGTTCACTTTGGTCCGGCTCCCTGTGGACTTTGGAATTTCACGCCAATAAGACATGCAGAAAATTATTCGACTACCCCATCTCTGTATGCCACAACAGCTAAAACCTCGTCAAACCTGCTATGTTCGCCGGATGGATAAGGCTGCTGCCCTGCAAATGTTTGTGGCGTGATTCTGGCCGAAGTTATTTCATCGACATTTACCCGACGCCAGCCAGGAATGTTGCCAGAAGAGCTCTGACCGCCTATTTGGTATACCAAAAGCTGTTTTCTGCCGTTATGCACTCCGTAAACGTGAGGTTCTGCTATTCTGCCATGGTTATGGTAGCTAAATTCGATTATGTTTTTGTTCATAATGGCGGTTCTGATCATCTCATCTATACTGTGATACACATATGCCATCAATCATACATCGTCAAAATGATGTATAACAAGTGCTGGCGTTAATGCCTGTCCCAATATTCAAAAGGCTTGGAACACAGAGTCTGCAATGGTGCGGTATACACAGGGTCAATGAAATCCTTTTTCTTTTCATATCCGTGTCAGTTGTTTTTGAAATACCTGAAAACCACTATCAGGCTGCAGCATGTTCGTTTGTATGAAGTATTGCCTGCTCTTCTTCCTTTTTCAGGTGCTCTCGAAGCGATTCTACCGAGTCAAATACCATCCCACATTGAGGGCAACTCTGAACGTTAGCATCAGTGACAGATGATATATGCGTGGCCTCTTTGCTCCTGCTTGATTATCCCCGCGGATATCTTAAAAGACTTGAGCTTAAAATAAGCACATTACACCTGTACACAGACGACTTTGCGTAAAAGGCAAAAAGACTATCAGAAATTCTCTTAAATGATAACTGCGGAGAGCTACTAACCATGTGCGAAATGGCACGAAGCAAGTTTAGGCTTGCGAAATGCCGCTAGTAGTGTATGGAAAACCCTCGCAGGGTAGGTGAGAGGAACTGCATCTGCAAAGGTGCAGGGATCTTGCCGAGCCTGCAGGGAAATACTTTTCCAGATTTGGCTTGCCAGTATTTTGTCTATCATGTAGACACAAGAATAGCAAAAGAAGAAGCGTGTGCGCGAATACATCATGCTAATTAGATCATTTTGCCAAACAATGACATGGAATCAAGCCGCGATATGCCAGTTGCCGGCAGCCCCTTGCTGTATGTACCAAAGATGATGTTTTTTACAAAAGGAAAAGGCACACACAAAGACAATCTTACGAGTTTCGAGCTAGCACTAAGAAACGCCGAGATTGCAGACCTCAACTTGGTCTCCGTTTCTAGCATAAAGCCACCATACTGCAAGATAATCAGCACAAAAGAAGGCAGAACCTATCTGCGTCCAGGTCAGGTGGTATTCACAATAATGGCCAGGTCTGCCACCAACGAACCCAACAGGCTGATTGCGGCGTCGGTGGGGCTTGCAAGGCCTGCTGATGACAGCCAGTACGGGTACTTATCTGAACACCACTCGACCGGCGAGACTGGGCAAAAAGCCGGAGATTATGCGGAGGACATGGCCATGGAAATGCTTGCCACCACGCTTGGGCTGCCAAACGACCCAAGCCTTGCGTGGAACCAGAAGGAAGAGCAGTGGAAGCTGTCGGGCAAGATCTACAAGACTCAAAATTTTACGCAATCGGCGGAAGGCAACAAGGATGGTCTCTGGACCACGGTGGTAAGCGCGGCCATTCTGATATTATGAACAAGACGCATCATCTTGCCAGGCAGCTAGAACGTTTCAATCGCCGGGTTTTCTTTCACCGTTGTTGTCTATGATTTCCTTGACGCGACCAACTAGCCCGTTTTCAAGCGCTACCTTTATTCTGTGAGGATGGCTTGCAGAATTGGTGAGTATCCTGCGCACGACGCCTTCCGTCAGTTTTCCGCTCGCCTGGTTTTTCTTTTCAACGATTCGCACGCGGCTTCCCACCTGCACGTCGCTTCTCTTTTTTCCGTCCTTCATAGAGCAGAAGCATTCGCAGGTGTTAGAAGAACCTTTCAATTGACGTTGATGCTGCCAAATCATTAGGTACACAAGCCTTGCACAAGACGCAACGGCGTTGCGATTGTTATGTTATGCCAACGCTAAATAGCAGGCTTGCGTATCCATATAATAATAATGGGCTACCGCGTAGTTTGCGAGCGCCACAATCTCAAGCAGTTCTGTAACACGATGATGGAAGCCAAGGCCGTCCAGATTCAACACAAGCGCGAAGGATGTTTGGAATCTGAAATCAAAAAGCCCGGACAAAAATAAAACAGCCAAAAGAGCAGCCGGCAGGAAAAAAGCGCGCCTGGACACAGTGTACTGGCAGTCTTGTTTATGAGTCGCGGTTTGCAATAATGGTATAGGATGATGCAGGCATGACAACGGATGGATCAGAGAAACGGGATGATGAGAAAGAAAATAATGCCGGCGGCAGCAAGGATCTCCGGAAAACCGGCGAGAGACCTCCAAATCCAGGTCAGGGCAACAAAGTAGCCGCAGATTTCCAGTGTTTTGTTTGCGGGGCAGTGTTTACCACCGACCAAGATAGAAAACAGCACCTGGAAAAAGAGGCGCACGGGGTACTACACGAAGACTCTACCGAGGAGGACACGGAAACTGCGGAGAGGCAAGAGGAATTAAACGAGAGCCACGCCCACCGCGTTTAAAGCGTGCAAGAATCCATGTTCCGACTGGTGCATTACGTCTCACAATATTACTACGGCAAGATTCAAGATTAATTAGATGCGACAGCAATTTTTAGGCATATGGTTGCAAAGAAAGCAGTCAGGAACCCCGGCACCAGAGAACAGCTAGAGAAAATTTCGCAGAGGACAAAGTCTGCCGCCCATGCGCTCAGAGACCAGCTACAGTCGGTTGCAATTGGGATCGAGGAGAGGGTGGCAATTGACGATCACATCAACAACATATCCAATGAAATGGAATACATGCTCGACAGCATAGATAGCATCCCAAAGCTCAATCAGAAAAAAATCTTGGACGCGTACAAAAAGTTCCTGAAAGAAAATCTGGACGCCGTAGACGGCAGGCTTAGGGAGAGATAGTTATTAGCAGGCGTCTCAGAGTTGCGTCGTTAGTATAAGAACCGTGCTCCAGCAGCGTCATGATGATGTTGTCGCGTACGTCTTTGCTCCTGTAAAGTCCATGCCGGTGCAGGACTCGTCTCCCATCACCCAAGCATCATGGCCGGGCGGAATTATTGTAAAGTCTCCCGGATCCACTTCTGTTTCGTCCCCGTCGTCCATCCTTATATCTTCATTCTTCCGGAAATGATGTAGCCGGCATGATGTTGTCGGCAACTGTCCGTCCTTACCAATGGTTTGACAGACTTGACCACTGCCAGCCCGGCTCAAGTACAAACCGGCCAAAAGTCACGTCTTCCATATTCACTGTCTGCATCCTGCCTTTGTCAAAACTTCTCGTCTCGTCGGAGGAGGCCAGACTTTTGGAGGCCGGGGATATAGACGGCGGAGGTTCCGCTTGTATTAGGAATTTCTCGGTAAAGTTACAGGAGCGTTTACAAGAACATCAACCGGTATTCAGCGCAGCAGATAATCCCGTATGCAGATTCAAGTACAGCGAAAATTTCTTTGTCCTGTTTACGGCTGATAATCCTGTACTGATAAACGCTGATTAAAATATGCGAATTTTTTAGACGAACAAGTCACTAGCACTTGCCAGCAGTCTGAGCGCAGCTACTCTTTTTCTCTTGGAACGATGCAATTTGTTGTACAGGCCACGCAACAGGACGACTGGATACATCTATCCGCAGAGTACCTTAACTTGTGCATCCACAAAAATTTGTTTGAACGTACATGTTTGGAACAACAAGATACACGGTACTTGCCGTCATAGCAGGCATGGCAATCCTGAGCATGGTGGCGGGGCCAGGGTTGATGATAACAAACAACAACATCGCCGCAGCGCAGACTCCGCCATCAGGCAATGCAACCTCCTCTTCTTCGGCAAAGACGATCACCTTGACGCCGACTTCAGGCAGCACAGGTAGCAACGTCACTATCGATGGAACCGGATTCTCGACAGGGCAGACGTTTGGATTCACGTTTGATGGTAAATACATCTACACAAACAACATGACGCAGAATACCATGGGAGGGTTCTCCATAATAGCAACCATACCGAGGAACGCGACAGCCGGAGACCATGAGATAAAGGCTGCAGGTAGCAAAGGAGAAAACGCAACCGCGACGTTTGCCGTGCAAGAATCTGGCAACGCGACATCATCGACTGGTAACACGACATCGACGACTCCGGTGCCCCCAAGCAACGAGACATCATCATCTGGCAACTCTACTTTAACCACGCCGGCAGGTAATGCAACTGCAACTGGAAACTCGACAGCTATCCCCGGAGTCAATATTGCAACACTCGTTCTGACGCCGGCGTCCGTAAGCGCGGGAAGTGAGTTGAGCATAGCCGGCTCGGGTTTTGGCAGTAACCAAAATGTAACGCTGGCACTGAACGACAACCCTCTGCCCTCAAACTCGACCATAACAACTGATGCAACCGGCGCGTTTACTGCTACCGTGGCCATTCCCAAGGACGTAGCAGCCGGCAACCACAAGATCAGCGCAAAAGACGGTAGCGGCGTCGAAGCTTCTGCCACTCTGAGCGTGACTGCAGCAACAATGCCCCCATCAGCACCCCCACCATAAAAAAATGATGCGAGCTGCGCCTGACGGCGCAGGCTGCTTTTTTTCCAAAGTCCGCCAATCCCAGTTCATTCGTAATTGAGATTACAAAATCAAGAATAGCTTTAAAGATTCATCGAATGACAAAAAAAGTGCCACCAGCTGCAGAGAATTGCGGTAGCCCCGTAATGAGGTAGTAGGATAGCTTTTGCTATGACATACTTGCTTTACTCACAGGTTTCATTCAGTGGTATAGTATATTTCGCTCTGCTTTTTTTCCAGTGTCAAGGTTGCATCTTTTTCTTCTTGATTCCCGCGGGAAGTATGGCCTGACCTACTTCCTTGTACATTTTCAGAAAGCGTTTCCCACGCTCCGTAGCATGGTACTCTTTTTCCTCAGCCACATAATCGAGGAGTCCTCCGCCCTGCAACAGCTCTAGGTATTCCTTCAGCTGCGGGAACGACAGGAAAGCCTTGTACATTATCCTCGTCTTTATCGCGCCGCCCTGTGCAACTTCAAGCACGTCAGCGGCAATGTCCATCCTGCTTCTGTATTTCACAAGAATTATAGGAATTAGTCATTTAAATGAGTACCTATATTAGAAAATTAGAGAAATATTCTATATTGCTCTTCCATAGTTTTCTGGATCTTGACCAGCAGGCGGACTACAAGGGAGTGCCACTAGGACTTTTAAGCAGAGGCGCACTCTCTATCAAAGCTGAGACTAGCTTTTGCGATTTATATCGCCTGAACAAGAAAATTCACTGCAGCTGCAATTATCGTGACGTGGAAAATCCGCGGGCGCTGCAAATCGGTCAGCTCTGACATATAGTAAATCCTCCATACTTTTACCAGTGAACTTATCCTCACGTGCAACGAGGCTGCCAAGACACACGGTTTCTTTTGCGGTGATGATGACGGCGGCAATGTTACTGCTATCGATTGCCGGCAATGCACCGGTAAAGGCACACGCCCTGACTGACGCCTGCAACTGCGTGATATTCCGGCTCGACGACATCCAGGACTCTTGGCTAGTCCCTGTCCAATCTGCCGTCATCGACAAGTTCGTGGAGAAAAACGCGAACCTCGACTTGGCGATAATAATGAACCATATTGGAAACGACCCTGCCATAGTCGACAAGGTGAAGGAAGCCATTTCAACGGGCTTGGTTGAAACGTCCGTGCACGGGTGGGAGCACGTCGATTACCGGACGCTTTCCTTGAGCGAACAGCAGGACACCTTGGAGAAGGCCAATCAAAAGATGGGAGAGCTGTTTGGAAGCAGAACCAACGTGTTCGTAGCCCCATACAACGCATACAATGACGACACGCTAAAGGCAGCCAGCCAAGCGGGCCTTACAATCTTGAGTTCCGAGTTTGACCAAGAAATGGCAAGCATATACAACTCTGACGATCCGGATAGCCCCGGCAACAAGGTGTACAAGGCGACCGCTGGCTCGGACATCAAAGACTCGCAAGGAATCTACCATATGCCGCAGGTAGTCGGCTTTTACACCTACGATTCCGAGCCGCCGACAAAGACCCCGCTGTCCACGATTGAAAGCAAGATAGACAGCACCATTGCAAGCTACGGCTATGCAGTAGTGACTTTGCATCCGCAGGATTTCACGGTAAAGGACGCAGGCAACAACCCGACGGACACTCTGTCGCAGGAAGAGATGAACGACCTTGACTCGCTGCTAACCTGGATAAGCAATCAGAACTACCACGTAGAAACGTTTTCCGGCACGGTCAACAATTCTCAGGCATCCACCCCGGCTGCTGACGACGACAACAATGACAATAACAGTAGCAATAACAACGACGACAGCACTGCTGCTTCAGGCCTGATAGCGCCTCTGGTCAATACGATCGTTTCATCGCTTCGGCCGAGTAACGGCGGCCCATAGAGGACGAGAGAAAGAGAGGCATGTGATGCCAGAAAGCGCATCGCGATTCGGGACAGGCAGCGAAGGGCAGCTACGGGTCAGATGGTAATGACGACACGATGGCAGCAGGCACCTTCTTTTTTATTTCAACCTAAAGCTCACCCGACTAACCTGAAAATCTATTCCTTGCTCGTAGAACCCCTTTGTCAGCGCCTTGCTCAATCCCTTTGTAACGTCATCCAGCCTTTCTTCATCCTCGACAATATCTGTTGGCACGTCAATCAGAATTTCAGCCTCAAGAAGCAACTTTTTCGTTTCTACCATGATCTTTATCGGATATTCTGTCTAATAGGGATGGCCGCGCTTTTGCGCGTGACAGGCCCGCAGGGAAGATCCAGTGCGCTTTCTTGCGGTGCAGTTCTTGCTTTTGGTATGCGTCATCAGTTAAAGAACGTGCAGACAATATGCGTTGCCCTTTATGCGGCTTGGTTGTAGAATCCATCGTGTGGAAACAGGCGCAACCAAGCCCGTGGCGATTCGAGCTCTTCAAGGACTCTTGTTCCCACGGTAAAAATGAGACTTGTCTGATTGTACGCAAGTAGAGAACCTGAAGGAATGTACCGGATTCTGCGACAGCGTTACATCGTTGGCCGTCTGCTCTGATCACTTTTGACAAACATGCTTAACATCAATGGTTCAGCAGAGATACCAATGCACATGTTGCAACGCCTGTACTACGACAATGCAATGATTAGCGCGATGCAAAACTATTACGGGATAAACGACGTACATGCGTTGACCAGTTTCTTTCAGGCAGCCGGCCTCGTAAATGGCGACAGTGATGACGACGGTGGCTGATTCTAAAATCCATCAGATCTATTTTGTTGTAGATGATGATGTTCTGTTGTAGGATGTTAACCCCGCTCTTTTGTAGCACTAGGCCAGACGACATGCTGCTTGGCGTTGAATGAAATTCGCCCCGCGATAATGCATGTCAACTCCTTATGAACGGCAGATTCGATTGTTACAGTACCAGCTCATCTCTTAAAGTAAGATACTGAAACCAAATTTAGCCAAAAAATGGAAATTTGAGCTGGCAGTTAACGACAATTGCAGAATATTTTTATAGTGCCATCTTCTACTCGCGAATTCCCTATGGACAACTTAGAACAGCAGCTGTCAAGGACAGAGGGACGGAGACCCTCGGGCAGGTCCAGCGCTGCTAGTTTCCTGCTATGCAATTCTTGTTATTGGTGTGCATCATCAATCGCAGAATTTACAGATGACCTGCATTGCCCTTCATGTGGCTCGGTCGTAGAGTCCATCCCGCTAGAAACTGGAGAATTGCTTTCATTTGGCGTGGACGCAAAAAGAGGCGTCATACTGGAATTCAAAAAATCGCTGAGAAATGTAGCATAGAAAGAGAATGGACTGGGTGGGATTTGAACCCACGACCTCTCGCTTGCGAAGCGAGCATTACTACCCCTGAACTACCAGCCCGCAAGCCACATGCAACAAGACCCCGAATATAAAACATCGGAGCGATAAGATCATAAGAGCACATGCACGCAAGTGTTAGCGGACAGCACGGGAATGGAAAACTCGTACGACACGCTCATCACAAATGCTTCTGCAGTCATACCCAAGGTCGGGATAGTCGAGTGCGACATCGCCATTGAAGGCGGCAGGATAAAGACGCTAAAGCCGTCGCAAAACGCAAGTGCGTCGAGGAGGATAAACGCGGCAGGCAAGTACGTCCTCCCCGGCGCAATAGACCCGCATGTCCATTACGGCGTCTACACCCCGATTGACGAGGCGGCGCGGACTGAATCGTGCTCGGCTGCAGTCGGAGGCGTCACGACCATGATGCGCATGCTGCGCCTGTACGACAGCGACTACCGCGCAGTCGAAAGACAGTTGCAGGCAAGCAGGGGCACCCATTACATCGACTATGCCATTCACGCGTCGATATTGAGAAGCGAGCAGGTCAAGGATATACCCTACCTGAAGAAAAAAGGCATCAACTCTTTGAAAATATACATGAACCTGGGGGCCGACCTCAACCACATCTATATGGACTTGGAGCCCGGCGAGCACGGCGTCAAGGACGGCGAGGTCAACATGGACGACTCGCTTCTGTCCGCGATAGTAGAGGGCGGAGCAAAAGAAAACTCTACAATTCTTGTCCACGCTGAAAATCCTGCGGTGTGCGCAGAGCACATCAGGCGCGGAAAGGAAAAAGGATTGTCCGGCTTGAAGGCGTGGTCGGACTGCAGGCCGGCGCAGTCGGAGGCAGAGAGCGTCGCAAAAGTGTCGGCGCTTGGCAGAAAGTTTGGCGCAAACCTCTACTTTGTGCACATTGGC
This sequence comes from Candidatus Nitrososphaera sp. 86-2, assembly GCF_056726185.1. Lineage (NCBI taxonomy): Archaea > Thermoproteati > Nitrososphaerota > Nitrososphaeria > Nitrososphaerales > Nitrososphaeraceae > Nitrososphaera > Candidatus Nitrososphaera sp. 86-2. Next base: position 1,155,671 of record NZ_JBWZON010000001.1, read on the forward strand.
TCAAACGCGGCACTTGACGCCATACTTGCCGAGAGGCAAAAGGGAAACGCCAACTATTACATCGAGACCTGCCCCCAGTACCTCACCCACACGCACGACTTTGCAAGCATTACGGGCAAGGTCGTGCCCCCCATACGCTCAAAGAGCGATGTGCAGAGCGTCTGGTCGGCGCTCCGGAACGGCATCATCGACACGGTCGGTACAGACCATGTGGCAAACAGGCTTGACATAAAGATGGGACGGGGCGACCTGTGGTCCGCTCTTGCCGGCTTTCCGGGCATCGCCACGATGCTCCCTGTGCTTCTCGACCAAGGCGTCAACTCCGACAGGATAAGCGTCGAAAGGGTAGCAGAAGTCACGAGTTACAACGCTGCAAGGATATTTGGAATGTACCCGAGAAAGGGCACAATACAGCAGGGCTCTGATGCGGACCTCGTGATGGTTGACATGGACCTTGAGCAAAAGGTGACGCCAGAGCTGTTGCAGTCGTACTCTGACTACTCCATCTACGACGGCTGGAAATTGAAGGGGTGGCCGGTGCTCACAATGGTGCGCGGCAAGGTCGTGATGGAAGGGGGACAGGTGGCGCAGGACGCGCTCGGCCACGGCCAGTTCGTTGCAAGGCCCGCCTAGGTCTTTTTCGTCTTGTCCTCTACCCCGAACACCTTGTACCGGGAGAGGGCCTTGTACATCAAAAAGACTATGAAGGCGATTATGAGGAAGTCGATGATGTTTGCTATCAGGTCGCCGTACGAGAATTTTGTCGTTACCCCGGTGACGCTGTTTGTGACGTTGTAGGAAAGGGTCTTTAGGTCGCCGGAAGGCAGCGCAAGCCCGACTATTGGAGTTATGATGTCGGTCACAAACGCCGTTACGAGCTTTGAAGCGGCTGCGCCGATAACAAACGCGATGGCAAGCCCTATCACCCCGAAGGTCTTTAGAAAGTCGATGAACTCTGTCATCAGAGATTTTTTCGCTGGTGCAGGGGTGCTGCTGTCCGACACAAGGCAGAGCTCGGGCAAGGCAGGATAAAAAGATGATGCACGTACCTTACTGATTACGCATCAGGGTTGACTGTCTCAAACGTGCCGTTCCCCTTTGCCCTGTAGTACACGTCGGCCTTTCTCGTAAACAGCCCAACCTCCATCACTCCGGCAATTCCCTTCAACTCCAGCTCGGTTTTTCCCGGGTCGGGAATCGACTGGAACGCGGTGTCCAGTATTATGTTGCCGTTTTCTGTAATAAACGGGTAGCCCTTGTCAAGCGTGCGCATGGCCGGCCTGCCACCCATCTCTTTTAGCTTTTTCGCGGCCGATGTCCGGGCCATCGGGTGGACTTCAATCGGAACGGATCTTGAAAACGACTTGACAAACTTGGCTTCGTCTGCCACAATGACGACAGTCTTGGCAGAAGAAATCAGGATCTTTTCGCGCAGCAGCGCACCTCCTCCGCCCTTTATCATGTCGAAGTTGCCGTCTATCTGGTCGGCGCCATCAAACACGACGTCGATGTCCGGTATGCGGATCTCGTCTGCAAAGCGCAGGCCTGATTTCTCTGCCTCGACTTTTATCTGAAGCGACGTCGGGACGCAGAGGAGTGTGTCCTTGGCTTTCAGGCTCGCCATCTCCCGGACGATGTATGCGGCCGTGCTCCCGCTGCCAAGGCCCACTACTTGGTCTGGCTTGACAAACCTACTCACCGCGTCCTTGGCCAGCTTTTGTATTGCATCCTGTACGGACAAACAATATGCGCACTGTACGCAGGGTATAAAAAGTTAGAACTTGCGCATCTTTCTCAGGTCAAAGCGCGCCGGCCCGTTTATGCCCGGGTTGAGGTAGCGGCTGGACAGATATTTTGAAATGTCCTGCGCAGGATTGTTGTTTGCGTTCTGTCTTCCCATGCGCTCGATGCCTGCCCGCAGGTCTGCAAGGCCGCCTTGCGCGTCGTCCTGTCCCAGTATATCGCAGAACATGCCTGTTGGCGGACATACCGCCTGGATGTCGGTGCCCTTTTTGGTCCACTTTAACATGCCCAGATCAAAGTCGATTGATTTCTCCCACGATGGGTCGCTTTCGACAAGCCACCTTGGAACGCGGTTGCCCTGCATGGCTTTCCGTCGTGCACCATGCCATTTATGTTTTTGCTGGCGACGATGATAGATAGAATATATAGCGCGTCGATTGCAAGTGCAGGTATGGCAAGACGCGAGAACAACAAGACACACGCCTACAGCGCCCAGAGATCGGGCAGCAAGAAATATGCCAAGGCAGAAAGGCGCAAGCGCCACAAGCCAAGATAAGAGCGAGCGCGAGTTTTACACAATTTGCAATCTTTGCGCCCGTACGCGGCTTTTCTTGCAACATGCGAGCTAGACGGGTGTTTTTTGCAGGCGCGTCGGCGCGATATCCGCAATGGGAGAATGTTTATATATTAGAATAAAATATAAATATAGGCCGTAAAAGGGAAACAAAAAAAGAGTTTTGGTGAATAGAAATTGGTAAAAGACATCTCTATGTTTGGCGACCGCTGCCCCCGCTGTGGCAGGGGTTCGATGGTAACAGACAACTCCAGCGGAGAACTGTTTTGCGGTAACTGCGGTTTCGTCGTAAGCGAGAGGATAGAAGAGATGGGTCCGGAATGGCGCGCCTTCTCAAAGGAAGAGCACGAGGACAGGAGCAGGGCAGGCATCCCGACGTCGCTTGCCATGCACGACATGGGCCTTGCAACAATAATCGGCCCGGTCGACAAGGATGCCTCGGGCAAGCCGCTTTCCGCGTCCATGAAGAGCACGATTGAGAGGCTCAGGACATGGGACAGCAGGAGCCAGGTGCACGAGCCGGTGGACCGCAACTTCCGCCAGGCATTCTCCGAGCTTGACAGGCTCAAGGACAAGCTCGCAGTCGGCGACGCTGTGATTGAAAAGGCAGCTTATGTTTACAGAAAGGCACTTGAAAAGGGGCTGGTCCGCGGGCGCTCTATATCCGCGCTCGTAGCGGCGGCGCTCTATGCGGCGTGCCGCGACACCGAGACTCCAAGGACGCTCAAGGACATTGCAAATGCAAGCAACATCAAGAAAAAAGACGTCGCAAGGTGCTACCGCCTCCTCATCCGTGAACTGGACCTGAAAATGCCAGTCGTCGACCCGGTGAAATGTGTCGCGAGGATTGCAAGCAAGGCAGGTCTTTCAGAAAAGACAAAGAGAAAGGCCCTTGAAATCCTGAAAAAGGCGGAAGAAGGCAAGATCTCTGCCGGCAAAGACCCAATGGGCCTCGCTGCGGCCGCGCTGTACGTGGCGTGCGTCATGAACGGCGAGAACAAGACGCAAAAAGACGTGGCAGAGGCGGCAGGTGTGACAGAAGTGACCATCCGCAACCGCTACAAGGGCCTAAAGACGCACCTCAAGCTCTGAGGGCGGCCACAAACTTTTTCCTTTCTTCCACGAGCCCTTTCAGGACGTCTTCTGCTTCCTTTTGCCGGTCTTTAGTTGCGATTATTTCAAGGCACATGACAATGTCAGAATCAAGCGACAGAAGAGTGTCGAGCTTGTCGTCTCTGACTATACCGTTTGGCGTCAGCACGTCCGGATAGCCCTCCGACATGTCCGTCGCAACGCCCTTTAGCAGGATGTTCAGGCTGTCGTCCTTTTTCAGGCCGGCCTGGATCTTGTGCACCTTTGTCCGGACGTTCTGGCTTGTCAGCCGGGCAAGCGCCCTCATCTCGACGTAGCTGGACCGGCCGCTTTCCACGCCCTTTTGCACTATCGACGCTATGCGCACGGTCTCTGCAAGGTTGCCTTCAAGCTTGCCTCGTCGTCTGACGTTGTTCTTGTGCACTGGCGAAAAGACTCGTCCGGCCGGCTTAAATGCCTTGTTGTCAGGGCCTCTGTAGGCTTGCTCTGGGCAACGTGAACCGGATGGCCGCTCCGCCTGTGTACACCTGGTCGGCCCATATCTTGCCCCCGTGCGCCTCCACTATGCCCTTTGAAATCGGCAGGCCAAGGCCGCTTCCGCCGAACTTTCTTTTTGCAGTAGTGTCTATCTGGTAGAACTTTTCAAACAGCCTGTCCACCTTGTCGGCAGGGATGCCCACGCCGTTGTCTTCCACGGAAAACACCGCGACATCGTTTCTGCCGCCACCGTCTTCTACCTTGACTTTTATCATGCCCCCGCTTTCCGGCACGAAATCTACAGAGTTTTTCACGAGGTTTGCCAGGACCTGGTCGATTCTCTTTCTGTCGCACGTTATCGTGCCGGACGCCTTTACATCGGCCTTCAGCCTTATCGCCTTGTCCTTGGCGTAGGGCGCAAGGTCCGCGACGCATTGTGATACCATCTGCCCGATGTCGTTTTCGGTCATGACAAACGTCAGCTTGTCTATTTCGAGCTTGTACGAGTCCATTAGGTCATTTATCAGGTTCTCCATCTTGGTCGCGTTGCGCACGACCATCCTGGCGTGCCCCTTCTGGTCCTCCGTCAGGTTGCCGGAGCTTTCAGGGTCCAAGAGCGCGTCAGCGCCGAACTTTATCGGAGTGAGCGGCGACTTTAGCTCATGGCTCACCATCGACGAGAATTCCTCCTTCATCTTGTCGATACGCACGAGATCCTCGTTCATCTTCTTCAGGTCGTCGGTGCCGGCCTTGACGCTTTTGCGCATCTCGTCAAATATGCGCGCAAGGCTTCCCACTCTGTCCTGCGAAGCAAGGAGCTTGGAGTCAAGCCGGACATCGAGGTTGCCTCTTGCTATCTCTTCTGCAGCCCAGGCAAGTTCTGCGGTCTCTACGCGCAGCCTGCTGGTCGAGTACATCACGTAAAACAGCACGCCGCTGAGCGCCAAACCGACGGCGAGCACTATGTACGGCATGAAGGGGTTGAACCCGGAGTGTATGGAGTCGAGCGCGGTAAACTCTAGTATCCACTGCCTGCTTCCTATCTCCATTATTACTGTTTTTTCAAGTGACCTGTCGATGTCGGCTTCCTTGGTACCGGCGACCGCGGCAAGGTCGAACATCAGGTTCTGGCTCTCAGGCGAGCCGCCGTCGTGTATGGAAAACGTGACGTCGCGGACTGTTCGGCCGGTTATGCCGGCCATCAGGTCGTTAATGCGGAATGGCGAAAAGACCAAGCCCTTGATGTTTTCGCGGCGCTCGTCAGGCGTGTCTGCCGGCAGGCCGTTTTCGTACACGGGGACCATCATCAGAAACCCGCTCTGCGTGTTGTTTTCGGTTACCGTGATAAGCGTTATCTTGCCGGTTATGGTTGTCTGGCCGCTGTCTATGGCCCGGGATATCGCGGTGTTTCTCACCTGCTCGGATGACTCGTCAAAGCCGAGCGCCGACCGGTTTCTTGCGTCAACCGGTTCGGCTAGCACGACAGGATAATACTCTTGTTTTTGGCTTTCCGGCCACACGGTGTAATTTGCAAGCCCTTCTTCGCTGCGCACGCTTGCGATATGCGATGCGAGCTTGTCTGCAGGAACGCGCTCGCTAAAGCCGATTCCTTGCATCCCGGGGAACCTCTGATGGATCAGCTGGTTGTCCACAAAAGCCTTCCATTCCGCCCTCTCCACCTGCTGCGACGAAGCAAAGAGGCCCTTTGCGCCAAAGAGCACCTGCTCGTACTCCTGCATCCGGTTGTTTATTGAAAAGACGGTCGCAAGCACTTCATCATCAAAGTGGGCCTGTTCTAGGCCGTTGACAAAGACTGTCACGGTATACCACGCAAAGAGGGTTATCGCGATTGCCACGGCAAGCGCCGCAAGGGGAATAGACAGACCGTCTCGCAGCAATTCTGTTGATGCTAGTTATAGAAGCAAGTAAAATAACTTATCTCTCTTTCCACTATTACTACTGGACTTCTATCGCAGCTTCACTAAAGCCTTTCTTTACCAAATAGCCCTTGACGTCGTCCCGGTGGTCGCCCTGAAGCATGATAAAGCCGTCCTTGGCAGTCCCCCCGCAGGCAAAACTGCTTTTCAGGTCCTTGACTATTTTCTGCATGTCTGAGAGCTTGGGGTTGATGCCCTCTATTAGAGTTGTAGTCTTGGACCAGCGCCGCGTCTCTAGGCGGATGACAATTCGTGCATCTTCCTTGTCGAGCTCCCCGCACGCGCAAAGGTCATCAGGGAGGCCGCATTTTTTGCAGATAACCGCCATCGAGTAACACGATTTTCACGATGCCTATTATTAAGCCTTGTCATGCGTGAGAGAGGGAACGAAAAAAGGACCAAAGGTGCAGGGGAGGATCATTTTTCCCGCTGCCGCCTAGGGCCGTGCTGGTGGTTAATGGTTAGTGACTGATGATGCCAATAGACCCAGCGCTCCAGCTGCACCGAGTATCAGTCATTAGGCTGGCCTAATATTTAAACGGCCTTGGCTTTTTCGCCAGAGAGAGTGACGTTCGCTCAAGATAGATATTTGTGCAGGTGCACCCCATCTGTCTTTATGTCTTCTTCTGCTCCCGCTGTTGATACAGGCGGTACGAGGATAAAGAGCGCCGCGTCTGCCCTCCTCAAGGGAGGCACGCTTGTGAGCGAGCCCTGCCCAGAGTGCGGAGGCGTGCAGGTAAAGCTTGCAGACAAGACAAGCTGCATCAACTGCGGGTACCAAAGCGCGCCCAAAGAAGAGCAGAAAAAAGAAGGACAGGCCCCGCCCGCACAGATAATCGTTGGAAGCCTGGGCGCCTCTGCGGCAATAATCGAGGCCAAGATAGCCGAGCTTGCTTCCGGCCTCAAGGATGAAAAGGACACTGCCACCCAGAGGCAAAAGGCCGAGCTCTTGGAGGCGTACCTGCGCATACTGGAAAGGATGAGGGCGCTTTCTGCAAAGTAGCATCGGAATGTATTTAAAAGAAGAGAGTGTGACTAGAACCGTAAATGAGCAGCAAGAAGAAGAACGCCCCGCTGCCGGCTTCAAGCGCTGGCCTTCTCAGGTTCTTTGAAGACGAAACAAAGGGGATAAAGGTCAAGCCCGAGATAGTCATGGCTATCGCTGGCGCAATGATTGGCGTCTCGGTCATCGTCAGGATAATTTTCCCGATCGGATGAGCACCGATGCTTGCGGCAAAGCAGGACGACGTTTCTAACATCCATAGACGATGGTCTTTTACAAGGATGACTCCCGGAACGCTCCGGGCGTCGTACGCGATGATGCTTGCCTGCGCCGCGGTAGTCATTGTGGTATCGCACGTTTTCCACCTCCAGACTGATACTACAACCCTTGCAATACATTTGCCGCTCGGGCTTGCGGCGCTTTTCGGCCTCACGTACCTCGACTTTGCGATGCTGAGGGGCACGCCTGTCAACAAGATGTCCAAGGTGGTGCACGTCACGTCGTTTGCAAACCTTTTGTGGGCAATCACGGTCATCGTGGGCATCCTCGCAAGCGCGCTCTTTGCCAAGCCGGGGACTACAGACTACATCGTGGCGGGGATGCTCCTTGCCGCCGGCCTGCGCATCAGCATCTTTGTGTCGGTGTTTGGGGCAGGCATGGGAAGGGCTATCGCGATATGCCTCGTGCAGCCGCTCATATTCTTTTTCGCTTTCGTGCCGGCGCAGTCGTACAACATCATCATTACCGAGCCAGTCGGCCTCGGATTTGGCGCCCTTTTCGTGGCCCTTGCCATCTCTTGGGCAACCCTAGTCGACAGGGCAGGAAGACCCGAGATCCCAAGCACGTTCCGGGTCCTGCAGGCGTTCCTTTCTGCGTGGACCGAGAACAAAGCAGGAGGCCTTGAAGAATACCTTGAATCAAGAGCGCACGACGAGTCCGTGTCCACGAAAATAATCAGGTTTCTGCCGCAGGGGCCCAGCAGGCAACAGCAGCCGTCGGCGATAATCCTCCCCGACGTCCACCCGGGTCCGTTTGGCAGCGTGGGCGGGAGCAACCTGCCGTACGTGCTTTACGAAAGGTTCGCCAAAAGCGCGCTTGTTATGCACAGCGTGTCGGACCACTCGCTTAACATCCCCTCAAAGGCCGAGGTAGACAGGTACATCGCCGGCCTGTCTGGAGCGTCGGTCGAGGGTAGCGGCAAGACGTGCTCGCTTCCGGTACAGCACCATCAGGGAAACGCGACTGCCACAGCCATAGTGTTTGGCAAGAGCGCGCTTCTCATGCTATCACTTGCGCCAAAGGGCATGGAAGACGTGCCGCAGGACGTGAGAAAAGAGCTTGAATCGTATGCCGCGACCCTTGGCATGGACCACCTCCTGCTCGTAGACTGCCACAATGCGATGGGAGCCCAGCTGGGCGAACAGGATGTCTCCGACTTGGTAGCGGCGGCGAAAAAGTGCCTCGACGAGGCAGGCAGCGGAGCGCAGGCCGAATTTTCGGCAGGCTTTGCGAGACTCGAAGACGTAAGGCATGATCTTCAGAACTCCCACGACCTCGGGCAATCGGGACTTGCGGCTATTGCCATAGTCACGCAGGGAAGGACTTACGCCATCGGCTGGGCCGACTCGAACAACATGGACAACGCTCTTCGGGACAAAGTTGTGGCAAGGGTGCAGGGCGCGACGATACTCGAAGTGTGCTCATCTGACACGCATTCCACTTCTGGCAAGAGGACAAGTGAGGGGTATTTTGCGCTTGGCGGCTCTAGCAGCCAGGACGCCATTGCAAGCGCCTATGCAGAGATATGCAAAGTCGCGCAGGCAAGGGCGAGTGCATGCGCATACGAGGTCTCTTCCGCCAGGTCGGAGGTCAAGGTGATGGGCGAAAAGCAGTTCCAGGACTATTCCGGTGCGCTGGATCGGGCGATGAACATAACAAAGGTGTTTGTCGGGACCACGGTCGCAGTCTTTATTGTTATGCAGATCCTCGCGTGACTACGAGGACTTTATCTAGAAACCCGGACACATCCATCGCAAACGAGCGAAATTTTGCCACGGGGACGACCGGCATCCCGTCGCCCACAAAGTGCACTTTTTCTGCGTGCAGCGTCATGACGACCGGCACTGCCATAGATATTCCCTCTTCGCGTCTTAGCAGCTCTTCTGCCCTCTTTGCCTGTCTGGCGCAATGCTGTGCTATCGACGAGAGGTTGCTTCTCTTCCAGTGCTTGCAGTCGACTGCAAGCGCAAGGCCCGCGGCGCTCGTGCCCACGACGTCCAGCTCCATGCGCGGCTTTGTAAAGCGCACGTTGGTCCTCGTCTGGTAGCCGAGCGAGGAAAGCACGCCGGCGGCAAGTTGCTCAAAGTCCTTCCAAGTCAAGTGTTGCGACACGCGCTCCGGATCGCACCCGGCCTCTAGCGCAAGCGTGGCCGCCGCAAGCCTGTCACCGGATGAAAACGACATGGCGCTTGCAGAGCCCCGGCCGATTCCCCGGGAAAGTAGCGCCTCCGCAAGGCTCCTTGCCACCGACCTGCTTGCTATGCAGGCGTCCTGGCAGAACCGGTCAAGCGTCGTTTCCTCCGACATGGCAGCAAGTGCCTTCACCAGCAGCTCAGGATGCATAATTATATCATTACCTCTGCGTGTCTATATCCCAACATCAGCCATTATTTAAAAAGAACAGACATAAGCCGGGCAGGCATCCCCGCATTTGTGCCTGACTGGAAGGACCTGACCGTGGTGCTGTGCGCCGGCCTCATAGTCCTTGGCGCAGTCGCGCTGGCAGCCTCGGCGCAGACCTTTTCGATTGTGAAGGGCCAGATAGTTGAAAAGGGCGTCGGCGTGCTTGGGCTTGGGCAAAAGCGGACGCTAACGAACACCATCTCCGTCCTGATAGAGGACGATGACAGGGTCTTTGACATAAAGCACGGAACCGTGGTCAAGTACCCCGTGTCAGAGAGCGACGCGCGGGCTCTCCAGATAGGCTCAAGGGTGGAACTGTTCATTTCGTCGTACGGCTCTGCTGTGCGCATACTATCATCACGGTGACGGCAACAATTTTTCCCTCAGAAATAAAGCCACGTTCTTGGCCACGATCCCGCGAGGATCCATCTGCGCAAGCTGCCTTGCATCCTCCTGCGTGTCAATGTCAAACATCAAGTGCTCCTGCTCTATGACGCACACGGTAGCGCCCTGCGCCTCTGCCGAGCGGACGTGCGAGTCGTAGCTGTCGTTGTCGTACGAAGTGGAAATGACGTTGGGCGGCATTCGCAGGAGCAGGTTCGTGCCGTCATAGCGCAGCGACGGGCAGATTACTATGCAGCGGCCTGCCGCGGCAGAGCAGACGCCGTCGATATCTCCAGCGCCAAGGAGCGGGAGGTCCTGGGGGATGACCAAAGTCGCGCTTGCGCCCTTGTCAGCCGCGTACTTGTCAGCAACCGCGACTGCAGAATTGACCCCGGCATCCTGCGCCTGTGAAAGGACGGTCGCGCCGTGCTTCCTAGCTATCTCGCCGGCCCGGCCGTCTGACGACACCACTGCAATTTCTGCAAGCGACCTGCACCGGACAAGGGCTGCAAGCGTGTCCTGCAGCATGAGCCCCGAAAGCCGTACGCGGTCTTCAAGGCTCAGGACTGAAGACAGCCGGCTCTTTGCGTTTTCAAATTTCTTTACAGGAATTATGGCGATAATTGTTTTTGTTGTCAATTCATGGACTTCCGCAACTGTAGCAGCAGGTATCTGCCGAGCCGGACTTCGTCTTTTCTTCCTTGCATGGTTATGTTTGTTTCGTGCACGTCCATGTCAAGACTCCTTCTTATCTCGCTTGCCGCCTCTCGGTCCCGGCGGTCTATGACGATAGAGCCGGCGACTTTTCTGTAGAATTCTGCGATGCCGGCAGCAGAAGCTCGTACGCCCACGGCATCCATGTATTTCACCGCCGGCCCAGACACGGCGGCGTTGCCTATTATCGGCGACACGGCGACTACGTCTGTACGCCTCTTTGCAAGGGCCGCCCTGATTTCCTTGAGCGCAAGCGTTGGCCCGATGCTTGATACCGGGTTTCCGGGCGCGATTATTATCCTGTCGGCGTTGTTTATGGCGGCAAGTGCCTGCCTCGTGGCCCGCGCTTTTCCAATCCCGCGGTAGCGTACTCCCCGCACCTCCGGCCTGCCGGCGTTTTTCACCCAGAATTCCTGCAGGTGCATCTCGCCGGCGCCGGTCAATATCACTGTCTCTACTTCGTTGTCGGTTGCAGGAAGAACTGTTGTGCTCACGCCAAATTTTTCTGCGAAATAGGCCGTGACCTGCGTTAGGCTCTTGCCTTGCCTCATCATCTCTGTGCGCAGGATGTGCGTTGCAAGGTCCCTGTCTCCAAGCCCGAACCAAGCAGGCGCGCCGGACCTTTTCATCTGAGAAAGGAAGGAAAACGTGTCGCCCTTGACTCCCCAGCCGCGCTCTTCGTCAAGCATCCCGGCAAGCCCGTAGACTATGGTGTCGATGTCCGGGCAGACGTACAGCCCGTGGAGCCAGATGTTGTCACCAACGTTTGCCACTACGTTCATGCTTCCTTCTTTCTTTTTTTCCAGTCGAGCAAGTCCCCTCACCAATTTCACAGAGCCCGTACCCCCCGCAAGGATTGTAATCAAACGCGGACAGTATGCAAAATTCGTTTTATTATATCTGCCGGACGCAACTAATTCGCAACCTTCTAGTGTACAGCACAATAAAGATTATAAAACAGCCAAAGACACTTTTCTCTCGTGAAGTCGTTACCCGTAGTTGTTGCGACGTTGTTTGCCACACTTTTGGCGTTCAGTGTTGTCCCGGCCGCTTTTGCTAATGATATGAACGCGGTTTTGGTCCCACAAGTCGATAAGGGAGAAACCCACTTTATCGCAGTCAAGAACATCACGTTCCGCTACCCGGCGGACAGCGCCATTGCACAGGAGCTTAACGGCAAGCAGGACCGCATCCAGTTTACCGTGTCAGGTAATTCGAGCAGCACTGACAACGGCGTAGCAAGTGCCATTACAGCGTTTAACAGGGCCCTGCTTCAGGCCCAGAGTCCAGCAATGGTCACCAACATGACGATCACCTACACTGGAACCATCAGGGGCTTTCCCGACAACGCGCTCATGACAGTCAAGGTCGAGGCTGTGCCCAATATAGAGAAGTTCGTGATAAGCGGAGGCAATAGTGGTGGCAACCAGTCCACCGCTACCAGCAGTGCCGTCGACCTTGAATGGAGGGGGCTAAGCGTTACAGACCCAATAGTGCTCACTGCGCCAGATGTAGGCCAGATAGAGATAACAAAGCCAATAAACCTCGTAGACAAGCTGCACAAGGACCTTGCCAAGCAGATATTCGAGTCTCAGGCGTCAAGCATGTTCACTCCATCCATCATCAACTTTGACAAGTTCAAGCAGCCGATGAATACTTGGCACGTTCTTTTTGACCCGTCAGGACGCCTCGTCGAGACGTCATCCTTCTTCGCGGCTGAGAACACCGCAAAAGTCGTGTCTACCTACTCGCTCGGGGAGAGCAGCTTCAGAGAAGGAACGTTCCAGCCAGAGGAGTCGGATGCCACCGCCAGCATCGGCGGAGCGCAGGTGCAATTCCACTCCCAAGTGCCTGCCCCAAGCGGACAGATCCAGATTGCAGGATACGCCAAACTTGACCAAGCTACCGGAGGCAACGTTGCGCTCGTCACCACAGATGCACCAGAAGGTGTAACGCAGTCGTCAGGCAACTTCCCCATCCAGGTGCTCCTCGTGCTCGGTGGAATGATGGGTGCCATCGCGGTGTTCATCCTGTTCAAGGCCAGAAAGTAAGAAGAGAAGAGCTGCGCCTTCCCACCACTTTAATTTATTTCACAAGCTTGTACATAGTTTATAGATCAATACCCGTATTATTTGACCGGCCTATTCCCCACCTTGGTAGCAACAAATGAGAACAGAAGAAGAGGCCAAATACGACCTTGACGAGCGCATCTTCGAGCTGTACGACAGCGGAATGTCCATCCAGTCCATAACGGAGGAGCTTGACACCACGGCAGATTACGTGGCATCTGTCCTCAGAAACGTGTCGATAGAGGCTAGCTAGGCCCTTTTCGACTGCCCCGCGGCCGCTGCCATCTTTGCCCGTTCTTCCTCTTCTCCAGCTCCGCCGCCATCCTCGTCGCGCAGATAACTGCCCGCGTCTTTAACCGTGGTTATCGTCACCCGCCCTTTTTGTAAGAGCGACCTGCCGAAAAAGCGCGTCCGGCCTATCCCTATCGCCTCGCCCCGGGCATTCAGGATTATCACGAGCTCGTTCTCGCCAAGCTCGGCTGACGCCTCTACTACAGAATCGCCCATCACGTCCCGGCCGTACAGCACCAGTTTTTCAGCGTTTTCCCCGACTTGGACATAGTATTTGTTTCCCCTGCCGCCGGCTGCGCGCGCGAAAAGGCTCGCCCCGGCAAGCGTAGGCGCAAACTGCTTCTTCTTGCCAAGGTCGCCCACGGCAAGGCCGGCCATGTCTGGCTGCACCTTCAGGACAATGTCTTCGAGTTCTGGTGACAGCAGGCAGACCTTGCCTTTTCCGTGCATGAGAAACGCCTGCCCTTTTAGAGCTTCAAACACGCCCCATCTGTCAAGCGCCCTGTTGAGGAGTGTTTGTTCCTGACGCGTCAATTCGCGGAACGTCATTATGATGGCAGCACCTTCATCCTTGCGACGAAAAAGCCTGTCGTGTCGTGTACGTGCGGGTAAAAGCGCCTTGCGTTTCTGACGCTTTTTTCAAATTCGATGTTTCCAAAGGAGGCAAGTCCCTCGCTTCCATGCGGCACGGGCTCGACTGACACGCCAAACTTGCGTACCATCCTGTCGACTACCACCTCGTTTTCCTCTGGCGCAAAAGAGCACGTCGAATAGACTACTATCCCGCTGCTCTTGCAGGCGCCAATTGCCGCTTCAAGCATCTTTTCCTGCCGGCCCGCGCAATAGTCCACGTCCTCCGGCCTGTGGCTCGTCTTTCTCGTCTTGTCTTTTGCTATCACCCCTTCGCAGCTGCACGGCGCGTCGAGGAGCACCCTGTCAAACTTGCCAAGATTGGTTGCGGCAAGCGCGTCAGCATACAGTATGCACGTGTTTGCTACTCCAAGGCGGTCGAGGTTGAATGACATCGACCTTGCCCTCTTTTGGTTTGGTTCTAGTGCGACTATAGAGCCTGTGTTTTGCATCCTCTGCGCAATATGGGTCGTCTTGCCTCCCGGCGCGGCCGCCATATCCAGCACCGACTGGCCCCCCTGTACGTCCAGCGCCTCGACTGCCATGCACGAGCTTAGGTCCTGTATGTAATAGTGGCCCAAGAGATACTCGTTGGTGGCGCCTGTCGCCATGGGCGCCTTTGTCACTTTAAGCACTTCCGAAAGAACTGTATGTTCAAGCGAAAACCCTTTTGCGACGAGCCTCCTTTCAAGGTCGTCCCTGTTTGTCTTGAGCGTATTGACGCGTATGTATTGCGAAGGCTTTTGTTCCAGCTTTTCCATAAATCGCTCGACGTCTGGCACGTATTGCAAAAACCTCCCCACGAGCCATTCGCTGTAGCCGTACTTGTCTGCAAGCGCGGCAGACCTTGCAGACCGGTCAAAAAGGAGTGTCGTCAAGCGCCCAAAAACAATGGGCGCACGTGTCCATTTATACTCTATCTCGCTCTATCTTCCGCCGCCCGGAAGGCCGAGCACCTTCGTTGGCGCGCGATAGTCAGTTACGACCTTGATTCCCTGGTCCGACGTGACCTTGATTGTCGGCGCAAGCGTGTCCGGATTTGGGTAGAAGTAGTATGTCTGGCCGGGCTCCAAAAAGTCCTTGGTCTGTATGTCGCCGACTCCCATCTCTGCCGAGACGTTTGTCAGGCGCTCAACGCCCACGTTAACCACCCTTATGCGGTAGAGCGTGCCAGAGATGTCGGTGGTGTCCCGGGTCGCGTCCACTTCGAGTGCAAACTGCGGTCTTGTCAGCCACGTGTATGCGAAATAGCCGGCAAACGCGACGCCTATTGCGGCAGAAATGGCTATTGCAACGATGACGCGCACAGGATAGAACAGAACCTAGAGGATGATATTATAGTTATTATTATTCCGAGTCGCCATCGACAAGGCCGCGGCGCTTTATGTAGCGCAGGAGCGATTCATAGTTGTCTTGAAGGTTGTAGTAGCGCACCATGTTCTCCAGTTTTTCGTCGTCAAACTGGTGCCTGACGGGCTTTTTCGCCCTTTCGTCCTCGGAGCTTTTTTGCGCCACCAAGTAAGATTAGAGCTATCTAATTGATAAACTTTAGCTATCAAGATCAAAGAACATGCTTCTGTAGTCCTATGAGACGGTGATGAAGTGCCAAGTTATCAGGACGGTTTCCTGACAGAGCTCATCCCTTATCTTTTCCTTGAACTTTTTCAGGTCTGCCTTGAGGGGCCTGCCGTACCCCGTAATTATTGATAGCAAATAGCTTTCAGTCACTTCGTCTTTGCCCGACTTGGCACGGTAATAGCCAGTACCGGTCAGTTTTGTGCCTCCGTGATACTTTGGCCAGATCTGGTTTATGATGTCGTCCACCTTTTCGGGGTCGATGTCCTTGCCGTCCTTTGTTTTCGTGGGCACGTAAAAGTCGATTTTTATCATCCTTGGGCGGGCCATTGCTCTGCTGCTCCGGCGTCGTAGTGCGTAATAACGCTTGGGTTGTAAATGCGCATACCAGTCATAATCCCCAAAATAATAATGTGCGTTTAAGCAAAAAAAGTCGCTGTATCTTCTTCAGACCATTGTCATTGCAGTAGTGCATTTGCAGAAAAATTCGCAAATAACACAGGCACAAGTAGTAGCCACACAAGAGAAAGACAAAGTTGCAATGGGCATTGATGCAAGTGCTATTGATTTTAGCCCTTGACTGCCACTTTGTAATCTTGAAACAATAAGCCGCGCCGCGTGTTCGCCAAGAAGTTTGCTTAGCTGATGTTCAATGTCAATTATTGAATAATGATGCTTGTCATCAAGAGTAATCTCATTGCGCTCGATGCTTTTGATTATTATTTCTGTTGTAGACTGATCTAGAAAATCAAGCTGTTCGAACGCCTTCTTGATATTATCGGCACGAATAATCTTATCTGCAGTATTTGGCTTTGACAAGGGTTTGTTGGTGCTATTCGCCTGTTTTAGATAAATATTATGATTATAGCAATTACATTCATTTACTAATAGAGACGCCCAAGAAAAAATAATGTGCGTGCCAGCCGTAACCCTCCTTCTGTTCTAGGCGGGATTCCGCTGAGCAGCCAACCTGAGCAGGTGCAGGACCCTTGCGCTCTGTTTGGCCTTGCTCCACCCGGGTCGGCAGTTTCATTCCGGTATCGGAAACCTCAGGCTTTTGCCATCACCGTATCGCCCCGACCGAATATCTTTTCTGTTCCGTCGCCAGCCGTCTCCGGCTAATTGTCGCCAATTCGGGTGCCTGCAGCGAGGGAGGAGTTTCCTCTCTTTCGAGTCGCCCGCCCACTGGCTCGCAACACGTATTGATGCGACTTGCTATTTTAAGTTTGGAAAATACTCTAGCTCTGTCTGCATCATTTGCTCCTGCGTCTCGGCATTTGAATAATCCTCAAGCAGTTCTCCGTTAAGTTCAAGAAACGTGTGCCCCCACTTGAACTTGTTCATGATTTCTGCTGCTAGCTGCTTGTCACCGAGGATGTACAGCGCCCCCGCAAGAGCCTCCGCGCTTGACAGCTTGCCGAGTTTTGCATAGTTTGTCGGGTTTGCCGCAAGTATGGCCGGCAGCCTGCGCCCTATGCCGGCAGAAAACACCCTCTGCTTGGCGACGTCGTCGGCCCTCTCCCACGAACAGTCCACGGCGCAAACAGAGCGTGCAATTTCTGCGTCATTTTTAGTGAGCAAAGTCTCTGAAAACGGGTTCAGCACTATTGCGTCTCTGTGTATGAACTTTACGGGCTCGGCTATCCGGAATTTCGCAAGCTTTGCCGCAGTGCACTTGAACGGGTCGTCCTGGCGCATCATGTAGACCTGCGGCTTCACGTGCAGCATGGCCCTATTACACCATTAAAGTTTTTAGTGGTGCAAGTCAGACCTGCATACGTATATTGTCGCCGGCCATAGCAAGCCTCCAGTTTCCCTTTGAGCTAAAGAGGGACCAGCTAGAGGCGGCAGAGGCTTGGATGCAGAACGGCTGCAGAGGGTCAGTGATATTCAGCACGGGCACCGGCAAGACAGAGATTGCGTGGGAGTGTGCAAGGCGCGCTGCCGTCAATTCCGGCAAAAAGAGGTACGCGGTGCTGTTCATCGTGCCTAGGATTGTGCTGATCAGCCAGAACATCAAACGCCTTCGCAGCTACGGCATCGACGAGGGCGCAATCGGCACCTATTACGGCGAGCGCAAGGACGCAAGGGAGATAACGATAAGCACTTACCAGAGCGTCATCAACAATTTTGACCTTGTGAGGCAGGCGGACATGGTGGTGCTTGACGAGATCCATCTCGTGAGCGAGACCGCGGTGGAATTTGACAGGATATTTGACGTGATAGTGGAAGACCCCGGCAAGGCAATACTCGGGCTGACTGCGACCATCGACGAGGGCGACCCGCGCTACGGCACGATACTGGTAGTCGCCCCGCCCGTGAAAAAATACATGATAAAGGATGCCGTGTCAGACGGCCGGCTCGCAAGGCCGGTCGTAAAGGAAGTGGAGGTGAAATTCACCGACGACGAGCAGAGAATCTACGACGAGGCAAGCAATGCGATAAAAGAGATCTCTAGAAAGTTGCAGGTGTACGACCCTGCGAGGATGACAACGATGCTGATGCGCGGAGGAGCGCGAGGCTCCTTGGCCAAGCAATGGTTTGCGATGGTGCGCAAGCGAAAGGAGCTTCTCAGCTCTACAAAGCAAAAGCTGTATGCGGCAGTAGACATTGTAAAGCAGCACCCAAAGGAGCGCGTGATGATATTCAGCGAGACCGTCGACTCGATACAGCAGCTGCGCGACATGCTAGAGTCGTCGGGCATCCCGGCAAGGACGATACACAACGGCGTGCCGAGGTACGAGCGCGAAGAGATCCTTGAAAGCTGGGGCAGCGACTATTATCCTCTCTTGTCGGTGCACACGCTGGAGATAGGCTACGACGTGCCGCAGGTGGGAATAGCGATAATCCTCGCAAGCGCGGCAAACGCAAACCGCGTCGCGCAGAGGATAGGCCGCGTGGTGAGAAAGGCGGAAGGAAAAGAGCACGCGCTAGTCTACGTGGTGCACGTCCGGGACACGAAGGACAAGAACATAGTAAAGATGGTAAACGCGGCTATTGAAAAGTCAAGCGAAGAGGGCGGCAGGACAAAGGCGCCCCGCGGTAGCGGCAAGAACAGGCCGACGCGCGGGCAAAAGACGATACTCTAGATGCCGGCCATTCCCTTTGCAAGCATATCGCCCACCCTTTCCAGGTACGAGTCGATGTCCATCTCCACCACCCTGCCGGCGTCGATGTTGATAATGTAGACCATGTGGAGGTGCGCGTTGAGGATGTCCTCCTCTGCGACCGGCGGGTTTGAATAGTACCTGTCGCACAGCGCCTTGACCTCCTTTACCTCTTCAGCAGTCCTGTTCCGGGGCGGGCGCCGGAACAGGTTTGGTATCGGCAGGATGCTTACTGGAGGAGTAGCAAGGACGAACTTGTTGGAGTGCTTGCTGTATCTCGCAACCTTGCTTGCAATCCTTGCCGCGTAATATGAAAGAGGGTCGAGTGCGTGCTCTGGCGGGATGAATCCGGTCTCTATCTCCACGAGTGCGACTCCGTCCCCCTTGGTCGCATAGACATCGCACACGAGTATGTCGGTCAGCTGCTTTTCGACATCTACAGAGTAGCCGTCGCGGATGAGGTGCTTGGCGCACACAAGCTCCATAGCCGAGTGGTTTATCTTGACCAGGTTTCTCTGGTAGAGGTCTATCAGCCGCGTCCGTACAAAGTCAAGCCTCTGGACGTTTTCCTCAGGCTCGCCGGCGGCCATCCTGTCTGCAAGGGACGTGACGTCGGCTACAAAGCTCTCTAGATCCAAAAAGCCTTCACTAGAGCAAGAGTGTCGTACCTTAAAGATTGTTCGATGGCTTGCCGGAAAATAGGTTTAAAAAGCAGCGGTCTTGAACTATCGGTGGCCATGTGCGCTCATCAAGAGAAATCCGAAGGCGGATATCACATGACGACGGTGGCGGCTTGCATACTTGTAATGGGCATATCCCTTGCAATAGTCATCCTCCTGTGGGCATGGTTTGGCTACATTGGTCCCAAGTTCTCTGACAGTGTCATGCGCCATCAGCAGGAAACCCTGAGGGCGCAGTACGGCTTTGAGCCGCTGCCCCAGATTACTGAGGAAGACGCAAAAATCCCGCCGTCACTCCGGAACCTACAGCAACATTAGAGCAAGTCTTCGTCTATAGTCTCTATCTTGTCCATGTACTGCGCGCAGTCGCACCCCGGCACAAGGCACCTGCCTACCCGTAATATCGAACTGGCCCTTGGAGAATTCTTTTCGTGGGCCTGATACGTATGGTGACACAGGAGGCAGTTCATTATATCACCGTCAAGACACAGGCGGGCAAAATAAACCAAGCGATGTGCTTTCAAAAAGATTATACGTGATCTGGCCCACACGCTGTTACGTTCATCATGGACGACCATTCTTATGGCAGTTACATAAGGCGCTACAAGGAAAAGACTAGCAAGTCCAAGCGCCTTTACTCAAGGTCGGAAAAACTGTTCCCGGGAGGCATCAGCCACAACATCCGCTATTTCGAGCCGTACCCATTCTTTGCAAACGCGGCGAGGGGAAATAGGCTCTTTGACATAGACGGCAACAGGTACACCGACTACTGGATGGGCCACTGGGCGCTCATCCTTGGCCACTCGCCGGCACCGGTCGCCTCTGCGCTTGCAAAGCAGGCAAGAAACGGCACCCTGTACGGCGTGACAAACGATGTGTCGGTGGAACTTGCAGAGGTCATCCAAAAGCTGATGCCAAGGGCAGAGATGATGCGCTTTAGCAGCACCGGCTCGGAAGCCACGATGTACGCAGTCAGGCTTGCAAGGGCAAAGACGGGAAGGCGCGTCATTGCAAAGGCGATAGGAGGCTGGCACGGCTTTAACACTACCCTTATGCAGACTGTCAACTTTCCGTTCGAGTCAGAAGAAGGCCCCGGGCTGGTGCAGGACGAAGGTCAGTACGTCGAGTCCGTGCCGTTCAACAACCTAGAGGCGTCGCTCAAGGTGCTAGAGACGATAAAAGACGACCTGGCGTGCGTCATAATAGAGCCGGTGCTCGGAGGCGCAGGCTGCATACCGCCGGCAAAAGGCTACCTAGAGGGCTTGCAGGAATTCTGCAAGAAAAACGGCGCCCTTTTCATCCTTGACGAGATAGTGACGGGATTCAGGCTTTCGCTGCACGGCGCGCAGGGCGTGTACGGGCTGGAGCCGGACCTGTTTACGCTTGGCAAGATATGCGGAGGAGGGATGGCAATCGGGGTGGTGTGCGGCGACAAGGACATCATGTCGCTTGCCGACCCGGTCTCGATAAGGGAGAAGGAGGCGCGATGCGCTATCGGCGGGGGCACGTTCTCGGCAAACCCGGCCACGATGGCTGCAGGGCTTGCAACTCTGGATTTCCTAAAGAAAAACGAGCGCAAGGTCTACGGCAAGATTGACAAGCTGGGCGCGATGGCAAGGAAGGGGCTTGACAATATATTTGCAGATGCAAAAATCCCGTGCAGGGTCACAGGCACCAACTCTGTCTTCCTGACCCACTTTGTCAAGGAAGGAACAACAGGTGTGGAAAACGCGACGGACGTCGCGACATCAGACAGGGGCAAGCTGGTGAAATACCACATGGCCCTCATGGCAGAGCACGGCGTGTTCTTTCTTCCGACCAAGATGGGAGCCATCTCGTACGCGCACGACGAGGCGGACGTAAAGAGGCTCCTGTCGGCGACAGAGAAAATCGCCAGCTCAGGCGTGTTGAAATAATAACAGCAGACTCTTTAGCAAAAGGTTCCTAGGAGGGCGCAGGAACCATCCCTCTTTTTCGGTCGCTTCTTTTGCATCAGCTGTGCAGGAAAACACGACAAAGTTTGCCCGCAGAGACTGCTTGCCTGACTTTAGCATCATGCGCTCGATCCCAAGGATTTCTCCGACTTGTGCCTGCACGCCCATCGACGCAAGGTGCAGCGACAGCGCCTTTCCATAGTCCGTGCCTCTTTCAGGCACGGTTGCAGGCAGCATCCATGATGACGAGCTGGCAACTCTTGCAAACAACACCCTCTTCTTTTTCTTTTTGCTGTCCTTGACGATTGCGACTGCGGCCTTTAGCACAAACTGCCCACCGGACATCTGCTTGAGCTCGGCAAACGCCCCTGGCGGCAGGCGTACTGTTTTTCTGGCCGACGCAAGCTTGCCTCCAATCTTGCGGTAGTTACCCTGCGTGTATATCAGAGGAGACTTTGATTCGTCAAACACCGCAGACACGGCCTCTCCCACAACCATCACGTGGTCGCCCATTTCCTGTACGGACACTACTTTGCATTCGCACGCAAGAGCGCATCCCCTTATCAGTGGGACTCGCTTGCCTGCGTACGTCTCAAAAGTCCCGGGTATCGCAAGCTTGGCGATCTCTGTCCCGGAATAGCCGCCGGCGATGTTGACTAGCCCCGCCTGGTCGTCTGCGGCGATGTTGACCCCAAACGCGCCGGCCTCCTTTATGTTCCACAAAGTCGGCGAGTCGTGGACAAAGATGGCAATAAGCATCGGCTCGTACGAGACCTGCATGGCCCACTCTGCCGCCATCACGTTCTTGCCCCACTTGCCGTCTGTAGTCACGAGGGCGACGGTGGTGGCAAAGTAGCGGTGCGCGTTGTCCTGTATCATATCAGGCATCAAAATTGCATTGAACCCGGGCGATAATATAATTAATTAATCCTTTTCATTTGTTGCTGGAAAACTTTAGCACCGCAAACGCGTACACCGCGCAGGCAAAGATGGTGACTCCCACCTTGGTGGCAAACACGATGTTCACCTGGTACAGCTGCGAAGGAAAGCCGTTTGCCACGCTGTCAGGGTCGAGATTGGCTGCAGACTGCCTTGACAGGATGGCGCCCCAGTACATGAAATTAAAGAGGATTTCGTAAAACGAGATGGCCGTTATTATGAACAGGACCATCGCATAAAAGTATCTCCAGTTGCTGTCGAGGATTTTAAGCCGGTCCTTCATCAGCTCCAGAAAAGAGAACCAACCGGCAAAGACCACTATCATCAGCCAGGTTATCGGCTTTAGAAAGTAAGGAAACGCCCCGGGAGGCGGAAGCTCCTCGTTCACAAACCCTTCGCCGACAGGGCCTTCGCCGGTTCCGTTTGCCGCGACGTAGGCTACCAGAAACAGTATTGCAGCAATTGAGCCGAGCAGCACGTACAACGGCAGCTTCTTGCGCGCAGCTATCTGCAGCATCCCTGCATCTGTATTTCAAAATTCATTTTACTTATATCTTGCTTACCCTTTTGCCCCTGGAAATTGCGCGATTAACCATTGCCAGAACATCCAATAAACAGAGAAACGAAGAAAAGCGCCGGAAAAACCGGCGGGGATGTGTTTTTACTGCTGTTGTATTACCTGATTCAGCCAGGCCGCGTCGTGGCCTTCACCGTTGCTTGCCGTGACCGTTATCGGCTTTTCCTCTGCTGGCGCGGCTGTCACTGGCTCTGCCTGTGAGGTTTCTGGCTGCGGGGCCGGCTCGGCGGTCGTGACTGCTGGCGCAGAATCCACCGGGGAGGTGGCACCAGTAGTAGTAGCCGTCGCCTCGGTCGTGACGCTGTCGATTGTCAGCCCTGACAGTTTGGCCCTGACGTTTCCGATCTCGGTCCTTTCATTGTTGATGTGCTCAACCAGCTCGTCCGTGTTGATCTTGACCTGCTGGTACGTCTCTTCCTTCATCTCGTTGCTCCTGAACTGGAGCTTGGCGTCAAAGAGCACTGCCTTGACCTGCTTGGCCTCTGCGTCAAGCTCTGAAAGGCGCGCCGTCAGCTTGTCACTGACTGCCTTCTCTGCCTCGTTAATCTCGCCCAGCTTTTTCTCGTATTTTATCGACACAAGTTCTGCATCTTCCTTCATGCCGTCGTTTTCCGCGACTATCTCATGAAGTGCCTTCATCCTCTTGAGAGTGAGCGACTTTTGCCTGATGAGCTTTTGCGCTTCCAGCCTCCACTTGGGAATAAAGAACACGAAATCGCCCTGGACCACCAGCTGCTCGTACGGGAGCTGCTTGATTCCTGCAGAGCCGCAGTCCACGCCGACGCTTTCGATCTCGCCGTCGATTTCCGTGATTATGCCTACTACTTTTCCGATGAATGTCCCATAGATGTCCTTGACTTGCTTGCCTACGAATGCGAGCTTTTCTTCGCTCATGCGCAATTGTTTGTAAGTAGGTATAATGATGACGGTGTCAAAATTGTTGCATTATTTTGTCAGCGGGCGTTTTACCAGATTCTACAGGATTGTATTTTATTAAAATCAGGAAAAGAGAAAAAAGAGAAGGCCAAAAAGGCCCGGAAGTTCTTAGCGTATGAACTGCTGTTGCGACTGTGTGTAGAATGCAGTCCACGCCTTGGCGACGTTGGTGCCAAAGTCAGAGACGGCATCTATCGACCTGTTGTAGATCTTTAGGTTCTCCCTTGCGGCGTCCAGAGCGTTGATGGTCAGCTGGTTGTTGATGCCGACTGCCCTTATCGCGTTGTTGGTCACCTCGTTTGCCTGCTTCACAAAGAGGTCTGCATACGGGCTTGCCGGGGCGTTCACGTTGCTTGCCACCTGCTTTTGCGCAGAAAACGCGGTCTGGATAAGGTTCTTGGTTGTCTGGATGTAGTCCAGCTGGAGGTTAGAAATTGATTGTAAATACTGCGGCTGAACCTTGGCTATCTCGTCCACCGTGCGGATATAGTTGTCCTTTACTGCGTCAATTACGTCTGTCCTGCTTGTCGTCGTTTCTTCCTTGCTGCTTGATTTCGTTGTATCGACCATTTCGATTACCATATAATGGTATTACACGGTAATATATAAACATTGGTCAGCAATGGCATTTACTGGCATATATTGCCATACAAAGCGCCTCATTGCCTTTCCGATTCCTGCCTCTTTTTCTCGGTGCGCTTTTCGGCGTCAAAGCGTTCCAGCTGGTACGAGTTCATGTCGGCAAACTTTATTCCTTCCGCGAGGACTGAGTGTGCCTTTTGCAGCTGCCTGTACATATCCTGGCAGACCTGCCGGTAGTCCGGGTGGCCCTGCGGCACAGTGCGCAGTTCAATCAGGTGGCAGGCTTCTCGCAGGTTCATCTTCATGAAATACGGATACCGATATGCGAAATTGACAACGTACTGCGCCTCCTCTGGCATCTCTTTTGCAATCGCCTCATAGGCGTCCCTCGACGAGGACATGCACTCTGCAAACTCTTTTGCAAGGCCGGCGCCCTTTATCTCCCCGGGCATGTCATAGCCGTGTCTCGTCGACAGCAGCTGCCGCTCTAGAGTCAGCACGCGGTGCCGGTGCATGTCGCGGAACATGCCAAAGTTTGTAAATAGCTCAAAGGTGCAGTCGACCATCTCGTATGCCCTGCCCGGCCGCTGCCGGCGGTTCTCGCGGTATTGCGTGTAGGTGCGGATTATGCCGTGCCTGTCCTGCGACGACATGGACTTTACATACCTCATCACCTTTTCAAGGGGCCGGCCGTCAGCCTGTTCGTACAGGACGGCAGACGCCACCTTGACCTCTGCCGCAAAGTTGTCCTCCGGTTCCAGCAGCCTGACTTTCTCGGGGCTTGGCTCAGGGCCTATCCCGGACAGGTGCTTTTTTGCAAGGTCCCGCACCGCGTCCTCCGTCTTGGCAAAATACGCCTGCATGGCCTGGCCGTGCTTGTCGTTTGCGCGCCGGACAAACGAGGGTATCACACCGTTCAGCTCAGAGAGCAGCTGCTCCCCAAGCGAGCGCAGTTCCGACAGGTGCGAGCCGTGCATTATCGTGAGCAGATATTCAAACGCCCTGCCGTTGCCGGTTATGCCGACGTTTGTCAGCGTTGAGGCGGGCAGGAGGCCGCGCAAAAGGTCGAGCGCCTTGGCCCTTATCGTGACGCGGTATATTCGCTGCGCCGAGTCGATGTCCTTTTGCTCCTTCAGAGAGCCAAACTGCCTTTCCTTTTGTAGAGAGGAATCAAAGAACGAGAACTTTTCTATCGGCTCCTGCTCTTGCAGGAATTTCGTCATGGCAGACAGGCTCTTGCTGTAGGTGTCAAACGCAAGATCGCAGGCTGCAAGATAGCGGTCGGCGTGCCTTGACGACATTATGCGACCCTCCCGCAGGTAGCGGTACAAGCCGCCGGCTACCTTTTGGTCGAACGGGACGTAGCGTGACGACTTTTCCAGGTACGAAAGCCCTATCCTGCGGTCCTCTATCTTTTTTGCCACGACGTTTGATATGCCCTCAAGGGCCACCTGCGCCTCGCCAAGCTCGGCGACCGAGTCGTCGCCGTATTCGAGCAAGACCTTGCGGTAAAATTCCTCGCCCCGGTTCGGGTTCTTGGCAAACTCGTCAAGAAAGACCCTGCGCATACTCTTGTCTGTCCGGGAATACCGGGACATCAGCGCGCCCCTGTCCACCTGCCGCGGGGTGGTCAGAGCAAACACCGCCTTGTCAGTATTTGAAAAGTGGCCGGCTAGCGCGGCTTTTTCCTCGTCGGTAAAAGAATCCAAAAACGCGCTGTCGCCCATGATATGTGTGTCTCACCAAGGCAAGGTCGGCCCCATTATTAAAAACCAGCGCCGTATCTCAGATACAGACCACTTTTGCAGAGGCCGCCTCTTGTACAACAAAATGTTTTTAAAATCAGGGAGGAATTGATTCAGTACGTCAAATACAGAAACTGATTATACTAGCCGCTGCAAGACCATTCTTGCAGAAAATAAGCAGCTTGATCTTGTTATGGTCACTGACAAGTACGCCAACATCATGGCCAAGGCCGCGCGCCAGCTGCCCCAGAGCTCCATACGCCAACTCTCGCCGGAGGACATCGTCAAGACGGCGCTGCGCACAAACATCGCCAAGGGCGCGTTCAACGTCAATAGCCCCACGACCGGGATAACGTCAAACATCCACGTCCAGTATAACGCAATGGACATCATCATGTACCCTCTGGACAACGACCTGACGCTCATTGCAATTGGAATAGTCGACCCTGCAGCGATACCAGAGATCTACTCCTCCGTGGGCAGGCACTTCCCCATGAAACTGAAAAAGGCGATAATAGTAGACGACGAGGAGGACATACGCAGCTCCATCCGGGAGGTGCTCAAAAAGCGCGGGTTTGACGTCGAGACTGCGGAAAGTGGTCCTGCCTGCGTCAAGGCGATAGAGAACGCCAAGCGCAACGGCACCGAGTACGGCATGGCGGTTATGGACATCAGGATGCCCGGCATGGATGGCTTTGAAGTCTACAAGAACATCCATCCGATATCGCCCAACACCAAGGTCATATTCATTACGGCGTTCGAGTACACGCAGGAAGACATAGCCAAGAAGGTGGAGAACGACAGCGTCAAGGTTCTCAGAAAGCCCTTTACTAGGGCCGACCTGCTGCAGCTCATCACCGACGAGACGAACCCCAGTCAGAAAGAGTAAGCAGTCAGTTCACAGGCAGGGTGAAGGAGAACGTAGCGCCCTTGCCGCCGACATTGTTCTCGCCGGAGATAGTACCCCCATGCGACTCCACTATCGCCTTGCAAAGGTAGAGCCCTAGGCCCGTTCCCTTGGCCCTGTCGGATTTTGACACGAACTTGCCGAACAGCTTTGGTTTCACAGAAGGGTCGATTCCCTTGCCGCTGTCGACGACGCTTATCTTTACACGCCCCGCAGCGTCTGGCTCTAGCACAATGCGTATTGGCCCTGACTCGGTAAAGTTGACGGCGTTGTCCACAAGGTTTACCAGCACTTGGCTTATCCTGCTCCGGTCGATCATCAGATCCCCCATCGCAGGCGGCACCTTTTCGTCGAGAACAATCTTGACCTCCTGGCCCCTCGGTATCTTTAGCTGGGCATCTTGGATTACTTCCTCTATCAGCTTTCTAATGTTGGTCATTTGCTTCTGGAGCTTGAAAGTGTTGCTCTCTACCCGGCTTACGTCGAGGATATCGTTCGTCAGTTTTGTGATACGGTTGGCGTTGCGCAGGATTATCTTGACGTTGTCATTGTCAGGCATACTATCGGCAAGGTTCTCGGCGCTCAGCACTATGGGAAGGACAGGGGTACGCAGCTCATGGGCGGCTATGTTGATAAACTCATCCTTGATTACCTCCTGTTCTTTCAGCCGGTCGTACGCAGTCGTAAGCTCGGATAACTGGTTTGAGATTTTTACTCCCTGCTTGCTCACGGTGGTAAAGAGGCGCTTGTTGAGCACAAGTATGAACGCAATGAATATCGCCGAGATTGCGGCTATCAGGCCAGTCGCTATGAGGTTAAAGCTCTGGCGCTGCAGAAAGATGTCCACGAAGGGCTTTTGCACTAGAGAGATGGGCAGTGAAACTGCGACCGTCCACGCGTACGTCCCGTTTACCAGCACGGGCTCGTACGCCATCAGGGTTTCGTTCCCGCTTGCATCCTTGTACTGTACAACGCCGGACTTGCCCTGCGCAAGAAGCTGCAGGCTCCTTTGCATCATATCCTTCGTATCATCAGATACGAGGCTGAGAAAGGTGCCGTTCATGATGCTTTTGCCCACCAGCTTTTCTGACGGATGAATTAGTATAGTCCCATCGCTTGCGACTATCATCAGTGACTTGTCGGTGGACGCGGACGACATAGGGAAGACGTTCCTGACATTGCTGATAGGCACGAGGGCCACGAGCACTCCATCAAAAGAGCTGTTTTGCGCAGACTGCGAGATAGGGACTGCTATGGCAAAACTCGGGACGCTCCCTACGTCTTGGAGCAAGGGGCTTACGTACGGGCTGTTTGTCGCAAATGGCAGCTCATAAAAGCGCCTGTCAGAGAGGTCCGAGCCTATCGCGAGGGATGTGTCTGCCTTTGCGGCATAGATAAGTTTGCCTTCTCTAGAAATCCAGATGATGTTGTCCGCGTACGGGCCAAGCGAAGATTTTGTCAGCGACAGGGCCTGCAGGACAGAGTCGCTTACGGGTTCCTTGCCTGCAATCGCAATGGCTGAAGCGGTAAGTAGGCGTTCGGCATTGCCAAGGCTGACAGACACTCTGCCCGCCGCCTCCTTGGCGCCCTCTGACAGGTTATTTCGAAGCGCCTGTGATGCCGCCAGCGCTATGTTAGTCTCTGTAGTCTGCTGCGCCGTGTACACGAGAAACGAGGACACCGCAGTCATGCTAGCGAGCGCGACCGTTATTATTATGATAAGGGGGCGCCCTATGTTGCCCCAGCTGCTCATCTGATACCTTTGCGGCGCAGATTGTTATATAAGGATATTCAGTACGAGCGTCATGCGCGCTTTTTCCTCACATAAAAAAAGACCCATGCAAGGATCCCTACGCCGGACGCAGCAATGCCTATGCCAACAGGGAGTGCGGCAGCCGCCGCGGGCTCAAGCGCAGTCACCGAGTCGACGGGCACCCCGGGCTTTGTGTTGAGCGCGACCTCGTCAGGGCTTTGTGCATCTCCGGCTTTGTTGATTCCAACGTAGAGCACGTGCTCGCCGGCTTCATGCAGTTTGAACGGTCCGAGGTGCAGCTGCGCGCTGCCACCAGTCGCAACCAAGGGCACCTCAAACTTGGCACTTGACCCCAACTCGCTGCCCTGCACCGGCGCAAATTTCACCCAGAGCGACATTCCCTTGATGGCCGATTGGCCCGTGTTTTTGATGGTGACGTCGTAGCGGACATAGTCGCCTGCGGCAGGAAGCAGCTCCTGCGACTGCATGTGACGCTCTAGAGACAACTCGGCCTGGCCGCCCTGGGCAGAGGCATTAGAAATGCAGGTTGTTATTGCCGCCAGAAATGCAAAAGCGACGGCTGCGGCAAGCAGCGCGAGGTTCACGGCATATTCCCCATTCGGAGCACCACAGTTACGCTTATGCTTTTCGCATACAGAGATTATCTTCAAGGGGTTCTCACGCTGGTGCTGGCGCTGCTTAGGACCTCGCCCTTTGCAGTCCTTGCCTCTACGTAGAGCGTGTAGGCCCCTGCCAGAAGCTCTAGCCGAGCGTTGCGCATCTGCATCCTGCGCTTGGCTATCTTGACCTCTTGAACAGACTCGGGCAGCGCTCTTCCGTCCATGTCCACCAAGTGGTAGGCAAGGATGAACTCTTGCTTGCTTCTTGACTTGTTGATTATCTCAAAGTCAAACAGGGCCGTGTGCTGACCCGGTGCAAGGCTGCCTTCTTCGGCGCCGTTTGCAAGCTTGACGATTACGAGTAGGTCGTAGTCGTCATCGTTATCATCGTCGACTGTTCTCTTTTCCGCCACCCTCACGCGGGGCTTGCCCTTACGGCCAAGCAGTATTATGGCGCCAGCAGCGGTACCCGCCGCTATCATCGTGCCGTTTCTTGCCAAGTATAGCGCGATTACTATTGCCGAGCCTCCGAATATGGCTATTGCAATAGCGATGAGCATGTAGAGGTAGACGGTTTGCCATGGTATAACGACCGTCAGCTGCGTCGAGTCTAGAAGATCGTTTTCAGGCACTGACCTTGCCTCCGCCGTGACATGGTAGGTGCCCGGCTCTGTGAATGGAATTGTCACCTGCAGCGTCTTTTTCCCGTGGGCTTCTATCTCCACTTGCTGCGACAGGTCAAAGGCGCGCTTGCCTGTCTGGTCGTTGTACCAGAAGTTGAGAGTAAACTTTTCGGCCTCGTCGCTGGTGTTTGTGATGTCTGTCTGCACCACCGCCGTCGCGCTAGTGGGCGCCACGCTCTCTGGCCTGACATCTACGACCGTTATCGACACCTCGACGCCCCTTAGTATCTTGAACGTGTTATACACTACGGGCTTGCTCGATACTACTACGGAGTCGAAGAGATTTGCAGAGAACTTTTCCCCTACAAACTCCTCTATGTTGCCCAATGCCCTGCCGCTTGACGACGTTGCAAGCGTGAGCGAGTCAGCAAGATTTGCTGCAAAGGTCTTTGGCCCGATATGTGAAGAGGAACCTGTGCTAGAGCCCGTAGGAGTCTTGACTGCGGTTATCACGTACTTGGAGAAGTGTGGTAGGGTTGCAGTAAAGGTGTATTCCCCATTATTTGCAGTCATGGGCCCATGCACTGTGTTTATCTCCTCCCACTGGTTCGTAGCCTCGTTGAGGAGTCTGATCTTTATGAGGGGCACACCGTTTGCGTCTCTGTCGGCTGATTCTGATTTTGCCCAGTCCTCGGTTACCGTGAAGGTGAACGTGGGCGGGTATTGGTAGTAGCTCTGGACACTGGGGTTAGAGCTGCCGGGGAAGTTGCCCCACCACCTGACGTCTATGTACAGCGGCCTCAGAGACTCTGGAGGCAGGCTTGCTCCTGTTGGCGGACCTCCCATAGGCGTCACGATTAGGCCAAAGTCCGTAGTGAGCACCGCAGGCGTGAATTGCACATCCAGTGAGTGGATGAAGTTAGAGTGTGCTGACAGGGACGGAGTATCCTTAAAGTTGACGCGCAACTGGACAGGCACGCCTGCGGGAATGTTTGCGGCACGGTCGGATACAAGCGTGTTATTAGCCGGCAAGTCCCCCGTAGGCGATATATTCACGCCCCAGAGTCTGAGCGTCACGACCTGGTTTGGCAGGTCGTCCCGGTGCACAGTCGTGTTGAAGTAGAGCGGTTCCAGCTTTAGATCGTCCCTCAGGCTTGCAGGGGTCCCATCCCAAGTGTGGTTGCCCAGAATTGAGAAATTCGGCGGCCTGCCGTAGTCTTCTGGGTGATTGTTTACAAGGATTGGCAGGAGGGGCTTGATTGCAAGGGATACTCCAGCCGAATCGCCCAGTGTTATGAAGGTCTGCGGCCTGTTGACTGCTATGCTGTCAGTCACAGCAAGGCTTGTATTCAATATACGGCCAGGCGGCGAGGTAAAGAAGTCGCCGTCTGCCAGGCTCAGGCCCTCGTCAAAGTGCAGCGACTGGTTGCACGAGAACGGCGTGCAGTCTGCCAGATTGACTCCCTCTTCAAAGACCCTGTTCCAGTGCACCGACACATCGGTTATCTGCGAGTTGACGCCAAGAGAATCGGAAATGGATACCGCGGCACCGGCTCGCGCAGACATCTGGTCGGCTATTGTGATTGCGTCGTTCATCGCGCGGGTGATAGGAGGCACGGCAGAGTCAACCATTGACACCGTTTCGGCAAGGGAGCGACTGACGCCTATGGACACAGAGTCGGCCACGGCCACGGTATCGCTGAACGGCCCGGAGCCCGCCCTTGCTATCGCGTCAGACACTGAAAGCGAGTCAGAGACTGGCACGTTGACAGAGTTTCCGGCAGAGACGCCGCCCGAAATTATCAGTGAATCAGGGATTTCCCTCACAGAGGAGGTGGGCGCGCCCGTCGCATCTTCTACTCCAAGCGTGTCGGCCACAAACCTCGACGCTGCAAGCGTTCCTGTAACAGAGTCTGCGGCAGCCACAGAGTCAGAAACTGCTACGCGGTTGATGTTGCTGGTCGATATAGAGTCAGCCACTGCAAGTGCATCGGATGTTGCTGTTGACAGGCTCGCATTGCCGGTGATTTCGTCGGTCATTGTTATCTCGTCGCTTACCAAATACGACGTCGATTTCACAGGGTCAGCGGCTGTCACAGAGAGTGAGTCAGAGATAGAGTGCGTTACCGCGGTGGCTATTGTGTCAGTCAGAGCTATGTTAGAGTCAGCCGTCCGTACGCCGTCCTGCAGGATCTCTGAATTCACGGTTACAGAGTCACCGATGCTCCTTGAAACGCCTGTAGAGATCGAATCGGTTATGGCCGTGCCGTCGGACAGCACAGGCATCGCGCCGCTATTTGCGTTCGTGACAACAGTCAACGCGTCTGTGACAGAGCGTGAGACGGATTTGGTGACTGCGTCATTGACTGAAAGTGGCTCTGCAAGGTTGCTCGACTTGGTAGATACAATTGCACTGTCAATCGAGAGCGTATCGTATATTGAACGCGAGGCGGTGCTGCTGATAGGATCGGACACGGTCACCGTTTCGCCAAGAGAGCGGGTGCTGGATTGCGAGGCAAGGTCGGTAACTGACAATCCATCCTGCAAGGATAGGGAAGTGGCTGTAGATATCCCATCAGCAATTGCGACAGTATCGGAAGGCGAGCGCGAGGCGCCTTTTGCGGTCGAGTCCGTCACAACCACAGAGTCAGATAGAGAACGCGTGGTAGAGCCCTTGATTCCATCGACAATCGATACAGTATCTGTCATGGCACGCAAGGTAGATGTCGACATTGCGTCCTCCATGGACAGAGTGTCAGAGACAACACGCGACACGGACATCGAGGCGTGATCGTTGACTGAGACAGAGTCAGCAAGCTTGCCGCCTGTCGATTTGGACGTCAAGTCTACAAGGGCGACCGTGTCTGCGACTGACCTTGTGACTGCTGTCGAGATATTGTCAAGTGCAGTTATCGTTTCTGATACAGAGGAGCGGGAAACGAACTTGCCCGCGTTATCGGCGACTACCATGGAATCCGCGATAGAGCGCGTGACGGCCATAGATACAGAGTCTGTCGATGTCACAGTGTCTGCAATGGAGCTGGAGGCGGCGCTGCTGATAAGGTCTGTCATGGATACGTTGTCAGAGAGTGAGCGGGAGACGTTGACGGCTATGGCGTCGTCCAGCGTGATCGTTGTGTCAGCAGAGCGCTTGCCCTCCTCCAAGATCTCGGCCGTCACGGTTACAGAGTCTGAGATGCTCCTTGACACCTCCGTCGCAACTGACGTTGTTATTGCCACATTGTCAGATGTCGCGGATGTTGCGCCGCTATTTGCAGAAGGAGTTATGGTTATCGTGTCGGCTATAGAGCGCGAGATGGATGTTTGGATGGCGTCGGCGAGTGAAAGCGCATCCTGTATGGCGCTAGTTGATGAAATGGACACGCCGTCGCTCATTGCGATGTTGTCAGAGAGTGAGCGCGAAACAGAAGCAGAGATGGCGTCTGCCAGGGCTATCTCATCAGAGGCAAGACGCGATACTGACGTGCTAACCGCATCAGTCACCGTCATGCTTTCAGATAGCGAATGAGATGTCGTTGGAGCGATTGCGTCCTCTACCGAGAGCGCCTCTGCCATCGAGAGGACAGGTCTTGTCGCTATTGAGTCAGTCACTGACAGGTTATCATATGCAGACCTGCTTGCAGTAGTGGCTATAGCGTCTGCGAACGAGATCCCGTCAGATGCAGAGCGGGAGACCTTTATGGCTATCAGGTCAGTCGTTGTTACCTCGTCTGCCACAGAGTGGGATGAAGACTTTGATAGGGCGTCTGCCAGAGACACGGAATCAGATATCGAGCGCGCGAGTGAAGTACTGATGACATCTGTAGTTGCCAGCATGTCAGATATGTCGCGCGATGTGGATGTCGATATAGAATCTGTCATCGACAGTGCATCAAATATCGACCTGCTTGTCTTGCTAGTTATCGCATCAATCATCACTATTGAATCTGCAAGGGAGCGAGAGGTCACGGTGACTAGGGCATCCGTTACCGAGATGCTGTCAGAGGCGGACCTTGAATCGGCAGCGACTCGGTCAATAGTATCTGCAACAGATACCGCGTCTGCAAGGGAGCGGCTGACTGTGGTAGACACGCTGTCTCCAAGCGCGATGCTATCAGCTATTGAGCGCGATGCTGCAGTGGTAATGCTGTCAGCTATCGACACAAGGTCTGACATGAATCTGCTTGTTGCGCTGTTGATCGCCGGTGTAATTGACACAGAGTCAAACAGTGAGCGCGATACAGTAGTTGATACGGCATCCGTTACCGAGATCGAGTCAGATAGTGAGTGGGAGGTGGCATAGCTTGTCGAGTCTGTAACCGTGACTGAATCTGCAAGGGAGCGCGATACGGCCGTAGATAAGTTGCTGTCAAGAGACAAAGAGTCTGCAAGGGAGCGCGATACGGAGGTGGATATGGCATCCTCGATAGTGATGTTATTGTCGGTCGCGCGCTTGCCTTCTTGCAGGATCTCTGAAATAACCGTCATAGAGTCATCGATGCTCCTTGACATCCCTGTAGAGACTGCATCCGTCAGGAATATGCTATCCGTAACATAGCGCGACGGGCCAATGTTGGTTGTGTCAACAATCGTCAAGGTATCGTCGATAGAACGCGATATGGACTGGCCGATTGCATCCGTTACCGTGACAGAGTCTGCCAGCGAACGCGATGTTGTAGTCGATATTGCATCTGTGACTGAAACCGTTTCAGGCAGATAGCGAGTGACCGCACTTGTTATTGCGTCAGATATGCCGATTGTTTCAGTGAGCGTGTATGAGACTGATTTGGCTATCGTGTCTGCCGCAGTTATGTGGTCAGACAGCGAATGCGATACAGACTTTGTAATGGTATCAGCAACCGACAGTGTGTCTGCAAGAGAGCGGGAGACGGATGTCGAAACTTGCGCTGCGACTAGCATGGAATCTGACAGAGAGCGGCTGATAGTAGTGTGAACAGCATCTGTCAGCGCAAGGGCATCAGATACGGGGTGTGATGTCCTTACCGCCACGGAATCTGTCATTGTGACCTGGTCTGTAAGGGAGCGCGATGTTGTGACAGATATCCTGTCTGCAAGCGTTACGGAGTCGTTGAGCCGGTAGGATGTCCTCGGCGTTATGGCAAGGGATACCACGACGGCGTCAGATACACTTCTTGAAGCTGCCGCTGTCCGGGCTATTGCGTCAGTGGCTGAAAGGGCATCAGAGAGTGAGCGAGACCTCCGGGTTGTTATCGCGTCTGCAAGCGAAACGGTATCGGATGTGGAATACGAGACGGCATGTGGGATAGCTTCAGCAACCGACAGGGTGTCGGATAAGGAGCGCGACGTGCTAGAGGATATGGCGTCTGTTATCGACAGCGTATCGGATGTCGACCTGCTTGTTGTAGTTGAGATAGAGTCGCCTATAACGACTGAGTCGGCCGGGGAGCGGGACGCTGTAGTGACTATGGCCTCGGTTACTGTGACGCTATCAGACATCGATCGGGAATCTGCAACCGCTCTGGCTATTGCGTCCGTAGCAGACATAGAGTCAGCAAGGGAGCGGCTGACTGTGGTAGATATTGCATCAACCAGCACGACACTGTCGGATATGGAGCGTGAGGTGGCGCTGCTGATAGACTCTGTAACCGTGACTGAATCAGAGAGGGAGCGAGTTACCGCGGTAGATATGTTGCTGACAAGTGACACGGAATCAGAGAGGGAGCGAGTTACCGCAGTGGCTATCGAGTCAGTCAGTATTAGGTTGACGTCTGTCGAACGCCTGCCTTCCTGCAGGATCTCTGAAATCACGGTCATAGAGTCTTCGATACTCCTTGATACATGCGTCGAGATAGCATCGCTCATGGAAATGCTGTCAGAGAGTGAGCGGGACGGGCCACCGTTTGCAGTGACAATGACTGCCACCGAATCCGCGAGGGAGCGCGATGTTCTGGTTGTTATTGCGTCTGCAAGCGAAACAGTGTCAGATGTAGAGTGGGACACCGAGCGCCTGAAAGATTCGGATAGTACCAGTGTGTCAGAGATAGAGCGCGATGTTCTGGTTGAGATAGCATCGCTCATGGAAATGCTGTCAGAGAGTGAGCGGGACACATGAATAGAGATGGAAATAGGGTCAGTGATTGTAGCAGAATCAGATAGGGATCTTGATGCGTGATAGGTTCTCGATATACTGTCTGAAAATGCGCTAGAGTCAGATAGGGATCTGCGGGTGACCTTGGCTTTCAGGGCATCGGTGATGGTAGTACTGTCGAAGATGACTCGCGTCTTTACTTTGGCCGAGATAGAATCGGAGACTGTGATTGAGAGAGGAAGGACGCGCTTGGTGACTTTAGCGGATATAAAGTCGGAGACCGTCAGCGAATTGGGAAGGACGCGCTTGGTGACTTTGGCTGAAACAGAGTCTGAGACTGTGATTGGAAGAGGAAGGACGCGCTTGACCTTGACAGATATGGAGTCAGTGATTGCAATGGAAGCGGGAAGGACGCGCTTGACCTTGACGGCAATCCCATCTGCGATAGTCAGTGTCTCTGAAATCGATCGTGAAGAAACAGTGGGGGCGTATTTTTGAAAGTCAAGGCTCATTCCTTCAAACGTAATAGCGCTTGTGCCCGTAGCAGTTTGCCATCCTGCAGGCGCAAGGCTAGATCCATCATATTTCAGAGAGGCAATTTTGAAGGTCTTGTTTAGGTCTAACCACATGCTTTTGACGGTATCAGGGGAGGTCGGATTTGTGGAGCCAAGAATCCAAGAAGCTTCATCTATTGTAGATGAGGGAGATCCAGCTGGAGTGCTTGTGCCTGTAACAATTGTCGCGGTTCCCAGCGTCAAAAGAGTGCTTACTGTACCTAGGCTGACTGCATTTACGGCGGCAGTTGTGTAGAATGGGATTGTAACAGTCAATGTCTGTGTAGAAGCTAATGTACCAGGGCTGACTGAAGATGTAGGGGTTCCAAGGGTAAGGCTGCTGTCTGTACCAGAGATGGAAGGCGTAGCAGCGGAAACTGTTGTTGAAGCGCCGAATGTTATTTGCTTTTGTAAAGTTATTGTCCCGCTGACTGCACCAAGGGTCTTGACGGTTACGCCCGATATTGTCGAAGTGAGCTGCGTTGCTACCACAGATGGGCTACCAGCGGTTGTTGCAATCGAAGCCGTTTGAGCAGTTCCCAGCGAGAATGAAACGCTTAGTCTTCCAATAGATGCCCCAGTTATGGCCCCAGTAGTACTAAATGGTTGGGTAATGGTTATTGTCTTTGAGGTGCCACTAGTTGCCGGCAGAACTGTAACGGTTGGAGTTCCAAGACTCAAACCTGATCCAGGAGTTCCGGTTTGCGAGACAGTCGGAGTTCCGGTAATTGTGGCACTGCCACCCAGAGTCACGGTTTGTGTTATTGTCATGATTCCGGTCGTAGCCCCAGAAGTGGTGACCGTGATCCCGGTTGCGGTTGCAGTCTTTGCTGTTCCAGAGGCTGTAGTTATTGTGTTAGTCTGTGTCCCTCCAAGTGAAGAAGTTATGGAATTTATCTGTGAAGCACCTGTAACCAGAACCGTTGATGTAATAGCTCCGGTTGACAGTGAACCCTGTTGCAGATTTGAGCCGTTGTTTACTGTGAAGAATACCCTCATGGTACCCAGACTAGCCGAACTCACGGCCGAATCAGTGGCAAATGTTATCACCGTCTGTATGATCCAGTCCTGACTGCCGTTGCCACTCAATAATGTCGTGGTCAGAGTGGGAGGACTACCCGAGCTACTAATGCTGTGGACACCGGAGTTTGGATTGACATCATAGGTGTCAGTAAATGAACCTTGAAGCGTAACTGCTTTGTTGAAATGAAGATTTTCCCTAACGGTTATCGTGCCAGTAACTGCGCTTGTAGTACTGACCGTTAGACCAGAAATAGTCGTCCAGTGCGCAGTAACTCCACCCGAAGGATCGAATGCGAATGTCGGTGTACCACCGACCGATATAGCTGAACCGACAGTATTGCCCATAGCAGAACCAGTCCATTGTAGTGCCTGAACATCAGCACCAGATTCGGCCCAATTTACGATGCCAGTGCTGCCGGAAGGACTCCATGCAAAATCAAGTGGCCTCGTTGAAGAGCCTGGCAAGTTGATTGAAACTTGGCTCCAGCTCAGCGCGGCTTGTAGTGTGCCATTATCCTCTTGTCCGCACGATGCATGGTTGAGAGAATCTGCTACACATATCATTACCTTGTTTGATGTAGATGCAGGATCTCCCTTCACGCTGACGAACTTTACATGATTTCCAGAGGATGCGGCGTTATCAGTATCAATTGTAGCGGCCGCAGACCAGCTACTACCGCTCCACCTCCTCCAGCTGGCAGAATCCACACCATTGCCCGAGAACGCAAAGATCGCCCCGGACGAGCGCTCATAGGCGATTCCTATGGATTCTCCTGTTATAGAGGTGGTGCCAACAGCGGTGCTGATCGTTCCTTGATTGCCAAATGTCGAACCATTCCAGATAAACGCGTCAGACCTGTTGTTTGTTGCGTCCAAAAGGATCAGGGCGATCTCGTTTGAACCTGGCTTTGAAGCCATTCTGATATAGCGAATCTCCTCACTGTCTGCGGTTGTGCTACCCACGTAGTTGAATCCTGACTCGCTCGAAAGCGTCGAGCCGTCAAACGTCTTCCAGTAAAAGTCGTTAGTTTCGGCAACAGACTTGTCGTAGGCTATCAACAGCTTGCCACTGTTCTGCTCAAATGCAATGTCAAACGGCCTGTAAGGAGCACTTGCGCTAAGTGTGCCAACATTTGCAATCAATGTCGGACCTGTCCATGAGCCAGCGGTGGTACATGAATTGCTACAATAAAACAGGTTCAAGTTTCCATTAGCATCCGAGGTAACTATGACTCGAAGGTAGCTATTAGGGCTGAACAAAAGCTTGGCATCCCTCACATTGGCCCCTACCGAGCCGAGCTCAACTTCGCTGCTCCAGCTCGATGTTGAGGGGTCCCATTCCCGGTATTTTGGCGAATTAAGGCCGTTGGTACCAGTGTTGGATCTGTATGCGGAAGCGGCTGCATTTGTATCAGCAAATGCAGATATGAATAGGGGCTGCATACTTGAAGCCAGAGCCATAGAGGAGAATGCAAAGACAAGCAACAGGAGCAGGAGGACATGAGATAGAGGCAGAGCCTCCTTTCTATTTGGAACCACATTGTAACTGGCATCTCTTTTGATCATAAAGAGTGCCAGAGTCTTTCTCCGCAATCGACCGCCTGAAACTGTAGGCCGCCTGATCACTACCACTAGAAGAGTGCTTCCTAAAAGTACGCCAGAAGTAGCAGTGTTGATAAGTGCAGCATTCTGTAAACTTTTCTGCTCCGCAGTCATTGCCGGTTGAAGTGGTGAATTATGATCGTCCGGCTCCGAATCGTCGGAACCAAGCATATCCTGCATCAGAGTGGAAAGGACTGATTCCATTTCTTGCGAGATAGAGCCCTGCGGCTGCCCCTGTACCGAACCGTTCTTTTGGTCTTTGTTGTTCGTCAAATCACCCTTGCTTTCACCAGGGTTGCGCGGTCCCAGTTTTTCCTCCGCCCTACCCGTTCCTTGCTGCAAGCCTGTAGATGGCCTCGGAGTAGTGTTGGCAGTAGCCGCGCTGCTGGGTAGAGGTGGCGTTGGAGAAGTCGTGATGTTAAGGCCGTCAGAGATTCCCACGTTGAACACGCGAGGGACTCTAGCGCCAGGGCTGTCAAAGGCGCTCGCTACTCCGATGGAGTCGCCGACGCCCCTAGAGAATACGCGCGGTGTCGAAGTTGATGCTGAGTCGGCAGCAGTATTTGAGGCTGTGTCTTGCAGATGTGTTGGAGAGAGCTCTGCAAAAGCCTGGCCGGTGTTTGATACCGTCAGAAACAGCACCATAGAGGCTGCCAAGCCACATAAGAATAGGAGCAGCGACCTGTCCTGCGTCACGTCGGAGAAAGACCTAGGGAAAGTCATACTACGATAGTAGCCTCCAAAAGCTTTCTCCCACACGCTGTAGGGTTACGGTGCCTTATTATTTAAATTTATGTTTAAATCTTGTCTGAAAACACTTGTGTCTCAAATTCTTACTACCCTAAAAAGGCGCTAGAAATGCGGAGAACGCGTATCTTCACAGAAAAAGTTGCATAAAAAGCTTGCATGTACTTCAGGTCACCACCCGTACCCATACTGGCGATGATAAGCGCCACGTACGAATGGCTAGAGATTTGCATCTTCAATTTAGTATTCTTTATGTTCAGCCGTCTTTATCCGGCTATCTCCTCAAATCAGTTGGAGAACCATCTGGAATGAGCTCAGCCTAGCCGACTTGGACAAGATAAAGCCTTTCTCATGCTGAAAACTACGGCGGATTAGAGAAAATAGTTGCCAGTCTTGCAAGAGAGTTGGCCAAGCGCGACTATGATGTCACCGTGTTTGCCACCAAAGACTCGTACGTCGAAGGCTGCACGATGATCAACATCGGCAAAGAAGTGGGTACTGTCAACGTTGACTGGCTGGAAACTGAGCGCAAAGCGTTTGAAATGGCCAAGCCATCACTTGTAAAGGAGTACGACATCATTTGCGACTGTACATGGTTCGGTCATGTGTATAGTCTGCTAGGCAGCCATCCGGAGATGAACATCCTCCATGCGCACCATGGAGGGCTATCTTGGCCGCCGTACGGAAGCCCGGAATACCCAGAGTTCCTGCGTAACGGCAAGTTCAACCTGATTTCTATCTCCAAGTTCATGCAGCGGGTGTACAAGGAAGGGGTGGTAAAGATGCAGGACGGCCGTCAGGTCGGCCCGCTGAACTTTGATTCTAGGGTCGCTTACAACGGAATCGACGTTGAAAAGTACAAATTCAGAGAGGAAAAGGGCGACAGGCTGCTGTTCGTGGGAAGGCTGGATGATTTCAAGAACCCAAAGCACGCCATCGCAGCGGCAAAGCAGCTGAGGATGCCCAT
The DNA here is from genome assembly GCF_056726185.1 of Candidatus Nitrososphaera sp. 86-2. Lineage (NCBI taxonomy): Archaea > Thermoproteati > Nitrososphaerota > Nitrososphaeria > Nitrososphaerales > Nitrososphaeraceae > Nitrososphaera > Candidatus Nitrososphaera sp. 86-2. The sequence continues at coordinate 1,196,208 of NZ_JBWZON010000001.1, forward strand.
CGACATCGTGGGAGGGTCGTTCGTGTACAAAGACAAGTACATGGAGGAGGTAAAGCAGATGGCAGGAACGCCGGAATGTAGGCTGTACATGAACGCCCCGGACGACTTGAAGATTCTGCTGATGCAGAACGCCAAGGCCGAGGCTGTGGACGTCGACTGCACTTAACATGCAACCGAGATAGTACGTCTCATTTATGGGAAAGAGGCCGGTCAACTTGAAGGGTGTAGGTATTATTGGTTGAATAGCACCCGCCCAGCAGGAAAATTTGGACACGTGCTTAATAGCTAACCTCGACGGTGGATTCTTTGATGCATGGCCCTGCTGAGCGAATCTGAACGACTATGGCTATCCGGCAAGAAGCAAGTTAGTAGTTCTTACGCTAGAAAAATGCGAAGCGAGATTAATCGCAAGGTTAGAGAGTTTGAAGACCTTGAGCGACCGTTGATAGCCGCCGCGGCGTTGTCCCAGACCCACGCCGCTGCTACTACTAATGGTAACGCCGCTACCATTAGCGGTAGCGGCCCGGAGCATTGCGGACATGGGAGTAGCAATCCTGATATAACGTATGAGAGAACGAGCAATCTTAACGGGCGGGGTCGCCTAGCCTGGTAGGGCGTGGGATTGCTAATCAAATGGCGCGGACATTTCGCAGTGAGTGGCTGTGTCGTCACTGCCTCCAGCATAGTACCAGTCATTTCCCCCACCGCCGTCAATCGTATTATTGCAGGGGCCACCGTTTATCTTGTCGTGGCCGATACTCCCTTTGAGGCCGTTGTTGCCAGCCATTAAGTAGATCAGATCATGCCCGAGGCCACATTAATGATGTCGTCGCAGGGGCCACCATAGATTGTGTCATTGTCTTCATGTCCAAAAACATAGTTGCTTCCAGCTCCGTCCATGATGCAATCGTCGCCTGCCCTGCCGAGTATGAGGTTTGACCTACCTCCAAGTATCAGGTCGGCCTCGGGGGTCCCAAATATCGTCCTTTGATCAGAATTCCTCCTATCGATTACGTTGTACCCGCCACTTGCGATCAGCTGATCAATAGTCACTTCATTGCAATATTTTTCCATGGAGGGTTTTTCGGTAGTTGGCTGCGATTCTTGAAGGCCAGTTGCAATGTCAAGGTTGAGCCAATTGCTGCCGTTGTTTTAAGATGCCCACTGCGACACTTGATTCGTCGCGTCCACCGCCCTTACCGGGGGGAAGTTCCCCGTTTTGTCATAAGCATAATCCGCATTCATGGATGCTGATACTGGCGTGCCAGAGACAGGGGTGCACCCGGTTTGTAAAGTTGAGAACTAGGTAGTGCTGAGCGTAATGGTCCATGTGACTGTCAGCGTGTCGCTGGCTGCCTTTTGAATGTCTGCAAAGGTCTGCCTTGCAAGCATGTTGCCACCTGTCGAAGAATTAAAGATCCCACTTTCTCTCAGGGTGCCCGTTCCCTGTCCAGGTCCAAACGTCACGGAAAGGATGAGCTTGTTGCCCGACGCAGTCGAATACAGCGCCGTCGAGTCTTGTATGCGCGCATAGTTTGCGCCGGTTGTGAGCTCTGCAGATAGTGCGATCTGGCTTGCGTCGACAGGCGTATTGCTTGTCCCAAGCGCGATATAGTTGTAGGGTGTGCCAGGGTTTACGGACCCATCGTGTGGCGCTATCCTAGAAGCCACGCCTTCTATTCCCGCGTTCACGATGAGGTTGTCGATGTGCCTCTCGTCTTTGACGTTTCCAGATTGGTCGTACAAGACCATATCCACATTGCCCCGCAGGCCCAAGCCTTCTGTTTGTTTGCCTGCAGTAACAATCATGTTTGCAAGTGCTGGCAGCATCAAGCCTATCACAATCATTGAAATACCAGCAGTCGCTACAATAGGCACACGCCTGCGGTCCACGGCTTGTAAAAAGAGCCTCTATTATTTAAATCTATATTTAAATTCGATATATTAATTATAAGCAATTAGGAAAGGACATCGAGCAAAAAGACCTTGTCGCGGACAACAATGACTATTGCTATTGCAGGAGGAGCCGCAGCAGTAACAGCATTTACGATATTTGTCGCACTTGCGCAGATGCATGCGATCGCCGTGCCCTACTTTACTCCAATCGGATTGCAGGTCGACGGGCTGAAGGAAAAATATGCAGCAGGCGAAAAAGCAAGCTTTTCCATAACTGCAAACGGATATGGGTCAAACTGCCACTCGCTGCAAGTTGAAGCGATGAAGGACGGACAGCGCGCTTCGTACTACAAAAAAGAGGATGATTGCAGGTTCATGACTATCATGCATGGCCAATACAACTTTACGCGGTCGTTTGACTATGGAAGTGAAATTCTGGGAAAAGCAGGTCTTTACACAGTCGACATCAAGTTCAAAGATATTGTAGACAACAGGGAAGTACAAGTTACAAGAACTTTTGAAGTAATAGAAGGATAGTGCATGTAGTTTATAGGCATCTACTCCCATGAACAGATACTACAGTTCTTACTTCTATAATTTAAAAGTAAATTTAAATAATAGGAAGTTCTAAGGGGTGGTATGGCACAGCTAAATAAGAGCCTCCTGCTTGGCGCAGTACCTGGCATCGCACTGGCCGCACTGATGGTCTTTGTGATTCCTAGCTCTGCTCTTGTTGGGGCTCAAAACGTTACTACCGATGGCCTGACTCCTCACGGTTATGTTACGGTTAGCGTGACAAGGGACGGCCAGGAAATCTACCACAACGAACAGCACAACCTGATCACCAACGCAGGTAAGGACTTCATCGCTGCCCAGATTGGTTCGACGTCAGCAGGTAGCAATGGTGCAAACTTCATTGCACTGACAACTGACAGCACGGCACCTGCTGCAACTGACACCACTCTGACAGGTGAGATCAACTCAGGCGGTCTTGCAAGGGCACAGGGTACCTATGCACATACTGCAGGAACAAACACTTTCACCGTCTCCAACACGTTCACTGCAACTGCAACTCAGACCAACGTCCAGAAGGCGGGTCTCTTTACCGCTTCATCCAGCGGCACAATGATGGCAGAGAACACCTTCACTGCGGTGAGCTTGGCAAATGGCGACCAACTGACAATCACCTGGACGATAACTCTGTCGTAAAAGACGACTAGTTAAAGCTCGGGTTCCCCCTTTTCCTTATTTTCTTTTTCAAAATTTCAGCATATTTTTAAATAACAAAGAGGCGCAGCCGATACATGCAAAAGGGACTGATGATTGCGCTTGTCGCCGCAAGCATAATAGCAATAGCCGCAATTGTAGGCGTGATCGGTCTCGTCCCTAGCCAACAGGATAGAGGCAATTACGACCACACCCTGCCACCCACGATGACCGGCAGGAACCTCACACTGAACCTGAACGAAAACCTCGGCCTAAAGGGGAATGCGCGATAGATAATGTCAGTTTGCAAGATCGAGATGGTGGCAATGCTACATTTGTACGCAAATTTAAAGGCAAACTCTTAAAAAGGATTTAAATCTATATTTAATACAACCGCCATGCAAAACCCAGATGCAGAGAATATCCAGTCCAGGCGAAGATGGCAGGACTATGGTTTTATCAAGGAAGAGGTTGCCAAGGTCCTCGATAGCCACCCTGAAGGCCTTACGGGAGCCAGGATTGCAGAACTCGTGGGCATCACGCAGGGCGCCATGTCAAAGTATTTGTCGATGCTCATGGTAGATGGCATCATCACCAGCCGCAAGGTAGGAGTCGCCAAGCTGTGGAAGCTTGTGAGCCAGTCTGACAGGGCGGGCATACTTGCAGACAAGATAGGCGAGGCTGACGAGGAGGCTACGTTCAAAGACTATGCGGTTTCAATCCTCGAGGAGAACAACAGGCTCTTTGAAGCTGACGGCAAGCGCGTCATGGTCATGCCTACTTCCATGCTGTCAAATCTGTACAAGTATACTAAATCCGTAATCGGCACCGAAGTTCATGCGTTCTTTTACGAGTGGGGCAAGGACTATGCAAACGAGGTCAACAAGCTAGTCGACGACGTCGCGAAAAAGACGCAGAGTGACTTTATCGAATCGTTCCTGCTCCTTTGGAAGCTTAAGGGCTGGGGGAGGTTCGAGATAGTTTCCATGCAGGAAAATGCAATTGAAGTCGCCTGGTACGATTCTGTCCTGGCAGAAGAGATGACAGACAAAGCTCCCGTGGACGATTTTGTAGCAGGCGCCCTTGCAGCAGCAGCAGAGCATTCAAAGGGGGGAACTTGGCGCGTCACAGAGATCTCATGTAGGGCTACTGGCGCGTCTCATTGCTTATTTGAGGGCACAAGGTCTGACTAAGATTTAAAGATAGATTTAAATAATAAGGACTCTAATGCAAAGATGTGAAGGTAAACAGGCCGATAGCTTTTGTGGTGCTTGCTTTTGTCATAGGCGCTACCATATCGCAGGGTTCATTTGCCTTCGCCGACGATTCCTCCACTAATCCCTTCAGGGCCATATGGCAGGCCATAGGAGAGCTTCAGACAAAGACGGACTCGCTTCAGGCGCAGATAAACGACCTGAAGGCGCAGCAGATCCCGCCCTCGGCGACATCATCGCCAGGCCAGATTGCGACCAAGGTTTCAGAAACCTCCCTTGCAATAGACTTGTCCAGTGGTCACGCGGGCCAGACGCTCGTCAGTCTGATCGCGCGAAATACGGGGTCCGACAGCGCGGTAGGGGTGAAGTTATCGACCTATTACCAGATGTCCTTATTCCAGGTGAACCATGTCGACGGCGCCCAGTGCACCGATCAGGCTAGGGGGATAATCGAGTGTTATCTTGGAACCATAGAGTCAGGCGGGGAGGCACGGATAACTGTCGACGCGACGCCTCTGCAGCTTGGTCAGCAGGCAGTAATCACGGCTGATGTGTCATCCATAACTCAAGACTCTAACCCGGGCAACAACCATGCCGAAACGGTATTCGTAACGTCTCAGGCACCAGTCGTAATACCGCCTGTACAGCAACCAACCACTGTCCCGCCGGTTGAACAACCGAGCGCGTCAAACCAGACATCAACAGCGCAGCCAGCGCCAAGCAGCGGGCAGCAACAGCAGCCAGTCCAGAACCAGACTGGTATGCAGGAAATTCAGGGCGGACAATCCTCGCAGCCAACAGGCGGCGAGCAATCAGGTTCAGGAAATGAAGGAGCGAGCAGTTCTTCCAGCGGAAGCGGTTCGAGCGACAACAATCCTGACAGCTCTAACTCGAGCGGCGAAAGTTCGTCAGGCTCTTCAAGCAGTACAAGCTCGGGCGACTCTGGTTCGTCCAGCACAGGCTCTAGTGACACAGGAAGTAGTTCTTCCAGCGGTTCAGTTTCGGGCAGCAGTTCAAGCGACAAAGGAAGTTCTTCTTCAAGTGGTACAAGCTCCGGCAGTTCTGATTCATCGTCACAATCATCGTCTTCCAGTACAGGCTCCGATAACACGGTAAGCAGCTCCTCAGGCGGCAGCACGGATTCTGGTAGCAGCGGAGGCACCGCATCTGCTTCCACCGGAGGAGGATCTAGCAGTTCTAGTGGAAGCGGATCCAGCTCAGGCCGCGACTCGGGCAGCTCAAGCAGTAGCAGCTCCGGTTCGAGTAGCACCTCTGGCGCAACAGGATAGATCTTATTTTAGCAGTCCTCGCTTCCTATCTTTGATTCAAGGTAGAGCGCGGTTATGCCTTCTGTCTCGCACGACCCGAGGCGGTTCACCACGTGGCCGTCCCGTAGTTCTATTAGCGGATACATCATGCTTTGCGGGTCTGTCGAGTGTGAAAGACCTAGCGCATGGCCAAGCTCGTGCGCTACCACATACTCCAGCACCCCTTGCTCAAAGAGCTTATCCGCAGAGTAGACGTATACTTCGGCCTGTATTATCTCGCCAGTCGCTTTGTCTGCTAGGAGACGTGTCTTGCCCGGCTTGTTGTCTTGCTGCGCGGCATCAGTAAGCACTATCTTGATGTTTGCATCCGAGCCATCTTGTGTAAGCGCAAGGCGCGGAACTGATGCCTGCTTGAATGCGGAAAGGAGGTGGTTCCACTGCGAGTAATTACCGGATGCAGTAGTGTTGCCCGACACCATGCCCTTTACGCTCTTGATTGCCTCGTTGCTTGCTCCATCCTCCGAAGAGACAGATATTGCAAGGCTGGACTTGTCAAGCCAGAACGCGTTGGTGGCTATAGTGTAATGGCCGCCTTCTTCAACTGCATGATCTGTCACCCCTTCAAGGAACTCCACGCTCTCGTAGGTTCTTGATGATGGCGCCGATACGATGACGGGTGTCTGCAGCATTGCCAGAAATAAGGCAATTATTGCAAAAAACCACACTCTGGGAACAGCCAACAGCTCCAGACAGGTTACAGGACTAATATTGTCTAGTCTGTTCAGTTTTGCGAACAGTTGATTGTTCAATTGTGCGAACAACTTTATATTAATCCCTTGTCATAGATGGCCATGGCCGAAGACCCTCTTGCCTCAGACTTAAAGACGTTCGGCCTACAAGACATTGAGGCCCAGGTGTACGTGAGGCTTGCGAGGCTGGGCAAGGCAAGGGCTAGCTCGCTCTCATCAGCGTTAAAGATCAACAGGACCACGACTTACCGGATACTAGAGAGGCTAAAGCAGGTAGGAATAGTTGAGACCTCGATGAGCAGGCCCATCAGCTATATCGCCGTCGAGCCGAAAAAGGCGTTGCAGTTGCTGATAGACAGGCGCAAGGACGAGCTAAAGGCCGCAGAGGGCAAGTACCCGTCTATACTGGAGCAGTTCACGAAATTCTACATTCCCTCGGAGGAGGCAGTCGGCGCCAAGTTCAGCATCTTGCAAGGTAGCGAGGAGATCCACCGCGCAGTGACGAGGCTTGCCAAGGGCGCCCTCAAGAAAATATCGCTAATAACATCTGTCCGCGACCTGGGCAAGATGTACTATTCCGGCGCGTACGAGGCGCTTGCAACAGCCGCTGCAAGGGGCGTCGCGGTGCAGATAGTGACCGAGATAGACCTAGCGGCGCTCGAGGTGGTAAAGCACTACGAGTTTGCAGAGATACGCCACAGGGCAGAGTCCAAGATGAAGATGGTGCTCAAGGACGAGGAAGAGGCGCTGATAACCGTGGCAGGCGGAGCGGAGGAGGAGGTGGTGGCGCTGTGGACGTACTCGCAGTCGTTTGCGTCGGCGATGCAGTCGATAGCGGCCAACGAGTTCCAGTCAGGGATAGAGCTTGGCGCCATTGCGACTGCGCTGCGCACAGGCAGACCGGCCGAGTCGTTTAGGATAATCACGGACGAAAAAGAGTACGCGGACAATATGATGGCGCTTTTGACTTCTGCAAAGGCAGAGGTGTACATCGGGTTCAACCTATACCCGACGTTCAGCGCGCCGGCGGTGCTCGAAGTGCTAAAGTCGCTTGCGGACAGGGGCGTCAAGGTGCGCGTCCTTTCCGCGCCAAGCTCCGACGAGGCGGAAATTGTAAGAAAGTTGCATGGTGCAATAGAGTTCCGCATATCCGTGTTCCAGACAGACGTGCAGGTGATGATAGCAGACGGCAAAGAGATGCTTTTCTCAAACGCGGCAAGAGCGCAGGGCAGCGGCAACAACAGGAAGAGCTCTGGCATCAACATACACACCAATCTTGCAGGCATGGTGTCGTTCATGCACAACATCGTCGCAGACATATGGCTTGACTCACGCGAATACATACTGGAGCTTGAGACCCTACAGCAGTCAATAGTGCTCAACAAGTGCGCAAACGCAGTCAGGACGATTATGCAGGACCGCGGGGTCGAAATAGTGGTTGGGAACAAGATAATGGGAAGGTCTGGCGTGCTTCACAAGTTCGACATCATCTCGCCGAACACCAGGACGGGTGGCAGGATAGCGTTGTCGTTTGTGGCCTACTCGGACCCCGAGTCCACGGGCACAAAGCTCATGGAGTCCAAGATAAAGCTGCTCGACTGCGAGCCCATCGACCTCGTGATAGGTATGCTGACCCGGCAGGGAGAGGGAGACGGGCAGGTGGCCAAGCTCGCAAGGGCGGTGGGGTTGCACATAGTCCATGCAAGCAACCCGGACCAGCTGGCAGAGCTTGTGTTCCGCGAAATAGAAAAGCGCTACTAGGCGCGAATCATCATCACCCTGCCTGCGGGGGAACGCTCACTATTCCAGTCTTTGCAAGTTCCGCCCCGATACCGTAGCCGACTAGAGCAATGCCCGTGCCAAGGCCGGCCATCTCTATCCCGCCTTTTATCCAGCTCTTCTTTGCCATGCGCCCCTTTAGCGCGCCTACGATGAACGAGGAGGCCACGCTTATGGCGATGGCTATTACGATTGCAATAGTCGACGACGCCAGGCCGGCCTTGACTGCAAAGTAGGGAAGGATTGGGAGGATACCTCCAAGCAGAAAAGAGCCAAACATCACCAGCGCGCCTTTCAGAGGATTGCCCAGGATTTCCAGGTTGAGCCCCAATTCTTCCGTGAGCATGGTCTTGAGCCAGACGTCCTTGTCGGAAGTTATCTTGTTGACTATTTTGTTCAGCTCTTCGCCCTCAAACCCCTTTTCGCGGTAAATGTCTTCAATCTCTTCCCTTTCTCTCTCGGGCATGTTCTCTATTTCGTATTCTTCGCGCTTGATCTCCGACTCTAGTATCTCCCGCTGGGACTTTACGGCAAGGTAGTTCTGGACGGCCATCGCTTTTGCGCCGGTGAACATGCCGATGAGTGCGGCGAGTATGACCACGTCGGCTGATATTATGGCGCCTCCAACCCCGGCCACTATACCAAGTGAAGTGTTTACCCCGTCGCCAAATCCAAACACTAGGTCCCGTATGTAGTTGCTTTCCTTGATGTGAGGTTCAACGTGAGTGACTCGCCTTTCCATTTTTGCATGTAGGATTGTTGCTACTAGCCTATTAACTCCGGGCTGGCAGCATGTATTATGACGCCAGTGCCGCATAGGATGAAGAGGTTTCGGGAGCGCGTACGAACAGGATTATTATTAAAAACATATACGACATAACGCCCTAGCATCTAGGATATGACGAGCAGGCAGGAAACCGTAGACTATATCATCGACCAGATGTCAGCCGCCGGCGACATGCGCAGCCGCAAGATGTTTGGCGAGTACGCGGTTTATTGCAACGATAAAGTAGTCGCCCTGGTTTGCGACAACAAGCTGTTCATCAAAATAACCGAACCTGTCCGCAACTTGCTTGCCAAGCCTGTCGAGGGACGACCGTATCCGGGTGCCAAGCCCCATTTTGAAATCAGTCCGGAATACTGGGACGACGTGGCATTCATGTCCAAAATTGCAAAGGCGACAGCCGATGTGCTGTCGCTGCCGGCAAAAAAGAAACGCAAGGGATCGGCTCAGCGCAAGCGCTAGCGCGTTTCCTTTTTTTCTTCTTCCTCGTGCGAGTGCACCTTTCTCAGCGCTTCGTGCACCTGATCCCGGAATATCGTCAGCCCAATCCTTCTGGCGTGCGGCTGGCCTTTTGCGAACGACTCGGCCATGTTGCTGACAAAGTCAAGGTCGACCTTTGGAGGCATCGGTGGCTCGTACGGGTCCACCTGCGCCTCGATTATCGCCGGCCCGTCCTGCGACATGGCCTCCCGCACTATGGACTTGGCATCGCGGGGATCGGATATTGAATATCCTTTGGCACCACACGCCTCGGCAAACTTGGCAAAGTCTATCGGCGCAAACTCTACTCCGAATTCAGGGTTTCCAAGGAAAGCCAGCTGCTCCCACCGGATCATGCCAAGCGAGTTGTTCTTTATTATCACCACCTTTATCGGCAGATTGTATTTCACCGCGGTCGCAAACTCGCCCATCAACATGGCAAAGCCACCGTCGCCGACAAAGGCAACTGACTGTCGGTCCGGGTACGCCACCTGCGCGGCTATGGCGTACGGGAGTGCGCACGCCATCGTGGCAAGAGTGCCAGAGAGCGAGAACTTCATCCCCCGCTTCAGGTTGATGTACTGCGCAGCCCATATCGTGTTGGTCCCACTGTCGACAGAAAGTATGGCGTCGTCCTCCAGCTCCTCCGAGATGACCCGGGCGATGAACTGCGGCTTCATCGGAGTCTCTGTCCGGCTGCTGCGCTCCCGCAAAAGGTCGTTCCACTCTTTCATCGCTTGCTGCTTGGAGCGGGCAAAGTCGCGGCTCTTTTCCTTCAGGAGAGGGAGAAGGGCCGACAGCGCAAGTTTAGAGTCACCGACTAGGCCGACCTCTACTGGATAGCGCAGCCCTATCCTTTCCGCAAACAGGTCTATCTGGACGCCCCGGGCTTGCCCCGGCTTGGGCAGGTAGTCGATGTAGGGAAATGATGTGCCGACCATAAGGAGTGTGTCGGCCTCGGCCATCGCGTCCGACGATGGAGAGGTGCCGAGCAGGCCGATGCCGCCGGTGCACAGCGGATAGTCGTCGGGCACAACTGCTTTTCCAAGGAGTGCCTTGACTATGGGCGCGCCCAGCCTCTCTGCGACTGCGATGACCTCGTCTGTGGCGCAGAGGGCGCCCTGCCCCACCAGCATGACGACTTTGTTTCCGGCGTTCAGTATCTCTGCCGCTTTTTCCACGACTTTTGGGTCAGGCGCCGTGCAGGTGACAAGCGCGTCGGACGTGTGGTTGGCCACGTTGTGTCTCGAATACTGGCCGCGCAGCTCTTGCTCCTGCACATCTATGGGGATTGTAAGGTGGCTGACTCCCCTTTTTGCAAGGGCTGACCTGCACGCAATGTCGACTGCAGTCTCGGCGTGCTCGGGGCTGTTTATCATGTTGTTGTAGACAGACACGTCTGAAAAGAGCGCAACTAGGTCTACGTCCTGCTGGTAGCTTGACCCCATCATGTCAGAGTAGGTGCTCCCCGTGATTGCGATGACAGGCGCACCGTCCGCTTTTGCATCGTAAAGCCCCGTCAGCAGGTGTACCGCCCCCGGCCCCGACGTGGCGACGCAGGCGCCGAGCCGGCCTGTGTATTTTGCGTACGCGCACGCCATGAACGCGGCGGATTCTTCGTGCCGGACAAGGACGAACCGGATCTTGCTTGCCCTTCTCCTCAAAGCCTCGATGAAACCATTTATCCCGTCGCCCGGCAGGCCAAAGATGACGTCCACTCCCCAGTCCATCAGCGCTTCAGCGACAATGTCTGCGGTCTTCATGGAATTGTATTGCTTTTCTAGCCAATAAGGTTACAGCCAGTATCACACCCTCCCGCGCTCGTAGGCAACAGCTGGCCTAGGACAAATAACCATTTAATTAATAAATGAGTTGCACCACACCCATATCAGCATCATGTCTACCGCAACATCAACAGTCGCCGAGTATGTATGCGAAGACTGCGGGACACTTTTGACTCACACGAACCCGATTACACTCCAGAGCATGAAGGAGGTTCACGATCAACTCTGCGTAGTAAAGAGGCAGAAAACAAGGGCGGCGCAAGTGGCCGCCCCGCCGGCGCCCAAACCGGCGGCTGCAGGACCGGCAGCTGCGGCGGTTCCAAAACCGAGCGCGGCTCCGCAGCCGGCCATGCCAGCCCCAGCGGCACCTGCTGCGGGCGGAGGCAACACGACCATCTCACTCACAGGCTCTGGCACGAGCTATTCCAAGGTGGAAGGCCCGATAGACACGGGTTTCAAGAGCAAGCGCCAGATAGCAGGCCAGTTCAATGGCATCAACGTCTGGGGCCCGCTTGACGCTCCCGGACAGCTTGGAATATGGGGTACAAACGTCTGCGTCGACTTTGATATCTGCGTAGCGGATGGCGCGTGCATTGAAGCCTGTCCCGTCAACGTCTATGACTGGCTAGAGACACCCGGTCATCCTGCATCAGAGAAAAAGGCATTCATGGCAAGAGAAAAGGACTGCATCTTTTGCCTTGCGTGTGAAAACGTCTGCCCGCCGCAGGCGATCAAGATATTCCAGAAAAGCTAGTCATGCAGTATGTGTGTTAATATTTTTATTTATAGAGACACGTACGCTTGGAGTTGAAAAGATTCCGCGTCGTTGCGACGGGCGGGACGTTTGACGAGATCCATGCAGGACACATCGCGCTCTTGTCCAAGGCATTTGAGGTCGGCGACAAGGTGATAATCGGAGTCACGAGCGACGAGTTTGTAAGGGGCAAGAAAAGGATAAACCACGATTTTTCCCGGCGCGTCGCAAATCTGAAAGAGACGATAAGAAAAGAATTTGGCAACAATGTAAGCTACGAGATTGCAAAACTGGACAGCGAGTTTGGCCCTGCAGTCACGACGAGCGACGTGGGCGCGCTCGTGGCAAGCGCCGAGACGCAGGAAAAAGGTACAAGGCTCAATGAGATAAGGAGGAAAAACGGCCTTGCATCTGCAGAGATAATTGCAGTCCCACTCATCAAGGCAGAGGACGGAAAGCCGATATCTTCCACCCGCATACGCGCAGGCGAGATTGACGGAAACGGCAAGTTGTTAAAAGCCTGACAGGGCAGGCTCAAACTTGTTTGATTACCGGGATTTTATCCGCATCCGGCCGCAGTATAGCCGTGTCACAGGAACCTCCGATAGAATATGCTGCAAGCAAGATAAACAGCACGGTCAAGAACCTGCGCGAAGGGCTCGACCCGGACGTGCTTGCCTACTGGTTCAAACGCATCGAGGACAAGTCAAGGGAGCTCGTGCCGGAACACCTGAAGGACAAGGTGCACTTTGAGCAGGACAGGATATTGTGGATGAAGTTCAAGATGGACGTCTCAAAAAGGGCGGTGCCGACCGTAATGCAGGTTATAGAGGAATACATACCGATGATGCCCTACTCGACGGGCCTGTATTTCAGAAAGATACAGGAGATACTGACGGAGGAAATGAACAAGGACCTGCGCTAGCCCTTTTCTTCTTCTATTTTTATTTCCGCAACTGCGCCTTCAAAGTCGCTGGAGAGAATCATCGCTTTTCCCTTGGCGACGTCGCGAAGCAACGCCTCAAGTTTTGTCACGTTCTCCCCGTCCTTCATGACGACTGCGTGCGATGACTTGTCCTTTAGTTTTATCACTATCTCGTTGCCGATTACTGCCGTGACGCCGTCGACGTAGAAAGTGCCGTCCTTTTGCACGGACACGAGGCCAGCCAGCTTTTCTGCCTCGTACCGGTCGTCGCACGAAAATTTCAGGCGCTTCATGGCTCTACCGGCTTTTCATCGTACATGAATTTTGCCACGACGTCTTTTGCCCTTTCCCGCCTCTTCTTGAACTCGACCACAAAGGGCTTGGCCCCCTTTGCCAAGTCAGCCTTGCATTCTCCACACAGCAAGTTGCCGCTCTTGCACTTTAACATCCGTTCGTCGGATTGCTTTTCCGTGTCGAAAAAGTAGCGCAAGTACCAGAACACGGGGCAGCCCAGTGCGTTTGCACCCAGCTGGCGCTGGAGCGCGACGGTAGGCTGGCCTCCCGTGAACGCGGACGACACTTTTTTCTCCACGACTTCCGGTTCGTCCGTAGTGAATATCGCAGTCTCTGGCTTGGACGATGACATCTTGCCCGACATGCCCAGACCGGGCAGGAACTTGCTGTGCACCTGGGCAGGCTTGTAGTAGCCCATCCTGTCGGCAACGTCTCGGGTCATGCGCCAGTACGGGTCTTGGTCTATGGCGGCAGGGATAAGCACAGGGGTGTTTTTGCCCTCGATAATAGAGGGGAGGAAGCACGGCGCCGCCTGTATCGGAGGAAAGCCAATCATGCCGATGTTTGTGGAATTGGTAAAGCCAAAGACCGCCTTGGCCGTTGAAAACGTGATGCGCTTGGCAATCTCTGTCGCTATCGGGTACAGATGCTCAATATGCTTGGTGTCGACGATTATCCTCGTCTTTTTCGGGTCAAAGCCGACGGCGATGATGTCAAGTATGTTCTCGTACGTGTAGCGTTTCGTTTCTTCACGCGTCCTGTCCTGCCCGTAGAGGAATTTTTCATCGTCTGTCAATTGAAAGAGTAGTTTTGCGTCAAACTTGTCCTGCAGGTATTTCGTGAACATCCAAGGCATTAGGTGGCCCATGTGGACCATCCCGGAAGGTCCCCTGCCAGTGTACAGGTAAAAGTTCTCGCCCTTTTGCTTTCTGTCAAGCACCCAGTCAAAGTCGCGGTGCGAGAAAAAGTAGCCCAGCTTTAACATAGGGTGCACCTCGCCTGTCATGCTCTTGACCTTCTGCAAGAGCTCTTGCGTTATTGGCTGCGTGCCGAACTTCTCGATTAGCCGGGTATAGTCGATGTCGCCTTCAACTTCCCACGGAGTGACCGTAAAGTCATTGTTGTTCTTTTCTGTTCCTTCATCCGCGGGAGAAGAGGACATGATGATGCAAAAAGACATCGCGCTAACGTTTAAAAACTCTTCCCACCTGACAACCCTGAACAATGAGTAGCAGCGACGCCGCGGCGCTCCACCCGATAGAGCGGGCGATATTAAAGGCACTTTCAGGGAGGCAAGAGATATCAACCGAGAAACTCGCCGAAGCCGCATCGCTTTCAATCGACCAGGCAAGGCGCGGAGTCGAGTGGCTAAAGTTCAAGAACCTCGCCTCGGCAAGCGAGCTTGCATCTTTCACGGTTTCACTTGGCGCTGCAGGGACGGAAGCGGCGCAGTCTGGTTTGCCCGAGCGGAGACTCGTACGCGCAGTTAAGGAGGGCAAGACGACGATGGCAGACGTACTAACATCTGGCGCGCTCAAGGGCGACGAGGTGAACGCGGCCGTGTCGGGCGCAAGGCGCAACCGATGGATCGAGTTTGCAGAAGGCAACAGAATGTCCGCGACAGAGGCCGCAGGAGCGCAGTCGGCAGAGGAAGCATTGCTGGCGCGCCTGCAGTCATCATCATCAGGGAGCGTAGATTCTTCCGCACTTTTGGAGCAGGAAAAAAGGGGGCTAGACCTGCTGAAAAAGCGCCCCAACTACATCACAATCAAGGAACAGAAAGAGACGCGCGTTTCAATCACGGAGGCTGGCAGGGCACTCTTGCCGGCCATCGAAAACGAAAAGGCGCAGGAGCGCCGGCTCACCACAGAACTCATCACTTCAGGAAAATGGAAAGAAGTAGAATTCAGTGCGCTGGATGTCGAGGCGCCGGCGCCGGCAGTGTACCCGGGAAGGAGCCATCCGCTTGTCGACATTATCGAGGAGGTAAAAGAGATCTTTGTCGGCCTTGGCTTTTCAGAGATAGACGGCCCTATAGTGCAGTCAGGGTTCTGGAACTTTGACGCGCTCTATACGCCGCAGGACCACCCCGCAAGAGAGATGCAGGACACGTTCTACGTTTCCGGCGAAAGGCAGGCAATACCGGCAAGCAAAGATCAGACTACAAAAGTGTCAGGCGTCCACAAGCATGGATGGGGCGGCTGGAAACCTGAAGAGGCAGAGCGCGTTGTGCTTCGCACACATACCACCCCGGTCACGCTGCAGCACCTCGCAAAGCTAAAGCCAGAGGTCGCGCGTTTCTTTTCAGTCGGCCGCGTGTTCCGCAACGAAAAGGTGTCGTACAAGCACCTTGTCGAGTTCCACCAGGTCGAGGGCGTGGCGACAGCGCCAAAGGCGTCACTTCGCGACCTCATGGGACTGCAAAAAGAGTTCTATGCAAGGATGGGAATAAAAAAAGTCAAGTTCTGGCCGACGTTCTTTCCATATACAGAGCCGTCGCTTCAGAGCATGGTCTACAACGACAGGCTGGAAAAGTGGGTTGAGCTGTTCGGCATGGGGATGTTCAGGCCGGAGGTGACAAAGCCACTTGGGATAAAGAATCCTGTGCTTGCGTGGGGCGGTGGCCTGGAAAGGATTGCAATGCTGCGCTTTGGACTGGACGACGTGCGCGACCTTTACACCAACAGGGTTTCGTGGCTCAGGAGCGTGCCAAGATGCCAGTTGTAAACGTCGCGCTTGACAGGCTGAAAAAGTTCCTGCCCGGCGTCAAGGCAGAGAAGGCGCTTGACATGCTGCCGTTTGTCGGCCTAGATATTGAAGGCATGGACGGCAATATTGTAAGGGTAGAGTACAACCCGAACAGGCCGGACTTTTCGTCCGACTATGGGATTTTCAGGGCGCTTGCAGGGCTCGTTGGCAAGGAGGAAGGGATGCCGAAATTCAGGCTTGCCGGCAAGAGCGGCCTTGTCGTCAGCGTGGATAAATCGGTCAAGAAGGCCAGGCCGTTTGTGGTCGCGCTAGTCGCAAAGAATGGCAAGCTGGATGATGAGACGATAAAGCAGCTGATAGCGATGCAGGAAGACCTGCACAACGGAGTCGGCAGGCGCAGGAAAAAGGCGTCAATTGGCATCCACAACCTCGATGCTATAAAATTCCCGGTAAAATACACTGTTGCAGACAGCGACTACTCGTTTGTTCCGCTTGGGGGTTCAAAAGAACAGACAATCGAGCAGATACTGCAAGAAACCGAAACAGGCAGGATGTACGGCCACCTGCTTTCCGGACCGAAATATCCAATTATAACAGACGGCGCGGGGACGACGCTTTCCCTTCCGCCAATCATCAACGGCGAGGCGACCAAGGTAGACGAAAAATGCAGGAACCTGTTCGTGGAGGTGACTGCGACTGACATAAAGGCCGCCGGAGACGTGCTTGCGGTGATTGCAGTCACACTCTCTGACGCAGGGTTCCAGATAAAGACAGTCACGATAGCAGATAGCGGCAAAAAGCAAGAGACACCGGATGTGGCGGCAAGGAAAATGTCTGTCGATGCAGGATACATAAACGACATCCTAGGCCTTGACCTGACAGCAAATGAAATTGCAAAATGCCTGAAAAAGAGCAGGCTGGACGCCAAAGCGACTGGAAACAATAACAAGATAGCGTGCACGGTCCCGCGCTACAGGACGGACATCACCCACGAGATAGACCTTGCAGAGGAAGTCGCAATAGGCTACGGTGTCTATCGCATGGAGCCAAATTTCCCGGTGTCACCGACTTCGGGTCAGCGATCGGCGCTTTCGTCGCACTTTGCCGCGGCCAGGCAGGCGCTTACCGGCCTTGGGATGCTCGAATCGTTCAACTTTTCGCTCACTAGCAGGCAGGTGCAGTACTCGCTGTGCGGCAGGCCGGAAGGCGGTGTCCTTGCGGTGGATGGGACAAAGAGCAACGAGCACGAAGTGTTGAGAAGTTCGCTCGTCCCGTCGCTCCTGCAGTCGCTTTCTCGAAACGTGCATGAAGAGTACCCGCAGCGGCTGTTCGAGATAGGCAAGACTTTTCACAGGCAGGATGATGGCTGCCAGATAATCGAAAAGTGGCGCGTTGCGGCGGTGGTTGCGCACGGAGAGGCAGGTTACACAGAGATAAAGTCTGCGATGCAGGCACTCCTTTCGTCTGGGTTTGGCATGTCTGCGACCACAAAGGTGGCAGACGACCCGCTGTACATCAAAGGCCGGTGCGCCAGAGTGATAACAAACAAGGATGTGGGCATCATAGGCGAGATAACGCCACTTGCAATCGACAACTTTCATCTGCGCGTGCCAGTCGCGGCGTTCGAGATAGACCTGTCGGCGCTTTTGTCTCTATAGTAGCAGTAGTAAGCCACAAATAGCTACGCGCGCCCATTCTGTACACCCCGTTTAAAGAGCACGCAGAGGAGTCAAACGGCTAAAACCCATGAGCGCGTGTGAGTCAGAAGCGGGGCACACACCTTTTTATAACGAAACCGGCCACAACCACTCATATAATGTCGCAGCAGGACGGCCAAGAAAAAAACGACTCTGAGAAAAAGCAGCCAAAGGCAGTAGCGCTCCTTTCAGGGGGGCTGGACAGCAGCCTCGCAGTGAGGATGATGCTTGAGCAGGGAGTCGATGTCGAGGCGGTGGCGATAAAGACGCCGTTCTGCGACTTTGACTGTGGCAAGGGCTGCGGCCACAGGGTGAAGGAAGTGGCTGACGAACTGGGCGTGAAACTAAAGACGGTGTATTTTGGAGAAGACTATCTCCGTATGCTCAAAAAACCCAAGCATGGCTACGGCTCTGGCATGAACCCGTGCATCGATTGCAGGGAGATGATGTACGGCGCTGCAAAGGAGCACATGGAAAAGATTGGCGCCGACTTTATCGTGACAGGCGAAGTGCTGTTCCAGCGCCCCATGAGCCAAAATAATAGAGCGTTGCACATTATTGAAAACGAGACGGGCCTTGAAGGCAAAGTATTGAGACCGCTGTCGGCAAAGCACATGCCTGCAACCGACGCAGAGAAGGAGGGCCTGATAAAACGCGAGAACATGGGCGACATCAAGGGCAGGTCAAGAAAGGGCCAGCTGGCAATGGCCAAGCACTTTGGCGTCCAAGAGCCGCCAAACGCCGCAGGTGGATGCCTGCTTACCGATCCTGCATTTTCAAAGCGCGTCGAGGATGCTATGGAGCACGCAGACGACATACCCACGATAAACGACATTGAGCTCTTGAAGGTCGGGCGCCACTTCCGCATGACACCTGCTGAAAAGCTGGTTGTGGGCAGGAACAAAGACGAAAACGAGGTAATAAAGGCGTTAGTCGAGGACACGGACGTAGTCCTTGAGGCAAAGGACCATGTAGGGCCGACCTGCATACTGCGCGGAAAAAGCCACGACGAGGCAACGATTGCAAAGGCAGCCGGAATCGCCCTGCGCTACTCTGACGCACCCAAAGATACAAAATCCACGGTCAAAGTGACGATTGCAGGCAGGGAGCAAGAGCTCGAAGTGGCGCCGGCGGGCATATCCGAGACCGATGCCCTGCGCATCTAGCATTTTTTGCCCAAAATCGGACAATGCAACGCGTACATCGAAAAATCGACAATCCGGTGAACGACTTTTGACCACCTAGACTATTGAGAGCGAACCCGAATTTTCTCCTGCGAATCAAGTGACGGACAGGCCAACCACTACTCAAAAGGCGCCAGTGTACCTAAAGGCGCTGACCCTACGGGACGTCACGGACGCCCAGGGAGTGAAGGAAGACATTAAAAAGCACATGATAGTCATCCTCCGGGTGACTCCATTGGCGCAAAAGGACGTGGAAGAGCTGCGCAAGGTAGTGGAGGAACTATACTCTTATGCGCAGTCCATCGGAGGCGACATCGCGAGACTGGGCGAGGAGCGCATCGTGATAACGCCCCCGGGCGTCAAGATCTGGCGGGGCGCGTATGACCTAAAGTAGCTTTACCGCTTCCTGCACGAGCGGGTGCTGCGTCTGTATCTTGAATATCTTGTTTATCTGGCTTGCAAGGTTCTGCGCCTTTGGCCGCTCGCCGTGGTTCACGAGGACACGGCGCAGTTTCGGCCGAAGCCTGCTGACGTAGGCCATCAGCTGGTTGTAGTCGCTGTGGCTCGCAAAGCCGTCGATGCGGTCCACCTGACAGCGCACGTTTAGCGCCTCGCCGTTTATAGTTACTTGCCGGCTGCCGTCTAGGAGCAGCCTGCCGGGAGTATCCGGCGCCTGGTACGACACCATTATCACCTTGCTCGTCGGGTCAGAGGCTATCTGCTTCAGATATCCCGCAGACGGCCCGCCTATGAGCATCGACGACGGCGCAAGTATCACCGCCGGCTCGCCCTGCTTTGTTTCAAACGACTCGACGGTGGAAAACTGCGAGCCAAACGGGCTTTCTTCCGACTCGCTTATGCGCGGACGGAGGTCGCGTGACAGAAACTCTGGGTACGCCTCGTGTATGGCAGTTGCGTCAGAGATTATCTTTTCAACCAGTACGGGCACGTTTGTTATCCTGCTTGCCCTGCTCAGCAGGTCCAGCGTGAGCAACAGTTCCTGCGCGATTCCCGCCGCCGGCACAGGCAACAGAACGCGCCCGCCGGCGTGCGCGGCTGAAGTTATCATGCGTGCAAGGTGCGCCTCGGCTTCTTCTCGCGGGCACAGGACATCCTCCTTGCCCCCGTACGTGCTTTCGATAATCATCGTCTCGACGCGGGGAAAGTTCCAGTAGGCGTTGTCAAGCGCAAGCGTCTTGCCGAACTTCATGTCGCCAGTGTAGACCAAGTTGTGGTCGCCATTTCCGATGTGCAGGTGCGCCGAGACGGAGCCGAGCATGTGGCCCGAGTTTGAAAGCACGAGTTTCACGTCGGGCGAGATGTCAGTCACGACTCCGTGCGTAAGCGGTATCGTGTGAACGAGGGCGCGCTCGATGTCCTTTTCCGAATACAACGGAGTCTTGGACCTTTTGACATAGTCCTGCTGCAGTATCCCCATAAGGAGCAGGGTCGGCTCGGTACAATAGACGGGGCCGTCGTAGCCGTACTTGAACAGCGCCGGGACAAATCCGGCGTGGTCCATGTGTGCGTGGCTCAGGACGACTGCGTCTATCTCGTCCATGCCGATGCCGGCGACGTCAAACCTCGGGAGGGCCAAGAGCGAGTCTCTAGCGCTCTCATTTATGCCGCAGTCAAGCAATATCTTGCTCTCCTGCGTCGCAAGCAACATGCACGATCTGCCCACCTCTGCAAAGCCTCCAAGCGTCATCAGGCTCGCCTCCGCCTCGCCGATGAGCTTGTCGCGGAATATCTTGTCGCCCACCTCCCTGTAGAACCGGGTGCGCTCGGCGACCGTCTCACCCATCAACCGGTAAATATTTTCAATCGCGGCCATGCTGCGCGGGGCCTTTCTAATCCTGACGCGCCAGCCCGTCTTTTCAGCAAGGTCTATGTTGTCAAAGTCCTCGCCAGTCTGTGCAAGCATCCAGGGCTTTTTCGCAAACACCACGGCCTCGCCAAGCACGGGGTCGAAAAACGTTCCGGCGACTCCCACCTCCGCGGGTATCGATTTTGAGATTATCTGCGCGGACTGGGCCTGCGGCTTGCGTATGGACTCGTCGGTGCGCACCACGATGCGCTTTTTTATCGTGTTTACCATGTTTGAGACGACCTGGCTGTTCTGCATCAGGTACGCAGGGTTCTTTGAGTAGAGGGCAATCTTGGGCCCTTCGTACTCTATTTTCGTGAGCGCGGCCTCCTGTGGCAGACTCTGCAGTATCACCGCCATTATGTTCTGGCTGCCTTGCTCGCTTTGTGGCCTACGTTGCATTAATGCAATCTCACTAATTCATCATATGCAAGCATCAAAATAATGACGCCGGCTGGATATGCTTTGTAACGCGCCGCCCGTATTAAATATTTGGCCAAGGTTGAAATATCAACCTGCCATATCTAGTGCGAGATATACATTTGGAAGGCAGTTCCTCCGGCTCTCGCGGCCCCAGGCGCTTTGGAGGCCCCCGGCCGTTCCGGCTTGCGCCTTTAAGCGTCGGCCAAGAATATGATGTTACTATAGAGTCGATGAGCAGAAGAGGCGACAGCGGGGTCGCGAAAATTCAGGGACTGGTGATTTTTGTGGCAGGCGCCAAGGTGGGCGATTCAGTGAGGATAAGGATAACCAAGGTAGGAAGCGGCTTTGCGACCGCGGAGATCGCCGAAAGCATCGAGTCTCTTCCCCCGGAAGCCGAGGCCGAGACTTCGGCCGACAGCGACGAGTGAGCGAATGGTATCAGCGTCTCCCCCGTCCCACCTGATGGAACTGCCAAGGAAGATACTGATAGGCGAGCGGGTGATAGCAGAGGTGGGCCCATTTGTCAGATCGCTTGACATGTCTGCAAGGAACGTCGCAGTCATCACGGGCAAGATAGTCAAAGAGCGCGCAGGCGTGTTGTGCAATTCTTCGCTTGAGGATGCCATGCTGAAGGCAAAGTGGCACGTGGTGTCGGATGCCTCGATGGACACGGTCAACAAACTGTACGACAAGATAAAGGACGACAGGCCCGATTTCGTGATAGGGTTTGGAGGCGGCAGGTCGGTGGATGTCGCAAAGATGACGGCTTATAGGTTGTCAAGGCCGTTTCTGAGCGTGCCGACCTCGGCGTCGCACGACGGCATATCAAGCCCGTTTGTTTCTGTGAGGGGGATAGACAAGCCGCACTCTATAAAGGCCAACACGCCCATAGGCGTCCTTGCAGACACGCATCTTTTGTCGCAGGCGCCACCGCGCCTTTTGGCCGGCGGCTGCGGCGACTTGGTGGCCAAGATAACGGCGGTAAAAGACTGGGAGCTTGCAAGGGACGAAAAGGGCGAGTACTTTGGCACTTATGCGGCAAACCTTGCGTACATGAGCGCCCAGATAATACTGGAAGAGTCTGAAAAACTGAAAAAGAACGAGCGCCTAGGCATCAGGACGGTCGTCGAAGCGCTCATCAGCGCAGGAGTAGCCGCCTGCATCGCCGGGAGCAGCCGGCCCTGCTCGGGTGCAGAGCACCTGTTCAGCCACGCGCTAGAGTACGTCGCCGGGGGAGCAGAGTGCGGCCTGCATGGCGAGCGCGTCGGAATCGGCACGATAATGATGGCCAGGCTGCACGGCCTTGACTGGGAAAGCGTCAGGCAGACGCTGGAGGACATGGGCGCTCCTACAAAGGCGAAGCAAATCGGCTTGACTGAGGACCACGTGGTGCAGGCCCTCGTAAAGGCGCAGTCTCTCCGGCCAGACCGCTACACGATACTGAGCAAGGTAAAGATGGACAAGAAAAAGGCCCGCGAGCTTGCGGCGGCAACAAAGGTCATCTGAGCGCTTCTATCGTCGCGTCTTTCCGGTGTGCAAATATCTTTGCCAGCTGCTTTTCGGCATAGCCTTCAAGCGCTTTTCCGAGCGGACCGTAGCGCAATTCAAAGTCAACCTCGTCGATGACCGTGGTCCCGCTGATGGTTTTCTCAAACGAATGAGTGTGCTTCCACACCCTGAACCGGCCCTCAAGCATCTCGTCGACGTACGCATAAGGCTGGAGATGCGTTATTCTAGAGTGCCACCTGCTTTTCACTACCAAGTTTCCCTCCAGCCACACCTCCGTATCCTCTGCTAGCTGCCTGCCCGTGGTGCATCTTACCACCTTCAAGCCCATTTCGGGAGGCGTGATGACTTCAAGGTGGCCTATGTCAGTGTAAAAAGCCCATACCTTTTCGATTGGAGCATCCACTGTAAAGGCGTGCGAGAACTTGCGCAACAGGAAGATGAGAAATAGCAAAGCAATTTGACTTTTGTGTTATGAGAAAAGAAGGTGGGGAGGGGATTCGAACCCCTATAAATCCGCTGACTGCACATGTACAGTGCTGCAGGCGAACGCATGGCCGCTCTGCCACCCCACCGCTTGACATTCATTCTTGGTGGTTCTAATTTATACGTAAAGGTATTTTTGCAGAGCGGGCCATGCCACCGGAGCTAGTGCATAGCCTTGACGTGGTTGCTAAAGTCGTCGGCTGTTGGGAATTCCTTGTCGCAGATGTCACATTTGTATAGGAGTTTTGTTGGCGCCGTTGCACCGGAATAGACAGGGGGTGTATACCTTCTTGGGATTGTCAGAAACGGAGAATAGCCTGCCTCATAGTACGGATAGTCCTTGACATAATACCTGTACGGGTCGGGGTTTACGTTGCGCTCGTAGTTTCTCTTTACCTCGTCTTCGCTTACCCGGAGCCATAGCACATCCCCATCCCATCCTTCAACCTTGGATACGGGGATGTAATAATGGTGCACATTTACAAAGCCGCGCTTGACAACAATAAAGTCCCTGCTCACTGCCTCGACATCGCCAATGTCCTGATCATCGCTGGTATGGACCGATTCATTGATCATGCCAATCCAGCCGGATTTGCTTGGCGCGTTCTCCATACGTACTATCGTAAAAAACAAAATTAAAGAGTTTTTACACCATCTATTTTTTTTCATAAAGAGAGGGCAGAGCGCGCGGCTATCTTGGCAACCTTGACAGGCTCGGGCAGCGCCCCCTGCAGAGTAAAGGCGTTCAGAACTGCAAGGGCGCGTTTCTGCGTGATGCCCCAGTACCGTATGTACAGAGGCTTGCCTGTCCTGAGCGCCACCCGCTCCCGCTCTCCGAGCTTTCTGTACCTTTCCACCTTTTCTTCCCACCCTTTTGAAAAGTGGTGCCTGATGGCTCCTTCAAGCCCTTTTGAATCCTCAAACGTTATCGCAACCACTGGCAGGCCCGTGTCGTGCGAAATCTGCTGCCCGTCAATGATGTTGTACATGCTTATCACGAGGCCGCCAAGCAGTATGCAGTTGATGTCGTCACGCTCAAGCGACTGGCACATGGAGACAATCGTGTCTGTGGCGTCGTCGCCCCCGACGGTAGCCCGGCCAAACGCCATGCCGTCAATGACTAGGTCGCGGCGCATCACCACGCCGGCGAGGACCGAGCTTTTGGCAGCCTTTCTGAAACTCTCGGCCACTGCAAAGACGCGCACGCCCTTTTTCTCGGAATGTACCCTGCGGATAATAATTATTATCCGGCGCGCCTGTCGATAAGCGTTTTCTTGCTACTAGTACTGAAACACGCCCTTGCCGATAATCCTAGTGGTCTGGCTATCCGGCTTTAGGAGCACGCAAGTCTGTCCCGGCAGGTACACCATCGGCTTTTCCGGCGTTATCTCTAGCGTGTCGCCGGCAGCCAGTTTTACTTTCACCGGCCGTATCTGCATCCCCACTGACAGCATGTACATCTGGTTGTCGGCAAGCTCGCCTTTGAAGAACGGGCTTTTCTGGAATTTTGCAGTCACTGGGCCGGACGCCACCTTGACAGTGCCGGGGGCACATATCATGTCGCCCCGGGATATGTCGCCGGCAGAGGGGCCCTTTACCGCAAGGCCGACTCGCGCCGGGCTTGACGAATTTTCTACGGGGTCGTCGTGCATCTGTATCGACTTTACAAGCACGTTCTTGCCGGAGGGCTGGAGCGTCAGCTCGTCATACGCCTTGATGTTCCCCTGCCTCACAACCCCGAGGACGACCGTTCCGACGCCCTTGACATCAAACGCGTGGTCGACTGGTATCATCACCGGCCCGTCCTGCCCCTTTGGTACAAGCTTGGCCATCTCCTGCTTTAGCTGGTCCACGCTGTCTACGAACTGGTAGCCGGCAAGCGACGTACCTTTCAAGAGCGCCCGCAGTTTTTCCCTGTCGACTTCGTACGAGTGCAGCACAAAGCCTTCCTTGATTCCGGCATAGTCAAGCGCAAGCACCTGCTCGCCAAGGAACCTGTCCAGTTTTGACACATTCAGAATCGCGTATTCGGCAATGTTCACAGCCTGCATCAGGGGCTGTATCTTGTCGGGAAATGTAATTGGCACAGTCCAGGTGTAGACAATGTCCGCTGTCTTGCGGTCGTATATCGTGATGTCGGTGGACGTGCCCTTTTTTCCTAGCTCGCCTGCTATTGCAGGGTCGCCGAGCACGACAAAGTTGACGCTGTTCAATATGCCGCTGTTTCAGCCGTGCCGGTATAATGCTTTGCGGTCAATAGTCGAGCAGGTGGTCCTGCCGGGTAAAGTTTGCGCCTGGGGGATAGACGTCGACCATGTTTGATATGCTAGTCACCGTTCCGGCGGCGTCCGTCACCGCAAGGGTGACCTTGTAGCTTCCTTCCTTTGCATAGGCGTGAGTAGCGTTCTGCAGCTGCGAGACTGCTCCGTCGCCAAAGTTCCACGCATACCGGTAAGGCTCGACCCCGTCACGGGCGACGCCGACAAACGGCGCCTTTTCGCCTACTCTTATCTTGAAAAAGTTGTCCGCGTTCACGCGGAACGTCTTTGGCTTTTCTCCTAAAAATTTCATCGGGACAGTGTACGCCACCACGAGCACGACTGCGACAACCCCGATTATGCCGAAAACGAGCGCGCTATTCCTGCTCACCAAAGGCAACAAGAAACGCAGATCGCTTCGAATTTATAAAGATAAGCATATCCGTCATCCATCTCTTTTCTCTTAATCAGGAGGCATTCCTTCGTCCTCCTTGCCGGCAAGCATCCTATCGTACGACCTTTGCTTGTAATATTTTTCGTAAAACGATACGTGGTTGCCTTCCATGTGCATCAGGTATTCATGAACCCTTTGCGCCCCATCGCGCCCTTTTTCCATTGCCTTTACGATAAGGGTTTCACCGCTGGTGACGTCTCCTGCTGCAAAGACTCTTTCCACCGACGTCTTGTGATCGTCGCCAATCGCAATAGCATCGCGCTTGCCTGTCTTTATCCCCGTCTTTTTCTGCAGAAAAGAGTTTGGCCCTCTTCCGATGGCCACCAGCACGGTCGAGCAGGGCATTTTGAATTCCTTGCCCGCAGCAGGCTCTAGCTTTTGCTTTCCGGATTTGTCGTCGGGCGCGCTTTCGTGCAAACTGTCTATAAGAGCCGCATTGACGTGGCCGTTACTGTCGCCTTCAAAAGACCGGGCCTGTACGAGAAACTTGAATTTCACTCCCTCTTCCTTTGCCTCTTTAAGCATTATGGGGTCGGTGTGCAGTTCGGTCTCGGGCTGCCTGCACAATACCGTGACGTTTCCCCTTCCTTTTGTGAGCCTCAAAGCGGTCCTAGCGCAATCAAGGGACGTGTCTCCACCCCCTATCACAATGATTTCGGTGCCAAGGTCGTACCTGGGATTCTTCAAATAATTGTCCACTCCACCTGCAAAGACGCTTTCAAGAAAGTCATATCCCGACAACACTCCCTTCAGGTCGCTTCCGGGGGTATCGAGGTTCCGAGCATCCTTGCAACCGGTGGTAATCAAGACCGCGTCATTTTCATCCAAAAGCTGGGAGAGAGTAAGGTCCTTTCCTACAGTAACTCCGGTGCGGATGTCTATTCCTATCGCCTTGATTTTTTCAATTTCATCGCGCAAGACGTCTTTTGGTAGATGATAATCCGGAACTCCATACCACGCTGTTCCGCCGGGCATCGCGGATGCATCGTATATCGTGACCTTGTGGCCGTACCTCCTCAGAAGTTCAGAGCCTGCAAGACCGGCGGGACCTGCACCTATGACTGCCACCTTTTTTCCAGTATCAGGCTCGATAGACAAAGACGATGGCGGCTGCCGGTGCTTTCTCTCCCAGTCGGCCACATATCTTTGAATCAGACCTATCCCAATCGGCTGCCCGGACCACTTTAGCACGCAGGCATCTTCGCACAGTCCTTGCAGCTGCGGACAGCACCGGGCAGTTACGCCCAACAGAGGATTTGTCTCTCTGATCCGCTCATAGGCCGTCTTAAAGTCGCCTCTTGCGACAGCCTCGTTCATGCCCCGGACGTCCAAAAGGACAGGACATGCGTCGATGCACACAGGAGTTCCACACAAGAGGCAGCGCTCTGCTTCTTGCATGACCTCTTCCTGTGAATAGGGCTGCTGAACCTCTGAAAAATTGGTTTTTCGCTCTTCCGCACCTGCCTTGCGAAAAGGAAATCCGCCGACGCGGTTTGGCTCGACCATCAAGAATCAACATGAACTTTTTGCTTAATAGAGTTACTTGCGATTAGCAAATATCTGCAATGACAATAGTTAGTTTACGCGCCACATGCACGCACATATCTTGCTTCTTGTGTTTATGTGCGTAGTATGCATACCACACATTCATGACAAAGATTGCTTGTTTTCCAGATCAAGCCGACGCGTATATGAGGTACGAGATTGCAGCAATAAACAGCCCCACGTCTGCCAGTTCGTCGTCTAGCTGCACTCGATGGCCCCGCTCTTCTGTTCCCAAGCCGGATGCTTCGCCCACTGCTGTGCCGCGCAGTCTCTTTATCTTGTCCCTCAAGTTGCGGTGATGGTAGTCGATTTGTGAAAGCTCGGCATCATCGTCATCAAAACCGTCCAGCCTGCTGATGTACCTTACGGCACCATTGACGTGTTCGTCCCAGTGCTTGCCCGCAGGGTGGCCAGCCATCATGTAAAAGTTGCCGTTGTGCTTGAACATCTGTTCACGTACAACAAACACCTCATCTTTTGATGGAACGTCGCCATCGGCGTCGCGCCGGTCTTTTGCTCTTGCCAATTTGCGCACAGAGAAGGAAAAGGGTCGGAGTTCTCCATGCACACGCCTATCAAGCGACCACTCCATGCCGTCTTTGTGCCTTACAAGTCTGAAACCGTTGTCGTCGTTTTCTTTTTTTATTTCAGCGATCTCTTTTTCATCGCCAGAGAATATCACAGCATCCGGCTGCTGTTTTGATTCTCTGTGTATTTTTTTAACTATGAAATCCGAGGCAATTCTACCTTGTACAAATTATGCACAAAAAACGCTTTTATGCTTTCTTTCTTCAAATCAGAGACAGAGCAGAAAAATCACGGAATAATATATACACCCACAACATGACGACGTACAGAAAAATTGTATGTTGCCTTCTAACGCTCAAAAATGAAAAGATCCTTGACGTTGCTGAACTGATGGCAGTTTGGACACTCAAACGTCTCGTCGTCAATCCGGTTAAGATCTGCAAGCAAAAAATCAAAAGCGCATGAAGGACAGAAGGTGTGTTTCATCTTGTATGTGTGCAGATTATTATCTGCCAACGAGGACTAATTAACGCTAGCCGGGAATGCCAACTTCGTCCATCGTGAACACAAAGCGGGAACCCGCGTACGTGTCCTCGGTGCCCTCGCGCTGCCAGTTCACCTTGTATTCTTTTGTCACCTGCTTGCCGATTATTTTTATTGAAGTCGGCAGGTCCGCAAACAGTTTCTCCACCTTTTCCGGGTTCTTTGTCATGAGGACGGACCTGCGCCTCTTCATCAAGTATTTCACGGCGACATTCCGGTGCACGTGCCCTTCCACAGGTATCTGCTCCTTGCCGGTGTCAATAGTAAACTGGCGCTTGGCCATCAGCTGCTACTAGAATCAAAGGGATGGATAGAAAAGCTTTGTGGTTTTTATAGAAAAAGAAAAGGGGAGGCGTTGCCTCCCATTGGGGGGCTTTTTTAACCCGTGGAGTTGCCGCTCGTCGTGGCGTTACCACCAGAGGTAGCGTTACCACCAGAGGTAGCGTTACCACCAGAGGTAGCGTTACCACCAGAGGTAGCGTTACCACCAGAGGTCATGTTGCCAGTCGAGCCTTCCATCATGGAGCCGCCCATCGTGGCGTGCTGGTCAAGCCATGCCTTTGATGGAACCTGCGCCTCCTTTGGAATGTCGCCAGGAGTCGAGCTGTCGTCGGCGACTACCACAAATGCTCCGCCCTTTACGACATGAGCCATGTTGTGGTCGACACCCACATAGGCGCCCTTCTCAGGGAACGTAGACTCGATCACTGAAGCAGAGCCCACTGGGACCCACCAAGTCTCTTCGTTCCTTTCAGGAGACATGTTCCTGCCCTTGAACGAGCCATCCTTTACGTCAATCTGGCCCGCGATGAAGTGGAAGGAAACTCCCTCGTTCGGTCCTGGAGCCACGATGTACCACCTTGTGAGTTCACCCGGCTTTACCTTAAAGACCGTGGCGTTTGCATTCAGAGTGAGCTTGACTGCGCTACCGACGGCTGGTGCGTACTTGTGTGCCATGCCGTTGGTGAGGATGAGGTCAGGCTGCTGCATTGCAAACTTTGTGATGTTAAATGAGCCTACTGTGCCGTTTGTGCCGGCGAATAGACCCTTGTCTGCGCTGTTGTAGATTTCACCGAATACAACGTAGAACTCCTTTGCCGGCTGCTCGTTTGTCGCGTGGACTACGAATCCGCCGTACATGCCGTTTGCAATGTGCTCCCAGACGCCGTTCAGACCGTCAGCACCGCAGTGGTACAGAAATGCACCAGAGTTTGGTGTGCTAAAGGTCCAAGACTTGGACTCTCCAGGGGCAACGTTGCCAGAAAGCACTTGACTCGGGCCGATTGCTGCGTGGAAGTCGATGCTGTGGATCTGCTTGCCTTCATTCTTCAAGGTGATTGACACAGTGTCGCCCACGTTTGAGGCCATAACGGGACCAGGAATGGTGCCATTGAAGACCATGGCGTTGTACATTATTCCGCCAGGATGCAGAACGTCGTCAGGAGCCACTTGGACCTCCTTTTCGCTTGCGATCAAGGTATAGTGTCTAGTGACACCAGTTGGGGCAGCCTGTGCAGCTGAAAGTGGGAATCCGTTAAAAAGCGGACTGAAAATTAGTCCCACTACCAGAACACCGGCAGCCAACCCTGCAATGATTGCCTTGTTCATTGCCTCCGATAATCAACGTGATCTATATAAGACTTGTCGAGAGTACGCTTGCTTTTGAATGCAGCATTTGTAAGCGCATTCCTGATGCTATATTCATTTTCTATAATCTACATATTAACATAAATATCTACTAGTATGATATAAGAGATGTTTTTTCTATATATCCCTATATGGAAATATACCATCTATATAGCCTATAACGGGAAATTGATCAAATAGTACTCAATATTGGGTACGTTAATAAGCAACCTCTCCACCTAAGAATCTGCCATGGCTCTCATACCATCACTCATACCGAAGGAAGTCGAGATACAGCGGCTGAGAAAGATTTACGTCTTTTTCATCGTGCTGGCATCCATCGCTTTGTCGGTAGAAGTCGACAACTACGTAGACGGCTCGCTGCACCAGACGTCCATCCGCGACTCGGCCTTTACGCCTGCCCACTGGTGGCTGTACAGCCACTTTGTCGCCCTTCCCGTAGGCTGGGGAATGGTGGCGATGTACGACAGAAGAGTTCCCATCCTACGGGGCCCCGGAAACTCGATGAACACAGGATTAAAGATAACCATCATAGGCTATCTTGCGACCATGTTCACAGTCGGCGTAAACGAAATGTGGCACTTTTGGATGGTCGAAGAGATCTTCTCTGTTCCTAACCACTGGATGTTCAACATGGGTGTCGTTGTGGCATTCATGGGCGCACTTGCATACGTGGTAAGGGTGTACGCAAGGATGGTCGAACTGCAGCAGGAAACGCCGGCCAAGAACCCGCACATAGCAGAGATGTACAAGCTGGCACTGGAAGGCAAGCTGTACAGCAGGTCAATCCCATAAGCACTCTCCCTCCTCTTTTTCATTTTTTATTCTGACTTTTGTACCCAGTGTCTTTAAATTGCCTGTGAACGGCTGTACGGCATTGCCGGCGTATGGCGGTAAGAGGTTTCCAAGGGCGGCCCGCAGGGCCAGAAAGCCCATGCAGGACAACTGGGCCAAGGTGCCCAAGGGCAAGTGGCTGAAATGCACGTATGGCCGGTGCGGCCATGAATGGCAGTACTTTGGCGGCCACAGCTGGGCGGAATGCCCGCTTTGCCACACCACCAGCAAGGTGTCAGTCGCCATCCGCAACTACAAGGAAAACAGAGTTAGCTGACAAAAAGCGAGTTTTCGTCCTTTGCCATCGACAGCTCCACGCTGTTTCTGGGCTTGTCGTGCACTATTAGCAAGGCTCCCGCAGTTTTGTATTTCGTGGCAAGCGTTTGCAGGTGAAAGTTCAAAGTATACAGGTCTGAAAACGACTCGGATTCTATCAGAACGAGGCTGTCGTCGTACAGCTCTAGGCGTGTCCCGCTTTCGGACTTCTCCACTTTAAAGATGTGCCACACAGCCCAGAGGAAAATGTCACGAGATTTTAAATGCTGCCTTGTTCAGCCTTGCCGCGGCTATCGCGGCGGCTACAAGGGCCGCAAGTGCAAGGGCCGCAAACGGAAACTCGGGCGCGTTGCGCACTCCTTGGATCTGCACACTATGATTGCCCGGTGGAACGAAAAAGTCCACGTACACTGTCTTGCCGTCGGCCTTGACTGTGGCGCTGTCGTACGGCTTGCCGTCCATGATGACGGCAACGGTTTGGTTCTGCGTCATCTGCGGGATCTTTATGCTCGCCGGCCCGCCTTTCGGGTTGTAATGCGTGATGTCAAAGGCGATGCTGTCGGTCGCGTTGTCGTACCTCAAGCTGCCCACCTTGGCGATTGCGGTAAAGTCGTACGGTATAAAGCTCCCGTCGCCGGTGGGCAGCGTGGATACCGGCGCGTCAAAGTCGACGCCGGCGCAGCTGTAGTAGTAGACCTTGGCCTTTACGGACGGATCGGGCGACGCTGTAAACGTTGCCTCCTCGCCGGGCTTTAGCACGGGCACGACGTTGCTCCTGACAGAGTCAATGTCCGTCAGGTTTTCATCGTGGACAGAGGCGTAGATAAAGACGTTCCTGAGCTCGGTGCTGCCCGTGTTCTTCATGGTGCCGGCGAGGACGCGTCCTTCCCCCACCGCCATGTTCGTGTAGTTGAGTAAAAGAGTGTCGTAGAAAGGCACGTCGACCTGCTTGGCGCTTGCTACGTATGGCTTGCCTGCCGGCACAACCCCCTCTGCAAGCTGGAACTTGAACGGGGCGCCCTTTGTCGGGTGTATCACGCTCCCGTACAGGTTTTCATAGAGCGTCGAGGCGTGTCCGGAACCGTCAGTGACGTTGAGCGCCATCGTAACGCTCAGCGGCCGTGTGCCGTGGTTGTTGACGATCCCGACTACATTTTTCACCCCGTGCGCGTCCACAAAAGAGTAGTCAGAATTCTTTAGCTCTATAGAATCGTCCGCGTTTGCAACCGCTATTATTGGACATGTGGCAGCAGAAAGCAGAATAATGGACAGCGCGGCCCACGTCAGCAGGCGCATGGACGGTGGTGCACGCCCCGGCAATTTAAAGCCCTCCCCCAGCAACTAGCCGCCGGCGTTCTCGCCGGAAAAGGCAAGGTGGTCGTGGTAGACATTTATCAACTCGTTTATCGCCTCCCCAAAATCGATGTCGCGCTTTTTTTCATGCGACATGTCGGTCCTGATGGACGACAGGCGCTTGTACGTCTGCTCGTCTATTGTCAGTGTCTTTCCCATAATCCTATGGAAAAATGCCCCCAGGATGATATAATATATTTGCCTTGCATTTCATACGAGAAGAGACGTCAGGTACATGACCAGCATGCCAACTGCGATGCCTCCCGCCACCGGCCCGCTCAGGAAGGGTCTGCCTGTATTCTCTTCTTTCCGGCCTGCGTACTTGAATATCGCATAGACCACCTGGAACACCGCGCCGGCGCCTACTGCAAGAAACACCACCGACGCGATGGGCGAGGCGACAAAGCCCCCCACCCACGCCCCGACGATAGCAGGCGCACCAGCGATAAAGCCGAGCGCGGCAAGTCTGGTCACCCTTGGCTTTTCCCTTGCAAGAGGCGCCACGATGGCGAGGCCCTCAGTTGTGTTGTGCAAAGTAAAGCCCACGATGAGAAAGGCTCCCAGCGCGACCTCGCCGGCCACCATCGAGCCGCCTATCGCAAGGCCCTCTCCCATGTTGTGCAGGCCAATCCCTATCGCTATCATGAGCGCCACCGCCATGGGACCTGTCACTTTCGCAGTTGCCGTTGTCTTGCCCCGTTCCATCAGCTTTTCAGATGCGTACAGCAGCGCCACGAACGACACCACCGCCACGGTGGCGATCAGCGCCTGGCCATGGAACGCGCTTGCTACGCTCTTTGCGGCTAGCTCGTTTGCCTCCACTAGCGCGTCTATGCCGAGGAACAGGAGCAGGCCGGCGGTAAAGCTGAGGAAGAACAGGTACTTGCCTGCCGACAGTCTTCTGAGGAACGGGAGCCACAGGAGGCCGATGAGCACAGGGATTATTCCGACGTATGTGCCAAGGAGCGCAAGGAGCGACACCTGCCCTGCATCCGGCGCAGGGGTCAATATTGCTGCCGGGACTGTCTTGGAAAAGCGCACGCCGTCCGAAGTCATGATGCCTACCGTGTAAGGCTTGCCTTCCACCCAGTCAAACGGTATGGCGACTCTGGCCTCGCCAAAGCGAGCAAGGGCCTTTGATGGCTCGATTGCCGCCGGCACTATCCTGTCGTTAACATCCACCTGTGCTATCTCTATTCCCTGCGGACCTGTGTTGCGCACGTGCGCGATTATCAGTTTGCTTGCAAACTCTATTCGCTCGATTGTGACGTCCGGAAGTGGCGCCCCAAAGTTGAGAAGCGTGTTTCCGGGCCACAAAAGAAACGCTATCATCCCTGCCAGTATCACGATAGGTATCAGCGCGCTTGCCGCTAGCTTGGCATTCGTGACGGCCACCACTACCCCATTCACTCCTTTACGAGGAATACTCCTTGCCAGCCCTTCTCTGCAAACTCGGTCTTGTGGGCGTGGAACATGTACTGGCCCGGATACTTGTACGTGAATTCCAAGATGCCACGCTCGCCCTGGCTCATCGTCACCATGTCGGTGTATTCGTCAGGCGTGAGGCTCGTGCCTGTGCGGTACAGGTTAAAGAGGTTGCCGTGCAAATGGAAATTGTTTATCTGGTCAAGTTCCAGTATGTTGACGAGGTACACGCGCACCAGCTTATCCTTTTGTATCTGAATGGGGTGGTGCATGTAGTAGAACGGGATGCCGTTTACCGTGTAGAAATTGTTCTCGCCATCAAAGTCAGTGTCGTAGCCGTTCATCATCATTACCATCTCGTCTGCAGAGGGTCTGGGCGTCTTGGGGTCCACGATAAAGACGCCGTACAGTCCGTGCCCTATGTGCTCCTCAAGGGGCTGGATGTGGCAGTGGTACAGGAACAGGCCAAAGGGTGCGGCGGTAAACTCGTACGTGAACCGGCCCCCCGGCGCCACCTTTTCAAACACGCCGTCCATTTCAGCCGCATGGATGCCGTGGAAGTGCATCGTGTGCGGCCGGGTGCCGTTGTTGATGAAGTTGATGCGCACAAGGTCGCCTTCAGTGGCGCGAATCGTCGGCCCGGGGACGGTGCCGTTAAACGTCCACGCGTTGAAAAAGACACCTGGCGAGACTTCGTAGGTTTTCCGGTCGTCTGCCACTATCGTGAATTCGCGCAGGGTCGTCCCGTTTGCCAGCTTGGACACGTGCCCGTAATTGAACTCGCGCAGGTACTTGTCAGGATCGACCACCGCGTTTTTCAGGTCCATGCTTTCGTGCTCTGGGTCGAGCACGTCGCCGGTGGTGGCGTACGAAGTGAGGCTGTGGCCCGTCACTATCTTTTCCGTGCCCTGCGCGCTTGCACCAAAGCCGAGGGACGAAAGGGCGACCGCGGTGCCTGCTACTGCCACCGCTACGACTGCCAATAACAATTTGTTACCCGACAACGACAAGCGCGATACGCAGTTGATAGTGTTAGTCTTGATAATAAATGTTAACCTAGTCTAACATTCTTAGACTAGACTATTTCGCGAAGTTTATCTTTGCATCTGCCAAAGTCAATGCTATTGCAGAGGTACTTTGTCCACCTCAAGAATGGAATGTATACACCAAAGGACGCGACTGTTCTCCTGACAAGGGCCCGCGAGCTGGCAGGGGAAGAGGCCATAATCCGCGACTCGCGTGTGTCAAAAAAATACATCGAGTTTGACACCAGCGTCCCGGACGGCACGGAGATAGGCGATCTGGTCGGCAGGCTCCAGAAAATCTCGCCCCTTGCAAGCTATGAGCACATCGTCGAGAGGCACGTGGAAAAAGAGGAAGCAATCGAGAGGGCGATAGAGCTCTTTAACGAGGAGAAGTACTGGGGCACGCACGAGGCGCTTGAAGCAGTCTGGAAAGAGACGCCGTCGGGCCAAGAGCGCGACCTTTTAAACGGCATAATACTCGTCGCGGCGGCGTTCGTGCACGATGAAAAGGACGAGCAAGAGATCTGCATTTCCATTCTCAGGCGCGCAAGGAAAAAGCTCGACGGCGCGAGGGGCAGGTATCACGGCATAGACATGGATAGGTTCGTAGAGCGGGTGCAGGGAATACTGAACTCAGGCGTGATAGAGCGGTTCACTATCTGACTGCCCGAACTACTGCAAGAATCACCGTGCTTATCGCAGACAGCACCAAGAGCGCGCTGCCAAACATCAGGGCTTCAGTAGACTGCGCCGCTTCGCCTGCCGCGACTGCGGCGAGGCTTGCCGCCCACGCAGCGACAAGGACGTATTTTGCGTACTTCATGTCCCACTGTTTTTTCCTGCTGGCGACTGCAATCACCGCCGACAGCGGCGCAAAATATAACAGGCCGATGAGCGAGCTGGCAGTCAGGCCGGCGCCCACTACTGCCGCTTCGTTGTTGAAAGAAAGCGTGTGAAAGACTGAAGTGCTCAGGTCAAGTATCCCAAGGAGCGGGTAGACGGACGTGCGCACTGCACCCCTGAGCCAGTCTTGGCCCCGCTCATAGTCTGCGACGTTGGGGCTGAACGAGTAGTACCAGCCGTTAAAGACGTTCATGAAACTTGCGCCGGCCATTGTCTTGAGCGCAAGGCCATCGCGAAATTCGCGCAGCTCCTGCACCTGCGGCGCAAGCTCGCTTCCAAACGCCGCGGTGGCTATCAGGCAGCCGCTCTTTGTGCCGTTGTTGCTATTGTTTGCAGGAGTGCCAGAGTTTGCTCCTAGGCCGGATGCCTTGTACACGGCAACGTCAGAGACGTACTGATCAGAGTCGGCTACAAGAGAATAGCTTGCGGCCTTGTACGTCTGCAGGCGCTCGGCCACCACTATGCTAGAGCCGGCTGTGTCCCCGGGCGCCAAGTCTTGGACTACTTGGCTCTCGCTCTCTGCAGGGGCCTCTCCTATCGCCACGACCTTGCCGGCGCTGTCGTACAGCGTCGCTATCGCTATCGGGTTTGTCACGGTATCGTTGCCGCTATTTTTGACGCTCACGTTGATGTAGTAGACGCCGAGCACGTCAAGGCGCGAGTTTGACGAGACCAGGGTCAGGCTTGCGGGCTTGTTTTCTGTAAGCTGGCCCACTGCCGAAAGGGAATAGCTGGCGACCTTGTCCACGGTCGCAGGGTCGAGGTAGACCATGTCAAAGGGCGCAAATCCTCCAGGGTCTATCACGCGCAGTTTCGGCGCCTGCTGGTACTGCGAAAGGAGCTTGCCACTTGCGTCATAGAATGACGCCGTTATCAGGATGTCCTTCATGGCGTTTGCAGACTCGTTCTTTATCTCGCCGTAGACATGCAGTATCTTGGACTCGTCTATGTACTTGGTCTCATTCTGGAAGGAAAAGGCGGTCTCTGCGGTGGCGATGTGCTGCGATGCGACAACAGATGACGTCAATAGCGTTGAAATGATGATTGCAACGATCGTCAACAGGCCGCGCGTGTACACACGTTGGATCGGAGTTTTTGGATATTTAAATCTGAAAAACCGGCTGGCAGCAACAATAGATATTAAAAGACGTAGAAGCCAACAGGTGGCGTACTTGGCAGCCGACACCATTTCTGTTGTTGCAGGCCCCTCATCGCCCGAGCTTGCCACCGGTATTGCAAAGCACCTTGGGGCAAAGCTTGTGCCGGCGGAACTGCGGGTTTTCTCTGACGGCGAGAGCAAGATAAGACTCGCCGCGGGCGTCGGCAGGAAA
The DNA here is from genome assembly GCF_056726185.1 of Candidatus Nitrososphaera sp. 86-2. NCBI lineage: Archaea > Thermoproteati > Nitrososphaerota > Nitrososphaeria > Nitrososphaerales > Nitrososphaeraceae > Nitrososphaera > Candidatus Nitrososphaera sp. 86-2. The sequence goes on from NZ_JBWZON010000001.1 coordinate 1,233,335, forward strand.
TGCGCCGTCGTGCAGTCGGCCTACCCGCCCGTCGACACCCATCTCTTGCAGGCCATGATGATGATTAAAAAGTGCTCTGACGACGGCGCAGAGGTATGCGCCGTAATACCGTACCTCGCCTATGCGAGGCAGGACAGGGCTTTTCTTGAAGGCGAGGCAGTGAGCGTGGCGCTGGTTGCCAAGCTGCTTGCGGCGGCTGGAGCAAAATCGGTCGTCACAGTCGACATCCACAGTGAGTCGGCCCTTGCATTCTTTACAAGCATAGCGAACGTTTCCTCGATACCTCTCCTTGCAGCCCATGCGGCAAGAATGAAGCTCAAAAACACGCTCGTGGTGTCGCCTGACACGGGAGGCATTTGCAGAGCGCAGGAATTTGCAAGGCTGTTAAAGACAGACATGATTGCCCTGAAAAAATCACGCGACAGGAACACCGGCGAAGTCACGGTGGAGCAAAGGATAGATTCTGACGTTTCCGGCCGCGATGCGATACTGATAGACGACATGATAAGCAGTGGCGGCAGTATCGTAAAAGCAGCAGAGGTGCTGCGCAAAAACGGCGCCGGCAAGATATATGCCATGTGCGCGCACGCGCTTTTGATAGGCGACGCGGCTTCAAAAATAGCGGCTGCAGGCGTGCAGGAGGTAATAGCCACCAACTCTATACCGGGCAGGCACGCATCAGTCGACCTGAGCGGGGCGCTTGCGGAGGCCGTGCGCAAGATCTTATTATGACAAAGTTAAATCAGGCTTTTGCCTGCACTATATAGCACACTCTTGGCAAACATGCAGATTGTGTTCCTCGGCACTTCTTCAGCGGCTCCGACTGCTGACCGTGGGCTTTCGTCCATCGCCATAATGCGCGATGGCGAGCTCTTGCTGTTTGACGCCGGCGAGGGCATGCAACGCAACTTCATCAAGGCCGGCCTAGGCATGAACCGCAAGATGAAGGTGTTTGTCACGCACATGCACGCCGACCACTGCGTCGGCCTGCTCGGGCTGTTGCAGACGATGTCGCTTCAAGGGCGCGAAAGGAGGCTGGACATTTACGGCCAGCCCCGGCTCAAGGAATTCCTGCTTGAAAACATGAGGATAATCAACTTTGGCCTGACCTTCGAAGTTGCAATACACACTATCGAAGGCGAAGGCGTCGTCGTACAGGAAAGCGACTACAAGATAACCTGCTGCGAAGCCAAACACTCTGTCCCTGCCCTTTCGTACAGGCTGGACGAGTTTGACAGACCCGGTGCCTTCAATGTCGAGCTTGTCAAAAAGATGGGCATACCGGAGGGCGAGCTATACAGCAGGCTGCAGCACGGACAAGACATCGAATACAAGGGCAAGATGGTCAGGTCGGCAGACGTCGTCGGGCCTCCAAGGCCGGGAAGAAAGATAGGCATATCCGGCGACACCAGGCCGACTGAGAAATTGACGAAATTCTTTTCAGGGTGCGACGTGCTGGTGTTCGAGTCGACGTACAGCCACGACAAGATTACCAAGGCGCTTGAAACTTTGCACTCGACGGCCACTGAGGCGGCCACCGTCGCAAAACAGGCCGGCGCAAAAAAGCTGTTCCTGACCCACTTTAGCGCGCGCTATGACGAGACATCAGCTCTTGTAAAGGAGGCATCAGCTATACACAAAGACGTCGAGGCTGCAGAGGATTTGAAACAGGTGGACATCCCGTACCCACCATCATCATTATCATCATAGCTTTTTCACAAATCGTGCCAGGCCGTCCGCGTCGCTGACGGAATCAAGGTTTCCCTTGCCTGCCAGGATGTATGCGGCGCCAAAGTTTGGGTATGCTTCCCTGCACGTAAAGAGGGTCAGGATCCCGCCGCGGTGGTCCACCCTGTAGCCGCGGCACGGCTCGTGGCCGCGGACCACCACTTTTGTGCCCGTGGCTTGCAGCCACCGTTCTGTTACCACTCTTCCAAAGTGCCTGCCTATACCTCTCCACGAAGGCTCCCAGTCCTCTCCTTCTTCAAGCGGGCGGGGGTCATTCCACAGCAGTTCTTCCATCACCCGGTTCTGCAGGTGGCTTTTCTGCGCAGTCGCTATTTTCTGCCTCCAGTCGCCTATGGCATCGGTCGGCAGGCCGCCGTGCACCAGAAACAGCCTGCCCTGCACCACGGTGGCAAGCGCCATCAGTCCAAATAGCGCAAGCGTCCTGCTGTAGACAGCCCTTGCTTTCGTACCAAACCTGTCCTCCATGCTGTACGACAGATCGTGTGAGGGAAACGGGAACTCGGCCGGCGCCTCGTGGTTTCCGCGCATCAAGATCACAGAATCGGGGTGCGCGTGTTTCAAGTGGCATATGGCGTACAGCACGCCCATAGAATCACTACCCCTGTCCACATAATCTCCGAGAAACACCATCTTGTTTTCCGGATTTGACAGGAACTTTTCGTAGCCCATCTCATCGAGGATCTGAAAGAGCGTCCGCGAGTCGCCGTGCAGGTCGCTCAATATCGCAAGATTAGCATAATCATATATTTCGACAAGCCCGCCCGTTACGGTTCCGCCGGCTATTTTGCCGCGCTTTTGCTCCTGCTCCAGCGCGGAAATGCCCTGTTCCAGCACCCGCGAAAACTCGGACGGCCCGGCGGTGGCAGAAAGGCGTGCAATCTGCGACAACATGTACTATTGGCCTGCTTGCTAATTACCCCTGCGGAAACGGCTATAATGCACGTACGCATTGCAGGCTCTGTGCAGGATCTGTGGCTTGAAGTGAGGGCTTGTCAGCAGCCGACGGCGGCAACGACAAAAGAGCTTGAATACGAGACGGTGCTCCGTATACCGGCCCTTTCAGAGGCGTTGAAAGCGGTGGAAAAGGCCAGCCTCGACGCGGCAAGAAAGGGAGGAAACACCATGTGGGATTATTCTCGCAAGCTTGACCCCAAAGAAATAGAGAGCGTCATGGGCCTGTTTTCAGGGTCGCAGGAGAGGGACGACGGCAGGTCTACGTCCAGATCGGCAGACTACTCGTACTATGGCAAGTGTTACACCTTGACGCTGTTTGCGTTCAAGTGAAACCATGCGAGTAACGTATTTATTTAAAACAGGTATTCATGCCTGCGTATCGCTATGGTGATTAACGGAGAGTTACTTGCCGCAAGGAAAAAGGTCGCCAGCAAGCGCCCCAAGTTCGTCCGTCAGGAGAGCTGGAGGTACGACAGGCTTGCAGAGAATTGGCGCAAACCAAAGGGCAAGGACAACAAGATGAGAAAGCAAAAGGGCGGATACCCGGCTATAGTCAAGGTCGGCTACCGCGGCCCCAAGGCTGCAAGAGGTCTTCACCCGTCAGGCTACACCGATAACATCGTCTACAACGTCGCGGACCTTTCCGGCCTAGATGCCAAGAAGGACGCAATCAGGCTTGCTCGCACCGTCGGAAGCCGCAAACGCAAAGAGATAATCGAGCAGGCCGCCAAGTCAGGATTCAAGATATTGAACGCAGGCAAGCTTGCTCCAAAGAAAGAGGAAGAAGCAGAGAAGGAGGAGACCAAGTAAAGATGGTCGTCAACATCCGCAAAAAGCGCGAGCTTGTCGCAAGGATTCTCGGCGTGGGCGTAAACCGCGTGCGCTTTGAGCCGGACAAGCTTGAAGACGTTGCCGATTCTATTACCCGCGACAACATCCGCTCGCTGGTCAAGAGCGGCGCCATCTGGACTGTCAAGCCAAAGGGCACTTCAAGGGGCAGGGCGCAGAAAAAGCGCTCGATCTGGAAAGTCCACGGCAAAGGTCAGGGCTCCAAGAAGGGCAAAAAGACCGCAAGGGTCGGCAAGAAAGAGGTGTACGTCGTTCGCGTCCGGTCGATGCGCTACCATCTTCGCGTAATGAAGGAGCGCAAGGACATCACGAACGAAATCTACTGGAACCTCTACAAGCAGGTAAACGGCGGACATGTGAGATCGCTTGCGCACCTGCGCGACCTCGTAAAGGAAGCCAAGACCCGCTAGACGGGTTCCCTACTTTTCCCTTTTTAGTTTCAATACCGCCCTTTTCTTTTCAAAATCCACTATCCTGTCGCCGTCAAACTGCAGCCCTTCTTTTGCCAGAATCTCCTTCTTCATCTTGATGCCAAACCCATATCCGCCAATGCCCCCGTCTGACGCCACCACGCGGTGACACGGAACAACAAAAGGTTCAGGGTTTACGTTCATTATCTTGCCTATTGCCCTTGCCGCTCCGGGGAATCCAAGCGCCTGTGCAAGGTCGCCGTACGTCGTGACCTGCCCTTCCGGCACAGTCCTTAAAAGGTCATAGACGTCCTTTGCGTCAAGCCGGCGGCCAGTCCTCATGCAATCGGGATGACGTCACGCGTATTTCAAACTTTCAGGATGGCAAGGCCTGTGCCTTCGGCCATTTTTATCATGCGGTCCTTGTGGCTCCCAAGGCCCTTTGCGTCAAGCACGATGTGCGTCACCTTCTCGGCGCTTTTTTCGATCATCTGTGCAAGCATTGCCTCATCAATCGCGTCCAGCGCGTGCTTTGACGCCACTGCCGCAAGCCCGAACTCGGACTCTAGCAAGAGCTTGTTGAACTTTGTCGGATAGTGCGTACCTCCGATTGCGACTCCCACATTTTCACAAGGCGCAACGCCGTTGTTTGCAAGCACGCCAAGAAGAGAGTCGCACATCGCTTTTGCTGCGCTCCGGTCGGCCCACTGCTTTTCCGACGAGCCAAGCTCCACGAAAAGCACGGGCTTTTTCAGCGATGTCGGCCCGTGGTGCGTCGCCTCAATTATAACGTCATATCCTGGCGTGTTTGCGCTTGTTATCGCCTTTAGGTACGCCTTTTGCAGGCTGGGCAGGGCAACGGCTATCTCTTTTGGGTTGCCGCCAAAGGGCGCATCGGAAAAATTGCCCGTGCAATGGCAGGTGAGCGTCGGGATTCCGCTGTCCGACCGGTGCTTTGAGAGGAACACGAACGCCCTTGCATCTGGAAACGTCAAGTCAAGCGTCTCCAGAGTCAGCAGGGACGCGTCTGCCACGTACAGCTTGGCGCTGTGCGCGGGCGAGGAAAACGACTGCCCCTCTCCGCCGTCGTGCAGGCCATCCGGCGCAAACCCCTGCTCTGACTTTAAATAGTCGGCCATGGTCACGCCTGCAAGGTCCTGGCTTGAGGCGACAAGTATGAAATCTCTCAACGTGAACCAGCACTTGTATGTAGAATTTAAATAAATTTATAAATTGTATCGACTTTTCGCTTTATGGCTTATGAGTGATCCGAGAGAGGACCAAGAGGAGGATCTAGACTTATCTTTAGATAACGATAATCAGGGTTTAGAGGACGAGAAGGCTCCGCAGGGCAAAAAAGAGACGGGGGCGAAGCCAGCTCCTGCGGCGGCAGCGGTAGCGCAGAGCGACAGGCCAGCAAGCGACAGCAGGTTCTTTGCCATCCGCACTACAGGAGGTCAGGAGCGCATGGTCGCAGACATGCTATACACAAAGGTCACGGCCAAAAAGATAGGCATACGCTCAGTCCTGGTGCTTGACAGCTTTAAAGGTTACATAATAGTCGAGGCGCCGGACGCAAACGTCGCGTATGAGGGGCTCGCGGGCATCAGGCATGTGCGCGGCCAGATACGAGGCGACCTGCCGTTCAAGGACATTGAGGGCTACCTCATAAAGAAGCCCACAGTTACTGAACTGAACATCGACGACACGGTCGAGGTCATCGCCGGCCCGTTCAAGGGCATGAAGGCCAAGATAACCCGTGTCGACTATGAGAAGCAGGAGGCGACAGTCGTGCTCCTGGACTCGCCCTACCAGATACCTGTCACCGTGGACGCCAACTACTTGAAAAAGGTAGCCCATTGACTGAAGGATTAAATAAAGAAGGGGGCAAATCCACCGGTACGGCTTTATGGTGTTATTTGCTTGATAGTTGACCTGAACCTGAAGGGCAAGCACGCCATAGTGATAGGCGGTGGCACAGAGGGTGTAAGGAAGGTCAACGCGCTCTTGGGCCAGGACTGCAAGGTCACGGTAATCAGCAACCGCTTTAACAAGTACCTGCGCGACCAAGAAAAGGCAGGCAAGATTGAAACAGTAAAGGCGACGCTAAAGGACGCAAGCATTCTTGATAGTTATGACAGCCCGTTTTTGGTGCTTGCCTCCACCGACGACAGGGAATTAAACCGCAAGCTGTGCCAGAAGGCGCGGGAAAAGGGCGCCTTTGTTTATTCGGTCGACGACCCGCAGTACAGCGACTTTTCGTACGCCTCTGTCGTCAACATCGAAGGTGTGATGCAGGTCGCCATTTCCACGTCGGGCAAGAGTCCCATAATGGCAAGGCAGGTGCGCATACGCGCCGAGCGCGTACTGAAGCGCATAATAAAAAAGGCGGACATTGAAAACGCCAAACTGCAGGAATTTGCAAGGAACGCGGCAAAGCCGAAACTAAAGACCGTGGAGCAGAGAAAGGAATTTCTATATTCTCTGCTGCATGATTCACGCGTGCAGAACCTTATTAAGGAAGACAGGATTGAAGATGCTAAAAGCACGACGCTTGAGCTTTTGCAAGAGTGGGTGAAAAAGAGCAAATGACGGCGGCAGCAATAAAGGCACACGACTCTTCTTCCTTCGCCCTGCCCATTCAGGTTATCAACGCTAGAGTAACCTACAAGAACGCGCCGATACATCTTTTGGAAAAATTCACGTTCAAAGACGTCGAGGCCGCGCACAGGGCATTCGTTGACGGGGCAGGAGTAGACGAGTGCGTGATACTTCAGACCTGCAACCGCGTCGAGGTGTTTGCGGCAGCAAAGAACGCGGACGAGGCAAGGGTCCTTGAACAGTGGGCCAAGGCCGCCGGCCTTGAAAAGCACGACCTTGCAAGCGTCGAGGTCAGCACGGGCAAGGAGGCGGTGATGCACCTGCTAAAGCTGGCGTCCGGCCTCGACTCGCTAGTGGTGGGCGAGGACCAGATACTAGGGCAGGTCAGGCGCGCATTGGAATTTTCGCGTACAAACCGCTATGCAAGCGCAAACCTGGCGGCGATATTTGACAGGGCACTCAAGGTTGGAAGCAGGGTCAGGACAGCGACAGGCATCAACAAGGGCAACGTATCGATTGCGTCGGTCGCCGTGAATCTTGCCGACGAGTACTTTGACGACATGAAGTCCAAGAGGGTGATGCTTATCGGCTCTGGCGAGGCGGCAAGCCTGGTTGCAAAAGTATTGAAGAACAGCGGAGTCGATTTTATGGTGACAAGCAGGACGTACGAGCGGGCAAGGTCGTTTGCAGAAACGGTGGCAGGAAGGCCGGTCCCGTTTGACGCGGCGCTTGACATGTTTGCGCAACTCGACCTGATATTCGTGGCGTCGACTGCCCCCTACTTTCTCATTACGTACGAGAGGATGCAAGAAGCGGCAAAGGGTCGCAAGGACGCCGTGATGATATTTGACCTGTCAAACCCAAGGACGGTCGATGAAAAGGTGGCGACTATCCATGGCGTGAAACTGATAAACATGGACCAGATAGCAGAGCTTGTAGAAAAGAACATGCGCTCCCGCATGAAGGAGGCACAGGCGGCCGAAAAGATGATTGAAGGTGAGATAAAATCGGTCGACGGCATGATGAAGCGCATGAAGGCAGAGCCTGTGGTGGTGTCGGTGTTCAAAAGCGTCGACGCGATACGCGAGCGTGAGCTGAAAAAGGCGCTTTCGATGCTCGGCAAAAAGGATGGCGCGGACGGCGACGCCAAGGTCATCGAGCAATTGTCGTACGCCATAGTTGAAGGCATACTTTCTACGCCGATGAATTATTTGCGCAAGGAGATAGAGGGAGGCGGCAGGGACAGCGAAGAGCTGATGAAGATGGTAGCCAAGATGTTCAAGTATGAAGACGAGAAAAAGCAGCAATAATAACGGTTTTCCAGACGTCAGGCTCAGGCGCCTCAGAAAGACGCCAGCAATCCGCGACCTCTTCCAAGAGACCCACCTTTCGGTCAAGGACCTTATAGCACCGGTTTTCATCGAGGAGGGCCTGAAAAAGCCGCAGGACATCGGCTCGATGCCGGACATCAAGCGTTTCCCGCTTTCAGGGCTTGCAACTGAAGTGGAAGAGCTGTCGGACCTCGGCGTCAAAGCGGTAATCCTCTTTGGTCTGCCGGCAGAAAAGGACGACAAGGGCTCGCAGGCGTTTGCAGACAAAGGGATTGTTCAAAAAGCAGTCGAGCAGGTGCGCAAGAACTTTGGCGACAAGATTGCAGTGATAACGGACGTCTGCCTCTGCCAGTACACGTCGCACGGCCACTGCGGCATCGTAATAGACGGCAAGATTGACAACGATTCAAGTGCAAGCACGCTCGGCAAAGTCGCGGTGAGCCAGGCGAGGGCCGGCGCGGACATCGTCGCGCCGTCTGCCATGATGGACGGTCAGGTGCGCGCTATACGCACCGCGCTTGACGACGCAGGTTTTTCAGACACGGCGATAATGAGCTATTCGTCAAAGCAGGCATCCCCACTGTTTGCGCCGTTCCGGGACGCGGCGCACTCGGCCCCAGAGTTTGGCGACCGCAAGACGTACCAGATGCCCTTTTCAAACCCCCGCGAGTCAATGCGGGAGATAGAGCAGGACATTTCAGAGGGCGTCGATGCGATTATAATAAAACCGGCCATACCGAACCTTGACCTCATCTACCAGGCAAGCAAGGCTACCAGCCTGCCCATATGCGCGTACAGCGTGTCAGGCGAGTACGCGCTCATGAAAGCTGCTGCGATGGAAGGTTGGATAGACGAGGACGCGGTAATGACGGAATTTCTGACTGGAATAAAGAGGGCCGGCGCGGACATGATTATCACGTACCAAGCCAAAAAGATGGCGAGGCTCCTGTCAGAATAGAGTAGACGTTTTTATTCCAGCCTGCCGCCAAACATACATACACATGTTTGCAGCCGACGCGGGGTCCGAGCGCGCAACTAGCATCGAAGACTACCAGAACACCTGCACCGAGTTCATAATCGACATCAGCAAGGACTATAAGGATTGGGTGGACCGCTACCAGCTTGGCGAGCAGGAAACAGCGCGGCGCAAGGGCGTCATCGAGAACATTGTCAAGACCACGAACGACTGGATAAACCGCTTTGGGACTACGATAAAGAAAATAGACATCATCATGAACGACGGCGTCAACAAGATGGCCGAAAACACCGCCGGCTACCCCTTTGGCTTTGAGGCGCTCGTGCTTGGAAAGAGCAGGTACACGACGCATCCCATAGGTGACGTGAGGATAAACGTCAAGGCGATGCCGAGGCCCGGCAGGCTCGTCAGGATTGGAAACTACCAGAAGGACGAGCTCTTGCTTCTAAATGCCAGCGCGCAGATGGGCTTTGCGCTGAGCCAGGAAAGCAGAAAGGGCGCAGACATACTGGACGACTATATCATAATCGACGCAAAGAACTGCCAGCGGGGCGACGTGCTGTCGCTCACCGTGGTTGCGGAAGAAATTCAGGACGATTACGTGACTGAAAGCCGCGGGTATTCCACGCTCGTGCTGCTTGTCTGAAGAAAAGCAAGGACATGTTTAAATTACCTAGACTAAACGACAGTTATAGCGTGCGACGGTCGTCCAGTTTGGTCTAGGACATCAGATTGCCAATCTGGTAACCCGGGTTCAAATCCCGGCCGTCGCACCATCGTGTTTTCATCGCAAGCCGCAATCGACTTAAAAGCGCGTCTTGCCAATGCTTACAGATTGCGAGACGAACAACAGCACGCGCACAACGAGTCCATAGTGTCACAGTTCACAAAGCAGGCGGCCTCTTTTGCCAAGATGAAAGAGCATTCCAATGAAGACGAGTTTGAGCTGATGTATTCTCTGACAAAGATCAACTCAGATGATAATGTCCTTGACGTCGCCTGCGGCCCCGGCATAGTGGCGTGCGCCCTTGCAAGGGTAGCGAGACACGTGACTGGCATCGACATCACCCCGGCTATGATAGAGCAGGCAAAGCTCCTTCAGACAGAAAAGGGATTGAGCAACGTCACGTGGAAGGTGGGCGATGCAAACCCGCTGCCGTACAAAGACTCTACATTTTCGCTCGTGGTCACGAGGTACAGCTTTCACCATTTCCTTGACCCGCGTTCTGTGCTGTACGAAATGAAGCGCGTGTGCGCCCCGGGAGGAAGGGTGGTCGTCATAGACGTCACACCGCCGGAAGGCAAGGCCGACGCCTACAACCGCATGGAAAAACTGCGCGATTCTTCGCACGCAAGGGCGATGCCGCTTGCAGAGTTGCAGGGCATGGTGGAGAAGGCAGGCTTCACAGAGCTAGAGACAGGCTTTTACAAGCTCGACGTGGATCTTGAAAAGATATTGAACGCGACGCTAACAAAGCCGAAAGACGCAGAAGAGGTGAGGCGGTTGTTTGCAGACGACCTGAAAACCGGAAGCCTCGGTGTGGGAAGCTACCTGAAAGAAGGCAAGGTTCGTTTTGCGTTTCCCATCACGATAATCGTCGGTAGAAAGAAGAAAAGCGTCTGATGTCATCCTGCGCTTCCGCACGCGCAGAATCCGTACTCGTCGATGCGCTTGCCGCACGTCGGGCACTTTTCCCCGTACTCTACCTCCCACGCGCGCTTGCCGAACAGCTTGAAGTGGTCGTCGTCTTCTTCGGAGAACTCTTCTTCTTTCTTCTTTTTGTTTTTCTTTTCTTCCTCTTCAGCCATCCTTCATACCCCGCGCGACGCGGTTCTTGGCGTTTGTCTTTATGATTTCAAGCGCCTTTTCCGCCGCGTCTTTTTTTGGCAGCTGGATCATGAAAACGTTCTGCGAGTTTGTGTACGTTGTCTCGCTTGGGCCCATTGCAATCATGCCGCTTTCCGCAAGCGCCTCGAACCATTCCAGCATGTCGTTTGCATAAAGGAGAAAGTTCTCTTCAAAGTCCGTGTCACGGAACTTTATGTCGACGTCGACAAACACATCGCGCCCGTCGTAAAATATGTCAAGCAGGGTATCGGCAGAAACGCGCTTGCCGTAGATCTTGCCAAGCGTCTCCTCGTATTTCTTGGGACTTACCAGTATGCAAGGCACCTTGCCGCCAGAGAACTCGACTAGCGTGGCCCCCTCCTTGTGCAGGTTGGCCTTGAATTCTTCAAGCGTGGTAAAGTTGCGCTTGGGCACGGCATACTAATTTTGCAGGCACAGGATAAGAGCTTTGTCTTGGTTACGAGCGTCTAGATCCACCCATCCTTACGTCATGCGACGTAGACTGTGTCGTTTTGAAATAAAACAAAGAAAATTGTTTAACGTGTTAACAGAGCATCATATTTGATGTTGGTGATGACTAAAACTTGCCAAGCGAAGACATGGAACGGTTGAAAGAGATATTGCAAAAAGAGATTAACGACATAAGGAAAGGTATCGAAGATAACCGGTTGCGCGATTTTGAAGAGATGGGTCGCACATTCTCCCGTACGGCAGATAGGAACGACCGGATAAGAATAAACACTTTGAGGTGGGTGCTGGGCATGATAGAGACGCTGGATCGTTAGGTAGTACGTTACCAGATAATGCTATGATTTTATGATCTAACAACAATGATATATAATATTCAATGATTTTATATATTTTATAATAGAATTGCATTTTATAGATAACTTATGTAGGGATTTTGCTCAAGGCTTTAAAGTAAAGGATCTGTTCTCACGTCAATGTCAAGTAAGACAAAGAAGAAGAGCAGCATGACGCTGACGCTCTCGATATTAATAGTCGGTATCGCGCTTGCGGCGTACGCGTTCATGCCAGTTTCCACTTTTGCGGCCGATCTCGGGAACGGGACAGCAACCACCTCGTCTCCTGCAGATACCGGAGGCGAACAAGGCAGCAGCAGCGACGACAATAACAACAATGACAACCTTCCTGCAGCTACCAGCAACAATAACGATACAAGCTCGACTCCTACTACTAATGATGACCAAGCTCTAACCCCCGACTTGGGTGCTTCAAACAATGAAAATCAGACGGCCGCTGCTACGGCTCCAGACCTTTCCGGGCCTGCAAGCAATGACACCGGCGACAACAACAATACAGTGACGACTCCATCGGAAAATAACGACAACAATAACACAACTGCGGCCACTGAAGCAAACAACAACACTGCTCCAGAGAACAATGACGACAATAGCAACACTGCTACGACAACTCCCAACGACAGCAACATGACAAATAACAACCCATCAGAAAACGGCCCCACCGCGACTAATCCCGGAGAGAACAACACTACAGCAAACGCTCCTAAAGAAAACAGCACGATAACTACTGCCCCGCTAGAGAACAATACCGCGACGACTCCCGAGAATAAAGATAACAGCAGCACAACCACGACCTCGCCACAGGAGAACAACAGCGGGAACAGTGGCAGCGGAAGCAATGACAACAATAAACCACAGGGCTTCAACAACAATGGCAGCAACAACAACGGTGGCAATAACGAACAAGGCGGAAGCGATCACAACAAGCAGGAGAGAAAGCTACATGACGACAGCAAGGATGTCCAAGGCCCCAAGTTTTACAAGTACAAGCACAAGCAGCATGACAACGAAAATCAAGGCAGTGACGATAACAACAACGGTAGCCACAGAGAAGAGCACTACAGCAGCCAGCACAAAAAGTACTTCAAGTACAAGCACGACTTTACCTACTACGAAAACATAAAGATAATCATACACCACTTTTACTTCAAGGACTTTGCAGGCGCGGACTTTTTCGTGCACTTTGACTACGAGCACCGTACTGGCAATGTGATGATATTCTTTGACCACCCCTTCAAGGGTCACGAATATGACGACGAGGGCCACTTTTACTTTGACGACGACGGCAACGAGTACCAGTGCGACGAATACTACCAGGGCTCAGTGTACTACGAGTTTGAGAACGCCTTCTACAAGTGCAGTGACCTGACTGCAAGCGAGGATTTTGAAGGCGAGTACTAGAACAGCACTCCCAGGGTCAGGGCGGGCGTGATGACTTAAAGTCATCACGCCTTGCGCCTTTTTCCTCTTTTCTTTATTGAACAATAATCAAAGATTGATGGAAAATTGGGGTTTTTAGCGCCGCATCGGCGCCTGAAAAAAAAACAGAGAAGGGGTATTAGCAGATGCGTATGGACTTGGCCAGCATTATGGCGCGCTGCGAGTCGTCTTCCATCATCTCGTTGTTCTTGTACTTGTTGCTAAAGTAGATGAGGTCTATCATCTTGCAGCGGTCCATCGTCACGACTGCGCTCCCGTTCGTGCCGGCAGTCGTGTTGGCGTTTGTCAGTATGACCAACTTGTCTACAAAGCCCGTGGTTTTCAGCGTGTTTGATATCTGCTCAAAGCTCTTGGCGTGGTCGCGGTTTATCACGACTGTTATCGCCACCTTTGTTCCGTACGGGTCAGAGAACATGACGTCTACTCCGCTCCCGTTGCTCTTTTGCGGCTTGGCTACCGCGCCCACTTCGTGCGCATAGTTGACGAGGTTGCGCACCGCGTCCTTTACTCCCGATTCGAGCACGGAAACGTCGCTCGTGCTCCTGCGGATCTTTATGAAATCAGATATAGGCACATCCATGACGCTTCCGCGTATGCGCAAGCCTGGATAGACGTTTTTGATGGTCTCGTCGATGGCCTGCTCGTCGATTATTGACGCCTCGCGCTTGCCGGCATTTTCCGTGGCGTGGTACATGATGTTCAGCATAGAGCGCACGTTGCGAAAGTCGGCAAACTCGTCATAGATTACTTTAACCTTTGCCGCAAGGTCGCGCTCCTCTTCTTCGGTAAAGCACTTGCTTGCGTCGTGGAAGCGTATGTACTCCATGATGATGTCAAGTATCTCCTCGTACGTGTTCGAGCCTGCAAGGTCGACCTTGTAGTTGGCCTTTTCCAGCCTGTCAAACACGGACGCGTTTGCCTTGCTGATGTCGTCGTACGAGGACGGGGTGAATATCAACATCAGCGCTGCCGCCGGCACGTGTGCGTTTATCACTGCTTTTACAAACTCGGTCGTCTCCCTGTCGGCGTCAAACTCGTCCAGCTGGAACACCGTCACGCGCCCAAGAAAACGCAGGTTCAAAGACGCAAGGGCTGCCAGGCTTGCGATGATGTCTTCAAGCGTCGAGACGTTTGCCGCGTCCGCCCGGAACTTGCCCTCCACCACCAGCTTTAGTATCGCCACTTCGACGGGCGAATACTCTTTTCTCAGAGTTTCTGAAAGCGCAGTGTAGTTGGGTACAAGCTCGTTGTTCAGCAAGAGTTCCGCCTTGTCGAACAGGCGTTTTCCGGTGATAGAATCCATAAAGCCATAGTTGAATATCTTGCGCGCAGTAGACGACTGCTCTGCTTTTGCCAGCAGGTGCTTTACCACTGCCCTGCGCATCTGGGATATGTACTCGTCGGTGAAGCCTCCGAGCATTGCAGAATACAGGCTGTGCATGTTGCGTGGCGATATCTGCGTCAGGTCGACGTACGATATCACCGTCTTGTCCTCGACTTCCTTGAGCCCCTTTATGTGGAGCGCAAGGTGTGTCTTGCCGGACCCGACATCTTGGATTATCGTGAGCAAGCGAAAGTCCTTGTCGGTGGCCTTGCCTTGTGCGACTTTGCCGTGCAGGTCAGAAAAGCACGCAAGGACAGCCGCCTTGGCCTCCTTATGGCGCTTGCCTCCAAGGATCTTGGCGTCAATCAAGGTCGGAGTCGGGCTGCTTGGGTAAGGGTTTCTGTCCAGCCTGTATGGATACATCCTGCTAGATGCACCTCACAAAGCCGTGCAAGAGGCCCCGGACCATCACGCCTTCGCCACCACCGGTTGAAAGCTCGTACTTGTCCTGGTACTGGCCCGTCAGTTCGCCCACCAGATGGTAGAAATCGTCACCGGTTATGCCGCATCTTGCGCACACGTCGCTTCGAACCTTTGCCAGCTCTACCCATCCGATAGAGGAGGACGAGTTGGCAAGCGCGCCGTCAAACTCTTTTTTAAAGTCGCTGACGCTCATGCTCCTTGCGGGCGCGGCTGACGCCGGCACGCCCCTGGTCTCTGCCCGTTCCGTAACAAGCCTTGCCAGGTTTGAGATATTGTTTGCAAGCGCCTCGACTGCACGGGAAACCTCGCGGTTCGACGCGCTCACGGTCTCTTCGAGCGACTTTATCAGGTCGTACGTCAGCCTGAACCTCGGGTCGCTATTGAGAAGGCTCTGGATGTAGTGGTCCTTGTGGAAGCAATAGTAGGCGCTTGCGCGCTTGTCCACGAAAACCTGCCCCTTGCTTACGAGGCTCTCCAGTGCAACGTCGATCTCGCCAAATTCCTTGCGAAGATCGGCCTTTTTGGCACCGGCCGACCCCGCAGAAAGGATCCTTTTCTCCAGTCTTTCCTCTGCGGTCATGAGATAGAGGTTCAAAATTGTTATTTAAACCAGAAAGCGACTATTTGCTGCATTGTGGGTGAACTAAATTGAACAAGTGACGAATAACGGTTAATATTGCGCGTCGCCCGCACTTGAGATGGGATGATGATTACTATTACTGCAACATATGATGAAAGTACTAGGGTATCTGACCAAACCTTTCTAATTCTTGCATAATTTAGAATCTTGATTTTGCTCGGCTTGTTATATCACTCACAGCGAGTATTTGCACGATCATCGCCGCGATTGCAACTTGGCAATCTGTGTGTAATTGATTGATTTATGCTTTTACGGTCTTTTGAACGACACCCGAGGGAATGTTACCTTGATGGGGTGTCTGAAGGCAGGATGCGTCATGATGACTTCACCCTTGTTGAGCCTGACTATGTTGCCCTTTGTGTGCTCGCTTAACATGGCGTAAGAGGGTGTCGCAAGTTCTGTAGCGCCGAGCTTGGAAAATGTGTGGGTGCCGGTGTTTTCGTGCAGGGCTCCGTCGACTGTGCTCTTGAACTGCTGGGCAGAAAAAAGCAAGGTATTTCTCGCCTTGCCAGCGATGACCGTCCTCATTATCTGTTCCGCGGTGGCGGACATCCTCTTAACTCCGGGGACAGAGCTAGGCAGAAACCTATTGATCTCATCGACGAATATTATCATGTACTTGCCGGATTCTGCACTTGTCAGGCGCTTGGCCGCATACATCTGGTCTACAGCGCGCATTACGTCACCGACAACCAGCGACTGTTCCTCAAGCGTCGGGAGCCTGGCGATGTCAATGACGTACACTTGCCCCGCCTTGATCTTCTTGACTTCACTGCCCAGATACACGCTAGTCTTGCGCCTGTCTACAAAGAGCGGCGACTTTCTGAACTTGTGCAAATAGCCAAGGAAATGCGCAAGGGCGGATCTGTACGAAACTACCTCTTCCGGGTATTGGGTAAAAGCTGCCAGGTCGCTCCATGTTGTTATCTCGTCAAGGCCGTTCTTGATTGGCCACGATTCGTCAATATGATTGACAATAGACAGGATTTCGTCGTAGCGTGGATCTGCCGTTTGCGAAAACAAGAGCTCAAGCCGGTCATGTATATCGCCAAGCTCGTATGAATACGGCTTGCTGTTTTTGGGCACCAGGACCGAGTTGGGATTGCCGTCGCTTCCCCTTGGCAAATAGTAGATGACGTTTGAAAACGGCTCTGTATCCAGACCCAACAGCTTGAACAATTTCGCATCTTCCTTGCTGAACTTTTCATCATCCTTGGAGTCTATCTGAAGAAGCTCTTGCTCTTTTGTGTTAAAGATAATGATGGCTACGCCTTCTCTTGAGAGCTTTTGGGATGCCGACTGGAGCAGAAAGAGCAGATAGCTGGTCTTGCGATTTCCAGATATGCCGGCGGCATTAATGTGTGCAGTGTCCGGACCTGCCAGGTAAGACACGTCAAGAGAAAATGGGATCTGTAGGCCGTTTGTCAGTTGGATGACTCCGGCGGGCACAGGGTTTAGCATTTCGGGGATGCCGAGGGCATAGAGAACCTCATTTTCATCTGCAAGACTGACCTTTCGGCCGGGCATTACTGGTATGGCTGAGGAAGGGGTATTTGCCAAGATTGCCGCCTTGGCCACCATCATACCATTAGAGTATGCGTCAGCCTCGTCCAACGGCACCACCTGTAGGTTGTCCACTATGCCTATTACCCTGTCAGCTTTCGCATTCTTGACCGACACGAAATCAAACGGTCTAACTATGGCGTCAGCCTCCACCGAGAACCAAAAGTTCTCGATATCGCTGAGGAGGGTCTTGGAGACTATGGTCGAGCCGACTACATCTTTCTTCTGACGTGCGGAGCTTCTCACGTCGCGGGACTCCGGCAACTTGCTGCCATCCATTTTACTGTAGGCAGTATTTTTTAAAAAAGATTCGACTTGAGGACGATTTCTTTAGTGCTAGTAGAAGTATACGACTGATTTTTTGCTTGGCTTGGTAGAAATGCAAATCATCAATCATCAAAAAAATCAGCAGACCCTCCGCCAGAGATAGTATTATCTTGTGAAAATTTTTGTGGTGCCTCTGATCAAATTATCATCATCATGTCTGCATTGCCGACGCTGTCTCGGCCCTCTGGTGCCTCGTCCTTGCGTGCTTTACTGCGGCAAACACGGACAGTATGACTCCTACCCACGCCGCGCCAAGGACAATGTTTTGCGGACTGACATAGATGTACGGTATAGCCTCGTGCAGGTTTGCCTGTATCTCTAGCGCGCCAGCGTGCATGTCAATAAGCGCAGCGTTGTAGCCTTCGTCGTGCGGCGACAGGGTCGACAGTGCCTCAGAGCGGGCGACCATGCCGTCCAGCTGCGCGTTGATTCTTGCAAAATCAGTCCGGTAGGTGGAAAAGAACCACACAGGGTTGCCGGTATCCGGAATGAACCTCTGCGCGAGCCTCGTGTAATCGGCCAGCTGCTGCGGAGTCTGCGCGGACTGGGCCCTTGCGAGCAAACCAGAAGCCTCCTGCAGCGGGTAAATGGACGTATGGTAGCCATAGTACGCAACGCCGGCCCCAAGGACAAGGAACGCAAGGACGCCGGGCAAAAGCAGGCGCTGGCCCACGCTCTTTTGCATGGGGACAGCAACGACGACAACGGCATCTTCCTGTCCTGCTGATTTTTTGGTCTTTTTCTTTTTCTTGCCAAGCTGCGAGTGTGCGATACTGAGGTACGCCACGTATATGAACCCGATTGTAGGCAATGCGATGAGCGGAGTAAACAGTGCGTTATGCGAGAATATCGCCACGAATATCGATATGCATCCATAGAGCGCAAAGAATATCTCTAGCAGAGTGGTTTTCGTGAACGGCAGCGCGTACTCTTTGTTGCGCCAGTCCTCGCCCTTTTTCACGATGCCGAACTTTGGTGTCCTCAGAAACTCGCTCTTGCGGCCAAACAGCGCGTCAAACACTGCGACAGAGTTGTTGACAGAGATGCCGGCGCCGAAAAAGTGCAGGAACATGAACTGCAGCCCCTTGTGCTTCCAGCCTTTCTTCCACACCTTGTTTATCACCACTAGATAGCCGCCGGGACCAAGTGCCGCGTACATGGCAAGCACGAACAGGGGAGCCAGGTTGCTCTCATAGAGCTTGTAGTTCATCGCAAGGAGCATCGGAAATATCAGAAACTGCGCAAGAAAGAGCGGGTGCGCAATGTGCCGAGTCATGTGTATGAACGACTGGACCTTGGACTCTATGGGCACCTTTCTGTGTGCCACCACGTCTGTAAGCAGCTTTAGCGCGACCTGTATCGAGCCCTTGGCCCAACGGAACTGCTGCCTCTTGGCCGCGTTCATCTGCACCGGCAATTCAGCATCGACGACATAGTCGTCAAGGAACATGCACTTCCAGCCCTTCATCTGCGCCCTGTAGCTCAGGTCCATGTCCTCCACGAGCGTACTAGTCTGCCAGCCACCAGCATCGCTGATGCACGACGTCCTCCAGATGCCGGCGGTGCCGTTAAAGTTCAGAAAGATTCTGCTGAGGCTCTTGGCCTTTTGCTCGACTAGAAAGTGCAGGTCAAGCGACACGGCCTGCGCCTGCGTCATGGAAGAATAGTCCTCGTTCACGTGGCCCCACTTGCACTGCACAAAGCCCATCTTGGGGTCGGAAAAGTAGCGCAAAAGGTGCTTCAGAAACGACGAGGGCGGGATGAAATCGGCGTCAAATATAGCGATGAACTCGCCCTTGGCGCTCTTCATGCCGGCTTTGAGCGCGCCGGCCTTGTAGCCTGACCTGTCCGCCCGGCGTACATGGACGATGTCAAAGCCCTTGAAGCGGTATTCGTCGACGATGGAGCGTATCAGGTCGACTGTGTCATCGTCCGAGTCGTCGAGCACCTGCACCTGCATCTTGTTCTTGGGATAGTCCATTCTGCACACGGCGTCTATCAGGCGTCTTGCGACGTACTTTTCGTTGTACAGCGGCAGCTGCACGGTGACTGTCGGGAGCAGGGCAAGAGGAAGTTCGGGCACCTGGCGCTTGCGCCTTTCATGGACCTCGTTGTGGCGCGATTGGATTGCAAGGTAGTAAAAGTTCAGAGTGTAAAACATCGTGACCCAAGTAATGATGAGAAAGATGACGTACAGAAACGTACCTGGACCATACATCACCATTTTTGAGACTATACCTCTATGCAGTATTTAGTATTTATAGCTACTCGGCAGAGCTTCTATTATTATCCGCCTTTCTGGAATATCTTGATCGCCTGCGGCGGGCAGACGTTCTCGCACGCGATGCAGAATATGCAGTCCTTTTCTCTTGCCATGAACGCCTTTTTCTCTGATGCAGGATGTCCGGGTGTCTCTAGCCAGTCATAGACGTTGACGGGACAGGCTTCAATGCACGCGCCGTCGGCTACGCAGATGTCAAAGTCGACGCAGACGTTCGTGCCCCATATTCCAAGCTGTCCGGGAGCGTCGAGCGGGCCCCAGACTGCGATTCCCTGGTACTTGCCGGCCTGCTGCCTCTTTTCCTTGAACTTTACATCAATGGGCCCTTCCACCTTTGAATGTCCGGTGCCGGTGCCTGAAAGCGAGACGGTGGTGTCGCCACTTCCTCCTGCTGCCGGCGCCTGCGGCGCGGCCATTGCGGGAGTTGCCGCCGGCTTTGGTGCGGCCGACGCTTGCGCCGTTGGTGGAGGCGCAATCGCGCTCCTCGCCTTGGGGTTCTTGGCAAGCGGCGTGAGCTCTTCGAGCTTCTTTATCGCCTGCTCCAGCGTCAGCTTTTCCACTTTCTGGTACTGGGCAATCATCTTGTCGCCAATCTTGGTGTTGCGGATTATAGTGTCGATAATCATCTTGGCGTTCTTGTCCGCCGTTGCGCGGTAGTTCTTTATCCAGTAGGGATCGCCAAAGTATTCAATCTGCCTTATCTGGTAAATGAGGTCGACGACCTCGCCCGTGACAATTTCAACCGTGATGTTAAGGTCCGCCGAAAGGTCTTCCCCGGTCATTGGGTCGACACCCTTCTCTGTCCACTTGTAAGTGACGTATATCCTGTCTGCGTGGGTCTGCATGGTAAAACCGGCAGGGCGCAAGTCATTCTGGATGCTTGCGATGTCGGCCTTGTCGGTAATCTCGACTGGAATCCTGTAAATGCCTAGCTTGCTGCCGTGGAGCGGGTAGACGCCCCTCTTGGCAGTCTCTGACAGCATAGTCCATACTCGGTCCTTGAGCAGGGCGGACATTGATGTCTTAACTAGGATTTTGAATAGCCTAAAAGCATTTCGCTTTTCTTTTTTTCTATCTAGTCAGAGTCGTCCGGGCAGGTCATCTCGCGGATGGCCTTGTAGCGCTTCTCCATCTCCTCGGCTTTTGTCACAACCTGCTCTAGCGAATACTGCGACTTTGGAAAGTACCAGCGTATCCCGACCCTGTGGCCTATTCCATCCATGTCGTATATCATGCCCCTTTCGACTTCAACGCCGTGCTTTTCGTCGATGATGCGCTCGCGCACTTCAAGGCCTCTCTTTGTCTTGTCCTCCATCACGAAATGCGGCGGCCTGTCGTAGATAAAGTAGAACTGGCCGCGCTTTACCATATCAGAAGGGTCTATCTGTACGTGTCCCACAAAAGAAAGGGAGGAAATAAGGGCTTATTTCTCTATCGGGTTTCCTATCATGTTGCCCCATTCAGTCCACGAGCCGTCGTAGTTGCGGACGGACGGGTAGCCAAGCAGGTATTTCAGCACGAACCAGCTGTGCGACGAGCGCTCGCCAATCCTGCAGTAGCACACCACTTCCTTGTCCGGCGTCACGCCCTTGCCCTCGTACAGCGCCTTTAGTTCCTCCGCGCTCTTGAAGGTGCCATCGGTGTCCTTGACTGCCTGAGCCCACGGGATGTTCTTTGCGCCGGGGATGTGGCCTCCGCGCTGGGCGTGCTCCATCGGGTACTCTGGCGGGGCGGTTATCTCACCCGTGAATTCCTTTGGAGACCGGACATCGACAAGGACTATCTCCTGGGCCCTTTCCAACGCGCGCCTGACGTCGGGCATGAATGCGCGGACGCCCTCGTCGGCGGGGTTTGCCATGTACTTGCTTGACGCTGGCGCCGGCTCGTCCTTTGTGTATTCGCGCTTTTCTAGCTCCCATTTCTTTCTGCCGCCGTTCATTATCTTGATGTTCTTGTGGCCATAGTACTGGAAAACCCAGAACGCAAATGCCGCAAACCAGTTGTTGAAGTCGCCGTATAGCACAAGTTCGGTGTTGGCAGTCGCGCCAACCCTGCTCATCAATGCCTCGAACTGCTGCTTGCTGATGATGTCGCGCCTGACAGGATCATTGATGTCGCGCTTCCACCAGACGAGGTGGGCGCCTGGCAGATGCCCCTGCCTGTAGGCGTTTTCCGGGTCATAGTCGACTTCGAGTATCTTGATGTTCTGGTTCTTTAGGTTGCTTGCAACCCAGTCGGTCTCGGTGAGGACTTCGGGATGAGAATAGCTCGCCATATTTGAGATGCCTTTCAGTTCTACTTAAAATCTTTGGAAGATACGTAGCTACGCAAAACGCATTTTAAGACGCCAAGATAGCAATAACAGCAGAGAGATGGCCAAGGTCCGCGCCGTGGCTATGATAACAAAGAGGAACAACGCCGAAGCCAAGGCGGCTGCTGAAAACATAGCAAGGATGCTCGATTCAAAGGGCGTGTCAGCGTATGCGATTTCGCCCCTGAAGATTAAAGGCATCGACACTATCGAGCCGGCAGAGGTGAAGGACAGAGCCGACCTCGTGTTTGCCCTGGGCGGGGACGGCACCACGCTAAAGGCGTTCCGTAGCATACCCGGCGATGTGCCGCTTCTTTCCATAAACGTCGGCGGCCACAGGGGCATACTGTCCGAAGTCGACACGGACAGCATGGAAAGCGCCATCAGAGACATACTTGACGGCAAAGGTTTCTACGATTCAAGGATAAGAATACAGGCGTTTTCAGGCAGGACGGCGTTTCCTCCGGCGCTCAACGAGATACTGATAACGAGGGCGGACCTTTCCCGCACGCCGACCATTTCCATAAAGCTGATGGGAGACGAAAAGAGCCACAGGATGGACGGCATCGTCATTTCGACTCCCACCGGCTCGACCGGCCACAACCTTTCAATCGGCGGGCCGGTCCTGCACGAGGGCATGAGCTGCCTCATCCTCAGCCCAATAGCTCCGGTAAACAAGATGCCGCAGCTCGTGATACCGATAGAGGAAATAGTGGTGAAGAGCAGCCACAAGTCGCACCTTGTGATAGACGGGCAGGAAAACCATATCATAAAGGCAGGGCAGGAGGTGAGGATCGCGCGGTATCCCCACGACGTGCGTTTTCTGCGCCTCAACAAGAAGGGCATGAGGCAGCTTGCAAAACTCGGGTTCTAGAGAAGAGCTTGCACTTGATGCAAGCGCGTTCTATGCTGGAATCGCGTTTCTGTCCGGCGCAAAATGTGTAACAACAAGCGCCGTCTTTGACGAAATAAAGCACGTCAAGGCTGCGGCTCTTGACGCTCTGGTGCACGCAGGAAACCTGCAGGTGCTCGACCCGGACAAAAAAAGCATCGATGCAGTCGCGGCAGCCGCAAAAAAGACAGGCGATATTACAAAACTTTCAGCCGCCGATGTTTCGATACTGGCACTTGCCCTGGAGCGCAAGGCTACTTTAGCGTCAGACGACTATGCGGTTGCAAACGTCGCCGCGACGCTTGGAGTCAAGGTAGTAGCGTCGTCCGGCAAGGGCATCAAAGAGACGCGCAGATACATAACGTACTGCAGCGCGTGCAGCAAGGCGTTTTCTCCCACAGAACAAGAGTGCCCGCTGTGCGGCAACAAGTTGAAGAGAAGATACAAAAAGATTACCGGATAGGGTTTCTGCGCATAGCCCAGTCGATTATCGAGCCGTCGTACAGCCTGACCCTTTCATAGCCGGCGAGGCGAAACTGCATGTACTTGTGCGACGCCCGCATGCCCGAGTGGCAATAACATACCACCTCTTTGTCCGGCGTTATCCCCTTACTTTCAAACTCTTTTTTCAGGTCTTCCGGCGAGAGAAACGCAGCGCCGTTTTCGCCTACTCCCTGCTCCCAGTCGTGCAGGACGGAATCCGGCACCCTTGCCTGCATGTGCTCCTGCGGAGTCCTTGCGTCCACCACCACGAACGACGGGTCGCCGGCTTTTGCCTTGATGGCCTCGGCGTCTATCCTTATCTCCGCCCTCGGCTTTGATGTAAACTGCGCCGGCCTAGGTTGCGCCTCGTCTCTCGTGACAGGCAGGCCGATGTGCTTCCACACCGAAAAGCCGGTGTCCAAGAGCGCGACGTCGGGGTGGCCGTGGTACATTATGCTCCAGGCGACCCTTGCCGCTGTCGGGTCATCCTGCTCGCCGTACACCACCACCTTTTTTGAATCGTCGACGCCGTAACTTCCAAACACTTTTTCTGCCTGCGCGCCTTCTATCACGAGGTTAGCGCCGTTTGGCGCGACTGTTGTCACCATCTCTATGCCGAGTGAAAGGGCATTTTTGATGTGGCCAAAGCGGTAAGGCGTCTGGCCCCGCGTGTCAAGTATTACTACGTCAGGGTTGTCGAGGTTGGCTGCAAGCCACTTGCTTTCGACGGTCAGCGTCACGGGGCAGGGTTTTGCATCTTGATTTTATAATTCATTGGCTTTCTTCTTCAAAGAGCGTCCTCTGCACCACGCTGTCCGCCTTGGCCGCAGAGTCGAGGATCTTTCTCAGGCGCTGGGCGCGGGCAAGGCCAAAACCGGGAATTGTCGCAAGTTCCGCCGCCGACGCGTTGAGCGCGCGCTGTGGCGTCTTGAACTTTTCAAGCATCCTTGCGGCAAGCTTGTCTCCCACTCCGGGGACAGATGACAGCACGTATAGCTGTTGCAGATAAACCGGGTTTTCCTTGCGGATCTTTTTCAAGAGCGGGCCAGATGCTATTCCGTTCTGCAAGCCCTTTGCGGCAAGCGTGCCGAGCAGGACGGCTGTATGCTCGGCATCCGGCGCGTGCAACACAGGTATGCGGAACTCTATCGCCACGGTCGCAAGTGCGTCAAATGCAAGCGGCAGACGCTCTTCCATTTTTTTCCTTTTTTCCTCTTCCTTGACATCTTCAGGGATTTCCGCAAGTCGTGTCAGATCGCCCTGGATTATGACAACCGGCTTTGGATAGTGCTTTACCAGCTGCGCGCACTGGACGTACAGCCGGCCGTCGTAAATCGAATGAACCAAGTCGTGCACGGTCTTGCGCTCTACTGCAGTGTCCGGAGAAACGATGTAATCGCCGACTGTTAGCTGCGCAAAATCGACAACTATGCCGGACTTGCGCAGGATGTCAGGGATGCCGCTAGGGCGCTCCCTTTCGTCGACTACGATGCGTGCCGGCACGAAAATATGAAATGCCAGTCGGGGCTATATTTTTTCTTTCTTTTGCTCACTCATTCAGCCTTTGGCTTTGGACCGGGGCCTGCGGCTCCGGGGCCACCGCCGCGGATCATCTCGTTTATCTTGGTCTCGACTTCCTTGAGGTTGTCCTTGACGCGCCCTTCCTGCTTTTCAAGCACCTTGACGCGGGTGGCTGACAGCTCTTTCTTTTCTTCAAGCTCCTTTACCACTTCGTCTTTTTTTGCCTTGACCATCACAGAGCCGGCGGCCTTGTAGACGGCGTCTTCCGGGCCAGCCTTATTCAGCTCTTCAAGGGCGCGCTCTGTCTCCACCGCCTCGACTTCAAGCTGCTGCTTTTGCATCATTATAGCTTGCAGATTCTGCTGCAGCTGTTGTAAGCGTGATACTTGCTCTCTAAGCCACGGTGGAAGTTCCTGTTCACTCATGTTGCTATTCGAAAAACGTTAAGCACACCAACATAAAATCATAGCGTTAGGCACCGGTGCGCCGCATCAACCAAGCGCAGATACGAGTTGACGTTTGCGCGCAGAGACGCAAGGTCGTCCGTTTCGACGGAAAAGGTGAGAGAAGAGCCGGAAACTTTTATTTCCAGCCTTTCGTTTTTTCCTTGCAGCTTTTTCAGGTCTGGAGCCAGCGCGGAATAAATCGGCCGTGCCTTTGGCCCCTTGACCTTTATCCTTATTTCAGCTCTGCAGGCTTTCGAGGTCAATGTCGTACGCGCCCGACGCTATCTTGAAGCTGCACTTGGGGCATTCCCAGATGCCGGAGGCGATTCTGCCGAACCTCAGCGACCCGCAGGACGGGCAGCGGCGCTTCTTGTGGAGCGTGCGATAGACCTTGCCGTAGCGCTTGCGGACCGTGGCGCCGAACTTGACGCCCTGGCCCTTCAGTGCTGTAGAGCTCTTTTTACGTGCCATACTTCGTTATCTCCTTCATCTTGGCGCGGACTTCCTCTCCTTTAATTCTTGCTGTCTCGGCAGCCTTCTTTATCTGCTCTATCGTGAACGAGCCCGTGTAGCCCTTTTGCAGCGCGCAATAGCCTTCGTCCGATGTCGTTATTGTAATCCTTGCGTCCATGGCGCCCTCTTCTTCTGCCGTCGGGTCGACCAGCACCGCGTCGCCTATCCTGACTTGCGTGATGGATATCGGGATTGTAGTGACAGGCATTGGCATAGTCTTGCCAGTGTCCACCACCTTGCCGTCCTGCATTTCAAGGATGGGTATCTTGGCAGTCAGGATTGCCGCGACGGTCGCGTACGATGTTGCATCAAAGAGGTTGCCGTCGGCGTTTAGCACGCTGCAGTCCACGAATATCGTGTACACGACCTTGCCCTCGACAAGCACCAGCTTTTCAAGGTCGACGGTCTCTGACTCGCGAACTCCCCTGTCGACGACGCGTGCAAGCTCTATCACTTCTTCGTCTGGGGGGCCCGGCTCGACATGCGGCGACGCGGTCGGCAGGACCTCGGCTGACACGATGAGGGCACCCTTGTTCTCAAGGCCCTCAAACGGCTCGCCGGTGTCCACCTTGACGCCTGCAATAACCTCCGAGTTGCCCAGCCTTACGCGGGCAGACCCGTTGGCCTTCTTTATCACGTCTATCTCTATTTCAAGCGGCCTCTGCTCGTCAAACGCGCGGCCGTCAATCCTCTTGCCCTTTGCCATCGAGTCAAGCATCTGCTGCTTGCGCAGGTGCTCCACTATTATCGAGGAACGTTTTGATGTGCTCATTGTTCTTCCTTGACCTCCGTTTCATTGCCAAAGTATTTCTGCATCAGCGCCTGGCGCTGGATCTCGTAGACCATGTTGCAGCCAGTTATTGCCTTGTCGAGGCATTCGCTGAACTGCTCCTTTGTCAGTTTGCCGTCCAGCTGCATCAAAGTCACCTGACCGAGCCTTGGCATGTACGCGACTGGCATGTCTGCGCCTCCTTCCTTGTCCTCGGTGTCGTTGATGTCAAGGACGATTTTTTCGTCGACCTTGCCTGCGGCGCACGCAGCGACTATGTCGCGCATGTTGATGCCGGCGTCTGCCAATGCAACAGAAGCAGCAGTGATGCCAGCACACCTGGAACCGCCGTCTGACTGCAGCACCTCGACAAACACGTCAATTGCTGCGCGTGGGTAGTCCTCAAGCATTAATGCCGGCTCTAGCGCCTCACGCATCACCTTTGAAATCTCGACTTCCCTTCTGGAAGGCGCAGGGTTTTTGCGCGTATCGGTAGAGAACGGCGACATGTGGTATCTGCAGCGCAGAACGCACCTGTCTGGCTGCGCGAGGTGTTTTGGGTGCACCTCCCTCGGCCCGTACACCGCCGCCACTATCTTGTTCTTGCCAAATTCAATGTAAGCCGAGCCGTCGGCGTTTTTCACGGTGCCGACGACTATTTTGACGTCACGCAGCTCGTCCATCGTGCGCCCGTCTGTCCTCTTGCCGTTTTCATCTATCAAATTTCTTGTCTGTGTCATTTTTGATCTTAAACCTCCGTTCCTTCTCCTTCTGCTGCTGCGGTAGATTCATTTGCAGAAGAATCCGCAGAAACTGTTGCTGTTTCCTGCGGTGCTTGCGCCCCACTACTGCCGTTGCTTGCCGACGACGGCGCTTCTGTTGGCGCGTCCGGCACGTTGAGGAGGACCTTGATCCTCTGTGTCAGGTTGGCAGTGTGGGCCTCGTCTTCCACCATCCTGATCGCCTTTACAGCCTGTTCCACTCCTTCCGGGCTTCTTCCCGTCACGACTACGATGCCGTTCTGGCCGATGAGCACGCGCGTCTGCGTCGCTTGCTCTATCGTCTGTATCATAGAGCCGCGCTTGCCTATCAGGCGAGGAACCCGGGTCGCCGAGATCTTTAGCAGTTCGCCCTTTGGTATCTTGCCAAGGTCGCGGTCCTGAAGGGTCAGCATCGGGTCGCGCGTCCTGTCAAAGGCTGCCACCCTTGCAGTGATCATGTCGCCTACCGCAAGGTGCTTTGTCATGTCGTCCCTTGCCGGCGAAAAGTCCCTGCCAAAGACGTCGGACGCGGGAAGGTTAGCCGAGAAGCACGAGTTGATGTCGACTTCCCACGAAAGCGAGGTGTGGTCGACTATCTTGCCTATCACAAGGTCGTTTACACGGGGAATGTAGACTCCGGACAGCGGTATCACCTTGACGCCGTCCCTGCCCGCCTCTGCAATGCCAATGCGGGTTGCAATCAGCGCGTTTCCCGACCTGACTACGTTCATTATCGGCCTGTAATTCCCCTCGACTATCTTGTCGCCGGGGATAACGTATCTTCTGCGCACATCATTCATATACGCTAACTCACCACGGGGCAAAGCCCGTCGCAAAACGACTGTTCCATTCCATTATTTCTTCTCCTTGTGGGCAATTATAATAGCTGACTTATATTTTAAGTGGGCGCCGTCGCTACGCCTCTTTCACTTCGGCCGTGCCCTTGGTCACAGAGCCGAGCCGGTCAATGAACGCTCCCCTCATTCCGGCGTTCATCTCAATCACCACTCTCAGCGAGCCGTCTGCCTGCCACTCTTCCCCCTTTAACTCGCCTGCCGGCTTTATCACGCTGTACGACTGGCCGGCGTACTGCGGAGGCACCCGGACTATCAGCTTCAGAGTCTCTGACTTTAAGGGCAGTATGGCGCGCAAGGCATCGACTACATCTTTGGCCTGGTCCTCCGCCTTTTTGTGCGGGTCGATGCTCACCCTTGCCTGCTCCATTGCGGCCTCTATTCTGGTTATCGGGTGCGGCAGGTGCGACTTGGGGTCCACAAAGCTGTGGTGGATATAAGCGACAATCTGCTTGCGCTTTTCCTCGACCATCTTGCGGCGCTGGTCGGTTGTGAGGTTCAGTTCTCCGCGGGCAAGTATCTGCTTGGCCACCTCCGCCTGATCGGTAGTCTTGAAGTGCTTCATGAGTTTCTCGCTGGAGGCGCGAGAACCCTTGTTTGCGTCAGAGTAGACCTCGTCGGAAACAAGCACGCTAGAGATGTCCGCCCTCTTGCCCAGCTTGTACTCAAGGGCAGGGTCCGGCTTGACCAGCAGCTCAAACTTGTCGCCTTCCAATGCCAGGCGAACCACCGTGAACTTTGTTTCCGTCATGGAAGTTTGTTGACTCTGCGTATATTTATGCGTGTCAGGCGGCCGGGTACGCCCGATAATTTTTGCAAGTTTCGGTAGATTTTTAAGGATGTTTTGGGAACTTTCGGAAGTATTGGTTTCTCCTTCGGTCGAAGTTGTTGAAAAATCAGATAACAAGATCGTTGCCAGGTTTAACAATATTCCAAGGCAGTACGTGAACGCGCTCAGGCGCCTTGCCATAAGCGAGGTCCCGACGCTTGCAATAGATGATGTCGTCATCCTCGAAAACTCTTCGGTCATGCACGACGAGGCGGTGGCCCACAGGCTCGGCCTCATCCCGCTCAGGACCGATCCTGGCAGGTTCGTGATGCCCCACGAGTGCGACTGCGGCAGCACGCTTGGTTGTGCCAAGTGCAGGGTTTTGCTAGTGCTCGACGCAGAGGCGACTGACAAGACCAAGGTCGTCACCTCCGGCGAGATGGTGTCAGAAGACGAGATGGTCAAGCCCGTGAGCAGAGACATTCCGATTGTGGTTCTTGCACCGAGCCAGAAACTGAAATTCGAGGCATACGCCCGGCTTGGCATCGGCAAGCAGCACGCCAAGTGGCAGCCGACTTCGGCGGCCGTGGTCAAGGACGGCAAGGACGAAAGCGAGATAGTGCTTGTAATCGAAACGAACGGCGCGCTCACAGCGGAAGAAATACTGAAGGAATCTACAGAGCGCCTGCAGTCCAAGATCAAGAACTTCAAGCAGGTCATAGGCTCGCTCAAGACGCCATAGTGAGCCTAGGTACGTTTATTTGGGGATTCTAGATTTAGGAGCGTAGAAAGAGGACGTATTATGTTCGCTAACACTCTAGTCGACAATACCGTTTGGACCCTCCGCAAGGCGGCCAAGAAGAACAAGGCTCCTATCTGGAAGGACCTCGAAAGCCGCGTTTCTGGCCCGAGGTCCAACAAGAGCGAGGTCAACCTGGGCAAGCTTGCGCAGGTCACAAAGGCAAGCGAGGTCATCGTGGTCCCGGGCAAGGTGCTCGGCACCGGCAACCTTGGCCACAAACTGACAGTCTGCGCGTTTTCAATATCAGAGTCGGCCGCAAAAAAGATCGGCGACATGGAAGGCAAGGTGGTAAGCCTTGACGACCTGATAAAGAAGTATCCGGATGGAAAGGGCGTGAGGATAATTGGCTGATAATACCAAGAAACCGCAAACCATAGTCGTCGACGCGACGAACTGCATCGCAGGCAGGATGTGCTCGCACGTCTCAAAACTGCTCCTGCAGGGAAACAAGGTCGCAATCGTTAACGCGGAAAAGGCGATGCTCTCGGGCAACCGCTACAAAGTCATTGAACAATACAAGGAACACCTTGAGATTAATTCAGTCACCAACCCGATTCACGGTCCGTTCCACCCGAGGAGGCCGGATACAATGCTCACAAAGATGGTGAGGGGCATGGTACCAAAGCAAAAGACTACGGGCATTGAAGCTCACCAGCGTCTCAGGGTATATATCGGGGTCCCAGAAGAAATGAAGGCTGCCAAGATGCAGTCGTTTGAGGATTCCAAGATTACCAAGCCTGAAGCCTACTACATCTCTGTTGGCGACGTCGCCAAGCAGATAGGATGGAAAGGAGTGCCATCGTAATGACAAGCAAGCTAGATCTTTATCCGGGCCAGAGAAAGGCCAGCAAGGCCGTGGCGACAATCGCCAAGGGCTCTGGCAGAGTCAGGATAAACAACATACCGGCGGAACTCGTGCAGCCAGAGGTTGCAAAGGAGCTCTTGCTCACCCCGCTCACGCTAGTTGGCGAGCAGCGCAACAAGGTTGACATCAACGTGCAGGTTGCAGGCGGCGGCTTTATGGGCCAGGCGTTTGCGAGCGCAGTCGCCATTTCCCGAGCGCTTACCGGCGACGTCAAGGGCGACAAGGACCCGAAAGAGCACCCGTTCCCAAAGAGCATCAGAGAAGAGATCCGCAAGAAACTGACAGAGTACGACAGGCATTTCCTCGCAGGCGACCACAGGCAGTCTGAATCAAAGAAATTCGGTGGTCCCGGCGCAAGGCGCAGAAAGCAGAAATCGTACCGTTAGATCTTTTTTCTCTTTCTTTCCTTTTCCTTTTATCACTTTACTACTTGTTTTCCATCAGCGTATAGACTCTGTAGACCTTGTCCGTCACGCGGTCCCGGTACTTCCATTCCTCGGTCCCAAGCTTCATCTCCTTGAACTTGTTTTTCTCCGACGGGTGGAGCAGGTCGTAGACGTCCTGCCCTATGGATATTCTGTTTGAGCCGGTCAGCGACGTTATCTTGGCCGCCACGTTCATGCAGTAGCCGAGGATGTCAATGGGCGAGCTCTTGTCGTGGCCGTACTGCACGATGACGTTTTCGCCCACGTCCATGCCTATTTTCACGCCAAGCTCAGGATAGTCGTACTGGTTCAGGATCGGGTTAATGCCGTTTTTCACGACGGTTATCATCGACCGGGCGCACTGGACCGCCCTGTCGCAGGCGCTGAGCCGGTTGTAGCTTGCAGGGAAAAACGCGATTACCGCGTCGCCCACGTATTTCAGGACATACCCCTGGTGGCTTTCAACCACGGACGACATTTCTTGAGTGAACGCGCGGATGATTGTCACAAGCTTGTCAACGGGGAGCGTCATGCTCATGTTAGTCGAGCCCACGAGGTCGGCGTACATTATGACAAGTGGGATCTTGCTGCTGACATGGGACAGCAAATATTCCTGCCCCGGCTTGAGCGACGAGTCGTACTGGTAACGGCGCTTTAGGGCGCGCCACAGCCTGTCCTGCGTCTGCGCAACTAGCGTCTCCGAGTCGACGACTATAGCCTTTTCCTCGGCAGGATTGTTTCCACCCATCATCATCCCGACGAGGCTCTTGCTCGTGCTACCGTTGTCCTCGGCCTTGTCCTTTCTGGCCTCCTTTTTATCGTCCTTTGCTTCCGGGGCCACGCCTGCCTTCCCATATTGGAACCCGCGGGATTTAAAGTCATTGAGATTTTGCAGGATGTAAGACCATCTTTGACACGGGTTTTACATGTCATAACGGACAGACTTTGAAAAAAGAATGAGGGGCGAAAGCCGCCTCCTTTGGTATTATTCCTAGAGTGGACGGCTACTACTAGTAGTTCTTGCCTTTGTAGTCGTCGTGGCTGTGGTAGTCGCTGCCGTGCTTGTCGTCCTTCGAGTCGTGCTTGTCGTGGCTGCTGTAGTCATGGTGCTTGTTGTCTTTGTAGTCATGGCCGTTGTCGTGGCTGCTGTAGTCATGGTGACCAGAGTAATCGTGGTTGTCGTTGCCATTGTCGTCGCAGTTGTCGTTGCTGCTGTTGTCATAGCTTGACCAGTGATAGTCGCTGTTGCTGTCATCGCTGCTGCAATCGCAGTTGTTGTCGTTGTTGTTGTAATCGTCGTTGTTGCAGTCACACTTGTTGTCATTGTTGTAGTCGCTGCTGTAGTCGCGACCGTTGTCGTCGTTGTTGTCGTTGTTGCAATCGCAGCTGTTGTCATCATGGTTGTTCTTGTCATCATAGCTTGACCAGTGATGGTCGCCGTTGCTATAGTCGCAGTTGTTGTCATTATGGTTGTTGTCATCGTAGCTTGAGGTTGCAAATGCAGCCGTCGGCAGTCCTATCGCCGACGATGCAAGTACAAAGCCCATTGCCAGGATTGCAACAGTCAGCACGTTCTTCTTCGTTCCTGTTATACTTGACATTAGAACGGGGCGACCATCATCATTTTAAGGGCTTGATTAACTATGGAATGTTATTACCTTACGCCAAAATTCTATCGCTATTGCACTCTAGGCAAAACCACAAGAGGCGCGTGGGTGTAACATGCCTCAGTAGAAGAACCAAGCCAAGCCATCGTTTTATCGAATGACGTGAGGTATTGTAGTACTGTATGCATCATAGAAACATAGTCGTTATTGCACAAGACAGAGCCTGTGCCCTATCTCCGCCATTTCATTGAGATTATATGTCAGGACGGCACACCACGGCAGGATGAGGCTCCCGCTCAAGGGCACGGATTATTTCAGCAAAAAAGTCAACTCGGCATTTGAGGACATCCAGGCAGAGTTCCTTGAGGCGGTCAAGCCGGCAATAGCCATGCAAAAGTCGCACGCGATGTTAGGCGACGGCACCGTCACGCAGACGGACACCTTTGACCCGCAGAACGTGCAGACGTTCTATCAGAGGCTGACAAACAGGATGGAAGGCTGGCTTGCAGGAGGAATTTCAAAGTCGGTCACAGACGACCTCCACAGGCTGTTCTGCCAGTTCAACAAGGATGTCGGCAAGTACTACATCTCTGGCTACTTTGGCATCCAGTTCCACGCACTGCCGTACTACAAGGCAGACAAGCGCGTGATAGAGGTCCAGAAAGAGCTTGCCAAGATAGCCGACGACGCGACCGCGCTGTACGGCGGCATCAGGGACAACGCAGACAAGGCGCTTGGGCAAGAGCTTGAAAAGCGCGGCCTTGCGGAGATGGACTTTGAGGGCCTGTTTTCCAAGATGTTCGAGGACGAAAAGCTGGCAGAAGAACTTGACAAAAAGGCCGCGTCGGTGGAAGGCCAGGCAGAGTTCCAGAAGATGGGCGAAAGAAAGAACGCGCTGTTTGCAGAGCTTAACGACCTGATGATAGAACTTTATCAGACGTCGCCGGTGCCCATAGACTACAACAGGCTGATGCAGGGCGAAGAAGGCGCCTGCACGTACTTTGACATAGAGCTGATAAAGACCGGCGCCAAGAAGTCGATAAAGCGCGAGGCAATGTTCGAGACAGGCAAGATACCAAAGGTAGACGCAGACAGGGTGGCAGGCGAGCTTGCAAGTGTGGCAAGGGCCCTGAAAAAGGCCAAGTAATAGCCTCTCATTTTTTGATGATGAACGCTATCATTGCGGCTGCAGCTAGTGCAGACGTTATCATGCTGTAGGTCGCGGCAAGCCCGATTCCGGATGAGTCGAGCAGAAAGCCAAAGACTACGTTTGCCGCAAGGAACGAAAACCCTGCTACGAGGTTGTAAAGGCCGTAGGCGGTGCCCCGGTGCTCGGCTGATACGTACCGGGGAATAACTGCGCGCTGGACGGTCTCGGCAAGCCCGACGTACGCTCCGTACACCACGGCCAAGACATACGCCTGCGCCGCGTTCGCACTTGCAAGCATCAAAAACGCGCTTGCCGCAAACACGCCGTATGCAAGTGCGAGCATCCTTTCCTTGCCAGCCTTGTCTGCAAGGATGCCAGCGGGATACCCGATGGCCGCGTGGGCCGCGTTTATGACAAGGTAAACGAGTGCCACGCTGCCTTCCGGGACCCCTAGGTCTGACGCGCGGACAAGCACGAACGAAAAGTTGAACGCGCCTATGCCAAAGACAGCCATTATTGCAAGTAGGGCAACAAACTTCCTCTGCGAAAGGACTGCCCGGACGTTTGCTGATACTGACCTTGACCTTGAAGAGGAAGAAGGTGCAAGACGCTCTTTGACAAACAACACGAGCAGGGCGACTGCAACTGCGCCGGGCAAGAGCGAGGCGTAAAACACGCCGGAAAACCCGATGTACGGAAAAAGTGCAAATGCCAAGGCAGGCCCGACGATTGCGCCGGCCTGGTCCATAGTGCGATGGATGCCAAACGCCCTGCCGACTTTGGCCTCCGGCGCCGACTCGCTTATCAGCGCGTCGCGGGGCGCGGTACGGACTCCTTTTCCCACCCTGTCAAGTGAGCGCACCACAAAGGCGTCGACCCATCCGGCGGCCGCGCCGAAAAAAGGCTTGCTTGCGGCCGAAAGCGAGTAGCCAAGCGCCACGAGGGGCTTGCGCCTCTGCGACCTGTCAGAGAGCGCTCCTGAGCCCATGCGGACGGAGTAGCCGAGCATCTCGCCCATGCCCTCTATGAGGCCAAGGAGCGTGCGCGACGCGCCGATGGGCCCCGTGAGGAACAGCGGGAGCAGCGCAAAGACCATCTCCGACGAGACGTCGGTGAAAAAGCTGACAAAGCCGAGCGCGTAGATGTTCTTGCGGCCGGCCTTTTCTTTTTCCTCCTCGGTCAACGTCCTGCTAACTACGCGCCGCGCTTGTATCTATTGCGCCACTAGTCGTTGCGGTCGTCATCGACCACTTCTTCAAGGTTCACGCCGGCGCTAGAGCTGGAGACGGGGCCGGGTGGCAAGGCTGATGTTGGCGCGCCCTTCCTTGTCGCCTTTTTCCTTTGTTGCTGCTGCCGGACATAGACGACCTGCTGCGGGAAAGGTATCTCTATGCCATTTGTTTCAAGCTCCCTCTTTATCTGCTCGACGAGCAGCTTTTTCACGTCAAACCACACGGTAAACGGCACCCAGCACCAGATGTTGATGTTGACGGCCGACGCGCCTAGGCTGTCCACGTACACGTCGGGCGCCGGCTCGACTAGCACCAGCGGTGTGTCCTTTAAGCTCTGCTGGATTATGCCTATCGCCTTTTGCGCGTCCGAGTCGTACGAGACTCCTACTACGAGTTCCACCCTGCGCGCCGCGGCGCCGGAAAAGTTGCGTATCTCTGACAGAAAGACGTCGCTGTTTGGCAGGCGCACGTACGTCCCGTCGAACATGCGCACACGCGAAGAAAGGGCGGTTATCTCGACGACTACGCCGGCGACGTCAGGGAGCTTACCCGTTATGAGGACAGGGTCCCCTATCTTCAGCGGCTTGTCTATCTGCAGGAATATTCCCGAAATCAAGTTCGAGAACAGCGACTGCGTGGCAAAGCCTACGATGATGCCGGCAAACCCGCCTGCAAGGAACAGGCCAGAGAGATCAAGCCCCGAGACTCCAAGTGCAGAGAGCAGCGCTATTGCTATGATACCATAATACACGGTCCTGCCGGTGGCCTTCCTTGCGTCTGTTGGAAGGCGCGATCCGAGATACTTTAGCATGACGAGCCGGACCGTGTGCGCTATGGCAAAGCCGGCCACGATGATCGCAAGCGTGAGTATGATAGAAAACGGCGTCACCTGGACCCCAAAGAGGTCAATCGTGCCTGGAAGCCCAAAGACTGAAGTCGAGTTGTTGCCAGACAAGGATCCTGCCGCCAAGACAGCTCACATTGAGCCTTCTCAAATATGTATGTGTTTTTTAGATCCAGCCTAGCCGGCGGAAATGCAACATCATGGCCCCTGCGGCGACGCTTGACGCAAGGACGACCAGCGCAAACGTGGTATACGACCCGAGGAACGTCGTCCACGGCCCGCTCCCTATGCCACCGGGTAATTCCACGTTCATCCCGTAGAACGAGCCCAGTATGGTCGCCGGCATCGAAAGCGTGAATATTATCGTGAGCACCGCAAGTATCTTGTTGGACCTGTCGCTGCTGTGCATAAAATCGGTGTCCTTGAATATCTCTATCGTGTCCTTGGACTCGTCAAGCGTCTCTATCACCTTGTCGATGTGGTCCTGCACATCGTCGTAGTACGGGGCGAGGTCTTCCTCCGAAAAGCGCGTGACGTCCTTTGCCACCAGCTCTGCAAGCGTCCTGCGCATCGGAATAGCTATGCGCCGAAGAGACGTGACTTCCCTGCGCAGGTACGATATTTCTCGGGCCACTGCCACACGCTCGTCAAAGACTGCGTCCTCAATGTCTTCCATGTTGCCCATTATCTTGCGCACGTTGTTCAAAAGCTCGTCTACCAGCGCGTCGACCAGGCTGTGGTACAGGTAGCCGGCAGATCTCCCCATCAACTCTTTGCGCACGCTCTCGCTACTTTCGCACGCGTCAAACGTGTCTGCCACCGTTTTCAGGTCTTGCTGGTGCACAGTCACAAGGTAGCCCGGGCCGAGAAACGCCGCAAGCTGGCTCGGCTTTGGAACGCGCTCTTGCGTCGCAGTTGGAAAGTGCAGTATGACAAAGACATGGCTCTTGTAGCGGTCGATTTTGGGTATCTGGATTTTAGAGACACAGTCTGCCAGGTTCAGCTCGTGGAACGGAAAGCGCCGGCCTAGCTCGCGCATGTCATCGCGGGTGGGTGCAGAGACGTCAATCCACGCAAAGCCTTCGTTTTCCAGCTGCCTGAGCATGTTCGTTCATCTATCACTGTTGAAAAAAGAGCTATTACTGTGTATTGCCGCTTGTACACACACATGTATTTTTTTCTGGGCTGGAAAAACATTTACAAATCGCAGGTTCCGTTGTCACAGATGTTTGCAGGAGCTGTTTGGGCGCCACAAGTTCCAGCCGGGGTCGGAGCCGTTTGAAATAACGTTTCGCGACCAGAAAATAACAATCGTCGCAGGAACCGCCGGCGCCTATTCGTACAGGCGCTACTCTGCCGGTGAGCTTGCCGCAGAGACTACCATAATCTCCGACAGTGGCGACGGCGTGGTTGTGGGCATCTTTCCCATAGCCCCGCTCCTCACCCCAAAGCAGGTGGCCAAGAACGTGTACATCAAGTTCAGGTCGCCCGTCGTCATGGACCAGAGAAGCGACGCGGTTGTGTACACAAAGATTCCAATAGAGATAGGTGTGTACCGCCAGTCGGACGACGAAGAACTCTTGATAGACGCGTTCTCGCTTGCACCTCAGAAATACGCGCTGTACGGCTCGCCAGAGGCCGGCACGGTCTGCCGCTTTTCAGAGTCGGAGACAAGCACAACAGAGGCAGGCATTTCAGCAGAAAAGTACACAGAGGCTACGGTGAGAATCAGGATAAGCAACGCCATCGACAACATAGTCAGGGTAAGCAAGGTCATAGTGCCCATGGACGGCGTCGTTCTGGACCACACGCAGGACGGCGCGTGGGTGCCCGGCGGAGTCGACGTCCGGCTCGACATGGCCTTTGGCAAGGACATCGTAAACGTCCGCATCAACACCAAAGTAAAGCGCGCCGACAAGACCAGCATCGTCAAGAGGGAAGAGACGCTGGCGTTCATGATGGACGCCGGCTACTGAACCGTGTGTATGAGCTCCACCAAGTTTCGCTTTGGCTTTGGCTGCAGCATCTTTTGCGGGTAGCCGATGCACAGTATCGAGGACGGCACGAGCTCCGTTCCCAGCGCGGCCATGACCTTCTTTTCGTCTATCATGCCTATCCAGACGGTGCTCAGGCCGAGCGCGTGCGCGGCCAATTGCGCGTACGCGGCCGCAAGCGTGGCGTCCTGCACAGAAAACTTGCGTATGATTTCCGGCGGAAAGTTCAGCTTTACCCGTTGCGGGTTCATGCAGAAAACGAGCACCTCTGGCGCGTTCACGTACGGCTGCCTGTTTGCGGCCTCGACCAGCCTTGCCTTTACGTCTGCCTTTTTGACGTTGAATATCTCAAACCCCTGGAACCCGCCAGCGGTCGGCGCCGTGTCAGAGGCTGCAAATATCATGTCCATCTTCCAGTCCTCCACCTGCCGGCCCTCGAACTTGCGCTGCGACCTGCGGTTCAGCATGACGTTGAATATATTGGTCTGGAGCACATCCTCGGCTCCTTCCGGCGCCTGCTGCGCGACCTCCTCCTTTGGGTACAGCTTGTCGCTTTCTTCGCCGGCATAGAGCTTTGAAAACACGTCAGATGGGTATGACATATGCTGTTGCTAGATTTGTGCGCAGTGCAGAAAAAGGTTTCTTGACGCTATTCTTCTTTTATGGCAAGCGTCTTTAACACCATCTTGTCAAGGTCGAACATCCTGACCAGGTGGTTGTTTGTGTCGGCAATGTACAGCACGTTCCCTTTTTGCTTGACATCTGAAGGCTCGAATAGCCCAAGCGTGTCACACGCAGGGTCGTCTACCCTGCACATCGTCTTTTCTCCTGCATTGCCGACCACGGTTGATACCTCCTGCTTGTCAAGGTCTATCAGGCGTACTGCGTGGTTGTAAGTATCGGCGATGTAGATCTTGTTGCCGGCGCAGTGTACTCCTAGCGGGTGTTGCAGTCGCGCGCTTGCAAGCGGGCCGTCCTTGAACCCAAACTCGAAAAGCCCTTCGCCCACCACTGTCTGCACCGTCTTTTTGCGCAGGTCAAGCAGTCTGACAGCAGACACCTCGCTGTCTGCCACGAGCAGAAAACTGCCGTAGATGGAAAGGCCGCTTGGCTGCGCAAACTGGGCTTCGGAAAAAGAGCCGTCGACGATGTTCTCGTAGCCGCTGCCGGCAAACGGGCCAATCTTGCCCGACTCGACGTGGTAGGCCCATATTTGGTGCAGGCCGGCCATTGCGATGAACAAAAAGCCGTCCGAGTATGCAAGGTCCCAGGGCGAGCTCAGCTGCGTCATCTTGCCGTCCTGTGCGCCGGAAATCCACGCACCCTGCCTGCCGTCGCCGGCAAGCGTCCTTACTTTTTTTGCAGGTATGTCGATTTCCCGGAGCGCGTGATTCTCAGTGTCTGCAACGTATATCTTGCCATCTCCAGTCCACGCAATACCCTGCGGGCGGAAAAAGCGCGCCTCTTCAAAACTTCCGTCGCGTAGATCCCGCGCCGTGCCCCCGACCTTGTGGATTATCTTGCCATTTTCAGAGTCGACTACAAGCACGCGGTTGTGATTTGAATCGCTTATCGCAAGCATCTTGCCGTCCGGCGAAAACGCAAGCTTGCCCGGGTATGAAAGCACTCGGCTTTGCGCCTGCCTTGGATGTTTTATCTCAATGGGCTCTTTTGCAAGCGTCCCTGCGGCGCGGTGCTGCTCCAGCAAGACCCCGATGACGTCGTCAAGCTCGTCTTTCTGCCCCTCGCCGGCCTGCTGGTACACGATGCTGCCCTTTGGGTCTATGATGACAATCGTAGGCCATGCAGTCACGTTGTACGAGCGCCAGACCTTCATTTCTTGGTCGACAAGCACAGGGTGGCGTATTTCATAGCGGCCCACCGCCTCCTGCACGTTTTGAGCCTGCTGCTCGTTAAAGAATTTCGCGGAATGGACGCCTATGAACACGACGGGCTGGCCGCGGTACTTTTTCTCCAGCCAGTCAAGCGTGGGAAGCGTGTGCATACAGTTTATGCAGCAATAAGTCCAGAAATCAAGCACGACGACTTGGCCCTTCAAGCCTGCGATTGAAAGCGGCTTGTCCGTGTTGAGCCACGTAAACCCCTCTGGGAATTCCTGCGCCTTGTAGCTGCCGGCGTTTCCGGCCATCCTGTTGAACATGTGCAAAGGCACTTCCAAAAGATCGGATTTAAACCATCAGTATCAGGCTTTTTTCTTTGGATGATGATGCAAAGCCTGAAACAGTACGGTGTAGATAATTTAAAGAAGCATACTGCAGTTGCGTTGTTTTAGGAATCACCTTTTGCGGCATCCTTGCGTAAATAGTTGCCTTTAATGCAACATAAACCACAATCATCTACATTTCTGCATAAAAACTCACAATACTGGCTCATACGGTCAGAAAAGATGAATTCGATAGAGAAAAGTTAGTCAAACTGCATTACATTTAATAGTATTTGGATATATAGTCACTGTACCTGTGAAGTCGCTTTCAAGGGTAGACAAAGATCTTTTAAAGATACTTCTCACACCAGACGGCAGAGTATCGTCAAAAGCAATTGCAAAGGCTTTGGGCGTCCCCGCAACCACCATCCAGAGACGCCGGCGGAAGCTGGAAGAGAGCCTCCTGACGATGACGTACTCGCTGGATTTGAAAAAGTTCGGCTGGCACAGAGTAGATTTTCTTATTGCCACAGAGAAGGGCAAGACCATGTTTATCGCAAGACAGCTGATAAAACTGGACGAAGTGGTCTATGTCGGAAGGAGCATAGGCCAGCAGACCATCGACCTGCATGTCCAGGCAATTCTGGAGGGCAACGCAGACATACTTCGCATCATGGAACTGCTAAAGGCGATGCCCGGAATCAAAGACGTGGTGTGGAGCGAGATAGTCCAGGTGATTGGGAAAAAATCATCGGTTCCCATGCACATCCTTGAAAAGCTCTGAAAGACGTTTTAACAGAGAGTTCAACGCGGGAAAAGAGATACTGTCTAGGATAGGTTAGAAAGAGCTGCGTAGCAGCGAAAAAAGCCTTTTTCGTATCTGTCAAATGACAAAAAATGCATGGGGGGGTAAAGATATGGTTTTTTGTAACGGTAGGCGATCTCTTTCGTTCATATAATCCATTATTGTTTAATACAACAGGGCGGCATAATAGGTGGGGCAGGGCATTCTTGTCTGAGCACATCAATCATCTGCCGGATGACGGCGATTCAAACGCACGTGCGGATCTGCGTTTGGACGAGGTCGACCTGAAGTTGATTGATCTCCTGATGTCCGGCCACACGACCCGGCAGAGTGCTCAACTTTTGGAAAAGCCATTAAGCACCATCCAGAGAAGGGCCCGGTTGCTCGTACAAAACGGAGCGATAAAGCCGACCTTTGAACTCGGGTATTCAAAACTCAGGATAAAGAAGGGGTTTCTGCATGTCTATTTGAGCGATGGAAACATCAAGTCCACGGTGGACAAGCTGCTTGCGTACGACGGGGTCTTTTGCGTAGGCGTGCACCTGGGCAACTCTGACATAATCGGCACATTTGCCTTCAGCGACAGCCGGCAGGTACTCGACCTGATATCTCGGACAAAGGAGATGGAAGGAGTCGAAAGAATCGTGTGGTCCGAGGAGGTATATGCTATTTCTACAAGCCCCAAGCTGACAAAAATACTCGGAAAAAACGGACACGGAAAAGCAAGCAAGTATTCCTATTCCGCGGCAAAATAATTTTTTACAATCGACCAGTTTTTCACGCTTTTATTAGCAGACGAACATGCGTAGGCGCCCTACACGCGTATCAGATGCAATCGATAAGGTGTTCCGGCACGGCGGCCTTTTGCACGACACGCTGTATGGATTCTGACCAGATAGCGTCCCTTACGCCGTCCATGCTCTTTATGGTCTCCAACATGTTGAGTATCTCTTCGTTGTCCACCAGGATTGTTTCGACTTTCAGGTCGATTGTTGGCTGGCCTATGCTCCTCGTGACAGAGACAACTTGCTTCATTTTTTCCAGCCTCTTTGTTATCGTCATCGTCTTGCCGTTCTGCGTCGAAATCAAAAAGTCAACGTGGCGCCAGCCGAACCTCTTTAGGTTTATGCAATAAGACGTATTCAGTATGTCCTCGTTTTCCAGCCTTTTTCGGCGCCTCTGAACGGTCGTGGCAGGAACCGACAACCTTTTGGCTATTTCCTTTGAACAGATGATTTTGCCGTCGTGGGGTGCAAGAATCATTTTCAGTATCTCCTTGTCCAGCGCGCTAAGTTTCATTATTGATGACCCATCCGGATTCCATGCTTCTTTTTCTGCGA
This sequence comes from Candidatus Nitrososphaera sp. 86-2, assembly GCF_056726185.1. Taxonomy (NCBI): domain Archaea; kingdom Thermoproteati; phylum Nitrososphaerota; class Nitrososphaeria; order Nitrososphaerales; family Nitrososphaeraceae; genus Nitrososphaera; species Candidatus Nitrososphaera sp. 86-2. The sequence goes on from NZ_JBWZON010000001.1 coordinate 1,275,483, forward strand.
TACATGCGATGCCGTGTGAATTCAGGAGAATTGTAAGGCTATTTAAGATAATCTTTTTGTACCGACAAAAAAGTCACTTTCAATAAGAATAGTTGTTTAAAAGCATAAGAAGAATGATTTTCGCCTCATCTCTTTCTTTCACACATGTCGAGAAGCTACAAGAAGAGTCAAGGATTTGCCCGCATTCGCCGTCAAGACAATAATTATTTCATTATGGCTGTGCTTGTACGGCTTGCGTGGATACGTGTATGTCCGATTCCATCTTCTTTTTTTGCCATGCAAGAGATGAGCACACATGCAGTCATTGTAAAGGAGTTTCGTATTCTGCTGCGGACGAGCACTCGTCGCAATACCTTCGGACTATGGTGCAGTTTTCCAGCTCGAACAGCGCTTCTTTCGTCGCTACCTTTGGACACGTCATACAGTATGATGGCGCTTGGTTCTTTTTTGTCTCGACAGCCCTCATTTTGGACGGTTTTAGCATGATTGTGGGTATAAAAGAACCAATATTAATGTGATTATGCATTTAACAAATTCAAATGGCCGGCAAAGTGGTGTTTTTGCATAACTTATTAATATTTGCCATACGGTTTAATTTTCGGTTTGTGAAAAAAATACTGATTGCCGAAAACAATCCAAGTGACCTGTCCTTTTACGAAAGTACATTGCAGAAATCAAACTATTGCGTCACTATTGCCGCAAACGTCCAAGAGTTCCTGCAAAGATACAAGTCGGAATTAGAGCACGCCGTTCTTGCGGCAAGGGACAATGGCCATTCTTCTCCCTCATCCAGCATTGCCCTGCCTTTTGACGCCGTCGTACTGAACCACAGGGCTTCGGACGGGGACGGGCTGCAGGCTGCCAAAGAAATCTTGTCGGTCAATCCCCGCCAGAGAGTCGTCTTTGTCTCTGGCTCTGTCGAACATACCGAAGAATTGCACAAAGAATTCTATAGTAGGGTGGACGTTATCCAAAAACCCTTCCAGCCGCAGGCCCTGACAGAGCTAATAGAGAGTGCCGAAGTCTACAACGCCCTTGGCAAACTGGGCATGAACGTGGAGAGGATAAAGGAGTGCGACCTCTACCATTTCCAGCTTGTGGACCTGCTTGCCGCCTGCCTGACCCTTTTAGAGGCGGAAACTGGAAACTGAAAAAAAATAATCAGAACGCTACTTTTTGTTCCCGGCCAGCCACTGCTGAACTAGATTGCCCGTCAGGGACCTGCAGCATGCTAGTAACATAGAACAATTACCACCTTTCTCACAAGGTGAAAAGCGGGCTCATAGATTAAATACCGTCTTTCCGGACTTTTTTACATGGAATGCGCAGTTTACGATACATACGTGCAAAAGAAGGACGGCAAGACAATGCACTTTGACGTCGTGGTAGAGGCAAACACTCCCCACGAAAAGGCCATCGGGTACGGCCAGGAATGGCTTGCGACCGTGGGCCAGGCAGGTCAAAAGATGACCTCAGAAGAATGCCAGTTCTGCCACATTCAGGAAGCCCCGCCGTTTGTAGAGAAATCGATAAAGCAGCAGGGGTACTGGATTCAAAAGATGGAAGGCTGCCCTAACTAACTAACTAGTAGGGCCTTTTTTTCTTCTCTTATTATTATTTTACCCACTGCGCGGTTTTTGCCATTTTATCGATCTCATCTTCAAGCATCACAAGCCTCCGTAGCCTAAAGCCGTGCCTGTACGCTTTCGAGTCTTGTGTAAGACACAAATTATAATTAAGGCGCTTGGCTGTTGTTGCCCTGCATATCCATAATGAACGATGACAGCGTGTGGAAGTCTGACAGGAAGCACAAAGTCCCGACCTACGACGACATTGTAAGGGCAAGGGGACTGTTAGAGGGCACCATCAGAAAGACGCCGCTTCAGCGTTCCAGCACGTTTTCAAAACTTGCAGGCACAAATGTGTTTCTGAAACTCGAATGCCTGCAACTGACCGGCTCGTTCAAGGTGCGCGGCGCGCTTGCCAAGGTGGGCAGCCTGACAGAAAAGCAGGCAGGCTATGGCGTGATTGCGGCATCTGCAGGCAACCACGCGCAGGGAGTGGCCTATGCAAGCGCAAGGAAGAACGTGCCCTGCACGATTGTCATGCCGCAGAACGCGTCGCCGGCCAAGGTCGCGGCCACAAGGTCGTACGGCGCGGAAGTGGTCCAGAAGGGCTTTAACTACGACGAGGCGTGGGAGGCCACGCAGGAAATCGCAAGGCAGGAGGGCAGGACCATCATCCACGCGTTTGACGACCCGGACGTGATAGCGGGACAGGGGACCATTGGCCTTGAACTCTTGGAGGACCTTGCAGACGCCGACAGGATATACCTGCCAGTTGGAGGCGGAGGGCTTGCAGCAGGCGTGTCCATCGCAATCAAGGCGAAAAGGCCAAACGTCAAGATAATCGGAGTAGAGTCCAAGGCGTTTCCGGCAATGAAAGAGTCGATAGCAAAGGGCTCGCTCCAGTCGGTAAAGGCAGGCTATACCATAGCAGACGGCATCTCAGTCAAGAGCCCGGGCAAACTCACGTACGAGATACTCGGCAAGCACCTTGACGACATTGTGCTGGTGGACGATACTGCGATAGTAAAGACGATGTTCCTGCTCATGGAGCGCGCAAAACTGGTAGTCGAGCCGGCGGGCGCCGCAAGCCTTGCTTATCTTCTCTCAAACGGCCGCCCGGCAGGCAAGAGCGAGAAAGTTGTATCACTTTTGTCGGGCGGAAACGTCGACATGTACCTACTAGGCCAGGTGGTGGCAAAGGGCCTCATGCAGATGGGCAGGCTAGTCAAGATATTCATCCTGCTCCCGGACAAGCCGGGTGCACTCAGGGAAGTGGTTGACGACATTGCAGAACTGTCCGTCAACATTGTCGAGGTGGAGCACGACAGGCTCTCGTCCAACATCCCCGCAGGGACAGCAGGCGTCTACCTGAGCCTGGAGCTTGAGAATGAAAAGCGCTCGCAGAAACTGCTCGACTTTATGAAAAGAAAGGGAATAGAGTTCAAGGTAGTCAGCTAGATATACACACTAGCTGACATAGTCGTATTCACGGAAGCCGGCCTTGTCCGCGGTGCTGCCGCCGAGTTTCACGAGCACGAACTCTTTGTGCGCCTTTGCCACCGCAGAGTTGAAATCAAGCTCCTTTCTGTGAAGGCGCTCGTACTCGTCTATCGACAGTTTCATGCGGTCGCCGATGTCGTTCTCAAGGTCCAGGCTCTTGACGATCTCCTTGTACGTGGGCTGAATCATGCCGGAAAAGACCATGGCGCTGCTTCCGCTCCCGTACGAGCCAAAGCCGACGCGCCTGCCCTCAAGGTCCGTGCCCTTTTTGAACTCGAATTCAAGAAGGCTGCGGAGGCCCATGTACATCGAGGCAGTGTATAGGTTGCCTATCTGCGCCGACGCTTCAAGCGAGCTTGCCATCTTTTTCTCGTACGTCTCGTTGTAGAACGACGTCTGCATAAACGCCCTGCGGAACTGCTCGTCTGACTTCATGAAATCAGTGTCAGCAAGAATGGACTCGATTGTGCCCCTTGGGTCCTTTGGCTGCGGCTCGTCCTTGCCGATCTCCTTCGTGATGTGCTTCCAGCGCGGGAGATGGCGCCACTCGTGCCTCAAAAGGTACGCAAGTGCTTTCTCGCCCATCCTGCGGTACGGCAGGTGGACGGAGAAAAAGTCAATGTGATCGGTAATTGCTTCGCCCTCGTTCAGCTTCACCAACCCAGTTTTCAGGGCCTTTTCCTTGTAGGCGTCAAAAGCCTTCCTCACCTGTATGAGGTAGAGAAGGTTGGAGTAGCCGCCGTTTACGAGCGGGGTTTCCTTGCCAAAGGGCCTGTAGAAATCATATTCGTTTTTGATGACGGTGGAGGCGACCTTGGGATCAAAAGCCATCAGGCGTGGCTCCTCCTTTATCAATAATGCAACGGCTCCTGCGCCTTGCGTGTACTCGCCGGCAGAGCCAAGGTCGTATTTTGCGATGTCGCTGACGATGACGATTGCGGCCTTGCCGCCGTTCTCCTCGGCGCGAATCCAGTTGGCGTTGTCGTGCAGCGCATACGAGCCAGAGACGCAGGCGAACTTGCACTCGATGCCGCCGGCGTGCTCAAACGAGCCTTCGCCGTACACCTGCTCCAACATGCCTATGACAAAAGAGTTGAGGGCTTTGGATTCGTCAAGTGCTGATTCTGTAGCGACATAAAGCCTGCCGATGTCCTGCGGGTGCAGGTGCGCCTTTTGCATGAGCTTCAGGCACGCGTTTGCTGCCATGCAGGCAGGGTCCTGGTTGGTGTCGGCAATGGCCATCTTGCGGATACCGATGCCGTACTCTAGTTTCTGTGGATCAATTCCTCTAGCTTCGGCAAAATCCTTGTAATCGATGTAAAGCTTGGGGACGTAGATCGCCAGATCATCAATCCCTACGGCTGGCATATCTACATTCAAGATAGCCACTAGTCATTTAAAGGTATTTCTTGAGCTATTTGACCTGCCCATGGCAGCTTTTAGACCCAATCTTGCTCTCATGCGGCGCCATCAGGTTTAAATTATCTCGTTGCATAACGGTTCATACATCGACCAAACCGATGGGGAACAAACGTCTGGTCGGCGTGGTCAAAAGCTGCGTCCGGCCAGGCTATTATTATTAATCATCTCGTTTCCACCAAAACAGAGAAATTCCCTTTTCCCTTGACGCGCATTCATGGACAAGACAGCCAAGGCAGACTATCCCATAAACGGCCTCATCGCCAAGAGGTGGAGCGCAAGGGCGTTCTCCGACAGGCCCGTGGAAAAGGAAAAGATAATGTCCCTTTTGGAAGCCGCGCGTTGGGCGCCTTCAAGCTCTAATGAGCAGCCGTGGCGGTTTATCGTCTTTACCGCAGCTGAAAACAGCAAGGAAAGGCTGGAGGAGGCGCAGTCGGTGCTTTCTGAAAACAATTCGTACGCCAAAAAGGCGCCCGTGCTCATGTGCGCCGCGGCAAAAAAGACCTACACGCACAACGACAAAGACAACAGGCATTACATGCACGATGTCGGGTCTGCGACTGCGTACATGTTCCTTGAAGCATACAGCCAGGGCCTTGCGATGCACGTCATGGGAGGCTTTGACGCAGAAAAGGCAAGGCAGGTTTTTGGAATACCAGAGAGCTTTGAGCCGGTCACGATGATAGCGATAGGGTACTACGGCAACCCGGAGACGCTGCCGGAAAAAACAAGGGAAAGAGAACTTGCGCCAAGGTCTAGAAAGCCCGTACAAGAGTGGGCGTTTTTGGGCAGGCGGGGCGAGAGTATCTAGACCACCATTATCTCTATTTCATCATAGGCGTCTTTTACCGCAAGCAGGAACAGGTCGTCCTCGTATATCAGGAGCCAGTCCTTGACGCCAAGCACGGGGACCTTGCGAGCCAGTACCTTGCCCGTCTCGTTGATGGTGGTGATGATGTAGGCGTGCTTTGGCAGCCTGTCGCCCAGCCTGAACAGCGTCTCTTGCAGGTCTATGCCGAGACGGCCGCCTTCGATGTTGATGTTTACAATATCACCTAGCCGGTTTTCCACCTTGGCAGTCACGTAGCTCTGGCCGACAGAGAACTGCCGGACGTGCAGCATCACCCTGTTTGACGCCGGGACGCGCGGTATCTCGTGATAGGTCTTTTCCGACAGTTCGTCGTAAAAGCCGCCCTCCTTCATTTACCGGTCTTTTTTTGCGCCATCAGTCTCTGCGCCACGACGACTGCGGCAAGAGCGCCGGCGACTGCCACCATCGCGCCAGCAGGAAATTCAGGCACCACTACCGTCCCTCTCGCCACGCCGTTTCTCGTGAGGTCAGGGGCCTGTCCTTCCTTGACGAGCCCCTTGACTGCGACTTCGACGCGATAGCTCGCATCTGCAGGGAAGTTCAGCGTCTGCTCGCCGGCTCCGCCCTTGGCGGTCTGGTCTGCCTTTGTAAATACCTCCTTGCCAGTGTTGTCAAAGACTTTCAGGTCGTACTTTACGTCGTCGGTGATGTTGGTGCCGGCAAACGCGTCGACAAACTGCATGTTGAGTTTTGTCTCAGCACCCGCCTTTAGCTGATCAGGAGTCCAGTTCAGGAGCACGTGCACGCCGCCCGTGTCGGTGGATATTTCGCCCGACGTCTGCTGGCCTGAGGAGGCAGCTGATTGGGGAGAGAATGCAAATGCCATCTTTCCATCGGCAGGAGGGTCGTTCCTGGCCATGTCCAGTATGTCGTTCTTGTTTATCAGAAAGTGCAGTATGAGGTTGTTCTCGTCAGAGAACGGGTCGATTGCCAGCATCCTGCCGGCTATAGGCTTGCCGTTGACCTTGGCGTCAAACGTGTTTGCGTCTCCTACGCCCGCCCACGCCTTGGGCACCCTTACCTCTTCATGCACGAACATGTTTGGAGCATTCTGTATCCTTGAAATATTCCAGTTAAAGGGCATGGCCCAGGAATAGGTCCTTTGATTGGCGTTGAACTTGAAGTCTTCCACCTTGTCGTAGTACGAGATTATCGACATCGGATAGGTCTTGCCTTCTGCAGACTGGACGTTCTGGCTGAACACGTCGCCCACAGAGAGGGCGGTCTCGAACGTCTTGACGTCCTTATCTGCAAATAGGTTCTGAGGATAGTCGATGCCATGGACCTCGACATGGATTCGGTACAGTCCACCGTCTAGCAGCACTGGTCCGCTTACATTTACCGTACCTCCTGGGTCAGCCTGCCAAGCGTTGGTGAATGCATCTTTGTTTCCCTGAACCTGGACGTCGCCTGGCTGCGGCTTTACTTTAAGAGTCAGCAATCCATTTTGGCTCACAAAGAAGTCTTGTAGCAGCGGTTTGGCATTCGGATCAAGGCCCTTGTATATGGCTATCAAGAGATTCGGGTACTTTATGGTCTCGTTGGTCTTGGCGTCAAACAGCCGGAACTGCAGGAAGGCATCCTGCTTGGATTCTGTCGTCAAAATGGGCGGGTTAATCTTGACAAAAAGCGCGGCTTGTTTGTTTCCAAATGTCGCAGGGGGAAGATTCTCCTGCGTAAGGCCGTCTGCAAACGCCTTTTGCGGAGCAAAGGTCAAAGCAAGGACGGAGGGCAGGACGAGGACGGTGATAAAAGCGACGGCTAGAAGTTTTCCCCTACCAGTATTCACGCGCTCAATTCCGCAAACTGCATATTTAATCGTGATGGAAATTGGACGCGATGATTTAATTACCGTGCAGGCAAAGCAATGACAATACTCTTGTTGTCGCCAAAGCAGAGCCTCGCATTGGCAATAGCGCTTGCCGCGGCCGTGACCGTGGCCGCAATTATAGTGTCGCTTCCAAGGGAGCAGAACAGGCCGGGTGCGGCGCAGGACGGAGCCAAGGGCGCCGGCTCGATAACAATCGTCACGGTTTCCGGAGGCGCACTCGTGACGGGGGCCACATACTCCATCACGCCAAACCCGTACACGGGCGCCAGCACGTACAGCGTGCAGGACGGAGGCAGAGACGACGCAAACCAGGCGGTAGGGATTATAGTCATCACAGGCATAAAGGACGGCAACTATACCGTTTCGCAACAACAGGCGCCTCCCGGCTATGGCAGGGACGAGGCTCCAAAGAACATAGCAGTAGGCGCAAGTGGCGCGACTGTTACGTTTGCAAACGCGGTTCCGGGACTTGCGGCTAACAACAGCACCCTGCAGGTGCACGACATACTTTACACGGCCAAGTTCGAGTGCGGCACGATTTCAGGCGACGAGGGGCCGCTGCGTCCGGGCCACTATGACACAGACATCGGCGTCCTGAACAAGCAGGACTTTCCGGTAAAGCTCACGTGGAGCGCGGTGGTGAACAACGGCAAGGCCACCAACTCTATCCTAAAGACGCTCGAGCCGCAGGCTTCGACCGGCATCGTGTGCAAGGACCTGCGCAAGCTGGTCGGAGGCAACAACAATAGCACTTTTGTCGAGGGGTTCGTCATAGTCGACGTGCCGGTGGACAGCGGCCTTTTGAGCACGCTTTCAGGCGGCACCGCGGTGGTCGGCAGGCAGGGGACGAGCATCGACATACTGGACGTGCAGGTGTTCTACACCGCAAACGCGCTGGAGCAGCTGCCGCACGAAGTGCTCGTGGACAAAATAGTCTTTACAATAACAAACGACACGTCGGGCAAGATACCCAAGGAGACGGTGGGCAAGACGCTCGACGTGACTGTCAGATCAGGATTCAACGACATCTCTGACCCCGTTGAAAAGGTAAAGGAAGCGCTTGCAGAAAAGTACGGCCTGAGCGCGCAAGAGCTTGCTTCGCTTGCAGTAAAGGTGGACAGCGTCAGTGTAGGCGCCGGCACGCTGATAGACGACCACGCGCTGTCGCTTTCGCGCGTCCCGCCGCAGGCAAGCAGCAGCTAAAAAACGCCGCTAAAACAATATATGCCCCGGCGGCCATCTCACTGCATGGCTAACTTTACTCTCCCACAATTACCATACGCGTACGACGCGCTCGAGCCGCACATTGACGCCACCACCATGCAGATACACCACACCAAGCACCACCAGGCGTACACCGATGGCCTGAACAAGGCGGTTGGAAACCTGGACGCCAAGTTCCAGAGCATGGATGTTGTCGATATCCTGAAGAACATTGACACCGTGCCGGAAAGCGCAAGGGGCGCAGTCAACTTTCACGGCGGAGGATACAACAACCACACGCTCTTTTGGAATAACATGAAAAAGGGCGGCGGTGGCGAGCCATCAGGCGAGCTTGCGGACGCGATAAAGAAGGCGTTTGGCAGTTTTGCAGATTTCAAGACGAAATTCCAGGCAGACTCGGTCGCGGTGCAGGGAAGTGGTTGGGGATGGCTGGTAAAGAACGGATCTGGCGGCGTGCAGTTTATCACGATGCCAAACCAGACGAGCCCGTGGACGCGCTGGAAGGCAGAAAAACTGACTCCACTTTTGGGTCTTGACGTGTGGGAACATAGTTACTACCTCAAGTACCAAAACAAGCGCGCCGACTATGTCACCGCGTGGTGGAACGTAGTCAACTGGGACGAAGTGGCGAAAAGGTTCAAAGCTTAACCGTTGCATCGCGCTGTAGCCAATTTTCAGGTACAGCGCCTTTTCTTTATTCAATTTTACCATCTACTGCACCAATTTTATCAATTAACAGAAAGTCGTTTTTGAAAGTTATAGATGTTGATCATGTAATCTTTGTTCAACCATTTAAGCAATTTATTATAAAGAGAGGAATCGAATTTTTCTAACAGTCTATCTGCAACATTGAATCCCATCCCAGCTAATGCACCTTCTGTTATACCTACTCCTGCACCAAGCAAGGATGTTGCAAAACTTCCTATCGCTGCAACTCCGATACTTATCCCAGCTTTAGTTATTTCATCGGTTCTCTTTATCTTCTCTGCATCTTTCCAGATGTTGTCCATAACTATACCAAGTTCATTTATGTCAGACAGAATCTTAGTTTGCTCCCGGTCACGGATAGCCTTATCAACAGACTCTAAGACCTTGTAAAGATCATTTTGTTTATACTGTTCTATTACACTCACACATCCATAGTATGAAGAAGGATTTAATGTCATCTTCTTCATGAGGAATGATCCAATTTCTACAGGATATTTGGAAGACTTGTTATCTTGGGCACCCAACAACTGCGCTTTCAGAAAGGCAAGATTATAATTTGCAGGTAAGGCTTCAAATTGAGGTCCAGTAAGAAGGCTATACGCAAAGAATAGCCCACTTGCCATATCAGGATCACTTATCATTGTATCAGAGATCATGGCTACAATATCATCCATTTTCAACATCTTCAGCTTCCCATACGTAAAGGCATGATTATTCATCAACGCAGAGTAGTAAGCTCGACTTTCTCCATTTGACGTAATTCGTTGATACATAAATTTCAGATAAGATCTACTTGCAAGTTCATCAAACTCATCATGCCAAACATCCCATGTTTTGCGATTAGCAAACTTATCCAGAGGAATTGGTTGTAGCATAGGAGGTTTCAATTCTTCAAGAATTGGATCTAGGCGGTCCAAACCCTCGTATTCTATAGGCGTCATATTTAGAACAAATTGCACTCGTCCAGTTTCCTTTGATAAATCAATTAACTTTGGAATATCCTGAACTTCAAAGCCATTCATGTCTAGAAGGTTTTCTTTACTAACATTAAACAAAGGAATCAGCAATGTTCCTGCAAAAGGTATTTGCGACCAAATCTTCTCTTTGATCAAGTCATAGGATGTTTCTGCGCGTACTAAAGGCAAACGCGCATTTGCAAACCTTTGGGCATTAGGAAATACCGCGCCATCAATACCAGAATCGACTTGTTTTCGATAGTTTTCATATTCCGCGATTTCTTTTGCTTGATAGTCCACTAAGAATTCTTTCTTCATCTCAGCTGCTCTTGTTTTTCAAACGGAATACATTATTACCGATACTTTAGGATTCTTATTATCTAGATATTATCCATTTACAAAATTGATAAACCCGTAATTTTCCCGCGTCGTCCTCTGCACCGCCATGTTGTAGCTGTATATTTTTGGCGCGTATTCCTGCAGTACGGGCATGATGCTGTCAAGTGATTTTTCAAGGTAAAATCCGGGGCAGTCGCCGGTGAACTGGAACGTCGCGTGCACCACAGGCTTGCCGAACCTGTCAGATTCAAGCCACGACGCAAACGGGTAGAGCCAGCACACTCCCGGCTTGTCGGGGTGTATCCCGCAGTAGCCCTTGTCGTCGAGGAACCGGCATCGCAGGGGCGTGCCGTCCTCTTCCTCCTTTTCGTCTTTTTTGCGCTTGAGCGATAACATGCTCAACGTCGTTATGATGTTGCCAAAGGCTTCCTGCTCCTGCCAGCTTGAAATCCTCGCCTCGTTCCGTACAAATTCTACTTTCGAGTCGTAACCGAGCTTTTTCGCAATCAGCGTGATATCGTCCTTTGTCAGCGGCAGCCTTCCCTGCCTTTCGCAGCAGTTGTGGCAGTCGGGCCACAGGCACTTCCAAAGGACGTACAGGCCGTCGCGGGAGAGTGCTGGCACGTGAAAGACAACTCCCCCGACATTTACCTGATTGTCGACAATATCGTCGCGCATTCCCACCTGCATGTTATACAGTTTTTTGTCGACAGGCCACTTTTTCACCAGCATGTCAAGCGAGTCTTTAACCGAATTACCACTCTGCAAAGTTGCGATTGTCTTAAATTATAAACCCGGCGGTGTTTAAATGTACTCTAGACGATGTTAAAGAGCCCTCAAGAAGAGAAATCCGTGGAAAAGAACGAGGACAAGGGCAAGCACGCGTCTTCCACCGAGAACCGCAGGATGGTGTGGGAAAACGTCGTCTGGCCGCTCATACTCGACATCAACCGCTCGTACTTTACGCTAAAGGAATACCACGCAAAGAGGGACGAGTTTTGCAGGGCAGCCGGCATTCCGCCTTCAAGGGTGGCTGGCGGCTTTGTCTCGCTTCTGATAAAAGGCATCATAGCCCGGAACAAGAACATCTATTCAATCCATTACCGGCTCATACCCTACATGCGCAAAAGAGCGGCTCTGGAGTACGGGCAGGTAATACGCGAAGTCAACACAAAGCGTTAGAGTCAAATAGAGGACGCGTAGCCGCTTTGTTGGTCAGCCCGGTCGTCTAGTGGCCAATCTCCGGTAGGGCTAGGGATTTCAGGCTCTGGATCTCTTAGAGAAAAGAAACCTGGAGACAGCAGTTCGAATCTGCTCCGGGCTACCATTCTTCTTCTATTTACAAAAAAGATTCTTGCTCTGCGCGCATTTGCTGGTAATAATGCACCTGATTACTTTTTTTTGACAACGACTTGTACGCACATGCATATTTCCATATGAAAGAAAATACATGCGGAGTAGCAGGTGCTTGATCCACGTACAGAAATGGTTATAAATTAGCTTGTAAACATATCGAATAATGGCAACGGACGCACTATCGGGGCCTGAATCGGTGAAAAATGCCGCAAATTTGTTTGCGGTTCTGTCAAGAAGGGACACGCTGGCCCTTTTCCTGCTAGTCAAGGACGGCCTGAAATCCGAACTGCGCACGGCGTCGGATCTGGGGCTTTCAAAAAAGCAGTACTATACGAGGCTCAACCAGCTAAAGGACGCGGGGCTCGTGGAGAAATACGGCGATACTTATGTCTACACCACGCTTGGAGACATTATACACAAAAAGTACGTGTCAGGGCTTGTGGAAAGAGTCAGGTTCGCAAAACAATTCAAGATGATAGATGCCCTGAAGAAGGCGAGAGAATTTTCCCAAGACGACATCTCGCAGTTTACCAGAAATATAGCCGGACTTGACATTGAAGAATCGTCACCAAAAATCGAGCTCGTCTGGACCTACGAGGAGGCTGCATCCAAGCTGGCCCAGACCATAGAATTTGCAGAGAAAGAGATAGTCTTTGCCACCAGGTTCCTCAACGAGGTGCTGATAAACAGCATTCTCAACAAGACGAAATCGGGCGTGAGCGTAAGGATACTGGCCGACAGAAAGATGGTCGACAGCTTTGCTGAAATGGAGAGAAAATACCTGAATTTGACTGACGAGCATTCCTCTGAACGCCTGAACGTGGTAAGGAATCCATGGTATCCAAAGAACATCGAGAGGCGGATAGCAGACGTCCCGTTCAGCATGTCCATAATAGACGGCAGGTACGCCGGTTTGGAACTGATGGGCAAGAACAACCCGGACAAGTTCACAGGGGCCATGTTCATAAACGACAGGAAGGTTTGTGCAGGGCTGCGTGAATTTTACCAGAAAGCGTGGGACGGCGCCTCGGAAGACACCTCTACGATAGCGCGTAATGACGACCAGCGCGCGTTTGCAAGGAACAGACGTGGCAATCCACTGGCTGGTTATTGATTAACTGGTTTTTTACAGGAACGCAATCAGGGTCGAGATCTGCAGTGCAGCATGAAGCAGCCGCATGGCTGGCCTTGCTCGACCTCTTATCCACCCGGCATCTTCCATCTTTCTGCTTGTCTTGACAATAAGAGCCGTAGCGGCAAGGCACGTGCCAGCTATCATGTACACCCCAAACGAGCCGTTCTGAAAAGCCACTATCTGGTAGGATTGATGCGCGACTATTAGCAGCAGAAACAGGATGACAGGCACGGAAAACATGATAATCAGCGTCGTCCTCGTACCCAGCACGATTGGAAAGGTCCTCCGCCCGGAGACCCTGTCGCCCTTGAGGTCGCCAATGTCGCCAAGAGGCCCCAGCACGAAAAAAAAGAGGAAAAACGAGAGCGCCGCATAGGCCACGGGAAACGAGATGTTTGCAACTGCAGTCCCGCCCAGAAGCGAGGAAAGCGCCGCGCCTGCCGCGGTGGTCACTGTTTTCAGCGGGAACTTTTCTTTCAGGTTGAACCGGGGGTGCGAATATGTCACGCCAAGGGCGATGCACAGCGACGCTATGAGCAGTGTTTGAGTGTTTATAGAGGCTGCAAGGGCCAGCGACGAACCGAACAAGACCGAAACCAAACCGGCGAGTTGCTTCCTCGAAGCCTTTCCAGTGACTGATGGCCTCTTGGTTTTGTTTATCCTGTCAACCTTAAAGTCGGTAGCGTCGTTGTAGATGTACGTGGCAAGTGCCAGAAAGTAGCAGGCGGCTGCCGCGCGCAGCGCGACGAACACGTCGTAATTCCCGTTTGAGCCTATCAGGAACGAGATAAACGTCGCAAAGGCAAAGATGTAGACGTTGGACCGGGCTTTGACATAGTGCAAAAAGAGCAAAAGTTGCTGCTTGACGTTTTTTTCCCATGCACCCGTTGCTGGGGTCCTCGTTTGGAGTATTCCGGAAGCTTTTTCCTGATTCGCCTCATTCCTGTTCAATAATGACCATGAGGGGGTTGTGTAAGGAGATTAATTTAGTTGATGAAGGGGCAATCCAGACGGCAGTATTGTTTGAATACGGAGCAGTATTTCAAGTAGTTTCTAAAAGCGGACATTAGGCGGGAGCATATCTACAGCTATAGAGACGAGCCCTCCGACGCTTCTGGCTATTCGACAAGAGCAAAGGCTGTTGCCATATTAGGCCTAATCCCTGCCAAACGATGACACGCTAGGGCTTTGGGCCGGCGCTTGTTATCTCTTTTGACACGCTGCCGAATTTCTCAAAGTTCTTGGCAAACAATGCCGCCAGCCTCTTTGCCGCGGCGTCGTACCTGTCCTTGTCGTGCCAGGTGTTGCGCGGGTCAAGCACTTCCGCAGGCACGCCGGGACACGACGTGGGCATGTCGAGGTTAAAGATTTCGTGGTGCTTTGCCGGCGACTTTTCAATCTCGCCCGAAAGCGCCGCAGTTACCATGGCGCGTGTGTACGAAAGGTTCATGCGCTTGCCTATCCCGTATGGTCCACCGGTCCATCCCGTGTTTATCAAATAAACGCGTGTACCGTGCTCGTCCATTTTCTTTCCAAGCAGTTTGGCGTATTGCTGGGCGTGCAGGGGCATGAACGGCCCGCCAAAGCACTGCGAAAACGTTTCCTTTGGCTCTGTTATGCCGCGCTCTGTCCCGGCAAGCTTGCTCGTATAGCCGGACATAAAGTGGTACATCGCCCCTTCCTTTGTCAGTTTCGCAATCGGCGGCATGACACCAAACGCGTCCGCTGTCAGGAATATTATGACCTTCGGGTGGCCGGCGACGCTCGGGATTATCGCGCCGTCAATAAAGTCAAGCGGGTAGACTACGCGCGTGTTCTCTGTCAGGCTGCCGTCAGCAAAGTCCGGCTCCCGGATGCCGTCTGCTATGACGACGTTTTCCATCAGCGAGCCGAATTTTATCGCGTTCCAGATCTGCGGCTCGTGCTCCTTATTCAGGTTGATGCACTTGGCGTAGCATCCTCCCTCGAAGTTAAAGATGCCATTGTCCGACCAGCCATGCTCGTCGTCGCCCACCAGCCTGCGCTCAGGGTCTGCCGAAAGCGTGGTCTTGCCGGTGCCGGAAAGCCCAAAGAACAGGGCGACGTCGCCTCCCTTGCCCACGTTTGCAGAGCAGTGCATCGGAAAGACGCCCTTTCTTGGAAGCAGAAAGTTCATTATCGAGAACATGGCCTTTTTTATCTCGCCTGCGTACGAGGTCGAGCCTATCAGGACCAGTTTGCGCTTGAAGTTGATTATGATAAAAGTCTCTGTCCGGGTGCCCTCGCTTGTCGGGATTGCGGCAAAGTCGTCGGCGGAAATGAGGGTGAACTCGGGCTCAAAGCCTTTTTTATCCAGCTCATTGTGGTCGGGCCGGATGAAAATCTGCCTGGCAAAAAGGTTGTGCCACGCGCGGTTGTTTATGATTCTGATTGGGAGGCGGTTCTCGGGGTCGGCCCCGACGTAGCCGTCAAACACGAACAGCTCCTTGTCCTCGATGTGCTTTTTCATCCTGCGGTATATCCTGTCAAAGTTCTCCTCGGATATTGGCCGGTTGACCTTGCCCCAGTCGACGGAGCCGTGCGTGACGTCGTCGTCGACTATGAACTTGTCGTCCGGCGACCGGCCTGTGAACTTGCCTGTCCTGACAGAGAGCGCGCCCGTCGACGAGAGCACTCCCTCCTTGGATTGAAGTATCATCTCTACCAGAGCCGGCACAGGCAGGTTCATGTGGGCATTGACAAGTTTGATATCCAACGTTGCGAGTTCTATCATCATGAGGTTATAATCTTTGGGTTGCCCGGAACCATATAATCTAGCTAGGCAAATGCGCGTCGAAGAATGACTATAACAGGTCACTATCTTCCGGTTTTGTTTACTGTACACGCACACACGCTGTTTTTCTACATGCGCACGGCTTTTACAGGCTTTTTCTTTTGCGGTTGCTGTACCTGACCGCCGTAGCGCACCTTGAGATTCAGTATGAACCTGTTTATCTCATCCGGCGTCAAGAGCACCATGTCCTCCCCCGATGACACGTCTAGAGCCAAGCTTTGTGTGAGGGGAAGCTGGTAGCTTAAAAAGATTTAGAAGATTTCTACGCTCGTTTTTACTGCAAGCTGCGGAGGGGAGCTCATACGGGCGTTTTGCATGGGCGGGCGCAGCTATAGCGCTTTGCTACCTCGAAAATGCGCGGCGGACCTCTGGCGTGCGGCTGGACAAAAGCGAGAGGAACTCGGAAAACTCGGCGTCCGTCGCGTTGCGCCCGAGGATGCGCCGGGTCTGGTAATGAAACGAGTTGTAGATGCGGCCAATCGCTATGCCAAAGGCAAAGTCGCTCCCGGCTGCAATGCCAAGGCTTTTCTGGATCTCGTACACTTCGCCGGCGCTTGCTATGGCCTCGTCTATCTTGGCCATGACTGCCTTTTTCACCCGCAAGTCCACGATGAGGCAATACGGCAGGGCTCGTTATTAAAAGAATCCAAACTGCGACGACTCTAGGTCTGAAAGCAGGCGCACCTGGACGCCCCGCATCCTGGCAGCAAGCTGGGAGTTTAGCCAGGAGGCAAACTTTTGGTCAAAGGTCGCCCCCTTGGACCGCAGAATGTCGCAGTCCGGCAGGCCAGAGAACCGCGTGGCTACCGCCTTGTCTACAGAAAGCGTATAAAACGTCCAGCCAAAGGCCTGCTCTGCCGGTCCTTTCTCCAGGCGGGGTTCGACTCCGACCATCCGAGCCATGTTTTCAAGCAGGTCGGACACGAGCAGGCTTGCCCTGTCATAGTCGATGCAAGCGATGTGGAGGGCTATCCTGTCTGGGTCAAACTCGGGACGTGGCCGCATGAGGTAATTTGCAGAGAGAAGGTAATAACCTTGTTAGCAGCAGCCCATCTTGTCGTCGCCATCAGGAATAGCCATGCTTTCGCTCTTTGGGTCGCGCGTGAAAAGATCCTTCATGTCTATTCCGAAAAATTCGCGCAGGATGCCAAGGTACGAGTCGACGGGCGGAGGCACGCCGTCCTCGCACGTGACACCCATGTTCCACGCGTTTATCCATATCACCATGCTCTGCAGCATGTTCACAAAGCGCCGGTATTCTCCCGGCACGACCCCCAGCGCGTCGATGTAGCGCTCTGCAAGAAGCCAGGCGGCGGTAAAGTCGATGCACTTGTTGCCATACACTGCCCTTATCTGCTGCCGGACGGACGTCGCGTACTTGAACGGCTTTTTGCACACAAAGAACGGAAAGTCCACATTTTGCGGGAGCATCATCCCCGGCGGGGACCATATCGTTATTACGCGGGCGCCGTCCTTCAATTCTTTTCGGAATTTCTTGACCATGGCGTCTACTACCCCGGGGTCGCTAAACCAGAACAGGACTGCGGTGGCAGAAGAGATGTCCGCGTCGCGTATATCGCCTGTCAGAATCTCGGCGTTTTTCAGCCGGGCCGTCTTGCGCCGTGCTCTTGCGGCCACCTTTTCGTCTATCTCTATCCCTACCGCCTTTTTGACGCCGAGTTTTGCCGCAAGCGCTACTGCCTCGCCCTGGCCGCATCCCAAGTGGAAAAAGGTGTCGCTTTTTTTCAGGCCGGCCAGCTTGAACATTTGCTCTATCGCGTGATCCGGCAGGGCAACTGTCTCTCCTTTCACAACGTTTTGGGGAAGCGTCGACATGAACTCGGCTATGTTCAACTACAGCGGATCTGGAGGCCGGATAATAAAAAGCCACGGAAAACTGTCCTTTGGTCGGCGTTTAACACGGTCAAGATGGTTCTTCCTCAAGAACTTTGTCATAAAGAAGAAGAAGAAGAAGAAGAAGAAGAAGACAAGCGGCTAGAAGAAGGAAAAGTAGTAGTAAGTGTTTTAGCCCGGCCGGGCGCTTTCACCTGCATGGCAGTGCACGCAGAGATAAGCGTGATACCGATAACGGGCCGGACCAGTATGGGAAAGGAAGTCGCGCTTGCGTTTGACGCAATAAAAAAGACAAAGGGCGTCAGGGCGACTCTCACGGCACTTGGCACCCAGATGGAAGCGGAGGACATTTCCGCGGCGCTTGCGGCCGTAAAGGCGGCGCACGCCGCGGTAAAAAAAGCCGGCGCAGCGAGGGTAATCTCGTCGGTGAGGATTGATGAGAGGCTCGACAAGGACCAGAGCCTTGAGGCCAAGGTCAGATCCGTGAAAAAGAGGCTTGCCTAGACTTCGACGTAGACGGTGCCGTTTTCCACCGACACCTTGTACGAGCCTATCGGCTTGAGCTTTTGCGGGAACCACGTCATCTCGCCTGTGGTAAGGTCCCACTTTGCCCCGTGCCACGGGCAGGTCAGTTCTTTTCCGTTGAGAGTCCCTTCGTGGAGCTCTGCCCCGGCGTGGTTGCAGGTGTTTCCCGCAGCGTAGAACTTGCCTCCAATGTTTGCCACAAGCACCTCCTTCCCGCCAGCCGTCACGTGCGTCATCTGACCAAGGCCTATCTCTGCTGCTTTGCCGACAACAACTTTAGCCATATGTATACGCAGGTTTTTTGTAAAGGCGCTATATTATTTTTAACTTTGTAGAGAAGGAAACAGGGTCTCTGAGAATTTCGCCAGCTTTATCAGCGCGTCTGCGCGCTCCTCCCGCTCCAGCTGTGCGCCGTCAATTGCGCCTTCCAGGTACTTTATCGACTGGTCGTACACCTTGCGCGCGACTGGGTGAGGCACGCCGTCCTTGCCTCCGTGGGCAAAGCTGTATTTCACGGGGTCCTGCCACGACGCCGGCGTGCCGTGGATGAGCTCCGACACGAGCGCAAGGGCCCTCACGGTCGCGGCGCCTACCCCCTGCATCGACAGGAGCTCTTCATAGTTTTTCGGCTGGATCTCGTATATCCTCTTGAAAAGATCCCAGTCTAGCCGGCGGGGCATCTCGTAGCCTGACATGTTCTTTACGGTTTCTCCTCCCAAGAGCCACTGGTCAAGCGTGTTTTCTGCAGTCAGCTTGTATATCGACGATTTCAGGTTGTTCATGTCGCCGCGCACAAGATCGAGCGAGACCTTCTGGCTTTCCTGCGACCCTGTAGAAGTCATGTCAAGAGCCCTTGTTTCTTTTTGCTCGCAGATGATGCCGGCGTGCGGCTCCTGTACAAATCCTCGCAAATTGTCAGAGACCCAATGGTAGCGCCGGGCCATCCTGTTCTCTGCGTTCATGCCCTGCTGCACCACCGCCCAGTCGCCCCGCTCGTCAAACAGTATTGCATGATGGTAGAGCGAGTAGCCGTCCTGCACCGCCGCGCTGTCCACCTTGGCAGACATTTTGCTTGCGTACAACAGCGACTCGGTTTTCGAGGAAGATAGGCCGAAATTCCCGGCAAGTTTTGGAATCTCTGACATGGCAGAGGTCGCTTTTCGACCCTTGCCGCCTGCAATGGCGATGCCGTGCACGTCGGGCGAAAGCGACTGCTTTAGCACGCCCGTTACGACAGTGGTCACGCCGGAAGAATGCCAGTCAAAGCCGAGGACGCAGCCAAATGCCTGGAACCAGAGCGGATCGGAGAGCCGGCGCAGGAACTCTTGCTGGCCGTAGGAATCGACAATCACCTTTGCCATTGCGTGCGACAGTCTTGTCATCCGGCGCATAAGGTATGCCGGTGGGTGGCCGGTGTGCAGGGGCAGGTTGATAAACTGGGTTCGGCGCAAAGCGCGTCACTCTACTGGCTTGGACACCTTTCTGCTTTTTGCAACGAACCATATCGCGAACGCGGCGATGGCGACTGCTGCCGCAACGTCGAGGTATATCGAATAATGGTCGATGTTTTTCCAGTTGCTTCCAAGCTGCATCCCGGCGTACGTGAGCATCGAATTCCATATCAGCGAGCCGGCAAAAGTGTAGACGACGAATTTCTTGAAATTAGTCCTCCCAAGCCCCGCGGGAAGCGAGACATAAGTCCGGATGGCAGGAAGCAGCCTGCCCACAAACGACGTCCGGTCGCCGTACTTGGCAAACCACTGCTCGGTCAGCTCCAGATGGCGTTTCTTGAAAAGGATGTACCGGCCGTACTTTATGACAAACGCCCTGCCCACCTTCAGCCCGAGGTAGTACGTCAGAACAGAGCCGGCTAGGTTCCCAAGCGAACCGGCGAGCACGACTCCGATTATGCTCAGCTCGCCCTTTGCGACAAGAAAGCCGGAAAACGGCATGATGATTTCGCTCGGTATTGGGATGAGCGCGCTTTCAAGTAGCATAAGGCCGAATATCCCGAGGTAGCCGGCGCCGGCGATGAAAGACGTTATCGCTCCAACGATTGGCCCCAGGATTTCGAGAAGTACCAAAGCAAAACCTTGACGAAATTGTGCTGTTAATTATTTATCTCTATCGTGCTGCAAGTCAGGCGGCCTTTTTCTTCATGAGCATGTACAGGACGGCCTTTTGCGCGTGCAGCCGGTTTTCCGCCTCGTCCCACACCACGGACTGCGGACCGTCGATGACGTCGGCAGTTACTTCCTGCCCGCGCTTGGCTGGCAGGCAGTGCATGAAAATCGCATCCTTTTTCGCAAGCCGCATTATTCCGGCGTTCACCTGGTACTTTGGGAGGAACACCGCCTCCCGGGTCGCCCGCTCGCCCTCCTTGCCTATCGAGATGAAAGTGTCGGTGACGATGACGTCGGCGTCCTTTGCGGCAGTTGCAGGGTCTGCGGTAATCGTTATCCCGGCGCCGGTCTTTTTGCCCTCTGCCATGGCGGTTTTCACGATGTCTTCAGGGGGCTCATAGTCTGCAGGGCATGCAGCCGCCATGCTCATCCCGGTCTTTGCGCAAGCAAGCAAGAGGTCGTTGCAGACGTTGTCGCCGTCGCCAAGCCAAGCCACGCGCAGGCCATTTAGCTTTTTCTTGTGCTCTTGAATAGTCAGGAGGTCGGCAAGTATCTGGCACGGATGGAATGCGTCTGACAGCCCGTTGATGACCGGTATCGAAGCAGAGCTGGCGAGCTTTTGCACGTCGGCGTGGTCGTACACGCGTGCCATCAGGCAGTCGACATAGCGCGAAAGGGTCTTTGCCGTATCCTCTATCGTTTCGCCCCGGGCAAGCTGTATGTCTGTTGCTCCAAGGTATATCGCGCTCCCGCCAAGCTGGTTCATGCCCACTTCAAAACTGACGCGTGTGCGCGTCGACGGTTTCTGGAATATCATGCCGAGGGTTTTTCCGCGCAACAGTGGGCGGGCCTTTCCTGCCTTTTGTTCCCGCTTTAGTTGTGCAGCCAGTTTCAGTATGGCCTGCATGTCCGCGGCCGACAGGTCCTGTATGCTGAGCAGGTCGCGCTTGTTATTTGAGAAGGTCTTCGATGTCTTCATCTGTCAGGTATACAACCTCGTCTTTATTGCTGTCCTTATCATCTTTGCGCTTTTTCTTGTCCTTTTCCTCTTTCTCCTTACGCTTGCGCTCTTCCTCTTCGCGCTTTTTACGCTGATGGTCCTCGTCCTTTCTGCGCTGCTCTTCTTCTTTGCGCCGGCGCTCTTCCTCTTCCTCGCGCTTGCCCGATTCTTCGGCCTTGCGTCGTTCTTGCTCTTCTTCGCGCCTGCGCCGCTCTTCGCCACTGTCGTCCTTTTTGCGGCCAAATAAGCCTCCAAACCGGCTCTTCTTTTCCTCCTTTGGCTCTTCCCTCATTACAGGTTCCGGCGCGGGAGGCGAAGGTGGCGGTGGTGGAGGAGGAGGGCTTGCCTGCGCAGGCGCAGGAGAGGAGGGCGGAAGATCGCGGTCATCGTCCTTTGCAGGCTCTTCTACGCGCGGGGCAAATATCGGCGACGCGCTTGTAGCCGCCACTGCAGCTTCTGGCCGCGGCTCTTCTTCCTGCGCTTTTGGCTCTTCTCTCACCACAGGTTCCGGCGCGGGAGGCGGCGGGGATGGTGGTGGAGGAGGAGACGCGGACATCAGGTCCTGCACGCTCACAGCCGTACTTCCAAACAGCGACGTGATGAACTTGTCTGGGTCGAAAGGTATCATGTCATCGTAGCCTTGGCCGACTCCCACATAGGCAATCGGCTTGGAAGTGATGTGCGCTATTGAAATCGCGGCGCCTCCCTTGGCATCGGCATCTATCTTTGTGAGGATGGCGCCGTCAAAGCTGGCGTACTGGAAGAACTCGCGGGCCTGGTTTATCGTGTCGTTTCCCGCAAGCGAGTCGCCCACGAACAGCTTGATGTCCGGCTTGACCACGCGGACTATTTTGGACATTTCGTCCATGAGGTTCTTGGACGTCTGCATCCTGCCGGCGGTGTCTATCAAGACGGCGTCGATGTAGTGCTTTTTCGCATAGTCTACGGCGTCTCGGCCGACCGCCGACGGGTCTGCGCCATACCTCTGCGCAATCACTTTTAAGGAAAGCCGCTCGGCGTGCTGCGTCAGCTGCTCGATTGCGCCGGCCCTGTGCGTGTCGCCTGCCGCGACTACGACTGAAATGCCGCTCTTGCGCAGCAGGTTCCCAACCTTGGCGACCGTGGTCGTCTTGCCGGTGCCGTTGATGCCAAGAAACACGATAACAAACGGACCCTGCTTTGCCTCTTTTTTTGCCTGGATTTTCTCTATAATGTCAAGCCTGCCTGCGCGGGCAAATATCCCGGCAACAGTTTCCTGCAGTTTTGATTCGATTATCTGGCCGGCGTCCTGTCCCTTTTCCAGCTTTAGCCCAAGGAGGTCCTTTTTCAGCTTGGCAGACAGGTCGTCTACAACCTCCTGCGCAACGTCGCTTTCAAGAAGCTCTATCTGGAGGTCAAGGAGAGTCCCGTCGAGTATCTTTTCGTTTATCTCCTTCTGGCCGATGCTCTTTGCGGCGCCGGATAAAGCCTTCTTGAGCTTGTCAAACATCTCTATCGCACGTTCTGATATTAGCCCTGGCGCGACTGGGCGGCGCGGAGCATCATGTTCACCTGCTCCTGGACCTGCTCCATCTGCATTGCGATCTGCTGGCGCTGGCCTTCAAGCTGCCTCATGGCGACTTCGTACTCCTTTATTCGCGCCTCGACGTAGTTGAGCGCGTCGTCCCTGCTTTTTTCAAGAGTGACACCCGAGTTCCCGAGGCTCACCAAGAGTTTCTTTGCCGCCGGCACGCTCGTCTTGACATATACGCCTATTCCAACAGGCATGAGGGTCTCGCTGTCCGAGTCCGCGCTTATGCCCTGGATGGTGGCAGACGCGACTCGCGCCTCTTCAAGCATCTTGCCGACTGCCGCCTGGCGGTTCATGATGTCGTTCATGTACGCCTCCAGCACCCTGCCCTGCTGGACCATCTCGTTCAGCTGTTGTTCTAGCGCGTGGGCCTGCTGCTCGTGCCCGCGGGAATGTTCGTGGCCGCCGTGGGAATGATCATGAGGATGATCGTGATCGTGGTCATGATTATGCGAATGATCGTGAGAGTGCCCGGATGAATCGGTATGCATTTCTATCAACCTCACTGTCCCGGCACGATTTTTAAAGCTTTAGATCGTGGCGTTGTTAAAGCGCATGGCTTGCCGGATTGCTACTATTCCACATCTTCTTCTTCGAGCAGTGCAGTTTCAAACGCGACCGCCCTGTCAGGCTCGGACGCGTATATAACGTGGTGGTGATTCTTCAAGAGCCCCCGTATCCATTCATCCCTCATTGACTGCTCTATCCCGGAGATGTCGTAGTAGCACAACTGCGAATTGTCAAACTCTGCAAAATGCTCGTGGCCCGTTTTTTCCACGGTCATCCCCCGCTTCATCCCTTCTATCGTCGCCGTGTCCGTTATCGTCCTGCCGACAAACCGGTAGGGCGGCTTCATGCCCCTGACAGCTTGTTCCCTTATGCCTTTGAGAGTGCTCAGCGCGTCGAGCTTGTTCTCATCTGACTTTTCGATGTGGAAGATCCGTAGCGAGTTTTTCTTTTTGTACGAATCGACGTCAATGCCCTGTGCAGACAGCCTTGCCTCAATCTTTTCCGGCTCGTCTGGAGTGAAAAAGATGCACGATTCGCCTTTCCCAAGGCCGTTCTGCAGGTAGCGTGCTATTATCAGGTCCGCGTATTTCTGCTCGTCGTACAGGAGGACTAGGTGGTTGTTCCCCTCCAGCCTGTCAAGGAACTTTACCGGCCGGTAATCTTGTTGTTTGCCGCTCAAAAAATCTCCCTCCCTGAAACGTCCAGGTACTTTACCCCCATTTCAATCACAAAGCCCCTTATCCGGTCATAGTCCTGCAAAAAGTCCCGCCCCTTCTCGGTTATACCGAGAGGCGCCTGCGTTATCATTGCCTTGCCTTCCAGCTCGTCCAGGTACCGGGCAAGCTTGTCGTAGGCAAGGTTGCTCAGCGTCTGCACCCTCGTGGGTTTTGCCTCGCCGTTTGTCATTTCCAGCTTGATTGCGCTGAGGATGTCGTTGTATATCTCCATCTTGTTTCGCTTCGGCTTTGGCAAGCAACATTCGTGGCTCTCTCTAATTAATAAGCCTCCCCTTGGGGAGCAACGCCTTTTATGCCATGCACGAAAATACAGCCATGAACGACGCAAAATCTGCAATGCAAGAAACAGAAAGCCACCTCGAAGTCTTTTTTTACAGGGTGCCGAAAAAGAACCGCGCCGCCATCGAAGAAAACCTGAACAAGTTCAGGCCGTGGTTCAAGAACCAAGGAGTTGGACTGGAATACTATCGCCTTGGCGATTACTACAAGCCCATGGAAGGCATGGAAGGTCTCGCAGAGACGCTCTCGGCCTCTAAAGACGAGGACATCTGGGCGGAGCTGCAGCACTTTAGGGATTTCAAGCACCGCGAGCAAGTCTACGCGGTGATGATGCAGGACAAGAGCATAGAGCAGCTCGGAAGCGAGTTCTTTGGCCTCATCACGCAGGGAAAGAGCCTTGTCACAGGCGGGTTTGACCGCCTCAGGGCTTAGGCGCGGCAGGCATTCATGCACAGAACCTGCACGCGACTGTCATCATGATCAGCGTCGCAGTCGCTGCGTTTGCTTTTCCGTGCCAGTCTTTGTCTAGCTGCGAAACGTGAAAAAAGAGCGCTGAATAAAGGTGCTTTTAGACCTGCGAGACCTTGAGCATGTCGGCCATCCTGACTGCCATGCCGTACCGGTCTTCCTCGCCCTTCATGTGCCGGTAGATCTTTAGCATGTCCGGGCCGTGCCTTATCATGCTGAACTTGCCCTGTATCTTTAGCTGCACGAACTTGAAGATGAGCGAATATATCTCGAACTTTTTCATCACCGCGTCGCGGTACGCCTTTGGGTCGTGCATATTCTGTACGAACAGGTCGGCGCACCAGGTAGACGGGATGATGCCCTCGCCGAGGAGCGCAAACACCGTCCCTATTGACTCGCCGACTCCGACCGTTTTCCTGCCGTCGGTGAACGGCTCGCAGTTTGCAGGCGGGCTGATGCGCACCGGCCTGCCCACCTTTTTTATTACCTCGCACTCGTGCTTTTTCAAAAACTCTTCCACGAGCGGGTTGTGCGCCTTGGCAAAGTCGCCGGCGCCAATGTGCGCGTAGCCGTTTCCAAGCGGGAAATACCAGAAATAGCCAGTCATCGACGGAAACGCCTTCAGGTAAAAGTCGTCAAACGGCTCTCGCCCCGGCGTGTAGCGCACCTTGTACTGGACGCAGGGTATCCACAGCTCGTTCTCTAGACGTGGCAGGTAGTTGCGGTGAAAGCCTGTCGCGTCGATGATTACGTCGAAATCCGGTTCCAGCTCCTCCTTCCGGGGCGCCCTGCCGAACTTGATGTCAGTCCCTTTTATCATATCCTGGATGAGCTTTAACTTGTCGTAGCTGACCATCCCCTTTAATTTCAAATCGACATAATCGGATTTCAGGTCGACCTTCATGCTCCTGCCCTGATGGAGGACATAGTTGTCGAAATCCAGGCCGCAGTTTTTCGCAAGGCCGGACATGACGTTTTCGCATGTCGCCCACGCGCACACGGCGTCGTGCTGTTGCTCCGGCATACGCTCAAAGCCTGTCACGTGCACGTCGCGCATGTCGGAAAGCCGGTTCACGAGGTACGCGCCGGCCACGCCGATGCCCACGACTGCGACCTTCATCCTCGTGTGCCTGTTGGCCAAGTAGCAATAAAAACATTGGCAGAAGAGGAGAGAGTGAGAGGGAGAGAGGACATGTACACCACCAAATGGATTATCTAACGGCTCTGCAGAAATAGGGGCGTATTGTCAAAGCCGAAAATCCAGATGCCCGGCGCCGCCCGGGTCGGAATAGCCCTGCTTGTAGTCGGCGGCCTGATAGTTGGCCTTGGGACGTACTACGACAGGGGCGCAGTCTCGCTGTACGGGCTGGGTATGGTCGCCGGCGGCTTTGTGTTGTACATGGGCTCATCGATAAGGGCAAAGAGAAGGGTAAGAAGGAGCTAGCGAGACTGAAAAAAAAGAGACGGCAGGTCTCTTGGGGATTTAACGAACTAGTACAAGATAATCATAGAAGCGAGAGTAAGATAAGGAACTATATTCCAAGCAACCACATTCTTTTATTATTTCCTGCGCTATATAGTAGCATAGTTTTATGAGTCAGCTAGCACCTGACCACAAGAGAGAAGAAGAAGAGAAAGAGAAAACAGAGGTTCTCTACGGCGTCGAGAACGCAGTAGGCAGGGGAGTCAGGTTCATGTCGAACGTGAAAAAGCACATGGACATCTGTTTTGACAGCAAGGGGCCGTCCATAGTCGTCGGAGTCGACGCATACAGGAACGGGTACATCAACATCAGGAAAAAAGGCGGAAAGATAAGGGCCTTTACCGAAATCACCAAGGAAAATGTCCGCGATTGCAAGGAACTCATGAAGGTGGTCGATGAACTGCGCCACCTTGACGGTGTCAAGGGCGGAATAGCACTTAACGAAGACGAGTACATGGCGACTACGTGCTTGGAGGAAGGCAAGCCCCTGACGCAGGTCATCTACAGCGATGCCCCGGAAATGGTAAAACAGGGACAGTACATCTTTGACACTTTATGGAGCAAGGCCGTGCCGGCAGAACACAAGATAAGAGAGATTGAAGAGGGGATAGAGCCGGAAAAGACAGAAGTCATAACAGGCACGGAGCGCATAATCGACATTACGCTGCGAGGTTTTCTTGCCATAACAAAGAGGTTTGACAATTGTACAGATTATACCGGACCGCATGCATTCGTCAGGGTTGAGCCTATATTGAAAGGGCTTGTTGACCTTAAAAACAGAGGAATACTGCTAAGGTTCATCACCGAGATAACGAAAGAAAATGTTTCTGATTGCAAAGAACTAATGAAAATAGTCGAACTGCGCCACCTAGATAACGTTAAAGGTAATTTTGGAATAGCTGATGGAAGAGATTACCGAGCCAGCGCAAACGTCAAAAACGGGCAATCCCCGTCGCAACTTGTCAGGAGCACAATTCCGCAATTTGTAGAACAGCAGCAGTATTTCTTTGAAACCCTGTGGGAAAAGGCGACGCCTGCGGGACAGAGGATCAGGGAACTGCAGGAAGGCGTCTCGCCGGAATCAATCGAGACCATAACCGACCCTCGTAGGATCCAGAATCTGGCGTTTGAGCTCGCCTCTTCGGCCAGGAGCGAGATCCTGGGGATTTTCTCGACTTCAAACTCTTTCAGGCGCCAACAGCGCGCCGGATTGATACGGATGCTGGCAGAAATGACGAGAGCACAGGATGTGCAGATCAGGGTCATGACGCCGATTGACGACGCAATCAGAGATAGGATAGAGAAATTAAGAGGAAAACTGCAGCAAAAAATTGAGATCAGGAACCTCGAACCGCCCCTGCGGACCAGAATATCGCTCCTGATTGTGGATAGAAAATACTCGCTTGCGGTAGAAGTGAAGGACGACACAAAAGAGACCACTTTTGAAGCAATCGGCCTTGCCACGTACTCGAACAGCAAGGCCACGGTCTTGTCGTACGCCTCGATATTTGAGAGCCTGTGGAACCAGGCCGAACTGTACGAGCGGATAAGGCAGTTGTACGAGCAGCTGAAAACATACAGCGAAATGCAAAAGGAGTTCATCAACATCGCTGCCCACGAGCTGAGGACGCCCATCCAGCCGATAATCGGGCTGACAGAGATCCTGTGCCAGAAGGAAAGCAGCGGCGGCAGCGATGGTAGCAGCAGTGGTACTGGCGAATACCGCAAGCTGCTTAAAATCATCAACAGAAACGCAAACAGGCTGAACAGGCTCACAGAGAGCCTGCTGGACGTTGCAAAGATAGAGAGCAAGTCTCTGCGGCTGGACAAAGAAGTGTTCCTGCTAAACGACGTGATAGTGGATGTCGTCGCGGATGTGGAAAAGTCAATCGACGTTGACAAGGTAAGACTGTTGTTCCTGTGCCCCGGCAAGAGCATCTTCATAAATGCCGACAGGGGGAGGATAATCCAGGCAGTATACAACCTCGTGAACAATGCCGTCAAGTTCTCTGAGAGAGGAACGGTGTTTGTAACGCTTGAGGAAGAGACAAACGATGCCGGCCAGTTTATCATCATATCAGTCAAGGATTCCGGCGCCGGGATAGACCCCGAGATAGTATCGAAATTGTTTACCAAGTTTGCCAGCAAGTCAGAGAATGGAACGGGGCTTGGATTGTACATTTCAAAAGGCATCGTGGAAGCTCACGGAGGCAAGATATGGGCCAAGAACAACAATGAGGGCAGGGGCGCGACGTTCGCGTTCAGCCTGCCTCTTGCCGCAGGCAAACACGCGGATTGATAATTATTCTCTTGGGCGCGTTCCAGACTGGCTGGCATGTACGTACGCCAAGGCTGCAAAGGATAGCAAAAGAGGAGGTGCATGTGTGTGTCGTCAGGAAAGAAACAAAGATTGGATTGTTTTTTAAAAAAGCAGATCAGAGGCGCATGACATCATGTACCTCCGAAAGAACTACTGTCGAGCCGTCTCTGCCTACCACTGCCCTTACGAGGTTCACCAGCCCTTCTGCCTTGTCAGAGTCAATGATGGACACCACGGTTCTTCGATCAGAATTGCTGATTTCCATGTGTCCTGTTCCCCTTTGGATGTCGATTGTGTATTTTTGCTTCTTGCACCCACATGTTTTTGATTCGTAGATGCTGGCCTGCTGGTTCATCGTATCGAACGCCTCTATCACCTCTCCGCACATGTCCGTCGGTATGGTGAATTCGACTCTCATCTTGGCAGAAAGCGCCTTTTCCGACAGTTCTTGAGTGGCTGCGCGGGTTCTGAATTCCAAGTGATCTGGTTTTTCCACGAACAGGATTATGTGCCTGCACGAATTAAGCGTCGCTCACCGGCGGGTAACTGATCCGCTGATGCTTACCAACAGGTAACTGTTGTGCAGGTAACTGCTGCCTCAAGACGACTTTTTTTGCTTACTCTTGGCCAAAGACTTCGTTGATTTTTCTCAAGAAGGACTCTTTATCGACCGGCTTTTTCAGTATGTCTCCCATGGTGATCCCTGACAGGATGCTGACCATCTCCTTTGCCGCTTCAAGGGCGGATATGAAGATGATTTTGCATGAAGGATTCGTGGCCTTGAGGCTTTGATATAGCTGGAGCCCATTGAGTCCGGGCATCCTTATGTCGAGGATTACGAGGTCGTAGTAGGAAGAGGGCCTTGCGGTAAATTCACGCAGCGCACTGTATGCGTCCGAAAACGCCTCCACGTTGTAGCCTTCCGAGGTCAAAAAGTACTCATAAGTCAGTACTATATCTGGTTCGTCGTCCACTATCATGATATTGCGAGGCTTGTTTCCAGCGGTAGCGCTAACCGGGCCGGTCTGGGCAGGCTCCTTGATGATTTTTCCAGCTCTTGATGACGACAATAAAGGGCGACTGGACGGCTGCTGTTTTTGTTGTTTCTCCTTCTTCTCTTCTTTATCCTGATAGCCTCCTTTGGCTGGCCGGCGTTTGTTGTCCATGCTGACAGCAACAGCCACCGTTGTATCTGTGGACGCATCTAGCAATTTGGCGCTAACCTGCCTTCCGACTTCGGTGATGGAAATGCAGTCTCCTTTGTCGGAGGAGCCCATCTCTATCCATCCAAGCAGTTTCAGCATCTTGATGTACCTCAGGCAGACGTTGTAGTTCAAGCCTGTTTTTTGGGCAAGGTTGGTCTTGTTTATCTGCCCACCTGCCTCCAGCGTATCGAGCATCCTCTTTGTGACGTCAAAGGAAAACGAGCCAGAGACCCCTTCTCTATGCGCGACCATCTGTCAATGCACATGATATTGTACGTGACATGTGCATTTATGATTAGCGTGTGTGTATGTGTGCCTTTATGACACATGCGCAGTCTCACTGTACGGGCCTGGCACATGGCGGCCGGCGGCTTGGCAATAGCCTGAAATAGTGGTATACAATGCTTCTTCCTGCGTCAAACTAGGAGATCGTTCCTGCCGTGTTTTATCCTGTCGTCGATTTCCTTCAGCATCCAGTCCTGGTACGTTTCGGCCCTGAAAGGTATGAACACCTCCACCCCTTTGACCCCATCCAGCGATTCAATCCTTTTCAGCGCAGGGTCGATGTCGAACATGCTCCGGGCGATGAGCTGCCAGGTCACCACGTCCTGCTGGATAACCATCGGAAAGGCCATGACAAAGTTCTTCTCCAGCTCTTCGTGTATCTGCCTGCTGGCTTTTTGGCTGTTTTTCCCCTCCAGCCGGATGACCATCCCGAACCTGACATATCCTTGCATCTTTGTCGGGTCGGTGTAGATTCTAAAGTCCATTATCCGGTTCTCCTTCATTTTTGCAAGCCTGCTGCTCACCGTCTTGGAGCTGACTGCGACTCTTTTGGCTATCTCAGAGATCCCCATCCTCGGGCTGGCCATCAGGCATTTCAGTATCGCAAAATCTGTTTCTCTCAGTTCCTGTCTTACCGGAGGGTATCGTCCTACGATGCAGCTCTTGATGATGGCCGGTTTTAGCGCGTCAGCAAGCAGAGAAACTCGCTCTTCTTCCCGCTCCCTTATGGCAACTATGATCAGGGAAATCCCGCCGATGCAGTCCAGCTTTGTCACCGGCTCGCCCAGCAGCCGGAGGCGGCTCAAAGTTTCTCCCATGGTCTTGCTGTCTCTGATTATCAGATGGCAGATTTTGTGATACCCAAAGACTGCGGGGTTTACGGACATTACAAACGCGTTGATGACGCCAGTTGAAACCATCTTGTCAACCCGCGTCTTTGCGGCATTTTTGCTCAATCCTACCGAAGCCCCGATGCTCCTGTACGACACCCTGCAATCCCGGAGCAGCATGCGAATTATGTTGATGTCTGTTTTGTCAAATGTGGGAGCTTTTGCCAATGAAATTCAGTACATAATGGCAATTATTATATCCCGATTTCTGTTTTGGTCAGTTTCACTTGACCCGGATTTATTAATTTTAATGCAATACCCAGCGGCATGGCAAACAACAATGGGACGGCGTACGCCGTCGTCGGAGCATCAGGCAACACCGGCAGAATAGTTGCCGAACAGCTGCTGGCATCAGGCAAGAAGGTAAGGGCGATTGGCAGAAACGCGGATCATCTGAAGTCTCTGGTGGACAAGGGGGCAGAGCCATTCGTCGCCTCTGTCGAGGACGAATCCGCGCTGACCAAAGCCTTTACCGGCGCGCGAGCCGTTTATTCAATGATCCCGCCCAACATGGCGGCAGCGGATCGGACCTCTTATATTGATAGAGTCGGAGAAGCCCTTGCAGGTGCCATTGCAGACGCGCACGTCCCATACGTGGTCAACCTGAGCAGCATGGCGGCCAACAAAGGCGAACAGGGGTTCCAGAGAAGGATGTACGAGCAGGAGCAGCGGTTAAACAGGCTTCCAGACGCCATCAATGTCGTCCACCTGCGCCCTCCAATGTTCATGGAAAATTTCCTTGCATCCATCAATGCCATCAAGAAGGCGGGCGTCATCGCTTACCCTATCAAGCCCGACATCGGCATTCCAATGATTGCGACGCAGGATATCGCGTCAGAAGCGGCAAGGCTGCTGCTTGGTTTGAATTTCAGCGGCAAATCCACGAAAACTCTGCTTGGACAGAGGGACGTTTCCATGGCAGAAGCTACCAGGATAATCGGCAGGGCGATAAACAGGAACGTAAGGTATGTGCAGGTTCCTTATGATGAACACATAAAAACTCTGGTACAGGCAGGAATACCTCTCGACGTAGCAAATACGCTGACTGGATTATATCGGCGCATGAATGAAGGGGTGGCCATCCTTACAGAAAAGAGAACGAGCGAAAACACCACCCCGACATCATTTGAGCAGTTTGCGCAGAAATTCGCGGCCATCTACAACAACAACAGTAACGATAGCGAGGCCCAGTAAAGGAGAATCAAGAATAACATAGTGGCAAAGACCAACATAGTCAAGGAAAATCAAAAGTGATGGCGGCGGCTGCTGCCATCATAACCTAGGACTGCCTGTCACGTCATCTTTTCCTCTTGCTTTGCCGATGCCTCCTCTTTAGCAGCAAAAAGAGAAGGCCGGCGACACGAACGACATTATTCCATGTAGACGGCCGGCTTGAATGGTCTTGCAAACTTGGCTTTGGCCTTGGGGTCGTATTTTGAAGCGTCGTCTTCGGCGTATACGAGCACTTCTGCTCCGTTGAACTCGTGCGATAAAAGGCCGGCGGCGTCCTTGACGGCAGAGCTCTCGTCAAAGCCTTTCAGTGCCGTGCGCCTGGTGCGCGCCTCAAGTGGCGTCGAGAGTATGTCGTCCTGCATCTTTTTGACGAGGTTAGGGTCCGACTTTATCTTTGAAGTGTCAGGGTTTGCGATAAGCTGCTTCATCATGTCGCCAAAGTTCGTCTTGCCGGCCGTGACGTTTTCAAGCACTATTTTGTAGGCATTGCTTTTCCAGCCGGCGCCCGTATAGATTACAATTTTCTTGGGTGCGATTTTCGTCACCTTGACAATGTTGGCAATGTCGGCGACGAGACCCTGTACCAGAAATTCCGATTCTTCTGCCACAGAGTCTGTCTTGCTCTCGTCGGCCGCCGGCCAGCCTGCGGCGGTTATCATCTCTTTGCTTCCGAGTCGCTCCCACACCTCCTCTGCGGTAAACGGCGCAAAGGGGGCAAGCATCTGGACCTGCGCCTTGACGTACTCTTTGAGTGCAGACGCGACTGCAAGCGAATTTTCCCGGCCCTTTGCGCGCACGCGCCTGTCGTACCACTGCAAGTCTTGCTCCAGTGTATAGAGTATATGGTGTATGGATTCTCTGACGCGCAGCCTGTCCATAGACTCGGCAGTCTGCGCCGCGGTGCGCACGAGCCTGCTTGCGAGCCACCGGTCTTCCACCTGCTCTGCCGGCACATGCCCTGCGCCTTTCACTCTCTCAGCCATCTCAAAGACGCCTGCAAGTTTAGACTTTATTCCCCTCGCAGTGTCGAAGGAAAAGTCGGCGTCCTGCAGTATCTCTGCCGAGACCAGCATCGCCAGGCGTATAGTATCGGCCCCATGCTCCCGTATAGCCGCGCGCAATGGGATGATGTTGCCAAGCGACTTGCTCATCTTTTTTCCTTCCATGAGCACCGAGCCATTGACGACTATTTGCCGGGGCCAGTTGTCCCTTTCAAAGATGGCGACGTGGTTGAATATGAAAAACGAGAGATGGTTTGGCACGAGGTCGCGTCCAGAGTGGCGCGAGTCGACTGGATAGAAGTACTGAAACTCGGCGCGTATCTTTTCTATTGCAGGCACGCCGGATTCTTTGGCGACTTGGCTTGCGTCGCCCTGCCCAAAAAGCACGTAATCAAAGAACGAGTCAGAGATTGTCTCGGCGTTGGGTATCGTCCTGTCGTTGACATACTTGGCTATCGTGTAATAGGCCATATAGATTACAGAGTCAGACAAACTTTCGATTATCCATTCCGGGTCCCACGGAAGCTTCGTGCCAAGGCCCGACTTGCGTGCACACGCCCTTTCGCGCAGCCAGTCGACGACGTAGTCGAACTCTTGGCGGATGTCCTGTGGCACGATGTCCATCTTTTGGATGCACTCGTGCGCAAGTGCCTTCCACTCTTTGTCTCCGTAGTTGAGGAACCACTGGTCGCTCAACAGCTTGACGACGCATTCTGTCCCGCACCTGCACCTCACCGGCTTGTTCGTTAGCTCATACATGACAGATGTCAGGCCGGCGGAAGCTATCTCGGCTTTCAATTCCTCCTTTGCCACCGACACGGGCTTGCCGGCGTACTTGCCAGTGTTTTCCATCATCCTGCCCTTGTAGAACTCGTGCGAGTACAGATCGCTGGTAGCCTTTTCCGGCCTGTCGCTTCCTGCAGGAGCCTTGGCTATCGCCTCTGCAGCAGGGATAGCAGAATAGCCTTCTGACTCGATTATCTTTATTGGTTCTGCAACTGCGGTTATGCCGTATTTCTGCTGAATTGCAGTATCGCTTTTCAGGTCTGCAAGGGCCTGATAGTCGTACGGCGCGTGCGCCGGGACGGACATCACTATCCCCGTCCCGCTGTCAGCCTCTACGAACGATGCGGGATACATCGGCACCTTGGCGCCGTTGAGCGGGTTTGTCAGCTGCCAGCCGACCATCTCGCCACCCTTGATTGTCCTAGTTATCTCTACTACGTGGTTGAGAAATTCCAGCTTGCGCGCAGCCTCCCTGCTCACCACCCAGCGCTCCCCGTCTACCTTGGCCTCGACGTACTCGACATCAGGGTTGACCCACATGTTGGTGACGCCAAACAGCGTCTCTGGCCTCAAGGTCGCCGCAGGTACTACCAGCCCGCTGTCGTCGTGCGCAAATTTTACAAGCACGTATTCGGTGAAATCCGGCTCGACGTCGCCCATCGTGTCGTGCTGGCTCACAGGATTCTGGTCGCGTGGGCACCAGCCCACTGGATGCGATCCCTGCACGATGAGCCCTTTCTTCCGGAGCGTGCGGAACTGCCACGAGATGAATTTTGAATATACCTTGTCAATCGTGGTGAACTCGCGGCGCCAGTCCATTGAATATCCCATCTCCTTCATGCCCTGCTTGATCTCGTTGTGGAAGTAGCTGGCTATCTTCACCGGCTCGACAAACGTGGCGATGATGTCGTCCGTCAGTTTGTAGACGTTGTGGAAGGTGTCAAGCAGGTCCTTGTCGCCGGCAGCGACTCTGCGGGACATGCCAAGGATTGGAGTGCCCGTGTAGTGAAAGCCCATCGGAAAGAGCACGTTGTAGCCTTTCATGCGCATGTAGCGGGCGTGCGCGTCTGCAAGCGTGTACGTCCGGCCGTGGCCGATGTGCTGGGGAGAGTTCGGGTAGGGGTACGCGACTGTGACGAAATATTTTTTTCTTGAAGGGTCAGGGTCTGCCTGGAAGAGCTTTTGCTCATCCCACCTCTTGATCCATTTTTCCTCGATCTGGTGCCAGTCGCTTCCGCTCATTATAAAATCATCATGCCTTTTTTGCTGCCGCTACCATCTCTTCGGCTGAAAGGAGGGCTTCTTTGATCTTTTCCTTCAGCCGGCCACCGCCCTGCCCAAAGCGGTCGTCTCCGCCTCCAGAGCCACCGAGCTTGGCTGACACCTGCTTGGCTATCGCGCCTGCCTTTGCTTTCTTGCTCGCCTTTTCGCCTGCAAACACGATAACTCTCATCCCGGCACCCTTTGCGACAAGCGCCACGTACACGAGCGACGGGTCAACCTCTATCGCCTTTTCCCCTACTGCAATGTGATAATCCTCGTCCAGCTCCTCGTCGTACGTGCTGTACAATTTGACATCGCCGAGGTTCTTTGCCTGCTCTGATGCGCCCTTTGCCATGGTCTCTGCCACCGTGCGGAGCATTATACGCATCTTTTTCTTGGCGGACTCGGCGTCGTCCATCGCCTTTGTGAATGACTCTAACACCTTTTCCCTGCTTGAGCCTAGCGCCTGTGCTATGGTCGATAGCTGCGCTTCCTGGTTCTGCATGTAATTGACAGCGGCCTCGCCTGCCACGAATTCCAGGCGCACTACGCCGTCCTGGATTCTTTCAGACTTTACTATCTTTATCAGCCCGATTTCGCCGGTGCGCCTTACATGCGTCCCGCCGCATGCCTCGATGTCCCAGTTGTCGATGTTGACGATGCGCACGTTGCTTGTTGGCACGACTCCTCCCTGGTAAATCCGGAAACTGTATTTCTGCTCGGCGTCGCCCCTGTCGTAGAATTTTATGTCCACCGGCAGATTCTTGCGCACGGCAATGTTTGCAGTCTGCTCTATCCTTTGCACGTCCTCCTTTGAAAGCGCGGAATGGTGCGTGATGTCGAGCCGGCCATAGTTTTCCTCCTTGAAGGCCGAGTTCTGCCATACCCAAGAGCCTAGGTTGTTCCTTGCAGACGAGTTGATGACATGTGTGGCAGTGTGGTGCTTGGTCACCATGTCGCGCCTGCGCCCGTCCACGATGCCTTTCACGGCCTGCCCTTCCTGTAAATTGCCACCTTCTATCCTGTGGACCACAATGTCTGCCTGCTTTGTCACTTCAACGACCTTGGCGCCGGAAATCTCGCCCGTGTCCGGCTCTTGCCCACCTCCTCGCGGGTAGAACGCCGTTCGGTCAAGGACGGCATATTTGCTATCCACTACCTTGAGCACCTTGGCGTCAAACTCGCGTATCGACTCGTCCATGTAGTAGAGAAGCTCCGTGGCAGGCAGTCCTTCGAGGCCGCGCACCGGTTTGGCCTTTTCCGTGCCGCCGGCGACGCTAGTGTGCAGCTCTGCAAGTTTCGTGTAGAACGTGGAAGGCACAGTAGAGATGACTCCCTGCTCTGCAAGATAGTCGGGCGTTATCCCGTCTGACTCGTACAGCCTGATGAGGTCGGCGACTTCGAGCTCGCCGGATTTCTTTGTCTTTAGCGACGCCACTATGCCGTTCATGCGCTCGCGCGAGCCGGAATAGCGGCTGGATTCCAGCCCGAGGATTGTGCGCACGTCCTCCCGGTGCTCCTCAAGCTCTGGATACATCTGCTTCAGGTAGTCTATCTGGATGCCGGCGACATCCTCCAGCTTGACGTTGTTCCAGTTCAGGCGCTCCAGTATTGATAGAGCTCTTCTGAGTATAACGCGCAGGTTGTAGCCCCCGCCCACGTTTGACGGGAGCGCGCCGTCGGATATGGCAAAGAGCAGCGTGCGCACGTGATCTGCGACCGTGTACACGGCCTCGTGCGGAGCGACCATCTTGGCAAGCTGGTCGTACGAAAGGCCCATCTCGCGGGCAAGTATTGCTTTTAATTCCTTGACATTTCCCTCCGTCGTTTCGAGTTTCGACGCGACTGCGCCAAAGTACTTTGACAAAAACTCTGCGTTGCGGTCTGTCCCCGTCATGTCCAGCATTTTTCCAAGGACGGGCCCAAAGCAGCAGTCATAGCTGGTGGGAGTGCCCATCGTAACCCACGAAAAGCGCTCCAGGCCGGCACCCATGTCTATTATCTTGTTTTTCATGACGCGATAGTTGTTTTCGTCGCCCTCAAACTCTGTAAAGACGGCGTTGCCAAGTTCAAGGCCGCGCACGAAATATTCAAGCGAGTAGCCAAACGCACCGGCGCCCATCCACACGTCTTCGACGAACGTTATCTCTTCCGGCCTTATCCCAAGTCCCTGCGTGAGCATACCATAGTCGAGCTCTATGCAGCGGTCCTTCCAGTAACCGCCCGGGGCGTCGGCGTTGCAGGTCTGGCCTATCATGCAAAAGCCGGTGTAATGCCGGCCGGAAAGCCCGACGTTTTCAATGTCGTTGAAACGGAGGCACATCTGCGGCACCACGAGCGGGTTTGCAGGCAATTCAAACACCACCTGGTTGTTCATGACGCGCTGGAAATCAACAATCGACGCTATCGTGAAATACAGGTCGTCGCGCCACCTGCACACTACGGGGTAGCGCCTGACTATCTCGTGGTCGTTTTTTGCAAAGAATTTCTCAGTCTCTTTCCACGCGCCGACATAGTCGAGGCGCTTGTCGGTCGGCGGCCTGCCAATAAAACCGTAATTTTCGTGGTCCGGGCACGACTGTCTGTCCATGAGCGTCCAGAAATGCTTGCCGCATAGGTTGCACTGCCTGCGCTGGAACCCCATCTGGTCAAACAGCGCGACCTTGTAATAGCGGTCAG
The DNA here is from genome assembly GCF_056726185.1 of Candidatus Nitrososphaera sp. 86-2. Lineage (NCBI taxonomy): Archaea > Thermoproteati > Nitrososphaerota > Nitrososphaeria > Nitrososphaerales > Nitrososphaeraceae > Nitrososphaera > Candidatus Nitrososphaera sp. 86-2. The sequence continues at coordinate 1,313,413 of NZ_JBWZON010000001.1, forward strand.
GGTTTTGTGAAAACATTGCGGCGAGTTCTTTCTTGCCCAAGTGTATGTTCTCTCGTGTATTCTTGCTGTTATCGCTGGCTATGCGGTATTAATGCTTTCGTTGAAAATGAAAAAGAGACGTTCACGCTTTTGCAAGCGTGCTTTCGATGAACTTTAGATACGACTCTTTTGGCATCGCGCCGATGGTCCGGCCGATTTCCTTGCCACCCTTGAAGAGGATAAGCGAGGGGATTGACTGGACTCCGTACTTCATCGCGATCTCTTGGCTTTCATCCACGTTGAGCTTGGCGACTTTGATCTTGCCAGCCATTACCTTGGCTATCTGCTCCACCGCGGGGCCGACCATCCTGCACGGCCCGCACCACTCTGCCCAAAAGTCGACGAAAACCGGGAGGTCTGACTTGATAACCTCAGAGTCCCACGTCTTTGTGTTGACGTGCGAGACGTTGTTTGTGGTACTAGTTTCCATGGCATTTCATTGTACAAGACGGTATTTTAACGATCAGCGTCCGCCGAGGCCAAGCGAGACAAATTCAGACACCAGCTTGATAATAAAGGCAATGCCCCCCACCGCCCCGAGGCCAAGACCTACCAGGCGCAAGTGCTGGGTATAGTCTTCTCTGCTAGTCTTCTTGGTCAGCCGGAGGGTCTGGATAATTTCCCCTATCTTGCGCTCGACCATCGACATATTATGCGCAAAGATGACTCCATGCGCTATATAAAACATCGGATTAAGATTAAACAAACAGGCGGCCTGTCTTGCGATTACTTGCTTATCGTGCGTCAAATCGCTATCCCCTGTGGCACGCTTTTTTGTGCCCGCGCAACACGAACTGGATGAGCTGCTCCCAGTCGGCCTCGTCAGCGGTCCTTGCCTTTTCTGCTTCTGCAGGGAGCGCGTTGCACAGGTTGCACGGTACAGAGTGCGACATTTCTTGCCGGTGTGAGCTTGAATCAGAAAATTCTGTCATTTGTCTCTTCCCCTTCTAATTTTTCTATTTTGGACCATTGCAGCGACGCTTTCTTGCACTTGTACCCTTTGGCAGATTGCAACTTTATTATATTAAAGTTTCCTGTAGATAGCTATCGAAAATTCATTTTATTACATGGGCGGTGCATCTACATGATGGCGCATTCGCCCAAATGGGGGCTGGTGTACATGCTTGCCCAGACGTATGCGCTGGACATGCTCGAAGCGGTGAGCAAAAAGCCGTTGCGGTTCACCGACCTTGAAAGCCACAGCCCAAACGAGAGAACCAGGTCGCAGCGGCTCAAGGACCTTGAGGACGCCGGCCTGATAACGACCATAAGCCTGAAGACAAACAAGAGATACTTTGTTCACTATACTGCCACGAACAAGGGCAGGCAGGTGCTGCAAAAGGCAAGAGAGCTTGCGGATATGGCCTAGATAGATGGAAGTAGCTGTGGCAAGCTAGCGGGATATCCCGGCCTGCTGTGCGGTGTAGAGCGGCTCCTTCTCGGTGCGCTGCATCTCGACAAAGGTCTCGGTGTTCTGTATGCCCTCTATCTTGCCGATGCGCTCGATGACCACGTTGTGCAGCTCTTCAAGCGTGTGCGCGCTGACCGTCACTATCATGTCGAACCTGCCGGTCACCTCGGACACGGATCTCACCTCCGGGATCTTTAAGAGCTCGCCGTGGATGGGCTCCTTCAGCTTGGGGTCGCGGTTTATGCCGACTGTCGCCTTGACGTTTATGCCGAGCATACTCTCGTTGACGACGACCGTGAATTTCTTGACCAGGCTGCGCTTGGACAGGCGCTTTATCCTGCTGTACAGTACGGACGCGTTTATGTTCAGCTTTTTGGAAAGACGTGGTACAGAAATGCTGGCGTCCCTTGTGAGTTCGGACAAAATCCTCATGTCAAGCTCGTCAAACTTGTGCAAACTCTCTCTACCTCCCTAACCTTTGGCGGCTGTGTTAATAAATGTAATTCTGCGCCGATTACGATGCTAAAATGTGATTACTTGGTCTGGCAATTTTGGATTTCTGAAAAAACTCGCGCCGTCCTGGCCAACTTTAGCTTGCCTGTGCGCAAAAAATAAGGAGTGGGTCTCTCACTGGATCTTGTAAGCAGAGAGCTCCTTGTACAGAAGGTTCAGCGACACCTCGGCGCCATTGAACCCTTCGACGAGCATCTTGGGCACCTTGTATTCCCGGCCTGAACCCTTGTAGATGGTCACGGTGTCTGCGTCGTCGGCGATTATGGTGCCCACGTCTACCATGTCCTTGGAGCGCACGTTCTTGTGCATGACCCTTTCCCAGTTGAGTACCGCTGGCTCAGACATGCTCTATATCAATATTACATACTGCAAACGGATATTTAAGAATAGATGATTGTTCTCTATTCAAACACATAATTCTTTGATAAACATCCTATAATATAAGAATAATTATGCTTAAATAATCAGGCAGAGATAGAAAAGTGCCATGTACTTTATGGACACCTACGCCGAGTATGCGACGTTCGCAATAGCCGTGCCTCTCGTGCTGTGGTTCGTTTACACGCACTGGAGGGAGCTTAAGGGGCTGTCGCTGCTTGAAAGAAAAAAGGCGGCCGCGTAGCCGAGGGACAGCAAGTATTATATAATTTACAGGACTGATTTTCTGCAAGCACATGTTTGGAAAGGGCGGAATAAAGCCGGGCGAGTTTGTCTTTGTCGCGCAAAAGGACGGCCAGTACAGCAAGATAGTGATAGGCAGGGTGCAGGCGATAAACGGAAGCCGCGTCCACATTGTCGGGACGGCCATCCGCCCGTCGGGACTCATCGAAAGGGCAAGTGCTGGTAAAGCCGGCGACCGCTCAAAGCAGGTGCTAGGCAACCCCGATCCGAACAACTGCGTCTTTATGCTCATCGACCGCGTCGAGACTGCGCCGTTCAACCAGGAGGTCGACCAGGCGGCCGACCGCGTGATATGGATAAACCAGAACCGCTACCTAGTGCTTGACGGCTGGATAAAGGAGAACCTGCCAGAGATCTTTGCAGCGGCCCTGAATGCACCGGCAGAAGAAGACAGGCAGAGCGCAAAACTGGCGCTGCGCGAAAAGATGAGCGCGCTGTACGAGCGCGACCTGAAGGACCACGTGTACGCGGTCGCAAGGGGCGCTCATCTGCTGTAGCAGTATCGCAGCATCATTATCAAGCCTTTTTGCCACAAGCCAAGAATTCATCATGCAGCTTCATCGACAAGCTCGCGCCAGTTCAGCCCAACAAAAACAGAGTAATCGCTGATGTCGCGCTGTACGAGCGGTATTGCTGCAGGCAAGAACACGAGCCCGGCAGTGGCCAGCCTGTTCACCATAGAGGCATTTCTGCCCGTATGTGTTGAATTTTTACCCAAACGAGCGGATGAACCATGTAGCGCAAGAGTTAAGTTTGAGGTTCTGCACAGGTAATGCGTGTCGTTCTTTGGACCGCCGGGCGGCAACGGCCCGACTTTTGACGCCAAAAAGTACGGTACTTTGACTATGGCCATCAGGCAGACAGTCCTTGAAAGGGCGCGCAACCGCTGCCAGAAATGCTCCACAAAGTTCGGCCCGTCAATCGAGCCGCACTTTGAGCACATCAACGGGGGCAAGAAGGACAACAGGCCGCAGAACCTGCGCGCGCTGTGCCCAAACTGCTACAAGGCAGTAGAAGAGCGCGAGAACAAGAAAAAAGGAGTCCTTGGCGGCCTGCGCAAGGCTCTCGACAAGGTTCCAGTAGATTTCAAGAAATAAAAAATTGCGCAAGGTTATCTTAAAATGTGATACCGGAGGACTCGCAGAGGATAATATGCCGGCAAGACAGGTGTGGAAAAAGTGCACATTCTGCAACAGCGGGAGAAAGATGTGCTTTGCGTGCAGTGGCTCGGGCAAGGTCTCTCCCGGATGGCAAAAATGCTACGACTGCAACGGTTTTGGAAGCGTGCTCTGCACCAACTGCGGAGGGAGTGGCGGCTGGCGCGAAAGTACGTGGATCGAAGAAGAATAGATATACCACTACTATTTGCCGTGTTGCTTTGTAGTCGTAGTCACTATCTTGTCAAGGATGTAGGCCAATCCTTCAAGGTTCTCCTCCGTGTAGGGCGCTGCATAGATAAGCTGCGTGTACTGCGCGCGCACGCTCGTCCTGATAAGAAAGCGAGGTTGTCCTGAAATCTTGGCGGCATAATCGGTAGCGTCGTCGTTTGACCATATTTCAAAGACAGGAATTCTGGTTTGGATGTAGTGAGCACATTATCCAGCTATATGTGATTCTGTCTCACATGAGAAAGCTATCTTGAGGGATTTGCTCAATAACGGAGGCGCGCCTGCTTGTAATTTGTATATAATGGATTTCTCTGTATATAATTGCATAAACCTGCAAGCTCCTCCCATGCGCACCCGGGCTCGAAAACCTGCAAGGGCGAGTAGAGCCCTTTTTCAGTTAAACATTAGGTACGTGCTCTAATATGACATGTAATCCCACTAGCGGCGTAAACTCTTGATAATTTGTCTAGACTGTGTACTAAATATGGTTATTAATATCATATTAATCTCCATTATCGGCAATTGATGTGGGACATTAACGGTCTGATTGACAAGCTGCTCGAAGTGCGTGCAGTTGAAAAGCAGAGAAGAGGCATCACGTTTACGGTGTCTTTCCGGAGGTTCCTCGTATGTAGCCTGCGCGGCAACCAGACAAAGGCAGAGACGCTCGAAGGGTGGCGTATCATACTTGCCGACTACAACTGTTCGCTTGTCAGCCTGTCTGCAGAAGAGATAGGAGCTACAGTCGTGCTTTTGGATTATTATTTCCAGAACGTCAAGGCGGCTGCCCCGGACGGCCGATAGTACCGTAAAACTTGAAAACACAAGTGCACGCGCGAAATCAGAGATGCGCCCTCAGGATTTTGGGATTATCTCCATACAGTCGGCAAGGTCGCCGGTCCTCAGTCCCGCGGCGTTCCTGTCGAGGAGAAATTCCATGCACAGACCTTCGCAAATGTCTGCAAGGATCTTTTTTCCAGGTTCCCCAAGCATCCCCACGAACGCGCGCTCGAAAAGATCTGGCCTTTTTATTATCGCAGTACGGGCGTCCATTTCGCCCAGATAATCCTCCACTATGATGTCCATAAGTGCGGGAAAGACAACAGGGCCAAAGGTCTTTTCCAAGCTGCCAAGTATCGTCTCTGCCAGAGTTTCAGCATTCACCATAACAAATCCGTGTCCCCTCTTCTCTCACGCACAAGAAGCAAATCTTGATACCGATTTATCTTTTTTGGTACAGTAGCATAGAGTCCCACGTAATAGAAAGTTTTCAGCATTGATTCTTCTAGAAGTTACGATATCTGATAAGGATTGTTTTTTGGCGCGTGCGTTAATATGGAAGCGCAAAGGCGAAAAATAGCAGTGTCGAATGATTCAATCCGCGAGGCTCTGTACGAGCGCCTTCGCTCTTTTGGGATAAGCGTTGACATTTTCAGAAACTTCAACCTCACAGACGAAGAGCTCACGGACTTTGTGAACAGGTTGACAAAGCTCATGAAAAAACGCGGCACCTTTATCGTCCTGTAACTTGCATATTTGCGACGACAGGTTTTCAGACGCCATTGCGCCAGCTAGGCGCGTAATGCGTCAGCGCACGACGTGGAGGGCGCAGAAATCCTGCGTTACATAGTAGTTTCTGACAGAATCAAACGCCACACCTATCCCTTCGTTGTGGAAGGACTTGGACAGGATGTTTTGCCTGTGGCCCGAGCTGTTCATCCAGGCATCGACTATCCTGCTTGCAAGATATTCTTCTGTTATTGTACGGGTGGTGCCAAGGCGGTAAATGTTTTCCCCGCTTCCCTGTTTGCATATGTACCCAGCGCTGCTGTACCGGAACGTGTACCTGTGCCCTTCGAGATCATCGTGTGAGAAATAGTGCCGGTTGGCCATGTCCTTCGAATGGCCCAAGGCTATATTGGCGAGGGCAGGATCCCATTCAAGAGCCCCGCGGCCAAATTTGGCGCGCTGCTCGTTGATTTTCTGATGAACAAGCTCGGCCGTCTTGGCCAAGTCTATCTTGGAAGAAGAAGAGGAAGAAGGCGCCAGAGTTTGGGTGGTTATCTTTGCCACTTCTTCGGTTTGCGCACCACTAGCACTTTTTGCGTCGCTCGCAGAAGACATCATGGCAGAAAAGGAACCCAGAGATGCCATGTTATATGCAAATGCAATGCCGAGCATTGCCGACACGATGCCTATAGACAGCCATACTATGGCTTTCACTAGAAAGAGATTACCTAGTAAAACTATAAGATCTTTTTTCGTATCTCTTTCTATTAGATTCTAGTACGCAAAAGGTCAAGTAGAGCCTTGCATATTTCAGCGGGTAATTTGATGAAATCAGGCCGCATTCCAAACCCTAGACTGCATGACCTGCGCCGGTTACGCCGAGCAAGGCTGGCGTTTCCCCGGGCTGTCCAGTCAAAACCGTAAGATATTCTTCCATGTCGGGTTGTGACCCACCACCAGCACCACTTTGAGGTCATCCGGCAGCCGGCACAGGACGTTCAGGTATTCCTCCGGGTCCGACGTGTATATCGATTCGACGCGGGTGATCTGCCGTACGTCATAGCCGCAGGATTTCGATACCGCGGAAGCCGTGTCATGGACGCGAGTAGCGTAGAGCTGAGGATGGCATCAGGCATCAGGTTTTCTTCTTTCAGCAGCCTTTCCATGCGCAGCGCGTCGCGTTTTCCGCGCTTGTTCAGCAGCCTGTCGCAGTCGGCAAGCTCGGGACGCTTCCAGCTCGACTTGGCATGACGCAGTAAAAGCAGCGTTTTTGCCATCAGGTGCCACAATGATGACGCAGCCTATCTGGAATTTATCCGTGGGGCTGCTGTGACGCTATTGCAAGCCCCTAATATACCAGAACAACCATCTAAGAGCTGGTGAGCAATTCGCCTAAAACTTGCTGTGTTTGTTTATCCCTGCGTCTTGATGCAGGGTGTGATATTGTTGACACTGTGTGAAGTATGCGGTAAAAACGACGAATACCACACGTGTTCGACGTGCAACAAGCGTCTGTGCATCGACTGTTTCAACTCTGTGCATTTCGGCATAAACGCCCCGAGGGCCGGCAACTCTATGGTGTACAACAGGTGTGTCTTTTGCGACAGCGTGTACGCGTCCAATGCAAAATGCAGCGTCTGCGACAAATGCACGATCATACTTACCTGGAAGTCTTCGATGAACTATCTTGCCGCAGTAAATAGGGTGACTGACCTTGTTATGACCGGGAAGCTGAACGTGAAACTGAGAAACGAGAACTATTGCAGGGCGAACTTTGGTGCCCGCGGGGCGCAGGTAATAATGGACGCGATAGACAGTTGTTCAAAAAAATGAAGCAACAGCAACAACAATGCAGCTGTTGCCGGGCAGTTATAGATCTCGCATGGCTCAGCGTGATCATTTGTGTACAACATCTGTAAAGGCGACGGAGCAGACACCTCTTTAGAGGCGGCTACTTTTTCTTTACCTGTGCTCCTCCTACTACATACTTTTCAGTCCACTTTAGCTTCCTCGGATCTCGACGGAGTACAAACAGGTTCTTCTTGCATTTATCCGAGCATGTCCACAATATCCGGCCGTCATTTCTGACGTGCATTATACCCGTGCCAGCAGGAATAAACCCTCCACAAAATGAGCAATTTCTGAAACTTCGATTGGAGGTAACATCGTCAGTACTTCTCTTTCGCCTCATCATTGTTATATCATTCTAGATAACCGCAGTAATTTTTTTAAAAAGTTTCTACGAATTATCGGAAGCAAGTACAAATCCTCTTTCTTTCTTGCCCGTCAGCTCTCGGACATAGCGGTCGTGGCGCCTGTAGGGCGTTTCGTTTATGCTGTACAGAGAGATAAAAGAAGATAATTTAATTTTCTAGAGTATATAGCCCCCTGATGCATTTCAGACAGGACTAATGGTATTGAACGGACAAGAAAAATAGTAAGCATCAGGCATTTCGCCGGGTTATAAGAAATTCGCACTTGTCCGCCCCGTTGGCGATGCACCTTCTTTCAATGCACGCATGGCCTTCTCCAAGCAGCCCCTCGGCAATGCCTGCAAGTAGTCCGGACATGAAGAAACAGCGAGGCGAATCGCTCTTTTTCTTCTTGCCTGTCTTTGCAAAAAAGTTGTCTTCTACAGTCACCTTGAGGCCATCTGTTAGCTTGCCCATCGAAAGAGTAAATGGCGACGTTTTGAACTTGCCCCAACCCGCCATGAGTCCGTATGATTCCAGAAATTTCACGGCCTGCTGTACATCGGGGACTTTATCCCGGGCATTTTGTCCTACTCTTGTGCCGTACTTTAGGCCCATCTGGAACAGGATGACTGACCAGCTTTCCTGCAGAGTGTCGTAAAGACCGTCCTGTATGGCATCCCAGAATTCCTCGTTAGTGAGAATGGCACTGCAGCCAAAGACTTTATCCTCTGTCTTGTTGGCGACAGGATCAAAATTAAAGTATTCATTGAGATAGGTGCTGGCAGAGTTGGCGGCTGAACTGCGCTCTTCCATAACCGCAGTAACCACAGGAATTGTATAAGGATTATGGCTCCCCGTCGAGACTAGCCCCGTCTTTTCTTGGCAGAAGCGCGTCCTCATACTTGTTCCAGTTTCTTTTCTTTCCATCCTTGAATACGTCTTTTGCGCAGTACTTCATAGAGAATGCGGCCATCTGGTCCAAGATTGGCGCTAGCGCCCTGCCTTTTTCAGTAAGGGCATATTCAATCTTGACAGGGGTTTCCCGGAAAACGTCCCGCCTTATCAGGCCATCCTGTTCCATTTCTTTCAGCCTTGCAGAGAGTATCTTGGCGTTGATGCCTTCGATTGTGAGGAATTGGTTGAACCTAGTCTGTCCAAGGTGTATCATGTTGCGGATTATCAGGGTAGTGAATTTCTTGCCCATTATCCTGAGCGTGTTGTTTATGGGACACACGCACATGTTTTCCTTCATCCATTCGACCTGTCGCTCTTCAAGCAAGTAACCAGAAGCTCACCTGCTTTCGATATCATCACTTACCGGTTTAAATACTTACGTTTCGTTATCCAGTAACGTTAGGTAATTATTATGAAAAACCAAGCAGGAAATGAAAATGTTGACGGGAAACAAAAGGTCGCGGTCGTGACCGGCAGCTCCAGCGGGATAGGATACGCCACCGCGCTGCGGCTGGCGAAAAGCGGATATCTCACGTTTGCAACGATGAGGAACCCTGAAAAGGGCGGTGCCGGCCTTGCCAAGGCGGCTGAAAACGAAAAGCTCCTGATACGCATCGAGCAGCTGGACGTCACCGACCTTGATTCAATAAATGGTTTCATGGACAGGATAGCCCCGCAGGCGGGCAGAATTGACGTCCTCGTAAACAACGCAGGGTACTTTTCGATAGGCTCGCTTGAAGACCTGTCGATGAAACAGATCCAGGACCAGCTTGACACCAACTTGCTTGGTGCCATACGGGTCACCCGGCAGGTGCTTCCAGTCATGCGCAAACAGAAAGGCGGCACAATCGTCAACATCAGTTCAGTTGTTGGCAGGTTCGGCCTGCCGGGCATGTCCGCCTACGTGGCCACGAAATTCGCGCTGGAAGGCTTGAGCGAATCACTGGCCCACGAAGTCGAGCCGTTTGGCATCAGAGTAACCCTCATCGAGCCAGGAGTGGTAAAAACCAGGATATTTGACAATACTGTTATCGGACAAGGCGCCCGGCGCACGGATTCACCGTATTCCGGCCTGCTTGCGGGCCTGAATTCAACCGTGGACGCTCTCAGAGAACACGCTTCCACTCCGGATCAGGTTGCCGAGACGGTGCTACAGGCAATTTCATCGCCAGAGCCCAAGATCCGTTATCATGTAGGTCAGGATGCCACCATGTGGCTGGAAAAAAAGAGCGCGATGACGGATGAGCAGTTCCAAGAATACATGAAAAACTCGTTTGCAAGCCCTGTTCTGGGCCAAAGATAATATCGCTGTAAGACAGGTATAGGCAGGTGTCACAATATTGGAAGTCAAAGACAGAGAAAAGGCCGTCACTACCGCCAACCGCTCCGCATGGTTTACCCTTGGGATACTAAGCAGCACCCTCTTGGTGGTCTTTTTCTCGGAGACCATGCTGCTGCCGGCCATCCCGGAAATAATGCAGGACTTTAACATACCGTATGGCACGGCCGCGTGGATATTCAGCGCGTACCTGATTGTGGCCGCAGTGATGACGCCCATCGCAGGCAGGATGTCCGACCTTTACGGCAAAAAGAAAGTGCTGCTCATTCTGCTCGCAACGTACGTGGTTGGAACGGCTGCCGGAGGATTTTCAAACAACATAGTATTTCTGCTCGCAAGCAGGATAATCCAGGGTGTTGGCTTGGCTGCGGTTCCGGCGGCTTTCAGTCTGCTCAGGGACACGTTTCCGCCATCAAAACTTGCCATCGCCGTGGGAGTATTCGGCTCTGCGTACTCGGCCGGTTCAGTAGTCGGCCTGCTGATAGGGGCAAGCATAATCCAGCACTTTGGATGGCACTCCACCTTCTTTACCATAGTGCCTTTTGCAGCCATTGTGACGCTCATGATAGCTAGGTTCGTCAAAGAAAGCAAGTCACAGTCAATTCCTGCTGCCAAGGCTCCAGAAAATATCACCGAGAAAAAACGAGCATCGTCGTCGCCTTCCATAGACATGAAGGGGACGGCCGCCCTTTCGGCCACGATAGTCTCGTTCCTTTTGGCGCTGACGCTAGTAGAGACAGGCGTAAGTTCTGAAAACCTGCCGCAGATTGTAGCCGCGTTCATCGCATCGGTAATTTCATTGGCCGCGTTTGTCGCCATAGAGAGAAAGGTCGTGTTGCCGCTGCTCGATCTACGGTTGCTAAGGGACAAGATCCTCCTCCCGTCGTACATCATACTGATGGTCACAGGGGCCACGATGTTCATGGCTTATCCGTCCATAGTGCAGCTGGTAAGGAGCCCGGCGCCGCTAGGATTTGGAGGAAGCGCGGTGGACGCAGCAGATGTGCAGCTGCCGTTCATGATAATGTTCCTGGTGTTTGCAAGCGTGACTCCGTTCATCATAAACAGGATAGGAAATATCAGGCCCATCATCATTGGCGCCGCAATCAGCTTGATAGGATCGCTCGGACTCTTGGCATTCCACTCGACAGGGGTTGCAGTGTCTGCAAGCCTGGCAGTGATTGCTTCCGGGCTGTCGATGATTGCGACCTCGGGATGGAACGTTGTCGTGTCGTCGTCACCTAAAGCGTTCACAGGCATATCTGTTGGAGTAGGCGCCCTCTTGCTGTTCATAGGGATGGCTATCGGTCCGGCGTTGGCAGGAATCTACATGGAGAAGCATGAGACTATCGAAGGAGTCCAAGGGTCGTACCCTTCTCCAGAATCGTACAATCTGGTGTTCCTTACGTCTGGATTGCTTTCGGCAGTCTCGCTTGGGTTTGCGCTGGTGCTCAGATCAAAAGCGCGCAAGGAAATCGAGGCTTGAGGTGACGGAGCAGATATGACGAACCATTTTGTATATCGTGATTCTCGGAAATGAGGGATATATAGAAAATGGCGCGGGGAGTGGGATTTGAACCCACGGGTCCTTGCGGACATGGGATTAGCAAACGGGGACAACAGGCTTTTCGTCCCTGATACAGGTGTAAATGGCTGGCGTCCACAAGGCCCCGCGGCTTCAAATCCCACTCCCGGGCGCCAGCTACAAACACTGGCCAACCTCGTGGCTTCGCCAAAAGCAAAGGAATGGCAGCTGTTTGAAGAATACATTGACAAGAGCCGCTACAAGGAATCCCTGCTCAGCTACGCGAAAAAGTACTGCTCTGTCTTGCAAACAGGAGATGCAAGCCCGCTCCTTTCGCTCAAGTTTGGAGGCAGAAGAGATGCCATGTCGGCACTTGCAAACCTGTCCAAATCTCTCGGCCTTTACAGCAGGTGGAAGGCCATCAGGCTGGAGTACCAGCTAAAGTGGAGCGACACTGAAAACAGCGACGCGGCCTTTTTCGAGCGCTACCTGTCCGGCGAAAGCGACCTGTACACAGAAATGAAGTGGCTCAAAGACGCCATCGCCATACTGCCAGAAAAGACAGGCCACTATTTGATGTTCACCACCCTGACCGGCCTGCGGCCAGACGAGGCCGTAAACGCCATCAACTACATCAAGGCCGACGACAGGGACTACATGAACAAGGAAAAGGGCATTCTGGAGCACTTTCGCCACCCGGAAACCTTCTTTAGAAAGACGAAAAAGGCGTACATCAGCCTATACAACGACAGGATAATCGAGCTGGCGCTGGACTCGGACGTGCCGTCATGGGCTGCCCTGCGCTCAAAACTCAACAAGCGGGGCATGGAAACGCACTCCAAATACTGCAGGAGCATCTATGGCACGTACGTCCGCAAAAAGGGAGTCGAATCTGAAATCATAGACATACTACAGGGCCGCGTCCCGCGCAAAGTCTTTGCCCGGCACTACTTCCACTCGTCGTTTACGGAAGACAGGAAACGAGTGCTAAGTGCTCTCGAGGGCCTCGCAGGTGAGATTATGGATGGCCGCTTTACAAATTGAATAGGATTTTGAAAATAGGCGGCCATCAATAAGTTGACTTCAATTAATGTGTAAAGTATGCTACCACCAACGGTCGTCGCTTCGACATACGTCAACACGGCTGCGGTCGCCATCTCGTATTGCAAAAAAGATAGACATCATGACAGGAGCTGTTAACTTGTGTCGACTGACCTGTATTATTGTCATAGAAGCACAAGACTTAAGGCTGTCCCGGTAAGCTAGAAGCTCGCAGAGATTGGCAATTAGGGTGAAGGTCTTTGGCCGTAATAACACAGGCTCAATTGTCATCACATTAATCGGATTCGGTGTTATTGTACTATGTTATGGGGTTTGGAATTGGCATAACCAGTTTGTTCAGCCAAACAATTATGCACAAATTTCAAAGCCGTACAATCCTTCTAGGAATTTTACAATCATTATTAACGCGTGGTCCTCCACCTTTGGAGCGCAGAGTCCAATAGACCTGTATGTTACCCTTCGCCCGGATACAGATTCACTCATAGAATATTTCCAAGCAGGAAAGACTTTTGCGGCAGAGCATTCTGGTATCGGATTACCCAAAGAATACTTCCTGCTATTTGAAGGAACAGACTGTACCAAACATCCATTGATTTTGACAGAGAGTGACAAATACAAATCTACAGATACGTGCGGCATCATATTGCCGTTGAATGTGGCTGATGAGAAGCTGTATCAGTACAAGGGTCACGCCACTTTCACATTCCCAGTTGAAGGAGCATATGGCATCTACCTTGATGACACATTGCCAAAGACATCCATCAAATTTACAGAGTACAAAGGAATCAAGATAGCATCACTTGACGCAACGCTGAATGAAAGGAATAACAAGTTGATAACCATTCTCACGATTGTAGGCGTCTATTTTGGCGGAGTTGCAGTTTATCGTCAACGTCGGGACGATTGATTTTTTCTGCGCGGGAGACGACATGCTAGAGTAATGATAATGCCCTCGAATTTACTGTACTTCTACCCAAGCAACCTAACGACTAGACAAAGGTCGATTGACGGAATCCGACATTTGCCCGCGGAAAGAGCACTTACTATACATACGCGCAGAAAATCGGCTTGTGGACAATTTTTGCAATTAAGTAAACAAGGTAAAGACTTAATGGACAAAAATGTCTACAAGCCATCACACCCCCTCGGATTTGAGCAGAAAGGACACCGTGGCCCCGCCGATTACCCCAACACAGAACGAGCCGAGAATCTTCGCCACGTGAAAAAATGGCCATCCCAATAAGTACTGGCATGATGACAACAAGAGCCTAGACGGAAAATTCTGGTACAATGACTAAACAATATTGTCAACAGAGGAATATTGTTGATGAATAATGGTAAACACATCTCCTATTTGCTTCAGGCTCGCTCACCGGGAATTAACAATCCTTATTTCATACCCGAGACAGGCGCATCTGCGGCAAAGCTGGAATCGGAATCAACGCGGAGGATGAATACGGCTAGAGGTTGTAGGATAACAAGGACTGAAAGTCGTTGAAATGGGTAGAATTGTGCCCTACTTGCCAGCCCATCCCTGATGACTTTCAGGCACAATCAAGCGTTGGGTATATGCAACAATTGTCGAATGGATTGCCATATAATAACCTTCTAGTAGGTATGCAGGCTTTATGATTGAAGGCCCTACTCGCCCGCTTCCAGAAGGCTTTCGGGCCAATCCAATGAACACAGAAGCGTTTGCAGTGGTCGTGATGACGTACTGGTGTCAAGTCGTAACAGGTTTGGAAGTTGCATTATATCCTTCATGCCCATTTATAGGAATTCGCTAGAGAAAGTTACAAAAGTATGATAATATCAGGGCACAAGATATCTACGAATTGTCATTTGGACTATCTTGTCTGCTAGATTGGGTGCTATCTAATTTCCGTAGCCTCTGTACAATCAGTACTATTCCAATTGCCGTTGCCGTGGAAAGAAAAACAATCAAGGTCGCGGGAAATTCCGGTACTAGCACCGTCCCTGTCGCCACGCCGTTTCTTGTCGTGTCAACTGGCTGTCCCTGCCTCATTATTCCCTTGACAGTTATCTCTACTAGGTAACCCCCATTTGCAGATAGCCTCACGGTCTGGTTGCCTGCTCCACCTTTTGCAATTTGGTCGGATGCTGAAAAGACGGACTCTTTATGGTTGTCGAGAATCCTGATGTCATACTTGACATCGTCATGAATTCTTGTGTCGTTGATGCCGCTGCTGTTGCTTCCGTCGTAGTTATTCACAAACTCCATCTCAAGCGTAGAGTTTTGGAGCGCTTTCAGCTGTCGGGGAGTCCAATTCAGCAAGACAGCGATGTTGCTGTTGTCCTTGTCAGTCGTCGTGATGCGGCTGGATGTTTTTACGCTGGGAGCAAAGGACAGCGAGAAATTCATCAAGTGGAGATTATCACTGCCAGTAGCAGTGTAATTGTTGCTCTTTGCGATATTCAAAATTTCATCATTGTGAAGAACAAAGTGGAAAATTACGTTTCCCGACTCGACTGTCTGGTCAACTGCGACGGCATTGCTTGCGATAGGCACGCCGTTTACTGTTGCGTTATATTCTGTATAGTTGCCTACCCCAAACAACGACAGAGGTAATTTTGCTTCTTGACGGACGACAGGCATCGTCCCGATGCTAGTAGCAGCGTTATCGGTGCTCGCAGCCGTTGCGTTTTTTGCCAAAAGTCCCAAAGTGCCATTCCAGTCAAACGGAGTGGACCATGAGAACGTCTCTGTACCTGCATCAAAGGTAAATCCTTGTACTATGTCATTAAAGGAAGTGATTGTTATCGGATATGTCCCGCCCTCGAATTTTACGTTTGTATGATACTCCTCTCCTACATGGACTAAAGTCTCAAACGTCTTGACATCCTTGTCTGCAAACAGATTCTGAGGATAGTCGATGCCAAGGACGCTGACATCGATGCGGTACAGCCCGCCGTCCAGCAGCACCGGCCCTCTTACATTAATTGTTCCTCCATAGTCTGCCTGCCAAGCGTTGGTGAATGCATCTTTGTTTGCGCGAATTTGGACGTCGCCGGGTTGCGGCTTTATCTTTAATGTCAGCAGTCCATTTTGGCTCACGAAGGTGTCCTTCAGTAGGGGCTTGGCATTCGGGTCAAGGCCCTTGTATATGGTTATGAAAAGATTGGGGTACTTTATGGTCGCATTGGTCTTGGTATCGTACAAACGAAACTGCATGTAAATGTCCGCATTGCCACCCGCAACAATAGCAGGAGGAGTTGTACGGACGGAAAGGGCTGGCTCTCTGTTACCGAAGTTAGGCGGCTGCGGCAGAAATTCTTGACAGCAGCCACCATCGGCAAAGGCAGGATGGATTAAGAGTATTGTCGGGAGGACAATCCCGCCCATCGCGATTAGAAACATCATGGCGCAAATGAAGCCTGTCGATGATGATGCGACGGGAATTTGCAAAAAACTATCATTACTGCGGGGGCGTTTATGGGCTGATTGTCTTGTACCTTTGAAATTTTTCCGGCCCCTGTATTCCACTCTCAGGTCTTTACTTCACTGAATCATGAATGCAATCCTGAATAGATAAGACAGATGTTCACTTGCAATTTAAAGAAGGAGGAGCGCCAACGGTTGAACGCTATGTAGTAGGTCGTCGCTATCGTCATCGTACATTCTCCTCTCTCACTTTATACTTCCTCTTTCTTGACAGTCGGGTCCTAAACTGCCTGCCACAGCACAAACACCTGCTCCTCTCACTGTAGAAGAATTTCTCGCAGCCAGAACAGTATTTCATCCCTACATCATACAGGCTTGTGTTGTGTCCTTTTATGCCAATGTCACGGCATTTTCCAGTACAGGGAGCCGGCAAAGACGCGCTGCAACTCCTATTTGGACTGGAGCAGATGCTGATGCTCTTTCTGGGCCTGTCGTATTGTCATCTGTAACCATTCCAGTGCAGACCACTCCCTGTCGAGTCGCTGCAGCTCTGAAACATCGGCTGTTTTGTTCATCTCCACTTCTTTTGTGTCCATGAGCGTTTGGATTGCCTCTATGGAGCGAGGAGCGTTTTCTATTGTTGATATCCATGTTTGAGCTCTGTCTATTGTAGAAGAAGGGTTGACGGCAGCCAGACGCTTTCTTTCGTGCTCTAGATGGACGTGGATGTAGGTGTCTATGTCGTCCATAATTTCCGGAAAATTTGCCAGCTGATTTAACAGAGCTGGCACTTTGGGGGGAGGGGGTGGCATATCTAAGTGTTATAACATGTTAAGCCATGTAGAGTTAAGCATCGCAAATATGATTCCTCTCTAGTGGTCTTACACCGGTCCCTGACCTGCAAGCCCTTTCCTAACAAAAAAGATACTCTCTATTTCTCCGGAAAGCACACACTTGCAGATATTGCAATAAAAAAAGAAAAAGAAAAAGAAAGGAAAGGCTTAAGCCACAGCCTTTGGCGTAGCCTTCTGTTTCCGACTAGTCATACGATGTGTCCGCACTTTTCTGCCGCACTCTGGACAGTGGGTAATTCCCAACGGCCGCCGTTCATGGCAGGTGCTGCAAAATGTATTTGTGGCGTAAATCGAATTGCTCATGTGCTCTCTCCCCCGTTCCCTCCTCCCCGATTCTAGTATATTTTCCACTATAATTTATCTAATATGGTGACTAGATTCCTGACGTTAGTACCAAAGTGGCAATCCTTGAGTATCAAATAGAGGAGGAAGAGAGGAGCAGCATCATCGCTTCACGGAGACGGAGGACTGCTGCCTCCACTCTACCGTCAAACATTGTTTCTCTTGCAATTCTTTCGTTATATTCCATCGCAAACTTTCTTACTAAAAAGATGGAGACCGGTATCTACACTGCCAGACCAACAATTACTCCAGCGTAAGGAGGACCAGCTTCCTGCAGGGGCTGCGTCAAGAAAACAGACCTACCCCTTGCTATCATTCCTGCCAACAACCACTACGCGGGCTTTGGACCGGGGACGGCCAGCGATACGAGTAAGATGCTCAACCTTGAAGATGTAAGTTGGACTGACAAAGAGCAGACGCGGTTGCCTTTCTAGTAACACATATTTTGGAAACACAAGAAAAAGAAGTGTAGTATATAACGAACAACAATAGCTATATTGCCTAGAGTCCCTTTACGGGATTCCGTGACAGTCGAGAAACCGAAAAGGTTTAGCGAAGTCGCGTTATTGCTGGAGCCACTACAGACACAATTAAACAAAGCATACGATGATGCTGGGTATCCCCTAAACGATGTACGAGGTAGTACTTTCCTGACCTGTAAGATGGTAGTGATGAATAATTTGATGATTTTGAATCTAATTGCTTCCATGGAAGATAGGATACTTCCCATCAATTGGGCGTACTTTATGACAGGACTCACCAATGGCGACATCAAGCAACAAGTTAATCATATCTCTGATTATCTAAGGCTTAGTGCGGCAACCATGATACAATTTCGTATAGAGAATATGTTTTCCAATCTTGTGGCAATATTATTGAAGAAATCTGCTCCGATTGGATATGGCAAACTCCTTGATGATTTATTCTGTAACATAACAATCGGAGATAAGGAGAACAAAAAAGCGATTCTCTCTGTCTTACAAGATATTAGAAATAGCCTGCATAACAACGGAGCCCATAACTGGCCTACCAAAGAAGTAACCATAGACGGTATTACTTTCAAATTTGAGCAGGGAAAAGTGGTTGCTTGTGCGGGATGGCCGCATTTTACAACTGCCATGAAAGCAGTTATTCCTATTTTGGTAGAGATAGTAAAATCTCCGGAGGTTATGAAGATACCGTCTCCTGTCAGTGAAATCTACATCAAGTAACGGCAGCAAGAGTCTCCCAATGCTAACTATGCCAGAGGATGCAAATGAGAAAAATGCCCCTACACACAATTTTGGCGCCTTCGGCGTCGGTGGCTTTCAAACCTTGTTTCGGCGCTCCTTTCACTTTGTAACATTTAGTTGCAAAACCCGTGTGCTTAGAATGTGACAATTAACCACTTTCCAGAATCTCAAACATAATTAGCTCGATTGCATAAATGAAAATAATGTTGTACCTAAGCGCCAACAGGGATAACCTCAAGGACAGGACCATTCCAGAATGCATCGTATCTAGGTACGACAGTCAGGGCAGGCCCGTGTACAGAAACATCTACTTTCATTTCCTGTTGGAAGACGAGATTACACTGCCGGGACTGAAGTGTCTTGCAGTAGTAGGACTCGCGTCCAATATGTTGCCACACGAGCTTAATGCAAGCCTCTTAGGCTACCTTTGCAATTCGCTTGGAGGAATACAGTCGCCTCTGGAAAGTATGCGGCGTACATACCATCCAAATTATGCCACGAAAAGGATGCGCTTGACAGCGCTGAAGGATGCTCTTATAGACAAGAAAATCGAGCCAACAAAGGATGGGTGGATAGGATTTGAAATAGACAGTGACGGCAGCAGAGTGAAGGCTGCGAGGATAACTAGGGTCGGTGACGCCATCTCCACAGAGGTGGAGTATTTCCAAGCAACGAAATGGGATACAGAAGAGCTTCAGATACTAAGGATGAGTAACGAGTATCGACGCACACTTGTATGGCTCTATGACAATATGTTTCTCCATTCTTGAAGTCGCGGGCTTTTACAGCAATTCGAGCTCTAGGCTCTGAACAGACGCGGGCCCGGTACCGTAGTCGGCGCACCTAGACAAACCGCAATCTCAACTTTGGGAGCTCTGCCTTCAACGTTGAATATGCCTTGACAAAATCCATCGCTTCCTGTTCCACGTATTGCTCTATCCTTTCCCAGTCCTTGTCGTAGTACCACTTGGCCATATTCGCAGCACGCCCTGATTTCCCCAGCAGTATGCTGTATCCTTTGAAGGAGCCGCCGTTAACGATGACCATTACTGGCTTCAGGTCAATCATGGGCCGCTGTCCCAGCTTCAGCCCTTCCAGCCCAAAGTACTGGCGCAGTTTGTACTTCATGAAGCGAAATTCAAACAGCAGGTTGTTGCCGATAGGAACGAAATTCCATGGCCCTTGGTCCAAGTACAGATTCTTGAATAGCTCGACAATCATCCGCTCGGAGCAGCCGTGGTCCCACTCGCGCAGCATAACAAGAGGGCCTGCAGGCTGGCCGGTTACACGGTCTAATCGCTGCATTTGCATGGAGATTATTTTTGCCGTATCGGGGAAGAGGCCGGCGCATACATGGTTTCGATATTGTTCGAGCGGCACCGTTTCAATGTCGAAGTAGTACTCCGCCAACCAATTTGCAAAATGGAGGAGTGCGACATAAGAGAGACTGTACCTTGGTGGGAGGGTGTCTGTCATACAAACGATAGACCTTATAATTTTCTATTTGCACCAATCCTCATGCAGATTCTTGGATAATTTCGTCACGTATCATGTCTTAAATGAATACGCTGCTTATAGTCATACATCATAGAATAATGTTCCATGAGCTTTCCGAGCGGAGATAAGACGGGAGAGAATAATGGTGATGTGAATGCACCATCGGGAGGCAAGGGTCCTGCTTCATCCGACGTCACTGGAGGCAATGGAAACAATGGCCGCCGGAATAAGATGGTCCTAAAGGTGATTGTTGGGGCCATTGCTGCAGTGATATTGGTATTTTCACTTCTAAATTCCCCGCTGCTCAGGAAAGAGCTTGGGACAGCAAACCCAGTAGTTACCGCCACTCTAACGCCAGAACAAAAAGCATTCATTGCCCAAGGAAACAGTGCCGGTGAGCGAGTGTTATATCAGTGCACATCGACACTTCCCTCTGGCTCAGCGGAGTGCGATTTGGGCGTCCAGCAAATAGTGGTCGTGTGTACTAGCGACGAAAAAGCCTATTTTGATTATTGCAAAGATGCCCGTCTTGATAATTATCTTCAGAATGTCGGCGGCTATGCTGGACTGATTGAAAGAATTGATGCACGGGCAGAAATGATTCATCAATCAGTCCAAAGGGTATATGAGCAAACCGTCGGCTCAAGTGTTCAGCAATGCATGCCAACCTTACCATCTGGCAATCCCGACTGTGACAATGAAATGAAAGGCCTAGAGACAAAGTGTATCACAGATAACAATACCTATGACTTTTGTGCGGATGTCCACCAGTACTACAAACTGAGATATGACGAGAAGGCGCACAATCAGGCAATACAAGAAAAACAACATGCAGAACAGGAAGCGTACCAAGCAATACAAGACAAAGAGAGGCTGAGTAGTCCAGTGACAGTAGATGCCCTCCAAGATTGCCTAGGCTCTCTGCCAAATGGTACCGTCGCTTGCGACCAATCCGCTTCCTTTGTGAGGGATGATTGCGCCCAGCGCCAAGATGAGATACCGAAAATAGATTATTTGGCTCAAAAGTGTTCCATCGCAAATGAGTATTATGAGAAAGTCGACAACTCGCCCCGGATGGTTGAGCTCAGAAGACAGAACGAGCTGGAATCCCGGGATAAAATAGTGCAAGATTGTTTGACAGGATTGGCTACAGGAGACAAGGCGTATGTAGAATCTTGTAACAGCTCCATTACAGCCTTCTCGACCCAATACTGCTCAACCCCAGAAAGCACGACTGCAAACAGTATCCTATGTCAGGATGTAGAGAAGTACTTGAATGCATCGACGATGTACCAGTCACAACAAGATGTTATTCATACAGCAAAGACCATTTTCCTGTCTCGGCTAGGGTCACTAGGACTCGATGTCCCGGGTGAAGACGCAGTTCGCGTCGAAAAGATAGAGCGTATTGGAGACGCGGAGTACCACATAGACCTCAGTGTTACCGCCACTACGCAGACCAGCAACCCTCAAGAACAGTTGCACTCCGGACACATCGAAATGCAACATGATACTTCGCCTCAGACAATAACGGTCCTAAACATAGACGGAAAGGACATGCTGTATAGCTGCGGTACTGAACACAATCAAAAATGCTTTTGAAGGCAAGAGGAAAGTGGTAAGCACTCGGAGCGGTCACAACGAGATGTCCGGGAAGCTAAGCATCTACTCGCTCTTCAGGCCAGCCTTTAGCAGTAGCAGGGAATGGCCATCCTTACTCAGGATGCATGAGCCCTAGGCGAAACTCCTTTGGGAGGATTCTGGCCTGTGCACTTGAGCCAATTAGACGCTATGTAGGTCCAGAGAGGCCGAATAATCTATAAAAGGGCGAGACATCGGCCATTTCCGATTCTACTTTAGGGGTTATCCAATGGTCCTTCCTTCATGCTGACTGTTTAGGTCAGAATATGTAAGAGAATTTGCCGAAAAAGCTTTAGCTATAGAATGCCTATAGACCAAAGTGGCAGAAGATAGTCGGGATGACCGGCCTTCAGGTAGTCCCGCACCCGCTCTCCTGACTAGGGCCGAGCTGGACTGGCTCCTCGGAAGAAAGAAAGTGTCCAAATCGTACGAATATTACATGAGGAGCACAATCAAACGCAAACTTGCAATATTGGCGGATGTAGAGCTTCCTCTTTTGGCGGACATGGGATATCCACTCCCGCCGGACCTTAGCACTGTTTCTAAGAATCTTAGTGCTAATCCTAAGGTTTCGGGGAGGAGGCCTGCTCCTGTGGAAGAGCGCAATTCTGCCGGAACAAGTGAAAATGTTGCGGATTCTGTGCACCAAAATGCGGATAGCGCTGAAAATTTATGGCGCGGGGAGTGGGATTTGAACCCACGGGTCCTTGCGGACATGGGATTAGCAATCCCACGCCCTACCAGGCTAGGCGACCCCCGCCCGTCGTCATGCAAATGGAATCCACATTATATTAATCATCAACCGTTAGTTCTTTTTAGCACGAGCATGTCTATTGATACAGAGCCCATGACAACATATCGTAATACCCACGCTTTTCCCAATTATGCACGGCCGTGCTCAAAT
This sequence comes from Candidatus Nitrososphaera sp. 86-2, assembly GCF_056726185.1. Lineage (NCBI taxonomy): Archaea > Thermoproteati > Nitrososphaerota > Nitrososphaeria > Nitrososphaerales > Nitrososphaeraceae > Nitrososphaera > Candidatus Nitrososphaera sp. 86-2. The sequence goes on from NZ_JBWZON010000001.1 coordinate 1,335,902, forward strand.
TATGCAATTATGCACGCTCGAAAACCGGCCCTATGCAACAAGAAATTCGCTTGTAAAAAATAGTATATTGCATTAAAAAGATTATAAAATAGTCATGTACCGTTATAGTATCTTTGAACCTTAAGGAAGCAAACGAGCTCTTTAGGCGGGCAATCATAAAGGCGTACTTTGAGCCCCAACTGCTAAAGATGGACTACCGCAAGTCGACAGTCAAGCATCCTGCGATTGGCGACGACGGCCTGACAGTCGACAGCATTTTGCACCTTTATTTTGACGTCATGACCGGCAACGACTATCCTGACGGCGACGAGTGGTTTTCAATCGAGTACATTTTTCCGCACAACATCAAGCTGCAGGACAGCCTGAAGGGTCCGGACTATTTCACCACGCTGTCTGTCGGAGAGGGCAAGCATTTCTGGCGCCACAGAGAGCTCGTGCGCTTCAAGTACGGCAAGTCAAAGAAACTTGAAGAGTCGCTAGAGTTTCTCGACAAAAAGTACAAGGAGCTGAGCAAGGGCCTGCACGACTCGGGCGTCGTCAACCAGCTAGACTGAGGACTTTTTTGCAGGCAGGACCCACTCGCTGTTCTTGTAGAAATAGTTGACGCTGTTCACCATGGCGATGCTTGGGCTCCACTTGAAGGTCGCCTCCTCGTACGAGAACCAGACTTCATCGGCGCCCTTTGGGACAGTCTTTAGCTGCAATGGAACAATGTCTACAAGGTATTCCAGCTTTTCCACGCCCATTTCATACTGCCTATCCCCCTTTGACAAGAGCGGGAATACGACAGGAGTATTTCCGCCCTCAAAGCCGGCAAACCGGATGTAGGTCTTTACTCCTTTTCGCCCGCGCCTTTTCTTCATGTCCTTGAGCACGCCCTTTACCTTGAACCAGCTGTCCATCGTGAATTCCTGGAAAAACGGCTCGCCGAACGGGACTGGAAAGCCTATCTCGACCATCGTGACAAACTGCGGGTCGTCCGCCGGGACCTCAGAGTCTTCCACGCTGTACGACCTTGACAGCGTGTCGTACAGCGTCTCTATCTCCCACGCAGAGGCGCCATAGTAGCGGAAAACTGCAGCAGGCGGAAGGCTCGCCAACAGCGGCAGATGTGTGCCCGCGCAAGATAAAGTCTTTGCGTGTGTGCGTATATGCGTATATGTGCGCTAGATAGCGTTCGTGAATTTCAAGAGATAAACGATGCCAAGGGCCGCCGCATAAGCGACCATCTGCTTCCACGATATCGGGATGCTTGGCGCCTCCAGCTTTATCTCGTGGTTGTCGATAACGCGTGTGATATAGTCGCGGATCTTTTCGTTCCAGATCTTGTACTCTATCTGGTGCTTTTTCAGTATCTGTTCAAGTTCATAGATGACAGGCGACCTTGCCGAGCGGATGTGCTGGATGTACTTTCTCGACACTTCGACTTCGGCCTGTATCGCAATCAAACCCTGCTCGACCGTAAAGAGGCGCACGTGCATCTCCCACGGCTTGGACAGCTTTTTCGCAAGGCCGCAGCCAAGCTGGTTCGGTTTTTTGTTCTCCAGCTTTACAAGCTTGAAACCTTCCGAAAGGAGAGCGCTGACGATTTCATCCTTCTTTATCCTTACCATGAGGCTGAGGTGGTCAAGCTCTATCTCCTCCTGCTTGATGAGGTTCTTTATCCCCTTTGCAATGCTGGTCTTTGGGTATGCGGTAAGGAATTCAGACATTACCGTGGATAAACAGCGATCCAGAAGGCAATATTAAAACTGTGTGCACGCGCAATCTCATCATTCGCTTTTCAGGCCGCGAAGGTAAATGTCCTGCTCTGGCGGCACCGCCATGTCGCGCCAAGACAGCAGCTTTTTTTTGCTCGTCCACTGCACCTTTGCGCCCCTGACCACCGCGGCAGGAGTCGACTCGTCGCTTTCGCCCATCGCCGCGACCCCCATCGTGGCAAGGCCGTCAGCTACTGCCCGGAACGTCACTCTCAGCACGTTGCCAAAGAGGTCCTTTTTGCCTCGCAGGTCCTCGACCGGCTCAAATCCGGCGCACGCTATTGCCACTCCGGTGGTGCCTATGCGCGTAGGCATGAGCCGGCTGTCTGCTATCACCACTCCCACGTTGACGCCGAGGTCTGCCAGAAACGCGTCTCTCAGGTCCTCGGCTGAGGCAAACGGATCGCGTGGGTACAGTATCGCAAAGCCCTTTGGCACGTTTGACTTGTCTATCCCGGCGTTTGGCGCTATCATGCCGTCCCGTATCGCCAAAAGGAACCCAGGCACGCCTTTGACCACATAGTCGGACTCTCTCAGGACCAGCTCTGCAAGCCTCGGCTCCATGTGGCATTTCTTTGCAAGCGCTCGCGCCTTTTTGCCTGCCTTTATCCGCCTCATGTCCACCACCGAGCCCTCGGCCATCGAGACGAACTTGCTTGACACTACTATAACGTCGCCGTCCTTGTACGCAAAACCTTCTTCTTTTAGGCTCTCGTACAGGTTGAACCTCCCGCTTTTCCTTGCGACTTTAATTGCCAGTATCTCCAAGCGCAGTGACGATATTCGCACCCGGCTTAATCTTGCTTTCGCGTTCTCCAAAGGTTTTAATCCGCCATCCGCCAAATCCACCTCAAGTGATACGGTTTTGGCAGCAATGACGATTACCGAAAAGATACTTGCCCGCGCCGCAGGCAGAAATAGCGTCTCGCCCGGCGACGTGGTGTTTGCAAAGGTGGACAAGGTCATGATGCACGACGTTTCGGGCCCCGGTGTCATCAAGGTTTTTTCCGAGTGGGAAAAGAAGGGACTGAAACTGGAAAAGATATGGAACGCCGACAGGGTGTGGGTGACTGAGGACCATTTCGTTCCTGCTGCCGACCGCGTCTCTGCAGAGAACATCATCACGCTCTCCAACTTTACGAAAAGATACGGCATAAAGAAGCACTTCAAGTACGGCCTTGGCCAGTACGGCATTTGCCACACGCTCTCGCACGAGGAGGCGATGGTCCTGCCGGGCGAGGTGTACGTGGGGGGCGACTCGCACACCAACACCACCGGCGCGATGGGCGCCTTTGCAGCCGGCCTCGGCCACACCGACGTGGCGTACGTGCTCATGAACGGCGAGATATGGTTCAAGATCCCCGAGACTCTGATGTTCAAGGTCGAGGGCAACAAGCCGGACCACATCATGGCAAAGGACATCATACTGAAGGTGATAGGCGAGATTGGAACTGACGGCGCCAACTATGAGACGATGCAATTTTCAGGCAACGTCGTGAAAAAGCTGTCGATGGAGGAGCGCCTGACGCTCACAAACATGACGACAGAGGCAGGTGCCAAGAATGGCATAATCGAGCCAGACGAGACCACGTACGCGTACCTGAGAGAGCGTACGGACGCCCAGTACTCGCCGGTGCACGGCGACGAGGGAGCGCACTATGCCGAGACGTTCACAATAGAGGTTGAAAAGATGGAGCCAACGATTGCCAAGCCGTTTTCTCCCGGCAACATCTCTGTCGCAAGGGAACTGCAGGGAACGGAACTTGACAAGGCTTACATCGGCTCGTGCACGGGGGCCAAGCTTGACGACCTGAGGGCGGCGGCAAAGATACTGAAGGGCAGAAAGGTCAAGATCCGCACCGAGGTGCTTCCGGCCGCGCAGTCCATCTACATGAAGGCCATGAAGGAAGGTTTGGTAGAGATATTCATGGAAGCCGGCGCAATCGTCGGCCCGCCGACGTGTGGCGCGTGTTGCGGCGCCCACATGGGAGTGCTCGGAAAAGGCGAGATATGCATCAGCACCACGAACCGCAATTTCCCCGGCAGGATGGGCCACGTCGAGTCGCAGACGTACCTGGCTTCCCCGGTGGTAGTGGCGGCTTCGGCAATAACGGGCAAGATAACAGACCCGAGGGATGTGAGAAACTAAAATGGACAAGACATTGAGAGGCAAGGTCCACAAGTATGAAAGGGACAACATCGACACCGACGTCATCATACCCGGCCCGTACTTGAAGATCCACGACCACAAGGAACTGGCCAAGCACGCGATGGAAGGAATTGACCCCAAGTTCCCAGAGAAAGTCCAGCAGGGCGACTTTCTCGTCACCGGAAGCAACTTTGGCTGCGGTTCCAGCAGGGAGCACGCGCCCATTGCGCTTTCGCAGACGGGAATCAAGGCGATACTTGCGCCGACGTTTGCGAGGATATTCTACAGAAACGCGGTGGACGGAGGGTATCTTCTCCCAATAGAGATAGACGCGGCGACTGTAAAGAAAATCTCTGACAAGGACGAGCTAGAAATCGACCTTGCAAGCAACAGGATAACAAACCTCACAAAGAACGAGCAGTACTCCATGAAGCCGTTTCCGGAACTCATCGCCAAGATAGTCGAGGCCGGCGGGCTTATGAAGTACAGGCCGTCATGACGAGAAAGGGCAGGCTCGAAGAGATATTCAGCAGGGCGCTCTACGCCGACGACCCCTCACTCTATTTTGTCAGCTACCGCGACTTTGACAGCATCGTCGAGGTTCCGCTGCAAGAGTTTGTCTCGCTGTCAGAGAATTTTTCAGTGATACCGCCAAGCAGGATAGCAAAGGTTCGACGCGGCGATGAGATATTGTACACAAAAAGGTCAGGACTCTAGGACCCAGCCTTCGTCAAGCGTGGCCTGTTCGCCTGTCGCAGTCGCATAGCGCCACACGTGCATATCGTCTTTTGCCTTTACCACAGACTTGATCTTTGACAGCGACTCTAGCTCATTCTGCAAGCCTTCAAGGTCTGCCTTTGTGGAGTCGTGGTGCTTGCAGAACTGACAGTGAGAGTCGAGGGTCGCAACCCTGCTGTCTGCGTCCACCACGGGGTACGCGCTGCAGGCAAGTGGGCGCTGCTTGTATATCCCGCAGGCAAAGCCGCCGTGCAGGGAGCGCTTTTCAAGGTCGAGAAACGGGCATAAATCGCCGTCTTTTTGCTTGCCCATCATCTGGTACGCGATTACCTTTTCGGGGCCGGCCTTGTCTCCCACCGCAAGCCGGGGCAATATCCTGACCTCAATGCCTTTTTCCCTTGCAAGTTTTTCAATCTTGTCCTTTTCTTCAGGTAAAAGAAGCACCCCAATTTTGCCAAAGTCAGGAGAAGGATAGTACTCACGGTAGATGCAGCAGTCAGAGCAGCCCTCCACGCAGGCGAATTTCACTGGCTGTTTTTTTCTTCTTCCTGTTCTTGTTGCATTATGCATTGCCACTCGACCGAATCCCTGGCAAGCTCGGATAACTGCAGAAACATAATGTCGTACACCGACTTGGCCTTTTTCAGTATCTCTAGCTCGAACTTTTTCATGCTGCCGTCGCGCTCTTTTTTCTTTGGGTTCGTGTTTTCCTTGTATATGCCAAAGCGCAGCATCGCCTTTTTTTCATAGCCCACCTTGAAGCGCTGGTAGTTCTCCGACATCTGGACCTTTTTCACAAAGCCGGTGTTGTCCTTTTTGTAGTCAGAGCCTCCGTACAGGATGAACCAGTAATGGTCGCCGTCTTCGACAAAGCGCAGCTTTATCTGGTCGTCGGGCCACCAGTCGACGGTCTTGTTCCACAGCTTGAAAGCAGGCATCTTGTCTTGGAAAAGCGGAAAGACGTTCATGTAGACGTCATGGTAGCGGTATCCGACTCCCATAAAGTCCCGGAACCACGTTATCGGCTTGCCGTCGTTGCTGCTACTCAAGACATGGTTGCTTTTGCACCGGCCGCTATAAAAGCCAAGGTTTTAGTGCGGTGCGTACAGAAGCCTTTTACGTAATCCTTATTATGGTGTTTCATACCTCATCCCTCAATGGCGCCTTACCGCAACAGTGTCAAGATACTGGGTGATGTGCTCCAGATTACCGAAGAACACGGCCTTGGCGGGGTCAACCTCACGTCGCTTCTGAGAAAGGCCAACCTCTCTTACGGGAGGCTGGCTGCTGTCGCAGGCAGGCTAGTACAGGCCGGCCTCATACAGGAGCAGCTGCTGGAAGGGCAGAGGATATACGTAATCACCCCACAGGGCAAGGAGTACCTTCACAGGTACAACCAGTTTGCAGAAATGGCAAACTCGTTTGGCTTGAACCTCTAATCTAGTTCAGTTTTGCAAAACAATGCGCATGGCGTTATATCCACTACTACTGAGGCTTTTCGACTGCTTCAATGTGGCATTCGTGGCCGCGGTGCTCCGTGTCGAGCTTTTTTGCCTCCTCGCCAGTTATAGGAAAGCGCTCATTCATCAAGTGCTCCTCGCCTTCCTTTTCCAAAATAACCTTCTTGCAGGTGTCGCACACAAGCTGCATCGTTATGACGCCCATATTTGGACACCCAAAAAGACGCGCAATTGGTATTTAGACTATGCGCCACACACACATACAGGTAGGTTTTTAATGGATAAACGGCTATTCCCGGCCGTTTTATCATGCAAGCAAACCACCAGCAGCTCGACGAAATGGACAAAAAGTTGCTGAACGACATCCAGTGGGTTTTCCCGCTCGCAGACAGGCCATATCTAGAGATTGCCAAGAACTATGGCATCTCCGAGGACGAAGTCATGCGCAGGATAAGCGGGCTAAAGGGCGCCGGCCTCATACGGCAGATAAACGCCATTTTCGACACGAGGCGCCTAGGGTACAAGAGCGCGCTGATCGCGTTTGCAGTCGCGCCAGAGAAACTTGACGCGGTGGCTGAAAAAATAAACGAGCACCCAGGAGTCAGCCACAATTACGAGCGCAACCACGAGTACAACATGTGGTTCACGCTTGCAGTCCCGCCCGACTCGGACATGAAAGACGAGCTGGACAGGATGTCTGCGCTTGACGGCGTCGTGAAATACCGGTTACTTCCGACGTTAAAGATGTACAAGATAGGCGTGAAACTGGACATGGTAAACGAGGACGCAGAAAAACCCAAGCCCACAGAAGAGGTCAAGGAGTTGAACCCAGACAGGCTAGAGATAACCGAGCGGGACAAAGAGTTTGTCCGCGAGTTACAGAAGGACCTGCCGGTGACAAGAGAGCCTTTCAAGGAAATGGCGCAGAACCTCGGAATCACGACCGCAGAATTGTTTGCAAAGGCAAGAGAATACGAAAAGATCGGCCTGATGCGCAGGTTTGCCGCGATACTGCGCCACCGCGACGCAGGCTTTGTCGCAAACGGGATGGTAGTGTGGAACGTGCCGGAGGACAGGGTGGACGACGTAGGGTTCAAGCTAGCGGCGTTTCCGCAGGTGAGCCACTGCTACCGGAGGCCCGTGTACCCCGATTGGAAGTACAACGTGTTTTCGATGGTGCACGCAAGGTCGCTTGAAGCTGCAGAAAAAATGGCAGTCGAGATGTCGGGGCAGATTGGAGTGAGCGACTACAAGATCCTCTTTAGCTCCCGCGAATTCAAAAAAGAGCGGGTCAAGTACTTTGTCTAGCTCGCAACCGGCTTGACGTAAAAGTTCTTTTCGTACATCTCTTCCAGCTGCGCGGCTTCGGAGGTAGACAGGTACTTGCCGTCAGATATCGCGGCAAACATCTCTATCTCCTCGGTGCTTATCATGGTTGGCAGGACGACAGAGACCTGCGGCTGCGACAGGATGAACTTTATCGCCAGTTCTGTTATGTTCCAGCCCCTGCCGCTTGCAAGCGGCTTCATGTTGTCTATTTTTTGCATGGCCTCCTTGATGAACTCTTGCTTGCGGAAGCTGCGGTGGTCGTTCTTGTCAAATTTCGTGTCGGCAGTCACCTTGCCCGTCAGCAGGCCGGAAGCGTCAGGGACGCGCACCATTATGCCGACGTCGCTCTGCGCTGCTGCCTTCATCAGGTCGCGGCCGGGGTCCTGCTCCAAGACGTTGTAGACGGTCTGCACGCAGGTAATGTTGCGGTTTGTTATCGAGAACAGCCCCTCGTCTCGCCAGCCGATTGCCGGGCCGAGCGCCACTCCGTGGCTCTTTATCGTACCCTCTTTCACGAGGCCGTCCAGAGACGCGAACAGCTCGTCGTTCTGGATTGCGTCCATCTTGGGGTTGTGCAAGCTATAGACATCAACATAGTCTGTCTGCAGGCGCTCTAGGCTCTTTTTGAGCGCGACTTGCAGGAATTCCGGGTCGTGTTTCTGCGGAAGCTCCTGGTGGCCGATCTGCTCTGCGCCGTACAGGTCATAGCCCCATTTTGTAGAATAAACGACTTCGTCGCGCATGTCCTTAAAGGCTTCTCCCATCAGCCTTTCGCTCTTGCCCTTGCCGTACATGTCCGCTGTTTCAAAGAAATTAATGCCGACGTCGTACGCCTTTTTCAACATCCGAATAGCTTCTGCGTCGTCGATCTTCTTGCCCCACCAGTCAAGGCCGATTGTCCACGCGCCAAAGCCAATCTCGCTTACCTTGATGTCGCTCTTGCCTAGCCTTCTGTATTTCATTATGATGCCAGCACCTCCGCCACTTCATCGGAAATCCTGCCAAACGCCGCGTCGTCGACTGCGGGCCTGCCAGTCGCTTCAAGGTCGACTGGTATCCAGGACTTGCAGCCGGCCCACTCTTCCTTTGTACTTACGGTAATCGGGCTTGAGAGGTTGTATACCCGTAGCAGTATCACGCTCATTGGCTTTTTTGGGTTGTACGCCATTCGTGCATTAACATAGCTTTCGTTCCATATATGGTATTTCTCTAGCTTTTTCAGGACAGAAACGTCATTTACTTCCTTGACCATTTTCGCCTCTGCATAGCCGGTCAGCAGGTTTGCCCCAGCCGGCGGCTGCTCCCTGAGCACGCCGTCCAGCCTGCCGGCGTAATCCGGCTGCAGGTGCTCTCTTGCCTGGTGCTCGTACGTAGGGAACAGCATGAACCTCTCGTGCTTGACCTCAAAGCCCTGCCTGAACTCCAAGATGCCTCCCTTGCGCAAAAGCACCGCCTGCCTGCCTTCCTGCAAAGCCTTGCAAACCACTGCCCACTCTTTTAGCGCCTGCATCCAGAATCACCCGAGACTCTTGAGAATGTCTTCCGGCTTTTTGTGCACGCACACTATCATCGGCGTGTCGCGGACAATGTACCGGCTGACCTGCGTCTCGCGCAGCTGCATTATCAGTTCTTGAAACGCGGGCAGGTCCTGCGTCTCAAATGCGAGCATGAAATCCTGGTCGTCGATTCCAAATGAATAGGTGGTATTGAGGCGCACCTGCGGGAACTTGCGGCCCACTGCGATGTGCTCCTCCATCATCTTCTTTCGCTCTTCAAACGGCAATAGATACCACTCCCTCGACTTTACAAACGGATAGACGATGATGTACTTTAGCGGCTGCTCGTCTGTCATGAACCCCGGCGTCACCTTGCTTGCGTACACGGACGGCCGGCTCGACGACATAAAGACGTACGACGGCGTCACGTACTTGCCAAACACGGTGGTATAGATTTTCGACGCAAGCACCTGGGTCTTTTCGATAGTGTCAGAGACCATCCAGACCATAAGGTCCGCGTCTTCCCGCAGGCCGACAGTAGAGTAGGTGCGCACCTTCATCTTTGTGTTTGCGACTTCGATGAGGCTTGCAAATTCCTTTGCGGCCTCGTCCTTGCCTATCTCGTTTAGCCAGCGCCACTTGGGGTCTACCTTGAAGAAAGTGAAATTGAGATAATACGTTGTTGTCGGTTGTTGTTGCTGTGATGGTTGAGGAGGATTATTGTTTTCTGCCGACAATTTTCAAAAATAACTGTCGGCCCTGCCTTATTTAAAACAAAGCTGCTTATTTGTCCTCAAGGCCAAGCCAGCTGTAGCCCTTGGCTTCAAGCTCCTCGGACAGCTCTTTTCCGCCCGACTTTATGACCTTGCCCTTGGCCACCACGTGCACTTGGTCGAGCTTTTTCATGTAGCGTAGAATCCTCGCATAGTGTGTGATGACAAGCACGCCGGCGCCGGTGTCTATCAGCTTGTTTATCGCCTCGGCGACTGCCTTGACCGCGTCGATGTCAAGCCCCGAGTCCGGCTCATCCAGTATTGCAATGTTTGGCTTTAGCACCAGCATCTGCATGACCTCCGAGCGTTTTTTCTCGCCTCCCGAGAATCCTTCATTCAGATACCGGCCGAGGAACGATGGGTCAAGGCCAACTGCGTCAAGGTTCCTCTTCACGTACTCGTGGAACTCGCGCACCGTGAGGAATACCTCGCGGTTCTGCTCCTCGCCAAGCGACTTGTTCAGTTGGTTGTAGGCGTTTCGCAGAAAGTGGCTATAGCCGACGCCTGAAATCTCGGTGGGATACTGGAACCCGAGAAAGAGGCCCTTTCTTGCCCTAAGGTCAGTGGAAAGGTCGTTTATCAGTTCGCCCTTGACTCTTATCTCGCCTGAGTCGAGGGTGTACTTGGGGTGGCCCAAGATGGCGTTTGCAAGCGTGCTCTTGCCAGAGCCGTTTGGGCCCATGATTGCATGGACCTCGCCCTTGTCGATGTTGAGGTTCAGGCCGTCGAGAATCTGTTTACCGTCAATGCTAACGTGCAAATCCTTTATTTCGAGAAATGCCATTTTTTCAGTTTCAGCTCTCCTTTATAAGGTATTTAGACTTAACGGCGTTATATTTCAATCGCAGGTTCTGTTCACCCTCTGGTTGTTTCCTTTGGTTGTTCGGCAGCGGTTGTTGTCAATGCACCTTTTAGCAGTTCCTTCCATCCTTTGACATCTAGCCCTGCTACTTGCGCGGGTGTCTGCCCTTCCAGAGCCATGTGTGGCTTGACAAAGTTGTACGCAATCCGCTGTCCCTCTGACAATGGGGTTTCGTACGACTTCCAACCGCGCTGCACCTTTACGCGCTCCCTCAGAGTACCGTTCATACACTCTATGCGGTTGTTGTTCTCGCGCTTGCGTACGCCGCAGTTCTTGATGTGCTCAGGTACTTTCTTGTCCTCAAACGCCAGCTTGACAACTAGATATGATCTTTTGCGAGTACAGATAATTTGTATAGTTATCATATGTTTTTGCCACTTTTTCTACTGAAAAATGTTCCATCACAATCAACGCGAAACAAATTTGGAAACTGTTTAATAATATACTCTCTAGCTGAGAATGCAATGACTCTCGCATTCATTTTTGTAAACTGCGACGTAGACAAGGGAAGCGCAGCAGAGAAGAGCGTAAAAAAGGTCAGAGGAGTGGTCGAGTCCCACGAAACCAGCGGCGCGTATGACATTATACTAAAGGTCAAGGCCGACACGGAATCCGAACTTCGGGACATCATCAGGAACATAAGAAAAGTCACGGGCGTCGGGGCGGCCATCACGAGCATAGTGTACGGAAACGACCAGTCGGCAGACTAGATAGTTTTCAGCGTTTCGTCAGCGACGTTCAGGCTATTATATTATTACAAGAATAATATCAAGAGAAAAGAAGAAGAGAGGTCACTGTACCGTTACAGTGCCTGTCATGAACGGGTGGACCTGACAGAAATAGACGTGCTGGCCTGTTCCCACTTTTTCCGCCGGGATGCTAAACTCCTTGCCGGGTTCCAAAAAGCTAGAGTCAAACAGCTTGCCATAGTCTGCATCGCTAAAGCTCTGGCCGCTAGTTGCAGTGTGCTGCACGTTGTCGTGGTTGACCCACTTTATCAGCGCGTCTTTCGGGACAGGTTGCGATGAAGCAGGGTCATAGGACGGCTGGCCCTGCACCGACGCGCCCGCAGGGATTGAGATCGTGACAATGTTGGAGAACTTGGACTCGTCGACTGGTCCAGAAGCTGCAGTGCTGTTCTTTTGTTCTGTTGATGCTGCGGAAAGTGGTTTGTAGTACGGCGAATCGCTAAAGTTGCCGGGCTTTGGAACCGCCTCGACTATCATCCATTGGTACGACAAGTAACCGGTTATAGCACCGAGGACGAGCAAAACGGGAAAAGCGACTGCTCCGGGTTTTGCCATTTCGTTCGCTACTTGAGATGTACCTATATTAATTCCCTTTGGAATCTCTTGCACTTTATTGCAATCGGGGTTTGGAATGACTTTTATTCCGCCGTCCTATACACGCCACCAACAACATGGCCAAGAGCGCTGGCAAATGCGCCGCATGCGGCACCGACCTCACGTTCAGGTACAGGCCGATGGACGGATGGAACGTCTCGGGCTTTATCTGCGGTGCGTGTTACAGCCAGAAACTGCTGGAGCACTATATCGAGCCGGACAGGCGGGGCATCACGAAAAAATAGAACTTTTCGGAACCTCTGAAAGCCATAGGGCAGGAAAGGCTAAATACTAAATTCCGCTCTTTCTCAGGTATATGCCAACTGGATACATACTCGTGAACTGCACTCTCGGCTCCGAGGAAAAGATCATAAACGAGATCTCCAAGCTGCCAGACGTAAAGGAAGTCAGGGGCACGTACGGCGTTCACGACATCTTTGTGAAGGTCAAGTCCGACAACACAGAGTCGATGAACCACGTGATCACAAACAAAATACGCAAGATTGCAGGCATCACGTCGACCGTGACCCTCGTGGTAATCGAAGAGCAGGGCGGAAAAGGCTAATCTAGCCGCTCTTTAGGTTTTCCTTCTTTTTGTCATCTGCCTTTACCCTTTTCATTTCAAAGAATATCAGAAACGTGCATACTACTACTATCCCCCATCCGATGGCACCTACTACAACATAGTTGTTGTATATGGGAATGAACAGGGCGATGGTAGCGACTGCGGCCCCGGACCACCAGATTACCAATAGAGCTGCAAGGTAGCGGTTCATTAACTGGCTATCCCCTCACGTCCTCGTCAAAGCCCTTGAACGACTTTAGCACCTTGCCGCAGCGCCGGCAGCGGCAGTATTCCACAAAGTCAAAGTCGTCGTATTTCCGGTATGCAAACGACTCTTCGTGGTCGCAGAACAGCTGGCGCAATCCGAGCAATGCCATTACACTGTTGGCGCCGCCGGATTCATTACCGTTTCGATCAGAATTGTGATATAGAGGGTATGCTGCCATGGCAGCCAGGGCCCGTAGCGTAGTCAGGATATCGCGGCGGTCTTCGGAACCGCAGGCCGTGGGATCGAAGCCCTCCGGGCCCGCTTGTTATTTTACTACTTCTTTGATGTCTTTTTGCTATGGCTGCTGCTCTTGCTTACCCACTTGTCGCCGCTCTTCTTGTACTTTTTCTTGACCGCGTTCCACGCGACCTTGTGCGCGATTTTTTCCGGCGTGTCGCTTTTCTTGCGCCTCTTGTCCGGGTCTTTGTATTCCTTCAGGGCGCTTTCGTGCGCCTTTTTAAAAGTGCGCTGGGCTTTTTCCGGGAGAGTGTCTATCTGCTTTTTCGTCCTCTCTGACAGTTTGCCTCTTGGCATGGGTACACTAGCGAAAAATAATATTAAAGAGGTTCTTTGGGCTAGAAGTTTTCCCTGTCCAGCCTGTAGTCGTCAAGCAGTTTTTCAATGTTCGTCATCGTTTTTCCAGATAAGTCTGCTATCTCTTGCTTTGCCGGCGGGCTCTCCAGGTAGTTTGGTATCCTTGCGCTGATGCGCTCCTGAAAGGTGGGGATGTGCTCGTTCTGGTAGAACACGCCAATCGGAATCTTGTCGCCCCACTCGTTTGACTTTTCAATCACCTTGCCCATCTTTTCGTTTATCTCTGCAGGGTCGTGGACAATGCCGTCATAGCCAGTTTCTTCCAGCTTGTAGATGCGCGGCATCACTTTCTTTGTCACAGGATCGATGTTGCTGCTACCAGAGAACCATTCCTTGGTGTTGATGTCGTTGTACGTCGGGCATGGCTGCAGCACGTCCACAAACGCAAGCCCCTTGTGCTCCACCGCTTTCTTGATGATATCCTTCAGGTGGCGCACGTCGTACGAGTAGCCTCGCGCGATGAATGTAAAGCCGGCGACAAGCGCAAGCGCTATCGGATTTACAGAGTTGTTGACGTTTGGCTGCGGCAGTGACTTGGTCTTCATCCCAAGTTTCAGAGTCGGCGACGCTTGCCCCTTTGTCAGCCCATAGACGGCGTTGTTGAATATGATGTAGGTCATGTCCACGTTGCGCCTGCCGGCGCTCACGAAATGCCCTGCGCCGATGCCAAGCCCGTCGCCGTCGCCTCCCACTGCTATGACCTCAAGGTCGGGGTTTGACAGTTTTGCGCCCTGCGCAAACGGCATCACCCTTCCGTGCAGTGTGTGTATGCCGTACGTCCGGATAAAGTGCGGCGTCTTGCCCGAGCAACCCACGCCGGAGAATATCGTTGCCTTGTGCGGAGGTATCTGCATGTCTGCAAGTGCCATCTGGATGGCGTTCAGTATGCCAAAGTCGCCGCAACCCGGGCACCAGTCGTTGTGTACGTCTGTCTTGTAGTCTGCCAGTTTAAGTGCCATTTTTCAACACCTGTCTCTTTGGAGCCTTGCCGCTCTGTATTCTCTTTACGGCGTTATAAACTTCCTCAAGTGACATCGGTCGGCCGTTGTACTTCACCACTAAATTGTCGGGTTCTATGCCGGTGTGCTGCCGTACGAGAGCTGCCAGCTGCGACGTATAGTTCATCTCGATGTCGACAATCACCTTTGCGCCCCCTATTAGCGATTTTACCAGATCCGCGGGGAACGGGTTTAGGAGGCGCACCTGCACGAACTTTGTCCTAATCCCTTCTTGTGCCAGCTTTTCCATCGCGTCGAGCACCACGCCCTTTGTCGAGCCCCAGCCGATTATCGCTATTTCTGCATCTTTGTCGCCGTACACCGCGGCCTTGTCCTCGTCAGGTATCTCTTCCAGTGCAAGTTCCATCTTGCCCATCCTCTTTTCCATCATCCTGTTGCGCACCTCTGGGTCCTCGGTGATGTGGCCCTCCTCGGTGTGCTCGTCGCCCGTGTTCCAGAAAATCGCGCCTTCTGTGCCAAGCGGAATCCTAGGGCTAATAGGATCGTCTGAAAGCTTGAAGCGCAGATAATTGCCGGCAGTCCCCTTGTCTGCGTCGGTTATCCGAGTCGCTATTGCGCCCCTCTCTATCTTTACCCGGGCAGGGTCAAAGACGGGGCAGGTGGTGAGGCTGTTTGCTATGGCCTTGTCCAGCATGTGTATGACTGGCACCTGGTACTTTTCTGCATAGTTGAACGCTTTTACCGTGTCGTAAAAGCTCTCCTCGATGTCGCCGGACGCAAGGACAATCCTTGGAAACTCGCCGTGGCCGGCGTGGATTGCAAAGTGCAGGTCGCCCTGCTCGTGCCTCGTGGGAAGGCCTGTGGACGGCCCTGCGCGCTGGTACAGCGAAACTACGACTGGCACTTCGTTGATGCCGGCCCAGCCCATCGCCTCTGCCATCAGCGAAAATCCGGGACCAGAGGTCGCAGTCGCGGACCTTGCGCCCGCAAGCGCGCCTCCTATGGCCATCGTGATTGCGGCTATCTCATCCTCTGTCTGGACCACCACAGTAGAGCCTTTCTTGCCCGAATCGTAGAGTTCGAGGACCTCGTTTGATTCGAGAAACTCGCTGTCGTCCGACGCTGGGGTGATAGGATAGTAGGTCTGGAACCGGCAGCCTGCCACCATCTTGCCCAAGGCAGACGACTGGCTGCCCTGCACGGCAATTATGCCCGGCTCCGGCGCCCTTGTCGCCAGCCGGTAGTCAAAGCCGTCCCTTGCAAACTTGGTCTTGGCGTACTCGTAAATGTGGTTTGCAGCCTTGACGTTGAGCTCTGCCACGCGCTCTTTGGCGTGAAAGATGTGCCTTATCCCCC
Organism: Candidatus Nitrososphaera sp. 86-2; assembly: GCF_056726185.1. NCBI lineage: Archaea > Thermoproteati > Nitrososphaerota > Nitrososphaeria > Nitrososphaerales > Nitrososphaeraceae > Nitrososphaera > Candidatus Nitrososphaera sp. 86-2. Next base: position 1,351,554 of record NZ_JBWZON010000001.1, read on the forward strand.
TTGCGAGGATCTCGCTGTCAAACTCCAAGAGCGCCATCGACGCGGCAAGGGCCATCACGTTTGTCATCCTTGCAAGCTTGCTCAGAGACGGGTCCTTCATTTTCTGCGCAAAATCCTCCAGCAGCTGGAAGTAAGGCAGTGGATAAAGCGTGACACCGCGTCTTTTTGCGTGTTCCAGCGCGCCCTGCACGGTCGGCTCCAAGCCGGCCTTTTCAAGAGTGTTCTGGATTCGCGCCGCGGCGTAATCGTCAACCGTCGGAACCTCGCTCAGCTTGGTCGCAATGGCGTCTGAATCGTAGAATATCGCGCCTCCCGGCGTAACCTCGTCAAAGTGGCGGAAAACTGTCTCGGCGTCAAACGACACCAGCACGTTTATCTCGTCCACCGGCGACCTGATGCGCTTTTCTGCCACGCGCACCGTAAAGTAGCTGTGCTCGCCCTTGATGTTGGAGTAGTATTCCCGCTTGCCAAACACGTGGAGGCCGCCCACCGCGCAGGCGCGAGAGAAAATGTTTGCCGCAGAGTCGACGCCGCTTCCCTGGGCGCCGCCGATTACCCAGCTGAGCGAGTTTACTTTCATTACATGAAAATCTTTCCAGTGCTTGCTTTTAATGGTTTACAGGTCTTTTTATCCGCCCGTTGCGGCGTCTAAAAGGCAGCACTCGCAGGCGTCTTTTTTGCCGCAGTACGGGCACACGCACATGCATGATTCGATGGGGTTGCCGCAGTTGTCGCACATGGCAACTTCCTCGCTTGCCGTCACTACTGCCTCAACGTGTCCAAAGTTATTATACTTTTTATTTCGACCGCATCAAGTTGAGCGCAGAGCCGGCCCTGAACCACTCTATCTGGGCGGAATTGTACGAGTGCTTTAGCTCTATCTCGTCCGTCCTGCCGTCGGCATGTGTGATGACGCATTTCAGAGGTTTTCCTGCCTGCATGTCCTTCAGTCCGACGATGCTCAGCCGGTCGTCTTCCAGTATCCTGTCATAGTCGGCAGGGTTTGCAAACGTGAGTGCAAGGACGCCCTGCTTTTTCAGGTTGGTCTCGTGTATCCTCGCAAACGACCTTGCAATGACAGCGGCGCAGTTCAGGTAGCGCGGAGTCATGGCCGCGTGCTCCCTGCTAGAGCCCTCGCCATAGTTGCCGTCGCCGACGATTATCCACTTTATCCCCCTTGCCTTGTACTCGCGGGCAACGTGCGGGAACGACTCTACCTGCCCGTTCAATTGGTTCTTGCCGCTTCCGACCTGATTGTTGTAGGCGTTGACCGCTCCAAGTAGGAGGTTGTCGCTTATCCTGTCAAGGTGCCCGCGGTACATGAGCCAGGCGCCCGCAGGCGATATGTGATCGGTGGTGGTCTTGCCCTTTGTCTTGGCAAGCACCGGCAGCTTTTCAAAGTCCCTGGCGTCCCACGGCGCAAACGGCGCGAGCTGCTGCAGTCTGTCGCTGTTTGGGTCTATGACCACCTGCACGCTGTCAGAGTCCTGCGCCGGCGCCACGTACACGTCTTTTGCATCCTGAAAGCCGGCCTTTGGAACCTCAGGGGCCTGCCCAGGCGGCTGCAGCCTGAATTTCGTGCCGTCGGGCGCCGTCAATTCATCGGTCAACGGGTTGAAGGACAGCCTGCCTGCAAGCGCAAGCGCGATCACAAGCTCGGGACTGCCGATAAAGTTCATTGTCTCCCGCCTGCCGTCGTTTCTGCCGGGGAAATTGCGGTTGTACGAAGTGACGATTGTGTTTGGCTCACCCTTTTTCAGCTCCGGCCTGCTCCACTGGCCGATGCACGGGCCGCAGGCGTTTGCAAGCACGTTGGCGCCAATCTCCTGCAATATCTTCATCTGGCCGTCGCGCTCTATCGTCGCGCGGATCATCTCCGAGCCGGGCGTCACCTGGAGCGAAATGGGAGTCTTTAGCCCGTGTGCCTTGGCCTGCCTGGCAATGTCGGCGGCACGTGACATGTCCTCGTACGAAGAGTTGGTGCAGCTTCCGATGAGGGCGACAGAGATGCTGTCGAGGTAGTTGTTCTTTTTCACGTCCTGCGCCATCTGGGATACTGGCCTTGCAAGGTCGGGCGTGTGCGGGCCGACGATGTGAGGCTCTAGTCTCGACAAGTCTATCTCTATCACCTGATCAAAGTATTTTGCCGGCTCTTTTTCGACCTCCGGGTCTTCGGTCAACAATGCCTTGTGCTTGTTTGCAAGGTCTGCTATGGCGCCCCGGTTTGTCGCGCGCAGGTACGTCTCCATGCGCTCGTCGTACGCAAACACCGAGCAAGTGGCTCCTATCTCTGCCCCCATGTTGGTTATCGTTGCCTTGCCTGTGCAGCTGATCGATTTTGCGCCTGGCCCGAAATACTCGATTATCGCGTTCGTGCCTCCCGACACTGTCAGCTTTGACGCGACATAAAGTATGATGTCCTTTGGCGCGGCCCATCCGTTCAGCTCGCCTTTCAGGTACACGCCTATGCGTTTTGGATAGAGAAGCTCCCACGGCATCCCTGCCATGACCTCAGCCGCGTCGAGGCCGCCGACCCCTATTGCCACCATGCCGAGGCCGCCGGCGTTTGGCGTGTGCGAGTCGGTCCCTATCATGAGGCCGCCGGGAAACGCATAATTCTCTAACATGACCTGATGGATGATGCCGGCGCCCGGCTTCCAGAATCCGATGCCGTATTTCCTGCAGGCGGATTCAAGGAACTGGTACACTTCGTTGTTCTGGACGATTGCAAACCTCGTGTCAGTGGCGCTGTCGACCTTGGCCTGGATGAGGTGGTCGCAGTGGACGGTGGTTGGAAGTTTCACCCTTTTCAATCCTGCCTGCGCAAACTGGAGAATAGTCATCTGGCCGGTGACATCCTGCAGCGCGACCCTGTCAGGGTTGAGGAAAACATAGCTCTTGCCCCTTTCCGGGGCGTAAACATCATTGCCGTCAAGATGGCCCACGAGGATTTTCTCGGCAAGCGTGAGCGGCCTGCCGCCGACTATTTTGCGGAATTTAGCAATATTTGCTTCAAGCTTGGCGTACACGCGGCCTACGAGCTCCGCCGTCGTCTCTATTTTCACTGCTGACAAATAAGGTCAATAGAAAACCGGCAATTTTGGCTATATCTCTTTTGCGTCGCCATCGGCACATTGTTTAATACATGGCCAGCTTGCTTTGAAAAGCAGCAACAGCAGTTGGTCAACAAGTTTGTCTTTGTCATCGCAGGCATCGTCATAGTGATGGCGGTGCTTATTGCATTGCCAAGCGTCAGCCAGCAGCCGGCATCGCAAGACGTCACCATCGAGTACAACAGGCAGCACCTGACAAAGACTGGAGGGGGCCTGCTTGTCACCACGCAGCTTGAAACGCTGACGATAGACAAGGACGGCTCTGCCACGTACACAAAGACGGACCCGCGCCAAAAGAACCTGCCAGTGCCGCAGCAGTTTTCGCTCAGCAGGGACGAGCTTGCCCGCATAAAGGGGCTGGTGCTTGAAACCGGCTTTATGGACATACCAAACACCGACTACCCGCAGTCGCAGAACGCAAGCGACTTTGCCAGCTACACCCTTTCAATAAAGACTCCGGACAGACAAAAGACGGTAAACTGGGTAGAGCCGGCAGCGTACGACGGCACGATTCCGCCGTTAATAACAAACGTCGGCAACCAGCTTGACGGCATAATCGCAAGCAAGACGTAGACTTGCTAGCTAAAACAATATCTATATAACGCATTTTAGCGAATTGCAGTCGTAATGACAATTTCGCTTGTCGCAAGCGAACCGGGAGCAAAGGGCATCAAAGTGGTTGATGCAAACGAAAACGCCAAGACGGTTCGCGGCACCACCCTTCTAAAGCGCGGCTTTGCGCACATGCAAAAGCACGGCGTAGTCATGGACGTGACCAGCGTCGAGCAGGCGCAGATAGCTGAAGAGGCCGGCGCAGTCGCGGTGATGGTGCTGGACAAGCTGCCGTACGACGTGAGAAAGGCAGGAGGCGTCGCAAGGACGGCAAGCATCAAGGTAATAGAGGAGATAATGGATGCAGCCACCATCCCGATAATGGCCAAGTGCAGGATAGGCCACATCGACGAGGCAAAGGTGCTCGAAGTCACGGGCGTGGACATGATAGACGAAAGCGAGGTGCTGACGCCGGCTGACGAGGAACGCCACATCTGGAAGTGGGATTTCACGACGCCATTTGTCAACGGCGGCAAGAACCTTGGAGAAGCCTTGCGCAGGATTGAAGAGGGCGCGGCAATGATACGCACAAAGGGCGAGCCGGGCACCGGCAACGTCGCCGAGGCAGTCACCCACATACGCATGGTGAACAACGAGATCCGCAGGATAAGGTCGCACTACCTCGACGACGACAAGCAGGAGCTGATGAAGGCCGCGCGTGAGCTAAAGGTGTCGTTTGCCATAGTAGAAGAGACGGCGAGGCTCGGCAGGCTTCCAGTGGTGAACTTTGCGGCAGGCGGGATAACGACGCCGGCTGACGCGGCGTTTCTGATGAACCTAGGCTGCGACGGCGTGTTTGTTGGCTCTGGCATATTCAAGTCAGAAGACCCGGCGCAGCGCGCACGCGCAGTCGTGCTTGCAACGACATTCTATGACGACGCAAAAATAGTCAGGGAGGCGCAAAAGATGGTCGACGAGAAAAAGTCGCTGCTTGGCCTTGACACCAAGAACCTAGAACTACGTATGCAGGAAAGGGGACAGTCGGCTTGAGCAACAAGAATGTCACCATAGGCGTGCTTGGATTCCAAGGCGACATCGAAGAAAACGTGGCTGCCACAAGGCAGGCTCTCGACGAGCTAAAGGTCGAAGGCAAGATACAATTAGTAAGGTATGCAGAGGACATTGAGAAAATTGACGCGCTGATACTGCCGGGAGGAGAGAGCACTGTGCAGAGCTCGCTTGCGGCAATCCAGCACTCGCTTCCGGCGCTGAAAAAGCGGATAGCGGAAGGTATGCCGGTGCTCGGCACGTGCGCGGGCATGATAATGCTGTCAAAGAGGGTCTACGACCGCGTCATCGGCGAGACCAAGCAGAAAACGATTGGCAACCTCGACATCGTAATAGAGCGCAATGCGTTTGGCAGACAGAACGACTCTTTTGAGACTGACCTAAAGATGGACATGCTCGGCAAGGACGCGTTCAGGGGCGTCTTTATCAGGGCGCCGGCGGTAAGCGAGGTCGGCAAGGATGTCGAAGTCATAGCAAGGCACGCTGGCAAGATAGTCGCGGTGAGGCAAAAGAACATCATCGGCACCTCGTTCCACCCCGAGCTTGCAGGCGACGCAAGGATGCACAAGCAGATAGTCAAGATGGCGCTTGACTTTCATACAAAGGGCAACGGCAAGTAAAACAAGATATACATATACACATACATTGCCGTGTGGAAATTAGGGAGGAAGATTATTGCTCCAGGTCAAGCAAGATGGTTAATTAGTATCTCTGCCTATCAAAAGGCATCAGGCAAGAGAGCAATCCATTAAATGAAAGTCACAAGCCAGAGGGCGAAAAAAGCAATTCTGACGGCACTAGGCGATGAAGAAATGGTAAAGATTCTGGATTGTGTCATGGATGTATCAAAGTCGGTCAATGACATCATGAGGGAGAAAAATATCCCTTACACAACTACTTATAGAAAAACCAAATGGCTTTTAGACGAGGGACTGCTTGCGGTTTCAAAAATCGAGATTACGCCTGACGGAAAGAAATCCAGCCTCGTGCACACGGTGTTAAAATCCATAGACGTCAAGTACAGGAAAGACGACATTTCAATAGAGGCGGAACAAAACTATGATGTCATCAAAAAGATGATGGAAAAATTTTTCTCGATAGATTAGCAGTAGCAGAGAGGGAGGGGCAAAATCACTGTTGTCGTCCTCAAATCTTACGAGCCTACTATTGGCCGGCGGGATGGATATCCCCATTGCCGTTGTTATCGACCAGCTTTTTGACGATCTTGCCTGCAGAGAAGAGTCGGACCCACAAGATCGTTGACAGTATAACGGTTGCCGCTACGTGCAGTTGCGGTCCAATTTCAGCTGGCAAGTTTGCAAACATCGGCATTCCGTGCAATTCCAATACTTCGCCAAGGGCATAAACTCCAGCAAACACGGCTATTTGCGATTGAAAGTTCTTGATGCTCTTGGTCTTTATCGCAACCAGAGCAAATACAGCCAATGACGACAGGAAAAGGATCGTCGTGAGCATACTTGCAGAGAAGAGCAGGTCGGTGGCATCAACGTCGCCCATACTGATGGCGGGGCTATTGTCCAACAGGATCGACTCTCTCTTGTTTCGTCATTTTCCTTCTAGTGATCAGGTAGGCTATGGCTGCAGAGAACATTATTGCAGCAGATAAAGGCTCCAGAACACCCTTTGACAAAAGGGTCATTCCGGCCATGCCAAGCAGGTGATAGGTCCCCTGAATCAAGACAAAGCCGGCAAGCATGAGCATCACGGTCCTTAGAGGGTTGCCGGAACTGTTTCTCGATTTTGCCAGAAAGTAGATCGGGACTGCCGACGAAGCAAAGTACGCGACGGCATCAATCAGATGATAATAATATTCGGATTGAATCAATTTGTCCGGCATCTACCAAGCTTCTTTTTGCTTTCGTACACGTTTCACAAACACATTATAAAAATAGATCCACGATATCCAGAAATGAATTTCAGCGCTAAAATTCACAGGAGGATTTTGTCCCTAATTTTATAATTCAATAATCATGTTTTGAAAATGAGGTAATTTGAAACCTACGCAAACAAGGAAATCCGTTGTGATTATTGCAGCCATAGCAGTTGCTGCAATAATAGCAGCCGCAGCAATCACTGTTGGAGCCGGTGGCTATTTCACCAGCGGAGCCACGGTTGGAAGCGGCATAGGGAACAACCAAGAAGCCAACGCAGCGACGGTAGCGGGCACCAGCAGTCTGGCTCCAGCAAACCGGACATTTTGGATAGACACTGTTCACCTTGATGGCACGACGAACATACACGGAGACGGCAAACACCCGCCAGAAGCATTCCCCGTCAACGCCACTTATCCAAAGGGCGGAGGGTTCGTGCTGACGCCTCCAGACAAGAACGGCACATGGAATTTCAGGTCATTCACGTTCTCCACTTCGCAAATAGTCGTCTACCAAGGTGACAGGGTCACGCTGAACTTTGTTGGAGTGCAGGGGCCCAGCCACATGATCGAAGTCGAAGGGATTGCAACGTTTCCACTCACAAGGGGAGAGATCCATTCCGTGACGTTCACAGCAGACAAGGCAGGCACGATGAGCTACACATGCCATGTCCACATGCCAAACATGCGTGGCGAAATTCTGGTACTTCCAAGGCCAACAGGCAGTAGTGCCACATAGATGCCGCCTAGGATGGCGGAAATCTTTTCCTCCTTTTTTTGTGTGACGATCCTTTGGTGAGTCTGAAAGACTGGTCCATTAGGACAAAAGGATTGAAACCGGGCTGTTTTCTCTTTAGCAGAGAGAGAGAGAGAGGAGTCCGTTGATATATGCGTCGCGACAAGACATTCTTCGCAACATAAAGTGATGCGGGATGGAGAGCAGCATGGAGCGGAAAGAAACGCCATCGAGATCCATGATTTGGTCAAGACTTATCAAGGGAAAAACGTCCGCGCGGTGGACGGCGTCAGTTTTTCGGTGACGCGCGGAGAAATATTTGGCCTCCTTGGGCCAAACGGCGCCGGCAAGACCAGCACCATCAAGATGATTGTCACGCTTGCCAGACCCACTTCAGGCAGACTGGAGGTTTTTGGAGTTGACGTCTCCAGGTCGCCCCAGACAGCGAGGGGTATGCTGGGATACGTGCCCCAGAGCATATCCGTCGACGCTGACCTTACCGCGTACGAGAACCTGCTAATCTTCTCCAAACTCTCGTATGTGAGCAAACAGGACCGCGAGGGGAGGATACGCGATGCGCTGCAGTACATGGGTCTCGCAGAAAGGGCAAACGACCTTGTAAAGCGTTTTAGCGGGGGCATGATGCGCAGGCTGGAAATAGCCCAGGCGCTTGTCAACCGGCCAAAAGTATTGCTCTTGGATGAACCGAGCATAGGACTTGACCCCGCGTCAAAGAGGCAGGTGTGGAAGAGCATCAAGCAGTTGAGGCAGGACTATGGCACCACCATCCTGATTACGACCCACGACATGGCAGAGGCGGACGCCTTGTGCGACAGGGTAGCCATCATGTCTGCAGGCAAGATAGCGGTTCTGGGAAACCCGGCCGAACTGAAAAGGACCGTGGGAGGCGGCGACAGGGTGACTGTGAATCTTGCATCTCCAGTCCGCCTGCATGACATGGGATTTCTGGCAAGCCTGGGCAAGGTCGTCGCATCGGCAGCAGGGGATGATGATGACAATGATGTGGACGGAACGCACACTGTTCAGATTCTGGTGAAGGACGGAGAGGAGGCCATACCACACATCACGGATTCCTTTCGGAGCAACGGCATCAGGATTGAATCCATTTCAGTGAGCAAGCCGACCCTGGATGACGTTTTCATGAAGTATGCCAACAGGAGGCTTGACGGCGACGCGGAAGAAGCGACGATCCCTGCCAGAAGCAACAACAACAGTTCCAGCAGCGCAAGGCGCGACTATGTGAGACACGCAAGATGATGAATAATAATAATATCAGCATCAGAAGAAACGTCGGAAGGTTCCTCCACAGTTCCATTACCGTGGCGGAAATGGAAGCGCGTAAGATACGCCACGATTCTACAGAGCTGTGGACTAGGGTCGTGCAGCCCGCGCTTTGGCTCCTGATCTTTGGCACGACTTTTAACAGCATCAGGGCCCTGCAAATAGGCGGCGACTTTTCCTACCTCCAGTTCATCACGCCGGGAATCCTGGCCCAGTCGGTCCTTTTCATAGCGATTTTTTACGGCATCACCGTCGTCTGGGAGCGCGACGTGGGAATCTTTACCCGGCTCTTGTCCACGCCATCGCCAAGAGCGTCCATAGTCCTGGGCAAGTCCCTTGCGGCCGGCCTGAGGGGGATTTTCCAGGCCGCGATGATATTCGGGCTGGCGCTCTTGATCGGAGTCAGGATAAGGCTCGACCCGCTCGACATCCTGGGGGTTTTTGCCGCGGTGGTACTGTTTGCCATGTGCTTTTCCAGCCTGTCCATGCTCCTTGCCTCGTACATGAAGACTCGCGACAGGATGATGGGAATTGGCCAGGCACTGACAATGCCTCTTTTCTTTGCAAGCAATGCCATCTACCCCATAGCCGTCATGCCGGCGTGGCTCCAGTACGTGTCGGTTGCAAACCCGCTGAGCTATGTCGTAGACGCGATCAGGGCAATGCTCATCACCGGCGACTATGCAAACCTGCCGGTTGACATAGCGGCGCTTTTCATTGCCACGGCCGCATTTGTAGCGCTTGCTTCCGTGTCGATAAAGAAGCTGCTGGAATAATAAAAAAAGCAAAAAACGTCGTCTTGGCCGTTAGAAATGCAGTGGCAGTATGAATTCTCACTGGTGATAGGGGTGCTTTTGGCTGGATACAAGATCCGGGCTTGGTATTGATGATGATTTCTTTTCCTCTTCTTTCAAGCCTCGCAAGTGAGTGAGGTCAGGGTCGAAGAACAGATCTACCATCCAGTCAAGCGCCACCCTCAGCCTCTTCTTGAACATCGGAAGCTTGTTCAGGTATACCGCCCTCCAGACGCACCATATCAGAAAACCCGAGAGGTTTACGCTCCCTATGCTGGCTATTGCAGAACTGCTGCCTATAACGGCCATCCGCGCGTCTCTTGAATATTCGAATCTGCGCAGTCTTGCAGATTTTTCTTCTTCAAGAGCGCTCGCTATGTTTTCTGCCGCGACCTCTGCTTCTCTGAGCGCGTGCTGGGCCGTCGGAGGGAAAGGCTCGCCGGTGACTTCATCTATGATGCAGGCGCAGTCGCCGACAGCCCAGAGCTCTTCAAATCCCTTGACGCGCATAAAATTATCGACCATCAACCTCCCCGACGGCACCATCTTCTCGCAGGGCATACCTGCCGTGACAGGATTTGGAGAGATGCCCGCAGTCCATATTACGGTAGAGGCAGGAAGCACCGTCTCTTCGTCCTGCATCTTTTTTGCCATTTTCACAAAGCCCTTGCCCACCTCTGTCACCTTGGTGTTCAGGATTATAGAAATGCCGTCTTGTGTCATCTTTTTCAGAGTGTAGCTGGCCAATCGCGGATTAAGCTCTGGAAGTACGCGGTCGCGCGACTGGATGATGGTAACGTGCGGAGGCATCTCTGAAAACTGCGCTTTCAGGTTGGGATAGTATTTTATCACTTTGCGAAAGAACGAATTCAGTTCGGCAGCAGTTTCAACTCCAGACAAACCGCCTCCCACAATAACAAAGTGCAGCATTTGCCTGCGCTTTTCAGGGTCCGCCTCGATGTCCGCCCTTTCGAGCATATCTATTATGTGGTTGCGGAGCATCAGCGCGTCTTTCAGGTCCTTTAACGTAAACAACGCCGGATCCCCGGCGGCGGGAAGATTCGGAAAGTTGATGTCAGAGCCGAGCGAAACAACCAGATGGTCGTATTCGAGCGTCAGGTTGGAAGAAGATCCTCTGGAGCCGGCGGCAAAATCATCATTTTCTATCTTGAGGTTTACTTGCCTGCCCTGAACATCGATTGATGTTACGTCCGCCTCATAGAACTTGGTGCTCTTTAGCACCTGCCTTATCGGGACCACCACGTGATTTGATTCGATCATGCCTGAAACGACTTGCGGAAGCATCGGCGTAAACACGAAAAAGTTTTGCCTACTTACCAGCGTTATCTGCGCATCAATCTTTCTCTTGGCCACCATGCTCTCCAATTTTTTTGCGCAATAGACGCCTCCAAAACCTCCTCCCAGTATGAGTATCTTTTTGCTTGTTTTTGCGGTCAAGTTTTTTTCTCCCTTGCAGGCTTCTTTGTGCAGCAGGGCAGAGGGTTAGCAGACTATAGTAGAATAGAAGCAGCAATCCAGTAAGTGGTTCTTGTTGTCCTCCGGCTAGTCGCGTCTCTACCGGCATCTTCATGATGTGCATTGCCACTACTATCGTTTTGCGTGAATCCTCTATTAGGTAAAGGCGTGCATACGCATCTACATCCGATTTTTTTCGATTTATCACGAGTTTAACACAGGGGCCGGCGGCAAATGCCGCTTTTGACTGAGAGGCGAATGGCAAAGGCGGCAACATTATTGACGACAAGGGTGCCTTGACCACGTTTGCAAGTGCCCCGATTGCAATATAACGACTATGTAACATTGTTACTGCGGAAAGGGTCGTTCTCTGGCGGTTTTTTCAGAATTCTTGCATTAACTCGAAAATCTCGTCGATAAGAGTCAAGAAATATGAAAAGCAAGTTTAGCGGCCTATTACCATACATAACAAAAAATCGAGTCACATTTAAATAATTGCTTAATTATCCAATGCTTGAATAATATGGGCTCACCATGGAAAGCGCTGTCTGATGATAGCAGAAGACAGATTTTGTTGCTTTTGAAAGACAAGGAAATGACGCCAAGCGAGATTGCAAGACATTTTGATTTCACGTTGCCCGCAGTATCTACTCATTTACGAGTCCTAAGGGAAGCAGAGTTGGTTACGGAACAAAAACAGGGCAAGAACAAGTTTTATTCCATTAACCAAACGCAGACGCTTGAAGTGATGAAATTTTTTGAGAGCATGTGGGAGTACAAAATGGATTCACTCAAGGAATTTGTTGAAAACAGGGAAAGGAGGAAGAGCAAGAAACATGACTGAAAACGAAATAAGAAAAGTGATAGTGATTGATGCTCCTCCAGACGTAGTGTTCGAGGCCATCTCTGATCCGGAGGAATTGACCAGCTGGTTTCCGGATGCCGCGATACTAGAGCCCAAAGTCGGCGGGAAGTTCCAGTTCCTTTTTAACAAGGACTCTGACCGGCGCAATAAGAGAAACGACAGAGGTGCTTCCCCAGAAGGCAGGGTTCTTGAATTTATCCCAAACAGCAAGCTTGCATATTCTTGGCAGCACAAAGACATTGCAGATTTCCCGGAAACTGTGGTGACATGGGAACTGGAACAACTGGGCAAGAACAAAACCAGAGTAACATTGACGCATTCAGGATTCACCGGCAAAGAAGGAGACAAAGGAATCAGAGAACACAACGAAGGCTGGGATTACTTTACCGCAAGACTTGTCAAATATTGCGATGAGAAAATGATGGAGCAAAAAACAAGGAAACAGGATTTATCCACAAAAGCCAGGTCCTTCACAATAGAGCAATCGTATTACTTCAAGGCTCCTCCCAAGAAGGTGTTCCAAGCAATGACAGACCCCAAAATCCTTGTGAAATGGTTCCTTTCAAAAGCAAAGGTCGTTCCAAGGAAAGGCGGCACCTACTCTTTCGACTGGATTGGAGGATACCACATGACAGGCAGCGTAAAGCAGTTTGAAACAAACAAGGCTGTATCCTATTCATGGCATGACGAAATGCCTGACGGAGAAATGGTAGAGACCACTGCATCATTTCAGGTCGCCAAGAAGGGCCGCGGAACCCTTCTCAAATTGCGTCATTCCGGGTTCACAGACCCGGAGCACTTTGCTGAATGTTCATCGAGGTGGGCATACTACTTGACCAACATGAAGTCGGTGCTGGATTGGGGAACCGACGTTCGCTCAAAATATGACTGGTAAAAGACTGTTACCATCATCACTACACCGATTGACCTCCGTCAACGACCATGGCGCTGCCGACGACGAATCTAGCCGCATCCGAACACAACCACATGACCGCGCCGGCGATCTCTTCGGGCCGACCCGATCTTCCGACCGGCTCCTGTGAGATCACCACTTGGCGGCCTTCAGAAGTGCCGCCGCTGAAGCGCTGCATCATCGGCGTGTCGATGTTCCCGGGACATACAGCGTTGATACGGATGTTCGAGTGAGCGTAGTCGAGAGCAGCCGCCTTGGTCAGACCTATGACGCCGTGCTTTGCGGCAACATAAGCTGCGCCACCCTTGAAGCCTTTGACCCCTGCACCAGATGAGGTGTTGACGATGGCGCCACCGCCACCCTGCTTGAGCATCAATGGGATTTCATGCTTCATGCACAAAAAGACGCCGCGGAGGTCAACGTCAATAATTCGATCCCATTCCTCTTCCGTTACCTCTGCAGCGGGCTTGGGAATGTATTCGATACCTGCATTATTGAAGGCAAAATCCAGTCGCCCGAAAGTTTCGACGGTCTGCCCAAGACAGTTCTTCACGTCTTTTGTTTGTAATACATCGCACTTGATTGCGAGCGCCTGTCCGCCTGCCTCTTTGATAATGTTGGCCGTTTCGCGGCTTCCCTGCTCGGAAACATCGGTGACGACAACGCTGGCGCCTTCGAGTGCAAAAGCAGTTGCAGTAGCTCGACCGATGCCACTTGCCGCTCCGGTCACAAAGGCAACCTTTCCTTTGAAGTTATTGCTCTTCCTCATAATTATTCACCCAATTCCTTCTTCTTATTTTTTGCCACATACCGGATTTGCTGATGCCAAGCCTTCTCCTTTCTTCCGGCGTCATCAAGAAAATTTGCTGCCGTAATCCGAAGTATCGTTTCTCTTTATCGTTAACGAGGGCACATCAAATAACAATGACTTTGTTTTGCCGGCAGCAAAGTTTGCAAACACTCTGACATTTTCAAAAAGAATTGTTTGGTAAGCGGCGTTTTATCCCTTGAAAGCCGACTTTCTATTCATGTTCAACCCTATCTTTTCAATCAACGCCTTTGTTGTATGTTCTTTGAACCGTATGCGATAGTTCTCCGTCACGATGAAACCAGATTTCCTTAACCTCTTTTCTTCAAGCAACTGTATCATTGACAAATCGACAAGCCAACGAAACAATTCTTGCATATCGTATACCAATAGGGCTCTTCGCCCTTGTCAAGTTCACGCAAAAAACCAACTACAGGACCCACTCCTACAATACGTGCACATACAAGCCCATATCAAAGAACTAAAAACTGCCACAACTACGCTTGTATTTGTAGTCCACTGGAAACGCACACGTATGAGAAAATAGTGCGGGGGGTGGGATTCGAACCCACGAATCCCTAAGGAACAGGGTTGTAGGGGCACGCGTGCCCATTCTAAGCCCTGCGCCGTTGACCGGGCTTGGCGACCCCCGCACGCGCACCTGCACAGGCAGTCAGCAGCCAAATTTATCTATTGTCACATTGCATCCTTGGTGCAGATGCAGCAGCAAAGAGCAAGATTGTTTGGTACGAACGGAGTACGCGGCGTGTGGGGGAAGGACTTTACCAGCGACCTCGTCATCGATCTTTCGTACGCCATTGCCACGTATTACAAAAAAGGTCCCATTGTAGTTGGATATGATGGGCGCAGGTCAAGCCCGGTAGTTTCAAGGCTGGTGCGCGCGACGCTCAACTCGGCCGGCCTCGACGTCGCCGACGCTGGGCTCGTACCCACGCCATGCCTGCAGTATGCCGCAAAAAAGCTTGGATACAATGGCGGAATCATGATAACGGCGTCGCACAACCCGCCAGAATACAATGGCATCAAGCCGGCAGCGTCGGACGGAGTAGAGATATCGCGAGAGGACGAGCTGGCAGTCGAAGATGTTTATTATTCAAAAAAGTTTGCGCAGATGGCAGGCTACGGGCGCCAGTACATTGATGACAGCATAGTCCCGGCGTACATGGAAAAGGTGCTGTCGCTTGTCGATGCTGACAAGATACGCGCCAAGAACTTTACGGTGGCGATGGACACTGGAAACGGTGCGCAGGCCGTTGTCGCACCGATGATCGCAAAAAAGCTTGGCTGCAAGGTGATAGTGATAAACGGCGACATTGACGGCGACTTTCCCGGTAGGGGGTCAGAGCCCACGCCGGACAATCTGGGCGTGCTCGCAGAGGTCGTTAGAAATGGCAAAGCCGATTTTGGCGTCGCTTTTGACGGCGACGGCGACAGGAGCATCTTTTGCGACGACAAGGGCAGCATCTACTGGGGCGACAAGACCGGCTCGCTTCTTGCAAGGAACCTGCTTGCGCAGAGGCACAAGGGCGCCGAGATTGTCTGCCCGGTGAACACATCGATGGTGCTTTCAAAGGTCGCAGAAGAATCCGGCATAAAGGTGGTACACACCAAGGTCGGCAGCGTGGAAGTGTCGAGGGAGATGGTGAGCCGCAGGGCGCCGATGGGTCTTGAGGAAAACGGCGGATTCATGTACGGGCCGATAAACGAAGTGAGGGACGGCGCCATGACGACAGCGCTCGTGCTTGACATGCTTGCGGCCACAGGCGAATCGTTTTCGCGGCTTGTGGAAAAGCTTCCAAGGACGTTTCAGCTAAAGACAAAGTTCTCGTGCAGCTCCCGCGAGGTCGTGGAAAGGGTGGTTCAGGCGTGCGTGGAGCACGGCAGCCCGAAAAGGATAGAGACAATGGATGGGGCCAAGATATGGATAGACGACGAGACATGGCTCATGGTCAGGCCAAGCGGGACAGAACCATTGATACGCATGTACGCCGAGTCGACGGACAAGGCATTGCTTGACTCCAAGGTGGACGAATATTCGAGGATTGTGAGGTCGAAAATGAGTCAATGAGCGTATTGATAACGTTTTTAATACGCCTTGGAATCAACTAGAAAGCAATCGGATGATCCCATAGGGTGAT
The DNA here is from genome assembly GCF_056726185.1 of Candidatus Nitrososphaera sp. 86-2. Lineage (NCBI taxonomy): Archaea > Thermoproteati > Nitrososphaerota > Nitrososphaeria > Nitrososphaerales > Nitrososphaeraceae > Nitrososphaera > Candidatus Nitrososphaera sp. 86-2. The sequence continues at coordinate 1,367,231 of NZ_JBWZON010000001.1, forward strand.
ATCATGAGCAAACCATATTTCGTAAAATTTGAAGTTTCAAAAGACCTGGCCAACGCGGCCTACGAGGCCGTGCGCGTGGCAAAGCAGAGCGGCAAGGTCCGCAAGGGCACGAACGAGACAACCAAGGCAATCGAGCGGGGAATTTCCAAGCTCGTAGTCATTGCCGAGGACGTCGAGCCGCCAGAGGTGGTGGCGCACCTTCCGATACTCTGCGAGGAGAGGAACGCTTCCTACATATTTGTCCCAAGCAAGCAGCAGCTAGGCATGTCGCTTGGCATCGACGTCGGCTCTGCGGCCGCCACAATCGTGGAGGCAGGCGAGGCCCAGCACATCGTCGAGCAGGTAGTCAACTCCATCTCTGGCTTGAAGGCAAAGAAGGAGTAAACGGCGGGCTGGTGCTAGGTGAGCAGCAAGGCATCTGAAGAAAAGGTCGTACCCGCCGAGGTCATCCAGATCGTCGGCAGGACGGGCATCGCAGGAGAAGTTATCCAGGTGAGAGTCAAGGTTCTCGAAGGCAAGGACAGGGGCCGCATCCTGACGAGAAACGTCAAGGGCGCAGTCCGGATGAAGGACACACTCATGCTGAGGGAGACCGAGCGCGAGGCTCGCAAGATTAGGTGATATAGATAGATGAGCAAGCAAGCAACCTCTCTTCGCAACTGTTTCTTCTGCGGCCGCCACATAACTGCGGGCCACGGCATCATGCTGGTCAGAAACGACGGCCAGGTGCAGTGGACATGCTCCAGCAAGTGCAAAAAGAACCTGCGCACGCTAAAGCGCGACCCGAGAAAAATGAAGTGGACCAGCAAGTATGTCAAGGGCGGACTGCGCACGAAAAAGTGATCCTTTTTGGCAGTCGAGCAGACACTCATAGTAGTCAAGCCAGACGGCTTTAAGCGTAGCCTGACCGGCAAGGTCCTTGCGCGCTTTGAGGAAAAGGGCTTTGTGATAAAGAACCTTCGGTATTACAATTTCACAAAGGAAAAGGCGCAGGAATTCTATTCTGTCCACAAGGACAAGCCTTTTTTTGGCGACCTCGTGTCGTTCATATCCTCCGGACCTGTGGTAGCGTGCATACTGGAAGGCAACAACGCGGTCACAACTACGAGGATAATGATAGGGGCAACCAAGTCGTTTGAGGCGGCGCCGGGAACAATCCGGGGCGACTTTGGCCTTGGCTTTACAGACAACATTATCCACGCCTCCGACTCTCCTGAAAGCTTCATAAAAGAGTCGCGAGTCATTTTCGGCTAGCGACCCTTGGAATTAAGGCAGCCGGTAGTAGTAGTACTAGGCCACGTAGACTCGGGCAAGACGTCCCTACTGGACAAGATACGCGGGACGGCGGTGCAGGCCCGGGAGGTCGGCGGGATCACCCAGCACATCGGCGCCAGCTTTTTCCCGATTGAAACCATAAAAGAAGTCACGGGCCCGCTGTACGAGAGGCTTGCCAAGGCGGAGGCCCCGATACCTGGCCTGCTCGTGATAGACACGCCGGGCCACGAGGTTTTTGCAAACCTGCGCCTGAGGGGCGGGTCCGCCGCGGACATTGCAATAGTCGTGGCAGATGTGAACAAGGGCTTTGAGGCGCAGACGATAGAAAGCGTCGAGATATTGAAAAAGCGCAAGGTGCCCTTCGTGGTAGCGCTCAACAAGGTCGACAGAGTGACAGGCTGGCGTCCGTCCTCAAAGTTCATCTCCGAGGAGGTGAAAAAGCAGAGTGTAGACGTCCAGACGATGCTTGACGAAAAGCTCTATACGGTCGTAGGCTCGCTTTCGAGGCTAGGATTTCCGTCGGAGGCGTTCTGGCGCGTCAAGGACTTTACAAAAGAGATAGCAATAGTGCCGGTGAGCGCAAGGACCGGGGTGGGCATACCCGAGCTTTTGGCAGTCCTTGTGGGTCTCACGCAGCAGTTCATGGGCAAGAGGCTAGAGCGCCACGAGGGCGCGGCGCGAGGAATCGTGCTAGAGATAAACGAGGAGCCCGGACTTGGGCCTTCTGCAAACATCATACTCCTTGACGGCACGCTCAAGCAGGGCGACAGCATTGTAGTGGCAAAGAGAGACAGCGCAGTGCAGACGCGGGTAAAAGCGCTGTTGCTGCCAAAGCCGCTTGACGAGATGCGCGACCCGCGTGACAAGTTCAAGCCGGTCACAGAAGTCATTGCGGCCGCGGGATTAAAGGTCACGTCGCCGGACCTAGAGGGCGTGCTTGCGGGAAGCCCACTCTATGTCTTTGACAAGGCAAAGGGCGAAGATGAGCTTGTACGCCTGAAATCGATGGTGGAAGGCGAGATCAAAAACGCTATTGTCAGCACCGAGACTTCGGGCGTCATATTAAAGTGCGACACGATAGGCTCCCTTGAAGCCATTGTCGACCTCCTGAAAAAAGAGAACGTCCCCATAAGGACCGCGGACATTGGAAGCATCACGAGGCGCGATGTGATAGAGGCGTCTGCCGTCAGGGAGAGCGACCGCTACCACGGAGTGGTGCTTGGCTTTAACGTCAAGATGCTTGACGACGCCGAGCGGGAGGCGCAGGACAGGAGCGTCAAGGTATTCAACGAGCGCATAATCTACAACTTGGTGCGGAGCTACGTGGATTGGGTCACGTACCAGGAGGAGCATGAAGAGTCTATACTGTTCAACGAGATCCCGCCCATCTGCAAGTTCCAGTTCATGAAGGGTTTCGTGTTCCGCAGAAACGACCCGGCGGTGTTTGGAGCAGAGATCCAGGTGGGCAAGCTTCGGCAGAAGGTGCACGTGATAAGCGTAGAGGGGAAAAAGGTAGGGACCGTGCACCAGATCCAGGACAGCGGCAAGTCGATGGAGGAAGCCATAACCGGTATGCAGGTCGCAGTCTCTCTCAAAGAGCCCACGATAGGCAGGCAGATAAACGAAGGCGACGTGTTTTACACAGATATCAACAGCCGCAACGCCAAGCAGTTGTCAGAGCGCTTTAACCACAGGCTCAACGAGCAGGAAAAAGAGGTATTCAATATGATACTTGCGCTAAAGAGAAAAGAGGACCCGGCGTTCGGGTATATTTGATCACTGGTACTTTTGGAGCAGACCTTCTAGGCCCTTTTCGCCCACGGCGCCTACGGCCCTGTCGACGGCCTTGCCGTTCATAAAGACGATGAACGTCGGGATGGCATAGACGTCATACCTCATGGCCACGCCCTGATTGTCGTCGACGTTCAGCCTGCCAAAGGTGACCTTGTCGCCATACTTCTTGGCCAGCTTGTCAAATATCGGCAGCATGAACTGGCACGGGCCGCACCAAGTGGCCCAAAAGTCCACGAGGACCGGTCTGCTACCGCTTATGGTCTCTTCAAAGTTCTTTTCCGCAAGCTCCAGAAGGTTCACGTTCGAAGCGTGCTTTTCGCTCATCTGAGAGAAACTTCCCATGCTCGTTATTTAAGATTTCTTGGTTTCCGCCGTTGTTGTGGCTACTTGCGCCTAGCGATTACCCATGCTACGGCGGCTCCTCCCGCAAGCCCACCTGCGACGCCGAGGATTGCGACAGTTTCAATCACGGGCTTGACGTTTGCGACGGTCAGAGTCTCGCTTGAGGTACCCTCGTTTCCCGCCATGTCCAGCGCGGCAAGCTTTACCTCGTACTTGCCGTCTGGAAGGCCGGTCGTGTCAAGGTCGTACTCGCCAAGGCCAGTGACGTTGACCTGCATCCGGTCTCCCACGGTCAGCACCGCCGACTTGGGGTTTTCATCCTGCACTCCAAGCATGACCTTTGTGACGCCTGCAACGTCGCCTCCGCTCACGCCAAGGGATGCCTTTGGCGCTGTGTTGTCCACCACGAGATTCCACGCCTTCGTCTCCGAGTTGCCCGGCACGTCCCTCGACGAGATTGTAAAGTTGTACCGGCCATCTGCAAGCGCAGTCGAGTTGAATACGGCCGACGAGTCTGGGGCATAGCTGGCAGGCTTTGCTCCAGGCAGCCTCACGGCGACTTTGTCCACGCCGTTTGCGTCGGTGACGTTCCAGGCAAGGGTCGCCTGCCTTGACACCACTACTAGATTGCCTGCCGCTGCCTCGGTAGCGTTGCTGCTGCCGTTTCGCACGAAAAGCTCTGCAGAGGGAGGCGTCCTGTCCACCGTGAACTGCCACGAGCTTGTAGCAGAGTTGCCTACAGCGTCTTTGGACTCGACTGTCAGGAGGTGCGGACCGTCGGCAAGCGTGCCCCCTTCAATCTTTACTTGCTTGCCTAAAGGAGGCAGGAGCTTGCCGTCCACGGAATATGACAATAGCCCTTCTCCAGGGTTGCTGTCGTCTATTGTAATCGGGACCGTGACAGTGCCGCCGGTGACAAATTCGGGCACCTTGGCGGCCAGTTTCGGCGGCGTCGTGTCGGGTAGCAGAGTCGAGAACTTTGCATCCACGGAAAGCGGCTCGTACAGGCTCTCGCCATGGAACAGCGTGTTGTGCACCAGAAGCGAGTAGGTGCCCGTCCCGTTCACAGGCACTTGCAGGACGGTCGAGCGCTCGCCGGCGTTCTGGCTGAAAAAGAACGCGCCTCCCTCGCTGAATGAAGAAGTCCCGAGCCAGTCGTTGCTCGGCCAGTTGGAAAACTCTTGGAACACGCCTGCCGGCACGCTTGATGCGACCATCTTGCCATCGGGGCCGTACGCCATGGCGTTTACGCTCGTCGAGTTGTGCGGCCATGACACCTTCAGGGTCATCGCCGTCACGGTCGGGTCGGTGACGGTAAAGTAATACGAGCGCCAGTCGCCGGCGGCATAGCGGGACACCATGTCCGAGAGGCCACCCACATAGCCGTTTGGCTTTAAGCCAAGCGACCCCTCATCAACGACCTTGGACCCCTGCTCGGGGTCTGGCGGCGACAATACCACCGGAACGTCCTTTGGAACAGGCTTTGTGGCAACTACATAGCTTACGGGCATTGCCACTGTGTGGCCGGGCCCCTTTGCCATTATCTCGCCAAAGTATACGCCGGACAGAGTGTCGTTGCGCACGGCTATACTGGCGTGCACCTTGGCGGTCCCTTCCGGCGGGACTGTGACAGCCCCCTTGTCGAGCTGTACGTCAGGGTTTGGCGCGCGCTTGTACAGTTCCACAGTAAGGGTGTAGTTCATCGAAGTCGAGTTGACTAGCTTGTCGCCGGACCAGAACGAGAACACGGTGGGCACGGGGTAGACGCCCACAACGGGCGTGCCGGTGAACTTGTCCTTCGGGTCACCTATGCGCACCTCCTGCGTGGTACCCCATGCGCCTCCCCTGTTTATCAGCTCTATCTCGCCGTAGGACACCTTACTGTCCTTGTTAGAGTCATGCCAATCATAGCCGTAAACGGAGGCGATGCGCATGTTGTCTGCGAACAGCTGCGTCTGGTTCATGAAACTGGAAAACGGAAAGTTGACACGGGCGACTACCAAGTCGGAGTCGGGAAGCTTGCCTCCTGCCATTTTTTCAAGGTCGTAGTAGTTGGGCTCGTAGCCGAACGTCTTGTTGCTGTGCGTCGGGTCCATCTGGAACAGCTTGGTCACGTTCTTGGCTTCATAGCGCGCCACCAGCTTTTCGACCGTGCTTGAGAGTTGCACTTTGATCTCCTTGCTTGACGGGTTTTCGATGGTAATGTCAGTTGACGCCTGCTTTCCAGGCTCTACTGTGCCGGCAAACCAGCGCGTCTCTCTTGCCGCATCTATTGTTGCAGGGACCGTTCCGGGGATCTGGAGAGAGTAGCCGTTGTTGATTATGCCAAGGGCGGGCGCGTACGTCATTATCGACGGCCGGAGCGAGTCGATTATCGTCTTTGCCGTGTCGTCCGTGTATATGGAAAACCCTGCGTCGCCCCGGGCAAGCTTGACTGCGGCAAGCGCGTCCACTCTGCCTGCCCCCTGCACGAACGGGTCGTTCTTCAGGTCCTTTGCCGTAGACATCAGGATGCTCTTTACCGTAAACGGGTCGGGCGCCTTGCCTGCTTCTTTCATCTCCTGTACCACGAGCGCTGCGGCGCCGGCGACCATCGGGGCCGCCATGCTGGTCCCGCCAAAGAGCGAAAATGCGCCGTCGTCGTTGGGGTCGCCCTTTTTCGATTCGAGGTTCTTTGCAGTCACGTCGGTTGGCGTAAATCCGTACGAGCCTATCGCCATCAACTCCGGCTTGGGATCTCCAAGCAGGCTTGGGCCCCTGCTTGAAAACTCGGCAACGTCGTCGTAGGCTGCAGCCGACGGGCCAAAGCGGGTGATGTTGGCAAACGGCCCGTACTGCAGGTGCACGTTGTTCGTAGTCGCACCCACAGAGATTCCAAGTGGCGACGTGTTTGGTGCACCCACGCTCCCGTAGCCAAGCCCGTTGTTGCCCACGCTGTCCACCACAAGCGTCCCGGGATAGTCCCTGGCAAGGGCGTGTGGCACCATAAGGAGCGACGAAAAGACGCTCAGTATGTCGTATCCGGGGCCATATTTCAAAAGTGGAAAGTCGGATATGCCCCAGCTGTTGCTCATGATGTCGGCCTTGTGGTCGCCCGTGTAGGCCCACCTGCCATCGTCTTTCAGGTCAAAGCCGGAAGCCCATAGCCAGCCGTATAGCGCGTCGCCCATCCACAACGACTTGACCGGTATTATCTTTGCTCCCGGCGCCGCGCCTGGAAGGGCATAGCGAGTAGAGTTGTGGTAAATGCCATACTGGGTATGCCCCCTTGACGCGGCCGTAGCCGCCGTGCTCGTTCCGTGGCCTGCAAAGTCGAACATCAGGCCGAAATAGTTGCCGTTGGGGTCCATCGGCTCCAGCAGTTTTGCCGAGACTGCGCCAGTGACCCCGGACTTGTCAGCCACTACCACCTGTGTCCTGTTGTCAGTCACGCGCCAGATGTCAAGCACCCTTGCGCCGGCGGTGCCTGCAGAATAGTCCGGGACGCCGTCGCCGTTATAGTCGTAGGTCAGAAACTCGTTTCCGTCGCCTAGCTTGAACGGCTTTTCGTCTGTAAAGTCAAAGGTGAGCTGGGTAGGCAGCAGGTAGCTAGTCTGCGGGAACGCGCCTGCTATTCCAAGCGTAAAGGTGAACCAGCCGTACGACATGTCTGCGATTATGGTGTCGTACACGCCCGGCTCTTTGCTGTCCACCACCAGCACCGGTATAAGGGCGAACGATATGGTCCCAAGCTTCTCAGTAGCCTCGTACGCCACCCCAAAGTGGTAGACCCCGCTCATAGAGCGGATATAGTCGGTCGGGCTCTTGCCTATCTTCCAGTCGACGTTTGCAGTGGCACTGAGCATCGGCGCGCCAAAGACCGGGTACAGCATGTTGTAGACAGGTATCTTGCCCTCGGTCGTCTTTAGGTAGACGCCTGTACCGTTGACGTAGGTGTACGAAGTCATGTTCTCTGGCAGCTTTACCTTGCCATTGTTGTCGACGGTAGTGTAGTTCATTATCACGCCGGTCTGCTGGTTGATGTTGGCGACGTATTTCGCCTTTGTAAGGACGAGGCCCTGCCCGTCTGCGTCAAGCATTATAGGCACCCCCTTGGCGTCCCTTGCAACCGCGTCGCGCATGTCAGGGTTGGAAAAGTCCGAGCCCGTGTCCACTATGGCCAACTTGACCCCGTCGCCGGTGGCATTGTACAACGACGCGGCGCGGTCGGCTCCTATTATCGATGTGCCAGAGAGCCGGCCCCCTGATCCTTCTCCTTCGCCTGCAATGTTTTGAGGTAGGGAATCAAAGGCAAGGGGCATGTCCGTCGCGTAGGAAAAGCCGCTGCCCTGCGCAAGCGGGTTTCTAGAAAACGCCACGCCAAGGAACGGCCCCTGCATGGGGTTTCCACCCATCCCCACCACGTGCGCGCCTGCAAGGGCCCGGGGATCGCCGGGGCCAAGCAAGAGCGTCCTGCCGACGTTGTCGCCGTTGTACTGCAGGTTGCCGAGGTTTATAGAGCCAAAGTCAGACTTGATTGCGCTTTTTGGCACGCTGTGGCCAAGGATGTTCACCGTGTCCGTAGGGGCAGCAGCTGGCGCCCGCGCCGGGAGCGAGGACAGAGGCAGAGATTCTGATATTCCAGACATGACCTGCTCCCTGCTGGGCGCAAGCGAGTACGCTGGCGCGACAAAGGCTGAGGCGACCAGGGCAAGGAGCAAAACCGCTGCTAGACGGATCAAATAATGACGTACGGAAAGGGCCTTCTTGGTTATTACGATTTCGTCGCAAAAAGGAAGAGAGGAGATAAAAAAATTATTTCAGCAGGTCGTCGTACTTGCCGGCGTTAATGTCAGGATAGACCTCTTTGGCAGGCTTGCCTTCCACCTTGACGCCCATGCTGACGCACGAGCCAATTACTTCCTTGGTGGCGCCCTTGACGTCCTTGGCGTACGAACCTTCGATCTTCATCTTGGCGATTTTCGCCGCCGACGCCATCGAGAGGTCGCCTGCATAGTCCTTGCCTGCAGTGCCAGAGCCCTTTGGGATGCCGGATTCCTTGGCCACGAGCGCGGCAGTCGGCGGGATGCCGACTTCGACCGTGAACTTTTTAGTCTCGGCGTCCACTTCGACCTTTACTGGCACCTTCATGCCGGGGAAATCCTTGGTCTTTTCGTTAATGGTATTGACCACCTGCAGGACGTTTACGCCCATCGGTCCCAATGCCGGGCCAAGTGGCGGGCCTGCGTTGGCCTCTCCGCCGCTTACAAGCGCGGAAATAGACTTTTTATCGCCCATATTACGATGCGGGTGTGTTTACCCAAATTATAATCGTTCCTGTTGCCTTCTCACGGCACCCTTTTGACAGACTTTTAAACCCGGGCATTGTAAAAAGTGACGGTCATATGGCAGCGGAGCAGCCCACCGGAGGCGTAGGTTCGCTTTTCTTCGAGCTTGCAGGAGACTTGCGCCTCGCCATGCTATCGAGGCTTGGCGAAAAGGACTATCGGCTGTCACAGCTTGCGTCAGAGCTTGACGCGACCATGCAAGAGGCCCACAGGAACATGACCAGGCTGATAGAGTCAGGGCTCGTGTCAAAGGGCAAAGAGGGCGAGCTGGTGCTTACCGCGTACGGCAGGACCGTAGTTTCGCTGGTGCCTAGCTACGATTTTCTCTACAAGCACCGCGACTTTTTTGCAGACCATAGCCTTGGCGACCTTCCGCCCAAGTTCGTACAGCGCCTAGGCTCGTTCCGTAGCTGCGAGATGGTGCACGGTGTGATGGCCATACTCCAGCGCTGGAAGACTCTGTACAGCAGCTCTGACACATTTATCAAGGAGATAATGGCGCAGGTGCCCCTCGACCTCATCGAGACGATAAGCGCAAGGGTCGACGAGGGAGTAAAGTTCTCGTACATATTTGCGTCAAACGCTGTGGTGCCAAAGGGCAGGACGCAGCTTCTTCAGAAGGTAGGCTGGCGCAATTTCATCACCAAGGGTCTAGTCGAGCGCAGGATGCTTGCCGATGTCAAGGTGATGGCCATATTCAATGAAAAGCAAGGGTGCGTGATGTTCCCGAACCAAAAGGGCGAGCCGGACCTCAACGTCATGTTCTATGGAGAAAGCGAGGAATTTCTGGAATGGTGCAACGACTTTTTCAACCATCAGTGGGAAAGCGCGGACGCGTTTGACGAAGGCAAGCTAAAACATGAAGTGTGAAAAAACGCGCCTGCACAACGAGCAGAAAATCAAGTGCAAGTTTTTATACGCCGGAGGCAAAGACTGCCTATGCCAAAAGCCTTCGTACTCATGAACGCCGAGCTTGGAAGCGAGGACTCGCTGGTGAGCGAGCTGAAAAAGATGGAAGGCGTCAAGGAAGTCTACCAGGTGTACGGCGTCTATGACATCGTAGCCCAGGTCGAGGCTGACGCGATGGAGAAGGTGAAGGAGACCATAACATGGAAGCTGCGCAAGCTCAACGGAGTAAAGTCGACGCTTACCATGATAGTCATGGAGTAGCACACAAAGAGGAGGCAGGAGGTCATTTTGGGACTTTTTGGCAGGAAAAAAGATCAAGACGGGAAGACGACTTTCAAGTGCCAGTACTGCGACATGAAGTTTGACGACAAGGAGCGCATGAAGCGCCACATGAGAAAAGCGCACAGCGAAAAGGGCGGCGGGGACATGCCGAGCACGAACCCGTTCGGATTTGGCTAAAGACTTAATTCCTGTAAGTTTGTGGTAAAGGTAACGCGCTAGCATATGTTTCCAATCCACGACGACACGGAGAGAATACACGGCAGGCCGTGGCTCAACTACACACTGATTGGAATCAACGTCGCGGTTTTCATCTGGCAGGCATCGGTGACAAGCTTTTTCACGGACGAGCAGGCCGTAAACCGGATGTTCTTCACGTACGGCACCGTACCGGACAGGCTATTCTCCGAATGGCCGGGAAGCGCCTTTACCGTCGTGACTTCGATGTTCATGCACGGGGGTATAGCCCACATCATAGGCAACATGGTCTTCCTGTGGGTCTTTGGGGACAACATCGAGGACAAGTTTGGGCGCGTAAAATACATCCTGCTCTACATCGGCTGGGGCTTTGCGGCCGCGCTCTTGCACAGCGCAGTCGCAGTGTACACCGGCGACGGGAGCGTGCCGGCAGTCGGGGCATCGGGCGCGATATCCGGAGTCCTTGGCGCGTACATGGTCCTGTTCCCAAGGGCAAGGATATACACCATAATCACGGCGTTTTTCATCTACACGGTGCGCATACCCGTGCTCATCTACATACCGTTCTGGTTTGCGCTGCAATTGATATTTGGGATCATCGGCCAGTTTGGCCCGCTTGGCGACTCGGGTGTCGCGTACCTAGCGCACGTCGGAGGCTTTATCGCCGGCGCGGCGACCGGCCTTGCCGGGAGAAGCTTTATCCTGCCCAAGTTGGCGAGCCTTGCCGGCAAGGGCACGATGTACAAGCCACCCGTGAAAAAGATGCGCCCCAAGCTTGAAGACGTGGTGAGCGAGACGCCCCCGGAAGTCATAGAGGGCCCCAGCTATTACGAGATAATAGCAGAGATAAAGGGTGTCGCCGACGCGTCTGCAATAAAGGCCACGTACGAGCAGGAATCAAAGCTTGTCAGGATTACCGCAAACGGCTCGCGCAGATACGAGATGGAGGCAAAACTCCCGGACACTGCCGCCGGCGCAACCGTCGAGGACGTGCAGTACCTCAACGGCATCGCCAGGATAAGGCTCGTCAAGACGTCATGACGCCATATGATCCGAATATCGTCGCAAGGCTAAAATATCCGCCAAAGGTGAAATTATTTTGCCTATTTTAGGAGGAATATGAAAAATGTCAATACAACAAGCTTCAGCAGGCGGAATGCCAGTACTGATTTTGAAAGAAGGAGCGTCCCAGACGAAGGGTCGCGATGCCCAGAAGAATAACATCACGGCAGCGAAACTGATCGCAGAGGTAGTCAGGACCTCGCTTGGCCCTCGCGGCATGGACAAGATGCTGGTGGATAGCCTTGGCGATGTCACGATAACAAACGACGGTGCTACCATCTTGAAAGAGATAGACGTGCAGCATCCGGCGGCAAAGATGATGGTCGAGATTAGCAAGGCGACGGACAACGAGGTCGGCGACGGCACGACCTCCGTGGTGGTACTCGCAGGCGCCCTCATCGAGAAAGCAGAGGAGCTTATCAACAAAGACGTCCACCCGACCATAATCGTGGACGGCTATCGCAAGAGCGCCGCCAAGACTATTGAAGTTCTGAACAGCATCGCGCAAAAGATAGAGGGCAACGAGAAGAACGAGCTTGCCAGGGTAGCAAGGACCTCGATGCAGACCAAGATAGTGTCAAGGGAAGCAGACGACCTTGCAGCCATCGTGGTGAGCGCCGCGCTCTCTGTGGCAGAGAAAACCGACACCGGCTTTCGGATGGATGTGGACGACATCAAGGTGGAAAAGAAGGCAGGAGGCTCTATCCGCGATACCAAGATGATAAAAGGCATCGTGCTTGACAAGGAAGTCGTGCACGGCGGGATGCCAAAGCGCATCGAGAAGGCCAAGATTGCGCTGATAAACGCTGCGCTAGAGATTGAAAAGACCGAGTTTGACGCCAAGATAAACATCAGCTCTCCGGACCAGATGAAGATGTTCCTTGAGGAGGAAAACAAGATGCTCAAGGGCATGGTCGACAAGGTGGTCAAGGCGGGCGCAAACGTGGTCGTCTGCCAGAAAGGCATTGACGACATCGCCCAGCACTACTTGGCAAAGGCAGGCATCCTCACAGTAAGGCGCGTAAAGGAAAGCGACATGACAAAAATGTCCCGCGCAACGGGTGCACGGATGGTCAACAACCTTGACGATTTGACTGCAAAGGACCTCGGCTCTGCCGAGCTTGTAGAGGAGCGCAAGGTAGAGACAGACAAGTGGGTCTTTATCGAAGGGTGCAAGCATCCCAAGTCCGTGACGATTCTCATCCGCGGAGGCTCGCAGCGTGTAGTAGATGAAGCAGACAGGTCCGTCCACGACGCCCTCATGGTAGCGAAAGACGTCCTTGAAAAGCCGGCCATCGTGGCAGGCGGAGGCGCGCCAGAAGCCTATGCGGCAGCGAGGCTTCGCGAATGGGCCAGCACGCTCTCCGGCAGGGAGCAGCTTGCCGCAGAAAAATTTGCAGAGGCGCTCGAAGTGATACCTCTTGCGCTTGCCGAGAACGCCGGCATGGACCCGATTGACACGCTTACGGAACTGCGCGCCAAGCAGAGCAAGGGAAGCAAGTGGACAGGAGTCGACGCAAGGAACGCCAAGGTCGCCGACATGTCCAAACTCGACGTCGTCGAGCCGCTTGCAGTCAAGGAGCAGATAATCAAATCTGCTACAGAGGCCGCGTCGATGATCCTGAGGATCGACGACGTGATTGCCTCAAGCAAGTCGGGAGGAGCGCCGGCCATGCCGCCGGGAGGTATGGGTGGCATGGGCGGCATGGACATGTAAGGTGTCCGGCCCCACTACCCTTCTTCCTTTTTCATTTCCACTTCAATTACCTCTTTAATCCACTGCCCCGTTTCTTCCATCTTGTGCAGTCTTTTCATATAGTCTTGCAACGAAATGCCGCCGTACGCGTCCACCCAGGAATCATAATGGCTTTTCAATTGCCCAAGGGCCCTTGCGTGATAACTGCAATATCTGCCGCTGCCGTCGGTTTCCCTTGCGCAGGCGGCGCACTTGCTCATTGCAAGGTTTATTTAGTGACCCGACTTTAAGGGTTGCAGAGATAGAAAGATGTCCCTGTTTGCCGGCGCATCAAAGATTGCCGCGGTTGTGGCGGCCGGGTACATAATTGCGTTCTTTGCGTTCTCGTCAGGCATTGTAAACGCCATGACGGAAGGCTCTAGAGTAGCCGCGTTCATCGTGCCCTCCAGATCGGTACAGACACCGGGAGAGACGGCCGCGATAACCCTGATACTGGTGATAGGACTTGCAGGCATGTTCATGCTCCACAGGGCTGGCAAGTCTGCAGGCGCAAGGGCGCAGAGGATAATGCTTGCAGGCGGCTTTGGCATCGTCGCAGTCTCGCTGATGTTAGGCTACCTGCTCGTCAACGTAAAGCTGTGATTTCAAAGGAAAGCGAAGTCCCCGTAGGGACCTTTTCGTGCTCCAGCACCTGTACGACAATTTCGTTCTCGACGCGTTCCACTTGCAGTCGCGTCGCGCTCTTTTTCTGCAAGAGACGCCGGCTCGCCGGCGACTGCTTCCATCCGCCCTCCTTGCGGAAGCGCAGCATGCTAGTCACAAGCACCGGCACGCCAAGCGACACCCCCTGCCTCACCAGCAACATGAGAAGTACCGATAGCAGGTGGTTGATGTTGCCGCCCCCCGCCCTTTCGTTGCGCAGGTAGTAACTATAATACATCGTGTACAGGCTGTTTATCGAGTCAAAGATGACAAGGGAGCGCCCTTCCATCCTTGCCAGCACGTCCTTTAGCATATCCATGAACCGACCTTCCGAGGGAAGGTAGACATCCACGTCCTGCGCCTTTACAAGGCCAGCGTTCAGGTACGCGGAAAACGCCGTGTCAAGGTCGAAATAAACCGTATTGCCCTGCCCGGCAAGCATCGATGTGCAGCATAGTTTTGCGTACGGGTCGCTGAAAAGGAGCGTGTTGAGGCCTTTTTTGCTCAGCAGGCTGGCAAGATTATATGCGCCCAACTGCAAAAAAAACTACCGAGGAAGAAGGATATAAAATGACAGCAGCAGCCCCTGAAGAGCCCGACCTGCGGCTCGACTTTCCAATGACAAAAAAAATGATATACATGAACAACGGCGCGGTGGCGCCGACCCCACTTGCAGCAATCAAGGCCACGACGGACTTTATGGTAAAGTGCGCCGACGAGGGCCCTGACGCGCAGGCGACATCCGACTATATCACGTCGCTCCTAAAAGAGCTCCGGACCCGGGTGGCGCACCTGATAAACTGCGAGCCGGAAGAAGTTGTCCTCACCCAGAGCACGACAGAGGGCCTCAACATCGTCGCAAACGGGATTTCCTGGAAAAAGGGCGACGCGATAGTCGCAAGGGGAGGCAGGCACGAGCACCCCGCCAACTATTTGCCATGGCTACGCCTGTCGCAGAAAAGCGTGGTGCTGAAGGAGCTTGCCATAGATGAAAACGGCTTTTTCGACATGGGTGAACTGGAACAATCAGTCAGAGGAAGCAGGCTCGTCACGATGAGCCATGCGCTGTACAACACTGGCGCAATATTGCCACTTGAAGAGGTTGGCAGGATAGCAAACGATAACAACGCCCTGTTTTGCGTGGACGCGGCGCAGACTGCCGGCACCATCAAGGTAGACGTCAGACGAATTGGCTGCCATTTTATGGCGTTTCCCGGCTTCAAGTGGCTCTGCGGGCCAATGGGAATCGGAGTGCTGTATTGCAACAAAAAAGCCGCAGAGATGATAGAGCCGCCATCAATCGGGGGCGAGTCGGCCACCGTTTCAGACAGCGGCATAATCGCAGTCAGGGAGATGCCTCACAAGCTTCAGACAGGCTTTCGCAACTACCCTGGCGCGGCCGGCCTTGAAGCGGCGCTGCGCTACGTGCTCAGGGTCGGCATCGACAACGTGCGCGCCGCAAACATAAAGGTCGCAGAGGCGCTAAGGCAGGAGCTGAGCAAAATCCAGGGCGTCACGCTTTACGGGCCAGACGACGCGGAAAAGCGCACGTCCATAGTCACGTTTTCGGTGCCAAAGGACCCGTCGGTGATAGTGAGCAAGCTGGAAGAAAGCGGAACGGTGCTTGCACAGCGCGAAGTCGTGGGAAGAAAGATAATCAGGGCCGCGCCCCACTTTTTCAACACAGAGGCCGAGGCCGCGACGGTTGCGGCCCAGATAAAGGCGCTCTTGTAGTAACTTACTTTTTCTTCTCTCCCTGGCCCTCTATCACTATCATGGTCAGAGTCGAGCGCACCTTGTCTATCTTGCGTACATGCCAGGTGATGGTTTCCCGCAGCTTGTCCATGGTGTCAGAGCGTATCTTGGCGATAATATCGTACACGCCGTACACACCGCTCACCTCCACTGCTTCCGGCAGCTTTTTCAGGTCCCTTATGATGTCTTCTTCAGAACCAAGGTCGCAGTTGATAAGGACGTATGCTGTTGGCATGGAATCATTGCGTATCCCGAGTTATTAAACAAACCGCGGGTACGTGAGAGAAAGAGAGAGAGAGGCATGTGCGTGTTTGCGCTTATTAACAAGGGCTTGCGAGGAAAAAGCATGAAGGTAATCGACCTCACAATGAGGGTGTCGCCGGCGACCAAGGTGTTTCCCGGCTCGCCGCAGCCGACGTTTGTGGCATGGTCCAAGTCTGACGTGCACGGCTACGACTCGGAGGTGGTGCACATGAGTACCCACACCGGCACGCACATGGACGCGCCGTCCCACTTTGCGCCCGGCAAGCAGGCCATCGACGGCATTTCCGCGTCGAGGCTCGTCTCGCAGGCGGTTTTGATAAAGACGACAAAAAAGGCGGACCAACTGATAGAGATCGAGGACATTTCAGAAGAGGTCGGGCAGGGCGACACGGTGATGTTTGCCACGGGCTGGGAGCGGCAGTACAAGAGCAACCACTACATGACTAAAAACCCGGGCCTGTCGGGCAAGGCTGCGGCGTACTTAGCAAAGAAAAAGGTGAACGCGGTGGCAATAGACGGACCGAGTATCGACGCCGGCTTTGATGCAAAATTCACGGCGCACAACATACTCTTGCCAGCAGGCGTGCTTGCAGTCGAGAACCTTTGCAACCTCGACAAGATAAAGCAAAAGAAGTTTACGCTTGTAATGGCGCCGTTAAAACTTGCCGGCGCGTCTGGCTCGCCCGTGAGGGCACTTGCGCTCCTTCTCTAGTTGCCCACTATACCTTGCGCGACAAGGATAGAGTAGCAACCAAGGCCGCACTCTTCGCAGAGCGGCTTTTGCGCCTTGGGATCGGCGCTTCCTATGCAGCAGGGCATCTTTATGCGCCCCATGTGGTCAAACGACATGATGGCCCACGACGGGCAGTCGACGGGCGTCGTTCCTACGCCGCCCCAGTTGCCCTTCATGAGCGAGATCTGCTTGGGCGAGTTTATCACAAAGTCAGGGTACTTTTTCTTTAATGCGATTATTTTGTCCACCACTTCGCTGCGCTTTTCTCCAAAGGGCATGAACAGTGGGTCGCCCTTTGCAAAGGGCGTGTGGAACTGGAAGCCTATCTTGTTCACTTTACCGCGCCACTCCTCCGTCAGGTCTTCCACGGTCATGTAGTTTTGCGAGTTTATCGTCATGGTGAGCCAGATGTCTCTCCATGCAGACTTGCCCTGCCTGTCCGGCCCGGCGATATAGTCGAGGATGTTCTGCTTTGTCTTGGCGTACGAGCCCTTGCCTCGGATAGTGTCGTGGATCTTTTCAGTGCCGTCCATCGAGACCCAGTAGAAATAGAGGTCGTCAAAGCGCTTTAGCGGAAAAGTGGCGTTTGTAACGACGCAGACTCGCCGGGGCATTTCCTCGCAAAAAGTCTGGATGACGTCGGGGCGCATGGTAGGCTCGCCACCGACAAGTGTCACTACAAAGAGGTGGTTCTTGTTTATCTTTTCCTTGATTATCTTGCGCCAGTCCTCCGCGGTGAGGTCCTCTCCCTCCTTGCGGTTGAGCCACCAGTAGCAGTGCGTGCAGTGCAAATTGCAGATGTTGTTGACATCTACAGAGCCGTACATCGGCGCCTTGCTCTTGAAGAGGCGATAAGCGACCATTTTTTTTATAATGCTAATGTAAAAGGGCATCTCGCGGGCAAGGTCAGTAAAGCCCCTCCCGTAGATTACGTCCACCATTACAAATTCATCATGAGCGCCACAATTAAAGGTGCTGGTTGAAATACCATTAAATTAAGCCCAGCTCAAGCGTTACGTGCGGGTGTGGGCCCGTAGCTCAGCCAGGTAGAGTACCGGACTTTTAACTTTCCACAGAAAGAAATCCGGTTGTCTCGGGTTCGAATCCCGACGGGCCCGCGTACTTTTCCTTGTGTGTGCGCGCGTTTCCAACTCTCCACAACTACAATGGTAGTGGTAATTGATAGTTCTTTTAAGGCTAGTGCGCACGTCATAACGCATTGCCTGCAATAGCGAAGCAGCCGTCCTGATAGCTTGTGTCTTTCCATTGGTGCCAGAAGCCAAAGCGTGTTGTAGACCCGACGGTCCTAACAAACTATATTTGAATATGCAGAGCATTATTCTAGAATATTCATAGGAGGAATCCTAAATAATCCTCAAATCTTGGCCCCCTCATTTATGTTCAATTGAGATTAGCCATAAACGATTGCTCGTTTGACTCTCAGGTGGGCTCCGATTGCATTTGCGATTCTTATTGCAATCTTGCTCTGTTCAGGTTCTTTCGCCTTCCAACCTCAGCCAGCTTCCGCCCAAGTACCTCCTGTTGCTGTCCAAACAACCCCCTTTACCGACAGGTACATCAATGCCGAGGCAGGAATCGAGATGAATATCCCGCATGGATGGGTAGGACGGGAAGCCGACGGATTTGCTTCAGCATCCCCTGCGGTCGATAATTCCACAGGACAGCCGCCAGAACCAGTCGCGATGGCCATACTTCCTCTCCCAAGGTCTGCATTCGAAAATGCTACATTCACTGGTCCCCAAGGTCTGGCGGGAGCATTTCAAGAGTATCTCCTCAAAGAATGCAGCAACTCGGGTGACGGTTTTCTTACTATCAATAGGATTGAGTTGCTAAATACGACATTCCAGTGTCCTTCTCCCATGAAGGTCAAGGAGCTTTCAAGCTTGCTTCATACGTATTCATGACCGACAAGAACGTTGTATTGCTTCTATTCAGTGCTGACTCTAGCGTATTTGATAAGAATGTAGGCGAATTCATGGAGTCGCTTCATAGTTTGAAGGTGGATAAACCCGCGAGTCTTAAGGAAACCTTTGCTGTGCTGTACCACCTCGTTGATAATCTGCATCAAGTTCAGGCGAATGGGACTATAGTTGACTTGAATCTATCAAGCAACGCAAAAATCTCCAACGTGAACTTTGACGAGGAACAGAAGAGACTATCCTTTAGGATGGAAGGAGGTGGAAATGAAACTAGTAGCATGACTAGCGTTTCCGTTGATAAGCTGCTAGCAGGACCATATGTAGTAACTCTCGATGGTCAGGAATTAACGGACGGTATCGTAATAGATGACGGGGATAACGGAACCATCCAGCTGCAGGCTCCGAATACAGGTGCTCATGAAATAACTATCACCGGGACTAATGTCGTTCCGGAATTTCCATTCGCGATGTTGGCCTTGACAGCCGGAATGGCGAGTTTGATTATCATCTTCGGCAGGATTCAAACAAAACAAAAAATAATTGGTAGAGTCCGGACCTTATATTGGAGTAAGCTCCTTTAAGCTCATTCTTGGAAATCTCGAAGAAAAGTTGTAGGCGCTTTTTAGCCGCCCCGATGGCCTTGCCTTTATTGTGGTAGTATTCGCATCTTATGTCGTTGGCAACCCCGGCGGGCCCGCTCTCACAGGTTCTATTGTCAACTAGAAGCCTGAAATACAGAGATCACACCACAATACAATTAAGAAGCTCGGACCTTTTCGATACTATACGTTGTCAGATTACGAAAAAGTGGCAGATATAATATTTGGAAGGTGGAAGAGCCAGATTCTCTATGCTGGAGTCAAACTAGGCATCTTTGAACTGATAGATTCTAACCCGAAAAATGCGGCAGAAGTGGCACATGAATTAGGTCTTGATCCCGCCTTGTCGTACCGATTATTAAGAGCGCTTGGCTCTATCGGCCTGCTAAAAGAAGAGCAAAACGACCGGCGCTTCTCCATTACTCCAATGGGCCAGCTGCTGCGCAGTGACAACCCGCAGACTTTGAGGGGCGCTGCGCTCTTGGAGGAAGGTCCCGAACACTATGCCGTCTGGAAGCATCTCCCGGCAATGATAAAGGACGGCAAGCAAGATGGGTTTGTCCGTGAGTTTGGCGAAAGGATATTTGATTACGCAGCCCATCATCCGTCCTACGCACAAGTCTTTAACGAGGCCATGAGCAGCTACTCTGCAACTCACACCAAGTTGGTCCTTGAAGCATTAGATGGATGTGATTTTTCAAAAGTCCAATACCTGTGTGACGTTGGCGGCGGCCATGGCCACCTCATCTGCAACCTACTTTTAAGGCACCCGCACATCAAAGGCACGGTTCTAGAGCTAGAGCAGGTAATCGGTGATAAGGAATTGCTTTGGGCAAGCAAGATGGGCATTTCTGAAGACAGGTGCAGATATGTGCCGGGAAACATGTTCCAAAAAATTCCAAGCGCTGATTCCTATATCATGAAAATGATTCTTCATGACTGGGATGACCAAGAGTGCATAAAGATTTTGTCCAACATTCAAAGCGCGGCCGCTCCCGGAGCTCGGCTATTCATCGTGGAACATGTAGTTCCAGAGCCGGAAAACCCGCATTTTTCCAAGCTGTTTGACATACACATGCTCTGCGCGCTTACAGGAAAAGAAAGGACCGAAAAAGAATACCAGTCCTTACTCGAACAGGCAGGATTCAGTCATGTCCGGACACACTATCCGCCCTCTAGGATCATCGGAGTGATTGAAGCAAGAAAAGCGTGACTGTTTTTCGATTGTGACCTGAAATTCGGCTACTCCCCAAGGGGAGCAACGCCTTTTATGCCATTTGCCATAGGACACCCATGAGCAAAGTCGTCATACAAAAGATCACTCCGTTTTTGTGGTTCGACAGCAACGCCGAAGAAGCAGCCCGGTTTTACACCTCCATCTTCAAAAACTCTAAAATCATAGACACCACGCGCTATGGAGAAGCGGGAGCTGGGGCTTCCGGAAGGCAAAAGGAGACGGTAATGACCGTGGTGTTTGAACTTGAAAGACAACAATTCATAGCGTTGAACGGCGGTCCGGTTTTCAAATTCTCGCCGGCAATATCATTTGTCGTGAACTGCGAAACACAGAAGGAAGTAGACGAGTTGTGGGAAAAGCTCTCAAAGGGCGGAGAAACAGAGCAGTGCGGCTGGCTCAAAGACAAGTTTGGTGTGTCTTGGCAGGTCGTTCCCACTGTTTTAGGCGAGATGCTGCTGGACAAGGACCCAAAGAAATCGGAAAGGGTCATGCAGGCGATGCTCCAGATGAAAAAGATTGACATCGAGGGCTTGAAGAAGGCGTACGCGGGGCAATAGAAGATAGAAGAAGAAAAGATGATAGATGGGAAAGATAATCCTGCACCTGAACGCGTCGCTTGACGGCGTCATTTCAGACTCTGAGAAATGGGCGCGTGTGCAAAAATCCTAGTGCACATGTGTCTGGATATTTCAAGTACGCAATTGTACATTGGACAATGCTCTAGAGGGCAAAATGATCTTCAAGTTCCGTTTCGGTGGGCACTAGTCTTTGATACCTGCTCGCAGAGTACAACGAGGAGAAAATGAAATGAATTTTCAAAGAGACGGTACTGCAAAAAAGAGAGCAACAACCTTGGTTATCCTGTCGGCCGCAAGCATTGCATTTTTGGCAGGCATACTGTTGGTTTCTTCTGTCGCACCGGCAGCAAGTGCTCAGGCTGCCCAGAAAAGCACGGTCAAGAACAAGTACAGCGAATACATCAACCACTTGCATGGCGGCTACAGGTTTTTAGAGAAGCACACCTGGCACTACAACTCGACCAAGTCGGAGGCAGACAACCTCAACGCGTTCCAGGCATGGTGGTGCACAGATGACTCTGGCAAGCCGGTTGGAAGCGACAAATGCAAGGACATGCCCGCCGGCGACGTAAAAGCGTTCATGCAGTTTGTGGAAAAGAGCAGGGACAAGCTGCTGTTCGACAGGGTCGTCCAGCTTCAGGACGAGATGGGACAGCACCACTCCATAAAGCAGTGGTTCATACAGGCGTACAACAACGGCAAGCCGTCCCCGGCAGCAACCACCGACCACACGGATGCCGAAATGAAGGCGATGGTCCAGGACGCGGGCAACAAGCTATAGGACGGGAAACACCATAGAGAACAGACAGAGGCCGCCGGCAAAGCGCACCGTTGCCGGCCGATGTTTTTCTTTACTCTTGGATTAGCCTAGAGCAGAAGGATTAACATTCATTATCTGCATCGCGCCCTCGAAAGTCGCAAGGGTCTTGCCATCTGTGCGCAGCTGGTCGATAAGGGTCTTGAGTGCATCGGCCCTCTGGCCGTCTGCGACGTTTAGCATGTTGCCATTCTCGTCATACTTGGCCAAGTCCTGCGGGTGTATCGTTACGACGGCCCAGCCCCTGGCACCAATGTCTGCGTCAACGGCACTCTTCATTTCTGCAACAGTACGCCACTGGTGGCGGCTTGCGCTGCCAGAGCTTCCAGTGTAGCCATAGTTGATGCTTTGCGGCATGTGGAATATTCCCACGGTGTCTTTGGCAGGCGCGTAAGGATACCGGTCGTCCTTGCTTGCACTGATTATTTCAAGGCCGCTGAGCCGCATTGCGGCAAGGGTGCCATTGTCAAAGTTGTTGTAGGGCGCAAGGAAGACTTTGGCTCCCTTGCCCATGACTGACTCCATCTTTGCCTGCGCCTGGCTTAACGATTCTTCCTGTTCGTGTGCGCTCAGGGTGGCATAATCGACATGATTCCAGCCGTGTATGTCGTATTCAAAAAGCGTGCCGCCCTCCTTTACCTTGCCTACTATGACAGGGTCGCTTCCGTAGTGGTTCATGACTATTCCTACTGACAGGGGCGCGGATTTGCTGATAAAGACGTCGAGTAGCGCGACCTGCGGCCCCTGCTTCCAGTAGTCCTGTATGTCGTCTGCCCTAAAGATCACACAATTGCACCGCATAGGCGGCTGTGGAGACGGTTGCCCGTTTGGGGCGACATGCCTTGAGGGATTCTGCAGCGGTATTGCAAACACCAGCAACCCCAATCCTGTTGAGAGCATAACCGCGCAGACGACAACAACAGCCCACTTGTCAAATTTCAACATGTGGCGCCTGCCACCTCGGTCATCCACAGCTCAAGTGGCCGACGTCAATCTTAGGCTTTGTGGTGAGAAACCCATGAAAGAATGAGATTAATAGCAAGGCGATAACCGCCGTTGCGGGAAAAGCCTCTATACGTTCTCTGCACAAGTAATAAAATACTCAGGCGCCTTTACGAAGGCAAGACGGGGTCAGGCTGAGCGGCTTGTTCATATCCCAGGAAAAGAGTCCGGCCTGCACAATGCGGCCGAGCCACGGACCATTGCGCTCCCCTGACCTCATCTTTTCGTTACAAAGACAGGATCGCTTTATTGTAAAAAACAACAAAAAAGGCCGTATATGCGCTCTATGCTTCAGCTCTTGATTGCGGCCTGCAATTTTTCATCATGAAGCATGTGATACTCGGGATAGCAATTCAGCATGACGCCGTTTGCAACTCTAAGGAGCCGCCAGTTTTCGCATGACGTGTCGTATTCATTTTTTGTGCTCTTTGAAGGCCCCCAGCCAAACGCGTTGTTCACCCCGCCAAAGCCATGGCCTCTTTCCAGAGTGATTGCGGCGTCCTTGGGGTTGTACGATACGAGCGCGTAAAGCGCGTTTGGATACAGGTACATAACATTTGGATGGCGTGTTATCGCATCAAACTCTACCTGAGTGACGTATTCGTTGTGAAGGACTATGACCTTGCGATAGTTTGCCAGAATCGAGGGGTTTTTCGTGACCCTCTGGTCGGACACAAAGTCGGCGACGCCCATGTCCTTTATCATTTTCAGGGCATTTCTGCTCCCTGCATAGCCCATCGAGTCTATCGTATACCGTGCGTCCAGCTTGACTGTCAAGCATCTAGTGCTGCATTTGCCCCGGTAATAGTCATAGAATCCGCCGGGCTTGTAGGCCGCGCTTGTAAACGTTGGCTTGATGACTAGAATATCGTGACGCGGATGATGATAATGATGTCGGTGTTGCTGTTGCTGCTGCGAAGGGACGTGATTATTACTATTAGGATATTGGGAATTATGCCCCGATAGCGAGATTGCAAAGACAAGAATAGACGCAATGCTGCAGCCAAGGTATGATGACCGCCGTCTCGCGTCGGCTTGGGGCACATTTTCATACTGTTGCCTCGTCTACCTAAGCAAGCATTTCATTTTGCCGTTAATGATTGGTGTATTATTTTGCATGACCCTTCTTTCATGACATACACGCGCGCATATATTCTGCTGCTATGCTGTGCGGTGCTTGTTGTGCCGCTGCCGACTATGTTTATCAGGATGTCGCCTGTTGTTGACTGTTTGACCTGCACAGGGCAATAGTGCATCTTTTCCATATACGGGTTTGAGGATGTTGCATTGCATCTCAATGTTTATATCAAAATTTATCCCTAAAACATGCATGAAACTCGTGCAGGCAATGCCAGGGATGCCCAATCCCGTCACCGAGGCGGAAGTGGAAAGATTCCTTGAAAGCAAGCTCAACATCCAGCTTGCCACCATCGATGAGCAGGGCTACCCGAACATCCAACCTCTGTGGTTCTACCACGACAAAGAGTCTGGCAAGATATACATCGCAACGCACAAGGCGTCAAAAAAGATTCAGAACATACAGAAAAACAAGGGCAAAATCTACTTTTCCATCGACGACGAAAACTTCCCGTACAAGGGGGTGAAGGGAAGGGGAGAGGCAAGCATGTCAGAGGATAAACAGAAGAACATGCAACTCATGGAAAGGATAAACCTGAAATATCTTGGCACCCTCGAACACCCGCTGGCAAAGATGCTGATGGAGAGGGCAGAAGACGGGACGGAACTTGTCATCGAGATCACGCCAAAATTCTATTCTGCATGGGATTTTGGCAAGGCAATGTAGAGATTCGCAATTTGCGTAACAGAGCTGCAAAAGCATGGCATTTGGAAACTGTTTTAAAAATTAATGCGAATAAAACGTATGGCAGGGCGCGCCGCGGACAGCAGCAAGGACACCATTGGCGCTGCAGCCCACCAGCCAACGTTTGACACTGAAAAAATCAACCGCGCCATCGAGCGGGTTGCAAGAGGAGACGACGATTTCATAGACCGCGCCATTGATCAATTGCAAGACCTGCAGTTTCCGGCGTTCAAGCACAAGATCCTTGAGCACGTCAGCAAAAGGACACAGGATCAAGACATCATCGGCTTGTTTGAAAGCCTCAACGGCTATTTTGCGTTTAAAGACGCGTACCATGTACGCAAGGCAGTGCAAGAAAACGGCACAAAATACAAGCAACAAAACCAGATAACCGACGAGACTAGGAAGCATCCCAACTTTGTAAGGGAGGAAATACACGGCGGGAGCATAAAGGAAAGGGAAGTTGCAAACAAGGACGAGGAAAGAAATGACTATACGGAAATTCCTCCCACGGCGCAGTCAAATTACATATGCGACAAGTGTGGCAAGGAATTTCAGAACCAGCATGACCTTGTGCAGCACAAACGGTTTGAAGGGAATTAGGCGGTCTTGCTGCTGTCGGCTGGACTAAACTGTCTGGCCAGCGTGACCTCTGTTATCCATTCGCATTTTATGTTGACCTTGGAATGGTGCTTTTCGATTGCTTCCATGTCAGGTCCTTCCAGCAGGCAAAAGCACATGCCAGAATCCTTGTTGTAGAAAAGGTTGACGTGCCTGACGCCAAACTCGTCGGTCGGCGACATGCACAACTCCTTCAGGTTCGATTCGCTGAACGGCACCTTGTGGACGTCGAGGAAAATCGGCACAAGTAGCATAATAGGAAATTTAGAATATAAGACTTGTGACCGTGTATTTAATTAATTCGACAATCGGAATTTCTATAAAAATCTCGCATAATATGTGTTTTGTTACTTTATATCTTTAGCATTGCAATGAACAGGCGTATTGAGTCGAGAGTCATCCTCGTACAACAATTTCGCTGTTGAAAGCAATATCAGCGGATTTGTGGTATTGATTGACGAGCCGGACATTTTCAGCCTCCTGTCAGGCGCGGCGGACAAGGTTGATTTCTGCCTCGATCCGCTTGCAGGATTCGGGCAGGCTGCAAACGCAAAGCAGCTGGCGGCGTTTCTTGCAGAGCTCAAGAAAAAGAAGAAGAACCTGTACTTGCGCATCATCACCAGCATCACCAAGGACAATGCCGCAGCCTCCAGCCAACTGATGAAATACGCCGACGTACATCACGCAGAGGGAGTAGCCGGCGGCAGCTTTTGCATCGTCGACGGCTCGACGTACATCTGCTGTGCAGACAACATAAACGAAGGGCGTTTCTCATGTCAGGCGCTTTTGACCAGGCAACCGCAGTTTGTCAGGATGCAGCAATACCTGTTTGACAGCCTGCTTGGCAGGACGGCTCCAGCAAAAGACAAGCTCCGGGAAATTGAGCGCGGAGTCCAGCGGGAATTCATCGAGACAATAAGGGAACCTTCCAAGATTCTGCATCTTGCAAAGGCGCTGGCAGACTCGGCCGTGTTTGACATCCTCATTCTCTTTTCAACCATCAATTCTTTTTACAGGGCGGAAAAAGACGGCATTTTGGACCTGCTTGGAGAGGCCAGCAGCCGCGGAGTGGCCGTAAAGGTGCTGGTCAAGGTCGACGACGAGACGATGAAGGATGCATCCAAGCAAAAGATAAAGCAAAAGCACGACCGCATCGACGTGGCGTTTATCGAAAAATCCGTAAAAAGCAAGATAACGACTCTGGTGGTAGACCAGACCTACTCGCTTGCGATTGAGGTAGGCGACGACTCTAAAAGCGCGTTTTCTGACGCCACGGGCCTTGCAACGTACTCCAACAGCGAGTCGACGGTCTTTACTTATTACTCGATGTTTGAGAGCCTGTGGATACAGGCAGAGCTCGAAAGGCAGAGCAGGGTGAGGCAGGCATATTTCCACATGTTCAAGGGACAAAAACTGCGCGACGAGATCTATCGCCGCGACTGGAAGATGGGCGCAGACAATGAATGATGACAATCAACAAAGCGGATTTTACTCGCGCTCTGTCAGCGGGAGCGCCTGGTTTGCATAGTACCTTTTTCCTGCCACAAACGACAACAGCGCCGACGCGCCGGCGCCGGCGTACATCGCAAGGCCGACAAGCAGGTTCCCGTTGAACCCTATCACCATGGCCAGCGTCGCGGCAAGAACAGTGCCCAGTATGGACGCTACCACGTTTATCCCCCACAGGAGAGTAGTATTATTGTTGTTGTTTTGCGTGCCATTTCCAAGACGCATGGACGCCATCTTGATGAGCGAGGGGAACTGGAACCCCATCAAGAGTCCGGAGGGGAACAAGAGGCCAAAGGTGAGCGCGGCCCTTGAAGACAGCTCCATCGTGATGCTCGAATCGATTATTTCCTGCAGGAAGAAAAAGTAGGCAAGTATAATGCCTGCAAGCACCGGCACGGACAGAAACACTGCCCTGTGCGGCCTGTCGCCAAACACTCTGCCGCTAAAGTATGCGCCGATGCCGCTTGACAGCAGTATGGAGAACAGTATCACGGTCAGGGCCATTATCGGAGTGCCAAGGAGCAGCAGGAACTTTTGGATGAACGTTATTTCCAGTATCATAAAGCCAAGGCCGATAAAGACTGCAAACAGCACAAAGCCGGCCATGCGCGCAGCCATCCCCGGCTCGCCCTGCCTGAATTTCGTCCCGGTCTTTCTTGCGTGGTATACCAGAATCACCGACAATCCTGCAGAGATGGCAAGCACGGTTTCAAGCAGCACCACCATTTGCTGCGGCACCGGCTCTTTTGCAAAGTAGAAGGGCGAGTCGTCGGTCGGGATCTTGGGGTTTGACAGGCCGGACGCAGAGACATAGTCGCTGTATGTGCTGGCGCTTGAGAACAATTTGTCGTACGGCGGCTTTATCATAGAGTCGGCAAGCATAGTCACGTCCGCCCGGCCGGCCTCTGCCTTTTGCTTCACCAGATCCACCTGATCGCCAGTAAAGGGCGCCGCTTTGACCATGACAAGCACGGGGTAATACTGCTGCGAGTCCTGCGTGCGGCCAAAGTAAAGGCCAGGGCGGTCCTCTACCACCATTATCTGCTTGCTTGCGTCCTCCATACTCTGGCCTGTCTCCCTTGCCACCGACTCGGCCACTATGGGCATGAGCCGGGGAAGCTCAAAGTTCCAGCGGATCATGACAAGAATCCCGTCGCTGCTCAAGTGTCGATAATACTGCTGGAACGCCTCGGTGGTGTAGAGGTAGTTCTCCGACAGGGCGTAGCCCCCTGCGAGCTGCGCCGCCCACGAGTCAACCAGCTTTATAGTTATCACGTCGTACTTGTCGCTTGAGGAGCTGATGAAGCGCCTGCCGTCGTCTATGAACAGGTTGACGTTCGGGTTGTCGTACACGTTGTTTGGACCTCCAAAGCGCTTCACAGCAGATACTATCATCGGGTTTATCTCGACGGCAGTCACCTTGTCCGCGCCCCCGGCAAGGGCCATCATGATGTCCTCGCCACCGCCACCGCCGATTACAAGGACGTGGCCAGGATTTTTCAGGTCGTACGGGACATAGTCCATGTAGTCGCGCATCCACGCAAGCTCTGCTCTGTCACCGGAAGGCCACCTGTATATCGGCGTGCCGGCGTCTGCGTCTATTATGATATGGGCGAGCTCCTGCGAGCTTCTGACCGGCGTGCCGGCACCTATATCGACGCCGTCAAGGGAATGCTGCCTTGTGACGTCGACCCTCGAAAACGAGTTCCATTGGGCAGACAAATGCTCAAAGTCGGGGTTTTTCAGCTGCCAGTACAGCCCCTTGTTGGGCCCGGGATGCACCTTGGCAAAATAGTCTATCCCCTTTGCCACCTGCGGCTGCATCGCGGCCATTGCGGCAGGGCTGCTGACTATTAGCAAGATTGCAAGCGCCGCAAGGATTCCGGCGGCAGATATTTTCGATCTTTTGGTCATGACCGCTGCCGGCTCTACCGCCGGTCCCTCTGCCTTTTTCCTGTTTCTCAGGAGCAGCAGCGCACCGATGATTGCAGAGCCGGCGACCAGAAGCGACGTCAACAGGAGCACCGACTCGGCGCCGAGGCCGAGCATCAGCGGGTCAAGCATCAGCGCCGCGGAGGAGGCACCCACAAGGTCTGCAAAGTACAGCTTGTTTATCTGCCGCGGCATGGCAAAGAACACGAGCGCCATTATGGACCCTGCAAAAAAGAACGGGACAGACGAGATTAGATAGAATACATAGATGTACGACGTGTTTGGTGGAATCAACGCCACCGCCAGTATGAACAGGGGTACCGTTACCGCGTACGCGATAGAATGCTCGGTTATCTTTTTCGCAAGCGCCGCAGGAGTCATCTGCTGCGGCATCGACAGCCAGCGCCACAACCTGCCCTTGCGCCGCGCATTGCCATAGTCCTTTTGCATGTGCACGAGAAGAGAGCCTATCCCGAGCCCAAAGAACGCGACTGAAATGGCCATGAACGCATAGTCATACCACAGGATTATGGAAAACACGCGGGTCAGCGCAAGCTCGAATAGCACCGTGCTCAGGGATGCAAAAAACAGGACAGCCATCAGAAAGGCCAGCATGTTCCTGTTGTTGTTCGTCTTCAAACTATCAAGCAAATCCCGCGCCCCCTCTTTTTGAAAGTCTATGCAGCAATCATTGTTTAATCAAATGAAGGGCGAACCTATAGGAAACTAGTGGAATTTTCTTAGGGTAGCGGCGCTTTTTTTGCGCCTGCCCTGCACCGGTTAAACCCTTTTATTTTCTCCGCTTCTAGTACTAGTAGAGGTTATCTCCCCTCCGCGGATGTGGGCGTAGTGCCTGAATGGCCAGCCTTCATCCTGCGATAAAATTATGCAGCAAAAGTCTGCCGCTTCTGGCTGCTATTGATTCTCGTTGCGGAGCTGCTCGAAAAGCTGTACGTTTTTCCGGCTTGCACGGACCATAAACATTATGCCATTACTCCGAGGGGCAAGCTGACGATTGCCCATCATCGCTTCCTCCACAACAAAATTAGATTTTAAGCAAGCTAAAGCACACAATTCTTTCTATCTAACAAGTTCTGCTTTAGATGTCAGTTATCTGAATCTGCCTTCACAAAAAGATATGGTGTGTAGTGCGTTATTGGGGGAGCTAACGCGATTTTTCTGCCACATACGACCTTAGCATCCAAGCCATCTTTTCGTGCTTTTCCATCAGTCCTATGACAAAGTCGTTGGTCCCCATGTCGTGGTATTTTTCGTCAGTCTCGTCAGCGTTTTCCCGGAGGGTGCGTATGGTCGCTTCGTGTGCGTCAAGAAGATTTGCAAGCATCGTATGTGCGTCAGGATAGACACCCGGATCCTCTTTTAGATGCGTGTACTGGACGAACTCTG
Source organism: Candidatus Nitrososphaera sp. 86-2 (assembly GCF_056726185.1). Lineage (NCBI taxonomy): Archaea > Thermoproteati > Nitrososphaerota > Nitrososphaeria > Nitrososphaerales > Nitrososphaeraceae > Nitrososphaera > Candidatus Nitrososphaera sp. 86-2. Next base: position 1,397,031 of record NZ_JBWZON010000001.1, read on the forward strand.
TCAGCGTCCCGATGGTCTGGCCTCCAAGCGAGCGTATTCTCTCTGCCACCGAGTCTACAATCTCGTCAACCTCTTCGTACTGCTCTTCGAGGAACTTGTGCAATTCGCTGAAATCCGGCCCGATCACGTTCCAGTGATACTTCTTGGTCTTTGCAGACAGCACGTATTCATCACATAGCAACTCGGTTAGAATCTTGATGACGCCTTCGCGGTCTTTTTCGGGGATGCCAATCTTTGGCTCCTTGTCCGCGTTTGTGAGTCTCGAAACTTCCAGAGTTTGTTTGGTCATGTGTAATAGAAGCTTGAAAAATATAAAAGAGTTTTAGATATAGTTCGTTTTGCTGCAAAAACAAATGCAAAAAATTCTGCAAAGTTCATGAAAAATTATTTTCTTGCATATAGCAGCAACTAGATGTCCAGTTTCGGTTTTGCCCTTTCCTTTTTGTATTCAAACTCTATTTCATTGGTGGCATTTTTGATCTCGTCCTTGGTATCTTCTGTTGCGTTGCTGATCTTGTTTGCAGCCGTCTTTGCGCCGGCTTTTGTCTTGTCGGCCGCGTCTTTCAGATCTCTTTCAGCCCCGCCCTCGGGCTCCACCCCGTATTTTGCCTCCTTTTTGATCTTCATGAGAAGATACCCTCTTGATGATATTAAAGACTCACCCAGAAAGCCGGAGCACCAGCCCCAAAGTCATTATTATTAGATCACGCAATAACAACTTGTATGAGCGGAAAGCTAAGGGACATAAAGGAAACAGCGTCAAACGCCATAGAGATTGTTCATGAAATAGGTACCCCCGAAGTGCGAAGCTCCCTTGACAAGATCAAGGACACCACGAAAGAAGTCAGAGAGATAATACAGGCTCTTACCACACCCGAGATGGTCAAGAACATGGAAAACATACGTCTGACCGCAGAGTCGATGCAGGATGCTGCGTCCAGAATGGAGAACACTTTCAAGGAATTAAAGGCCTCAGGCGTCCTCGAAGAGGTCAAGAAAACATCCGAGTCCGCAAGAAACGTCATGGATTCTTTCAAAAACTCGGAAGGCGCTGGGGGCGGCGAGATTATGCAGGTATCAAAGGAGACGGTGCAGGCCGTAAAGGAGCTCGTGCAGGAATTAAAGCTGGCAATCGCGGATTCACGAAACTCAGGGGTCATAAAGAACGTGAATGAAACTGCTAGAGAGATATCTTCTTTGAAGGATGTCGTGACACAGGCAGATTGAGACAGCAAGACTGGGAATTCTCTAATAATCATTGCAACAGGAGGATGTGATGAAGGCTGTCCAGATAATAGGCGATCAGGCAGTGGCAAGGGCCATGACAGATACGATACGCAGGACAATCCTTATGGTGTTGCGCGATGGGCCCATGACACAGACGCAGCTCGCAGAACAACTCGGACTCTCCAAGGCTGCGCTCAACCACCACCTGAAGATACTAAAGCAGTACAAGCTGGTCAGCATAGTGAAAAATGAGGAAGAATCGCACGGCATAGTCCAGAAATTCTTTGCGGCAAACTCGTACTTTCTGCTTTATGACGTTAATTCCCTTCCAAAAGACATTGTCAGTTATTTCTATCCCACCCGCATAGAGAGGGCAAGGGGGATAATTTCCATGTTGTCGCTGAGAGACCAGTCGTTCATGCATGACCACAAGTTGGTAGATTTTATCACAGAAAACCTGTCGACATACCTCATCGAGGCCGCAGGACCTTACGTCGACAGGGAAATTGATTACGGCGACGAGGGCATCATATACGAAATTTACATGAAGGCGATAAAGGCATTGCTGAAAGAAAAGCCGGATCTTGCGGCGTCTCTGTGACTGTACAGGTAAATCAAACAGGCAATTACAATAGAGCGAAACTTCATTAGAGTTATCTAACCGATATCACATATTTAACTAATGGATCAAATCTTGACCAAACCTGATCAGGAACTGATCGAGGCAGCAACAAACGTATGTGCAGAGGAAGAGATAGATTTCAATTCACTTGACGCGCGCCAGACAAGAGGTCTGATATATTATTGGTGTTCGTCGTGCAACAGGATATACCCACTTACCCACCTCGTAGTTGCAAGGAGGAAGAACATTTGCGTGCATTGCAAAGAAAAGGTAAAGATGTATTCGAACAGCAACAAGTACGGCAAGCTGCGCCGCAAGATCTTTAACAGGATGATGGATATGCGCGAAAAGAAATCATCATCAGCAGCTGCTGCAGAAATTAAAGACGCAAGCACTCCTCCATACGAAATGAATAGCTACGAGAAAGTGCTTGCAGGCGACATGGAAAAATTGGAACTCATAATAAAAGCGCGTGGAGGAGATTCCGAATTCAAAGATCTCGACCTAATCATAAGGCAGAACATGCACATCATAAGAAAGATCATGGGCTTGCGCAGAAATGCAGCGCGGCCCTAATGCGCTAAAAACAAACAAAAAATCCTCCTGCCAGGCTGCTGCGCCGGCCAAGGCAGAGCCTAGCTTTTTCACAAACAGATGCCCAGTGTCGGGCAGTAAGACACGGCCACGAGTTACTTGGCGTAATATTTTTCACGGTTAGCCGTTTCACGCGCGTCTTTTGCGTTTTTGCTTTGGCTTTTCTTTTCCACGTTTGGATCAACAACTTCTGGCCGCGGCTCTTTGCCGAACTGCCCCTCGGTCGCATCGTTAAGCGCCTGGTCGCGCTTTGTAGGATTTTTGGTCTCCTTGCTCAATATCTTTCACCACCTTTCTTTTCCTTGTCTTTCTGTACGGACTCCCTTTCACCCTTCATCCCGCCGCCGGACGTGCGCTTCTGGCTTGGCGCGTCGGTCACGGCCTCTTTCAGGCCCTGACCCATCTCTTTGAGGTCCTTACCTGTTTCTTGAAGGTCTTGTCTTGCCCCTTTCAGGTTTTCGGCCGCTCTGCTGGCCTGGCCTTTGAACTGTTTTACTGTATCCTTTGTGGTGCTGGCAGTCTCGCTTATGGCGTTCACAGTGTCATCAATTACGCCTTTTTCCTGCAGCTCCTTGGCAGTCTCGTTAATATCCTTGGCAGTGTCCCGTGCGGCCATTGCCGCAATGCTCACCGCCTCGCTTATCTCGTGCAGCCCACCGCTCTCCCTGAGCGTCTTTACGGTTTCCCTTATCTGCATTGACGAGTCGCGAATGTTCTTGGCTATAGTTTTTATCGCTTCAGCAATTTCTTCCGGGCTCTTCCCGGCAAGCGTGGTTGGCGTTGTTCCTTTTGTAGTCTCCATAGTAAAACATCGTTTCTAAATTATTAAGGAGTTTAGATGTGCCGTTTAGAAGATAATAAAGCGGTTTGAGCCATCCTTTTGCGGTTTCCAGCACAGACAGATCAAGCGGCATTGAATCAAACTCTTTTTTATTATTAGTGACACAATATAATACTCTCCCTTGGCCAACGAAATCGTCTATGCTATCACTTTTGTCATAAGTTTGGTCGTTTCTACCGTCATAATATACGTCGTTACAAAGCTATTTGGAGAAAAAGAGGGAATAGGCCGGGCTTTTTTGGCCGCGGTAATAGGCGCAATCGTGTATTCTGTAAGCTATTTCCTGTTCGGCACGGGCTGGCTGGCCGCAATAATAGGCGGGTTTGTGTGGCTCCTTGCGCTAAAGGGGCTGTACAGCATGGGATGGCTCAAGTCGCTGGCAGTCGGCGTGATAATCTGGATAATTGCCGCAATAGTGGGACTGTTGCTTCCCACCGTGACAGGACCACTGTAAGGCAGAGGTGCAGGTCGGCGCCATGAAAACAGACAGCGGCGACGGGGGATGGGAGGTAAAGACCGCAGGCAGGTCCGAGCCGTCATGGTTTTCCGGCGCCCCACCGATGGAATTTCAAAGACTTGCCGGCGAAACGGAGGCGGTAGACGTAGTTGTGGTTGGAGGAGGGATTGCAGGGCTTACTACCGCATACCTCCTTTCCAGAGCGGGCAAAAAAGTCGCAGTGGTAGACGACGGCAACCTCGGCAGTGGCGAGACGGGCAGAACGACGGCGCACATCACCTGCGCCCTTGACTATAGATATTACAGCATCGAGGAAAAGCACGGAGAGGAGAAGGCGCGCCTTGCCGCCAAGAGTCACGGTACGGCGATAGACACAATCGAGTCGATAGTAAGGGAGGAAGGCATAGAGTGCGATTTTGAGCGGGTTGACGGTTTTTTGTTCCGCGGTCCGGGCGACACACAGCAAGAGTCGCTGCAAAAAGAGCTGAAAGCGACGCAAAGGGCAGGCATTGCGACCGAGCTTTTGGAAAGGGCGCCTCTGGACTCGTTTGACACGGGCCCCTGCATCCGCTTTCCAGACCAGGCGCAATTTCAGCCGCTGAAATACCTGGCAGGACTTGGCAGGGCGATATCACAGAGGGGCGGCAAGATTTTCACACAGACCCACGTCAAGGATGTCAGGTCCGCAGGCGTAACCACGGAAGACGGCTTCAAGATTGCCGCAAAAAAAGTGGTGGTTGCCACCAACGCCCCCATAATAGACAAGATAAGCAAGATTTACGACAGGCAGGTGGCATACAGGACTTATGTCATAGCCGCGCAAATAAAGAAGGGCGCCGTCCCAAGGGCGCTGTACTGGGACACGGGCGACAGACGCGCAAAAGATGCGGCCGCATACCACTATGTCAGGGTCCAGAAACTGGAGGAGGAAGAAGATGATGATCACGGTGACGACTTGCTAATAATCGGGGGCGAGGACCACCAGACAGGAAGCGCCGGCGACTATGCCGAGAAGAGATATTCGAATCTTGAATCGTGGGCGAGAGCGAGGTTTCCAGTTAGAGAAATCAGATACAAGTGGTCAGGTCAGGTCTTGGAACCCGCTGATGGCATGGCCTTCATTGGCCGCAATCCAAAAGACAAGAGGAAGAACATCTTTATCGCCACCGGGGCTTCTGGAAACGGGATCACATACGGGACCATAGCGGGAATCCTGCTGACAGACCTGGTCCTTGGCAGGAAAAACGAGTGGTCAAGGATTTACGACCCAGCGCGCAGGATCGGAAAGAAGAATAAGGAAGAGAAGCCCGCCGGCGGCCCCTCTTCTCTCTCTTCTCCCTCTTCTTCTTCGCAGACGGGCGGCAGCAAAAAGAAGAGCAAGAAAGAGTTACGGGACGAGATGGACCAGCTTGCTGCCGGCGCAGGAACGGTCATTGAGCAAAAGGGCGACAAACCTGTTGCAGCCTACAGGGACGAAAGAGGCATCCTCCATTCTTTTTCGGCTGTCTGCACGCACCTTGGTTGCACTGTCGCGTGGAATGCATCTGAAAAGTCGTTTGACTGCCCGTGCCACGGCTCTCGCTTTTCATGTTTTGGCAGGATAATCAATGGGCCTGCAAACGATGGCCTTTGTGAAGAATAGGCAGTGAAAGTAGAAGAGATGCCTGTTGGTAAAGGGGCTGTTCTGGGCCAGCTCCGTGTTTGGCCTTTCCCCTTTACCGCAATAGCGGCTACGGTGAACGGAGCCGAAACCCGGGCCGCCATTTCACAGGACGGCCTTTATACGGTGCAAAAAAGTAAAAGAGTTTCCGCCAAGGCACATGCCTGTATGCAGATGGTCTCAAAAGGCCGTCACTACCAGTACACGGGGTATCGCCTTTTTGGGATCGCATTATTGAATGCAATTGCCACTGCTACCAGAATCAGGGCGCCTGTAGCCACAGGGATCATGAACCCTGCAAGGGAGCCGGCGTCGGTTACCGCCGTCGACGCCAGAAACGCGGTCGCGCCGGCCGGCGGGTGCGTCAGCCTCAGGATCTGCATTGCAAAGATAGAAACCGCGACAGAAATTGCTATCAACACATATTTTTCGCCGCCTGCAAAATAAGTGGCGTGCAGTAGAGCCGCAGCGGCTCCTATCAATCCGGACATGACGTGCCCAAGGACAGTGTTGCGCGGCTGTGCAAGCGGGCTGTCGTAGACAGAAAAGAGGAGGACTACTGACGCCCCGAAAGGCGCAATGAGAAGAGGCAGCGAAAAGTAAGAGGCGACAAAGCCCACCGCAACTATTCCGGTCAGCGCGCCTGCAAGCGACACAAGAGAAGGAACAAGCTGGCTCCTGACCGCAATCTTGACAGGAGGCGCGCGGTCGTTGCCCCCTATTTTCAGGGCGTATACTTTAAGCAATGCACGCAGAACGCCTGCGACCGCTGTTGTTGTTGTTTTTTCCTGCCTTCGTCCTGGAGCACTGCTCTCGACCACAAACCCCCAACAAAAGGCAAAGGCGATTTCTGCCTTTCCATCACCTGCAAGCGCGTGCAATCAGGGTCTGCCAACGCTAATGTAGAGCACCCTGCAACAAATGGCGTGGAAGTCCCCGGAGAGAAAATTAGGCGTATAGTAGTCGCAGTCGACTCTTCTGAAAATTCCAGAAAATGCGCCAGTTTTGCGGCCGGCCTGTCAAACGCCACAGGCTGCGAGACCATAGTCATCACGGTGATAAAAAACGGCGACGTTGCCGACACCGAGGGCAGAATCGACCACGGCAAGCTGCAAAAGGCAGAAGAAGAGGCAAAAAGCCTGCACGAATCCTTGGTGCTTGGCAGCAACATGTTCACGTTCAGGAACAAGATAAGGTCGGAAATCGTCAGGGCAGACGATGTCGCAGACGCCATCTGCAGATACTGCGCGGAGAATAACGCCGACATTGTTATAGTCGGCAGAAGGGGCCTCGGGCTCCTCAAGGGAATTCTAATTGGAAGCGTGTCTGAGAAAGTGGCGAGAAACTGCAAGTGTTCCGTCACGATAGTAAAGTAATAGCGATAATGATCACTATCATCATGTCCATACAATAATATACACGGGAAGAAGATTTCCCGACATGGCCGCCAAGAAATGGCTTGACAGAGAGGTATCGCTTGACCCAATAAAGAAGCAGACAGTAGCGGTTATCGGTTACGGCATACAGGGCCGCGCCCAGGCATCCAACATGAAGGACTCAGGCCTCAACGTAATAGTCGGCCTGAGAAAGGGAGGCAAGACATGGAAGCAGGCAGAGGCAGAAGGCCACAAGGTGATGGAAGTTGCAGATGCCGCCAAGGCTGCAGACATTATTCATATTTTGATCCCGGACATGGAGCAGGAAGACACGTACAAGCGCGACATTGCCAAGCACATGACTGCCGGCAAGGCGCTGTCGTTTTCGCACGGCGCGGCCATCCACTGGAAGTGGATAGTGCCTCCAAAGGACGTCGACGTCATCATGGTCGCGCCAAAGGGGCCGGGCCAGCGCGTCCGCGAACTGTACCAGGACGGCTTTGGCATCCCGTCGCTCGTGGCAGTCCACCAAGATCACACGGGCAAGGCGTGGGACCGTGTCCTTGCGATAGCAAAGGGCATCGGGAGCACAAGGCCGGGCGTTCTAAAGACCGACTTTAAGGAAGAGGTCGAGACTGACTGGTTTGGCGAGCAGGTAGACCTGTGCGGCGGGACGCACGCGCTTGTCATGAATGCGTTTGAGACGCTGGTCGAGGCCGGATACCAGCCGGAGGTGGCATATTTCGAGTGCCTGCACGAGTTGAAACTAATCACGGACCTTGTGCAAAAGTACGGCCTGACTGGCATGTACAACCGCGTGAGCGAGACTGCGCGCTATGGCGGCCTCACCCGCGGACCCCGCGTGGTGGACAAGGACGCCAAGAAAAAGATGAAGACGGTGCTCAACGAGATCCAGTCGGGCGAGTTTGCAGAGGAATGGGTCAGCAAGTACAAGAAGGAAGGCAAGAACTCGTTTGCCCGCTACATGAAGGACATCGAAGGCCACCAGATAGAGAAGGTGGGCAAAGACCTTCGCAAGATGATGTGGCCGGACCAGGAAACCTGATTTTTTAGAAAACAAGAGAGAAAGGCTCTACTACTGCTGTTTGCCTTTCTTTTTTACGTTTTCATTAATGTGCTTTATTATTATCTGGAGTGGGGTTCCGGGACCAAAGTTGCCGGTAACGCCCTTGCTTTCAAGCTCTTTCCTGTCAGATTCCGGTATGATGCCTCCGCCGACCACCAGTATGTCTCCTGCTCCCTTTTCGCTCAAGAGCCGGGCGACCTTTGGGAACAAAGTCAGGTGCGCGCCGTTGAGAAGGCTCATTGCGACCACGTCGACATCCTCGTCGACTGCCATGCTTGCCACCTGTTCTGGAGTGCAGAACAGGCCGGAATAGATTACCTCCATGCCGGCATCGCGAAACGCCCTGCAAAGCACGAGCGCCCCCCTGTCGTGGCCGTCAAGGCCAAGCTTGGAAACGAGCACCCTTATCGGCTTTTGCTGCTGCATAGTAGAAGACGCTGACATCGTCTGGTATGTTGTTTTTCCTCTTAAAATATTTAGCGTGTTGATAACTATACCACTAAAGAACGGTCAGAAAAATAAACTGACAGTGATACTAAATGGTTGCCCATCACCTGCCATTGGCAAGCCGTCTTTTGCGGTCGATGTTATCAAGAGCTGCCGGAAGTTCAGAAAGTTCTGTAGCATTAGAGATGACTAATTCACCATGATAAACCTTAGGCCAGCTCATTTGAGTAACCTTCGATTATGTGTTTGTAGCACTATTCAATGCAAGAAGCGTACAGTATAAAGTTTTAATGCTCCTTCATAGAAAAATCCTCTTAGAGACATATCTATTGAAATGCCTCATAAGTTGGATACAAAACTAAGCAGTATTCTTGGTGTGGGAATTATTTTGGGGATGTTGTTCCTGACCATGCCTACATCCTCTTATGCAATGTTCGGTGGTTACCATGCCTTTGACACCTCGCTTAGCAATGACCCGGGCGGCACACCGGTTGATATTAGATGGGTAGAAGGAAGCGTCTTTACTCCTAGCCCAACTCTGGATAACAACTCACATAAGGATTACATGGTTTATGTGACGACACCATTAGATGATTTTACAGCAGGATCCGGAGTATATCTCCAGAAGAGTAATAACGTGGTTTCTACTTGCTACTTAAAATTGTTCTATACGGATGCGGCACCAAATCTTAACTTCCACATGGTAACCTGCAGTCCCTCACCATCAGGCATCATATCTGTAAAGATCGCACAACCTACTAACGGTGTCAATACTTGGCAGGGCACATCAGGGGGTCTTAGTAGCTCATGGACAGGGACATCTGCGGGAGGACAGCAGGCACTTTACTATGGTGCGGTCGTTGGGTCGACAACTGATAACAGGAATTTGTATAGCTGGTTTGCGAACCTTAAGGTAAAGGATTGGACAACAGGCACTTTGTATGATTTCTCTGCCTCCCCCGGACTATTCAAATGTGACTTCGACTTTGGATATAATTATCTGCCAAGCTCGGATAATGCGTTCGAAACAGGTCCTCCGACTATCACAACGGATAACTGTGCAGACTCTGCGGGGTTCAGGCCTGCAGGAGGAGAGTGGTAAGTGAATATGCAAAGTAATAGAAAAACTTTGGTAATTGGAGGAATAGCAGCAATTGCTGCCGTGATTTTTGTGGCAGCAATTGCTGCTAATGGCTTCAACAAAGGAATAGAAGCAAACGCAATGACGTATATTCCAAAGCACGTGTTGGGCTTGACGACGGGAGACGTTCCACCCAGCGAGGATCAGTCTGCTTCCACGTGCGGCGAATCTGTCGACAGTGCACAAGCCAAAGTATCTTTCAAAATGCTAACTCCTCATGTCCTTCCTGAAGGATACTCGCTAAAGGCGGCCACCGCCCAGCCAGAAGCTGTACAACTGTTCTATTTCGACGGCAACGTATGCGGAGAAGGAAACAAGTCGTTGAAAGATGGAGTTGTAAAGGTCATTGCGGCACCACTGACATCTGCCGATAGAGATGCCAAAGATGGTAAAGAGTATGTCACAAAGAAGTACGACACATATGTCGGAAGTGGAATGAATGCAACGGTCATTTCACTCAAGAATGGAATGCAGGCCGTGGCATATCCTGCTGGTGTTGGAACTTCGAAGACCATAGACGAAAACAACCGAGTGATAATGGAGGACAATTACGACTACGCTGCATCTATCTATGCTGTAGACGACACAAACCATGCAGTTTACAGAGTCCAAGCTTTCCTTCCCTTGGAAGATCTAGTTAGCATAGCAGGATCGCTACAATAGAAAAACCTCCAATTATTCCTTTTTTCTTTTCTTTCCCCTCCTTTCTAATCTTGGCCACTGGATACATACACGCCTTAAGAATGTAGAGTCAGACTACGAAAAAGCTCGCCGTTTAGAAGCCATATATAACAAAGATGCAGATATAGCATGTGGCTTCTTCAGAGATAGAGGTCGAAAGCGTAAGAAGGCAGGTGGACATCTTTAAGCAATTGAAAAAGTCCGTGGATACCCAGGACCTCGCTTCGTACGACAAGGTCGAGATGTACAAGCAGATGCGTAGGCAGCTGCACGCCAACATGAAACGTTACTCCAAGGAAGGAAAAGGCGACCTTGCAAAGATTATCTCCAAGTCGCTTGCTGCTTGATGCCATATTGTTAAGGATATATAATATTCAGCACACATCTTGCCCGTGCTTGCCATAGTGAAGGGCCTCATGCAGGGCGACAGGCGCTCCCTTGCAAGGGCAATTTCAATAGTCGATAACCACGAGCCCGAGTCAAGGCAGATAATCAAAGAGATTTTCGAGAAAACAGGCAAGGCGCGCACCGTCGGCTTTACCGGGCCCGGTGGCGCCGGCAAGAGCTCGCTTTTGGGCCGGCTGATACCTGAATGCCAGGCCCTTGGCCACAAGGTCGCCGTGCTCGCGGTAGACCCGACAAGCCCGATAACCGGCGGAGCCATCCTCGGCGACAGGGTGAGGATGCTAGGCAGCCTTGACGATGAAAAGGTGTTCATGAGGAGCATGGCGTCGAGGGGTGCAGTCGGGGGAGTGTCAAAATCGCTCAGAAACGCAATCAGGGTGCTTGATGCCGCCGGCTATGACCTCATCCTGGTGGAAAGCGTGGGTGCTGGCCAGTTGGAGATAGAGATAACAAAGGTGGTCGACCTGACTGTTGTTTTGTTTACGCCAAACACGGGCGACAACGTGCAGGCAGTCAAGGCCGGGCTGACGGAGGTGGGCGACATTTACGTCGTCAACAAGGCAGACATCGACGGCGCAGGGCCACTCTATAATATCTTGGTCGACATGATAGGCGACACCGAGCGCAGGCCGCCGATACTGAAAACATCCGCCAAGACGGGCAAGGGCGTAAAGGAACTAGCGCAGGGTATTGACAAGTTGCTAGAGGAAAGAAGCATTAATTATAAAGTACGCGAGAGGAAGATGCTAGAGGATGAGTTGAAAGACATGGTTTCAGACATTGTATCCCAAAAGGTCGCTTCCATGCTAAAGGAGAACAAAAAGTATTCGGCTTTTATAGACAAGCTTGCCAGAAAGGAGATAGACCCGTACATGGCCGCAGAAAAGGTGGCTGCGAGCCTGTTCAAGTAGGGGGCAAAAAAAAGATGGCAGCAAAAACAAAAACAACGAGTAAAAAAATAGTTACCGACTCTAACATCCCAGTCAAGCGCGTGTACAAAAAGGCAGATACCAAGGGCCTCAAGGAGGAGGATCCCGGCAAATACCCGTATACGCGTGGCCTGTACCCCGAAATGTACCGCGAGCGCGTCTGGACCATGCGCCAGTATAGCGGCTTTGGGAGCGCCGACGAGACGAACAAGCGCTTCAAGTTCCTGCTCGACAAGGGGCAGACTGGATTGTCATTGGCGTTTGACCTGCCCACGCAGACTGGCCGTGACTCTGACCACGCAATGTCGGAAGGCGAGGTCGGCAGGACGGGCGTCGCAATCAGCTCCATAAAGGACATGATGACCTGCTTTGAGGGCATCCCCTTGGACAAGGTCAGCACCTCGATGACGATAAACTCGACAGCGTCGACACTGCTATCGTTGTACATCACGGTCGCCGAGTCGCAGGGAGTAAAGCCAGATCAGCTTCGTGGCACTACCCAGAACGACATACTGAAAGAATACATCGCAAGAAACACGTACATCTACCCGCCCAAGCCCTCGATGCGCCTGATTGGCGACATGATAGAATACTGCTCGAAAAAGGTGCCCCAGTGGTACCCAGTCAGCATCTCCGGCTACCACATACGCGAGGCCGGCTCTAACGCGGTGCAAGAGCTTGCGTTCACGTTTGCCGACGCCATAGAGTACGTCGAGACGTGCACTGCAAGGGGCCTCAAGATCGACGACTTTGCGCCCAGGCTGTCTTTCTTTTTCTGCTGTACCATGGAGTTCTTTGAAGAGATTGCCAAGTTCAGGGCGGCACGCAGGATATACGCCAAGATAATGAAGGAGAGGTTCCACGCAAGGAGCGCCAAGTCGCAGCACTTGCGCTTTCACGTCCAGACCTCCGGTGAGTCATTGACTGCGCAGCAGGTGGACAACAACATTGTGCGAGTCGCAACAGAGGCGATGGCTGCGGTGCTCGGCGGATGTCAATCACTGCACACCAACTCGCGCGACGAGGCCCTTGCGCTCCCGACAGAGCAGTCTGCCAAGGTGGCTCTTCGCACGCAGCAGATAATCTCAAGCGAGACTGGCGCCATAAAGACGGTAGACCCGATGGCCGGCTCGTACTATGTCGAGCAGCTGACAAGCGAGATAGAGGAGCAGGTGTGGAAGTACCTGAAACGCATCGACAGGATGGGAGGGGCAATGGCGGCTATTGAAAAGGGCTTTTTCCAAGAAGAAATTCGCAACAACGCCTACAGGCTAAAGAGGGAGATAGACGAAAACAGCAGGGTCATCGTTGGAGTCAACAAGTACCAGGACGCGCACGATGTCGAGCCGGCGCTCAACAGGATTGACCCGGAGATAGAGAAAAAGCAGCTGGCGAGGCTGAAGGAGTTCAAGGCGGGCCGCGACATGGCAAAAGTAAACGCGGCTCTTGCTACCCTGCAAAAGAACGCAGAGAAGGAAGAGAACCTGATGCCGCACATCATCAACTGCGTCAAAAACTACACTACGCTTGGCGAGATAAGCGACACGCTGCGCAAGGTCTTTGGCAGGTACGAGCCCAAGGTCTCGTTCTAAGATGATTATATAAGATGGAGGCATGAATTAGAGACATATGCGCGTAGACCACATTGCCATCGCAGTCAACAACGTCGATGAGGCCCTAAAGAACTATCAAAAGATTCTGAACGTTGACCACCTCGAAATAGAGACCGTGCCCAACGAAAAGGTCAAGGTAGCAATGCTCATGCTCGAAGACACGAGGATAGAGCTCATGGAGCCGACCTCCCCGGACAGCCCCATATCCAAGTTCCTTCAAGACCGCGGCGAGGGCATACACCACATCGCAATAACCGCCGACGACATTGTCAAGGACGTCGACAGGGCAAAGTCGCAGGGCATGAGGATGCTGGGCGACCTGCGCACCGGCTCGTACGGGAGGCGGATAACGTTCATCCACCCCAAGTCACTCAACGGCGTGCTGACCGAGTTCTGCGAGGCGCCGCCGGCTGATAAAGGCCACACTGGTGCAGAGTAAAGGGCTAATACCCCTCTCTTCCTTTTCCACATCTGCGGCATATGGATTGCAATGACCTTGCGCAAAGGCTTGTACAGGCGGTGGAGAGAAACCGCGCCGACGCGCTCTTGCTGTCAGGAGGGCTCGACAGTGCAATCATTGCAAGCATCCTAAAGCCTAATTATTGTGTGACTGCTGCCCTTGGCAGGGAAGCTCCGGACCTTGCCTACGCTCGGCAGGCCGCGCAGAAATACTGCAAGGTCCACGCAGAGGCGGTGTTTGGCCCAGAAAAGATGGTCGAGCTTGTAGACACGGTGGTGCAGGTTTTCAGGACATTTGACCCGATAGAAGTGCGCAATTCGTGCGTCGCGCTCGCAGCATTAGAGAGGGCAAAGGAGGACGGCCACCGCGACGTGGTGACTGGCGACGGCGGCGACGAGTTGTTTGCAGGATACAACTATTTGTCGCGCTATTACGGCGACGAGAAAAGGCTAGAGCAAGAGCTTGAGCGCCTGTGGGAAGTTATGCATTTTTCCTCAAGGGCTCTTGGAGAGAGGCTGGGCGTCGAGGTCAGGGCGCCGTTTCTCGACGGCGAGTTTGCACAGTATGCCAAGTCGGTGCCTGCAGGCGAAAAGGTAGGCGAGCGGGACGGGGAGAAATGGGGCAAATTTCTCTTGCGAAAATGCTTTGAGCGCGACCTCGGCGCGCTTGCATGGCGCAAAAAGATGGCGCAGGAGCAGGGTGCCGGCACGGACATGTTCTACAGGTACGTCGAGGACATGATAGACGGCTCTACGTACGCAAACAGGGCCAAGATTGCGCTGTCAGAGGGCGTGAAACTGAAAAGCAAGGAGCAGCTGCACTATTACGCAATGTTCCGCAGCTACAACCCGCCACCGAGAGAGGAGGCAAAAGAAAGGGGATGCAAGAGGCGCTGCCCTGAATGCAGTGGTTGTTTTGAATGGGCTGGAAGATTCTGCAGGACGTGTGGCGCGTTTCCGGTGGAACCCGTGTCACTTTGAGTACTTGTTGGGCTTTTTGACGAATATGCGCTTGCATCCTTCGCAGCAGAAAAAGTACGTCTTGCCGTTATGTTCGTGAGAGACCGCAAGTTCCTGGTCCATCTCGATTCCGCACACGGGATCGACTGGCATGTACGGCGTCTTGCTCTGCAAAAGTGTATTTATTGTTTTGGAAAGTGGTTCGCATAGTAGGTAGGAAAAAACTGACTGGTCAGTCAGTTATCTTTATTTACCCCGAAGGACTTTCTATAAAATAATTGGACACCACTAGAGAATCCGCTTTGGGAGACGCAAGTTCCGACAGCCAGACGGTTATGAAGGTAGACAATGTTACGAAAGTCTTTGACTCGGCGGCAGGAAGAGTCGCCGCGCTTCGAGGCGTCAACATTTCGATAAACAAGGGCGAGTTTGTGGCCATAGTCGGCCCCTCGGGAAGCGGCAAGTCGACGCTCCTCAACATAATCGGCGCGCTCGACAAGCCGACTTCGGGCAAGGTCTACATAAACGACATCGACATCTTTGCGCTTGCAGATTCTGAAATGGCCACGATGAGGAACCACCTCATCGGCTTTATCTTCCAGTCGTACAACCTGATAAACAGGACCACGGTCCTGAAAAACGTCGAGCTCCCCGGAGTCCTTTCCGGCATGGAAAGCGGCGAGCGCAAGAGGAGGGCAGAAAAACTGCTCGAAGTGCTCGGCATAGGCGACAAGGCCGGTTTCAAGCCGGTCAACCTTTCTGGCGGCCAGCAGCAGAGAGTCGCCATCGCAAGATCGCTGATGAACGATCCTGCGATAATCCTTGCAGACGAGCCGACTGGCAACCTCGACACCAAGACGGGAAACGAGGTGTTTGAACTGCTAAAGATGCTCTCAAACAAATTCAGAAGGACAATCGTGATGGTAACCCACAACCCCGAGCTTGCAGAAGCCTGCGACAGGGCGATATACGTCCGCGATGGCAAGGTCGAGAAGGAGGTTGTAAACAATTGAGCAGCAGCAACAACAAAAAGTATCTCGCTCCAATGATGATAGCAGCAATGTTGTTTGCGCCGCTTGCAGCCTTTGCACAAAGCGAAGCAGACATTGTAAACGCCAACCTGAGCGGTCCGGTGTTCCTCGACGCGTTCTGGACTGACAGGACCACGGCGCCCCCGGCAGGCACCTCACTTTCAAAGGTCGAAGTCGCGCCCGGAGAAGGCGCGTCCGTCCTTGCCGTGACACTTGTCAACAGGGGGTTCTCTGACATCACCTCGGTGACTGGGACCATTTCGCTTCCATCAGGGTTCAGCTCTTCCCAGTCCAACCAGGCAGTCGCGTCGTACAACGGCATAGTCACGGCGGGGAACACGTTCACGCTCTTTTTCCAAGTAGACGTCTCCAAGGTGTCAATCCAGAACTATAGCGCCAACCTTAAGGTAGAGTATTCCAGGACGCTAGAATCCGGCATGCCAAGGACGGCAAACATCAATGTCCCGTTCAAGGTGTTTGGCAAGGTAATCCTTGACGCTTCGTCAGAAGGAGGAGTCACGCCGGGAACCTCGGGCAATGTCGCAATCAAGATAACAAACACTGGAAGCGCGCCGGCCACGGGAGTCGTGGTGACCGTCCCAGGCTCATCAGGCGTCAACCCCACCACGCAGCAGGCGTCAATTGTGGCTGTGGGCAAGAAATCGTTTGAGATCGGGACCATTGCCCCAGGAAACTCTACCAGGATAGAGCCGGTCCTGTACGCCAGCAACTCTGCTGGCGAGACGCTCCAGACGGTCCCGCTAGACATAACGTACGGCAACACGTACGGCGAGAGAAAGAACACTACCGTGCCGGTCGGCCTTATCGTCCTGCCGACATCTTCAAACTCGCCCTTGAGCGTGACGCCTGTGGGCAACTCTTCCATAATGACTGCAGGCAAGATAACCGACCTGAAGGTGTCGCTTGCAAACAACGGCAACCAGCAGCTGTCAAACGTGGTGGCCTCGATAAGCTCGACTGCAGAGCAGATAAAGATCCTCGGCAAGACCAGCTGGACGGTTGGCGACTTGGCACCGGGCGCAAGCCAAGAGATAGCGACGCAGGTGTTTTCGTCGACCGACATGATAGGCAAGGCCGCGACGTTCAAGCTCACGGTCCAGCGCACGGTGGCTGGGCAGCCGGAAATAGAGACGTTTGACATCGGCACTTATGTCGACGGCGAGATAAGCGTCAAGGCGTACGACATTGGCGTGACCTACATCGGCGGCGTTCCCAACATATCGGGCAACCTGCTCAACGAAGGAAACGTGCTTGCGCTCTTTACAACGGTAGAGGTGACAAGCGCAGACGACCTTGCAAATCCGCTTCCGCCGCAGCAGTACCTCGGCGACCTGACGGCAAACTCGCCTCTCCCGTTCAGCATACCGATTCACGTCGCAAACGGCACTGCGGCAGGGACGTATCCCATAGAACTGAGGGTGCAGTACAAGGACAGCCTGAGGCAGCTGCATACATTTGACATCAAGACCAACGCCAACTTTGTGCCCCAGGCACCGGCAGGCAACGCGCAGCAGGCGCAGGCCGCAGGCACCATGATGATGGTAGGCGTCATCGCAGGGGTGATAGCCGCAGTAGTGATAGCAGTGGTCGTGATACGCATGAGGAAAAAGTCGAAACTAAAGCACACGCTCCAGTTCAGCAAGCAGAACGGCAACAACGGCGGCGGTGACGACATCGAGTCAGTGCTGGACAGCCACCTTGGCGGCAGTAGCGGCAGCAAGAAACCAGAAGAGAAGAGCAAATAAATGAACATCAAGGAAATCTTTGGACTGTCCATCGACGCGCTGAGGGAGCGCAAGACCAGATCGGCCCTCACGATAATGATGGTGGTGGTCGGAGGCGCGCTAATGGTCGCGCTAAACGGCATGACAGCAGGCTTTTCCAACTTTATCGGCTACCAGTTCAGCAAGCTGGCGGCAAACGTGCTGTTCGTGACGAGCGCGCAGACCGACAACAGCGGGGGAGGGTTCGGTGGCGGAGGACCGCCACCGGCGCCCAAAATAACGCTCAACGAGGCAGTGGTGAGCAGGATACGCTCGCTTCCGTTCGTAAATGACGTCATCCCGTCGTACCAGGGCGCCATAACGCTTGAGGCAGGTGGCAAAAAACACGACACGACCGTGTTTTCAATCGACCCGCAAAAGCTGTACGTAATAGCTCCCACCACTACCTTCGTCGAAGGCTCTAGCATCAGACAGAACGACCCCTCTGCAATAATCCTGGCAGAAAAGGTGGCAAACCCGCCCGGCGACTCTACTCCATTTGCGGTGGTAGGCCAGACCCTCCGGGCGACATACACATTCGTCGACCCTGACACGGGCAAGCAGGAAAAAGAGACACGAAGCTTTGTCGTCTCAGGCATCATGAAGGCCACGGGCAACCCGACAGTGGATAATGCGGTCGTGTTCAACCGCATAGCAGGCAACCAGATGCTTCACAAAGCAGGCAAGTACGACGCGCTGCTGGTAGCGGCAGACTCGGGAGACTTTGTCGATGCAGTAGAGCAAGAGATACGCCACCTGTACGGCAAGGACATCGGAATCACTACTCCAAAGGCGATACTTCAGACCATACAGAGTTTCATCGGCGGCTTCAAGTCGTTTACAACCAGCATCGCGCTTGTGGCGCTTCTGGTGGGCGCAGTCGGCATCATCACCACGCTCTATACGTCAGTAACAGAGCGCATCAGGGAGATAGGCACGATGAAGGCCATCGGCGCGCAGAACAGCTTTATCCTGGTGCTGTTTCTAGTCGAGGCGCTGACCATAGGGGTCATTGGCGCCACGGCCGGCATGGGAGTAGGAGTATTGGGAGGCTATGTGCTCGTCGCAGGCTTTGCGTCGCAGAGTCCAGACACCCAGAACATGACGCCGGTGTTCCAGCCGCAGGACATGGCCACTGTATGGGGACTTTCAGTCGGGCTGTCGGTGCTTGCCGGCATGTATCCTGCATGGCGCGCTTCAAGGACACCCCCGATAGTGGCGCTCAGGCGCGAGTAGAGTCAGTATTTCTGCCAGGGCCTTGCGTGCTTGGTCATGTGGCAGGCTTCGGAGCAGAAGTAGTCGTTGCACATGTAGCAGAACACAGGATAGTCCTGCGTCTTTTTTCCGCAGGCTCCGCACGTTGCAGACATGTCCATGGCAGTAATATAATACGCAGAAGGGATACTTGTGCTTTAAAAAAATGCAAAGATGTGGCGCAGTTTGAACAGCCGGCAGAAGGCAGGCGTATTACAACCTGATACATCTTGAGAGGCTTTTTCATGACCTTGGCCCAACACTGAAGAGTCACCTTATAGAAGAGAATTAGTTTTTGCAAGATAAAATAGCCAGAGAATTCACTAAGACCAGAAAAATAAAAAGAAAAAAGGGAGTCTGGACCTTGCGGCCCAGATAGAGTCGAAACCCCGTTGTTTTATGGGATGGACCTGCTGTACAGCTTGCCTTCGAGTGCGAGCTTGTACAACTCTGCTACATATGGGTTCTTTGCCGGTGTTTCTGCACCCAGTTCCACCAGTCTGGCGTACACTCTGACTACATAGGCCAGAGCGCCCATGAATGCCACTACGACACCCATGTTGAACATCCAGTGGTTAGGAACAGAGAAGATTTCCTCGACGAACCAGAAGTGCCACATCTCGTTGACACCGATGGTAAACATCGTGGCTAGGTAGCCGATGATGGTTATCTTTAGACCGGTGTTCATCGAGTTGCCTGGACCTCTGAGTATCGGAACTCTTCTGTCGTAGATTGCAACCATACCCCAGCCGACCGGGAGAGCCACAAAGTGGCTGTACAGCCACCAGTGGGCCGGTGTAAACGCGCTATCTCTGATTGCAGTCTGGTGCAGCGAGCCATCGACGAAGTTGTCTACTTCGACGGAGGCTGCGATGGAACCGAGCATGATCACCATGATGTAGATCTTCTTCAGTCTTTGGATCTCGACTTCCTTCGGGATCAGTGCTGGCATCTGCGCCATGAATTACCTAGTGAATAATCGACTATATTAACCTGCATTTCAAAAATTGACAACAGATTATAGAGTAATCTGCTCATTATGATCTATGAAATAATAATTATGTAATTTAAAAGTTAAAAAGATATAATTATAATCTATACTAAAATCTAAGCATGTATGATTATCATTGACGCTAATCTCTTTGCCTCCCATCTGAAAATCGCCAAAAAGAGCAAGGCTTGCAACCAAGCTGTACATCTTTTGTAGGGCCTGCGGTTATTTTGGCTTTGCCTTATGATATAGCGGTGGCAGCTCAGTCAAATGCCTTCTCTTCATCAGGTCAGGATTAACTCTGAATCTTCACAGCTGCCAGCCAAGCTTGGGACGCCCGCATATTAATAATCATGGCTTTTCTTCAAGGAACGGCTTGTACATCTCCACGAGGTCTGAGAGGGGAAAGCGCTTTTTGCCCACTATCTTGATGTCGACGCGCACCTTGTGGTCCTCCACCTCGATGATGTTGTACGAGTTTTCAAAGAACCCTCTGAACCTGCTCGACGAGGTAGTGCCGGCGTAGCCTATCTCAAGCGACCCCAGCTTCCACACCCAGGGCCTGTGCTTGTGCCCGCACAGGACGAGGTTCACCTTTGACTGGAGGCACGTACGGAGAGTGTCGCCGGCGTCAAGTATGAGTATCTTGTCGGTGCCCGTGTCCGGTATTCCCACCAGGTGGTGGTGCATCGCGACTATCTTGACCTTGTCCGCGTATTTTGCAAGAGTCTTTTCCATCCACAGGTTCTGCCGGTAGCCGACCTCGCCCTCGTCTCTGTCCGGCCTTGCGGTGCCAAGCGTCAGGATGACGACGTCGCCAAACTCGTAGACATGCTTTGTCGGAAAGAACTTTTTGAACAGCAAGTAGCCGGTGTGCCTGTAGTCGTGGTTCCCCGCAATTACTATGATGTTCGGGCACTCAAATCGCTTTATTTCGCTGCGCGCCTTTTCAAACTGCGGCAGTATGCCCTCGTCTGTGAGGTCGCCTGTGATTATAATTGCGTCTGGCTTGAGCTTGTTCACTTCGTCGATTACGGTGTCAAACACCTGCTGCGAAAAGAGGCTGCCTACGTGGATGTCTGAAAGCTGTACAAGACGCATCTGCATATTTTGCATCCCGCGCTATATAACGTTGCCAGCAGTGAAAAAAAGCAATGTTATATTAACGCCTCCAAATAGCTAGTAGGACAGCAAAAGCGAAATGCCAAAGCGCAAGATAAAGGAGGACAAGCCGCGAAAGAGGCTTGGCAAAAAGGAGATGCTCATCATCCCGATAATCATGGGCGCGGCTACGCTTGGCTCGCTCTTGCTCGTGTGGCTCTCGCCCCCTCCAAGCCCCATAGACGTGTGCCTGAAAAACGTGAACGTCGAGACCTTCCAGCTTTTCCCCAGGGTCGAGGTAATAGTGGACGGCCATCCCATGCAGCTGCCTGACAACCTCGGCCACCAGCCCAAGGACGGCAAGGAATGCGTACGCCCAATCCGCACCGACAAGGTAGGAAACGACATACACATCGAGTACATCAGGCCGGTGAAACTTTCGATGGTTGACTTTATGCGCGTCTACGAGTACGACAACAGAACGATAACAGTCGTCAACAACTCGACTGGCACCAATGTGCCTCAGGTATTGACCCTGAGCAACTATAACATCCAGTACTCGTACTTTTCTGAAAAGAACGAGTTTACCAAGGTCCCCGACGTAAAGAGCGTCCCGCCCTTCACCAAGGAGATGGTGATAAGGATGGAGCTCACACACAAGTAGGCAAGTAGGATTAAATAGGAAAGTGCGGACTCCCGCTTTGATTCAATTTGGCTAAAAAGACCGCCGCTATAATCAGAGGTGACGGGACAGGCCCGGAGCTCGTAAACGCGATGATAAAGGTCCTGCAGGCGTGCAACACAAAGATGGAGCTGGTCCAGTGCGATGCCGGCTCCGAGTGGTGGGAGAAGAACGGCGGCAGCTCGTACATCTCGCCGGAGGTCTGGAAGCTATTGGAGGACTCGGACGCCTGCTTCAAGGGCCCGACCACAACGGTCCCCGTGCCAAACGCCCCAAGGAGCGTGGCAGTCAGCATCAGGCAAAAGTTCCAGCTTTATGGCAACCTGCGCCCGATAAAGACGTACGCAAACGCCGAAAAGCAGCTTGACTTTATCTGCGTCCGCGAAGCGACTGAAGGTCTGTACGCGGGAATCGAGTTCAAGACGAGCGACGACTCGGCAATCGCAATCCGCAAGACGACGAGAAAGGGCTGCGACCGCATCGCAAGAAAGGCGTTTGAGGTGGCCAAGGATTATGGCTGGAAAAAAGTAGTCGCAATAACAAAGCGCAACATCCTGAAGGAGACTGATGGTATATTCTGGTCGTCGATTGAAAACGCAAGCAAGAACTTCAAGGGAATCGAGTACGAGGAATATTATATCGACAACATGACGCAGCAGCTGGTAAAGAACCCTGAGCGCTTTAACAAGAACGTGCTCGTCAGCACCAACCTGTTCATGGATGTCATATCCGAATGCGCGTCGGGAAACGTTGGCTCCATCGGCAACGTGTATTCTGGCAACTATGGCGACGACTATGCCATGTTCGAGCCGGCGCACGGCTCTGCGCCAAAATACGCGGGCAAGGACAAGGTCAACCCCGTAGCAACGGTGTTGTCGGGCGCGTGGATGGCTGATTACCTCGGCGAGCGGGAAATCTGCAAGGCGATATTCAAGGCCACGGAGGATGTCATCAACGAGAACAAGTACGTGACCTACGACCTTGGAGGCACGGCATCTCTGTCAAAGATGGCCGACCAGATAGCAGCAAGGTCAGCAAAACTGCTCAAAAAGTAAGCTCGACTGCATAAAGGCGCTCGTAGAAAAGCGCCTTTTCTGCGACCACCCTTTTCTTTAGCTTTTTCTCTCGCATGAATCTGTCCAATGCGGACGGGTCTGCAAGCGACGACACTATCACGAGCATCCTGCCTTCTTTTTCCGACAAGAGCGAAAGCGCCGACTCGATAAAGTGTATCGTTGTTTCTATGCCGGCGAGTCCTCCGTGCACGGTTGCGTCCGCCTTCGGGTCGCCGGGCAGGTACGGCGGGTTTGCAACCACGAGGTCGAACTTGCCGCAAAGTGCTGATGCGGCGTCGCAGCACATAAGCATCACGCCTCCTTTTCCCTTACAGTATGCAAGCGATGCGAGGTCGATGTCCGTTCCCACCACGTTCGTGAAATTTGAAAGGAGAGACTGTGCGACTGCGCCCGATCCGGTGCCTATTTCAAGGGCCCATTTGCCGTGGTATTTTTTTGCGCATTCGATCAAAAAGAGCGTGTCTTCTGCAGGCACGTACATGTCATTTGACCATCCCTGCAAGCGCAATTATCTGCTCTGGCGCAAGCTGGTCCACGCGCCTGTCACTACCAAAGTCCATAGGGGCGCCAAATCTTGCAGCGACGCTCGACGCGCGCTTATTGCGCTGCGAAAAAAGCCTGTTGACGTTCTTTACAATCTCGGGTGTTATCGGATGTTTCAGAGTCGCCAGGATGACTGTCGATTCTACAAGCGGTTGAGGCTGGAAGCATTCTTTGTCCACATCGAACAGCTTATCTATGGAAAAGCAGTAGGACGCAATCGCAGAGACTGCCCGATAGTTTTGGTCGCAGGGTTTTGCCGACAGCTTGTCAGCGAATTCCTTTTGTACCATCACGATTGCGCGGTCGAATTTCTTTGTGGCGAGCCACTCTACCGCGTCGCGGCTTTTTGAATATGGCAGGTTTGACACAAACACGTCAAACTTTTCATCGCGCTTGAACAGGTCCGCGTTTACAAGCTCTAGGTTTTGAAAAACAAGCGCGGCTTTTGCGCTGGCGTAGAGTGCCCTGTCGACTTCGTACGAAACTACGCGCCTAGCGCGCCTGCACAGCTCCTCTGTCAGGATGCCGTTGCCCGTTCCTGCCTCGCACACCGTCTCGCCCTTGCCTACGGCAGAAGCATCGAGTATCTTGGCAAGAACCCGGCGGTCAAGGAGGAAATGCTGTCCCAGTGCCTGCGTCTTGGTGCGCCTTGGCAATTACTTTCTGACGAAAAGGTTCATCCTGGCCTGGCCCATTATCTCTTCTATTATCCTCTTGGCCACCAGCTTTGCCGGCTCCCTCAGTCCTACCCGCGCCTGCAGGTCCGCAAAGCCCTCGAACTTTTTCTTTTCCCGCTCTTTAATTATCGTCATCATGTAGGTCTTGCCTATGCCAGGTATCAGCTCCAGTGCGTGGATCCTCGGGGTTATCGGCTGAGACATGTTGATGTAATCGACAAACCTCTTTTCGTTTGCCAGAACCACTTTTTCCACTATGGGCGGAAGCTCGTTCTTGGCCGACTGCGAGACGTCGTTATAGTCCAGCCTCCCAAGCACGCTCATTATCTTGTTGCGCCCTTCCCGGCCGATGTAGAGGCGCTCGCCGACATCAAAGGTAGAGTTTTGCACTCCCAGTAGCTCCAGAAGCGTCAGGCGCTCCTCGCCTATGGCCTGCACTATGACGCCCTCCCTTCCCCTCACGGTGGCAGACTTGCCCCTCGGAGTATAGTCCAGGACGTAGGCATATTCCTCGTATTTTCTCTGGCCGTGGTCATGATCGTGTTCGTGACCCGCTTCGGCCCTTGCCGGCGGCTGGCCTGCTGCTGTCCCTGTCGCTGGATCTTGTGCTGCTGACAATGTGTGTGACTCTCCTCCCCTATACTGTAGAATAATTGCTATTTAGCCTTGGCTCTCTGACTTTAGTATAGAAAGCATCTTTTCGAGGGTCTCGGTAAGTATGAGTTTCTTCCACCCAAACGTAAAAGCCCGTAGCTCCTCAAGGGTGGTCGGCATGACGTTTACGACCTCGACTGCCTCTTCCTGTGTGAGGTCGCACTGCTCGACTAGCTGTTTTACCATCTTTGCCGCCGACTTGGCGTCGGTTTTTGCGAACTTGCCCACATAGTCCGAAGTCCAGCGCTGAATCTGATCCATATCGTCTGACTTGACAGCGTCCAGTATCTCCTTTACCTGTGCGGTCGTGATTATCTCTTTTTTCAGTGTCTCGGTCATTATTCTGACGACCCCGGAGAGGCCAGAGGCTTGATGTGGTTGAGGCGGGGCTGGATTATCTTTTCCTTGGAGCCGAACATCACTGCCACCTTTAGCGTGCGCTTGCGCACTTCTTTTACTACGCCGATGCGCCCGTGGAAGCGCCTATGGGGCGTGGTGTCGTGCTCGCGCGGGTCGACTTCGATGATAACCTTGTCACCAACCTTGTAATCGTGAAGCAGGTACGATATGCCCCTGACCACGTTGTCCTTTGTCAGGATTGAGCGGGCCTTTCTCCGTGTACCGTGCGATCTTGGCATATTTTCAGTACGAAAGCGTTTTGACCTTAATTTAAGTTATCTGCACGGGTTTTCGACAGATAAACAGCGTTACTGGCCCTCGACGTCCGATATGCCCCTGTCGGCAAGCGTGAACAACACTTCCCTCTCGGCATGGTACGGGCTGTCTACCATTCTCGCAATCCTGTTTTTGCCTGACGAGCGCTTTAGGTATATCCTGTACGTGCTCGTGTGCGCGACGACGTTGCCACCTGTTGGCCTTGCCGCGTCTCCAAAGTACGCGTCCGGCGACGACTGGATCTGGTTTGTCACGACGACTGCGACCTCGTACGTCTCAGCCATGCGCACCAGTATGTGCATGAACTTGTTGAGGCGCTGCTGGCGCTCTGAAAGCGTCGCTCTTCCGAGGAACTCGGCGCGATAGTGCGCCACCGCGGAATCGACGATTACAAGCTTTATCCCCTGCTCTTCTATCACGGGCCCCGTCTCTTCGATTATCAGCTCTTGGTGGGCGCTGTTGTACGCCTTGGCGACTACGATGCCCTCAAGCGCCCTGTCGGGGTTTACGCCCCGCGCCCTTGCTATCGAGACAATGCGCTCCGGCCGGAACGTGTTTTCCGTGTCGATGTAGATCGCCTTGCCTGAAAGGCCGCCTGCAGACTTTGGCTGCTGCACCATCACGCAGAGCGTGTGGCACAACTGCGTCTTGCCAGTGCCAAACTCGCCATACACCTCCGTCACGGCTCTTGTCTCGACTCCGCCTCCGAGCAGGTCGTCAAAGTTCCTGGCGCCAGTCGATATGCGCTGGCCTCCAAGCCTCTTTTCATAGAGGCTGGTCGCAGTCACAAAGCTCCTGTCGATGACTCCAAGCTCTTCAAGGGCGACGCGGGCCTTGTTGCACATCTCCACTGCTTCGTCCATCTCCATGCCCGTCGCCTCTGCGACGTCCACAGGACCCCTTACCAAGAGGTCCTTTATCGAGCGAAAGCCTGCTTCCTTTAGCCGCTTTTCAGTAGCGGGCCCTATATCCTTTATCGAGGAAAGCGCAAGCTTGGAGCTCTCTTCTTCTCCCAACGCGGATTTCTGTTGTGCGCCGGCTACTAATTGGTATCGGGCGTGCAAGAGGCGCACGCGCCGAAGCATAAAAGTATATATCTATGTTTATTCTGGTAAGCCTAAGTAAGGGATATGATGGAAAGCAAGACGTTGGTCGTGACGGCTCTTGCGACAGTCATGGTACTGTCTGCCGTGATTGCATACATGCCGAGCGCTAGCGCGCACGGTGTGCAGGCACAGCTGCAGAGCAGATTCGTAAAGATTGATGGAGAAACGTTCTCGGACAATACCCTTAGGACAGGCGAACAGCTAACCGTAAGTGGCCAGCTGAAGAGTCTAGTCAACAGAGACCTCAGAGGATGGCTTTCTCTGTTCAGCGAATCCGAAAACGCTGGTAACAGATGGGAGTTCCTCCAAAGAGAACCACCAGGCAACATATTCGACATCAAGGCAGGTTCAACAGTTGATTACTCAATCACTGTAAAGGCTCTTGAACCAGGCACATACCACGTGCACACACAGCTCAACATTGAGCACATCGGTCCGGGTCTCGGTCCAGGTCAAACCGTGAACGTCACTGGCGAACCAATACTCAAGGCAATTCCGTACAACAACATTGTATACCAATGTATAATCATCGGAGCTGGCCTTGGTGTAACATTCGCTACCAGACCGTGGCAAGTCATCTAAGAGCATACGCTCCCCCCCTTTTTCCTTTTAATTTCTTTATCACCACCATATTCTACAGGGCAATCGCTTAATACCCGCGAATTCACAGTTTCACCTCTTGCTTGACGACCTAAAGAAAGAAGTAGAAAACATGTTCGCCGGCAGAGACCCCGGCCACGACTATGCTCACGTCATTCGCGTTTACAATATTGCAGAGCGGATCGGCAAAGAAGAGGGCGCCGACATGAAAATCCTGCTTGCCGCCGCGCTCTTGCACGACATCATAGTCTACCCGAAAGGCAGCGAGAAAAGGACCAAGTCCGCAGACGAAAGCGCCGAGCTTGCGGAAAAGATGCTTGCTGCACGCAGCTGGCCAAGGGAAAGGATAGAAAGGGTGTCGTACTGCATAAAGACGCACAGCTACTCCAAGAACGTCGACCCAGAGACGCTAGAGGCCAAGATACTACAGGACGCAGACAGGCTGGACGCGCTCGGTGCAATAGGCATCGCCCGGACCTTTTCGGTCGGAGGGTCGGAGATGCGCAGCTTCTACAACCCGCAAGACCCGTTCTGCAGGACGGGCAGAGAACCAGAGGACACGCGGTGGACGATGGACCACTTCAAGGCAAAGCTGCTAAAGCTTGAAAAGACGATGCATACAGACACTGCAAAAAGGATGGCGCACGAACGCACGCGCTTTATGGAGGCGTTCCTTGCACAGATGGAAAAAGAAATTAGCTAGCCATAGTCTACAAAGTACTTGTAGCGCTTTTCCACTTCTCTGTTCTGGCCCGCAAGCACTTTTTCAATCTCGGCTTCAAGCGCCTTTTTTGCGTTGGCCCGAAAGCTTTCCGCTTCGGGTGTCTTTTGGAAGGTAGAAAGGGTGTACTCGAAATGGCGCATAAACTCGGCCACCTTTGCCCGGTATTCCTCCTGCGCAGGCTTTTTCTTTTCTATCTTGAACCACGCGGTCGCGCACGCAGTCGCGTAGAGCCGGGCCAGCTCGTCAATCAGCCTGTCTATCTCGAAAAAGTCGGCCATGCGCCGGATTTCGGGCCGGCGCCGTATAAATGCAGCTTGCAGTTTTCTTACCAATAGCTGGCCTTTATCTTTTCAATCACACGCTCATGCTCGGGACCCTTTCTGCGTGCGTACTTTTCCATCGCGGTGAGAGGCACGCCGCCGAGGCTTGACGCAAGGGCAGTAAAGAACATGTTCTTTACCGGGTTGTCGCGGCCCACCTTGCCCATGAACTTCTGGATGCCGTGCTTGAAGTTGTGCTGCCACGTCTTGTACATGACGCCCAGCTTTGCCGGGTCCATGGTGTTTCCAATGTCATAAAAGTCCGACTTTTCCAAGAGGCCGATTGGCACGAACGTGAGCGGAGTCACCGTGAATTTCGAGTCCGGTTGCTCGGTTTCAAGCTCGTGGATTAGCCTTATAGTTTCCCAGCTGTCGTCTGGAGTCTCGTCGTTGTCAAGACCCATGATGAGTGTGAACGCAGGAACCCAATAGTGCTCGTTGAGCGCCTTGACGCCTGTTTTCACCACCCAGTGCCATTCCTCTGGCTTGTACGGGGCCAGCTTGCGGTCGGCGTACTTGCCGATGAGCCTGACGCTTCCGGTTTCAAAGCCACACTGGATGCCGATGTGGTTGTCCGGGCCTGACTTGATTATCTTTGACACGTTTGCGAGTAGACGCTCGTCTGCGATTGCGCCGGCAAGTGTGCCGTGCGTCGGGTTGGTGTGCTCGACGCCCGTGGCCATGATACCCGTGAACAGTTCCTCAATCGCTTCCCTGTTTGGCTGCATGTTCTTGGTCGTCCTCGGATTGAGGCCATAGACGAAAATATCGTCAGAGTGTATCCATGCATTCTTTAGCCCGCCGTACTTCATGTTCACCTCTATCTCCTTCTGCACCTTCTCGACTGGGTAGTATCGTAATGGCCTAAGAGTCACGTCGCAGAACTTGCATCCCCTGCCGCAGCCGCGCATCACCTCTATCATGCCGTGCATACTGGGGTTGACGATGTTTGGGATTTCATCGATGGAAGGCTCGTTCCAGTAGTGGATGAACCTGCCGTGATAAGTCCTGTCGCTCCTTACGAACTCTTTGATCTCTACCTTGAACTGGCTCTTTTTGAAGGGATTCGCCATGTCAAACTCTCCTCCGACTAGAGCGTCAAAGAACGGACCGGCCGCGCCGTCAATCTCTGGGCCGATGCCTCCAAGCTCGCCTTCGACGATGCCGTAGAGGTCGTACTCCTCTATCTTGGCAGGGTCGTAGTTATACTGCCAGGTGCCAGAGGCGCCTGCGACGACCTTGGCCTTGCTTCCCGTCCTCTTTTTGGCGGCGCTGATGCGGTGGTGCAAGTCCGCGTTATAAAACTCGTCATACGATTGCTGCTTGCGGCCATAGGTAAAAGTCATGGTAACTGGGCCCATGCCGAGCGGGTCCATCTCGTAGGTGCCGACTACCTGCGTCTCTGGGCCGATGAACTGCTCCACGTGGTCCGGGTGCGCCACCACAACGTCCTCGCGTGCATAGCCGTCCCTCAAGAGGGCGGCTTCTACCTTTCTAAGGCCGTACGGCGCGTAGTTGGCGTAGCCGTTGGTGTGCTCTATTGGGTTGCAGATAAAGTCAAACAGTATCCTTGGCGTAACCTGGTTGCCAAGTATGTGGTACCAGATCGAGTCGTGGCTCCTGTTCATGTCGAGTGCCGGAGCGCAGCCGAAAAATGACGCAAGCGAGATGCCCCTGTAAGGCGACATCAGAGTACGGTCAGCAGTAAGTACAATCTTTGGGTGCTTTGACAATGCCCTAAATCCCTTTTTATATCAAATTAATGGAAGATAAATTAAAAGTTTTCCAACAATCTGTGAGGGTGTACAGTGTTGTTAGGGCACCTATAGTTTGCTGTCCCGCTTCTCGACAAAGCCCTGCAGGGTCTCGCCGGCCAGCCTTTTCTTTAGCGTGTCGTGGATTTCCCGGACGATGCCAAAGCCCTGGAACGTCAATGCAGTATACAGTTGCACAAGCGTCGCCCCCTTTTGGTACGCCTGCCAGGCGTCATCGCCGTTCCATATGCCGCCACACGCTATTATTGCCAGGTCTGGAAATGCCTTGTGCACGTCTTCCACCATCTTGAGCATGTAGGGAAACAAGGGTCTTCCACTTTCCCCGGCAACAGGCCGGGAAAACTTTGTTCCAAGCAAGCTGCTGGTGTCTACAGGCCGGGTGTTCCCGATGACTACCGCGTGCCCGCCGTTTTCGTAAAACACCTTTATCGACTTTATGCGCGCCTCTTTTTCGTCGCCCTTTGGCGGCAGTTCGCTGTAAGGTGCAATCTTGGACGCCTTTAACCTGCCTGCAGGCACGTGCGCGTTCATCAGGTCAATCATCTTTTTCGTAAAGTCTGGGCTTTGCAGCACCTTGTTAAAGTCGGTGTTTGGCGACGTCCTGTTTTCCTCAAAGCCAAGGTCGACGTAGGGTGAGGTGTGCGTCATTATCTCCTTGCACGCATCAAGCACCGCGTCTTCCGTGTACGAGTCGGTGATGCCGGAAAAGTTCAGCAGTATCCGTGCCCTGCCATGCTCTCCTTGCGAGAATCTTTGCAGGTTTTTGACGGTGTGCTCAAGTCCCTTGTGTGGATACCCCTGGGCGTTTATTATCGCCTCCCTCCCGTCATCCACTGCCATGCGTACGGTCCCTTCCGACCTTGGCTTTTGCGGGTTCCCGGCCCTAGGCTTTAACAACACGCTGCCGGGGTTCATGTAGCCAAAGACGTACGACATTGGAAGCAGCATGTCGCAGTTCTTGTCAAAGCCGGCGGCGACTCCGACCGGGCTTTTGAGAGAAAGCCCGTCGACAGAGATGGCAAGCTGCTCGCCGGGATCAAAATATGACTCGTTCTGGGCAAACTTGCTCGCAAGTTTTGCCAGCCGCTCTTTTGCTATTTCATGGACGACCTCGCCTTGCGCCAGCTCGTCCGTGGCCTTGTAGCGCGAGTAGAGGTACCTGCGGTACAGCTTGAACAGCGACGGATCCAGGCTCGCCTTGAAGGTGTCCACAAGCACAGCTATATACTACCAGCGACCGGGGGTTCTTTTGCCTGCCTGAATATATTTATTGATACAGATACACACACATGCACGGGGCTAGTGCTGGCTGTCCTTGACGAACTGCCAGAGCTGCGACCACAGGCCGTCAAACGAGTGCGCCTCTATGCGGTAGACTGCAGAGTTGCCGTACTCGTTTGTCACCGTCAACACTGGCTCCTTGTCGCCAGTTATTGAAATGGACTTGCCACTAAAAGACACGGTGGCGTTTCCTTCCAGCTTTGGCTCCTGCTGTTGCTGCTTTTTCTTGGCCATAACCCTGCTGGCACGGCAGGATTTTTAAATGCATTTGCGCATACGATTGTTACAGGATGGCCAAGTCAGCCGACTGCGTTGAAAACAACCACGGCAAGTGCCAGGGACACTTTAAGGAAGAGCTCAACGGTTCCCAGGTCACTAGGATGTGCGCGTGCCCCTGCCACGACAGCACGTACCAGCTGGTGAGAAACACGGTCGCGCTGATAGCGCAGGCAGAAAGGCAGAACCCGTACCACCTCGCTCAGGCGGCCAACGACGACTATGATGATGGCGGTGGCGGCGGGCACCGGTAGACGTGCTTCATGTAGAGAAGCAGCAGATTGAACGCGGTGCCAAGGGCGTTTGCGATTATTATCACCCAATCGTCCTTGAATATCCCGTACGCAAGCCAGAGCGTAGTGCCGGATGCATATAGCGCCATCAGGTACGGCGAGACATCTTGCATCTTTTTGGTTTGGTAGCCCTTGACTATTTGCGGCAGGAAACTGATGGTGGTAAGACAGGCTGCAGCCGACCCGACAAGCGTGATGAAAATGCCGTTGGCCATTACTTGCAACAGCAGGGCGTGGGGTAGTGGTGGTGGCAGCAACACTGCCGGCCATTGCCCACCCGGCGTTAAAAAAGCCTGCCATTAAGATAATAACTTGCATCAACGCTCTACAACACGTGCTGCAGCTGAAAGACCTTGTGGACGGGACGGTGGTGGGCTCGGGTTCTGATTATATCGTCATACAAAAGGGCAGAAAGAGGCTGTTGGTAGAATGCGCAGGATTCAAGGTGCAGGAGCTAAAGAGCCACGGCACACCGTACGGTTCCCAGTTTGACTAACATTTATCTCCAAGTCAATAAAAATTCCGTAAAAAGTTAAATTGAGTTACGGAGCCACATCTCAACGTTTGACGCAAAAGGCTACCGCCGAGGTTGCTTCTGCTGCCAGCAAGCCTGCAGACGTCCCGGCATCCCAGACACGGGCCGTACATAGGGGCAGAGTAAAATACGACAAAAAGGCCGAGTCAGAGTTCTTTGTGGACAACTCGGCGCTTGCAGGGTTTACTGGCGAGCGCATCCTCTACATGGCAGTGCGCGAGCTCATAGAAAACTCGCTTGACTCTTGCGAGAGCAGCCACATCCTGCCGAGGATTTCGCTGTCGTTAAAGATGATAGACCCGGCAAACGAGATGTGGACCATAACCTGCCAGGACAACGGCATCGGCATCCCGTCGGACAAGGTGCCTGTCGCCGTCTGTTCGTTTCTGACCTCCGGCAAGTATGTGGAAAAGCAGCAGCGCGGGCTCTTTGGCGTCGGGTTAAAGATGATTGCGGCCTTTTCCACAAAGGACACGGACCACCCGTTAAAGGTATGGAGCAAGTCGCTAGAAGAAGGCGAAGAATACTATTTCGAGCTGCGCACAGACATCAGCACCAACAGGCCGATTGTGCTTGCAAAAAAGCAGGTAAAGGAAGACGCGGCAATGAGCAAAGATTCGGGCTTTCGCGTGGAAGCGATGCTCAGGGCAAAGCTTTCCCCCATTACAAAGAGCAGGATTTATGATTACATCAGCCAGACGTCCGTCGTCAACCCGTACGCCCACATCGAGTTTGAGACGGACGACGGCAAGGTAGCGTTTGACCGCAGGACGGACAGGATGCCCGAGCCGGCAAAGGAAGTGCTGCCGCACCCGACCGACATGGACCTAAAAACTTTGAAAAAGGCCATCATGAATTTCATGAACCAAAAGACGACTCTGCAGGGAGTCCTTTCCGACTCGTTTCAGAAACTGTCAAGCGAGAAAGCGCGTCAGATAATCTCCGAGGCAGGACTTGACAACAAGCCGGCGGACAAGTACGACGAGCACGAGCTCATCAAGGTAGTCAACATCTGCAAGCAGACGAAATTCCACATGCCAAACACCGACCACCTGAGCCCGATTGGCGAGGAGATACTCACCGCAGGCATGACGCAGGAATACACGATAATCACCAACAAGGACGAGGCCGCGCAGCAGGGGTCGCAGCCGCAGCTTTCAGTCAAGGTGCTAAAGCCGTCGCTTACCGCGTATTCTTCAAGGACATGCGTCATCAACAACCGTCCGACAATAGTTGAATGCGGGATCGCGTACGGAGGCGACATCGGCTCGTTCAAGCTGTACAGGTTTGCAAACAAGATACCGCTCTTGTACGACGAGGGCTCGGACGTCGCAAGGGAGGTTGTGTCTGAAGTAGAGATAAACAAGATGGGCATCTCCAAAAAGGAGGTCAAGGAGCAGTTTGCCAACCCGGACGCCAAGTCGGACAGGGCAGTCGAGCTTTTGCCCTTGCACATATTCTTCCACATCTGCTCGACCAAAATCCCATACAAGACCGCCGGCAAGGAGAGCATCGCCTCAGAAGGCGAACTGAAACGCTACATGAAGGCGTGTTTATCAGATCTGTATCGCAAGGTCAGCGCCCAGATACGCAAGGAGCTGCGCATGAAGGAGGCGCAAAGCAGGCTTTCGCTCTACAAGTTCTACATACCGCTCATCGTGAGCGCCATTTCCGAATCGATAAAGATAGACTCGGAAAAGCTGGAACAGGCGTTTACGCAGCTTGCTGAAAAGCACGTCTCTGGCGAGATAACGTCGACGCCGGTGCAGGAAAAGGAGGACGAGATAACCGGCGAGCGCATCGAGGAGGAGGCCGAGGAAACAGTTGAGGCAGAGATTGATGGAGAGGTGGTAAAGCGCTCAAAGGGCCAGATAGCGATAAACGCGGCGAGGAGAAAGGGCGAGCGCAGCAAGCAGCCCAAGAAAAAGGAAGGAACAGAGCAGACGACGCTTGACGCGGTGCTGGCGAAAAAAGGCGACAGGAGGAAAAGTAAGTAGATGCCCACAAAAGACAAGCGCCACCAAGAAGTCATGAAAAAGATCGGCCTGATAATGAAGGACGTCAGCACCGACCTCATGGTTGAAAAGACGATGCCGGTGCTCGACGTGCCAAAGGTCGGCTATGACAACACTGTCTGGTCCGACGAAAAGAGGATGTTGACAATAGGTGAAAAGACAGTCAAGATAAGCCCCGACAGCACGAAAAAGATCCCGACGTTTGCACAGTACCTAGTCATGGCAAATGCAATCAGAAAGCTGTTGGACGAAGAGATGGAGAGCACCATCAGGGGCATGTACTATGCGACTCTGAGCACGGTCGGCGACGAAAAGAACAAGCAAAAGTTCTGGAAGGGCCAGGACGAGTCCGACGATGCGATAAAGGCGCTTGAACTTTTGACTGGCACCCCGCGTGAAGAGTTCTCTGTCACTTCAAAGCCAAAGGGCATGATCTCCGGGCCCATCACGCTGCGCGTCGGAGGCGACATCATCGACTGCAACCTAGGAAGCAGGGCTACTTCTCAACTAATCCCGACCAACATCCGCGACTTGGAGATAGTGAAGGTCAAGGCCGACTTTGTGATGGTAGTCGAGAAAGACACGGTGCTCAACAACATACGCAAGTCCGGCTTTATCCAGAAATACAATGCGATACTGCTTACAGGTTCGGGCGAGCCGGACCGCGCGACTAGGATGATGGTCAAGACGCTCAACGAGGAATGGAAAAAGCCGGTCGTAGTTTTCGCAGACGCCGACCCGTGGGGCCTCGGCATCGCGCTACGCTACAAGATCGGAAGCGAATCTTTGAGCTACGACAGCGACAGGCTGGTGACTCCAAACGCCAAGGTGCTCGGCATGATGTTCTCTGACATTTACGAATACAACATACCGGAGGTAGCAAGGCTCGCCGCGTCCGACGAGGACATGAACAGAGCAAACGACATGAAGAAAAAGCCGTGGTTCCAGGACAAGCAGTGGCAGAAAGAGCTCGACCTATTTTTGAAGCGCAAGGAAAAATGCGAGCTGGACGCGTTCTTCAAGCACGGCTTCAAGTACCTTGCAGAAGTGTACCTGCCGCAGAAACTACGCGCGGCCGGCGTCATCTAGCAAGTTCCACAATATTTAGAAACTAGGTCTGCTACAACGCAGTACAGTTGAAACTGCTGCTTGCAGGCACGGCAATATTGCTCATCTTTGCAGCAATGCCGGCGTACGCGCAGAGTTCCTCTTCTGGCGGCCTACATAAGTATATGGTTCATGTAGGCAACAAACCGTACATAATTACGTACAATATCACAGGTGGCAGCATCAAATCCATTCAGGCAAATTCAACGTACTCGACAATAACCGTGATAATTCAAGCCTACTCTGACGGCAAACTGATTATCAATTTGCCAGGAAGCTTCCTGAATAGCATTTCTTTCGACAAGTCCGAGCCGGTAATCTTTGTTGATGGAATAGAGGAATTTGGCAACACGACGCATATCAATTGCGACGCCACACTAGAGATCCCATTCCAAAAAGGAGGCGAGCGGATCGACATTGCAGGAGTATTTCTGACATATGCAGGACAGACACCTACAAAGGGCAATTCGTTTTATGCGGCCGTGGACGGAGGCAAGGGATTCAATCTTGAGACCGTCGCAAACGCAGACACATGCAACTTTTCCTTTAAGCAAGATGAAAAGAAGTTGCACATAGAGATGACCGGTCCGGCAAACAAAGAAGAGGGCTTTTTCCAAATCTCGCTTCCGCATGAATTCCTCGGCGGCCCGTACACGGTCCTTGCTGAAGGCCAGCCAATAGAGTTTGAAACCGCGTTTTCAAACGCGACTGGCAGAGACGCCACCACGGTTTCATTCCAGTATGACGGGGACAAAGTGCATAACATCGACATAATCGGGACCACTGCCATACCGGAATTTGGTCCTGCAACCATTGCGGCCGTCGCAATCCCTATAGCAATGCTAAAGATCGTTCGTTTCAAGCGTCAGTAGGCGTACGCTTCATATTTTTTCCCAAAAACCCTGTCCACAAGTTTTGCAACCTGCGATGTAGAATCAAGATAATAAAATTCGTTTCCAACCTGCACCACGAAAACGCCCGACGCGCTCTTGTTGACAAACATCTTTTTCCCGGCAGACTCGATCCTCACTCCCTCGTCGAGGTCAAGTGACGACAGGACCTTCTCAAGGTCACCCTGTCTTATCTTGGCACCTACGGGCATCAACTGTTGCTGGAAAAAGGTGCAATATAATCGCGCATAAACCTTTAAAGCTGGCAGGCCGGATTTCCGCCGTCTTGCTTTCGCTTCCACTCGACGACGGCAGCGTCCTGTGCATCAGCGTCAGGACGAGCAGCAGGGCAAGGCGCCTGCGCCTTGTCGCTGGCATCCGCGGGGTCGAAGCGGTCGTGCCGGCGGCAGGCTATGACGAGGGCAGACTGCAAGAGTTTGTGCAGTCCAAGAGGAACTGGATAATCAAGACTGCAAGCTATTACAGCAGGCTGCGCGAAAAAACGGGCCACACCGAATCCGATGTCCTCTATTATCTCGGCAAGAGATACCGTGTGCGCCTAGTCAAGGACAGGATCGCCTCTGCAGTAGTCTCGGACGCGCTGGGTACGGCCACGTTCCACGTGACTGACATGCGCAGGTACAAACGCGAGATAGAGCAGTGGTACAGGGAGCAGACGGCCAAGGTCATTGCAGAGTGCCTGCCGGCCCTGAGCGCAAGGCTCGGCCTTGCATACAACAAGTTTTCCATAAAGCGCCAGAAATCGCGCTGGGCCAGCTGTTCAAGGAAAAAGAACCTGAACTTTAACCTGCTCCTTTCCGCGGCGCCGGCAGAAGTTGTCGACTATGTCATCGTGCACGAGCTGTGCCACATCGCAGAGATGAACCATTCAAAGAGGTTCTGGCAGCTGGTGGAATCCGCGGACTCTGACTACAGACAACACAAAGAGTGGCTAGAGGATCATTCTCCTGTTATCGGGGTACAAGGTTTATAGAACTGCGACGGCCCGCTTTTACGAGAGATGGACGTTCAAGAGCGCGTCGCGCTCGTCATGAAAGAGCCGACGGAGGAGGTAATCACCGAAGGCGAGCTAAGGGCGCTCCTTGAGACAAAGAGCCGGCCAAGGCACTATATCGGCCTGGAAATATCCGGCATACTGCACCTTGGAAGCCTGATACTCACGGGTTTCAAGATAAACGACTTTATCAAGGCGGGGATAGACTGCACGGTCTTTCTTGCCGACTGGCACACGTACATAAACGACAAGCTGGGAGGCGACTGGGAAAAGATACGAAAGGTGTCAGAGTATTACGCCGACGCGTTCAGGTTCTTTTGC
Source organism: Candidatus Nitrososphaera sp. 86-2 (assembly GCF_056726185.1). NCBI lineage: Archaea > Thermoproteati > Nitrososphaerota > Nitrososphaeria > Nitrososphaerales > Nitrososphaeraceae > Nitrososphaera > Candidatus Nitrososphaera sp. 86-2. The sequence goes on from NZ_JBWZON010000001.1 coordinate 1,434,256, forward strand.
CCCGGCGTCAACGTAGTCACTGGCAGCGACCTGTATGCAAGGACGCCGGGCTACTGGGAGAATTTCGTGCGCTTTTCAAAGCACATGACGCTTGCAAGGACGATGCGATCACTCACGATAATGGGCAGGAAGGAAACGGACAACATGGACCTCGGTCAGCTCCTGTACCCGCCAATGCAGTCCGTCGATATCAAGGCGCTAGACCTTGACATCGTGCACTCGGGCATGGACCAGCGCAAGATCCACATGCTTGTGCGCGAGATATTTCCCAAAATGGGCTGGAAGCCGCCAGTGTGCGTGCACCACCACCTGCTCCCCGGCCTTGCAGAGCCGGTGAAACTGGGCCTCGACGAGAACGCGGCCGAGGACGCCGTGGTGTCGAGCAAGATGAGCAAGAGCAAGCCGGCAAGCGGGATTTTGATTCACGACGACGAAAAGGCGATAAGGGACAAGATAGCCAAGGCGTTCTGCCCCGTGGGCGTGGCAGAGGGAAACCCCGTGCTGGAGCTTGTGCGCTATATCGCGTTCCACGAGTTTTCCGAGTTTACGATAGAAAGGCCGGCAAAATATGGCGGCAACACCACGTACGGCTCGTACAAAGAAGTAGAGGCCGACTTTGTAGCAAAAAAAATCCACCCCATGGACCTGAAAAACGCGACTGCCACGTACGTCAACAAGATAATCGAGCCAGTGTACAAGCATTTCAAGGGAAAAGAGCCCGCGCTGAATTGAGCGAAAGGCAGGGCTTTTTCAAGCGGTACAGAGAAGCAATCAACTTTAACCGAAACATCATCATCGCTGGCTTGGGCGCGTTTTTCACGGGCGCGCTTGTGGCCCAGCTGTACTCTGGCTACGACTCTAACAACAGCCTTGCCAATGCGGCTGTCACGCTCGCATCCGAGTACGCTGTGTACATACCGGCGTTTGCAGGTCTATACTACTGGGACAACAGGGGCAAGTACGTCGACCCTGAAACTGGAAGACGTGACGGCAAAAGGATGAGGCAAGACGTCAAAAAATTGCTTGCGACGTTTTCGGTGTCAGAAGTGGTGTTTTCGTTCACCAAGGTAGGGGTGCAGTTCCAGCTCCTGCAATCAAACAATGACGCGTATATCTCTGCGATGGTAGCGTCCGTGGCAGCATGGGCAGTGTTTTTCGTGCTCGTAAACTATATGGCAAGGCTTGTCAGGCTGTTCAAAAGCTAGTCCCTGCACATGTTCTTGAGCAGGCGTACCAGGTCATAGTAGTTTGACACCTGAAAGTAGCGCATCATGCCCTCGATCTCGCTGTCATCGTACTCGGGGTTGCGATACTTGCCCTTCCTGTCAAGCCGCTTGTTTATGGCGCTCGTTATCGGTCGCAAGGATTCTCTCACTCATCATATTAAAGAGGTTCGCAGCACATAAAATTCTTCTATTGTCGAGAATCAATCGCCGATAATATACATAAATTGCGCGCAGGGTGATAACAAAGTGTGGAAACCGCGGCTCTTGGCGATCTAAGGGTGTGCAGGATACTGAACGGCATGTGGCAGGTTGCAGGAGGCCACGGCAGGATAGAACACGAAAAGGCAATTTCTGAAATGATGGCGTACCACGATTCCGGCTTTACCAGCTGGGACCTTGCAGACATTTACGGGCCGGCAGAGGATTTCATTAGAGATTTCAGGAATAGGCTTGCAGAAGGAAGGGGCGAAAACGAGCTGGCAAAGATGCAGGCGTTCACCAAGTTCGTGCCCGAGCCGGCGCGCATGACAAAGTCGGTAGTAGAACAAGCAATAGAGCGCTCGCGCCGCAGGATGGGCGTCGAATCAATAGATCTCGTGCAGTTTCACTGGTGGGACTATAACAACCCCGCGTGGCTCGACGCGCTGGTGCACCTGTCGGAGCTCCGGGACGCAGGCAAGGTGCGCAACGTCGGCCTTACCAACTTTGACACTGACCACATGCAGGACATGGCCGACGCGGGGATAAAAATAGCATCGAACCAAGTGCAGTACTCCATAATCGACCAGCGGCCAAAGATAAAGATGCAAGAATTTTGCAGCAAGAACGGCTCGGTGATTTTCGCGTACGGGACGGTGTGCGGAGGACTCTTGTCAGAGAAATACCTTGGCAAAGGCGAGCCGGCAAACGCGCAGCTTGACACACTGAGCTTGCGCAAGTACAAAAAGATGATAGACGCTTGGGGAGGCTGGAAGCTGTTCCAAGAACTGCTTGCGACGCTAAAAGAAATATCAGGCAAACATAACGTGAGCATCGCAAACGTGGCCGCGCGCTATATCCTTGACAGGCCGGCAGTCGCAGGAGTCATAATAGGTGCCCGGCTCGGGATAGCAGAGCACAGGCAGGACAACGCCCGCGTCTTTGAGTTAAAGCTGGACAACGAAGACAAGCAAAAGATAGAGGCGGTCACTGCCAGGTCGCGCGACCTGTTTGAGCTCATCGGCGACTGCGGCGGCGAGTACAGATAGAGACGCGTACAGAAAGAGTTTACTGAAGTCTTAACTATGATGCGCTTTCTGAATCCGCTATGAGGAGGACGTACGTGGTGGCGGCAGGCATAGCCGCGGTGGCGATAATCTTTGTTTCTCTGCTTGCCGCAAGCAGCTACGCCAATGCAAGGCTCCAGTACAGATCGCGCGGGGCACAGGGGTACGATTTTTCAAAGTCGTCCACGGATGTTGCGATGGACGTGTGCAACCCGACGCCTTTCCCGGCCAGTTTTGATAGGCTGCAGTTCGTGGCGTCTTACAAGGATAGCGACTTGGCCACGATAAAGTTTGAAAACAACTCTGTCCCGGCAAACGCGGCCTCCACCGTGGACGGCGCGCTACAGGTCAATGGCAGGGCGGCCCTTGCCGCAGTGTTCCAGTCGTTTGCAGACAGCCTGAACGGCAAGACTACAGATGACTCTAGCAGCATGAAGGTAAAGATGACGTCAGAATCTCGGCTGCTTGGCCTCGTGCCGGTGTCGCAGAGCAAAGATATGTCAGGCGACGAGTTTTCGCAGATGATGAATGGCAAGGGCGGCTTTTCCTGCCCGACAAAAAGCTGACAGTTGGATTATATTGAATGCCAAAGCAGGATTTTTTGCACCGTGATTCCTCCGGGCCTGCACGCGGCTCCTCTGTTCCCAGAGTCTGCGCCTCGCCTTGGAGGGCTGCTGTCACGGTGCATCACATCATCTTCTTCTTCCTTTAGTAGATTTTTTATCCGCGTTTTGTGTTATCTTGACTGGTGCCGACCGGCAGGGAGGAATAGAATGAAACCATTTATCATGCTAGGCGTGGGCGCGGTGACTGTCGCCGGCCTCTTGCTGAGCGTCAGCGTGGGCGCCTATTCGCAGTTCCTGACTGGAAACAGCGGCGAAATGTTCAAGCCAAGGTGCGGGAGGGGCTGCAGCAGCACGACACATCTCTCGCCAGCATTTGCAATACACTATCCCAACCTGCTCATAGCAGGCTTGCTTTCAGGGTCTTTTGGTGTTGCCCTTTTGATAGTCCGACGGCAGGAAATCGAAGGTTAGACTCCTACCTGATCAAAGTTGATTTCGCCGGCATAGCGCACCTTTGGTTTTCTTCCGTGCACCTGCTTGTGGCGTTCTAGGCGTTCCTTGTCGTCAAATTCCATGCCACACTTGCCGCACTTGAAAGCCATGTCGCAAAATATCCGCATTCATTGCATATAACGGATCATTGCTCTGGCAGAATGGAACTGATGGATGAAAAAACGATTAGTTGTAATCGAACCCCTCTATCTTGTCCATGCGGGGGGACTTGCATACGGGGCAGATGTTTGTTTTTTGAGTTACTGCGCTCAGGGTGAAAATGACTCCGCAATTCGTGCAAGCGTAGATGTTCTTTTGCTTTATCATTTACACTCTGAATGAGGGTTTGCTCTCTATTTAAGACTCTGTTCTATCAAGTAAAATCGCCTAAACATAAGCACATTCGCCTAAAAGGCGACATGAAAAATAACAAGACGGAGAGGTTCAATGGGGAAATCCGCGACCGTGAGAAGGTCATGCGCGGCTTGAAAAAGGAAGATACAGTTGTCGTTCCCGGCTATCAGATTTATCATAACTACTTTAGGCCACATGAAGGATTAGACGGCAAGACACCTGCCGAAGCTGCAAATATCAAGATTGAAGGTGGAAATAAATGGATAACGGTAATTCAGAATGCTCGACAAGCGACTGAAAGGATCAAATAGAATGAAGGTTGATCAACCAACAGTCCTGTAGAATGCAAGACAAGTCGTTTCTTGCTTTGTCCCGCCAAGAGCAGGAGGAAATGCTTCGCAAAAACGTAAGAGAGCTCTTTGACAAACTTCCTTACTTGATTGAGATAAACAAGGTGTGGTTATCTGATACATTTGTGGTAGAAGCAAGGCGAAGAGTAGCCATCGAAGCACAATGGCAAGATGACAAGAATCTTGTACGGATCTTTGATACGTGGATAGAAGCCATGCAAGAAGAACTGCGGCAAAGGTTCGTATCAGCTAGCGGTTGTTAAATTTATTCAGAATCTTGTATGACCCGACAGTTAACAGCCTTTTCCATGACCCGATAACTTACCAGAACCACCCAAGACTGTTTAAATACTTAGGCTTGCCTAATTAGGCTTGCCTAATTGACGATGAATGCACTCACGTTTGACAATCATGCCACCGCAATGCCCCTCATGCAGGAGCTCATGGACGGCGTCTCGTACAGGTTGATAATGTCGACGATAGACACGCCCAAGACGGCCGCGCAGGTGTCCGTCGAAAACAACCTCCCGCTCAGCTCGACGTACAAAAAGATAAAAAAGTTGCAGGACGTAGGCATACTCTTTATCGAAAAGATAGAGCTGGACGGCAAGGGCAAGAAGGTTGTCTATTACAGGAGCAGGATAAAGTCGATGGAGTTCAACCTGTCCCGCGACCAGATACTGCTCCAGTTTGAAAAGAACGACGTCCACATGTCGGCTCTGGTAAACGCAATGAAGCAGCAGGCAACGGCTTTCTAGCCTGCCGCATTATTTTTCATTTTTTGTCGCACGCCAAGCCTGAACAGTGACGGCAATCTCGGCTGCACTTTATTTTAGAAGATTGTTCTCGTTTGCGAAAATCGCAATTTGGTTTATAAGCGCTCCAGAAAAGCTTGGCCGGCATGGCATATGCAAAGGTAGGAAAGGTTGTGCCACTGGCTCTTCTGGCAATGCTCGCAGGTTCGATAGCCACCGTCGCAGGACCGGCTATCACGACCAAGGCATTTGCCCACACGGACAAGCCGGTGGATTTCGTTACTAACATAGAATACATCCGCGGCCATCTTGAAAAGGCCGTAGAGAACAAGAACGCAGGCAACAACACGCTGGCAGTGGCCCACGCCGGCCACCCGGTGGCAGAAGTCTACACGCTCATCAGGGCGGACATACAGGCAGACGATGCGGCGCTCAACACCAAGCTCGAAGGAGACCTGAACGCGCTGTATGGACAGATACAGAACATGACTGCGGCTGACGTGCAGGCCAAGGTTGCAGGCATCAACACCAGCCTGGACAGCGCAGTCACCAAGGTGATCGGAAACGACAGCAACAACAACAGCACCACTCTGTGGGCGCAGGTCGCAATGACCCTGCTTAACACGTCTGTCGAGGAATACAAGGAGGGCGTGGCAAACGGCACCGTCGCGCAGATGGTAGAGTACCAGGATGCAAACGCCTTCATGCACAGGGCGGAGGTCATCTTTGGCAACTTTAAATCCAGTATGCCGGCGCACGAGGCGGAGGAAGCCGCGGAATTGTTCACCCAGCTGCATTCGCTTACCGACGCCAAAGCGGACGCCGAGCAGATAGAGACCGTCATAGGCGGCATCAACCACGAGATAACCGAGGGGTTCAATCTTGGCGGCACTGTCGAAGATTCCGAAGCAGTCGCCTTTGCAAGCAACGTCGAGATGATAAGGGGCCACATGTCGCAGGCGATAAAGAACGTCCAGAACAACAACTATGATCTTGCGCAGGCGCACGCAGGCCACCCCATAGCAGAGCATTATGCGCTGCTAAAGGCAGAGATATCCGAGCACGACCAGGCTCTTGACAGCAACCTAGAGTCTGCATTGAAAGACCTGGCGGCAAACATCAAGAACATGTCAGCAGGACAGGCGATGGTGCAGGTGGCCAAGGTGTCAAGGCTTCTCAACCAGGCGATTTCAGATGTAGTCACTGCAGATACATGGAAAGACTACAAGTTCAGGGCGGCAGTCGCAAACTCGCTCCTGTCCACAATGCAGGACGAGTATTCCGAGGCCATTCAGGACGGCAAGATCGCGCAGATGGTAGAGTACCAGGACGCCGAGGCGTTTACGGCCAGGGCAAACGTGCTTTTCAGGACATTCCAGGCTCAGCTGCCGGCGCAAGAGGCGCAGGAGACAGCTGAGGCCCTTGCCAACCTGAAGGCCAGCATGAAGGCAGGACAAGAGCCGGCGGCGATAAACACCATTGCGCAGGGAGCCATCCAGGAGATCCAGAAAGGCGCAGGTATCCAGACGCCAGCGAAAGAGCTTACCTCTGCAGACTACATCGCCAAGATAAGGACGCTCCTTGGCCAGCTCAAGGAACAATATGCGGCGAGCAACTATTCCGCAGCAGAAAGCCTTGCAGTAGAGGCGTACCTGGACAACTTTGAGCACGTCGAGGGCCCGCTCGTCAGCGCAGGCCAGAAGGACCTCATGGCGAACATCGAGCAGCTGATGAGGATTCAGTTGAGGAACATGATAGGCGAAAAGGTGCCAGCCGACCAGATAAACACCCATATCGCTACCATACTCGACAAGCTCGACCAAGCAGAAAAGGCACTCGCATAGAAAAAAAAGAAAAGCCCTGTCCGGTTCCCGGACGGGCCTTCTTTTCCTTTTTTCACACAAAAACGAATGTATTTATTGACGCATGTCAGATTTGGTAGTGATGGTGGGCGAAGCGATTGCAAATTTCGAATCCTACGTCGGCGTCGCCATAGGGCTATTTGTAGTCGGTCTATTCGCAGTCATGGTTTATGAAAAATCAAGCGGCAAGTCCAAGCAACAGCAGCGCGCAGCTGCGGATGCCGACGACAAGCGTAGCGGCAGTAGTTCTTGACCAGGCAATCCACGACAAGTTTTCCAGAGAAGGCTTCTCAGAGCTAACCGCCATACAGAAAAAGGCGCTCCCCGTAATCTCTAGAAAGATAAACTGCCTGCTAGTCGCACCCACCGGCTCTGGCAAGACCGAGGCGGCGGTGATGCCCGTGTTTTCAATGCTGTCGCACGCAAAGGGCGAGCCGGGTACTATAAGGGCCATTTACATCACCCCCTTGCGCGCCCTCAACAACGACGTTCTGCGCAGGATAGTGAAATATGCAGAGTCTGACGGCCTGCGGGTCGAGATACGGCATGGCGACACCACGGCTGCGGCAAAAAAGAAAATAGTGGACAACCCGCCCGACGTCCTGATAACCACGCCCGAGTCGCTTGCAGTCGTCCTGACAAGCGACAAGATGCTTGCCGCCCTGCGCGGGCTTGAATACGTCATAGTCGACGAGGTGCACGAGCTCGTACCTTCCGAACGCGGGTCTCACTTGTCCATATCATTAGAGCGGCTGCAGGCAGTCTCGCAGAGGCAGGTCTCAAGGATAGGGCTTTCCGCAACGGTGGGCAACCTGAAGGAGGCCGCGCAGTTTGTGTCGGGCGCCGGCAGGAGACACGCAGTGCTGATAGACGGCTCTGCAAGGGGCTACGACATTGAAGTGAAATATGTAAAGGGCTCGCTCAATAACGTCGCTCATTTCGTTGTCCAGTACGTCAAGGAGAGCAAGGTGGAAGGCTCGGTCCTTTTGTTCACGAACACCCGCGACGAGGCCGAGTACCTGGGCACGATGTTGAAAAACCAGTCGGACGTCAAGGTGGACATACACCACGGCTCGCTGTCAAAAGAGATGCGCGAAGAGACCGAAAACACGCTGCGCGCAGGCGAGGCAGGGATTGTAGTCTGTACGAGCTCTTTGGAACTTGGCCTTGACATTGGCTCTGTCGACCTCGTCATCCACTACGGCTCGCCAAGGCAGGTGTCAAAACTGATGCAGAGGATAGGGCGCAGCAGGCACAAGCAGCGCACGTTTGCCAAGGGGCTGATTGTCACGAACAACGCCGACGACGAGATAGAGGCGCTTGCGATAATCAACCGCATGAGGCAGGGCTCGATAGAGGAGCAAAAGATGCACGAAGGGGCGCTCGACGCTATGGCGCACCACCTCGTCGGCCTTGCGATGCAGACCCGCGATCCGGTCAGGGTGGAAGACGCATACGAGCTTGTTACACGGGCGCACCCGTTTAGAAACGTCAGCCTCTTTGACCTGGAGAGCTGCCTCGACATCCTTGCAGGCCACAACGTGATAAAGTACGACAGGGAGAACCGCGTGTACACGCGCAAGGTCAAGGCGTACAAGTACTACTTTGAAAACCTCTCGATGATACCCCACGTCCTGAAATTCGAGGTAATAGACACGATTAGCAAGCGCAGGATAGGGACGCTTGACCAGCAGTTTGTCGGGGACTATGGCGAGCGCGGGAACGTGTTCGTGCTAAAAGGCTCGCAATGGCGCGTGCTTGCAGTGGACGAGGGCAGGATGACAGTCAACGTCGAGCCCTTGCACGGCGCGGCGATAAACATACCGTACTGGGTCGGTGAGATGATACCGGTGGACGCAAGGACTGCAGAGGAGGTCGGAAGCATCCGCAACAGGGCGGCAAAAGGAACTGTCAAGTTGTCGACCGGCCTCATAGATGATACCAAGCAGCTTGGCATAATCCCGGACGCAAAAAACATCGTGGTGGAAAGTTTCACCTCAAGAAACGTGCTCGTGATGCACTCGGCTCAGGGGTCAAAGGTGAACAACACCCTTGCATCGCTCCTGTCGACTATACTTTCGTCGCAGCTGGGCTATGTAGTCGAGTCGCGCTCTGACGCATACCGGATAATGCTCACGTCAAGCGCAAGGATGGCAAAGGGAAGGATTGAGGCGGCATTGAACGACGTCTATGACCTAGAGCCGGTCATAATCGCGTCGCTTGCCGGCACGTACCAGATAAACTGGAAGGTGTGGATGGTCGCCAAGAGGTTTGGCATGATCGCAAGGGAGGCAGTCTATGACAAAAAGGCGGCGCGCATGATATACGACAGATACGCCAAGACGCCGGTTAGTTCCGAGTCGATAAGGGAGCTCGTGCACGACAAGTACGACATCGAGCAGGCAAGAAAGGTGCTTGCAGGGATCAAAGAGGGCACGATAAAGATCCACTGGCTTGAGGTAACGAAATTCTCGGATTTGGCCAAGCCGATAATGGAGCACTCTGCAAAATCCGCCGCGGCTCCACAGAGCATAGAGAAAGGAGTAATAGAATTAGTCAAGGAAAGGCTGGAAAAGACGAAACACAGGCTGGTCTGCATCCGGTGCGGAAAATGGGAGCGCGTGATGGAGACAAAGGAGACGCCGGAGGAAATAGTCTGCCCGCAGTGCAGGTCAAAACTCGTGACTGCGACTTTCTGGTCTGACTATGACATGTCAAAGATAATCCAGCGCAGGCTTGCCGGCGGAAAACTATCGGAGGAGGAGAACCACAGGTTCGAGCGGGCGTGGAAGGTGGCGTCGCTTGTGAACAACTTTGGCAGAAAAGCGCTAATAGTCCTTGCAGGCCACGGCGTCGGCGCCGACACAGCGGCGAGGATACTGCGCAACTATGTCGATGACGACCTGATGTACAGGGGCATATACGAGGCGGAAAAGCAGTACGTGATTACGCGCGGATTCTGGAACGACTAACACGTGTATTTTCAGAATATCGGCCTGTTGTTCCTCGTCTTTTCCCACACGTCTGCAATCACCTCGGCAAGCGTCTTTTCGACAGAGCCGGCGAACTTTGCCTGCCATAGGCGCGCCACGTACTCGCCTGCGGTGGTCCTGTTTTCGATCCTGCTCTCAAGGATGTCGAGAAACGCAGGCTTGATCCCCAGGTCTGCAAGCCCCTTTCGCGCAAGCTCCAACTGATGCTTGGCGGTGTGGACGACGTCAAAGTGTGTCTTGGCGTTAAAGCCCGACCTCACCACCGACTGGCGCTCTTCTCTGAGCGAGGCGAGCGGCCGCAGCTCCCGCTCATCGTGTATCGCCTTCTGAAGGTATCCGATAAAGAACTCTATCAGAGCCATCATGGTCCGGGGCGTCGGCTGGACCGACATGACCCTTGTCTCGACCCTGTACGAGTTCGGGTCCAGCCGAATGCGGCAGTCGTCATGGCGTTCCTTGACCATCTCGAAATAGTCCGTGGCTATGACCGGCTTTCTTGAAACGATGTAGTCGATATAGTCCTCAACTCCTGCAAGGTAGCGCGGTATGCCGGGGAAGCCCGAGTTCTGCTGCTCCGACTGGTCATACATGAACAGGCGCGGCTCGTGGAGCGAAAACACCCTGCCGGCGAAGAGCCGGCTGTTTGCACCAAGCAGTATCACGGACGGTATCAGGTTCAGGATGTGGTTGAACATCATCGCCGTAAAATGCGGGTTTTTGCCCTGCAGGTGGAGGTGAAAGCCCTGGATCGCAGACGCCACGTGCACCGCCTTGAACTTTTGCCCATCCATCTCGATGTCGGGAAGTTTTTTCTGCCAGCGGGCAAGCCGTGCGTAGCGGGGCTTGTCTGTTATCAGGCCGTCGGCAAGGGCAAAGGGCGAAGGGTTTGCGCCAAGGAACACGGGCGTTACGTCCCTGCCTGCCTTTTTCACGGCCTTTTCCAAGTGTTCGATGAACTCCTCAAACTGCAGGTTCAGGCCCTCGATCTCGCTCATCGACACAGGGTCAGTCTTGAATTCAAGCTGGCACTTGCCATACTCATAGTCTATCTGGTGACGGCGCGACAGGTGCTCTATAACTGGAGCCGCGTTTGTCGGCCTGCCGTCTTTTCCGTCAAGCAGGCACATTTCGATCTCGACGCCGACGCGAAAAGTCTCGTCCTTTCTCCGTGCATGTTTTTTGATGCGTGCCCTGAGCTCGTCTGCCTGCGCGTAGATTTTTTTAGGGTGCACCAAGGATTCAATATATAATACATTTCGCGCTTTTTCTGAGTTTCTACTTACCCCAGATGGATGACCGAAGAATACGAGCGCAGCGTCAGTTCCGTTCCTTCCCTTCCCGCGCCGGCAGTCACGCCGACCAGCTTGACTCTGTCGCCCACTGCCAGCTTGTTGACGGCTGAGCTCTGGTTGCGCCAGCCCACCAAGCGGATCTGCCCTGTGTCGTCGCCAAGCAATGTAGACGTTACAGGCACGGTCTCGCCAGATTTCAAGTTCACGTCAGAAGTGGAAGGTGCCTGCAGAACGATTGCCTCAAGCACTAGGGGAGCAGGCTCGCTTGAAGCGACAATGTCCTTTATCTTGGCCTCGAATTTTTCAAGCGACGGAAACGACGGGTCGTTGTCCGTGATGCGCAAGTACGAGTCCTCCTTGGCAAGCGTGACTGCATTTCCAAATATCCTGCTTGGCACGCACTCTATCATGGCACCGGCGTATAGCTGGCTCTGGCTTGCCACGCCGTTGTCAATAGTAAGTGTAAGGGCCCGAGAAGCCCTGTCGACTGCAAGGCAGAGAAAGCTGCCCCTTCCAGTCTCTTCTCCTACGGATATTACCCGCAGAGGCATCACGTCCACGTCCTGCTGCGAGCCAGAGAATTCAAGGACGGTCCCCTCGTCGCCGTGCAGCTCCAAGTCGCCGTTTCCAAACTGCGGGTTGCCCTGCTTTACCCTGACTCCCACCAGCTTGACCTTTGCGCCAGTCCTAAAGACTTTGGGCACCCTCGACTCGTCGACGTTCCATATCACCGCCCGCAGGGTGCGCGTGTTTGCTTCGTTTGATATTTGCAGTTGCAACGACTTGCTTGCCTCGCCCCGCTGGTTCACAAAGTCAGAGATCCTAGGGTTTGCGTTCACAACTCCCGTGATTACTGCAGAGTCCTGCACTTCCTTCACGTCGTCTATGGCCATGGCAAGCGAGTCCAGCGGCGGTATGTCGGAATCGCCCTGCGCGACCTCTATTGTGCTGTAACTGCCGAGGTTCATGATGGGCTTGCCGTCAAGGCCGGCGCGGACGTAGCCCTTGATAATCTTCACCAGGTCGCCGGCTTGCAGGCCCATCTCGTCTGGCACGCCCACCTGCTTGTCCCACAGCTTGACCTTCACTCTGGCGTCCTTATCATAGATTACAAGCGTGCGCGTCGAAGACTGCTCGTTGGTCTCTTTTTTGGTGAACTTGAAAGGAGGGTAGATGTTCATGATGCGGCCTGTTACTGTCACGTCCTTGGCGCCGACGTACAGGTCTTTGAGCCCGGACTGCATCTTGGGCACGCTGTCAAATGAAATGCCAAGGTCGGCCGCGACAAGGAACAGCGCGCCTTGGTCCGTCAGGTAGCCGGCGCCCACCTTGCGCTTTTTCTCGTCTACCATGTCGCGAATAGTCTCCGCAGTCAGTTCGGGCTTTTGTTTCAAAAGCACGTTTACCATGTCGATAAAGCTTGGCGACAAATCTTTCTTTCCTCAGCCCAACAGACTTCTTGGAGAACTTGCTAATATATCTTGAGAGAAGGAGAGAATCATATATTATTAGCCGGCCCGCTTTTTGTCAACGCAGGCCGATGGAAAACAACGAGGACAACAACAGTTGCATCAAAGTCTCGCAGCTGCGCATGGACTATGGCTCCGTACGGGCGGTGGACGGCGTGTCGTTTGACGTCGGCTATGGCAGGGTGTTTGGGTTCCTAGGCCCAAACGGCGCCGGCAAGACAACCACCATCAAGGTATTGACAACGTTGGTGCACCCTACATCCGGCGAAGTCAGTATATTTGGCAAGGACGTGGTCAAGCACGCAAAGGAAATCAAAAAGAGAATAGGTGTCGTCCTGCAGGAGCCAAGCTACGAGGGAAACGTGACTGTGGAAAAGGCCCTTGACCTGTACGGCATGATGTGGGGAGTGCCGGGCGAAAAGAGGCGCGACAGGGCGCGAGAGCTTGTAGAGCAGTTTGATTTGTCAGAGATCCGCGGCAAGAAAAACGACGAGCTTTCAATCGGCCAGCGAAGGCGCGTGCAGGTGGCAAGGGAATTCATGCACGACATGGACCTTTTGTTTCTGGACGAGCCAACGGTCGGATTGGACCCTGCTGCAAGGCGCACGCTCCTTGACTATGTCAAGAGGCACGTGTACGGCGGCCTGACCGTGTTTTTCACGACGCACATCATGGAAGAAGTGGAATACCTGTGCGACGAGATTGCGATAATCAATAGAGGCAGCATGATAGCCACAGACACGCCGGCGGGCCTGAAGCAAAAGTACGGCGGGATAAAGGCGGTAGAAATAAAGCTGAAAGACGCGACTGCGCAGTCGGTCATGGACATGCTAAGCCCGATAACCGGCGGCCAGATTGAAGTCCCTGCAAGCGACACGATAAGGATAAGCTCCAAGGACGCGCAGGACGTGCTAGTCAGGACGATAGAAGCGCTTGCAAGAAACGGCGTCCAGATGGAGAGTGTATCGGTCAGCCCGCCGACGCTTGAGGAAGTCTTTTTGACTGTGGTAAACGGCGGCGCTAGACCCTCATCCTGAGAATAGACAGCGTCGCAAGCGCAAACGTGCCGGCAGCCGCAGCAGCTATCACGCCTGCCTCGACGTTCGTAAAGAAGGTTATCTGATTAAAGACGCCGGCGCGTGTGATGTCTACGATGTAGGTCAGTGGGTTTGCGTAAAACGCCGCACCGAGCGCGGTTGGCACCCCTTTTGACGGGTAGAAGGCAGAGCTGACAAACGAGAAAAAGAGAAACACGCTGTTTACAATCACGTTAAAGCCCTCGTTGCTCTTTAGCCGCGTCGATATGATTATCGCAATCGAGCCAAAGAACACCGCGCCGATGATGAGCGCATAGAGCACGTACAGCGAACCTACGAGGGTCGGCTGCACGTTTCCGACAAGAGTTGGCGAGCCGGCGAGCAGTATCAGGCCGGCGCTTGCAAGGCCCATCAGCATTATCGTGACGATGTTTCCAAGGATGTATTCCATCCTTGCAAAGGGCATCACCAGAATCTGCTTGAACATGCCGTTCTTCTTGTCGTTCCAGATGATGCTGCCTGCCACGGTGCTAGAGTTCATCATGTTAAAGCCCATCATGCCGGCGGCAAGGTACGCGGGATATGGGACGTTGGCGCCCCCTATGGCAACTCCCTGCCCGCCTAAAAGCGCGGAATACGAGTAGCCGGCGACAAAGATATAGATCACCGGAAACATCACCTGCCATATCAGGAACACCTTGCTTATCGACGCGGTGAGGTTCCGGTATAGCAGGACCGCGACGGAATTCACGGCTTCAAATGGCCGGCCTTGCTATATTAACGCACACAAGCAAGGGTTCTGTTCAAATAGTGGGTGGGGTATGGACTGTTAAGCATCGTGTGGTGAAGCGGACAAGAAAAGCCTAGAGTTTATCCATCAGCTGGGTTGCAGCTTTTTCAAGTTACCAGCACAAGCCTTGGTGATTGTTAGGATCATTTTCCTTTAGTATATGACAATCTTCGATCTGGTGTTGGATAGACTGCTGGTAGGTTCTTTGCTGTTGGTCATTGACATACCACCAGAAAAGCATAACAATCATGCCAATCCCGACTCCTGCCGCCATTGGAATTAACCACGTGAGAGGAATTGGCATGAAAAAAGGTAGCATAATTCTTTGATAAAAGGATATAGTGTAAAGCACATGAATGAAATGAATACTCCACATGGATGACGTTTATTGTAGTCACTATCACCCGACGCTTAACATCCTACAAAACATTTGGAGATGGAACAGAACCCAAGCAAGCACGATTTAAATAACAAACCGACGCGGTGATAGTCATCAGATATGATGGCAGAAGACATGGCCGAGAAAAAATTGCGCGGCTCTGGCGGTTACGCTATTGCAAGGGTTAGCGACGACGAGCAAAAGATGGCCAACCTTGGCGGGCCGGAATTGTTCCTTGCCGGAATCGGCAGGCTTGACACTGACAGGTTTGTAAAATATTTCTGCAACAAGTGCGAGCGCGACTTTGAGGGCGCGCCCACCCTAAGCTACGAGAACCCCAACGAGGACCTCGGAGAGGGCGTGACGCTCGTAGAAAAAGGCGAATACAAGTGCAGGGCGTGCAGCGCGACAATCGCGCAGTACCGCAAGTTCAACGCGCCGGCGCAGGCGCCGCAGGTGGCTCCAAAGGCAGAGACAGCTTCCGGTGTGCAGGAAAGGGCGATAACTCCGGTGCCGGCCGCAGTCATTTCGCCGAATCAAGGCGATGATGCTGGCTTTGTCTCGATAAGCCAGCTCGTGGGCATGTCAGCGTACGACGGCGAGGCGATGCTCGTGGGCAAGATAGAGGAGGTCGGCCTGAGAAAGCAAGGAGGCAGGGCGACCATATCAGTCAAGATAGCCTCTAGCGCGGGCGAGAAAGAAGTGCAGTGGGACGGCATTTCAAAGATAGGCGACATTGTGCTCCTAAAGCCGGCCGGCGCCCCGGCGCAGGCAGCGGCAGGCAAGTGCCCGTCATGCGGCTACCAGAACGAGGCTGGCGCGGCGTTCTGCGAAGAGTGCGGCACCAAGCTGTAAAATATTCTTTTTAAGAGCAATACAGCGATATAACCATCACAAGGCCGTGAATTTCCAGATCCTGAATTATCGTGGCACAATCGAAGAAGACTTGGAAATCACGTCATTGCTGACCAGTGTTTTTGTCAAAGAAGGGCACACTGATAAATCAAACGCAGAGAAAATGTTTGCACCAGCAGAGCTGCAAAAACGCGGCGAGATCATGCTGGCCAGGTCGCCAGAGGGAAAACTTTTCGGCATGGTCATCTTTGTCCTCCCAACCAGTCCGGCTCGCCAGGTGGCAGAGGCAGACGAAGCTGAAATTCATTTGCTGGCAGTCTACCCGGAAGCACGGGGTCAGGGCATTGCATCAAGCCTCATCACGGCTTGCGAGCAACGGGCCACGTCATCAGGATATTCCAAGATGGTCCTTTCGACTCAGCCGACTATGAAAGAGGCTCACAGGGTTTACAGGCAACTTGGCTACCGGCGAAACCTTGCACGAGATTGGTCAAAGAGCGCGGACAACAAGACATACTTTGTTTACGAGAAACTCCTCGGATAGAGGGATAGAGAGGAAGGAAGGATCGCCGCCCGATTACTTTAGTATTATTCTGGCGTCGACCACCCTTGCGCCCTTGCCTTCTTCGAGCACAAGGAGCGGGTTGATGTCGAATTCCTTTATCTCTGGAAAATCGGTTACGAGTTGCGACAGCCTCTGGAGCGAGTCGGAAATGGCCTTCAGATCGGACGGCTTTTCTCCCCTGACCCCCTTCAACAGTTTTATCGTCTTTATCGACTCGACCATCTTTGCCGCCTCCCGCTCGTCAATGGGCGCAACGCGGAACACCACGTCCTTCAGCACCTCGACGTAGATGCCTCCAAGCCCGAACATTATGACCGGCCCAAACGTCGGATCCTGGCTTGCGCCAAGAATCGTTTCCTTGGCAGACTTGACCATCTCCTGCACGAGGACGCCCTTTATCCGGGCGTCGGCCTTGTACTTTTTGGCGTTTTCCATTATTGCCCTGAACGCGGCGCGAAGTTCTTCGTCGCTCTTTACCCCGACCTTGACTCCGCCTGCGTCCGACTTGTGTATGATGTCAGGCGACGCAATCTTCATGACCACTGGATAACCGATCTCTTTTGCAGCCTTGACGCACTCGTCTTCCGTCGCGCCGAGGACGCTCTTTGGCGTCGGAAAACCGTACGCTCGCAGGACTTCGTACCCTTCCTCTTCTAACAAATTGTTTCGGCCCTGTTTTTTGACTCCTGCAAATATCTCCTTGACCTTGGCGGTATCCTTGGCAAACGAGAGTGTGCCGGCCTTGGTCTTGGCGCCGTCGACCCAGCTCTTGAAATCATAGACTGCCTTGAGCGTCCTTATCGCCGGCTCGGCGTATAGGTAGTACGGCACCCCGCCTTCGGACATTATCGCCCTGTTCTCCACGCCCTCTGCGAGGCCCATGAGGGACGCAAGCATCGTCTTGTTCGGGAACTGTCTTGACATCTTGACCAGCACCCTTGCAAGGTTGTCATAGTTGAGGGTGGCAGAAGGCGTGCACATCGTGACGACCGAGCCCACGTTGGGATGCGCAAGGACGAGGTTGAGCACTTTTTCAAACCTGTTGAAATCCGCGTCGCCCACGATGTCGACAGGGTTTCTCGGCGAGCCGTACGCCGGTATGACCTTGGCAATGTCGTCGCGGATAGAAGAGATGTCGGCCATTTTCAGGCCGTACTTTGAACAGGCGTCAGTTGATATGATAGCAGGGCCGCCTGCGTTAGAGACGATTACTACGCCTCCTTCCGGCAGCGGCTGCTTGGAAAACGCGGTGGCAAGGTCAAACAGCTCTCCCATCGTGTCGACGCGGATGACCCCGCACTGCGCAAACGCCGCTTCATAGTTTGCGTCAGAGCCTCCCAGCGCGCCGGTGTGCGACGCGGCCGCTTTGGCGCCTTCCGCCGTCCTGCCTGATTTTAATACAATGACCGGCTTTTTCTTTTCAGTAGTTATCCTCTTTGCGATGGACATGAAGCGCCTTGCGTCTCGGATGTCCTCCAGGTACATCACGACCACCTTGGTGTCCTCGTCTTCTGCGAGCAGCTCCAGCACGTCGCTTTCATCCATGTCCACCTTGTTGCCCATGCTTATCACCTTGGAAAAGCCGATGTTCTGCGCGCCGGCATCCTCTACTGTCGCGGCGCAAATGGCCCCGCTCTGCGAGACGAGCGCAATGCCGCCGTGGCTTGGCGTTATCTTTAGAAACGTAGAGTTCATCATGTTGTCCTTTGACAGGCTCATGATGCCAAGGCAGTTGGGTCCGATTACCCTGATGCCGTATTTTTTGGAAATCTCGCCCACTTCTTTTTCAAGCCGGGCTCCCTCCTCGTCCACTTCCTTGAAACCGGCAGAAACGATTATCGCGCCCTTTATCCCCTTCTTGCCCACCTCCTCCATAACCGCAGGTGTGAACCTGCTTGGCGCAGCCACCACCGCAAGGTCGACGTTTTCGGGTATGTCCAGCACGCTCTTGTACGCCGTCAGGCCGCCCACGGTCGGGTTTGACGGGGTGACTGGATAGATCTTGCCTTTGAAATGCTTGGCAATGTTTGTGAATATCGTCTTGCCTACGCCCGGCTTTTCCGAAGCCCCAATTACTGCTATCGACTTTGGCGAGAAAAAGATGGAACTGGACATTTGGGGAAAAATGCGTCAGGATGGTTATAAATGCATGTGCACATCGAGGTGGACTTTTATTGTACGCATTGCATTGTCATACCATGTCGGCCATACTGCTCCTAGTAGTCATACCGGCAGTCATTGCGTTCCTGTTTTCCTTGATTGTAGCGTATTACGCGCTTTCAGACGCAAGCGAGCGACTGTCCGACAGCGAATCTGGCGTGCACAGGCTCAACATAGAAGCGCCAGACCAGCCCTGACAGTTTAGACAAAAATTCATTATCTTGTCTGCCACACAGCAGCGTGTACATGCATTCTGCCGCACCGGCGATAGCGGGCCTTGCCGCAGGCATTGTGTTTTTGACGCTGTTTTCCGCATGGGCCGCAAACCTGCCAGTACACAGGGTGCAATCTATGGCAGGGCAGATCGTGTCAATACCAGAGGGCGCATCCAGACAGAGCGGGCAGTTTGAGCCGCAAACGGCCAACATCAGAGCAGGCAATTTCATAGAATAGAGGAACGAGGAGGTCTTTCCAACCATCCTGCTAATAGAGCCGGCGTGCAAGCCCCTTCTGGACAGTGCCAATATCACTTCTTTTGGAGTAGAAAAGGAGCTAAAGCCGGGCGAGTCATTCATGTGCGGGTTTAACGACGCAGGGGAGTACCGCGCCCACACGGAGCCCTGGCCGTGGATGCAGGGTACGATAAGAGTGGCACCCTAGCAGGAAAGCAACCTTTATTTTCAATATCTAGAGTGTTACCTGCTATATTGATAGACTCGCTTGTCGACGCCGGAATGGACGACTTGATCTCTGACCTGCAGGCGCTTATCAGGCAGCCGAGCGTCTCGGCAAAAAAGGTCGGCCTCGTCGAGTGTGCAAACCTCGTCGCAAAAATGATGCAAAAGGCAGGCATTGATTCCGAGGTGCTGTACCTGGATGACAGGACCGTCCCGCCAATAGTTTACGGCGAAGTGAAATCAAAGGCAAACCCGGCCAAGACGCTCCTCTTTTACAACCACTATGACGTACAGCCGGAGGAGCCTCTGGAGCTGTGGGAGGACGAGCCGTTCAGCGGCACCGTCAGGGACAACAAGGTCTTTGGCAGGGGCTCGGCAGACGACAAGGGCGAGCTGATAACCCGCATCAAGGCGGTGGAATATTTCCTGAAAGAGACTGGCGACGTCCCGTGCAACATTAAGTTCATGGTAGAAGGCGAGGAGGAGGTCGGGAGCGTGCACGTCGAGCAGTACCTGAAAAAATACGAAGAAAAACTCGCCTGCGACGGCGTGATATGGGAATTCGGTTACGTTGACGCAAAAGACAGGCCGATAATAAGCCTGGGAATGAAGGGCCTGCTGTACGTAGAACTGATAGCAAACGGCCCGTCGAGGGACGCGCACTCTAGCCTCGCAGTGCTCATCGAAAACCCGGCATGGCGGCTTGTCTCTGCACTAAAGACAATGCGCGACGAAAAGTCAGGCAGAGTCACAATAAAGGACTGGTACAAAGAGGTCAGGCCCTTTACAAAGCAGGAGCTTGCAGTCATTTCTAAAGAGCCGTTTGATGAAAGAGAATTCAAGGAGGAGTACGGCGTAAAGCGCTTTGTGGCAAACGCCAAAGGCAATGACGCCAAGAAGGCGCTTGTCGGGATGCCCACCTGCAACATCGCCGGCTTTGACTCTGGCTACATTGGAGAGGGAGCCAAGACGGTGCTCCCCGCAAGGGCTCGTGTGAAAATCGACTTTCGCCTCGTTCCGGGCATGATGCCTGAAAAACAGCTGGCGCGGCTAAAAAAGCACCTGAAGGACAGGGGCTTTTCAGACATACAGGTCAATTTAATCCACGGCGAGGCGGCTGCAAGGACTCCCATCTCCGACCCGTTCGTGAAAAAGGTGGACGAGGCCGCAAGAGAGGCGTTTGGCAGTTCCGTTCTGAGCGTGTCGTCTGCCGGCACCGGCCCGATGTACTCGTTTGTCAAGGTGTTAAAGGCGCCGTGCATATCCGTCGGGAGCACGTACATGTTTGCGCGCATACACTCGCCAAACGAGTTTGCAAGGATCGACCTTTTGAACAAGTGCACGAAATGCATGGGCAGGATAATCGCAAAGTTTGCAGCATAGGTTCACTAGGTTAATAACGAAGGATCGCAGAAAAGACACGCGTTGAAACGCGGCTACTATGTCCTGATTGGAGGCGCGGCGCTCTTTGCGATAGGAATAGCCCTGACCATCGTGTGGGCGCTTCCGGTGGCAGAGCAGCTGCAAAAAGACACGACGATACTGCAGCAAGTGTCGCTTGCCGCAGGCAAGTCCGCGTCCGCCGAGTTCAAGGTTTCAGACCTGACAAGGCCGCTTTCGGTTGTGGTCTCGGCAAAGAATCCCGTTCCCATGACGGCAGTCCTAGTCGGGCCGGACGGAAGCGAGGTTCTGAGAAAAGAGTTTAACGAGACGCTCGCAGAAGGGGCGGCTCCTGCACAGGCCGGCAGCCACAGGCTGACAGTCACAAACAACGGTGGCACGGACACGACGGCGGACATTGTGCTTGGCTACATACCCGGTGTAGGACAAGACAATGCCAGCATTGGCGTGTTCAAGGGAATCGTCGCCGGCGTGGGAATAGTTGTCGCCGGCGTACTGGTGATGATAGCAGGCGTCGTCGTCCTCGTCATCGACGGGCGCAAGAAGAAATAGCCACGCAAGCCGCGTGCATGACGCGGCTTGTCATCATTATCACTATTTGCTTTTCAACAACTCGCCCTTGTGCCATTCCCTTTGGTGGGCCAGCCGCTCGGCGTCATCATAAAACATCAGGTTGCAAAAGTCGCATTTTACGTCAAGTTTCATGCGGCCGGCCTTGCGGCGCTTTTTCTTTTTAGGCCGCCGGGCTTTTCGCTTTTCTCTTGAGACAAGGGCGGTTGCGAAACCATGGCCCACTTTGCTCTTTGCCTCATGCAACTTCAATTCTTGTGCCAGCGCAGTATGGCGAAAGCCTTCCTTCCAGGAGGATATCCATTTTGCAAGCATGAAGGGCCAGTCGATGTACTCGTCGTCAGTCGCGTATGTCTCGTCTACGACTTTGACAAAATCGGCCCTTTCGTTAGTAGAGGCTCGAAAGCCTATCCTGTCCGCAGACAGCCTGATCGCGAATTCTGTTTCATCAGAATTCGACCAAAGCTGGACGATTCTCATATTAGATTCCTCTACTCGACAATAGTAGATGAGCTTGGCATATTCAAGAGTTTCTGATAGGTTGATGACTGATGCACGAAAAACTTTGAAATCATACTCTACCGCCGCGAACCCTGCGATATGAAAATCGCGGCTATCATCCTCCCGTTTATCTTGCTTCTTCCTCCTTCTTTTCTCGGCGGCAGAAGGAGCTGCATTCTTGCTGCTCTTTTCGGACCCACCCGCGCCCATCGCAACAGTTGCATCTTTCCTCGGTTGCAAGGGGAAGAGACAGGCAGAAGGGGTTAACGCAGTCGTCTTCCATGCATTGGATGGAGCCGGACCCTGCGCATACGGGGCATTTTACAATGACGTTTGGTAGGTCTTCTTTGTCGTCAAGGTGTAAAGCGACCGTCCCCATGATCTATATGCCACATTCGAAAATATAAATTTGAACCGATTATGATTTTTTACATATATAATACATTACTACATGCATAATTACAAATATTCATATTAATGAGATTGAAATAACAAAAATTTTATTTTACGCATAACAACTGCACGAGCTTTGCAGCATGCACACAGAGGTGCTGCCACAGTTCTCTTTTTACAAGATGCAGACGCAGTAATTGTTTCAGCTCTCAAGCTCTTTTATCCTGCGCGCGGCTGGAGTGGCGTTGTCCCAGCAGGTTTCAAAGACGTCGCGCTGGTGCGCGACAACTTCCTTTACGTTGCTTCGGACGAGTTTTGCAAGCGCCTTTTTGCCCCGGATGCCGGCGACAAACTCGGTCTCGCTGACCGCAAAACTGCCACGCACGCCGGAGAGGTGCCGCAGCTCGACAAACTCCATCAGCTCCTTGCAATGCCCAAGGTTCTGCGCCGTTATCTCGGTGACGTACCTGATTCTCACGCCCCGCTTTTTTGCGGCCACGTAGCCCTGCCTTATCCCATCGCTCATGGAAAACGCCGGAATGGACGAGTCGACGCAGGCGCACCAGTCCTTCTTGATGTTGGACTGGAACTTTGCGATCGCGCGGGCAATGTTGCCTGCGCCTGAAATCACTTTAGTTGTTGTAGTAGTTTGGCCCATTCCTGCTGCCGCATTTCAGCATCCAAGGAAACGTGATTTGAGTTTTGTTGTTGCCGGGCAAAGCGCCACCAGATAATTTATAAGCTAATGGGCAATAATCCGATAACTCGGGTACATGTCTCACTCAAAGACTCTACTTGCAGCTGCCTTTTTGGCGGCCCTTGCGTCTTTTCCCGCCATCTCTGCATATGCAGAGGAGTCAGCCAATCACATGACGTCGGACCAGTCGCACCTTCCGACTGCAAGCATCGGCGACAGGCAGCTTGCGCTTGATTTCACCACAAGCCCCGCAGCGGCCTTGCCGGGAGAGCCGATTGACATGACCCTTTCACTGATAGACAAGAACACCGGCAAGAACGCCCCCCACGTCAGCTATACCCTCATTATCACCAGAGAGGACGGCAAGCAGGTGTTCTCCGAGGTGGTCCACGGCCACGATGGCAAGGTCAGCATCCGCTTTGTGCAAGACAATTCAACCGATACGTACGGGGTGAGCGCAAACTATGACAACCTGTCGGCAAGCTATGTCTCTGACTTTGGAAGCCCGATAAAGGTGCAGGGCCCGGTGTTTTCTACTGCAGGCAGCTACAAGGTCGCAGTCGAAGTTACGGGAATCGACTTTGACAACACGTTCCTCCAGCCGCCGCTAGAGTACAGCTTTGTAGTGCCGGTGACGCCAAAACAGACCCTGAAGGTAAACTATCAGGACACGGCCTTTGACTTGGGCGCATACTCCTCCATGACGATAAGCAAGGCCGAGCTAAAGACAGAGAACAAACAGCTTGTCCTTTCTTCTTCATCATCCTCTTCTGGCAATGCGACCGCGCATTCCGGCGACTTTACCATAAAACTAGAGATACCAAAGCAGATGATGTCCGGTCCGTTTTCCGCATCGACCGGTAGCGGCGCGGCTTTGGACATAAAGGAAGATGCGTCGTCATCAAACGACCAGGTCACAACCCTTATCCTGACAGGCAAGCATGAAGACGTGGTGCAGGCAGACGCCCCGACCGGCTCTTCTTCCCAGTCGACAATAATCATCACGGCGGCAAACGTCGTGCCAGAGTTTCCCATGGGCCTAGCAGGGACGATTGCGGCTGTTGGATTTTCGGCGATAATCCTGTACGTCAGGGCGATAAAAGCCGGCAAAATGCACGGTTGAGCAAAAAAAGCAGGCAAAAAAACTCATCCAAAACTTGGAAAAAGTGGGCGGCGAGTGATTTGAACACTCGACCACCGCTGTGTAAGAGCGGTATCATAACCAGGCTAGACCAGCCGCCCGCTGTTCATGCAAGATTCGACGGCCTTATAAATTGCAAACGACTGTGAACAAAGCTCTCCCCATATCAGATATGCTAATCACTGGGCAAAGCGTATTAGCTGCGCCCTCGAAAGACTCTCCATGCATGATGAAGATTACCGCGAGCTTTCAAAGCAAGAGATCGACAAGGCACTTGAAAAAATGTCCGGCTGGAAGATAGCCGACGGCAAGCTGCGCAAGTCGTTTGAGTTTGGCGATTTTGCAGAAGCGTTTGCGTTCATGACCCGCGTGGCGATAGAGGCAGAAAAGCTTAACCACCATCCCGAATGGTCAAACGTGTACAACCATGTCACCATAAACCTCGTGACGCACGACATCGGCAACAAGGTAAGCAACTATGACGTCATGCTTGCGCAAAAGATAAGCGAGATCCACAGCTAGTGGACGCGCTCTTTCACAGGAGCATACGCCAAGATGGCCGCTATTGTCTTGGCATCCTCTATCTCGCCGTTGAGGCACTTTTTCACGGCGGCCGCAAGCGCGACCTTTTCCGTGACAATGTCCTCGTCGTCATCCATCGCGCGCCTCTTTTCGTCTATTTTCTTCAGGTCCGTGGCGACGAACAGGTGCATGAGTTCCGTGTCATATCCGGGCGCAAGATACCATTTCAAAAATAGCTTTAATTTGCCCGAGTAGCCTATCTCCTCGTCCATCTCGCGGATAGCGGCCTGCCGGGGCGTCTCGCCTTTTTCTATCTTGCCGGCAGGTATCTCTAGCAGCGTCTTGTCCGGAGCGCGCCGGTACTGCCTCACTAGAATGATGCGGCCATCGGCTGCAACGGCGATGATTCCCACCGACGGCTGATGCTCGACTATCTCTTTTTCGACCACCTTGCCATTTACAGAGAACCTGTCCTTGCGGAGCGAGATGGCGCCCTCATAGACGCGCCTGCTTGCAATAACCTTGACTGGCAATGCGGTTGGTACAGCGGAGGCGGGTTAATATCGATTCGCTAGTTTTATATCTGAAACCGGCTTTATTTTGCCCGTGGAGTTTGTAGACGCAGACGGCAACATCATAATTCCAAAGGCAGTCAGGCCGATAATAGGAATAGAAGAGACTGCGCTTGGGAGCAAGAAAGGCGCCGAGAGGCAGTACAGGTACGGCAACCTCCACATACGCGACTATGGCACCCACTACACGGCGCACGTGGACAAAATAGACCCGCGCAAGGACCCGCTCGGGCACCTGATGGCCGACGCGCCGGAATACCTTGTAGGCGCTGCAGCTGCCGCGGCGGTGGGCAGGGCGGTCTATGGAAAGCGCAAGAAGGACGGCAAGAGCTCCAGAGACGCAGCGGCAGACGCGATAATAGCAGGATGCCTAGCCGGCTCGGCCGCTGGTAAACTCTTCCTCCGGTACGCAGCGAACCAGAAAAAAGCGCGTGGCTTCTGATTTCACATGATTAGTTGTTTTTCGTTAATGTGCGCCGATAAGTCCGTTCCAGAATAGCCATACTTCTGTACTTAAATTTCCGGCACCCATTCCGTTTATGTGGCGCCCAAAATAGTCCTCACCGCCGACCGCACCCTCATGTCGCCGTACAGGGGAATCTCGCTTGCTTCGTTTCTCGGCTGCTTTCCGGCGCTAGAGCAGAACAACAATAACAACGGCGGCAGTGGTGGCAACGGCGCCAATTCCTTCTGGTACTACATGACCGGAAGCAGGTCTCTGTCAAGGCTGGTGTTCAGGAATCAGGTCACGCCGATGCCCCTTTTCAATTTCCTCTGCAACCCAATCGCGCAGGCGGCCGGCAGGGCAACGTACGCGCCGTACGGACTGAGAAAAGTTGAAGCGGCGTTGCTAAAGGACGGCTACAGTGCGGACGACGTTGCAGTGGTGCACCCCGACCACGTCGAGGAATTCATCGGTCCCGGGACGGAGGCGGTGGGCATATACGAGATGGATCCCCTCGGCATGGGGCCGGTCAGCATGACCTTTACGTACGGCAGGCACCTGATGTCCTACACTGAATACTGCAGCAGGGAACTTCACAGCAGGATAAACGCGGCAAAGACAAGAAACTCTAGCAAGGCAAAGGTGGTTGTCGGGGCGTCTGGCACTTGGCAGTATAACTATGACCCTGCCAAGATAGAGGAGTACGGCATTTATGCCGTGTTAGAGGGCGAGCTTGGTGGCATGGCGCCTGAGATAGACGGCGCGGCCGGTCCGTTCTTTGACGCTCTTACAAGGGGCGAGTTTGACATGGCGAATCCCTTCAAAAAGAGCCAGTTCAAGGTAGAGATCAAAGAGTTCTTGCGCGGGAAAAAGACGCACCACGGCCGGTTCGTGCACTATTGGGGAGAGCCGGCTGTTAATGATATTCCAGACATCGTCAACCCCAGTATGCACGGCATGATAGAGGTGATGCGCGGCTGCGGCAGGGGATGCAAGTTCTGCGACGTGACTCTTAGGCCATTACGATACTACCCAGTCGAGAAGGTGCAGAAGGAGATAGAGGTGAACATGAAGTACGGCGGATTGAAAAACGCGTGGCTCCACAGCGACGACATCTTTGTCTACGGCATGAATCCCCGCTCTAACAAGAATATGCAGCCAAACAGGGAAGCGATTGAGGAACTGTTCAGAGGCGTCATGGCGACCGGCATAGAGCACACAAACCCGACGCACGGCACGCTGTCTGGGGCGATTGCCGACGAGAGGCTGATACCAAACGTGTCGAGGATAATAAACGCAGGGCATGACAACTTTATCGGCATCCAGTGCGGCCTTGAGACAGGAAGCGTCAGGCTCATCGGCAAGTACGCCGACCGCAAGCTGGCCCCATACAAGCCGGAGGAATGGCACTGGGTGGTGAAAACCGCAGTCAAGACTTTGAACGAGAATTACTGGATACCGGCTTTCAGCCTGATAATGGGCCTTGACAACGACGAGACTCCTGACGACAGCTGGGAGACAATCAGGCTAATCCACGAGCTTGAAACCGAGCAGGAGGGTTCCAGGTTTGCCGTTGCACCGCTCACGTTTGTACCAATCGGCCTCTTGGAAAAGTCGGACTTTTATGACATTGGAAGCACGATGACTGCCGAGCAATTCGGCATAATCTACAAGACATGGCAGCACAACTACAAGCACGGCATGAAAAAGTTCATGCACCAGGTGGGCCGAAACGCCACGGCTGTCAACATGTTTTTTGCGGGGCTTGCAGTGTCCATGGGGTGGATTCCCCTGACTGCGATGGAGAGGTATGCAAGGAAAAAGGGTCCGGATTATGAGAGGGTCATTGAAAAGATAAAGGTCTCGTACGCCTAGTGTGCGTGAGATCAGAACCTTGCAGGCATTGCCTTGAAGGGGTTGACGGTGTTTCTTTTTTGCCGCCTTGCGACTGAAAACACGGCGTATTTCTGCTGCTCAACTCCGACCAGGTACGAGCCCACTTGCTCAAACTGGTACAGCTCGACGACTGCGGGGATAGACTGGATGACCCTGTGCAGGTCTGCCCCAACCACCATGCCGTTCCTTTCAGCCTTGGAGTTTATCTTGGCGCACAGGTTCATTGTCGACCCAAACAGGTCGTCGCTGTTTGAAGTTGCCGACCGGGCCACTTCCACCTTGCCATAGTCGGCACTTATCCGGTAGCCAAGCGGTGGGAGGCTTTCGATGTTGAGCCGGGCGTTTATGACCCTGTTGGCGTCTATCATTGCCGTGCAGCATTCAAGCACGTCCGAGAACGCGACTTGACTTGCAGAATCGGAAGTGGCTGGAAAGTAGTATATCAGACAGTCGCCGGCGTTTTTTATTATCTTGGCGCCAAAGTTCTTGGCTATTGCCGCCGTTGCGTTTAAAAAGATAGAGTAGTACCTGACGAGTTTCGCGGGGGCCAGGCCGGACGTGACTGCGGTCGAGTTCACCATGTCAATGAAGCACACGCAGTAGCTCTCGCTCCTGCCAGAGAAGGACACTTCGTCCGCGGGAAAATCGGAAAACGGACCGGTCTGGCTTTCTTGTGCCGAGCCCACTAGCGGATAGTCGCCAAATGTCGCTTCTTCATCATCTGTCGAACTCACACCATCGGTAATCTATTATCCCATGTTAATAAGTGGCACAGTAGCAAGATTAGCTAACCTTGGACTGAAGATATGC
Organism: Candidatus Nitrososphaera sp. 86-2; assembly: GCF_056726185.1. NCBI lineage: Archaea > Thermoproteati > Nitrososphaerota > Nitrososphaeria > Nitrososphaerales > Nitrososphaeraceae > Nitrososphaera > Candidatus Nitrososphaera sp. 86-2. Next base: position 1,462,291 of record NZ_JBWZON010000001.1, read on the forward strand.
AAGGGCGCGGTTCTTTTGCGCCAAGAGCGCGATTCTGCGCTGCAGGCTGGCGTCTAGGTACTGGAAGCTGCGTACAAGCCCTGTTCCCAGACCGGTGGCAAAACCGTCGCTCTTGCCCACCAAGTCGAGGACCGCCTCCTGCAGCTGCTCGGAAAGGGACGGCAGGTTGTAGCCGAGGCCGGTGCCGAGGCCGGTGGCAAAGTCGTTGCTTTTGTTTATCCAGCCTAGGATTTCCTGCTGCGTTATCCCGTCGAGGTGCTGGAAGGACCGGCCTAATCCGGTGCCGAGGCCGGTGGCAAAGTCGTTGCTTTTGTTTATCCAGCCCAGAATCTCTTCCTGCAGCTGCTCAGTAAACGAAGGCAGGTTGTAGCCGAGGCCGGTGCCGAGGCCGGTGCCGAAGCTGGGATGCTTGTCTGTAAGGATGAGCAATTCTTGGCGCAGGGGTCTCGGCAGATAAGAAAAGATGTAGCCGAGGCCGGTGCCGAGGCCGGTGGCAAAATGCGGATCGCTCTTTGAGTATCCGACAACCTCTTTCTTCAAATAGTCTGGACAGTAGGCAAGCCCGTAGCTTATGCCGGAGCCCAGGCCATGAGAAAATGATGCATCTTGTTTTGCCCTGTCAAGAAATTCTTTCTGGAGCGTGTTGCCAAGGTAAGAAAAGATGTAGCCGAGGCCGGTGCCAAGACCCCGGGCAAGCGATGTATCGTTCCGGGCTTTTGCAGAAACGAGCGTTTGGACGTCGCGTGTTAGATAGGGAAAGATGTAGCCGAGGCCGGTGCCGAGGCCTATGTTAAACTGGGCGTTGTTTTTTGCCCTTTCAAAGGCGCCGGCTTGGGCGCCGGATGACAGGTAAGGGAAGATGGTGCCGAGGCCTTCGCCCAGACCCCTTGCAAACTGCCCATCCTTCTCTGCATGCCGGCTACTGGCTTCAAGCATATTGGCATCAAGATAGGGAAACACAGAGCCGAACCCGCGGCCCAGACCTCTTGCGAGGCCGCTTCCTGCGACGGCCTTTTTGAGGATTTCATTCTGGATCCTTTCGTCAAGATAGGAGAAGATTCTGGCGAGACCTTCTCCCAGCCCGATTGCAAATTGTACCTTCTCATGGCTCTTGGCAAACGCATGGTTCTGGATGTCTTGGTGTAGGTAGGCAAAGGCGTAGCCGAGGCCGGTGCCAAGACCCCGGGCAAAATATGCATCCTTTATCTTTTCAAAGAAGAGGCATTGATCTTCTTTTTGGAAATAAGAGAAGGTAAAGCCCAGGCCGGTGCCAAGACCGTATGTCAGTTCTGGATTGTCCTCGGCCATTGCAGAGATTTTTTCGCGCAGGCTTGGCGGAAAATAAGTGAAGACATACCCGAGGCCGTAGCCCAGGCCCTTTGCAAAATGCGGGTTCACCCGGGCCCTATCAAAGATTTCGTCATGGAATCTGTCGAGATACGCGAAAATTCGTCCCATGCCCATGCCAAGACCCTTTGCAAAATGCGGGTTCATATCAGCCTTTTGGAAACTGCGTTCCCGCTGCTCGCCGGACAGGTAGGGAAAAAGATATCCAAGGCCGTAGCCCAGGCCGTACGTCAGCTCGCTGTTCTTTTCAATACGCGCCAGTATGTCGTCCCGTATTTCGTCATCCAGATAGCTGAAAGACTGGCCCAGCCCCAGCCCCAGCCCGTACGCGAATTCGCTGTTCTTCTCTGACCTGTCAAAGATGTCTGCATAGATTTGTTTTTGATATGTGAATATGAACCCAAGGCCGTAGCCCAGGCCGTACGTCAGCTCGCTGTTCTTTTCAATACGCGCAAGGACTCTGTTCTGGACTTCCGGGGGCGAATTTTTGAACGAAAAAGCAAAGCCCGACCCTATTCCATAGGTCAACTTGGCGTTCTTGCTTGCCTTTTGAAGAATCTTGCCCTCCAGCTCTGGAGTCAAGTACTCGAAAAGATATCCTATTCCCATGCCCAGGCCGTACGCGAATTCGCTGTGCCTCTCTGCCATTGCAAGCATCTGATCTTGGATTTGCCCTGGAAGGTACGAGAATGCAAAGCCAAAAAAGATACCCAGACCATAGGAAAATTCGCTGTTTTTTCCTGCAAGATCTAGCAGTCGGGCTTTGAATTCCGGGGTGAAAGACTCGAATGGAAAACCTATGCCGTAACCCAGCCCCTTTGCAAACTCCCTGTTCTTTTCGACAAGTCCAAAGATCTTGGCTTCAAAATCTGCTGAAATCGAGGGAAAATTTCGACCTAGGCCGTATCCGAGCCCTCTTGTAAATTCGCTATCGTTTTCTGCCTTTTTGAATGCATCCTGCCGCAAGTTTTCATCTAGAAGGGGCATGACGTACCCCATTCCCATGCCCAGGCCGTCTGAAAACTGTACATTCTTTTTAGCTCTCTTGGAAATTTCATCCCTGAGCTTCTGGGACATGGAAAAAAAATGTGTTCCAAGGCTTTCTCCAAGATACCTTGCAAACGGAAGTCCGCTTGTTATCATGCCCAGAATCTTTTCTTGGCTTTCCGAATCAAACAGAGAAAAGTTGGATCCCAGGTTTTCGCACAGACCCCGCGTGAACTCGATGTCTACCTCCACCCTTCGCAATACACCTTGTTGAATCGGCTCGTCCAGCGAAAGGAAGATCGAGCCGGCGCCTTGGCCAAATCCTGTTGCAAAATACCGGTTCTCCCTCATAAAGTCGTAAACGCTGGCTGGAAGGAAAGGCTGCGACGCGTCACGCGGTACAAACTGGACGTGCTTGCCCAGAAACATCCCAAATGAATAGATCTGGTTGTTTTCTGTTGGAAGGACGTCTTGGAAATTGTCTATCAGGTAGTTTATGATTTGCAGCATCACGTGGTCACTAAATTTTATCGCGTCCTTCCGGGCGTCGTGCATCGCATAGTCCTGGCCTGAAAGGTAGACCCACGTGGACAGCCTGCGCAGCGGATCTCTTGGTGGCAGGCTGCCGAATATCCCTTTCTGCAACTTTTCTATGAGGCCAAACATCCTGCCGAGGCCGGCTTCATAACACAGCTTCAGAGTATATAGAAACTCGGCGTCTTCCCGGCGCTCTTTGGCATGGGTCACAAAGTCAAACTGGCTCTCATAATAGTCTCCGGCGCGCAAAAGTTTCTCTGCTTCTGCAACCGCGTTGATGGATTTTTTGCCGTCGCCTTCTTCCTTTCCGGCCAGTTCTCGGTAGTAGTCAAGAATGGCTATTGGTATCGGTTCTTTTTTCCAGAGAGCCTGAGAAACGCCCTCTATGCGGCTTGCCACGTGGCCCTGGTATACCCTATTGAACTGCGATAATTGCGCGCCGTACTCTTGCATGATTTTCTTGAAACGGTCCTTGTCGTATGATATCTCGACGTTGTGGAATTCTGGAACGGCATCGTCGCGGGTGATCTCGCGGTAGATCTCCATGTACCTCGGCTTTAGCGCAATCAGGAGGTCATTCAGATCCCTTGAGCTGACAAGCTCCAGCACGCCTGTGGCGCTTTTGACGTCCCTTTTTACGAGGTCGTCGGGAAAGTTGTCCCAGACCACCGCGTCTTCGTGGCCGGCCTTGCTGAGCAGGTTAAAGAGGCTCATCCTTCCTGACTCGCCCCCGAGCGTTTGCCGAGGGTTTATGATGTAGATTCGCTTTATCCGGGCTATCCTTTCCCGGATGATTTCAAAGATGGCTTTTGACTTGCCGCACCCGCTTGGTCCATACAGAAATACCTTGCTTGACTTTTTTGCACTCTCAAAGCCATTGAACGGGATGAAAGGAAATTTCTGGCCTTCTTGCATGGTCAGTTGCACGTTGATTATGGTTGCAAATTTTTGCAGGACGTCTTGCAGATCATTGCCCGGATCTACTTCCAGTATCGTGTACGAAACCCAGAATATCTCCTGTACGTCAGCCTGCACGTTCATTGTTTTTCAGTCATACATTATCCAGCGGATATAGAAAACGTTTGTGAGAAGGCGGATATTGATGAAAACTACCTAAAGTAATAACATATTATAGTAGAATTTGCATGATTATGATTTTCTTTTAAATATTGACACGGCCATGGTTACTGCGGCAGCTCCAAAGCCCGCATAAGCAACAAGGGAATTTTGGGGATAAAGTATCGACGAACCCACGAAAAGGCTGGCGGCAAGGATAGAGCCGGCCATCAGGCTGTTGCTATTGTTGTTGGTTTTGCCAAACAGCGCAGAGTCGTACGCGGACTGCATGAACTGGCCGAAATTCATGGCGGCTTCGACCGACTTGCGGATACGCTGCACGGAGGACTTGGCCTCTTCAATGTAAGCTTCGCGTATCAGGCCCTCTTCTTCGAGCAGGTTTGCAAGAACCTTGATGAACTGGAACCGCACCCTGTGGTGCTGGTATATTCCTTCCAAGATAGAGCTCATCCTCATGTACAGCGCGAGGTTCTTTGGGAGCTTGAAGGGGAACCGGCTCATCGTCTTGTTTGCAAGGTCCATGAGCGCCTTGACCTCCATCTTGTCCACCTGCTTGCCGTAAAGCGACTGGATGCTCAGGTCTATTGCCTTCTCTATCACGTACCTGTTTGCATCCGGCTCTAGTGTTCCAAGCTCCATCAGCACGTTTACGGTCCGCGCAGCGTCTTTTTCCACCAGCCCCAGGTAGAGCCGGATGAGCTTTATCCGCGTCGAGTTGTCTAGCCGGCCCACCATCCCAAAGTCATAGAGGATTATCCGGCCATCTTCTGCTACTGCTATGTTGCCGGGGTGCGGGTCGGCGTGAAAGATGTTGTGGCGCAAGAGCATCTTGAAAAACAACCTGTGGATGCGGACCACGAGTTTTTCTCTGTCTATCCCCATCCTGTCCAGCTCCTTGATGTCGGTTATCTTTGTCCCGGACAAATAGTCCATCGTCAGCACGTGCCTGGACGTCCTTTCGGGATAGACCCCAGGCATCAGGACAGAGCTGTCGTCAGCGAGGTTCCGGCTTATGGCCAGAAGGTTCTCGGCTTCAACCCTGTAGTCCATTTCCTCGTGCACCGTTTCTGCAAACTGCGCAAGCATCCCCTCGGCTGAAAAGCGCAGGTTCGGATCGATGAACCGTGTAGCAAGCGGCATTATCTTTTGCAGGATGTAGATGTCCTTTTCTATTGCCTCTTCGATGTCGGGCCTTGCAACCTTTACTATCACATCCTTGCCTTTGTGCCTTGCAAGGTACACCTGGCCAAGGCTTGCCCCTGAAAGCGCAGTCGTGTCAAACGACTCGAACACGTCTTCTATTCTGCCGCCAAGCTCTGCCTCTATTGTAGCCTTGACCTGCGAAAAAGGTGCGGCCGGCACGTCGTCCTGAAGTTTTGACAGCTCCTCCAGATACGGGAGTGGGAGCATGTCGGCTCGTGTGGAGAGCCACTGGCCCAGTTTTATGTACGATGGCCCAAGCTCCAGAAACGTCTTTAGCGCTTTTCGGGCGTGCTTGCGGTACTTTTCCTCGTCAACGTTGCGACCCTCGTGCTTTACCCATTCCCTCCTGTCCCTGCGGAAATTCAGAGCCACCGGAAGCAGCTTTAGGACTATTCTTGCCACGTGGAGGCGCGACGGCCGCTTGAATTCCACGGGGAAATCAGTAGAAATGTACTTGAAGGCAATCTGCTCTTTGAGCTGGGACGGGTCTTCCAAATCGCGGTTCACCCTTTAATGCCAGACGCCGCAGAAATAACTACGACATAACCCCTACGGCGGCTATGCATATATTCATTTGACCCAGCCGTGAATATAAACTAGCTATATTCTCTGTTTCCGTTTTGAAAAGAAAAAAAGGTGCGGATCATCATCTCAGGTGATCGGTATGCGCGAGGTTTTTGGAAGCGGCACCCTTATGGTCACCACGCCATCGATGTAGGTGGCCTTGCCAAGCACCTTGTCTTCTTCCTTTACGGATATTGGGAGCACTATCTTTTTGTCTATTTGCAGTGGCCTCTGGCGGTAGTAAACCATCCCGGCCTCTTCGGCCTTTTCCCTTTTTGCCTTTACCGACAAGATGTTGCCGTTGATGTTCAGGCCAATGTCTTTTTTCGCAAAGCCCGGCAGGTCGATCATGATGACGATTTCGTTGACATCTTCTACCACATCTACGGCAGGCATCACAAACTCGTAAAAGTCTCTGGACTTGTTGCCCAGCTCCTTTGCAAATTCCTTGGCGACGTATCCTGCGATACCCATGTTCTTCTACGACACATAATGCATGTATTTGGTATAAATCCTTTCGTGCCTCCCGCGTTTTTTCGCGAATTGACAAAGTAAAAATAGTCCAGAAGGCAAACAGCTGCAGAGATACATGTACTCAGGCTCGTACGACATGCCCAAGTGCAACGCCTGCGGCAGGGACGTCCACCCGGGCGAGATTTCAGAGAGCTTTTCGTGCCCGAAATGCAAAAGCGCGCGCATCTGGCGCTGCGAAGGCTGCAAAGGCAAGTCCAAAGAATACAAGTGCCCCGCGTGCGGCTACAAGGGCAAGTAGTAGTGACGCGTTAGGTCATTACCTTGAAAAAGTTGCGCGCAAGGTCCTTCTGCTCGCCTGAAAACGCTGAAAACGCCTCCACGAGCTCTTTTTCCACGGCGATCTCTTTTGCTATCACGGAGCGCAGCTTTTTCGTCTCTAGCGGCGCTATGCTGCTTATCAGGCCCGTGCTGTAGGCGTAGATGTACTCGTTGATGACCTTTGTGATGAACGCCGGGGCGCGGTCTATCAAGAGCAATAATCCATCTTTCATCGCCTTGCACTGCGCATCGTTTGCAGGAAGAGACGACACGTACGATTTCAATAGTCCCATGCGCTTGTCTCCAAGCTCCTCTATCGACGATGCCACGAGCAGACCGGTGTCCGTGAGCTCGTAAAAGGGCACGCCCTCTAGCTGGAGTGCCTTTGGCCCGCGCCTAAGAGGCAATCGCCCGCCCTCCTTTACCACGCCGGCGGGAATGAGCACCTCGTCGAGGTCGCGGAATATTCCGGAATAGATGTTCTGCCACAGTATCCCATGTTGCTCGGCTATGGCGTGCGCAATCGATGTGCGGGTGCGCAGCTCCGGGCTCTGCTCTGTCGCAAGGTGCGCGATTATGCCCCGCTGCCTCTTGGCCTCGCCGGTGAACTTGTTCCGGCGGGTCTTGAACGTGTCAAATATAGCGATGTTTGATTTTCCGTCTTTCAAGCGCTAACCGTGCTCTCACCTGTTAACAGGGTGGATATTATTTAATTTGTTGGTTTTTAGTTTAAAATTCTGGTCAAACAGGAGGCGCAAATCTCACAATCCCGCTTTCCCGAGAATTATTCAACATCTTTTTATTGGCGCCTGCCTTGACCTGTGGCGGTGGCAAAGGGCAAGATAATTGTTATAGAGGGGACTGACAAGGCAGGCAAGACGACCCAGTCTCGCATGCTGCAGGAGGCCATCAAGGCCCTCGGCAAGATATGCGTAGTAGTAGACTTTCCGGACTATACCACGCCGATAGGCATGGAGATCCGTGCCTTTCTCGACGGCAAGCGCGACTATCCCCCGGAGGTCAAGCACCTGCTCTTTTCCGCAAACAGATGGGAGAAAAAGAAAGAGATAGAGAGCATGGTGGAAAACGGCACCATAGTCATCATGAACCGCTACTGGCAGTCAAACCTCGTTTACGGCGTGTCAAACGGCATGGACGCAGGCTGGCTGCAAAGGCTGGACAAGGGCCTGCCAAAGGAAGACTTGGTGCTCCTGCTGCTTGTCAATCCGAGCGTGTCAAAGAACCGCGCGGAAGTGCTCGACGCGTTTGAGGGCGACGCCAGGCTTGCCGCAGCCGCGTACAAGAACTACCAAAAGTTTGCAAGGCAGTTCAAGTGGAAGGTGCTTGACGGCTCTAAAAGCAAGGAGCAGGTCCACCAGGAAATACTAAAGACAGTGAGAAAGGCACTGAAAGTTTAAGTCGCTCCCCACGCCTCTGCATCTCGTAGACCTTGGATTTTGCAGGCGAAATAACGGACCCGATACACCGCTATATCCGGTTTTCGCAGGCGGAAAAAGACGTCATTGACAGCGCGGCTTTTCAGCGCCTCCGGCGAATACGCCAGCTTGCCGGCGCGCATCTCGTCTACCCGAGCGCGCAGCATTCTCGCTTTGAGCACTCGCTTGGTGCCATGCACATAGCCGGCCTTGCGTGCGAGAGCCTTCTTGCCAAGGGCCATATCGACAACGCCGAGGTAGTGGAGGAGATCAGGCTTGCCGCGCTCTTGCACGATATCGGCCACGGGCCGTTTTCGCATCTTTTTGAGGAAGTGCTTGAGACAAGATGCGGAACAAGCCACGAGGAGATGGGCCGGCTCATAATAACAAAAAGCGAGATAGCAGATGCGCTTGGCAAAAACGGCTACAGTGCAGATCACATATCGCGGCTGTCGTTTGGTCAGTCAAAGGTGCACTTTCTCAACGAGATAATCTCCGGCGGGCTTTCCGTGGACATCATGGATTATCTCCCACGCGATTCTTATTTCACCGGCGCCGAGTACGGCAAGATAGACTATTACAGGCTGATAAGCTCGTACGAGGTTGCTGGAGGCAGGCTTGCAATCAACAGGTCGGCGCTCAACTCGCTTGAATCGATGCTGATATCGAGGTATGAGATGTTCAAGGCGGTGTATTTCCACAAGACGGTCAGGTCCGCGGAGGTGATGCTTCTGCATTCTATGATAAACGCGGACGAGGCGCTTGCCCTCACCGACACGTCGCTTGAAAACTACCTCTCCATCACGGACGAGGCGACGCTGGAGCGGCTGTGCGCGCTGGACAACGGTGGCATGGCCGCAAGGCTGGCCCGGGACTACCGCGACCGGCGCCTCCTAAAATGCGTGTACGAGAAACTCTTGCACAAGCGCGACAGGCACAAGCGCATGGACAGAAAGGCGCTGTCGGCGCTTGAAGTCGAGATCGCGCAGGCGGCAGGTGTGGACAGGAGCCACATGTTTGCCGACGCGTCGAGGGCATCGTCGATGCCTCTCACTCCGAGCAAGAGCGAGATGTTTTCTGTCCTAGTCTTTGACAAAAAGGGCGTCGTACGCGAGGTGCCCATGTCAGAGATACCGCTTGTAGATTCCATCACCGGCTTTTTTGACATGCTTCGCATCTACACCACCGCCGAGAGCAGGCAGAAAGTCGAGCGATCCGTTAAAAAGGTGCTGGGAGATCAGGAGACACTGGAAATGGGAGCGGGGAGGCTGCATGGCAGCAGCAGGTAAGGGCCGCGTCGTAATCAAGCTGAGCGGCAAAGTGTTCAGCGGCGAGGACGGAAGCGAGATAAAGAAATATGCGTCCATGCTTGCCGGCATTTCTTCTGCAAAGGTGCAGCCTGTGGTAGTCGCAGGCGGGGGCAAGGTCGCCCGGCACTACATCGGAATAGCAAGGGGCTTTGGGCTTGACGAGGCCAGCCTGGACATCATGGGCATCGAAGTGTCGAGGCTAAATGCAAAGCTCCTCATCGCGGCGCTTGGCGAAAAGGCGCATCCTGCCGTCCCGCAAGACCTAGAGCAGGTCACGGAGGCGGCAGCAAGTGGCAAAATAGTGGTAGCAGGCGGCCTGCACCCGGGCCAGAGCACGAACGCCACTTCGGCGCTCATCGCCGAAAAGGTGGGCGCGGCGCGCTTTGTCAATGCGACCGACGTCGACGGCATCTACGATTCCGACCCGCGCAAGAACAGAAACGCAAAACGCTATTCAGAGATAACTACGAAACAATGCCGTGACCTGCTTGCAGGCGAGAGCTCGATGGCAGGAGGCTATGACCTGATGGACATCGTCGCATTAAAGGTCATCGAAAGGTCCAAGATACCGACAGTAGTGATAAAGTCCGAGCCGGCGACGATAAAAGACGTCGTGCTCAAGAACAAGGCCGCGGGCACGAAAATAACAGTTGCTGTTTAAGAGACAGTCTTTATCTCGCCTGAAAACTCTTGCATACCGTCTGCGACCATCTTTTTGAATGCCTCTTCGCCCTGCGCAATGGGCATAGGCTTTGACTGCGCCTTGGCGTAGCCGTCCCTGTCGCAGATGAACAGCATCGCCTCTTCGCCTCTCGTCATCTTTGCCGCAAGCTCCTCCTCGCCCACGGGCTCAAAAGAGCCTCCGCCGGACTGCTTTATCGTGTACGTCAGCATTGCAAAGCCGGTATAGTCGAACAGCTTCATCTGCGCCTTTTGCGCGCGCTGCTTGCCAAGGTGGGCCGCCTTGTGGTACTGCAACATGGCCGGTGCGCCTTTTCGCAAGTATAAGCATTGTGCAGGACATGCAGGCAAGCGACAGATTTAAACACGGGCTGGCGACAGCTAACATACAGTTTTGAATATAAAGGCGATATACGCCGCCGGCGGAGGCATTGCCGTCGCGGCCGTGGTGATATTCTTTGTGCTTGGCTCAAACAATCCCATGCCAGCCCCAAGCACCAACTCAAACGCTAACACAGGCACGAACTCTACTACTTCTGGCGCCTTGCCCGTGTTGCCGCCGGTCGTAGGCGTAAAGGACATCTCGGTGAACAAGACCGACGATACCCACGCCACCGTGCAGGTCACCTTCACGGTGAAGAACCCCAACCCCAGTACGCTGATACTAGAGACGATACACTACAACGCAAACGTGGACGGCCTGCGCATGACGATAGGCGACGTGGGCCAGAGCGCGCAGGGCTTCCTCGACTCGCAGGGCAACCTGTTCCCCATAGTGCCAGGATCGACTTTGACTGCCAAGAGCGTCGGGACGGCGGAGCGCAACGGCGCGACTGCGGCTGCGTGGGACAAGATGGTCGCCGGCAACGCCAAGTTTTCGATAGACGGCACCTACTCGTACAGGGTCACGGGGGGAAACTTGCAGACCACCGCCGAAGACAAGGACTTTAGCCTGACATTTCCGTAAACTTTTATGATAATATCGTGCAGCGCGGGGAGCAATACCGATAAGGATAAAACCTTCAGTCAAAACCGCATATACGGCATGTCTGAACAAATGTTCATTTTCGGAGTGACGACGGGGATGTTCGTGTTTCTGGTCGGCATAGTCTTTGCGGCAAGGGCGAGGAGATACAGCCAAGGATACACGTCGTCAGTCGAGGCTCACGGGAGCAGCAGTAGCGGTAGCAGTCACGGGGAATAATAACAACAACTTCCTCTTTTCCCCTCTCTCCACACCTCTTCTTCTTCTTTTTACTTTGGCGTCATCTTGCCGAATATTTCCTGCAGCAAGTCTGTGCTCTCTCTGGCTTTTTCGCGCGAGTAGCAGCGCGAGTAGTACTTGCATTTCATGCACAGGTCGGACGGCTCGACTATGGGCACCTTGCCGTCCTTCAAGAGCGTGCTGAGCACGCGCGCCCTGCGCACGATTTCCTCGAACATGCGGTTGTTCTTGGTGACAGAATATTCTTCGGTCTTGCCTTCTGCCGTCATGTAGATGAGAAAGCCCTCGTCCTTGCCGAGCGCAAACAGGCACGCGTTCAGGTACAAGAGATGCCGAGGATGCGGCACAGCGGGAAGCTCTGTCACTATCTCAAACCGCACGACAAACTCGTCGCCTATCAGCATGTCGGCGTTGACATCGAGGGTCAGGCTGTCCACCTTGTATTCGCCCTTGATGTTGCTCAGGGCGTTTCTGATGCCGTGGCTCAGGAGGATAGAGACCTTGGACGCGTTGTCGTCGGGGAGCGGATCCTTGCGCTCGTAGTAGGAAAGCCGCGTGCAGAGCGCCGCTTCGAGCGCGTGTATCCTGTCAGGGTTTTTCTTGTCTATCTTGATGTTCAGGTCGTCGTTGAGCCTGTCAAGTGCCTTTTCTATCATCCCCCGCAGGTTGCGGTCTCCAAGCATTTCTGTGGCGCTTTAGCACCCGGCGGTATATATTGTGTTGTCGTCTGCTGTCAGCTGCTGGCGGGGGCTGCCGGCCTTGCTTCGAGCACCACTTGTGCCTGCACGTCCTGGCCCGCTCTGTTCAGGTGCAGGGTCACGGTGTCGCCGGGGTGCGCGTTCTGCTCAAGGTAGGCAATGATGTCCTCCATGCGCTTTACGTCCTGGCCGTCAATCGCAGTCACGATGTCGCCGGCCCTCCGGATGTCGTTGGTGAACCTGTCAAACACGGTGCCCCGTATGCCGGCCTTTTGCGCCGGCGCGCCCTCCGTGACCGAAGTCACGAGCACTCCCTTGAAGTTCTTGGCGAGACCGAGCTTTTGCTCAAGGTCAGGGGTCAGGTTTGTTCCGGTCATGCCAAGCCAAGGATGGCTGTAGCCGCCGTCCTTTATGAGCGCAGGCACTATGCGCTGCACCGCGCTTGACGAGATTGCAAAGCCTATTCCGGAAAAGCTCCCCGTGTTTGACTGTATGGCCGAGTTGACGCCGATGACCTCGCCCTGCGTGTCAAGGAGCGGCCCGCCAGAGTTGCCCGGGTTTATGGCCGCGTCGGTCTGTATGACATCAGGTATCGAGAAATTATTCTCCTCGTTTGGTATTAGCCGGCCAAGCTGGCTCACAATCCCGGTGGTCATGGTGTTGCTGAGCCCAAAGGGGTTTCCGATTGCTACCACCTGGTCGCCCACCTGCAGGTCTGTCGAGTTGCCTATCTTCAGTGGCTCCAGCTTCTCCGTAAAGTTGTCGGTTATCTTTAGCACTGCAAGGTCGCTGTACGCGTCCCTTCCAAGCACCTTTGCTGAATATGTGTTGCCGCTGGTGAACGTCACATCGACCGAGTCGGCGCCGTCTATCACGTGGTTGTTCGTGACTATGAGCCCCTGCGCGTCGTAGACAAAGCCGGAACCAAGGCGGGTCGACTGGCTTGTCAGCGGATTGCCGTTTATCATGATGTTGTCGTTTACCGTAGAGACGGTGCTTGTTATCTGCACCACAGAGCCTTCCACTTCCTTGAATAACGAGACAAGGTCGGGATTGGCCGCCGCTATAGTTGTAGTCGTTGTCGTTGTAGCCGCTATTGGAACAGGCGCGGCGGCAGACTGCTGCGCAACCGCGGTCGGCCCTTGTTGTTGTTTGGCCAAGAATGACGGCGCGTAGTTCAGTATCCCGGCCGTAAGGATGGCGCCGACTAGTATCCCTGCAAACAGTACGGCAAGCATGGTAGCCTTTGCAGTGGTGGTCATACGGGCTTGATAAGACAAGTAGCAAATAATGTCTTGCTTAACATTGTTACGCAAGGGATTACCTCCTCCCCGCCGCCCTTCATCTTGATGTCGTGCAGGGGAAAGTGCGAGGATTACAGGGCCACCAAGACCAGCAGCCTTGGGAGATACGCCAGCGGCCAAAAGAGGTGCCAGATATGCGACCTGTTCATAATATGCGAGGGAAACGTCTGCCCGTGCTGCGGCTACAGGCTGCGCACAAAGCCCCGGGGCCAAAAGTACAAGCAAAAGATCCACGCGACCCAGGAGCAGCGCCTTAACTTTGTTAATCGACTTTAATTAACTTGGCCTGCTAGTCGTATCATGATATGGCGATAGAAAGACCGGCCCTTGCGCGCCCGGCTGCTAAAGAAAAGCCCCGCCTGCGCGCCAATTTTCTCCTCTGCAATTCGTGTCTCTGGTGCGCCTCGTGTCTCGGCTCTGCCTGCATGGAGAGGTGCCCCGCCTGCAGCGCGCCGGTCGAAGCTCTGCCCATCCAGCCAAACGAGGCTTACACAATGAAAAAGATGAACGGCGGCAGCGGAGTCGAGCTGGATTTCACTCTTGTTGCGTAAAGTGCCTGCTCCTTGGGAACATCTTTTCGTACGGCTCTAATATTGTTCCGCAGAATTCTATGCCCCACGCCGTCGCAGAATAGAACGTGAACGTCCTCTTGCCGGAGGATCTTTCGGACCTCTGCAGGAGGCCCTTGAACTCTAGGTCGTCAAGTATTGGCTTGTGCTTTTTCAGATTCAGCCCGCAAAAGCTGACAAGTGCAGTCTGGTTCAGCTCGCCGTATTCCACCAGTTTCAGTATGATATCCTTGACAATGTATATCCTGTCACGGTAAGACACCTGCGGGATTGCCGCTAACGATGATGACGATGATGATGACGACACCAGCCGCGACACGATTTCTAATAGGCCGGCGAATATCTAAACATCAAGGAACTATGTTAAGGGCACAGTGAACAATGTTAAGCCAGCCTTTAATACGGAAACTGGCTAGCAAGTCTAGCTAACCCCAAGAACAGAGCGGCCCTGCCCTGGCGGCGCCTCTTCCCTTTTCGCCGGGCGGGGCCACTATTGTGTTATATCAGATCAGAATCCTGCCTTTATCGGGTCTTCCGGCTTTATCAGCTCGCGCAAGAGCGTGGTGGCATACGAGCCCTTTGGCAGTTTGAACGAGACTGACAGGGGGTTTTTCTTCTTCCATGCAAAGTCCCTGCACCACAGGGGCGCCTGGCGAAAGCCGCCCTGCTGGCTCAGCTCCTGCATCTCTTTCACGTAAAAGTCCTTTGCGGCGACTTCTTCCTGCAATAGCAGTTCTTTTGTCACCTCTTCAAAGCGACCCTTGCCGGGCTGAAACGTATATCCGGCCATCCTCACTGCCGGGACGGACTGGACGGCCGACAAATGATCGTATTTCTTTACCCTGCCAAACGTAAAGGGACCCTCCATCTCGAAGCAGAGGTCGCCCTGTTTTGGCAGAGTCACGTCTTCTCCCTGCGCTATTGCCCTGCTCACGCACCTGTTAAAGATGTACGCCTGGTACGCCTGCACAAAGAGCCGGCGTATCTGTATGGGCACAGCGCGGAGCGCCGCTACAGGTTCTTTGCCTTCCACGAGCGCGGCCAGCAGCTGCCTCTCAATGTCCATGCCCCGGGGCATCTCCCGGAGAGCCTGCCGGTAGCCGGCAGGGTCGAGGCACTTGCGCCGGATTTCGCGGCTTGAATCAGTGTCGTACTCTGTCGTATACGACAGCAGCAGTTCCACCGCCTTTGCAAAGTCCCTCTTTACTATGGCTTTTCCGACGAGGTGTGTGACTAGGCGCTCGCTACCGAACCGCTGCAGGCCATAAAAGTTGGCTATTTTTTGCACCTGGTCCTCAAAGCCGGAAATGTCGTCGCTGTGCGGGTCAGAGATGTCTATGGAAAACTCGTTTCCGGCGAGAAGCTCCCTGCCAAGCGGCCTCTTTGTAAAGCCCACAAGGGTCAATCTCGTATGCTTGGTACGCAGCTCTTTTGGCGGGCTCTTTATATTATTCTGCCATGCCCTCTCTGCGCCTGCGTACTGGCTGGTGGCCGCCTTGGCGTCCTTTATCCCCATCACGCGCAGGCGCAAACGATGTTCGCGCTCGATTTCAAACAGCGCGTGGTTCGAGTCGATGCCCTCTTTTTCCAGCAGGTAAAGAGGATAGCGGTGCGCGCCCCCGGGCTCTTTTGAAGCGCCAAGCGACTGCTCGTCTACGAGCTCTGACACCCTGAACGAGGAGCTGTCCTGCTTTATCGATCCGCCAATGCCAGTAAAGCCGGCACAGCAGTAGCACTCTATTCCGGCCATCAGGTCTATCTTGGGGACGGGCGGCGGCGACAACAGCGTAACAACACCCTTGCTTTGTAACTTATATTGTGCGGCCGCCGACAGTGGAGGCATATATGGCATATTGGCTGTTCAAGCAAGAGCCTTCCACGTACAGCTATTCGCAGCTTGAAAAGGACGGCCGGACAGCGTGGGACGGGGCGGCAAACAACCTTGCGCTCAAGCACCTGAGGAGCGTGAAAAAAGGCGACAAGGCCATCTTTTACCACACAGGCGACGAAAGGCAGGCAGTAGGCATCATGGACGTCATATCCGACCCCTACCCCGATCCGAAGGAGAAAGACAAGTCGCTTGTAATAGTCGACGTCAGGCCGGCAGGCAGGCTGAAAAAGCCGGTGACCCTTGACCAGATCAAGGCCGACCCTGCGTTTGCGCAGTGGGAACTTGTCAGGATATCCCGCCTGTCGGTCATGCCAGTCCCGGAAAAGCTGTGGGAACGGCTGATGAAGATGTCAGGTTAAAATGCCCGAAATTCTATAAATAAGGCAAGAAGCTGAAGAGCTGGCGTGACCCCAAAGCAGCAAGTCGCAGTGATGGTCGGTCTGTTCTCCGCGCTCGGAATAGGTGTGAGCGTTGGCATTATCGCGTTTGGCGGGGGGTTCGCGGGCGGCGACACCTCGTCGCTATTCAAGCCGCCCACTTCGGCCGATATTTACGTGATAGGCGCACAGGTCACAGACGGCCTGTCGATGGGCTACACCGTGGACTCGCAGGGTGAGCAGTCGTCGCTTGCAAACGCAAACGTTTCGATAACATTCCACAAGTCAGGCGACAGCTGGCGCGCCGCATTCAACGTAGTAAACGGCACGCAGGGAGCGCAGCCGCAGCAGTTTGACATCATGTATTCAAAGCTGCTCACCAAGGAAGGGAATGTTGCAGAATCTGCAAAGCCGTATCTTGGGCCCATCGAGTCGTCGATACTTGCGATAAGGGACATGGATTATGGCGGAAGGGCCAAGTACTTGGTCGTGGGCGCGCCTTGGAACACCATAGTCACCGGCGGCACGACTCCCATCACGGTCAAGATAACAAGCGAGGAGAAAGTCACCACGCCTGCAGGCACTTTTGACGCGCTGGTGCTCACGTACAAGCTCAACGACAACACGAGCAAGATATACGTCGTAAAGGACCTGCCCATGCCGGTCAAGGCAGAGACGTACGACATCAACGACCAGATATACTACAAGTACGAGCTGGTCAGCCTGGTGCGCTGACGGCGAAATACACGTTTTCCATGAGCCAGTCCGCGTATTTCCTCACGCGCTCGTCTATCCTGCACCACAGGTGCACCGAGCCGGGAAGGACTTCAAGCCTGCCCTGTGGTGTCATCACCACCTTGACCCCCTCCTTGCCCTCGTACATGTAGGCGTCAAGCGCCTTTGCGTCCGGGCCGAGGATTTCGGCGGCCTTTTGCTTTACCGTTTCCCGCGCGACTGGAAAAAACGTCCGGCGGAACTTGTCGATGACGATGCCGATGTTTTCCGTGCCGTACGAGTCGACGTCTGCCACCTTTGCAGGCACGGGAAAATGCAATTGTAAATTAACTCCGTGGCGCGAGCCGACAAACAGCGCAAGCTCGTTTACTTTGGAGTACGCCATGTGCGGGTTCTTTTTTGCCATAGCCAAGAGTGCGTCGCGGTTCTGCGCCACGTTTTCCCGGAAATCGTCCATGAGAGCGGAAAACGTGGTAGTAGCAGCAGTCGCCAATGCCTCTCTCAGGCCATGGCAGGTTAATCAACGTATACGCTTATTACGTCGCAAAAGCGACAAACATTCGTGGTGGCTAGGTCAGAGCAGCTGTACAACAGGGCGAAGAAGATTTTGCCCGGCGGCGTCGACAGCCCGGTACGCTATTTCGAGCCGTATCCGTTCTTTGCGGCTTCCGCAAGGGGGAGCAAGCTGGTTACTGCCGACCACAAGACGCTCACCGATTACTGCATGGGCTACGGTGCCATGCTGCTTGGGCACGGCCATCCTTCCGTCCTTGACGCGGCAAGAGCGCAACTTGACAACGGCACGCTGTACTGCGTGCCGACGGAACTAGAAATAAAACTTGCAGAGCTGATAGCAAAGGCGGTCCCCTGCGCCGACATGGTCAGGCTGGTCAACACCGGCTCGGAGGCCACGATGAACGCGATACGCCTCGCAAGGGCGTTTACAAAGAAAAAGAAGGTGATAAAGTTCGACGGCGGGTACCACGGCGCGCACGACTATGTACTCGTAAAGGCAGGGTCCGGCGCCGCAAGCCCGCCGGCGTCAGAGGGCGTGCTTGAAGAGGCGTCGGCGCAGACAGTGGTTGCGCCGTACAACGACGCGGTCGAGCTAGAGCGCACCATCGAAAAGAACCGCGACTCGGCGTGTTTGATAATGGAGCCGGTGCTTGCAAACATCGGCCTCGTGCTTCCTGACAAGAACTACCTGAGCGACGTCAGAAAGATAACGCAGCAAAACGACGTCGTCCTGATATTTGACGAGGTGGTCACGGGTTTCAGGCTTGCGCTGGGCGGAGCCGGCGAGTTTTTCGGAATAAGGCCGGACCTTGCGACGTTTGCAAAGGCGCTTGGAAACGGCTTTCCCATAGGCGCGATTACGGGAAGAAAGGAGATAATGCAACAGCTGGCGCCGGCGGGCAAGGTCTATCAAGCAAGCACTTTTGCGGGAAACCCCGTGTCGGTGTCTGCGGCAATCGCAGTCCTGTCAACGCTTCTTGAGGCCAAGGATTCGATCTATCCACAGGTCGCAAGGACGTGCGGAAGCATCGTGGAAGGAGTCGAAGAGGAGCTTGAGGACATTGGTGGCGTCGACTGCACGATAAACTCTATCGGCTCGATGTACCAGGTGTTTTTCACCGCTGAAAAAGTGAGGGACGAAGCGAGCGTGAAAAAGGCAGATTCTGTCAAGTTCAGGAGGTTGTTTGACGAACTGCTAAAGCGCAACGTGTTCATACCTCCTTCGCAGTTTGAGACGTGCTTTGTCTCGTACGCGCACGACGAGGACGATGTCGACAGGACGGTGGACGCGTACGGCGAGGCTTTCAAGAAAATAAAGGAACAAAAATGAAGAATAATAATAATATCATTAGGGTAGGAACGAGAGGGAGCAGGCTTGCGGTGGCGCAGACAGAGCTGGCGCTTGCCGCGCTCAGAAAGGCGCATCCGGGAGCAAAGTTCGAGGTCGTGACGATAAGCACGAAAGGAGACGTCGATAGGCGGCCCCTGTTCACGATGGACGAAAAGGGGATTTTTGAAAAAGAGGTCAACGAAGCCGTGAAAAAGGGCGAGGTCGACTTTGCGGTGCACAGCCTCAAGGACGTCCCCTCCGACCTTTCAGAAGAATTGATAGTCGCGTGCATACCGAGGAGGGCAAGCCCTAATGACGTGCTGGTGAACGAGAAAGGGCAAAAGCTGGAGGAGCTTGCCGCCGGCTCGGTGGTGGGTACGAGCAGCCTGCGCAGGGCGATCCAGCTGATGAAAGAAAGGCCAGACATTTCAGTAAAACCTATACGCGGAAACGTCGAGACGCGCGTGAAAAAGGTGATAAGCGGCGAGTTTGACGCAGTCGTGCTTGCAGAGGCAGGTCTAACTCGGTTAGGCATGAAGGACGTGATAGTGGAAAGGTTTAGAGTGCGCGACTTTGTCCCGGCGCCGGGTCAGGGCGCGATTGCCATAGTGTGCAGGCGCGACGACAAAAAGACGACAGAGATGCTCCGGAGCATCGAGGACCCGAGGTCGAGGGCAGAGGTGACTGCCGAGCGCGCGCTCATTGAAAAGGTGGAAGGAGGGTGCAGGTTCCCCCTTGGCGCGGTCGCCGTGACAAAGGAAGACAAGATAACTCTTTATGCAAGCGTGTTTTCGGCAGACGGGAGCAAGAACATCAAGGTGAAAAAGACGGGCAGCGCCAAAAGCGCAGAGAAACTGGGCAAGAGCGTCGCAAACCTTCTCATCAAGCAAGGCGCGCAAGAGATGGCAGAGGGCTGGCGCAAGGCAGTAGAGGAGTGGAACAAAAAGGCATGAGTACAGCAACAGGCAAAGTGTACATCTGCGGCGCGGGACCCGGCGACCCGAAACTTATGACGGTGCGTGCGATGGAGCTTTTGAAGAGCTGCGACGTGGTGCTGTATGACCGGCTCGTGGGGCAGGAGATCGTAGACCAGATACCAGAGAGCGCGGAAAAGGTGTACGTGGGCAGGGCAGTGGGCGATCCGACGACGCACCAAAAGCGCACGAACGAGCTGATGGTCAGGCACGCGAAAAAGAAAAAGAGCGTGCTCCGGCTAAAAGGAGGCGACCCGTTCATCTTTGGCAGGGGCGCCGAAGAGGCTGAATACCTGCTGGAGCGGGGCGTCCAGTTTGAGATAATCCCGGGCATCACGTCTGCGATAGCAGGCCCGGCATACGCCGGCATCCCGCTGACCCACAGGCGCTACTCATCTGCCGTCGCCATTGCCACTGGGCACGAAGGGGTGGACAACAAGGGCGAGGTGTCGGTCGACTGGAAAAGGCTGCCGGGTGCAGTTGACACCGTCGTCGTGATGATGGGAATCGGCCAGCTGGAACAGATTTCAAAAGACCTGATAAAAGGCGGCATGAAGAAAAACACAAAAATCGCGATAATCGAAAACGGCACCACCGCAAAGCAGCGTGTAGTCATGGGGACGCTCGCAACGGCCGCCAGAGTCGCGGCCAAGAGCGGGATAAAGCCGCCTGCGATTGTAGTGATAGGCAAGGTCGCTTCGCTTCACAAGAAAATCGCGTGGTTTGGAGGAAGAGGAGAAGAAGGAGGCAGTGGCAAGGGTGCCAAGCCTTGAAGGCAGGACCCTTGCGATAACGAGGGGCAGAAAGGAAGCAGCCGAGTTTTCAAGGCTCGTGAAAAAAGAGGGCGGAAGAGCACTCCCCGTCAAGGCCATTGAAATTGTGCCGGAGGGCCGCAAGGCTGCGCAACGGTTCCTGAAACTCCTCAATGAAAAAAAACACGACTATTGCGCGTTCATGAGCGCGCAGGCAGTCGCCATGCTTTTTGATCTCGGCGGAAAAGAAAAAATCGCTTCCGCGCTAGGGTCTACAGAGGTCATCGCAGTCGGCCCAAAGACGAAACAGGAGCTTGAAAGGCGCGGCGTCAGAGTCGGCATGATGCCCCGAGCTTTTTCCTCTGCGGGGCTCGTGGAGATGCTGCTGTCATCGTCAAAAAAAAGCCAGAAAGGCAAAAAGATCATAATCCCGCGCAGCGCGGAGGCAGGCGACTATGCCGCAAAGGCCCTTTCGGATACTGGCATGACAGTCGACGAGATGTTCATGTACAGGGTGCGCCCCGCCAGGGTCACGCAGACGTGGAAGAAATTCTACAGGATGCTTTTAGACAAAAAAATCGACGTGCTGGTGTTTACCAGTGCTTCAAACGTCCGGTCGTTTTTTGAGATTATTGACAAGCTTGGCGGCAAGACGCGGATCGACCGGCTCGTACAGGTGGTGTCGATAGGCCCTTTTACAAGCGCCGAACTAGAGAAAAGAGGGATAAAGTACCGCGAAGCAGAGGACCACACAATACAAGGGACTGTACGGATCGCGATGAAGCTTTTTACGGGCCGTTCAGGGTAAAGACCAGTTTGACGATTGCAAAGACGATTATCGCCGCTCCAGCCGCAGCAGCGAGCACAAATTTCATCTTTGCAGGCGCCATCAGGCAGGGTTTGACCAGGGCAGCTTAAAAGTTGTCCGAAAGGAATTACCGTTCATAGATGATTGTTATATAAGCAGCTACAGTCTGCAATCCATCCTGTACCCGCGTACAGAGCCTGACAGGAGTAGACGATAACAGAGCCGAGATTGAGTTTGCTTAAATAAATCATGAACGTTGCTACAATATGACAAACTCAGACGACGATTTGTACGCCCAGCTCCGCTTGCTTGGAATGAATGTAGAGTTTTTCAGGCAGACCAAGCCTTCGAGAGAGCAGCTGTCAGAATTGCTCACCAAGGCGACAGAGCTGACAAGAAGATATCGCAACGTATAGCCATCATGATAATCACGCTTGAAAGAAAATGCAAAGGCAGGCGGGCTTGACAGTATCAGCGAGACGCCGCCTGCTGCCGCCACAATTATAGAAACTGATATGCTTGTTATGGGAATAGCTCTTTTCAAAAAGCGGCCACGATGATGTTTGTGAGCTGATTGCCCTGCAATTCCAGATTCTTTCCGCGTGCTCCCCATTCCCAGATGTTTATCTCACTTGGCAATTTAGGCAGTCCAGAATTAATGAGAGAGGCGTCTAGGAGCGTCATAAAGAAGAAGAGAAGAGAGAGCGGTTTCCATCGTATTGTTCAGTTAAACGGTCCACGTCTTGCATTGACGGCCAAGCATGAAAATGACATTCCTGTTTATTAGCAAACGCAGCTTTAGCTAGAAGCAATGCCGCTAATCATTGACAACAGAGAAGTTGGCGCAGTCCTCGAAGCTTTACGCGCGATTTCTGTTTACCTAGGCAACGAGTCAGAGTACAAGCGCTTTATATGGTGGGTGAAACAGGCAGAAGAAAGCGAAGAAAAGCCGAGCCTCGACTATATTGCAGAGAACACTCCGTATTTCATTCGCGCCCTTGCGCCTGCATTAAGAAGGCTCTACGGCGACGGCTACAACAGCGGCTTTGAAGATGCAGGCGTTTTGTGGCGCAGCATTTTTTCGCCACAGGCATAGCGGAAGAAGAGTTCAGCAGCTGAAATATCTCTCCTCCTAGTTCTCAAGTACCAGATTATCGCTTTGCCGATACGTATAAAAAAATGCGCGTTAAATTTTCTAGAGATAGTAATCAGAATAAACGGGGAGTGGGATGCGGCGAGACGAGCTTACGATTTACTTTTTTCCTTTTTCTTTTTTCTGTTCAGGTCATCTTCTGTCTTGCCGAAAAGAACCCTGGCAAGGGGAGTAAGAGCTCCGTCCACATTTGCGGACCACATAGGCAGTGGAAAATATGGATCGCCATATGGAACTGGTTTGGATTTTTGCCGGCGGTGAACTTCATAGTGCCTCTCCAAGTGCTCCTTGTCTGGCAGTTCTAGATCGCATATCTTGCATTTGATGGACTTTTTCTTTTCCAAAGGGCTGTAATTGCCATCGATAGATGCATTTGCTTGCAAATAAAGCAAGCTCCAGCCTCGAAAAAATCAAGGCTAAAAGACCGGGGAACCTGCTACTACCGAGACAGGGATTGCAATCTGTTTGGTAAAAGACTTGCATCCGGGTGCTTGTGCCGTAGTCTAGACTTTATCTCGTCTTGATATAGCGCCTATCACGGCATTATCACGCGAGCCTGTGGCTTTTCTGTTGTTATCTTTGACCCCGTTATTGCGCCGATGATGCCCGCAAGCGCGCTTGGAAGAGCAGTCATGCCAATGACCTGCCAAAGTGTGGCATACATGCTTGGCAGGGTGTCAGCGATGGACGCATTGGGTTGGTGCAGGATTTCTGCAAAAGCCATTGGAAGCATTGGATAGTTAAAGACATAGAATGTAACTCCGATCAGGGCTCCTGCAATCATCATTCCTGTCCGAGTGCGCACCTTGTGGATGGCAACGTCTGCTCCAATAATGGCGGGGATGATGCTGAGCAATTGCCAGGGAAGGAATGCCCCCAAGGACTGGTATGCCGGAACGGTGTTTGCAAGCACGTTCATGCTGATTACAGCGCCTGCAACTGCGGTCGCTGCGCCCAGCCTGCCGATGGTCCTGGCTGAAACCAGAAAAATCAAAGCGCTCATGAATGGGAGAGCGGTGGTTGCAATTACTATAGCGGCTGCAGGGTTGGGATTGAACGTAAAGTGCTGGCCGTTTGAGAGAGGCAGCACAAAGAAAAAGATGTACCAGATAGTTGAAAACCAGAGGGCTGCAAATGCCGGGACCAGCGCGGTTTTAGCTAGCCTTTGATTCCTCTTTGATTCTAAATGCGGCAGAATCCTTGCAAGCCCGACTACGGTTGCAATAGTACTGATTAGAATGCCCGTTGCAAGCGACAAGTGCGGCGGGCTCATGAGACCGTCGACGCCAAAGGTTGAATGCCACATAAAGTCACTGGGCCCAGAGACGAGCTGGATGGCCGCTCCTATTATCAATAATTTAAAAGCAGTGTAAAACGACCAGCTGCGGATTTCTTGCTTATTTTTCAGAATAACTACCAGACCAATGGTCGCGGCAACAACAGTCAGGCCCGCGCCCATGTAAAGCACCGCATGGGATGGCGTGAAAAACGTTTCTGGCTGCCTCATGATGTGGGATGTAATGTCCCAGCTGGCGCCGCCTATCTGCAGGATTCCGCCGGCAGTAGCCAAGAGTAATGCTGTCAGAAGGATATTCATGCGGGAAGCAGACAACTTTAACGACATGGCAGTTAATACGATGCGGCTATTAATAAATATGACTGACTGGTCAGTCATATTAATAAATAAGGGTTTTACATTACAAACACTGAAAGAGAAGACAAGTACGATGCGAACAAAAGCCACTTCACAGTACAGGGCAGAGCTCAAGGAGAGGATCATCCAGTCGGCAATCGAGAATTTTGCCAAGAATGGGTTTGACAAGACAAGAATGGAAGATATTGCCGCGTCGTCCGGGTTGGCCAAGGGCACGCTGTACCTTTACTTCAAGAGCAAAGAAGATCTCTTTATCGCCTTATGCGAGTACAACCTGGAACAATTGAGAAATCAGCTATCCAGATCATTCAGCAAGAAAGAGGACATCATGTCAGATGCCGAGAGGTTTTATGACGAATACAGGAAGGTGAGTCTGGGCAGCGACGCGTTATGGTTTGAGATGATTGCACTGTCCACGCGCAACCCAAAGTTAAGGAAAATACTGGCTGAAAATCAGGGCAAGGTATACCAGACAGTAAAAGAATTTCTAAATGCCCAGATTGAGAGGGGCTTTTTCAGAAAAGACATCGACGCCGACGCTATTGCTGTGGGCCTCATGGCCCTCTACAACGGCCTGACGACAAATAAACTGCTATTACAAACGAGTAACTCTGAAAACCAGAGAGTATGGACTGAAACGATAAGGGCGATAATAGGGGCAGCGGCAAGCAAGCAGTAATAACAATAGTGACGATTTAACGGGTTTTACTTTTCTTGTCGCAGTTGCACATCTCAAGCTCATGGCTTGAGGGGACGATGATCGCCGTACATATGCTAGTAGCCAGTGAATACTTCTATCCTGATCCTATCCTGGGGCACTTTGATTTTCTCTGACAAGAGCTGCCGCATGGCATTTAGCATGGCAGGAGGACCGCATATGTAAAAGATGGAATTGGCTAGCTCTTCTCTGGTCAAATATTTTGTCAACATTGCTTCGTCTATGTATCCCCTTTCGCCCTCCCAATCCGATGATGGATTTTTTGCCCCATTCTCTGAAATTGTATAGATGATCTTCAAATTGGCATTGGCTTTTGCGCAGCTGTCAAACTCATCTTTGAATATGATGTTTGCTTGATTTCTGTTGGCATCGAACATTGTTATCTTTATGGGCAACTGCTTGTCCGAAGCATATTTTATCATGCTTCTAAAGGGAGTCACCCCTATTCCGCCTGACAAAAACACCAACGACGGCTTTGAATAATTTTCTTCAGGAGGAAGGGTAAATTTGCCGGCGGGAGCCGTGATTTTTACCATGGTTCCCTCTGCCAACTTTGAAAGCTTTTGCTTGAATGGTGTGTCCCTTATCCTTGTAGTAATCATGATTGCGTCTTTTTCTGTCGGCGAAGACGCTATTGTAAAAGAGCGGGTTGGTCCCTCGGGGTCTTCTCTAGTCCCCAAATCAACTATGGAATATTGTCCTGCCCTGTAGTTCAGAGTATTGTTATTCTGGCCATCTGTACGTGAAAACCTAAAGGACATGACATCCGTTCCTGCATGAGGCACCTTCTCCAGCAACTTTAATTCAAATTTCAGCGGTTGTGCTGGTACGACACCATCTTTTTCCTCCGCAACTGCAGTTTCCTGCGGCGCGATGCCGGGGCTATCGCTGCCGCTATCCGAATGGGACGCGCCAGGATTTGTCTCTATTGAAATCAGTCCGCTTGCGTCTTCGATGACGACTCTATAAGAATGCAGGTCCGTAACCCAATCAGTTTCAGGAGACGCTTTAGCCGTACGTATGTCAAAAATTCCTTGGTGCCAAGGACAAATAAGGGAATAGTCTTGAATCGTCCCATCTTCCAGCGGACCCCCTTCGTGCGAACAAACCGCATCCATCGCATAAACCTTGCCTGATACCAAAGCTAGAACGATTGCTTTGCCATCAACATCTACCCTGACGGGTTTGCCCTCCTGTAAATCCCCTTTTCTAAGCGCCGTAGAGTACCTCGGCATAAATGGTGTTCATCTCTAATCGATATAAGGAATTCCTCAAGCGAACACGTCTACGGATTCTATAGAAATTTACGTTAATCGCTCTGGGCAGGCGTGTACACATTATTGTTTCTAACCCGCCAGTTAAGTATCAGACATGTGTACATGAAATCATCATATGAGCAGTAGCAATAAGGACGCTGAAAGAGAGGAAATGAAAGAAGAGACGCATGAGGAGGAAGATCAGGAACAAGACGAAGAGGAAGATGAAGAGGAGGAGGAAGTAGAGTAAGAACAGTGAGATAGTGTTGCCCTTCACGATCTATTCTGAATGAGCTTTTTATATCCAAATATTCAATTCTTCACGGATTTCTCTACCCATATTTGTTGAAAAGATGTGAACTAAACCCTTACATGAAAACTACTCTAACTTGAGAGTTGTGAAGACCGTAGCAGTTCTATATCCCGGGGGCGAGATAGCAAGAAAGACGCCGGAGTTACTGGGTTGCGCAGAGAATGCTTTAGGATTGACAGATTTTCTGAAAAGTCAAGGCCACGAATTTGTCGTATTAACCGATAAGGAAACAGAGCTTGACAAACAACTTCCTACCACCGATGTATTGATTACTACCCCGTTTTGGCCAGCTTATGTTACCAAGGAAAGAATTTCAAATGCTCCCAAACTCAAGTTAGCAATAACTGCAGGAGTTGGCTCTGATCATGTTGATTTGGAGGCGGCAGCTGCACACAACATTACTGTGGCCGAGATTACCGGTAGCAACGTAGTCAGCGTGGCAGAGCAGGTGGCAATGCATATTTTAGCACTTGTGCGCAATTACATTCCTGCTTACAAACAGGTTCCCGAAGGAAAGTGGGATATTGCAGAAATTGCGGCAAAAGCGCACGATTTGGAAGACAAGGTTGTGGGAATATTTGGAATGGGAAGGATTGGGCAGCGCGTGTGTGAAAGATTGAAGGCATTTGATGTCAAGATGATATACTATGACTATCACCACTTGAGTACCGTAGAAGAGCATGTACTTGGAACGCGTTATGTCATTTTGGATCAACTTGTCGAACAGTCCGACATCATCACTATCAATTCTCCTTTGACACCTCAGACAGACGGATTGTTTAACAGAGATCTTCTTTTCCGTATGAAAAAAGGTGCATATCTTGTCAATTGTGCCCGGGGCAAGATAGTGGATACAAATTCTCTCGTGGAAGCACTAGAAAAGGGCCATTTGGCAGGCTATGCAGGCGACGTTTGGTATCCCGAACCAGCTCCTAAGGACCATCCATGGCGGCATATGCCAAATCAAGCAATGGTCCCACATTATTCCGGTACCACACTGGAAGCACAAAAAAGGTATGCAGATGGAACAAAGGATTGCCTTGTCAGGTTCTTTGATGGGCACCCTATTGAAAGAGATTATCTTATTGTAGACCAGGGAAAGGTAGTGAGTCCTAGCTATAGTTACGCGTTTAAAACAAAGTGAGTGAATGTTGCGGTTTAAACACTCGCTTTGTCCTATGTTGTAGTCTATTGTACAAATGGTGTAATTCCCAGCAAGCTTGTGTAGCCTAGTTTATACTGTACAGATTCAAAAGATAAAGCGGGTCCGGTGGATTTGAACACTGCATATACAAGGGTTCAGCTTCCGAGTCATTAACTAATTCTCTCGTCTGCACGTGTTGTCTAGAAATGCTGCATTCCCAAACCTAGTTTGGGATGTAGAAAGAGATATGCAAGTCCTCGAAGATAAAAAAAAGTAATCGCGCAACGGATATTTTTTGAGTTATCGATTCATCATCTCGTATTTTCTGCCTTCTTCTTTGATTCCTCTCGCGTAAAACCAAAGGTGCCGTTTTGCTTTTTCATTGCATCTTCTATTCTTTCAATGGCATGAGTCAGTGCCCTTTCTGCTAGCTTGAAATTCTCTGCCTTTATTGTAATCCTGTATTTTGGCGCGCCGATGTACACTATGCTAATTTCGGTGCTACTGCTGCCGCTCTTGCTTTTTTCAGCATCCGACAACACATTTTTTATTATCTCGACCCCGTTGGGCTTTTTGGATGAAATCTCCAAGATTCCTCTTACCTCTACGAGCGGGAGCTGTATCTTTTTGCTTTCTCCTTCTATAGCCTCAAGTACCTGAGCATCAAACCCAAGATTCTTGATAGAATCTATCCCCTTTATCGCAACTGTTTCAAAAAGAGAATAAACGTCATCATATTTCTGAAGAGCAATATCCGTGATCTGCTGTAGCTGGGCATCATTGAGATTTGCCTTGGCCTTGACAGTATCCATAAAGCCAGAGGCTTTCTCACTTTTTTTTATTTCGATAAGTTTCGCTTTTCTCTCTTCTCCAGTAACTTGCTTTAGGGATGTGTCAACTTCTGCCCTCGCCTTGTTGACCCTAATTACTTTTAGAACGGCCTTTTGCTTCGGCCGTACATACCGCTGGATATTGCGCACCCACCCGGTCGCGATCTCTCTAACGCCGAGAAAACCGGTAAGCCCGCCATATTCATCTAGGCTTACATACGCACCGTGGCCTGAAACGTCCCTGACGGTAGCAATTACAATATCTCCTTCCTCTGGAAGATGCCGTTTGAAGTCGGAATTTGTAGACAATATAAGAAGGGGTCGGCGTCATGATACTTTAAGCGTTCGCAATGCTTCTTTGCAGTAAACAACGAGCGCTCAGAGGCGCCAGCATAAGCAAATCCTAGCTCCTTGAAGCATAGATGGACAGCTGTCCTCTCGGCAGTCATATATCATGGTGACAGGGCGACTCGGATTCCCTAATGATATTACGAGACTCTTTGCTAGAAGCGGAGTAGCGTGTAATAACTAATTGTAAATTGACAAGACGGTTATAGATTATAAGTGGCCGCCCCAATCATTGCTTTCGGTCCTTTTTTATGCAAAATAGTTTTCCAATGAAAGAATGGCACGCCGCACACATGGAAAAGATGGTCGTAAAATACGTGAAAGGCTTGTCTGAAACTGCTTCGGCATTTGAAAAAAGAAATCACAAAAAGTACGGCACCCTGACACATGTCTGCAAGCAGATCGAGTACGACATCAAGCACGGTGTTACCCATGAACAGGTTATCTCTTTGTTTCATAAAGTGCGCCATGATTCGTCATTTTCTCTCCTTAGAGAAGATGCAGGTGCGATGGCAAGGCTAGATGAAGTGGAAATTCACTTTACTACCGCCAAGGTAGACGCATCATCAGCGCCCTGGATTAGCAATGGTAGTAGCAGCAGTAGCAGAAGGACGACATAACGTTGGATTTTTCCAGTGCGGTTTTTCTATAACGACAGATTGCGATGTAAAAAAAGTCGACACCAAGAAGAAAAATCAGTAAATTAAATGACCTCTGTTCAAGCAAGCGAGAGTTCGATTGGTAGATCCACGGTTCCCTAGGCGAGCTCTGGAAAACGCTTGGCGACTCGGGCTATGCCCTGTCTGGTGATGGACACTTCATTAAAACCCGCATGAGGCCTAAGCAACCCTTGGTCTATCATCCAGCGCGTGATCCTGTAGAGATTGCGCCGGTAACTGTCACCTGCATTTATCCGCAGATATTTCTCTAATTCCTTTTCGTTGCCCCAATACTTTTTCAATTGTATATACTCGACGACTTTGGTCATAAGCACAGTTCTTCCTATTACTCCGCCTTTCATCTCGTATATGCCGCGCATCAGCCACGGCAACAGGATCTCGTTATCATCATGATCCCAAGTGTCTGACATAGTGTGTACTGGGATATACAATCAGTCGCATATATTTTAGGTAGAATGATACATTTGGAGATGGTACAGGCATTTGATATTGAAGCCAAGCAAAATTTGGATATGCCTGGGTCTAGCCGAGTTAGTGAGTAAAGCGGGTTCGGTGGAACACGAATCTCCAGAGTTTTTGGCTCTGGATTCCATGTCATAACAATTAGGTGACCTTAGCTTAAAGGATATCGCCCATAAATGATGGCGCCGGTTCGTTCGATGGAAGAATAAGAGGAGAACAAAAACACTGAACCCACAAAATCGACAGAGTCAGCGGGATTGAGTCTTTCCATGTTTATGTGTTCAACACCAAAGTATTTAGCTTTTCTGCAATGTATTCACGCGAATCTGCCAACCCTGTATGAGGAGGTACCACCACCGGAGAGCTCCTAACGAATTCACCGACAGTCAACAAAAAGGGAACGCCCCCCTCTCCCGCACGAATTTGTGCCGCTTTTTCATGGCTCGGCTCCCACTTTTGACACTGAAAGGCGCATAACGTAAGTAATGACTGTGTGAGAGGCTAGGCTGCTTATTCTATTTTTAAAGGATGTAAGGATGTTCGGTACTGAATGCTCAGAATGCATACATAACATGGCATCTAATCATAATCCCACGAACATCGAACGACTTGTTGAGACGATAAGACATGAGCCAACATACAAACTTGCGCTATCCTACTGTGGCTGTTGGATAGGAATTACAGTAGTTGTATCGCTGCTAAATGTAGACCCTATAAACTATGCATTTACACTATTCCCTTTGGCAGGAATGATTATGTTACAATCGACAAGGCGCGGTTGGGGAACAAAACATGCCGGCCTGCTTGCCACGCTGGTTGTCTTTGAGGCATTCTTTCTGTTTGCAAGCACCTTCGCTGCCTACGATAGTACTCAATGGATGCTAGACAAGAACTCTTGCAGTTCTGCGTATCCAGAAGAATTAGGTACGCAAACATGCAGAGAGCTGATTCCGCAGGTCCAACACAAGCAGGTTCTGTACGGGATACTACTCGGTTTTAGTTATTCAAGTGCGATAATCTTGCTTGTCTACTTTCGTAAGAACATGTAGTTTGCATTCTGGCAATTACTGCGCAATCCTGTACAGCCGTATCCGCTATGCGTCTATTTATTTAACGAATAATGACCAGCAAAGCTAAAGCTAAGTTCGTAATTGCTTCCGTTATGACGGTAGCAGGCCAAAAGAACCACTATAACGTAAAACTGCTAAAGGGTTATGGCGTTTCAATTAATCTAAAGGACAACAGGATATGCCTGAAAGGCGGCCGCGACCCTTTCACAGGTGAGCAAGAGACTGAGGAATGGTTTGTAACTCAGATACCTTATGAGAGAATCGTAATTTCTGGTAAGGGCTATTTGTCAACAGAGGCAATTAAACTGCTGACAGAGCATAACATCAACATCATCCTGACAGACACGTATGGCAACCTGATAACAGCGATGCACAAGGTAATGTCAAGCCCTACTGCAACTCGCTATCGCATCGCGCAGTACGATACCTTTCGCAATCCAGAAAAAGTCGCGTACTTGCAAAAACAAATTCTAAAAGCAAAACTGGAAAGCCAGATTCAATTCCTAACGTCAATCCACAGACCAGAAGTCCAAGAAGCGATTGATGGCTTGGCGTTATACAAGGAAAAGATTGACAAGGCAAAGGACAAGCGCGATCTTTTAACGATAGAATCAAGGGCAGGCCACCTTTACTTCAGGAATTATGCCAAATTGTTTGACAACAAGAAATACGGCTTTATCTCAAGGCATGGCGGCGGGATAAGGCTTAGCAACAGGTATGCCTCTGACCCGATTAACGGCCTTCTAAATTATGGATATACGGTGCTTGCAGGAGAAATTGCAAAGTACGTCAATGGGCTGGGTCTTGACCCTTACTATGGCTTTTTCCATGTTGCACACAACTCCTTTCAGGCTTTAGTCTACGACCTGATAGAACCTTTCAGGTGGCTAGTAGAATACGCAATTTACAAGATTGCATCGGATACAAACCACAACCATCCAATAACAAAGCATGATTATGCATGGACTAGAGAAGGCAGGATTATCCTTGATGATGATTTGATAAGGCGGTTCTTGGAGTTGCTTGAAAGGAAGTTTCAGACAGAGAGGCCATACAAGTTCAAGCACGGAATCAAGAGAAGAGACGGGATGTCCATGTGTCAGGAGATAACTATAGCAAAAATCAACGTGAACGCGCTTGCTGAATATTGTATGGGAAAGGAAAAGCAATTCTTGCAGAATAATGGCAGATTCGCAACGCCGCCACTAACAATAGAAGTGCAGGAAAAATAGGGATCCCCTCGTTTACGCTCAGAAATCTGACGCGTTTTGCGCCAATGGTACGGAAAACTTACCGTAAGCAAGGGATCGCCCTGTTTGAGCACGAAAATCTGACGCTCCGGAAAACTTACCGCGGCGACGGAGGCAATACTATCACAGTCCCTCGCATCCAAGGATGAGGTTCGCTATGGTAGTGAATTTCGCCGGGTCTGTTGAAAGTAAATTCAAAACTCTCTCCAGGCTGCAAAAAGTTTGTTGCATTTACGGGTATTGAGCCAGATGGAATTTGGGTGGCTGCTGCAAAGTCTGGATCCTCCTTGGCATTGTCTGCAACTACCGATGATAAGACATCATCGTTGTTTGTCCACCTTACAGTGTTGTTTACTCCGATTACTACCTTGATTGTACTGGGTTCAAAATTCTTGGCAGATGATGGAGTACTTGCACCTTTTGGAATAGCGACCGTTGCGATAGTTCGTTCTGTCGAAGACGTACTAGGACTATGAATGTTCAACGCAGGTGTGACCCATACCGCAAAAATTACGATAATGCCGATCCCTACAGCAAGACCTGCTACTACGGGCACGGTTGCAGTCTCAGACATATGCGTGTATGATAATAATAGAAGGTTCTTAGTAATCAATCTTTGTCCTAATCGCAGGCATTCAACCTTCGGATTTTGGGTCATTTCTCTCATTTTTGTTGGCGTTTTACAGAAAGGTAGCACACCACCGGCAGGCTTATAGCTGTCAGCGTACATGGTATCTGCGATGGGTGTAATGAGGTGGTATTTGATACGGCAATAACCGTACTTTCAGTGGCAAAATCCTACTCTAACCGGGGCAATCACCGCCATCGACAGGGGACGAAGAAGCGTTGGTACCTGTATTACATCGACGAGGAAGGCAATTTCCGGACGCGGAGAATAAACGCTCTTGAAGCGCTATACTACCGGGGCAAGAAAGTCCATCGCTACAAGATAACATGCCCGGAATGCGGTGGCTTGTCAATAGCACTGATAAAGTCCTTGAAAGGCGAGGCCGAATGCCCGCATTGCGGCGAGATGATAGAACTGGAAGACTTGGACGATGAGGATGTCGGTGAACTGGACGACGAGGATATGTAGGCCAGCATGAACTAAACACTATCCTGTTTTGGCATCGGCGGATATGTTCGGATACACCACTCCAAATCGTGCTTGTCGTAAGTGCATTTTGGTTCATGACGAATAGCCCGCATCGCTTCCTTCCTTGTCTGCGCTGTTGCATAATTCCAACATATGTCACACCTTGCTTGCCATACCCCTGTGGTACGTCTTATCTTGGGAGGCATTCGCAAGCCTTTGCGCGTCCTGTACAACTGCTTCACATCAGCCTCAGCAGCGCGGGAGGCTGCCATCTCTTCGAGGTCGTTAAGCAAATCTTGCAGCTCTTCTATCTTTTTCTTGAAGAATCTTGTTTCCTTAAATCTTGAAGTGTAGTATCTAATGACCGCCTGTGTTAGTACCCTAGCGATAGCCTGTTTGACATTTTCCTCGGTGAGGCTAGTATCAGGTATATGTACCAGCAGACGCCCGACAAAATCAGACAAGTTTTTGCTGTCCTGTCAGCGCTAAAGCATCATCAGATATTCACAAAACCACAGGACATGATGTAAGTTATGACACTTCTATTCTACCCTTCATCCCTTCCTCGGAGTGAATGGTGCAATGATATTCAAAGACCCCCTTTTGGTCGAACTTGTACTGAAAAGACTCGTTGTTTTTGAAAAACCCGCTATCTATCGCCGTCTCACCGGATGCACTCTTGTATGTACCGACCACATTATGTGGAAGATATGATACGTTTATCCATTTCACTGTCGACCCTGTCTGCGTCGCAGCCGCATCAGGCAAGAACATGTTCATCCCTGCGTATACGATGTCTTTGCGTAATTGTTCTGACATCACGCGCTCGGGCTGACTTGCAATATCGAAGACCTTTTGCTTGTCCATGTCGACAAACACATTCCATATCTGCTGATGCGATTCGCCTTGCCTGCCAGCAATTGTGGAAAAACTCTCTGCGTTAGAGTAGGGCCGGCCATCGACAAGTTGCTTGTTTACGGTGATTATTACCTGTCCCGAGCCGCTCTTTATCGCCTTGCCATCCGGACCGACAAAGGCATTTGGCTGCACAGCGGCAATCGTAACTGCACTCCCCTTATGCTGTGACAGGAGATCTTGAACTCTCGAGTCCTTCTCGGCGATTTCCCATGCTTGCTTGGCAACTGGGTTTACGGCATAGATGTAGGTGTTATCATTTGCAGTAGGGGTTCTGATTACAACGTTGGTAGTGTTTAGGAATAGGTTAGATAGGGCATTGAAATTCTTGGCATTTTCTTCAGGAAGAAGTCCTGAATAGACCAGCGCCACTCCGCCAACTACAAAGACGGCCACGATGCCAGCCATAATCAGAAGCTCCTTTTTCATCCGACAATCATTCGTGATCAATTGTTATATGCTATTCTGCGTCCCGTCAAGCGGCCAGATATTGTAATGCTTCTTTTTTCCTTTCAGAGTCATTATAGTATCTAAATCGTTGCGGCCAAGTAGCCATTCCCTTCCTGAGGATCTGAAAGGATTGCATATCCATGACGCTCTCTGATTTATAGAACAAAAGACATCCGGCGCTGCCAAGACATCAAATACAGCCGCACGCAAAATTAGGCAAAGATAACAACAAGTTATTGATGACATACACTCTGCAAAGAGAGCGCTGCCTGCAACACTTGCGTCCTTTTCACAAAAAAACCTCGGAATAAAATCCTCTTTATTTCCATTCATACGCAAATGTCTTGAACTGCTTGGTCGCCGGATCAAAATCTGATTCTAAGGCCATGATCAGATTGTTGATCCATGATAGCTTTTGCGAATTTGTGAACGCAGACACAATGACTACTCCTCTTGTCCTGCCCCCCTCCGCCAATTTGCTCTTCTCATGGCCCCACCACATGAATTGGTCGCCTTCTGCCGTCGTCACAGTACCTTGAAAGCTTGCATCAGCGATGCCGTGAGGGTACTGTATCATTATACCTGACCCGATGTTCTTGCCGCTTGGGAACTTTCCAATCCCCTTGAGATCTGCTGTAAAACTGACTTCCATAGTTGTTCCTTCAACTGGGTGGACCTTGGTTAGCCTAAATCCGACTACGCTTCCAGCCTCTTCAAAGAGTTTCTCTCCGAGAGCCATATGCTGTAAACTAGACGCCTTATTTGATAAGGATTTAGGTTAAATAGGTGAAAGAAACTACCTTTCTACTTACCCCTCTTCTCCCCCTCTTCCGATGACAAAAGTCAACATTCTCGTCTGTGATTATTGTACTTCTTTTTTCAATTAGGCCACACATACATCCCGATTCGTTGCAAGGTACACGGGGAGCAGGCACTAGAACTGGTTGATGTGAAACTCAAAATATTTTTGTGGATATTTCTGTAATATGAGAAGCATCATACGACTTGTTTCTAAGTCCACTTTTGTATTTTTGTGGTTTCCCCACTCCTACAATTGCTCCAGCTGACGTTTGGATAATCAAATTGATCCGCCTCCCTTGTACGTCTTGAAGACTGCGAAAGATTGGGATTGGCCTCAAAAAGCTGCAACTCGTATATAGCACGAATTGGAAAGTGTTGTTGAATTGTCTAATTGATATCCAACACTTTTCATCGCCTATTCAAAACATGGGAGAAGGTGCCAGATGTATGCGACGGCGATTGCTAATGCACGGGCCACCATGTTCTATGTTGTTGTTCTTACTCGTGGATACGTCACTTCTTTCACTTCTACTTCCAATCAACTACAGTCCGGTTGCGAATTCCTTCGCACTGACGACGACAACAACAACCACGAATCAGAATGACGACGAAGCCGCGGCGAGGGCAAATTCTTCCCAAGCAGCCGCGCCTTCAATTGCTTTCAATACTTTTCATTTGCGTGGCGGCATTGGGAGCCTAGTTACAAGCATCCTCAATCCATCAAACATTTTACACAAAGATCTGCAACAGTACGTTTTCTCCTCTACTACTGACAAGTATGTTGTTGTCGGAAACTGGACAATGGATGTAAGAGATGGCGCCATGGAGTATTTTAGAGCGGTTTTCATCATGGGATTGATAAATGGAACTCAGATGCATGTATACGATATCGGCAATCTTAGAAACGTGGTGATAGTACCTCCGAAACCAGGCATAACGGAGGGCGTGCCTAACCAAAAAATTCCTACCGAAATAACAATCAGCCAGGCAGATAACTACAGTTTGTCGCTCTTTGGTTATGTAGATGTTCTTGAAGATGACAAGGTCCGGTGGCAAAATGTGCCCGTAACGATCGACATAATCAATGGAAACGTAATCAGCATCTTTCTAGAACCTTCAAACACAGACAATCACTTTAAAGGAGTACCAATTTATGGTGTCGTAGTGTGGGTATTGGATGATAATTATTTGCCGCTCAGGCCGTCATCATTTGCATATCATCAAGTAAATGCAAACGAATCAGAAAAGTAGCCTAGACGCCCATTACGATGACAAGATCGTGGGAGACGAGGTGTTTGTCATGCGTAACCAGCTGTTCAAGCATGATGGCATTTTTTACATGCTTGCAAATCATCCGGAATGTAAGTACTGGAACGAACATGTGCATAGTTCTAAAAGGTACATCTCCCGGCTAGACGGCTTTTCCTACACTGAACTTTCGCAAGTCGACTTTAAGCACGTGATTTACGCGACAAGATAAAGAGATTTTCGAGGAATACCTATTGGGGGGGGAGGCGTCCGTCCCGGGTCTGAAAGAACAAGGCCACCGCGTACACCTAGATGGAGAACTGGACGGCGTAGGGATATTTATCGCTGTGATTTCATACCTGATATACGCATCGGCCTGATAAAAAGTGAAAACGCCATATGCTAATGCCAATAATAATAGTGATGTCGTCGCCAAGATATTTAGCTAGCTAAACTTGGAGTGACGCTATTATTATTATCATTTCATGTAATTGCTAATTGTTGGTAACTCTATTAAGTTAAAATGGGGATTTTATTTTTGATGGTTGAGCCAAATCGTGTCGGCGGATTTCCTTTTCGAAAGGCAGATCCAAAAGTGCGAAAAACCAACTTCTCAGAAGTTCAGCAGCCCTACTCTGACGAGGAGGCAATGCAAGAGGCTTCACGATGCTTGCTATGTGGAACTCCTGTCTGCATCGATGCTTGTCCTGTCCTGCTAGATGTCAGAGGAATGAATGAAGCCGTTGCAAGAGGAGACTTTAAGACGGCCTATGAGCGTATCAGAGAAACAAATCCACTATTAGGAGTAACCGCACGATGTTGCCCACAATTGCAGGGATTATGCGAAGATGCCTGCGTAGTAAAGTGGATAGGTCAACCTATAGGTATAGGTCTGATTCAAAGGTATGTCGCAGACTGGGAAAGAAAGCACAGACAAGAGCCACCTGTATCTATTCCACAGGATACTGGAAAGAAGGTGGCAATCATCGGTGCTGGTCCGGCCGGCCTTGCCGCTGCAGACCTCCTTAGAAGATATGGTCACAAAGTCGCAATATATGAAACATTACCTATGCCGGGCGGAACGGCATGGTATGGCGTGCCGGACTATCATCTTCCCAAAGATGTTTTGCTTGATGAAATCGAAAAAATCAAATCCATGGGCGTTAAGATTCGCACAGGTACTCTTATAGGAAAGGATGTTGCTCTTTCTCAACTTCGAGATGAGAATGATGCAATTCTAATTACTACAGGCTCAAAAGATGCCTCTAACCTTGATGTTCCCGGTGTTAACTTGCAAGGGGTGCTGTTGGGATACGACTTTCTTGCAACTGTTTTCATGAATGGAGTAGATAATTACCTCAAGAATCCCAAGTACGATCTTGGGACAGAGATCGTGGTGATAGGTGGCGGAGATACTTCACTTGACTGCGCAAGAACCGCTCTGAGACTTACAAAAGGAAAAGGAAACGTTACCATACTGGCTAGGCAACCTGAAACCGAACTACATGTCGACCCGATCATGCTTGAAGAGGCAAAGGAAGAAGGGGTGAAATTCAGATTTTTAGTGCAGGTTAGGTCATTTGAAGGTGACAACAACGGGCATATCACGAGTGCGATAGTAGATAACCTGCGCCCTGCCACTCGAAACGAGCAATACGGAAAAAGAAGTCTAGAGCCCATACCTAATAGAGAATTCAGAATGTGCTGCTCGACCGTTCTCGTGGCCATTGGAAGAGGACCGAATTCCTTTCTGCAAAAACAGGAAGGTCTCAAGGCTGGCAAGCGTAATGCGATTGTAATTGGTGAGAATTACAAGACATCGATGGAAGGCATCTTTGCAGCAGGAGACGTTACTAGTGGTGAAACGCTCATTGTGAAGGCCATGGAAAGTGGACGGGAGGGAGCACAAAGGGTTCATGAGTACATCATGCATTTAGAAGCCTACCATGTGTCGTTTTACGAAAAATATTACAAAGAAAGATCATACGACAAATTGTATGCGGGAGTCAAAGAGAATGAAGGACCTCCTCCCGACTAGTAGTATCAGATATGGTTTTATCCTCAGGTTCGAAAACTTGCTTTGAAAAGCAGTCGATGTGAAGTTAGCGCAACCCGTGTTTTATACGATAACTTTCAGGGTTTGGGTCACCACAATGACTACAACAAAGTTGTTGAAGTCGTCGCGATGGACCCTTC
The DNA here is from genome assembly GCF_056726185.1 of Candidatus Nitrososphaera sp. 86-2. Lineage (NCBI taxonomy): Archaea > Thermoproteati > Nitrososphaerota > Nitrososphaeria > Nitrososphaerales > Nitrososphaeraceae > Nitrososphaera > Candidatus Nitrososphaera sp. 86-2. The sequence goes on from NZ_JBWZON010000001.1 coordinate 1,500,988, forward strand.
CTCTTTTCGTCGTGCGATCCTTTTATTTTCCTTTTTCTTTGGTCGAGTATGCAAATCTCTGTGCTAGAATAATTATCCCAATTAACGCACCCATGGTCAATAACGTACTTCTCAGATCAAAAAACTCTGGCACCGCTACAACTTGATACTTGACATCTTCTATGAAAACCCCGGTGTCTTTGCCTGCCACAGAATTAACCTTCACTGTTATGTCATATGTTCCTGGCTTCTCAAACACAACTGGTAATGGCCTCCCGACACCCTCATTGGCTTGCTCATTTTTGAATTCTTTGATAATTGTACCATTTGCATCTGTGATGGTAAAATCATAGCTTGCAAAATTTAGCTTTTTGCCAGTATTATCTGTTAGGTTAACCACAAAGGTGGCGTTCTTTCCTGATTCAATCGATCTTGGCTGCCAACTCAGGACAATATTGTATGTTCCACGCGCTGTCTGCTTGCTCAGCGGAGGAGTTGGCATTTCCTCTACGCTCTTTGGAAGTGGGGGTTGGCCCATTCCAGTCTTTTCCAGTTGATATGCATACTGGATAGGTGGCTGCCCTGATGCGACCTCGGCATAGGTTTGCGCCTTTATTGGATATGGAAAATCTTTCGCAACCCATATGTTATTATCTACACTTTTGTGATATCGGATGACGGTGGTGTCAAATGTCCCTGCAGGTACAGTGACTTTTTCCGTGCCGCTTGGCTTTATCTCTGATCCGCCTATCGCAGCAATGACACCCCAGGAAGATGCGCTCAGCGATTTCGGATCAACTTTGGTCGCATAGGCCTCTAACCATGTTAGGGAATTGCGGTATGCATTAACATACGGAGTCATTTTAGCCGGAATGTCTGAGCCCTGCCCTCCAAGGGGTGACAGAGAGATAGAGCTCAACTTGAGCGTTCCATTAAGAACTTGGCCGTTGTCCACAACAAATGCAGGCGCGATCCAATTGCCATTACTATCCTGGTCTTTGAAATATATGGTCATCTCAAAAGGTCTTCCGTTGTTTGTATCCATGTGCTGAATGGAATAGGTCACAAACATATCCTTCTTTACATTCTTTCCAAGGTACCACATGTCATCATCGCCTGCGGCGAAGGCATATCTCAGGACCTTCCAATTGCCATTATCATTATAGTTGTTAGCAATGTGAGCAGCATTATGGATGGAAGTAGCCATGCTCAGAATACTTGCAATTAGAATAAATGCCACAATCATTGTAAATGAAAACCTGAGAAGGATTTGGCTATACACCTTCAATAATGTTGAAAGCGCTGATCTGAATCCATATCTGTTTTGATCTTTCACAGATATCATATTTTCTTATGGTTACCGCGACTCATAAGATTATGGTAATCATGTTCATTTTCTGCGATTGTTAGAATATAATTTACTCGGCTGATGCCTGACGCTATTGTTCAATTCAATTCGCTAGCGGGGGGGTAATCTAGGAAGCTGCTAATGGCAGCCTAGTGCTTGCCAATAACCCTTAACTCAAAGAGAAACGTAGTAAAACTGTGAAGAGAAGTGATTCTACGACAGCGATTCAAGAATCGTCAGTCCTGTTAGCCTCCTCTCTTAGCAAAGACGAGATCACTGATAGGTTGCAGAAATACTCTGCTACCGAATGCAAGTCAATAATTGCGAATGATGAATTATTCGACTCAGAGACTAGGAAAGAAAGGCTGATTTTCACAGGGGAGAAAAAGTACTGTGGATGAAATGATAGCAGAAGTCGAAGGCATTTCCCTGAAAACTATTCTGGTGCCATTGGACGGATCGGAGCCATCCTTTCGAGCTGCAAAGTATGCTATCAAGATCGCCAAGATGGCGGGGGCGAACTTGATCGCTTTTCATGCAGTTATAAAACTGCCTCCCTACAACCTATACATTACACCTGATCTTGTTGCTAGATTTAAAAAAAGTGCAAAAGAAGATGCGGAAAAGTGGTATAGTGAGGTAAAAACTATTTCGGAGAAGTTGGGCGTCAATGTTGCGTCTGAAACCGTATTTGATGTGACCTCGATTGCCGATTTCATAATCAATTACGCCAAGGAACACAACATAGATCTGATAGTAATCGGAATAAGAGGAATGACGGGAGAGAGGAGGTTTGTCTTGGGAAGCGTGGCAAGAAACGTGGTTACTCATGCAATGTGCCCCGTGCTCGTGGCGAGGTGACCTTGATCACTCATAAATAGAAAAGAATGACTTTTCGCAATTTCTAGTGAACTATTAAGACAGGACAACTAGCACGCTCGGCAACACCCCTTGATACGCTACCTAGTGCTTTGAATTTAATATAACCCCCCTGCCCGATGCTTCCAACAACAATCAGATCTATCGCGTTTTTCTCAGAGTATTCCACCACCCGTTTGACCGGGTCGCCGATCAAGACTTCCGTACTAACCTTAAGACCTAGCTGTTCATAAGCGATCGCCTTTAGCTTTAGCATACGCTCAATATATTTTTGGGATTCCTCGTAAATCAGTCGCAGGTGTTCAGTGATGGGCAGAGAGCTGCCGGTCTCCGAGGCTTTTGACGTATCTGCAATGATTGGAAACGTGGGAATTTCTGATATTACGTGAAGCAGAATAATTTCACTTTTGTGCACCTTCGCCAATTCATATGCATGGGATAAGGCCTTTTCCGAGTGAAGGGATGCATCGAAAGGGATAAGGATTCTGCCATACATTATATCATATCTCTCTCTATCAAATTAATAAACATCGGAGCTTACTTGGATCTCCAACACCGGTGATTAGATGGCCTCTGTCTGCTAATTGGTATACCTTGGCGGTCGTAGCACACATTTTATTTTGGATAAAGTGGCTGAAGATAAGTAAAAGGATCCTTCACTTTTACTCAGATTTGTGTATTTCCCCTCACACACAGCGCGCCATATCTCCGTTCTCGATAAAGCCGCAGAACTCAAAGACAAGAAAAAAGTATGTGGAGGCTTGACGCCAAAGGCTAAAAGCAACGCAATGCCTGCTGCATTGTATGCAGCAGAGCAATGCGGCGTATTGATGGCGCCAATACAAGAGCTCCGCGGGGCATACGCTAATGGAGCTGCCGCCGTTTTTGCATTATGACATAGATGGTTGTATCAGGACACACAATACATGCAAGCTGTGCTGCTACAGGGCCATTGTGATCGGCGTCAGGTCTGCCATCTGATGGAGCATTGAGCACTGGCCAAACAAATCATTTATTTTGTTTTTACTGATAAAATAAACAATTGCAGCAATATATTCTGCAATAATACTAGAAAAGCACATATCCACACTATTAAATATCTGAAATATCTATTTAATTATGGAAATGTGCATCTTTGATTTCCGAGTGGCTAATTCGCATGACTGATCTGGTGCGTAACCAAGCGCCTGTCGTCTCGCAGGCTCTATTAGATCTGATAGATCAACTGGCAAGCAGTTTTTGTACGGCAAAAGAATTGATGGAGAAAATAATTCAACAGGCAGACGCGGAGGGAGTCCCTATCGCCAGCGTTAGAGAACTGATTACCCATGCCTTGCACAAGCGCGGCTTGGCTGACAGGTCTATCCGCCTATATTTGCCTGCGCGATTCAAAGATCAGGTAAAGGTACGGGCTGCAAAAGCGAGCCACAACGGTCCTTCGCATGCAGCAAGCATCGCCGCACCCGCAATAGACGAGTCGCAGTCCTATTTGAACGCAGGAGGCTCGACAGCAAGCAACAACGACTCAGTCATAGTATTGCAAGATATGTGCATTCGTGATCAGGAAGAAATATCTCGGCTACAATCGATGCTAAGTTCGCTGCTGGATAATAGTAAGTCTGCGAATAATGCCACAATGGATAGTGAATACCGCAGGAGGCTCGAGGAAATCAACAAACACCTTGTGGAGGAGAACCTTCAGTTGCGTGAAATCATTGAGAAAACTGATAATGGGGGGTTCCTCACTACAAGGAGCTTGCACTTTGTACCTCAAAGAATTGTTATCGCAGCTGAGTTATACGCGCCGATCACGACCTTCATAGGCAGCAAAGCATTTGCTATAGGCATACATACACAAGGGGCCGAGGCCACAAGCGTAGACTGGCTAGATGCTGATTGTCATATAGTGAAATCATGCCACAAGTAGCCACGATCCGCGCAACGATAGGACTTGACCGTGGCAAACAAAATTGTCAGGAATATACAACATGCTTCGAGTCGAAATGCGCAAATTCATCTCTTTGCACAGTGTCGTAGAAGCAGGAGTTGTGTCCGAGCAGCCTACATAGAGCAGCTTGCCGTATACACTTTCAAGAACCATGGCCGGGCAATTACGATTGATGGCATAATAAGTGCGGGACTAGCAACAAACAAACGCTCAGCAGGTCACAAACTTGCACGAGTAAAAAAAAGAGGAATGTTTGATTTACATATATGGCAAAAAGATCCTCTGCACTAGGATCCAACCCGCCTTTAGCCTCGATAGATGAGGGCGAGGCAAGGAATGTGCAAAAAAAGGCGGGGGCGCACCTGCCGTTTTATTAGCCCACATATGACGAGGAAACACAGATTCTTAGGTTGTACAACGTGTACCAGGCCATGTGGGCTGGGCGGGGGACAGCAGCCAATGCAAATACACAAGGTGAAGCTACGCCTTGTGACAAACTCTGAGTATTACGTAGATTCCACCTCAAGTGGGACAAACGCGATACTAGAGGATATGATGAAGGAATTTCTGGGCTGCACCCCCCCCCAGAAACGATACAGTTGGCCAAAACTGAGCTTAGACCATATTTTAGGTCAAAAGTTGGAACAAATGAATGTCAAATATAAGCACTCAGGTAACTGATTCTCGCACGCTGCGCCCCTGTGCTCTCCATAGATTTTATCGCTGTGACAACCATACGAAGAACCGACGGAAGCGAAGTTTTACCTGCGAATCGCCCTTATGTAACGATGAAAACAAACCTGCAGAGAACAACTTTTCAATTTTGGTGTCGAACGCAGGTCATGGAAAGTCAAGGATCCGCGGATGTTACCTTGCATATAGTACTAAAGCGGATGTTGCTAGATGAAGAACAAGAAGAGATAATGACGGAATGGGTGAAGCTCTATGATTCTGCGATAACAGACATGTACTGCCTCTTGCCTCCAAAGAAAACATATGATATTAGAAAACGAATAGAGGAAAAAGAACATGAACTTTGCAGAAGAGGAATAGATGTCCAGCTTCGTAAGAAAGCATTAAGCAAAGACATCAAATCCCTAAAGTTGCGTTCTCATTGGAACAAGTTGCTGTTGCGACCGTAAATACGTATATGGAGCTATCGATTTTTGAAACCAAGAATCTTATTCTTAGTTTACCCAAGAAGCATAGCCTCTTTTATTGTAAATGTGGCCTCAAAGGGACGACCATTTCTGAGCACTGGTGTGGGTGTGCGGCAGTTTGAACGTATGATTTGCGCAAATTGCTTGCGTCTCGCCTTTCCATCGAAGCCAGAATAATAGTAATAAAAAAGAATCGAAAAAAAATCGGCTAGAAATTCGTGGAAATAATAGTGATGATATCGTTAGGTTCTAAAGGCCAAATAGTATCTTATGGATTGAAGTCAGGTGTGTGCTTCTTCTATTTGCGAGCTTTTACAACTTGCTGGAACCTGCTCTTAAAACTATAAACTACAATATCTAGAGTCTGCCAGCTGCTCTGGCGAATCAATATTATTTAGATCGCCCTGTGCTCAAGGCTACCCTCTATTATCTATCCATCAATCTATCTATTCGAACATTTAGTTTGAGACTCTGAAGAATGGTTCAGTCTCTTGCAAAACATTTTGGAGAAACTCTGTGACCTTTCCTTACGAATACTTCCTCCATCCCATCTCAAAAGATATTGATTTGGCAGAAGGTATGGAAATGCTAAGAAGAGTGAGTAATTACCATCTATAGAGATGAGGTAATTGATGCTACATTGAAAATAACGTGGTCGTTTTTACATTTATCACTTACATTTCCATTCCGCCCATGCCTGCACCCGGAGCAGGCGGACCGCCTGCAGATTTGCTCGAAGCAACTACATCGTCGATCCTTAGGAGCATCGATGCCGCTTCTGTGGCGGACTTGATTATCTGCTCTTTGACTGCAAGAGGCTCGACAATATCAAGTCGGTACATATCTGCAATTATGCCATTCTTTGCATCTATTCCTGTAGAAGCGGAAGAAGATTCCTTGCTTTGTTTTGCACGAAGCTCCGCAATTGTGTCTATTAGGTTCATTCCTGCATTCTCTGCCAATGTAAGTGGTATGGCCTCTAGCGCCTCCGCGAATTTTTCTGCAGCCAACTGCTCCCTTCCTGAAAGTGTGCCGGCCCAAGTTCTTAGATTTGCTGCTGCATAAAGTTCAGCAGCTCCGCCGCCTGCTACAATAGCCGGCTTTTCTAGTACGTCTTTTGAGACCATTAACGCATCATGGATGGAACGTTCTGCCTCATCGACAACTCTTTGGGAGCCTCCTCTTACAAGTATGGTGACGGACTTGGGATCCTTACAGCCTTCGATAAAGACCCATTTGTCTGTCTCTACCCTCCTTTCTTCCACAAGGCCAGCAGCTCCAAGGTCATTTGAAGTTAGATCCTCAAGGTTGCTCACAATCCTCCCACCGGTAGCCTTTGAAAGCCTAATCATATCACTCTCCTTCACGCGTCTCACTGATAGTACTTCTGCCTTTGCCAGGTAGTGTTGCGCAATGTCATCGATCCCTTTCTGACAAACTGCAACATTTGCTCCGCTCTGCACTATTCTGTCAACCATTGATTTGAGCATCTTGTTTTCTTCGTCGATGAACTTTTGCATCTGCTCCGGCGAATTGATGTTTATTTTGGCATCAAACTCGGTCTTTTCAATTTCAAGAGCAGAATTTATCAATGCAATCTTGGCATCTTTGACTTTCTTCGGCATTCCTCCATGCACGACCTCTTTATCAAGGATGATCCCATAGATAAGACTGGTATCAAGAATCGCGCCTCCCTCCTTCTTTTCCACTTTTACGTCGTCTATATCTACCCGATAACCAGATTCATTTGTCTTTTCTGCTACTTGCATTGCAGCACTTACAACAATATCGGCCAGAAGGTCTGCATCTTTTGATATTAGCTTTGTCTGCATTGATGTTCTAGCAATTCTGACTAGCTCACGTTTCTCGTTTCCATGTATCTTTTGTGCTACGTTATTGAGTAAATCTATTGCCTTGACCGCACTTCTACTATATCCATCAACGATTATCGTTGGATGAATTTTCTTGCCTATTAGTTCTTCTGCTTTTTCTATCAATGCCCCGCCAAGCACTACTACTGATGTCGTGCCATCTCCCACTTCATCATCGGTCGCTTTGCTTATCTCCACCATCATCTTGGCTGCGGGGTGTTGAACATCCATCTCTTTTAGAATAGTGGCGCCGTCATTTGTAATAGTCACATCCCCAAGGCTATCCACCAACATCTTGTCCATTCCTCTTGGACCTAGAGATGTACGTATGACCTCAGCGATTAATTTTGCTGCAGTAAAGTTGTTTCTCTGAGCATCTCTTCCTTTGCTTTCCTTTGCCCCTTCCTTTAGGATTAGCACAGGCATTCCGCCGCCTGCACTAGTCTGCAATGACATAATCTCTACTCAGATGAAAATAATAAAACGGTTTATGCTGTGCATATATATGTACGACAAATGCCAAGACACAGAATTTCTTAAATTCTTTGTTCAAATATTTATTACGAATTGCATTTTTGCTAACCATTCTATTTCTTCTTTGATAATTACCAGGTTGCGGCTCCGAACTGCTTGAGAGAATCTGTTAAAGATGCCTTTGCATACGCAATTTACTGCTTGGAAGATATCTTTGTGAAGCTTGATTTCACGACGGAATCTAGTCGAGATAATGACCTTGGAACAAGTACTCCTTGCTTGGTTGTCATCTTGCAATGAGGACCGGCCGTTCGGAAGAATTTGCAATCTTATTGCTGATGCTTCCTAACACAAGTCCCGACAAGCCGCCTTTGCCTCTACTTCCAAGAACGATGAGGCCGCATTTTTTTTCATTTGCTGCATCCAGAATTCTCTCTGCGGGCTTACCCTTTGATAGTAGCATCCTAACCTTTAGGGATTCAGTCTTGTTGAGCTTTCTTGCATATGTATCCAAAATGGATTGCCCTGCAGCCCTAAAGGTATCCTCTTCTTGACCGGAAACAAGAAGTCCGTGTCCTGTAGTACCCGGATAGACATGGAGGACAAACAATGTGGAATCAAATTTCCGTGCCATTTCTAATGCTATATCAAATGCTAAATCCGAATGTCTGGAGCCATCCACTGCAACAAGTATGCCCTCAAACATGGATTTATAAAAGCGCTTCATTTGTATAAAGACTATCTTCGATTAGTTTTGTTGGCCGATAGGTTCACTTTTCTCTGTTGTTCAATTACTTCTACATGACGGCTTTTTCAGCTGCTGAACATCAGATTAAAGTACTTCAGTGATGGTAACAAGATACGTCTGCCAACTCGGAAAAGGAAACATTGATTGCAAAAGTGAAAAAATGGCTGGCCGAAGAGAAATTACACCTTACCACTAGTCCTCAGTTGTATTTCGACTTTTACACCCGAGTTAATGATGATGTTCGCAAATTCGAGTATGGCATCGGCGTCGAAACTGACCGCAACGACAGCGTTTTGATCTCCGCAATTATCAATTTGACAGATCCGGACAAGAAAGTATTTAAAAATTTCAGCAAAGCAAAGAGGGTGGCCTTCCGACATGCAATAGTTGAGAGTGTCTTTTTCATCGACATTTTCTTTACATGCAGGCCCAGTTTTGATACACCCGAGGCCTTCATCCTAGAGGAAAGAATCTATTTCGATGGGCTTACCAAAGATAGATTTTTTAAAAGCGTTAACACCATTTGGCGTGCTTTCGTACTTCTTGAAGAAACCTACAAAGAACATATCTGGTACAGGTCAGGAGACGTCCCACTATAGCTTCGCAATTTGTCTGCAAACAGAATAAATATTTCTCGTATTCCTTGAGATTATTTACAAATGTGGCTAATGTCCTTTCTTTATAGAAGCTGTGAGATTCACAACTAGCATCATAGCTAGACAGAACGTGCCCTATGATAGAAACTACATACTTTTGTGCAGCAAAAAACTAGGAATGCCACGACGCGACGCAACTTCTTCGCAACTATCTGCAAAACCAAATTTTGCGGAGTGTGAAATAGCAAATGCTAATTGGAGGAATTGGTTGCTCTTCGGGGATTCATGTCGCGATCGTATATGAGAGTCATTCTGTTTGTTGTGTTTTTGTCGGTAATAGTTAAATCGAACGGAGGCGCCCATAATATTGTAGTACAATGTGCATACTTTGTCTGAACAACTGCACTCGCAATTGCTCTATATCTTCTCTACATGTCATTAAAAAGACTGGTGAAAATGGTCCAATTGAAAAAAGTTAGCAGAGCGGTACAAGAAGGCAAATCTGTATTCGTAAGATTATCTCGCGCTGAAATTGGAGACCTGGTGGCAGGCCTGAATCTTTATCTAGACAATGAAGCCGGGCTATCCCGAGAGGCAGATGGTCGAGTTCTTCGCCTCAGAAATCGATTGCGTAAGATTAGAGAATTAAAGGAAGAAGGAAAGTAATTATGGAAATTTGACAGGTGAAGAGCTGTGGTCGGATTATACTATCTAAAAGAGTGATCATCTATCTGCCCTCATCAAATCTCTTTAAAACTATGAGGTTGAAGATCGCGGTATGCCAATTGATCCCGATTTCCCAAAGAACCATCAGGTAATAGGAAAGCATAAACATGCTGATGGAGAACACTTCCATTTTGTATGGGGGCCGGGAAGGTTAGCAGAGGCAGCAGAAAATGAGGAGGTAAAGAAGGCGTATGAAGCAAGGGGCGAACAGATTATGCCCTTAGGTGTTCACGGCACGATGGTCGCCATCGATTGGGACTCTTGCGTCGCAGACGGCGCCTGCATTGAAGCCTGCCCTGTACAAGTGTACCAATGGTACCGGACAGAGCAAGACATACCTGCGACAGAAATGCAAAATGCGACAAGTGCTGGCAGGGGTGAAGACCATTCAAAAGAAGGACGCATGGATTACACAGACAAATCAGACCCAATACGAGAGCACGACTGCATATGGTGTATGGCCTGTGTATCCGTGTGCCCGCCGCAGGCAGTCAAGGTTGACCAAGCCAATCTCGAGTATCATGAAAAGGCTGCAGGTACATTTAATGAAGAGCTTGCAAAGGGAAGCGCGCCTCCACCCCACGCACATTAGTAAACGTGCGGATCGCTATTCTTTATTGTCCTTGAAGAAAAGGTACACTTACAAGATATGAGTTGACATGCCCTAGATTTTGTGGACTACTATTTTGTTCTTGTCAGTGTGAAAAATGTATGGAATGTCTTACAAATGTCTGTAAAAGCACACAAGACGTAATACACGCTGCCACATTGTTTCTATACATTTCCAAAAAGCAAGAGCCACTGATATACCTATGTAAGAAATAAGACAGCTGAAAAATAGAGAAATAAAAGTTAATCCCGTCAATCCGCGAGCATTCTGACACAATTGTTTCAGCAATTTATTGATGACACAAAATCTTATTTGTCGGCGTGCAGGCAATAATTGTATTAACATTAAAGTATGTGAACATATACACGCGTTTCACTTTAATAATTATCTGTGCATTCTAGAGTATGGGATCTACTCAAGTAGGATCCGCTCAAGCAGCAGCTACATCAACAATGATGGCGAAGATCCTAGTACCTCACGATGGAACAGACGCGTCCGACAAAGCTCTGGCCAAAGCGATCGAGCTTGCAAAACCCTTCAATTCCGAGATAATAATTCTGAACGTTGTCGACGACAGGTTTGTCCCCCCAAGTGTCACATTGGCATTTTTGAGCGATAAGACTCCGTTGGAAACGGCAAAGGAGCAGGTGATCAAATATCTAAAGCAAGGTGCAGAAGCCATGTTAAAAGATCAGGTCGAGAAAGTTAAAAGTCAAGGTCTCAAGGTCCGCTTTGTACTTGCTGTGGGCTCTCCATCGGAGGAAATAGCAAAAGTTGCACAAAATGAAGGTATAGGACTGATCGTAATGGGAAGTAGACAGTCAAAAATCAAAGAAAAACTCGGCATGCTGGGTAGTGTCTCCAAAAGCATCTCTGAAATTGCGCCATGCCCAGTATTGATTGTCCGCTAGAAGATTAATTTGCAAATTTGAGATATACTATAACTCAACCCAAATGGAAACTGTTGTAAGTCCTAACGTTGAGAACGTGCTATGAGCATTAGAGATAGCGACTTTGAATCTTGGTTCAGAAGATCGCCCTTTGATTTTGGAAGATCTGGAGGGGGTGTTGGAAACATAGTCAAGGAATTTGATGATATGAAGAGAGAAATCGGAAGAGTATTTGAAGAACAGTTCGGAGACATAGAGTCAAAGGCGCCAAGTGAACTTGTTCGGGAATACGAAACACCGACTGGTGCGAAGGTCAGGGAAATAGGTCCACTAGTCTATGGATATTCTGTGACAATTGGCCCGGATGGCAAGCCGAAGATAAAAGAATTTGGCAACATAAAGCCCTCACCGCGGAGTCTTATGGAGCAAAGTGGAACACGAGAGCCGCTTGTAGACTATGCATATAATGAAAAGGACGGAACGGTCACCGTAACTGCGGAGATGCCAGGCGTTTCCAAAGAAGACATCAAGGTCAATGTATCTGAGGACAACGTAACAATCCATGCTGAAAAAGGTCCAAAGAAATACCACGCGGATGTTCCTGTGGAACAGAAACTTGACGACAAGAGCACAAAAGCAACATATGCCAACGGCATATTGGAGCTCAGGATAAAGACGAAAGGGGCAGGCAAAGCAAAGGGAACAGAGGTCAAGGTAGAATGAGGGCAAACAAGTCAATGACGATCATCGCTAAGAAGAAAGGACAGTCTCACGTGTCGTGGTCAGAGGTGCAAAATAAATGAAGAGGGGCAATAACGACAAAGAGGCAGATAATGTCGGAACGCTGAAAGTTGCCGAAACCGACTCTAGGTTTGTAGGAAAGAGCCTAGGCATGGTTGATCCCAAGGTTATGGAAGAATTAGGGCTGACGGTAGGTGATGTAGTAGAGGTCACAGGACGCAATAAGAAAAAGAGCTATGTGCTGCTGTGGTCTCCACGCGAAATGGATTATGGCAAGAATCTGATAAGGATAGACGGTTATACCAGAAACAATCTCGGAGTCGGAATAGACGATACTGTATCTATCAAGAAGGTCGAAGCAAAGGTAGCAGAACAAGTCGTAGTCGCGCCTACAGAAGAGGTTAACATCGTAGGAATAGAAGAGTATCTACCCGAATTACTTGAGGGTCGAGTCGTGGCGAAGGGAGATGTGATCCCAACTAATATTATGGGTAGAAAGGTTGATTTTATTATTACCAATGTGATGCCCTCTAATGTGGCATCTCTCATAGGCGCAAATACCAGATTTGTGATCGGTGCTCCAAAAGCAGCTGCCAAGGGCCTGCCTCGTGTTACATATGAGGACATTGGTGGCCTAAAGAATGAGGTACAGAAGGTCAGAGAGATGATAGAGTTGCCGTTGCGCCATCCCGAGATATTTGAAAGGATAGGAATTGAAGCTCCCAAAGGGGTGCTTTTGTATGGTCCACCTGGTACAGGCAAGACTTTGCTGGCAAAGGCCGTCGCCAATGAAACCGATGCCAACTTTTATTCAATAAGCGGTCCGGAAATCATGAGCAAGTTCTACGGTGAAAGCGAGGAAAGGTTAAGGGGCATATTCAAAGAGGCAGAGGAAAATGGGCCATCAATAATCTTCATAGACGAACTGGACTCAATTGCTCCAAAGAGAGAGGAAGTGTCCGGCGACGTTGAAAAGCGCATTGTGTCACAGCTTCTAACATTGATGGATGGCATCAAATCACGAGGCAAGCTCGTCGTCATCGGGGCCACTAATAGGCCAAACGCAATAGATCCTGCCCTGAGACGTCCCGGCAGATTTGATAGAGAAATAGAGTTAGGAATACCTGATGAAGATGCAAGGCTGCAAATATTGCAGATTCACACACGTGGAATGCCACTAGCAGATGACGTTAACCTATCCTCTATTGCAAAGATAGCGCACGGCTTTGTTGGAGCAGATCTAGAAGCTCTGAGCAAGGAAGCAGCAATGCGCTCCCTCAGAAGAATCTTACCGGAAATAAACCTAGAACAGCCAAAGATTCCTGCAGAGATTCTCAATAAGATCAAAGTTACTAACAAGGATTTCGAAGAGGCTCTAGGAGATGTCCCACCTTCAGCAATGCGCGAGGTGTTGGTCCAAAAACCAAACGTGAAGTGGGAAGATATTGGCGGTCTCAAAGAAGTCAAAGAAGAGCTTCAAGAAGTGATAGAGTGGCCATTGAAGCGTGCTGACCTCTTTGCAGAAGCCGACATCAGTCCGCCAAAAGGAGTACTACTTCACGGTCCTCCCGGCACAGGTAAGACCTTGATAGCCAAAGCAGTAGCAACTGTGGCGGAATCAAACTTCATTAGCGTAAAAGGGCCAGAGCTTTTGAGCAAATGGGTGGGAGAATCAGAGAAAGGTGTTCGCGAAACATTCCGAAAAGCAAGACAAGCAGCTCCCTGTGTGATATTCTTTGACGAACTGGATGCAATTGCTCCCCGGCGAGGAGGATCTATGGGTGACTCTCATGTTACAGAGCGTGTGATAAGCCAAATACTCACAGAAATGGATGGCTTGGAAGACCTAAAACGAGTAGTAGTTGTAGGCGCAACAAACAGACCAGATATTCTAGATGAGGCGCTGCTCCGCCCAGGTAGGTTTGATAGGATACTAGAGATTCCAATACCTGACAAGGATGCAAGAAGACAGATCTTGCAAATTCATACCCGAAAGAAACCGCTTGATAGTTCTGTTGACCTGGAAAAGCTGGCAGAGTTGACTGAAGGCATGACTGGCGCGGACATTGCTGCAATGGTCAATGCCGCGGCTATGAGTGCAATAAAGGAACTCATCATCACCACTTCCGACATGAATAGTAGCAGCATAGATGCAACCTCCAGTAAACTTGGTCCAGAAAACAAGAATGAACCATCAAAGCCCAAGGTTAAGATTACAATGAAACACTTTGAAAGTACAATCGAAAAATTAAAGAGCCAAAGGAAAAATGCCGGAAAGCTTCATGCACTGGCCTGAAGGATTGTTTGGTCTATAATAATAATGGATGAGAGAAAAATAATATGATCAATGAATCAGAAAAAGGAGGCAGATCCAGTAGCGGCGACAACCGTACTTTGGAGGCAGATAATCCATCCCCCGCAATGAATAGCGATCCCGAGCCGAATTTCCAAGGTGTTGAAAAGATTGTTGGAGATTTCCAGTGTTTTGTATGCGGAGCAGTGTTCACGACTGATGAAGACAGAAAGCAACATTTGGAAAAAGAAGCGCATGGGCAGCTGCACGAAGATCTTAGTAAAAAAGAAAGAGAAGTTGCCAAAAAGCAAGAGGAATTAAACGAGAGCCGTGAACACATCATTTGAGCCAACTCGCAGCCAGAAGGGTATTCCCAGGCGATCAGTCGTACTGAAGGACGCCGCTGTAAAATCCCATTAGCTGCGTATCGTCAAAATTGGGATATCCTGCCATAAGTGAATGCATCGACGAAGAAGCTTAAGCTGTTCACTTCCTTATTCTTTATCGGCATTCATAACTCTTTTACCGTTGCGCCCGATATTAATTTGACAAGAGATGTCGGGGATAAAAAAAGTCGAGCTAATCATTCCAAATAGATGGGTAACCGAGGTGGATAATACATTGAAAGAGATGCATATAGGAGGAGTGAGTGTAACCAAGATAGAAGGCCGAGGACGAGTAAAGCCGGCACCTGTTGCAATTGCCAGAGGTACGGGTTTGGTTACACCCGAGTTTATCCCAAGAACCAAGATCGAAATCGTTGTTAGAGGGGAACTGGTAGAAGAAATATTAGGAAAAGTACTTGACAAATTTGGAGGCGATCCAAACTTGGGTGGAAAGGCATTCATCTCCGACATAACTGGTGCCGTTGACTTTGTAACAAAGAAAAGAAACGAGGAAGCGATCTAAAGAGACAGATATTATTCTTAGATGACAAACTGGAGCGCCTCTTCCGTTTAACATACCTCAATTAGAAAGCGATTTTTCATCAAATGTCATGTTTCTACATTTCAAATAATTGTCCTTAATGAGCACAATACCGCACTCCTGTTGCACCTAGGCGATCGAGGTAGAATATATGCAGAAAGGAAGCAAGTGCGAGCACGACATCAATGCAGGCATATATGCCTAAGCAGCATCCGATTCCCACCTTTTCCCATCACGCTTGGTACCTTCTGCGACCGGCCCCATGGGCACATAAGAAATGCCGGCAACTCCTGCGGCAATATATGCCGCACCATTTATCAGCAATGTAGCAGCCACTACAGAGTACAGTGCTAGAAATCCTAGCACAGGAGACACAATTACCAAAATAGAGAGAACTATTGTCAGGGCTCCTACTCCAATATACAAGGCCTTGGCCCACGAAGAAAGATATTTTTCAGATATTCCTTTTGCTATTCCGGATGCACCTAAAAAGAGCAGGCCTACAGAAAGCAATGCAATTGAAGCCAAGAGTGCTACAGAAGGAGCAACAAGTGCGAATACCGATAATGCAAGAGCAATTACCCCACCCACCAAGCGAAGGACTCGTTGACCGCGTGACAAGCCTTTACCAGCTGCACCTACCATGATCCCTTCAATGCCTGCAAACAGCAACGATACTGAAAGCATGAAAACTACAATAACCGCAGCTAAAGCGGGAAAAGCTAAAACCAGACCTGCAAGAACCAACGTTATGGTGCCTAGAACAATTTCTACAACGCGGATAGAAGTAGGCACTCTTACTACTGGCTGATCACTTTTCATTTTCGGTTCGTATGAAAAGAACCATCATATTTTGATATAAGGATTGTGAAGAATTGTAACCATGATGTTATCCTAGTTATTGTCCGGTAAAGCAAGTAATCAAAAATATTTGTTGTTGATTGTTCACAACATAATGTGCATAATTCCTCCAACCGCAACAATATTGTTGCGAATTTGTGATTCTACTTCTGCCTATAATTATAGCACAAGCATTACTTTTGAGCGGAAAGAAGTAACTCCAGAAATCATTATTACCGTTAATTATATCAGATGATAATTCCTTCCACACTTAATAGCGTCGAACGACCATGTTAGACAATGTCAAATGAACCTGTAGTCGACTGGGATGCTACTTTCAAAAAAGGTGTCAGAACACAAGATGGTCAAGATGCTGGAATAGTAGTCGGAGTTTCATCAGGATACGTTATTGTTCAAAAAGGTGTTACACGAGAACTTCTAATTCCAAAGCATAAGGTTGAGGGATTCGATGGCAATGAACTTACGTTGAGCATTCCAAAACAGGACTTGAAGAAGTACGAGATGAAGATTTGATAGAGCATGCAAGATGAAACTTCCTCTATTTCATATCTGTCAGCGCTCTGACTACATCTGTTTTTGAAATGACTCCGATAGGTTTACTCCGTGTCGTGTCATCTTCTGAGGATTCCACGACCGGTATGCCTCCGATGTCCTGCCTTATCATTATTTTTGCTGCTTCTGCCAAATCTGCGTCCTTTTCGATTGTCGTGGGATTGGATGTGAATATGTCTTCTATGCCTACAAAGGCTGGCTCTGAGAAGGCATCTAGCTTTTTGAGCGATGACGAAAAAATAAGGCCGATATTTTCATAGGCAGATCTCAATGTTTTCGATTTAAAAGCGACAACTACTCTATAGATATCTGTTTCAGAAAGTATTCCCACAACGTTACCCTGATTATTACTTGATGTGACTACAAGTCGAGAAATATTCTTGTCTGTCATTAACTGGACCGCAGCTGGGACTTTCTCATTTATTGAAATTGTGACAACCGGGTATGACATGTATTTGTTTACCGTTGCAAAACCCACGCAGTTATCCGAATAGAACCTTGTGAGGTCAGTCGATGTGATGATTCCGGCCAATACTATATTCTTAGATCTTTGCTCTTCTTCTTTGAAAGAATCTTCGTCTTCTTCTTTAACGATTACTACAGAACTGATGTTTCGATTTGCGAGAATTCTTGCACAACTAACTACCTTTTCATTCTGGCCTGATGTAACCAGGTTCTTAGTCATTACTTCAGAGATTTGTATTTCATAGAGCTCTCGATCTGTTTTATCATTGAATACAAATTTTAGAATATCTCTTATTGTCAATATGCCAACCGGATTCTTTTTGCCAAATTTACCCGAGTTTACAACGACTATTTTCTTTATCCTATACCGGGACATTTCGTTCTGTGCAGTTAATAAATTATCATGAGGCTCCAAAGTTATGACATTTTTCGTCATTAACTCTTTGGCTTTGTATTCGTGTATCTCTTTGCGAAACAACTTGTTCAGCATGTACGATTCCAGCTCATTTCCTGGTACATTAGAGCCTTCGGCCCTATTATCTCCTCTCTCTTCTTCTTTTGCCTCACTACCATTCGCACTCGCCTGTAAATCATTCAATATTGCCATGTATGCTAGCTAGCTACCGGCGAAAAGTAACGAGAGACTCACTAGTAATCGTACTCCGACAAAACTTAAGTCATTCGGCTTGCTAAAGAAGATAGAGAAACGAAAAATGAAAGGCGCAAGAGGATCATCTCCGAATAACAGCCCAAAGAGTAATGGAGCTCATGCAGCGGACTATGACCTGAAGCCTACACTTCAACCCAAGTCGCCACTGGCCACAGGAACACCCGCACCGGATTTTTCCCTACGTACCACTCCCGACCAATTCGTTTCATTACGTGACTTTTGTAATAAGCCGGTAGTCCTTGTCTTTTATCCTGCAGACTTTAGTCCAGTCTGTGGAGATGAAGTAGCGCTGTTCAATGAAGTATTACCCGAATTTAATCAGTTTAATGCTCAAGTTCTTGGTATTTCAGTAGACAATGTATGGTCTCATCTTGCATTTGCAAAAGAACGGAAACTAGGATTTCCCCTCCTGTCAGATTTTCATCCAAAAGGCGAAGTGGCTCAGAGACATGGGGTATACAGACATCAAGATGGTGTAACAGAAAGAGCATTGTTTGTAATTGACGGCGATGGCATCATTCGTTGGAGCTATGTCTCCCCTATCGGAGTCAACCCTGGTGTAAACGGAGTTCTTACAGCACTTGAATCGTTGGATGGTGGTAGCAACATTGGTGGACAGACAAATGACAGCGGCCTCCAGCACCAAGGTATGAGAAAGAAATGATCAGCCCACACAAGACATTCTACCCTGTAATGTCTACACTCGATCCGGATGCCAGATTGGTTCCTCCCGTTTCCTTTGAACGGGATCATTTTCAAGGCCCCCGTAATGCGCCAGTCCAGATGGTCGAATTTGGAGACTATCAATGTCCTTACTGTGGACAAGCTTATGCTATAATCAAGAGGGTACAAGAAGCGCTTGATGATTATGGGCTAGTATGCTTTACGTTTCGTAACTTTCCACTCGCTCAGATGCATCCAAATGCTCAACATGCAGCTGAAGCCGCAGAAGCAGCCGGTGCGCAGGATAGATTCTGGGAAATGCATGATATCCTTTACGAAAATCAGCATGCCCTTGATGACGCAAGTTTACGCGAATATGCTGCAATGATTGGCCTAGATGTTGAAATGTTTGACAACGAGATGTTGACGCACGTTCACGCTAGACGTGTTAGAGAGGATTTCGTGAGTGGTATACGCAGTGGAGTAAATGGAACGCCCACGTTCTTTTTTAACGGCTTTAGATACAACGATTCTTGGGATGAAGAGAGCTTGCTAGCTGCAATCAAGCAATTGGCAAATATGAATAAGAAGAGATAATATTGACAATTTAAGAATGTCAAGCGTTAGAAATGGCCCCGGGACTATATTGCCCTTTGATTATCCTGTGGCTTATTTATCGATAATCTGCAAAGTGCAATACCAAAACAATGGTACCCTCCATATGGATGTCGCGCACGAAAGATCTATGCAAACACAGCCTCTCAATCAACTGCGCCATCAACACAGTCAATTGCAAAGGACATTCTTCGCTCTACTAAATTAAAGAGGGAATAAACCGCAGATATATCTAATCTTCTTCTTCCTCTACTTCAACTTCTTCTTCCTCTACTTCTTCGTGCTCCGCATCTTGGAATTCATGAAGCTCGTCCTTGACCTCCTCTCTCTTGGCCCTATGCTCTTCCTCACGCAATTCGTCGTTCCCCTCATCATCAACCTCTTCTCCCTTACCCCCGTGTGTGCTCATGGCTGTTCTCATATCAATCTCGCATACTACATTAAAAAGACCTTCTCTGAGGGTGTGATGCAATTACTATTCCGTGTAATTTTCCGCGAATATGTTGAAGATTGCATGTCGTTGTATGGCAACTCTTGTATTTTTAGCTCAATGGTGCATTGACCGTATTGCTGACATTACACTCCATAAGAGACAAATACAAATCCTCTGTGTCACCGAAACTCTATTTTTTGATCGCTTTTTCCAATTCATCTATACGAGCCTGTACTTCTATGTTATGCATGCATTGGACCTTCGCCATTCCAAGCAAGGTATGGAAAGCGATTATGATGTTCTCTGTCATAACTTCTTCGGATTCTTCAGATTCCAGTATTGATGTCACTATGGCCTGTAGTTCTTTGAAATTCTCTTGGACTTCATCTTTGGTCTTGGACAAGTATAACTTTGCAACCAATGGCTGTACGGCTCTTTCATAATGGCTCGACACATGCTCTTATACGTCTCGAAAGGATAAAAGCGTGCAGAGCAACATGACGAAAGGGGATTTCTAATAGAAATCCCCTACTTTGAATCATTGTGAAAAGCTCTTTACAATGCAATTCAGAAATAGCAGTTGCGCTTTGACCACAGAATGTATGTGTCTATCTACTTATGTCATTACCACATCATAGAATTCCATACAACTGCCTAGACCAATTGGTTATCTGCATGATATCCGCTAGTAATTCATTTGATATAATAGTCGATCGACAGCGAGTCAAGCTTCCGCTTGCTCTCTCGTTCCACCACTTCCCTTATTTTCTTCCACATGCGCCTTTCAAACTCATATGCCATGATTACTCCAACCGTGATACCGCCTATTGCACCGAGTGGGCCACCTGCTAGAAAACCAGTGGCGCCAGGAATAATCAGGCTTTCAAACCAAGAACCTGAACCTACTTCTACGGCGAAATTATCTGGATCTCCCATGATAGAAATAGTAATTTCACGCAAAGCGCCTGCCAATACAACCAAGGAGGTATTCACAGCAGTGATGCTTCGTAATGGTTTGCCATTCATCTCGCCTCTGAATTCTGCCACAATTTTTAGTTTCTTTTCCTTTTGTAATTCTTCTTTGATACTTTGATACAAATTATCCAAGTTGGTTTGAAGTCCAGTATAATGCTCTACTCTTGCCATGAGCGGCATTAAGCAATCGTCGTATTTATCCTTCATCATCAAATTGACCGTTGTTCACCACTATTCTCGCAACTGGTCTAAAGGATCTGAATCTGAGTCTTATTCAGGCTCAGAGACACGGTAACCGGAGGTTGGATTTGTACAGACCTTGATCCAAATGAACTTCATTACTAGCCTAAGCTTCTCTTTGTCTTATATCTTGGATATCTTGCTCAATGCTTTGACCTTCGCTTTGCTTAATTCGTCTTTAATTTGATTAACCATCATGTCTCTCTCAATGGTTAACTCCTTTTTAGTTGCTGAAAACAAATCATCTAGGCGTGACATGCAAGTATCAGATATAGAGTTTCAAAGCTCTTATGACTTTCCCTCATCGAAGATAGTATCCAGTTGAAAATCTTTGCACATAAAAGATGGATCACGCGCTAATTCAATCAAAAAAGGAAAAGTTATCACTCAAAGATCTAATAAATAAGAGGATAGAGTTATGACCCCTGAGCCTTCGACCTTCTGACCAACTAACCATGGATGGGATTGTTGAATCTGTCAAACAGAGACGAGACAACAACGTCTACCTCATTTTTAAAGGGTGAACGAACGTAATATTGCGCTATGATAAATGAACCTTGTTTTCACAAGGTAGGCTGCTACTTAGATCTTGCTCCTCCTGTGTTTATAGCGAACGAAGTGTTGTACTGTTCATGTTGGAATTTAGACACCGTAGTCCAATTTTCTTCGCGCTATTTTTCACCATAGCACTATCCGCAGCGCCTGCGCTGAATGCATTCTCACAAGCATCAACTAGCCAAATTAACAGCATTTTCAATCCCCAACCTGGCTACTACAAGGCAAGAGAAGACCCGTCATTTGCAATCACAATCCCATTTTCGGAGGTGGGTTACACGTCTTTCTTGCCAACAACTATCTCAATACCGAAGGACATGACCGTCATTTGGTTTAATGAGGACCAGAATCCGCATTCTGTTACAGTGAATGCAACCAGCTCCAAAATCCCACCGGGAGTAGAGTTTGACTCGGGCGTGATAGCTCCGGGAGGCTTGTTTATTCACAAGTTTACAGAAGTAGGAACATACGATTATTATGACCGCATAAACCCGACAGCAAAAGGCATGATCAAGGTAGGCGCGGGAGTTGAAAAGGGAAATAATATGGACATGCTAATTGGCGGAGGTGCTGTGCCGTTTAATCCAAGTAAGCTATCGAGGGTGACATTCTCATTTGTGCCACATGGCGACGCTGCAGTAATCCCACCGGCTCTTGGCCTTACGTATAATGTCACGATTGCAAATTCGACAACCGTTCTGTATAGGCATCAGTTTGTAGATTCAAATGGCATACTAGACTTGGAACTTGTGCCGTTTAATACAACAGGCAGCTCTGGGCACTTTGACACCTGGGGACCAGACTTGTTAGATAGCAGTGGAAGGGCAACTGAAGGCGTAGTCCATGTCCAAGGTCCGGTATTGATCGAAGATAAACCATATACTATCAAGGTATCAATCGTTGCAGTAAACGCGCACATTCTCTCTGCTCCCGTCTCTGACACATTTCTGCTACCCCCGTTCATTCCAGTGAAAGGGCTATAACGGATAGAAAGTAAGATGAGGGCCAGCAAATAAAGATCCGGTTAGAGCTATTTTTCAAGGTAGTGTATCAAAAAAATGCGAATCAGGCTTTTATTCAAGAGCAAAGGATTTGAATCAACTGATGTTTACATTTAACCGCGAGCGAAACAAGATTAAGTAAGTAACATGGCTAAGGAGCTGGCCACGTAAACTCTCTTAAGAAACAGGGACGCATTTGCAATGGGATGTCTTCGCTTCAGAGAGGGGTTGAAGATGACTTACTTAGCCAATGTCAGCATCGGATAAGGCAATCACTTGAAAGTCGATTTGAGTATCACCACATGGCAATTTCCCGCTCTAACGCGTTTCTGAGAAAGCATGATTCTCAAGAGATTCCTCTATACGTAATTTTTGTCGACATTGTGGGTTCAACAAAACTAAGCGCTGAGTTAAGCCCCCACCTGCTATCGAAGCTCATCACGATATATTCTCAGGAAATGGCTTACGTCATGGAGTCTCACGGTGGCTATGTGCTAAAATACGTAGGAGACGCAGTTCTTGGGTACTTCCCACCATATGAGAAAAGGAACGATTGTGCGGTAAATATTGTAAATTGCGCGACGAAACTGGTGCAAGTAGTGAAGGACGGCATGAACCCCGTGCTGATAGAAGAGTCCTTACCAGGTATAAGCATAAAGGCGACAGCAGACTATGGAAACAATAGCATAGTCAGGTACGGCTCTGACAAGCGAAGGGCCCACATCGATATCATCAGTTTTACCATGAATGTGACTGCAAAGATGCAGAGCATCACAAAACCGAACCAGATTGCAATAGGACGAGAGTTTCATTCACGTCTTGATCCAGAAATTCAAGGCAAATTTAGGGAAGTGAGTGATGACCATGCAGAATGGAACTATCATGCCTTTGGTGAAAGCCAACCATACAAGGTCTTTGCGTATGCAAGCATGTCTTAAGCCTGCAAGCAAACCGAGATCCTTCATATATTATTGTCATCACTTGGAAAGACTGCGCAATTCGGTTCGGTCTACTTCAAAACGCTAGAATACCTTCATTTAGCTATGACGTCGCTACAGTTTCACAATATCCAAGAACATATTCTCATCTGCAACAAGGCATAATCAAAGCTCCTTCCTAATGTGGTTAGGGATAAATTCTGCAATACACGGGGTTTATTAGTTTAGATTGGGAATTGCAATAAGGATCGGAAATAGGCAATTTGCCAACAATTGCAATCCAACCAAATAGCATTGCGCTTTGCCTTTCAATTGGATCTATTATCTTGGCGGTGCCAGTAGCAATTGTATTAACAGAAATAGCAGCACAAGGCGGTTCGGAATTGGCCTTTGCTGCAAGTACTGGAGGAAGATCAACGATAGATGGTGCAGACAACAGAATTGCACCGATCATGAGCACATGTGTCAAAAACGACGCTAACTTCAATGGCATTATTGAGTTGAATGAAATAACCCCGCGGCCAGGTCCCGGTGTCGATCTCTCTTTCTGCGATCTCTCATTTGCTAACCTATACGGCGCGAATCTTGCCAGTGCGGATTTATCGAATGCCTACCTTCGAGGCGCATACCTCGTCTCTGCCAATTTCTCTAATGCAAATCTTACTAGTGCCTACCTTACCGACTCTGACCTCTCTCACGCATATCTTTCCCATGCCAATCTCAGTGGGGCATACATTGCATATGCCAACCTTTCATATGCGAATCTCTCGCGGGCTGACCTTACGCATGCAATCCTTAACCTTAGCGACCTCCGACAGGCAGATCTCTCTGGGGCTACTCTTTCACGTGCCAACCTTGTCCACACAAACCTCTATGGCACAGACCTTTCTGGTGCGAACCTTTCCAGTGCAAATTTAGAGGACGCATATCTTTCTGGTGCGAACCTCTCGCGGGCTGACCTTTCTGGTGCGAACCTCTCGCGGGCTGACCTTTCTGGTGCGAACCTCTCGGGAGTGAGAGCGGAAGGTTGTTTTGGACCGCCATTTTGTACGTAGGAGGAACCACGTTAGACTGTTGAAAAATTAAGGCTTTTAGAACCCCAGATCATGCATTTCTACCCGAGCACCCTGGAATTAGCCCAAAAAAGAGCAACAGATATTGCAAGCATCTTGATTGCGCGTTGGCAGTTATTATCTTGATTGATATCCGTGTTTCTGTCTGCTCTATTAATTATTCTAGTTATGCTCTAACCATCCCGAAATATTCACTTTGGCATCTTGGTCAACACAAACATCGGACATTAGGAGCCTTACAATTATACAACAACATACCCGAACAAATGTTTTAACCTCTGGACTCTGTTGTCAATTTGGTGATGATGTCCTTTGGAAAGCATTATAGCAATGATAATAAAATTAACACCAACCGCAATTCTATTCCTCAAAATGAGCAAGTAATTATCGTTTGGTCAGGAGGACTGGATTCAACTGCGTTGATTGATATGATGATATTAGATTACAACTGCGAGGTATATCCCCTATTTATCAACAGAGGGCAAGGCAACTACCCTTTTGAAAAGAAAGCAGTTAATCATTACGATAGGTTTTTCAGCCAACAATCAGCATCATCAAGATACCATCATTACTGGGAAATTGCAATCCCTATTCCACTTAAAGCATTAAGAAGCAGACTACCTAGAGAGTATTGGCACATACTCTTGGAATCTGACATCATCAACCAGGCGGTGAGATATGCAGTAAGTTTAGGCACTGATGCTATCTTAATTGGGAGTGTTCCTTCTGACAGGAGGAGCATATTAGATGGTACCGTGCTGGAATACCTTACAAATAAAACAAATGAAGTTAGACTTGGAACAGGTAAGCAAAACCTACAGGTGGTAGCGCCTTTCTTGTTGCTAGATTATGATAAGAAACAGATAGTGGCATGGAGTAAGGCAAACGGACTAGATTTATCACAGACAAGAAGCTGTTTTAGAAATCGACCTGAGCCATGTGGGGAGTGTAATGCATGTGTGCGGCGAAATGAAGCGCTCGCACAATGAGATGATATCGCGGTATGTATATGGCGCTGTTTGTATTAACTCATCATCGTCGGATCAGGGTCCTTCACCTGGCACAGTTCCTTGAGCGTTTGAGCCCCAGAGTGTCTGTAAGGCAACGAAGAGTAGATGGTGCCGCATCGCCAAAGTACAAACCTATCCTTAATGCGTGGAAGGGAATAATAAGCAAGAGTATGTAAGCGACAAGCACTCTGTAGGATCTCAATTCCTTCCGTTTAACGAGTTACGATCAAAGTATCGAGAGAATAATTTGGAGAGTTAACCGCGATCCTAAGAAATTAGGAAGCAGAAAACAAAATGCGAGGGAGCGCGCCGAGTGAATTTGTACATGTTCCTATCTTAGTGATAGATCCAAGAAAGGAGACGATCAGGTGTTTACAATGCATTATTGACCATTTGTAGATGATTGCACTCATCTCGTTTTCTGTTTTAACGTCCTAAATGTTCGAATAATACGTTATATACTGAAAAATATTGGCCCACAAGAATCATGATTTTGACTTGTGTACAGGATGCTTTAACTTGTGAATCTCATCCAATATTTCGACTTGCCTTTTCTCCAAGGCCTCAAGCCTATCTTTGACATTATCGAGTATTTCGGCAAGGACCTTGATTTCAGAATTGCTAGATCGCATGAGTGGCCTTAGTTCATCGTACTCTATGCTTGGCATGTTATTGTCCATCATATTTGGTTACTGCCGCTCTTAAGTCTTTTAGGTGCTCTTTTTTTCAAGAGATCCACGGAATCTCCAAGATATGAATTGGTATCACAGCACACATGCATACATACAAGAAACATACATACGGGTTTAATCTCCAAATTAAGATACTAGAAAAGTAATTTAGATGGCGAAAGATGCAAACTTGAGGGGGGAGATGGAATAAGACTTTGAATAAACAAGCTCAGGCGTCAAGTATAGTGTCTTCGGGATTCCCTTCCTTGTTTAGTACCGTTACTCTTGCGCCTTTGTGCGGGTAAGTTAAAAGATGTGTTTGCCAGTCACCCTCTGTATCACAACCATAGCCATGATCCTTGCACCAATATTTGCACATGGAGGAATAGAGAAATCAGATTTCTAAACAGTTACTGTGGCCAACCTTCCCGCGATCTGCTTCTGCATGCAGACAAAGTAGAAACAAGAAGAAGGCGAAGCAGACCCTAACAGATAGCATTTTGCAGGTCTTCCGCAATAAAACTAAACTTTCTAAAGGCAACGGCAAACATACAATGCCGCAGATACGGAAAAATCATCGCACCTCTGTCATCCGTGACGACTTACCTACCGATCTGAAGCGGTGACTCCTGAGCGGAAACAAGTCAAGCAAACCCCTACACACATGAAGCATAGCTTTACCATGAGCCATAATGAGACAGATCACAGATATGATTTCAGGTGTTTTACGCGGAAAGTCGTACTGCTTTCGGACCTTTCAAACTCATCCTTTCGGCTTTAAGCAGCGTATTTCGCTGTTACGTCTGATTTACAGTCGCGGATATTGTCTTGCTTTTGCCATCTTTACAAATTGTATGAAAGGGAAGAATGTAGTGTTTATTCTATTATCTTGATTAATTCCTTGAGTTTTCGTCTAGATTTTGGCGGTCTTCTTTGGCCTGGATAACCTATACAAAGAATAGATGACGGCCGCAAATTTGTTCCTAAAATTGACTTAACTTTTTCTTCATCAATCATTCCAATCCAAATTGAGCTAAGACCTACGCCTGAAGCTGCAAGCTGCGCGTAGGAGGCTGCCAAGGTCGCATCTTGTAAAGAAAATTTTTCTAAAATTGCTGATGGGAAGTTCATCTTTACCCTTATCGGATCTGTAAAAAACACTAAAACAACAGGAGCATTGACATAAGGCTGATTGTTTGCTGCTTCTACTAAAGCCTCTTTTACCACTTTATTCTTTATATAAAACACTTGAAAACCTTGGAAGTTTCCAGCAGTTGGCGCTGTATCTGCCGCAGCTAAAATCTTTTCAACTTTCCATTCCTCTACTTTGAATCTTTGAAATCTTCTTGTAGAACGCCTAGTTGCGAACACTCTAAACAAGTCCGACTCCAGAAGCTCCTTTCTGGACTTTTCTTGCTCCAAAGATAATATTGTTTGAAGGAGTGATTGTTCACGCATATTAGTACTAATTTTAACAGCAGGTTCATTTCTTAATTCATCATCATCCTCTTTCTGTTTCACTTCGTATCGATGATAGAATTCCTTTGAACTAAAATCAATGTTTTTTGGTTGATGCATAATTTTAGCATATTCTAATATTTGACTGCGAAGAATGGCCGTTTCGACTTCGAGAAATCCATGTGCAAGGTTAAATTGAACAATATCCGAGTTTACCAGAATGTTACTTACTTGGTCTTCCAATTCAATTTTGCCAGTACCATTCTTTTTCAAAATTTCCACAAGTTGTTCCAGCTCTTCTTTGTTTAGGATTACAACATGCTCGTCGTCTTCATCGATACCTCTCCAGACTAGTCTACATCCAAATGGGGAGGTGTAGGGCGGTTCAACTCTATGAAATTGCATAATTTCTTTATCACTCGTGCACATAAAACAATTAATCTGTTGTTTCAACGCTCGCTAACGGAACGAGATCAGATGTCCGGATGATGCTTTTGAGCTCCTGTCGCATTGTCGTCGACGTTATTTCATATCACTGATCTACTGACTAGTGCAAAATTTACAGTGTCAGAAATCTCTGTACTAAAGATAGGTCTATTGTATCCGTATCCGTATCCATAACAAACGCCATACTAGAAATTCCGTATGGAGCAGCTCCAAGCCGCAAGGTCTGTTCGATAAATAATAACAACAGGTCAAAACTTTTTTGAATTTGGTTTTCACTACAAAGATCACGGTAAATCGGGTGCATAAGGAAGTAACAGTTCTCGGCATAATCGCTATAGTTCTTGCTTTACTGTTGGCTATTCAGGTTACCCATGACGGCAGTCTCGCTCTGATTCAGTTAATTAATACCAAGCCAGCGACATTTCAGAATACTGCAATGTCATCCCATGATCTGCAATGCCCTGGTGGTAGCAGCAATAGCAGGGATGGCAATACTATTGCTACTAGCAATACCATTGAAAAAAAGGTAATAATGGTCAGTTCAGGAACCTTTGATAACATCAGCAGTGGTAGTAGTAGTAGTAGTAATGATAATAGCAATGGTAGCAGCATCCAGGGCAATGATCCATCGGCGCTCCTTGATGCCGAAAGTGCAGTATTCAATCAGGTTTTCAAGAAAACAGAGAATTCCATAGTAGAGATAACAAGCAAAGTCAACACGGTTGTTCCAGATATCATAACTAATGATAACCCCTTTCGCGGCCCTTCGACCCGGCTAGGTTCGGGGTTCATTTATGGCAATGAGGGCGCTACTAATGGTCTAATCATAACAAATAACCATGTCGTCCAAGGCTCCCAGACAGTTGATGTGACTTTTATAGATGGCAATACATTCTCTGCGAAAGTTATTGGGACGGACCCCTTTAGCGACATAGCAGTTCTGCAGATAACCGACGACTTTTCTAGTGAGCATCTTGTTCCTATTCCATTTGGGAACTCTTCGCAACTACAGGTTGGGCAACAGGTAATTGCAATCGGCAACCCATTCGGCTTGAGCCACACCATGACGAACGGCATCGTAAGCCAGGTTGGACGGCTATTGCCAAATCAGGAGATGGGCTCCTCGATATCCAATGCTATTCAGACTAATGCTGCAATAAATCCGGGCAACTCGGGCGGTCCGCTTTTAGACATACACGGCAATATGATAGGCGTCAACAGTTTAATAAGATCCAAAACAGGCGAATTCTCTGGCATCGGTTTTGCAATACCGTCAAATACTGTTGCAAGGATAGTTCCGCATTTGATAAAGGATGGCAAGTATGATCACCCATGGCTAGGAATCTCGGGTGTAAACCTAACACCGGATCTTTCCCAGCACCTCGGTATGTCAAGGGATTCCAAAGGCGTAGTAATAGCTTCTGTAACACCGGGAAGTCCTGCAGATAAGGCTGGAATTATTGGCCAGATTCAAAACGACGGTACCCCGTTTGGCGACATCATTACTGCTATCGACGGGCACCAAGTCAAGAGGATAGAGGACATCATTTCTTATATAGAAGAGTGTAAATCAGTCGGAGATAAGGTAACGATCACTGTGAATAGGAGCGGGCAGTCGCACGACATCGCCGTCCCACTGCAGGCAAGGCCGATTCAGATGGTGCAGTAAGGCAGATCGAATGAGAGAGAGAGAGACAAATTCGATTGCGATGATCTCTAATCCATTATTTGTCTTTTCTTCTGTGTCTCTACTTTACCCAATTCTAGTTACGTGAATTGGTGCCTGTGTGTGTTTTTTTGTGCTTACGAATGAGGTATATGCTCTTTTCTAAATCCGCCGCTACTCTTGCTTTAGCGGCAATATCCTTCACAGGCAAGATATTCAAGATACACATATCGGATATTGCAATGTGCAGAATCTTGCTTATTCGATATTTATTCTAGTTCCTAGCCTCTTCTTTGGCAGCCTGATCTCCAATATGCCATTTTTGAAGATAGCCCGAGCTTTGGATAGGTCTATCCTTATTCCCAGAGGCAATTTTATGTTCTTGCAGTGACCCTCAAACTCTGCTTCGTTTCCGTCTTCATTGTATAACTTTATGGAGTGATCCATCTTTGCACGAATCACGAGGCTGTCATCCGCTGCGTCAACCTCTATGTTCTCTTTTGAAACACATGGAAGGTCAACAATCACAACTACCTCATCATCAGTCACATATACGCGTGATAGCGGCCGAAGGAGCTTGCACGGTTCGTCATCATGTTGATCCTCCTCTGGATTCACCAACAGATCACTTATGCTCTTTCTTCTTCCAAGAATCGTGACTATTCTCTTATCAACAAGATCTAACAGGTCTGAACGATCCCTATTTTCCATAAATCCGCTCCCCTCTTATTCCTGCTCCTGTATGTACTAGCCTTTTCTTCTGAATCACTTTCTCAATCTTATAACTCATTTCTGTCGTTCACCCGTATATTCCATCTATATTTCCGCCACCGCCAATCTTATTGTCCTCGACCATCGTTTCGTCTGTCTGTTTCATAAGCTCTCTTGCCTTCACCCTTACCATTTCGGCATTTTCCTGAAGTGCAGTAAGGGGTATATTTTCACCAGTCAATCTACTAATGAGTTTCAAGGCTTCAACAGAAGCAGCCGGGTCGGGGAAGTGAGGATAGGCTTGAACAAGCAAAGTCAATGTTGGTATGTCATGAGTCATACACGCCTTTATCAGAGCGGCATAAGGCCCTCCTAGCGCGCCGTGGCTAAACTTGGAGATGCCCAGAGAGGAGATTAGGTCATTTGGTTGAGTATCATTACTAGTCCCGATGCTCCTGATGTTACTGCTGCCACTACCAGGTGTTGACAAGCCGATAACCTCCGGTGTTTCGATCTGCTGACGATTCTGAACTGCAATCCCACTAACATTGATTACAAGTTTAGGGTGGAGTTTGTGCATCAAGTCAACGAGTGCTTTGGCAAATTGGACATACATGGTCGGTAGTAGAGAAATGTCTGAAATTATGACGAAGATATCCTTGCCCACACTACTGCTATCAGTAAAAGGGGAGGAGGTGTTATCGGAAGGAGCAACGGGTGGAGGTGCAGTAGCAGGGGCAGGAGCCCCATAATGGGCATTGTTTGGGCTGTTGGCCCTATTGTTGGTACTGTTGTAGTATATTCTAACAGGGTTTTTGATCTCACCATTGCGAACGGTCAGGCTGGGAGGAAACAATTCAGAATCGATGTATCCTACTTCTTGCATTGATAGACTTTCAACCATGTATGTGAGTGCGATGCTGCCTACCAGACCTGCATCGGGAATTCCGACAAAAACATACGACGCTTTTCCCTTTACAGGTGCCGTCTCTACTATCCGAATGTCAGTAGCGTTACTCAAAAAGATATCATAACCTTTCTCTCCACTGGTTATTGATCACTCCAACTCTAAAATACTTTAACCAATGGCAGGGCTGTTGCTCGCTATATGGAATCTCTTAATTCTACGCATTAGTTTAACTTTACTTTCCTATGCAGCGTAGTGCTCTGCCAGATATCATCCTTGTACAAATGTACAATGTTTAGCACCTGTATGGTTATTCTGCATTTGGTACCAAGATCCTCTGTTCAACAGCTGATCAGACTCGGATTAACCGTCTGGTAGACCTTTTTATCTTCACTAGGGATTTCAACAAGAGTTTTGAGTCATCGTACTTGATGGGCCCACATTACTTGGGTAAGGCTTGGAAAGTGAGGCAGCGAGAGCGAGTTAGGTGGAGAGGTAAAGGTTTAACCATCTTTGCCGTAGTTATACTGCTTGGAATACAGGATAGGATATTCATCGCGGCCATATTCGGCATTGAAGGGCCACTTTTATCCAAGCCACTTACTCAATGCTAGATGGCGGAAGTACAATTTCGAAGTGTTTGACTGCGTCGCGATAGACTCGGCGTTTTATTCAAGTGCTAGCTTGTTCAGATTAAAAAAAGGGGCCATCAATAACAACAAGCTTGATAAATACAATAAGACGTCGGGCACTGCCAGGGCGTCACATAATCTCAGGCGCGGTGCTGGCAGTATCAATAGTTACAAGAACCTGCCACAGCGTGCGAATGCGGCGCCGCTGCCGGTAGATGCCGGCGAGGATATCAAGACTGGCATCAGGATTGCATTTATCAATGTCAGAAATGACTGCAAGGTCAGAACGCTTGTACGGGCCACGGCAGAAGATGTGGATAATGATGAGTATTTCGGGAACATGGAATCAATGCTTGACCAAGCGACATCTCCGCCTGGATTCCACTTTGATACAGGAATAGGCAATTCTGGCTAGAAAAACATAGGTACATGCTGGGGATTGGTCATGGAAAAACTAAGATGCAACATCTGCGAAATTAACATCTATGTCAATGATATGAATGACAAAGTGCAGATCGGTGAGGAAAAGATTCCTCTTGAAGTAGCTGCACACATCCGTAAAAAGGAGCATATTGCAAGAGAAATTGACTTGCAAAAAGCCATAAAAAACCAGCGGTACGGAGCGCTTGAGAGCGGCCCTTCTGCATTGAAGTTATGGATGGATGTCCTAACATGAAATGCCAGAGAAGAATTTAGCAGGCGGCATCAAGATATCTGAAAAGAATAGGATAAGGAAAGGCATCGTTGTGTCTGAGGAGGAATGTATGGAATTTCATGGCGTAAAAGCATCTAGCAGGTGAATTAACAGGGAGATGATAAATACACACTTGGATGCCGGAATCAAATAATGGAAAGGAGAAACTTAATCGGACGGGGGGGGAGCAAGCTGGGCAGATAGTAAACCAAGCATAATTATGTCAGAGTATTTCCCGCAGATGATATCCAAAGATTGCCATTTCGGCGCGTAAAGTCTTGGATCGATCAGCCCTCATTTTAGAACTGCGCGAACGTGGTCTCTTGATACAGCATTTATCCACGAGGTTCTGTTCAGGGGCCGGAGAGTCAATCAATCAATCTACGGAGGGGTTCAAGCAAGCCACCGTCCCTCATCTAGACACTCCCTTCCACTTAGAGTACCTTACCATAATTATGGCAGTTTGATTCGGAGCAAAGTCTAAGTAGCATGTTTGGATATCGTTTTGTGGATATGAAGGCAGTAATAGAGGTTCATGTTTATGCAGATTTCAAAAGTGTGGATGGAGGATATCACAATTATTTCGTAGGTCTAGCCTCAGTAGAATGTGAAAATATCGAAGAGTATTGGAAAGGCGTAGACCTCGTCAAAGAGATCTTTTACTCAGGATTGAAAGAAAAACTTGGAGACAAAGGAGCGATAACTATCATGGCACATACCAAGTAAAAGCTTGTCTCAGACACAATGGTTCTCTTGCAACATCTGAATCCTTCTGTCACATACATGTACCGTTAACAAATTCATTAAATTACTTCTCCGCGAGCCGCCTTACTTCTAAACGTCCCTCCAAGCTACATGGACTGGATTTATCCGAAGAACTTTCATTGTAGCTGCAGATCAATTAATCGTGGTTATGCATACATGATATTCATTGCCTTTAGTTTCTTGTTTGATTTTTAACGAGAGCTTTGCTACTACTACTGCTACTACTCTTCGTTACCTAGGTCTTCGTACAAGAGTGAAGCGGATGAGGAGATGCGTTCTATAGCGCGTCAAGTAAATTTAAGACGGAACTGGCGCGTGTATGTGCATTAGAAGGGGTAAGGCTGGTTAGCCATCATCGATTCCCTTGTGACGCGCCTCAGTTTCCTGCTTTTCGTTTTCTCTATGCTCCTTCAGCGATTCTACAGTATCAAATACCATTCCACATTCAGGGCAACGCAGCAGCTCTGAGGACATTGAAGAATACCGTCGGCACCATATTCTAAAACAGTTGTCTTCAGAAAGCCAATCCGTCAAACCTTTCCTACTCGATGATAACACTCGGAAGGTGCGTACAAAACAGTTATCCCAAGATTAATCGCAGTACACGGCCAGAAATACTGTAGAGGCTGACGCAATTCGGCAGCTGAAGGCGGAGGGTAGGATAATGAAGGCAGGTGAGATACTACGCTATATTATAACCAGCTACAATGATGTAAAATCCCAAAGGTCTCGCTGGAGAAGCGTACCTTTAGAGCTACTTGATGCAGGCACGCCATACGATGTTGCTCAATATACAACGCTTCTTGCAAGAGTGTATGATTCTGCTACACTGCCCTTTGGACACTCGGTTGGCAAACTCATTCCAAAATATAATGGACAAATGACTTTGTTGTAGGAAAGTTAGCTTTCCCTCATTTTTCGAGGATTATTAATAAAGGATGTCCTGAGGGACACTGGTCAAAATTAGGGTGTTTTTCAGGGTGTTAAGCGTCGGGTGGTAGTGGCGAAAGGTAGAATAGACCTATAACTTTCTTACATGTTGGGCTGTCGCCATAATAGGCGGATACGGCTATTCCCATGTAGCGGGAGTGCCTCGAACACTCCTGTTGTACTGATCCGCCCGCCTTGTGGGAACGGCAGCTCGTAATCCTTTCAACATTTTCCTTAATATGGTAACGCAGCTTCTAGAGCTATCTTATATACAAGAATTAGTTTAAGCTGGCTAACTTGGGCCTGTTCGATTCAATCTTTGGCAAAAGGCACAACGTTGAACGCGGTAAGGATGTGGAAAAGGATTTTGAGGCTCAATCTAGGATGCAGGGCTATGATGTCGAGCGCACAGGCATAGGTTCGGATCACAAGCGTAGTTACCGCGACCTGTCAGGCAAGAAACACACCGAGGTTTGGGAGTCAAAACGTAATAACTCACCACTCTCGAAAAAGCAAAAGGAAACACCCGGTTTGAAGGTATATCGCAGCTACGACCCATCACCGAAAAGACCTTTCGGTGAAACGAGGGTAGAGGATAGACGCGGCAATGAACTTCAGCGTGATATATTCACAGGTAAGTACAAGCGCGTACCAAAACAGCAAAGCGATCCTTTCGGCTTCAATTCCTTCGGTGCATCTTCTTCTGGACAGGGAAAGAAACGCCGTAAAAAGGACGATTTCGGCTTCTTCTAGAATAGGTCTGAAAAGTCAAATCCGAAAGGGCTCTGACTGCGCTTCTTTCTAGCCATGCGCTCTGCTTCTTCGGGCGTATGACCGTATGCGATGATTTTTCCAGACTCATCTCTTACACGGTAGAACTTTGGATCCTTGCTCCTCTTTGCATATCCGTGTTTGTCGTATGGCATTGATATGAAATAGGTTGATTATGGCTAGCTTTAGCTTTTGCCGTCACTTTTCAAGCGCAGCCTTTTGGATCACTGTTATCCACTTGTTATCACCTTCGATTGCTATCCCTGCCGCTTCCGCTGGTGTAATTCCTTTCAACGCTTCATGCGGGCGGAAGTAATTGTGATAGAGTTGCAAGCCTGTAAGCAATGGAGCATCCATCTTCTTTAATCCCCTCATGACCTTCTCACGATCAAGGATTTCGCCGTTCATCCTCTCCATCTTGTTGTTATTGTGGTCGCCTGCTAGGTGGCTCTGCTGGATATGCTGCGCCCTTGGTATGGGGTGCGTGAAATACTCCCACATGTACGCGTTGTGGAAATTTGGCACCCCGCCGGATATTCAGACATTTCAGAAGGTGGTGCCGTTGGTGTCTTGCTATGGCAGGTTTAGCAGCTTGCGCAAATGTGCAATGCGATTCCTGTAAACTAACATCCCTTGCTGGTCGCCTTTGCTCTGCGCAATCTTGAAGCCCTTCCAGCATTTCCTCATGCAGGCCCATCCGCTAGATACAGTGAAAGTTCGGTCAGAATTTGAGTTGTTACTGCCACTTTCATCAGCATCATTGTCACCAATGCAGTTATCCTCATCGTCATAATTATTATCAGAACGATAATTATCATCGGCGGAGTACAGAGTACTGTCGCCGCTATCCACATCGCGCTCAAAGTCAGAGTACCCGTCAGGTTGGCTCGTTCGATCAGTACTATTCATCCTCATCGTCGTCGTAGTAGAAGGACTGATATCTTGCAGAGTCTCGTTCGCATAGCGAACATATCCATCTCTGTCCACGTACGATGAACCCGGATTCTGCCTAAATGCGGAACGAACAGGTTTCAGACTTTCATCGCCGACAAAATGATCTTGTGTCACCTGAGGGACATGGGTGGCAGTAGTTGCAGAATCGAACAGGCCGCCGTAACCACAAGCGCGACCAAAAGCTGCAGCGTTGGCCGCAGCTCTTCTTTTTCTCTCTGCAATATCGCATGCCTTGCAGCGACCCTTTCCATGCGCGCTCTTGTGGCTAACCCATGCGTTGCAGTCCCTGCACCACCTGTTTAGCCGCTTTACCGGAGGGTACATCTTTTCTGCAATCCTGAGGCAATGGCAGCTGCGACATCTGGTGCTTCTTTTGTCTATCGGCGACTGGCAGTCAACACACCATGCATTGATCCCTTTTTCTATCTGTTCCGAAAGCGGTGGAATTGTCGGCATTGCGCTCTACGCTATAATCTGAAAGCCGGTCCGCCATAGCTTTTTCGGTTGTGGTCCCGGTGAGCATGGCGGATCAATTGGAAGGCGTAACTGATCAGAGTCTTCCAGGGTCAAATGGTTCGGCGACGGCACGTTCCGGCACCGACTTTGAAGCAGTTGGCGGGTCGTATGGTACCTCCTAGAACGGTTCCGTACGGTTCCAAGATGTGCCGACGGAACGGACTGGAGTAGTATTGCCCTTGTCATAGGGGGTCAAATGGTACCGCAAGGAACGGTTCCGGCACCTGTTTGATGCAATAGGCGGGTCGTATAGCACCTCTTGGCACGGGCCCACGATGTTCCGCCAGAGGAGTCTTGCCATTATTGCCCTTGACATAAGGGGGGGGCAAAAGAGAGAGAAAGGCAAAGACAGAGTATGTTATTTGCAGAGGGAAGCGGGATTGATATAACATAGATGTAAGAACACCAGCTTCAAAGGGAAGTGGAAGTTGAACACGGGAGGGAAATTCGTCTCAACTCCGGCACGGATTCGCTGGTGTGTAGGTTTTTCCAAAGAGCCGCTCTTTAAGGAAGGAAAGGTGGTCGTTGGCCATTAAGGGTCGTCTGGTTTTGCCATCATAATATACAACCGCATGTGTGCGTAAATGTGTGCGTGTGCACATGTTATATCTTTGCCCAACATCTGCCCTTCCTCCTCCTTGCCGACCTTAGCCCAATCAGAACCAGATCTTTTCATACTATTTTCTTTTGTATGGGGAATTACCCAGAGGTCAGTAACTCGGCATGTGAAACAGATGTGTGTCCATGCCACTCGTGTTTTTCGATGGACGGTAGGGGGAGGTGAGGGAAGAAGGAGCGTGAGGCGTACGACAGCCGCTGGGCCCTCTTATTCGTTTTTGGCCAGACTACCATTGCCAAACAAATAGACTTGAAAATAGGGCCGATGCGCCCGATCGGCCGAGGAATGAACTTCTCCTGCTCCATCGTACCGCAAGATAAATGACAGAAGTGAAGGAGCCAGAGACGGGTTTTGCCGGGAATGGTTTCCTTTAGAGGGC
Source organism: Candidatus Nitrososphaera sp. 86-2 (assembly GCF_056726185.1). Taxonomy (NCBI): domain Archaea; kingdom Thermoproteati; phylum Nitrososphaerota; class Nitrososphaeria; order Nitrososphaerales; family Nitrososphaeraceae; genus Nitrososphaera; species Candidatus Nitrososphaera sp. 86-2. The sequence goes on from NZ_JBWZON010000001.1 coordinate 1,538,349, forward strand.
GGGTATCCGTGTTTTCTCTTGTCCTCTCTCTTTTCTCTTTCGTTCAAAGTAAAAAAAGATGGTGAGGGGGTTGGTTGATGAAGAGTCCAGGATTGGTGGGAGGTGAGGGGGAAGGAGGGGAGGGAGAAGCAAGTGATTCGAGACCTCTCTACCAATCCTTGCTTGCCCCTCTACAAAATTCCACCCCGACCCTCTTCCCCTGACCCGTTGTTCGGTCGATCGGGCGCGTCGGGCGCATTTTCAAGGCGTTGTATCCTTATGCGTCGGACGTTTACCTTTGCGTCCAAAGGTCGGTCGATAGCAAGTCCCAGTTCCCGGAGGTCGGAGGAAATCTCGTTGACTTTCTTCCCCAGGCTTGATGGGCTGGTCGGCCATTCCCTTTTCCGCCACTTCATGGAGTCAAAGATAGGCTCAAGCAGTGCCAAAAGCTCAGATGCAGTCCCTTCATAGTAGTCCCTGTCTTCCATGAATTTCACGATTGCCGAGCCAACGGGGCTTGCGCCTACAGCCTCTTTGGTGTGCAGGGCGCTGTTCTCTGCGTATGCACGCAGAAACGCGTTCTCAGGGTAGCCCATGCACCGGGCCGCAATTTCGCCAAAGCGGGCAAAGTCGGCCATCCTTGGATGCTCGCGGAGATGGACCGTGTCCCAACTTTGAAGTACCTTGCCATGGGTGTCAAATATGTACCCGAGGAGCATTGGCCGGATGCGCTCAAACTCGAGCCAGACCTCCTTCTCAGGCCGTCGCTTGTTTTTCGGGATCCTCTCAAGGTGAATGCTGAGTCCTCGGTCCAGCAGGTCGGATCTGGTGGCCGCCAGGTTGATGCCGTTAAAGCCGATAGCCCTGCGAAAGGAGTACACCACGTCGTCATCGTCCGTGTAGAGCGCGCGCTTTTGTATGCCGCCACCGGTTACGGCCTTGCACAGCTCGTCAGACATCGGATCAGATATTTCCGACACGTTGTCAAAGTATGCGATGTAGTTGTGCGCCAGGGCCTGTGCTAGCTGGACCTTGTCGTGTGGAAGTGTCAAGAATTCAAGGGAGGACGGGTCGATAAGCGCCTTTATCATCCTCTGCATCGTCGTCTTTGCGCTGCCCTGCGGTCCGTGGGGCATCAACGCAGGTTTTGCCAGCTCTGGCATGAGGAGGAAGAGGATATATGGTTTCAACAAAATCCAATCTGACTCGACCGTGTTTGTAAGGGACAGGAACTGGTCAAAGATGTCTTCGGGATACTCTCTGCTTGGCTCTACCTGCGCCTGGCTTGTCACATACCGCCTAAAGACTGCAGGGCAAGGCTCCTTTTGCCAGCCATTTGCAGTAATCTTTATGGAATCCCACGTCTTGTTGGCGAGGTCATAGTAAATCGCCTCCGGCGTGTCCGTGCCTTCCTTAAAGGTTGTAGCCACGCGTAGCTGCAGTTTGCGCTGTTTTCCCCCAAAGATCGCCTTGGACTGCGCCACGTTGACGACGTTGGTAATCTCGCTTTCCGATAGGATCAAATCGGTGTTCTCGTAGTACAGCTTGGCAACCCACCGTTTGAATCGCCTGCCCGACATCGACAGCACCTCCTTGTGACCTTCCACACGAATGAGCGCAAACGGCTCTCCAAAGTCGTCAACGAACAGCTCGGAGCAGCTTTCTTGGATTAGGTGGAGCGCTTCCTCCGACTTGGATTGCTGTTTTTGTTGCTGTTGTTGCTGCTGTTGCTTTCCGGTAGCCTCTCCGTTTCCGTCTTCTTTCTTGTCCTCGCCGCTGTCGTCACTGCTACTGCTCTCATGAGCAACCTTTCGCCGGATGAACTTGGTTGCATCGCGCCACTGCCTCTCTACCTCCTCTGAAGGAAGCGGCGGAACGCAATGCTGCAGGTTCCACTCCTCCGCAATTTTTTTGATATGCTCCGGCGAAAGGATGGTCCTGTTGCGCTGAATCAATGACTCCATCACGCGGAGTAACTGTTCGTGGCGGTTGTGCCCTTGCAGTATCCGCGTTTCTGGATGGAACAGCTCATCCATGGGGATTTGCGTTTTGCCGTTTTGCCCATTGCCACCTCTTCCTCCGTTGGCCCCTGCACTGCTGCCGTTGTCGATGTCGGCTGCATCATGATTTTCTGACTCCTGCAGGTATGGTATACCGAACCTGCGGCAGACCGCATCAATGTGCGCTTCTAGGCCGTCGTCGATGGCAGGTTCCTCCGTCCCTTGGATTTCATAGGGGTCGCCATTTTTGTGGGTGGATCCTGCCACGAACATTATGCCGTGCTTGCCATCTCCTTTGACCTCAAGCGCGGGGACCTCGTTGGCTTTGATTTTTTCAAGCATCTTCTCGCTGACTACGTCGCTGCTCTTTTTTCTGAAAGGCCGGCTGGAGTACACATACACGTGTGCCTTGTCAGGGTTCGAGGGATGCTGCTCCACAAGTGTTTTTTGCGCGAGCTCTGCGAGGGTTAGCCGCTTTCCTTCCCGCATGCACAACTCTCCCATAGCTTTCAGGTTGTCCGCATCGATAGCCGCAAGGTAGTAGCCGAGCCTGTCGGCGCGGTGCCAAACCCTGCCAACTATGATGGCAATGCCGTCCTTGAACGCGTTTTTCTCTTTCCACTCCTTATGTAGCGCCTCGGGAATTGGCTGCTCTTGCCACTGCTTCCATTCTACGAAGGTGCGTTTGTTCCATGTGTCTGCAGGGATGACGTTGACTCCGATACAGTACCGCCAAAAGTCTGCCCAGCCATTTTTGTTGCGGCGATTGCCTCCCTTATCCACTCCTTGTCCACCTTTGTCGAAATCATCTGGCTGATTAGGTGCTGTCACTGCTATGCTTCACCTCCAATCAGATGATCCTCTTGGTCCGCCCGCTCACATTCATTGTTGCCATCTACGTCAAGCAGCCCGTCTCTTTGGAGCTCGTTTGCACATGCCTCGCAAAAGAGGCCATCATGGTTCAAGAATGTGACAATGCCCCAAACGACTCCTGGCCTATCGCATCCCCTGCAAGCGCAAGGTTTAACTTCATTTGCATTGTTAATTTTATTCGTACTCAAGTCTGTGTTGCCTCCGAAGATCTCGTTGATTCTATGTGGCGACTGGTCGCGCAGGCATCCTAAGTGCCAGCGTTGGCCGTCTCTGCCGCCACTGAAGGCGACACAGACTTCTTTTCCTTGTTCTGTTTCGTACGCTGCGACAATCCTACCAGGGACAAATTAACGGTCCTTGTTTCCGGATTTGCCATCACTGTGAACACGCTGTCTTGTGTGATATGGTAGTCCGTTGCGACTTCTTTTGGGATGCTCAAGACGAGGGACCGGTTATCCTCTCCTCCCGCCATGGCACTTTTTGTTTTTGTACCTACCCGATAGGGTTGTAGGACGTATAGATTCTTGACCATATGCATATAATAGCAGAAACACGCAATAATACTGAAATGCAGCAAAATGCAGCAAATATGATTTTGAATGTAAAAGGAGGAAGGCCGTAAGGAAATTGAAGGAACACAGAAAAGGAAAAAATAAACCATGGCGCACCGTCCCTGCGCCTAGACACCACAAGCATATGCAGACCATCCTGCACTGCCTCAGCGAAAACGGTGCCCTCTCTGCGGACGAGGTGGCTACCATTACCAAGGTGAACAGAGTAACCGCGTACAGGAACCTTAGAGGCGTGATGGCCAAAAGGAGGCTAGTCCAGAGGAACGAGAACGGGACCTACTCTATCACGCGGCTTGGCGAGGCAATTCTAAAGATGCTTCTAACCTCTGCCGCAGCATCTTCTCATTCCTCGCCTAATTCCGCAGCTATAACACGGGCCGATGCATACACCTTTGAAATGCAGGCCGGCCCCGTCAACAACCTCATCCTTCCAGTAAAAAAATATCCCCTAGCCCGCTGCACAATTCTGTCAGAGGACGCCGATTCTATCAAGAAAAATGACATAAAGATAGCAGACATATGGGCCCTGCCAGAGAACGAGTCCTTTACTGCACTTGCAGCAGACGACATGACCAAGATTAAACTCGCAGCTTCTCTGTTGCAGGACAGAATTCTCGATGCAATTGGCAGGAGTATCGGGCTGGCAAGCGTGTCAGAAGGCGACTACTGGAAAAAAGTGATGTGGGATGAGCCGGGCCAGACAATCGGCCATGACCTCCGAAAACGCCTGCTAGAGCTCTCTAACAGAGACTTTTTCGTGCTGATAGAGTTCAGAGGCAGGGAGTGGGTGGCCCATCAAGACCCCGAGCAAATTGAAAAGGCGATCGAGTGGGGAGTGGTTCATCCAGACGAGTACCGAAAGAGCGTGAAGGCAACGCCTCTGCGAGAAAGGATTCAACGATTGGCAAAGTCCTTGCCACAATTCTCAGCAGGAGATAATGAAGACCGTCAACTAGAGTCCGGCCACGCACTGTACGCCTCGAAGGAGCGGGCCAGAAATAAGGTTTCTCGGCATCTAGATACATTCCTTTATGATTTCAACGAAAGGGACAAGGCAAAGATGCTGTCCAGGCTGGAAAAAGCAGGCGTGGTAAAATACGAAAAGGCTCCACTGTATAGAATTACAGTAGACAGCAAAAGGTTGGACGAATTTTTGGAAAATGCGACAGAGTAGGAAAGACAGTGGCGGCCGGACAGGACCAAGAAAGAAGAAAGAGGACGAAGAAAGGACCCTTGCAGGCCACAACCCAGACTGACGGCCGGATGAAAAAAAAGAATGTGCAGGAGAGAAGGGAGAGAGGGGGAGAGTCGAGGAGGCAGCGAGATAATAATAGCTGCAGAAGAGGAGAAGACACCCAGTGTCCCTCTTTCTTCTCTCTGTGCTTCTTTTTTCTTCTTCTTCCAGTGAAATGGCACGTTTTCATACAAGCAACCGACCAACGTCTATTCTTTCCAGAATAGTGCGGAACTTCTTCTCCATGTCTTCCCTCATCGCATCCATCTCTTGCTGGTGCCGAAGCTCTATTTGACGCATTCCTGTCAGGCCTTCTTTCTCCACCACTAGTAGTTTTTCGCGTAACCTGCCCTCCTCTCCTATGGTCAGCGCGTCGACAGCTTTTAGATAGTCGTCACACAGCTCTCTGTCGCTTGGCCGATAGTACGAAGACCCTGCAATCCCCGTGTCGTGGCCAAGCATGCACTCTACGTTCAAAGGTTTTACTCCCGCCAGCTCGCACTGGGTCTTGAAGCGCTTTCTAAAGCCGTGGCTTGACTTGAACTCGTAGATCGTTTTGCCGTTTTCCTTGTCCTTCATCAGGCCCTGCGATATCCACGCCCTCTTTAACATCGTACGGACGCCGGAGCTCTTTAGCTGCACAGGCGCGCTGGCCATGCCCCTGTTTGGCTCCCACGTCAGGGTGGCAGTGGTGAACATGTCGCGCATCACCCACGAGTGTAGAGTGATTTTTTCACCGTGCTCTGCGCGAAAGTCCATCCACTCTTTTACTGCCGCGTACGCCTCAGGAGTGATGAATGTGTTGTACTCCTCTGCCTCGCCGGCGTACACGCGCATCTTTGCCGCGGCAACTGACGACCCTGCCCCGTCTCTGAAGACAGGCTCGATGTGCCCCCAGCGCAAATAGTCCCAGGCGCCGACGCGGATGCCGGACGAGGACATTAAAAGCACGATGGGCTTTATCCTCCTGTCAGGGTACCCCATCACCTTGCGGATCTCGTCGTTTGTGGGCGCCCTGTCCTGTGCAAACTTTCTTGGCTTTGGCAGGCCCCTTGTGATTTTTAGCCAGCCTATGGCAATGTCGTTTGCCTCGCAAAATACGCGGATTGGCTTGTAATAGTTGCGCAGGGTACCGCCGGTTATCTCTTTGCGCTCAAAGCGAGCCTTGTGGTGGAGGATGTACTTGACCACCCACCCAAACGCCCACTGGGACTGGCTGCCATTGTTGCTGATGCTGTTACTATTGCTGGATTGTTTGTTTTTGTCAACATCAGCCCGGGCATACTGGACGAACAGCTCGGCCTTTTGCTCCAGCGTCCCTGGAAGGCCAACAAAGCCAAGGAACGCTCCCAGTTTGTTGCGGTACTGCCTCCTTGTCTCGTTTGCTCCAATGGAGTTCAGGAAAAGGTCGAGTGCGCCGTACGATGGGAATGGCGACGAGAAATCCGGTAATGGCGGCTGCTGTGGTGGCGGGTCGAGTTGCTTCTGCTGCGGCGGGAGTAATAGTTGCTTTTCTTCTGCCACTATCTTTTGGTCTAGAAGAACCGTTGTTGCTGCCGTTGTCGTAGGTACATTCGATGCTCCCTCGTTCTTTCGTGACGCATTCAGCGAGGAAAAAGATGACGGCGTCGCCTCTTCGGAGGGATACAGCGTTGATGTCACGATGTCATATCTACGGCTTTTGGTAGGGAGTGAATCCCTAAAATAGTTATTTGGAGATGCGGGTTCGGTGGGATTCGGACCCACGACATTTTAACCCAGTGAAATACACTGATTGGTTAAGAGCCAAACGCTCTACCTGGCTGAGCTACGAACCCGCGAAATCAATCGTGTAAAATGCGTTATTTAAACGTAAAAGAAGAAGAAAAGAGAGAGAAAAGAAGTTAGGCCGTCTTGGCCAGCGTTTCCTGCCTGTCCTTGATGATCTTGACGATCGCCTCAGAGACAGAGCAGTTCAGTTCCATCTTTTCCTTGATGATATGCCTGTAGGCGTCAAGGGTGATGTAGACCGGGATGGAGCCTGTGCCTTCCAGAAGAGCCTTTACGCGGAGCAGGCCGTTTTCCATGCCACGCTCGGCAATCTTGCTCAGCTTGACCTTGTCGAGGAATCCGCCCAGCGGGCCCATCGGCATGTCATAGTCGACTTCAAGCGTGACTTTTGCCTTGCGCTCGCCCAGCTCGTCAAAGTTGACTGCAATCTGCCACCTCTTGAACGGGCCCTCTATCATCTTGGCAACAATCTTTTTCAGCGGGATGTACTCGATGGTTTCGCAGTCCCATTCGAGCCTCTTGCCGTCAAAATCTCCGTTGATCCTGAAAATCGTCCCTACGCCAAAGCCGTTCTTTACCTCAACTGGCACGACGTTCAGACCCATGTTCTCGGGGAACTGGTCTGCCATGTGCTCCGGCCTCGCAAAATAAGTGAATACCTCGTTGACTGGAGCGTTGATTTCCATGCTCTTCTTTATAACAGTCATTAGGGAAAGAACTCTGGCATTCTGAATTTAAAGGTTTTGGGCTTCATAGAATGCATCGGCAGTGGCCGGAAAACCCGCGGCTTGCATAAAAGAACCAATGGAAAAAGAGAGGGGCTTCCACTGGAAGCGCACGCCCTTCTCCCCTGCCTTGGTTGCACATCTGGAAAAGGAAAGAGTGTTTCCGCAGGAGCCTAGGCCAGCGGGTTCTTGTTCACTATCTCGTCGAGGCACTTGACGACGTCCTGCTTTGTGACAGGAATCGGGTTGTTGTCAAGGTGGCCCTTGTCGGGCATGATGACGTCGGCCGCAGCATCCAGCGGCTGCTTTAATTTCAGCGGCTCGAACTTGAATTTCTGGGCTATCTCCTTGAAGCGCTTGTAGTACGGCGAGTTGTTGAACTTGTGCGCAACCGTGGTGCATGAGGAGAGCGCATAGCCGTGCGGCACGCCCTCATTTGAGAACACGTAGGAAAGCGCGTGGCCAAGAGTCGTCGACGAGTTGCCAAAGCCGATGCCAGAGAGCATGGCACCGTATGGAAGCATGTGTTGCTTGTCGTTCATTATCGCGTCATAGAGTATATCAAACGCTTCCCTGCAAAAGAACTGCGTGAACGGGTTTCCGGCCTTGCTGTCATAGCCTTCAGACGCCTGGGCCGCCGCGTCGCACGCAGAGTTGCGCAGTATGTTGAAAGGCGTGCCGGGCAGGAAATACGGGTCGACTATTGCGGCATCTGCAAGGAACGCCTCGTCCTGCAAGAGCTTTTTCTTGTGGTCAAAGCTTATCACCGCGTACGTAGTCATCTCTGCGCCAGTGCCAAAAGTAGTCGGTATCAATATCTTTGGCACGCCCGTCAGTTTCGACAGGTACTTGCAGACATCCATAGAGCTTCCGCCGCCAAGGCCGATGTAGGCGCCAATCTCCTTGCCCTCGTACTGCTTTTTTATGGCCTCTATCGCCTCGATGGACGGGTCGGGCGTGACCTTGTCATACACCTCGTAGTTCTTTATCCCCATGTAATCGAGCCACTTGTTGTAAATGTCGGGTGTAGTTGTGGTTATCACAAGGGAATTCTTGGGATACTGGAATTCTTTTGCAGCGTTCTCGCCAAAGGCTATTTTCCTCGGCATCATTACTTTCCACATAGCGTATCTATGTTCCAGCCGTAGGGGTTTTATGTTTTACTGGGTGTCTCGGCAAGGTGGCCGGCGAGCCTGCGCTTTTCAAGCCTCATCAGGTAGATAATGCCCACCACAAGTATCGCCTCTGCAGATTTTGCAAGTATGCCGGCAAGGTCGACGTCTTCGGGCACGGGGTTTGGCGACAACGGGGGCGGAAACGTGATAGCGTATGCATACAGCCCAAGGAGCACCGCAGTCCCTATCATCCCAAACAGGTTCAAGATCACGGTCTTGCGATAGTACCTGCGCGGGTTCAGCCGGGACTCATCGGCTCCTACCATGGTGAGGAGTATATACATGAGCCCGTACGACACCTGCGCTACTCCTGCCACTATCAGAAATATGCTGTACTCTATGCGTAAAGAAGCGTGCTCGGAGTAGATGGCAAAGTGCACCATGCCCCCTGCTATGGCAAGCAAGAGCACGCTCCACTTCACGAATTCTTCCGACGAGTTGGCGTGCAGCTGTTTTCTCTTGCGCTTGTAGACTAGCCCAAGCACAATGCCCATCAGGGCAAGCGGGATAAGTGCCCCTGCAATGATTGCCGTGTTAAATATCTCGCCAAAGCTGTTTGATATGGCGGCATTAAAGACGGCCCTGTCGCAACCGCACCCTTCCGTGCCTGAAAGCGTGGCTCTTGCTGGATCAACCTGGTTCAGGTTGACAGAGCCGGTGGCCAGGGACAGCACGATCTGGTAGTATCCTGCATCGGGAAAAGTGTAAAAGACCTGGAAATCGCCCGTATCCTGCTTGGTCCACGGAAAAGCCGCAAGCCTTTCGCCGGTGAGGCCGGAATAGACTTCGACCATCGTGACGACGTTGTGGGTGTCGTGTCCATCCGTGTCCTGGATGCTGAATTGAATGGCAGCAGGTTCGCCGGGTTTGGCATAGTCAGGGTCCAGCTGCTCAAACACATAGTATTGTCCAATCCCGTCGCCCTTGGCGTTGTAATGGGCAAAATGCTCAAAGTGTGCATACGCGCTCTGCGTCGATGCGGCAAAAAGCATGGCTGCCGCAGCCACCGCAAGTGCGAGGGCGTACGTGCGCATCAAAATCAGAATTCACCTTTTCCCGTATAAACCATTATGCTAGGCGGTAGGCTGTTGCTTCTGCCGCCGTCTGCTTGCTTCCAGTTCTGCTCTGTCCTGCTGCTGTCCCTTTATCTTCCAGGCATAGACCGTCGTCATCAGGACCATGGAAAAGAGCACGAGCCCGAGCCCAAGGTGGCCTGTTACGAGTATAGAGTGGAGCCTTTCGACTATCACTATTGCGCCAAGGGTTATCTGGCCTATCACCGCGCCTGCGGCTATTATCGACGTGATCTTCATCTCCCTTGGCGCCTGCTTTGACTTTAACGTAAATGCCATCAAGGCGACCACGAGGATGCCGGTGCTTGCCGCAAACGTCCTATGGATGTACTCGATGACAAAGTTGTATGCTGGCACGAACCCCTGCGGGCATAGCGGCCAGTCAGGGCATGTCAGGCCGACTCCGGATGAACTAACGTAGCCACCTATGAAAATAAGAGAAAAGAGGACGGCGAGCGTCCCAAACGATAGCTTTTGCAGCAGGGTCATCAGGTCACGTTCAGCTTGCCCTTCATGAACGGGTGGACCATGCAATGGAAGTCGTATGCACCCGCGTTGAGAGTCGACGTGTCGACGCTGACTGTCTTTCCGGGGTCGATTAGGCTGCTGTCAAATGCCTTGCCATCAGTGGCAGCATCAGTTCCGGTGCCAGAAGTCACTGTGTGTATGGCAGAGTCGTCGTTTACGACTGTCAGCTTGTCACCCTTTTTGATTTCCACAGTGGCAGGATCATAGGCTTTTTGGCCCTGCACTGACGAGCCTGCCAGTATGTGGACTGTCGGGCCCGATGCTGCGGCTCCGCTTCCAGAGCCGGTGCTGGCGCCTCCTGCCGCGGCCTCTACAATCGTGATTTTGCCAGACATGAACGGATGCACCTGACAGTAGTAGTTGAACGAGTCACCCACCTTGGCTCCCGTGATTTCAATCGGCTTGGACTTTTCTCCTGGGCTGACCATGCTTGTATCAAAGGCTTTGCCGCTAGCTGGGTCTGTGGCCGATGTACCAGAGGTCGCAGTGTGTATGGCGCTGTCGGCGTTGTGCCACACTACCTTGTTGCCGAGCGGAACCTTGGCGTCGGCGGGGTCGTAAGACGGCTGGCCCTGTATCGACGCGCCCGAAGGCATGGATATTTCAGTCGTGCCTGCGGCCGCAGGTGGCGCAGGAGGAGTCGGCTTTTTTATCAGCGCCACAGGAGGCGGATTTGCCACCATGTCCTTGAAGGTGAACAGGAGGATAGTGCCGGCGATAGCAAGGGTGATGCCTACGATTGCAAGTCCCCTTGCCATGCGCGCTGGGCTGGTCCTCAGTACCGGTTCAGACTCGTGGTCGTGTTCGTGGCTCATCCATTATCACCTAGTGGTGCGGTTCCTTTGCGGCGATTGGATAGTACGTCTCGCCCAGCTTGAACGGGTCTTTCATGTCTGCGAACTTGCCCTTCATCGATCCGTGTATCAGAAGTCCAAGGAGCAGAGCCGCGCCTGTCGCGGTTATCCATGCCCCTACCGTGGATATCTGGTTCAGGATGATGATTGGCTGGACCGGGACATAGTCAAAGACACGCCTTGGCTGTCCGTACAAGCCCAGCACGTGCTGGGTCAGGAATATCATCGAGACTCCCACGAAGAACAGCCAGAACGCAGTCATGGCTGCCCTTTCGTTGTACATCCTGCCCGTGATGAACGGGAACATATAGAGCAGGAACCCGATGAAGCCAAACGTGATCATTCCCATGACGAACAGATGGAAGTGTCCCACCACCCAGTAGCTTCCGTGTGTGATGAAGTCTAGCGGCATAGCTGTATTGACGATACCTCCGGCTCCCGCGAAGAAGAATAACACAATTCCTCCCACGGCAAACGACATCGGCGAGGAGAACCGGATCCTACCGCCCCACATCGTTGCAAGCCAGTTGAATATGTGCATGGCAGATGCAGGCACCGCTGCTAGCGTCCCGACCATGAACACGGTCTTTTCTGTAAAGCTCATGCCAGTGGCGTACATGTGGTGGGCCCATGACGCAAAGCCCACTATACCTAGCAGGACGAACGCAGTCACTCCAGACTGGTAGCTGAACAACGGCTTCCTCGAGAACTTTGGTATCAGCTCGTACATCATGCCTACTGAAGGCAGCAGGAAGATGTACACTTCAGGATGGAACGTGAACCAGAAGAGATGTAGATATGCGACGGGATCGCCTCCTCTGGACGGATCAAAGAATCCCGTGACTCCAAGCCTGTCCGTATACAGCATGATAAGCGCAGCCGTGAATGTCGGAAGGGCTACGAGAATCATCAAGGATGTCACAAGAGTTCCCCAGACAAAGAGCGACGTCTTCATCAGAGGAAGATCCGGGTGCTTCATCTTTAGTATCGTGACGATAAAGTTTATGGAACCGAGAATTGACGAAAGCCCAAGTATCTTTAGGCCAAAGATCCACATTTCTGCTGCCGGGCCGGGTGCTTTGGTTGTAGAATAGGGCGGATACGCCATCCAAGTTGTATCTGAAAAGCCCATCCAAATCATGGCCATGCCGACTGGGATCATCCAGAATGCAATTGCATTCAGCTTTGGCCATGCCATGTCTTTGTACCTGACCATAATTGGGATCAGGTAGTTGCCCATGCCTGATGCAAAGGGTATCAGCCACAGGAACAGCATGTTAGTGCCATGTACTGTAAAGATTCTGTTGAATGTCTGGGGATCGCCGATGATGTGCATCTGCCCTCCGGGCAGGAAGAGCTCTGTTCTGATCGCGATTGCGAGAGCGCCACCGATAATAAAAGCGGTGAACGAGAGGATAATGTACAAAAGTCCTACGTCAGTGTGGTGGGATGAAAACAATATCTCCCACATTGGGCGGGGTTTCTTAACTTCTAATACCACTACTCATTCGCCTCTGGATTGTTTCTACTTGGAATGGTTATCAAATAAAAGCATTTTGTTTTGCGTGCAAACACGATGTGTGCACGTGCGGCAAGCACAAAATTGTGATGGAAAAATGAAAAGATTAGGAAGAGAGAAAAGAAAGAGAAGGAGGAGGACTTTTTAGCTTGCGGCCGCCTGTGCGCCGAGACTTGGAGTCAAGTCGGCTACCTGTGTCGTGCTGCCACCTGCTGCTGGTGCCGTCGCGTTGCCACCTGCTGGTTCTTCAACGATGAGCTTGGCGCGCATCTGGTAGTGCGAAAATCCGCAATATTCTCTGCATTGGATCAGGAACTCGCCGCTCTGGTCTGGAACGACCCACAGTGTGTTGATCTTGCCAGGGATTGCGTCTATCAGCAGGGTGTAGTCAGGCACGTTGAACTCGTGGTTGACATCCTTTGAAGTGATCTCGAATTTGTACGGTACGCCCTTTACCAAGTGCAGCTCGCCCGGCTTTTCCTTTGTGCCGTCTTCGTGCTCGAACGTCCAGAGCCATTGCTGGCCGGTGACCTTGACAATCTTGGCATCTGGCGGGGCATGGTCAAGAAGGCGCTCAATGTTCCATGCGTCAGCTCCGACATAGATCAAGAGCGCGACGACTACACCAACATAGACCCATTCGATTGTTGCGTGTCCCATTAGTGATGTTCGCCCTCCGTTGTTGATGATCTAACCGGTAGGTTCCGGTTCCTTGGGTTTGATTCGCGGAACCTGTATACCACGTAGAATATCACTCCCATCAGTATTGCGCCGATGACAAAGGCGATGACCATAAGCCTGTAGAACAGCGCCCATATCTCGACTCTGCCATAGATGTACGGTCCTCCTGCCTGATTGGCTTCTTGCGCGAACGCGGTTGAAAAGTCCATGAAAAGTACAGCGACCACAGGAATCGCGAGTAAAAGTAACTTGTACGATGCCATACTCGTCCCTTTGGTTTCAGAAAGTTTCCATATCTTATTTAAGGCTTTGGAAAATCACTCGTGCGGGTATCGGTGCATCGACATGACGTTGACGCCGGAAAGCGAATACTGCTTTTCGTCCTGCCGGAGAATGGTCATCGACGCGTTGCGTATATGCCACCGGTAGAGCGCTTCAGGATTCAATTCAAGTATGGTCGAAATGGCAGCCTTTATCGGGTCAAGGTGCGTCACGCAAAGGATGTTGCGGTCGACGTGTTTCTCCGCGGCTTCTTCAAGCAAGCTCTTGACGCGATTTTTAACGGACGTGAACGACTCTACGCCGAAGCTTTCAAGCGCGGGGTCGTGCTCGTCGTAGAATTTCAGGAACAGGTTGCCGTACTTGCTCACCACTTCGTCAAAGTTCATGCCCACCAGCTTGCCCAGCTCTATCTCGTACAGCCGCTCGTCTATCTCGTAGCTTGCGCCTACCTCCTTGCAGACTATTTCCGCCGTCTCGATGGCGCGGATTACCGGCGACACTACCACACGGTCAATCTGGACGCTTTTCAAGTCTCTCGCGGCATATCCTACCTGCTTTCTGCCCTCTTCAGTCAGGTGCGACTCGATGTGCCTGCCCACGAGTATGCGGTTGACGTTGTTGTCCGCCTGGCCGTGGCGCATAAAGATGACAAGTGGCACGGATTCTGTGCAGTCAAAAGCCGTTAATTATTGTTTCATGCGTGTGCACATATGCACGTATTTACATAGAAGAGTCTTCGGCCTAGCTGGTAACCTAAGGTTAATATCGCAAGATTTCCTGAAAGGTGCCATGAAGATTGGAATCGTAGGGGGCACCGGCGGCATGGGCGAGGGGTTTGCCATGAGGTGGTGCGTCAAGCACGATGTCATAGTAGGCTCCAGAGACGCCCAGAAGGCCAAGGAGGCGGCTGCAAACTACATGAACGCGGCCAGGCAGGCGTACGGGCCAAACAACGTCAACATCGCAGGCAGCATCACCGGCGACGACAACATTTCGCTCGCTAAAGACTGCGACGTGCTCATACTGTCTATACCCTACGAGTTCATCGAAGACACGTGCGGCAAGCTCGCATCGCAGGTAAAGCAGGATTGTATAGTAGTATCTCCCATCGTCCCGATGACCAGAATCGACAGCGGCTTTGTCTACATCCCGCTGCTGGAGCAGGGCAAAAAGACCGCCGGCGAATGGGTCGCAGACAAGATGGCTCCAAGGTCCCGCGTGGTCTCGGCTTTTCACACCATATCCGAGATGAAGCTGAAAAACGTCAACCTCAGCCTTGACGCCGACACGTTTGTCTGCGGCGACGACCCGGCTGTCGTAGCCAAGCTGAGCGAGCTTGCTTCTGAAGTGGCCGGCCTGCGACCTGTGTACCTGGGTCCGCTTTCTCTCACGTACCAGGCAGAGGTGCTCACCCCGATGCTCCTCAACGCGGCCAAGCGCAACAAGATGAAGAATCCCGGCGTCAAACTGACATAGCAGAGGAGCTGCAAGTCGTGGGCCGGTGGAAAGAAGAAAGGACTCGACGCGGCCGCAACTGGATGACTGCAATGGGAATACTCTTTCTGGTAGCTGCGGCGATAATCGCGCTGCGCGACATGTTTCTCATATCCACCATGTACACATTTGGGTTCTACATGGACAATTTTACAAATCCCGAAATAAACAACGAAAAGTTTGTAATCGCCATGATAATAGGCGGAGGATTCCTCCTCTTCTGGGGCTATTACAGAAAGAAAGAGGACTATGATGGCCCGCCGGACGAGCACGAATGGCGCAGGTTCAACAGGTAGGCTCTAAAAAATACGTCAATCGCAGATTATATTGATTATATTTGATCCCTAGTGTTCTCAATTAATAAAGAAACCAGAAGAGAAATGCAAAAAATTGCAATACACAGCGATATTGAGGTAGAATTAGCAAAGTTAAAGTCGGAGTGCATATGAAACAACACTATCAGAAGCCATACAATGAAAAAGAAGATGAACAAGGCGAAGGCCAAGACCAAGGTGCATAGGAGGGCCAAGGCCGTCGCAAAGAGCAAACCTAGGCGCGAAAGGAAAATCGTTCGGCGTATGCACAGCAGCAACAATAACAGTAGCAGCAGTAGCAACAGCAAGTCCCGTCCCAGAAAAGCCAAGGCGACGCCGGCTGTCAAAAAAGTCGTGCGGATAATGGGCCACGGCCAGTTCACAGTCGACGCGCGGACGCTCAAGCGCCTTAACGACATCGACACCGCGCTTGTTGAAATGGTCGCAAGCGAAAAGGCCGACGACAGCGAGTTCAAGAAAAAGCTTGCCGAGCTGAACCAGGTCACGATAAAGCATGGCAAGGTAGTCGAGCAGGGAGAAATCGTTAGGTCGGACATAATCCTGCCGAGCGCCGACCTGCCGGTGGACGAAGCGAAAAAGCTGTTCGTAGGCGAAGGCGTTATACCGGAAAACTAGCTTTTTACGAATCTTTCCAGTTTGTCCATCGCCTTTTCAAGCACGTCTTCAGGAGGCAGGTACACTATGCGGAAATGCCCCGAGCCGTACGAGGTGCCAAAGCCCGAGCCGTGCACAGTAAGCACGCCAGTGCTGTTCAAGAGCTCTATCACAAACTGCTTGTCGTCCTTCCACCTGCCGCTGCCAAGATCTATCTTGGGAAACGCGTAGAACGCGCCCCGCGGCAGTTTGCACTGGATGCCCATGCCGTTGAGGCGCTTGACCACTAGGTCGCGCCTCTTGCGCAGCTTTTCCACCATTACGGGTATGTGGTCCTGTGGGCCCCGGAGCGCCTGTGTGGCTGCGATTTGTACAGGCAGGTTTGTCGCTATCCTCACGCGTGCAAGCTTGGGCACGTCTTCTCTGAACTGGTCCAGCTTGCGCGAGCTGCTGTTCATGCAGATGTACCCGCAGCGCCACCCTGTCATCAGGTACGCCTTGGAAAACCCGTTCAGCAATACGACTGGTGCGTCCTTGGCCACCTTGCCGATGCCGGTAAACGCAGAATCAAAGGTTATCTTGTCATAGATCTCGTCGCAGATGACGTACAGATCATGCTCCGTAGCGATGTCGATGAGCTGCTGCAGGCTCTTTCTATCGAAAACCTCGCCAGTGGGGTTGTTTGGGCTGATGATGCATAGCGCCCGTGAGCGGTGGGTTATTTTCTTGCGCAGGTCTTCAAGGTCCGGCCTGCCGTCCTCGTGCAGGCGGAACTCGACCGGCTTGCCTCCATAGAACTTGACGTACGACGAATAGGGCGGATAGTACGGGCCGGGCATGAGGACCTCGCTGTTTGGGTCCACTATTGACGCAAGCGTCATGTCGAGGCCCTCTGACACGCCGTTTGTGACAAGGACGTCGTCCTCCGTCACATCAAGGCCCTTTTCAGACTCTTTTTCGACAATGGCATTTCTCAGCTCTGGCAATCCTTCCGAGTCGGCGTAATAATTCTCGTTTCTGTTCACCGCGTCTGTCAGGGCGCGCTTGATATGTTCCGGCGTTGGAAAGTCGAATTTTACAGGGTCGCCTATGTTCAGGTAGGTGATTTCCTTACCCTGCGCCCTGAACTTGTTTGCATAGGCGGTGATGTCGCGGATGGCGTATTCTACGCCGTGCGTCCTGTCAGAGACCTTCAACTAGCACATTGGGGACTGGCTGACCGAGATAAATTGTTATGCGTCGTGGCTGAATGGGAATAGATTTAAAGCCAGTGGAGCGCCGCCTGCTTTTTGCAATGTCAGATTACGACAAGGTCATGAAGCTGGCCCTTGAGCGCGGTTTCTACTTTCCAAGTTGCGAAATTTATTCCGACGCCCCGGCGGGGTTCTGGGAGTATGGGCCCACAGGCGTCTCTCTAAAGAACAAGTTCATCGAGCTTTGGAGGCGCGAGCTTGTCAGGCGCGACGGCATGATGGAGATAGACGGCTGCCAGATAATGAGCAAGAGCGTCTTTGTCGCGTCGGGACACCTCGGCAACTTTACAGACCCGATAATGAAATGTACGAAATGCGGCTCTATTTTCCGCGCGGACCGCTTTATCGAGGAAAAGACCGGCGAGCGCGTGCCTGAGAGGCTTTCAAACGAGGACATTGATGCCCTGATAAAAAAGCACGGGCTGAAATGCCAGAACTGCAAGGGCGAGCTGGGTAACGTCAGCAGGTTCAACATGATGTTTCGAGTCGGCATCGGACCGGCGGCAGAAGAGGCGTATCTGCGCCCTGAGACGTGCCAGACGATATTTGTCGATTTCAGCAGGGTGTTCAAGACGATGCGCGGCAGGCTGCCGCTTGGGATAGCGCAGATTGGCAAGAGCTTTCGCAACGAGATAGCGCCGAGGCAGTCGCTTTTGAGGCTGCGCGAGTTTTACCAGGCAGAAATAGAGGTGTTTTGCAACCCGACAAAACTGGATGACATGCCGCGCTTTGAAGAAGTAAAGGGCACAACGCTGCGTCTGTTCAAGGACGGCGATTCTGAAATAACTACAGTGACCGCAGAGCAGGCCATAGCAAAGGGCCTCGTGCCAAACAAGCTGGTCGCGTACTACCTTTCGCTCCTCACGCAATTCTACGAAAAGACAGGTATCGACATAACAAAGAGCAGGTTCCGCCGGCTCTCCGACGAGGAAAAGGCGTTCTACGCCTCTGTCGCGTTTGACTTTGAGGTGCAGACGAGCACGGGCTGGCTGGAGCTTGTCGCGTGCAACTACCGCTCTGACTATGACCTTAAAGGACATGCTACCACTAGCAAGCAGAAACTCGAAGTAGTAGACCCGGCAGACCAGCAAAAGGTCCTCCCCCATGTATTTGAGCTCTCGATGGGAATCGATAGGAGCCTCTACACAATCCTGGAGCACTCGTACTACGAGGAGCAGGTAAAGGACGAGGCGAGGGCAGTTCTGAAGTTGAGGCCGTACCTTGCGCCGGTGCTAGTGGGCGTTCTCCCGCTCATGACCAAGGACGGTCTGGGGGAAAAGGCCCGCAGGATTCATTCGGGATTGAAACTTGACTTTGACACTTTTTACGACGAGTCCGGCTCGATAGGCAGGCGCTACAGGCGGCTTGAAGAGGTCGGCGCGCCCTTTGCAATCACGGTCGACCCGCAGACTATGCAGGACGACACGGTCACCGTGCGCCACCGCGACAGCATGCAGCAGGAAAGGGTCAAGGCGGCCGAGCTCTCTGGCTTTATGCGCGCCTCGCTCCAGATCAAGTGATGAAGAAGAAGAAACTTGCAGGCGAGGGCGACGTACCTGCCGAAAAGTGGCTGGTCGCGTTCAGGAACCCTTCAGGCAGAGGCCCGGAAGGCTCGATGTTTGTACGCCAGTTCTATGCGCCTGGCTACTACGAGGCGTATGATACTGTTCTGACGCACGCAGAAAAAATGAACCTTGAAGTGCTATGGTTCCGGGAAAAGCGCAACTGCGGGCCGTACATGAACCGCAACTATCCCGAGCTGGAGTCAAGGTGCACTTACTGCAACAAAAAGTTCGGCCACGAGCCGGTCCCGTGCGCAAGCGAGGGTTGCGAGCTGGAATTCTGCTCAAGAGAGTGCATGGCAGAACACACTGCGCACAGGCACAAAAAATAACAACAATAGCCAATTTTCAATACTCACAATATGTGATCACGTACAGTGAGCCAGCTTTTTATCACATCCGGGAGAATGAGAGCCATGCAAGAAGACGTTCGTGTTGAGCACGGAAGCTCTGTCGCCCTTGGAAATATAGAAGGAAACCTGAGTGCAGAGAAAGACTCTAGGATAGAAGCGGCCGAGGGCAGTGGGGGCAAAGTCACGGTCGCAGGCAGCGCGCGTTTCAGGGGCGACTGCACGGTAAACTGCGACCTAGAGTGCAAGTCTCTAAAGGTTGAAAAGGGAACGCTAAGGGTCGCAGGAAGCCTGCTGGTCCACGGAGTTATCGATGTCGAAAACGCGCTCTACGTCGATGGAAGCATCGCTGCAGAAGACGTGGCCGGAGGAGGCATCATCAAAGCAGGTTCGATGAAGTGCAGGATTGTCAGAGTGGGAGGCACGCTCGAAGTGTCAGGCACCTTGGACGCCGAGTCCGCAAAGGTCGGCGGCAAGGTAATCGTGCAGAGCGCCCGGCTTGCCGACCTCAGCGCGGGAGGCAGGGCCGAGATCGGCGGCGGAGCAGTACAGGGCCAGATAAGAGTCGGAGGCGCTTTATCGAGCAAGTCAGAGCTTGAATTTGACAGTATAACAGTTGGAGGCAAGGTGGAGCTCGGCTCTGCCAAGGGCAGGAGCATAAACGTGGGAGGGCGGCTCGCCACCACTGGCGACCTTTCCTGCGAAAAGATCAAGGTGGGAGGGCTAGTGGATATTGGCGGGAGCTGCGCCGGCGGAACGCTTGAGGTCGGAGGCGAGACCAAAATCTCTGGATCTCTCTCGCTGACAGGCAAGCTCGGAGTCGGCGGGGACCTCCAGGTGCGAGATACCTTGACCGGCGTGGATATGGGAGTAGGAGGCTGGTTCAAAGCAGGCAAGGCGATTCTGACAGGCGGGGCGTGGGTCGGAGGCAAAGTGGAAACGAGCGAGGGGCTAAAGGCAGCCGGGATAAGGATAGCATCCCATGCAGAATGCAGGGGGCCGCTTGTAGGGGGCACGGTGGAGCTAGGCAAAAAGTGCAGGGTGCAGGATGTCTATGGGAAAAAAGTTATTGTTGGAAAAGGCGCCGAGGCAGTAAAGATAGTCGCAGACGAGATAGAGATCCACGATGAGGGCACAGTGAGCCAAGCCACCTACACGCGCCGGCTTGAAACTGGCAAAAACGTCACATGCAGGAATCCGGAAAAGGTTGCCAGCCTTGCCGCGTTCCCGCTGTGAACGGAGGTACAGCAGCACATGGCAAGAAAGAACAAGAGAAACAAGCTTGAAATCTACGCGACTATACTTGAGGTCATCAGGCTTGGCACCGACAGGATAACCAGAATATCCTACGGAGTCGGCGTCCCGCTTGACAGGCTCAACATCATGGCCAACGACCTGTGTTCTTTTGGCCTTGCCAGGAAAATGGCCGACGACGAGGGCACGAGGTACAGCATAACCCCGAGGGGTACAGAGTTTCTCGACACATATTGGAAGATGAGGGGCTTTTTGGAGATAATGGGAGGGTATGGCGACGGCGGTTATTAGCTATTCCTTGACAAAGTCGAGCGTCGCCATGCGGATGCGCTCGGGATCGCCCCGGAACTGGTCGAGGCACCTTGACGAATATTCTACAGGCGAGCCCTCTGTCATCCCGGCAACCTTGAAGCCGACCGAGCGAAACGCCGAGACTAGCCATATCGACCACCTGTCAAACGCCTCGTTCGAGACAGGCTGAAGGAGCTCGTCAGTGATTTCCGCCACGAGCCGGAACGCGCCAGGCTTCTTTAGTTTTGCATACGCTGCCCTGTAGAGCGGCTTCCATTTTTCCTCCTTTTTTTCGTCAATGAACGCAGGGTCGGGCAGGACTGCGATAAAGCCGTCGACAGAATCGTCGGGCAGGCGCGGAATAATCTCTTCAAAAGAGCCCTGCATGACAAATACGTTCTGCAAAGAAATGCGCGATTTTGCTTGCCGGCACTGCTCGCCATCGATCTCTATGCCGATGTACACGGTTTGCGGGTCTTTTTCCGCAAGCGCCTCCAGCAGCCTGCAGTCGCCGGACCCAAGTTCCACTATTGTCCTTGTGTGCGGCGGGACTAGAGACGGCTCTTCCGACATTACGCCTTCAAAAGTTCTGCTTCAAGCAGCTGCTGCACCAGTTGCACGACTTCCTGCTCCACCTGCTGTCGGGGCATCCCCAGTTTTGCAGAGAACTGGTCGGTCAGCTGGTTTATCGTTTTCGTGCCGTCGCACGTATTCCAGAACTCGATTATCGCCTCGTTTACCATGAACCCCTGGTCCTTGTCGTTTGCAAGTATCATCGAGCCGTCTTCCTGCTTGGCGTACCTGCCCACCTTCAAAGGCTTTGCCTTTTCATAGTCTATCTGAAAGCGCAATTTTGGCTTGCCAAACCCGAGCTGCTCGCGCACCTGCGGGTTCATTTTGTCAAGGCTCCATGGCGGGTCCCACACTATCTCGACGTTGATGTTGCCGATCCCCGGCACCTTGCCCACGTAGCGCTTGACGTCGCTTACCAGCGTGTCATGCAGCGGGCAGCCGCGCGTGGTCATGGTCATCTTGATGTCGACGTTTCTGCCGTCGGCTATGTTAACCCCGTAAATGAGCCCAAGATCTACCACGTTTACCGGGATCTCTGGATCCATACACTTCTTTAGCGCGCCGTAAACCTGGTCCTCGGTGACCTGCTGTGCAGATGCGGACATTGGCGAGAGTACACTTGTGTGCCACACGATAAATACTTGTCGCGCTAGCCCAGAAGGGCCTTCAGGTTCTTTTCAAAGGGCGGCTTTAGCACGCCCCTTTCTGTGATGATGCCCGTTATCAATTCCGGAGGCGTCATGTCAAACGCGGGGTTGAATATCCTGACGCCCTTTGGTGCTACCCTCTTTTTGCCCACCTTTACCACCTCGTCGACAGAGCGCTCCTCTATCACGACATCTGTCGGATTGCTTTCAAAGTCAAACGTGGACAGCGGGGCTGCGACATAGAACGGCACCTTGTGCCTGCCTGCAAGTATCGCTACCTGATAAGTCCCTATCTTATTAAAGACGTGTCCTGTCCGCAGAACCCTGTCCGCGCCAACGATTACGCGCTTTATCGCGCCCCTTGCCATCATGTGGCCAACTGCCGTGTCTGGTATCAGGCTGACATCCACCCCATCATGCCGCAGCTCAAAAGCGGTGAGCCTTGCCCCCTGCATCACCGGCCTCGTCTCTGTTGCAATGACGCTCAGGCGCTTGCCCGATTCCCTTGCCGCCCTTATCACGCCTAGCGCAGTGCCGTACGCGACCGTCGCAAGCGAGCCGGCGTTGCAGTGCGTCAGCACCACGTCGCCGTCTTGAAACAGCCTTGCGCCGTTTGCGCCCATTTCCCTGTTGGCTTTTACATCTTCTTCCCACATCTTTTGCGCCTCGGAAAGCACGGCTTTTCTTGCATCCTCAAGCGTCTTGGCGTGCTTGGCTTTTCCCATCACGCGCTCTAGCGCCCAGAAAAGGTTGACAGCGGTCGGGCGTGTCGCCCGAAGCTCCTTGAACGCAGTGTCAAGGTCGGTCATGAGCTCTGAAAGCGTCTTGGCCTTGCTGTTCTGCGCGGCAAGCGCAAGCCCCAACGCGGCACTTACGCCTATCGCAGGCGCGCCCCTGACCACCAGCTTTTTTATCGCGTCCGCAACCTGGCGGTAGTCGGTGCATTTTATGCGCACCAGCTTGTTTGGAAGCTTTGTCTGGTCGATCATGACGACGGCGTTGTCCTTCCATTCGACAGTAAGCAAAAGATCAAGATTCTTGCCTTTAGCCAAGCAGGAAGAAAAACGCCTCTTGGGCGGTATTAAACCTAACTAGGTTTTCTCTTGCGCCTTTCAGCCCTATTGCAGGCGGAGCGCTGTGCCGGCGATGTGATGGCTAGGTGCTCTTTTTCTTTCTGCCTATCGACGCAAACCTGCCGGCAAATTTCGTCCCGTCGAGCATTCCCCGGCCGTCGTACACCGCCGCGTCGCCCGTGTCGCTCTTTGATAATTTCTGATATTCTTTGTGATCGGTGGCAAGCACCACGAGGTCAGCGCCCTTTAGCGCAGCCCGCAGGTCCTGCGTCAGTGCAACGTCTGCTGCTAGCGCAGGGTCGCTTTTCACCATCGGGTCGTGGACGCGGATTTCCGCGACACCGGCCTTTTTCAATTCATCAATGACGCTGTAGGTCGGCGAAAGCCTCGTATCAGACACGCCTCCGCGGAACGCAAGGCCGAGGACTGCCACCTTGCATTGTGCCGGCGCAGTAGCCCCATCAAGGAGGCTTAATGCCTGCGAGACGCAGTACGCCGGCATCGAGTCGTTGACGTTTCTTCCAAGCCGGGTGATGTTGCACTCGGCTTTTGCAATATCAGCCGTGTGCAGTATGAACTGCGGGTAGACTGGTATGCAGGCTCCGCCGACTCCGACTCCGGGCTTGTGGATGTGGCAGAACGGCTGCGAGTTTGCCCCGTCCCTTGCCTCCCAGAAATCGACTCCCACCTTTTCGCAAAAGCGTGCCATCTCGTTTGCAAGCGCGATGTTGACGTCCCTGTACACGCCTTCAAGCAGCTTCTCGGCCTCGGCTGTGCGCATGTTTGCCATCGTCATAACGCCGCGCTTGAACACGAGTGAGAACAGTTTCGATCCGGCCTCGACGCTTTTTGGGCCGGCGCCGGACACAATAGCAGGATAGCGCTCCTCGATGTCCTCGATTGCCCTGCCCTCGTAGATGCGCTCGGGGCTGTAGACCATTGAAAAGTCACTTTCTGCTTTCAACCCGCTTTCCTTTTCCAGTATCGGGACGACTACATCTTCAGAGGTGCCCGGAGGAACGCTCGGGTTCAGCACGACAAGGTCGCCCTTTTTGAGCCCCTTCCCTACGGAAGAGGCGACTTGCTTGACGGCGCCAAGGTCGGCAGAAAGCGACTGGCCGACGGTCAGAACCGGCACGCAGATCATCTTGACCTGCGAGTCCTGCGACGCCTTTACTGCATCATCATAAACGAAAAAGCGCTTTTGCTTGAGCCCCTTTGCAAATGCCTCGTTCACACCCGGCTCGGGCACGTGCGTCCTGCCCTTTCTGGCACTTTCAAGGACAGAAGGCGACTTGTCAACTCCTATAACATGCGCGCCGAACCTGAGCCATACGGACGCTATCGGCGAGCCGACGTGGCCTAGGCCATAGACTGCAATTTTCACCTTGCCTGATTTTATCTTACCTGCAAGACCTGAAATCGCGCTGTTGTTGCCAGTCTTTTTTTTCATTTCGCAGACAGATGTCAGCCTGTCGCCCGTATAAGCTTTAATGCTTCCGCCGGCCCTTGGCATGGTGTTGGTGCCCAAGGCAGTCAGGGACTATGTTGCAGAGCTGCCCCATCCTGCGGGCCTAGTGGGCTGCAGGGCCGCCGGTGAAATGTCTCACGATTGCTGCGAGTACGATATCGCCGTGTTTGGGCAGGGTGAAAACCGACTTGAGAAGGTCGGCGACCACATCGTGGAACTGGTGCACATTAGCCTGCCAAGGGACCACCTTGTCGCCTTGAGAGGCATGACAATAATCAGAGATTCAAAAGAATTTTCCACCTCATCAACCCTCAAGGGCATAACAGAAGACAGATTCAGAAAAGCCCTTTTTGCGTCCGGCAGAAAGGCTCTAGTAAGCTCACTTTTCTGCCAACAGAGGTTCAAGCTTGCCAGAAAGGAGCAGCAGGTAGCAGGGGCGATGTGGCTCAAAATGGCGTCGTACCACCTTGTAGCCGGCACCCTTGCGGTTTTCGGCGCGCGGCCAATGCCCTTGCACGAGCTTGCACAGGCAAGGCAGGCCGACCTGCCCGCCGATGTGGCAGACGGCGTCCAGGCCGCGCTAGAGTGTATCGGAATAGAGCGGGCCACGAGACCAGCCATAGCAAGGTCGACTGAGGCAATGCTGGAGCTGAAATCCAGAGACTATGATAGAGAGCTTGTGCGCACCAAGGTAGAGCACCTGCTGGAAAAGAGTATGCTCGCCGACTGCTACTACTACACAGGCAGGGTCGCAGCGGAAAACCTGGCTGCAAGAAACGACGTGTTTTTCAGGCGCTACGCCAAGCTTGTCCAGATTGCCATGGACCTATCTGGCGATGAGCAGCAGCTGGAGAGGCTACAGAAAAGCCTGTCCTTGGCCGCAAAAAGGGGCCTAAAGACTACGGGTGCTACTTTCTTTTAACAGTAAGGACTGGCGGCGCCTCGACCATCTTGGCGGCCTTGGCGCGCAGCTTTGCCTTGTACTTTAGGTTCCTCGGCTTTGTACGGAGCCTGTACCCGCAGCACGGGCACCAAAGGCCATCCCACTTGATGAATATCTCGCAGATCTGGCACCTCTTTTGCCCGCTGGCGTACCTGCCCGAGCCTACCGGCTTTTGAGCCTTGTGACGGATGCATATACCCTTGCAAGTCATGTGTTGATTACCCCCAACCTTTACAAAATTTCTATTTCTGCGTTAGTAACAATCGGTTATGATTTGTAAGTATCGATAGAGAATGAAAACAAGAAAAAAGGCCGGAAATGGCCTACGGCCTAGCGGATGTCCATTTTCTTGACGCTGAATGCCTCATGCATCGTGACGTATTCATCAAGCTTCATCTTGATGTCGTCTGGCTCGGTGTCATCCATGCCGGTCATGCCAGCCTTGAATGAGATCTTGTTGCCAGAGACGTTTACGTCCGAAACTGCCATATCGGCGTACACGTTTGCGAGCTCGTTTGCCCAGTCCTTGGCTTCGGCTGCATCTACACCTGTCGTTTCAATGGTTACGCTGTACATTTTGGTCAATCTAAACCACCAAGGACGGAATTTGCTCCGGCATTAATAAAGTTGGCGTATATGAACCAATGGCAGCCGTTGGAGCATTTAAACAGTGACAGAACTTCAAATATAAGCTACTACTACTACTATTTTTGCTCAAAGCCCCAGTACTTGACGAGCTCTTTCTCGAACGAGTTGAATTGATCGTCGTTCAATCCCTCGCCACAATTCTTGTGCGTCGGGATGACCTTGAGCCCCGAAAGCTTGAACTCTACCTCATAGAACGTGACCTTGGCGCATTTGCACATTTTGTTGCTGCATGTGGGTTGAAGTGATCCACTTATTTATTTATCGCCGCAAAGCGGCTGACCGGAGACGGAAAATAAACATTTATCAGGTTGCAAATTTTACTTCCTTTGTAATGGAGTCCAGGTATTTCGCCTTCTCGGCGATAGCTGCTGTACTGGTTTTCGGAGTCCTGGCCAGTGTTATGAGCGTCAAGAGCGCTTACGCGGCCGACGACCTCTGGTACGTAGGCGAAGGCGCCAAACAGGACATGTATGTAAAATACAGGGTACAAGAGTATGACACCAACAATGACGCACCGTTTGACATCACAATCTATTTCAAGCAAAAGGACGATCGCGGTGCGTGGGTAGCGCCGACGTTTGTTGAATACCAAGGCAACGTCTACAACGGGACATTGAGGCTTGGCGATAACCTTGCGTCCCTCGGCGGCGGGTCACAAGTACCTGATGACCTGAGACCGTTCATAGGAGGTTACCAGCGCTCGCTCCAATGGCTCGAAGCATTCTCGCCAGTATCCCAGCCTCTCTCGCTCAAAGCAGGTTCATGGGGCAAGATCGCCGCAATAGGCGGAGAAGAGCTCAGGCCGCAAGGGCAGCAGCAGGTCACTGTGCCGGCAGGCACCTTTGACACTACCGTGGTAGGATGGCACAAGGGAGTAGACAACAAGATATGGATAGAAAACGAGTTCCCGTACCCAGTCAAGGCAGAGACATTTGTCGAGGTAGCATCAGGTCAGGCACCCATCCAGTTCAAGTTCGAATTGCTTGCCACAGGTATGGGCCAGCCGCCAGTTCCAAAGTCAGTCGAAGAGATTCCAAAGCCTCCGCTTCAGCAGACTACACAAAGAGGAACCTTTGACGTGACTCTGAGCTGGAACCCGGCTGAAATCCAGCCAAACGGCACCACGACATTTACCGTCGGCTTTGCAGACAACAATGGGCAAAAGCTTCAGAATGTCAGCTACGACTTTACCGTGACAGAAAAGAACGGAACGATCATCTATGACAAAAAGAACGCCTTTAGCGGCCAAACTTCGACAGGAACCCAGACGGTCAAGATGAGCAATGCGGGTCCGGTTAACATCAGCGTGGTCATCCACTCAGTAAGCGGAGTCACCACAGGCGCGTTCACGGAAGAAGCTGACTTTGGCGTAGTCGTCGTGCCCGAGTTCCCGGTAAGTGCCATGATAATCGCTGCAATAGCAGTAGCGGCCATCATAGCCGTGACGAGGTTCAAGGGCATCAACTTGGGAAGCATGTTTGGCGGAAGAAACGCTCTCTAGCCAAACATTTCTCCCCCTCTTTTTCCTTTTTTCTCTACATACGAAATCCGCGCAGGCCGCCCTATGCCATACTTGCGAACAGCAAAATTTAAAAAGGCATACCCTATTTCTATAGCAGAATGACTCTACCAAAGGGATATGGAAGTGGTGGTGGACGTAAGGGCGGTAGCGGTGGAGGCGGTGGCGGCGAGAGCCGTGACGACATCGAACGCATGATCGGCCGCAGAGTCGAAAACATGAAGGCAGTTTACATTCTGGGCTTTGCGCTGTGCTGGGCTGCAACTGCGGGCGGTGTTTACGTAGGCGTCACAGTCTACCCATGGGCATATCCGTTGCCTAGCGGACTATATGCGCTGTCCGTTCTGACCGTAATCGAGTCCCTCGGATTCTTCTTCATCATGAAGATCACGGGCGAGAAGACGGTAAGGGCTTAACAAAAGCCTTTTTTCTCTTTTTCTTTTTCATTATCCACGTACAGCAAGCTTTACCCAGGTCATGCTTTCTACAAATTGAGGCGTAGGTGCGGATTTCGCACCAGATTTTTGGTAATGCAAAATCTTAAATACAAGCATTCTGTCATGGTTTCCAATGGTCTGGCTTAGACGTACAACGCACTACCTGTTCATAGTGGTGGTTGCTGTCAACAGCACGCTGCTAACTATCAACGCAGGAGACTACATATTCTACACAGACTGGCAGTGGACATCATTCGTGGTGTTCTCCGTATCACAGTCGACGATGCTCGCCGTGGGTGCGGTATACTACATGTTGTTCACTGGCGTTCCGGGCACGGCCACATACTACGCCACAATCATGACTATCTACACATGGGTCGCAAAGGGTGCATGGTTTGCACTTGGCTACCCATACGACTTCATCGTGGTGCCAGTGTGGATCCCATCGGCAATGCTGTTGGACCTCACGTACTGGGCTACAAGACGCAACAAGCACGCTGTCATCATCATTGGCGGCACGCTGGTTGGCCTATCCTTCCCGCTGTTCAACATGGTCAACCTGTTGCTCGTGAGAGACCCACTTGAGATAGCCTTCAAGTATCCG
The DNA here is from genome assembly GCF_056726185.1 of Candidatus Nitrososphaera sp. 86-2. Classification (NCBI taxonomy): domain Archaea; kingdom Thermoproteati; phylum Nitrososphaerota; class Nitrososphaeria; order Nitrososphaerales; family Nitrososphaeraceae; genus Nitrososphaera; species Candidatus Nitrososphaera sp. 86-2. The sequence goes on from NZ_JBWZON010000001.1 coordinate 1,566,662, forward strand.
AGACCGACGCTGCCAGCATACATGACTCCGATAGAACCTCAGGTAGGTAAGTTCTACAACTCGCCTGTCGCTCTAGGATCTGGAGCTGGTGCAGTGCTAACGGTGCCCATGACTGCGTTGGGTGCGAAACTAAACACGTGGACATACAGATGGATGGCCGCGTGGAGCAAGTGGGACTAAACCTCCCCCCTTTTTCCTTTTCTTTTTCATTTTATCGCAAAATAGCGGACGCTATGCCGCCGCTTGAAACTCGCAGCCATCGACAACTTTATCTTCGACATTCGCCTGACATAACAGCATGGCTGACGCAATGAGCACGTACGCCATCACCATAGGCATCTTTGTGTTCCTCGTCGGGGTGCTGTTTGCCACAAGGGCAAGAAGGGGGCATGGCCCAGAGGTGCACGAAGGGCACTCTGAATCCGGCTAGCAAGAGAAAAAAAGCTTGTACCAGCGGCAGCAAAGCGTGTCGCCACTTGGCATTTTGACCGCGCGCTACCCATTTCTCTGCATCGCGTCATGCGGCATCGGATTCCCATGTTTTCCTGTTGTTGCCATGCCCGGCGCCAAACAGCTGTCCCATAGGCACGTACGCAATGCCTGTTATGCCTGCCAAGATGTACGCTGCCCCGTTTATTATCAGGGTGATAGCCATGAGAGAGTACAGGACCGTTAATCCAAACATTGGAAGCGTGATCACCGCCACGGAAAGAGCAACAGTCAGCACGCCCACTCCGACATACAGGGCCCTTGCCCAGGATGGCATACGTCTATCGGTCACGCCTTTTGCAATTCCTGAAGCGCCCAGAACAAGCAACCCCAGGGAAAGCAGTACGACCGAACTCAACAATCCAAAGGCTGGAAAAGCAAGTACCGCTATCGACAACCCGACTGCGATGACTCCTGCAATCAGGCGAAAAGCACGCTGGCCTCCTGAAAGCCCTCTTCCCCCTGCCCCGACTAGGATTCCTTCAATTCCTGCAAACATCAGCGCTATGGAAAGAAGAAGATCACAAGTACGGCTGCAAACGCAGGCGCCGCCAGTACGAGCCCTGCAAGCACCAAGGTGATTACGCCCAGGGCGATTTCTATGGCACGGACAGAATTTGGCATTTTGACGCTGTCTTGGCTCCGGCGCATGTTTTGCCTCTAGAGCAGCTCGTGAGATTTTCTATTAAGTATTGTGCACATAACTACTCATATTTCTATTCAAAATAGTATTAGAACGCAAGATTTTGTAAATGCATTAGATTGTTATGTTTTATAATCAAATATTTTGTATGCGAGCGAATCAATCGATCAACGGTCAAGATAGAAAATATCTTGCATATTCGATGGTTATCCAGTTACCTTTAACAACAAGAAAGATGATGGGGTCGGCCGGATTCGAACCAGCGACCTCCAGCGCCCAAGGCTGGCATCCTAACCAAGCTAGACAACGACCCCGCAGTCTGCGGGCGGCAAGTGCAATTTTAACCTATACGAACTGGAAGCGCCGCTTTTGCTTGTGCAGGCTACCCACTATTGGCAGTTGGTAGTCGCAGGATTTGCAGCGGTTGTCAGAATCAAGGTTCCATTCGTCAATGTAAAAACCATAGCGCCCTATTGCGACGGCGTTGCAGCCGGGGCAGTACGTGTCCTCAAGGGGATGCCCCGGCACGTTTCCAAGGTACGCGTATTTTATGCCCTCGCTCTTTGCGACTGCATAGTGTTTTTCAAGCGTCTCTACCGGCGTCGGCCCGAATTCCATCATCTTGTAGTCAGGGTGGAAGCGCAAAAAGTGCACGGGCGTGTCAGGCCCAAGCTCGTCATGTACAAACCTGCACAGTTTTTTTGCCTGCTCCAGGTCGTCGCCCACCCTTGGCACTATCAGGTCCGTTATTTCGACGTGGATTTTCGTCTTGTGCTTTATCTCTTTTAGCGTCTGAAATATCGGGTCTGCACTTGGAATTCCGATGTACCTTCGGACAAACTCTTGCTTTCCGGAACCCTTGAAATCGACTGTGATACAGTCGAGGAACTTGGACATCTCGTTCACGGATTCGGGCGTGTCGTAGCCGTTTGACACAAAGATGTTGAATATCCCTCGCTTGTGCGCTTCAATCCCGCAGTCGCGGGCAAACTCGATGAATATCGATGGCTCGTTGTACGTGTAGGCTATTCCCTGCGCGCCGTGCATCTCTGCGGCTTGCGCGACCTGCTCCGGCGTCATTTCTGTTCCCTCTATCTTGCGCCGCTGCGAAATGTCATAGTTCTGACAGTATGCGCAAAGCCAGTTACAGCCGGTCGTCGCGATAGAAAATATCGACGAGCCCGGCTGGTAGTGGGTGACTGGTTTTTTCTCTATCGGGTCGACGTTGCCTGCTATCACCCTGCCGTACACGAACAGCCGCAGTCTGTTGTTGGCAACTCCCCGGATGCCGCAGAGGCCGGTCTTGCCCTCAGGTATCTCGCAATAGCGGGCACACGCCGTGCACCTTATCCTGCCGTTTGGCAGCGCAATGCCAAGCTCCGCGTCCCTGCCGGGAACCTCACTTTGCATCATATGAGGCAATGTTCGTGCTTTAATCTTATAAATCCACACGGATCTTTGTCATGCGGCGCGCAGCGAAACCGGCAGTTCTTTTCTCAAGAGCACCGATATCACCACCGACAGAACCGCCATGGCCGCGGCGCCGACAAATATCATCGTGTAGGTCTCTGGCGCGGGGAACGTGCCGGAAACCCCGTTTGTGGCTATAAGGTGGGTCTGCATCAGCACCCCGGCCACGGCAGGCCCGACAGAGCTTCCGATTATCCTAAACAGCGTGGTGTTGCCTAGGGACGACACCATCTGGCGCTGCGGCGTGCTCAGCAGTATGATGTTCATGATGCCCACGCTGCCAAGCGACAGCCCCGTGGAGATTATCGCAAGGCTTATGGACACCATCCAGGGAATCGAGTGGAACGTAGCAAGCAGTACAAAGCCAAGGACGTTGACTGCGCTCCCGATTATCGCTGGGCGTATCGAGCCCATCTTTGACACGATAAACCCGGAGGTCGGCCCAAATATCAGCAGGATCACCGCAAATGGAAGTTGTATGGTTGCCGCCTCTGTGACGTTTGCGCCAAAGCCTATCGGCTTGGGGCTTTCCGCAAGTATCGGGATAGTCTGGAACACCATGAACATCGAAAAGCCGATGACTACTATCATGACATTTCCAAAGAGCAAAGTCTTGTTCTTGAAGAGGCGATAGTCTACAACAGGGTTTTTGGCCTTGCGCTCTATGAGCACGAGCGCCACAAGCGACGCGGCGCAGATTCCGGATACCGCGAGCAGCGTCGGCATGCTGCTACTATTGTTGCCTCCGGCACCGGCGTCCGGCCGGATGTATGTGAGGAGGAGCAGGAACGACGTTATCACCACGGCAAGCGCGATTGCGCCATAGATGTCAAGCGATGGCTTGGGTCCGCCGGCCTGCTCGGCGCTGCCTTGCTGTTGTTGCTGCTGCCGCCACTGCGGGTGGACCTGGCCCTCTTGTATTGACCTCATGATGACAATGAGCAAGAGGCCCGTGATGGGCACTATTGAAAGGAACGTCATCCTCCATCCAAACGCCTCTGCAATCCCTGCTCCTACGAGCAGGCCCAGTATCGACCCGCTTGCAAACATGGACGTGATTATGCCCTGCCCTATGGCAAGCCGGCTCCTAGGGAACTGCTCTCTTATTATGCTAAATGCAAGCGGGAACATCGCCATGCCCACTCCCTGCATTCCCCTCGCCACGATAAAGCTGTAAAAGTCGTTTGTGACCCCGCCGAAAACCACGCCTGCGGCATAGACAAGCATTATGTACAGAAGCACCTTTTTCTTGCCGTGCAGGTTGGCAAGGCTGCTGGCAATCGGCGTCATCACCGCGCCGGCTATCAGGTAGGTAGTCAATATCCACGGCGAGATGCTGTAGGGAAGCAAGAACTCGCGCATGATGTGCGGAAGCGACGGCACGAGCATCGTCTCGACGTACATCACCATCGTGGCGATGGAGCTGAGGATCGCAAGCGTCTTCCACGCGGAAAGTGGGATCTTGTCTGGGTTTTGGCTTTTTTCTTTTTCCATGAAAAATCACGCTACTATCTTGTTTTTTGAATCCCTTCTACTGTTGCGGCGGCCCGCAACTCTAGATAGTTAGAGGCGTTTTTGGTTATAGTTTCTAGGACCTGTGTGGTGGTTTCCAGTTCATCTTTTGTTACGCCCCTGTACGCCACCTTTCTTACCCGCGCTATGCTCTCATCTATTGCATTCTGGAGCGACCGCGATCTGTCAGTGAGGTATACCCTGTTGTTCCTCCGGTCGGCTTCGTCCTGCCTCCTTTCGACCAGCCCCTCGCGCTCCATCCTGTCTATTATCGGGACGAGTGTCGGGGCCTCGATGCAGATTCCGTCTGCAATTTCTTTCTGGGCCATTCCGTCCTTTTGCGCAAGCATCATGATCACTTTTGCCTGGCTCCAGTTGATCCCCACGTTCTTTTGGAGATCGAAATCAAACGCCTTTTGCATCACAATAACAGCGTTTTTAATAGTCAATCCAAGGTTAGCCTGAATGTTCTTTTGCATTAGTTAGTAACCTAACGATTAATGACCAAACCAACTAATAAACATTGGCTGCTTGCAGCAACAATGTAATGAAATCTGCTACGCTGAGAATTTCAGGCAACGGCGCGCAGTTCGACTTCGTTCGACTTGGCCGATATTTCCACCGGCTCGGTGTATTCGTGCTTGCCCCAGTGCACGCGGACATCGGCAGACAGCCGGTGGGCACCTGACGCAAGCTCGGTTCCCGACAGCTCTATCACCTTGTGGACGTCAAACAGGAGCGACTTGGCCTCCTCCTCGGAGAGCGGGTAAAACGGTGTATCATCTTTGACTACAGAGACCCATATCCTGTGTGGGATCTTGGGGTTTCTGGTCCAAAACAGCGCGGCCTTTCTTACGAATTTTAGGGGCATGACGACCTTTCTGCCCGACTTTATGTCCACTTCTATTGTCATGCGGAAGCCGTTGTCGTGCTTGTTGTACGCCCTTTCCCAGTTCTTTTGCGAAAACGCCTCGCGGATAGCCCCGTCTATTTTGAAGCTGAGGCTCAGCGTGAGCGGCTGGTCAGCCTTGACCGTGTCTTGGGATTTTTCAAGAGTTGCGCCGCTGATGTAGCTCGACAATGTCCGCCATGGTATCATTTATATCCTCAATAAGTAGTTGTCTCTGTTGCGTCATGCTTGCAGAGGTCAGTGATTTTAAGGACAATGAACTTGAGCTGAAGGTGCGCGAGGAGGACATCTCTATCCTCTACATCGTCCAGCACGAGCTCTTGAAGGAAAAAAGCGTGGATTTCGCAGGAGTGATGCTCCAGCACCCTCTCACGAAGGATTTCAAGATGAGGGTCGCGACAAAGAGAAAAGATCCTGTTGAAGTCATTCAGGATGCAGCTGTCTCGGCTGCAGACTACTCTAAAGAACTTGCCGGCCTAGTCAAGGCGGCGCTAAAGTAGCACAGGTGGTTTACAGTGCGTTTTTGCCCAGAATGCCAGACTAGGTTAAAGCCGTCAGGCGACGATGTCGTCTGCCCAAAGTGCGGATTCAAGGCGAAAAAAGGCGCCTCTGACGGCAAGAGCGTGACTGAGGTCAAGCAGGTCACCGGCAGGAACGCGTCACTCAAGGTCATGGACGACGACAAGCAGCAGGACCTGCCCACGATAACCATCCAATGCCCGACCTGCGACAACAACACGGCGGTGTGGTGGATGCTCCAGACGAGGTCGGCCGACGAGGCTACGACCCAGTTTTTCAGATGCACCAAATGCAACCATACTTGGCGCAACTACTCGTAGGTTTTTCCCTGTTTAAGCAAATTCTTCTTTTCGATAGAATCAGGTTCTAGTACATTTCTGTTTACACAGAACGTACGCTGCTTATCAGGGTTTGTAGAAAATATTTTTTGCATACAAGAAGAGGTCAGCAGGATTTTTGTTTGCTGTACATTGTGTTGAAATAAATGGCAATTTGCAATTTCCAATTGAACCCGCTTCCAGATTTTGGGCCAGAATTAAACTAAATCCATTGAAAGTTGCAGGTATTGTCAGCCTCATCAAAACCGTCAAGAATCATGGAATTTGTCTCGTATTGTCGTACGAAAATTGAAAATATGGTGCCGCCAGACGGATGCACAGAGGTCGAGCGTGACGCTTTATAAGCACGTAGGCAAAAAACTGCCCGGCAAAAGTGCCTTTTTGAAAATCCGAGCTCAAAAGATAACAGTCCTCCATCAGCACGAGCTTTTGGCCATATAATTTCTTGCAAAAATAAAGACTAAAGATAAAGGTCTTCTACAATTTTGTTTTCACAACCCTTTAATATTCAACGTCGTTGATGCGCTTTAGACGATCTAATTGTTCAGGATTTCTTTGCTGTCAGATCTGGACTTTCATCTTCTGTGCCAGACGAGGGGGCAGTAATAGTAGTTTGGCAGAACCAGTTGTGCAGCTAGCAGTACTGCTTGGAAGCGCCGTTACGATGGCGGTGCTATTTGGGACGTACATGGCAAGGATGATAACGTACGAGAGCAGGCCGCTGGAAAAGACGCTGGCAAGGGTGGAAAACGGGTTTTACAGGATGGTAGGAATTGACAAGGACCAGCAGATGGGCTGGAAGGAATACCTCCTTGCCCTTGTAGTGACCAACGCCATTGTGGCTGGATTTGTGTTCGTCATGTTGATGGCCCAAGGCGTACTGCCGGCGTCGCAGGGTTTGAAAGGCTTTAGCCCGGACCTTGCCTTCCACACGGCGGCATCTTTTATCACAAACACCGACCTCCAGCACTATGCAGGCGACCAGCAGCTTTCGGTGCTGTCGCAGATGGTCGTGATTACTTTCATAATGTTCGTCGCGCCAGCGTCCGGCATTTCCGCCGCGTTTGCTTTCATCCGGGCGTTTATCAGGAAGAATTTCGGCCTGGGCAACTTTTACGTCGACTTTATCCGCGTCATCGTGACGCTTTTGCTCCCCGTGGCGTTTGTCTCTGCACTGCTCTTGATGTTCCTTGGAGTCCCGCAGACCTTGGCCCCGTCGGCGACAGTAGGCACGCTGGAGGGCAGCCAGCAGACGATGGTCATGGGCCCGGTGGCGTCATTGGAGTCCATAAAGCAGCTTGGAAGCAACGGAGGCGGCTATTTCGCTGCCAATTCCGCGCACCCGTTTGAAAACCCTAGCGGGCTTTCAAACATGTTTGAGACGTTTCTGATGCTTGTGATACCGCTCTCGTTTCCAATCGCGTTCGCCAAGCTGGTAGGAAAGGGAAGGGGAGTGTCAATACTGATAGCGATGCTTGTAGGGTTTGGAGTGATGTTCGGGATAGCGCTTGTGCAGGCAAGTGGGCCGGCGCTCCTTGAAACTAGGGTCGGCAATTTTGGAAGCGTGCTGTTCAACACAGCGTCATTGGCCACAAACACGGGCGCAGTCGCGTCCTCCCTTTCGGGCATGTCCCCGGGCGCGGTCACCGGCCTCTTTCTCGGCATGTTCGTACAGGCTATACCCGGCGCCGACGGCACGGGCATGATGACTATGATAGTCTATGTCGTCTTGACGCTGTTCATAGTCGGCCTGATGGTGGGCAAGACGCCAGAGTATCTGAGCATGAAGATAAGCGCGCGTGACATCAAGCTGGCGGTGTTCATATTTCTGATACATCCTGCGCTGATACTCATCCCGACCGCGATATCGCTTGTGAGCGGGGACGCGCAGGCAATGCTTGGAACGCACGAGCAACAGCAGACCGTCACGGCCACAGGATACACTCAGACGCTCTACGAATACACGTCTGCCGCGGCAAACAACGGCTCGGACTATTTCGGCACGTCTGCCAACACGCCGTTCTGGAACTATTCGACAGGAATCGTGATGCTGCTTGGCAGGTACGTCCCGATTGGCCTGATGCTTGCAATAGCAGGCTCGTTTACCGTCAAGGACAGAAAGGAGGTCATCGAGCCCATCAAGACGCAGGGGCCTCTGTTCATAGCCGTGCTGGTCATCATGACGTTTTTGCTCACTGCGCTGACGTTCTTCCCGTTCCTTGCGATAGGGCCGTTTTCAATGGGGAGTTGAATGATGATTATGATGAGCAAAAATAACAATGTCCAGAAAAAAGAGCGCGGAAAAAAAGAATCCGCGCTAAAAAGCGGCAGGGTGATCCTCGGCTCCTTCACAAAAATGAGCCCGTACTATCTGGCCAGAAACAGCCCAGTGATGTTTGCAGTCGAGGTCGGGTTCTTGTTGGTCCTGGCTATTGCGGTATTCCCCGACATGTCAAGGGAATACGTGAACCAGAGCAGGACGTTCTACATAGAGATCGCAGTAATTCTCGTACTCACGGTGTGGTTTGCGACGTTTTCAGAGTCGCTCTCGGAAGCCCAGGCAAGGGCAAGGGTTGATTCGCTTAGGAGCCTTGAGAAAGAGGTTCCGGCGCGCAAGCTGGTAAACGGCAAGGAGGCGATAGTCACCTCGACCAGCCTAAAGCCGGGTGACGAGGTCGTGGTCCACGCAGGCGAGGTCATACCCAGGGACGGCCTCGTCAATGAAGGAAAGGCGTTCGTCGACGAATCAATGATGACAGGCGAATCAAATCCAGTCTTTAAGGAAAAGGGCGACCGGGTGATTGGAGGGACGAGGGTCGCAAGCGACAAGCTGCTGGTTGAAATCACTGCAGAGATGGGGCGCAGTTTTCTAGACCAGATGGTCGGCCTGATAGAGAGCGCGACAAGGCCCAAGACAAAGAACGAGATCGCGCTGGCGATACTCCTTGCAGGTCTGTCAATCATATTCATCATGGTCATAGGCACCCTGCTGTTCTTTGCCCGCTTTCTCGGGTACCCTGTGGACATTGCCACGCTCGTGGCGCTCTTGGTGGCGCTGATGCCCACCACTATCGGGGCACTGCTACCCGCGATCGGAGTCGCCGGGATAACGAGGCTTGGGCGTGACAACATTATCGCAAAATCCGGCAAGGGGATAGAAGCGGCTGGCGACTGCGACGTGCTAGTGCTTGACAAGACTGGCACCATCACCGAGGGGAGCAGGAGCGCAGTAGCGTTCATGCCGATGCAGGGCTTTACTGAAGAGGACATTGGCCAGGCGGCGTTTGCGGCGTCCATACACGACACCACCCACGAGGGCAAGTCCACGGTGGACCTTGCAGAAGCCAAGAATTTCGTGCCGCCGCTTTTGGAAAAGATAATCACCGCAAGGCCGATAGAGTTCAGCGCAGAAACCAGGTACAGCGGGATAGAGCTCATCCCGAGCAAGAGGGCGACCCTTGAGGAGATGGAGGCAGTCAAGTCGTTCAATGGCCCGGTGAGCAATAACAGCAGCTGCAAGGTCGCGGCGATGCTGCGAGAGATCACCCGCTCCAACAGTAATGCAAGGATCCTGAAAGGCTCCATAGACGCCATGCTCCCGATGGCCGACAACCTCAACGAAGCCGAGCTGAAATGGAAGTCTCAGGAAGTGTCAAAGACAGGCGGCACGCCCCTCATTGTTATCATTGACAGGACTGCAATTGGGCTCGTCGCGCTAAAGGACAACCTCAAGGAGAACATTCGGCAAAAGCTCGATGAAGTCAGGGCGACGGGTATAAGCACGGTCATGATAACAGGGGACAACAAGCTGACCGCGGAGGTTATTGCGCGAGAAGCCGATGTTGATCAGGTGATAGCAGAGGCCAAGCCCACGGACAAATTGAGAAAGGTAGAAGAGGAGCAGGGCAGGGGCCATGTCATAGGCATGGTGGGCGATGGCACCAACGACGCGCCGGCGCTTGCCAAGGCAGACGTGGGTCTTGCGATGAACAGCGGCACCGCTGCCGCCAAAGAGGCGGCAAACATGGTTGACCTTGACTCTGACCCGTCAAAGATACTGAAGGTGGTCAAGCTCGGCAAGCAGCTCCTCATGACCAGAGGCGCCATAACCACGTTCAGCATCGCCAACGACGTGGCAAAATACTTTGCGCTATTGCCGGCGATGTTCATGGAGAGCAACCCTAAGATGCAGGCGCTAAACATTATGCAATTGCACAGCGACGAGACGGCGGTGCTATCGACTCTGATATTCAACGCAATCATCATACCGCTTTTGATACCGCTGGCGCTAAAGGGGACGCGGTTCAAGCCCGAGCCTCCGCAAAAGACGTTCGTAAGAAACATGTTCATCTATGGCATGGGGGGCGCAATACTGCCGTTTGCAGCCATCAAGGGGATAGACATCCTGCTGTCCATGTTTATGAAATAATAGGAGAAGATAGAGAAATAATATGGAAATAAAACCAGGAACGCTCAAGCCCGCAATCAAGGTGGTCGTGCTGATGCTAGTCGTAACAGGGGTGGCATACCCGCTTTCGCTGGTCGCTATAGGGCAGAGTGTGCTTCCGTTCAAGGCAAATGGGAGCATCGTGGAATTGAATGGAAAAGAGGTTGGGTCACGGCTAATCGCGCAGGAATTTTCATCACCCAAGTTTTTCCATCCCCGGCCCGCAGGAGAGACGGTATCAGGAGTCGACCCCCACATAACCCCGGATGACGCCTATTCGCAAGCAAAGGGCGTGAACCAGGCCACAGGAATACCGGAGAACTACCTCATTACGATGATAGAACTCAACATTGAGAGAAACAGGTCGGCAAACCTCGTAGCTTTTGCCCCCAACTACGTCAACGTGCTAGAGCTGAACATAGAGCTTGTCAAGCAGTACCCTGACATATACGCAGAGTTCCAGGAAGCAGGACGGGGATAAGGAGAAGGAGGGAAAACAACCGATGGACATGGCTCTTGCAATATTTATCGCGTCGCTTGTAGTTTCGGCAGCAGTGCTGACCCACTCCCTGCTCAGGGCAGAAAAGCAGTAGGCACCGCAGATGACGTCTGCATTCGTGTTCCTCAACTGCGACCCCAAGCTCGTACAGGCTGCCAAGAGCGAACTTGAGAACATGGCCAACGTCGCGGCCGTGTACGAGACGTCGGGGATAACGACATCGTCGTAAAGGTAGATGCCAAGTCAGAGGAAACCCTGCGCGATACCATAGTCAAGATAAGGACGCTGCCGGGCATGACATGCACGACAACTACGATAATAGCCAGCACAAAGGGCCGGCAATAGCAGAGTAGATACGCAAAGATGCTGCATGTGCGTGTGTGCGCGGTTCTTTGTGGCTTTTTGCGTCTAGGAATAATATAATAGTCCACTTAACTCTTTTATCCAGCGCATCTCCCTACAATATCCATAGGCTCCTCTAAATCGAAACGCAAGGACAAGGAAGGAGAAGATCATTCTGGCCTGACTTACCGTGAGCACATTCTGGCGCATTTAGGATCAAGGAAGGTCGAATTTATCGCCACCGCGGTGATCTGCGCTGTCTTTGCCATCAGCTTTGCACACCTTGAGTACTATTACATCAAGGACCCTGCACTCCAGCTCTCAAACGGCAAGGTCGAAGAGACGACCGCAAGTTCCGCCAGCAGGGAAACTAGGCCCATCATCGGCAACATGTACCAATACCACCTCTTTCCCATGCTCTTCATATTCATCCTCATCAGTTTTGTCGCGCTGTGGGACGACATGGCCTTCAAACTCTTGGGCAAGCACAAGAGGAGAAAGGCGCTACTCCTGGGAATTGCAAACCTGATAGCAGCCATCCTTATCGAGGACTTTGCGTGGTTTGTCAACAGGTGGCTCGTGCCCCTCGCAGACGACCCCAAGGGAGGCAAGCTTATGCAATTCAGTGACTGGACTTCGATGCACATAGGCGCAATAGATCTCGGAAGTTTCGTGATACCAAACTGGTACCTGATTGCCCTGGCCATAGTCACGCTGGCCTATTATGGAGCGTTTCGCAAGCATGACCGCGTGAATTAGATGAGGCCAAAAAGTTTTTCACGTTTTCAAGTGCCTGCTGCGGCGCGCATAGAAGATTAATCTACGGCGCTTAAATTGCATGGCGTCAATCTTTTTCAGGGTTATGCGATTTTGCAGGATCTAAACCACTGGCTGGATGCCCGGACAATTCTGCTTGGCCCGATTCTGCGAAGAGCGGATGCCAGCCAGGTGTGCATCTGGGTTGCCTGCAGCAAGCCCGTAACCGTAAAGGCACAAGTTTTCCTATTCTCGGACTTGCAAAAGCAGGACACAAATAAGCCTCTGGCGATTGGGTCGGGGATCACCAAGTCCATCCAACTGGGAGAATGCCTGCATGTGGCTCTTGTAATTGCACGCCCCAGATCTGAACAACAAAAAGCTGCCGGCCTGTTTCCCACTGATACGCTGCTGGCATATGATCTTGAAATTTTCACCGGAGAAACAGAAGAGGAGGAGGATGATGGCAATGGCAGAGTTGCTGCCGCCGGCAAGAGGTTGGCAGATTTTGGCCTTGCAGGCAGCATAGCATACCTGCAATACAGCCCGCTTCCGACCTTTTTCATAAAGGGAGACGGAGGTTCCCTGAACCTCATACACGGGTCGTGCAGAAAGCTGCACGGCAAGGGCGAAGACTGCCTTGCCGCGGCTGATGAAGTGATATCGGCGTCATTTGCAAATCTTGGCAAGAGACCAAGCGCCCTCTTTCTCACCGGCGACCAGATATACGCCGATGACGTGGCGGCCCCTCTTGCGCGCTACCTGACAGAATTTGGCATCGCGCTCCTTGGATGGCAGGAGCGCATAGAGGGCGTCGACAAGTGGATATCAGACATTGCGCCGGGAACGCGGCAAAAGGTGGTAAAGGAACACGCGGGATTTACTTCTGGCCATGCAGGGAACCACCTGCTTGCTTTTGGCGAATTTGCCGCAATGTACCTTCTGGCATGGAATGCCGAAAACTGGCCGGACGAGTTTCATGATGTTGCGTCCGTTCCAAATAGCGAACAGGGCAAATACCGCGACCAGTCAAGGCGGCTAGAAGAAACACGCAGGGACCTTGCCGCAGTGCGGAGGGTCATGGCAAACACCCCCACATACATGATCTTTGACGACCATGACGTGACTGACGACTGGAACATCACCAGAGAATGGCACGACAACGCAAAATACAGCAAGTGTGGCAAGCAAGTCATCTCCAACGCGCTTTTGGCTTATTGGGCTTTTCAGGGATGGGGCAACGACCCTTCGCTGTACGACCCGGATTTTATAGCAAGGATTGCCAGCTACCTTGAAAAAAAAGGCAACGCAACGGCAGAAGAAAAGACGTCGTTTGAGGACTCGCTATTGAATTTCCACGGTTGGACATTCAGCGCGCCGACAAAGCCGCTGGCAATCTTTGCAGACAGCAGGACGCAGAGGCACTATGACAGCTTCAAGGGGCCGCCGCAACTGATAGGCCAAGACGGCCTGATGGCAATCTCCAGAGCGGCGCAGCTTGCCGGATACAAAAAAGGCGATCCGCTCATCATAGTGTCTGCCGTCCCGGTCCTTGGCTTTTACCTGTTTGAGGCGCTGCAAAAAGCAGTGGCAATGGCCACCAGCATCTATGCGCTTGACCTAGAGACGTGGTACGCAAACACCAAAGGCCGCACAAGATTTCTTTCGTTTTTGGCGCAGGAGTTTGCACCGCGGCACTGCATCATCATGTCCGGCGACGTCCACTTTGGGTTTACCACAAGGGCTGCTATTGCATTTTCGCCGCAAAAAGGCCCAAAAGATGTGGCGACTATCAGCGTGACACAATTGACCAGTAGCGCATTAAAGACGACGAGTCTGGTCAAAATCGCGTTTATCAGCGACATACTGGGGCGGATTCGCCAGTTGTTCCCCTTCAAGCGAATAGTCCGCACGGGCCGCACAGTAATAGGCAACGACAGCAACGACAATAATGACGCCAGAGCTCAGCGCGTCGATTGGATCGAGGCGCGGGCAATAGTAAGGACTGCAGGCTCCCCGCTGTCGCCCCTGATAATTTCAGACAACAACATTGGCCTCGTCACCATTGAAAAGGACCTGAGCGTGGATCACAAGTTGATAGTCAGGAAAGGAGTCAAAGGCAGAAAAGTTTACGAAGCAGTGGCAGGAATTGACAAAAGCCCCTTGGAAGAAAGCCTGCGGGCAAGGATACTTGAGCGATTCAGGTAGCCATCAGCCAAGACAATGCGACAATGAAAGGTTTTCGTCAAAAAAATAGAGAGACGGCCTACAGGCCGATGCGTCCCCAAAGCGCTGCAAGAACAGAGACTGAGCCAAGAGCCGCTGCCATTGCAAGCATCGACACCGGGAACTCTGGCACCACGCTTGTGCCCGTCACCGTCACCTCGTGCTGGCTGTGGTGGTAGTTGAGCTCAAACGTCGTCTCTGTACTCGTGTTTGACGTTACGATGACGTTGTTTGAGTCAGGAGTAACCACCTGTCCGTCCACCATCACCATCATGTTTCCGCTCAGCATTGCTTTTGGTACGGTCACATGCGTCACGCCCGTGGTGCCTGTCTGGCCCTCCACGGTGAACTTGACTGCCTTTTGCTCCTGGCTGAACTGGAAGTTGCTGACGTTGGAGCTGCTTGCAATGCCGACGTTGAACTGCTCGCCTGTGGTAGCCTTGGCCTCAAACTGAGACTCGCTTGCAACCACAAAGCTGCCTGACGACTCTAGTTTTGCCACAATGTCCGCGCTCAGAAGCCCAAGGACGCTTGCGTTCACTTGGACCTTGGAGCCGGCGGTATAGTTTCCTGCCTTGGCGCTTGCCGGGAGCTGGATTGTAGTGCTGTACTGGCCGCTACTGCTGTCCACCGTGGCCTCCTGCTGTGCGACCACGCTTCCGCTTGCGTCCGTCGTGCTCACTAGCACCGTGTCTGACTTGGCCTGCTGCCTTGCCTCTTCAGAGACGGCTCCTGTCACCCTGACGGTTTCGCCGGGCCTGTACAGGTGGTGTTCCGTCTGGACTGTGACAGAGCTGCCAGAGCTTGCTGACGCTTGCTGCTGGTACGATGTCCTATACGACACCTGCGACTGTACAGAGCCGCTGGCGCCGGACTGGGCGTACGCCGGCGCCGCTGCAAAAATTGCGGCCAGTGACAAGCCCAATACCAACAGTGTTGCTGCCATTGCTTTCTTGCCGTGCATTTGAAAAAAGGCGTGTAACAATTGCATATAACACAGATAGATAGCAGATTATAGTGGCACATTCAGGTACAAGTCTCTACCCCAGAAATGGAAAAGCGCGTTTTGGTTATACGGACGTAGAATCGGTTTCAAGATTCGCAGAGGGAGTTTAAATCTTGGGACTGCGCTAGAATAACTGTGCGCAAGGTCATTGTTCTCGTTAACACCAGCCTTGGAAGCGACGGCCGAGTCGCAGAAGAGCTGCGCAAGATAGACGGCGTGAAGGAGGTTTACAAGGTACGTGGGGTTTACGACATTCTGGTCAAGATAGAGGCCCCCGATCCGGATAGGGTCAAGGAGATAATCTCTTCAAAACTGCGCAAGATAGACGACATCCGGTCAACGATAACGATGGTAGTCACGAACGACGGGATCAGCGCGCTCGCCTAGAGGTAACCGAGCGAAAGGAGCAGGTCGCTGTCCTCTATCCATTTTGCTCCAATGTCTGTGCGATAAAACATGTTTGGTATCATGATGTTTGCAACCCTGCCGTACGCCTGCCTGCGCGCCTCTTCCGTAGTTATGCCAGACCCCGTTACTACGAGCGCATATCCTGAACGCCCTGCGATGCGCCAGTCGCTTCCGTCCTTCTTTATCTCTCCGAGGTGCACGCCGGCCATGTCCGGACTTTTGAACAGCACAGTCGCGTCCTCGGAGAACTTGCGGAACGTCTTGTCGTCCGTGAATGGAAACGGCGGCACGGCTATCACCACACCGATCTGGAATCCCTTCTTTGCTTCCAACGCGACTTGTTCCCCGTTTGCAATTGAATAAAGGAATTTGCCCCACTCTCCCGTCACGCCTTCCATGTGTATTGATATGGTCGGGTAGCCAAAGCGCGACGTGAACTCTAGCGGGTAGATGGCAGTCCCGTTTGCGATGCAGTTTATGTCGATGTAGCCGACATAGCTGGACGCGGCCAGCTGCTGCTTCATCTTTTCAAGGGTCAGCGCAAATACCTTGCTCTGGCACGTCCAGAAAACCAGTGTGCCCATCTCGCCCGTACTGGGTCCGATGTCGCCGGGAAACAGTCTCTTGTGCTCAAAGTTCACGTTCACCGGCTTGACGAAATCCTTGCCGTTGAAAAACGCGCCGACTGCGACCTCCACTCCGGAGGCAAACTGCTGAATCTGAAATATCCGTATCTTGCTCGACCAATGCTTCTTGTAGTGCGCAAGGACGTTTATCACGTCGTTTCCGTCGGCTTCCTGCCCCACGAACAAAAGCTCTTTTTCGTTCTGCGCCTTGCCGCTTGGCTTTATCACGTACCGCGACGGGTTGGCCTGCACGAATTTTATTGCCTCCTCAAAGTCTGAAAACGTCCGGCCCTGGAGTATCGAGACGCCGGCACGGGCAAGTTCGTTCTGGCCAAACTCCCTGTCGCTCTCTAGCCTGTCGGTGTAGGCGCTTCCGCCCACAACCTTCTTGCCCTCCGCGCGCAATTTGTCTGCGGCCCTGCCAAAGCCAATGTCGTCAAACACAATGATGTCTGCCCAGGAAACATGGTCCTCCCATTTGTCGGCTTTTTCCACAAAGCCGTCGCCCACGTCCTTTTCAGTCTCGCTCTGGACGCAGAATTTCACCTCGTGTCCTTCCTGCACTATTCTGTATGCAAGGTCGAGGCTCAGGGCCTCTGGCGACACGAAAAGAAACTTCACGGTGATGAAAAGAAGATGTTGTTCATTTGTTAAAGGCTTTCTGGTGGTTATATGCTTCTAGATGGCAGTCTTTTTCTTTTGTCCACCAAAGGATATCGGATGCGGTATCACGGATATCCTGTCAATCAGCCGGAACCTAGAACGGATGAGGCTCTGAATCTGGACGGACAGCGATTCGAAATCTGCCAGCTTTTTGTCCCCATCCACTTCAATGTGCACTTCTGCATGCGCCATCATGCCAGTCGGCCGCAGAAACACCGACCTGACCCTCACAGGCTCTGCCTGAAACTTGGCCTCGATAAGCTGCTTGACGTTGTCAGACGTCCCAGGGTTCTGCCATGCGTCGACTAGGGTGAGTGACGACTGCCTCAGCGAGAAATACGCGACAGAGAATATGTATCCTGCTATTATCATACCGCCTATTGCGTCCATTTGCAGGAACCCAAATTGCGAGGCGACCAGCACGCTGAAAAAACCGATTATCGACGCCGAGCCGTCCTTTATAGAGTTCTTGGCGTCCGTCTTTAGCGAGAGCAGGTCGTACTTCCGCGCTATCTTTCTCATCTGGAGCGCCCTATGTAGAGATATTGCGCCGGCGGCTGCCAGGACTATCATTGTCAGCACAGGCTGCTCTATTGGGCGCGGGTCCACCAGCGACTCGTACGAATGGAACAGTATGAATGCGCCTATTGCGATCATTCCTATTGCGGCGATTAGCGCGGCAAAACTTTCAACCTTGTAATAGCCAAAGGGGAACTTTTTGTTAGCAGGCCGTGTTGCCAGGTACAGCCCGACAAAGACGATGAGTGAGATCATTGCGTCGGAAAGCGAGTCGATGCCGTCTGCCGTTGCGACGATGCTACCGCTTATCCGCCCCATCGCAAGCTCTACTATGCCTATTGCGACCAGCGTTATGACGGAAATCTTGGCTATCCTCTGGCCCGCCTTCAGGCCCTCTGACATTCTGCTACTACTAATGCTGCTTCTTGCAGTCTCGGCTGCTGTTGGACTGCCACGCACGACATCCACAGCGAAAGGATCGTCCAATAACCTGACAACATAATTATCGATATCATCGTATTTAAGAGTTGGAGGAGGCTGTAACATTTGCAAGCACGCTTGCAGATCTATGGCCTTGCTCTAAAAAAGCCAGCAAGATCTTTTGTATCCAAGATTGGATGCATGATAGCAATGTTTAAAATCGGTATAGGCTGCCACATACTGTAATTTGGTGTTTGTAGCCAAGACAAAGTCTCCCGAGGAGTGGAAGGCCGTCGCGTCCGCAATATCGACGCTGGTTGACGAGGCCACGTTTGAAGCGACAGCTGAAGGCATCTCTTTTCGCGGGATGGACCCATCCCACATCGCGCTCATCGACATCTTTTGGCCTGCCGCGGCATTTGAAAAGTACGAGTGCGACAGCGCAGTAAAGTTTGGGATCCGCGTCGACGAGTTCTCAAAGCTAGTCAAAAGGGCGGACAAGAAGGACACTGTCGAGATACTGCTGGGCGACGACAGCATGCTGCACGTGAGGATGCAGAACGGCTACAAGCGCGAGTACAAGACCCGGCTCATCGAGAGCTCTGCGAGTTCAACTCCATTGCCAAAGCTCAACTTTAACTCAAAGGCGGTGCTCTCGGCAGTGGCCTTTGACAAGGTTCTCTCTGACGTGCAGGTAGTGTCGGAGTTTATCTCGCTTGAGAGCAAGTCTGGCAGGATAAACTTTGCAGGCAAGGGCGACTCGGGCGAGGCAAGCGTGACTCTGGAAGCAGGGAACGAGGGGCTTGAGGAGCTTGCAGTCAAGGAGGACAGCAAGGCGACGTACAGCCTCGACTACCTCAGCAAGATAACAAAGGCGGTCATTGCCATGGGAGGCTCTGTCGCTGCAGAATATTCGACAAAGATGCCCCTCAGGCTGGAATTCAAGATAGCAAACGTCGGCCGCATACATTTCTATCTGGCGCCCCGCGTGCAGGACTGAGACATTTTTGATAATCGTGATGAAGTTTGGCGGGACGGCGGTCGACTCGCCAGACAAGGTCCGGCACGTGGCGCAGCTGATAAAATCATCTCACAAGCCGGGCAACGACATCGTTTGCGTCGTTTCTGCGGTCAGGGGCATGACCGACGGCCTGCTGTCGATTGCGGACAGCGTCAGGCGGGGCGACCGCACTTCAATCGAGGATTTCGTGAAAAAATCGTCAAAGATCCACGCCGACATTGCAAACGGCGCCATATCCGACAAGAAATTGAGGGAAGACGCGCTTGCGGATGTGAAAAAGACAATAGGCGAGCTGGAGGACGTGCTTGGAGGCATCGTCCTTCTAGGCGAAGTGACGCCCAAGTCGCTTGACTACCTGATGTCGTTTGGCGAGCGCCTATCGGCCCCGATAGTCGCGTACGCGCTCAGAGACATTGGCGTCGACTCGGAATACCTCACTGGCAAGGAGGCAGGCATCGTGACAGATTCTAACTTTGGCGAGGCGCGCCCTCTCATGGACACCACAAAACTGCGCGTCAACCACAGGCTCGGTCCAATAACAAGGCGCGGGGCGGTGCCGGTTATAACAGGCTTTATCGGCGCAGACCAGCACGGCAACACGACCACCATAGGGCGCGGGGGCTCTGACTATACGGCGACCATAGTCGCGGCAAGCGTCGGCGCAGATGAGGTGTGGTTGTGGAGCGATGTCGACGGCCTGATGACTGCCGACCCCAAGATAGTAAAGGGCGCGCAGGTGCTAAAAGAGGTCTCGTTCGCAGAGGCAATGGAGATGGCGCTCTTTGGTGCCAAGTACATGCACCCTAGGGCGCTAGAGCCCGTGATGGACACCAAGATACCGATACGCATACGCAATACGTTCAACGTAAAGCACTCCGGCACGGTAATCACTCAGAACCCAAGCCGCGACTCGCAAAAGATAGTGAAATCGGTGAGCGCAATACGTCACACCGCGCTCATCGACGTGAGCGGAGGCGGCATGGTGGGCGCGCCCGGCACAGCGGCCAAGATTTTCGACACGCTTGCAAAAAACAGAGTGAACATCATGATGATTTCACAGAGCCCGTCGGAGTCGAGCATCTCGATGGTCTTGCGCAAGAGCGACCTTGACAAAGCGACTACCACGCTGGAGCTGAACCTGCTTGGCAAGGTGATAAAGCAGGTGAACGTGAGCGACGACGTTGCCGTAATCGCGGTGGTGGGCTCGGGTATGCGCGGGATAAAGGGCGTGGCGGCGAAGGTTTTTGGCGCAGTGGCCAAGCGCAGCATCAACGTCATCATGATAGCACAGGGCTCGTCAGAGCTTAACCTCGCTTTCGTGGTGAACGACGGCGACTGCGAGCGCGCGGTAAACGCCCTGCACGATGAGTTTGGTCTCGGAAAGGCTCGCAAATAATAATAGCAGTAGCCGACTATGTCCAGAGCGGTCTTGCGGCGGCGATTCTCGCAAGCGAGAAAACTAGCAAGCATTCAATATCGCAGAGCCGTTTGAGATGGTGATGGAACTGCACGAGCTCTTTGACCTCAAGGGAGACGTCTGGTTTCGCAAGGGAGACTACTTTTATACCCTTGAGCAGGTGCAAAAGATAGTAAGGGAGGTGCTGCGCACCGAGCCAGAGCGTGCGCAGAGGATCCTCGACGATTTTTCGCCATCCGGCAAGCCTGCGTACAAGTGATTGAACTAGGGATTTTTGCGCCGGTCAGTCAGTCTCGTCTCAGCGCCACTATGGGCTCCAGCCGCGACGCCTTCCATGCAGGGTAGATGCCAGCCATCAGGCTCAGCCCCACCGACAGCCCCCACACGTACAGAAGGTCGGTCGGCAGGTATACAGGCGAGACGTCTTGGCCTCCTCCACGTCCAGGACCGAAGCTGAATGCGCCTGTGAGCATTGACCCCGCGGCAATACCAAACACCAGCCCCAGCGTGGCCCCCATCACCCCTATTATCGAGGCTTCGCTTATGAAGATCAAGAGTATGTCCTTGTTGAGCGCGCCTATCGCCTTTATGGTGCCGATTTCGCGAATCCTTTCCGTGACAGAAGTGTAGAGGGTAGTCACTATGCCGACTGCGCCTACGACCAGCGCGACCAGTGCTATGGCGAGGATAAAAGAACTAAAGCCGGACGTGAATTGCTGCCTTGCCTGCAACACTGCCTGAGGAGTGCTTACGCCGATTCCACTCCCATAGATCACCTTGATCTCATCCTGAACCGTGCTGACATCGTCTGGCGAGGGTACCGCGACCATGAGCGAGTCGTACCTTCCGTTCTTATGGAGGAGCGAGTTTGCGATTTCAGGGCTGATTATGACGGCTCTGTCGATGGTCGGGTTGCCAGTCTGTGCCATGATGCCCCGGATTACAAAAGATCGTGATTCCTGTTTGCTATCACCGGTGTATGGGTCAGTAAACGAATAGGATGCCTTGACCGTCTGGCCGACTACAAGGAAAGGCGTCGGCTGGCCTTCAGGGTTGGCAATCAGGTCTGCCACAACCATCCCCGTTGGATCGTTTGCCTTCAATTCAGAGCCGCCCGAGTATTGTATCGTAGGCGCAATAGTAGTCAGCTTCTCAGGAGCAATGGCAAACACTGAAACACTTCTCTGTTTTCCCTGAGATTCCAGGGTTACGCGCCCCGTGTATGTCGGCATAACGTCGTTCACAAGAGGCAGCGTCTTTAGCTTGGTAACGACTGCGGAGTTAAAGTTGACAGTTGTTCCGGACGATTGCGGTTGGCCACCAAAGCCGCCACCACCCCCGCCACCACCTCCGCCCCCTCCGCCAAAGTTTCCACCTCCGCCAGAATTAGTCAATGTAAGCACATTGCTTGCCAGATTACTGAACTGCTTTTCGATAAAGACGCTAAAGCCGGCGGTAAGGCCGTTCAGCGCAACCATTAGCGAGCTACCGACAACTACCATCAATATAGTCAGGGCGGAGCGGACCTTCCTGTCTCGGAGTGCTTCAAAGGAGAGGGAATAAATGTCGTCTATTTTCACTGTGCGTATACCACCTCTCACTTTGTCGGCGGATCGTCCTTTGTCGTTGCGTCGTTAGCTGGGTTTTCAAGTATGTCTTCGATGTTCTTCCGCTTGTCCGAGCCGTTGTTCGGGGCGTTCAGCGTCTTCATGGCTTTTGCATGCTTCTTTTTCCGGATGACAAAGAAGGCGGCTATGGCGGCGACAACTGCTGCGCCTATGATTATCATCATGAGAAGCGGCCCTCCCGTAGAGTTCCGGCCTCTTTCGCCCGGAGTCACGTTCGTGGTTTGTTGCTGCGCGGCCACGACGGCATTCCCGCTTGCAACAAATTCATGGGCGTTTCTCAAGTTATCCTTGTAGCTAATTTTCACCGTAACAGGGTATGACGTACCAGGCGCAGCAGGCGGGATGTTCAATGGTATGCTGAACGGAAGTGGCGAATTTGCAGTCAGATCTCCGAGGTACTGCGGGGCAGGAGGAGCAGCATTGAATGCGGTGCTGTTGTTGTTATTTCTCCGGAATTGTCCGAAGTTGCCATTGTTATTGTTATTATTATTCTGCCCTGAAAATAGGAAGGCAAGGGGATTGGATTGTCTGTTGTCACTTGATGAGTAATTACCGCCATTCTGTCCAGAGTTAAACTGTTCGTTGCTGCCAGTAAAGTTGCCTCTCTGGATAGCAGGCATGTTTTGTCCAGACGTTTGCATCAGCTCGACTGTCGTGAAAAATGCCGCGGTGTTGCCCTCATTGAGTATGTTGCCGACAAGGGTAGGCGTAGCTCCAACGTAGTTGATTGATAAATCATAGACGCGGAGCACTATTTCGCCGTCAACATATGTCCCAAGGATGTACTTTTCCGTCTTGGGCGACCCGTCCAGTATGTAGTCGATTGTCACGTCAAACGTAGCCGGGTTGCCTATGAGCGAGGTCGATGCAAATACCTGAGTTTCAAGCTTGGCCTGCGAACCCGGGTCAATCTCATCCACTGCCCACTTTGAATCTCCAATTATGTTAAGCGAAGTGGAGCTGGACTCCATAGTCACGACCGCGTTGTTTATGCGGCTCGTGCCCTTGTTTGCGATTTCAAGGATAAAGTTGTCCGCCTTGCCGGCCACTATGCGGTTGTCGGTCTCGTTCTCGTCAGATGCGGCCCTCACACCTATGATAGATGGAGCGTTCTGAAGCACAATGACACCCACTGCCGGCGTCAGGGTCTTGGCATTGCCGGTTGCGTCGTTGTACGTGATTTGCAGTTGTATGCCTGCCGTGTTTCCTCCTGCAGATATGTTTGGAAAGAGAGTCGTGGTGAGCGTAGCGTTTGACCCTGCCGGTATCGTGCCAAGGGTAAACGTGTTTGTCCCAAAGTTTGTTATCTGTGGCCGGATTGTCGCGCCTGAGGAGCTTTCAATAGTGCTTGCCGATCCGCCATTTATGCTGATGCCGGTCATCGACACTATCACGCCGGTTGCAGGTGCGCTGCCGGTGTTCCTTATTGCAATGTCGACGTTGTTCGAGACGCCAGGAACTAGATTGTGGGTGACTGCTACAGGGTCGAGGATGACCCTGCCGGTCAGCCTGAGTGGAATGGTTACTGGGTTATTCCTCGGGCTCCCGGTTTCAAACAGTCTTTGGTACGCCACGTTTAGATCTGTGCTGTACGTCCCGACGTGGACGCTGTTGGAAACATCAAGGTCAAAGTATAGTGTGAACGTCTGGCCCGCATCCACCGCGGTATCAAAAGTGGCGATCGCAGTATCATCAGACGACGTTCTGCCGTTGGCCGAGAACCCTTGCGGCAAAGTGAGCGAGCCTGTGATGCCGGTTATGGCCGAGAACCCCCTGTTCACCATCACCACGGCAAGCGTTGAAGCGCCGTCGCCGGGCCCCACTTCTTTCTTGACATCAGCAGTCGAAGTGCTCGTGCTGCGGTTGACCCAGTATGCGTTGAGAAACGCTGGGCCGCTTACCGACGCGTCGATTATCTGCCTCTCTGACGGCTGCGGTAACTGCTGATCCTCTGCGTCCGCACTAAGTAGGGTGATT
Organism: Candidatus Nitrososphaera sp. 86-2; assembly: GCF_056726185.1. Lineage (NCBI taxonomy): Archaea > Thermoproteati > Nitrososphaerota > Nitrososphaeria > Nitrososphaerales > Nitrososphaeraceae > Nitrososphaera > Candidatus Nitrososphaera sp. 86-2. The sequence goes on from NZ_JBWZON010000001.1 coordinate 1,590,498, forward strand.
GGAAGAGAAGAGAGGAGCACGCCCATTATCAAGAGTGACAGGACTCGCGAGCCGGTGTTGCTATTATTGTTATTCGCAGCTGCTGCTCCTGCGATAAGAGTCATAGGTTCCTGACCTCCTTTTCGATTCTTCCGTCCCTGACGTAGATGGCACGGTCGGTCGCGGCCGCAAGCTCTGAGTTGTGCGTCACCATGATTATCGTCATACGGAACTTGTGCGAGAGCATCTTCAAGAGCGCGAAAACCTCGTTCCCCGTCTTGGTGTCGAGGTTGCCCGTCGGCTCGTCTGCAAGCAGTATCGCGGGGTTGTTCATGAGCGACCTTGCGATGGCAACTCTCTGCTGCTGGCCCCCGCTCAGGTTCGTTGGCTTGTAGTTTGCCTTGTCCTTTATCCCAAGCACTTCAAGGACTTTGAGCGCCCGGTTCTTCCTTTCCTCCTTGTCTATTTCCATCACGATTGCCGGGAGTTCGACGTTTCTCAGGACAGTAGTCCTGTTTATCAGGTTGAACGACTGGAAGATAAAGCCGATGAGCTTGTTTCTCATTGTCGCTATCTCCTGGTCGCCGAGGGAGAAAATGTCCACCCCGTTGATTATTACCTTGCCAGAGGTTGGCTTGTCGATGGCCCCAAGGAGGTTTAGAAGCGTAGACTTGCCGCTTCCCGAGGGGCCGACTATGGCCACAAACTCGCCCTTTTTCACTGTAAAAGTCGCGTGCTTTAATGCCACGACCTTGCCGGCGGCCGAGTTGAACTCTTTGTATAGGTCTCTTGCTTCCAGCGCAACGTCTCCAAGGCCTGCTGCGATGTCTGCCGCTTCATGGAATTCCGGTTCTGCAGGACGCCTCATTGTTTTACAACCTCCTTCTTTTTTTCGACTATCGCAAGAATCGCGATGCAAAGCCCGATGAACGCCAGTTGCGCCGCCTCGACTGCAATCGCCATTGAATTCATGCCGCCGCCCCTGCCGGTGATGGGGTTTCCAGGCACCCTCGTGACGAAATACACTGCTACCAGGACTGTAGTCCCGGTAATGCCCACTGCGTACCACGGCCTGCCCCACCTTCGCACCACTGGCACGACCCAAAAGACCTGGGCAATGCCTCCTATGAGGAAGAATAGGCCGGTGTTAAGGTTGAACCCAAGCATGTTTGGTGCAAGGATGAGGTGAAGGATGCCCCCTACCGCGGTCGAGGCGGCTCCAGCATAATGTAACGCCCTTACTATTATCGTCGACGCCATACCCTGAAAAATGTAAGAAAATCTCATAATAAGCGTTATCTACAAATGAGAAGTAACAATGTTACCTTTGTGCTTTTTAGGGCGCATGAGCGAATCTCGATCCATGAATTACGCTATCTCGTTTCTATGGAAGAAAGAAAATGATCAATTATTTATATAGAGAGATAATAATGCAGGATGAAGAGAATAAGCAATTATTGCATGAGTTGAATTGGTGCATGAATATCGAGAAAGAATCTACATCAGAAAGGATATCATACTCAAGCTGTACGAGCATGGAGAATTGAACCAGAGTAAACTCATGAGTTACTGTGGCCTCAACAACGCAAAGCACAGGGAGATACTTGATGAGATGGTCAACAAAGGCATGATAACCAGAAAAGAAGAGCCGTGGGGGAGCAAGACGATAATAAAATACAGCGTGTCAGAAAAAGGGAGGGAGATACTCAGGGCGGTGCTAGAGCCGTACGAAGAGTTGTTTCCAAGGGGAGATGCTACAACAAATGAATGATGATGAAATGATTTCAGGCCGCGCAGCAGCAATGGAGGCAGAGAGCTGATTGTCTGATGAAGGCAAGGAAAAGGATCGCAAGAACGAGAACCTCTTCAAGATAATAGACGGGATAATTTTCGAGCTCAACAGGACAAAGAGGCTGTTCATAGTCATGGTCCTGACAGGGATGATAGTGCCGACCCTGACGTTTCTGATAGTAAACTCGCTGACGGAGACTTTTATGCCCGGCCCAGGAGGGTTCCGGGAAGTGCACCAAGAAAGGCTATTCCTAAGGCAGCTGCCGTGGATAGTATCTATAGTGTGGCTTGGAATTGGCATAAGGCAGTGGTTCGTGCTCTCCAAATGGACCAAGAAATACGACAAGTACAAGAAGCTTCAGGAAGAGATTGACAGGAGGTTCGACGAAGACGAACCTCCTGCGAATAATAATAGCAACATGTAAAGCAGGTGCAGCATATATTCTGGCTGCGACGGTTAGTTAGATAATTTCCTTAGCTATCATTTTTTCTCAATTCTTTAAAGGAATAGCTGCAAGAATGTTACCAATGTCAAGCCTAAAGGGAAATAGGAACTTAATTTCTGCCCTGCTGTTGGTCCTGGGCTTTGCGGTCGCCGCGTCGTTGCCAGTGGCAGCTTTGCCCCTTGCTTCCGCGCAGGCCCCGGCCAGTCCAGGAGAAATGCAGACAGCAGCATCTCCTCCTCAGATAACTGGCTCCATAAACACAAAGCAAATTGCAAAGGACTTGTTGAATGAAAACCTGAATGCAACGTTTGTCGATGCGGCTGACATTGCAGAGAATCAGGTTGCCAACGGAACCGTGATTTCAGGTAACCTCGGCCTGGTGCAGGGTTACCTGGTATACAACACCACGGTGGCCAACATAAACAACAACACCGCCTATAACATCATCGTCGACCCCAGCAATGCAAGAGTGCTTGCCACCTCGCAAGGAATGCCTCTTGGCACGGTCGGAGGCCAAGGAGGAAAGGAGTTTCTGAATAGCGGAAACGTGACTGCGACGCTGGTGGATGCCGCTGCCATAGCAGAGGGGCAATTTGCCAGCGGCATGGCAATTGCGGGCAGCTTTGAGGTTATGGAGGGCAAGCCGGTGTACAGCATCACGGTAGTCGAGGTAAATAACGAAATGCTCTTCAAAGTGATTGTTGACCCGAGCACAGGAAACGTGCTAACTACCTCAGAGGGAACGCGTGTGGGCGACTTGGGCATCAAAGGCGTTTTCTGATGTGATTTCGTCCCTCCCTTCCTCCTATTTTTTTCCAGATTACTCATTTCTGAACATGGCAGCAAGCCAGATCCAGGTTGCAACAAGTTGTGAAAAATATCCATTGTTTGCTGCAATGAAATAATCTCAAGAAAACGCCCTAGGCATATCACGTTCAAAACAGGTAATTTGCAAATTTTGCTCTAAATATTCCTTATAATCTCACTATCTATCATTTTTGCTCAAGCCTTTAAAACCAGTACTGCGCAACATGTCAGCGATGTCAAGTCTAACAGGAAACAAAAGAGTATTCGTCCTTGCTTTCTTGGCTGCAGGCTTTGCCGTCATGTCACTGGCGCTAGTAACGCCAGCTGCTTTCGCGCAAAATGCAACCATGCCGGGCGGGAACCAAACGACCCCAGGTGGAAACGCTACGATGCCGGGTGGAAACACAACCCAGCCGACTTCTTTTGAAGGAAACGCGTACCAGGCAACTCCACCGATGCCGGGCGGGAACCAAACGACCCCAGGTGGAAACGCTACGATGCCGGGTGGAAACACAACCAGTTAAGGAAGTAGTAAGAAGTAGAACAAATACTTCATAACATCTCGGCACATCCTCGCACATGAGGGCCCACAAACGTCAAGAAGATTATGACGGGCTGGGCGCTTCTTCTCTTTTTTCCAAATCGTTTGTTCATTCTCATGGCCTAGGCCGTGATTAATTATAATTGTCCGCTGCAACAACAGCATTTTAGCATTAGTAACTTTGTTACCTATCAGTTGTAAAGAAGGGTTAAAACCATTTTTCATCTACAACAACCATGGCGAACCCATACCTTCGAAAGGGCATCGTGATCCCGGCAGTTGCGATAGTGGCAGTGCTTGCTGTCGCGCTGGTTGCAGGGACCGCGTTTGCTCAGGAACAGAACAAAACAACAGCCATGATGCCAAACATCAAAGGATCGGCAGATGTCAAGGGAACCTTGCATAACTACATCAAGGACAACCTGAAGGTGTCATTTTCAACAGCTGCAGATACAGCTGCTGCACAGGTCCAGAATGGCACAATAGTGTCAGGCAATCTTGGCATTGTCCAGGGCTACCTTGCCTACAAGTTCTTTGCAGTCAACACTGACACCCATGTTGGGAAGATGGTCATAGTTGATGCAGGAAACGGCCAAGTGCTCTACACATCCGCCGACATCCAGATGAACGGCCACGGAATGGGCATGTTTGGTGGCAACGGCGGTTATGGCCACGGCTTCAAGGGCCACGGATTTCAGGGCCCCGGCTGGCAGCAGAACCACCCAGCTCCTCAACCAAGCCCCCAGGGAACTCAATCCTAATATCTCTGGAACCTCATTTTTCCCCTTTTTCTTATTTTTAGTCTTAAAATATAAGGCATGTTTTCAATACCGAATTACCAGAAGGTGCATTGTTGCTTGTTCTACCTTGCATATTCCCCGATAACAGCGTTATCTATCATTTTTGCTCAAGCCTTTAAAGTTATGAATGCTACATTTTTGACAATGTCAAGTCTAACAGGAAGTAAAACGGTACTCGCACTTTCCCTGTTGGCTCTGAGCTTTGCAATCGCGTCGCCGGCTCTGGTGACGCCGGCCGCGTTTGCGCAAAACTCGACCAACCCGGGAGGAAACCAAACTGCTCCGGGCGGAAATCAGACGATGCCGAGTGGAAATAGCACCACGCCGGTTGCTGATCTAGTCAGCGGTGGCAAGATAGTGACTGTACAGGCCAACCAGACGATGCCTCCAGGACCAGGCGGTCAACCGGGTCAGATACAAGGCAGCATAGATGTCAAACAAGCGATAAAGAACTTTCTAAGCGATAACCTTAACGTAACACTCAGCGACGCAGTCGCCACGGCAGAGGGCCAGATCAACGGAACGGCAGTCGTAGGCCACCTTGATGTGGTGCAGGGCTTTTTGGTGTACAGAGTCATAGTAATCGACATGACCAACGAAGTTGTGCATTCTGTGATTATTGACGCCGGAAACGGAAGCGTGCTTGCCTCTGAGGCGATACCGCTTTCTCAGCTTATGGGTATGCACGGAGGCATGATGATGGGCCCGCATGGCGGCGGAATGTTCGGAGGCAGCCCAGGCGGCGGCCAGATGATGCAACAACCACCAGGCAACGAGACATCGTCGGGAAGTCCGATGGCGGGCATGGGCTTTTAAGAAGCCCGGCCCACATTCTTTCTTCTTTTTTCCCATATTTTCAAAAACATGCATATTTTCTATTTCTGGTCAGTCAGTCAGATGCGCTTCAGTGCAAAACAGTTTTCACGGTAATTTTACTACAAACGGGAGATCTTTTTTGATAAAGATGATAAAAAAGAGAGAGGAAAAAAGAAAGAAGAGGAGCTTATTGGAAAGTCACTCGCACCTGCGCAGAGCCGGTAGCCACGTTGTTGTCCACCTCGCAGGTCCACCTTTTACCGTTCAGCTCGGCCAGCCTTTCAGAGGCAGTCATGATTGTACCGCCGCCTTTCAGTTTTGCAATCCCTCTAGAGTTTGGAGCCTCGCCTGTCCCTTCTCCTTCTCCCACAAGCATGTCGCCCTTGTCCGTCATTTGGATAAACTTGACGTGCCAGCTCGACGTTCCATCGATATTCATCTGGGTCTCCACGGTATCCCAGTGAACCCCACGGTACTTGCCGCTCATCGTGCCCTTGTCAGAGAATTCGGTCTTGACTCCGTTCTGCCCTATTTCGAGAATCCTCGAAGATGTCGCTTTTGCCTTTATGACTATGCCGTTTGTTTTGCTTCCGCCTGCTGACCTTTTGGCCATAATCAGTCGTTATGTTATGTAGTTGATATTGTTTACTCGTCCCTCTCGTCTCTCTTTGTACTTACCGACAGCAGCGATCAGAAAAGATAAATTGCATTTCAGAGTCTCGCATCCCAAATGAATGAACCTGCGAAGAGAGGCAAGCTGTACGTAGTAGGCGTAGGCCCCGGCCACCACGACCACATGACGTACAGGGCAAAGCAGGTCATCGAGGAAAGCGAAGTCATTGTTGGCTATGAAACGTACGTCGGCCTGGTGGAGGACCTGATACATGGAAAAGAAGTGTATCGCTATGCCATGACGCAAGAGGTGGACAGGGCAAACCAGGCAATTGAATTTGCGGAAAAGGGCAGAATTGTTTCGCTTGTCTCATCCGGCGACCCGGGCATCTACGGGATGGTCGGGCTCATCTACGAAATTCTTGCAGAAAAAGGCTGGGACAAGGATTCCGGCATCTATGTCGAGTGCGTGCCGGGAGTCTCGTCTCTCAACTCATGCGCGGCCCTTGTCGGGTCGCCTTTGATGACAGACTTTGCAGTAGTCAGTATGAGCGACCTTTTGGTCCCGTGGGACATGATAGTCAAGAGGGTCGAAGCGGCCGCTCTTGGCGACTATGTCACCGTCATTTACAACCCCGCAAGCAAAAAGCGCGTGCACCAGCTGCGCGACACCCGCGACATTTTTCTGAAATACAGAAAGCCGGAAACCCCGGTGGCGATAATAAAGGGCGCATACAGAGAGACCCAACAGGTAGTCATTACAACTATTGACAAGATGCTTGAACACCAAGACATGCTAGGCATGATAACAACTGTCATCGTGGGCAATTCGTCGACCTACAACTACAAGGGCATGATGATAAACCCGCGGGGCTACACGTCCAAGTACCAGCTGGTAAAAGAAGCGCCGCCGGCCAAGGCATAAACTACAGATACTATTATTATCACATACACACTAGCAGTTGTGTCCCGATCCTGCTCCCTTCTCTCTCCCTCTCCTCGACTCCACCTTTCTTTATATGCTGTTTTTGTAAAGGTCTCATTAGCAAAAGAAAATATGCACTCTGTATGTTATGCGACAACAGCAACAACGAGCCTTGAGGATCTCATCTGGAGCCTAGAAGGCATCTGGAAGTATGCCGCATTGGATTATCACATAAGAGCCAAGGGAGTTGTCAACAACAAGAGTCGCAAGGCTAACGAATATGCCATCACTTTGATGAAACTATGGGATACGCTGGATGGATTTTCTCAGGAAACAATAGAGAGGGTTGTAGTCGAGCTGGAAGGGAAAATCATAGTCTTTGGAAAACCAGAAAATAAGATAGAGAAAAAGCGCCAAGCGGACATGAAGGCGCTAAGGACGCAACTTGAGCAATACCTCCAAGTCAGAGAAGGAGAAGGGGAGGAGGCAGAAAAAGGATAACTATATCGCGATAAAGTCGCGCCGTAGAGATTTTTTTATCTGTAGCCACGTACAAGAGCGAAGACTTTCAAAAGGGGCGTATGGATGTGTTTGTATCGCCCTCTAGTTTTTCAACTCTGTTCCGGCATCATACAATCTTGCATACACATACAAAGATGCTAATTCATCTCTGTCGAGAGGGTATACCGCCGTCCTAACAAGCTGCCGAGTTTATCGCCCTCTTGAATGTGGAGAACATGTAGTCGTCCTTCGTATCAGCTACGTACACGACATAAACAAAGGCGTGTTCTTTATCTCTAAATTTTCGGATTACCCTCCCGATCCTCTGGACGACTTGGTTCATGTTAGAAGTTGACGCAAGGATTATCTCTACATCCACCTCGGGCACGTCATATCCGATCTCCAAGGTATGGACAGAGAGCAGAGGATAAAACTTGGTTCCCCATTGCGATAATATCCGTTGCCTCTTGAATGAGGGCATGCCGCTGTCGATAATCACAGAGTCTATCCCCTTATCCTTGAGCGTTTGCTTTAGTTTTCGGACAGACTCTAGCGTCTCGCTGAAAACCATCACCTTCTGTTTGTTGCGTTGTTTTTCTGCAATCAGTTCCGCGGCTTTTGACAGCTTGTTATCAGCAGAGGCGAGGAGCGTCTTTCTTTTTCTTACGTTTAGAAACCATGCTCTGGCCTGCCAGCTTGGAAACCCTCCTGCCCTCAGTAGCGTCATCATACGCTGAGGGTCATGCGTGTGGAATCTAGATGAAATTCTCTTAATTTTGTCGCTGCATGCGTCATAGGTTTTTTGTTCCTTTTCTGTCAGCGTTACACTTATTGGAACTATGACCGGCTTGGCCAAGCGTCCGTCCAGGACTGCATCTTTGATCAGGTATTTTCTGACAGGCGGCAAGGCCGTCATGATAGTAAAGTTGCGCGGATCGTCTTCGTCTATGGTAGCAGTAAGCCCAAGCAGGGCCTTGTTGCCATCCTCTTTTTTTGCCACGATGTCAAATATCCTGCTAAACGCGCGTGCAGTACTGCTTGCAAGGTGGACCTCGTCAAAGATTATCATGTCTGCGTCTCGTACCAAGCTGGACGCGTTCGCTATGCTGTGGTATGTACTGAGTGTTATCTCGCGGATTTCCTTCTGTTCGCCAAAATACCTGCCTATCTTTTCCTCTGAAATGCCGTAATTGACAAGCCTGCGATAGTTCTGTTCTATCAAGACTATTCTAGGCAGAATTAGAAGAATGCGGAAATGTTGTTTTCCTGAACGGTCAGCAGCCTGCCTTGCGCATTCAAATGCAATCTCGGTCTTGCCTGTTCCGCTACTATAGATCAGAGACCCTCTTTGTCCATTTGCCATCCATGCCTCCACTGCCTTTATCTGATCAGGCTTTAGAGCAAAAGGAAAGTGGAGGGACTTGATAGCAGGCTCTCCGTACTGCGAGTGCAAAAGAGAATGATGATGATGCTCTGACTCACCAAAGCCCTCTCCTTTCTTTTCTTTTCCTTGAAAAAAGTTGCTTGACTGCGAAGTTTCACTCTTGATGACATCATCGTTTGTAATGGGATTGCTGAGTAGATCAAAGGCCGAAGTAAAGATTATTTTTTGAGCCTTCGGATTAGGGCGATCATCATTTACTCTTGTTTTCATATTATGGAATGGAGCATTCACCAAAACAGCATATTAAGAATAGAGACCTTGAGGAGAGGGAGGGGTCTTTTTAAGAGATTATGTAGGGAATAGAATAATTGACATCAATTTCACGAAGGAGAGTTTGTTGTTCTTGTCGTACTATTTTATTGCTGGACACTATCTCATCTTGGCAATAAGCTAACCGACGCGCGAAATGCTACAACATCTCTGTGTGTTACTGCCTAACTAGTCCTGCCGCTTTTGCGACATCTGAGACGCTTTCATACCGCCTGTCCTCCATTTTTTGAATATCTGAAAGGATCTCTTCGCTCTGCGGTCTTGCTCTCTCCACATAATCCACAATCTGCTTCTTTTCTGCAGGAAACTCTATGTCCTTTAAAATCTGTGCTAATGCTGCCGCCTTTGGATAGTCTTTGACAATTACCTCTTTTCTTTCACCCTCTACTCCTCCCTGCTCGCCCACCATTGCTTTTGTTTGCCCTTCGTTATGTGAGGACGGGATTTGCTCAGGATTTTCTCTTTTGTCTGAAGAAGACATATGCTATGAATAAGAGATATTCATTTTTTACAATTGTGGAAAAGTGTTCTGTCGTTTTGTTATTTTCTTTGTCAAGTCATCTTTTCAAATATTGCCTTTTGGTCTGATTATGATGTGGGATTAAGCAAAAGAACGGCGAGTAGATCATTTTAGTATGAAGACGCATTTTTGATGTTATTAATTAAAAGACTTTTGATTTTTCTCGGCAACTGCATTTATGCAGGCTCTTACAGAACGTCACGTTCTACTTTGCTGTATAATTGACGTTGTGCTTTAAGTATCGCTGACAGAAATTTAGAAGGTCATTTAGGATTCGAAGCAGTACATCAGTATGGCTGCTAATGCTAACCTTCAGCAACCAAACGCAAATGTCATCAACGATCAAGAGCTGATTGGATCATTAATAGCTCCAATAATTCAGATGGGCAAGGATCGTGGATACGAAGTAATCGAGAATCATGATCTGGGCGCAGGACCTGTCCATGCCGTTTGGAACTTTAAGCATGGCTCAGAATCCATTCCTGACGTGCGTCTGGGATTCATTTGTCTCTCACCATGTCGTCGTAATCCAAATGGACAAGACACTTGTCACAATACTTTTGCGAGAGTACATAGTCTTTCATATCAATCAGGACTTCTTGGGTGGCCCTATCGCCGCATACGGGACAAAATGGCATGGAACTCTTTTTAGGAGGTCTGAACGGTCGGACAGTCTGTGGTCTAGACATCACATCATTATTCAAGAGGAAACTAATATTTAGCGTACCACGCAATATGTTCACAATCAATTGCCATAGAACAAAAGTTTTCTTACAATTATTCGTATTTTATTGTTTGTGAAATAACAATTCTATATGGCAATGCTTTTCAGGATAACGGAAGACGAGAATAGTATCAAAAAGGCAATCGTTATCCCTTGACCGCTACGCGCGCTCTCAAGTAGCTATTTTCCATTCTCCCTTCCTGCTTCCAAGAGCGCTAGGCATGCGGCAAGTAGCTCCAACAGCTGAAAATGGTATAGATGGTATCCCTTCAGCTCCTTTACATTCAGGCCTAACTTCTCCAGAGCCTTGTATACTTCGGCACTTTCAAGTACGTCTATCAAGGCCTCGGGGGCAAAGGGCTTTTGCATTATGTCCACACGGCCATAGAATGCCTTTTGCAGCTCTTCAGTATACTCGTCAGAATCAGAGACAAAGATAATCCTCTGGCGCGGGTTGACAGAGAGGATCTCGCTCGCAACTTGTAGGCCGTCTCTGTTAGAAATCCTGTGGTTTAGAATAACGGCATCAAAGGGCTGTTCGGGAAAAGAAGGAGAAGAGTCCTCTTTTCTCTTTGCCTCGGCGACGTTCTTCTCCAGTTCTGACCTGTAAGACTTTAGAGATTCTGCGGCATCGGCGGCAATCAAGACATGATAATCGTGCTTCGACAAAGTGTCACGGTACCATCTCAGGTCGCGCTTGTTGTTTTCAGCAATTAAGATTGTCTTCACACAGGAGGGGTACAGATCTCGTGCAACTTCTATTAATCATTTTAGACAATTGTGCATTAATGACTTATACTGGTTGTTATTAAATGCATTTTTTCACGAAACCTTGTTCTTTTGTACAGTTAGCAGCAATGCGTCATCATTTCAAGTGGCAGACGAAGATGGTTAGTAGCCAGAATCCGTGCCCATGCTTTTTTCTTCCGTCACCGCATCCTGAGAAGTGTCATAGTTAACATCCATGCAGGCATAATCAGCAGGAGATTCAAAAGCACAGGCGGCAGGCTTGACTTGTCTACTTCATGACTCTTGACAGGATTGCAAGATAACGTTATCTTCATCTGTCCCATACCTTCTTTCGGAGAAATGCCTCGCCTGTACGTGGGCTGCAGCGGCTGGAGTTACTCCTCGTGACAATGGCCATTTTATCCAAAGGGAGTGGCGCAGTCGCGGTGGCTGCAGCACTGCAGCCGCGTCTTTGACTGTGTCGGAATTGACTCGACAGTCAATAAAAATAGCATCCTCCTTCTTTGAGCGTGAAAACCCGCGCATCCACGTAAAAGCTAAAGCTCGGGAGCTGGTATGAACTGCCAGCTCACCGAACATGACGCTGAAGGGAAAGAAGAACCCCCTACTACAACGTCAAGCTGTTGAGAGGGTACAGATGCGCTATTAGACTGTGAAGGACAACAAGGTGGTGCTGCGCGGAGGGCCTTGGTCAGTTTGATTTACGTCTGTTAAAATACACTCTAACGACATTGGATTTGGCAAGATATATCAATATAGGGAAATAGATTCCAAAAGTTATCAAAACCCAAATTCTTCCGACGTCATCTGTGGCAAATCCTAACCCCGTGACAATGCCTGCAACAATAACAGATGAAGAAAAGATGATAGCCAAACGCCATGACCACCATTCCCTCTTTATCATTCCATAAGCCATTACCATTTTCGTTACGGCGAGGAGAATCGCAGCAGTAGACGCTAAAATGCCGCCTGTCAAAAGGTATCCAAAATTGTTCGACAAGGCAAGCGAGAGAGCAAGCAATACTACGGAAAATGGAGGTAATAACATCAGCCAAACGAAATTGCCAAAGCCCCCGCCACCAAATCCTGCTACTGCGGTAGAGACGCCCATGACGGCAGCAATGATTGAGTAGATTATCATGAGAGATATGCCAGTAGGCCTTTTTTCTTGTTGCCGCTCTGCCATTATCTTAACTTGTCCAATGTCTGATGTAGCATTCTACCTAAAGAACGTTTGACAACAACATTGGCGATTTTACATGATCACGTTGAATGTTTACTGTTACAAGTGTGATTACGATATTAGCATTGATATCTGAGAATTGGCCAAGTGAAAAACAAGAGTACGTACGCACTTAGTTGCTTCTGTTTTTATCAGAAAGGCAGTTGCGACTGCTTCCTTTCTTCCTATATCCCTTTGAGCAAGCCGTCCATCTTTCACATTATGTTGACAATCGCAGGGCCAAAACCTGTATAGTGGTCGTTCGCCGGAACGATAGCAAGCGGAACTTTTGTCTTGCTTAATTCCTCCGCCCAGTCTGCATTTCATTGACTCTATCCCGCAGGATAGTGCCAAGTCCTTTTCACCGAACTAGATAAATTATAGTAAGAAAATACCATAATTGGGGAGGGTATGGGAGAGCGCATGAGCAACTCAATTTACGCCACAAATACATTTTGCAGCACCTGCCATGAACGGCGGCCGTTGGGAATTACCCACTGTCCAGAGTGCGGCAGAAAGGTTAGGACGCACCGCATGACAAGTCGGAAAAAACAACAGCAACAAAAGGCTAGGCCAGAGGCAGGCTAGGTGGTAATCACCCTTGGCAGCACAGTGTTTGTAAAACGAAATACATCTTGAGAAAATCTTTTTCCTCATTCTTTACGTAGTCAAGAATGGCCTGATAGTTTCCGCTATAGTACCACGCTGCCATGTTCTTCGCCAGACCAGCTCTATCCAGAAAGCGCTGGTAGCCCTTGAAAGAGCCGTTGTTGACAAGCACGAGGACATGGTTCAGGTCAATCATCGGCCTATGCCCAAGCCTCAACCCTTCCAAGTTGCAATACTGCTTTAGTTTGTGTTTCATAAAGCAGGATTCAAAGGCAAGGTTGTTGCCGACAGAGACAAAATTCCAAATGCTGTTGCTAATATAGGTCTGGCGGAACTGCTCGACTATGCCCCGCTCCCCCATCTCCCATTCTTTCAAGTTAATCTTTCCTATTCAGGTCAGGAGTTACATTGATGTCTACAGAACCCGGTTAGAGCATGGGTCTGGATAAAGAGTCGCTACTATTTCCATTCCCAAACCTTCAAGCGGAAGTTCCCCGCTTCATCGATGTCCAGCTCCCATACACCCGGCACATTGTTTAGCCTCGCAAATTTTGGAGAGGAAGCCCGCCAGATAACTCCGCCCCGCCAGCTAGCCTTGAGTCCATCGCCGGTAGGTCGTCCCCTTCCATGCGCCCATACACCTACAGTGTCGCCGTCTTTGGTTATGCAGGTGCCATCAAATTCTGCAATCAAAGTTCCTCCATGCGGGGTCGCGATGCCCGTATAGATGGATGAATAGTCTACACCAAACAATTTGCCCGTTCCAACATATGTCGCTTCAACTTTTCCTTCAGGCAGCGCCCTTATTCCAGAGAACTTTCCAGTTTCATCAAAAGCCAAATCTCCTACCGCCATGTCAACCAATACTCTGTAACAGTGCGTTAACGTATAAAGATTCTCGAGAAAGGCTACGCAAACACTGCAAAGACACCTCGCTATATTTTCGAATTTGTTCCAAAAATGGAATAATTCCCAACATTTCCTACTGCGCGTTATGACGTAGGTCATGCGTACAAATCGGCGAGGGAAAAGGGGGAATCGTGTTTTTATTGACAAGGAGTAAAAATAGTACCCCCCTTGTTGAGCACAAAAACCTGACAGGGCGTCGTAAACGCTAAAGCTCCTCCACTCCTGCGGCCACAGTTGGCGCAAGCGAGCTTGCGACAGAATCGAGCCTGCTCTTAACGTGCGAGTAGAACTGTAAAATAGCATCAGTAGTAGGGAATTCCCGTGCACTTCTAAACAAAAAGTCTAGATTTGTAATTCTGGGGCGGAAGTCAGCTCATTTAGCCATTCTTCCGGATGAAATGAATGTTGTCAGCCGCAGAGTTAACAGTGTCATTCGGGTCATGGGATCGGCCCTTACTATCTCCGGGTAAAAAAAAGATCGGGGAAGTGATAACCTTGAGCTATCACCTCTGCTTTTAGATCATTTGCATTGCTGTCTTATCAGGGGTCGTCTTCATCGCAGTTGTTATCGTCGTCGTTATCGCTTACCGAGTAGATGCCGATGTGGCCAGAGTAGCTAGCGGGGTCATCGTCATTGTTGTCGCAGCAGTTGTTGTTGTCGTGGTTGTCGCTGACTGAGTGGATGCCACTAGAATCAGTGGTGCCAGAGTAGCTAGCGGGGTCATCGTCATTGTTGTCGCAGCAGTTGTTGTTGTCGTGGTTGTCGCTTACCATCTGGTATTGAGCAACGCCGCCAGAGTAGCTAGCGGGGTCATTATCGTCGCAGTTGTTCTCGTCGCCACCAGCGAATGCAACATGCGGGACTAGCATTGTCGATATAGTCGCTATGCCTAACGCCAGCAACGCTAACGTCAGCACATTTTTACGTCCTGCCAGACTTGACATCAAAAGGATATCTCGGCATACTGATTCTTAAATCTATGAGCAAAGTAAGCATATAATGTTATTATTTTGAAATTCCACGATATGATCGTCTGATTCTTTTGGAATTGTATATGACAATATGAGAGATTTATCCCATACATGCATTTTCAATAACCTCACCAAAGATCTCGATCCGGTAATTTTATGACATGTAAATATTATAATGATTTTATAACGCGCTTGGTCATTGCTTTTTCGTGCATTATCACCTTGGGCATCTTGGTTGCAAACTTGAAATGTGGAGCGTATTTGCCGCCCTCATTTTTTTATTCTAAAAAACTTGGAATCGAGTAAAAAGTTGAATATCCATCTCTCCTGTCATCTAGTAATTTGAGTAGAAGCGGAGAAAGCGAGTATTGGGTCAGGATAGAAGAGTCACAACCCATTCACCCTTATCTGCGGGGTCAGAATAGTTCTACCAAGAGTATTCTACTAGCAATGAACTCACTGGCACGTGGTAGTAAATGGTTTCAATACAAGATAAAGGAAACGTATTTTTCAAAGACACAAAAGTGACATTCTTTATGGTATTGCTTCGTACAAACCTCTCATACTATCTCGGCAGCAGTTCTTTTCCCATCAACTGACAGAGAAAATATGTAATGCTTCAAGGTCAGCAGTAGAAAAAAAGAGAAACTCTTTTGATAATTCTTTACTAATTGTACACCCATGGCAAGAAAACTTTCCTCTTCCTCTACGACAAGAAAGAGGGAGAAGAACAGTACTCGTGCCGCGCGCTCTAAACGCAACAACGATGCTTCTTCCATTTCAAGAAAAGCAAATAAGAAATCCCTTGCTACTCGTGTCAAGAGCTCAAGAAAAGTCAGAAAAAGCGTAAGACGGCAACGACCCTCGAAGCAAAAACTGTCAGAACTAAAGATAAGGCGGACTAGTGGCAGAGTAGAGCGGTACGACAAGGATATGATGGCCAAGACACTCAGCAGATCTGGAACGCCTTTTGTCATGGCTAGAGATATTGCAAAGACGGTCTCAGAGAAAATTATTGCCAGTTCAAACTCACCAAATTCTCTAATGAAAGAGAAGAAAGCTGCAAAAAAAGGCAAAGCTAGCAACAAAAGGAGTACTCGAAGAACTGAGAAAGTAGTGGATGGCAGCAAGGTACGAGAATTGATTGCAGAAGAGCTTGAATCAAGAAATCGGCCTGATATTGCCTCATCTTACAAAGGAGAGCGTCCGGAAAACACTAGGCAGAACAGATATGATCTTGCAAAGGGAAGCCAGCCCGTACATGAAAACATGACCAGTAATCTTAGCAACCTCGTAAATGACAACGCTACACATCTTGCCAAGAGTACAAAAGTTCGAAGAAAGTAATATTGGGATTATTACCTTCACTAAGGTATCTTTTTGATTTTCAATACCCGCAAGTGATTGCTTTCAGAGAAATGGGGAGTGTATCTTCGTTTGTAGGAAAAGGGCTTTTAGATCAGGGACCTGCACACGACCCCGCGAGAGGAATCATATTTGAGCTTCTTAGCTCTACGTGATTTAACATATTATAACACTTAGATATACCACTCCCTCTCTCCCGAGTGCCAGCTTTGTTAAATTAGCTTACAAGTTTTCCGCAGGATATGGACGACTTCATAGACACATACATCCAAGTCCATTTGGAGCATGAAAGAAAACACCTTGTATCTGTCAGCTCTTCTTTTTCTTCCTTAGCAAGAAATGACAGAGTTCAAACATGGATATCAACATAGAAACTGCTCCGCGCTCTATCGAAGTCATTCAAACGCTAATGGATACAAAGGAGGTGGAGATGAACAAGGTCAGCAATGTTTCAGAGCTGCAGCGACTCGACAGGGAGTGGTCTGCACTGGAATGGTTGCAATGTACAATACGACAGGCGCAAAAAGAGCAGCAGCATCTGCTTCGGTCAAAGTAGGAGTTGCAGGGTCTATGGCGGCTCCATGTACTGGGAAGTGTAGAGACATTGGCATCAAAGGACACAACACAAGCCTGTACGACGTAGGCATGAAATACTGCTCTGGCTGCGAGAAATTCTTCTACAGCGAAAGGAGCAGGTGCTTGTGCTGTGGCAGGCAGTTTAGGAGTCGGCTGTCAAGAAAGAGGAGGGAAAAGGAGGAGACGAGCACAGATGCCCGACTATGATCGCGATGAAAATATGAATATGTGCGTAAGTGTATTCCCGCAGTTGCGAACTATTGACTGCTAGATAGTAGTTATCACCTTTGGCAACACTGTTTTCAAGACAAAATACATCCTGAGAAAATCCTGCACCTCGTCGTTTACGTACTCTAGTATTGCTCGATAGTTCCCGCTATAGTACCACGCTGCCATGTTCCTCGCTGCCCCATCCTTTCCAAGAACCTGCTAGTAGCCATTGAATGAACCTTTGTTTACGAGAACAAGTACGTGCTTCAGGTCGATCATCGGCCTATGCCCAAACTGTTCCTTCAAAGCTACCAAGAGTTTTGGCACGCTATGTTCACCGTAGAGGGGAAGGGCGCATCCAGATATGTCGGCAGGCTTCGATAGAGGAGGAGTTGCTTCTACTCTGTCTTCTTTGACCCGACGACTCCGAGCTCCACACCATATGAAGTCTTCCTCATCATCGTATTCTTCTTCATCATCATCGGATTCGTGGTCATTTTCGCCAGACCTATATTAGCAACAGCATTTGGAATTTTGTCTCTGTCGGCAACAACCTTGCCTTTGAATCCTGCTTTATGAAACACAAACTAAAGCAGTATTGCAACTTGGAAGGGTTGAGGCGGAGACAGAGACCTATGATAGATCTAAGCATGTCCTTGTGAACAAGGGCTCTTTCGAAGGCTATCAGAGCTTTCTGGAAAAGCAGGATTGGCAAAAAACATGGTAGCATGGTACTGCAGCGGAAACCATCAAGCGATAGAGAACTACGTCACAAAAGAAGTGCAGGATTTTCTAAAGATGTATTTTATTTTGAGGATGGTGCTGCCAAGGATGATTGTCACTTGGCAGATAGGTACAGCCAAGCATCCGAAGGCAGAGTATGATTGATAGATTCTCCAGCATGCATTCTATTCTTCAGCTGCCCGCTAGTTGTCATCTCTCTTCCTTCCCTTCCCGTTTTCTCTGCGCTTACCCTTTCTAAAAGCCATTCTGTTGCATTTCAAAGGCCTGATTACAGGAAGAGAAGTTCGCTCATCCTTCGCCCAAGAGACCGCCGACAATATCCCCAAGTCCCCCTCCTCCTCCTTCTTCTCCTTTGCCTTGTTGCCCTTTTCCACCTAGAAAACTACCAATCAAAGACCCAAAGCCTTGCGAGTCCTTGCCCGCATTCTCGTGAAGAACGCCAAGTGCTTGCTGTGTGTATTGTTTTGCTTGGTTGTCATCCTGCAAACCGGCTTTGCTCTTTACCTCTTGTACAAGCGGATGACTTGGATTATTGGCACTTAAGGACATCAGCTGGGATATGGCAGATTGCAATGGTGAAGAAGATGAAGAAGATGATGAGATTGAGGCGTTGCCACCACTACTACTTTCATCATTTCCACCTAGTCCTAGCCCTGCCAGCCCGCCTCCAGTATTGTTGTTGCCGCTGCCGCCGGCAGACCCCCTTATGTTGCCTAGTAATCCCTTCTGCATAAAATGCTGTACAATGTAATTGAAAACAATGTTCATTATGGTGCTAGCCATAGACTGCTGCATTCCCGCCTTGCCTGAAAGCATTGATGTTAATGATTCGATACTCATACTATGCTCTCACTTCTCTTCATGCTTCTTTGTTGCAAACCAAATTATTTACTAGTTACGCGCCAGCAAAAGAAGAGGTTGCAGTTTTGGTCGCAGTTATAATCTATTTTCCTTTGGCTAAGGTGCACAGTTTATCACTATGCTCCCCATTTTTCCCAGTTTTGATTGCTAGCGTAAGCAACCTTAAGCAACCATTCATACTAAATCAAATGATGGAAAAGTCTTATTTCATGAATCAGTATTGCGGTAAGCGGCATCGAATAAGTCATATTTCTTCAAAAAGATTGTGCAAACGTCGAAACACCTTAATGTACGTTCTCTGTTATCACAGATGACCGCATGAGAAGAAGAGGAGGTTCGATATCTCAGAGCGACAAGGAAATACTGAAAATATTGCTTGCCTCTCGCGAAGGAGCGACAATAACTTCAAAGGCAATTGCAAACAAACTTGGCATCCCTGCGACTACGGTGCAAAGGCGACGGAAACGGCTTGAAAAAGACCTGTTAAAGATGTACTATTCGCTTGATTTGAAAAGGTTTGGACTACATGAAGTAGACTTTTTGATAGCCACTTCCAGCGGAAAGACGATGGCCGTCGCAAGTGCGCTGCTGAAACTTCCAGAAGTAACCTATGTTGGCAGAAGCATAGGTCAGCATACGATTGACCTTAGGGTAGAGACCGTACTGAAAGATAACGCTGACATCCTTCGGATGTCTGAGATGATGAAAGGTATGCCGGGAGTAAAGGATGTCATGTGGAGTGAAATCGTTAGCGTCGTTGGCAAAAAGAGCGCTTTGCCCCTGCATCTTATTGATATACTTTGGTGATATGTGTAAGTCAGAAAAACGTGCATAGAAATGGTGCATATCTTTCTCAGACATTTCCTACCTGTCAATAATCCTGTCTTTGACATTGCAGGCCAACAAGGAGCACATCTCTAATGCCAAACATTGTGTTTTGACGTTAGAATCGGTAGAATAATGCATCCAAACAATGCTCTGTGCATTTTTTGTATCGGAATACGTCGATTGGGGTAAAGGCAATCCGAATTCTTTAATATGGCGTTGATTAGAGTACACACGGACGCTTATGGAAAAGCAGTCTAATGATAATTTGCCTTATCAAAAGACCGCAGGGCACACGCATTTTGCAGGCAATAATTATGACGAGAAGATAGATACCGAAAATCCCAATGATAAAGGTGATGGAGGGGATGATGAATCCAAGGAACGCACCAGATCATCGTCCACACGCTTGGATTCAATAGATCTAAAATTGATGGACTTGATAATTCTAGGAATATCGTCTCGGGAATGCGCTAAAATCCTAAACAAGCCCGTAAGCACAATCCAGAGAAGGGCAAGACTGTTGGTTCAGCGCGGTTTCTTGAAGCCCACTATTGAATTAAGGCATAACAGGCTGGGCTTGAAAAAGGGGTTCTTACATGTCTATCTGGAAGATGGCAACGTTTCAGAGATTGTGGATAAACTACTTGCCCGAGATGGTATATACTCGGCCAGCGCGCATTTAGGCAATTCAGATGTTATCGGCATGTTTGTCTACAGAGACAGCCGAGACGTACTGGACTTGATTACATGGGCAAAGCATCAACAAGGTGTGGAAAGGGTCGTATGGTCGGAGGAAGTCTACTCCAAGAGGGCCAATCCAAAAATTGAAAAGATAATCAAGACTGATGGCGAGAGAAGGGCAACAATTCCAATGGTAGACAGTTAGAATCCTTCTGCCTATTTGTCATACCCACTAACCCTTCTCGGACATCAGCACCGCCCTGTTGCCCTTCAATCTGTTCGAGCATCGGTAGCCCTTCAGCAGCTTCACGTTGTAATACTTCCTCTTTCCTTTCAAAGTCATTCTCGGAGCTGACAAGTATCACCAGCTACCGAGCTTTAGCGTTTACGACGGCTTGTCAGGTTTTCACGCTCAAAACTGCAGTATGCCATTTTTATTACAGCTCTATAGTAGTAACCGGCGGTCGCTATCATAAAAGCAGAGGACGACAAACTTCTGCGTATTCTAATTTTGAATTACGAGCATAGTGAAAGTGGCCTTGACCGAGGGCATTTCTCTAATCTTTGACGCTGCCTCTTCCACTTCTTTGTATTGATTAGCTCTGACCTGCACTATGATGTCGTACACTCCATAAACGCCAACGACGTCATATACAGCAGGGATTTGACGAATTGACCGCAAAAGAACGTCTTCCTTCCCCGCTTCTGCGTTAAGTAGTATGTATGCTTCTTGCAATTCCGGATCTCTTGGAAAAACACTTACAAAATAATACTGCTCGATTCAAAAGAATCATATGAGAAATTCTTCCTATTCATCGTTAATTTTTGCACGAAATTGCAAGCCGGGTGTACTAGAATTGCATAACACAATTGCTTTTTAGCAGTCGCCTCCTTCATCAGTTCATGAATGAGGAGTCAAACGACATAAGAGACTTGACAATTGAGGCCAAGTGGGAAACTGACCTTGAGCGGCAAAAGAGGTCTATCGAGAAATTGGGTTCTTACGGCATCACTGCAATGCCATCAATAGAAGAGATAATGACCGTGACTAGCAGAGAAGAAATCCGTCAATTTTGCATAGATGCGATCAAAGGCATTCAAGCCATACAGGACCCCGAAGCGGACGATGGGAACAAGCCCAAGGAAATCAATAGTAAGAATAGCAGTCATCGAAGGAAGAAGAAATCCACTCAGAAGAAGAAATCATCGAAGAAAAAATCGGTGCGCTCTACTTGACTTTGTGTATGTATGTGTGTACGCGCGTGTGACCCTGGTCGATGAGGCGCTGAAATACTACTTCAGAAGGTTTATGGTCGCGGCAGCCGAACCATTACTGATGCAGTGTTCGAATCCCGCAGAACCCTTCGCAGCGAACACAATCCTTTACTATTCGCATTGCATTGAAACTTGGGTCCACTCTAAGAGCCGCTAACGGCACGGAAACCACTGAATGTATTTGGATGGAGATTGATAATTTCGCTCTGTCATCAGCTTTCTTGAACGCGAATGACGATGGCCTCGTTTTTTATCCATGTCCTCTAAGCCTTTCATGTCTCTCCGATCCCAACTTTGGGAATCTAGAACCTTCTCGTGGAGCCATCGACTTCCAATATCGATATAACAGGACAAAAACTAACCCATACAGAAATTCGACGATGTCAAATAAAGATCCCATCGAACATGTTATAGTCTTGATGCTTGAGAACAACTCCTTTGACCACATGTTTGGCGATTTGCCTAAAGTAAGGAAGGTAGATGAAAAATCCACACTAATACAAACACCTATTATGGTAAGAAGTATTCTCAAACAGCTAGCTTTGATCGGATAGTTGCCCCAGAGCCAAAACATGACCTCAAAGATGTGCTAGTTCAGACTAGCAAAGATGAAAATGGCGATGATATGGGTGGCTTTGTTAGGAATTATGTCGAATCTTACTCTTGTCCCCATCAGCTTACGGCTGATAAATTTGGTCAAGTAATGGATTACTACCCGTCGGGTAGCTTGCCTGCGCTGCACCAGCTGGCAAGTGAGTTTACACTCTGCAACCGTTGGTTTTCATCCGTCCCAGGTCCAACCTGGCCAAACAGACTGTTTGCCATGACAGGTACATCTCTTGGTAGAGTTACTATGCCTGACGGTATCATGGATCTGAACCTTCACTGGTACGATCAACCAACCGTTTTTGACAGGTTGGATGAAAAGGGAATTTCTTGGAAGGTTTACTTTGGAGACATTCCCATATCTTCAATTCTTGTTCACCAGTGGGAACCGCAAAATGCAATTCGTCACAGGCCAATGCTCGAATTCGCCTTGGATGCTTCTGAGAAAAATTCTGATGATTTTCCAGGGTTTGTCTGGATAGAACCAACTTATCTGCCACCTGGAGCTAATGATTACCATCCTCCTCATGATGTGTATGACGGGGAGGATCTTGTGAGAAGAGTCTATGATTCAATTAGAGCAAACGAAAATCTATGGAACTCGTCCTTGCTAGTTGTGCTTTTTGATGAACATGGTGGATTCTATGATCATGTTCCGCCGCCCGCAACAATAGCGCCTGACCATCATCTTGACGAGTGGAGTTTTGACAGACTTGGAGTGCGGGTTCCCGCGGTACTTGTTTCGCCATGGGTCGAGAATACCATCTTATCAGATGAGTTTGATCATACCAGTCTGCTAAAGTACCTGAGTGACAAATGGAAACTTGGTCCATTAGGTCAAAGAACAGCACATGCAAAGAGTTTTGCAAATGCAATTTCATCAAGCATCCGAACAGATACTCCTTTGCAGTTGATGCATCCTGAAATAAAGGCATTTCAGGCGGCGCCTCAACAGGGATTAACGGACCATGAAAGATCCATGGTCTCATTATCACACGCGCTAGAGTCTATGGCCGAAGAGGCTGCCGAAATAGTCGCTGCGCGGAGCCGACAGGTTCTTAGTGGTGCAGCAAGTCAAGTTGACGCTGCAATGGATCGTATTGAAGGATTCCTTCGGCATCGAGCAGGTTTGAATCGCGCATAGCAGAATATCTGTATTGACCCTCATCTAACCCGAAACATCAAGAGGTCAAAACTGTATGTCGATAAAGCATAAAAATAGTATCTCTCCTGTCAACGCACAAAAACCTGACAGGGCGTTGTAAATGCTAAAGCTCGGTAGCTGGTAATAACACCTGTCAGCTCGCCAAACATTGCTTTGAAGGGAAGGAAGAAGAACCAATGCTTCGTCAAGCCGTTGTTGAGTAGCATGGCTACTCGATAAGGCGGAAGGACGAAAGCAGGACATCAATGCGTAATAGGTACCATTTCACTATTAATGATGATGTACGGCGGGGATGCTGGTCAAAGTAAATAGCATCATCATCAGGAGAAATGAAAGGCAGGAAGGGAAAGAAGAAAGCCAATACATCGTAAGGGTGACCAAGCTCGATATCGATGATCTTGGCTCGGTAATTCCGTTAAGGGAAATAGAGCTGCGCCCGCCCGTTCACGACGAATCTATCATAGAGACATTGAAGAACTGTCTATATGCCGCCGTCTTTACTGAAGGTTATAACGAAGAGGACGGCAGCACCATAATCTTGGCAAGAGGCTTTACGGATGAAGAGTTGAACAGAGAAAAGGAGAAAACGATAAAGAAGGTAAATGAAAAGAGACGTGACTATACGAGATGATCTTTACAGCGAATGAAAGAAATGCGCACGTTGTAACAACAGCCGTGAGAGCATGTACTTTACAAACTAGTGCAGAAATTCTTTTACGATCTCGCACCTACATGAATACATGAGTGTCCCAGACAATGATAACCCAGTTCCAAGAGAGATAGACCAGCATTTAGAGAGATTTGGAAAGGAGCCATGGGAAGTCGACTATGATTTATACGGCTACTGTGCCATTTGCAATTCAAGGGTGGATGAATTCAATTACTGTGGATGCGGAGGAGCAGCGGATTAGCTGGCTAGCAATATTTTTTGCGCGGATCGTGTCAACACAGATTTCTCTATATTCCTAACGAAGACGAAAGTTTACAGACGTAACCTGACGCTTTCGCAGTCGGTGTTTATCTAGTCTTCTTGGCGTTATCTGGATTATTATTATATCATTATCATTATCATTATTATTCTTCTTCTTTAGAACTGAATTACTCAGGCTACACCCGGTACATTTGTAACTCGTTGTATTTTCAAGCTCTCGGTCTGCCATCATTTCTGCTCCGCAGCATGCGCACCAACAACTTGCAATAACGGTTTGCCGCATATATCCTTCAGGACACTGTAATTTCCTTGTTTCTTCCATCGAGGCATATCCTGTAGTTGTCAAGTATGTCCCTGCCCAGGAGCGCGCTTGCAGGCGTGCCCTCTGGCAGATCAAGGCAACCCACATGAACGCCTTCATACAACTGGCCAAAAACCTCGATAGAAACTTCATAGTAAGGGATATGGATTATTCCGGCTCCTGTTACCGTCTCGTCGCTGCCTGCAAACGAAAGGTTCATCTCATTTGCGATATAGGTAGGTATTATTGTCTTTGATGATGCAAAATCAAGATGGGCGTCGACGACAATTTTCTTGTTAGACCCCGCATCAATTATTCTCATACTGACCAGCGGCAGATTATTCTTGTATTGAATCGTTAACGCTTCTTCCGATGTCATGGGCATTGCATCGTCATACCATTACATTTGTCCGACCTAAAAGAGTTAGACGGCTATGACTATGGTTTTCACGGGGTCGGCGCATATGGTTCTTGTTGAATTTATATACGCACACATATACGCGCATCGCCAACTTTGAAAGGTTAAAGTACTTTGTCAGCCCTTTGTGATGTGTATATGGTACGCAAATTTGAGGATTGGTGGAATAGCGTTCCTGCAGATCTTCGGCAAAAAGCCCGCGCGGGCGACGAAGCGAACAAACCGTTGCTGAACCAGGTTAACTACGTTCTTTTGCACCTTCACCTGGCAGGCAAGCACGACCAAAAACCGTCCCACGAGGAGCTGAAGGACTGGTTGCACAGCGGCCAGGTAGATGTGCTCAGAACGGCTAAAAAGTAAAACATGGATATTCTCTCATCATCATTATAGCAACAAGCATTACATTCTCAGTCAAGATTCTCATGATATGCAAACGTCTTTTGGAGTTATTTCTGAGAGACAAGAAAAGAGTGTCACTATGACAGCAACAAAATTGAAAACCAACGACCTACTCCTAGTGATGTCTGGCATTGTCGCAATCTTACTTGCGACAGCAACAGCTGTCATTACACCAGCAATGGCAGACAATGGAAATGGCGAAGGTGGCGACAATGATATTGCAGACTGTCAACATGACAAGAACACGCATAAACAAGAAGGAACTGGTTCAGAGGGCGATGCCGAATTTCATATAGACCAGCTATTATCAGAGGGTGAAACACCCGTCTGCCCGTAAGCGGCTAGAGAAGGTTCCACCTTCTCTTTTTTTGATTAAAACCTGCCTATGTGTGTGTGCCTCCAATATTTTTTTGAGGCTAGAGTGTGAAAATCTGACAGCCCATGCAATTCTACATATCTGAAAGGTAACAATAAACTATCGCGGCGTCATATCCCATTTTACAATGGAGCACATAATATTCCACCATAATGGAAGGGAGTATGCCGTCTATGATGCTCTGACGCTTGACGAGATCAAAACGATAATGAAGATGAGCGACGAGCGGGACAGAAAGCTAAATCCGCTAAATTCCAAGTCAACAAGAAAATATTTTGAAGATACAGACAAGATGGTAGCCGCAATACTGCGAAGATGCTTTCGCATGACAGACAGCCAGATATCGGACATTGAGCAGAGCGACCGCCGGAGCCTCGCTAGCGCCTTTATCAGATTTTTAAAGTCTGCAAACGGCCTCTAGGAGTTGTGTGTATCCAGTATAGTAGTTACGCAAAGCCGCGCTTGAATGTTATTAGATAAATAAATAGCGCGCGAGCAATCTCTCTCCGGCTGACGTCCATGCTTGCCCCGGGGTCTGTATGCGAGTCAATACGTTGAAGAGATCTCTCTCTATGTGTGTATGTGTACTGCAACGGGGCGGAGGATTCTTGCCAAAGAAGCCCTCTCGGGATACGAGACCTTTCTTGCTTAGTTCCAAGGCGCTCCATTATCTTTTTTCAGAAAGGTATAGCAAGGTCAGGCCCGGGCATTGTTAAGTAATCGGGTCATGAGCCTTGTCTCGTTATTGCACATTACCCGAAGAGCTAACAGAACCCATATTTCGTTGCAAATATGGTTGCTGCAAATAATCTCTTTCAGGACTTTTGCTGCGCCTTGTCGCCCTTCTCTCCCTTCTTCCATACCTGTATCTGGCCGCCGTATACTTCATCATCATACACAAATGCAGGAATTTGGGCGTAGTATCCTTCCCTGCCAGAACTAAAGGTCTTTGCAGGTAATGGGATCTCATGCTCGGTTCCGTCCGGCATCCGTATAACTGCAAACGCGATCTTGCTTTTTGGCTTTGACGAGTTTGGCGCTTCGGGCATGTCTCGATCTTAGAGCATGATACCCATTATAAAAGAAGAGCTCGACAAGGGTTCCAGCTGACGGCGTGTTTTGTTTCTCTGTTTTTTAGAAATTTTCAATCTGGTACTAACTTCAAGAATCTTGGCACTATATTGGATATAACTAACCATGACGAAAGTGAGTGGGAGAAGTGGGGGTCGAAAGGCGCATCGCGAATCCAATCTATGCCACCAACACATATTGCACTACGTGTAAGGCGAAACGGCCGTTAGGTACCAAATTCTGTCCTGAGTGTCGGAGAAGAGTGCGCACGCACAGTTATCATCGCAAGAAAGGAGATAGTGAATTGAGGGACGTGAGGTAGCGAGGTATATAGTCGGCAAACCTGATTTCTCTAACATATGTGTGTACGGGGCCGGGTTTGACCCCGATCGCGGCTCCGGCTATAGACTGCAAGTACCTCTGAAAGGTTAGCTTTTATGGAATGTTTGCAAGAATGTGTTATGGGAAATAATTCTGCGTCGAGTGAGGGAGCGCCTAACCTGGATGTCATTTCTTCAAATTCTCCAAAGATAATTGAGGTAGAAAACGCGATAGTCGTTTCAGATGTTCATCTGGGATACAACAAAAGCAATACTTCTGAATTTATCAAATTCCTGCAGGATTTAGTCGATGATGGTTCAGCATCAAGATATGCCATTTTTGTAATTGGAGACCTGTGGGATTACTGGCGAGACCACAATGTCATAGTTTCGTCCGAATCTGACAGTGTTCTGTCGCTTCTCAATAAATTCAACCAGGTGTACTATACCCCGGGTAATCATGACCATGTAGTCATGCATGCAAAGGAGGATTACCCGGATTTCAGTTGCTACCACATTAGCCGGTATTTCAGAGTAAGGAGCGGAGACGTGAACTTCTTTTTGCTTCATGGCCACGAACTAGAGGTAATCTCAAAACTCACGTATCTAACGGTCGATGAATACGAGAAGATATCTGACCAACTGTGCAGGATGAATGACGAGGAAGGCAAGGTTGCAAGCTATTTGCATGAGATATTTCACAAGCTGGTGCCGGGTCGTCAGGTAGAAATTGGCGACTTGTTGCAACCTGCAGAAGAACGAAAGGGAATGGATACAATAGACAAATTTGCAAGGTCCAAGGCCAAGTATCCTCTTCTAGGCATGCAATTGGGCGACATATTGATATTTGGTCATACACACAGGCCATTTTTCGACCCGCAGAATAATGCGATTAACACGGGGGGATGGATATCCAGCATGATCACACCAGCTTGGTTCAAGGCAAAATATGGGAACGACAAGGTGTGCTCAGGATGGTATGTCAGGATAGAAAGAGGAAGTTACGAACTGGTGCCCTACAATGTGCATGGTGTTGATATGAAGGACGGGAAGGCTGGAGATGATGGTAGCAAGGAGTCTCTGAAGGAACAGCTCACAAAACAAACTTCAAATCTGGTTTCAGAATTGATAGGAAAAGATCACTCGACATAGAATAGCTCTCTGCTGCTTCTAACGGGAAGCAGGCACGCGCCGTTAGGTATTGTTAACCTATTGTCGGCCACAGCATATACTCTTGAGACAGTCTTTTAGCCGACGATTAGTTAACTGAGCCTCGCATGTATCTTGCCATCGTCCCATTTTTGATGGCAGCTCCCATTTTGCTATCCTTACCGGAGTTTCCACTTTCTCTTATTGTGCTAGCCGCATCTGTAGCAAGCCTAACTGGTTTTAGATTGATGTAGAAAAACAAGACACGATTTTAGATTGGACAAACATTACTCCCACGCGCAAGCATTCTTTTTCGCATCGGCACTCTAAAATAACTCCGGCATTTTCCTAGCTTCTCTATGCCAAAAGAGAAGTGTGAAAATTGTTGTGGCAGAGGTTATGTCTTGACCGGCACAAGCACTTCAGCCTGTGAAAGGTGCAAAGGCAACGGGACGATTAACTCTAATATGATGAGCAACTATTTTGGCTGAAGAACCTTGAGAGGTCAGGGGAGCGGTACTTTGAGTTGGACTCGGGGGAGTAGCGGTGAAGTATTCTCAGGAGTTCGCTCAGCCTGACCCCGTTGTTATTCTTTATAGAAGAAGAGCACTATATCAGAGAATAGAACAAAATTTCACAATTAAACGAGCTACTACCTCATTAATCTCCCAAGCTGCTTCTGCCTCTCCCTCTTCCTGATTCTTAATGTGATTTCTCCTCCAAAAGGCATGCATACACCTTAAAATCTTCGTGCGAAAGCTTTGCATGAAGAAGTACCGAAGCAGGTTGGATATCACTGCTGAAATTCTAAAAATAGCCCAGGTCAGTAATGGAGTTAACAAGACCAAGATAATGTACAGTGCATTCCTGTCTTTTCCACAACTAAAAGAATATCTTGCTTTCATGTTGGAGAACCAGCTCTTGGAACATGTTACAGAAAACAAGAACCTTTATCGTACGACAGAAAAGGGCAAGCGGTTTTTGAATAGCTGTAGAGAAATGACCAGCATGTTGTTTCCTTCTTCTACAAAAGAGAAGACCGTAAGAAAAGCAGAGGCCTGAAAAGTTAATGCGGCTTATTCTGGGTTTCGGGCTGATAGACTTTCCCTAAAATTACATACTCGAACGCTGTATATATCATAAAGACCATATTATTAGCTAGAATGAAGTTCCCATCAATCGGTAAGAAGTACAAATGCCCGATCTGTGGTGACAAGTTCAAGACAGAGTCAGAGCTAGAAGCCCACCGGGTAAAGATGCACGCTACCTCGACGGGTTAGAGAGTGCATCAGAGATAAAACCCGGGAAAAGATAACGTTCGCTGGTTAAGCAAGGCTTATCAGCTACTCTCTGGAGCCTTCGTCATGAGACGACGCATGGAAAAGGTGGAAGAAGTAAAAAAAGATAGATGATCTGCGTTCACTCGGCGTTGATCCGAGAAGAATGAATGAACTTAATGATAAAAAGGAACTTGAAGAACTGGCTGATAACCTAAAGCAATCAATGTTGCAAGATTACAGGACTGCATATAGCGGAACGGGCCGCAAGCATAAACAGGAGTAAAGTGCGAGAGCTGCTTGAAGTCCTCCGTTTGACTTCTCCCTTCTAGGTGGCTTGTAGTCGGCCCGCCTAACCCACTGCTCCAGACAGCCTAAAGCTATCAGTTAACGGTCAAAGTGAAAAATAATACCTGCGCCAGTCCTGTGAAGTCGTACAAGCGCAGGCGTTGTTCTTTGGTACACGCCACAAGCATCAGGCCAGAGCCAATGTCTGGCTAGCTCCTGTGCAGCGTATGACATCACTAAAATTCCAGAGTGATTTATCCGTTAGCTTGAGCTGTCCTGCCTAGGGGAAAACACTGTCTTTTGCCAAATTACATCTGCCGGCGACGGACGGCAGGATCGATACTCTATAAAATAATGTTGTGTTTCTAAGATACAAGATATGTCATCAATGAGGAATGCGGACATTGAAGGAGCTAAGTTGGGCGTTGAAGTTGTAATTAGGCATGTGTCTGCCCATGCGGACTTTAGAGGGAAAATAATGCAGCTTGACAAAGAATGTACGATATGTCAGAATTACTTTGCAGATGAGCTTGCCAAGCTCTAGGATCCTAAACAAATCGACAAGAGCGTCTCTATTTACTCTGGCATGACCGCGGTCAATAGATGAATAAGAGACTTCCTCTCTAGGATAAGTGTGCTGTAACAATAATTGAAAGACCCAACAAAAATGAGAACTAGAACCTTGGCCAATTTACTCGAGAAGAGCTCTCGTCACTTGAAAGAGTCGTACGAAAACCTTGAAGACATCAAGGCTCTGCTTCCCTTGGCCAAGACTCCTCAGGAAAGGACTGCCCTGAACATCATTCTTGATAACCAGAAAAAGGTAATCAAATCTCTGGAGAGGCTTACAAATGACCTTTCAGAAATAGGCGGTTAGATACAAAAAAAGATGAACTAGATAAATGAAACAAGAATCGACGAGTTGTCTCGAAAAATGATTACAGAGGTGGGCGTCCTTGCGAGTCTCAGAGAAAATTGTATTGACGCAGTAACAGAATCTACAGTTGTAGACTTCGCAAGCTCCGCGCTCAGTGACCTGTAGTCAGTCATTGACCGTCGGAGGACATCCAAGTGCTATAAAATGAATGTAGTTGCATAAATCTATAACAATCGGCGGGAGCGCCAATGCGGTGTCAATATTAGCACAATACTTCAAAGTATGGTTGCAGAAGCGTTGTTCATTATACCCGCGCTACTTATGTTGGGCTTGGCATCACCATCGTTATGTGGCGCGGGTATTTTGCCAAGAAGGAAAGATTAATCCCTCGAGACTTCGCTTCGAAGCACCTATTCGCATAATTGCCATTTGTTAATGCTTTGGTCCAAGAAAACATACATTAGAAAAAATAAAGGTAGAAAAAAGCCGCTCCCTCATTCAGAGTCCTGAGCACTGTAATGTAAATAGTTCTCGGCGTCTTATCGTGTTCGTTGATCTTGTGAGTCAATTTAACACAGCGTTTACCGTTTCGCCAAATTTCGTCAGCAGCAAATGGCCGCCAGACCTGCCTCGTTGAATCTTGACTGCTTACGTATAACTCTCTAAAATAGGTGCCGTTACGAATCTTGAAAAGGCGGTTGACTTCCTCGGAGGCGTTTCGATGTCGGATGATGTTTGCTGGAACTCCCGCCGGACTGCCTGAGCGTACTTTTCGAGATATTCCACTAGATACAGCTCGCTTGAAGGGGTTGATAGTCTAGAATGAACCAGGAGTCATTTACACGTCTAGGCGAATACCAACTAGATGAAGGCATAGTAGTCCAAAAGTATTGCAGAAATGTCTGGATAAAGCAGAGTACGAATTGCCTTCTCTTTAGGAGATTCTAAAGGCGCCAAATTAACGCACTTTCAGACCCCGATTAGTAGTTACCATTGGTAGCGACCGATACTAGTCAATCAGTAAATCTTGGCTCATCTTCGCCGCCTTCAAAGGTATATGCCGATATGAATGAACGACGGAGATGAGCCGGCGACACTTTAGGGTAGCTGTGCCGCTGACTCTCGATTGTAGAGGTGTAATTAAAGCAGCAGGTGTACACTGCATTGCCATTTCAAAAGCTGAAAACCAAGGGGTCTAATCACACCAAGACAGAGAAACTAATCGAAATCATAAAGGCGGGAATAGAAACTGCTTATTTTTAACTCTTTTAGGTTAGTTTTACGTTGAATTTACCTATGGTACAAGAGTATGATTCACGCGTCGGTTCAGATAAGAAAAAGCACGACAAGAAAAACAAGCCGCGTGCAGTACCTTGGGATAATAATAAAAAACAAGATAATGCAGCCTCCAGTGGTGCCGTGGCTGCAGAAAAGTCAGAATCCGAGACATCAAAAGACCGAAAGAAGAATAGACCAGCGGGCGTACATTAAGCATCTGGTTTGATTTCCGGACATACCTCTTGCACGGCGCAAAAGCATTAAGAATCAGAAGGAGAAGCCGCTCTGCCTACGACAGATGAAAATAATGGACAAAATACGACGGCCAATTTATTTGGTCTCCTTGTTGGTACTCGTGTTTGATATATTTGCGCCGATGGTAGGATTCTTGATCAAGACAAGCCACGTAGTCACCATGGATGAATTGGAAGCCAGCATTTCGTCCTGACTGCTATCAAGAATCAATCTTGTATAGAGGAGACTAATGTCCGTCACTCTGCCTTTCTGCCCAAACACAATAATGACATCGCCTATCCTAAATGGACGTGTGATGGCCAGATATAATCCTGCAATAACATTCCCAATCAAGTTTGAAGATGCGAAACCAATGACGAGACCTGAGATGGTACTAATGCTTGCAGCTATTACTGGATTCTGCGAGAGGTAAGAAATTATGAATGCAATAACAATAATGGCGCCTACGATTCTGACCAGACTTTTGATAGAGTTGGCAGTGGGTGTGGATTGAGTCAGAGCGAGCCTATAAGAAATCGTGCTAAATATTTCGATGATAAAATAGCCGACAATAATGACTTCAATGACTTGTAAATAGAGCAGATATTGGCTAGGCACCATTGGTTGGAGTACGTTAGTAGTAATAGCCAGAATTGCTCCAAGAACAAACCCCAGAAAGAGCGTCCATTTGACGACAGAATGTCTTGCCTGCTTGCCCGTCATTGTTTTAGACTCCGCAATACTCTTCATAGTAAGAGTTTTTTGCTAACCGGCTTCTAAAGAATTTCCTAATTACTGCTCGGCCTGTAGATATTCTCCCAATGCCAATATACCTGGCAGTTTAAGTCCTCACGTTTGGGGATGGAAGTTTTTGTTCTTTTGCTATCATTGAAATCCGTAGGGCTGATAATGGCCTCGCCGGGTTTGTGGTAAATTAATCATTTCAGTGAGAGACCGAGACTCTTTTAAAATATAATTCCCTATAAAACTTATGAAAAATAGAAGTAGATTGGATATAAGTGCGAAGATTCTAGATGTAGCGCAAGCCGGAGCCGTAAAGACCAGAATCATGTACGAGTCATTCCTATCGTTTCCTCAGCTGAGGGACTATTTGGAGCTCCTGCAACACCAGGGCGCGCTAGATTATGTGGAAAGCGAAGGAAAGTATTACACCACAAAGAGAGGAATGGACTTCTTGAGAGGATACAAAGAGATTGGCCAGTTGATATCGCCAAAGAAAATAAGGATGACCGAGCTCATGACGCCCAGACAGTGATTTAACACAATCTCAGACTACCTTCGGCAGTTACCATCAGTAGCGACTATTGGGAGAGCGGAATCCCTGGAATTAGATAGCCCCGCAGGGTGTGATAAACTCGAGAGGAACTAACAGAGAAAAGGTAAATAGTACTAGAAGTAGTTTCTATCGAAATGGGCAAAGAGACCTGCACCGTCTGCGGAAATGAACTGGGCTTCATGAAATATTCACCAAAGAAGGAATGGGGAATTAACGGAAAGAGGTGTGGTGAGTGCTACAAGAGAGCCGACCTAAAGAAACAGTTTGCAGAGGCTACGGCAATTATGGATGGCTCCTCCCGACCTGTCTCAAAGGAAGAGAAGGAGGAAGCAAAGGATGACAGAAAAGAACGGGATGCGATGCTCCGGCTCCGGACAGAACAATACAAACTACTGTGGCAGAAGAACGGCATAATACAATTCAAAAATGAGCGTATTGCCATCCTAAAGCGTGCGTGGGGTGCCCAGGTGGAATTCATCATTGCATCTGATGACCTGACAAATGAAGGGTACGAATTGAAAGCAATAGATGAAGGTAAGACGCAAGAAGGGGGATTCGGTCAAAGCGGCGGCGTATCCAGTTACTACTACTTCCAGAAGCGAGTGTAGTCTGGAAGTTGCTAGCCAAATGACACATTCCAGTCTAATTTCCAGGAACAAACCTTAAAATCAGAATTGCTACTTCTCATACTTCAATTCTTTCAAACGCCGGTTAACCGATTCAAGAATATCCATAAGTAGTTCTTTGTATGCAATTAACACTTTCTCCTGATTGCTCCGCGTGATGGAATCGATTCTATCAATCATGTATTCTGTCTCTCTGGAGATGTTGTTAATTTGATGCTGAATGGATACTTTCTCTTCAACGGCCATAGTCATCGATGAGACTAGGTCATTGACCGCCTTTGCCGCTACTTTCGCCTTCTGGCTTATTTCTTCCAAACCATCTTCTTTTTTCAAAGATGAAGTTGTCATGATATTGTAGGGTTAAAGTATCGTTAATCTATTTCGGTAATGACTGGGCCAGTCAGGCGCTAGACTCCTATCATTTGAATCATAGATGGCCCCGCCGGATATTCTGAAGCCGTGAAGCGCTAAACAGAGGAAATGCCCCGGCGGGGCCAGGTCTCACTATTGCGTATCTTTGCATACTTGCCATCTTTTAAAACAATAGAGTGCACATAGCAAACAGATGCAAAGCTATTCGAATCTGCGAATATTCGAACCTGCTCAATTTCTTTCGGAAAAGGCTACCATATTCCTAGTGTAAATCTTCATAGCATTACACTGGAATAGTCGCTCAAGAAGTTTTATTGTAATTACATTACCATGCGTTGATAGATAATGGACAGTTTCTAATCTCGTTAATATCTGAATGGCGAATTTGACCTATGTCTTATGACATAAACAATACTAAGCCCGGCACTGGGAAAGCCAGAATGCGGCGAATCCTGACAGCCATAGTGCTGGCGGGAGTACTTGCAGCATCGACGACTCTGATAACCCTAAATGCGTACGCACAAGGGGAAGGAAAGAGCACAGCGACAAATGGCGTGGTAACGATAAATGGACCTAGGACAATTGCATCCAATGACTTTTTGGTGGTCTATAGCTCTACACCCTACCACATAATGAAAGGTCAGCT
This sequence comes from Candidatus Nitrososphaera sp. 86-2, assembly GCF_056726185.1. Lineage (NCBI taxonomy): Archaea > Thermoproteati > Nitrososphaerota > Nitrososphaeria > Nitrososphaerales > Nitrososphaeraceae > Nitrososphaera > Candidatus Nitrososphaera sp. 86-2. The sequence continues at coordinate 1,625,307 of NZ_JBWZON010000001.1, forward strand.
AACCATGAAAGTACCATGCGACGACAAAAGCACAACCTCTCTGGAAGTATTCGTTGGGAAGTCACCAAATCTTAGTGCTGCAAGCCCGCAGCCAGTAAAGGAGTTATCAACACCTGGAAAGGAGTGCGTATTTCATCTAGATATTGTATCTCATCAAGATTCGAACAATCCCATAATCTCTGATGTAGTCGTGAAGAACACCGGCAAGGATGAGGTAAAATTGTCTGACACCAGCTCGATATCACTCACAGTAACTGAAATCATGGCAAATCCAGGTATCGGAGCTCAGGGTCAGCAACAGCCCACACAGGGAAATACCGGTGGCAATAACACAAACAGCACGGCCCATCCATCAGGCAACATGACATCATAAGTGACTGCGGAGAGTCGCCTAACAACCTCTTTTTTTTCTTCTATGATTATTCGTACCCATTCTATGAGACATCAATTAAAAATTACAGAATCGATAGGCTATCAGAATATCATAAAACAGCCAGGTTTACAAAGAAAACGGATGCAAAGCAAAGATGCAACTTCCTGAAAGTCATTTAAAACATGTGTCTGGTCAATGCGGCAGTGCTAAAGCCATTTCAAACAAGGATAGCCACAATGAAGACCAGTAAGGTGCCGCTGTACTGTGTAAGATGTTCAGCAAAGGCTACAACTGAAGCGCTGTTTCAGCTAGAAGGGTGCATCGTAGTCCAGAAATATTGTGATAGGTGCTTGGATAAAGCAGAGTACGAATTGCCTTCTCGTTAGGAGATTCTAAAGGTGGCGAATCAACACAATCTCAGAGTACTGTTGGTGACTACCATTAGTAGCGACTATTGGTAGTGTGGCTGATTCGAATATTCGCATATGTGCGTATTCGCATATTCGAATATTCGAATATGCGAATGCTAGTGGCTCCCCCGAGTAGCCAAAGCTCGAACTAGCCTTCCAAAGCCAGTTCAAGGTGGCAGTTAGGGTCTGTGCAGCCCTTCTTATGGGCCTGAATCTTGGTTAGAACACTTATAGTGAGCCTTTGTATTTCCTTCTCTGCCTTCCCGTATCGCGCCATTCTCTCTTAGTCAGATACCCTACTGATAGGTCATTGACGTTAGGCGAAGGGAAAAGGATTGCGATGTCTTCGGAATCCAAGGGAGAAGGGGTTTCATTCTCCTCCCCTGTAAGAAACCCCCACCCGGCCTCGTTTCCCAGTAGCCCTACGCCAAATTCATGATATGGCTTCTTCGACTACTACCTTAACCTGCTTGCCTTTCAGCGGATTGATGTCTTTGTGAAACTCTTTCGGAATTACGATGATAAGTTTGTCGCCCATCGTGCTTACTTTTCCAATGAATTTCACTGTGGTCATTTCGTTATACGGCAGCATGTTTTGGTATCCTATGTTATAACCTAGCCGTATAAAAGGGTATACAAGCAGATACTACAGTATACTTATTAATGGTGTATACGTTGGTATACATATGTCATCCTACAAGATGGAGAACGTAAAAGATATGCTACGAAAGTCACTTCGGGAAAACAAGCTGTGCTGGCGACTTTATGTGCGGGAATTGCAAAATTCTTGAAAATTTGCTAGTTCCTAGAGACTATGCATGTCCAAACTGTGTAGGGGTGATTGCATAGGATGAGCGAGCAACAACAGCAACCAACCTTCCAATACAGCGTCAAAATCGACACAACTGCCAAGGGAGCTGCAGTAGTGACAGTCCATTGTTTTGGGAATGACGCTGAAGCGACGCGGCTTCAAGCAGTGGAGCAGTACGCCAAGACCATTGAAGACCTGAAGGGCAAGGGACTGACAGTGGCAGCAGAGGGAGGTAAAGCCTAGATGATTCACTCAGAAAACCAATCCGCAAAACGTAACAGCAATCACGAAAGGCAACGCGTAATGACTCAAACACAGGAGAAAGCAAAAGCGAAGACCATCACTGTACCCTTATCCGACAACCAATACAAGGTGCTGAAGAAGATTAGCATCCTTCGAAGATGAAAGAGTCGAAGAATTCTCTACTGACGCAGTAACGGGCGTCCTGGAATCGTTTGTAGATATGTACTTCTATATACACCACCCTCGTCGTAAGGAAATGTTGGAGGCGGTGAGGCAATAATGGTAGACTTCAAGCTTGGAGCAATAACAGACGCAAAACTGGCGCTAGCAATTAGCCGGACGTTGCCGCTGTATCCGCTAACTTGGGAATTGGAGACCAAAGATGGCAAGACGACCCTGAGCGTATATGCGGATTGGATGAAGAGACCATCCAGCTAATGGAGGCATTAAGATAATAGCAGTCAAACAGAAGGTAATGGAGTATGGAGCTAATCGTACGCTCCATATCCGCCTCCCCGATAGGTACTGGGACGTCTTATTTGCGATGACTCAGATGTCTGGTCAGAGGCCGGAAGAGCATTGCAGGGAAGCAATAGAATGCGATATCAAGACATCCCTGGATGAACCAGAATACTTTGGAAAGTTGCTTTGCGATGGATGGCGAGAGACATTAAAAGACAAATAAAAGGTCAGAAGGAGCTGGTGCTATTAGCCACACAGAGCCCTCTTCTGACCTATGACAGCTGCATGAAGGAAGTGGATACCTTCTGCGATAACTCTTCCATCATTTGACATTAAAGGAGTGCGTGTACATTGAGTGAAAATGCATCTTAAATGCAAAAAAGTCCTTAATAATAGTTCTACTGTAATGATTTATGTCACATAAGTACGAAATTAGACACTCTTTAAGAGATAAGAACGCATTACCTTCCTACTGTCACTTGTGTTCAAAGCCAGCAACGAACGATGTACTGTTCAATACGCAAGAATTTACCGTCCTGCAGAGATATTGTGATGAATGTCTGCCCAAGGCTGAATTTGACACGCATCTAAAGAGCAGTGATTATCCCAAAGGAACGACTTCCGGAGTAGGACCTCGAATATCCATTTGTTAATCTAAAGGAGTGGCAGAGGTTACTCCTATTCAGGATTGTAAATCAGGACGTTTGAAGAGCCAGAAGTAAAGCCGTTCATACGCTTCGATCTCACACAAGTAGAATTGCGCATCTTCAACGTCGGTCGATTCCTCCTTTAGCAAGTAAAGCCCTGTCAGAATGCGATGAATCTCTTCCCTGTCTCGGGGTCCGTGCCGGATTATCATTATCCTGATAATGGCGTCTCTCATCACGAGAGGGTTGTTGTGTTTGTCAGTGATGCCTGGCCGGAGAAGGTCACAGTACTTTTCCAGCATCATTGCTTCTTTTGGCTTGTTTGGGTTGCTGGGACTAAAGGGGTTCTCTGACCATTTCACCGGCTAGCTCTCGGAGGGTCAAAGATATTCTAGATGGGGCTCGGGGGAGAGGGAGCTAAAGGTTTATCCCGGTATTCTGTAATAGAATCAATGGAATATAGTATAGGTTGCTCTGGCTGGTTCTCTTCAGGTTGGAAAGGTTTTCGTTTAGTCCCCTGTTTCACCTTCCCGAAAATGGCGAATCTCATTATTATTTTCACAGCGAAGCTCCATCAAGATGCTCTCATGCCCTGATTGTGGCTTACATTTGGAAGAAGGCTCACTCGATGCTGAAGATTTAACATATTACTGGAAGTGTGAATCGTGTAAGAGCGAGTTCAAACTGGACGACTTGAAACAACGAATATCCAAAGCATAGAAGCCGATAGTCCACCCTATCGGAATCTGCCTACTTTCGGTCTGAGTGCCTCTGCCACCTCGTCATAGGCTTTACGGAAGGTAGCACCCTTCTCAGTAGTGTGGTAATGCCTCGTATCTATAACATACTCCAACATGCCATTTTCTTGCAAGAGCTCCAGATACCCGTCTAACTGTGATACGGAAAGATATGCTCCATACATTATTGCAGTCTTTCGGGCCCCTCCGTCGGCCTCTTCAAGTATCGAAGAAATAATTTGAGCCTTGCCTCTATGTTTTATCATATTTTCTATCATTTCTTTAATGCTCTCCTACTACTAATGGGAATCGAATGCTATGGAAGATCTCGCAATAACCAAGTTAATCTAGCGTTTTATAGCTAGATGACGATGGATAGACTACTACTGCAACAGAAAACAATTCCACAGGTCCTGCCTCCTACTCCTGTTGTCATTTCTAGAGGCAGGGCCAATGTTCATTGCGGGTATGTCCCAAGCTTCATCACGTAACACTGTTCCCTTGTTTTCATATATCATAGTGTCAAATTGATGTTGCAGAAGAAGTAGACCCTGCAAGGATAGATAGAGTCCTGCTCCCCTGGGTACCTTACTCGTCTAATCATAGGCTGAGGGAAGAGGGCCATTAAAAAAATGACTCATAGAACCCTTTTTTTCTAAGTTGTAGTCCCTCTGGGCCCGTCCCTTTTTAGGTTCGGAATCTTTTAGTCCATAGTTCTTAGTATTGGACAAGAACATCTCGTTGATTGTCTAACACTAAAGCGAAAAAGCCGCTCGCCCAATTCAGCTCACCTGCAAGAGTCCTCTCTGAGTCAGCACGGCTTAGGAATGCCTTTATCCTTCGGATAACAATGTCGCAAATGGAAATAGGAAAACGAGGTTTCTATTAAAATAGAAAATGCAAAAGCTCCATTTTCCTCTGTATCGCTGTCTTAGCACCTACTTTCCTTTTTAGTTGCGTATTCATGTGTATTGTATGAACGAACGAGAAGAGAAGACTCCTGCCAACGACTCTAGGCATGCCAAAGCGTTTGAAATCTCTGGCAAAGATCCACTTGACGCACTAACCGAAGCGTTAAGGGTTGAAACGATAAAGATAATGAAAGAAGCCGAAGAGGAATTAGAAAAGAGGAATTAGGAAAATAAAATCCAAAATTGGTGAACAACTAGCTCCAACAAATATTAGTCTTTGAACCCTTCTCTTTTGTAGAAATGAGTGCGGCAAAAGTTGTCACAGAGAATGACGATTCCAAATACGACAGGCACAAGCTAATCCAACTAGGAGTTGATCCAGAATTTCTGAATTTTATGGACGACGATCAGGCGAGAGAATTATTGAAAGGAATGCTTTATCTCATTGCAAAGAAGCAAGATGGATATGCATAGCAAAGTCTTCGGTTAATGTTGAATTTCTTCGTGCGAACAACACTTGCACTCCTTCCAAATACAAGTTGCCGAGTAATTATGGCCGCATTCCAGACATATGCATTCGTTGCATGTAAGTAATTCTTCCTCTTCCGCCATATATGACGAAATATGCGTTTTCATTTTATTTACGACTCTAGTTTACAATGCAACAATCTTGCCTCAATGTACGCCTAACTTTTTTATTTTATTATTCTGAAAAGGTTACCGTTACAAAAACCCGTGTGGCGCCTTAACAACACGGTTAACGGGGTCAGGCTTGGGCTGGCTTGCAGCAGGTAAAGACTTGCGCAATTTGCGTCAGCCACCCCTGACCTCATACTTTTCATAGGATAGATGCGGGCATACCTAATGCATTCGAATCTGCTATGGGGACTAGAAGCCTTCTCAGCAAATTGCTTCTTGCCGATAATCGTCGCTCTTTAGATGCGTATCAAATTCAACCTTGGGCAGACATTCATCGCAGTATCTCTGCTTGACGGTAAATTCTTGGGTATTGAACAGTACATCGTTGGTTGCTGGCTTTGAGCAAAAGTGACAGGTTGAAGGCACAAATTGTTTAAGGGTCCCGTCCCTGTTATCATATGCCGACATGGGAGTAGACAGTCGTCGCTATTATGCAAACCATAATAAAAAAAATGGTGAGTGCTTGACCACCTATTTTAGGTGGTCTTGGTGGCTAAGCTACTTTTCTTAACAACAGTAAAGTCTGCTGTCGCACTCTTGCCTTTGTCGTCGCTAACCTTTATCTGATGTTTGCCTTCTGTTTCGTTCTTTGGAATCTTTAGAGTAAGTGTAAAGCTACCATCGTCCTTTGTAGTTACTCGGTGCTTTGCCTTTAGATCTTTGTTGTCAACGCTGACGCTCAAAGGGCTTTTGGCGCTAAAGTCAGTACCAGTAACGGTAATGTGGGTCCCGGGAGCGCCTGAACTAGGTTGTAGTTTAATCGCAGGCTGCTTTTGTGCGGCTGCAGAAATGTTGTCACCGGGTGTTGCCAGTCCACGAACTGCTATTGCGCTCAAAAGTGCGACAGTCACCATGGCTGCGAGCATTGCAGTTTGTCTTTTTTCAACTTTCATATTTTTGCTCGCTTGAAACTTGCAATTAAAAAAGATTAAAGAGTTTTGCAAAAATTATGCAATGTACATCTGGGCTCTATATCAAATATAGAGTATTGGTATTAACTATGAACATATCTGGCAGAAGTCTGAAAAATATTACAAAGGTTGAAATTCATAAGAATTATCTTTCTTTTTCCCTTGAAAAGCAGCGTGTATGTATGGACTATTTATTGCTCGATTAACCTTGTTACGCCATCAAAGCTTAGGGCTACAAATGTTTAGATTCACTATTGCGACTGTCTCAATTTTCCTACCCTCTTACCTTAAATGTGTGCAGTTAGAGGTGAGATTGCCAAATTCAATCTTGGGGTCAGGCTTGGGCTGGCTTGCAGGTAGGGGCTTGCAATTTGTGCCAGTCACCCCTGACCTTCCACTTGTCTTGTCTTCTCTTCTAGCTCATTTCTAATTTTTCCATTGCACAAAAACTCGTTAATAAAATCGGAGTGAAATTACAGTAGAGGCTTTTATGCCAAAAACAAAAGGTCATCGTTTCACAGAGAAAGAAGACCGGCAAGCAAAACACGTTGCAGAATCCGAGCGGGAACGAGGAAAATCAGCCGAAGATGCAGAAAGAATAGGCTATGCGACAGTAAACAAAGAGAAAAAGGAAAAGAATGAAGAAGATTGACGATCGGCCGGTTGAATTTTTTTTGATAATGGATTAAGCATAGGCGTAAGCGATAGTAGAGGAGGTTATAACACTATCCAGCTATAATTCCACACTAGGCAGACAACTATCACAAAACCTGCGGCGAGCAAGACAATTCTGTACCTCGATCAAGTATTCAACCGTGGCGTCTTCTGAACAGAGATCACATGAATACGGCAGCCTGTTGTCTTTTTGCTCCACCGGTCTCTTTTCAATCTGCATTTTGGGTTGAATCTTTCCTTAGACAATATTATCAATACGCATTGTAGTACTACAACCAGACTTTTCTGACTTGAATAGTGCGGCTCATAATTCTGGACTAGACAAACATTGATCACAACACCGTCGTAGGTGTATACAATTATCTCTCTCCAGATATACTTCTGTGGTTGCTTCTTTTGAACAGAGTTCGCATTCATACGGCAGCCGGTACTTCTTGTGCTCTATAGGTCTGGTCTCAATCAACTGTTGCATGGAAATGACATCAAAATGTTGAAGATATAAAAAATGGGTAACACTGGTCTGTATAAAATTAATAGAGACGAATGGGATCTTACCCCAGACCTACAGCCAGACTTTTCTGGTAAATTCCAGATCTTCTAAAATACCGGCTTTGCTGTACTGTCAACTTATCGTCGGTCAGTATGCGCTCTTGAGACGATCTTTTAGCGTACTATCTACAGACTCGACCTTGGCGGGATATCCTACATTATTGATTAGCCTCTCGATATACGTCTTTGAAAAAATCGCCCGTCTGGGGCCAACATTGTGTTTGACCACCAGACGCCTTTTCCCCGCCTCAGCGCTTTCAAACTCTCGAAAGTACGAACGCCGTCAACACCTTGGCAATGCGTTTACAGTGTCGTTTACTTAACAAGGTAAGCCAGTACTGCAGACTGAAAGGTCCAAGGTTTTGACACTGCTCAATGATTGACCTCCAGCACGTCCTCGCGTTATTCAAGTGGCTCTTTCAAAGGCTATCAACGCTTTCTGGGAAAAGCCAGTTTGGCAAGGAAGAATACTGCAACGTGGTATTACAGCGAAGACTCTCACGCAATCGAGAGTTACACATTAGAAAAGAGGTGCAGGACTTTCTCAGGATGTATTTCGTTTTGAGAACAGTGTTACCAAAGATAATTGTATCCTAGTACTTTTTGTCCGGAAATATATCTTCTAGACATTCCGATGGCCTGGACGATTAGATGGAGAGAGAGCCTGATCACAAGTTGGAATTCCATAGAATCGTTATTTTCCTATCTTCCCATCTTTCGGCATTCATCCGCGCATTTGCGGCACTGCTCCGCGCACATTTTGCAGTGGTCGACATTGTGTCTTTCACATTCCTCGGCGCACGCATCGCAGACGCTTGCGCACAGATCGCAAAATTGCTTTGCAAACTGACTGTCCATAGACATAAGCGACGCAGAAGTCCAGCAGACGGTAGCGCACTCTCTATTGATCTGTGCACAAGGAGCCATCATCTTTACGTCCGATTCCCGCAGGTCTGAAGTGGCACAGAACTCACATGCTTCTGCACAGCGCATGCATGCATTTATGCAGCTCTGCCATTTCGTATTTTGAAGGCTAGTACTGCTGCTACTGGTTGACATATGTGCCGGTCGTATTCATGATATAAACGACTATTCACTATGTGTCGCGCTTCTCATAAAGAGAAAGTTCTTCTCTTTGTTTTCTACAAAAAGTCCATAACATTTTTAGTTCGCAAAAAGATTAAATGACGGCCATGAAAATGAGTATTAGCTCTGTTATTAGTGCTATTCAAATTCGCGTTGGTGCGCTGCTTTGACATGTTCTTTGAGGAAATCTGACAACGGTCCTTTGATTCCTTTAACATTCTGTTTAAACAATACCATTTCCGCTCCAGTCGCAGTTGCTATTCCCTTTCCTTCCTTCTTGCAATAGATATTTACGTTCCATCTCTCATCATCAAGCTTTGGAAAGTCAGATCGGTAATGGGCCCCTCTACTCTCTTGTCGCATCAAGGCACTTCTAATTATGGCTTCACAAGCAACCAGCGATGCTTTTACCTGCAAAGTTATAACAATATTTTCAGAATTATTGTCATCAACTTTGGATACTTCGATAATATTGTCTTTGGAATAAAACTTGTTCTTTAATTCCAAAATACCTTTTAATCCATTTTGAAGTCTTGTCTCCTCTCTTATTATTCCTGCATTCTCTTTCATTAGCTCCTGTATTTCGTTACGAAATTTAATTGGTTCCTTAACTACAAAGACTCCTCCATCATGATAATTATCGTCATCAGTTTTCTTTGCATCATTATCCTCTCCCACTTCTTCTTGTTGCTTTGCCAATTTTGCTGCTTCTTCACCAGCAATGTTTCCAAAAACCATTGTGTCCAGCAGGCTATTTCCACCTAAACGATTAGCGCCATGAATCTGGCTTATTACTTCTCCAACAGCAAATAAACCTGTAATCCTTGTTCTACACTTTATGTCTGCCACGACTCCACCCATAGAATAATGTGCAGTAGGTGCAACCTCCATTTTCTCTTTAGATATATCAATTCCATCCAGTTCTAGGAACTGTTGATACATGGTGGGAAGCCTGTCTTGAATTACTTCCTTTCGTAGATGGGTTATGTCTAGCCAAACTCCACCATGCTCCGTACCTCTTCCAGAAATTATTTCATTATAATTAGCACGAGCCACTACGTCTCGTGGTGCCAGCTCCATTCTTTCAGGCTCGTAATTCTTCATAAACCTCTCGCCTTTTGAATTTAACAGAATGCCTCCTTCACCGCGTATTGCTTCTGTGGCCAGCATGCCCAATGCTTTTTCTGGCCAAACCATTCCAGTAGGATGGAACTGCACCATCTCCATATCTACTAAATCTGCACCTGCTTCGTATGCCAAAGCGACACCTTCTCCATAGTTTTCAAAAAGCCTAGAACTACTCACAGGGTAGACTCGTGTGTATCCACCGGCCGCAAGGATTAAGGACTTGCATTCAAATCTTACAAATTCTTTATTTGCGATATCTACGCCAAGTGCCCCACATACACGCCCATCATCATCGCCGTGATCATCATCATTATTGTCTGATTTTACCCTTAATAATTTCGTGATGTAAACATTGTCTATCATCTTTATTTTCCGTTGATTTACCTGCTCCATCAACACCCGAATTATTTCCTGACCAGTCCAATCTCCGTAAAATACAGTTCTTCTATACGTGTGGGCTCCGAAAAACCGCTGTGTCAGCCTACCGTCTTTTTCCCTATGAAACCTAGCACCCCAATTTACTAGTTCCATTATAGCACCGGGTGCACTTTTGCAAAGTACCTCAACTTTTTCATAGTCAGCAACGAATTCACCCTCCCTCAAGGTATCGCTTGCATGTACCATCCAGTTATCTTGCGGATCCATAGTGCCAAGCGCTGCATTGATACCGCCCCTTGCAAGTGTTGTATGAGGATCACCCCTCTTACTTTTACTAACTATGAGGACATTGGCACTGGCATCATGAGCTGCAATTGCAGCTCGAAGACCTGCAGACCCGCCACCTAGAACTAAGACATCACAGGAGTAGTTTGATTCTTTTTTAGCGTGATCCGGCATTTTTTGTGAATCAAGACATCTTCAGCAAAGTGCTATTTAACAACAGGATTCTCGCTGCTTCTTGGAAAGAGGTATGAAAGCAGGAACTGTTACAATTCGTCCGAGATAAACTATTGATAAATCTATGCACAGGAATCACAGTTACAAATCGCAGGGAAGCAAAATTTCCAATAAGAAGGTTTGACTTCTGGCGTGGTGTTGTTAGTTTCAGTAGATAGCACTAAAATAATTCTGGTTAAATAGCAAGCAGCATTAAATACTGTCTTTCCGTATTATATCATAAATGACATCCGGTCAATACTTTAACAAAGGAGTAAAGGCTCTCGATTCGCCTCACGTCGGACATGTTGTAAGAGAGACGGATGATAAGATAGTAGTATTTGGAGGCGGTGACGACAGATATGATATTCCAAAGTCAGAAATTAAGTTTACTAGTGGCAACGTGCTAATTGACCTGCCGATGTATGAAATCGCAAAAAAGTACAAAGTCAGCAGGGAAGAGCCACTCCCGACTGGAAAGGCAACAAAAGATCCGTGGACAAGGCCAGAAAACGTAGACCTTGCCTCATACGAAAGAGAGTATCCAAAATCGCTGTTCAATAAGGGAGTAAGGACAAATAATGCAGACCACGTCGGACATGTTGTAAAGGAAACGGATAATAAGATAGTAGTATTTGGCCACTTTGACTATCGGTTTGACATTCCAAAATCTGAGATTGTCGCGGCAGGCAGAAACGTCATAGTCAGGCCAGATTTTCCTGAAATACTGAAGTATAGAGTTGACAGAAATGCGCCTTTGCCGACTGGCGAACCAATAGAAAAGTTAGCTGAAGAAGAGCAATAAATTTTGCTCGACATTGAAACATCAATAATGAGTTAGCGATAGCAGCGAGTTCTGCCGATCGCCCTGCCTCTCTGCCTATTTTGATGAATGAATAGGCGGGCGTCATTGTCCGCTGTGTGTAATGCACAATTTCGCAGCCAGAGCTCTTCCTTGTCTCCGATCCATGAAACAAATGTCTCGACATGGAATTTTCCCTGCACAAAGAAAGACAGTAACGATTGTTTGCTACTTTGATTCTGCGCGCAGGCTATTCATCTATCTCACTCGACATGATGATGACTATCCAGCTGATCATAGAAGCGCACGGACTTGATGTTTACAAATTCTAGCATCCCATACCGGGAAAGCTCCCTGCCAAACCCACTTTTCTTTATCCCGCCAAATGGGATTCGAGGGTCAGAAGCCACAGTATTATTTACAGTCACCATGCCTGCTTCGATTTCTCTTGAGAGTTTATCTGCCTTGTCAAGATCTGCAGTCCATATGCTTGCGCCAAGACCATACTCTGAATCATTTGCAATCTTAATTGCTTCCATTTCATCTTCGGCAATAGTTATGGGCGCAACAGGACCAAAGACCTCTTCTCGCGCAACGCGCATTTTTGGCGAAATGTTCTCCAGTATGGTGGGTTTGTAGAAATAGCCTTTGTAGCTACCATGTGCCAACCGTTCGCCTCCCGTCAGTACTTTTGCGCCGTTTTTGACAGCATCCTGAACTAAGGATTCGATGTTGTTTAGCGCACTTTCGTTTACAAGGGGACCCATGTCCGTGCTATCTATAAGAGGATCGCCTACGACAAGTTTCTCTGTTTTCTGGATAAATTGCTCTATGAACTCGTTTGCCGCTTTCTTTGTTACAATGAACCGCTTTGACGCAATGCAGCTTTGTCCACAATTGATAAATCTTCCCTTGACAGCACCGCTTGATGCCTTTTCTATATCTGCATCTTCGCAGACGATGAAGGGGTCGCTACCCCCTAGTTCAAGCACGCACTTTTTTATCTGTGACGTTGCCCTTTGCGCGACCTTGGCACCTGCAGACACGCTTCCGGTAAAAGTGACTGCACTCACATTCGAATCTATGAGTGTGTTTGCGATGGACGAATCGCCAACCAGCGTCTGAAAGACTCCATCAGGCAGCCCCGCCTCCCTGAATGTATTTTCAATCTCTATACCACACTGCATAGTGGCACTTGCAGGTTTTAACACAACGGTATTGCCAACCATGAGTGAAGGAGCTGCAAACCTCAATGCCTGCCAATAAGGAAAATTCCACGGCATTATGCTTCCAATAACGCCCAGAGGTTCAAATGTTATGAAACTCTTCCTTGCATTCGTATTGATCAGCTCATCGCCGACAAAGATGCTGCCATTGTCCGCATAATAGTCCATTGTCATCGCGCATTTTTCCACTTCCGAACGGGATTCTTTAATCGCCTTGCCCATCTCGCTCGTTGCAACTTTCGCAAGCTCTTCCTTGTTCTTTCTTAACTGAGAAGCAAAGTTGTGAAGAAAATCCGCCCTCTTGTTTTGACCTCCCTTCTTATTGTTTTTCCATTCGCCAAATGTCTCTTTCGCTTTCTTGACCGCCGCTAGGATTTGTTCTTCTGTCATCATATCATATTCTTTGATGACTTGTCCCGTCGAGGGATTGACGGTCTTTATCTTGTTGTTCATCATTATTACTACTCAACTGACCTTGGTTGCATCAAATATCGGGAAATGGATGTCAAGGCTTGAGAACGCCCCTTCCGGTTATTTTGCCTTCCTTCAACATCGTCAGCGCCTCTGTTGCTTGCTCAAGTTTGAATTTATGGGAAACAATGGGCTTGATGACCCCTCTTTCAGTCAGAGATACCAGTTCTGCTAAGTCCCTTAGATTTCCAGTATATGAGCCAATCAGCCTGTACGCTCTAGTCGGCATTGAAACCAGATTTAGCTTTAATTCGCCCCCATAGAGTCCTACGAGTACTACTTTGGCTCTTCTTCTCAATATCTGCATGTCTGTTTCTACCGTCTTGGAAGCATTGACAAAGTCAATAACCGAATCTGCACCCAGTTTGTTTGTCAACTCCATTACGCCTTTTACGGGATCGTCTTTCTTGGAGTTAATAACGAAGTCTGCACCGTTACTTTTTGCAACCTGCAGTTTTTCGTCGTCTATATCCATCGCAATTACGCGGGCACCCGTGAGGGATTTTATTACTTGGATGGCCATCAAACCCAGTCCGCCGACGCCAACTATGACGACGTCCTCGTCTGGTCTTAATGATGCATTCTTTACTGCAGTATATGCCGTTAGCGCGGAGCAGGACAATATTGCTGCTACATCGACATCCAGCTTATCATCTATTTTTATCAAATACTTGTAGCTGGGAACCAGCACGTATTCTGCGTAGCCGCCTTCAGTATAGACACCAAGAGACCGAGGTTTATCGCAGAGATTTTCTTCTCCTGCTCTGCACGCGGGGCAAGTTCCATCGCCGATCCAGGGAAATACAATTACCCGGTCTCCTCGACTAAGGCCCTCAACGCCTTCGCCCGTGGCTTCGACTACTCCAGCAATTTCATGACCTGGAGTCAGAGGATATTTTACTCCTCTATCGGTAGTCTTCATGAATTGACCTTCAATTCCCTCATAGCCTCCTTCCCACAGATGGATATCGCTATGACAAACTCCTGAAGAAATAATTCGAACCAGAACCTCTACGCCCTTGGACTTTGGTGTTTCAAGCTGTTGTATTTGCAATGGTTCCTTCACATGGACAATTCTCGCAGCTTTCATCGCGACACATTGTAAACTGGGTAACCAATTCTTTAAAGGGTTACAGTTCTTTTGCAATCAAATGCATTGTCAAGAATACCTTTTGCTGTCAAGTGGGATTAAGAATACTTTTTAATGGAACAGTCTTCTAAAGACAGTCTTTAATGCTGACACAAAGTATGCTAGCATATACCGTCCAATCTGCCATGATCTGAAGGACTGCTTTCCACCATCAACAACAACATCACAACAACTCTAATGGGATTGCTCTCGTGTAAATCGGCCCTCTGGAGCGATGTATTGCGGAGCCCAAGCATGGACACAATCTCTGCCAATCATGAATATAAACAAATTTGACGTGTATAGATATGCATCATTAATGGTAGATTCGATTGCTCTCTCCGCTGTAGCCCCATTTCGACTCGATTTTACCGTGTGGGCTCTTCGAAGAAGAGATACGAACATTGTTGACCGATGGGATGGAACCAAGTATGTACGGATACTTACTTTCAATAATGAACCCGTAAAGATAGCTGTCAGACAGGAAGGCACCACCAATGATCCAAAAATTGCCATTACCTTGCAAAGTAAGAAGAGGGCAATGACCCCAGTTCGCGCACAAAAAGATGCTCAAGTACTCGTTCAAAAAATGCTTGGCCTTGATCGGGATTTGACTCCTTTGTATACACTGGCAAGAAACAACGAGGACGCCGTACTTATTTCGCTTGGTCAACAATTCTTGGGAGTTAAGCCGCCTTGCTTCCCTAACATCTTTGAGACACTCATAAATGCAATTGCATGTCAACAGGTAACACTTGACCTGGCAATTTTGATGCTTAATCGCTTATCTGTAAAGTTCGGGTTAGAATTTGAAGATGATGTTGATGGGACTCTCCTGCATGCTTTTCCAAGACCGGAGGATTTGGCGGATGTTTCAGAGCAAGAGATGAGAAAATTAGGGTTTAGTCGCCAGAAGGCAAGGGCAATAAAAGAACTAGCGATGGCTGTGGTAGATAATGAAATTCAGCTGAATAATCTCTCGAAGATGACCAACGAGCAAATTATCAAGTATATATCATCGATACGCGGCATAGGACGATGGTCTGCAGAATATGCGCTCTTGCGAGGCTTTGGCAGAATAGATACATTTCCGGGTGACGACATTGGTGCTCAGAATAATCTTGAGCAATTATTTCGCCTCGATAAAAAGCCAGACTATGCAGAGGTCAAAAAGTTGACATCACGATGGCACCCGTATGAAGGGCTTGTCTATTTCCATTTGTTGCTAAATAAGTTGCAGATGAGAGGAATTATATGAAAACTGGAGCCATCGTCTATACCATAGGTCACTCCACTCGTACAATTAATGAATTCATTAAAATACTTCGAGCATATAAGATTCAAGCGGTTGTTGACGTCCGAACAATTCCTAGATCCCGCCACAATCCTCAGTTTAATGAGGAGGAACTAAGGGCAAATTTACTCAAAAATGACATCGGATACATCCATCTGGAGGGGTTAGGAGGTCTGCGACATACAACCAAAGCATCAGTCAATACTGCTTGGAGAAATTCATCATTTCGCGGTTTTGCCGATTATATGCAAACATCAGAATTTAAGAATAGCATAGAACTACTCATCAAAATTTCTGCAGAGAAACAAACGGTCATTATGTGCGCGGAAGCCGTCCCTTGGCGATGTCACAGGTCACTCATTGGAGACGCTCTAGTGATACGCAACATTCGTGTGGAAGATATCATGAGTGAGAACACAAGCAAACCTCATGCACTAACATGGTTCGCAAAAGTAGATGGAAATAAGATTACCTATCCTGAAGTCGATGATCCATGAAATCTGTACACAGAGGAGCAAGCAACTACTATCATTAATTTGCAATCGGTTGCATAGTGGTTGTAACTCTTTAAGGCTTATTCGTCTAACGTACAGACTATGCCAATAGATCCAGAATTTCCTAAAAATCAACAGGTGATAGGCAAACATAGCCATTCAGATGGTCAACACTTCCATTTCGTATGGGGGCCGGGGAGAACTGCAGAGGCCGCAGAAAACGAAGAGGTGAAAAAAGCCTACGAGGCCAGAGGAGAGCAGCTCGTTCCACTCGGCGTGCATGGCACGATGGTCGCGCTCGATTGGGACTCTTGCATCGCAGATGGTGCGTGCATAGAGGTATGCCCTGTCCAGGTTTATCAGTGGTACAGAACAGAGCAAGATGTACCGGGGACAGAGCTGCAGAATGGAACAAGTGCAGGTTCTGGAGAGGATCATAACCGTGAAGGCCGAAAGGACTACACCGACAAGTCTGACCCAATTAGGGAGCATGACTGTATCTGGTGCATGGCCTGTGTGTCCGTGTGTCCTACGCAGGCAATCAAGGTGGACCAGGCAAACCTCGAATACCATGAAAAAGCGGCAGGAACGTTTAACGAGGCATTGGCAAAGAGCAGTGCTCCGCCGCCGCATGCACACGAAGCATAGTTCAGTGAGGAGGGCTCGGATATAGCAAGGCGGATGAATAAAATGCAATCCAAGATTACCATTACCAAAAAAAGTTTAACAAAAACAAAAGGGTATACGTATTTCTTACTATGTGGCAACTGTTTCTGGTGTGTATCAGTAATCAAGCCTAATAATAGATGGCGCAGCGATTTCGCTAATGCCATCTGCCCTGTATGCAATGATCAGAATTTGAGAGCATTACCAACATCTATTGACACACTCTAGTTACACGATATAGGAAGAGGTAGCCTAGCAAAAGGATGAAAGCCACTTCAAGAATACCGGCAGATACGCATCAAGGCTGCGTTTTAGGTACTCTTAATAATCAACTTCGCAATGTACCCCCTACGTAATGTCACTACGTGAATTAAAAATAAGGCATGTGCAAAAACTGCAATCCGAGACGGTTCTCGTCATGCAGGGCGGGGGCTCATTAGGTGCGTATGAATGTGGAGTGTATAAGGCGCTATCCAAACGTGGTATAAAGTTTGACATAGTCGCGGGAACATCGATAGGAGCCGTCAATGCAGCAATAGTGGCAGGCTCAAAGAATGACAATCCGGAAAGAGATCTAGAGGATTTTTGGTTGGACGTGGCTGAAAGAGTAACTGGCTCTATTATTCCAGATAACCTAAGAGCGGTCATGTCTTTATGGTATGCTGCTCTGTACGGTAATGCCAAGATGTTTTTTCCTGCCTGGTACATGGCACCAAGCCTAAACTACACTCCTGTAGGCTATTTTACATCCATACGGCCGCCGTATATGTACGACCTTGCCATCCTGAAAAGAACCTTGGAAAGATATGTTGATTTTTCAAAATTGAACAGCAACAATGTTCCTAGACTTATAGTTACAGCCACCAACATCAAGAACAGTAAAGCAGTATTGTTCGATAGCATGACGACAAATATTGATGCTGATCACATAGTAGCATGTGCCAGTTATCCCTTTTATGGTATAGGTTGGACTGAGAAAGATGGTCAGTTCCTTTGGGATGGAGCACTGCTTAGTAACACTCCGCTCAGGGAAGTGATTGAAGCATCGCCAAAGCGCGACAAAAAAGTGTACATTGTAAATCTATTTCCACATGTCCAGGAGGAATTGCCGGAAAATATGTTTGACATCTGGCACAGAGCCAGAGATATTATGCACACGGACAAGACTGATAGCAATGTGAGACTATCGAAGGCGATCTCAGGATACCTATTATTGCTAAGAGAAATGCACGATATCTTAAGCAATGCTCCGCTCGATAAAGAACTGCACGAAAGATTCACCAAGATAGAGCCCGATTATCACAAGTTAGCTGATGCAAGAGGCGCAATAATTGATGAAATAACGAAAATTGAAAGGAGTGAAAATGTGCCTTTCCTTTTTGAAGATGCGGATTTTTCCCTTGCTACTATAAAGAATCTGATAAAACAAGGAGAAGAAGATGCTGAGAAAGTCATAGCGGAAAAAGAAAAAGGAAAAGCAGACGACAGAAACTAAGACCCAAGCTAATCTGATTCCATTCCAGTGAGAATCTCAGAGATTTTAGTCTAATAGCCAGTAAATGCCTCTGTCCTGATCCTGTCGCCGGATACTCCGATTTCCTCTGACAATAGCTCTCGCATGGCGTTCAACATTGCAGGGGGGCCACATGTATAAAATATCGAATTCTTCAGTTCGTCACTGCTCAGATGCCTTGCCAACATAGCTTTGTTTATCATCCCCTTTTCGCCGATCCATTCAGGTGTCGTTAGTGACTGAGGAGTCTCGGGTTGTTCCTGCTCTCCGGTGATTGTATAGATGATCTTCAAATTCTTGTTGAGATTTGCCCATCTATCAAATTCATCTTTGTACAGGACATTTGCACGGTTCCGATTAGAATCAAACATCGTTATCTTTAGTGCTAATTGCTTATCCGTAGCATACTTTATCATACTTCTAAAGGGAGTCACTCCGATACCCCCTGTCAGCAGCACTACTGGCGATGAGTTATCCTCAGGAAGAGTAAATTTGCCTGCAGGAGCTGTAATTTTGACAGAGGCACCTACGTCGAGCTTTGATAGCTTTTGCTTGAATGGAGTATCTCTTATTCTTGTACTAATAAGTATGCCTTCCTTTTCTGTTGGAGAAGAGGCTATCGTAAAAGACCGCGTCGGACCCTCGGGATCTTCCCTTGTACCAAGATCGACTATAGAATACTGCCCTGCCTTGTAATTTAGGTAGTTTTCGCTGTCGCTACGAGAGAACCGAAATGACATAATGTCCGTCCCTTTTTGCGAGAACTTCTCTAGCAACTTTAATTCGAATTTCAGCGGTCTTGCCGGCACAGCGTCCGCTGCAACTGCGTTTTCTTGTCGCGCGATGCGTGTGCTACTCCCGCTATCGGAATGAGATGCGCCAGAATCTGTATCTATCGAAATCAGTCCGCTTTTCTCTTCGACTTCAACTCTATAAGAGCGCAGGTCAGTAACCCAATCAGTTTCAGGCGATGCTTTAGCTGTTCGTATGTCAAAAATGCCCTGATGCCATGGACAGATAAGTGAATATTCTTCGATGGATCCTTCCTCTAAGGGACCGCCTTCATGGGAGCAAACTGCGTCCATTGCATAAATCTTACCCGATACCAAGGCTAGAACAATTGGTTTACCATCAACATCGACTCTGACTGGTTTGCGCTCTTGTAAATCCACTTTTCTAAACGCCGTATTGTACCTTGTCATATATCATACCTGTTTTTGAATGATATAAGGCATTCCTCAGGCGAACGAATCTGAAAAAACAGATTTACAAAAAGCGCCGTAGATTGATAAATGTGGTCAGAGCGGTATCTCTTATCCCATTATCCACTAAATGACTATGGCCTCAAACTCACGCCGTAATGGTCATTTGAACTCCATTTATTCAGATTGTGCTCTTCTTGTCGGTCGGTCAGTCAGTCAGTGGATGCTAATGCAATACAATCATCGAATCAAAAAGGAAGAAATGCATTTAATGATATGAAGAATATGATGTGCGTATTTTGCAGTCATTCAGAAAATCTACTATCCGGCGAATGCTATGCCACTGCAATAAGCCGATGCTGTTTCATGATCGGGAGTATCTTGCTCAAAATGATTGATTCGTGATCTGCGGTAACGTCAAACGATACCATCAAAAGTGCAAAACGGCTATCATTTAGTAAAATAGATGCCCTCTTTACCTTTTCATACAACGCAAAGGTGTAAATGGTCCTTCCCAAGTTGGATTCATAATCTTCTCGGGTTTTCATTCTCAAAGTCGCTTTTATGGCATTGCTCGACACTTCTTCACTAGTAAGTAGTGGTTCCATCCCTTGTCTATACCTTGTAGCAACTAACCTGCCCATTTGGTTTGCAATCCCAACGAATCTGATAGAATTATCTAATTTCAGAAGTTTGTCGCATAATTCTTCTGCATCCTTCATCATTGAATACAATGCAACGCCTAAGATTTTAGCTTTTAGATGATGAAAGTAAAATAACCATAAGGCTGATATCATTTGTGACGCATCCTTGTACTAAATGAATGAGGATGGCGAGTCAGTTATTGAAACAGAATTATCGGGAAAAGATTTGTTGTCAAACCCTGTTCTAAATAAGGGCACAGCCTTTACTTACGAGGAACGAGTTCGTCTTGAACTGCACGGATTGTTACCTCCGGTAATAGAGACTTTAGAACAACAATGTGTGCGGGCATATGAGGCGTACAAAAGAAAGGACGATGATCTGGAACGTCATATATTTTTGCGAGCTTTGCAGGACACGAACGAGACCCTCTTTTACGCTTTACTTTACCGTCATATCGCTGAAATGGCTCCCATCATCTATACACCAGTCGTTGCGCAGGGTTGCATTAATTTCTCGCACATTTATCGCCGTCCTCGCGGTCTGTTTTTGTCCTATCCATTGATGGACAAGATGGATGATATGATAGAAAACCGCCCATATCGTGATGTTGATGTAATTGTAGTAACAGATGGTGAACGTATTCTGGGAGTGGGTGATCAGGGGGCCGGTGGAATGGGAATTCCAATTGGCAAGCTTTCACTCTATACGTTGGTTGGAGGGATTGACCCTCAGCGGACCCTTCCAATTCTGCTTGACGTGGGTACAAATAATGCTGATCGCCTGCATGACCCAGAATACGTAGGCTGGCGCCACGAAAGAATAACAGGGCAGCCTTACTGGGATTTTGTGGACAAGTTTGTCAGTTGCATAAAGCGAAAGCTTCCACATGTCTTGCTGCAGTGGGAAGATTTTGCAAAACCCCACGCTCGTCCAATCCTTGACAGGTATCGTGACAGCGTCTGCACGTTCAATGATGATATCCAAGGCACTGCTGCTGTGACATTAGGAGCGTTGTATAAGGCCCTAAAAATTACAAAAAGGCAGTTTTCAGATCAGAAGGTCGTAATTCTTGGCGCGGGAAGTGCGGGAACTGGGATTGCCGAGTATATTCTGGCAGCCATGGTGTCAGAAGGAATGGGGGAAGTGGACGCTCGCAAGCATTTCTTTCTTCTGGACAGTAAGGGCCTGCTACATACAGATAGAATAAACTTGACACCGGTTCAACAGAAATTTGCACAGTCTTTCGCACTGGTATCCAGCTGGAGAGCGAATAATAATGAAGAGGTAGGGCTTGCGGAGGTTATTGAGAACATTTCAGCTACAATCCTTATCGGCGTTTCGAGCCAGCCGCATCGATTCACTGAACAAATTATCAAAGAAATGGCAAGGAAGGTCGAAAGACCCATTGTTTTTCCCCTATCAAATCCCTATGATCGAGCAGAAGCTGTCCCAGAAGACCTCATACGTTGGACAGATGGTCGTGCTCTTGTAGCGACCGGGACAGAATTCCCTCCGGTTTCACTAAAAGGCAAGACATTCAAAATAGCACAGTGCAACAATTTTTACATCTTTCCTGCGATAGGCCTTGCTGTGATAGCTTCAGGCGCAAGGCGAGTGACCGACGGGATGATGGTAGCAGCATCTAAGGCTCTTGGCAGCATTGCTTCAGATAATGTTAACACCGATACGCAATTGCTCCCACCAATTGAGAGTATGAAAGATGTAGCCATTTCTATTGCAGTTGTAGCTGGACTCCAGGCTCAACAGGACGGTGTGGCTCAGACAAAGAGCGAAGAAGAATTGCGCAGACAGGTGCAACAAAGATTTTGGATTCCAAAATATCGCGACTACAAATCTATCAAAAAAGATACCTCAAATTAGGGCTAATGGATTTGTTGTGCTACCTGAACAGGTTTGTCTTCGCTAGATCCACTATTTCGTCTCCACGCCCGTTCAGCACCGCCTTTATCATGTAGAGCGTAAAACCCCTTACCTCAGCCAGACTAATGCTTGGAGGGATAAGTAACTCTTGGCGGTTCACGACTACATCCACTAATGCTGGACCGTTGTGCTCTAGAGCTTGGCTCAGCATCGGCTTTACCTGCTCGGGTCTTTCTGCGCGAAGTCCCATAATTCCCACAGCTTCAGCTAGCTTCGAAAAATCGGTATTTACGAGACTAGTGCCATAAGTCAATAGCCCAGCAGCCTTCATCTCTAGCTCGACAAAACTTAGAGATCCGTTGTTGAATACGATTACCTTTATAGGAAGATTTAGTTGCTTTAACGAAAGAAAGTCACCCATCAGCATCGAAAACCCACCATCACCTGACAGACAAATTACCTGGCGACTTGGAAAAACCTCTTGGGCTCCAATTGCCTGAGGTAATGCATTTGCCATGGAGCCGTGTGAAAAGGACCCCAGCAATCTCCGGCGCCCGTTCATATGCAGATACCGTGCTGCCCAGAGCGTTGGGGTACCAACGTCACAGGTGAAGACTGCATCATGCGCTGCAATGTCATTGATGACTTTCGCAACGTACTGAGGATGAATCGGAGTTCGTTCAGGCTCGCCTACTGCGTAAGAATCCAAATCCTTTCGGGATTTCATGTAATGGTCCAGTGATGCCTTCAGATGTCCTTTGTCAGCCTTCTGATTGAGCAATGGTTTCAGTGCGATTAGAGTTTCGCGGACATCGCCGACTAACCCGAGATCGACCTTTGTTCGTCTACCTATTTGCTCCCCTCGAATGTCCACTTGAATTATGTAGGCACGAGGCGGGTAGAATTGCTGATACGGAAAGTCGGTGCCGAGCATGAGCAGCAGATCAGAGTCCATCATCGCATGATATCCGGATGAAAAGCCGAGCAATCCAGTCATGCCTACATCGTATGGGTTATCATATTCGATGAACTCCTTTCCGCGCATTGCGTGGACAATAGGAGCCTGAAGAAGGGCTGCGACCTGGATTAGTTCCGAATGCGCGCCGGCACAGCCGGCACCACCAAGAATGGTCACATTCTGAGCCGCATTCAGAACACTTGCAAGCCTTGCAATTTCTTCGCTAGACGGGCGGACCACTGGCTGGGGCCGCTCGAAGGAAACGAGGGGTCTGTTAGAGACTGACTCCTGCAATGCGATATCCCCGGGAAGGACAATGACAGATACTCCGCGGAGAGAAATGGCGGTCCTCATTGCAATATCAAGAACACGAGGAATCTGGTCTGCGTGAGAGACAAGCTCACAGTAGTGACTGCATTCATTGAACAAAAGTTCAGGGTGCGTCTCTTGAAAGTATGTGCTCCCTATCTCCGTGCTTGGTATATGTGCCGCAATTGCTAGCACCGGCACTCTACTGCGATAACAATCATACAGTCCGTTAACCAAGTGCATATTTCCCGGCCCGCAGCTGCCAGCACAGGCAGTAATGTTTCCTGTCAGATGAGCTTCGGATCCAGCCGCGAACGCGGCGGTTTCCTCATGTCGGACGTGCACCCAAGAAATGTCCTTGTCGCGCTCCCGTACAGAATCTATAATTCCATTCAGGGAATCGCCTGAGACGCCATATATCCTCTTTAACCCGGCTCCTATTAATGACTCGACTACTGCGTCGGAGACTTTCTTCGCCAGACTTGTTCAACCTTCTCATGTTGCAATTATTCTTGTAACTTTAAACACTTTTGATAGGAATAATGGCAGGCATCGTTCAATCTTTGGGTGGTCGTATTTTTTGAGATTTCCATCAACACCAACAGATAACTTAACAGAACCTCTTGTGGCATTGCCAAGTTATCGGGTCACGAAAACTATACTATCTCGTCGTTGTCCATGATACGAAGAGTTAACAAGGGGCCCCTAATAATGTCAAAGCCCAACCAAATATGGATAGAATAACGTAGAAAGTATGTCGACACTGAACAAATTAACTATAAAATTCTCATAGAAGGAGCTTACTGGACAAATACTGTGTAAACCATTACCTGTTCGCACATATGCTGTCATTTAGTCCACGACAGGGTCCCACGTCCTCGGCGGCTGCTATTGCTATTGCCGCTGTTCTGATCTTTGCGACAACCGGTCAGTATGCGTTTGCTGATAATGTGCAAAACGACGTCGCAGCGAACCCCGGCTCCGACACCATCACTGTTGGCGGTTCAACGACCGTAGGTTACAGAATTAACGCGAACAACGGTGACGGCCAAACAGGTTGTAATGCCGCAGACTCGACCCCTGCAAGAATAACAATAAACGTTCCTGCAGGAGTTACACGGTCTCCGAGCTCTCTAATTTTCACGGCGTGTGGCGTCACGCAAAATGTTGTGTTCTCCTCTAGCTCGACTGCGGGGAACTTTGCAATTACAGTGAGTGTATCTGACTCTGGTGTTGGGACATACAATACAAGTCCTGCGGCGTTCACGCTGCACGTTCTTGCGCCAGCTAACACCGCTCCCACGCTAACCTTGCCTCCAAACATTACGGCAGAGGCGACAAGTGCTTCTGGTGCACCTGTATCATACTCTGTAACAGCAACTGACGCAGAAGATAACCCTGACCCAATGCCTTACTGCGCGCCCGTCTCTGGCTCGACATTTCCACTAGGCCAAGCAACCGTAGTAAATTGCTCGGTAACCGACAGTGGCGGATTGAGTGCCTCAGGCTCGTTCACGGTTACAGTACAGGACACTACAAAACCAGAGGTGACGGTCCCTGCCGACATGACACTTGAAGCTACTTCGGCTGCAGGGGCTACAGCTACCTTTGCTTCATCAGCCACTGACGCGGTTGATGGTGCCCTGATACCTTCTTGTTCTCAGTCTTCTGGCTCGACATTCTCATTGGGTGCTACTCTGGTCACATGCTCAGCTACGGACGCCCACGGCAACACCGGAACAAAGTCGTTTACAGTGACGGTGCAGGACACCACTGCCCCGGTGGTAACTGTCCCGACATCGCAGACAGTTGAGGCTGCCGGTCCGGAAGGTGCCGCTGTAACGTATTCTGGTCAGTCCGCGACCGATGCCGTGGATGGAACGATATCATCATCGTTGTCGGTATCGTGCGTACCGCCTTCCGGCTCGACATTTGCATTGGGGACAACTTCTGTAACTTGTACTGCAACCGACTCCCATGGAAACACGGGGTCGAACTCATTTATGGTGACAGTACAGGATACAACCGCCCCGGCCGTAACGGTGCCTGCCGATCAAACCGTTGAAGCAGCGGGTCCGTCTGGCGCGGTCGTATCGTTCTCTTCTCCATCGGCAAACGATGTGGTTGATGGCGGTTCCATCCAAGTATCCTGTACATATTCATCCGGTGCTACCTTCCCAATCGGTAGTACGGTTGTATCATGCACTGCAACCGATTCACATGGAAACACTGGTTCAAATTCGTTCACAATTAACGTGGTAGATACCACCGCTCCCACAATCGACATCTCGGATGGAAACGGCACTCCTGTATCAGAGCTCGTGTCTCCGGCGCACATTGTAGTTGAAGCTAGTGGGCCAGATGGTGCAAAGGCAATCTTCTCTGCATCTGGAAATGATGCAGTAGACGGGCCCACCCCTGTTTCATGCGACTATGCGTCAGGAACAGCAACGTTCCCGCTTGGCAGCACGACTGTCACTTGCACATCAGCTGACTTGCACAGCAACACTGCAACATCAACATTTGTAGTCGATGTCGTAGATACCACTGCCCCGTCAATAACTGTTCCAAATGACATTACCGAAGAAGCAACAAGCCCCGCGGGTGCACCAGTGACTTTCTCTGCATCTGCAAGTGACATAGTAGACGGCTCGGTAGCTGTAGTCTGCACGCCAGCAGCTTCTGGCTCGACGTTTCCGCTAACGACTACTACAGTAACGTGCGAGGCAACCGACGCACACCACAACCATTCTTCTGCCACATTCACCGTGACGGTCCAGGACACCACACCACCCACCGTAACAGTTCCCAACGGTTTGACTTTGGAGGCTACGGGCCCGTCAGGTGCCCCAGTTACTTTCTCTACATCGTCATTTGACATCGTAGACCTTGCCACTGACGTTGTGGTCTGCGACCAAACTAGCGGTGCATCCCTTCCGCTTGGGACCACGACTGTTAGCTGCAGTGCAACCGATGCCCATGGCAACACAGGCTCGGACAATTTCACAGTGACTGTCCAAGACACCACTGCGCCAGCGATAACAGTTCCAACTGATTTGACATCCGAAGCCACAGGCCCCTTGGGTGCGGCAGTAACTTATTCCGGCCAGTCCGCAACTGATATTGTCGATGGTGCAGTTCCGGTAGTAGTATGCACGCCCGCCTCTGGCTCAACATTCCCGTTAGGGACGAATACTGTTACCTGCTCAGCTATGGATGCTCACGGTAATACTGGCACTGGGTCCTTCACGGTGACAGTACAGGACACCACTGCGCCAACCGTAACTGTACCTTCCAACTTGATCGCTGAAGCAACAAGTTCCTCAGGTGCAGCCGTCTCCTTTGCAGGACAGGTACCATCATCAGCTTCTGATATCGTGGATGGCGCTGTTGCAGTGAGCTGCTCTCCACCTTCAGGCTCGACATTTCCGATAGGAAGCACAACAGTAACCTGCTCAGCTACGGATGCTCATCAAAACACGGGCTCAGGCACCTTCACAATCACAGTACGGGATACTACTGCTCCAACAATAGCTTCTCATGCCAACATGGCAGTATTCACGACGACAAGCTCGTCGTCTGGAACTACGGTTACGTACACTGCCCCGACAGCCGCAGATATCGTTGACGGCTCGGTGACGGTGAGCTGCTCTCCAGGTTCTGGCTCGACATTCACGTTGGGAACCACCACCGTTACTTGTTCTGCTACTGACGCCCATGGCAACACCGCAACTTCAACATTCACAGTAACTGCCACAAAGTGGAGTGGGATACTTCAGCCAGTCAATGCGGACGGAAGCAGCGTCTTCAAGCTCAAGAGCACAGTGCCGGTGAAGCTACAGCTGTTCCAAAATGACGGGCTGACCCCTGACGCTACCGCCACCGTCAAGATATCCATCATGAAATACAGCGGTAACGTCGAAGGAACATATGCAGAAGCATTATCCACTAGCGCCGCCACAACCGGAAACCTGTTCAGATATGATGCAACAAGCAACCAATACATATTCAACTGGGGAACAAATGGCCTGTCAACTGGTACTTGGCTACTAAAGGTTACCGTGAACGGCAACGATGTAATCATGTCTACAAAGCCGACCAATCCAAACCCCACTGGCTATACGGTGGAGGTATCTTTGAGATGATGAGGGGAAAGTAGTGAGAGATGAATCGAAAGGGCCCGCAACATGTGAGAAGTCGTATATACCCATAACGAAAGATTTGCATTTCTTACACTGTTCAATCCTTGGGTGGTCACGCTTCTTGCGAGATTTCCATCAACACCAACAGATAACTTAACGGAACCGAATACTGTTTCATCATTATCTGTGACCCGAAAAGTTACAGAACCACCGTATGCGGTCCACATCAGGCACATTTGGCGTACCCCATGGCGAAATGACAAGATCAAGTTAGAGCAGGATTTTATGATTACTGGCTTCGTTGGGTCATTCAGAATAGGGCGTGCAATACGCAAAATATTGTACTTGTACGCCTATTTCGATTACCGTGAGAATATGTCGCGAATTTTCTCTGCCTAGCAATCTTGTTAGCACTTTGTTAATCTCAGAAAGCGAATAGTAATGCTTTGCATCAAAAACAAAGCCCTTTGCTTGAAGCAGCCTTGTAATTGCTCTGCTAAATTGATCTCCCCATAAATCAAGATCGTCAAGAGCCTTTCTTAGAATATCGCCCCGAACTGGCTGTACCGAGACCTTGACTCTTTTCAATCGCCTGCGAGAACCTTTGGTAATATTTAACCTCTTATGCTTTATGCAGGTGTTTTTCACAGGTTTGCCGGTATTGCTTATTGATTTTCTGAAGGTCAGAAAGGGAGTGCTTGTCTGCCTTCAATGCAAGAGCATCACTAGTTGCTTGTGAGGATATAATTAGAAGTGCGTTGATGCGACAAAAGAGTAGAGGGGCCCACTACAGATCTGTCTTTCCAAAGCTTGATGATGAAGGATGGAAAGGAAATATCTATTGCAGGAAGGAGGGAAAGGAAATAGCATCTGCGGCTGCTGCAGCAGCAGAAATGATATTGTTTAAACAGAATGTTAAAGAAATCAAAGGACCGTTGTCAGATTTCCTCAAAGGGCATGTCAAAGCAGCACACCAAGGTGAATTCGAATAGGGTTCTGTATCATTATCGTCGAATGGCATTTCATCTCTTGTTGTTGAACAAACCGACGCGAATGATACAATACCCATCTACAGCTAGCACTTTTGAGCGTGTGAAATTCTTCTAGCAGAGCATGAAATATCTTTCGAGCTCGGGTAAAGTATACGCGCGCACACACAAAGAACAGCAAGTGATCCGATACTGCTATTCTTTCTTCTGCTGCGATTCTTCTGACTCTAATGCCTTTTCCTGCATCTGGTCAATCTGCTCTTGTGATATTTCTGTAAACAATATACTTCAGAAGTGACGGGTGTATACACTTTCCGTTTGACAGCATATCAGCATTTATGGGATCGGAAGGAGCAAACCATTTACAGGATAAGCAATTTTCTGACTGCCATGCGATTCTTTTCATCAAAAGTGAATTTGCGCGATATTATTGTCTTCTTCCTTTTCCTTTGCCATTTTCTAGCTAACACCCCTCTCGAACGAATTCAATCGCATCATTTGATATACTGGTATCAGAAAATTAGAATTGCACCCAAGAGGGCGGACCTCCAGATTCGATTCCTTCGCGATAGATAAACACCGTCCAGCGTATGGTTATGGTCCCAGTCTTATTCTTCCATGTAGGATCACGTCAGGCTTGACTTTCTGGGATCGGGCGTGTCCTCTCGGATCTCCTTCTTTAGCTCTTCGATAACTGATTTTGGAAGGATGGCGCCGCTGACTCCGTAATCATTGCTGTGTACTTTACTCTTTTTCTCTAGCAGTGTATCATTCAGGTCGTGAAACCTTCTGTTTCCGGGACACACCAGACGTGGGCCCATTCCAAGAAATCCTCTCATCCTCCACAGGTTCGACATGCAGCCACAGCTGCCCCTCCCCCTCCCCTCTTGGTATATCCTATCTTATATTGCACAGGAAACGGGTTGTATTTCATGGGAGAATCAAAGCAGGTATCATCGGCAGTTGACCTTGAACTTGAAGATTTGGAAGGCGTGGGTCCGACGACGGCAAGGAAAATGCGAGAGGCAGGCATTGGATCGGTTGTACAGCTTGCGGTAATGAGCGCTGAAGAGCTCTCGACCGAAATTGGCAGTACAAAGGAAGGCGCGACGAACTTTATCCTAGCCGCAAAGAAACTCTTGCAGGATTCCAAGGTTCTTGATAGTGAATTTACGACGGCGGATGTCCAGCTTGAAAAGCGAAGGGCCATCCTGCGTTGCTCCACGGGTTCTAAAGCGCTGGACGAATTGTTGCTTGGAGGTCTGGAGACTCACGCAATTACGGAATTCTACGGCGAATTTGGCTCTGGCAAGTCCCAGATATGCCACACGCTGGCCGTCATGGCCAATCAAGCCCCCGAGTTAGGAGGCCTGGGCTCAAAAACCATTTGGCTGGATACTGAAGGGACATTCAGGCCGGAGCGCATCGACCAGATAGCCCGTGCAAGAGGACTGGACGTGGCTGAGACGTTACAGAACATTGCAATCTGCAAGCTGTACAACAGCTCTCACCTCGAGCTCCTGGTAAAGGAACTTGGCAGGTATATCGAGCAGTTCAAGGCCAAGCTGGTAATAGTAGACAGCATCATCTCTCTTCACAGAGCAGAGTTTGCCGGACGCGGGACGCTGGCTGATAGGCAGCAAAAGCTCAACGGCGTAATGCACAAGCTCACAAGGATTGCAGAGATGTATGGTGTGGCGATCGTCATCACCAACCAGGTGCAGTCGACGCCGGACACATTCTTTGGCGACCCGACCAAGCCCGCAGGTGGAAACGTCATAGGGCACGCATCAACCTATAGGGTTTATCTACGCAAGGCAGGCACGGACCGCGTCGCCAAGATGATTGACTCGCCGTACCATCCATACAGCGATACACGCTTTACCGTCAACGAGAGAGGTCTGGATGATGTAGACGAGAAGGCACCCAAGAAAAAGTCGACAAGCGCAGCGGAGAAGGAAGAGGACGAATAGAGGAGTCTCCTTTCATCTAAACACACTAGCGAGCTGTCCAATGACCTGACAAGAATAGAAGTAGAGGAGTAGAAGCAGGAACAAAAAAAATCGTTTCAGACCTTCTGCCCCCTTTTTTTCTCCTTTTTTCCAAACTTGGATCTGCTAGATTACAGGCGCAAAAAAGATGGTGTTCTGGCCTTCGCAGATCTTTACGAATACGTTTATCTAAAAGACACCGCGCTGTGTGCTCACATATTATGGATTTGCCAACGCATTTTGTATTCGCATTGGCAGTAGGTCTAGTATTCACAAATAATCCAGAGATCGCGCTGCTTGTCAGTCTGGGAGCTCTATTGCCAGACTTGGACCGCGAATACTGGTTTATCCCGAAGAAAGTATATGCAGATGAGCAGATTCACAGGGCGGGTCTTCATAATGTCTTCATGATGGCAGGGGTCTACATCATAAGTCCTTACTTGTCTTTGGGGATATTTCTTCATGTTTTGCAGGACTCTTTTACTACTGTAAAGGACAGGGGAGTAGAATGGTTTTACCCATTTACAAGACTGGTAAAACGTGGAAGGGTAAATTGCGAGGGAGTGGAGCAACCGTTGGACGCAAAGGAGAGAATATATTTCTACCAAGAAGATCCTCCAGGATTAGCAAAGAAAGCGGATCCTGATCTTCAAGGCCATTACGACGATTGCAGGCCAATCCCCTGGCGCAGAGTATACGGGTTTGCACAAAACGGGCAAATTCTAGACAGGAGCTTTCTGGTTGGCTCTATCGCGGTTATTTTGATATGGCTTTTTGCGCCTGACAATACTTTTCATCTAGGGATATTGAGCGGCATACCTTCAGCAAACTATGCTGTCATAGGAGTCGGCTTTGTGGCAATTGTCACCTTGTTTATCGCCGGAGAGCTTGACAGGAGAGGACACGGTCAAAGATTGGGCAAGTTCAACCGTGTAAAGTACCCCATATTTGGACTGGGCATAATGTTGCTTGTCCTCTGGGGGATGCTAATGGCAAAAGATATTGAAAATAATGCAATGACCATCATTCTGTCAAACCCAGTATCTCTGGTAATGGTAATGATCATCGTTCCTATTGCAGTCTTTGGAGTGGTAAAATGGAAGGCTATGAGAGGGAGGCAAGGCATCGTTTAGTGTCTTCTGATTAATCTTCGGGAGGGGTTGCCTTCTTTGGTGCTGTTAACGAATTGTGAGCCAGTGTACTTTTGATTCGATCTGTTAGCCGACGAATACCTGATGGCATATACGGCTAGATTTTGGCTTGATTTCTTTCTATTGATACACACGCAAAAAAGAGTGCAACACACAGTAGAGACAGAGGGCGAAAGAGAGAATGTAGAGGAGTGAACAGGAGAAAATCTTGTTAATCCGATTTGTAGAATTGCTACCGTGAAGAATGTCATTGCTCACGCGTAGGTTTGGCTACACCAACGTTGACGTCCCTGTAATAGGGCAAGGCACATGGATGTTAGCAGAAAAAGCAGAAGGAAAGGAAGCTGAAAGGCGCGCAGTCACGGCTCTTCGGACAGGCCTGGACCTTGGAATGACTCACATCGACACAGCTGAGATGTACGGCAATGGAAGGGTTGAAGAGCTTGTTGGCCAAGCCATCGAAGGACACCGCGACAAAGTATTCCTTGTGAGCAAAGTTTTGCCATCTCACGCGTCTTATGAAGGCACTCTGAGGGCATGCAAGCAGAGCCTTAGGAGGCTAAAGACAGAGTGGCTGGACCTATACCTACTTCATTGGCCCAGCGATCAACATCCGATAAAAGAGACCATGCGCGCCATGGAAAAGCTTGTCAAGGAAGGACTAGTCAAGTTCATAGGAGTCAGCAACTTTGACGTCGAGGAGCTGGCCGCAGCCGAACAGGCGCTTTCAGATAACAGGCTGGCTTGCGATCAGGTGCTCTACCACCTGGGATATCGTGGAATAGAACGGCGACTGCTGCCGTACTGCGCTGAGCGGGAGATTGCCCTCGTAGGATATTCACCATTTGGACATGGTAATTTCCAATCGCTCGAAAGTTCAGGAGGAAAAGGAGCAGAGGCAGGAAAACAGGTTCTAGCAGAGATTGCCGAGAGGCACGGCCGTACACCTCGACAGGTAGCGCTCAACTTTCTGACACGTCATCCGGGCACGTTTACCATTCCAAAGGCAAGCCGCCCGGATCACGTGAGGGAAAACAGCTTGGCAACTGGAGATAACAAGGTGTGGAAACTAACAGAAAATGAGGTATCGTCCATCGATCGCGCGTTTCCTGTACCAGATAGCGATACGCCTCTTGAGGCAATCTAGGATTCCTGTTTCTTTTCTCAACCAAACTCTCTTCTATTTGGTAGTAGTAGCCGGCGGCGAAACCAAGAATGTGCCTTGGATTTCAATCTTCTCAGAATTATCAGTGAATGGTATTTGCAGAGTCCTCACAGTCTGCCCTTTGTCTTCATCAACAACTGCCGCTATTCCATCTACAAAGGCGACAAATGCGATGTCGGTTCCATTCATTGCCTTCGAGTCGGCAATAGTCCTTGGAAGTTGGATTGTCAACGTCCCGTTATCATCGGCATCGATTGTTGCAGTAATGGTTGTTGTAGAAGGATCTCCGGCAAGGCTCAGAAGGGAGCCGCCTGATATCCTGTATCTAATATCGGATGTTTGGAGGTCCAACTTTGCACTGCTCCAATCGGAATCTTTGGAAGATACGTAGGAAAAGCTGGTTTCTGCCCTGACGCCATTGTAAAGGGCGGTAACATGGTACTGTCCAGGGATTCCAAGGGGACCGCTAATCTCTAATGGATATGTGAAATTGCCGTCATCGTCTATAGCAACCGAATCGGATAGAAATTCCTCTCCCTCAGGATCAAGTACTCGAAGAAGAAGCAGTTGGCCTGTAGAATTTACTCCAACAACAGTTCCCTGAATGGTAACCTCATCGTCGCCGTAAAGTAATGATCTATCAGTCGAAAGTGAAATTTGTGACATGAGAGGAGAGGAAGAGGAAGAATTGCTGACTTGTAATGTACCTATCATTGTGGGGTGTAGCCAGCAAAAATAATGAAAAGTGGCAGCTTGGGTGGCGGCATATTCAAATGTCCTGCCTGGAAAAATCAGCATTGGTTTTCCGTCATCCTTTAGGCCAAATTCGCTGTCAGGAGTATTGTCTGTTCCGGAGGTAACCGTGTGTATTGTAGAATCATTGTTTACCCATGTCACAGTGTCTCCTATGTTGACCGTGGCAGGGCTTGGAGAAAACGCACGGCCTGCCTTGGATGCTGCTCCTGGCACAATACTGAGATAAACCCTATGATCTTGGTTCGCTGCACTAGCTAGATCACCAAAAGTACCTTGTGGTAAAGCATTGAAGGGAACACTTGACAGAAATAAGGAGAGAATAACTGTAGTAGTAATTGTAACAGGAACCCTGAGCAAGTTTGCATTTATAATCCGCATGTTTGGCCGTATACCAAGCATGCTATAAAGCAATTTCATTAACTACAGCATTGCCAAAGGTCAAGTATCGATGAGTTTGCTAAAATAGGGTCCCACCCCGTAGTCCAATAATACCGATACATACACACACACATCAGATTCAAAGCAGGGTTTACTCAAATGTATGCGACGGAAGGAGCGGAAACGGGTGCCTCATGGCGGTTTTACAGGTATTCCATACAATATGAGAAAGAGAACCTATTAGATGGCTTTCACTATATCATCACGCAGATCACAGATAAAGTGAATACCTGCAATCGTCTCTCCAGAAGTGACTGCATATCGTATACTTTTTCCATCATCCTTGACAGCCGGCCTTTCAAATGATACCGGATAGTTTTTCACTCTACTAACGTCATCTCTATTTGGTACCAACATGTTATACGGACGATAATCGATCGGCAGACTAATTGTTGGTGCCCCAGCAGCATCATTGTCTTCTTCTTCAGCGGCCTGGCCGAAACACAGGCTCGAGACTTCCACTTTGTACCTAATTGGGAAGGGAGTGTTGCCATTACTGCTGCCGCTAGCCTTGTTCCACCATTCTATGCCTGTAAAATGATTGCCCCCTCGATACGAAAATCCTTTGGCATCTTCTGAAGAGACATCGAAAGAAAAAGTTTCGTTCTGTTTCGTTTCGAGGTCTGTTAGTGAAAATTCAACTGACTTTTTTTCATTTTTCATTATTACCTCACGCCGATAAGAGTGGCCTACGGCAGGGAGGACTTTGGTAAACTTGTATCGATTGATCCCCCTAAAGATTGCCCAAAAATTGTCCCTGTCATTGAACTGGCATATCAGATTAAGCTCCAGAGCTGCCTCCGTATTCTTGTCAAATAGTTCAAGCAGGTAAAGCATCCAGGATTTGTCAGGAATATGGTTCCCGAGGTCTTCCAAGATAGTCAGAGTATCAGAAATCGCAATGACCCCGGAGGGGTAGGACGGCGATGATGATGGCTTTGGCTTGATTCGAGAGGTTATTGATGATAACAACGAAGTTACGCTTGTGATGGGGGAGGAAGAGAACGATGATGGCGGCGGCGCCCGTAGGCAAAGTGAACCAACCCAGAAATGATTTGCCATTTTATTATGCTCCCTCCCTTCTCGCCTTCTTTTCTTATCTTGCACAAGATCGTATTAAAAAATATGGAATGGCGATTTTGCAAAAAAAAACACACGCTCCGTTGCTTGTCAGAATTATTCAAAGGAGCCTTGCTCTTCTTTGATATGATTCCAAAGGCGCACAAGGAGAGCAAGAGATCGCCCACGTTTGGTGCAGTCCTCGGCGTTGTCATAGGATTTGCAATTGTAAGAGTGATTGGAGGAGGAGGATGAGCATAGAAATGAAGTGCCGCAAGTTTACAGCATGCAGATGCAATATAGAGTTCTGGAGATTTTATTAATTGGGATTACAATACCTCAGCTAAAAGAAATCGCCTTTTTCCTCATCTTTATTAAAAATGGCCTTGACATTACCATCTTTATCCAAGCGAACCTCAGTGAACCGAAAGCCGCAATCTTCTATTTCATAGAAAGCTGTTCGATCTAAAACGTTCCTTTCTTTAGAAAGCACCAGTACCATGTGGCCCTTATTTTGCACGAACCTTACATCATAATTTCGATGAGCCAGTGAGCGCTTTAGCATTTCAAGTTCTGGAAATCTTCCCACATCAGAGGATCTCGTACATTAGCACATATAGCCGTATTCAACTTCTCTCTCGCCATCGAACGGATAGCGATCAGACTATAGAGTCGAACAAACTTGATACACCACCTTATGCCTTCTGATGTATTGTCAAAAACGCGATGTCCTCTCTGCCCGAACGTATGCTATAGTTGTCAGGATTCTCCCCTCATGATGAAGAATTAGGGTTTGCCATGTGTCATACATTAGAGTGCCACCAACGGAAAAGTAGTATTTGTCGACGTACATAGGCAGGTGCGGTTTAATCTATGCTGCTCGATAATCTCTATATCTTGTCCGCTGTTACTCTGAGAACAAGGACATGAAACGGCCGGTAGATCATGAAAATAATGATGATGATGATGATGATGCAGAAGACTACCTCCAGCTTGGGAGAATAGTCTTCTATGGGAGAACGCTGGCTGAATATCAACAGATGTTTGCCCTTGATGATAATAACATTACAAAATTGAAAGGTCGTAAAGTGTTGGATTGTCCTGCAGGACCTTCATCCTTTGTTGCAGAGGCGACTAAGATGGGCATTCATGCAATTGGGTGCGATCCGTTGTTTGGCACTGACTTGAGCACACTTGTTAGTCAAGGGAGAGAGGACATCCATCTCGTCACTGAAAGGATATCATCCGTCATGCAACATTACAATTGGGATTTTTACAAATCTCCTGAAGGCTTGAAAGAATATAGGCAGTCTGCCTTGGAGAGATTTGAAGCTGACTTTCCTCAAGGGTTTGCACAGGGACGCTATATCAAAGCGGAGCTGCCCTGCTTGCCTTTTGATGACGATAGTTTTGATCTTGCCTTGTGTGGCAACTTGCTGTTTTACTACAGCGACCACTTTGATTATTCCTTCCATCTTGATTCCATTTTAGAACTGTGCAGGCTGGCCCCCGAGGTGCGAATTTTTCCCATACAGGGACCGTACAACCATCCCTACCCGCACTACGACCGATTACTCCAAGAACTCAAAAGTCGAGATATTACTGCTAAGGCGGTACAGGTTCCTCACCATTTTCAGAAGGGCATTGACAAGATGTTGTGTTTGACCCGCAGTTGAGTTATCCGGTTCGTCCAGGTTGCGGGTCTTTTTGAGAAATAGTCGTGCACCCCGAGTTCCAACGAGCGTCAAGGACAGAAGAAATCTGTAACATCTGGTCCTAGTGACTATCGCGGTGGGGCAACTTCAGGCCAATGCGCTTGCCGTAACTCGGACCTTATCGCACTTTCGTGACAGTGACTCTCGGTTCACACGCAGAGAGGATTTCCAGATAACAATCTTGACAAAGAAGCTTGCCATTGTACGGAAATGCTCTCAGTCCCCCCCTTTCATATTCCATTAAACTTGTAGCAGTCTTGCAGGTGCAGTTTGCACACGTAGACATTGACTACGTGGGTGTATAGTCCACCTCTATAATAATCTTAACTATTGCAAATACTTTCAGAATTTATTCATTTCAGGATTCAAAAATTCGCTAGAATATGATAAATTTTTATAGATGCTTTTATAGTAGAAAGTTTAACATGGTTAATGAGGCCCAGGTCTGCTCAAGAATATTTCAAGCGCAATTTTCAGCTGTACAAGAATAGCAGGGGAGAGATGAGCAGGCTAAAGGGGGAAGACGCCAAAGAGCCCCGGCAGATCAAGCTGTTTGAAAAAACGCCAAGAGATTCTCCATCGACTCCATTGAGATAGAGCCCCTGGCGGTGGACCACTCGGTGCCCGGAGTATCAGGCTTGATAATACACACCTCAAGGTGGTCGATAGCATACACGGCCGACGTTAGGTACCACGGAAGAAGGCCCCTTGACACCCAGCGATTCGTAGAAGGGTGGGCCGAATCTGACGTCGACATCATGCTCTGTGAAGGAACACGGGTCAACGTGGAATCCTCAAAGACGGAAAAAGACGTTGAAGACGATGCGGGGAGCCTGATGAACACAACGAGGGGTCTGGTAGTATGTTCGTACCCTCCCCGGGACCTAGACAGGGTTTTGTCGTTTTTGTCACAGCCAAAGAGTCAGACAGGGATCTCGTAATCGACTTGAAGCAGGCGTACATGCTAAAGCTCTTCCAGCAGTCGAAAAAATGGAAGAAGGTTCTGCCGTCGCCACAGAACAAGCGGCTAAAGGCGTACATTCCAAGGAAGGAATGGGGCCTGATAGACAAGAGTCCAGACGAGAACTATCGGACTCAAAAGCAGATATCCATGGACTATGACTTGTGGGAGCGAGAGTTTCTCGACTACCAGAACGCGGTGGACTACCGCGACGTTGCGGCTCACCAAAAAGAGGCGGCGTTCTTTTGCTCCGACCATCAGCTTTTGCAGCTAGTAGAGATCCAGCCAATGGAAGGGTCTGCATACATCCGCTCTGTAACAGAGCCGTTCAACGACGAGATGGATCTAAAGGAGGAGCGGGTAAGGAGATGGCTTGTGCATTTTGGGCTGATGGCAGACGAAGACGCGTGGATGCACATCCATATCTCGCAACACAGCTCTGGAAAATGAGGCAAGGAGGATCATGATGGCTCAAATACCAAAGCATTCGTTCCAACTTGTATAGCGTATGAAAGGAGCAATTGCTACTAAAGGCAAAAGTAGTCGTTGTTGTTGTTATCGCTAGGCGCTGCACAGGCTTTTCTTTAGCTCTTTTGCGCGGTAAAAGGTGTTGCAGCAGCTGCAGGTCCACACGGGGTCCTTGCTTGCTACCCAGTAGCCACCATCAAAGTACTTCATAACAAGAGTAGTGCAGCACTTTGGACAGGTCAGCGACATGCATCTTGCTCGCTGCTAGAGTATTTCAACAAATTGCAAAGAAAATTTTACTTGTATGATATATTGAGAAGATTATTAGGGAATGTCATGTTGCGTGACCTAAAATTCCTGCAGGTGTACTATTCGCTTGCAGGCTCTCTGCTCACTTGACGCAGGTCAGCATCCTCTCGAGAGAGTAGAGAGTAGAGGCAAAGCCGATAGTTGCTGATTCGAATTCAAAACCCAGCCTTTCAGAAGTAGGAGGAGAAGATGAAGAAAAATAAGATCTTTACCAGGCGTACTACAAGATCAGAGAAGGGGGACGGGATCAGGGCTTTTTGTTGCCAAGAGCATCGTCGAAGCTCATGGCGCAAGGCATGCGCAGAGAATACAACTCTTCGGGCAAGGGCGCGACTTTTACCTTCCGCTGCCACTTGCAGAGCCTAAGGCGGCCAATCTTATTCCTTGCGTGTTTAAATATATGTTTAAACAAGTATACACTACATATAATATGGTAAAGACTTTGACCATCCGGGACCAAGTATATGCCAAACTGCTTGCAAGAAAGGCGAAAGATGAGAGCTTTTCCGAGCTTTTTGAAAGGCTCCTAGAAGGCTCCACTATCAACTCTGTAGACACTCTTGCAAAGTTGCGTGGTTCGGTAGAGTTCCAAAGCGATTCTAAATCTGCCATGTTATCGGATATGGCCTCCAAAAGAAGGGAGCGCAGAGGCTGAGCACGAAAAAGAGATGAATGAAATGATAGTACTCGACACTGACGTCGTCATTGAAATTCTCGACAAGCGCTCCAGAAAGGGAGACCAGGCGCTGGGGAGGATCCAGGCAAGCAACGAATCCATAGGCATTACCGCAATAACCCTACACGAACTACTTTACGGATTGGAAAAGTATGCTAAAAGGCCGCTGAGCGAGATAGCACAGATCCCAGTCTTGGCGTATAGCAAGGACGATGCAATTCTCTCCTCAAAGCTAGAGTTAGCGGCTGAAAAGAAGGGCACCCCTGTGAGAAGGGCCGACGCAATGATTGCTGCCGTAGCGCTGAACAGGTCGACGCAGCTGTACACATTTGACAGGCACTTTAGGGCATTTCAGGATGCTGGCTTACAGCTCTTCTCGTAGGATTGCTCTCTTACTGTATTTGATATCACGTCCAAACGGAGGTAGCTGCTGCGGCAACGACAACGATGATGATGATGACAAATTATTACATTATGTCATCACCTGGGAACAAAAGCAGGAGGGTCATCTCCCTTGCTGGCAGGGGCTATATCGGGCGGGACATTTTTGAAAAATTTCTTTATCCTTGCAGCTTCGGTTTCAAGTTCCCTGCGCGTGCTGGCAGGCAATTCTGGATGGTTATGCAACAGATCTTGCTTTTTCTGCAGCACTTCGTGCAGTTCTGAATAGTCCCTTTTGCCGGGGCACATGAGAAAGGTCTTGATCCCTATCATGGTACTTCCAAATGTCTGCCACAGGTTCGACTTGCATCCACATACGCCGCATGCGCGGATTGCTTCGCTGCGATATTTGCGTCCAACTTTCTTGTTCCAGTCTTCTGCAAGAGATCCCATGTCAGGCTTCTCTCTCTTTATTCTCCTCCTGCAGAGGTATTATGGCTTGAAGCGGTAGTAGCAGTGGTATTAGTAGTATTAGAAGAAGACGACGACGGCTCGGATGTTGTTGTCGTTGTAGAAACAGCAGAAGCTGCGCTTTCGTTCAGTTTTTTGATGGTTTCAAGTCCATGCATATCTATTTTCTATCGATGCATAATAGGCAATATGCGCTTAAGAATATCATGGTCAATATTATTCCTAAAGGATATATTTGTGTAAATCACAAAAGTGAGAACATATACGGATGGCCGATACATTTCCACCCTTATCTTCTGTAGGCAAAAGACGCAAGGCCTTGGGCAAGACCCAAGCAGAGCTAGCAAGGCTGTGCGAAATAGGCCAGTCTTTTGTTGCCAAAATTGAAAGAGGAGAGGCTATGCCCTCCTATGCCATCGCAGTGAAGCTTTTCGAAGCGCTTGACAGGTTGGAATCAAAGCACGCTGAAAGCCTTTCTGACTTGCATGCAGGCGACGTTATGGTAAAGAAGGTCATTACGGTCACGCCAGCAGAGAGGGCAGAGCATGCACGAAAAATCATGCTGGAGAAAAACATATCGCAGCTGCCTGTTGTAGATCCTCGAACCGGAGCGCCGGTAGGATCCATAACAGAAAGGACAATGCTTGAAATGGATGCAAGGGACAGGACGATCAGAGAGCTGATGGATAAGAAGACCTTTCCGACTGTTGCAAGAAATGCCAGTCTGTCATTGGTGGTTTCAATATTAAGAGAGCAGGAAGAGGCAGTCCTTGTAATGGATGAAGGCAAGATTGTCGGAATTATAACAAAGTACGACGTACTGTCGTCAAAAAAGCAAGACCATGAATAGTCGGGAACGAGAGGAGATTATATCTCATGCAGAGAACAGGCAAGCTTGGCATCACGCATCCATTTTGCCACAAGCGAATTCCGAAGAAACCAGATTTCTGCAATTGGAGCCTTGCACATGTAGCACAGCGGCCTCTCCCAGCCATCTGGAGGAGGCGTGGAGGCATCAGCCATACGGAACACCATATCCTTTTGCCCTCCGTCGAACCTGTGAGCCAGCTCAAGGGACAGCAAAGTTGTCAGCTGTGTGTTCGCGAGAAGGCCATTTTTCCTATACGATGCCACGATGGTATCAACAGTATCGGATTTGTATGTAATGAATCGATCTATGATATCTTTTAACAAGGCTGCG
Source organism: Candidatus Nitrososphaera sp. 86-2 (assembly GCF_056726185.1). Lineage (NCBI taxonomy): Archaea > Thermoproteati > Nitrososphaerota > Nitrososphaeria > Nitrososphaerales > Nitrososphaeraceae > Nitrososphaera > Candidatus Nitrososphaera sp. 86-2. The sequence continues at coordinate 1,666,288 of NZ_JBWZON010000001.1, forward strand.
TGGTCTTGCTCGGTCAAGCGCAAGTAGCGCCGATACTCTATTTCCACAGCCTCCGGATTGAAACCGTGTTTTGCCAAAATCTCGGCGGGCTTTTGTCCCTTCGCAAAGGCGTCAAAGATTACCTTTACCGCTTCACTATCCAGTGGCGGAGCCGAGACAAGGGCATTGTGTTCAACTTCCACCTTGACTTTGTCGGCTCTTGAGATCTTGTCAGCACCGGCGGCGCTACTGCCTTTTGGCAAAGGTGGATCCAATGTAACTGAAGTTTTCCTGCTTTTTGTAAGCACCATCTTGGTGTCGCCTTTGCGAAAGAGGGCCGTCTCTTTGTACACGTAGCCTACAGAGGTCCCAACTATGCGTGCTATCTCTTGTGGGGGAGTACCTTGTTCCAAAAGGCGAATGATTAGTTCTTTTTTGGTTTCATCAGCATCGGGTAATACTGGTTTGTCTGACATTGGTAAGGTAAGGTCAGGTAGAGTAAGGTCGGTAATAAACATATTGATGAGACAGCCTTACTTCTTACCCTTCTAATCAACCTTACTTACCTCTCCGTCTTAACTGCACTGAATACGGCAAGGGCGGCAAAAAAACCTGCCGGCACTCCACCACCATAAAAATCACTCTAAAAAAGGCGAGGTCTCTGCTGTAGCGCTGAACAGATAAGCGCGCTGCCGTACCCGTTTGACAGGCACTTTCGTGCGTTTCAGGATGCGGGGGGCCTGTGATGCTGTTCGCATAAACAATGAGTGAGAGATAGAGAGAGTGCGCCTGTTCTAATCTTCTCCTCTTCCTCCTTTATCACGTGTATCCGCAGAGAATTCACACAGAGGCGTTATAGTTGTTATCGATCGTTGTCATCATCATTATCATCCTTTGTCCAAACGTACACACGCACATGCCATCAAGCCAGTTCAAGCCATCACACCTAAATACAGCGGCCACTGATAACCGGTATACATCTTTATTGGGTGTAAAGAACAAAAAAGATACCAAAAAAAGAAACGCAGGTGCAAGACCTGATAACAACGGACCCACAAAGCAAGGGGCAAAAAACAGGGCAGCTGCAAAATCACGTGCAGTCGCGGTGAAGGCAGAAGAAGTAGAAAAAGGAATAGATGCAGCGGCGACAAAATCCGGCCACAGGAGTAGTATCAGCAGCAAAGTCGGTTCTGTAATTTCTTACCAATCGAGTGGAAACGACAGCGGTGGTTGTTGTTGTTGTTGTTGTGGTGATGGAGGACGCGGCATCCCCAGGCTCGTAACCAGAATTGAGCGACTTGACAAAATACTGACTGTTTCAAAGGCGCTGAGAAGAAACAGCGGTCGTGTCAATGTAGAGGGAACGGTTGTGTCTGTTTCACCCCCATACAAGCTGGTTGTAAAGGCAGCCTGGAGGTGCAACGAATGCAGCTTTGAGGAGTGCAGACATGTCTTTGACCTGTTGCAGGCCCCAAAGAAACCCAAGAGGTGCTCGGCGTGTGGATCGGAGGAACTGACAGGGCAGCACCAGTATGTCAATGCCACGTCGCTCCTGCTTCAAGATGACGGCAGTAGTAGTAGTGACGTCAGAAACGCTAGGGATCAATCGCCAGACCCGACCGAGGCGGGATCCTCGTCCCCATCGCCGGCCACTCTTGACGTCTTGGATGTTATCGTATCATTTGGAAAAGAGGAGGAGGATAAGGAGACATCATCTTGGCTGAAGGAGGGCCAGCGCATAAAAGTGATCGGGCACATCCATGCGATCAAGGTCGGTGGCAGTAGCAGTGGCAGATTCTATCCTGTGGTTCTGGCAGGCTCCGTAGAACACGTCCAAAGCGATCTGATCCGGATTACCGGAGCAGATGTTTCAGCCTTTGAAAGGTTTGCAGGCAGAGCACCGCTCTGGGGCACTGAAAAGATAATGCTGCCCTCCTCCGTGCAGAAAGTGACAAACAGGCTGGCAAGACTTTTTGCACCAAACATAGTCGGCCATGACGACAAGAAGTTGGCGCTGCTGATTGCAATGGTAGGAGCGGAAGCACAGCCAAGCAACATCGGCAACGGCCACGACAGCAACGGCAGCCACTGCGGTAGCTACCAAGACGGTGGCGGGAATGATGCTTCTGCAACTGCGACGACAGCAACAACAACGACAGCAACGGCAAGAAGAACGTGGAAGATAAAGAAGCGGGGAATAAAAGGCCGCATAAACGTGGTGATGGTAGGCCCACCAGGAACCGGCAAGACACGGCTGGCAAGAGAGGCGGTAAAGGTGATCCCAAATTCAAAGTTCGTCTCGAGGAATACAACTACTGGCAGGGCTCTTACTGGGGTCATCGAGAGAGGAAGGGGAGACGCGCAGGGTTACTACTATCACCATTCTCAGCATGCAGCGCAGTTCCAGCGTCACCACACGCTGACACTTGGCCCCGTACTCTTGGCGCAAAACGCCATTTGCGCGGTCAACGTGTTTGACAAGCTGTCTGTGTCCGACCAAGACTACCTCCTCGACGCAATGGACGAGGACGACGTCACCATCAACAAGTACGCAAGGCTTGCCACGGTGTCGTCACCAGCCACACTTATAGCAACGGCAAACCCAAGGGGCAGGGGCAGCAGTGGAAGCATCCACTGGATCGACAGTGCGGCAGCAGCAGTAGCGGGAAGAGTAGGAGGAGACGAAAAGAGGAAGTTGAGTCTGGACCAAATGCCATTTGAGCACAGGATGCTGGACAGGTTTGACATCTGGCTCGTTTTTAAGAACAAGTCAGAAACAGAGCAGCTGCGCGAGTTTGCATATGCCAAGGTAGCATACGACGAGAGGCACAGTCCGTCCTCTTCCTCCTCGGGCTACTACGACAGCTACACGTTTTTGCGAAAGTACCTGATGTTTGCAAAAACAATTGTACCCCGTGTTACAGACGAGGCCAAGTCGATCCTTGTAGAGACGTTTGTCCGCCTCAAAAGCGCAGCTCCAACCGTCATCACTACGCGAACGCTGGAGACGCTGTTTCGGGTAGCAAAGGCGTTTGCTAGGCTCTGCCTGCGCGACGTGGTAGACGCAGAAATTGCGCGCCACGCGGTCAACTTTATCACTGAGATGTACGACAATTTTGACCTTGCCGCGGGGAGAGGAGGAGGGCAAGCGGGAGCATCTATAGCTGTAGCAGTAGCAGAAGACCCGCAGGACGTTGCACACAACGAGACGATTGCTGTCATAAAGGAGGCGACAAGCAATAATCATTACAGCGACTCTGGAGGCAACGGAGGAGGAGGAGGAAACCATGTCGGTGACGTGATTAGCAATAATGGCAGTGGTGCGGGTGGTTGTGGTGACTCTGCCAAGGAAAACTGCAGCATCTCCATCATAGAGGCGGTAAAAATCGCGTGCACCAGAAACGGACAGGTGCGAGCATACATTGGGCAGGACTTGAACCAGAACACCAACCGCAAGCTCAGACGGCTTGTTGAAAGGATTAGAGAGTGGAATGGCGACCGCATAGAAGTGGTACAGTCAAAGCCGATGAGGGTTCGCTGGAAGGGTGACAAAAATGTAAAGGGAGAGCGTTGTGATAATGACGACGAAAAATGCGGCGCTCGAGAAGAAGAAGGAGGAGGAGAGGGTGAAGGTGATGGGGGTGGTGGTGTTGCTACGGGCCGCGGCACCACCGCCGATGCAGCGGCCTCATAACGTGTGACCAGTATGATAGATGTGACATATGTGACGGGCCACGGAAGAGGGCGCGGGTGGAAGGAGGGGAGGAGGCAGTACCGTGCCAAACATCGAATTTTGACCTCCTTTACATACCAGTACCAAAAATCCTCAACGCGCTGTTGCCCTGCTCCGTCAGCGACACTTCGCTCTTTCTTCCCCAAGACTTTACCTGCACAAAGTGCCATTGCGTTTCTAGCGGGTCTAGGATCGCCCGTAGGCGGCCGTGCGGCGCGCTTCTTGGCTGCGAAGGCTGGAAGCGAGGAATCATTCTGACCTCTTGCAGTTGTTCAATAAGATCCTTTTTGCTCGTCTTTCCTCCGGCTTTGTTGATTATCGACAGCACCAGAAGCGACTCTGCAGACGGCATGTGTATCTGGTACACTGGCAAAAAGTCGGTCCCTGTCACCTTGCGCTTGTCTGCACCCTTGTCAGGTCCACCATCTTCATAGTCAAGCTTGGCGTAGTACGGTGTCCCCTTCCAGAGCATGCACGAAAGCATGCCTGCCATTGCAAGCACCTTGCTTCCTGTGGAGACATTGACGTAAATGTGGTTACCCTCCTTCTCTGACTGAAAGATATCTCGGTATTTTTCCAGGCAAGAGAACAGATCCCATATCTCTGCATAGACGTGCTTTATCTCGATCGAGGGATACTTGGCAAGTGCCGCTTCGACCTGCCTGACGATGCCAGATGCGGGGTCACCTTGCTTTGAACGAGAGACGAGATAGACTCTGTCCGCCCTCTGCTCTATGAGGGGCGACGTGATGCGCTGGACCGGGTCAAAGCCAATTGGCGCAATGTGAATTCGGAGGTTGCTGTTGGCAGCGGTAACCACGCTATGATATGGTTTTGTTCACTATATTAGTTTTGTTCACTATATTAACGTGAACAGCAATAAATAATCTATAGCTTAAAGACTCCTATGAAATTGCAACAGAAAACAGTTACAAGAAGTCCTGTTCTCATGGATTGCTGCACAATAATAGGCGCCCTTGAAGGCAAGCCAAACGCCCTAGCGTTTAAGGAAAAACTTGCCAAGCGCAAGGGTATGACGCTGCTTGTTCCCGATGTGGTTATCTCGGAAGTTGCCAAGGTAGCAAGAATATCAGCACAGGCTGCGGAGCAGGCCATCAGGTCCTTCTCGCAAGGAAAAGAAATTGCCCGGCGGGAGGATGACCAAAAGACGCTGGCAGACGCAATTGCCCTGAGCGTGCGATATGACTATTGCCACTACCCTGACAGCATCTACCTCGTCCAGGCAAGAAACGCTGGCGCCGTTCTGGTGACATACGACAGAAAGCTACGAGACGTCGCAAGGATGGAAGGCATCATGGCTTGCTCACCTGACAATTTCAGGTTCTATCAATAGGTAGAGGATGACGGAGAATGGTAGATCAGGAACTTGTCATTGTCACCAGCACGGTCAGAGAACAAAACAGTTCAGGGTTTGCAGATGTACAATGCCCGGATTGCTTTGCTCCACTCGCGTTATACTATGATCAACGGAGCAATGCGAGACACTACTGCGAGAACTGCGGGCAGGAAGTGAATGAACGGTGCATCGACCGTGAATGGGACGATGACGATAACAGCGACAACAATATTAGTACAGAATACATTGATGCATCTAACAGGAGAGTTTACTAGTATGACCGAACAGGTGGAGAAAGCAGGAAACGCCGGCTCCACGATAACATCAATGAATGAGAACCAACGCGCAGCAGTCACCAGCGATCCAGATCGTGCTCTCCTTGTTGTGGCGGGTCCGGGTAGCGGCAAGACCAAGGTAATCATCGAGCGCGTAATCTATCTTGTCCACAATACAGGGCTAAAGCCATCTGAAATTCTCTGCCTTACATTCTCTGAAAAGGCCGCGGAGGAAATGAAGCAGAGGTTGGAAAAGAGAATGGACGTTGCGGAGATGAGCATCAGCACTTTCCATTCTTTTGCCAAAGAGGTTCTACAGGACAATGTCCTTGACTCAGGAATAGGGCTGTCATCAGGCATCATCAAGAGATCGACCCAGCTTGTCTGGGGGATGAAGAACATCGATAGCTTCAAGCTTGAGAACCTTGAGATTGGAAACAACGCTGTTGATGTAGTCAAGTCGATTATTGACGGTATAAGCACGTTCAAGGACGAGCTTATCTTTCCAGAGGAGCTGGAGCGGTATCTCAAGTCAAAGCTAGAGAAGCAGGATATCTCTGAAGACGAGCGCGATTTTCTTCTCAAACTGACTGACTTGTGCAAGGTGTACTACAAGTACCAAGAATTCCAGAGAAGCAAGGCGGCCATCGACTTTGGCGATATGGTAAGCCAGGCAATCAGCCTGTTTAAGAGAAGGCCCAACGTTCTTGCCAGATACCACAGAAAATTCAAGCACATACTGGTGGACGAGTTTCAGGACAACAACTATGCCCAGCTGGAGATTGTAAAGCTGCTCGCGAAATCTGGAAACGTTACCGTTGTAGGCGATGACGACCAGAGCATCTACCGCTTCCAGGGCGCTTATCTTACAAACTTTCAGGACTTTAAGACACACTTTCCAGATACTGTTGTCGTCAACCTCAACCAGAACTACAGGAGCACAAAGAATATTGTAAATGTGTCAAGCCAACTTCTGGCTGGTGCTCCTCAAAGGCAGGCCAAGCAACTTTACTCAGAGAACGAAGATGGTGACAAGGTCATGGTTGCTTCATGCGCAAACGAATCGTCAGAAGTCGAGTTCGTAGTTAGCAAGATAAGGGCGATGTTGGGCAAGCCTCTCAAGAGAAGGGACGGGATAGAATCGCCGCTAACGTACAGAGATTTTGTCATCCTATCAAGGCGTAAGTTGGAGGGAAACAAGTTTGCCAAGGCGCTCAAGGCGTACGGCATTCCTACGATATACGTCGGCGAGGCCAACATCTTTGCCAGCGCAGTAGTCAAGGACCTGATGACATACCTGCGGATAGCCAACTCTCCCACAATGGCAGGAATCGAGATTACAAAACTGATGAAGAACCACGGCATAACGGAGCAAAACATTGTCAGGATAAACCACGCCGCCAAGCGCAAGGCGCGGGATGATGATGCAACGGACATGGACTATGTACTGGATACTTTGAGAGACTGTGGCCAGTTGAGCGAAATGACCCAGCAAGATGAAGCCAAAGAGCTGGCAGAGCAGATACAGAGGGTCATTGAACTTGAAAACAAGTCGACAGTCAGCGAATTTGTGTACAAGGTGATGATGTCTGTCTCTGACCTTTACAAAAGGTCGGTTTCAGATGACTCGCCAGAGAGCAGGAGAAACCAACTTTTACTGAAGGAGATGTACGGCATTGCGCTGGAATATGAATCGCTCAACCCTCAGGGAACGCTGGAAGATTTCATAAAGTATCTGGCGCTACTTGGGCAGTTTGACTTGGAGCTGGAAGAAGGCCAGGAGAACGAGGACGCCGTGCAGGTTACCACCATCCATCAGAGCAAGGGAAAAGAGTATCCAGTGGTATTTGTCGTGGATGTTGCCACCAACAAGCTGCCGCTGCGCTACCAGGCAAAGACGTTCTATGTGCCGAATGACTTGTCAAGAGGTATAAAGCGCCAGGAAGACGAAAAAGAGCTGTACCTTCAAGAGGAAAGGAGAATCTTTTACGTGGCAATGACACGGGCGCAGAATCACCTTTTCATCACGTATGCAAGGAGGTATGGCCAGAACATCAGGGAAACAAAACCGTCAAAATTCCTTGAAGAGATTTCATCATTTGCAGAAAACCCGTTGATCGAATATGTCAGGCTTGATGGCATTGGGGGTTCCGGGCAGGAAGCACTGATGCAGGCCGAAGGAAGGATAGAAAGGATAAGGTATGAGATTCAGGAGATGGCTGTCCGGTCCATCAATGAGATGCAGTTAAAGACTGCAGTGCACAGGATAATAGAGCTTGCCAAGGTCAGGCACTTTGAGGAGAAAGGTGTATTGGATGGCTTTGACCCTTCAGCCATTCTGCAGCTCGACAACCTCGTCGATTTAGGCAGTTTGGATGCTCAGCTGGCTGGAAAGAAGGTGCCGCTTGTAAACAAGGACGAGCTGAGGCTCAGCGCATCCAAGATCAAGACGTACATGGAATGCCCCCTGAGATTCAAGTTTGCCCACATTTTGGAGGTGCCGGAGCCTGCCCGGACGTATTTTGACCTAGGCATGGCAGTCCATGCCGTGGCAGAGCACCTTACAGAGATGCAGAAGGAGGGAGTCGAGCCTACAGAGGAGCTTGCGCTTGAGATTTTAGGAAAAGAGTGGAACTCTAACGCATTCCAGTCAGAAACGCAGGAGAGACAGCATAAAGAGAAGGCCAGAGAGATGGTTCGCACATACCTACGATGGATTGCAGGCAATCCCAACAAACCAGTTGCAGTAGAGCAGAGATTTCAGATAAAAATAGCAGGCGTGACATTCAACGGGTTTATCGACAGAGTAGAGGCAAGGCCTGATGGAGGAGGATACGAAGTAGTCGACTTCAAGACAGGTGCAGTGTATGAAACGAGCAGATCCATCAAAGAGGACCCGCAGATAAACATGTATGCAATGGGCGTACAGAAGGTATTTGGCGAGCTACCAAAGAAAGCATCCCTCTTTTACCTCAAGGAGGACAAGATAGTGAAGTATGAGGTGACGTCGGCCCAAGTAGATGAAGTGAAGGCGGTAATTGAACAAACGACAGCGGCCATACTGAACGAAGAGTTTGCGCCGACTCCCAGCTACCAGGCATGCAGGAACTGCGCTTTCAAAAATATCTGCGATGCAAAAGAAGAAGAGGGCAACGAGAATGGAGAGTGAAGAAGGCAGTGAGTAGTTAGCTTTGCCAGCAACAACAAAGCCATACCAAAGAGATAAGGCCGGCAGAAAGAAGAAGGTCGTCGCGATAAGCAAAGTCTATGAAAATATCGTTGTTGCAAGTAACGTCAAGAGTAGAATCGCAAAGCCAGTAATTGTCTCTAACATGTCGATAGGTGCGCACCCAGGAAGTAAGAACACGGGCTTTAGCGCGCAGTGGCGCGCAATGAATCAAGATGAGAAGATGGCATTTTGGCTGCTTAACAAACGGTATGGAACGAGTTATTCCAACAATACAATTATCATGACTACTGGCAAGACGACAGAAAGTATTTGCGCAATGGCCTGCCATCAGATTTTGCATTCCTTGCTGGAGACGATTAATGATGCAGGTAACGAGTTGCAGGTGGGAGCTTGGAATGAATTCAGAGAGCAGTTCAAACAAGTGTTGGACGATCCTCAAGCCAGGCTTGCTTCTAGAAAGGCGTTTGGCCACTGGTGGAGTTCAGGATTCGGAGAAGAACGCTGGCTTGGACATGAAGCGTTCATTTGCATGAGCAGTCATAGCGCGAGGTACCTTGGTTCAGTAAAGGTGCGATTTCCGTCCTTATCTCAGTTAATTGACTGTCATTTGGCGTTACTAGATTTGATCTCTCTTTCCAAAGATGGCATATCTTCTATTTTGCAGTCAATGGACGTTACAAAAAACGCCCCGGGTAATAGTATCAGTAGTACCGACAGGGACGCCAACAGCAATAGCGCCAATAATTACGATAAAGACGGTATTGGTAAACATGCAGCGTCTGATGGCTTCTCCACCTCTCTTGAAGAGATTCTCGAGCAAGAAGAGAAGATTGAAAAATACTACAATTTCGTTACGCCATACGGATGGAATAGCTTCCACTTGTTATCAAGCGGCTCAGTGCTGGTCTTTAAAGACATCGAGATAAGTCTAGTAGACAGGACACAAGAGGTTTCCAACCGCCAGGCTGAAAATCCACCAGACACCTTTGGTGACACAACAATACTCGTTCACCTGCTCAGAGAGTACGAGCCCAGTGGATTTTGGGAGCCGGAAGGCGAACGCATGAGGGAGGAAAAGAAGTATCGCGACATGCTCAGTGCACTGTCAGATGATCAGCTTCAAGAATTGACAAAGATTGCAGCAAACTGGCAGGAGATAAAGATGCGGAGAATCATTGCCAGACATGAACAGAAAATTGCAGAGCTAGTCGAGATATACAACCAGCTGCTAGTTGCAAGAGCGGAAGCAGCGGGAATTACATCAGATGACCTCGATGGATGGATTCCATTCAGTCTAACCAATACAGGAAAGGTGATGGCCAGCAAGGATGTGGAAAACGTGCTCCATGCCACGTCAGAATTTGATCCTATCGGAGTATGGGCAAAGATTGCAAAAGTGATGCAGCTGAACAATTCTTTTAACGGTGGTCTTGAATGGATGCCTGACGAGGCAGTGCATGAAGTCATGCAGCGCACAGAAAACAAGTGTCGAAATGAAGAACGAGATAGCATCTACCACAGTCTTGATGAGAAAGAGAATTCAAATTCCCTTTTAGATGAACCGTCGTAAATACCTGCCCTGGGATTTTTCTGGCATATTGTTGACGGATTTATGAGAGGTGATTTCAAACTGGTCGCGCAAAAACAATTCATCTGTCAAATCTAAAAAGGGGCATCATACCTCGAGACTATTCTTACTCCGGTTATGCAAAACGACTACATCTTCTTTTGTCGGCTCTGGCAGGTGCTCGGAAAAGGCACCACCTTGACGCGGCAACAGGAAGGAGAGGATATTGAATGAGGACTATGGCAAAATATACACTCTTCCTCGGGGCTCGATCGACTGGCTGACTGACTGCTAGATAGGTTTTTGTGGTTTTTTCTGCATCATTCACTCACTCTCTTTCTGTGCCAAGGCTACAACGGAAGGGTCCACCCTCAATGCTTCTGTCATCGCTAGACAATGGCTCGGCATGAACGCCTGTGCGCCCCCAAGTCTGTCACCCCACTTTGCCATCATTTCGTTAGTACATTTCTCCGTTATCGCGTTCACATACGTGTTGTAAATTAGCCAGGTGTCACTTGTATTGCCAATTTGTTTTGCAATGTCTGCGAAACTTACCGCAGCATTTGCCCTAGCTGAAGCCTTTATCAAGTCCAAAACGAATTGCCTTTGAATCTGCACGTCCTCCCTTGTTCCAAGCCGTGTAAGATGACCTCCGACAAAGGTATCAAAGTCATAGCCCAGTGCGATGTCATGGGCTTGTACAAAGCCTGCCACATCCTGAGCGATAGCCAGTTGCATAAAAGGAACCCATCCTGGAAATACAATGTCCACTAACATCAGCACCTTTTGATTTGGAGCATAGATGAAAATATTGCCGGGTTGATGGTTGTTGCCGTGGTAGGCAAGCTGGAGAGTTTGATTCTGATTCTCATTGCCAAGTTTGGGAAGACTAATTGTATAATTGTCGCGGAAAGTTATGGTGGGAACGGGCGGAAGCTGCGAGGCAAAGGTGGTATTTCCTGCCGCTGCTGCCAGGTCATGTGCTCTTTGTAGCTCCTTGGCGACTTCTTCATGCGAAATAAAAGTAGCGTTTTTGAATATTGCCGCAGCAGCGCCAATGTGGTCTAGGTGAGCATGACTAAAGATAACATACTTGACAGGTTCGTCTGTCACTTCCTCTATTGCTTTTACATAGTTCTGGCCGATTGACGGAGGCGCATCCACGGCGACTACTCCATCAGCTGTAACAAGAAACATCGTGTTGTAGACTCCATCCGTGACCCAGTACAGGCCGTCACGAATTTCCTGTACAAGATACCCCTTGTCGGCAGGGATTGCAGGTCCCTTGGCGCCCTCTGGTATTGTTGTCGTCGTTGCTACGGTTGTTTTTGCAGTGGCATTTTTTTCAGTCGAATCGGCAGCAACCATTGCCAAGGGGAAAGAAGCGATTTGTGACGAAGGTACAGCAGTAGTAGCAGGTAGTATCCTGCTGCCGGTGGCATCATCAGCTGACGCAAGAGCAGCAGCAGATAGCGATGACGACACGCTATTGTTGAATGTAGAGGAGGTAAAAGTCGGTAGAAGCAGAAGTAACGATATTGCTGTTATTACAGCAACCGAATAGCAGATTCCGGATGCAGCAGATATGGATATGCGTCTTTCCAAAGGTTTTCCGTTTCTTCTTGCCATGCCAAATTAATTGGACGGACACATCATTGATAAAGTATTCTCAATTTTGCCGGCATTATACAAGAAAAAGTTTATTGTCGTAACGACTGTGCGTAAGTTTTATAAGATTTGAAGATAGTTAGTAACAAATTAGTGAAGCCGAGTGCGTTGAAAGAATTGCAGATTCCCGTGATATCTTTTGTAAAAAAAGAGACCTATACAACGTATTTTGACAGGAACAAATCTTGAAGGAATGCAGAGCATAGGAATGAAATAAGCGATAGTAGAGCTATTATGATAATGCGTTGCCATCGAGGCAGAACAACAGAAACAACCAGCTAGCTCGACCTATCTATGTCATACAAGAGCATCACGCGTCGCATCTCCATTGGGACCTAAGGTTCGAAATTGACGGTGCCCTGAAGAGCTGGGCCCTTCCAAAGGGAGCACCCCGTGGCAGCGAAAGACGGCTGGCTGTCCAGGTGGAGGATCATCCTATTAGTTACGCTACATTTGAAGGCACTATCCCAGAGGGCAGCTATGGCGCAGGCGAGGTCAGGATATGGGATATTGGAACTTTTGAACTTGAATCATACGAACCGAACAAGAAATTGCTTGTCAACATACATGGAAGGAGGAAGCTGAAAGGATGCTACTGCTTGCTTCACTTCAAGCCAAGAGAGAAGAACTGGCTCTTTTTCAAAGTACGCAACAACAATAATCATAACGATTATGATGATGAAGGCGGTAGCTAGGTCGAGAAGAGATCTCCTCCAACCCTGACTCGCTTATCTTTGAATTCTTCTTAATATTGGCCCCCATTCTGATCATCCGAAATGGTGTGTTTCTGAGCGTGAAATGTGCGCATTATATCGATGCGCTCAGGTCTAAGTACAAATCGGAAGATGAACTATTAGAACGCGCTATTACGAAAGTTCCGGTGGGACCATTGCTAGTCAAATAATAAAATATTATACTAACTTGTTTAGCTTCATCATTTCCAATATGCATATAGAATTGGCAAGGGTAATAGGTTTGCCTTGTGTCGTTATCTTGTAAAAAAAGACAAATCGACTTTACGTGTCTATAGTGGTCTTGTTATCATTTTCATAATTGTCCTATTAGTACCGCTGGCATCAAACGCCGCTGGAGCGCCCATAGTCAGTCAATCCATTCCTGTCCTAGCAGTATCAAGCGACGATCTAACGTCATATGTTTATCCGGGTCTTGGTGAAATTGTCAATATGACAATAGATGTTTCTGAAGGTAGCGGAAGAGTTCTCATAAACACAAATATTAATTCAGGAGGGATGTGGCAGAATTCCACCAGGACGGCAGTCCATGTTGCTGAATCTGTAACTCATCAGGACCTCTCATCTAAAGACGTTGTCTTCACAGCACTTTCATTAAACGCTAGCAGGCAGCTGGGCAATTTGGATGGTACAAGTGCAGGAGGAGCCATGACAGTTCTCTTAACTTCCGAGCTTGAGGGAAAGAGAATTAACAATTATACAATTATGACAGGTGCAATAAACCCAGATGGAACTATTGGAAGAGTTGGAGGTGTTCTTGAAAAGGCCGTGACCGCAGGAAAATCTGGTGCAAAGATAATGCTTGTGCCGCCGGGTCAAGCTTACTACCCACAAGGTGCATGTCTGACACAAGGAGATTCAAAGGAGCAAAATGATGTTACTAGAGTCTGCGTGTTAGAGTATAAATCAATTTCAGATATAATGAAAGATCGATATAACATGAAGGTGATAGAGGTTCACACTGTGCAGCAGGCACTGAGCTATTTTCAATCTACAAACCCCGATGAGACGTTTGATTCAATGGGCCAGTTAGAGCCACCCAAAATGGGAGGTGCAATATAGATGTCGAGGAGGAGAGTAATATACGATATATTCAAAGGAGAAGTGAAGACACACTCGCTAGGTGCGCCAATCCTAACTATAGTCCTAATGACAATCGTATTGATGCCAGCAGCTATCCTAGTCGAGGCGCAAAACGGTGATAATCAAACGCAGGTACCTGAGCAAACCATTCCGGCAATCGGGCAAGAAAATGGGACTCTTGATCAAAGTAACAAAACCAATGATAGCGGACATGATGCTATAAACCTCAGCAATAACACGGGAGGCTCGGCATTTGAGTCACTTTTGACCTTAAACAACAGAGGATACATGGCGGCCTCAGACAGCAATGTCTATGTCGTATGGTCAGACAATAGCACGAGCTTAGGCAGTATTGACATTATGCTTGCGAAAAGTGAAGACAAAGGAGTTAGCTTTCACAAGCCCCAAGACCTAAGTTTTCCTCTGCGGTACAATGGTAGCGTCTTCGGTTTATCAACTGCTCCACAAATAGCCGTGACGGGAAACAATGTCTTTGTAGTATGGACAGAATTTACTTATGCACAGACTGGCATGAATCTTGATGAGGCAATTATGTATGTAAGAAGCACTGATGGCGGAAAATCATTTGAAGGTCCGTTTAGTATCACTTCAAGCTGTTTTGGCATCCCCGAGTCTACGAACTGCATCCCTACAGTTGCATATAATGCGCGAATTATTGCCTCAGGAGACTTTGCATACGTTGCTTGGAATGCATACAAATTGCTGCCAGCCTTTGTCACTACGCCAGAATTTCCGAGAGACAACGTCGACATTGCCTCATCTACACCCTCCGATATATTTTATTCAAAAATCGGTCCCAGTGGATCCACAGTACCGCTCAACATAAGTAACAACACCGGAGAGTCTTTATCTCCGAGAATTGCATTATCTGGATCCAATGTATATGTAGCTTGGGCTGATGATTCATACGGTCTTTCCGAGATACTTCTCAAGCGTATTTCAGATAATGGCACTACATCGGAATCAGAGACGATAAACGTCAGCAACAGTCTGTCGACTAAAGATGATATGCCGGAATTGGTGGCCTCCGGAAGCAATCTCTACTTTACATGGCAACAGTCTGGAAGAGATAGAAGCGGCATTGCAAAAAATACACTAGTGTTTGCATCAAGTCAGGATAATGGCACTACATTTAGCAATCCTGTTACAATTGCCACGACAAAGATATCTGCTGTGATCGGTCCAGGTCAAAGCATGGCTGTCCGCAACTTCAGTATGAATGATAATACTACAAATAATAGTGATAGCAGGGTCCAAGTAGTCTGGACTGATGGAACCCTTCAAGGGCAGAATGTGTACTTTGCAGGAAGTAATAGCACAAGGAGCGGAGCTTACCCATCTCCATCCCTCGCTTTGACCAATAATACTGAAGCCGTTCCCAATGCACAACTTGCCGTAACTCCGAACGGCGTTCATCTAGCATGGACACAGAAAACGCCACTTGGATCTGCTATTTTCTTTTCAGAATCAAACTTTACTAGTTCAACAGCAAATACAACAGGAGGAACTAAGGAAGAAGGATCTGCAATGATATTTTCTCCGCCTATAAACGTAAGTAACGGCACCGGTACTTTGGCTCTCAACCCAATAATAATCTCTAATGGAGACAATGTCTATCTGGCATGGAACGGCAAGAGTACTGTAGAAAATTGGGACATCTTTTTCAAGAAGATGCATTAAAAAATATGGCAGATAAAGCAAGCATAAGCCATAATTAATACATCGTTATGGTTTATTCCATCCATCCTGCGGAGTTAAGAGCAGCCCTCACGTATTCCTATTGAGAACAGTGAAGCAATTCGAGCAAGAGATCATCTGATTTAGCTTCGGTTAGTGGGCTTTGATGATATTGCAGAGAAATTCGGCGTCGATACGGCCAGAATTGTCTCTGAAGTAACAAAGGACAACAGGCCGCCTGAAGAGAGAGAGGAGAGAGATGGAATACGTCAGACAGCTAAACGTAGCATCTGCAGAAGCGTGCATTGTCAAGTTCTGCGATGTATGGGCCAACATTGCCGACTTGCCATCGGGATACGTCGATGACAAAGATATGAAGCGTACAAAACAGGTAAATAAAAAGCTAGTATACTTTAATGCAATCAAGCATGGTTTGCAGCAAGACAAATTCAAAGATACTGACCTGCAAAAAGGCGTTGACAGACTAAACAAGCTCCTGGCAGATTATAGAAGACGTATCGACCTCTCTGACCCGCCAAAGGCGAAATAAAAGAGACTAATACATACAAAGAGAGATAGTAGCACTCAAAGGCGAGGATGTAACTTATGCCTCAAGGACCCTTTCACATAGCCAGACAGAGAGACAGAGCGAGAGAAACACAGCCAAGCGGAGAAGCACAAGAGAGGAGGGGAGGAGAGACGGACGGCTCTCCAACTTGAAGCCTCATCTCAAGAAATAAGTGTCATAGCTCAAATCAGTGGCCGACGCCGAGCCCCACAAGAGTATCCTGGTCTTGACCTTACTTTCCATCTCTTCGGTACAAAACGGAGTTTATTGCCATATACTTTAACTGCTTTTAGATATGGTATATGCGGATGGACGCGTGTGTGGAAGAAAGACGACATGAGAGATTGGGAGGAACAGGATAACAGCAACGCAGGTAAGAAGAAAGAGAAGAAGCTCGTCGAGAGATTGTACGAACAGATGGACGCTTTGACTCCAAAGAGTGGATACAACCTTGTACGAATTGACCCATGGTCAATACCGGATGGGGATGACGCACTTACACTGCTGGGGCACTTTGACAACTACCAAGAGGCCGCCGACGCTAAAAGGAAATTCCACACGCACAACATCACTATTTACGGTCCGAGGAACAAGGAGATGGACAGTAAGGGCTGGCAGCAAATCATGGCATTGTCTTGATGTTTGCGTATATACTACTATTACTATTTGCCACCGCTTATTATCCCTGTGCTCTCTCTTCCACCCATTTGCACATTCGATCATAATTCTTCAAGGCAATATCGTAGCACATTCCGCTAATGGAGTTTATCGTACCGACCCTAACTTTCCTTGTCATCCAGTAGATGAAGTTGTAGTTTCTGTCAAGCTCCTCAAGGAACGCATGATTCAAACCGGCCTTTTCAGCCAGAGCTCGAATCTGCCTGTGACGCTCTTGTCCATACTGATAGTTCTGAAGACCCTGGGATGCTGCGTGTTCCACCAGTAGTTCAGCGTCTACCTCTGCCATTGGCCCGGGTGGAGGTTGAACCAATTCGTCAAGGGCTACAAAAGTTACACCGGGTTAGGCTTCAGGAGGATAAAGGAGAGGGAACACATCAAGTAAGAATAAACTTCGTTCAGCAGCAGACAAAAAGACATTTGTTAGTAGGATCATTAACGGTGGGAAACACTCGCTTCGAAGGTCTTGAGGATACATTTTCCGCATGCAAATAGGAAAGACCAATTTACGGCAATAAAGTCTCTATTATGTCTTACCAAGGCTTGGTTGATCTAACGGAGAGATACTGTTTGGAATGCTAGCAATCCGCAGGCTTTTCGAAGTATTTGCTTGGAGGGCAAGAAATAGTGGTCACGAAGAATATGCCATGAATGTCAGAGTAGGGGTTTGTCAAAGAAAGGTCAAAGAGCCTCTCCGGCTATGCGATATAGGCAGAAATCAGCAATTTCGTACTCATTGTCAAGCGTTGCTTTACTTCTATATTGTTGATAAATCCATTGAATTTGCATGACCTGCCAGGTTTATTCGAAGGGAAATTTTACAATATAATAAGAATCGTTTTTATGCTTCCCTACGAATTCAGTGGTAAATGCTTTCTACCGAAAGGGAAGTTATTCCCGAGGGCAAGGTCAAGGATTTCATTACCGGGGCGCTGAAGAAAGCCACTGCTGAGGAAATAATTAGACAAAACATCGAGAAGAGCATTTTCTACGAATACGGATACGATACTAAGCAAATTGCAATAGATGTTCCTATTAAAACAAAGACAGGTAACAAGAAGGCATCAATTTGCGTCTACAATGAAATAGGAGGCATGGTGCCTAAGAAGCCTGAGAATGTGCATATTCTTGTATTAGTAATCAACCCCGAAATTTCTTCGAAGGATAACAATAGTGGAGTAGAGAGACTGAAGGATATCATGGCTGCAACCTCCGCGAAATTTGGGCTCTGGACAAACAGCAAGGAGCGTGTAGTACTTTCCAAAGTGGAAAAGAGGTTTGAGGTCGAATTTGATGATATCATCGACTTTCCTATTAAGGGCCAGTCGCTTGAGGATATGGAGAAAGAGACCAATGTCAAACTAAAGACTGCGGTCGGATATAATCTCCTCTATACCTTCAGACGTTGTCACGATTACATTGCATCAAATCAAGGGCTTCAAAAACAGGATGCTTTTTGGGAATTTCTAAAACTAATCTTCTGTAAGATCCATAATGAAAGAAATGGTACGTCCGAATTTCGAATCACCAACAAAGAGAGATCAATAAATCAGAGTCTCATAGTTAAAAACCGTATTGATAGACTCTTTAACGATGTAAAGAAGACTTATAGCGATATATTTGGTACAAACGAACGGATTGAACTCGAGCCAAGAGTTCTTAATTTTGTAGTTAGCCAGATGTATAATTACGACCTACTAAACTCTTCTATCGATGTAAAGGGTGCGGCTTATGAAGAAATAGTCGGCTCTAATCTCCGTGGAGATCGTGGCGAATTCTTTACGCCACGTAATGTTGTTAGAATGGCAGTGTCCATGCTTGATCCTGAGCCTGGAAAGCTAGTTTTAGATCCTTCTTGTGGTACAGGTGGCTTCTTGATAATCGCATTGAAAAACTTTATGGATAAGATTAGAACTGAGACTGCATCTGAACCAAATAGACTACAGCCCTTGATCAAGAAAAATGCAATAAATTGTGTGTTTGGCATTGATATCAATCCGAGCCTAGTTCGAGCAAGCAAGATGAATATGGTACTAAATAATGATGGTCAAGGAGGACTATTTCGTGCCAACTCATTAGAGAATCCCGCTATGTGGGACAAGGCTATGCAAGTCAACATATCACTGAACAAGTTTGATTACATATTTACAAATCCCCCATTTGGCGCGAAATTACCGGTTGATGACGAAATGATACTACAGCAGTTCGATCTTGCTCACAAATGGACCAAAATAGAAGGAAGGTGGATAATGACAGGAGGTTTACAAAGATCTCTCCCACCAGAAGTACTATTCATTGAGAGGTGCATCCAATTCTTAAAACCTGGCATAGGAAAGATGGCAATAGTAATTCCGAATGGGATATTGGGAAACCCCGGTGATGAATATATACGGCATTGGATCCTAAGACACTGCCAAGTACTGGCAAGCGTTAGCCTACCTGTCGAAACATTCCTGCCACATGTAGGCACTCAAACGAGTGTGCTTTTCTTGCGTAGAAAATCGCAAGAGGAAATGATGCTTGAAGAAGCTTCTGGTCGGAGGAATGAGTACAAGGTTTTCATGGCCATTGCTGAAAAGGTTGGCAAAGATAGACGAGGAAATATCCTCTTTAAGAGGGACGAAAACGGCAATGAAATTATCATAAAGAAAAAAAATGAATTCGGCCAATTTGTAGAAGAAAAGGTAATAGATGATGACCTCCCGAAAATTGCTGAAGAATACACAAATTTCTTATCAAAAATGCGTAATAATTAGATTTAGAGCTGAAGGTATTAAGATACGTCGTCACTCTCGTCGAAACAAGCAACCTGCACGTATCATAGATAAGTAAAAAAAGAGGCTTCTACTAGAGGTAATATCATTGGATGACTTTCGCGAAAGAATAGTCGTTAAGAAGCCAAATGAAAACCCATATGTTAATCACCTTCTCACTCTTTACAGCCAGAGCAAATCCTCGAATAAAGGGACAAGAGGGCTCGATGACTTTGGAAAGATGACTTATGTAGATACTAAACTTGATGAAGAGTTGAAGCCGCTTATCTTGCAAGGGAGGCTCAGACTCGCAATAATAACCGGAAATGCCGGCGACGGCAAAACCGCATTCATTCAAAGGCTAGAGGAAGAGGTACGGTCTCGTTGTTCTTCTTTTGAGGCCAGATCGAATGGCGCACGATTCATTCTTAATGGTTTAGAAGTTCAGACTAATTACGATGGTTCCCAAGACGAGGGGGCACTTCAAAGCGACGAAGTCCTTAAAGCATTTTTCTCCGAGTTCCGTGGAAATTACATACCGACGTTTAATACCAAACTCACAAAAGTCATTGCAATCAATCAAGGAAGACTACTGGACTTTCTTCAAACCTATAGACAAGAATTCGATTGGCTTTTCAAGCTGATACAGGATTATTTCGTCTTTGAAATATATCCTGTAAATCGCGATGTTTGTATTATTAACTTGAACGCACGAGCCATAGTAAATGATCTTGACAACTCACGGTTCAATGATTCTATTCTTGATAAACTACTCGATGCATTTATTGATGAAGTTATGTGGACACCATGCGAATCTTGTGATATCAAGCAGAGATGTTATATCAAATACAATATTGATACCTTGCGTGACTCAGAGAAGGGAAAGTACATTAGGTCCTCGTTGAAGAGGCTCTTTCTCACTACTCACATGCGTGGACACCTTCACATAACAGTTAGAGACCTTAGATCTGCGATATCATTTATCCTGTTTAATATTTCAAATTGTCAAGAGATTCACGAGCTACAAACAAATGAAGAAGAGATCCTATCTAGATTTTATTACAATGCTGCGTTCGGCTCGCAATTCAATGACGATCCTCAGCTTAATGACAGGCTATTAGCTCTTCTGTCAGAAATTGATGTGTCTCGAGTATCTAATCCAAAATTGGATGGTGTGATTAATTTCATGCCCGAACTAGTGCTGCCCTTGAAGAAGGCATATGATATTGAAAAACTGACAAAGTTACGAAATATGAAGTCATATGATCCTTTTCAACAAGATAAAGAAAGGGATGCACAGAATATTTGCCATAGGAGTATACGAAGAAAAATCTTTTTTGAGACTAATTCTAGTTACGAGACCACAAGTGCTACTGACATGCTGCCATACAAGAAACTAGATGAATTTGTCTCAATAATGCTTGGAAGAAAGGACCTTGACTCGATTCGCAGAGATATAATATTCGCAATTTCTACAAGTGAAGGTATCTACAACCAAGAACTAGCGAAAAAATACGTTTGCATCAAGATTAACAAGCGGGCTAAATCTGAAGTCAAGAGTTTCTATGTTCATGAAGCGTATGATTTTACTTGTATCAAAGATCACAAGTCTTTTCATCCATTCGTTGAGTTTGTGCCAAACGCGATAATCTTTATGGAGAAAAAATCTAAGTTCGCATTGAGGATAAATCTCGATCTCTTCGAGATGCTCTATAAAATTGCTAGTGGATATTCTCCTACTCCAAACGAGATGAAGGGATCGTTTTTAGATCTTTTGATGTTTAAGAAGCAGCTTGGCAGCATTTCATCTAACCGTCTAATAATTACTGATAACGATCGAGATTTCTATGAGGTTAAGAGAGTGGACGATAGATTGGTAATGGATAAGATGGTGTGACAGACTAGTATGAGGCTTACAAAGAAACACACAGAATTTGCTTTTCCTCAGGTGACATATCTTAACGCTCAATCTCTCTACATAGATAGAATATTTACAAACTTCATAATGCTCACCAAATTTAGGGGACTTCTGCCCATTGATACCCAAAGGAAAAAGATTACGATTAACGATATTATTTCTTCGATTCTTGAGAATCCAAAATTATTTGAAAATTTCAAATCTTACAAAGAAGTAGTTGAAAAGTGGATATCAAGTGATTTTCTAGATGTCGTTTTCAGAGATGACCCTTCGAAAACAAGTCTCGTTTCAATGGTGCCACTACACATTAACTCCTACAAGCTTAGCGATCCTAAGAAAGCAAAAGCCTACGGTGGTTTGGAGGCGGCAAGGCAACTATACACAATGTTGAATTCCGCTTCGCCGGACATTATCGAGTGGCTTCGTAGATTTCTTTACGTAGGAGTCGACGAATCTAGTGATATGATGAATTCCAATACGACTAAAGACCTTGAAACAGATATTGTATTGAGAGTACTATCTGAAACGACCAAGGATTATCCTAATACGAAATTACAGCGGGATTATTATCCTCCTTTCTGTATTGGCCAAGCCAGAATTTTGGCAGATGATATCATTCGATTACTAGCCTATCAACAAAGCGTTCCCCGCAGGGTGTTAATAGAGTACATTAAGATAGTAATGAGTCTTCATCTTGGTCTTCACACCATTAGAAGCTTCTACGAGCTTGAGGACATGCTTAAGAACTCCTACATGTGTCGATCAGAATGCCAAATTGAGGCATCAAAAGGCAAGTTATTTGAATGCACGAGGTATAACAATATTGCAATTATTGCCGATCTAGGGGAGGATTACCGGACACATATGGCAGATTTAGCGAAAATGAGTGTAGTTGAAACCTTCGAGGAAATCAACGGTTACCTGAAGAATTACTTGATCTTAAAAAAATTGGATGAATTCGCAGATTATCTTCTTCGACGAAGCAAGATCACAACGAAACCAAATGAACTTCTAGGTCTGTATAGTCTAAGGGATATGGATAGAACAGAACTTGATGCATTTTTTCTTTCGCTAATTCAAGATCTCGTTGAACTCGATAGAGAAGAAGAATTGGACGATACCATAACCAGGATACAGGGCCTAGGGTTAAATAACTTTGAAACATACATCGAAATTCTACTTAGTGTGAGGCTGGCAAGGCTCAGGGCCAAACACATAGAAATGATCGATACATTGCTGTTAAAAAATTCCGAGTCGGGACTCATACGTCAGGGAAGAGGAATAGCAAATAAGAGACGTTTCTACATAGGTAGCAACCTATTAGAAATCCTTGTACAATTAGCAGTAATTCGGATAGATCCTAATACAAACAAATTCTATACTGCTCCAATCTTAATAGATGACTTTGTAGACTTTCTGAAGAATCGATATGGCATTTATGTAAATTCATTGCCCCAGAACAAATCTCCATCAATGCAGGATCTCGAGGCTTTCAGAATCAATGTTGAAACTTTAAAGAGTAGACTTCGAGAGCTTGGCTTCTTTACCGCCTTGTCGGACTCTTATAGGACACAAATTATTCATCCACGATTTAGAATCGAGGTTTAGACCCATGAAGCAACATAGCAGCTATGTTGAGGTAACTCAAAACTTGGTCGAGCAGGAATTATCAAAAATAGCTAGTAGAGAGTTAGAAATGGAGCTATCTAGAAAAAGTGCAGGACACTGTATCCAAGTCATAGATTTTCCGACTAGCCTAATGATTGACTTGTGTAAGAATCTACGTACTTTACAAAACTCAAGTAAACTTCAGTTGGAGTCCTATGTATTAGCAAGGCAAGCAAATGAGGAATACGAGATAACTCCCACCAAGCTAATTGAAAAAAGAAATGATCCAAATTTGGGTATTCTAGTAGCATTTATTCCTCCAGATCTTAGAACTGCTGCAGAAGATTCCTTTGGTCAAAGCACGTTTGAGATATTTTCAATAAAAGACATCTATCATAAGGCAATTGAGAATTTGGTTGATGAAATCAAGCCCGAATACAAAGGAAAGCTGTTAGAGATCATTGATCATCCTACGGTAAAGAGTACAGCTGGATCAGAAAGGGTACTGCGATACTTGATCGCATTAATACAAAATGGTTTTGATGAGGAAGCGATTGGTGCATTCCTTTTTTATTTGGGACTGTTTCCGGATCTGAAGCTAGCTAGTCAGACAGTCGCAACATCTGTAAAGATTAACAAGAATGCAAGAGCAGTAGAAATCTTGTCAGAACAAGGTTCAAGTTTAGTACGGAAGATAAAGGATCTGGAGATGGATGATCGAGTAGGATTGATTCATGGACAAGTAAGCAAAGACCTATACTTGTTCTTGAAAGAACGGTTAAAGATTCATGATAAGGATTCTTGGCTAAAGGCCATTCTTGACGATCCAGACATTAGAAAGAAGCTGACTTTTGATAAATGGGAATTTAGAGCGGAAACACTTCCTGGAACAGGATTGGACATCGCTCTTTATCCATTGGATGATTTACTCCGACCAGATATCAATTCTCCTCCAATAATGAATTTGGGACAACAGAAGAGATTGAAGCTGAAATGGAAAGTATCGCCCCCTGATTCGGAACTCCTTAGCAAATTTTCAATAGATATTCTATACAACGATACGGTTTTGGCTTCGAGGAAATGTTCATCATCAAAAAGGTCTCTAACTATCGACTTTTCGAGAATGTTTGGCGCGGGATTGGAAGCAGCAGAAGAGGGGATATATACAATTCTACTTTCTGCTTTGAATATTCACGGTTCTGTAATTGGGTATGATATAAGTGAACCATTCCTTGTTGAAAAAGGACAAGATGAAACCGATTCTCCATCAGGGAAGGAAGGGCTTGAACAAAAACTACAATTCGTATACACTCTTAGTGAAGCCGAAGTTAGAGCTTTCATTGACTATAAGAGACGAGAAAAGGACTTGTCAGCATCTCCCGTTTTAGTTTGGCAGGCAGATACAAGGAAGCAAAATCTTGCCGTATTGAAAATCAAATACGATAATGATAACACCTTTGGACTGAAAATAATACCGTCGCTCAAAGAGTTAGAATTAGAAATCTTGAGTGATCCAGAATCACTTGGGATGTATTCTATAGAAATCACTGGAGTACATCGAATTGATTCTGGTAAGCATAGTCTAATTTCACCCGAGGGAATTGGCCGGCAATCACAAGAATACGAAAAATTCCTTGAAAATCGCACGAGACTCTTCAGCGCAATCGCAAATAAAAAGCAAGGAGAGAACACTATTGCGATTATAGAACTAGTGGATCTCACGAGTCTGCAGGAAGAGATAATCGATTATGCGGTATCTTATAAGGGGTTATTGTCGTCAATCGCTTCTGCCATTAAAAGCGCAGGCACTGGCGAATTAAATAACTTAATTGAACTCAATAAACAAATTGCCAGTATCGATACTATTGATCTATTTAGAGCAGAAACCAGTACGTCAATGTCGAGAAAGATTATCGCAAAATTAATGGCTCCAACGCATCCACTTAAGCTACTATGGCTTCTGCAGTATCAACTATTCATTAAGTCTTGCATAAACCTAATGAAGAACCAACCTAAAGAAAACATTCAATCATCGCTCATAAGGGATGTAATCAGTAAACTAACCAATATCGATTTTCCCCTAACCGTTTTGGATGAGAATTCAAGAATGTTTGCTAATGTTGACAACATTAGTTTCTTTTGGAGCTTGTTTGTGCCTGTAGGCACTGAGGATATGCGTAGCCTGATTAGCGACATAAAGAAGCTTTTCGATCTTAAGGAGGAGCAGGAATACTTCACTGTAATTGGACCTGACGATATTTCCCTCAAAATAGAGCGCTATCTTCGACAACACCCATACGTTAAAACTCTAAAGATAAATGTGATACACCCAGGCAGTGGAAAAATAATGCTAGATACGCTATCGCGGCTTTCTCAAGCAAGAACTGATATAAATTATGATTTTAAGTTCTTTTCCCCTGAACAAAGAGACAAGATGGGAAGCGCATTTGATGATTTGATGACCACCGAAGGAGAAATTGCTAATAGTCTTCAGCTAGATGAGCTGCTCATAGCCAGCAAAAACCCGTTATTTCCGCGTTTAACCTATTCAAAGCATAGTCTTCAAGAACTTGAAAAAGGGAACTCAGATCTAGATGCTCATCTTACGTTTCTTCTTGATTTCTTCAAGGTAACGCTTAACAGTAGGCCTCCAATAAAGAATAAGCAATCCTCCTTCCTGCATGGGTTGATCAATGAATATGTTACAGACTTCAATACCATGTACGGGACAGTCACATGGTCTCGTCAGATTAGACCTAATATGACAAAAGATATCTTGGAAGAATGCAAGACATCTTCATTAATCTATGAATTGTATTCCCTATTCAATGGCATTATATGCTCGATTTCAAAAAAGGACGAAGCAGTCGACCAACATCCAACAATCCAGCTTGAGCTAGATGAGGAACAAAAGAAGATCATTCAACGAGTCCACACTACTTCAGATTGGGTAGTTACAATCGACAAGAACTTTGGAATAGAGTATTATGACAATCCCTTCGACCCTTATTGTCAAGTCTATCTGATCGACTATACCCCTGACTTCATTGCCGATATAGGCCATAGGCTAATAGTTTCAACCCAAAATATTACCGAACTATCCAATATCATAAAGCCATCTCTCATTAAATTTGGAATTGCTGCAACCAACTTAATTGAAGAACAAATCATCAGAATCTTACAATCAATATCCGGAAGGCTAGTTCTTAAATTGCTCAGCAGCCCGACAAAAGCGACTGAAGCCATTAGTATGGCCCTCGCACGGCTTTTTATGCAACAGACAGGGTTTCTAGATAATCAAATCTTGATACCTCTTGATTCGCATATCGACCTATTGAAAACTGGTCAATCTGCAGTTGTTGATAGACTCGAAGATGAAATTTCTCTAAGCCGAACTGACCTCCTGCTTATTGGTTTTGATATTCAAAATTCTAAGCTATGTTTCGACCTAATCGAGATAAAGTTTCGAGAAGATCCTTCCATGGAAGTACTAGTTGATGTAAGACAGAAGGCCAAAGAGCAGATACGCAACACTGAACTGGCACTACGAGGACTGTACGAAATTAGAAATCCGGATAGGATAGACAGGAAGCTCCAGACAAAAGAACTCACAACGCTTATCACATTTTATGCCGAACGAGCGTTAAGACACAGGATAATTTCGCCCAGTGAATACGAAAATATTCTTAAAGCGGCTCAGATGTTAGATGGTCCATATGCAGTTCACTTTTCTAAGCATGTGCTAATCTTTGGTGGGACAAATAACTCGAAACCTGTATCTAGTGATAGCGACGAAGATATTACGTTTTACTATCTTGATTCACGCGCTACGGAAATAATGTTGAGACATCATGCAGAAAACGTCGGCCACAGCTCTATTCATAATAGAGATCTCGGTATTGATTATGAACATTCTTGCAAAGAAAACGCGGACGTAGATGATCACACGGAGATAAAAAAGGAAAGTGAAATAATGTATCCTCCAGTACTGAAAGAACAAGAAGTGAAGAAACAGGGCCCATCACAGGCACCTGAACCGGAAAGAGATGTCGAGATCATCGATTCCAAGACCACAATTGCTAAGCAGGAACCTAGGCATGACATAATGATCGGTGCCTCATTCAACACTCCACAATATGGCCTAATTGGAAAACTACTCGACAAAAAGGTGGCCATTGATCTCAATGGAGTCAATACAATAAGCCTATTTGGAGTTCAAGGAAGTGGCAAGAGCTATTCTATGGGAGCCATAGTTGAAATGGCATTGATACCTATACAAAACATAAATCTATTGCAAAAACCGCTTGCAACAATTGTATTTCACTACAGTGAGAACGAAACCTATGTTCCAGAGTACATTAACTTGTCAGTGGCAAATGATAATGATAAGGAAATTCAAAAACTAAGAGACGATTATGAAGCGCAGCCGACACGTATAGAGAATATCGTGGTAGTAGTCCCCGAGAGCAAGTTGGATAAAAGGAGGCAAGAATATCCTAACAGAATAGTCGATCCAATACTTTTCGATCCAACCGAGCTTAGTTATAACGACTGGTTGCTTCTGATGGGTGTGCCGGGATCGGATCGGATGTACATAAAAACGATTCAACTGATATTGAAAAATCTCAAAAGTGAATTAGGGGGAATCACTTTGAACAGAATTGAATCGTCAATAGAAGCGTCTGAAGAGCTCAATGAAGGTCAAAAGAGATTAGCAAGGACTAGATTGAGATTTGCAGGTGAATTTCTACGCGAAGGATTCAGTCTACAGAAATTCGTGAAGCCTGGGACTTTAGTCATAGTGGATCTAAGAAATGAAATGCTTGACAAAGATGAAGCCATGCGTATATTGATTGTCCTACTAAGTAGATTTAACAATGTCAAAATAGATGGAAAGAATGTCAATAAATTAGTCGTTCTAGATGAGGCCCATAAATACTTGCAATCAGAATTCGCGCAACAAATTGCCACAGTGGTAAGAGAGATGCGGCATCAAGCCACCTCAGTTCTGATAGCGTCACAAGATCCCCCGTCCGTTCCAAAAGAGATCATCGAACTCTCGTCAGTAGTAATCTTGCATAATATGACTTCGCCGGATTGGCTAAAGCACATTAAGCGCGGTGTAACCGCTTTAGAATCACTGAAGCCTTCCGAATTGAATACTTTGCAAAAGGGAGAGGCATATTTATGGGCTAAGGAATCTACTTTGGAGCTCTTAAAGCATAAAGCGATGAAGATTAATGTAAGGCCCAGAGTTACACAACATGGCGGCGGGACTATAACTGCACTTTAGTAAGGAGAAGTCTGCATGATCATAAGAAGTTTAGAAAGTAAATTCCTATATGAGGAATCTTTGAGGCTCTCAGCGTCATCATACAACATGGAATACCTGACGGTGCTCGACCAGCTAGACAAGTGTCGTTTACGACTCAAGAACCTTGCTTTCTTTGCCGATGCCTTTTTCCCAATTCTTTTCAAAAGGACCTACGTCGAGAGATCCTCCTCCTCCACTCCATTTCTTTCAACATCTGACATGATGCAACATGAGCCTGTCGATCTTAAGTTCATTCCCAATGCAACGCCAAATATTGAGGAATATACTGTAAAGTCCGGTTGGATCTTAGTGTCGAGATCAGGAACTGTGGGAAATATAGCAATAGTAACAAAGGATATGGACGGAATTGCTGTTTCCGAACATGCAATCCGGGTGGTACCGAAGGATATTAGATACAGAGGATTCCTTTACGCATATCTTGCAAGTGTATATGGACAACAACAGTTGAAAAGTAAGATCTCGGGTTCTGTATTAGATAGTATCTACGAGGATGACGTTCTTAACATAGTTATTCCCGATATTCCAAGTTATCTAGTGAACAGATTTGACAATTTGGTAGAACAAATTAATTCAAAACGCGTCAAAGCGAATTCTTTGTTAAAAGGCGCACGAGATATTGCGAATAAGGAACTCGGAATTGAGGATTCTGCGTTTAGTTATTGTCTTAGCTCATATTGTATCGATCATGTACCCAGCGTAGAGTTGATAGATCAGCTTGATGCTTTCTATTATGTTGGTTACGTCGGGGAGGCCAAGAAATTACTTGCGCAATATCGTGGAACTAAATCTACTTTAGTAGAGGAGGGCTTCAAAATTTGGCGACCCCAAATCTATAAGGTCAATCTGGCAAAGAACGGAGCCCCATTTTTTACTGGAGTTGATCTCTATAAGTCACACCCAAAGGCAGAAAAAAAGGCGTTAATAAAATCTGGACCGAACGAAGGTAGAAATTTGAAGATAGAAAGCGATACGATGCTTATTCAAGGAGATGGTCAGCGCTATGGATTAATTGCTCGACCCTTATTAGTGACACCTTATTTAGATGGTGTATATGTTGGGAACCATCTAATCAGAATCTCTCACAAGGATATTAAAGAACTCGCCTACTTGTACGCCCTTCTTGATACAGAATTCGGCAGGAGACTCCTATTGGGACTAACACATGGCACGATGATTCCAAGCTTAGATGGCACAAAAGTGGCAACAATGACCATTCCTTGGCTGCCCAAAAATATACGTGAAAAAATTGCTGACATGGTACTGGAGGCATACAAATTAAGGAATGAGAGTTATTTTCTCGAGGACAAGATGGAAAAAGAGCTTTGTGAGAATCTTGATAAGCCGTTAAAGCAAGATGGATAGTTGCAGGTCGATAATTAGTTGCACAGATGATATGTAGTAAGAGTACATGATGAAAGAATGTCTTTGGATATTTTTTTGTGATACTGCAATTAATTAACAATTGACGTCACTCTTACTCTTTATATTTTCTGCAACAACGCATCTTTTGCCGCTAGTTCGCCCTCCTTGATAGATGTACGAATAGTTTCCATCGTAAAATCTGCATTTTCGAAAACGTGTGGGTATTTTTCTTTTCTAGATATGTAATATACGCGCTTGATTTCTGCACCGCGCTCTTGTTTAAATCTCTTGTACTTGCCCTTTATCTTTGCAACTGTTGCCTTGTCCAGCTTTGACCGCTTTACATTATCTTGAACGATTTGATATAGCTCGTCGATGAATCGAAGATACTGTGTTATCACTCTTGACATCTTTACGTTGTGCAGAGTCTTGTCACTGAAAATGATGTCCCGGGCCCTGTGAAACGTCTCTGGAAGATTCTCTGGAAGACTGGCAATATTCTTTGGATAGTTTTCAACCAGAAAGATCTCTTTATCCAGAATTGGAGATGCGTCTATGACCTCTCTTAAGGGAGTGTTGCTCAAAAGCCCTCCATCCCAACAATAGAGCCCTTTCTCCACTTCTATCCACGGAAAATAATACAGCGGGTAAGCAGACGTGGCCAGTATGTGCTTGGAAGTAATTTCCTGTTTTGAGCTGTCAAACGTGATAGATTCGGCAGTCAATACGTTTGTTGCAGTTATTATCAGGCGAGAGTTTGGATTTCCTTTTGGTCTTAGCTTGTTGTAATCGATATAGCCAGCAAGCGTCTTTTCTAGCGGCAAAAGGTCGTACAGATACGTCCACTTTTTTGGTGTGAAAAAAAGAGGATCACTGAGGGCATAGTCCGGCGCCCACCTGGGCTTGAACATCTTGTCATTCCCAAACACTGCCGAGCGGCTAAAAGACAGCAGAGACTTTGGCCGTGGATCATCTGTTATAATTGCCAACAGGCTGGACAACGCAAGATAGTATGGGTCCATCAAAGGCTGCTGCTTCAACCAGCTGCTGCTACCGCTTGGAAAAATCTGGGAATTATTGGACAAGCCCTCGGGTCTCAAGCTTCTTGTAAGGTCGTTTTCTTCGGCAAGTTCAAGCCAAAACTGTTCAAGC
The DNA here is from genome assembly GCF_056726185.1 of Candidatus Nitrososphaera sp. 86-2. NCBI lineage: Archaea > Thermoproteati > Nitrososphaerota > Nitrososphaeria > Nitrososphaerales > Nitrososphaeraceae > Nitrososphaera > Candidatus Nitrososphaera sp. 86-2. Next base: position 1,696,964 of record NZ_JBWZON010000001.1, read on the forward strand.
GCTTTTTCTGGATGATCTTCTTTGCTGCCTGCAATTATCGAGGCATTTACGCCCCCTATAGAAGTGCCGGCTACTATGTCTAGTTGATTATGCTCTTTGCTTTTTGCAAGTGCCTTAAACACGCCGCAACCAAAGGCACCGAGTGAGCCTCCGCCTTGAAGTATAAGCACCTCTTCTATCTTATTTGCTACGGCTCTGTTACTACTACTACTGCTGCTGCCTTTATCCGACATGATAATTAACAGCTGGGCGGCAAACACAAGAACGAAACGGATCCACTTTCGGGCAATTCCGACGTGCGCTATGTCGCAGTAATGTTGTCTTGGTTCCAACTCTCTTTATACTTTTAAGCCGCTCTTTAGAGATCGGCACATTCTTGAGAGTCATTCTCCTCGGTCTTATTGACAGAGCCATTTGATTTAGGCCTTGCGTTCAGTGGAGTTTATTTTTCATGCAGAGACTCTTATCTCAATATCAGACTAATTAGTGGAGGTCCGAGCAGCAGCAACAATGCAAGCCGGACAAAATCAGATACTATTCCCGTCCTGAGCATACTGGAAATCCGCACAACACGCGATGAATAAACTATTGCCATAAGTGGAGTCGTAGAAGGAATTGCAGTTGATATGGAACATGCAAGGCCTGCACACTCGCGGTTAATTTGAGCGCAACTTGCCATCATTTTCACGTGGGATTCACGGAGGTCAGAAGTAGCGCAGAACTCGCAAGCCTGTGCGCATTTCATGCAGGCGTCAATGCAGGTTTGTTCTGCCGCAACCTCGATGTTTCACACGTCCTGCTTCAACAGCGCGCATGCTGCAACAACCTACCTAGTCAGAAGCAAAAACACACGCGATAGGCACAGGACTAGATAGAAAGTCCCATAATTAGATCTGATGATATTCATTCATTACCAGTGAGGCGAATGGAATCTTCAATATTGTACAAACTCTTTTTAGCACGTGCATGACTTATTTTTGTGATGACATTTGGATTCCTCGGGCAGGAAGATGAAGGTGCGGGAATCCCCTAGAGCGGTCCTTGCGAATCTTGATCCACTTCTCTCAGACTTTCAATCACTGTATATGGATATTCACGCTCACCCGGAGCTCTCCATGCAAGAAGTAAGAACTGCAAATCTGGCCGGAGAGAGATTAAGACACGCGGGATTTGAAGTGACTAACGGAATCGGCAAGACGGGCGTCGTAGGGGTACTTCGAAACGGCCAAGGCCCTACCGTCATGTTGCGTGCCGACATGGATGCGCTTCCTGTTGAGGAGGCAACTGGATTGCACTACTCGAGCAAGGCTACCGCAACGGATCAGGAAGGGAAGATTGTTCCGGTTATGCACGCCTGCGGCCACGATATGCATGTTACATGGCTAATTGCAGCAACTACGCTGTTCGCAAAAGCTCTCGATGTGTGGCGGGGAACCCTTATTGCTGTCTTTCAGCCTGCCGAGGAGACAGCGGCCGGCGCTCGAGCAATGATTGCCGATGGGCTCTTCAATTTGCTCCCCAAACCTGATATAGTGATCGGACAACACGTCATGCCTTTTCCTGCCGGTGCCATCTACTGGCGTTCGGGAGTCATTCTTTCAGCCGCTGACAGCCTGCAAGTACGATTGTTTGGGCGTGGCGCGCACGGATCCATGCCCGAGGCAAGTATCGACCCTGTGGTGATGGCAGCTTCGACGGTGATGCGCTTGCAGACCATCGTCTCACGAGAGATCGCCGCCTCAAAGTCCGCAGTAGTCACGATAGGTTCGCTGCAAGCCGGTACAAAGGAGAATGTAATCCCTAATGAGGCGCTGCTCAAGGTGAATATCCGCACACTGGATGAAGACGTTCGCATGCATGTACTGAATGCGATAAAACGGATAGTTGATGCGGAAGCGGAGGCTTCAGGAGCTCCCAAACCACCAGAAATTTCGGTTATTGACAGTTATCCTCGAGTAGCAAACGACCCTGAGGCGACCAAGAGAGTGGTCGACTCGTTTCATTCAAGATTCCCCCAGCGCCTACATGAGATGTCCCATCCTATGTCTGGGAGCGAGGACTTTGGGCTGCTCGGAGAGGCGTGCAGCGCGCCGTCTGTCTTTTGGTTTGTGGGTGGCGTAGACTCTAAAACATATGCGGAAGCAGAAAAGACTGGTCGAATCAGAGAGATGATACCTACGAACCACAGCCCACGTTTCGCGCCAGCGATTAATCCAACTCTTCAAACCGGTGTCGAGGCACTAGTATCAGCCGCTTGCGCATGGTTATCGTCCTAAACTGCTGTCAGGGTTAGGAGATTTTTGCGAGTACGCTTCTATAGTTATTGGATCTAGCTGGAATCTTTTTGTCTTTTCACTTGGTAGAGCGACCGCAGGTGGTGGGGGATATAATGGGACTTTACTTGTTCAGGCGTATCCAATTTTCCGGACCTGGGACTGCTTCTATCGAGGCGTTGAAACTTGTTGGCCGATTAATAGGCGCAAAAATATACCTCTCCAATCGCTACAAGAAAATGCAGAAATGGTAAGGATAAAAACGAGAGAAATATTCACTCTCTCTCATATACACACATACATACATACACACACGTAATTTATCATAGCGAATTTTCTAACATACCAATGTATTATCTATCTATAGCATCCTGCATGCTCCTAGAGTGCATTCCGCCTATTCATCTGCGCAACGCAGATGCTAAACCCAATATGCATGCACTCTGTGTCGTCCGGGCATGCACTGCATACAGGCACTCCGCCAATCATTTTAACGGTAACCTCTTGACTGAGCGTGGAGTCAAACAGCAGAATTTCCTCATCATTTACGATCTTTTTCAAAGAGAGTGGGCCGCAACGAGCACTCTGATCTTCTGCAGACATTAACCATTCTCCAAAAGCAACAACTCCTTCATCTAGTGTGTTTTTGCCTTCGAATTTCCTTTCGTCCCTATGATTTGAATTGCCTTTCGATGATTCTCCTTCTTCTTTTCGATCAGACATTTTTCATCAGTCATCGATGTGGTTTGTTCGACGACAGACAGCTCTGTTCCTCTTCAAATTCAACACTTATCAATCTTATGGACATGATGGATGGATGGATGTAATACCGCGACTGCCGTAAGTTATGAGGTAAAAATATTACATCTTTCTATCTCTTTTTTTCTTCCTTCCTTTGCATAACATCATCATCATATCTGTTTTTCATCTTCGTCATCTTTTTTCACTTAAGATGGAGCAAATCTCTCGCTTATTTTGAATCCAAACTTGACAACATACGGAGACAGAAACGAAGTAATAATCGTCATTGCTCCAACCATCGGAAGAACAAAACCGCTGGTAGCGCCGACGTCCGCGCCTCCCTTTGCAGTAACAAGGGCCAGCTCCCCTCCTGACGCGGACGATCCAAATGCCGCTTGCAATGCTGTTTTTTTGTCCAGTCCTTGGGATTTTGCAGACAAGTATACAGTTGCAAACTTGGATGCAAAGGAAACAGCGATGAATATCATTGCAGGGATGATAAACAATGGAAGCTGTGACACATCCATTAGCGCCCCAATCGATACAAAGAAGAGCGCCGCAAACATGTCTTTGAGTGGTGTTGTCAAGACATGGGCAGTTGCATGGCTTTTGGACTCGGCCACAAGCACTCCTGCAAAGAATGCGCCTGCTGCAACGGATATACCAAGCTCGTGTGCGATAAATGATAGACCGAATGCCACGCCTAGTATTGCCACAAGCAGCACATCAAAGTGATTGGTCTTGCTCACCATGTCGACAAACTTGGGCACCGTTTTTGAGCCGATGAACAACGCGCCACCAATGAACGCCAATACGAGGCCCACTGACGTACCGATCTCAACTATGGTAAGGTTGCCAGTCGAAGCAACCGACTGAAGTACGGCAAGTGTTGAGACTATGATGATGTCTTCAATTACCGTCACTCCCAGGATAAGTGAGGCAGTATCAGTCTTGGCGATTCCAAATTCTTTCATTACTTGGGAAAGCACCACGGTGCTTGTCACCGAGATTGCCAAAGCTACGAACATGCTGTCAAACAACGTCATCCCCATCGCTTGCCCTACCGCAATCCCAATACCAAAAGTGCCAAAGGCCTCTGCAAAAGCGATGATCAGTGCCTTTTTGCCGACGGCCCGCAGCTTGGCAATTGGATATTCTAGGCCTACAACGAACAGTAAAAGCACTATGCCAATTTCTGCAAGTAGGTTTAGGATTTCGGGATGCAGAATTAGACTGAATGGGGGTGTATGAGGTCCAATTATCATCCCAGCGGCGATATACCCTATTACCATTGGTTGCTTAAACTTGTACGAGACAAGTGCCATGACAGACGCAACGACCATTATTATTGCGAAATCCTGAATTACTTGAGCCGCTGCTATCTCTGCCATGTCTTGTGTTATCTTTCTCCATCATTGTTTCTTCAATCTTCGGTCATAAACATTACTTATGGTAAAATTGCAAATTAGCATCGAGACGACTGCGGACTATTGCCGCTGCCGGTCATTGCGTCACTTTACTATCAAAACAGGACTCGCAGATTCTTCTGCTAGTCTTCTAGCAACGCTTCCAAGCATCCGCAGCTTGGCAAGCCTGCCCTTTTGTTTTAGCCTCTTGCTGGCGATAACAACGAGGTACGGCCTGTCCCGTCTTATCAATTCGATGATCTTTTCGGCGGCACTGACACCCTCCACTACCATGGCAGACCCTTTGATGCCCTTGGAGTTAATCCAGGACAAATGCTTTTGAAGTTTTTCGGCTTCTTGCTCATGAACATTTTTCCTGTACAAATCTAATGCCTTTTTGACTCTTTTTCTCTCCACTTCATTCCAGTGAGACATGGTTGAAAAATCGAGTATTTCTGGCACGACTCTGACCAATTTTATGTCCATCTTTAGGCCCTTGGCGATTCCTATTGCATACTTTATGGCCTTGGTCGATGACTCGTTTTCCTCATGTGGAACAAAGATTGTTTTGGTCATATTATTAGATCATTTTTCGGTCAAGCGAGTATTAAGAGTTCAAATGTGTCTGTTGGTACAAGGTCTATGACGAGCTAGTACGCAAATTATTTACAGAGTAGATGGAGTATCTGAACTGTTAAATACGCGCGAGGTGACATAATTCATCTTACCCCAAGACTATGCCTTATCTGCAAGTAGCTCCTCACTCAATCAACCTGTATTACGAAGATCACGGCCCCGTCGATTCGTATCCTCTTGTCCTAATCCATCCCATTGGAGGCAATGTCCTTATCTGGGAACACGAAATCTCGCTTCTTCTAAAGAACGGATTTAGGATAATCGCTTATGAGATTAGGGGACATCATAGGACGAACATGGGCAAGTGCAATGCATATGCCATGCAAGACCTAGTAGACGATCTGAAAGACCTCTTGGCTCACTTGAATATTCACAAATGTACCATTATAGGGCATTCGATTGGCGGGATAATTGGTTCCATATACGCAGGACAGAATCCAGAAAAAGTAGATGGTCTTGTTTTGATCAATTCGTCACCCAAGAAATTTCAGGATTCCGACTTGGAGAAGCACTTCGAAACACGAGCCATTGCAATTACCCGGGGCATTGAAGCATTGGCAGAACACAAACTTAAGAGCTCTGATGAATCCAAGGACCTTGCTAAAGAGAAGCGATACTCTAACTTTTTCAAGAATGTATTTACAAAGACCTCTGTAGATGGATTTGTAGCGTCAACTGTGGCTCTTTATTCCATACCTGAAGATGCTGCGGGAAAATTACGAATGTCAGGCTGTAAGATGCTCGCGATAGTGGGGAGCGACGATTCTGCCTTTATGAGGTTATCAAAAGAGACTAAAGAATTGGTGCAGGAGATGGAGCTAAAAGTGATAGAAGGCAGCGATCATTGGGTGATAATAGAAAAACCAAAGGAGATGTATGATATCCTAATGGGCTTTCTGGATAAGACAACCAGAGTCTCCAAGAGTTGACTCAATTCTCCTTAGGGATGTTATGACTTCTTCTTACACATTCTATTTTCACGGGCCTCTTGAGTTGAATAAATTGGAGGGAGTCATTTTATTCCTCAATGCCGCTGGCCGGACAGCAGAATATTCCCTAGCTAGGCCACAGATACTGGCATCGATGCAATATCGTCATTGAGGCATCTAGGACATTCTACGATCCTGCTAGAGGCACCTAGAAGGGAGGCGCACCAGAAGCAGAAACGACAGAATAGGAAAACTATATTTGCGCCATCTTGATTACGGGTTGGATAAAGTTTCATCATTGTCATCAGTTAATAGATCGTTTCCCATGCCTATTAATGATCGATATACATTTAGTAGTACTGCGTAATGTACTCTGAACCCGTGCTGTTCGTTTGTCTCTTCTAAACGCGTTTGTGAATGTGTGTGTGTAGATACTGTTGCATATCGTGAAATAATTGTTGCTTAACCCTTGAAGGAGCTTGCGGCCTGATCATGAAGTTTCAGGCTTGATTCCTCTACCTTGATAGCCTGCGGTGGACACACGGAAACGCAAGCCATGCACCATATGCAGTCATGTTCCCTTATGGGATCGGATTTATCGGCATAATCCTTTCTTCCATCTCTCAGACTATTTTCACCAATTCCTTCACTGGTTGCATTTTGCATTTCTGTCGCAGGCACGTCCTGCTCTGTCCTGTACCACTGGTACACCTGTACGGGGCACGCCTCTATGCAGGCGCCGTCGGCTATGCACGAGTCCCAGTCTACCGCCACCGCGGTTCCATGAACACCTAGCGGCAGGATTTGCTCTCCCCTTGCCTCGTATGACTTCTTTACTTCTTCGTTTTCGGAGGCTTCTGCTGCTCTTCCGGGGCCCCATACAAAGTGAAAATGCTGTCCATCCGCATGCTTGTGCTTGCCTATCACTTGATGGTTTTTGGGAAACTCCGGATCAATTGGCATTAACATTTGATACACTCTTGATTGCTTTAAAGCATCCTGTCGCGCCGTTTAGTATAATGCACAAGAACCTTTTCTTAAATTATCAAGTTCAAGCTGAGTCACCTCTAGACATATTTCATTTACTCGTTTTGATGCATCGCGGGCATCGCTTCTCAGTATCAGGCCGATCTGAATGGGTATTTGTAGAGTAGCTGCTAGAATAATCCGGAATACCGACGTAACCGATAAAAATTACCCGAGAACGATACTATGCGATTTGCACAGATGTACTTCATAATAGTCGTGTGGGCTGCGCGAATCCCCTCGTTGATTGCTTCTTGAATACCTTCATCATACTTGCCTCCCACGATCCTAAAGCGTAAATACTTTCAGGAAGAATAGATCACATGACGATAGATGCTATCCCTGTTTCGAGCATCATGACAAAGAATGTAAAAACTGCCAGCGAAAATCAGTCGATAAAGACTGCTGCAGAAATAATGGATAGAAATAACATTGGTACAGTTATTATCGGTGAAGAAGGTGGTGGTACTCCCTCTGGCATCATAACAGAACGAGATATTGTCAAGCTCGTCAGTTCTTCTCAAATTTCTTTTGAAGAGCATTTATCTAGTGTTATGAAAAAGCCGGTGATTACCGCGGATTCGATGATGTCGCTGAAGGACGCGCTTCATACCATGCAGGACAAGAACATACGTAGACTACCGGTAGTACACAATGGAAAAATGGTAGGCATACTAACGGACAAGGATATTTTTAGAGCGATACTTAAGAGCCCTGCTTTGCTCTCAAACTTCATGGATCTAAACCTGCCAGCCGATTATAGACCGGTCTATCAGAGATTTTCAGAATTTATGCTTGCAGATCTACAGCATCCGCAGTCGGGCAATAGATGATATAATGGCGGAGGGAGTAGTTTTGTCCCTATTCCGACATAATTTTGGATTAGACCAGCAAATTCCCACTATACCTTTGCGAACTTGCGGTAAATTCGTTCAGAACATATTTCTACTTCTATCGTTTGACTTGATTTGATCGATGGTACCAATATTTGGCTAAATGAAGTACGCGAAAAAGAAAAATACACAGTACTGATTGGCGATCATTTCACCCTCAGTAATCGAGATTAACTTATTGAGGAAATCTTAAAAGTAAAATTGCCCGAAACTGCCTCATTTTTTGCTGCGCCTTACACGCGGATTATTTTCGCCATAATTCCTCGGACGAGCAATCCATACTACTTTCTCGCATTGCGGGCAGTGGGTATAGAACTTGGCATGCCCATCATACTGCCACACCCTCTTGCAGTCAGGACATCGAAGCTCGACCATTTACAGGGAGATATCCTGCTCATCGTATTTATGATGATCCCATTTGAACTGTTGATTGGCAGCATATGCTAATCGTCATCTCTCATGTCTGAGAATCAGGGCACCCCTTGGAAAGGCCGGTCGTTATCGCTGCGAAAGTGATTATAATTACAAGGGCACATCTATCAGTACGACGATTTCCGTTGGCCTTCAAGAAAGTGCTTGTACCTTATGATGGTTCGAAGCAATCCGAGAAAGCATTGAGGGTAGCAGCAGAATTTGGCGGTGCTATGACATCAGACACTTTTCCCAATACATCGGGTCCTTTATCTTCTACAAGCATACATTTTCCCCCATCAGCGTTTATCCAGTAAATACAATTGTAGCAAAAGTGTGTCCTTCATGCAGATTAGAGTCCGCGGTCGGTGCTCAAAGACCCGCACTGCGGGGATTGTGTGTCCCGCATTTCGTATCTTGATGACCCGCATTTCGCATACTCACACACGCACCCCTACATACACACACCAAATAGTCCGCCAGGTAAATTTTAAATACACATATGTGTATTATATTATGCTGCCATGCCGACGAGGACACTATCAATAACAGAAGAAGCATACCGCGCTCTCAAGGCGTCAAAGAAGGAGGGCGAATCATTCACGGATGTCATTCTACGGCTCACGGGAAGCAGGGGCAGCGCGCGCAGGCTACTTGAAATGATGGATGAGTTGTATTCGCCAGAGCTGGCCGAGAGCATTGAACAAGCAAGCAAGGAATCACGCAAGAGCTTCAAGACCCGCGACGTGGAACTCTGATAGGAAGATGGTCTGCCTAGATACCGACTTTATGGTAGCCTATCTGAGAAAAGACGCTGCGGCAAAAGAAAAGCTGCAAGAGCTCGAATCTTTGCGTGAACCACTACATACCACCGTGATCAACGCGTTCGAGCTGTACAAGGGCGCCTTCAGGGCCAAGGACCCAAAGACAGAGCTTGCCAGAGTAGACGCGCTCCTTGACGCCTTTTTCATGCTTGCGCTTGACAGGGACTCTGCAAAAGCGGCAGGAGGGGCTTTCCACCACATCAGGTCAAACGCGATTGGCGAATCGGACCTTCTGATAGCAAGCATCGCCCTTGCCAACAAGCAGGTTGTTGTCACGAGGAACAGAAAGCACTTTGAAAGAGTGCCCAACCTGCAGGTAGAGGAATGGTAGAAAAACTAGATGCTAACTTACTTGGATGGCAGAGATTGTACTCGCGTGAATTAAGGTGCTTTTGATGCTCTCATTTACGCTTCTGGTTTATGGTCGGTCTCTATCTCTATCTCTTTATCAGCGTACGTCAGAAAGATAAAGATCCTTAGCTGTGGCACCGCCCTCTCACCCTCTCTCCTCCCTCTTCCACGCCCACCAATATTACGAAGAATAATCCGCAGGATCCCCTTGCCATCTCGAGATAGCGCGTCCTGCCATCCTTAAATCATTGTGACGCCTTTATTTATCCAGATGCAACTTCTGGATCCTCGTACCTCAAGAAAAGCCAAGCCTTCCTCATCTTCATCTTCTTCTACTGCTACAAACTTTATCCCCCCAGAATGGAAGATTTTGCTTGTGGCCCCTAGCTCAGATTCAGAGACTCCAAACTTTATCAGCAAGATTGACAAACAGGGGAAGCACAAGTGGCTCAACGCCTACACTCCTGCAATGGGCATTAGATTCATTGCAGAGAATTTTGATGGGATAGAAGTACTAGAGTATCCTACAATCCACGAATTTGAGAAAGTATTGGAAGAGAATGGCTTTGATGTCGTAGGCATCAGTTTTCTTACTTCCCAAGTAGAGCAGGCCAGAATCATGTCGCAGATTGCACGTAACCACGGGGCCAAAGAAGTTTGGGGAGGCGGCTGGGGCATAGATACGCCGGGTGTCAGGAGCTACTTTGACAGGTCGTTTAGCGGCTATGGAGAGCAGCGCCTCCTTTCAGTAATTGGAAACAGGCTGAAAGGCAAGACGCAACGTCATCCTGTTCTTCTGGGTGAAGCCCATTTCTTCAAGTTCAAAGCCAAAGTCGGATACCTCTATTCTATCCGCGGTTGCAAGTACAAATGCGAGTACTGTCCAACGCCTGCCGTCATACCGGAACTTTTGACCATGGAGCTGGATGAAATAAAACGAGTACTCGATATTTACGCAAAGGAAAAAGTGCATGCAGTAGTAATCTATGACGAAACATTTCTTCAAAACCCACTGCATTCCTGGAAGGTAATAGAAATGTTAAACGAACGGGGACTGATGTGGTTCTGTCTTACCAGCTCTGAAGAACTTGATGGCAACGTCTCGAAGCTGCGCGATAAAGGGTTCTTGGGATGCTTGATGGGCATGGAATCATTGCGCGACAAGACATTGACAGATTATCGAAGAGGCAGGCTTACGAGCACGAATATGAGGGTTATAAAAGAAATGAAGGACAACAGCTGCTTTGTGCTTGGCACCTACATGTTCTGCCACGAACTGGATACCAAACAATCCATGCGTTCCGACATCGAGAAGCTGGCAGGATTAGAGATTCCTGCAGTATTGCCCGTCATTTTTACTCCCTTTGCGCCTACGCCGCTCTTCCAGAAATATGAAGAGCGGATTATCGACTGGAACTGGAACCACTGGGATGACGGTCATCTGGTATGGAAGCACCCTGCTGTTACTCCTGAGGAGGCAAGGGAAATGCTGTTTGAATGTGATTCGATGTGCAATACATTCTCATGCAATGTTGGTTTTGCCATGAAAGAGGCCGTGCGCAACGTCATTCCATTTGTAGTCAAAAAGATGATCAGTAGAAGGTTTCCCACAATGGCAGGACGCCATCAAGAATAAATTATTATCACAAATTAAACTTGACAAAGGGTTCCTAATTTTTCGAATCTCCTGTCTTTCAGTTGCTCTCATCGAGCCAACCCGGTTGTTTTGCCATTAACGCATAAATCGCTTGGAAAAAGTCTTCGAGCTGGCGAGCCGTAAGGCCGATTTCTCGAATGGCCTCAACGTTCACTCCCCATTGTGCAAGCAAAACATAGATCTCCCGGATTCTTCTCTCTTCAGATAGGAACGTCATTTTTTATGGCGACACTACCAATGCGACTTCTTCCTGCTTGGTTGTGAGTTCAGGTTCACGGTCCTTAAGTGTATCCTCATACTCTGCCTTATTTATGCAGCCCGTGCAATATCTCCGAAGAATTAGGTAATTGCGCATCTGAAACAAAGCGTCCATGGTAGCCACATTCTCACACAATGTGCAGTATCTAGGCAAACGTTTTGATTCGGTGGGTTTTATTAGATAAGGTCTTAACATGATTCCTAATATACAGATTTGACTAAATGCATTGCACCCAGACAGCTCCTATTTGTGGTCCTTTCGACTAATCTATCGCATAAAGCGGTTTTTTGGTTCTCATTGACCAAGGTACTGACGTATGGCGCGCACACACATATGGAGTAATTGCATTTGAAAAGAAACATTCTAGCGGCGGTTTAGGGAGGAAGGATAAATGCTAATGTGTTTGCCAAAAGAGAGCATTAGCATAGACTATAACGTAGTTACGGTTATGCCCTGAATAGCGCAGAGGCTCATTTCACATTTGGAGTAGCAGAAGACAAGCTGCAATAGTGATATAACGCATATGCAGAGAAATCAGACCTTTGTCTTGCTGTTGTTGTCATCATCGGTCTTTTTCTGTTCTCGCCTCAAGGTGTGACGTCTAATGATTTCCTTATCTATTTCCTCATGTTTTATCTGTTCACCCCTCCTTCCAGGTGTTTTCATACCCTGCTGTTTGACCTCATTTCTCTCGATTTCTAACTCGCTATCGCGGTCATCTTGTTTTTTCTTTTTCAACTCGCCCGCATACCTTTCGCGAAAATGTTTTTCCTCTTGAGTGTCATCAACCATGTTATCTATTCGCCATATGTAGATTTACTCAAAGAGCAATTTATAAGAAACTATTTCTACTTTTGTATCTTGCCAAATAATTCTTTCTACACGAGCGCATCAAGAGGAGAGACAATGGGCCGGAAACCAAGATTATCATGAGCCACGCAAGTCCTCCTCAACCATCACCACCGCCGACACTTGTCTTGCATTTCATAGTTATTTTCTTATTTTAGAGAAAACTTGGAATAAGCCAGAACATACGTAGGATAGGATAAACATTTTATCTCCACACAAGCTACCGGTCTACAAATGCCCATAGTTACAGTTGCCATGTACAGCGGAAGAACCCAAGCTGAAAAGGACAGACTAGCAGAGGCAATTACAGAGGATATTGTAAAGATATTAAAGGTGCAGAAAAAAGACGTTACTGTAGTCTTTCAAGAAGCAGATCACGGGAACTGGTATAACTCCGGAGTCCGGTTGTAATGCTAGAATAGATTGTCTATACCTTGACTTTGAGGACAGAATCATCGAGAAGAATGCGAGTGTTCATTTGAATATCGCCGGCAACTTTTTCTTCAAATTCACCAATAACTATGATTGAGGGTTGGTTAGCCGGGCCCTAATTTCCATCGCCTATTAAGAGAGAATCGAGTCTCAAAATAAAATTTTTGTAGTGGCATAGGAAGGAGTATGTTTTTCTATAGACAGAAGGAGCGTAAATACCAAGCCATCGCCTCCTCTCCTCCAAAAAGTCACCAGGATATCCCCGAGAGTCTACAAAGCATGTGTGGGCGCGTCGGGATATGCGTGAAATAGAGCTGGTGATAGTAGCAGTTTTACTCAACCAATTCTTGACTATGAGAAAAAATATCGAGCCCGGTTCATGTTGAAAAGTAGTTGTAACTTCCTCCTGCAAAAACAAAGCCGCGATCATGGTCATTGACAATGACTTTGGAAACATGCAGGTCTTGACTGTGTGTACCTACGGTAAGTATCAGGGTGACAGCAGAAGTTTTTGAGCAGTTTGAATCTTGTTTTGAAACCGAGCGAAGTCGGCATCTGGATAAGAAAGCAACAGCGAACCTGACCTTTAAGGTTCTACAAGTATGTGATTGCAGAACATTCAAGACTTTCCTTGACGCTTCTTAGGATAGATTGGAAATGAAAGCTCCTATCGTCGTCAACATGAGGGAGGATGGCTACGAAGTCTATATCGGCCGCCCGTCAAAATGGGGCAATCCCTTTGTCATCGGCAAGGACGGCTCCCGGGAGGAGGTCATGGCCAAGTATCGCGAGTATATCCTGACCCGCAAGGATCTGCTTGACAGCCTGCATGAGCTAGAAGGTAAGCGCCTTGGATGCTTTTGTGCTCCATTGTCTTGCCATGGCGATGTGTTAATCGAACTTGTCTCACAACGTCGGTAAGACCGGCCTCTACTTCTAGCCTTCTTTTATGCGAGGCGCTCTCCAGCCCTGTGTAGGATCAGGATGAAATCGCAAAGGCAAGATTCACAGAGATGGTGCTCAGAAGGCCTGTGCATATATACGCAGCTATCATCCGTATCTACAGGTACCCGTTAGGTAGGAAGAAATCTCTTCAACAGGATGATGTCAGAAGCAAAAACGTGCCCAAGGCTTTTGAGGGACCCTGGAAAAGACACTACCGACGCCATTCTTATGTCGCTAAATCTAGATCGGCAAAAGATGATGGCAAAACAAATAACATCTGCAGAATAGTAGGGCCGATTGACATTCTGGAACTGATTAGAGATACTATTAGGTCCCGGATGGTGAAAAGACCATAACAAGAAGCAATTCGGTTCAAAAGATCAATTAAGACGCAGACATAATGCCATAGGGATTTAGCGAAGATCGGGGTAATGTCAAGTCGAACAAATGAACCTAACAGGAAGACGCATGAGCAATTGACTCAAACTGACGATTTTGTGCAGCAGGCCAACGTAGAAAGAATAACAAAAGAGATTTACGACTCTCTCAAAGTCTTTGGAGTAAATGTTGTCGCATTGAAAAACTTGCATTTATCGTTCAACGAACTGGGGTATTTGTACCTCCAGGTCATGCATCTGGTTAACAGAGAAAATGGACTGATGGGACCGCCAAACTAATGAAACACAATAACCTATGTGAGAGTATGGACACACCATACACAATTCCATAGACCGTCACCATATGCCCCGGTTGCGAATGCTGCTTAAATTGCACCGGGTATACGAGATACGACGATGGCGTCTGCTGTCCTTTTTGTAATGGTGCCAGAATACATGTTATTGCCTTCCGAAATGAAGAGAACAATCAAGCTTCGTACGGATGTAAAACATGCAAAGGCAGCGGCAAGTTAGTCAGATTCCTTCTTGGTACTTGGGGTACTTTGTGCGTTCAACTGAAAATTAGGAACCACTCACTAACACTATAGAATTCTAGCCTCGGCCGGCAGGCCAGTTTTTTGGATGACTGTAATCCTCTAATTCTATCCTTCAACTCGATAGAGCATCTGCACACTCTCTATGCAAATTCACATTGTATGGGTTTTTCTGGCCTTTGACAGTCGGGCCCATGAATATACGCCTCGTCCTGCAGTTTGCAATGCCGCAAAACCCAAAAATAATTGAATGTGCCAACCACAATCGTGGCCATGAGCGGACCTGCCGGCGAGGTGGAGATACGCATTATAAGCGAGAAGGACATTCCCGGCATCATTAAACTCCAACAAGAATCATTCCCACACATGGCAAAGGATGGGACTATATGGAACGCGCGCCACCTGAAAAGCCATATCCAGATTTTTCCAGAGGGACAGTTCGTGGCAGAATTTGAAGGAGTCTTAGTTGGCTCATCGAGCAGCTTTATAGTCACCCTAAGCCCTGACTATGCCCAGCACACCTACACACAGATAACTGGCGCAGGCATGTTCACAACTCATGACCCGAAAGGCGACAGCCTATACGGGGCCGACGTGTCGACTCACCCTGAGATGAGAAGGTTGGGAATTGCGACCGCACTATATGATGCAAGAAGGAAGCTTGCAATAAGGCTAAACCTGCGCCGCATAATCGCCGGCGGCAGGCTTTTCAACTACTGCGAGCATGTGAAAGAGATGTCTGCCGAAGAGTACGCGAGAAAGGTGGTCGCCGAGGAATTGTCGGATCCCGCGCTTTCATTTCAACTCAAAAACGGCTTTCGGTTCATTAAAATACTCCCGAACTACCTAAAGGACAGGCGCTCGCTCAACTATGCGGCCTTCATTGAGTGGAAAAATCCGGAGTACAACGCTAGATGAGGATAATCGACTGTCACGTCCACCTCAACCACTACGACGGCACGCCGTTCAAGCCCCTTGAAGAGCGTGTGCAGGACCTTGTCAACACGATGCATGCAAGCGCAGTAGATTCTGCAATAGTCTTGACGTCATATGTCGTGAACGAAGACAGACCTTCACTTACAAAGGTACTCGAGGCAACAAAAAAACACGACAACATCGGAGTAGTCGCAGGATACTCTATAGACAACCATACCGACGAGGACATCCGGTTGTGCAAAGATTGTCTGAAGGATGGCCGAATAAAGGGAATGAAACTGTACTGCGGCTATGAGCACTACTACCCTTACGACAAACGTTATCAGAGAATTTATGACATGTGTGTGGAGTACGACGTGCCTGCGATGTTCCATACTGGCGACACGTTCAGCGCCAGGGGAAAAGTGCGATATTCTCATCCGCTCAATATCGATGAGGTAGCAGTAGACAACCCTGCCCTCAAGATAGTGATGTGCCATTTGGGCAATCCCTGGATTCTTGACTGCCAGGAAGTGATATACAAGAACAAGAATGTTTACGCTGATATATCCGGGTTCGTGTTGGGAGATTTTACACAATTTTATGAGGAATTCATGGCGGACAAGATAATCGAGCTCTTGAACTATGCCGGCGAACCGCGGTACTTACTTTACGGCACGGACTGGCCCATATCCAACATGGAATCGTACCTAAAGTTCGTTGCCGGCCTAAATCTGTCGGAGCACACACGTGAGCTTCTGATGTACAAGAACGCGGCAAGTCTATTCAAGATATGATACGAGAATCGGGATGTATAAGTTAGTAAGGTAGGATATGAGCATGCTGTCTATACCGTCAGTACTTGCGTAATGTATAGAAAGTTTAGCGGAAAATGTCGCAAGTGTTTTTACAGCTTAGCTAGAAAATCATTTTGGCTGCATTTTGACCAGAATTTCAAGGAGATAGTTATTTACCCGTTTCTAAAGCCGTTCGGTTTATCGAACATGAATGACCAGTCATGTGTATGGGCACGATTAATTAAGTTAAGTTCAATGTATATAGTCGGTGGTTGTATTGTGAATATGGCCACTGAGAATGTCGCTTCAGTCGTTCCTGAACAGTCCCGCAGCAGTAGCGTAGGGCAAGTTACGGGGACTGGAACACCTGCGGAAGATAGGGAAGAAGAAAGAGCACTATACAGTTTGTGGAATCTTAAAGAGGACGCGAAATGGGGCAAAGATGTTGACACGCAGAAGAAAGCCATTCGGGATTTAGCAAGAATTGGTACTCCTGCTAGGAGTTACTTGGAGGAAGTCTTGTCAGTTCTTACTCAGGGCGACACAAGGGACTATTGCCAAGAGGCCATAAACAACGTCACCCGCCTTGAGCTAAGTGAAACCAAAAAGAACGTCAAGGCTGTCAGGTAAAATCCCTGCATCCTGTCGTCCTACTATGCCATATTTTTCCATTGACAGCCAGTGTGGTGGCCGGCGAAAAGACCACCAGACGGCAAAATCGATCCAAAGGACCAAAAAGGACGCAGATATAGTGCCGCAAACACATATCATCCATAGAGGCCCAAGATGCGGAGGCAGACTGAATATTGCCTTCCTACCCTAAATTATCAATTCCTGAGACAGGCCTCACCAGCCTGTTACTCATCTCAACGGGTCCGGTCATCCCTCGGTGTGTATGAGCAGTTATGCAATCACAGCAGCAAATGTGCCATCCACTGCGCTTCGAACATTCATCAGGTCAGAACCTACGGGCAGAAATCTTGCTATGCCTCAAGAATTCGAAATGTCAAGCTCTTCTTGCAGAAGTTGCTTCTTGCCACACCCTAAATACATCCTGATTTGCTTCAATTCTGGTTTGTGTCTTTTCTAGAGTTACCAATTCTTGTCAAGGCGGGAATCGTGTCTTTCCATAAGTGATGCAATCCGGCGATGAAAATCCTCAAGATCGTGTAACGCAAGGTTCATTTTCTGTACGGCGTCGACATTTATCCCCCACGCCGCGAGCTTGTCGTAAAGCTCCTCAACTCTTTGTTTCTCCTGGATCGATAGTGTCATTATTACTCAACCATACTTCCACGGACGCCGTTTATCAGACATGAATACGAAGGGAAGATCTCGTTAAATATCATCATGCTCTGCACCAAGCAAACAGTCATCACAATATCGCTGAACCACTATGCAATTTGTCAGTTGGAATAAGACATCTGCAGTAGCTGCGTTTGAACATGTTGAGCAAGAGTAAGACATCTTATTTTTCTTAAGCTTTGCAGGTATGACCTGATAGGGTTTTAGCACGACTATTAGTGGGTTATCTTCGGTAAATGATTTGGGACCGAATCATGGGGCGGACAGGTCTTTTGGCTCACACTATGTGCTATGAGTTGGTTTTTTGCACCACGCGTTTTGGCGACCTGAGTTGCGAGAAGGGAAAAAGATAACGAGACCATAATTGAGAGAAATATGAGCATATGGTAGATTACTACTGGTATGGATTCAGTTGCTTGATATTTTATTGTCTGCTATCAAAACATTCAAACAATTTCACATTGAAAAGAAATCTGGACTTGGCTGTAAAACAAAGCCGCGCTCATTACTGACAATGGCAGAGGGAACACGCAGGCCTCGACCATTGAACTTGCAAGACAATTCAAGACTAGACCGGCAGAACCAGACAGAGGCAACTTTCCTTCATTATCTAGTCTTTTGTTTCGAAAAACAAACTGCTTGAAGCAATCGCTAGGGTAAATGCAAAGTTAGAGAAGGAAATACAAGAGCGGGGAGTACAATCTATGAAAGGCAGGGAATGGGGGAGAACAGCAATTAGAGGCCAAGACTTGGAAAAGCTAGTCCGAGCGTGATATCCTTCGGGCCGAGCTTGATGCACAGGATTGGTTGAGAAAATATCGTTAGGAGAAGATGGCAAAAAGACTACAAAAAGCAGCAATAGGGTTCAAAAGACCACCAGGACGTGGATTTCAAGCCATAGTCATTTAGCAGATAATGAGATAAGAGAACTTGGAGAGAAAAGAGAATGAAATTAAGGCCGACAGGGATAGCATTACTAGCCATAGGCATACCGTTGACAATTTACGGAGTCATAACTTATTCGAACATCGTAAACCAAGTAAATGCGGGCTATTGCTCTCTCAACCCAGTGTCGAATCTTCCAATGTGCGAAGATGCTACGGGTTATGGAGTGGTATTTGTAGTAGGTTTGGTAATCCTTGCCGGCGGGATCGTATCTTTGGCGATGTCTAGGAAACGCGCCGCGGTAACAACTATGTAGGTTTTTGTTGATTAGAATGTACCACGGCCGGTTAAAGCAAGACACCATTTCAGGCCTGATTTTAACAGGGATGCGGAGAGATGGAAAGAAAAACCATTTGAATTCTGATTCGCAAACATACAGGAGGTTCAGATATTGAGTTGGCTGATAAAGCAAGCCATTCTAACTCGAAGCGGATTTTTGTAAGCTATAAAGAGATTTCAGTTTCTGAAGACTCGCTTACGGCTGCCGAGATATTGATAAGAACGGGCTTTCACCCTGCAGCATACGAGCTTTCTTTCTCGGATACCGGAAAGAGAGTTAACTATGATAGAGAATTGAAAATAAGAGACGGCATGAAGATGGAAGCCACCGTAAAGTCGTAGGAGCCGATTATTTGGGGGGTCCCCAGTAGGGAGACTCTGCTAAAGGCTTTTCTCGCTTGCAGCTGCCAGTAGTATACTAGTCCTTTCTTGTCCGGGCCAGTCATCTTCTGATAGTGAGGTTCATCCTTCGGCGTGTCTTTGAACCCATTAATGATTATCTCGTCATAATTTTCGTATCGATGGTGTAGTCGACAAGCACGTCCATCAGTCGACCCTTCGGCGCCAGCCGGAGTATTTCGAAGAAACCCCAAATGGGACTCGCTAGATTTACCTCTTCAGCCTGTAATGGCCAGAGAGCCATTCTCATAAAATTCCACAGACAGAAGTCACAATAATGGAAACTACACACGGTGTCAAATTGGCCGCTAATATGACCGTTTGGAGAAGAAAATTGGGTCAAAGGACCAGAGAGGAGATAGATATCATGCCGCAAACATTTATCCTCCTATAGCGCAATTAAAGCGAAGGCAGATTCAGCACTGCCTTTCTACCCTAAATCAATCCCCGGGATTGGCCTCTCCCGCCTGGTACGCATTCCGACGGGACCGGCCATTCTTTGGGGTATGATTGGCTACAAAGAATTCCAAATTGCTCTTTCCTTCACTTCGATGGACTCACGAGAATAAGACCTACTGGCGATGAAACGCTGCCATGGATCTCCCTTGTCTTTTACCATCCATTCCTATTTCCTATTTGCTTCGACTCTAAATAATGCTTTTCAAGTAAGCATGCAATAACTATTGTCAGAGTGTAGGGGCCATGCCTTTAGGAAAGAGAATCTCGCGGTGAAAATTCACTAATTTCCATATTGAACAAGTTTGTCAATGATGTCCGGCGACACCGACATTTTCTTCCCGATCCAGTCCACAATCTCACTCCATATTACGTCCCGTACTCCCTCCATCGCCTTCACCTCCTCGAGCAAATCAAGCAGTTCTTTATTGTCCCTGACTATTACCTCTACCCGCAAGTCGATGGTGTGTTCCCCCACGCTTCTTGCAGCGTAAACTACGTTATCCCTTGAGAGCAGTTTCTTTGCCAGCGAGACGGTGGTCCCGCACGTTGTATAGATAAACAGGTCTATTCTTCTGTACCCCAAGCCATCAAGCTTCAGCCCGCATGAATGAGTCAGATAACTCGCATTCAATAAATGGAGTCTTTCGTGGATTTCTTTGGTAGAAATTCCAAGTTCTGTCGCAAGTGCTTCCGGTGAAACCTTGCAATCACCAAGTACGCGTTTTAGAATCTTTCTATCTAGATCGCATAATTGCATCATATATTATATATCCTAATAACATATGCACGCTCGCCTTATACATAGATGCGTATTTGCGCACACGCATCATCTCCCCTTTTCTAGAGATTGTCTATTATCTCGCTTGGGATTGACCTCTTTACCCCGATAACCTCGACAGTCTCGCTCCACACCACGTCCCTCACCCCGTTCATGGCCTTTATCTCTTCGGTCAGGTTGAGCAGCTCTGCGTTGTCCTTGACTATCACCTCCACCTTCAAGTCGATGGTATGCTCTCCGATGGCCCGGGCAACGTAAACCACCGGGACCCGCTTGAGTAGTTCTTTTCCAATCGAGACCGTATTACCACCCTGGGCAAATATCAGCAGTTCCACGCGCCTGAACCCCAGCGATTTCAGATTTAACGTGTATGCTATGGAAAGCAACTCCTTTTCCAGAAACTTCCGCCTTCGTTGCACTGTAGTGCGAGGAAGCCCAGTCAACTTGGCCAATTTGTGGGACGACATTCTGCCGTCTGGATCAAGCAGGACATTGAGTATCATCTTATCCGCCCGCGAGAGAACGTACGGAGGAATCTTTTCCTCATCATTCGCACTAGTGCTTGACACTTGTACGATATCACATGTATGTGGCTATTAAGATGATCGCATGAACGTAAAGAAATAACTCTGACAAAACACTAGGGCTCACGATATCAAGGGATAATGCCGAAGAAAGAGAGGTAGAGAATCAAAGTATTATGATAGGGCGCTTTCAAGATTTGGCATGCAACGACACGGCTATGGAAAATCCCTTGATGCGGTCCTAACAGCTCGGAAGAATTTTGTAGCCATTGCAGAGCTGTTTTTTCTATCTTGTGTGAATCAGATAGTATCTCGTTATCCTGTCGTCGGTATGCCGGAGAACGCCCTTCGCATCAAGACTGTCCAGAACCCGCTCCACTAACCCCCTCTTCTTCAATCCAGTATGCAGGGCAATTTCATGAGGAGTTGAACGGGAACGAATCTTCAGGAAATCTATGACTAGCTGCTCATCTGGTGTAAACAGTTGCTTCATTTACTACCGGTACATATCAGTAAGGACGGCTTGCTCTTATATTGTGTCAGGTAAGTAAAATGGACTATTGACAAGAAGGGCACTAGATAAGGTTAAGGCGCTGAATAACACAAGTATAGCATACACATGATATTCGGCCGCCTGTTCAAGAAAGGAGCATTGCATACGACCGCAAACGGTCCCCTTATCCTTGTAAATGAGGATAATGTTTCATACCAAGTGGATAAAGATGATGCTGCACTATGGAATCTATGTACGGGCATTACATTTGAGCAGTTGCGCGATAGCATCTCCACTAAACTTGGTTGGCAAATCCCTGCAGATGTCCTGTCTCATCTTGAAAGATATGTAAACTGGTGCATTTGGGCAAAATTGATAGAAGTTAGGGACTTTACGTCCGATCAGTTTACAGAGCTGGTGCAGCAGAATAAGGCAGACTCGGATACATTCAGAAAATTGATGCTGTCGACGCAGGAGAAAATCCAACTTTAGCGAAGACAGTCAGATCGGGCAAGACGGTCAATTGACCTTATTTTTCCACACATATTGAGAAAATATTAGAAGACGCCTTTACCCTTGCACAGTTTTATCCAAGTAATTCCTGCAACAAACGTCGGTACAGAAATATAGTGAGCCTTGTGTTGCCGTTGTATATGCCACTCCATTAACAAAGTCTTGGAACTCCTTACCGCATGATTTGCAATTTCTAATCATTTTTCATTATTGTGTAGTGTCTTCTGTCATAAAAGGGATCTGTTTTATTTCGCGCAGCAAAGAGCGACGATGGACATATGCATATATCGATGTTAGCATATTAAATAACAGAGAATGTTCTACAATGGCAAAAATTAGAATATACAAGAGAAATTCAACCTTCGTCGATCTGGCCGACCTTGTGGAGGGTATTGGCGAGATGGGATTGACAGAGACTTTGAAAAAGTATTACAACCAACCATTTGAGCATGATGCCAAGAGCATCGTTGCAGGGCCAAGCTTTATGCAATACCTGAACCGATTGTTCAAGACCCAGATCGCGGCTGGAGATGTACTACAGTTTGAATCAGGCGATCACGGCAAGTACTTTATGTTCTCGCTAACGGGAACATGGGATGAGATAATCAAGCTACAGTAAAAATGTGAAAATTATTGCAAGGCTCTAATCTCTTCCGATAGCAGGGTTGTACTTGATGATGCAACCCTAAAGTCAAATCCAGCTGATTAATAAGGGCGAGATGGCTACAGTTACATAGTTACATCCAAATGCCTATTTCCAAAGACGAATTTGACAAAGGTCGAAGGGAAGATCCAATAATTGACAAAATCCAGGACTTCCTGGGGTCAAATGGAGAAGAGGCATTTACAGAGGATGAGATCCTCAGACGTCTTTATCCAGACCACACGGCATGGCCAGGTGATCGTATTGGTTTCAATAGCGCGATACTCATCTTGGCCTACGCAGGGAAGATTGAGACAAGATTAGTCACTACTCGTGCCGGCGTCGAAATTTACTTTAGAGCAAAATAAGCACGCGCATATCTACCCTTTTCCGAAGCATTTAATGAGAAATAAGATGGATCCAGATTTACTCGTCGATACACCCATCAGTCAGACCTCTTGTTTTACCAGTTAAGTACCAGATACACGCATTGAACCATTATGAGCGACAAAGAAGCTGAACAAGAGGAAATGAAAGACGAAGTTCATGACGTGGAAGATAAGGAACAAGAAGAGGAAGAAGAGGAAAGGGTAGAAGAAGAGGAAGAATAACCAAATTTCCCTTGCCCGAAGTGCTCTAATGAGTCAAGAGAAGTTGGTGAGTGGTTGCGTCTATAGCCTTTATGCTATCCATCATGCGCAAATTATCAAAACACCAAAGACTTGCAACTTCCTCTTATTCGTTACACAATGTCCCAAGTCAGTGACAGATGTGGGAGCTATTCGTTGTTTGGTATTGTACGCATTTTGCGCCGATGACATTTATCCTTACATAATGCAATATCCACATATGCCCATACCAACGAAAGCTAAAACCGACATCAGCAATCCAAATTGCAGAAAAGGTAAGCGAATACGGGATGGTTTCTTGCCTGTTCATATGATGTCGAAAGGCCACTTACACCATGAGGACTTCAAGTTAAAATGCAATCGCTGCTTGGACGACTGTCAATAAACACAGCTGATAACACAAGATGCCACTCATCTGCATGAAATGTGGTAATCCACCAGAAAGTGCATTAAGATGTGTAAAATGCAAGCAAATTACAGGTAGCTGCGCAATTTGTGGTAATAAATGGGAATGTTGGTGCGAAATCCGTAAGATGCGACTAAAGGATTAAAGTTTTGCAATCTGCATATGTTCTAATTCTGCATTGACATTCTTCCCTAGTTCTCTAAAGAAGAGTCGGCAGACCTTATCCAAAGTGGCATTTCTGTCCTCGTCACGAACCTTTGCCTTTTATTCCGATCTGATCCTTCTAGAGACGAGGCAAGATGTACAAGAAGATTCTGGTGCCATATGACATGTCAATGCTCTCTGACAAGGCTCTTGAGCACGCTGTAAGACTATCAATGGTAATCAATAACGACATGGCCGAAGTAATACTATTGCATGTAGTTGCCGAAATACCCATGTATCCTCTAATAGGCATAAAAGAATCTTCATCTCAGGCTCCCAGAGTTGCACAGTTGGTAAAGCATATCGAGAAGGTTCATGACGAGGCCATCAAATACATTGTTCAGATGATCGAGAAAAAGGGAAAGGAAAAGGACGTATTGTCAGGAATTGCCTTTAGGGTAGACGTGCTGAAAGGCATTCCTGTCGAGAAAATATTAGAATATGCAGAAAAAGAAAAAGTCGATCTGATAGTCTTGGGGAGTGAAGGCTGGGGAGAAATCTCAAAATCAAAGACTCTAGGCAGCATCGCAAGAGGCGTGGTTGAGAAAGCGCATTGCCCAGTGACGGTTGTTCATTAGTAAGGCCCCAACAATCTCTCACCAGCTATGAAGCCCGTAGCAGGTTTGTTAAGCCTTGTTAGTTTAAAGGATAGATGCAAGCATAAATTACTATATGAGAGAAACAGTAGGAGAAATAGAAATAGAGACGGTCAGGATGCAAGCCAGACTTTTTGCAAGTTTTAGGGAGCAACTTGTACGTCAGGCTGCTCGATATCATGGCCGAGGCAGATCAGAGCTTGAAGAAATACTGCAGGAGGCCCTTCATTCCGACTAACTCCGCGCTCTACTTCTACATGGTTTTCTCTCCTATTTCCCTGACGCTTGTTTTGACCTTCCCCTGCTCTTGACATCATAAAAAGACATATCTCCTCCCTACTTTGCACTTGCGAAGTAGTTCACCAAGATCATCAGGATGATCTTTCAGAATAATTATTTCTGACCATTGAATGTAAATCATAAACAAGAGGTTTCCGAATTAGTTAACGCGATTCATCTTACGACCAGTACGGGACAGGGCGAATATGCCAGTACACCTGCTGCGACGCTACCTAGAAATAATTTTTCAAGCTCTGATTTGCCTCTTGAACCAACCACAATAAGGTCGATCTTATCCTCTTTGGCATATCTTGTTATTTCTGCAGGAATTGATTCTGCGGTCTCTTTCATTCTGGAACCAATATCAACTCCATTTTCCTTCCCTCGCCTCTGAATTTCTGCAAGCCATCCGCCAGTATCCTTATGAATATCATCTATAAACTCCTTGTACCACACAGAGCGCGGATAGAGGCTCTCGCCAAAAGGTATGTGAATAACGTAGAGAGCGGTCAATGTGGAGTTGTATTTTTTTGCCAACGATATGGCTACGTCAACAGCCCTTAGAGATTGAGAAGATCCATCGGCTGCCACAAGGATTTTCTCGAATTCTTTTGTCATTGTCATTGCAGGATAATGATGTTAGTCGCTATACTAAAAAGTAGTACCCCATACTCTAAATAGAATTGATGATTTTGTCTTCGATGGTTTCTAGGGCCCTTCGGACATATGCATTTGTAAACATCGAGGGCAAGGTCAATCTTATTCCCTTTGGTAATGAACTGTTCAATGTCTGTAGCATAGCAACACGTGTATCAATGTTCGATGCCTCCCTAGCGGCAGAAATTTGAATTAGGATATCCTGTCTTAAATTTATCATTGTACCATTTGTACGTCGAATCTCGCTTATAAGCAGAAGCACCAACAGCTTGATCGCTGCTGGTTTTCAAGTAGTTAGGCGGAAGAAACAGGACCACTCAGTTTATTTTGCACATCTTTTGGCAAAGTCTCGAACTGTGATTTTGCTAGTGTTGCAATCTGACTTTCTTCGATCTTGGCTGAGCGCAATAGAGTTGTTCTTACGTCTGTGTTTGCATCGTTGTATTTTGTTGCTGCTGTTTGTGTTTGTGACATATGCATTGTTAGATAACATTGTATTGCACTTAATACTTCCTCTATCAAATAATAGCCTGCATACCAACTAACTGGGTTATACATACATGAGAGCGCAGGAGAAGTAGAGTTGCGCCTCCGTCCATATTCAACCAAGTTAAATGTGTGGAAGAGAAGGAGGCAGGCGATATCTCTCATGCGCGACATTGCCGGAACCAAAGTGCAGATTGGCAAGGCGCCAATGTGCTTTGCCGCAACAGTCCTGTACATAGCCTGCAGAAAAAGCTGCAGTGGCATAACCCAGAGGACCATTGCAGAAGCAGCAGGTGTGACGGAGGTCAGCATCAGAAACAGGGTTAGGGAATTCACAAAAGAACTCGACTCCATCGACACTGTTGTTGTTATCTCTCCCAGTATGCTTGACCTGACATAACGATCTCCCCTCGTATTCATTAGCTGGGGTTATAAGCGGGCCTACGCTACACCTTCATCGGTAAGTAAATTTTCTTTGCAAAATAGTTTTCCGATGAAAGAACGGCATGTGGAACACATGCAAAAGACTGTTGTAAAGTACGTAAAGGGCCTGTCCGAAAACGCTTCTTCCTTTGAGAAAAGCCGGTAGTTTACGAGAATTGAAACAGCTAGAGCGATGCCTCTCACATGTACAGAGTAATTTGTTAATCTGTTCCGGAAGAAGATCCTAGTCGTACAGGCTCTGCACATGCGACGTTCTCGGGCTTGTGGAGTTGCCTCAAAGCACATTGAGGCTTTGCAGCCCTATATTTCGATCCACACATTGGCGCGCATGCGATGTACATATAATACCTGCAAGCATGATGTTCGCAGAGAAAAATAGATGAAATATCACAAAAAAATCTACTTTGTAAATCTTGCTTTCAATGGCTACCCTTTAACAATCTAGAAACGTCACATTACAACAACTATTCTACTAGATCCAGAGCAAATTTCAGGTCGTCAATTTCCTTCTGGATAATCTGTCTTTCCGATTCGTCACCATATTTCAAGAGACGTTCGCATGCTTGAAGCTCTGCAATCATTATCTCCTTTCTGTCAAGACAGAGTGCGTGGTATGTATCTACAAAGGAATATGCCACCCTGCCAGAAGCCGTGCAGCCGCACGTTTTTGCGATAAGAATATGGTTTACCTCAGAATCCCCGATGTTCATCGAAAGAGCACTGGTCTCATGGCATATACGACGTTCTGGATAAAAGTTAAGTACCACTAACCTATTTTACATTATTTGCACATAAGAAACTCGTATGCCACTTGTTAGCAGGGTTATTTATATACTCGAATCACGTATTTAAAACTACTAATACGTAACATGTTCTGAGAAGTTAATTCTTCTCCTCACCCGTCATTGTAATGCAAACTTCAACCCTATGTTGTATGTGTAACAGCGGACGCATGATTACAGACACAGAATGTGGCGAGATCATATGTAGCAGTTGCGGCCTCGTATCGCAGGATATGATGACAGATGGCCGCGCAGAATGGAGAGTCTTTGGCTCGGATGGTGATAATAATAACAACCGGCAAAGGGTCGGCGCGCCAAATTCCCTTGCATTCCACGATATGGGGCTGTCCACAATCATCGGAACGGACCGCAGAGACTCTACTGGACACAAATTAGACACATCAATGAATTCTGCGATGCAAAGGTTACGGACATGGGATTTCAGGAGTCTGGCTCGTTCCTCTGCCCAAAGAAATCGGATGACGGCCTTTAGCGAACTTGGCAGATTGAAGGACAAGCTTGGCTTATCGGCTGCAATAGTGGAAAAGACGGCTTATATTTACAGAAAGGCCCAAGAGAAGCAGCTGATAAAAGGAAGAACCATCTCATCCATATTGGCCGCAGCCCTATACATGGCATGCAGGGAGATGGGCGCTCCAAGGTCACTCCGCGAGACTGCCGAGATCACCAATGTCAAGACCAAAGCGCTTTCACATCACTACAGGCTACTAGCTCGTGAGCTCGACATCAAAGTTCCATTGATAGACCCGGCGAGATATATTGCAAAGATAGCGAGTAAGACAAGGATCAACGAAAAGACGCAGAGAATTGCAATTGATACAATGAAAGAGATTATCAAAAGAGAATTATCGGCCGGAAAGAACCCCGTGGGACTTGCAGCAGCGGTTTTGTATAGCTCTTGTTTGAGCAACAATGAGAAGATAACCCAAAAAGAGATAGCGGATGCGGCGGGCATAACAGAGATAACTGTCAGAAACAGATTCAAGGATCTGAAGGTCAACCTCTCCATTTTGAATTAGATGAGGTGGATGACAAATGCCCATGCTGATGTTAAAGTGCAAGAGTTGCGGAGAAGTGTTCCCAGGGATTTACGTGCCAGAAGGGAGCACCGCGAATTTTAAGTCAATTGCTACAAGCTCGGATACCTCACATGTTTGCTCCAGAGGACACGAGAACGCGTATCTTACAGAAGATTACATGGATTGGTCCTAGAAAGTTGTCGTCCTCTCCCTCGTCACATCAACCTTCCTTCTCATCTAGCAAGCCCATGAAACCTGTAGTTCTTGTAAGCTATCCGGATGTCTTTACGGTAGAAGAAGCAAAAAGCCTTGTAGATTCCTCAGGTCGTGCTATCGCCAGGGCGTTTACTCAAAAATATCTGAACCATTCGCGATATGGGATTGGATCGGGTAAAGCGGAGGAGATAAAAGAATTTGTAAAGGAATCCAAAGCAGAACAGATAGTAGTTGACGAACATCTTACATCGAGACAGATATACAATTTGGAAAAGCTTGCCGGTGTGCAGGTGATTGACAGGGAGCGCCTAATACTTGACATATTTTATTCTCGGGCCACTTCGACGGAGGCAAAGCTGCAGATTGAACTTGCGGAAATAGAGTACGAAATGCCACGGGTCAGAGAAAACGCCAAACTGACTTCTGGCGGAGAGCGTGCCGGCAAGGGTGGCATGGGAGAGTATGTAGTAGATGTACGATTCCGCGACTTGAAGAGACGCATGACTTTTGTAAAAGAGAAATTGAAGAATGCTCAGCGAAAACGCGAACTCTACCATCAACAGAGAATGAGGACGGGGATGCCGATTGTTTCTCTAGTGGGATATACCAGTTCAGGCAAGACTACATTATTCAATCTGCTGACGGGCGAACACGGGCAAACTTCTGGCAGTTTGTTTACGACCCTCTCAACGACAACCAGATCATTAAGAATCCACAATGAGCATCAAGTCTTGCTCACCGATACTGTCGGCTTTATCAGCAGGCTTCCGACCTACATGATAGACGCATTCAAATCAACGCTGGAAGAATCACTGGCGGCTGATCTGATTCTGCTCCTCATAGATGCATCAGAAGGCATTCGGGAAATTAGAATAAAGTACGCTGCTTGCAAAAGCGTACTTGAAGAGCTAAAAGCGGATAGTTCAAAGGTGCTTGTCGTGTTTACAAAGTATGACCTGCTACTAAATCCAGAAGAGACGATGAAGCAGATTGCGGAGGATTTAGGAATGTCGAATCCGGTTGCTATATCCTCGAAGAGTGGCTATGGGATTAGGAAGCTTGGGGCTATTCTCAGCCAGCATCCCTATGTTGTCAGTGCAAGTAAGTGACTGATATGAGAGATATTGTAGCTTTGAAGCGACATTACGCTAAATGGCTGCTAAATTAAGATAGCTTTTACACGTTTACAGGTTGTTTGTGCATTTTCTTTTATCTAAGGTTAAGAGTCGACATTTGGAACCCAAATCAGATTAATTATTGCCAGTATATGGCGATTTGTACGTGCTCATTTTGCTCGCCATACGCCCAATGTTTATGGCCTTTCTAGAGTCTGCGACTCGATAATGAGAGAAAGGGGGGAGAGAGAATAGCATCACTGTAAAGCTGGTGCATGTATAGTCATACACTTAAGCGCGGTGTGTGTATCTATGATTGGTCTTTAACATAGGAAAGCGAAGAGTACTCAATGAAGCTCAGTTAAAAGAAATGATGGTGCCCGGCCAGGGTCAACTTTTTGGACGCGTGATAAAGTTGGTCGGAGGAGATAATATCGTAGTTAAATGCACCGACGGCAAGGTAAGGACTTGCAGGATCAGAGGCAAGATAAAGCGTAGGATGTGGATACGCGACAACGACCTCGTGCTCATCGCGCCGTGGGATTTCCAGTCGGAAAGAGCGGATATCCTCTGGCGCTACATCTCAGCGCACGCAGAGAAGATAAAGCAAGATGGTCATCTAGCAGGTCTTGATACATAGTTATGTCATCGCTATCTTTGGTAGGAAACACAAGGGAGGGTATTCCAGTAGTTTTATTGAAGGAAGGGACTTCAGATACAAGGGGAAGAGACGCTCTCAGGAATAACATAGAGGCAGCAAAAATCATTGCATCGATGCTAAAGTCTGTCCTTGGGCCGCGGGGCATGGACAAGATGCTTGTAGATTCTACTGGAAATGTAACAATAACAAACGACGGTGCTACTATTCTAAAGGAAATGGACGTGCAGCACCCGGCGGCAAAGATGATGGTTGAAATAGCCAAAGCAGTAGATGATGAGGTTGGCGATGGAACCACCTCTTCCGTGATCATCGCCGGTGCCTTGCTGGAAAAAGCGGAAGAGCTAATCAAGCAAGGAATTCATCCAACCATAATTGTGGATGGTTATCGCAAGGCAATGAGACAGTCTGTCGACATCATGAACAAGATCGCCGAAGATGTAAAGGTTGACGATCATGTGGCTCTCAAGAATGTGGCAAGAACCAGTATGGAATCAAAAATCGTTTCTGTTGACAGCGACGTTCTTTCTGACCTTGCCGTAAAAGCCATACTTGCAGTGGTAGAGAAGCCAGGGCATATTGAAACCCAAAAGGACAATTATTTCATGCCGGTAGATCTTGATAACGTAAAAGTACAAAAGAAGCCAGGGGGTGCAATGCGTGATTCAAGCATCATCGAAGGCATCATAGTTGACAAGGAAATCGCCCACCCGGGAATGCCGCGAGTGATCAAAGACGCCAAGATTCTTCTTATAAATTCTCCACTCGAGATCGAAAAGACCGAATTTGAGGCTAAAATCATGATAGACCGCCCAGAACAGATGAAGATGTTTCTTGAAGAAGAAAGCACCATGATAAGAACGATGGTGGAGAAAATAGCAAGGACAGGTGCGAATATCATAATTTGCCAAAAAGGGATAGATGATCTGGCTTTAGGGTATATGGCAAAGGCAAACATTTCGGCATTAAAGAGAGTAAAGGAATCAGACATCGCTGCACTGGAAAAGGCGACGGGGGCAAGGGCAGTTACAAATCTAGACGATCTATCCCCAAAAGATCTTGGATTTGCGCAGTTGGTCGAGGAAAGGAAGGTAGAGACAGACAAATGGGTCTTTGTCGAAAAATGCAAGGATCCTAAAGCTGTGTCGATACTTATCAGAGGTGGTTCGGAGAGAGTAGTTGATGAAGCAGAACGGTCCATGCACGACGCGCTCATGGTTGTAAAAGATGTCGTTGAGAAACCAGCAGTTGTTGCAGGCGGAGGATCTCCGGAGACATATGTGGCACAGAAGCTTAGAGCATGGGCAACTAGCGTTTCGGGAAGAGAACACTACGCCATCTTGGCATTTGCAGATGCCCTCGAATCGATTCCAATTGCATTAGCGGAAAATGCAGGCATGGACGTAATCGACACTCTCGCGGCAATACGGTCAAGGCAATTGTCTGAAAACAATCCCCGGATAGGAGTAGATGTAAAAGAATTAAAGATTGCAGATATGAGCAAGATACACATCATAGAACCGCTCAGGGTCAAAGAACAGGTGTTAAAATCGGCTACGGAGACAGCCGCGATGCTATTAAGGATAGACGACATACTTTCGGCATCACGCACTGGTGCAGGGCAGTAAAGACTTCAGCATATGCCAGTAGACGGGACAATAATTTAGCCGGCCAACAGTAACTGAATCAATTTACAATAGTGAGAGGCAGATTTGCATATGCTTAGAGGCCGGCCACATTTAAGAAGAAGACGACGACCTTGATTACCTATCGGTACTGTGACATCACTGCCTTCCCGTCTGGCTTCATTTCTCTTTCTTTTTTGATTTTCTTTACAGCCTCCTCAAAGTGACGCATGGTTATCTCTGCCTCGGATATATGCTTCGTCGCCTCTGCAGGCGTAGGATACTTTGCAAGATACTCTTGAACTACTATTGATACCGCCGTGTTTACTACCGCACTCATATCCGCACCGCTAAATCCATCTGTCAGGCTCACAATCTTTTCTAGATCTATTTCAGGTGCCACATTTTTCCCCTTTACGTGAATGTGTAGGATGCTCAATCTCGTCTTGCTATCGGGGTTTGGAACAAAGACTATCTTGTCGAATCTTCCTGGCCTCAACAAAGCCTTGTCAATCATATCTGGCCTGTTGGTGGCAGCTATCACAACGACGCCTTGAAGTTCATTGATGCCATCCAATTCCGTCAATATCTGTGACACCACTCCTCCAATACCGATAGAGTCTTCACCTCCCCTGGCTGCTGCTATTGAATCTATCTCGTCAAAAAAGATTACACATGGAGATGCCTGTCTGGCTCTGCGGAATACCTCCCGGATCCCTCTTTCCGATTCCCCCACCCATTTACTTATCAATTCCGGACCGCGGACGCTGATAAAGTTAGCTTCTGATTCGGTCGCCACTGCCTTTGCAAGCAGGGTTTTTCCAGTACCTGAAGGTCCATAAAGGATGATGCCTCTTGGCACACGGTAGCCAAGTGTAGAATACAGGTCGGGATACCTTAAGGGCCATTCCACTGCCTCTTGCAATTCTTGTTTTACCTCGTCGAGCCCGCCGACATCATTCCAATTCACATCTGGAGAATCCAAAAAGACTTCTCTCATTGCTGAAGGCAAGACATCTTTTATGGCTTGTTCAAAGTCCGCCTTGGTTATTATCAGCCGGTCAAGATTTTCTGAAGATACTTTTTCATCCTCCAAGTCGAGCTCCGGCAACATCCTGCGCAGGCATTTCATGGCCGCCTCTTTGCAAAGATACTCCAGGTCGGCACCAACGAATCCGTGAGTAATTGCAGCGACCTTGGATAGGTCCACGTCTTCATATAGTGGCATATTGTGAGCGTGGATCTGGAGGATTTCTAGACGTCCGCGCTTGTCTGGCACCCTGATCTCTATCTCTCTGTCAAACCTTCCGGGGCGCCTCAAGGCTGGATCCAATGCATTTTGCCTGTTGGTTGCGGCAATCACGATGACTTTGCCCCTCGCTTCAAGGCCGTCCATCAGCGACAAGAGCTGAGACACGACGCGCCTTTCAACTTCTCCCATCACCTCTTCTCTTTTTGGAGCAATCGAATCGATCTCATCGAAAAAGATGATAGAGGGCGCCTTGTCCCTTGCCTCCTTAAATATTTCTCTCAATCGAGCTTCCGACTCTCCATAGAACTTGCTCATGATCTCGGGGCCCGAGATGCTGAGAAAGTGTGCATTGGTCTCATTGGCCACCACCTTGGCAAGCAATGTCTTGCCTGTTCCAGGGGGCCCGTACAGCAGGACGCCTTTTGGAGCCTCTATCCCCAGTTTTTCAAAGATTTCGGGGTGCCGGAGAGGGAGCTCTATCATTTCACGGACTTTTTGTATCTCATCCTTCAGGCCGCCAATGTCCTCGAATGTAACATGTGCGATCCCACTCCGGACCACTTCGCTTTCGGTAATGTGAAATATCGTCCCTTTGTTAGATAGAGTTGGAACAGATGCAGGTGTTACGGCTATTACTTCAAAGGTAAGCCTTCCTCCAAAATATGGTACCGTGACCTTGTCACCCTTGACAATTGGGATATTGTCCAGCGCGTCTGTAAGGTACTGCTCGTCAATCTGGGGCACTGATTCCACAGCAGCCAGTGTTACCTTCTCAGCAGCAACCGCCTTTACCTTTGTTATGGTTACAGCATCGCCTATGGCTACTCCGGAATTGCTTCTCGCCAGGCCGTCTATTCTAATCACTTGCCTGCCTTCATCGCTTGGGTAAAGGGGCATGCATTTGGCAATGATCAGTCGCTTTCCACCTGCTATTTCTATGATATCGCCGGCGGACGCCTTAAGCGAATCCAATGCCTCATAATCGATGCGAGCGATGCCACGTCCTACATCCCTCGTATACGCCTCAAGGATCTTTAATGAAAAACCAGTTTTTTTCACAACAGTAATCGAATATACTGGACATGAACAGACCCTTAAAGCCTCGTATTTGCGATCTGGATACGCCTGACGCATCAGATCCTAAATTATGAGGCAACTCAGGATTCGATGAAAAAAGACTGCAAGCCAAAGATTAAGAGCCTGAGAAGATGCACATGCTCTTAGAGGAGTAGAAAAGAAGCATATGGATGAACGAGAATACGATCAGCTAGATGCGCTCGCTTCAAGTACTACAATGGAAATTAGCAGATTAAGCCTCATAGTAAGGAACTTGAGGGAGCGAATCGAGTCATTAGAAAGGAATCAGACGGAATTGATGGACAAAATCAACAAACTGGAAAAAGAAAAAGAAGCAAGTAATGACGAAGACGATAACGAGTGATAAACAGTTTCTACAGATACAAAAAGATCTACTTGATTAGAAGCACTGGAATGAGGCATATGGCATGCATACGAAAAGGTTTAGCATACGGGTCGAAAAACTCGCGGTACAGTGCTCAAAGACCAGCAGTGCAGGGATTTTGTGATTCCCCGCATTTCGAAGCTGGATGTGACCCCCTCGACTCTCTCTACTTCTTGGCAAGTTCTTCAGGGAAGTATTCCTGGCAGATAACACACTCTCTGTCCAGCTCCTTTACTCCTCCTCTAAAGTCTGCATGTTCAGCCAAGTGCACCACCACGAATTCAAGATTCTCCCTTAGCTCATCTGAGCTGAAATTACTCAGTTCGGCCATGGAAAGTCTATTTGCAAGCATGACATTTGAAACTATCGCAGTTTGCCACTTTTACAAAGTGACAGAGAGAATTTACAGACAATAAAAGGAGAAGTTAGAGCTTGGCAAGCTCATCGGCAAAGTAGTTCTGACAGATTGTGCATTCCTTGTCAAGCTGCATTATCTTGCCTCTAAAGTCAGCATGGGAGGAGACATGTCTGATTACAACTTCAATTCCTATCTTGGCTGCCTGAATGTCTGCACCTGTTACTTTTGACATGTCTATAAGAAACGCATCAATAATTTTAGAGACTATCGGTCGTCCTCCCCTTGCGGCCATTGCCTCTTCAATCCTGTTGTCCATTTCCTCTATCTATCTTCCTCTCAAATTCCTTGTGAATCTCCTTCTTTAGCTCATCACGCAATTTGGATTCCATGCCCAACTTGGACTGGAGTTCCTTCACTTCCGCCCGCAGCTTATTCTCTGTAAAGATTGTCAGATGGTCAATTGCCTTCACGTATTCCAGCTGGATGTCCTGCTCTGTTGGCCTGTAGTAGCTGCTGCTCTTCAAGCCCACAATCTTCTGCAGTTACATCTTTACAACATTTCTTCCTTTTCGCAGATGACAGGCAGATGCCGAGACTCTCCTCTCTCTCTTTTTCTTTTCCCCATGCACTGCACGACAGAAAGGCGCATTCGCGCTATTGCCTCTTCTTCCAGAGGAATGGAATTATGTAGGCAGCAAGACCGGAAATCTGTATAGCCTGTATGCCAGTGCACCGCAATGAAGGTTTTTTTGATGCACAACTCTTCTCGTACACACTAGTCGAAACATGAAATAGAAGATTCCGGAACTTGTAGATATTATTATGCCATAGTTAATTCGTCTGGTCTTTCCTTACATAATTACTTTATTGTATTAAGCTCTAGTGAGAGGCACCACCATGCAAGCCTCTTCAAATGTACATGTGATTGCAGGCAGTATGACGCTGATGGTACTGGTCTTGGGTGGATCCATGGCTTACTCGCTCTCTACTTACTTTGCGATGTGGAAAAGTGAACAAGCCGAAGGTGCCAAAGCCCAAAATCTCACCATAGGAGCGGTCTTGCAATCAAACGGCAAACCGATAAGCGTACCTGTCGAAATTCGATCCGCCGACCAAGGTCACCAATTACTAAAGAAAGGAAACACCCCAATCGTCTTTTTGGGTGCAGAAAACACGAACTATGTCGTCAAGGTAGGTGACACTTTCCAGTTCGCGTTCGTCAAGTGGATGTCCGGAGATAGTACTAGCAGTGTTAGCAGTAATAGTAATAGCGATAACGTCAAGCAGGTCAGGCTTTTCAAATCAGTGCCTGCCATGGAATTGACCGCTTTTTTCAAAAATAAAGATCCAAGGCCATCTCCCACACCACCATCACCATCAACATTCCATCCGACATCCAAACTGTCAGTAAGTGCCTTCACGGCTAACGGTGAGCCATTACACATGCCTGCAACTATCCAATCAGGCAAAGCAATCGTAAAAGCCGGACTGCTAACCCCATTTACATTTCGAGGGACACCCGGTAAGACATACACGTTGACACTCCACGAAAT
Source organism: Candidatus Nitrososphaera sp. 86-2 (assembly GCF_056726185.1). Taxonomy (NCBI): domain Archaea; kingdom Thermoproteati; phylum Nitrososphaerota; class Nitrososphaeria; order Nitrososphaerales; family Nitrososphaeraceae; genus Nitrososphaera; species Candidatus Nitrososphaera sp. 86-2. Next base: position 1,733,339 of record NZ_JBWZON010000001.1, read on the forward strand.
CAACAATGACAGAGGCAAAGGTGTCGGATCGGCAGCGGCAGCATCGTTGTTTTCGCCACCACCATCATCGCCATCATCATCACCGCCACTACATGTCTTACCTCTTGGCAAACCTTTTAGCGACTCGAAGGATCACCGTAAACCCCTTCCACCTCTAAGTACGATATTCAATCATTGGCAGGACGACTCCGGCAACACGAATAGAGTACGCACTATTACACTGCCCGCAAACAGCGATGGAGTGCTGAACCTAGTTGGAATCTATAACAAAGGTGACAGGGTAACTTTAGAAGACCTGGGCATATTGCAGCTTGTGTCACATGACTTGTACAATACGATTCGAGACGGGCCTAACCCTGGCAGCATAGAAGACGAGAGGCTTAACCTCAGCACTTTACTTGACCACGGACAAGATCAGATAATTCAAGGCGGAGAGCCAAGGAATAGTGAAAATATAGCCATCCATACCGTGGCAGTAAACCTTGGCAGGATGTACCTGGGCCTAATTGCCGGTGGAGTCGAACCAGACGAAGCGAGAGAAAAGACTGTCAAGGTGTACCTGGCGATGCTCAAAAAGGCATACATCAATGCTTTCCATGAACCACTTCCTGCGGCAGCACCCAATCCCCATGACGAAAAGCCGGACGGCTCTGAGAACCTCACGGGCGACTTGTCATTGAGGGCCGTGCATTCGTACGTGCCGGGTCACATTATCGTAAATGGAGTGGACATGCCGATCCTCGACCCGTCACTCAGAGGCAAGACTCTCTCAGCCAAGGACATGCAGCAGCTGTCAAAGCCGCTTGATGGGACGTTTGATCCTGTATTTAGAAACGTCACCATATTCCTCCCGCCGCCAAACCCGCCGCCAAACCTCTTTACAATCGACCTCTTTGAGAGAGACAGCAGCTTTGCAAAGCAGTTTGGGACCGACGTTTCGTTCGAGGAGTTTATGGACGAGCTCAAGGACGGGCGTTTTAACCGGAACGAACAGGTAATGAACTATCTGAGAGAAGACATAGCGGCGGGTCTCCAGACTTCCTCCGGGGAGGATGGATGAGTAGAGACGCAGGGAAAGAGGAGAAGAAGTAGGACAAAAGGAGGAAAGAGAGGAAAGAGCGAGAGTGGCAGCCACGATCCCAAGTTTGAGAATAAGCTCGTATTCTACCTAAATCAAACGGATGGATTAAATTCGCAACCGTACCTGTAGATAGGGATACAATCCTTCTTTGAGTTGAAGAAAATATTTGAAAATAAAAAAGAAGTCGGGCCACGGCATGACGATGGTGGCGTGGCTACGACGGTATGGCATTTTACGTTCTTGGCTTGAGGGACTTTTCTTTCATCCTCTGCCCCCAAACCCGGACAGCACTATTCATTGTCCGTTAAACGTGGACAAGGATATGCCTGTATCGTCTCCTACGTTCTTCCAACCCAGGTATAGCTGTCCTTCGAATGTTGCCAAGGCCGGTTCGTCTGAAGTATCCTTGTCGTCCAGGACGTGATGTCTGGACCATTCCTCCCCGTCAAATGATGCCAGGGAAATTGCCGTGTCATCTCCTCCATGCTTCCAGACCATGTACAGCTTGCCTTGGTATTCAGCCAAAGCCGGCTGGTTCGTAGTTTCGGTGTTGTCCAGGACGTGATGTCTGGACCATTCCTCCCCGTCAAATGACGCCCAGGATATTCTTGTATCGCCCTTCGTACCCATCCACGCCATGTACAGCTTGCCCCCAAATGTCGCAAAAGCTGGAGCGTCGTCCGTTTCGGTATGGCGCTGTACCTCCGGTTCAGACCATTCCTTTCCGTCAAAGGTTGCTAGCGATATTCTTGCACCATCTTCTGTACCCATCCAGCCCATGTACAAAGTTCCATTGTATGCAACCAATGCCGGCTCATCTTTACTTGCGGCACCGTCCAGTTCTTCCGGATCCGACCACGATTTTCCGTCAAATGACGCCCAGGATATCGCCGTGTCATCTCCTTCATGCTTCCAGGCCATGTACAGCTTGCCTTGGTATTCAGCCAGTGCAGGGTTGTTTGACGTTTCGGTATCGTCCAGTACCTGCACTTCAGACCATTCCTTTCCGTCAAAACTTGACAATGATATTCTTGTATCATCATCTCTACCCATCCATGCCATGTACAGCTTTCCATCAAATGTTGCCAGAGTGGGAGCGTCCGCGGTAGTTCTTTCGTCAAATACCTCCGGCTCTGACCAGCCGCCGTTGGAGGAGCTTGCAAAAGCTCTTTGCGGAGTCAGAGCGCTAGGTGAAATTACCATTCCAATTGACAGCAAAGTGATAACTGAAAAAGCTACCACTAGTTTTTGTGCAGCAGAATGTTCTAACGCCATATGCATTCCCTGTTGAGAACTTTTGTCGCATTATAAATTTGCTACAAATTCACTCTATTAGTATTTATTATTAAAGAAAATGGTAATAATCAAAGTTTTTGCATTCTATCTAAATCTTATATTAAAATCATGTACGCGACATCCTTTTGCATTCAGATTCAAACGTTTAAGCTAACAGTACCTTTTCGGTCTCTGTTAGCTAACGTCGGCTAAAGGATCGTCTCAAGAACGTTTTGGCCGATGATAGGTTAACAGTATCGATTTTCGCACCCCTCGCCCTCAAGATTAATTAGGTTAGGATGAGGACGTTATGACTAGTTGAGAGCCAATTTTATAGATATTTTAGAACTTTTGAAATTAGCGAAGTCGCTTGGCCCCATCGTCGCAAGTAAAGAAGGTGCCAATAGTGCGTACAAAAACCTTACACAATCAAGGTTATTTGCAAATCACAATTTGAATGAGCTTTCAGAAACAGAGGCTGCAGAATTGGTTTCTAAAACTGGCATTCAAGAAATAGACATTGGTTCGCCTGAATTTCTCGGCTTTTATGCTGCCGAACCAACCGCACAACAATTTGGTACCAAGTCACTATTCAACAAGAATCAAACTTTGCCGTTGTTATGCAAGTTATCTGAGATTGGGCAGCATAGCAACCTCAACTATGTGCAAGCAGTCAAGAACAACGAATTTGCATTTCATGTCCTGAAAATGCAAGGCAAATTCTACAAGGCGCAGCCAGAAGACTTGATAGAACTAAGCATATTGCTCTTGCCAGATTCGATAAGAGAAATATTGAAGAAATTTGGTATGACCGACGACGCGCTTCGCAAAATGCTTGCAAGCAAACTTAAGGGTACAGATTGAGGAGTGCTCAGGTCTAGTAACGGATTCTCAATTGATAAGATAATGACGTTGGCTTGAGCGGGACAATAACATGTCCTATGAACAGCTTTGTTCTCATGCTGTCTCTAGTTGGCAGTAGTTCTAGTCTTGGCGCGTGATGCTTAGCATCAAAGGCATAGGAAAATTTACAGAGTTACAAAGTTCTTGCTTTTCTGACACAGAGAGGCAAAATTCATGTCCTTAACGCAATTTGTGACGTAAAGTGGTTTATTATATCCTTATTTGCTGCTAAAAATGCATGTTTTGGGGCATGTGGTGCTCAATATTCATTTTTATAACAATTGCGTACCATCTTCTATCAGGTGCACCACAGGGCTTGCATCTGACTCCAAGACAGAGAATAGCCACGAATGCCCTGCCGTGAATACCCCTCTTGCGGCAGGGCCGCTGCAACTGAATCACACTCGGACCATGTACGGGGCTGTCATTGCGCCCTCGCCCGCTCTCATGCATGACTTCTAAATGATTGCCCGGGCGAGGGCCATTATCCGTTGATTATATATGCGTCTAGCAGCAGGCTCGACTGTTTTACTTGCTCATTTTCGTCATAGAAGAAGAAGGCTTCTTTGCGCCGACTGTGATCAAGCCAATAGGTTAGGGCGAACCGCAGATTTTGCAGTAGACGTGGCAGCTAACTTTTCGCCAAGTTTCATAAAGACTTGTTCTTCCTGTTCAATCTTGTCGAAAACTTCTCTTGGAAGGCCGCAGCCGCGACACGAGCCTAGTGAATATTCGTTAGGCTTGCCACAATTGGGGCAATCAATCGCTTTGTATTCAACCATAGAGCATGTACTATCTCATAGTATAGAAGCATAGCGGTTCATGTTATAGAAGTTGCAACAGTATTTGTAAGATTTACACGATTTATTAGATTGACACACTCGAAATACATTACGCTGCGAACTAGATCTGTCAATGAGAGTACCAGACAAGATAGATTGCCTTTGCGAAAAGTTCGTTTTTGACCAGTTTATTGTTATGACAAACATGTTCTATAATACTTCGTCAGGTGTGTGTGCCTTAATACATCTGAGCGTTAGGTGTCTTGTAAGCCCTCGCCGGCCTTGTTGTTTCGACGGCGAGGGCCAAACTTACTCTTGTAGTCTAGTATAGACACATCATGGCAGAGGGCTATTCAACATCAAGGTTTGTGACTGTTGGCAGTTCAAATAGAGCGCGATAAAACCAACTTACCTGCTCTATAATACAATTATTGACCATTAATGCGTCCTAAGTGCAGTTGGGCTATGACAAGTGTGCGCAACAGCCATTTCTATAACTCTGAGGTAGCATTACACTATCTGGTACACAATTGCGCCTTGTCATCAGGCTTCGTCATGGCTACACCTGCAAGCGTCTAATCAAGCGCCCCCTCGTTTGCTACCCCGCAGCGAGGAGGAGGGCTTTTAATCAGTAATCAAGCAGGCGGAGTTGTCTGTCTGTCCGTCTGGACGTCTGACTCTTTAAACAATGTCGTTGCAACTAATTGACAGCAAAATCTTCTATCATCAAGGTCTCAAAATCAGTCCATATGTTGTTGCTGTTGTTGCTGCTGCCATTAAAGACAAAGACATGAAAATGAAGATGCGGGACAAAGGTAAATCCAGTCATGCCAGTCTGGGCGATGAGCTGCCCTGCTTGAACTTGTTGGCCAACACGGACTTTGGCGCTCATGTGTGCGAGGTGATCGTAACGAGAATACTCTCCGTGCAAGTGTTGTAAGACTATAAAGTTGCTATCAAACCAGTAGTTCATGGTTGGGCCGCCTTTTCGAGAGTCACTTTTGACATATGTGACTATACCATCAGCTGCGGCTAGAACTGGCGTATTCTCGGGAACAAGAAAGTCAACTGCATTTCGGAGTTTGCCTATATGGGCAGGGGATGATGTCCTATCTATGGCAATCAAAGCATCTTTTGGGACTGGCAATCGATACCTGTTACGCGACTTCATCAAGAGTTCACCAGTACGGCTCATCTGTCGTGTTTAAGCGTTATATAGCTAGAATGAATCATAATTGAAGAGCTTGAAGTCCTAAAGATACTGCCGGCAAGTCCCTGCCGTCTCAGCCACGAAATGCTGTACACAGCAGGTACTAGAGTATTATTAACTGCCACCGCGGCTTTATGAATACACAATCCGCACATTCTTTACCCTCCGACTAGAACATTACGTGTAATGTTGTACTCTTGCTCTCCAAGCAACTCGGCATGCGAGTGGGGAGTCCTTCCAAGGCTCTGAAAGTATTTCTCTGACTCAACACTGCTAACTGCAACCAAGTCATCGTCGGGTCCGGGGATTAATGGACTTCCTCCGAAGTCGTGTAGCCAGTCGCCGGCAATCGTGTAGTATTTTACGTTTGGATTCATTTGTGCTTTGGTTGCGTTGGCTCCTGTTCGGATGTCCAGTGTAGCAGGCATGCATATGTTTGCAGAGTCAGCAAGCGGGCTGCCTGCATTTGGCGTTCCAAGCATAACAAGATTTGATACATCCTTGGTTCCGTTGGCGAGATATACCCGTGCGTCAATTCCTCCTTTGCTGTGTCCTACAATATTTACTCTGTCTGAGCCGGTCTGCTTTTTGATTGTTTGAATCTGTTCGCCTAATTCTGTAGCATGTCCAAGTGCCGCTCCGCATTTGTCATCTGACTTTTGAAAAGTAATGGGATAAAAGGAAATGCCATCTTTTTTGAGCAATTCCTCCCATTTGCCCCATATTGATGCATCTTCATTCCATCCGTGAACTAGCAAGACCGGAAGGTGTGTGCTGTTAGTAGTAATAGTAATAGTATTAGGCGAGGAAGCAGCAGAAGCAATTGCAGGGGTCTCGAGAATAGTCGAACGAACAGCCACAATAAAAGAGGTATTATAAACAACACTAATACTGATAGCAACTGCCAGCGTAAACGCTACTGCTACCGTTGTGGCAATAACGACACTATTTTTCTTAATGCTCACAGCATATCAGCTTGCAAGCAATTAATGTCACTTTCGCCATATAATTATGGTATTTTGATCGGTTGAAAACTGTATGTAATCGTTCTCTCTTGCATTACTATATCCTGCTTTAGAAAAATACCGGCCATTAATCTCCTTCATTATCATATGGATTGTAATCTCTTGCTAGCTGCAGAATGGTATGTTAGATTCTCTTGCATACATTCTACCATCCAGATTTTTTACACCCAGTAGCATCGAGGCGACGCACAACTCACTGTGCGCCGATGCTATCCTTTCTGTCCAGAACCTCTTACGGTCGGCGCTGAGGTAGATTTCTTTCTTGTACGTTGGAGCTAGAAGAAAGAAGGCATCCGCTACCGACATTTCCCGCTCGTCTTGCGATCCTTTTGCCTTTGCATCGGCAGACTCTTTTGCTCCCACCGCGTATGGTTCAAGTAGGCGTTATTTTTCTGCTGCCTTCTACACTAGGATGTCCATCCTCCCAATTACTTTCGAGCGGGAAACAGAATCTTCTTTTTATCTATGAAGAAAGAAAAAGTCCCTTTACGAATCCCATTATTATTTCCTCTACGAAAATGATCCTATGTCAAGCGAGAATAACGCATTAGATTTTGTAGACTGGAAGGAACTGAAGGGAAAAGAGGCTCGAGGAGTCGACAAAAAAGTTGACCTTGGAGAAATTCAAGGCATTGGAAGGACATATGTCGTAACCAAGAAGGGACTTGTAAGCAAGGACAAATTCTATATCCCAAAAGCACTAGCTGAAAAATACGATGGTAAGACAGTATGGTTCAATGTAACAGAAGCGCTGAAGCAGCAATTCATCCGCGAAAATCCACCGGCAGACGAGGAGATGGCAAAGTACAGGACGGCACAATCGCCAACATATGTTGATGACAAAATAGTGATAGTGTCAGAGAGTCCAGTTGTGGAGGAAGGAGCATTAGCGGCTCAGAGCAGAGAAGAACTGCCCATACGAGACTGGAGTAGAATAGTCCACAAGAATGTCCGTACCATGGATGGCGAGCCCATTGGCAATATTGTCGCAATATACCCCGATTCATTCCATGTGGAAACCCCCGGGTCACAGATGGCATATGACATCCCGAAAACTGAAGTCGAAGGGTTTGACGGAGGAGAGGTGCGGCTGAAGGCGCCGATAGCAGACCTGGAGCGGTATGTAAAAAAGCGGTAGGAAGGAATCCCTCTAATCTACAGATTCCTTTACCTTTTCCTTTCGATATTCTGCATCAATATCCTTACCTGAATCCTTGACCTTGTTTGCCACCGCTTTGGCTGCCGCAGTGACACTATTTGCAGCCCTTTCCACATCGTCCAAATTGCCAGAGGCCGCGTCCTTTGCATCTTCTTTCATTTTCTCCATCTGGTATTCGGCCTTTAGGTCATTAGGGGCATCTGCAATCTTGTTTGCAGCCGCCTTTGCACCGGCCTTGACTTTGTCTTCGGTATCTACCATATCCGGCTTTCTTACTCACGATGAAATAATAATGAATTTCGGATTTATTGATCGAGCCTTAAAAGAGAGATAGTGACGCACCAGACAAGGTTGTTGTTTTTGTTGCCATTCTCTGCTCTAATGAGTAGAATCTAACGTAATAATTAGCAGGAGCGCCGATGCGGTGTGAATAATAACAAACTACGCAATAACACAAACTACAGCAAGTGACTTCACAATATCCGCGCTCCTCCTAAGTATACTCTGGACAGGCATCTCTTATGGGGCGCGGATATCTTACTTCAGAATCCCTTTATTTAGAATTGATAGAGAGGCCTCTAGGCTATGATGACCTTCTAAGTTTTGCATACTCAGAGATTATTTACCTTGTCTTTCTTGCAAATATCTCTCGTAAAAAAGAAGCGAGCACATCTACCCGCGAGCGCTTCCTCCGCATGCCTCCGATAGAACTCTGTCTTGTTGGAGGGGCGTGGAGGGGCCGCGGGTAGTATATCTCACAACAGCTGACAGGAGAAAAGAAGAAGAAGGAGGTCAGAAGGGTTCTGGTGCTTTTACAAGGCCTCTGCCCGCAAACCCGGCCCATTTCTGATCCCGGGTTCACTTGATGCTGCGCGCAATTTTGAATGCTCTGCTCTCTTTTTCTCGCATTCTTGCGATTGTAATAATCTGTAATGATATACTGCAATACCTGACCGGGGCGCATAACCTTAACTCCATCTTGAAATTGATAAAACAAGCCACTCTCGACCGTATTTACCGAGTATTCTCAGTCTTTTGAAGAGCATTTTTGTAAAGCGCAAGTTGGCAAGTGACTATTTGGCGCTTAATTCTTTTTGTAACTTTGAAATCTGACCTACGCCTTTAATGCTAGCATTATCGACTAGCCTTTTTGTAATAGTTCAATTTATTCTGCTGGCTGGTACGTGCCTTCAAATTAGAAATACTGCATTGTATGCCGATCTTGATTACTTCGCAAATTTGCTGTGCGTTTTCTCTGCCCAACCACTTTTGCAATGGTTTTTCAATGTCATTAATTGAGTAGTAGCACTCGGCATGAAAGACCAAGCCGTTTGCCTGCAGTATCTTTGCAATTACTCTGCTGAATTCCTCTCCCCATAAGGTCGTCTAACGCCTTTTGTAGAACGTCGCCACGAACTGGCTGTGCAGAAACCTTGACTCTGACCAAATGTATGTGTGCGCGCGAAAACACTTCGCATCTTTTAGTCTCATAAGTCTTACGCATCTAAAATTCACGCTTTTTTCTAATTATGAGAATTTGTCTAAACTTGGCTTTTCACCGGTCACATGCGCCCTTGCTCTTTCCAACACATTGCTTTGTTCGTTTGACAAGCCTGCAGTCATTTCTTTGAATTCGAGTGCGTTTACAACTGCCTTACCCGCGTAGTGATTGTTAAAGTAAATTCGCAGAGTTTTGATTTGTTCTCTAATGGCTTTTACCTTCTCTGCCCAAAGTTCTAACTCGTTCTTGTCATACAGATAATTATACCAAAAGCCTTTGTTTCTGCCATGAATTCTGATGAAGGCATGATTCGCTGTTATTGCCGTCTCTGACAAGAATTCGATTTGTTTTTCTGGCGAGTCCGTCATTACGCATGCGATATTGTGCTGCCTCAGCAATTCTAATGCGCCTTCTGTCTGCCAGCTTGCATGGCGAAATTCTAGCGCATAGTCATAGTCCGAAGGCAATCTTTCCAAGAATTTTTCAAGATTTGAATAATCCTCTATCGTAAAGTTTGGCGACATTTGAAATAGAACCGCGCCGAGCTTTTTGTTTTGTTTCAAGCGCGATATTCGCTCCAAGACCTCGTCAAAGGCAGACATAGCGCCCAAATCAATGCGTAGTTTCTTTTCTTTGGTAATAGTTTCAGGCACTTTAACCGAGAACTCGAAATTGGCTGGCGTGGCGTTTATCATACCGGCGAACGTGCTTCGGCCCATTTTTGAGTAGAATTCTTTGTAATAAATCGCGTCAAACTCGGCTGTGTTAAAGAACCGAGAGTAATATGGCAGCTTTTTAGTCGTTGAATTTGGGTAAAATGAGCCTACCCAGCCACCCTTTTCTGCTTTGTCGCCATATGACCAGCCAGAGCAGCCTACTAGAACTTTGCCCATTCAATGTCCACCGTATGCTGACAGTACCTCTCTCATATCGCCCTCTTGAACTTTACAGCCGAACGGCAACTTGCTCGATCTTAACTTTTACAATCCCTCTTTCTTGATAAGAAAGACCTGCCAGCCCCAGTTTGCAACCATGAAGGCAAAGAAAAGCAAAATGATTATCTTAGATTGCCATACCCGTTAAGTTATGTGTACCGAATTAGCGCCTTTCTTTGTATCTCATAGTGGTAAAGACAAGGCAATACTTGACGGTGTAATAGAGGCGTTTGATTTTTACAACAAGACCCAAGCATGCACCCCTCATAATAAGCGGCATTATATCATAATGAATGAAGATAGGTTGAAAGCTAGTCAAGAACCCTATTGGCAACAAATCAAGAATCAAATCGAAAGGTCTGATGCACTGATATTAATTATTTCAGAAGGCATAACTCAAAAAGAATTCACGCAGAACTGGGTAGCTTTTGAGGTCGGCGTGGCTGCTGGTTGCAACCCGCCAAAGCCGGTAATTGCAATTCAAGGTCAGGCTGTGCGCGTACCAATACCTTACGTTACCCATTACTTCTCCTATTCTAATACTCTGCCGCCTTCGAATGTAAAGAAGCCAGAATCATGGCGGGGGCAATTCAACATTCTCATTTACACGCTGTTTGCTAACACCGAATACAAGCCAGAACAGCCAATAATACACTGCCCTATGTGCAATTCAAAATACCACTATCATGGGCCAGAACTCATTATCAAATGCCCGTGCTGCCCATGCATTATTCAAAAGAAGTTGACACCAGACGCTGAAAGAGAATTGACTTACGAAAAATGGTGTGCTGACGGCAAGCGATAGTTAATAACGCCTGCTTGCATCTCGTATTCAAACGGCGTCGTAGCCGAATTGCTTAGTATTTTTGCCAAGTCTACTTTGAGGCTCGAGATTCGTACATTTTTTTGTCTTCTTTGCATAAGAAAAGCTCAGTGAAGACACACATGTGTGTCTAATAGTAGATAACTCGTTTATCTTTTCATTGCGAAGATTTGGTTGTGAGGTTAGGAGTTGTTTTTCTTTTACCGGCGACCGCATTTTTGGCGCTTTTTCTAACGGTCTCGGCAAGTGACAACAACAATGCCTATGCTGATTGTCTCTTTTATGACAATAACGAATTGGCGAACTGCAAATCTGACCAAACGGTCTTGAATGCACCCGTGATTGCACCAGCATCTAACATTTACGAACCCCTATTAGCACTTTCAATAGCTGGCATGGCGTGCGCATCGGTAGCGGCCTCGGCCGTAGTAATCTACGGGCAAATAAGTCACAAGTCTGACGGCCAATGTTCATTATGAAGAATCAAGTGCACACGTCGCTAATAGAAAAAGAGTTAATGTGCTAGCGCGTAGAGCTAATTAAATGGATTCACTCGTCGAAACAGGTCAGGACAAGTTTATCTCATTATGTAAGTAAAGCTAGCGCGGCGGCAAAACTGTGATTGTGCCTCGCAGCCAAGGGTACGGCTCGCTATGATAGCCGAACGTACCGGGCTTTGTAAAAACGAACTCGAATGTCTGATTCGGCAGCAAAGCCGTTGCGTTAGTTGTTGTTGCAGCATAAAAGTCAGGGTCTGTTGTATTATTGTCTGCTTTAATTGTCACTGCAGCAATGTCTTTGTTAACCCATACTACCATATTATTTTGCCCTATCATAACCGTCAATGATGCCGGTTCAAAATTCTTGCTTGAATTTTGAGTCGAAGCGCCAGAAGGTATAGTCACGTACGAAATGTCTTTGTGTGCATATTTGCTCTGAAAAGAAGGGCCAGCGTCAAGAATGTAGAATGCGACAACCAAAGCGATGCCCACAAAAAGACCTGCGGCAATTGCAGGCGCAATACTAGCCATTGGCCATATTTGGCGATTCGAAGTTATCAAGTTTGTCTGAATTTGACAGAAAGAGACTTTGCACACAGCGTACAAATTGAACGATCATAGTATTTGTGACAAAACAGGTGACAAGAAGGATAACTTCCTCAGCCTGGTAAAGAATAAGGGCTATAACACAGAAAATTAACTGCCGAATTGAAAACTTGATGGCTCCGCCGGATGTGAAATACGGGGGCTACGGAGACAGCACCGGCGGAGCGAGCGAAACGATCTGTCGGCATTTGATATTCGTCGGCGCGAAATTAAACAGTCTAGTGTACATTGCAACTGGATGCAGGGCAGAGTTTACCTCTAGAATGTCGTCTTAAACCCTTTAATGAAATTTGTACTTATCTAATCTAGAGTAAAAATGGGATTGTTGACTTGGGTCCTAATCGCGGTAATAGTCCTAGTGATAATTGGGATAGGTGCCAGCACGTTCTTTTCAGGTCTTTGGACGGGAGCGCAAAAAGTCGGCAACAATCCAGTTGTTCAGAATCTTACCGACCAAGGCAAGCAGTTTGCCAGAGAAGCAGTTCAGAACGCTACAAGCAAGATTCAGAATACTACAATTGGGATACCGAAGTAGTCAAATCATAGGATCCGAGTTTTTCGAATATTCGTATATATTGCGTATTTGCATATTTGAATATGGGAGTGTATTAGGGGGTTTTAAACGATAATGGGCTCGGTAATGTTTTGCCAACAGTCGATGCAATAATCCCCTTCGGCTTGAAATATCTGAGCTTCTTTTCCACAGTCATCGCATTTGAATTCCCATTCGAGGAGTTGCATGTGCTCTAGTCTTGGTATACTTCGCGAATATTACATTTAACAGTGCACGTTTCTAATGCAATCAAAAGCATTTGCTTGTTTTATTTGTGTGTACTAGACTATACTCCGATAGCTAGCCAAGGTAGGAAATTAAGTAAACAGAGCCCGCAAGGTTAGAGGTCCTTTATGAGTTTGATAATGCAGGAATAATGCATTGCCTATGGGAGAGTTGCTTCAAGCAAATGCAAAACTCATTAAGATAATGGCTGGGAAAGCTGGCCGGACGATTTGGGTTGTCGTAATGTATGCGAAAGACATCCTGATGCCACGCAAAAGCTCGCTAACTATTCTACAGGCTGGTGGTGCAGGCTATGCGAAAGATCTTTTACCATAGGACCGCGCTGTCCTTGCTGTGGAATGTTAATGAGAGCCGCGCCTAGACGCGCCAAGGGAAGGATGAAAGACCATGTCCCCGATTTTTTGCGCGAAATGTCAGCTCTGCATTTTAGTGCAGAGGCTAGCTCATGATGCCAAGACAGTGAATAAGCTCTGCCTATCCTTTCAAAGCCAGCTTGACGGGGCAGGGCGTAGCGGTGCAGCTCTTCTTGTGGGCCTCCAACCTGTCTAATAGTTTGAATAATACCTTATCAAGAATCGCTTCTTTCTGCGCTGCTGTTCTGCCGGCGCATTCAAAATCTAATGCACTTGGAGAAGTTTCTCTAAAGATGCCCTCTCCGTACTGGCCGGAAAGCGCGGAAAGGACTCGCCTAAGGATGAGTATAGGGACCTTCTTGAATGTCGGCACGTTCTCTCCGTTTTGGAAGGTCTGACGCTTTGGAGATTCCCTTTTCGGTCGTTTTGGCCGAATCGTCAGAAATTGTCTTTCTATCGCTGTAGCGTGAAAGCAAGACCAAGGCATCTTCTAATGATATGGTCAGGTTGAAGGATACATTAACTTCTTTTGGGACCATCCGTCAAAAATTGTCTGCGGAAAAATGGAATAATCGAATGTGATAGAGGCCGATGCGAATAAAACATCCATACGGGACCCCTAAACTCGGGATCCCAGCCTTTCGGTCGATTTCTTGTCTATACTTGCTCCCTCATTCTCGACGAACGGTCTGTAAGCTCTCTCGATGTACGTGCTACATTAGATACCGTGTCGGCATACACCCGTGCCATCTCTCTAGCGCTTTCTCTGAATTGATCGAGACTAAGTGATGCCGCCTCCAGGTTTGCGAATATGGTTCTGTTAGCCGCCTTCGACGCGACAATTGCTGCATCAGCGAATGAGGTGGCCATCCTTGAATATTGTTCTGCTGCAGCCTCTGGAGACATGGGGAAACCCCACCATGATTCCATCTGTCGTATATTCTGGTTCCATGTGGATTGCATAGAATTTATTGCACTCTTTTGAGAATCGAAATAGCTCTCTGCAACATCTCGTGAGACATTGATACTCTTTGTTTGGTAATCCTTTGCTACCTGAGTATATCTTGGAATTTCCTGTTCTGCTTCGTTAAGGCTCCTTCTAATATTTTCTTTGCTTTCGTCGAAAGACCTAGAAATTGCGTTGCTCTGCTCTCGGCCGATCTCCTCTAAACGTCGAGAAGGTTCACTTCCGCTTTCTGGTTTCACGGGGGAAGCAGCTGTATCTTTTTTTTCATCTTTTCTTGATGCCATGACTATGCTTCTCACGCTTATCTGTTAATACAGTTTTGATTAGAATTTACCTTTTTAAGGTAATCAAGGGAGGGAGTATTAATCAGTAACATCTGACAAGGTCATTTTTTCCTGTCAGATTTATCCTAGTCCGGGTAATAGGCCTACTACAAATGTAACTTCTGATTAGTGACAGGAAATGTTAGGAGAAAATCGACTTCGCGGACAAGGCTACCGGAGGGCACCTAGCGTGTCCATACGCCAATTCTGAACGGGAAACGGACGATGGACAAAATCTTGTCCGCTGACAAAACACTAACTTTGTCCGTCCGTCCGCATGATTTTCTCCAAACCTTGCACATAGTACATAGTACATAGTACAGTGAAACCTCTTATCACCTCTTCAGAATGCATTTGGAAGGCGAAAAGAATTCTTTTCAAGACAATTAGACTAGAATATCAAGTTAGTCGTACGACGAATCTCATTATAATTATGAAAGGGGAAAGTAGCCATGACTGATGATAGCCCGATAGACCACGTAGACTGGAAGGAGCTCAGAGGAAAGGAAGCCAGAGGAGTCGATAAGAACGTGGATTTGGGTGAAATTCAGGAAATTGGGACTTCATATGTAATCACACAAAAAGGGCGTGTGAGCAGAGACAAGTTCTACATTCCGAAATACCTTGCGCAAAGATATGATGGGAAAAAGGTATGGTTCAACGTAACTGATGCAATGATGGCGGAATTCAAACGAGAAAGCCCCCCTATTGCCGAAGAATATACACGATACAAAAAGCCTGATACGCCCATGGATATCGAAGATAGACTCGTTGTCGTTTCACAGGTACCTGTAAGTACCGAAGGAATAAAGGAGGTGGAGACAATTGAAGAAATAACCATACCAGCCAAGGCGACGACAACAACAACGACGACACCTGCTACTTCCGACTCGCCAAGAGATCTACCAGTGCTGGAATGGGAAAATACTCTTCACAAGGGTGTTCGTACTATGGATGGTGAACCGGTAGGAAACGTGATAGCTCTCTATCCCGATTCAATCCACGTTGAAAGTGAAGGTTCAAAAATCAAATATGATATACCCAAGAACGAAGTCTCAGGATTTGACGGAGCAGAAGTACGATTGAAGGCTCCGATTGTGGATTTGGAAAGGTACGTTACTGAGCGTTAACGTGATACTGTCCAGGCCTTGCTGCTTATTAGAGGATTGGATGTACAACAAAACCCATTACCACAGTAAGCATGTTATAAAAATTCAAGTCTAAAAAATTGTGTTTAGGACTCAGCGAAGTGGCTATTCCTATCTTTGTTTAGATTCTGAATCAAGAACTCTGTAATCTCTGAAACCAATTCTTCATGGTAGTACGGAGCCCTGATCATTACGGCCAAAGTTGCCTTTCTCCCATAGTCTACGATATATCTCGACATAGGAAAGAAGTACATGTCAAAATAATCAAAATACAAGCTGAATAGTTTGGGTTGTCCAAAAAAATCAGCATTACTCTCTGTCATACTGGCGATGATCTCTGTCTGCAAAAATAGAGCCTTGAACTTCTGCTCATCAGGAATGGGCGTTTCGTCGCGTGCGTACATTGCAAGCAGATTGGCATTCTCAATTATGCCTACTCCCATTATGTTATCCCGTAGATTGCATATGTCTCTACACAACTGGAAGTTATCCAACACGATGATTCCTCCAGATCACAATATCCGGTATGATCTACGTTCCCCGTTTATATCAATAGGACTCGTTAAGAAACAGTGTCTTGCCCAAAAAATGGACAAAGAACGGGGGCGGAAACCATCATGACCATCGTAGCCGTGATGTTACCACCCCTCTTCCAGCATACAAACTTGAAATTGCGCTGATAGAAAGCTTGGATGTATTGGGTGAGAAGAGCATTCTAGGCATCTTGATCGAACTCGCGTTGAATGGTATCAACCTTTCAGACCCTTCCGCATACTATTCCTTGGAACAACTTGAGCCTGTTATCCACAAAGTGTTAGGTCGACAAGCTACTCCTATTCTGCTAGAAAGGATCACACAAGAGCTGGATAGACAGGAAGAAGCTGACGAATAGTATTTGTCCAAAGTCCTGTCCAGAGTGACCCTCAAGTACACACACCAACGAACTCATTACCACAGTAAGCATGTTACAGAAATCGGATTTCCTCTATAAGTCGCCGATATACTATCGGTTCATCGCTCTGCCCGCCTTCTTATACATCGTTTGAAGTCTGTTAATCGCCTCCATACATGCTTGACGCGTTTCTTCTTGCGTGCTGACAGTTCTTATCTCTTCTAAATAGGGAATGGCCTTTTCTCCATACCCTGCCAATAACTCGAGCGATATCGTCTGGATGTCGGGGCTTTCTCCCCATTTTACATCTTCAGCGAGAGCTTTGAGGTAGCTTTCTTCGCTCACCGTCTACAATACTCAATTTTAATAATAATGGGTTTAGCCATTTTAGTTTCGCTATCTTTTGAATGAGCGGACAGGCAGACACAAAGGCACTGTTTTACATTATTTCTGTCCAAGCAATAACCCTGCAAGACAGCAGCTTGGGTTTCGGCTCCGTTCGCCAGAACTCGCTATTACGTCAGAGGAGAAAGGCCAAACATGAAGCTGGCCGATAAGAGCCCATCTGCCTGGAGGAGTTTTTGCATAATCGTTGTTTCATGACTAACTTTAGGCAGATCCCTTTCTTGATTGTGGGCGCACTTTACCTATGCGTAGTAGATTTTGATTCTGGTTCAAACTTGTGGCCATTCTCGCTATAAGCAGTCTTGAAATCTTGAAGCATGGATTGCTTGAGATTGTCAGCAAGTTCTGCTAGCTCGTGCTGATCATTAAGTTCCGACTTGCGCCTCGGATCCAGCCCAAGCGACCGCAAGTCATCTAGGATTTTCCCTTCTATCTCCTTCTGATCCGGACGTGACATGGAGGGTTTTGCGCAATCACAGCTGATAAAAGTTGCTTAACCATCGCTAAAAACTTGTGTTGTCAGCCTTTAATGTCTCTTAACCATCTGTCCTAACGCGGTTCCGCAAGACTCTCTATCGCTCTTGTCTGCAGCCGCCTTTGCACCGGCCTTGACCTTGTCCTCAATGTCTCTACCATATCCGGCTTTTTCTTATCTACAAATAAATAATAAGAAATTTTGGCGTTATTGGTGAGCGAGCAGCAAAGAGGAGATAGTGACACACCAGACAAGGTCGTTGTTGCCATTTT
Organism: Candidatus Nitrososphaera sp. 86-2; assembly: GCF_056726185.1. Lineage (NCBI taxonomy): Archaea > Thermoproteati > Nitrososphaerota > Nitrososphaeria > Nitrososphaerales > Nitrososphaeraceae > Nitrososphaera > Candidatus Nitrososphaera sp. 86-2. Next base: position 1,750,773 of record NZ_JBWZON010000001.1, read on the forward strand.
AATCAAAGTAATCCATCATAGTATTGGAATTGATTTTCCCGTTCCCATTGCAAGTCTTGCATATTCTACCGTATTCGTACCCACCACGACATAGCCCCTCCCTTTGCAATTCTGACACTTTTCTTTCTCCATGGGCCGCGTATGAAAATTGATGTGTTATTTTATTGAGGCTCCGAGTTTGCGCGCAGAGTAATAGAAAAGTAAGACGTCAGCTATCTGGTGAGCCAAGGTTTATGATCATGATTTCCTTCAAGAAAATGGGGAGTTGCAGCCTCTGGCTACCAAGTCACTTTCCAGAAGGTGCCTCGACATTGAATCGTGCCGTTGCCGTTACATTGGATTCATCCTTCGCGCTAATGGTATGGCCGCCTTGCGTTACATTACTTGGAAGTGTTGCATTGGCGAGAAATGCGCCGGCTGCATCCGTCTTAGCAGTAGGAATCGCATTCTGGGTCGCATTGTCCAGCATAAAAGTCACCTGCTGGCTCTTGCCAAAATCAGATCCTGCAAGAGTTAGATTTCCACCCGGCTGAACTGACTGGGGCGTAATGATTAACGACGCATTGGTATTAGGTACAAGTGCAGTTTGGTTTTCAGATAGAGATAGACCTCCTGCTGCGGTTCCATTCCCTGTAGCGTTAGTACTGTTGTTGCCCGATCCTTGCGCTAGCGCTTGCGATGGAGCGGTTGCTGCCCAAAGAGCGATTGCCAGTCCTAGAGCCAGGATAGATGAGGCCAATATTTTGCCTATTCTTAGATTGTTTGACATCATGAGATTACCGTATTAAGGATTGAAATGAGTTGGGAGTACAGTGCAACCAACTTGGGGAAAAAAATTTGTATTTCAACCTGCAAGGGCCCCGCCCTCCCGAGCCGCGCTGCACACCCAAAGATGGAGGACGGGGTAAACAGACCTTGCTAGTCAAAGACACACACAGTAGCTTCGTGCACACGGGTAGCTGCAAGCCACGAAGGTGCGGGTAAACGGATACGGGCGTTAAGTCTCTACCTAGCGCATACGTAACCGACGGCCTTCATGCGTTTTTAATCTTCTTCAGATAAGCTGCACTGATGGATATTCTCTTCTCTTGCAGGTTGGAAAGGTTTTTGTTTTTAGTCTCGCCTAGTTGTTCATCTTCTTGAAAATAGCGAAGCTCATTATTACTTTGACGGCGAAGGTCTATCTAAAAAAATATGCTCTCATGCCCTGATTGTGGCTTACTTTTGGAAAAAGGCTCATTGGACGCTGAAGATCTAACATATTTCTGGAAATGCGATTCATGTCAGAGAGGGAGTTCAAGTTGGACCAGTTGAAACAACGAATTGCTGATGCCTAGAGGTCGCCATGGTAACGACCAGCATACTTGAAGCTGAAGTGTAGTCTCACTCTCTCTCTTTCTCTATCTCTTTCTCCATCTATCTATATATCTTGCACCATATGGTGCGAGCTGAATTAGATGATATGATGACCCATTTAATTGTGGAATTTTATTCTGTACTCAGATGTAGTAAGTTACTTTTTGCATTGATAACGACGAGGCCAGGCTAAGCAGGATCTCCATCGCAATACCCCATATCGGACACGACAACATTCCACCTCTGCTCCCGTTGGCCCTTCTTTATTCGTCTAATCATAGCAAAGAGGGAGAGCTGCGGGAGAGAACGAATTACTGCCTTTTTCCCATTCCTTTCGGAGTAGATTTCTTTTTACCAGTCTTCCGGGTTGAAGTGCTCCGCTTGTTTGATTCCTTCGAGGGTTTCTTTGCGCCGGATTTACTGCTCTTCTTTGCCATTCCTCGAGAAGGCTTCTTTTGATTTCTTGTCTTTGGTTGTGCAGCTCTATTCTTCTCCCCTTCTCGAGTGATGTCTCTTATTACAGTTTCAACTTCTTTACGAATGTCATCCTGAGCGGTTATAGTCCTTACCTCTTCCAAGGCTGGAATCGCCTCTTTACCATGCGAGCCTAATTCCTCTATTGACTGTTTTTGTGTCTCAGGGTCGGATGCCCATTTGGCTTCCCTTGTCAAATCTTTAACGGAGTCTGTAGATTCACTCACAAGGCATATTCACGTTCAGAAACTAATAATGAGTTACGTTAATTGTCCAATATGATGTCGGGTGACATCATGAGCCAGGATACAGGCCATCAAACAATCAGTTTCGTCAATTTTCCCTGACCTCCGTATCCATTTCAATGCGTTTAGCTCAACCCTCAAAATTTCCCACTCTGGAAACTTGATTTCATTATTGAACGTCTTCTGCTTCATTGCAATCTCTATTAGCAGTTTGTTGATGCTGTGGGGTGCTGTTTTTCTGCCACTTTCCAATAATCCATCCGCAGGGCTCGCCAATAAGCATTGAACTTCGGACTGATGCTTCTTTCTTATTACACCACGCTGGTAGCACTTTTTCCAAAGTACGCCTTGACATGCGGTCTGTACAGATAGTAGATAACTACACCAGCTATGATGATGTTGACTATCGCTCCAAAGTTCCCACCTACTAGAGATACAATTCCCATGATGACGCTGATGGCTGAGAGGATAATAGTGACCGTCCAAGCCCATCCTTTTCCCTTGAATAGGCCCCATGCCACTATGAAGGAGACTATGCCTAGTACGATGAGAACTGCCCCTACTGCTGCAGCGCCTCCACCCAAGAGTCCTACAAGGGCCATCTGTCAGCCTGCGTTTGGATTGACAGTACTCATGGTCGGGAGTGCAGAACCTACCGCCGCCAATCCTACTCCGCCTATCAGCATGATAATGCCGCTGATGACGTTCAGGATGGCGATTATGCTCACGCCTAAAGGTCTCGTTCCCGTTCCCGTTGTCGTTCTCATGATGATATAGCGATTTTATGATATTAATGAGATTGGCTTTATTTCAGGATACAATTCTCACGAGAGCCCCAAAGTGAGGAGGACTGTTGTTTCGGCTGTCCGTCTGTGTGACACTACCATAAATAGAGAAAAACAACACGGGCAAAAAGCAGAATCAATGCTGCGCTCTGTCTCCTGTTTGCTTGCTCGGTTCATGGGGCAGGGCCGTTAATCAAGTAGAACCTGTAGAACCCTTCTTTTCAAGATATTGTAAACTCATCAGCTGATGGAGTTATTCCTCCGAACGAAATGAACGTGATCAGCTGCAGAGTAAACTATCAGCTACAGTATTCTTATAAGTTAGAATACTTCTTACGATATTCGGGTTATTGTTATGCCACAAATCAATAACGACATTCTAGCCGATGCCATCTTGCATGAAATGCAGTCATTCTTAGGTCGCATAGTATACGATGTTGTAATGACTAGAATAATAGACGATTACTTGGGTGGTGATGCGGACTTGCGGAAAGCAATATTGCAAAAACCAGAAGCATTCGAGAGTGCATTTCTCGGTTTGCTAGGAGATATGGGCGTTATTCTACTTTCCAAGACTTTAGGCCAAATTGAATTCAGAAGCAATCATGCATCTTATTCTAAACAAGGTGATTTTGCGCGATATGTTACCGCAATAAAGCTGCACAAGTAAAAGCATTCATTACTCTCATCATGTCTACATTTACACCATTATTTCTCAATGATTAGGTAGTAGTCATTCTTCGGCAGAATCTTGATGACTTTTCAAGATAAACACATCTTGAGAGGGAGAGAATCCTTTAACCCGTTGTTTATCAATTTGATATTCGAGACCGTTTCTTTCACGACCGGCGCCGTATGTCAACACGAGGGCATGCGTATATAGTGTGCCGCAAAGATATGGTCTTTAGTATCATGGCTGCCAAGCTGTACTTGGCGAGATATCAAAATGGCGAAACTGACCGTCCACCGGAAAGGACATACAAGAAAGGCGTATACCGCAAAGCGGGGCGGCAAGACGGTAAAAGTTGGCAAATCGCATGTTAAACCTTCAACGTTCAAGGCTAATGACCGCGGAAAGAAAGGCAGAGGCCCAAAAGTCGTGCCACCACTTGAGAAAGGCGCGCTGGGCGGGCCGGGCTTTTTCGACCGCTCAAACGCGGAGCAGGAACAAATAGTGTTTGAGCGCGCAAAGGAGCTTGGCGAAAAAAAGGTGGTAGGCGAACTGCGTGCCTTGCAGGTCTTCTTTAAAACAACCGACTCTCAGAAATCAAAACGCGCCTTGGAATTGAGCAAGAGGGTTGCTGGCAGCTTTAAGGGCAAGCAAGAGGTCGGGTATCCAGAGGGCTTTAGCAAGAAGCAATAGCTAGCTCCTTCTACTGACTATGAACAAGATAGCACATATGACTTCCTGAGCACGAAAAGCTGACAACCTTCGTAAAGCGTAAAGCTCGATAGATAATTAATGGCAGCAGCTTAACCTTCTGCTTCTTAAAGATTGATGGCGCAAACATGTCAGGCTCTGCTTCTGGTATACATTGCATTTGAAGAGATTACCTTTTCCGCAATTCTCGAAAGATGAGGCCCTTTCTGACCAAGACAAGAAAGGTCAGGTATTCTGCATCTTCATAGACCATGATCCAAGACGACCAAACAAGCATACCTTTTGAAACGTGGTCGGTATACGCTGTGAGAAACTCGAATTCGTTCAAGAATGAACCATGGTAATTAGGTTCGATTGATGCTTCAATGTTGTCATTGTACCGCGCATAGCCTCTATCTATCGCGATCATCATCACGATTGCAACGATGGTAATGGCGATGCTTATCCACTGAAACTTTCGGGAAAACCAGTATCTTAACACCCGCTTGAATCTCTTGTCATGCTTCTTTCCATAGCTACTCTTGAGGAAGATAGTGACTATTAGAAATGTCATTCCCAATGCACCTAGACTGCCCATCCAATGAAGGCTGTACAAGATGATACGAAGAGTAAGCGATATGCCGAGCCAGAACCCTAGTACTACCACCTTATCCTGAAGGGATATAGTTTCAGTACTAGCCTCGCGCATTGGCTCTTCTGGCCCGAAAGTACTACACACAATCATATTCTATATGCCGTATGGGCGATTTTCACTCCGAATACAGCGGTCTCCTTGACATGATAGATAGGAAATCTGTGCAGAAGGATTTGATGATGCCAGACTTGACATGGGGCAGGATAGAGAAGATGGGATGTGAGTGAGAGAGTGAGAGTGAGAGAACTGTAATATCTTGGAAGAGGCTATTTCATGCATGGAAAATTCTGTCGAGGCAGCAATGTCAAACAATATAGAGACAATAAGCATCTCCGACACTGCAGAGCAGGCTGCAAAGAAAATGCGCGACTCAAAAGTAGGCTCGCTGTTTGTGGTCGACAAGAGCAAAGGCGAGCAACAACAACCTGTCGGAGTGATAACCGAGAGGGATTTGGTTAGGAGGGTGTGCGCTGAAGGAATAAGCAGCAAGGATATCGGAATTGAGCGCCTGATGTCCTCGCCTATCGCAACAATTGAGCGCAAAGCGACGCTTGGCTCGGCTGCCAGCCTGATGTCATCTAACAAATCAAGACACCTGCTCGTGGTAAATAACGGGGAAGACAGGCTGCCCGTCGGAGTAATCAGCAGCACGGACCTTGTTAGATACCTCAAGGCAAACATGGACGTCAATGAAGTAAACGCGCGGATTCTCGAGGCGCTGATGGAAGACGAGGAGCTGCCGCAGCCTTGACAGAGAGGCTTTTGGGGGAAGCGGCTTGTCCCGGCCAGAGGCCATTTGGAAGGCAAATAGCGCGCATGTATGTATGCATGCATGCATGCAGGTATGCTGGCCATGTTCCAATGGTTGATGGCTCCACGGGAACAACTGCTCGTACAGCAGAGCATCACCGGTCATTCTTTACATTTCTGGCCCGATATTGAGCATAATTCTAACGCATAGATGTTTGTTGATGTCGTCGTATTGTTTTCCTCTCCCTCTGTAACTTGTTTCCTCCTACTCTCCCTCTCCCCGGGGTGTTTGCTAGATTATATCTGGCAGATTTCAGAGCATGTCATGGCATGTCGCAACATGTGCGCAAGAATGGAAGGGACTTCAAATCATTGTTTCCCATCTCCCTATCAGTCAGGATATGCATACTGCCAGAAGTGTACCGTGTATATAAAGTCCGAAGAGAGGCGTTGTCCTTGCTGTCACATCAAACTTAGACGAAGAGCCAGAGGCTCCGCAAGAACCAAGACTTGGATTCCATAGAGTTGGGCATGACTGCTTACCATTAGCAGCTCACCCACCCTGCCACACACCTCGCACCCTAACGGAGGATGAGCAATTCTACCTTGTCCGGATTGGAGCATATAAGATGCCGAGGAACTACCCGGAATAGAGCCCGTCGCAAATCATCCCAGGATATATGCCCCTACTTCTCCTAGAGATGTACATCGCCATGATGCTTGGCCTTGTTTTTGTGCCGTTCGAGTGAGTCCTTAGTTGTGAAAGCCATTTTGCATACCTTGCATTTGAAGCCTTCAGAGTCCTTAGCACGACTAAATGGGTTTTTCATGATTGGGTAAGTGCTGATTGACAGGGGTTATAAAATATCACTAAACAGGGTTAAGTGAAGTGCCCAGTGCCTTAACTCTGTCGATATAGAAGCGCCTAATTTCGAACACCGCCTGATTTGCGATGAGGCTCATGGTGTAGAAAAAATGCTTGAGGAAATTATGGTTGATGCCAATTTGAAGCATTTGGATGGCTTGCGTTTAACGGCATTGCTAAAACTCACACTAGGGAAATTAATGTAAGGGAATTAGCTAATTTCCTGCAACTAGTCCTCATTTTACCTATCTTTTTTGCAACTATTAGTTATATAACACTCCTCAATTGCTTCTGAAGGGATGCAAAAACCAATCACTGTCAAGCCAATAACGCGTGAAACGGGAAGACTACTGCCAGGATGCTTTACGTGTGGCGGTTATGCCACCATGGAGGCGCACTTTGAAGCAGGGAGCTGTATCGTGCTGCATCGCTACTGCGAGGACTGTATTCAAACTGCAGAATATGATGATGATGCTTCCTAGCACCAGCTCTTCAGAGCATGGTTCCCAAGCACATCTCGTCTTAATCGTGACTTTTGGAGGAGAAACGAGTGCATAAACCCGGGATGTGAAATTTAATGGATTGCGAATCCAACAGATTTGAAACTATCACACTTAATCTTTCTCGACATTCTCTACTCTTATCGGGCATATCGGCGTTGCATCCCCATATACGCCCGATGACAAGTGTCATAGAATAACCCCGCTGTCAACTTGACCTTGATGGCGGGGTTGTTTAATGACTTCCGCTCTTTCAAGACGCAAAATCTCAAGAAATTAACGCGTTATCGATATTCTGCCTCTTATAGCAGAAGATTTCTCCATGATTACTAGAGGATACTACTGATGGCTTGCAGAGGCATCTGCGATAGACACAAGGCAAAGAAACCTGAAGATGGCGCTCGATATGCAGACGGGCAGCGAAGGTGCCAGACTTGCTCGCTCTTTCTAAACTGGTCGGGAATTTACTGTCCTTGCTGTGGATACAAGCTCAGAAGTACTCCAAGGAACAAAGTGTTCAAGAAGCGGTTCAAGGAGCTGATCAACGAACAAAGACGTGGGCCTCCCATCAGAATACTTTGATTTGGCTTAGCTCGCAGAACTGAGAATACGCAATTTTCTATCATGTCGACCGGCCCGATCTAAACAATTCAAAGGAGCCAAAAACCACTAATGACTGACCGGGAAAGTTCTACGAGGTCTCTCCCTAGTGACCGATTCGACCAGCATTTTATAAAACTCTCAAGAAGAATGCTCATGCAAAAGCCAATCAAGGTAACAAAGTTGCAATGGAAACCTGGTCGAGGTTTCCCATATTGCCAAGATTGTGGTGCATACGCCCGCTCCGAAGCGTTGTTCGACTTGGGAGTCTATATCGTTGCAAGGAGATATTGTGAAGAGTGCTTGCCAACCGCTCAGTGTGGCAACTAATGCACCTGTATTTAGCACATTTTGAAGCGTCCGTTGATAGCCTTACATAATCTGAAACAAGTTGCCAGGTGATTCAGAATGCGCACGGAATCGCTTGACGGCAAGTGTCATAAAAGAGCCCCGCCGCCTGCTCGCCACCGGCGACGGGGTTTCTCATGACCTTCAATTTTTTTTCACTAATGGATGCGGCAACTTCCATGACAGTGACACAAAACACATCTCTTTTAAGCAACTATCGCCACATAATTCCTCGCCTTGAGGATACTCGTAGCTGAAGACGAAAAGAATATCCTTTTGATGTACAGAGTGTTTCTCGAAGGTGAAGGGCATGAAGTTACGACTGCCCGCGATGGTGAAGAATGTCTCCATGGATACATGCTTTCTGATCATCAGGACAAGCCCTTTGATGTTGTCATTTTGGACTACAGGATGCCAAACAAAAATGGTCGCGATGTTGCCAGGGAAATACTTGCCAAACATCCCGGACAGACAATAATCATGATAACGGCCTTTAGCAAGGAGCTTACTGATTTCTCTGGAATAGAGAAAATCGAAGTTCTGCAAAAGCCATTTGAACTTGAGGACCTGACAAGGTTGTTGATAAAATTGTTTGAACCAAAGATTCACTCTGAAATACCTTCGAAAAAATCTGAATCAGTTTAGCCTTTCCTCCTCTACTCTAAATAGCCTAAAAGAGTCTTGAACGCATTGCACCAATTTTTTTATTACAACTCGGAATTCCGAATTCGAATTATCAGTCTAATCTATTCTAGGGTGTCCACTCTGCTAGAGGAAGAACATATCGACCTCCAAAAGAGACTCTATCTTATGATCTTAAGAATTGAATAACCTTGTCCAAAAGCTGTCGAAAGACCTGAAAAGCAATATTGCAAACGCGATTACCATGATGCCGATAGACCGGGCATCTATGTACCACCTTCCAAAGAGCAAGAACAGTAAGACGTTCATTATTACAAACAGCCCAGCTGCCAGTGCAGTGCACTGAGCAAATATCGTCAGGATCAGATTCCAGTTAAGCGTTGTGTCGCTGACCATGCCTTCGTACGAAGTGCTTTTCAGCAATCCAGGTTTTCGCTTCCAGACACGCCAAAAGATCGTGACATTCATGACCACAAATGCGATTATGCTGGTAAGCGTAGAAAGCAACAGCCAGTTAACTTCGTCTTCGCCCAAATCCGGCCACACCTACTAGTAATATCCAATAGAAGTATTAAAACAATATGTTGTCGCATGTTTGAACATGTTATAACATAATATTGATATATACATGCTTGAACAGTATAAACACATGTCTTCACATGTCCACAAGAGGAGATTGGTAGTAGCATGGTAAAACGCGGAGGCAAGGAAGTAGTAACAGTCGAGATCTTCAAGCAGACGTATGACCTCATGAAGTCTACTGCGGAAAAGATGCACTGGAACACCAAGGAGTACATCAACTCGGTGCTTGTTGACGCAATAGAGCGCGACAAGTTCCTGCAGAGCTACGCGCCCTACCTCTCAAAGATTGGCTATCAAGACAACATACTGTTCATCCGCGACGCAAAGGCAAGCAAGACTGCAGAGGTGTTTCTGAAGGACAGGACGCTCTACTGCGGGCTGTGCGAATCCAAGGACTGCAGCCACATACACTATGCCTTTGTGCTGCCCGAAGTGTCCAAGATGTTTCTGAAAAAGCCGAGGCAACAGTAGGCAGATAAATATCCCAGCGCCATGTAAGAGACGTTATTGCTCCTTGGCACCTGCGGGTGGAGTTACCAAGAATGGGTAGGGCTTTTCTACCCGAACAACAGGGTCGCCAAGCTCCCGTTTTACGCCAAGGTTTTTGACACTGTCGAAGTGGATTCGTCGTTCTACCGCATGCCGACCAAGGCTATGGTGAGAGGATGGGAAAAGGCGACCGGCCCCTCATTTCAGTTTTCTCTGAAACTCCCAAAGACGATAACGCACGACAAACACCTTGCAGGCGCAGAAGAGGATTTGCAGAAATTCTTGGATGTTGTCAAGCCGCTGGAGGACGCAGGCAAGCTCGGCTGCTTGCTTGTGCAGCTCGCGCCCAGCTTTTCCTACGATGAGGCAGGCAGACTGGAGGCATTTCTGAGGCTGCTGCCCCTACACATGCGCTTTGCAGTCGAGTTCCGGCACGAATCGTGGGACAGGAAGGAGACGTGGGACCTGCTGAGGAAATACAATGTCGCAAACACGATAACCGAGTCACCGATAGAGTTTCTGTCAAGGCCGGTCGTGACTTCGTCTACCCACGCGTACGTGAGATGGCACGGCAGGGGCAGGCCCATCTGGTACGAATACACCTATTCGGAAAAAGAATTGCAGCCCTGGGTCGACAGGCTGCAAGAGATAGAGGCTCAGGCCCCTGTAACGTATGCCTACTTTAACAACCACTACAGCGCCGGCGCGCCGCGCAACGCGCTCCAGTTCCTAGCCATGAGAGGCGAGCTTACAGAAATGCAGGAAAAAACAAAGGTGAGGATCGAGCGCAGACCCCGCAAGAGGCCGTCAAGGATAACGGACTTCGTTTAAGTAATTTATGATCACGATTAGGCGCGCATCCCAAGTGCTCGTTTGCGATAGAGTTGAGGGTGTATCCCAAGCACACGAACGGCTTTGGTATCATAATGGGCTATGGCGCGTCCGACACCGCGGCAGTCGCGCTGGAGCAGGTGCCCTGTGTCGACCTTGCAACCATACCGAAAAATAATAACAGCAGCGGAAAAGATAGAGCTGCCCAAGTAGGGCCCTCTCTACTTTTATCTTTTTTATAGGCTCGGACTACAGAAAAGGTATATCTATTCTTTTGAATCCGTCGCCATGCCAAACCTAGGCAAGATGCAGACGATAGCACCGATAACGGTTGTTGCGTCGATTCTTGTGGGGTACGTCGCAGTGGCATCTTTTACGTCGCAAAAGCTCTCGGCCAGCGAAGCGCTGCTCGGGATGCCTTCTGCTGACGCTGCCAGCGTCGACTACTTCCTAAAGATAGACGGCATTGAAGGGGAATCAACAAGTGACAGGCACAAGGGCGAGATAAACATCGAATCGTTCAGCTGGGGCGCATCCAACGCAGGCTCGTCAAGCGCGGGCGGCGGTGCAGGCGCGGGAAAGGTGTCGTTCCAAGACATCAGTTTCACCAAGGCAATTGACAAGTCGTCTCCAAAGCTGGTGCTTGCGACGGCGACAGGCCAGCACATCAAACAGGTTGTGCTCACAGGCGAGGTGAGTGGCAAAAAGGGTCAGCAGTTCCTCCAGATAAAGCTGACAGACGTTTTCATATCCTCGTACCAGCAGGGAGGCAGTTCGGGAGCAGTCCCCATAGACAGCTTTTCACTCAACTTTGCCAAAATAGAATTCACGTACTATCCTACGAATCCCGACGGCTCGCTTGGCGCGCCGGCGACCGGAGGTTGGGACGTAAAAGAGAACAAAAAAGTCTGAGATCCTTCTTTTTCCATTTTTTATTATTTATGATGCCGCAATTGTCAGAGCGTATTTATGCAACAACAATCCCTGGCGTGAAACTACTGCCCATCCCGCCGCGTCATTTTGGACATGTTGCTGTTATCTGCAGCCGGGGTGATAATGCGCATGAAGCCAGAGATGTGCAGGTACGCGCATGTTTGCAGGCACTTTGACGACAGCTCTGTGACATGCTACTCTGATGAAGAAGCTTCTGGCTATTGCGGCGCGTACGACGACTTTGACAGCTACAGGTCCGCCTTTATGTCAAAACTGGAAAGAAAGTTATTTACGCGCTGATTGCATAAAAAAAGCCGACACAACAGACGCCGGCAACAAAATATATTGCGACCCGTGTTCGTCAATTTAAAGAGAAAGAATCTATAATATTTATTAAAAGGATTTTAGTTTTGTAAATTTGGTTGTATCTCGTATTGTAATACTAATATTTTTGAATATATTGTTAAGCAATCCTTAATTATTTGATATGCGTTAGGACAATGTCATGAAGCACGCATTTGAAGATGGTTCGCTCGGCCTAAAGCTGAAGGGCTACCTCATAGTGCCGAACGATGCGCTGGAAAACAAGATCGCAATCTATACTCTGAGAATCGTCCAGGATATACTGTCAGACAATCCAGAGGTAGTCGACGGGTGGCTGGGCAACATACACGAAGATTACATGGCCAAAAAGAGGGCGTGCGACTTTGAAAACGACCCGGTAGCGTGCTTCAACCTCTCGATATACGAGGAGTTTGAGAAGCACCTGAAGAGCTGGGACGACGGTGGAATGCTGACAATATCGCTTCCCGGCAACAGGACAATACGCGTCAGTAAAAAGCCGCTCTTTTCCGTCTCCAAGAGCCCTGCAGAGAGCTGTGAGGAATGCAGGATGACGTTTGCCACGGTAAAGGAGCTCGTAAAGCACTACAGGGAAAAGCATCCTGCCAGCATAGAAAAGGTCATGATCCCAACCTGAGAGGAGCGGCGGGGAGAGAGAAATGCTAATCAATATAGAATATGTAGATCATTTAGCATAGGGTATTATACGCTGCACCCACGTAGTCCGTGTAGATGACAGGCGGCGGCTTTCTCTCATGGATTCGCTCCAACGACAGAGAGATAATCGACGCGCTAGAGCAGCAGGGCGCAAACGTGCTTAAGGCCGCCAGCTCCCTCGTAGACCTCGTTTCAAATTTTGACAACGTAGGCGAGCGCAAGGTCAGCATAAAGGACATCGAGCACAAGGGCGACGAGATAGCCCACGGCATATACCTTATCATGGACAAGACGTTCGTCACGCCGCTGGACAGGGAGGACATTTCGAAACTGACAAGCGAGGTGGACGAGATACTCGACTACATCGACGGCGCGGCAGACAGGTTCGTGCTCTTCAAGATAACCAAGCCGACCCCGTACATGATAGAGCTTGCCAAGATATTGCTCTCTGCCACGCAGGAAGTGTACGCTCTGATGACGCGTCTGCGAGGCTTCAAGAACTCTGCAGACTTGGTGGAGCACTGCAGGAACATCAACAAGTACGAGCACGAGGCAGACACCATCTACAGGCTTGCGATTGCAGAATTGTTTGAGACCAGCGACGCGATAGAGATAATCAAGTTCAAGGAAATATACCTGCAGCTGGAAGACGCGGTCAACAGGTGCCAAGATGTGGCCGACACGTTTGAGGACATTGGCCTGAAATACGGTTGATGATGTAAAGTGGCCGACCAGAGCATTGTCCTAGTGGTTTACGGAGCAATAGGCGCGGCGCTGTTTTTTGATTTCGTAAACGGCTTTCATGATGCGGCAAACTCTATTGCGACCGTAGTCGGTACCAGAGTGCTCAGGCCCATCCAGGCAGTCGGGATTGCGGCCGCAGCCAACTTTTCAGGTCCATTTATCTTTGGAACAGCAGTCGCGGCGACTGTTGGAAAGGGCATCATCATGCCCGAGTTTTCAACAGTGGACGTCATAATAGCGGGGCTTTTAGGGGCAATAGCGTGGGACCTCATAACGTGGTGGTTCGGCCTGCCGTCATCAAGCAGCCACGCGCTCATCGGCGGCTTGGTGGGCTCGGCGCTCTTTGTCGGCGGCCTGCAGGCCATAGTCGCGCCCGGCGTTGAAAAGACGCTCACGTTCATGGTGGTGTCGCCGGCCATGGGTTTTGCAGTAGCGGGCGGCTTTGCGCTTGCAATGATGTTCTTTTTGCGCAAGAAGGTGCCAGGCAGGGTCAACAGGGTGTTTGGCAGGCTGCAGATAGTGTCCTCGGCGTTTTTCTCGCTGACGCACGGCGCAAACGACGGGCAAAAGACGATGGGCGTCATAACGGCGCTCCTGATAGCAGGTGGTCTGCTGCACTCGAAGGAATTCGCAGTCCCATTGTGGGTCATAGTGAGCGCCGCATCTGCCATTGCGCTTGGCACGTTCTTTGGAGGTTGGAGGATAGTCAAGACCATGGCGTTTAGGCTTACCAACCTAAAGCCGTACCAGGGGTTCTGCGCAGAGACGGGCGGAGGCGCGATTCTGACCTCCATGGCGTGGCTCGGCATACCGGTGAGCACTACGCACGCGATTTCCGGCGCAATAATGGGCGTCGGGGCGACAAAGAGGTTCTCTGCAGTAAGGTGGGGGCTTGGAAAGAAGATAATTTATGCGTGGGTGATAACGATACCCGCAAGTGCTGCAATAGCGGCGGCATGCATGTGGGTGATAAAGGCGCTCAGTGGGTGAGAAGAAGCGACTTGCAGCCATCGCAGCATCTCTTTAGCGCAGGCACGCCTTCGACTGTGCCCTTGACATAGACGTCATATGTCGCCTTTTGCGCGCCGCAGAGGTCGCAAGAAATAACCTGCAAGCGAGCCACCTGCTCTGAAATCGGGCTTAATTTCAAAACGTCAAGCTTTGTTGTCGACGCCAGCATGGATATGAGATAGGCTGTCAGTCATATCAAGCATTTCTATATAGACTATATTGCACTATGGAGAATCATTCGCAATCTTCTCAAGAGGCTTGCCCCGGGTCTTTATTCCAAAAACAAGCATCACGCATGCCGCGACAAAAGAGAATATTGAAATCCCTACCATAAGGGGCATGAATCCCTGCGGCTGAAGTGCAATAAAGATGAATGGCGATACGGCTGCGATGCCCCTGCTACTGCCTTCCACGATTCCTGTTGCAGAAGACCGGATACGGGTTGGAAAGTTCTCTGCAGTGTACGTCAAGAGGGCCGTAATGACCCACGCATTTGCGAAAAATGCAATGAATCCGGCGAGCACCAGGCCGGCAAAATCATGGACGAGCAGACCTCTGAGGATAAACCCGATGCTCAGAATGACGCTGGCCGTGGCAACCTGGTATTTCCTCTCAATCCTGTCCCCAAACAGCATAGCCGCTATTCCGCCCGCCACAAAGCCCGTGCCACTTAGCAGGGTAATAGATATTGATTCTGATATGGTATATCCCTGATTGACGTATGCCACCACTAGCAACAATGCGGAGTATATTGGAATGTACACCAAGAACCAGACGGCTACGAGAAAAACAATACGCGAAAGAGAGGTTTTGTTTTTGAGGAACTTGAAATCGCGAGCTTTCCTTTCACTCGACGCAGTGGACTCTAGCTTGGCAGCACCTATTGATTGCAGGATGTCGTTTGTTTCCTGCAATCTGCCTTTTGACACCAGCCATCTGGGAGACTCTGGCATCCGGAGCCTGAAAGGCAGGGAGACCAGGGCGACAATGCCGGCTAGCCCAAGCACTACCCTCCAACCTTCGATTCCAGCAGAATGTCCCTGAAGCAGCGCCAACGAGATCGGGCCCGAAGAGGTCAGGCCCATCCATCCGAGAATTGCCAGAAATGAAGTGTATTTTCCTCTCTTTGCCTTGGGAGACATTTCTGCGATGTACACGCTTACTATTGCAAGCTCGGAGCCTATGCCGGCCCCGGTTATGAGCCGGAAGACCATCAGATGGGTCATGTTCTGCGACAGCGCCGCCAATATCGAGCCTACTCCCAGCAGGAGTATTGAGACCATGAATGCAGTTTTTCTTCCCTTGGAATCGGAAAGTATTGTTATCAATACCGCGCCTATCAAATAGCCCACGATTGTGAGAGAAGCGCCGGCGGCTATTTCTGCGTCGGTGACGCCCCAGACGTTTCTTAGCACGGGAGAAATGTAGGCGTAGTTTGACACGTCGTAGTACACAAAAAAGCTGGCAAGACTTATCGCAGCTATGACACTGAGTTTAAGGGGAATCCTGTTCAGGCCATCTATCTTTTCGCCTATCTCTTCAATAGGTCCCTTTCCGCCCCCCGCCTGCACTACATTGGTAACAAGATTATGGAACTAGTTAAAGGTCACCTGCGGCGCACGTCGACGTTTGAGTATCAAGATAATATTATAGAATTATCCAATACAAGACAATTATCGAATACTTAAATAGGACGCGGAGTAATCCGATGCGAATATGTCAGAATCCGTCACTACAGATCAGGTTTTCTCCATCTTAGCTGACAGGCATTCTAGTACCATTCTAAAGATGGCTTATTCCGGTTTCAAGGCTTCGTCAACCAGTTACATAGGCAATCTGAGCAAAAAGCAGTTTTACGTCAGGCTCAAGCGCCTCCGCGACGCCGGCCTGGTTGAGAAGCGCGACGCATTCTACAGGACAACTACTCTTGGATCCCTCGTCTACAACAGCCACATCAAGACGATGGACAACATACTATCCAACTATTGGAATCTCAAGGCAATAGACATCCTGAAGGCAAGGGAGGACTTTCCCTCGCACCAGAAAGAGATGGTCATCAAGGAGATAATCCAGAGCAGCAACCTCAAGGGCATCGTCAATGCGACGCACCTTTCCGGCTTTACAATCATCAAGGACTTTAACGGCCTCATCAACGAGGCAATCAAAGTTCTTGATAATGCGCACGGCGAGGTCTACTTTGCCTCAAGGTATCACGATCCTCACGTCGCGGCCAAACTGGTCGAGAAATTTGCCCAAGGCGTCAAGCTACACATACTTGACAGTAATCCCGAGCAGATAAGTCTCGAAAACAGACTTAATGCGATTCTCAGAACGCCACCCAATAAGGAAACCTTTGAAAAGGTGAATGAAATGATCAGGTCGCCACGCTTTGATCTAAAGAGAAAAGAGGTTCCAATAAGCTTCATGGTGATTGACGGCATCCAGGTCGTCTATGAGACAGTCAACTACTCGAGTCCCGAACAGTTTACAATAGCTCTATCTGTCTACGACGATACGTACATGGCCCAGCGGTTCATAACTTACTTTGACCTGCTGTCCAAGGACGCCATCATGCCTCATCTGCTGGCAAGTGTCAGAGAACGCTAGATAGCTGCTTTTAGGTTTCATTGGCTAGGGCACCCCGCAGGATTATCAATTAAACACAGAATTACAAATGAGTAAGTAGCTTCAAAGGTCCGTCCGGCCCACAATCTACCCCAGAAAGTAGCCGTTTTTGGACACTTTTTGTAAAAAAAAGTAATATCGCAATACTCTGTCGCACCCTTTTAATGTCAGTTCTTTCAACAATACAAAACCAAAAGACTGGTAAACAGGTTAAACAGACATCGTTCCTTCGTTCACAACTGATTCTCTTCCAGTCTCGGAAAAAATGGGGCCTAATCTATGCTCTTGCCACCTTGGCAGGATTATTTTGCATACCACAAGGCACAGTTGCGGCGGCTTCGCAAATTGACGCGCTGGTATTTGTCGCGAGAACCTTGCCGTTGCCCCTCGTTTCATTCGCGATAATAGTGGGCATGTACGTGCTGAACGACCTGGTTGATGCCGATCTGGACAAGGCCAACGGCAAAAAGCGCCCGATACCCACGGGCAAGGTGTCAAAAAGACAGGTGTGGGCTTTTGTAGGCCTCACTAATGGCACGGGCATACTACTTGCAAGCCTCACGTTCAACCCGGTAAGCGCGGTAATTGCACTCGTGATAGCTGCCATAGGCTTGATGTATTCCGCACCAAAGATCTCGTTCAAGGACAGGTTTGTAGTAAAGACGCTGTCAATAGCGCTTGCAATGATGCTCTGCGCACTCCTCGGCGCAACATCGATGTTTGGTCTGGACCTCTCAGGTGCCAACCTGTTCGTGCCTGCATACATGGTTCTTATGCTTGGAACCATGATCTTCATTACCTCGCCTTTTAATGATATGGGCGATATAGCAGGCGACAAGGCTGCAGGAAGACGAACCATACCTATCGTGATAGGAAGGGAAAACACGGTCAAGATGGCAATTGTGCTGGCAACAGGGATGATAGCGGCTTCATGGCTGTTCCATGGTCTCGGCGTTGTAGGCCTCGCCTCGGCAATTGCGGTGAGTTTTGTATCTTCCCTTGCGGCAGTCAACATATTCAAGGTGCTGAAAAAGCTGGATGACGTGAATTACGTACGCAAAAAACACACGATATCATATCCGCTCCACATTATGTTGCAATCGGCAATAGTAATCGGTGTGCTATTGACTTGGTAATAGCAAATAGTATCCAATAAAGGCAACTACTTGGTCATAACTACTGCCTAGAGTCACCCAAGCTATAATACGCTCACTATCACGAGTAAAGTCGTAAAATGGCCAAGACCCAGACAACAGCCACAGTCCTAAGGACCATTTCAGATGATAGATCCATGGACCTTTTTAGAACTATCGCCCATGGTAGCATAGACAGCGAGAGTCTAAAGAGTAAGACCAAGCTCACACGTAAGCAGTATTATTCTAGGCTCTCAAGGATGACAAAATCTGGTCTTGTAAGGAAAAAGAGTGGCAAATACACCCTCACCGCGTTTGGTAAGGTGGTCTACGACTCGCAGATGACTGTCGACAATGCGCTGACCAACTTTTGGAAACTCAAGGCAATCGACTCGCTCGAAATGTCAAACGAACTTCCAAAGGAAGAGCAGCAAAAGCTTATCGATACCCTCCTGGACAACCAGGAGCTCAAGGGCATCCTCGTAAAGGGGCCCTAGACGTCTCTTTCTAGACCACGCTTTTTTTCATTTCATCTTTTCTCTCTCTAGCGGACAGCTTGTAGTTCTTGTGTATGAGCGAGCCGTACTGCAGGGCCTTTTTTGGCTTGAGCGCCGACTCTTCCGGCACGCCCATGGCAAGAGCAGCCTGGCGCAGGACATGCTTTCTCATCATGTCATTTGCGTCCTTGATCTTTTGGTCCATGGGCACCTTTTCTTTCGCAAACTCGACAAACTTGGCAGACAGAAAGGGCTGGCGCACCTGCACCGAGAACTCGGCTGCGACTGCGGATATTTCCTGCACCAGTACAAGCTCGTTTTCTATCTTGGACTCCATGTACTCCATTATCGCAGACTCGCCTTTGTCATAGACTGCCCGATAGCCGTTGTAGCCGCAGAAAAGCTCGTCGCATCCGTTGGCGCTTGCCACCACGGAAAAGCCAAGCCTGTTTGCGGCCTGGGCAATGTAATAGTAGGCTATGCAGTTTTCGACGTGGGAGGTGTTGCCGCATGTCACTGTCTGCAGGACGTGCGCAAGGTCCTTCTGGAAATCACGGTGGTCAAGCTCGACCACTGTATGCGGCAGGCCGATCTTTGACGCAATCTCTTTTGAAAAAGAGACGTCGTGCGAGCCGGGAAACCCCACCGTCGCAAGCGTCACGTGCTTGCCAAGGTCGCGGCAGATAATTGACAAGAGCGCGCTATCTACCCCGCCGGAAAACGCGACTGCTACGTTTTTTTCTGGCAGAACAGCTCCTACCGCATCGCGCAGAGCGCGCTCTAGCTCTTGCAACATGTGTATATGTCAGGCAGAGGTGTGACCCTGAATAAAACGGTAATTATTGATCACAGGTCTCGGAGGGCCTTGTCGAGCATATCCATCAAAAGTTCGCCCTCGTCCTCTCCAAAGGTCTTTTTCAGCGCTTCATCTATTCGCCTCATAGGGTAAGACTCACTTCCTGTAAAAGTTATGCCCTGTCTCTGCAGGTCGGTCATCAGGAGGTCCACCACGTTAGATCCAAGCGGCTTGCGCAGGCTATTCATCGCCCTAAAGGTCTTTGCCAGGCACAGACCCCACGTTTTTCTGATTATTGGACAAAACGCACGTCTTAGTGTCTATATGTATCTAAAAATAGTTATGTTTGGTTGTTACCTAACAAGACTTATGCATCGCAAAAATACCATTTATATAGACTTTAGCTGCTCACGTAGACAGCCAATTAATGCCCACCGAACGGGTCGTTTTAAACAGCGATCTGCGCTACCTTGACAGCAAGGGCAACCTTATGCGCACGAGGGCCGAGCTGTCAGTCGCGCGGATGCTTGACTTTCTAGGCCACGACTACAAGTATGACCAGGCAGTAACGCTGCCAGACGGCACGGTCGTACGCGTTGATTTTATTGTGGCAGGCAGCAACAAGCACATAGAGGTCGTAGACTCGGAATCCGACGCGGCCAAGTTCCGCAGGATAAAGGAGGGGATGTCGGCGCTTGACATCGTCGCGATAGGCCACTCTAAATATTCAAGCAAGGTGGACGAAATTGACTCGATGTTCTTTTATGACGAGTCAGAGAGGACGCAGACGGGCTCTATCTTTATCGAGGACCCGTCACTCGCGTTTGACTATGCGCACATACTTCCGCTCGTGGAAAAATGCTCGGTCCTGCATGGCCACACTTCGACTGTCATGGTAGAGATAATCGGGAGCATGAAGAACAACCTGGTGGTAGACTTTGGCGAGGCAAAGCGCATAATCAAAGACACCATCAACATGATAGACCACAAGTTCTTCATCAACAAAAAGTACCTGGAAAAGGAAGACGACATGCACTATTACGTCTCGTTCCAGGGCCCGCGGGGCTATTTCAATCTGCAGCTGCCCAAGATGACGACGTGGCTCATGCCCGGCGAGGCGACGGTTGAAAACCTGTCGACGGAGATAATCAGGCTGCTTGCGCCGCGCATGCCGCCAAACGTGGAGGCGCTTGGTGTCTACATCTACGAGGGCGTCAACAAGGGCGCGCACATCATAGCCGGAGTCAAGAAGGAAGAGAAAAAGGGCTAGATGGACAAGGCCCTGGTGATGCTCTCAGGCGGGCTGGATTCAGCCACTTGCCTCTACTGGGCCAGGGAAAGGTTCGCAGTCTCTGCAATCACGTTCAACTATTTCGGCAGACTTGTACAGGAAAAGCGCGCCACACGCAGCCTCGCAGAGAAGGCCGGCGTAGAGGTCATAGAAGTCGATGTGCCGTTTGTAAAGGAGGCGTCTGACTTTGACGACGGCAAAATGAAGAAGGAAAAAGGTTCCGACCTGCGGTGGGCCTCGTACGTGCCGGCAAGAAACATGATGTTCTACTCCATAGCGGCTCACTACGCAGAATACCTTAACGCCAAGTGGATAATAGGCGGCCACAACAGCCACGACGTGTCATTCTTCAAGGACGCGTCCAGACAGTACATCGAAAAGATGAACTCTCTTTTTGCAGAAAGCTGCCTGCTGTGCGACGGCCGGCCGTACCAGATAGTGCTTCCTTTGGCAGAGATGGACAGAAAGGCAGTCATCACGCTTGCGCGCGGGCTGCACGTTCCCATAGAGATGACGTGGAGCTGCCACCAGGAAGGCGAGATTCCCTGCAGAGAATGCTACGCGTGCAGGCAGCGCCTGGAGGCGTTTTCGGCCCTTGGCATCAGAGACCCTGCGCTGAAAAAGTGACCCTTTCTTCTCGGTTTTTGCGCAGCCGGATCTCGCTTGCATGAATTGTGGAAAAGTCCTTTACTCCCGTCCTCATAGACACCTGCCTGCCGTCCATCGACTCTATCGCGCCAAAACCGGCTATCCTGCGCCGTGAGCCGAGGGCAACGAACATTCCCTCTGGCGCAAGCGCAAGCACTGTACCCCACTGCACGGGCCTGTCCCGGTGCAAAAAGTGGGCCGCGTCGACGCTTTTTGAGACAATCCCCGGCCCGATGTGCCTTTCGTACTGCTCCAACCGGCGCCCCACCCTTTCATAATGGGTTTTTGCCGCCTGCGCGCTCGAAGGCGCCACAGCCAGTTTCCACTGGCCCGAAAGTGCAAGATTGTCCTGCCCCATGCAGACCAGAACGTCGGGCGAGACTGCGTCTGCAAGCATCCGCTTGTACAAAGGGTCAGAATAGCCGTCGGTGTTGACTATTTTCAGGTCAGAAGACATCATTTTTCCAACAAGCGATTTTAGCTTTTTCGCCACCAGCTTTTCTGCGCCGGCGGGAGTCGTCGCGCCGATGAACGCGAAAAGGCCGGCCTCGGCATCCCTCAGGTCGACGACCTGTTCCTTGAGGACTGCCGCACCAAGGGCCGCCGGTGGCGCGAGGTCGCCCTGGCCCATGTCGCCGTCGATGATGCACGGCGCCATGCCGCGGCACAGCGCGAGGTTTGCAAGGTATGTTGAAAATGTGGACTTGCCCGTATCCGTGGCGCCGGCTACCATCACGGTTGTTGCACTGCCAAGCGACAGGATGCTTTCCGCGATTTCCCGCCACATACGGGCGCCGGCATCCTTAGAATCTGCAGTCCACGACTCGCCACCCTGCACGTCGAGCTTGAAGTCGTCGTTATTGTTGTCAGGCTCAAACGGCAGCGTCTTTCCGGTCCTCACGGCAATTGTGCGCAGAGACACATCCATTCCAAGTACCGAACACCTGCCAAGGACGCGCACTGTGGCCGGACCCTTTACCATCTGCACTGTGCCAGCCGACATCATATAATTAGAATACCTAATGTACGTGGCCGAGATAACATTTTTCTCCCTCTCCCCTTATGAGGGTTGTAAACGTTTATTTCCCAAGCCCATGGTGCACTGCTAAGTTGTCTGCACCGGCTGACGGCGCGCAGCGGCCACCGGCGGCTGAAGCTCGTGGCCAGCACCAGTTGGTACGCACCCTTGGCCTCACCGACGTCATAATGGTCGGAATAGCGGCCATGATAGGAGGCGCCATATTCGTGCTTACTGGACCTGCCATTGGGCTTGCAGGAAGCGCTGTGATAATCGCGTTTGTGATAAACGGCATTATCACGCTCTTTACGGCCATGGTGTACGCCGAGCTTGGCTCGGCGATGCCGGAGGCCGGCGGAGGCTATTTGTGGATACGCGAGGGCCTGCCCAGACCAAACGCGTTCATCAGCGGGTGGATGGCGTGGTTTGCCCACATCGTGGCAGGGAGCCTCTATTCCGTGGGCTTTGGCGCGTTTGCGTACAGCCTGCTCCAAGTTGCTGGGGTGCTTTCGTCAGAGTCACTACTCGGCATATTTCCAATTGACAAGCTGATAGCCGTGGCCTCTATAGCGGCGTTTACGTACGTCAACGTCAAGGGCACGTCTGAAACGGGCAAGGCCGGCACAATAGCGACGGTGGTGCAGCTGGGAGCAATAGTTGCCATCATCGCGTTTGGTGTGTGGGGGATCCTGAACAACCCGGGATGGGAGCAGCGGTTTTCCGAACAACTGCTGCCGATGGGGATAAGCGGCATAGTCGCGGCGATGGGTCTCACTTTCATCGCGTTCGAAGGCTACGAGATAATAGTCCAGACGGGCGAAGAGGTCAAGAACCCAAAACGCAACATACCCCGGGCGATATTCATCTCCCTTGCAATCGTAGTCGCCCTGTACTGTCTGATGGCCTTTGTGGCGCTGGCCGCTACAAAGGCGCCTGACGGCACGCCGGCGTGGAAGTTCATAGGAAGCGAGGGTGAACTTGGGATAAGCAAGGCTGTCAACCTTTTCATGCCGTATGGCGCGTTTGTGGTCCTTGCAGGCGGCATCGTGTCCACCCTTGCCGCGCTCAACGCCACCACGTTTTCGTCTTCAAGAGTCGCCTTTGCCATGGGCAGGAACTACAACCTGCCGCACAAGCTCAGCGAAATACATCCGGTGAACAGAACGCCCTACGTCGCCGCCATCGTTTCGGGCATAATAATGGCAGTCATGGCATACGCTCTCCCGCTCAACGACATCGCCCTTGCGGCAGGCGTGATATTCCTTCTCCTTTTTACGCAGGTCAACGTGTCAGTCATAACCATACGCAGGATGTACGGAAGCAAGCTCGACTATGGCTTCAAGACGCCGTTCTTTCCCGTCATACCTGTCATTGGCATCATACTAAAGCTCGGCCTTGCCGTCTACCTCCTTGTCACGCAGCCGCTCAGCTGGGTCATCACCATCCTGTGGATACTCGTCGGCTTTGTGCTGTACCGCATGTACACGTTCAAGAAGGAGGTGGAGCACTATGCGCCCCTTGTCACGCAACAGGGAGCAGAAGAGCGGCGCGGCTACAGGGTGCTCCTTATGTACAGCCCGGAAAACCCCGACAGGCTGGCGAAATACGCGACTAGGATAGCGAGGGAAACGGCTGGCGAGGTGAACGTGCTTCGCATAATCACGGTCCCGCACCAGACCCCGCTTTCCGCCGGCTCGGCCTTTGCGGAAAGCGCCCGGCGCGCGTTCCAGCCGCTTGAGGAGGCGTTTGAGAAAAGAGGCGTGCCAAGCCACTACCTTGTCAGGATATCGCATGACGCGACAGAGGCGATGCTTGCTACCATAGAGGAGCAAAAGATAAACCTGGTGGTGGCCGACCTTGAGACGCTGCGCAGGAACAAAAAGCTGCTGACGCTTGCCACCTGCGACATCCTGGCGATAGCGGCCGAAAGCGACGAATTGGAGATGGAGCCGGCGCGCGAGCAGGTCGAGGCTGATCTTGAGCTGCACGCTGTGCCGGCGGAGGAAAAGAAGAGCCTGGTGGTGATATACGACGGCGGGCCGCACGCAAACCTGGTGCTAAAGATCACAAGCTGGCTTGAGCATTCTGGCAGGTTCAAGGTCAACCTCGTTTCAGTGGGCAAGAAGGAGGAAGAGGCGGCAGAAGGAAGCGTCGCCATGAAGCCCGATTATTTGTCGCAGCTTGGGGTAGACCTGACGGAGGTTCATCTGGGTACAAGCGTGCAAGAGTCTGCCGCAAACGTGTTTTCCGCCGTCGACGCAAACAAGCCGGACATCGTGGTGATGGGTGCAAGCATCGGCAAGTTTTCCGTCCTTGACAGCCCGTACATGCTGCAGATGCTCAAGCGGCTCCGCTGTCCCGTCATGATTGCTAGGGACTTTGGCATCCCAGGCGTCTACCGCGCCACGTCGCTTGTGAGAAGGATGCTTGGAAGGTAGCAACATAGATATCGTTTTTATTTCTCGCGGGACGCAATCTACCGCGTCTTTTGCACCAGCCCGTCTTTCTGAGCATCAGGTCCAAGATCACGTTTATCAGCCTCTTTCTTTCGATAACAACGCTTTTTGCAGTCGCCCTCATCAGCTTCATCTCCGCCGACAATCAGCTGCGCGAAAGAGTCAGCGACCAGCTGATAAGCGAGTCCACCGGCAGGGGCGCGGCCATACGCTCGCTTGTCGACACAAGGATAGAGCAGATACGATTAATGTTCACAAACAGCGTGCTGCAGCAAGCCATCGAGGAATTGAACCAGAACGGCTCGTCGATAAGCGACCAGAGGATGCAGGCGTACAGAAACGACTTTACAGCAGGCATCGAGTCTTTCCGGCAGGTCGTCGGGACCACCGCGGGGCTTGAAAACGTCAAGGCGATTGGCTCAAGCGGGCACGTGCTTTTTTCGTCCGACCGGTCCGAGGAAGGCGCGGACCTGTCGCGCGACAGGCGGTTTCTGCGCGGCATGAGCGAGAGCTTTCTAGAGTTTGATCAGATTGACGGCAAGCGCAAGGCCGTAGTCGCCGTCCCGATATACAAGAACGGCCAGATAGGCACGCCGCCGGCAATAGGCGTCATGATTGCCACGATGGATACGGCGAAATTTGACGAGATCCTTCTAAACCGCGAGGGCCTCGGGGAGACCGGCGAGGTGTACCTTGTAAACGCCAACAGGACGCTCATCTCCGAGTCGAGGTTCATCGAAAACGCCGCCTTTCGCACGACAGTCAATACCCTTCCCGCCAACAGGTGCTTTGACGAAGGCGCCAAGATTTTTGCGGTATACCCGGACTACAGGAACATACCCATCGTAGGGGCGTCGTACTGCGCCCGCGACCTTGGGTTCGTGCTCCTTGCCGAGTTTGACGAGGCAGAGATATTCCAGCCCGTGACGCAGCTGCGCGACGCCATCCTCATTGCGGGCGCAATCATCACGGGCGTGGTAGTCGTCATAGCCCTGTACGTGTCAAAGACCATCTCTAGGCCCATAACGCGGCTCAAAGACGCCGCCGACAAGATCTCAAAGGGCGACTATACCCACAGGGTAGAAGTCGAGTCCGGCGACGAGGTAGGCAGGCTTGCATGGCAGTTTGACATGATGCGAAAAAGCGTGCTAGAGACCAACATGAACCTGAACCGGCTGGTGCGCGACAGGACAAAAGAACTCACCGACATGACAAACGCGCTGGACGCTACTGCCATCGTGGCCGTGACTGACAAGGACGGCACGATAACAAAGGTGAACAGCAGGTTCGCGGAAATATCGAAATATTCAGAGGAGGAGCTCATAGGGCAGAACCACCGGCTCTTAAAGTCTGGATACCACTCTCCGACCTTTTTCGAGGAGATGTGGAAGACCATCACCTCCGGCCAGATATGGCAGGGCGAGATAAAGAACAAGGCCAAGGACGGGAGCTTTTACTGGGTCAAGACCACCATCGTGCCGTTCCTCGGCGAAGACGGCCAACCCAAGCAGTACATAGCGATACACAACGACATCACCAACCTAAAGAACACAGAGGAGCGCCTGAACGAGGCGCTTGCGCGCGACAGGGCAAACACCGAGATAATCAAGATGCAAGTCGAGGAGCTGAACGTCACTAACGAGGAGCTCCGGCACAAGGACAAGCTGAAAGACGAGTTTCTCAGCATGGCGTCACACGAGCTAAAGACGCCGCTCACCCCCATCATTGGGTGGTGCGGCGCGCTAAAGTCAAACACAATCCTTGGCAGGCTCTCAGGCGAGCAGCGCGCCGCGGTCGACACGATTGAAAAGAACGCGGTCAAGCTGGAAAAGATGGTGAGCGACATGCTCGACGCGCAAAAGCTAGAGCTGAACGAGTTCAAGTTCAACATCGGAGAGGTGGACGTGGACCGCGTGATAAGAAACGTCGAGCGCGATTTGGAGTTTGTCATGAAGGAAAACAAGATCGAGTTTGTGGTAAATGCGCAGCCGGGCTTGAAGCTGCGGTCGGACGAAGCCAGGATAATGCAGGTGCTAAACGCGCTCCTGTACAACTCGGTCGATTTCGTCCCCAAGACAGGTGGCAGGATAGAGCTCACAGCTGAATCGAGAGGCGGCGACATTGTCTTTGGAGTCAGGGACAACGGGCCGGGGATACCGAAGGACAAGCAGCGGTTCCTGTTCAAGAAATTCTATCAGGTCGATACATCGCTAAAGCGCAAGCACGGCGGGACGGGCCTCGGGCTTGCCATATCAAAGGGCATAGTTACCGGCCTCGGCGGCCAGATATGGGTCGACACCGAAGAGGGCAAGGGCTCTAGTTTTTATTTCAGTCTACCGAGAGAAACAAAAAATGAGAATCCTCATAATTGACGACAGCGACGACATAACAGACCTGCTCGTCAAGGTTCTCACCACCGTCGGGCACGAGGTGACGCCGTCCGACAACGGCAGGGAGGGTCTTGCCATGATAAACAGCGGCAAGTTCGACCTCGTCTTCCTTGACATTGCGATGCCGGACTTTTCCGGCCTTGACGTGATTGACAAACTTGTGCAGTCGGGCAGAATAAGAGACAGCCCAATAGTGCTTTTCACCGCTTCTTCCATCACCGACGCGGAAGTGGCAGAGCTCGTGAAAAAGGGCGTGCACTCGTGTCTGAGAAAGCCGGTAAGAATAGAGACGCTGTTTGAAAAGGTGGAAGAGATTGGCAAGCTGCGGGCCTCGGCGGCCAAGAGCTAGAACGGTGTTTTGATATTGTCCAGTGGCGACCGCGACGACCAGTACAGGACCCACACCGCGGCAGAAGCCGGGGCCGAGCATGACACGAAGGAAAAGCAGCAGATAGACCTCCTGCTCCAGTTCTTTTCGTCCACTAGGAACTATTGCGTCGGCATCGTCGACATG
The DNA here is from genome assembly GCF_056726185.1 of Candidatus Nitrososphaera sp. 86-2. Lineage (NCBI taxonomy): Archaea > Thermoproteati > Nitrososphaerota > Nitrososphaeria > Nitrososphaerales > Nitrososphaeraceae > Nitrososphaera > Candidatus Nitrososphaera sp. 86-2. Next base: position 1,778,310 of record NZ_JBWZON010000001.1, read on the forward strand.
GTGGGCTCTACCGCCGCGACCATGAAGATGGCGCCGGACAAGGTCAGCCGCTTTTACGGCATTTTCCTAAATGGCCTTGCAGAGGTGGTTTCCCGCAACGGCGCAGTCGTGGTCAAGAACATCGGCGACAGCCTGCTGTACTACTTTCCTGCGACGGAGTCCGGCGAGGTCCTGGCGTTTGAGCAGGTGTTGAGGTGCTGTTTTGCCATGATCGAAAAGGGCCCGCAGCTGAACGCGCTCTTGGAAAGCGAGGGCCTGCCGAGAATAAAATACAGGATAAGTTGCGAGTACGGCGCCGTGGTGGTGGCAAGGATGTCCACGTCGTCCGTAAACGACATCTTTGGCTCTCCGGTCAACATGTGCTCCAAGATGAACCCGCTTGCGCCGCCGTGCGGAGTCGTGATAGGTCAAGGGTTGTATGAAATGGCAAAGAACGTCCCCGGCTATGCGTTTTCCGAGGTAAAGGGCGCGCCCATGTTTTCAGAAACGGGCTACAGCCTGTACATTGTTGATATGGCGGCCTAAAAGTCTCTGCGGGCCTCTGCATATTTTTTGCGCAGTCAGCCGTGCGATATTACTATGGCAGTCTTGCAGAAGGGGCATCTGGTCATGTCGGGGTCTACTAGCTCGCCCTTTTTGTCGTACAGCTCGACAGAGCCGTCCGGGGTGACCCTGACCATGTTCTTTTCCTTGGCCCCTGCCATCTTTGTGCAGCACCACGTAAAAGTATAGCGCACGGATTCAGGTTTTTTCGTTATTGCTACGTGCAAGACAAAATCAAGCTCTAGGGTTTTTGCTTATTATCTTTACTATGTAAGAAGATAAACTGTTTTTACAGATGTCTTGGAAATGTACGCATATCATGGAACCGGCATCAATCATTCAGAGGACTGTTGCCGAACATGCCGTGTCAAGAGAGGTTCCGCCCAACAGGAGAGAAGAGATTCTCGAATACCTAAAGCTGTTTGGCTACAAGCCGGACAGGACCATAATCCAGGTCCACATCACGGGCTTTTTCAACAAGAAAGGCGGCTCTGCCCCAAGAGAAGCCGCAAAAAGGGAAGCCGCTGCAAAAAGGTACGGCGGGACCACGTTTGTAATAGTCGGAAGGACGCACGACCCGGCGATAATGGAGCAGGTGATAAAGCCCAGAAAAAGCGCCAGGGACGCAAGCCCCGGCTACGTAGGCTATTTGTGGCAGAACCGCGACCAACAGCTGAGGCCGCCCCATGAAGTGATACCGCTCGACTTTACGCCCGTGCACATGTCTTATCCGAAGGACTGGAAGGACGCGTTTGCGACAAAGGGATTCCTGCTTGCGATGCACGTCCCAAGCTCGTTTGCAAAGGAGAAAAATAGCTTGACAAGGGCACTCTACCGCCTTGGCAAGGGTGCGGATGCAAAAGAGCAATGGACGTTTCTAAAAGAGCTGAAAAATTTCGGGTTCAAGCAGCAGGAATAAAGCGCTTGTACTACCAGCTAGTTTGGCTTTGGGCAGCCTTCCATCGGCCAGATGAACACTTCTTTTTCGGGAAGCTGCCACAGCTCGTTTGAATAGAGCGAGGTGTCGTCGATGTGGCAGCGCTCGCACATGTTCACCATCAGGTTGCTTGACTGCTTGCCTATCAGCTTCAGGAACTCCTTGGCGTACTCCACCGCCTGGGCGTCCATGTCCTTTGGGACTTGTCCGGCGTTGGACTTGTCTGTCGGGATAAAGACGTCAAAGTGGAGCTTGCCCCCGTCAGCGTACGTGTTGTACACTACGACCTTTTTGCGTCCGCCGTGGTACGGTTCAAGTTGCATATGCCAAGAGTTGGAAGAGACGGCTTTTAATTTTTTGGCCGGCGGTTTTTATCTTGGAAATGCACATATTCTTCATAGTTGGAATGCGGGATATGCGGTAGGTGGGAGGAAGAGAAGCTTTCGTTCCGATGCCGTTACTGCAAGGGCTACTTTTGCTCGGAACACAGGCTCCCCCCCAACCACAACTGCCTGTTCATAAACGACTTTATGCGCCAGCCTGAAAGGGACAGGGAGTTTGTAGAATACGTGAGCGGCATGGGAGGAGGGCTGGGCGAGCGGGCCGCAAACGTCGTGAAAAATACCGTATTTCTCAGGTTCTCAAAGACAGAGATAGCCCACCTTGCCATAGGCATGGCGCTTGTAGCAGCCGTCGGCATGTCGATGTTTGGCTTTCGCTTCCAGCCAGGATACATAGCGATATTTGTCAGTGCGTTTCTTCTCCACGAGCTTGCGCACAAATTCCTTGCCCAGTTCTACAGGGCATGGGCGGAGTTTCGCGTAATATTTTTTAGCGCGCTTTTTACCGCGGTGTCGGCCATGCCGTTCTTCCCGTTCAAGTTCATAGCGCCTGGCGCCGTGTTCATAAGCGGATCCGTGAGCGAGCGGAGAAACGGCAAGATATCGCTCGTGGGCCCGCTCACCAACGTGGCGCTTGGCGCCGGCATGCTGCTTGCGTTCATGTTGTTTTCAGACTCGCAGCTGCTTGCGCTGGGCGCAAGGTTCAACGCGTGGATAGCCATCTTTAACCTGATACCGTTCATGGGCCTTGACGGGCAAAAGATATTCGCGTGGAACAAGATTGTGTGGGTGCTTGCACTGGCCGCATCGGCGCTCCTCTACCTCGCAGTAGGATTTGCATCCGGCAGGGGCCTCGGATTTCCCTAGCCAGAGCATGGAGCTTGCTTAACTCTTTTTAATCGAGCTTGCATCTATAGGGCATGACCACCATCAGGGGCCACAAGATTAACCCTGCCCTAGTAGTAATCGACGTGCAGAACGGCTTTGTAAGCAAGGGAGGCTCGTACGACCTCCTCGGAATGGAGACTGCGCACTACCAGCAGGTCATCCCGAAAATAGCGAGGCTCATCTCCCTGTGCAGGGACGCCGGCGTGCCGGTATTTTACACCCAGGCCGTGAGAGAGAAATCCGGGATAGACCTGCTCACGAGATCGCACAGGATCCTGCCAAAGGCAAGAGAGGAGAGGATACGCAAAAGGCCAATATGCGTCAGGGACACGTGGGACGCAGGAATAGTCGACGAGATAAAGCCGGCGCCGGAAGACCATATCGTAGTAAAGAGAAGGGATTCGGCTTTTCACGACACCGAGATAGGCGTGTGGCTCAAGAGCCTCAATGTTGACACGCTCTTGTTCTGCGGCATCGATACTTCCATCTGCGTCGAGACCTCACTCCGTGACGCGTTCAACAACGGCTATGACGTGGTGCTGGTGTCAGACGCCACAGCATCAGGCAACCGCAAGCATTTCGAGTCGACGCTGGAAATAGTGAAGGACTATTACGGCTTTGTCATGGAAATCGACGAGCTTGCGCGTTCGCTTCCTCCTCAAAAGCAGGTGCAGTAGCAAAAGAGCGAGTAAAGATGGGATGAAAAAAGTGTGGCACGTTGCTTTGGGCAATTGCCACGTTTTTGTTGGTCGTGATTATTGTGCGATTTCTGCTGTGGCGAACCTGTTTCCTACGTTGGTGATCTTTACCTTGACCTTCTGACCGACCTGGCCGCCCGTAACAAAGATCACGAATCCCTGTACTCTGGCAATGCCGTCGCCCTTTCTGCTCGTTTCAGTTATCTGCACTTCGTATTCTTTACCTGTTTCCACAGGCTTTGGACCGTAGCTGCCGCCGAAGCCGCCACTCCCACGTCTCTGGTATGACATTCGTTGGCGTAAAGTGGGCACGATTGTAATATAAAGGTGGCTATGGCAGAAGACTCATCTTTATGAGTTTTGCCCACTGCCTGTTGGAGAACACGTGCGGGCTGTGGCCCTTCATGTTCACCTTTTCAGAGACACGCCTTGTCAGGTAGAGTGAGAACGCGGCCACCGACCGCCAGAGAGGGCTCTTGTAGTTCCCGAGGTACGAGTCAAGCGCCCACTTTACTATCCAGTGCAGGCGCGGGTGGCTCTCAAGGGCGTGCTGGAGCAAGAGCTCACGTGAGCTCTGCATGATGTAGTAGGCGTGCTCGTACAGCTCGTCATGGGAGGCGTATTCCCTGCACGCCACCTTTACCTTTCTGTGAAGCATGGCATCAAGCATAGAGTCAAGGTTGTTTTCTTCTGCCTCCACAGTGTTGACGCACTTGCCAAGGGTGGTCAGGACATGCGAATCGCTTCCGGCCACTTCGGGCATCGAGTTATCGTGCGCAAACTTGCTTGCGACAATGTTGGAAAAGCGGTCTACATTATTGCTGTTGAACGACTCTATCATGTCGCACAAAAGCGCCTTTTCGCGGATGCCGTTGGACACCGCAAATGGGTGGGCGGCGCACGACACCGCGCCCTGCCTCCTTATCTCGTCAAGCGTCTCGCCAAGCGTCATGCCGGGCCGGATGGTCCGGTGTATGCCGTAGGCAAGCACGTGGCCCCCGGTGTCTATCGTCACCTCCTCGGCAGGGAAGATGGCGATTTTCTGAAATTTTGAGTGGTTTGCCTGGTACTCCAGTATCTGGCGGTAGCCGTCAAGCGTGTTGTGGTTTGTCACAAACAACACATCTATCTGCCTTGCAAGTGCGGCCTCTAATTGTGCCGCCATCTCGACTCCGCAGTCAAACGGGATGCGTGCAGACCCGTTTTGATGGTTCGAGAAGGTGTTGTGGCAGTGGAGCTCCGCGTTCAGCACCCTAGTCATACCAGCAGTATCACGTCCTTGGAGCAAGTAACGGCGTTACCACATAAATATTACGCTATTGCAATAGCGAGAGCCGGCAGCGTGGCGTGATAAAGCTTTGTCTCAAGCAAGAGCGCCCATCCATTCAGGTTATATGGCGTGCGCTACAATATACTATCGTCTTGACTCAGAACAGCTTTCCCATGAAAGACTGGCACGTCAAGCACATGGAAAAAACAATAGTCAAGTACGTGAGCGGGCTTGCCCCAGACGCCTCTGCATGGGAGTGGAAAAACCACATGAAGTACGTCAACTTTTCAAACACTTGCAGGCAGATAGACTATGACATCAAGCACGGCGTCACAAGCGAACAGGTGGTGTCTTTTCTGGGCAAGGTACGCCACAACGCGTCATATTCCAAGGTCAGGAAAAACGACGGCTCGATGGACAGGCTCGTAGAGGTAGAGAAGTACTTCCATGAAACTGTCAGGCAAGAGCTGCCGCAGCGCAGGCAGGCCAAGATCCGCGGCAGCGGCAGGGTCGCCGGAAACCGCGTTGCGGCCAAAAACAGGTCAAGACAGTTTTTGACCTAGCTTGTACCGCCGGACTATTTCCTTGTCTATCTCTTCGTGCTTTATCTCTTCTCCCCTTCTGCCAGGCGTCTTCATCCCCTGCTGGTTCACCTTCTTCCTTTCGTCTTCCAGCTCGTCCTGTCTTTTCTTCCGCAGCTCCTGGGCATAGTTTTCCCGGAATACCTGCTCCGCATCGGTGTCTATTGTTGCCATACTCTGCTACTACCCACCGCTACGGTTAGAGCCAAGGACTGATTAGCCTTTCTATTTGCATGAGATAGTTTGATAAGCAGGTTCTGCTACAACGAATATCGTGGCCGAGCTTATTGTCGAATCGTACCGGAACTCGACCGTGAACACCATACTTGAGGACATTGGCAGGAAATACAAGATTGACACGAAACGCGACTGCCTGCAGGTTGACAGCATGGTAGAAGAGATCAAGTTCAAGTACAGGACGTACGGCGAGTGCGTCAAGATGCTGTACAAAAAGGCAGGCATGGCCTAGGTTCTGACTTTCATCAATGTGACATGGCCGATTGTGCAGCCGTCGCTCCCCTCCAGGTGCGAATGTCTAAGATCTTTTGCCTGCTGTTCCGGGAGCTTTTCAGTCGAGATGTAGCCGCATTTTTTACAGACTACGATATAGCTCCAGCTTACCACTGCGGCCTTCTCACTCCAGCGGCGCAAGCTCTTGGTTGCGGCCTTTTTGTGCGGCCTTTTGCTCTGTCATTTGCTGCGGGAAATACGTGATCCCATGGTCTATCTTTAGGTGGCTGAGAAATGCCACGCCGTTGTTCACTGTGTCCTTGACTATGAGCGCGCGGCCGCAGATGCTGCATTTTATAATGTGTTCGTCAGATGCTACCAAGACTGCCCTATGATGTGCAAGGCTCCCTAATAAGGCAGATTGCATGGCATGCGTCAAGCACGCTGCAGCCGAAAGCCCGCCATTGTCTTTAGCTTGTGCACGCCATAGCCGCTTGCCGACGATATGGCGACAGGGTTTGGCACTTCGAGGCTTGTGGCAAGCTGCGCGACTAGCTCTTCCGAGCCCAGCTTGTCGTATTTCGTGAAAACTACCGCGACGCGCGACCTGTCCACCTTTAGCTCGTCAAGCACCTGCCAGCAGGCCCGGTACTTTATCCGTATGTCGTGCAGATCCTCTGAAGCGTCTACCAAGAGCAATATCAAGTCGGCTGCAAGCGACTCTTCAAGCGTCGACTTGAACGCATCTATCATATAGGTCGGAAGCCTGCTGATAAAGCCGACAGTGTCGGTGAGAAGAGCCTCCCTGCCCCCGATCTCAAGCACCCGCGTCGTGGTAGAAAGCGTCGTAAACAGGCTGCTTGCAGTCTGCTTGTTCTCGTTGGCAAGCAGGTTGAAAAGCGTGGTCTTGCCAGAGCTCGTATATCCTACCAGCGAGATTACATGCATCCCAGTCTTTACCCTCTGCTGGTGGTAAAGCTCGCGCTTTTTCCTTGCCTCGTCCAGCTTGTCCTTGACAAACGACATGCGCCTTTTCAGGTCTCGGAACTTGACATCGACCGTGTATTCGCCCATGCCGCCCTTTCCGGCCCGCTCGCTTCCAGAGGTCAGTTTTGCGTTTTCCCGCACGCGTGGCATTTCGTATTTTATCTCTGCAAGCTCGATCTGCAGTTTGGCCTCAGTCGTGGTTGCCCGGGAATAAAAGATGTCAAGTATGAGCCGCTCGCGGTCGATTACCTGCACGCCAGTCAGTTTTTCAAGGTTGTATATCTGGCGCGAGGTGAGGCGCTCGTCGACTATTACCTGTTCCGCGCCGGACTCTTTCACGAACTCTTTTATCTCTTCGGCTTTGCCCGAGCCCACGCCATACTGCGAGTGGTTGAGGTACTTTTGGGTAAAGACTGCGATGCTCCGGCGGTCGGCAGAATCCACCAGGCTTTTTGCCTCCTCAAGGGCAAAGCTGTCGGGATACGCCACGAGCACTACCTTTCTTGGGTTTGCCAACTATTCATGACCAGTCCATATAGTCTTGCAGGACGTATTCGTTCGCGTGCCCCCTAGAACACGTGTGAGAAGAGTCGTTTTTTGTGGCGGTTGATTTGAAATCGGCGGTGCTCCCTTCAGGGACGTACAGGCCCGGGAATACTTCGCCGCAGGTCTTGCACTTTAGCATGAGCATCGGCATCAGGCATCCCCAAAGATGAAAGAATTTCTCACGCATGTGTTGTGCCAGCCCCGCTTAAGAACCTTCAAGGTCATTCTAGCTGACGACACGAGGAGAGAGATATAGCTGCGCAGACACTTTTAAGATGAGAAAAGTGGGCGAGGCGTGATTTGAACACGCGACCACCTCGATGTCAACGAGGTATCATACCGAGCTAGACCACCCGCCCGTACGCCAACTACCTTTTCCGCCCAAATATATTGTTACACATTTTGCAGGAAAGGTTAAGAATCACGGCACGCGCTGTTAAAACGAAATTTGGCCGGCGATCCTTTCAGGGTGCTGCAGGGCGACGCCCGAGATGTTGCAAGGGGCCTTGAGCCCGGGACGTTCCGGGCGATAATAACGTCCCCGCCGTACTTTGGCCACAGGCACTATGGTCTCGACGGGGGCGAGATAGGGCAGGAGCGCGACGTTGAAAAATACCTTGACGCGCTAGAGGGCGTCTTTGTGGCGTGCAAGAGGCTGCTTGCAGAGGATGGGAGCCTCTGGATAGTGATAGGCGACACGCGCCGGCGCAAGGAAAAGCTCCGGGTGCCCCATAGGCTCGCAGAAAGGCTGGCAAGGGCGGGCTACAGGTTCCGCGAGGACATTATCTGGTACAAAAAGAACAACATAAGCTCCAGCTCGAAGGACAACTTTTCGCAGGCGTACGAGTACGTGTTGTTCTTTTCAAAGGGTGCGCGCTCGTACGCGGACCTCGACGCGGTGAGGGTGCAGGGCAACGAGGCAGTAGAGGGCAGGAACAGGGTCCCGCCAAGAGAGATGGTGCAGTTTGCGCCTGAAAATCCCGACAGAAGGGAGATAGAGCGCATCGCAAGGATAATCCATGGCGCGACGGCAAAGACGCCGATTTCAGAACTGCCAAGCACCGCAGAAATTGCGCGTGCCCACGGCTATGACCCGGAAAAATTCTGCCCGACGTGTTACCGCAAGTTCAAGAGGCACGCGACCCGGCGCAGGATAGGCGACCACAGGCACTACCCCATATTTGCGGTGTGCAACCCAAATGGCAAGAATCCCTCAAACGTCTGGGAGATAGCTACGAGGGCGCATTATGGAAACGAGCACTTTGCCATATTTCCAGAAGAGCTCGTGGAAAAGATAATCCTCTTTGCCACCAAAAAGGGCGACTCTGTGCTCGATCCGTTCTGCGGAAGAGGAACCACAGGAATCGCCGCGGTGTCGCTTGGGCGCACGTTTACAGGCATCGACCTTTACAGTGAAAACGTCGACAGGGCTGCAAAGAACATTTTGCAGGCGCAGCAGCAAATCTAATAACCGGTGCCGTGAAGCACTGACACACTTGGCAGAAGGTGATTATGCGCTTTCCGGCCCTGAGAAGGAGGGCCTGTACAAGGCGATATTTTCAAGGAGGGACGTGAGGTCGCACTTTGTGCAAGAGAAGGATGTCCCCGACGATGTGCTCTTGCGCATACTGAACGCCGCGCACCACGCGCCGTCTGTCGGCTTTTCGCAGCCGTGGAACTTTATACTGATAAAGGATAAAGAGACGCGCAAGGAGGTAAAAGAGTCGTTTGAGCGGGAGCGGGAGCGCTCGATAAAGATGCTCGAAGGCGACAAGGAGAGGCAGGAAAGGTACTCCAGGCTAAAGCTTGAGGGGATAATGGAGTCGGCGCTCAACGTCTGCGTCACTTATGACCCGACGCGCTTTGGGCCGTTCGTGCTCGGCAGGACTTCAATCGAAGACACGGGCGTCTACAGCGTCTGCTGCGCGATTCAGAACCTGTGGCTTGCAGCGAGGGCCGAGGGCGTCGGGGTCGGCTGGGTCAGCATACTCTCAAACGAGGACCTTGAGCGCATACTTGCGATACCGGCGCACGTCAAGCCGGTCGCATACCTGTGCCTCGGCTACGTGGCCGAGTTTGCGCAAAAGCCGGACCTAGAGCGCGCAGGCTGGCTCCCCAGGATAGACCTTTCAAAAGTGGTGTGCTATGAACGGTGGAACAGGCACGAGTCGGAAAAATGGTCGGGCCTGTGCGACGCGGTTGGCAGACTTGCTCGAAATAATATATAGATGGACAGACCGCCATTGAAAATATACCGGCAGGCAGGCACAGACATATTGGGCTCAACACCGGGAGGTAGCTTCTCTGGCGCATCTTGCAGCCATGCGTACGGTCGGCGTAACAGTGGCCTGCCGTTCAGCCTCTACTACCACGACATTGCGCGCTGGCTGTTCATCCTGCTTCTCTTTTCCGGCCTGCTTTCGACCGGCTGGTTCGGCATACCGCTCACCCCCAAGTACTTTATCGGGACCGTCGACATTGTTTCGGGCATTTTCGCCCTGTTCAGCGCGCTCGGCACCATCTGGGGCATCATGGCGTACAGAGAATTCACAAAGTCGGCAAGCGCTGTCATCGAGGCAAGGCTTGCCGCGCGCAGGCTCGACCCTTCCATAGGCGACTATGAGTACAAGTCGTACAACCCCCTGACGAGGGAGTACGAGGACGGCTTTGTGCCGTCCGGCCCGGTGGATTTCTGGGATAAGGAGACGACGGTCCCGGCATGGATGGACAAGGGCAAGTACTGGCACATACTGCTGTCGCTTCAGAACCCCGGCCGGGAAATACGGCTGCAGGTTGTCCGGGATAGAGACTTGCCGTTTGGAAGCGGGATGCGAAACGTGGCAGTCACGTCAAAGGACCAGAGCGACGAGGGAAGGATAATGAACCGCTACATAGTCAAGGTGCCGCAGTGGCTCGTCATGAACACGGAGCGCCGGCGCTTCTCAGGGCACGAGGCCGAGGGCTCTGAACTGAGCGCGCTCATTTCCGACGTGAACAGAAAGATAGTAGCTGCCACAAACGAGGTCGCCGGGTGGGAGCGCCTGCGCGTGCGCTACCCGTGGCGCTTCATGACGTTTGTAATATACCTGAACAAGAGCCTGCCACTGCGCATCGTCTACAGGCAGGTCATACGCAACTTTCCCGGCGCAAAGGAGCGCAAGGTCTACGAGACAAACGCCAACCTTGCAAACGTGGGCGACGACGAGCTGGCTGCGTCGATAATGGAGCTAGCGCAAAAGAAAAAGATCCCGCCGGCAAGGATGGCGCAGGTGCAGACGCTCATGCGCTTTTTGAAAAACGCGTACACCCGGCAGGGCCTGGGCGAGGGCGCAAGCGAGTACCACAATTTCCACCACTCGCTTGAAGTGGCGTACGTAGCGATGCAGCTGCTCCCCGACTATTTCAGGGGACACGAGTTTGGCCCAAAGGACTATGAGCTTTTGCTGGTGGCCGGACTCTTGCATGACTACGACCCCGCGCAGGAGCTCGGCGCAAATTCCGGCAAGCCCAAGGGCCCGAGCGCGGCGAGGACCATCGAGGAAGTGCAAAGGACCAGGATACACGACGCGTACTTTACCATGACAAACGCCGAGTTTATTGACTATTTCCGGCAGTACGGGTCGTCGTCGCTCCAGCCGCCGGAGGATTACGCCACCACGCACCCGGAGAGGGTCAAGTCCGACTGGACGCCGACGGAGAGCCTCGTAATCGAGACGCTCATCTGGAGGACAGACTTTCCGTTCTTCAAGCAAAGGCTTGCGCAGGAAAAGTATTCCGCACTGCTTTCGCAGCTAAAAGACAATGGCAAGGTGAACCTGCTTGCAGAGGTGCTCTGGCTTGCGGACCTTTCCGTGACGTACATGGTCTCAGACCCCGTCAGGGCATGGGACAGGGTGAACAACCTCTATGACGAGTTGTTCCTGCCAAAGCTGGAAGCCGTGTCGAGGACTGACGCGTTCTTTGCAGACTTTGCGGACCTGCCTCTGTACAGGGAGCTTCTCGCCCAGCGCGGCTTTCCCGATGTTTTCCGGCGGCGGTGGAACCTGATATACCAGTTCTTCCACGAGGGCAATCCGTCGACACCTCTCAACCGCACCATAGAGATGGCGCGCAAGATTTACTTCAAGGTGAACATGGAACTCGACATGAGGCAGGGTGAGATGCTGCAAGAGATAGCATCGAACAACTGGTCAGAGTATTTCATCGGCATAGGAAAGGACCAGGGCGAGGTCCTCAAGGCCAAGTCGAGGCTTGCCGAGCTTGACCCGCAGAACGCGTCGGCGTTCTGGGGCGACGTGCAAAAGCTGCTACCTTCAATTCCCGACGGCGCCATCGACAACTTTTTGATGGTCATGCCAAGCCGCGTCGAGCTGCTTGACACTGAGGAAGAAAAAGCCAAGGTAGAGACGATGTTCTCCATCCTTGTCAAAAAGCTCGCCCAAGCTGGCGCAGTCAAGGTGTTGACCGACATCAACGGAAACGACTCGCAGTTTTTGGAGTTAATGTCGGCGGCAGACAGGGCGGGCCTTGCTCCCTCTGACACGGGCAAGCAGTATTTCCCGCCGGGCTGGGCCGACCCCGACTTTGCAAAAGACCCCCGCATAATCACGCTTGCGCCAAAGCCGGCGGCCGAAGCGACGAAGGCTTAAAATTAACGCGACCGTGGTTGAACATTCAAGCGGGGGCTCGTAGCTCAGCATGGACAGAGCGAACGCCTCCTAAGCGTTAGGTCGTGGGTTCGAATCCCACCGGGCCCGCTTGTTGTTTGTACAAATCTTCAAGCGTCTTGGGCGTTCCGTCCTTGCACACTTCCTGCGGGTAATGCTGCATCGAAAACAGCATCAGCTGGTCAAGCACCGGCTTGAGAGCAAGGCCCCTTTCAGTCAGGAAATACTCTATCTGGACAGGCGTGCCGGGGTGCACCCTGCGCTCCACCAGCCCGTTTTTCTGCATCTCTTTCAGGCGCTGCGAGAGCGTCTTTGGGTTGATGCCCTCGATTGTCAGAAATTCGTTAAAGTGTCGGTGGCCAAGGTGCATCATATTACGCATGAGGAGCACCGTGAATTTCTTGCCGATTATCTGGAACGTGTAGTTTATCGGGCACTGCTTCAAGTTCTGCATTACCGCAGCATAATCGACCGTGGACAACTTACTCCGCCTTCACCTACTTACCTCATCGACACCTGCCAATTAAAATATTACTTTATTATATCTGCTATCCAGAAGTAACATGGCTACAATAGTCCACTTTGAGATACCCGCAGACAATATCGAGCGCACAAACAAGTTCTATGGAAATCTGTTTGGATGGAAGATGGAAAAGATGGCCGGCCCGATGGAATACTGGACATTTCGCACCACCAACGACAAGGGAGAGCAGATCATCGGTGGCGGCATCATGAAAAGGCAGATGCCTGATCAGGGAATAATAAACTACATAGGCGTGGACTCGGTCGACAAGTATTCAAAAAAGGTGCAAGAACTTGGAGGCAAGGTCAAGGTCCAAAAGACAGAGGTCCCGGGGTTTGGATGGTTTGCCGTATGCACAGACACAGAGAACAACACCTTTGCCTTATGGGAGGCAAACCCGCAGGCACAGCACCATTGAGAGACGCTAAATAAGACTAGACGCCGGCGAGCTTGGCGTTTCCGTACAGACGCGCCTGGTGGACCTCGCTTATCTCCTCCCGGCGGTGCCGGCGCCTCTCGACCACGTATCCCGACGCGGAATGATAAATGATGACCATGTCCTTTGGGTAAAACGACAGCATCTCGTGGTTTTCACTGTCAGAGGCCATGTGGCGCAGGTGTATGCGCTCCCAAGCAAACAGCTCGTCCACCTTGCCTCGAAAGTGGAAGGTGCTCCCGCACGGGCACTGGGTGTCGCGCCAGCTGCCGCCAATGTTGTTGAGCCACTGGCTCCCTTCCTCCCCCTCTTGCGCAGCCATGTATTCCTTGTATACAGGCAGGCGCCGTTTTATATTGTTAGCCGCCAGTCATGCGGGTAAAGTCGTTCTTCCTGTTGACCGCCTTGATGTAGTCGAGGTTCGCCAGGGCGACCACTGCCGAGTCGCGCACCTCCTCGCTTTCGTCATTCTCCAGGGCGTCGTCCAGCGTCTTTCTTGCGTCCTCCGAGCCGATTACGCCGAGGGCCACCGCGGCCTCGTGGCGCACGAAAAAGCTCTTGTCCTTTTTCACGGCGTCGGCAAGCGGCTTTATCCCGCTTGAAAAGCCTAGCTGGCCAAGCGAGAACGCGGCCTCGTGGCGCACCAGGTCGTTGTCGTCGTCCTTCAACACCTTGCTTATCGGAGTCACCGCCGACTCGCCGGCTATCTCTGCCAGTATGCACACGGCCCTTGTACGGACCACGCTGTCCGGGTGCGTCAACAGTTTCTTGAAATATATAACGTTCTTTTCGTCAAACTGCGCCTCCATCTCCTCGAATAGCTTTATCCTCTCAATGCCAGGTGATTGTTTTTTGGCCGCCATGCCCCATGTGTGCAGGCAGGACCCTTTTATTTTTTGTCAGGTCTGTCTGGCGCGAGACGTTATTATAATCCCGCAGGTTACAGATGCGCCGTATATCTATATGCGCGTAAGGTACTGGCGTCTTGGCATCACCGACGTTCTGGATTCGGCGTACCCTGCCGAGAAGGCGAACCACTGGGACATCAAGTGTATGCAGGGCGAGTACGAGCACTTTGGGGTGTTCTGGTACCGCTACGGAACGCCGTTTGACAAAGAGCCGGTGCACGGCGTATGCTTTTACTTTAACGATGTGCCCAAAAAGACGGTCGACGACCTGGCCGCATTCTTGCAGGGCAAGTTTGGCGGGCAGCTGCTGTACAGGCAGGCGAGAGGATTCTTGCAGGGGTCAAAAGAGTTTGCCGACGGCAAGGCGGTGGGCATCCTGGCAAACGAGATTTCCCTGAAATTCAACGCGCCCGTGGAATTGACCCTAGAGTTTGAGAAAGCCACCAAGGAAGAAGTCGACAGTGAGGCGTGGAAGCTTCCGGCTGGAAAGGCGCTTCCGATACCGGGTCCCGACTAAAATATATTCCACAGACGATCACTCTAAGGTGAAGCAATGGCGTCAGAGATGACCCTGTTTGAGCACTTTAACGAGCTTCGCGCTCGCATAGTGCGCATGGTAATCGCCGTCATCGCCATAAGCATCTTCTGCATGTCGTTTGGCCTAAAGCCGACAGAGTATGCGGGCATACAGCTAGCATACCCCTTTCCGGACACGATACACAACGTCTCGTCCCAGATAATGCTCTACATGCAAAAGAGCCTCATCCCTACAGGAGTCACCCTGGTCCAGACTGCGCCGGGGCAGGCGTTCTTTGCGCAGGTGTACGTCTCGATGCTTGCAGGGGTCATTGGCGCCATGCCGGTCATCGTCAAAGAGATAGCAGGGTTCATCTCGCCGGCGATAAGCCCAAAGACAAGAAAGTCGATATCCCACGTCGTCATACCGGCGATTGCCCTCTTTGCCGCCGGCGTGGTGTTTGCATACCTTGCGGCGGTGCCGTTCGTGCTCCAGTTCCTCTACCAGTATGGCGAGGCGATAGGCGCGGTGGCGCTGTTCAACGTCTCGGATTTCATCTCGTTCGTGCTCCAGTTTCTCCTCGGCTTTGGCATCGCCTTTGAGCTCCCGGTCCTGATGTACGGCATCTCTCTCACGGGCGCCATGTCGCCCTACTTTTGGCGCAACAACTTTCGCTATGCCATCATAGTCCTCGTGATATTTGGAGCGGTGATAACACCCGACGGTAGTGGCATCACGATGTGGTTCGTGGCCGGCCCCATGATAGCCCTGTACCTGGCGGGTATGGTGGCAGTCGAAAGCAGGGCTAAAAAGCTTGAGAAGGCGGCAAGATTGGCACCTAATAACACTTAAATTCTTAATATTTACATACTCTTTTGATGTCTGGAGGACTTTCAAGCCTCATAATGCAGTTCGGTGGCCTAGGCGGCGCTGAATGGATATTCATCATAATAGCTATTGTGGTAGTATTCTTTGGGGTCAAAAAGATCCCCGAGATTGCAAGGAGCTTTGGCAAGGCGTCAGCAGAATACGAGAAGGCCAAGATAGAGGCCAAGCGCGAGCTCCAGCAATACAAGAACCAGGAAAGCAACAGGGTGGGCAGGGAAAAGCTGGAGGAGATCGCAGACTCGCTGGGCATCAACTACACCAACAAGAACGACGACGAGCTGAGAGCAGCGATCGACATCGAGCTGAACAAGACCTCGAAAAAGTAAGCAAGGCTTTTTATTACAATCTTTTTGTTTTATAGCCGTTGATCGGCCCGCAGCAGATCGCATCGGTTATAGACCGCTACGACCCGAGGGACGTCACCATCGGCACCATTGGGAGCCATTCCGCCCTTGAGGTGATGGACGGCGCCAAGGACGAGGGGATGAAGACGATCTGCATCTGCCAGAAGGGCAGGGACCTGCCGTACCGCAGGTTCAAGCGCCTCGCCGACGAGATAATAATCCTTGACAAGTTTTCCGACATACTGAACCGCGAAAACCAGGAAAAGCTGCGCGAAAGAAACTGCATAATGGTTGCGCACCGAGCGTTTACCGCTTATCTAGGCTACGACAATATCGAGAACAACTTTAAGGTGCCAGTGTTTGGCAACAGGTCGCTCCTGAGGGCAGAAGAGCGAACTGCGCCGAGAAACCAATATTACCTCATAGAAAAGGCGGGCCTGCGCCACCCAAAGATATACCGCAAGCCGTCTGACATCGCCGGGCCGGCCATGGTCAAGGTACAGGAGGCAAAGCGCAAGCTGGAAAGGGCGTTTTTCATAGTCACCTCGTACGAGGACTACAAGAAAAAAGCCAAGCAGAAAATCGAGCAGGGGGTGGTGAGCAAGCAGGACCTCGAAAACGCGGTGATAGAGGAGTACGTTCTGGGAACATATTTCAATCTCAACTTTTTCCACTCGCCCCTGACAGGCGAGACAGAGTTTCTTGGCATCGAGCGCAGGCTGCAGACCAACCTCCACGACTTTGTGTCCATCCCGGCAAAGCAGCAGATGGAAATGGACATACAGACGCAGAACATCGAAGTCGGCCACACGCCGGCGAGCATACGAGAATCGTTGCTGGAAAAGGTGTTCGAGATGGGCGACAAGTTTGCGGTGGCGGCAAGAAAAGAATACCCGCCGGGGATAATCGGCCCGATTTCGCTCCAGAGCGCAGTCACCACCGACCTTGATTTCGTCGTTTACGACGTTTCTCTCAGGGTGCCGGGGAACCCAATAATGGCGACTACGAGCCCGTACACGAAATACTATTACGGCCATACTATGGGTGTCGGCCGCAGGATTGCCATGGAGATAAAGAATGCCGCAGCACAGCGCAAGCTGCGCGATATTGTCACCTAGCTAACTGACCAGACTAGTGCTCAAGCGCCTCTTCAAAGAGGCCTTTTCGCACCTTTATGGGCGTATCATAGTATGAGGCAAGCGCGATGGAATCAGATGCGCGGTAGTTGCGGAGCACTATCTCGCCCTTTCTCCCCTGAAAGTACAGGTTTGCCCGCAGGACCGTCCCGCTCTGGTAGACGCGGACCTCCGTCAGCATGAGGTCGGCCATTGCGGCAATCTCTTCCACGAGGTTATAGATGGTCGGAATTGCGCCCTTGTCCCCTTCCTGAAAGCGCGAAATGTGCCTTGCCACCTCTCCGGAGAACGCCCGCATTGGAAACTCGCGGCCATCTTCTGCCTTTAGTATGACCACTCCTTCAAGCCCCACCTGGTCGACGAACCCGACGTAACTTATCCTTGCGCTAACATATTCGTCCTCATGGCCGAGCATGACAACAGTGTATTTACAAAACTGGGAATTAAGGATTTGCGGGCGACGACGACGATAGGATTTAATTTGAATCATGCTATCCTGAGCACTGTATATGAGCTGGCGGGCCATGCGTGAAAGTGGCTACAGGATGATGTTCACAGGCCTGTTTTCGCTTGCAATCGCGTTTATCATCTATTCCCGGCTGACAGGCACGTCCAACGATTCTCCTGTGCAGGCATCGCAGCTGACCGGCCTTGCGTACGCCATCCTTGGCATCACCGCCGCGTCGCTTGCCGCGGCTATGTACGGCGCATACACGATTTTCCGCGCAGAGCAGGCGCGTACAGCAGGCGGAAGCAGCCTTGTGTCGTTCGTCACGGGCGCCTTTTCGGATGGGAGATACTGGCGCATCATGGCCGTTTCCGCCATAGTCTATGGCATATTCTTTGCGTTTCTATCCCAGATACTAGTCTACCGGCCCGACGTTTCGTTTGCAGAGCGCGGGATAAAGGTCCCGTCGACCGACCTGATACCGTGCTGCAGCGCCCCCGGATATATGCCCATGTTCACCGCGTATTTCACAGACCACTTTTTGCTCCTAGTCATCCCGGTCAACGTCATCCTCGCTGCAGTCGTGTCGGTGATGGTCGGCTTTAACGTGGCGCTCAGCGTCTATGCGTACAGGCTCAGGCAGGCGGTGCAGGGCAGGACCTCCATAGTAGGAGGCATCGGCGCCGCAACGGGGTTGTTTGTAGGCTGCCCTACCTGCGCAGGGAGCATGATCTCTGCGGTGCTCGGCCTCGGCGCTATTGGCGCCGGCGCAAGCACGAGCGCGCTAGCGTCGTTCCAGACGCTGTTTATAGCCGCAAGCCTGCCCGCCCTTGCGTTTGCGCCGTTTCTGCTCGCAAGGAGCATAAGGTCCATCTCAATGTGCGGTGCCAAGTAGGCGCGCCACTTGCATCATGTCCTGCTTGCGCACCACGTTTTTCGTGGCACTTGAAATGTCGTCGTCTTTTGGCATGAACGCAATCCCGGTGCCGGCGCGCCTTACCATGCAAATGTCTGCTCGCGTGTCGCCTATTGCGGCCGTGTTTTCCAGAGACACGCCAAACTTGGCTGCATATTTTTCAAGGTGAAAGCGCTTGCACACCGACAATTTGCACGCGCACCCAATTTCCTGCCAGCCAAGCGGCATCTGTACGTTGCCGGTTATCCTGTCTCCTGCAAATTCCAGCTCGTTTGCCGCAACAAAGTCCATCGACAGCCTGTCTGCAATCACAGATGCGGCAGTAGCATAGCTGTCGGTTATTATCCCCACCTTCCAGCCCTGCTCCTTCAAAAGCGAGATTGCGCGCTCACAGTTTGCGGCAAGCGGAATCGATTCTATGGCTGCAAGAACATCCCGCCGGGTCAGGCCGGAAAAAAGAGCGGCTATCGCCTTTGTCCTTTCATAGTTTGCAAGCCCGCCGTCTGCCTGGACTGCCCGGACCTGGCCTTCAAGCCCAAAGCCCTCTGCAAGCGCAAGGACGAGCCGGCCGTCAAGGAGCGTGCCGTCCATGTCAAAAGCCGCAAGTCGCGCCATCACGTTCTGTGTTGTACTAAACCATTCTAAACCTTTTTGGAAAGCAGTTTATTACTGCCCATACAATTGCAGATATAGCAGTGCAGGACAGAAAGTACCAGAAGAAAAAGGCCGCTGTTGAAAAGTTTGTAAAAAAGAACGGATCTACGGATCATTCTGTGATACTGAACAGCATTGATGTCGACTATGACACGCTGATGCGCATCCTGTCAGAGCTCAGAAACGAGGGCAGGATTTCCTGAATTAGACGCAATGTGGAAAAAGGCTTAATTTTCCATCCTGTTAAATAGAAGATGTGAAGGCTACTTTTGGCATGGGATGCTTTTGGTGCTCCGAGGACGTCTTTGGCCGCGTCAAGGAGGTGAAATCGACTGCTGTGGGCTACATGGGAGGCAAGGTCGAGCGCCCGACGTACGAGCAGGTGTGCACCGACAGGACGGGCCATGCAGAGGTAGTGCAGGTCGAGTACGACCCTGCGCAGGTCTCGTACGAGGAGCTCCTGAGTGTGTTCTGGGCAAACCACGACCCGACTACCCCGAACAGGCAGGGCTGGGACGTAGGTGCGCAGTACAGGTCGGCCGTGTTTTACCACAGCCCCGAGCAAAAGTCCGCTGCCGAAGCGATAAAGCAAAAGCTGCAGGACTCTGGCGCGTTCAAGAGAAAGATAGTAACAGAGGTCTCGCCAGCGTCGGCATTCTGGCAGGCAGAGGAATACCACCAGAAATACTACCAAAAGTGCGGGCTAGAGATGCACTGACGGTTGTCCGTTCGTCATTCTCCAAACTACCGGAACATTAGCGAAAAAGCGGTGGCGTACGGCACGTGGACGGTGACCTTGTCCGTCTTGGCGTTGTAGACGCCGTAGATGGTGTCTATGTCCAGATTGTCGTATTTCTTGTTGAAATACTTGCTCTCGACCGCTATGTTTTTGCCCTCGACGTCGACTGAAAGGCGCGTGTTGGAGCCGTCCATCTTGGAAGGCTTGACATATATCTTGACGTCGGAGGCAACTATCTTGAAACCGATGAATTCGCGCTCAATGTCAGGTATCTTGTAGTCGCTGGCCTTGAGCTTGCCAACGATGTCGTCTTTGATCTCCTTGGTTGGGAAGAACTGGCCTGCGTCAATGTCAGCCTTGTACTCGAACAGGCCGTCAAGAAAGTTTGCCGAAAACGCGGTGCTATAGTTTTCTGCCCGAGCCTGCTGGCCGGCGTACACGGTAAGGGCAAGGACAGAAGCAAGTGCAACAGCTACTGCATCCCTAAAGAGCATCTGTGATTGACGAACGTGAGCTAGGGCTCATGTAAAATCTTTATGGAGAATTATTACACCATTCAATCTTGTGCCCTTGTTAAGGTACCGCCTACGATAAGGGATTTATAGAAAGAGGTTCAGGACTCTGTGTTGATAATCCGCCTGCCGCAGGGCCGGGAAATCACCAAAAACCATTATTGGATAAACTTGCAGCTCTTGTTTGGCCACGTCAATCTAGGATGTCATGACGGAAAAAGATTCTGCCTCTTCAAGTGCCGCGAGCATGGAATAGTGCTCAATTACGAGCTGGGGTACGAAGGCCGGCTTGATTGCCCCTTGTGTTCGCTAAAATAATAAAAAAACGCGTGTGTATGCACCTGCTTTATAGCAATTCGATTTTCGCCGCGCAACTGACTGCTACGCTTCACTAGAGGGTCTCTAAATGGTCATGATTGCAAAGCGAGTGCGAAAAAATGGCGCACAGTCTTTTCTTCCATTTGGCCGCATTGCGCGTGCATATATACATGCAATGCCGGTTTTCAGGCTGGTGCAAGTACTACGACAAGAAAGATAGTCGCTGCCAGGACGGCCAGAATGCAGTAGCATCTTGCGCAGCAGCATGGCAGTTTGACAGATACGCAAAAGGATACAAAGACATTGGGATGAACGTGGCCAATATTTTCATCGTCAGGATACACAACGGATGAGCTTTCGATATGGCGGCAGCAGTTTTGAAATAAATGCAGCTGCATCTGTACGGCCATGTCAAGAGAAGAAACTGTGCGAACGGCGGTTGTCACCGGGAGCTCTTCAGGCATAGGTTTTGAGACGTCTCTTGCGCTTGCGAAAAGCGGGTTCCATACCTACGCGACAATGAGAAACCCCGCAAAAGGAAAAGCACTTTCAGACAGGGCGGAAAAGGAAAACCTGCCGCTGCAGGTGGCAGAGCTTGACGTTGACAGCGACCAGTCGGTCAGAAACACAATCGACGGCATATTAAGGGAACGCAAAAGGATTGACGTCTTGGTGAACAACGCAGGGTTTGCCCTTGTCGGCGCGCTGGAAGACACGTCGATGGACGAGATAAAGGCCCAGTTTGAGACCAACCTGTTCGGCGCGCTGAGGGTCATGAAGGCAGTCATCCCCGTGATGAGAAGGCAGGCAAGTGGGACCATAGTGAACATAACCTCAATGGGCGGCAGGGTTGCAATTCCGCTTGACCCGATTTACCATGGCACAAAATTCGCACTTGAAGGCATAACGGAATCGATTCGCTACGAAATGCAGCCTTTTGGGGTAAACGTGGTGCTTGTCGAGCCCGGCGCGGTAAAGACGAATTTCTTTGACAACCTAAGGTTTGCGCAGGGAGCCACCAGACCTGATTCTCCGTACGCCAGGTTCATGAGCGGCTTGCAGTCAGCAGCCGCGCACATGGTACAGGACGCGATTCCCGCCCAACAAGTTGCCGAGGTGATAGCGCAGGCGGCAAGATCGGATTCTCCTCAGATGAGGTACGTCGTCGGAAAAGACGCGCAGGCAATGATCGAGGCCAAAAAAAGCATGGGCGACAAAGAGTTTGAAAAGCTTGTGGCCTCACGGTTCTTTGGAAGCCAATAGTATATTGCCGGGCCCGGCCGTGCGTGCGCCCGCCCCCTCTATAGTCTAGGCCAAAACGACACGTGCAGCTAGACATAGCTTTCCATGTCAGGGTTTGGTTCAAGGGTCGCGCTCACCTTGAGCGTGATGTATTCTGTGCTGGTAGAGGAATTTACTACCATTCCTACATAGCCCCTCCCTTGTATCGGGAGGAGCATCGTTTTTGCCATGTCATAATCAACTACTACGCATTCTACTTTCCCAAAGGTTTCTTCAGAAAGCTGTGCCGTTGCAAATATCATTGCCGCATAGTCGCCGCTGCTCTTCTTGAGCCTGTCTGAAATCTTGAATTTCTTGTCAAAAGCCTGTTTTGATGCCGCTTCTAAAACCCTGAAATTAGAGTCCATAAGGCAAACGGCCAGGATATTCTCGTCTATTGACAAGAGGTGCTGTGATGCTGTTATGATCACGGATGTCAGGGATAGAGTTTCGCACTTATAATTCTGTGGAGAATAACTTTCTAGTAAATACTAACTGTTAAATGCCGCGTGGGGTTATGCTTAAATATAATATCAAGGTCGAAAATTCGCGATTAGTTTAGAGTAAAAATTCTGATGAATAAGAGGATTGGTTGAAATTCTATTCTGTCATTCTGCATCATCATAGCGGTATTTCCATCATCAGAAGACATAACCGTAGAGTCCTACAGAGATGACCTGCATCATGTTTTTATTCAAATCAGGCAAGACCAT
This sequence comes from Candidatus Nitrososphaera sp. 86-2, assembly GCF_056726185.1. Classification (NCBI taxonomy): domain Archaea; kingdom Thermoproteati; phylum Nitrososphaerota; class Nitrososphaeria; order Nitrososphaerales; family Nitrososphaeraceae; genus Nitrososphaera; species Candidatus Nitrososphaera sp. 86-2. The sequence goes on from NZ_JBWZON010000001.1 coordinate 1,800,551, forward strand.
TAGGGAGATTGCGCCAATAAGGGTAGGTATGCGTCTGCTCCTTGCCCCAAGTCGCAGAAATGTGTAAGACTGTCATGGTATTAGCTTCGCTGCGCTGCTTAGCGTCGTGGCGTACAATTCTTTCACGTACGACTTGTCTATAGCGTGGCGCTCCACACGCCTTAAGAATCATCATCCTCGATCGGTTGACGATTAGACGCTATGAAAGAAATTGGGAAAAAAACAAACAACAAAATTTCATCACAGCCTTCTAATTCTCTTGTCCTTCTCAGAAAGGGTTGGAGTATCAGAAGGTTATGGATCCTCTCCATCATAGGAGTGGCTGGGTTGGCACTGGACGCCTCTTTTCACACGCTCGCCAACGGCACGCCTTTGTCGATAATATTCGACGGGGCAGACTTTTCGACGAACCAGATAATCTTGACAACCGCGCCGGCCATTGCAACTCTCTCTTGGACCGGCCATATTACGTTCCTTACGGCATTCACGCTGCTAGGGATACTGCCTGTGCTTTTCTTTGAAAAGTCGGCGCCAGCAAGATCTAGCGACCAGGGCGGCCGCAGATGGGCTGTGCTGAAGCAAGGCCGCAACATAAAGCAGATGTGGATTATAGGGCTCATCGGCGTAGCAGGGTTGGCACTGGACGTGTCATTCCATTGGCTTCAGGACGGCGATCCGTCAAAAGTGGTACTCAACGGCTTTGAAGACCCGCGCCCGCTAGTCGCCATTCTTGCAATAAGTGCCCACATGATGTTCCTCGGTGCATTCGCGCTGCTGATTTTCCTGCCAAAGATACTCGTTTCCGCACAACACCCGCCGACGCCGACGGTATCGATGACTCCAGCGTAAAAGGGGCAAAACAAAATCTCGCAGTGTGACAGGCATGAAAAAGTTGCGAAACATTGTTGGGAATGCTGCCTTTGCACTGGTGGTTCTGGTGCTAGTTGCAGTGCCTTTGCTGCTGCAACAGCCCGGACACTTGGCGCAGGCGCACCTCCTTGGAACCATAAAACAAGTCGATAACTACCAGGTTTCATTTCAGCAAATCCCGCAGTTCACCTCGGCAGGCAAGAACACCACGCTGCACCTCTCAGTCCTGCAGGACAACGCCGTCGTAAACAACGTAAACATGGCGTTACAGATAACGGAAAAAGACTCGGGCAAAGTCGTAGAACAGATGCCGTACAAGCTCCAAGAGGTTAGCGACATCACGGTGCCCTACACATTTCAGAACAATACCAACTACGTGGTAAACCTGTTGATGCGGATGGACGACGGAAAACCAGAGCACATGGCCAAGCCGCTCACGGCGGACTTTGATGTCTCTGTGAAACCCACCTCAGTTATCCAGCCAACCGAGCTTCTTGCAGGAGCGTTGCCTTTCGCAGCGGGCCTGATTGGAGGCGTCGTCCTAGTGTTCAAAAAGGTGAGATGAAACTCCGGGCTAATTTTTTGTAGCAGAGTACGCAGGCAGACGATGATTATGACAATAATTCCTGCAGCAGCAAGAAACAACGGCCTTTTGCACAAAATCTGCAGGCCACCCTATTCCCTCTCCTCTTTTTTATTGATTGCAAACGGCACAATCTTTTATTGCCAGATTATTTTACTATCATCTTGAAAAAACTGGCAAAGAAATTGTTGTGTCAGTTTCAGTCTCTTTCATAAACAAGATTTGTCGATTATGTAGCATTATATTTGCGATGGGCAAAAGTCTGTACAGAAAGATGTCGTCGGAATCGCCTGAGAGTCTCGTACTACCATACGAAGACATCAATACCATTCAAGAAAGGATCAGCGGAGAGGTCTTTCCGGGCATCATCCTTGAACTTTGCGACAACTGCAATTGGTCATGCACATGCTTTAACGCAAGACGCATCATCGACTCGTGCCCGTTGTGTCAAGTTGATGTCTCTCACATCCCAATGACGTTGCAAGAGGTCTGCAGCATAAAGCACGATGACAAGCGCGGGATAATACTAGAGTTTAGCAGGCAAGATCCGCTCAGGTAGCACACACATATACATACACACGCCTCTTTGCTTTAATGGACGAAAACTCTTGCGCAGAAATCACGTGGTCTTTATGCCAGTGTAAACGCCGAAGTCATCGCAGCTCTTCCATGTCAGACGGCTCCAAGACAGACCGGAGCATGTACAGCATCTTTTTGATATATCCCTGCTTTGACGGCGTTTCAATCAACTTCTGCTGGTAAAAGTCAATCAGGTGAGAGATAAAGCACTTCATCTCCTCCTTGCTTTCCGGCAGGTTGGTGAGTATCGCAGAGTACCAATACTCAACCAGGGCATCTTCGCCGTATCTTTTTTCCAGCTCTACAAGAGCCGCAAAATTGGCGTGACATTTCCTGCACAAGCCGCCGTGGGCGTCTGCATATGAGCGTGTCGCAAAATGGCCACACCTTGTCTTCATAAGCACGCAAGAATTAAGCAAAATAGAGATATAAACGATAATTGGAGTTGAATTTATGCTGCAATCAGGAACGATTCACGCGAATTACGTGCGCAATCAAGACTCTTTTTAATCGCAATGCGGGTATAATAGCAGGTGATTATGGACAAAGATGTCCAACGTAGACTATAATGTAGAGTCGGGAAAGGGCTACCAAGAAGGCGCTTCAAAGTTCAAGCCCATAAAGGTCGAGATGAAGGTTTCAAACGTGAACAAGGATCAGGTCAACTACTGGATAAATGAGATCGCAAACCAATATGCGGATCTGGTCGTGACAAATGTCAATACCGGGAGCGACAGGATAGCTTTTGACATAGGCTCGCCAAGCATGAGCGACCTGACCGCCGAAGACATCAAGTTCAGGATGGAAGAATACCTGACCATGAACATACCGCCTTTTGAGCTCCAAGAGTTAAAGGTGCAATAGTAGCAGCGGCAAAAGCCATTCCCTTTTTACGGACTGGGAATGAAACGAGAGAAAATGTTGCCGCTGCGCATGTGATGCCTTTGCCTTTACGAAAAATAAGGGAAAGAAGAAAGAGTTGCCTTACTACTCGTTAGCTTCTTCTGTTATGGGCTACCACTAACATCTGTACTTCCTTGAACACGCAAGGCTGGAGTTTTGGATCATGAATTCTGCATACCGCAAAGTGCCATGCGGTCTCCAGCGCAAGGTAAGTAAAGACGAAGCCGATTATTGGATACGCCAGATTTTCCAACATTGGAAACTAATGCCTATGGACGCATATAAGATTATCTGAGCAAAAAAGACGCATTTGATAAGAAGAGTTATAAAATATCTTACATTTGTTAAGCTAGACAGGCGAGACTGGCAAATAGATTCTCGCATGTAAAACAGGCAACGGCAGCTTTAGACGGATTCAATATCCCGGGCCTGATCGTCAAGCGGGTCGATTTTCCTGACAGTTTTTCATATGCGACCGTACCCTCCTCGTTTCTAAAGTACACCGACAGAAAGGGCTTTTTGCTTATGCAGAGGGAGGCACCAGATTTCTGGTAAGCCTGACGGCAGGATCGACTCCAGAGCTGCACGAGTCGGGCCCGACGCCCCAATTATTGCCGGTGTCGGTAAAGGAAGTGACCATTGTCCACGGAGATCCATCGGCAGAATCCCTGTTTCCAAGCCACGGCTCCACAGTCGTCTGCGTGTTTGCGGCGTTGTTCATTATAATATACGTGAAAGGCACCGGCGCGTTCTTTGGAAACGTCTTTCCAAGTGAAAACTTGTCAGTATCCTAAACTCTGCGTCCAAATGCTTCAACACTCGGAGCTTTTATAGAGCACAACGAGGCGAATACGAATATTGAAAGGGAAAAAGTTGCCGTACGAAAAGGAAGGCGTCTATATCTTGGCACGCAGCGGCAAGAGCCCGGAATACCATATTGCAAAAATCATTAGCGAGGGCGAAACATCAAACCCAAGCTCGGTCGGAAACGCCAGTACAAAATGCCTGCGCTATTACAAGAGCCATGAATATTCCATCGCAGAGAAAGAACCTCCGCGCAGCGAGGTTTGCCGCAAGTGCCAATCAATGAGGCATAGCGGCTGAGAAAGCAGCAGAGTTGGCAGTGTGATTTTAGGGCATGAAAAGATGGAAAGAACCTAGATACAAAAAGAGAAAAGCATTCTTGCTTCTTGTCGATAAAAATGCCATTTAACCGAGTAATAAATAATCAAGATTCCTTTCTTTCAATTACGGCAAAAAGAGATAATTTTTATGAGATTCCAAATCTGTAAGATCTTGCAGATCTTTGCAAGATAGGTATACAATTAATAATTATTCTCTATATTTCATATACGCTATGATATCTGAAGCATAATTTTTGCAAAACTCTTTAATCCTTTTCAATACTAGATTAAATTGAGCAAAAATATGAAAGTTGAAAAAAGACAAACTGCAATGCTCGCAGCCATGGTGACTGTCGCACTTTTGAGCGCAATAGCAGTTCGTGGACTGGTATCATCATCTGGCGACAGTATCGCCGCAGCCGCACAAAAGCAGCCTGCGATTAAACTACAACCTAGTTCAGGCGCTCCCGGGAGTATCGTTAAGGTCATTGGTACTGACTTTAGCCCCAAAAGCCCTTTGAGCGTCAGCGTCGACAACAAGGAACTCCCGGCAAAAACCAAAGTAACTACAAAGGACGACGGTAGCTTTATGGCTACTCTAAAGATTCCAGACGACGCCAAAGACGGCAACCATCAGATAAAGGTTAGCGACGACAAAGGCAAGAGTGCGACAGCAGACTTTACTGTTGCCAAGAAGTAATAGCTGCGTCACTATGCTCAACGAGGGGGCAAATGGCCAAGCACCCTTCATTTTTTTATTATGACTTGCGTTACGAGCTTTAAGCACTCGCTCCGATATTTCCTACCCTACGTTATGACGTAGATAATGCGCGTACAAAGGCAAGTGAAAAAAGATTCTCTTTTTATCGACACAAGGAGAAAGAGAAGTGGTATGAAGAGCAGCAGCCAGATTCATTTCAGAGCAGAATTTACCATAGAAGAAGGAAGAACAGAAGAGTACAAGAAACTGGTACAGGAAATGAGCAGGGTGGTGCAAGCCAACGAGCCAGATACAATAGATTACCAGTTTTATCTGAACAGAGATGATGAAACAAAGTGTGTTGTACACGAAACGTACACAAACTCTGAGGCGGTACTTGCCCACAATGCTGGTGTTGCATCGCAAACAATACTTCCAAAGATTTCCAAGGTTGCGAGAATAAGCAAATTTGATGTTTATGGGAACCCTAACGATGAATTACGAAAAGTGCTGGCAAGTTTTAGCCCACAGATTTACAATCTGTTTGCCGGATTCAGTCGTCGTTGACAGTTCTTTCTTACATAGACTCCGTTATGCGTACTATCTTGGGCATGTCGCTCCATACGAAAACCGGGCATAAAAATCACGTTCTGTACATATCGCCTCTAGCGTCGTGTGAAGTATAGATGCCGGAAAGTTTTTCTGTTTTTATTTTAATGGAACACGCCGTTTTGACCGGCCCGAGAGTTATTTGTGAAATAATAAATGCTTTTTAAAGTTTCTTCTGTTGTTTATGAGCAATGTCTGAACTTGGCATAGCTGAATATTTTGGAATTGGAGAAGCGGTCGGAATAATGGCCACTTTTTTCATAACCCTCTATTATTCTAGAAAGGGAATACGCAACCTCCGAATAGACCTTGAGACAAAAGTCCTAAACGACCTTGATGACAAGCTGCATGGAGTAATTGAGACTATTGTTCACAAGCCAACCCTCGCCAGAGTAGTCGAAAAGGAGGGCACGGCGACCCAGTCTGAAGAGGTGGTGTTTTCGTACGCCATTTTGTACATGTGCTCCCACGCGTTTCACATGCGCCAGAGAAAGGTGCTTAGCGACAACGAATGGAACGGCTGGCTTCGATGGATGAGAACCGCCTTTGCGCAGGGGGCAATAAGAGAATACTGGAACAAGGACATAGACCCAAGGAATTGGTTCGATCCAGACTTTGAGGATTTTATCAACAACGAAATTATCGATAAGAAAAACAATGCAAAATGAATGAATCTAGAAGTATACGCTTCTCTCTATTGGATATGGCATCCCTCAAGTCACAGTAACACAGCGTCGCGGCTCTCTCGCTTCCAGCATGTTTGTCAAGTCGCCATCCTCTTTGATGATGGTTCATAGGGAGATCTGTCAGAGCTGGATTTCAACGGCTACATCTGTTTTTGGATAATACTTTTTTACATCTCCTTCGCCATATTTGGACTTGAATTTACTTACGACATCGTTAACCTTGCTGCTGGCAGTTATCGGTTGTCCTCTTGCAGATAATTCTTCTCCGCCGCTACGATTATTGCTTACAGAAATCTTTAACGTTGAATCTGCTAGAAGGTTCTTGTACCAGTTGGTGTTGGAACCCTGAACTGGAAGCAAATACAGAGTGCTACCTTCATGCACAAACCAGACCAGCCGAGATATATCCCTGCCTGATTTTCTTCCTTTGACGCTTAGTGTTATCTCGGAGGCTCTGTTCAGTTTCTGGCTAAGATCGGCTTCTTCTTTTACCATGACATACAAAGCTGCACATGTCAGAAAAGGGTTTCGAGCGCCCTGAAAAAAAGCGGCACAAAGTTCTGCGTAAACAGGAGGCTTGTCCTTACAGTGGAAGGGAATAAAACTAATCAGGATCTTGCGCGCATAATCTAATAATAAATGACCAGCAACACTTCACAATATTTTACCACTGTACCGCTGGTCATACCTGCATTCATTTTGATCATAGGATTGTATTTCGTTTTCTCTATAGCACCAGTGGATACTTTGATGTGAAGGTTCTCTCAAACATTTTTCAATGTATTTACCGTGATGCCGTTCTCAATAATCACCCTTGGCGGAGTGATAATCTCCTATGCCGTAAGGGAACGACAAATCCAAATAAAGAATACGACATTTGCCATGATTGATATCGGCGCAATCATCGTGCTAATGGGTTTGGGAATATTCATTTTCTATGTGGTGGACTAATCACTATCCAGAATAGTGACACAACCCTGAGCGCGAAAAAGGTTAGGTTATCTGACTGAAGAATATACTCATTAAAAAGTGCGACCGTATGATAAAGTGAATATACTTAGTTGAGCCTATCAGATTATGCACTAGTCGCAACAGGTATTGGCACAGCTGGTTTGGCGGTCGCGACCATCATTCAAGCCATTGCCACAAGACGACAGGTGCAAATCAGCCAGCATCAAATCGATTCTACAGTTAGACCTTGGCTCGGTGCATCGGATAAAGGACTTGAAAAAGAGCCGGGAGAGACAAAAATCAGATTCTTTTACATAAACTACGGACAGATGCCGGCATCAAGTGTCAAGGTCAGAGGCCTGATGTCAGAGGTAGAGATTACAAAGGACGAGCTAATCCACCAGGCAGCAGCCCAAGGTCAGGCTTCACTGGTCTTTCCCGGCGAAGAGAAATCATACTTTATGCGATACAGTATTGATGATGACAATGGTGACAATACAAGTGTTCAGGCGAAGGAGAAGCCGCCATACGTTGGATTTCTAATCGATTATGATTACGGTAGCAAGCATGGCAGGTATGGCGTGATCATTAAACTTGATCTGATTGAAGACGTCAACTCGATAGTCGACGAGTGGGCCGAATAATAGTTTATTGCGTTGACAGCCAGCTCTTGCGCAGTTGCGCATACCAGCCTTCTTTGATTAATCCGAGAATCCTTCAAGAACATGATTTAGCGACGCATTTAATCCGTATTGACTATTCTATTGTTACTGCGTATACACGACCGCGGGAATATGTACATACAGAACCGTCGTCATCTCGCATTATGAGGGCCTTCCAGCTCTCAGACATCAACAAGCGGTGAGAGCCCTCAATACTAATAAAAGAACACTAGAAACACGAGCTAGAAACACATTGCGACAAGTTAAAGGCTTATTGAATATGACAGATGTCTGATGCGACGACTAATGGTACCGGTTACTCTAACGCTAGCTATTGGTGGAGTTCTGGCGCTTGGCGCTATTGTCCTTCTAATAATGATCGAAGATTTGATCTAATTGGCCTGCACCTAGAGCTAGCTGCAGACAGGCACTTTTTCAGGTTAAACGGAACATGCAAAAGCGGCATAATGTTGGACATGGAAAGAGGATTCCCTTTTTACGTCCTGTCGATAAAAACATACTCTCCCCCCTCCTTTTTTGAGCATGGATTTGTGCCGCTTTTTGCCTATGCTATAGGATGATAGAGAATATGCATGCAGCCGGCCATTATTCTGCAATAGAGCCTGTGTAGTCTTTTATTCGGCGTACAAAGTCTGCGTCGTCGTTGTACCGCCCGTCGGGTATGTTCCGTACGGCATCGACAACTTCAAGCGGCAGCGATTCTTTGTTTTCCTCCACCTCCTTTACAATCTCGGCTTTTGTTTTTGGAAAGTTTATCCTGCCGCCAAATGCCTTCTGAATGACTTCGGTGGCAGTCACCATCCTCTTTTGCTCATGCATCGTGTCAACATGCTGCCTGAGAACATTCTGATCATCAAAAGTGTCGCCGCAGACCTTGCATATGAACCGGGTGGTATTCTGTTTTTCCGCCGGTCCCGTCCGCGTCTTTATCGTACGCGTCTCTGGTTTGTCTTCCTTTGCCATCAAAAAAAAGAGTGCTAGCAAATCATGAAATTACGGTTGCAGCTAGCTTCGTTTTTTCAGCGAGTGGCACTTCATCCTGCGGTTACGTTTCCTGTTGGCGGTGCGGTCATATTGCTGCCGGGTGAAGTTATGTTACCTGATGGTCCCATAGGTGGAGACGTAAGGTTTCCGGGCTGATTTGGATTCGTTTCCATGGCTGTTGGCAAGGTAGCGTTTCCTCCCTGAGTCATATTCCCTCCTTGTGTGGCATTTCCACTTGGGGTGGTTGCGTTTTGCGCAAATGCAGCCGGCGTCACTACTATAGCCGATGCGACTATTGCAAAACCCAGCACCAACAGGGAAATAGTAAATGCTGACATTATTGTCGTTCTTTTTCTTGATTTACTTCCCGTTAGACTTGACATTAACTCAGTTGTGCGGCCATGATTTTAAAGAGTTGAGCAAAAAAGACAGGTAATAATCATCATACGCACTCGCTTTAGATGCTTTTACACAAGAAGCGACACAAGTTTACGCACAAAAAGAGGTGGAATTCCCTTTTTTACTCCTTGTCGATGAATTCATCCGGTCCAGGCGGCTCGGGGTTGAGGCCCTTTCTCTTCCTCGTGTCGGCAACCAGATTCCTGAATATCGAGTTCGGGACTGGCGCCCATGTCTTGAAGAACGTTGTCCACATCGCCTTGCCTGCGGTTCCACCCCTCATGACTTCTGACAGGTCGAACGTCTCGGATGCCGGCACCTCGCCCTGTATGATGGCGATGATGCCCTTCTGCTCGACGTTGAGTAGCTTGCCGCGCTTGCTTGACAGCACGCTTGCGACGACGCCTATCTGTTCCTGTGGGCACTTGATCTCAATACCAAGTATCGGCTCCAAAAGCACCGGGTCGGCAATCAGTATCGAGCCGAGCATTGCCCTCCTTGTGGCCGGCATCAGCTGCGCAAGGCCCCTGTGTGCAGGGTCCTCGTGCGGGACAAAGTGGTGCAGGACAAACTTTACGCCCCTCACCTGCTCCTTTGCTATCGGGCCATTCTTTATCACATCGTCAAAGCCTGAACGGATAGAGTCCATAGATTCCTGTATGAACTGGACACCCTTGGTCTCGTCTACCATCATGTTGCCGGACGCGTCGATTGCAACGACGCTCCTTGATTCGTCGGTGCCCCAGCCCTTTTCCCTCAGGATCTTGGCCATCTCCTTCTTGTCCATGTCTTCCTTCAGCTTGCCCGTCCTGATGAGGTCGACAATGTCCTCTGGCAACGGCTCGACGCGCATGAATATCTTGTTGTGCTTGTTCGGAGACTTGCTCATTATGGGGCCGGCCTTTGCGCGGATTGTCTCGCGGTAGTTGATCAACGGTTGCGTAGTGACGATGTCAAGGCCCATTTCCTGCAGGAGCGACGTAGCGATTTCAAGGTGCAGGACACCCATTCCTGCCATCAAGGTCTCGCCGGATTCCTCGTTTATCTTGACTATCAGGTTCGGGTCCTCGACGGTGATCCTGCGCAGGCCCTCGACCAGTTTGGGCAGGTCCTTGGGGTGCTTTGGTTCCACCGCGATTGTGACGACAGGTTCAGAAACGTATTTGATAGATTCAAACGCGGTCGCCGTTTTGACGGTTGATATCGACTCGCCAGAGACTGCATAGTCGAGGCCGAGCAGCGCCGGTATGTTGCCTGCAGGAAGCACGCTCACCACTTCGCGGGTGTTGCCCATGTAGATGTTTACAGACTGCACCTTGCCCGGTCTCTTTGCGTCAATCAGATAGATTTCGTCGCCGTCCTTTATCGTGCCTGAATACAGGCGGCCTGTTGCAACCCTGCCTGCCTGCGGGTCGACGTTGATGGTAGTCACCATCATCATGGCCGGACCCTTTTCGTCGCAGTTCAAGAGCGCCTGGCCGATCTCAGAGTTGAGGTCGCCTGGCCAGATTTTCGGGATACGGTATTTCTGCGCCACGTGGGGCGGCGGGTGGTGCTCGACTACCATGCCAAGCACGGCGTCGTGCAAATGCGATTTCTCTGCAAGTGCCTTTATCTTGTCTGTGCCTTCCGACGTGTACGCTTCGTAGACGTCCTTAAAGCCGACGCCCAGCTTTTGCGCCATCTTGAAGTTAAAGCCCCAGCGGTCCTTTGCAGAACCAAAGGCGACGCTGTTGCCCTGTATCGAGACCTTCCACTTTTCCTTGTACTCCGGCTCGGCATAGAGGTCCACGAGCCTGTTGAAATCGGCAATGATGTTTGAAAGCCATTTTTGCATGGCAGGTCCGTCCAGCCTCAGCTCTTTTACGAGCCTGTCTATCTTGTTTATGTAAAGGACTGGCCTGACGCGCTCTTCGAGTGCCTGCCTCGTGACAGTCTCTGTCTGAGTCATGATGCCCTCGACAGAGTCAGAGACTACGACCACGCCGTCGATTGCGCGAAGCGCCCTCGTAACCCTGCCTGTAAAGTCGATGTGGCCGGGCGTGTCTATCATGTTGATGACGTAATCCTTGTTATCGTGTTCGTACAGCAGCGTCACGTTTGCGCCCCTGATGGTCATCTGCCTGTTCTGCTCCAGCTTCATAGAGTCGAGAGCAAGGGCCTGGCCGGCCACGGACGGTGCGATGATGCCGGACGCGGCAAGAAGGCTGTCGGACATGGTCGTCTTGCCGTGGTCGACGTGTGCAATGACACCGAAATTGCGTATCTGATCCTTATTACCGATGATTCTCAGGATTTCCTGAGTAGACTTGAACTTTGGCATACACTCAATTTTCAAAAATTTTGTTCGGGGACTATAAATGTTGCCTATATTTTTCACGGATATTCATTTAATAGTGGCGCAGGCTCCTTGCACGGGGGATGGAGATAACGCTCGGCCACACTCCTGACGCCGACGACGCGTTCATGTTCTACGGCTTTGCATGCGGCGGGGTAAGGTCCGGCAAGTTCAAGATAAAGCACGTCATCCAGGACATCGAGACTTTGAATAAGAGGGCCTTGGCGCACGAGCTTGACGTGACTGCAGTGTCGGCTCATGCCTATGCTTACTTGAAAGACTATGTCATATTGCGCGGTGGCGGCAGCTTTGGGTTAAAGTACGGTCCGGTGGTGATTGCAAGGAAAGACAAGGATTTGACTCTTGACAAGCTACAAGACGCCACAATAGCCATCCCAGGCAGGATGACTTCTGCCAACCTTTTGCTGAAACTTGCCCTGGGCAGGTTCAAGGAGAAAGAGATGTCGTTTGAGACGATTCCGCAGGCAGTACTGGCAGGTGAGGTCGATGCAGGGCTTGTCATACACGAGGCGCAGATAACCTACGACAAGACGAAATTTGCAGCTATAATGGAGCTTGGCCCATGGTGGGACGCGCAGACCGGTGGCCTTCCGGTCCCGCTTGGCATAAACGTGGCAAGCGCAAGGACGATGGACCGCGGACAGTTGAAGGAGTTCAGCGACCTTTTCGTAAAATCAATAGAGTATGGCCTTAACAACATCGATGCTTCCGTAGATTACGCAATGCAGTATTCCAGAGGCCAGCCAAGGGAGACGATAAAGAAATTCGTTCTGATGTACGTGAACGAAATAACCCGCGACATGGGTCCGGAAGGCAGAAAGGCGATTGAAAAGATGTTTTCGATGGCCCGCGAGCGCAAGATTCTAGAATCGGACGTCAAGGTCGACGTAGTCTAGATTTTTTTACGTAAAAAAAGAAGAACTAGCCGATCCTTAGCATCATATCCACAAACAGCACGACGCTTCCGACTGCCACCGTCATTATCATGAACGGAAAACCGACCCGCATAAAGCGGTTAAAGGACACCGCCTGACCGGCCTTTTCCGAAAGCCCGGTGGCTACGACTCCCGCGCTTGACCCTATCAGTGTGCCGTTGCCGCCCAGGCCCACCCCGAGCGAAAGGGCCCACCACAGCGGGCTTATCGCAAAGCTGCCAAACGCAGAGGCGATGCTTCCGTTCTGGTTCAGGACGTGTATCAGCGGGATCATGGTCGCAGCAAAGGGTATGTTGTCAACAAACGCGCTGGCAATCGCGGACATCCAGATTATCAAAAAGAACGTCATCGTGGGCTCGCCTCCCGTTATGCCAAGAGCAGTCTTTGCAAGGAGATCTATCATCCCGGCGTGCTCGGCGCCGCTAATGATTACAAAGAGCCCGGCAAAGAATATCAGAGTCGCCCAGTCCACGTCGTGGAACACCTTTTCCGGCTTGGCCCGCGTGGCCACCAGAAGCACACCCGCGCCTCCGAGCGCGATGAGCGACGGCTCTACGTGGAGGCTGCCGTGGACTACAAAGAGCGCAATGACTCCGGCAAGCACTATCATTGATTTTTTCATCACGCCCCTGTCGGTTATCAGCGACTTTTCGTCCTGCGCCATCAGCTCGTCGAGGTTCTGGGGCTTTTGCGCAAGGTCCTTTCGAAAGAGGAACTTTAGCATGAACAGCGACGCGACAAGCGATACGCCTATCGTGGGCCCCATGTGGAACAGAAACGCGTTAAAGTCTATGCCTGCGGCAGAGCCGATGAGTATGTTTGGAGGGTCGCCTATGAGAGTTGCAGTCCCGCCCACGTTTGAGGCAAGTACCTGGGCAAGTATGAACGGAACGGGGGAAAGCCGGAAAATTCTGAAAATGGAGATGGTTATGGGCACCATCAGGAGCACGGTCGTCACGTTGTCTATGAACATCGAGGTGACGGCCGTAAAGGCGCTCATCATGACGAGCAGCTTCCACATGTTGCCCTTTGACGCCTTGCTCATACGGATGGCAAGGTATTGAAAGACGCCCGTCTCGGCCATTATGGCCACGATTATCATCATGCCGAGCAAAAGGCCGATTGTGTTAAAGTCGATGGCTCTAGTCGCAAACTCGAAACTCTCGCCTGCCGTGATGAGCCCGGTCGATATTATTATGATGACTACTGCCGTGGCGCCGGCAAGCGCGATTGCAGTCCTGTGTACTATTTCAAACGAAAGCATCACGTACACGGACAGCAGCACTATCGACGTCAGCTTTAGCGGCAGGCTGATTGAAAGCCCCAAGGCATCCGGAACAATCAGGACTACTGCGGAGAGTATGGCGACGAGCGCAAGGCCGATTACGGTCTTTTTCTTGTGATGCGCGGCGCTTGCCTCAAGCAGAGCCAACCCCTATTCACTGCTCTCAGTGATATATAGCCATGATCAGATTTTCCGTAGTTTACAGATATGCAGGCACAGCTCTCTCTATCTCCCTCTATTGATAACTAGTCGAACCGGCGGATGATGTTGAAAAACGTGTCGCGCTGCGCCGGCTCACGCTTTATCTCGCGCACCATGCTCGCAAGCTCCTGCAATGACGTCCCGCTTGACTTGCCTGCAGCCTTGAATATCTCCTCCGAATAGGCGGTGCCCACCATATCGTTTCCGCCGTACGAGAGTGCCACCTGCGCTATCTTTTTGCCTAGCGCGACCCAGTACACCGAGAGGTTCTTTAGCGTGTTTCCAAGCAAGAGCCGCGACACCGCTATCACGCGCAGGTCGTAGGGCGAGGGACTCTCTGACTTTATCATCTCTTTCTGCTCAAGTTCAGTGTTTTCAAGGCTGAACTTGAGCGGGATAAACGTGGTAAAGCCGCCGGTTTTTTTGTGGAGCTCGCGTATCTTGATGACGTGGTCAACGACGTGCTCGGGTTTTTCAATGTGCCCAAAGAGCATCGTGCAGTTGCTCCGGATGCCAAGCTCGTGCGCCTGCCTTGCAGTGTCGAGCCACTCTTCGCCGGAGCACTTGCCTATCACTATTTTCCTGCGGGTGTCGGGGTGGAATATCTCGGCGCCTCCGCCGGGAAGCGCGTCAAGGCCAGCAGACTTTAGCCGCGAAAGCACTTCCTTTACCGAGTTGTGCGTCAGGCGCGCGATGAAAAACACCTCTGCAGGGGTGAGTGCCTTTATCATGACTTTTGGATGTTCGGCCTTGATGGCGCGCATCATGTTTTCATAGTACTCGAGCCCCAGCTTGGGGTGAAAGCCCCCCACGATGTGCAGTTCTGTGGCGCCCATCTGTTCTATCGCTATCTTGGCCCTTGCGACTATTTGCTCGGTAGAAAGCGTGTAGGCGTCTTCTTCATTGCCCTTGCGGTAGAACGCGCACAGCGGGCAGCTGGCGGCGCACACGTTTGTGTAATTCAGGTAGTAAGAAGATACAAAGGTCACGGTGCTCCCGCACAGGTCGCGGCGGAGCTTGTCTGCGGCCGCGCCGAGCAAGAAAAGGTTCTCCTCATTCATCAGCTGCACGCCGTCCTCGTAGGACAGCTCCTCTCCGGCAAGCGCCTTTTCGAGCGCCGGCGTCCCGCTGGCGTTGCCGACAGCGTCTATCGACTGCAACAGGGTAACTTTTGCCGTCAGGCCATTATAAATTTAGGCTCTTTCTCCAAATCATTAAATAGCATTGCAGGGACAAAACAGCCAGACACTTGCAAGGCCGGCTGCTCCAGGAATTCTTGAAAAAGTCCGACATCAGCGACGTTCTGGACACCGCGCTGGCCGGAAGGAGGCCGCTTGGCCTTGACGACTGCATACGGCTCGTGAAATCCGACGACGCCTACTCTATGGGCCTCGTCGCAAGCATATTGCGCCAGCGGCTCTTTGGCGACAGAATAACTTTTGTCAACAACATCATACTCAACTATACCAACGTCTGCGTGACGTACTGCAAGTTCTGCGCATTCTACAGACCGCCGGGGCACGAAGAATCGTACACCGTGCCCAAGGAGGAGATTGTAAGGCGAGTAGCCACTTCAAGAGAGATGTTTCGGATCACGCAGGTGCTCATACAGGGTGGCCATAACCCGAATCTCGGGATAGAATATTACGAGGACGCATTCAGGGCGATGAAGGAAAAGTGCCCCGAGGTTGGAATCCACGGGCTTTCGCCTTCCGAGGTCGACATGATAGCCAAGGTGGAAAGGAGCAGCACAAAAGAAGTGCTTGCGCGGCTAAAGGCAGCTGGCATGGACACGTTTGCGGGGGCAGGCGCCGAGATACTGGAGGACAGAGTCAAAGAACAAATCAGTCCGTTAAAGATAAAGAGCGACGAGTGGCTGCGCATAATGGAAGAAGCGCACAACGTCGGGCTAAAGTCGGTCGCCACCATGATGTACGGCACGGTCGAGACGGAAGAGGACCGCGCAAGGCACATACTAAGGATAATGAAGCTTCAGGAAAAGACTGGAGGCTTTGTCTGCTTTATCCCGTGGAGCTTTGAGCCCAACAATACCGAGATGCAGGCGGAAGGGCTGATAAAGTACCCATCCGGCGGCCTGCAGCTGCTAAAGATGATAGCGATTTCAAGGATAATGTTCTACGGCCTCATAGACCATTTGCAGTCGTCGTGGCTGACAAACGGAATCGGCATGGCGCAGCTGGCGCTGAACCACGGCGCAGACGACTTTGGAGGCACGCTGATAGGAGAAGAGGTGGTGAGCGCAACGGGGGCTCGCTCTACCGAACTGACGTCTGACAGGATAATAGCTGCCATAAAGCAGGCAGGCTACAAGCCGGCCGAGCGGGACAACCTGTACAGGACGGTCAGGGAATTCTAGTTACCGCCAGTCGTCCATCAGGTAGACGTCTTTTCTGTTGTAGCCCGGCTCATCAGGCTTTTCCATGGCGACTCCCTGGATGTCGGTACGAAACTTGTGCGCAATCATCCTTCTGTATGCGTCGTGGCGGCCCGTATTGACGCCTGCAACTATGCGCGACAAACCTTGTGAGCCTGCAAACGACTCGCAGGCATCCAGAAGGCGCTCAAAGCGTTCACCAGCAGAGCCTTGGCCGGCCGCTGCGGCGCCAAACTTGACGTAGCAGTTTCCGCTGCCAGCCTCCGTTCCGGGCCCGCAGTGGCAGACTGCAAAGCCGGCTAGAGAGTTGCTGCCGCCATCATCATAGGTAAGTATGGTGTCTCCAAGTTTCTGCCTGTCGACGGAGTAGATTTCCTCGCTCAGGTCCAGCCCGTCGTAGATCTTGCCTGTTAGGGTTTTGCACGCCTCGACGGCCTGTTCCTTGTCAGCCGCGGTTAATTGCGAATAGCGGACCGGTTTGGCTGCACTTGCCTTGTCGTCCACCGGCTTTGACATTATCGCAGTCAGGAACCGGGGCCAAAAGCCAAACTTTTGGTACAGGTGGACGTGCTTGCTGCTCTGGGCAAACGTAAAGAGGCCGGCGTGGCGCACCTGCCACTTTGCAAAAATTCCCATCGTCTCTTCAAGCAAGAGCCTTGCCACGCCCTTGTCCCAAAAGTCGGGATGTATGGTCAGAGGGCCGAAAACTCCGACGCTTCCCCAGTGCAGAGCAAAGTTCGAGCCTGCGATTTTGCCGTCGACTTGTGCCACCAGCGCGGCAGACGGGTCGGCGCGGTAGCGGGTGTAGACATAATCGGCGTCGCCGGCAAAAGACGTCGGGTCGGGCAGGCCAAGAAACGTGCCAAAGGCAAGCCTCATTATCCTGTCCGCCTCCTGCAGGTCGCTTTCCTGCATGCGCCGGACTATTATGTCAAGAGCCAATGCATATCCTCTTCCCTATGAGCGAAAGTACTCCTGCCATCGCCTGTCGACAAGCGCCTTTGTCTCATCGTCAACTACTGCTAGCTGCTGTATCTCGCGCATATAGCCTTCCTCTCTCGTTTTTTGCGTGGCGTCTATTCCCATCTTTGAGCCAAGGTTGACAAATGGCGACGCGGGGTCAAGCGTGTCTGTAGGCGTGTTATTGATGATGACTGTGTCGCGCGCGGCGTCTGCGCGTGTAGTCACCGCCCATATCACGTCGTTTGCGTCGTGCACGTCCACATCGCTGTCGACCACCACGAACATCTTTGTCAGCGACAGCTGGCCCATCCCCCAAAGACCCATCATCACCTTCTTGGCCTGACCGGGGTATGTCTTTTTTATCGATATTACTGCAAGGCCCTGGAACCAGCCGGCGCCCGGCATGGAAAAGTCGACTACCTCCGGGTGGAACATCTGTATCAGCGGCAGAAACGAGCGCTCTATCACCTTGCCGATGTAGGCATCCTCAAGCACCGGCTTGCCCACAACGGTTGTCAGGTATATCGGGCTCCTGCGCCTCATGATGCCAGTCAGCGTAAAAGTGGGAAAGGGCTCTGCCGGCGTGTAATAGCCAGTGTGGTCGCCGAACGGTCCTTCCATGCGCATGTCGTTTGGGTCCACGTACCCTTCGAGTACTATCTCGGCGTTTGCAGGCACTTCAAGGTCGATGGTCCTGCATTTTACGAGTTTTACCCCTTTCTTTCTCGTGATGCCGGAAAACAGGTACTTGTCCATTCCTTCGGGCACAGGCGCGACTGCTGAAAACACGGTAGCAGGGTCTGCGCCGATGACGATTGCGGCTTCAATCTTTTTGTTCTGCTCTTTGAGCATCTTGTAGTGCTGCGCGCCCCGCTTGTGGGTCTGCCAGTGCATTGTTGCGTGCTTGTCATCGATTATCTGTACGCGGTAGACACCCAGGTTGCGGATCTCCGTCTCAGGGTGTTTCGTTACCGTCATGCCAAAAGTGATGAACCTGCCTGCGTCGCCGGCAAACGATTTTAGTATCGGAAGCGAGTTGAAGGACGCTTTATCATTTTCTATCACTTCGGTAACGGATCCCTTGTCCTCGTATTTCGGGCCATACTCGCCAATCTCTGACAGCTTGGGCAGCATTTTCAGCTTGTTGAGCATACCGGACGGCATCTTTATCCTCGTGAGGTCGACGATGCGCTGGCCAATGTCCACGAAATCCTCCGATTCCAGCGCCAGCTGCAGGCGCTTCATTGTGCCAAAGGCGTTTCCAAGGACCTGCATGTCTGACCCTTCCACATTTTCAAAGAGAACGGCCGGCTGGTCGCCCTTGTACATGAGCCGGCGCATTACCTCCGCTATTTCGAGGTCCGCGCTCACCTTTGCCTTTATGCGTTTCAGCTCGCCTGCCCTTTCGAGGGCATCAACGTACTCGCCGAGGCTTTCAAACGGCATGCAAGACTACTACCTTTTTTTATTTCATGAACTTGCCGGTGTTCTTGCGCACAAGCGGGATTATCTTTTTGGTGATGACGCCGTGCACCTTGTCGCCTGACTTGACGTCAAACGAAAGCAGCATGACGTAGTACAGCCGGCTGTTCTCGTCGGCTATAGGTATGGTGGCGCGGATGAGTTTTGCATAGTGCGACGAGGCATAATCTATCTTGCCAAGCAGGTATTCCCACCTAAGGCGCGTGTACTGGCGCGTGGCGGCGGTGATGGCATACTGGGCGCGCTCTTCGGGCGTCAGGAGTGGTTTCAGCCCTTTACGCTCGGCTGTTGCCACCAATTTGCCGTCCTCGTCGGCAATCCCCGCGAATCGTATCGAGGGGTCGAGCGAGACTACCTTGTCGCAGATGTCCTGGAAAAATTGCTTCATTTTCTCACCGTCCCGGGCGACTAGGCGGTATATTTGATTTTCCTGTGTAACAGGCCAAGCAAATACTTAAATGGGTTACACGGAACGGTACCTTTCACTTTGTCGCAGGAAGCAGTAGTGATGATAGAGGACCGCAAGAACTCGCTTTTGAGCAGGCGCGAGGTAAAGGCGCTGTTCAGAGGAGCCGCCGGCAAGCTGAAAAAGACAGAAGCGGCCGAGCAGATAGCGAGCCAGCTTGGGGTCGACAAGAAAATAGTTATCCCGATAAACCTTGTATGCGAGACAGGAATGACAGACGTGCACGCAGTTTTCTACGTCTACGAGAATGAAGAGGCTGCCAAGAAGCAGTTGCCGAGATACCGGATGCTGCGCACCATGCCAAAAGCCGACAGGAAAAAGCTGCTCGACGAGGAAAAAGCAGAGAGGCTGAAGGCCAAGCAGGCAGCGGCCGCTGACGCCAAGGGAGGCGCCAAGAAGTAACATGGCAGACAAGAAAGCCCCGGCAAAAGGCGAGGTTGCAGTCTACAAGTTCTACAAGGTAGAGGGCAACAAGGTCACGAGGAACAAGCGCGAATGCCTGAAATGCGGCAAGGGCGTGTTCATGGCCGAGCACAAGGACCGCTTTACGTGTGGCAAGTGCGGCTACACGGAATTCGCTCGCAAGGAAGCGCCCAAGAATAAGGCCAAGAAATAACCTACAAGCTGCGGGCCACGTTCTTTATCGCCCTTGCGACCTGAGGCGACAGGACAGGTATGAAATTCTCGATGTAGCGCTTGCTCTGTACGAGCCGGCCTGCCACTTTTTCGTTTCCGTATCCTTGCAGAAACTCGGCCGCCACTTTTGCTGCCGCTGGCGCGTTTGCGCTTCCCTTCAGGCCCCAGCATACAAACTGCGCAAGGTCCCAGACTGGGTCCCCTCCCTCAAAGACAAACTGTTCAAGGTCTGTGAACCACAAAAGCCCATCCTTTGCAATCACGTTCTTGGGCTTGATGTTGCCAAAGCACGCGCCTGCCGCATGGACGGCCGCAACCTGCCTCCCGGCTTCTCTGACAAGCGCAAGGTCGTCATTGTTGTTGTTGTTGCCGGCAAGCGCGCCCCGGATGATGTCGGCAAGACTTGGGCCTTCCATGAACCGGGTCGCAATCATCCGCCCGTCAAGCACCACCGCCTCTATCTCCGGCGTCTTGAGCCCCAGCGTGCGCAGGTATCGCAGGGCGCGGTATTCTGTGCCGAGCCGGAACACCGGGTCGACCTTGAATTTTTTCACCTGCGCGGTCCACATGCTGAGCGCCGCCCACTTTACCGACTTGGTTCGTGCAAGCTCTTTTGCGGCTATTTTCATTTCTCCGCCCCCATGCTTTAGCGTATAAAGCATCGTTCTGCTATTTGGGTTGCCGAGCCGGCGCTTTTTCGCAGTGTATCCAGAAGATATGCCATGCGCCTCTGCGACAGCGTCGAGCCAGTCTTTGTGCCGGTCCGCTACTACAAGCACGCCCTCTGGTATCTTCCAGTAGGCGCACGCAGGACATGCAAGAAACGATGGGAACTTGACCTTCTGGCCGACGTGACGACGGATCTTTGACTCGGCCTCCCTGACCGCGAGATGGAACATGTGCCTGCCTGCGTACGAGTGAATAAAATAAGAGCTAAAGTGCTGGAGCTTTTTTGTCAGCCTGAGAGCCGGCTCGCCCCGCGCAAATCTGACGCGATCTTTGGACAGCCGGAGCGTCTGGCCGTCGATTACAAACAGCCCCGGGTCTTCGATGACAATGTCTGCAAGGGCGCGCCGGTATCCCTGCATTGCAAAGTCCAAGTTGCGCGGGCTTGACGTGTATGTCTTGGCGTAGCTGTACGCGGCGTTTGGATACATTGCCGCGCGGCGCTTTATCTTTGAGAATGCAATGTATCCCAGCGGGAACGATATTTCCGGAGCAAGGGCGCTTGACGATTTCACGAGCTCTTGCAGCTCTTCAAGTATCACACGGCGCTTGTAAGTCCGTTCGATTTCCGCGAAAAATTCCGGGTTTATCACTGGCTCGTAGACATGCAAAAGCCGGCCAACCACGAACTCGCCCATGCGCGCGCTCTTGGCGTCTCTTTCAAGCGACTTTTTGTTCACGACGAGGGCAGAGATGTCGACTCCAGACTCTTTCATGTAGGCGTACTTTACCCGGTAGGGATAGTTTTCAAGCACGACAAGGATGTCGATGTCGCTGTCCGGCCTTGCATAGCCAGCCACCTTTGATCCATAGATGCATGCCGCGGCGACCTTGCGGCCTCTGGCGACTTTGTCGATGCACTTTTGCAACGCTTGCAGTTCTGCCGGCGATACGCTGCTGCTACTACTAGACATAGCCGGTCTGGCTTTTGCGCTTGCGCAGTTTCACGCTTTCAAACTCGGCAATCTTGTCCCGTATTGCCTGCTCGACCTGCAGACGCGCCATGGCCTCCACCGGTATCTTTATCACGTTTGCGTCAATGGGGACTTTGATCATGGGCAGGCCCTTGTCCATCCACAACTTTATCGCCTTGTCCTCCAATTTGTAGTCCCGAAAGCCTTCCGGAAAGCGGGTCGTTATGTGTTTCAGGAGCGTCGGGTCGGACTTGAATACCGCTCGCTCTTCAAGCAGCTTGCCCGAGTCGGCGTACCTGCCCTCAAATAGCGTGCCGGAAATCTCGTCAGAGACGATGTTCATCTTTACAATCCTGCTTACAAGCTCCAGGTAGTGCAGAAACTCGTGCGCCAGAATCGCGTGTATTGTGCCCTTTAGCCCAAACGCCACCAGAGGCGCAGTTATCTGCACGACTACGCGCAGGAGGTTGTCGTCGCCTATCACCGGTATCGTGCGGGCGAAAAAGACTCCAAACTGCGCAAACTCGGCCGCGGACGTGGAAACCACCATCGACGGCTCGACGTAAAAGTATGGGTATTTCAGCCCAGACGCTTTCTCGACCCGCTTTATCCCCTCCCTGACTAGCGGAAGGCGCTTGACTATCAGCTTGTAGGTTTTTTCGGGAATATGGCCCGCGCGAGCGGCGTCATGTACCTTGTAAAGCGGGTCAAAGCTCATCCTTGCATTTCCAGAGCAAGCGTCAGACAAAAACGTTACTGAAAATAGATGTTTTTGCAGTGATCGGTCATCTAGCGCGTGCGTGTTTCCAGTGGACTACAAATACAAGCGTAGTAGTTTCGCTAAATCTATCGTGTTGGAATGTAGATTTTTGCCGGCAAATGTCATGTTGAACTATATGCATCATCGCCGATAACAAAATCAAGAGAACGGCATATATGGCGATGCTGGACTTGCCGATGAAGAAATTTAGGGCGGATGGAACGGACTTGCGGAAACCAGCAAGCCAGCATAACTACCTACTTTCTAGATGTCTTTTGTAAAATCCTTAACAGAGATTACTTAGAAACAGGCGGCGTACAAATTCCAGTTCTTTATAATAGAATGTTTGTGAATTATAGATTAATTGATCTTGTATTTTCTAAAATAATTATATTCCAGAGCCACTTTGCTCAAGGTTTTATAATCACTTCCGAGGGAAATGTACATGTCAAGTCTGACTGCAAAAAGGGCGACCATCGCCCTCTTGACACTGGGTTTCGCAATTGCTTCATTGGCAATGGCGATGCCGAACGCCGCGCTTGCGAGCTCGAGTTACAACAATGGCAATGACGACAACAAGGACTTTGTTGTTTGCTCCCTTGAAAACAACAATAACGATGATAGCAACAACAATGATCACAAGGACCACTATTACTCGTCAAGCTACAGCATGGACGACAACAACAGCAATAACGATGACAACGGCTGCACTTGCTTCTCCAAAGACAACAATAACAATGGTAACGACTACTACTCTTCAAGCTATAGCAAGGACGATAACGACAATGGTAACGAAGTCATCATATGCATACTGCCCAACAACAATGACGACAACAATGGTAACAACGGCGGCTACTAAGAAGGGACTAGTCCTGTGGGAAACTCGCAACACCGTGGCGTAAAAGCAGAGGCGCGTGATAATAGTCACACGCCCTTCCTCTCTTTTTGACAATCCTCTCACCGGCTGCAGGCAGGCATTACGGGCCCCGCCCCGTGCAGGCGGCAAACCTGTCACTGTACTCTTTTAGCACTTGCTCGCCAGTTATCTCGTACAGTCTGCCGAGCTGGGCGATGTGTCCCTTGTGGTAGTTGTCCTTTGCCCTGTTGCCCATCTGGTCGTAGTATGACCAGTCGCCGGCATAGTATTTTTTCAGGTTGCCGTCAGCAGCAAGCCAGTTCACCCCCTTGCCAAACACAATGAGCGCCCGATAGTCGCGCGTGTATTGGTAGTATTTCCACACGTGTATCAGCGAGTTTGTGTGGCCGTTTAAAACGTAGGTCTTTTGAAAGCCCGGCTTGGCTAGAAGCTGCAGAAATATCGAGTCCTTGCCCTCATCGCTTGCGACCCCGTCGACGTCGTAATCGACCAGAAACGCGCCAAAGGCTCTTCTTGCCCCTGCAAGGTAGCTGTCTTTTCCCGTCATTTCGTGCGCAAGCAGAAGGACGTTGGTCCCCTCGGCCTGCGCAAGCGCTGAGGTGTACGGGGGCTCGACTCCCCCGTACCAGCCCCACCGAAAACCGTATTCCCACAGCGAATATCCGGATTTTTCTTTTGCGTGCCCAAGCAGCCAGTCGGCGGTGTTTATCAGGTTCTGCCTTGCCTGCGGGTCGCCTGTCCGCCGGTAGCTATCATGATACTGCAGCCCGTATGTGGCGACCACGGTCGGGTTGTAGACGATGCCTGTTGATCCGCCATAGTTGTACATCATGACCCCGTTTTTGTCGGGGACCGGCCCGCTGCCAGAAGCTGCCATGGCAGCAGATCTCTGCGCAAACAAGCTGATAATCATGCTGTTCAAGAATTAGGCTGTTGCTAGCGATATTGAGCGCACACGATGTTTTGTCAAATGTCAAGATTAGACGGTGTTGAAGAAATCCACTTTTAGGATGTCAAACGCGGTGCACTCGCACTTGGCGCCTAGAAGGCTCGAAACGTTCGGCTCGATGTACTGCTCGCCTCCTACGAACTGCTTGATGGGAAGGCCGCCATCAGCCACGATTGTGAGCACAAGCTCGTTTTCAGCGGTTTTTTTCACTTGCGCGGAATGGATTTTTTTAACCGCTATTTTTGAGCGGTTTTCGAATTTAGCCTGCGCGCCTGCAAGCGACTTTTTCAGCTTTATGATGTCGTCCGGCAAAATTGCGCGTTCACACTTGCATACGATCCTAGTCTTTGTCACAAAGCGCGCCTGCGTATCTGGCACGTCGTCAAGCACCTTTACCACTTTTCCTTCAATGCCTGCCTCTGCAAACCTTGTTTTCTTTGGCTTGCGCATCTTTGGGTCCGACGCCTTTACGTAAAACGGCCTTCCCTGCCCAAGGACGAGGCTCGACTGGTCCTCGCTTCCAATCCACGAGAATTTTGGCGCCTGACCTCCCGTCATCTTCATGAGGTGCTTGGTCGCTATTCCTTCGACGCTTTCAAGGCCATTGAGGCCGGTGCCGTCGCAGAGGTTGCAACCCTTGCCGAGGCACAGCGGGCATTTCTCGGCCTTTTGTGGCAGGCCCCGCTTCCTCTTGACATACCTGCACAGAAGCGCAAGTGGTCTTGCCCTTGCCGATGCCTCGATTCCGCCATCCTTTGTTATCACGACGTTGATTGCCAGGTCCGGCCGCATATAGTCGGCTTTTTTGCGCGTCATCTTGGCAAGGCGCGTCCCAAGCTCCCTTGTCAGCTGGTTCTTGACGCTTTCTCTGCCCCGGATCTTGAGCCGGGCGCGCAGTGCGTCCTCCCGCTCGTACAGCTGCGTCGGCAACGTTGCTCCTACAAGAAAAGTGTCAAACTGGTACTGCTTTGCAGCAAGGAGTGCCTTTTCTGCAATCTCGTCAAGCCTTCCAAAGAGCCCCTTGCAGATGTAGCATTTTTTTTCTTCAAGCGCCTTTTTTCTGCCCTGCGCGCCGTCAGCCTGCCTCAGCAGGCAGTGCCTGCACAGCTGGTACTCTTTTAGCAGCAAGAGGGCGTTTTGCGCGGCAGCATCAACCAAGCCCAAACTTCCTCATGAGGCCCTGCATCTGCCGGCCCTTGGACTGCTTCATCATGGCCTTGGAGTTGTTGTACTGCGTTATCATGTGCTTGACCTCGCTTTCCGGCATACCAGAGCCTCTGGCTATGCGCTTGCGCCGCGCCTCGTTTATGAGGTCGGGGTCCTTCTTTTCGTCACCTGTCATAGACTGGATGATAAAGCGCCACTTTTCCATGCGTGCCTGCATCGCGTCCAGCTGGTCCTCCTTTACCATGCCGGAAAGCCCCGGCATGTTCTCGATAACGTTTCGGAAGCCTATCTTGCTCACCTGTTCCATCTGCGCGTAGAAATCCTCTATCGTCATCTTGCCGGACAACACGCGTTTTGCCTGGTTCTCGTCTGCCTGCATCTCCAGGCCCTTTGCCATCTCCAAAAGCGCCTTGATGTCGCCCATTCCAAGCAGGCGGCCGACAAAGCGCGTCGGGGAGAACTGCTCAAGGTCGTCGATGCGCTCGCCGGTCCCGATGAACATCACCTTTGCACCCGTGGCCGCAGAGGCCGCAAGTGCGCCTCCGCCCTTTGCAGTGCCGTCAAGTTTTGTGATTATGATACCGCCTAATGGCGCCGCCTTGTGGAATGCCTCGGCCTGGCTGTACGCTTGCTGGCCGATTGTCCCGTCGAGGACTAGCAGTGCCAGATCAGGAGTTGACACCTTGTGCATCTCGGTCATCTCTTGCAAGAGGCCGGCTTCCTCCTTGTGCCTGCCGGCAGTGTCTATGATTATCACGTCCAGATTCTGAGGTTTAAAGTGCTCAAGGCCGTGCCGCGCTATTCCGACCGCGTCCTTGCTCTCCTCCTCTCCGTACACCTCGACGTTTATCTTGGCGCAGTTCATCTTTAGCTGCGTCAGCGCGCCGGGGCGCCACGTGTCAGTCCCGATTACCCCGATCCTGTAGCCGTGCTTTGTGAGCCACCTTGCGAGTTTTGCCGTGACAGTGGTCTTGCCGGAGCCCTGTATGCCAAGGAGGAGCACGACGTTCTGCTTGCCGGGCTTGAAGAACGCGGTGATGCCCGGGTCGTCGTCTATGCCCTTTTTGTCGATGGTGGTTATCACCTCGCCAGAGTAGCCCAGCGTCCTTGCCAGCTCGCCGTACAGGATGGTTACGATGTGGTCCTTGCGTGAGAGCCCCTTTGGCGGTTGCTCGGTCATGGCGCGATGCTTCAGATTATCGGTAATTGTCTTGACAAGCCCTGCCTTTACGTCCGAGAGCAAGAGCGAGCGCTGGATGTCCTTGCACAGCGAATCGATGAGCTCCTCGTTGATGTCGGATGCTCCCACAATCTTTTTCAGTGCGCTCCTCAGCCCGTCACGCAGGTTGTCAAACATATGCTTACTTCTTGTCTAATAGCTCTGCTTCCAGTATTTCAAACATTCCCCTCTGGCCGTCCCATTTTGTGGCTGCCTGCCTCACGGCCAGCCTCTTTGAGTAGAGAGGGCAGTCGAGTACGAGCGTCTCTGCCTCGCCGCCCTCAAACGTCAGGTTAAATCCGTACTTCTTTGACAACTGGGCGAGTTTTGCAAGCGATTCTCTGTCTATTATCCTACCGAGCCACTCTTTTTCAAGCCCCATCGCAGAGACGCCCACTATCATAACGGTAAAGCCATCTGCCAACAGGCAGGCCATGTATTTTTCAGGCTCTATTCCCCACAGGGGCGAGAGGGGCATGAGGCCGTGCTTTTTGCAGGCGCCCTCAAACGCCTGTTTCTGGAACACGCTCGCGATTCCGCCGTTGACGACTCCCTCAATGTCGTAGAGCGATTTTGCCTGTTCAAGGGCTGTTGCAAGCGCCTTTGTCTCGGCATCCCTGTCGGTGCCTGCCATGATAGATGATTCAAGCAGCGGAATCCCCATCGCCTCTGCAAGATATTTTGTAACGTGGCTGTTTGGGTAATGAAAGAGCGCGCTGTCGTCGGCCGCAGGGTGCATCGTTATCAGGCATTCGATAGCGTCGCCGGCCTGCCTTGCGCGGTACATGGCAAAGGTGCTGTCCTTGCCTCCGGAAAATAGCGCCGCAAGCCTCATCATGGGTTAACGGCTGCCATGGCGCGCAATATTAACACTACAACAACATTTTAACACTGTTTATATCACGAGGAGGCCAATTGCTCTCGTGGCCCCTTCTCCGCTACTCGAAGTCAGGGAGCTGTACAAGCACTTTCCAGTAAAGCGCACCTTCCGGCAGATGCTTCACCAGAAGGGCCAGGATTTCGTCAAGGCAGTGGACGGCGTCAGTTTTGCGCTAGAGCGCGGCAAGGTGCTCGTGCTTGCCGGCGAGTCAGGGTCTGGCAAGACCACGGTTGCAAGGCTGGTGCTCCGTGCAATCGAGCCGGACGCGGGGTCGATATTCTTTGAGGGAAGCGACGTCACGCGCTATTCAGGGAGCCAGCTGAAGCACTTTCGCGCCTCCGTGCACATGGTGTACCAGGACCCGTATGCGTCTCTGAACCCCCGCATGAAGATAATGGACATCGTGATGGAGCCCCTTTCAATACACGACAAGGCAAGCACAAAGGAGCAAAAGGAGGAAAAGGTGCTAAAGGCGCTTGAGGAGGTGAGGCTCGTGCCGGCGCAAGAGATTTCCCGGCGCCTTCCTCATATGCTCTCCGGCGGCCAGCGCCAGAGGGTAGCGCTTGCAAGGGCGCTTGTCATGAGGCCGGCGCTCATCGTGGCCGACGAGCCGGTCTCGATGCTCGACGTTTCGGTAAGGGGAGAGATACTGGAGCTCATGCAGACTCTGCGGCAGCGCTTTTCCCTGTCGTACATCTACATCACCCACGACTTGTCCACGGCGCGCTATGTCGGCGACGACATTGCAATCATGAACGCGGGCAAGATTGTCGAGACGGGGCCCATCGACAGGGTGCTCCTGAGCCCGGCGCACCAGTACACGAAATCGCTGATAGAGGCGATACCTGACCCCGACCGTGGCGGCAGCAGCAGGGCGCAGACAGCACCATGAAAGATATATTGGAGATCCAAGGCGTAATCTCGTGCGAAAGGCACCTGCAGTAGTATCTTCGTTAATGATTCTGGCATTGCTTTTGTCTGTTTTTTCCACGGTTTTTGGTAACACCGCTTTTGCCCAGCAACAACAACAAAAGGGTCCGTACGTAAACCAGGTCACGTTCATCCACCGCGACGACGAGAACCTTGCCCTAGAGGACGTCAAGTCAGGAAACCTCGACGCCTATTACTATCAGATCCCCCTTGAATCGGCTGCTGACGCAAAGAACGACCAGCGCGTGACGATATACGACAGGACGGCCGGCTCTGCCGGGCTCTTGATGAACCCCGCGCCGTCAAAAGACGGCAGCACCCTCAACCCGTTTTCCCTCAAGCAAGTCAGGTTTGCCATGAACTATCTCATCGACCGCCAGTTCGTGGTAAACGAGATCTACAAGGGGTACGGTAGCCCGCTTATCGACCCGTTTGGCATCTATTCGCCTGAATACCTCAACGTCATAGACACGGTAGAGTCGTTTGGGTTCAGCTACAACCCCGGCCTTGCCGAGAAGATGATATCTGACGCCATGACTGCCGCCGGCGCCACCAAAGACGCTAATGGCAAGTGGATGTTCAAAGGAAGCCCCGTCACCGTCAAGATAATGATAAGGCTTGACGACGCCCAGAGAAAGTCGATAGGCGAGCTCATCGCCTCAAAGCTTGAAGAGGTAGGGTTTACGGTCCAGAAGGACTTTGGAGACCTGACAAAGGCCAACACCATAGTCTACGGCTCCAACCCGCAGGACTTCAAGTGGAACATGTACACCGAAGGGCTGGCAGGCACCTCGGTGTTTGTAAAGTACAACCCGATAATACCGGGGCAGATGTACGCCCCGTGGGTCGGCAACATGCCCGGCTCCCAGAACCCGAGCTTTTGGAACTACCAGAACTCCACCCTCGACGACGTCACGCAAAAGATATTCTTTGCCAATTTTACGTCGGCAGAAGACAGGAGCAAACTGGTGAGCACCGCAGTCAAGGCCGGCATACAGGAATCGGTCAGGATATTCCTTGCGCAGAGGACCGAGCCGTTTGCGGTTTCCTCCTCGCTCAAGGGCATGGTCAACGACTTTGGCGCAGGCATCACGAGCAAGTATTCGCTCCTGAACGCCAAGCCGGCCGGTGACAAAAGTGCCCTCAACATCGGAGTCAAGCAAATTCACCAGGGCTCGTGGAACAACATAGCTGGCTTGTCAGACACATACAGCAAGGACATTTTCTATTCCATCTACGACACTGCCACGTTCAGGGACCCGTACACCGGCGAGATAATCCCCATGAGGACCCCGTGGACGGACATTTCCACGCAGGGTCCGGCGGGCAAGCTAAAGGTGGCAGAAAACGCCCAGACATGGGATCCTGCAACGCAAAAGTGGAAGGACGCAGGGCCGAACGCCACTGCCACGAGCGAGGTCACGTACAAGATGCTTTACTCAAAGTGGCACAACGGCATCCCGATGGACAAGTCGGACATAATGTTCTCCGAGTATTTCGCCTTCGAGTGGGGCACTGACTCGGGCCCCGGCGACAGGACAGTCGACCCGGAATACACTTCCGGGGTAGCGCCGGGACTGCCGCGCATCAAGGGAATAGTGTTCACGTCGGACGACACCATGAAATCCTACGTCAACTTTTGGCACTATGACAACAAAGAGATCGCAGACTTTGCGTCCGTGTGGCCGGCAGAGCCCTGGGAGATAACCGCGGCGACTGAAAGGCTCGTCACCGACGGCAAATTCGCGTATTCTAGAAGCCAGGCGGTCGCAAAGGGCATCGACTGGCTCGACCCGATAGTGCCCGAACACGCGCAGGCGATAAAGGAAGAACTGCAAAAGATGAAGAGTGAGAACTATGTCCCCGTAGCACTCAAGGGAATAATTAGCGCTGACGACGCCAAAAAGCGCTACGACGCAAGCATCGCCTGGATAAGCACCCACAACAACGCCGTCATCAGCAACGGCGCGTTCTACCTTGACAACTTTAACATCGCAGGCGGGGCCATAACGATAAAGGCGTTCCGCGATCCGTCGTATCCGTTTGAGCAGGGTCACTTCTCGGCTTACGAGAACCCAAGGCTTGCGACGATAGAAAAGGTAAACGCGGCGCAGGTGATAGAGATGGGCAAGCCGGCGGAAATGACGGTCAACGTGCAGGTTGACGGCAAGGCTAGCAATGACGCGCTAGTAGACTACTTTATCTCCAACAAGGACGGAAAAGTAGTGCTCAGAGGCGAGGCCAAGCCTGCTCCAGACAGCGCAGGAACGTTCAAGGTGGACCTGTCGCAGGACGACACTTCGAAACTGACTACTGGGCCAAACCAGCTAAAGATATTTGCAAACAGCAAGTACGCGTTCAGGCCGGACATTTCTACCAGTACAGTGCTTGCCGTAGAAACTACAGCAACAGGCGGCAACAATAATGGCGGAGGAAGCGGAGGCGGCAGCCAGACGACGACTCCTCCAGGTAGTAATGGAGGGCAACAGCAGCAGCCGGCAAAGCCGTCCGGCTGCCTCATCGCAACTGCCGCGTTCGGTTCTGAACTGACGCCCCAGGTGCAGTTCCTCCGCAACTTTAGGGAGAACTATATCCTGTCGACTGCCTCCGGCTCGGCGTTCATGAACGCCTTTAACACCGTCTACTACTCGTTCAGCCCGCAGGTCGCAGATTACGAGCGCGGGCAGCCGTGGCTGCAGGCGACGGTAAAGACGGCGATATACCCGCTCTTTGGGATACTGATGGCGTCGGAAAAGGCGTACTCGGCAGCGGCAGGGGGCGACTTGGGAGCGGTGGCGGCAGGAACAGTCGCAAGCGCACTCATCGGCGCAGTGTACCTGTGGCCGGCGGCGCTTTCGACGCGCCTTCAGAACAGGTTTAGGACGGCTGCCAAGATAGCGCTTGCAGTGGTGTGTGCCGCAGGCGCGCTAATTGCAATCGGCATGGCTACGAACAATGCGCTGTTGCTGTCGATAAGCACTTCGCTGTTCGTCCTGTCGGCCGCCAGCGTGGCCGCGATCGCAGTCGGCAAGCTGGCAAGGACAGCCTACAGCGCACTTGCGACGACAGGCAGACATTAATAGAAAAGCAGCCCCAAGAGCTGTGGGGCAGAAGAAAAGATGGTCGGAGGCTTTGGCCGCTTTCTGGTAAGGCGCTCAGCGAACATGCTTATCGTGCTGTTTGCGACGCTTGTCCTCACCATATCGCTCCTTGGCCCCACGATGGATAGGATACTGACCGACGCGACCAGGTTTTCCATAGTCGACGAGGTAAACCACGGCAAGTTAAAGTTCCAGAGCCCGCAGGAGCGACAGCAGTACATCGACGACAGGGTACAGTTCCAGGTAAAGACGCTCGGCCTCGACGAGCCGTGGTACTCGCCCAAGAGGTTCACCAACACGGTACTGAAGGTGATGACCCTCGACCTTGGCAGGTCCAACTTTTTCACAAGCGACAGCGGCTCCTCAAGCGTCAGGGACATCATACTAGAAAGGGTTCCCAAGACCATCCTCCTTTTCACGACCTCGACTCTGGTGATAACGGTGATAGGGCTGTACCTCGGCGCCTACGTTGCCAACAAATCCGGCTCGGTGCTGGACAGGCTCAACTCGGCGTTTGCGGTGTTTAGCGGGAGCTTTCCCACATGGTGGGTCGGGATACTCATGATCTTTGCGTTTGCATTTGCGTACCACATCTTTCCGGCGCGCGCTACGCCTCTTACCGCGCCGTCCGACCCGGCATACGTGCCCGATCTCTTGTACCATATGCTGCTCCCGCTGATAACCATAGTCGCAGTCGGCTTTGGCTCATGGGCCTACATCGTAAGGTATTTCGTAGTCGGCATACTGGGCGAGGACTATATTGCGGCAAAGAGGGCCTCAGGGGTGCCGGAAAAGAGGATAATCTATTCCCACGCGCTGAAAAACGCGGCTCCCCCCATAGTGACCGTCATAGCGCTCAGTCTTGCAGGTTCGTTTGGCGGGGCGATAACAGTCGAGGCGGTGTTTGACTGGCCCGGCATGGGGAGCCTCTACTATCAGGCGATAGGCTTTTTCGACATACCGGTCATAATCGGACTCACGTACATTTCCACGCTCATTTTCGTTATAACCGTCTTTGTCACCGACATTGTCTACGCGTACTTTGACCCGAGGGTGAAGGTCGGATGAGTTTTGCGGCCGCCGCGATTTCAAGGTCCCAGATCCTGAGCGAGTTCCGGCACTCAAAGAGTGGGCTTGCAGGAATTGGCATACTTGCAGGCCTCATCTTGATGACTATATACTCGGTAGTCGCGATACCGCTCGACTCGTACCGGCAGTGGAACAACCCCGACTTTTGGATAGATTTACCAAAGTCGGCCGCGCCGGCGTGGACGAACATAGGGTTTGGCCCAAAGGTGCCGGAGCATCTTGTATTGCACGCCAAGGATGCAACCATATCCACTTCGGGCAACGGTGGCAGCAGCAGGACTGTTACCTATTCCTACACCGTGAACTTCAACTATGATTCCTACCCGAGCGACTTTATGCTGCTCTACTCTGCCAGGTACGGAGGCACACAGCCGGCGCTGCAGGCAGACGTGCTCAGGCCCGACGGCAAGGAATTTCGAATCTACTTTGCGCCACTCCCTCCTGCCTCCCAAGGAAGCAGCGACAACGACTTTTCCGGCAGGGTCTTTTCCACCGACAGTGGCATAGCCGAAAACCTGCGCGGCTACACGGACGCCTTTACGTACAGGCAGGACCCGTCCAGGCCGCAGGCTATGATATTTGCAGATACGCAGGAAAACCACGTGCTAAAGGGTACGTACGTCATCCGCGAGACGTTCTACCTTTTCGGGCATGACGACTCTGTCACGGACTCGGGCGTCATACTCGGTGGCAAGGTGTACGGTCTGATGGGCACGGACGAACTGCGCCGCGACCTTGCGACGGGTATCCTATGGGCCGCGCCGGTGGCGCTCTTTATCGGCCTCACAGTGTCCATAGCATCCGTGCTGATCGGCCTGACGTACGGCGTGGTGGCCGGCTACAAGGGCAAGAGGACCGACGAGGGGCTGATGCGCATAAACGACATATTTTACTCGCTTCCAACCTTGCCCCTGCTGGTCATCCTCTCCGTCACTATAGGGCGCAGCGTCTTTCTGGTAACCGGTTTTCTGGTCATCTTTGGGTGGGTCGGCATGGCCAAGATAAGCAGGAGCCTTGCGCTCCAGCTAAAGAACCTGCAGTACGTCGAGGCCGCAAAACTGATGGGCCAGTCTGACACGCGCATAATCTTCCGGCACATAATCCCGCAACTGCTGCCGCTGACGTTTGCGAGCATCGCAATCGCGGTGCCAAGCGCCATCCTCGGCGAGGCCGCGCTCTCTTTTCTTGGCCTCGGCGACCCGTCAATCCCGACGTGGGGCCAAATACTGCACGACGCCAACACCGCCGGCGCGGCCATCAGGGGCCTGTGGTGGTGGATAGTGCCACCGGGCCTCATGATAGCCTTGACCGGCCTTGCGTTTGCGCTCATCGGGAACGCGCTGGATTCGATAGTGAACCCGCGCGCAAAAAAGATAAAAAAGTAGCGGATGCCTCAGGACTCATAATCCTCGTCATAACAAAATTCAGACGGCTCTTCCTTCACGTCATCAGCATCCAAGGACTGTGTCTTTGCCGCTGGCGTATGAACTTTGTGTGCATGTGCAGACGAGCTAGCCCTTTACGCGGACAATCTTTATTCTGTCAAGCACCTTCCAGTACTCGACTTCTCGGCCGTTGACGTTGTCCTGGAGTTTGTCCTTTATCTCGTCTTCCACGGACGAAGTCTCAAACACTTCAAACGTCTCTAGGTCCATTATCTGGAGCGTCTCGCCGCTCTTTGAGATTATCTGGCCGTTGCGTTTGTCAATAAGCGGAACTTCAACCCTCGTGGTTACCGGGCCTACAAATGGGTGCGTGCCGCCGTCAAAGACGCCGACCGCGTTTATTCTGGCCTTGGCCGAGCCGTGCTTGCCGGGCTTGCTGTGGTCGTACGAGACAATCCTGCAGGGCTCTCCGTCGATGATAATGTAAGAACCAATCTTTAATGCGCCAAGTTCCATCGGCTTGCTCAATATAATTCAGAATTTTGAAAAGATCCAGCATATTTAAGCGTTGAGCTTCGGCGGGCTTCTTTTTTTTGCAAAGCAAACAGCCGTGTATGTGTGTGTCAGGTATTATGCGCCACGAACGCTAATACAACTAGTGCTCTTTAAGAGAGAAGGACTATATGCTGCTAAAAACTGCTCAGATGTCATCCAGCGCAGAATTGATGTAGTCATCCGTTACCATAGACGGCATCTTGGGCGGGTTTGGAAGCAGCTTGCGGATTAGGTTGAACAGCTTGACTTTTCTGTCCATGTCGCTCTCCTCCCTGCACTCCCATACCAGATCTTCCATTTGCGACTTCATCACAAGATTATCGCACTTATCGCTTTTAGGTATTGCGGAAGGGGATTACAGACTATTTCAGTTTTTCAAGTATAGAAAAGCTTACTAGGTTGTTCAGCAGTATGCCCTTTCTAGCCACGTCGCGCCTCGTGCGCTCGCAGTATTTCTGATCCGTCTGGTGCGTCTCTGACCCTTCCACCTCCAGTATCACGAGGTTCTTGGAGTATGGAAACGCAAAGCGGGGCTGCTCGGCTGCCAAAAGCTGCATCTCGGCTAGGCTTGCCTTTTTCACCCTGTCGCGCCTTGCGATGACGTTTGCAAGGTCGCCTATGGCCGGATCGCCGCTTGAATATTTAGTGAAATAAAGGGAGACATAGTTGAGCTTTTCTCCGACGCGCTCAAAGAGCGGGCTGTTCAGGCTGAACATGAAGGCAAGCCGGTCCATTCCTCCCTTGCGGATGTCGTCAAGCACGCCTTCCATGCCTGCAAACGACGCAAGGACATAGTTGTTCGCCTTGTTCGGAAAGTACGGCACACTTTCGTCAGAGAACGTCGCTGCCGCAAAATACATGTCGACAATGTTTGTGCTCTTTTTCCACGCCTCCACGAGCGAGACCGTCTGCTTGCCGTGAGGGGTACAAACGTACCCAGTAACAACCTCCCTCTTTCCTTCTGCCAACCCTTCATCTCTGATAGACGACCAGAATATATACCCTTTGCTTCCAAAAATGGGAATTTTTGTACTAGTTACAGGTCATTGTTAAAATTACGATAATGCTGTCTAAACAAAACAAATATTATAGAAAAAAGGTGGGACTAGAGCCAGCCCTGCTTGCGGAAGTACAGGAGCATGAGACCCGCGGCGGCTGCCGAGACTGCAACTACGAACATCAATGAAGTGTACGGCCCAAGCTGCGTCCATGAGCCGGTCTGTATTCCACCGGGCAGGTTGACGTTCATGCCGTAAAAGGTGCTCACGACGGTCGCGGGGAGCGAGAGAGTGAATATGATTGTCAGCACCGCGAGAATCTTGTTGGTCTTTTCGGTGCTCAGCACATAGTCGGTGTCCTTGTAGATCTCGACCGTCTCTTTTGCCTCCTCAAGGGCCTCGTACACTTTTTCCACGTGATCCTGCACGTCCTTGTAATACGGGGTGAGATCCTCGATTGAAAACTTCTGCACGTCCTTTGTCAGGTCCAGAACTATGCGGCGCAGATGGATTACGATTCTCCTGAGCGTGGTTATCTCGCGGCGCAGGAGCGCTATCTGACGTGAGACTGAAATGCGCTCGTCAAACACCAGGTCCTCGATGTCCTCAATGTTGCCCACCACCTTCATTAGAAGGTGCAAAAGATCGTCTACAAGCGTGTCGATTATCTTGTGCAAGAGGTAGCCGGAGGACTTGCCCATTATGGCCTGGCGCATCTTTTCGTCGGCCTTGCACATGTTGAACAGCTCCTCAAGTGGCTTGAGGTCGCCCTGATGGACGGTGACAACGAAACTTGCGCCGATGAACACGGACAGCTGCGAGAATATGAACCCGCGCTCCTTGTCGGCCGTCGGGAAATGCAGCACGATGAACATGTGGTCTTCGTAGCGGTCGATTTTCGGCAGCTGGATCTTTGAGAGGCAGTCCTCAAAGTTGAGCTTGTGGAACGACGGGTGGCGCTCGCCGAGCGTCGCAAGGTCGACGTAGGCCGGCCTCTGTATGTATGTCCAGTCTAGGCCGTTGTTTGTGATGGTGTCCTGCCGCTTTTGCGCCTCTATCATTATGGTCTACCCCCGCCACACCTGCCGATGGTGCCTTTGCAGACAGCTGTCATAAAAACGTGTGCGATATCATAGATAACGTATTCATAGGCCGGCGCGCGATGCACAGTCGTGCAGGTGTACGCAGACACGCTCTCGGTTGCTGGCCTCAGGCGCGAGCACCTCATCTGCCCGGTCTTTGTGTCAGAAAGACAGCAGCAAGAGGGCGCAATAGCGGCCATGCCAGGCGTGCCCGTATCGCCTTCCAGGGACGCAGCCGCAGGCGTGCAGAAAATATCCGACGCTGGAATCCGCTCTATCATAGTCTTTGGCATTCCAAAAAGCCGCGACGGCGACGGCTCGTCCGCAGCGGACAGAAACGGCGTCGTGCAGCGCGCGACAAGGGAGATAAAATCGGCGTTTGGCAGGTCGATTGACGTGATAACGGACGTCTGCGTTTGCCAGTACAATCTGTCAGGGCACTGCGGGCTGTTGCGCAACGGCGCGGTGGTAGACAACGACTCTACTCTGCGGATGCTTGCAGAGATTTCTCAGAGCCACGCCGAGGCGGGCGCGGACGTAGTGGCGCCCTCTGCCATGATGGACGGCCAAGTGCGCGCAATAAGGACCGCGCTTGACAGAAACGGCTACAGGGCAAGGATACTTTCGTACTCTGCCAAGCACGCGTCGTCGCTGTACACGCCGTTTCGGTCGGCCGCGTTTGCAAGAAAAAACGGTGCAATTGACAAGGCAGGATACCAGGTGTCGTACGCAAACCCAAAGCAGGTGATGCGCGAAATAGCAGCCGACATTGAGGAGGGCGCGGACATGGTGATGGTCAAGCCGGGCCTTGCGTATCTTGACCTTGTCAGGCGCGCAAAGGAGCAGTTTTCCGTGCCGGTAGCGGTGCAAAACGTGTCAGGCGAATACGCCATGATAAAGGCAGCAGGCATGAGGGGCTGGGTGGACGAGGAGCAGTGCAAGGTCGCGTCGCTTGCTGCCATGAGGAGGGCGGGCGCCGACAGGATAATCTCTTATTTTGCACTTGACGTCGCACGGTACCTCCAATAAGATAATATAGCATTCTCGCAGCCAACGGAACTGTCCCGCTGTAGCTCAGCCTGGTAGAGCTTTCGGCTGTAGATGTCGGCTAACAGTTAGCTGACCACGTGTAGCAGCCTATCGGGCGTACAGGTAGCAGTAACCGAAGAGTCGCAGGCTCAAACAAGACTGGCGACACACACGCCGTTTTGGAGCAAATCCTGCCGGCGGGATACACTTTCTTTTCTTCTTCTTTTTCATCGAGCGCTTATTAGCGCGCAGAGCATAGTACTGCCATCATGCAGCAGATAGAGACGGTAAACCCGGCAACAGGCAAGGCAATCGCGTCTTATGACAACGACAGTGCAGAAGTGGTTGCGCAAAAAGTAAGGAAGGCAAGGGAGGCGTTTTCCGGCTGGAAAAAGCTAGAGCTAGGCGAGCGCGCAGACTATATGCGCAAGCTCGGCAGGGTGATGCGCAAAAACCGTGAGGATTATGCGCATGTCGTGACGGAAGAGATGGGCAAGCCAGTGCGCCAGTCGCTTGCCGAAATCGAAAAATGCGCATGGGTGTGCGACTATTACGCCGAGCACGCGGAGGCGTTTTTGCGCGACCAGATAGTGCCCACAGAGTTCCGCAAGAGCTTTGTGTCGTTTGAGCCGCTGGGCGTAGTTGCGTCTATAATGCCGTGGAATTTCCCGTTTTGGCAGGTGATGCGCTTTGCGGTGCCGGCGCTGACTGCTGGAAACGTCGGCGTGCTAAAGCATTCGAGCGTATGCCTTGGAAGCTCGCTTAAGCTGCAGGAGGCGTTTTCTGACGCTGGCTTTCCGGAAAACGTGTTCCAAGTGGTAATCGGCGACTATCGCGCCGGCGAGGCACTTGTGCAGGCAGACATCGACGCAGTCTCGGTCACCGGCAGCGTGAATACTGGAAAACGTGTGGCCGAGCTTGCGTCCAAAGACCTAAAGAAATTCGTGCTGGAGCTTGGCGGCAGTGATCCGTTTATCGTGCTTGAGGACGCCGACCTAAAGCAGACGGCGTACATGGCCACGCAGTCGCGTCTTTTGAACACGGGCCAGAGCTGCATATCCGCCAAGAGGTTCATAGTGGTCAAGAGCATCGCGGAGAAATTCACGAAACTGTTTGTCGAAGACACGCAGGCGGAGGTGCTTGGCGATCCGCTTGACCCCAAGACCACAATCGGCCCGCTGGTTCGCGACAGCCAGAGGCAGGCTCTTGCAAGGCAGGTCGACGACGCAAGGGCAAAGGGAGGCAAGGTGCTTGTCGGGGGCAAGCCCGTCCCAAGAGACGGCTACTTTTACGAGCCGACCATAATCTCGGGCGTCGGGCACGAGATGAGCGTTCTAAAGGAAGAGGTGTTTGGCCCGGCCGCGCCGATAATAGTGGTGGAAGACGAGGTGCAGGCGATCCGCGAGGCCAACAACTCGGAGTTTGGACTTGGCGCAAGCGTGTGGACCAACGACATCGAGCGCGGGATAAAGGTTGCAAGGCAGATAGAATCCGGCATAGTTTCGGTGAACGAGATGGTCAAGTCTGACCCGCGCCTGCCCTTTGGCGGCGTAAAGAAATCCGGCATCGGCCGGGAGCTGTCAGAGTTTGGAATAAAAGAGTTTGTCAACATCAAGTCGGTGGTGGTGAAGGACATCCAGAGCAAGCTGCTGGTGGAATAATAACAACAACAAAAGAGAAAAAGAGGACGCGTAAGAAGAAAGGCGGTCCGGCTAGGGGTTGATTACCGCCCTGCCGAGTATCTTGCCGGCCTTTAGATCTTCAAGCGCAGTGTTTACCTCGTCGAGCTTGAACCGGCGCGACACCACGGACTGGATCTTGCCCTTCTTGGCAATCTCCACGAGCTCCACCAGGTCGGCGTACTTGCCCGTGTAGGTGCCCGTAAGGGTGAACGCCCTCAGCGGTATGAGCGGAAGGTTGAGTTCCATAGAGCCTCCGAAAAGGCCAACCATCACCAATCTTCCGCGCTTTCTCAGCATGTTGAACGAGTTTGGCGCCGTCTTTGCATTATTGACAAAGTCGATGACTGCTTCGGCTCCGAGGCCCTTTGTGGCGTCCTTGACTCCTTGCACAGGGTCGCCCTTGCCCGAGTTCACGGTAATAGCGGCTCCGAGCTTTTTTGCCTCTTCCAGTTTCTTGTCGTCAATGTCGACAACGGCTATCCTTGCGCCGGTTATTGCCTTGGCTATCTGCACCGCCATGAGCCCCAGCCCGCCTGCGCCGATTATCACCAGCGTCTCGCCGTCCTTTACAGCCGCCTTTTTCACGGCTGTAAACGCGGTCAGGCCAGAGCACGCAAGCGACGCTGCCGCGGCAGTGTCATAGTCTCCCAGTTTTACAAGGTACTTGTAGCTTGGGACCAGCGCGTACTCGCCGTACCCCCCGTCCTGGTACACGCCTAGCGACCTCGGTGCATCGCAGAGGTTTTCCTCGCCGGCCTTGCACGCAGGGCACGTGCCTTCTCCTATCCACGGGTAGACCAGCACCTTCTCGCCCTTGCTGTAGCCGGTGACCTTGTCGCCCATTTCCACTATCGAGCCGGCGACCTCGTGGCCCGGCGTCAATGGGAACTTTACTCCGCGGTCTTCAACCTTCATGAAAATGCCTTGTGGGCCGGCGTAGCCTCCTTCCCACAGGTGCAGGTCGCTGTGGCAGACTCCTGCGCTGTCCACCTTTACAAGGACCTGCTCGCCGCTTGGCTTTGGTGTAGCAATATCTTCTACCTTCAAGGGTTCCTTTGTCTTGATTATGCGTGCAGCCTTCATGCGTCTCTGTACCATGCGATTGGTATTAAACTAAACGCAGGTATGTACGACAGTTTATCTTGCAATCCTGTGCAACTGTTCATGACGATAATGATGATAAGGGTAGCGAGGATCTATTCCTTTGAAAGCGACGGCAGCTACCGCGTGCTGGTGGACAGGCTGTGGCCAAGGGGCGTCAGCAAAAAGAGCGTGGACCTGTGGCTAAAAGACATCGGCCCGTCCGACGCTCTGCGCAAGTGGTTCTCTCACGATGATAAAAAGTGGGACGGCTTTAAGGAGCGCTATTTCAAAGAGCTTGAAGGAAAGCAAGAATTTGTGGAAACTATCCTTGAAAAAGAAAAGCAGGGACCCGTGACCTTGTTATTTGCGGCAAAAGATGCAGAGCACAACAACGCGGTTGCGCTTTTGGAATACCTGAAACGCTTTAATTGCTAGGACGCGTCTTTCGACTCAATGCGTACTAGTGCGGTCGCAATAGTCCTTGCGGCAATAGCAGCCGCTGGCGCAATCGCAATCCCGTTTGGCAACCCGGCGTTTCTGGACAGGGCGATTGCGCTTGAATGCGTGTTTATCGCCCTTGCCGTCTTGACGTTTGCCGGCTACAAAAAGCAGCTGTACGCGTGCATTCCGCTTGCAGTCATTGTGATGGTTGGAAATTCGCTTGCTCCCCCGCACGTGGAGATAATGACGACATTTTCAAAGCCGCTCAACGCGGTGGTGCTCATAACGGGCGGGTACATACTGCAAGTGGCGCTGATAGCAACTACTGTACTAGAGCTGCAAAAGAAAAAGGCCACCAGCCAGGAAATAAAGGGTTAGCCGGCGCCAAGGATGCTTTCCTTTGACAGCGCCTTGTCAAGGTCCGCCTTGGTCATCAGCTTCTTTTCAAGGACGAGCTCCCTGATGGTCTTGTTTGTTTTCAGAGCCTCCTTGTAGATTTCCGCCGCCTTTAGGTAGCCGATGTACGGGTTCAGGAGCGTGACAAGCACAGGGCTTTTCTCAATGTATGATTCCAGCTTTTCCCTGTTGGCCTTTATCCCGTCAATCATGTTTTCTGCAAACACGGGCAGGAAATTTTTCAGCATATCGGTCGAGTCGAGCATGTTCTTTAGCATCCCGGGCAGCATGACGTTTAGCTCGAACTGGCCTGCCTGCGCCGCCATTGCGACTGCGACGTCGTTTCCTATCACGTTAAAGCAGACCATGTTCAGGCACTCTGCAAGCGACGGGTTGACCTTGCCCGGCATTATCGACGACCCGGCGTGCACAGCCGGTATCAGCACCTCTGCAAGGCCGGCGACGGGGCCGCACGCCATCAGGCGTATGTCGTTTGCCATCTTTGTCAATTCAATAGCGACGTTGCGCAGGGCGGATGACGCGTTTGCGACGTCGAGCTTGCTCTGCAGTGAATAAAACATGTTATCAGACGGCTTTAGCTCTAGCTTTGATATTTCAGAGAGGTGCTTTATAGCAAGATCGCGGTAGCCCTTGGGCGTGTTGGCACCCGTTCCGACTGCGGTTCCCCCAAGGCCCACTTCGTGCAAGCCATCCATCGCCTCGCGCATCCTCTTTTGCGCCTTTGCAAGAGAGTAGGCGTACTCTTCAAACTCGGCGCCGAGGGTGACAGGGATTGCGTCCATCAGGTGCGTCCTCCCTATCTTGATTATGTCTTCAAATTCCTTGGCTTTTTTCTGAAGCGAGTTTATCAGGACGGAGAGAGACTTGTCGGCCTCTTCCATGTTGAACAGGATTGCGACGTGCATTGCGGTGGGAAATGTGTCGTTTGACGACTGGGACATGTTGACATGGTCGTTTGGACTGACGGTTTCATACTCGCCCTTTTTCTTGCCAAGGATCTCAAGGGCCCTGTTTGCTATCACCTCATTGGTGTTCATGTTAAAGGCGGTGCCGGCGCCCGAGTTGATTGCCTCGACTACGAACTGATCCAATAGCTTGCCGGCAAGAATCTCGTCGCACGCCTGTACGATGGCGTCGGCCTTTTTGGCGTCCAGTGCCTTCAGTTCCTTGTTTGCAAGGGCCGCGGAGCGCTTTATCATGACAAAGGCGCGTATCAGGTAGATGTGTGCCCTCTGGCCCGTTACCTTGTACATCTCCTTCGCCCTAGATGCAAAGGGGCCGTAGTAGGCGTCCGACGGAACCTTGACTTCGCCAAGTGAATCCTTGTCAATCCTGAAAGAAGACATCTCGCAGCTGCGATGGCGCTAGCGCCGTAATAAATTAATCGACGCTCTCACGGCTTTGCTTGGAAGAAAGCGACTTGCTGTGGATAATAATCATTGCTGTAGTGGTCAGCAGAGCCACCGCAGGCTAGCGCGTCGCTATTGTTGTCGCTGCCCCGCCTTGACTGGGGCTGTTGCCACCGTCCTTGAAATTATCGAGCAGATGATTCCAATTCCTGCCGCGGTGCCGGTGAACCAGAGGACGTAATTACTCAGGAAATTCGTTCCTTCTGATGCAAGGCCAAGGACCAGACTAAGAATAATGGTCAGGATGCCCTGGCCGGTCCCTATCATCACCAGGAACTTGCCGCTTGTAATCCTGTTTTTCAAAAACAGCACTCCCCCCACTATGACGACTATGCCTCCAAGTTGCGCAATAAACGCCAAAATCCCGATTGGCACGATGGCGACCTGCCAAACATCCTTAGCCGCGTACTCTTTCAGGCCCGCGACGATCAGATCGTAAACGGCGGTGCTTGGATGATAGCCGGAAACGAGAAAAAGCACGCCGGAAACTATTGCCAGGGTCCCGGCCAGCTTGTTACGGATCACTTTTCTTTTCTCCCTACCGACGCTTTTTCATGTATTACGCGGGCAGCCTTTCCCAATGATTGTTATTTTCAGGTGCATTTTCTTGTTGTTGTTGTTCAAGGCTGCTTTTCAGCTGATCTTCCCCGTAAGATACGAGCTGCTTTGTTTTGGCTACGACATCCCTTATTCCTGGGGCGTCGGCAATTTTTTCTACTCCCTGTTGCACACCCGATAGAAATGTGCGCACTCCCAGACCCAATACCGCGAGCACGACTACTCCAACAACTATCCAGGTCATTACTCCCATATGCTAGTTCAAAGAAATAATATTATCAATATTAAGCGATTATGGAGACTCTTTCTTGCACTTTTTAGCTACCCTCGGAAAGTACTGAAGAATCCGGAACGCTTGAATGTTTTTGTAGCACGCAAGAAATAGCCATCAGTTGTTGCAGGATTGCTAACCAGCAGCCATGTTTCCTGTAGGCGGCGTC
Source organism: Candidatus Nitrososphaera sp. 86-2 (assembly GCF_056726185.1). Lineage (NCBI taxonomy): Archaea > Thermoproteati > Nitrososphaerota > Nitrososphaeria > Nitrososphaerales > Nitrososphaeraceae > Nitrososphaera > Candidatus Nitrososphaera sp. 86-2. The sequence continues at coordinate 1,844,035 of NZ_JBWZON010000001.1, forward strand.
ATCATCGTTTGCGGCAGAGAAATTACTGATGACCCGCCCGTGATTGCAACCAGGATGCCAGTCACCACAAATCCGATTCCTGCGGCTCTTGCAACCCATATCCCCTTTGACCAGATTTTTTCTCCGAAAATTATTCCCGAAAACAAGGTCATCCAGAGCAGGTTCATCCAGCCAAGTGCCACCATCAGCAGAAAGTACGGCCAGCAGCATCCTAGACAGTACAGGCCGTGAAAGACCCCCATCTTGGCCGCCCCGGAAGCGCCGTTGCTCCACCTCTTCATGAAAAAGCTCATCGGAGATTCGCAATACCCCAAGCACTTGGCTTTGAGCGAGGTGAACTGATTGGCCCCTGCAATAATTAGGATGGCGCCATAGACGTACTGCATTGATGGCTCTGACGCCGCGTTTGTGGCGCTCATGAGCGCGGACCATCCAGAAAGCAGAGCAAGCCCTGTCATGGACCAGACCGCAAGATAGCCGCCTACAAAGAGCATGGTCTTGAAGCGATAGACTTTCTGAGAGGTGTCGTCATTTTTGCCCTGGAGGGCTACTTGCTTCTGGCCGCTGTTGCCCGAACCGGCCAGCTTGTTGTAGAGGAGCACCATTGGAGTGATGGCAGGAAACATCATCGCGGCCATGCCGACGGTCCACAACGACACAAAAAAGATGTAAGACGTCAGGCCGGGACCGTCACCACCATTATTGCCCATTCCAGCAAAAGACATTGCCATCATCATCATGTCATTCTGAAAAACCTGTGAAATAAGCCAGCTTGCTGCTGAAACGGAGACTAGTGAAACAAGGATTATCTTTTGCACTTTGTCCATGCGTCAGCAACTCACTCTCTTTCTCTCTGCCACTACTGCACATATCCCTGGTGGCGTTTACGGGCCGGTCCAATCGAAAGGAATGTGCTTGCTAGAGTTGCCTTTTCTCTTCCAGCTATAGCGGATTTCTGGGGCACTCACCTCATCGACTGCCGCCACCCCCCATGTGGCGACCGCGCCAGGTCCCACCTCACTTCCGGGAGGGTTGATTGTTTGCACCCTTTTGCCAGGCGGGGTCATGGGACCGGTCAGAGCCTCAGCCTTTACGGCTATCTTTCCGGGGAGCGTTGCGCTCCAGTACGCGAGATCCTCTGCGACTTCAAACTTGATTGGCGCAAAATTTGTCCCGCGTACCTCTCCTACTAGCTTGGCAAAATTTGCCATGAAACCTCCGGCCTTGCCGGAGAAAATCATTTCCAGTGCATGCCGCTGCTGTTTGTCAGCCCTCTCGTCAAGAAAGAAGGCAATGCTCGCTTTTGTCTCGCCGGCCCATATGTTGCCTTTGAAATATCCCAGTGCTATCGCATTCAAGCCGTCAAGGGAAGTTTCGCCGTATTTTCCGTTCTTGATGTGGTACGCCAGCACGCCGTCGCACTCTCCGTGGGTCGGAGATTGGGCAAATTCACACGGGCAAGGGACGTTGCACCTACAGACATCAAACCAGTCACCTGAGGCTTTCCACTTGGGAATATCTGCGGACATACGATTTGATACCCGGTACGATATTTTAGCATTTAGAACATGAAACGGTAATTTTGTTACCTCTGCGAGATTAATGCCTCTGGATTTTTTGCAAATCGGCGCTGTCTCAAGTAATTATTTTCGAACCTGCGAGGCTTTCAATCTTGGACAGTTCATCCCCGGTTATCTCCAGGCCGTGCAAGAGCGCCGGCTGCTTGCCGGCAAGCGGTGTATCAGAAACGGGCACGGCCGGCAGGAACCTTGCCAGCATGGCAAACACCATCTTGCCGTACCAGTTGTTTTCAAGGCACAGCTTTTTTTCGCTGTTGTTTAAAGCATCAAGCTCGACTATTTTTTCAAGAGTCGCCGAGCCGATTATTACAGAGTCGCCGTGCGCGTTTTTCCCGACGAGCAGGATTTTCGAGTCGGCAGACCAGTCGCGCCTGATGCCCACGTACAAAGAATGCCTTGCGTACAGCATGCGCTCCTGCTCCTCCTTTACGCGCACGACGTACGCCAATCCCATGACTTGAGAGAGCACGCAACAATAAGCTTTGCTAATCACCGTCGTCATCGCAATAACAATATATTATCACCGGGATTTTTCACCCATATATGCAAGCAAGCGGCAAGGTGCTCGTCTGCGACTCGATAGACCAGGCAGGCATCGACAGCATGAAGCGCGCAGGGTTGGCAGTCGACTACAAGCCCGAGATAAAAGCCAGCGAACTGGTTGCAATAGTAAAGGATTATGACGTCATAGTGGTGAGGAGCAGGACCAAGGTCACAAAGGAGGTCATAGACGCTGCATCCAGTGCCAAGATAATAGCGAGGGTCGGAGTCGGGCTTGACAACGTTGACGTCAAGGCCGCAGAGGCGAAAAAGATCAGGGTGATAAACGCTCCAGAGGCCGCGTCCGTGGCAGTGGCAGAGCTTGCAATCGGCCTCATGATCTCGCTTGCAAGAAGCATACCGAGGGCAGACGCCGAGTCCAAGAAGGGCAACTGGATAAAAAAAGACCTGATGGGCACGCAGCTGTCAGGCAAGTACCTTGGCATAGTAGGCGTCGGAAACATCGGCCGGCACATAGGCAGGATGGCCAAGGCGCTCCACATGAATTTGATCGGTTACGACCCGTACCCGATAAACAAAGAGTTCATCAGCGAGACTGCCATGATAGTCACCGACCTTAACACGCTCCTTGAAAGCGCCGACTATATCACGTGCCACGTGCCCTCGACGCCAGAGACAAAGCACATGTTCAATGCAGAGCGCTTTTCCAAGATGAAGCCGACGGCATATCTCGTTAACACGTCAAGGGGCGAGATAATCGACGAGAACGCCCTGTACGAGGCGCTGAAAAACAACAAGATCGCCGGCGCGGCGCTTGACGTCTTTGAGGTAGAGCCGCCGACTAACAAGCTCCTTCTCGGCCTTCCAAACATAGTATGTACACCCCACATCGGCGCGCAGACAAAGGAGGCGCAGGAGCTTGCGTCGACCGTTATAGCAGAAAAGATAATCCAGATCCTGCGCGGTGTCATATAATGACATATAAAGGGCTAGAAGTCTGGAGAGTGGTATAATATGCGCAGCTATATGGCCCAGACTTGGACAAAGATGTGGAAGGAGAACTCGGACGAACTAAAGTCCAAGGCCATTGCATGGAGGCAAGAGCCTACTATCAACAGGATAGAAAGGCCAAGCAGGCTCGACAGGGCGCGCAGGCTGGGCTACAAGGCCAAGCAGGGCATCGTGGTCGTCCGCACGCGCGTCGGCAGGGGCGGCATGAGAAAGCAGCGCCCGGTCGCAGGCAGAAGGCCAAAGCACATCGGCGTAGTCCATATCAAGCAGGGCATCAGTATGCGCAAGGTCGCCGAGAGGAGGGTTTCAGAAAAGTTCCCGAACCTTGAGGTCATGGGATCGTACTACCTGCACAAGGACGGAATGAACATCTGGTACGAGGTAATCCTGGCAGACCCGGCCCACCCCGCGATATCCAAAGACCGCGAGATGAGGGGCAAGCTCAAGGCGTTTGCAAAGTAGTAAAAAAAATTATTACCTAGCGCGGTATCAGGAGAAACGTCATTACCGTCAAAACGCCGGTCAATCCTATCAATGCCAGTGTTAGTTAGTTTCTCCACCCTTTTTGATGAAGATTCTGTGAATCGCTTTACACTTTGGTGAAGCTCTTGGACATCCCGGTGCGACCTCTGGGACAAGGCATATGAAAATTCCATCTGTCTTAAAATTACTTCAAGAAAATCTCTGCCGACAACTGCACCATCAGAATGTAGCGCTAAATTCCTGAGCTCTTCTAGCCGTTTCACGAAAAAGAAGGATCGTAATCGTCGTCATCATGGTCACATCATTATCGTCAATGTCACATCGTCATCATCGCTCACCGCAAAACCATTCAATATCATATTAAAGTATTTTAGCCTTGGATACGCGTATAGACAATGATGCCTCTCTATATTTTCTAGATAATAATCTGATGCTTGTTCGCTGGCATTCCAAGGTAAACATAGTACTCATGGTGTTTGCTCAAGACTTTGAGATTGGTTAGCGCAATCGCGCACGCACACACACAGACGCGAATGAACATGCGTTAATTAGTAGTTGTGTTAACCAGTCAGCTCGTCTTTGAACTGTATGCTTGCATGACTGCCGTTGCAAAATGGCATATTACTTGAAGCCCCGCACCGACATAGCGTCACGCGATTGCGCACTTCATACCGCTTGCCGTCAGGGGATTCGATAGGAATGCCTCCGCGAATCCACAGCGGCCCGCTGCATCCTAAGGCAGGGTCTTCGACCACCCCGATAGAAGGAGTGAGCTTGTGTTCGATCTCTTTTCCCGTCTTTTTATCGTGCACCACCAGCCGGCCTGCAGGGCAATGATTTGCTTCGCGTATCACGAGATCACGCACTGCAGGATTGTCAGTTTGCTCTATCAGGTTCCAAATCTGCCCTTCAGGATCGCAAAAACGCGCAAATGCGCACAAGTTTTCTGCGTCGCTAAGAACCATCGTCGGGCCGTCATATTTTTTGGCTTGCCTGACATACGGCTTGCGTGTCGCAGTTTCTTTTCCCTCAAATCCTATTTTCTCATGGGTTCCATCGCAAAATGGCTTGTTCTTTGACTGCCCGCATCGACACAGCGCATACTCTGATGTTTGCGCATCAAACGTTCTGCCCTCTGTCCAATCCCACGAAAAACCCTCTTTGTTCGGGGTAATGGTCTGCATCGAAATAGGAATGCCGCCTGAAACCAGATATGGCCCGTTCTTGCTGACGATTATCTTTTTCTCCAAAGGTTTGTCCACGTTCTGACCTTTCCCTTGCATTAGGTAGAAGATCGTCGTTGATGTGGATTAATTTATCGTTCATGCCAGCGAATGCTAAAAGCACGCACACACATACAAGTGCCAGACGCCATGCTTGCAGATGTGTTATTTGTAATAATCGCCGTGTAAATCTAAAAAAAATAATGCATTGAGCATTTGAGAAGAATTCCCAAGTACATCCTTACTCTTGTTGTTTAATATCGCGCTTGACATAATAATATCAGCAATGAAGTCAGCTCAAATCAAAGGGTATGGCGATAGCAAAGTAGTAGAGATTAACCCTGACGTGCCTGCACCAGATCCATCGGCAGGAAAGGTCCTAGTCATTGTCAAAGCGGCCGGCGTAAATCCAATCGACTGGAAAATCCGCGAAGGCTACATGCAGCAAATGATAAAGCTGCAATTCCCCTCAACGCTGGGCATGGATTTTTCCGGCATTATCAAGGAGGTTGGAAACGGAGTTGCGGGCTTCAAGCAAGGCGATGAAGTATACGGGCAGGCATCTGTCATCACCGGCGGGTCAGGGGCGTTTGCAGAGATGGCTCTGGCGCCTGCACAGACCATCGCGTACAAGCCAAAAAGTTTGAGCCATGCCGAAGCGGCAGGTCTTCCCCTTGTAGGCGTCAGCGCATGGCAGGCGCTCGTGGAAACCATCGGACTGGCAAAGGGCCAGAAAATCCTTATTCACGGAGGAGCAGGAGGAATAGGCTCAATCGCGATTCAACTTGCAAAGAAGCTGGGCGCGCAAGTCGCCACGACAATAAGCGCAGACGACAGAAAGTTTGTGCAAGAATTGGGAGCCGACGAAACAATTGACTACAAGAGCCAAAAGTTTGAGGATATCTTGCACGACTGTGACGCGGTCTTTGATACCGTGGGCGGTGATACCTACAAGAGGTCCTTCAAGGTACTCAAGAAAGGCGGGATAATCGTCTCCATGCTAGAACAGCCAAATGCGGAGTTGATGAACCAGTTTGGAGTCAAAGCCGTTTTCCTGTTCTCACAGGTAAACAACGAACGGTTGACGAAATTGGCGCAGTGGGTGGATCAAGATAACATAAAGGTAAACATTGACAAAAAGTTCCCCCTAGACGAGGCGGGAAAGGCGCTTGATTACGTAAAGGACATTCATCCACGGGGCAAGATTGTCCTGGCAGCTTGAAAGAGAGCGAGGAGGCGCAGAAGACTCTGCATATGCGCTACTGAAAAAGCATATGAGCTATCCAGGGTTTTGCAGGATTAGCGCGCTTTTCTTGCCTTTATCAAGACATATTCGATGTCGCCCCCGTCCGACAGCTGCTTCATTTTCAGAATTGACCGGTACAGCAGCTTTTCGAGGTAGGCAGGATATTCTGCCAAGATTCTCGGCTTCAGGTCTTCCCTGTTTGCAAGGTAATAGTCTGCAAGCGGCCCGTAGACGCGGGGGCCTATGTAACGGCTTGTCTCTATCGACAGGCCCGCGTTCCTGATTGCGCTCTGGACATACTCTGGGCCATAGTGCTCTGACGACCAGGTGACAGACAGTATGCCGAGGCTCAGAAAATGCAGCTTTTTGCGCAACTTTAGCACGGGAATTGCCATTACCAAGAGGCCGCCGCTGGCAAGCACCCGGGCAGATTCCTGCATGAACCGGTCAAGCGGCCGGAAATGCTGCGCCGATTCAAGCGCCACGACTCTGTCCACTGAGCCGCTGGAAAACGGCAGCGCGGTAGAGGTGGCGTTTACCAAGGAAACCCTTGCGCCGTCCGAGTCCTGCAGTTGCGAAAAGTTGATGTTCACGCAGGCAACCTGCAGCGATTCGTGGCAGGATCTCCAGTACGAGGCGGGCGCGCCAAGGCCGCTTCCGACGTCTATTACTGCCTTGGCAGAGGCAAGCTCGGCCAGCTCGCCGACCTGCGCGCAGAGCATCTGCTGCGCTTCAAGGGGTGTTGTATTGGCAGAGGAATCGTCCCAGTAGCCGAAATTGAGCATCTTGCCTCCTGTCGCAATGGTCATCAGCGGAGACAGCGAGTCGTAGAGTTTTACCACGTCTCTTTCGCTCCGCCGGAACGTCCATAGCAGGACGTCGAGCGGGCGTATGTTGCCTGCCAGCGGAGAACTACCTGGCCAGCTTTTTGGCTGACTCGATTATCTTGGCTACTTCGGCAGCCGGCGTTTCCTTGTCCATAGTGATGTAGTAAAAGTTGTCCTCGTTTGTCAGAGTCAATATCTTTACCTTTTCGTTCTCGGTCAGGGTGTATTCTGTTTTGCCTATCGACCGCTCGAAGCTTTTCCTCAGCTGCTCGCGCGTAGCTTCTATGAAATACTCGTTGCGTGCCTCGTCAGGCTTTAAGAGCGGGACGACTCCTTTGCGCAGGCCGCCGGCAAGCGTCCTTCCAAACTTGTTCATAACGCCAGCATAGCGTATGCGAGGCGAGATTGCAAGAAGCAAGTTACACTTTTCCCTGTGCTTTTGAGTGTCCGGGTCGGCGTGCGGTCTGTTGGACATACGGATTGATCTTGCAATAGGTAATATATGAACTGCTTTAAACAACAGGGCTAAAAAAATAGAGAGGGGGGGGAGATCAGATGCTCCCGATTTTTTCCATGTCGATGCTGTTGTTGCCGTGCGATGCAGGCGGCTTTTTCTGAAAATAAGTCGTAATGTATGCCAGCCCGCCTGCGACTACTCCTATTATCAACAACCCTGCAAACGCTGCAATGGGAGTGATGAACTGCTCCATTATTGCAGGATTCGCCTTTAGGCCAGCTGCTCCACCATCGCCGGCAATCACGCCAAGCACGCCGGAGCCGGCGAGCCCCGCATACACCATCATCAACGTCACTGCGGCGCCTCCGACGTTCATTCCTACAAGGTTGGCCCACGCAAGTGCAGACCTGACTCCATGAATCCTCTTTTGCAGGCTGACCTCCAGGTGGCTGTAGAATATCGCCGTGGTCGCTATTGCGACAATAAGTATCATGTAGAATAGGTAGCCGAGAAATATCCACTTGGCCGGCCCTTCAAATGACAGCGAGAGGATCTGTATGATGTTGATGCTGTTGGACGAAAAGAGAAACTGCACTCCAATAAACGACGCGGTAAGCAGGGTGATTGCCGCGCCCTGAATTATCGCCGATGCTATGAACCTGTTGGACCATATGCTGCTGCTAGGTGTTTCTACTTTCATGCAATCGTCACCGAGATATATTGCGCTGATTCTCGTGATAAGAGAAAGTCAAAAGGAAAAGATGGAGTAAAGTACGGGTTATAGCGGGCTTAATAGGGCCGAACATGCAATATATCTATCAATAGCAAAACAACAAGGATGTGCCCTACCCTAGGGCGGATCTACGCTAGGTTAGCGCATCGTCTTTAGTATTATGACGGTGTTCGTGTCGGACACGCCCTCTATCTTGCGTATGTCGTCGATGCACTTGTTTATCTCGACGATTGCAGGTGCAGCGATTATGGCGGCAATGTCATATTGACCTGTTATCTCGTAGACCACTTCGACGCCGGCAAGCTTCATCAACCTCTGCGAGACTGCCGAGGTGTCGGCGGTAGAACTTACCGAGATGAGCGTTATTGCACTCGTCTTGTCCGACGCGCCTAGTTCTATCGTAAAGCGCTTTACTATGCCGCTGTCCGTGAGGTTCTTAACGCGCCTTCTCACGGCCGACTCGGACAGACCGATCTCGTTTGCAATGTCCACGAATGCCTTTCTCGAATCGGTCTGCAGGATGCGGATTATCTTTTCGTCTGTCTCGTCCATGTTGCTAATTGACATTTCTTCTCTGTTCCTCCCTTGTAAGTACCGCATCCATTATTTCAACTGCGCGGGAAACCGTCGCTTCGTTCATCACAAGTGGCGGAAGCAGGCGCAAGATGTTTCTTCCCGAGTACAGTATAAGCAGTCCGTTGCTGATTCCGTCAAAGAGCACATCTTTTACCTCAAAGCGGAGCTCGACTCCAAGCATCATTCCAAGGCCGCGAACCTCTCGGATTATTTTGTGGCGCTCCTTAAGGGCCAGCAGCTTTTCCTTGAACACCTTGCCAGTCTTGGCGGCATTGTCCACTAGCCCGTCAGTGGTCAGCGCCTCTAGTGTCGCAGAAGCCGCCGCGCAGGCTAGAGGGCTTGCGCCAAAGGTAGATGAGTGCTCGCCCAGCTTCATAGCGTCCATTATCTCCGGTTTAGTCAGTACGAGACCCATCGGGACTCCGCCGGCGATGCCCTTTGCAAGGCACATGATGTCCGGCGTCGTGTTCCAGTTCTGCCCTGCCCACATCTTGCCTGTCCTGCCAAGTCCTGCCTGTATTTCGTCAAATATCAGCACGAGGTTTCTGCGGTTGCATATGTCGCGGATCTTGGGTATGAGGTCGTCAGGCGGCACTATGATACCGGTCTCACCTTGTATCGGCTCCAGTATCACCGCGCCGATAGAGTCGTCTATGGCCTCTTCAAGTTTCGCCGGCTCTCCGTACGGGACGAACTTTACCCCCTCAAGGAGCGGCATGAACGCCTTGCGGTATTTCTCGTTGTATGTGACAGAAAGCGCGCCAAACGTCTTGCCGTGGTAGGCGCCGCTCATTGCAATAACGCCGGGCTTGCCGGTGAATTTCCTTGCAAACTTTAGCGCCGCTTCCACAGACTCGGCACCCGAGTTTGTAAAGAACATCTTGGTCAATCCCGGCGGCGCCACTTGCGCCATTTTCTTCATGAATTCAAGGCGCGTCTCGTTATAGACTGACATGTGCGCGGTTATCAGGGTCTCTGCTTGCTTTTTAATGGCTTCAACGACGCGGTCGTTGCAGTGGCCTACGAGCGCGACGCCGTATCCTCCCATGCAGTCGATGTATTCCTTGCCGTTTACGTCCCAAACCCGGGCTTCCTTGCCCCTTGCGACATTTACGGGGAACCTCTGGTACAGCGTGCCTAGGTAGTTGTCCTCGCCGTTCATTTTGGGGTTATCACCGTGCAGTTGTTGTGCGCGATAGCTGACGACACAGGGTTGTCGACCTGTCCGGACGCAATTATGGCTTCCTTTACTCCCATCTCTAGCGCCTCCGTGCAGGCAAGCACCTTCTTTTCCATGCCAAAGCCTATCTTTGGCAGGGTCGCTTTTGCCTGCTCCAGAGTCAAGCCAGTGACGAGTTTTTCGTTGAGCATCAGGCCATTGACGTTTGTTATGAATATTACCTTGTCGGCCTTTATTCCGCCGGCCACGTATGCGGCAGCCCTGTCGCCGTCCACATTGAGAAAATCAAATTCTTCAGAGAGTGCAATAGGAGACACCACCGGCACGTAGCCATTGTTTACAAGAGTGTTTACGAGTGAAGGGTCGACGTCGTTTATCTTGCCGGTGTATCCGCCGTCTATCACCATCTTCCTCCCTTTCTCGTTTATCACCATCAGCTTTTTCTTGCGCTCTGCCTTCAGTATGCCCCCGTCGACTCCGGCTACGCCAACTGCCTTTATTCCCTGGCGCAGCAACATGCCGACAATGGCCTTGTTTATTTTGCCAGACATGACCATCGTGTAAATGTCGGCAGTCTCTTTGTCAGTGTACCTGCTGCGCACGCCGCCGGGCGAGACGATGAATTTCTGCTCCTTGCCCAGCTTGGTCGCCGTCGCAGTCACCTCCTTGCCACCTCCGTGGACGAATACTAGCTTTTCTTTCTCTGCTATCGCCTTGATGTCGGCAAGCGTTGACGGGTGCAGACCGTCGACTACGCTTCCCCCTATCTTTATGACTATCATACCGGAGTCAGAGGGGTGTACCTCAGGCCCTCAGTCTCATCATAGCCAAACATCACGTTCATGACCTGCACTGCGGAGCCAGCCGCGCCCTTCATGAGATTATCAGACGCCGAGAGCGCAACAATCCTCTGGTTGTCCTCGTCAATGTCAAAGCCGACGTCGCAAAAGTTCGAGCCGACAACGAACTTGGGGTCGGGGAACTTGTATAGGCCCTTTTTGTCGCGGATGAGCCGGACAAACGGCTCGCCCTTGTACGAGTTGCGATACATCTTCCACAGCTCCAGCTCTTCCACCTTGCGCTTGAGGAACGTATGGTTGGTGGTCAGGATGCCACGGACGATGTTGACTGCGTGCGGGCTCATGCTGACCTTGATCTGCTTCTTTGCTATCATCGACAGCTCTTGCTCTATCTCGCCGGTGTGCCGGTGCTTGGCAGGCTTGTACGGCCTGACTACTCCGTAGCGCATGGCATGGTGCGTGCCGGCGTTTGCCTTTTGTCCGGCGCCCGATGAGCCTATCTTGCTGTCTACCACCACGTGCTCGGTGTCGATGAGGTTGTTCTCGATCAGAGGCTTTAGCGCCAGCAAAGATGTCACTGCCATGCAGCCCGGGCATGACACCAGCTGCGCCTTCTTTATCTCCTCGCGGTGCAATTCCGGCACGCCGTAGACCGACTTGGACAGCATATCAGGGAACGGGTGCTCCCAGCCGTACCACTTTATGTAATCCTTGGGGTTCTTTAAGCGAAAGTCTGCCGAAAGGTCGATTATCTTTACTCCCCTGTCGTACAGGTCTTTTACTATCTTGTTGGCTTTTCCGTGCGGCACCGACGTGAACACCATGTCGCAGTTGTTGGCCAGCTTTTCCATGTCCATCGGCGAGAAGGTGAGGTCGATAAAGCCCTTCAAGCTAGGGTGCACCCTCTGCACGTACTCGCCTGCCTTTTGGCGCGATGTAACCATGGTGACTTCAGCCTTGGGGTGCGTCACGAGTAGCCTGAGAAGCTCGCCACCGACGTAGCCTGATGCGCCTACAACTCCAACCTTCATTGCAAAATGTCCTCCATCATCATGTTCACGAGATGCATTGTTATGATGGTTCTGCCTTAAAAATCCTCATTTATATTTTTTGGACATATTTGACCTAATAAGGGTCAATAGTGACCGAAATTGGTCACTTACTTCTTCACAAGGCTCACGGCGTAGTCGATCATTGCGTCGGGAATGTCGTTCGTAGAGACGCTCGCCGCTCCTCGGAATTCCACGGTGTTGTTCACCTCGTGAACCACAAGCCCGCGGCCCTTGTCTTCCATCAAATCGACGCCCACGATTCCGCCGCCTACCGCCTTTGCCGCGCGCAGCGCCAAGTCTTCAAGCTCTTTTGTTATTGGCGCTAGCTCTGCCTTGCCTCCACGGGCGACGTTTGTGCGCCACTCGTTTTCTGCGGAATAGCGGTATATTGCCGTCACGACCCTGTCGCCTACTACAATGCACCGTATGTCGCGTGGCGGCCTGTCTATCATTTCCTGCACGTAGTATATCCTTGCAAGCGGGCTGTCGTTTTCCTCCCTCATCTCGACTATCATGCTTGCAGTCTCGTCGTCGCGCAGAGGAAAGACGCCCCTGCCCCACGAGCCCACTATCGGCTTTAGGACAAGCGGCAGGCCGGTCTTGCGTATGACTTCGATTGCAGACTCGGCTGAAAACGCCATCTGGGTCTTTGGCGTAGGGATGTTGTTCTTGGCCAGAACAAGGGACGTGACCAGCTTGTTTCCGCACCTCTCTGCCGTCTGGAACTTGTTAATAACAGGATAATCAAGAAATTCAAGGCAGGCGGTGAGGTAGAGGCCCCGGTAATGGCTCACGCTTCTCTGCATCACTACGTCGCCGAGTGCAAGGTCGCCCTTTTTGCTTTCGGTGCCGACGGTAATGTTTTTCCCATCTACCATCTGCGCCTTCAAGCCTTTCTCAAGAGCCTTGTCGTAGAGCGCCTTTTCCTCAAAGCGCACCTTGTCGTAGATTATGCAGACCTCGACCATTACCGACTACTGTCCCCAATCTTCGCCTACTGTTTCTGCCGGCTTCAACTCTACCTTGTCCGCCGCCTTGGTGGCGATTTCAAAGTCGCCTCCGCAGTCGGGGCAGGTCACTATCTCTCCCACCACTGCGTCTTCCGGGATGTTGATGTCGGCTCCACATTCTTGGCATTCTTTTTTCATTTTCTATTTTTCTCTCCTACTACTTTTTCTTATTGTTGCTGCTGTTTCTTGCCGGCCGTCTCTGCAACCGAGTTTGCTATTATCGACTGCAGCCCCCATAGCTCGACAAAGCCCTTTGCCAGTGACTGGTCAAAGGTCGACCCGGCCGCATACGTCGCCAGGTCGTTTTTGTATAGGGAGTAGCGTGACTGCCTTCCGACCACGCGGATTGATCCGCGCTGGAGCTTTACCCGCACTTTTCCGCTGACGCGGGCCTGAGTCGCGTCTATAAACCTATCCAGGTCCGTGCGCAGCGGGTCCTGCCACAGGCCGGCGTACGCAAGCCAGCTCCACTGATCGTCCACCGAGCGCTTGAAGGCAAGCTCGTGCTTGGTCAGCACCATCTTTTCGAGGTCGCGGTGGGCCTCGATTATGGTCACTGCTGCCGGCGCCTCGTACACTTCACGCGACTTTATTCCCACGACGCGGTCCTCGACGTGATCAACGATCCCGACGCCGTGCGCGCCGGCCTTGTCGTTGACGTACTGTATCAGGTCGGTAAGCGGCATGCGCTTGCCGTCTACAGCAACAGGCACGCCCTGGTCGAACTCGATGTCGACGTAGCCGGCCTTGTCGTTTTTGAAATTGATGAATTGGAACGCCTCTTCCGGAGGCTCGAAATCGGCGTCCTCAATGTTACCACCTTCCACGGCGCGGCCCCAGAGGTTGAGGTCAATGCTGTATTTTTTTGCCGCGGTGCTTATCTGGATGTTCTGTTCCTTGGCGTACTTTATCTCGACGTCTCTCGTGAGGTTCATGTCGCGGATGGGGGCGATTATCTTCAGGTCGGGCCTGAGAGCCCGCATGGTGACGTCAAAGCGGATTTGATCATTGCCTTTGCCGGTGCAGCCGTGCGCTATTGCAACCGCGTTTTCTTTTGTCGCGACTTCCACCGTCTTGGCCGCGATGAGCGGGCGTGCAAGCGCCGTTGCCAATGGATACTTGCCCTGGTACAGGCCGTTTGCCTTGATGCTTGGGATGACGTAATCTCTGGCAAACTCGTCCTTGGCGTCTATGTAGACGTGCTTTATGGCGCCTATCGCCTTTGCACGCCTTTCAATCTCTGCAAAATCGTCGTCCTGGCCGCAATCTACCGTTACAGTGATAACGTCCATCTTGTGCAGGGTCTGCAGGTACCTGATGCAGACGGACGTGTCGAGGCCGCCAGAATAGGCCAGGACCACTTTGTTTGTCATGAACGTGCATTTCGTTTCAAACATTACATTTATATTTTTTGGTCAAGATTGACCTAAATCAGGGTGATAGTGACCGATGTCGGTCAACGAGAAATCCATTACAAACGCGGTAAAGGAAGTCGTCAACAACGACCTCTCTTTCCAGGATTCGCTGCAGCGCGATTACTGCAACATTAGCGCGCTGGCAAGGATTGTCAAGCCGCAGATAGACCAAATGCTCGGCGGCAAGAACACCAGCGTCGAAAGCATAGTGACGGCGCTAAAACGCTCCAGGCGCGACTATGACGTACCAGAGCGCCCGATTGCGGCCATCCTTGCAGGAAGCACGGTCAGCGTCAAGACTGATGTCGCAAAAGTATCAGCAGCAAAGAGCAAAAGGACGATTGAAAAGGTCGCCAAGTCGCTTACGCAGAACGTTGACAACTTTATCAGCGTGTCAGAGAGCATCATGTCCATCACACTAGTGTTTGACGACGTGCTACTCGACGGCGTCAAGGCCATGTTTGCGCACGACGACGTGCTGGAGGTGGAAGACGACCTTGCGGCAATCATCGTGCACAGCCCGGAGGAGATTATAAAGACGCCGGGGTGCGCCATTGCGTTCTACAACCAGCTTGCGCGCAGGCACATCAACATTGAAGACACAGTCAGCTGCTACACGGACACCATCATGCTCGTGCGGATGGACCAGGTAGGAAAGGCGTTCAACGCGCTCACCGACCTGATTTCGAACTCCAGAAAGATGCCAAGGAAGAAGCAGCAACATCGGTAAGGGTTTTTATCTTCCGGTAGGGCTGTTGGTACATGTCAATGTACCGGCGCTACACGCTCGACGAAGTCAAGCGCAAAATAGTCGACGTGCTAGAGAACGCCGGCACCGGCCTTTCAGGAGTCGAGCTTGCCGACAAGACGGGCATAAACCGCATGACGATCACGAAATACCTCGACATCATGCACACGATGGGCCTCGTGAAAAAGAAAAAGGCCGGCACCGTCAACGTGTGGTTTCTGGAAACCGGCATCTCGGACATCGAGTTTCCCGTCAACTATGTGCAGGTGCAACAGAGGCTCATCGACTTTGCGCTTGCCGGCGAGGAAGAGCAGGCCCGCAGGCTCTTGATAAGCGTGCTCAACTCCAACATAGACCAGGTAAAGATGATAACAGACGTCATCCTGCCCGCTGCAAACACGGTGGGTGAACTGTACAGCAGGGGCAGGCTTGGCAAGACAGAGCGCGCGCACCTTGCCTCCATGATGGGCGAGCTCGTTGATTTAGTCAAGTTCAACGCGCATCCTGCTGAACCCAAGATGAACGCCCACGTGCTCTGCATTGCAGGCACCGATGACAGGGCGCACCTTGCCAGAAGCGCGGCCGTCGTGTTTCAGATACTTGGATGGGATTCGCGCTACGTCGGAAGCGTCGAGCAGGACATCGACCCGTTTTTCGACATCGACCTGCAGCGCTACGTGAACAAAGCGTGGGGAAACAAGCACGGATTGATGATGATGTGTGTGTTTTCCTCCGGCGAGGGCCCGCTGCGCTTCATCACATCTACCATAAAGGGCATGAGGGGCCGGCTCAAGGGCGAATTGCGCCTTGCCGCCTATGCCCCAGAGGCAGAAGCTGTAGCCGGCGAAAACGCCGACTATGCGGCAAAGGACCTGCAGGGCATGATAGACTGGGCCGAGCGCCAGTACGCCCTCGTGACGGCTAGAACGTAGGGAACGGCGTTATCGGCGGGGCCTGAGGTATCAGCGCCTGCAAGCCTATCGTGATTATCGTGCCTATCACGGCAAACACTATGGTCGCAAGGATGGCAATTCCTAGCGCGCGCAGCCACCCTGTGTCAAAGCCCAGCTTGAAGACGCCTATCCAGGCAATGAACGCAAGGATGAAAGCTACAGTAGTTATGAATATCTTTTCTCCAAGCGTCATGTGCAGGATAGCGCTAGAGAGAAAGAACACAATGGCATAGACTATGGGGCCGGCAGCAGTCACCAGCATCGCTCGCGTAAAGCGGGCTTTTCCGACAGTCACCACTTTTGCCGCAATCCACACAGGTATCGAGACCAGTACCCACAGGATCAAGAGCCCAAAGACGAGGGCGAGTGCGGCTATCAACGCTTCGGCCTGCATCAGCAGCGGCTGGAGCAACGTCTCTCAACTGCGGCTCTAGGATTTAAGCAATATCGGAGATTCTTCTATAGCTTAGCCCTTCATAAACCCAAGCGCAAACGCGGCCGCAAAACTGCCTGTGAGGGGAATGCCGATGTTTGCAAGCGCCATCATCACTTGGTCCGCGGCGCCGGGCGTCGCGCCTATCGTCGCATTCTGTATCCCCACGAGGGTTGAAGTGGAGGCCGAACCTATCTTGTCCCAGTTTACAGAGATCACACCCTGGCTGGCCAGATACGCAAGCGCAGCCAGAAACAGCCCGATTATCACCATCACTATTTTCAGGATTTTTTTTATCGCATAGCCAATGACAAAGCCCGCGACGCCGCCTACGCCTACCGATGCCGCGACAGAGGTAAGATCAACGCTCACGACGTTACTTTGCGCAGCCCGGATTTATTGCTACAAGGAAAAATGTTCGGGGGTCAATTGCAGAAGAACGTGTAGAGAGAGAGAATAGTTGCCCGCTTTCACAGGCATCATTTTCTTCAACGGCTCTTGGATTTCTTTCCTATTCAGTTTTGGCAAGTATTTCTTTGATCTTGTTTCTAGATGTCTGGAGCTCGTCCTCGGCCTGCCTGTGACCCTTTTCTTCATCTTCAATCTCGCCCAAGATGACCCTAATGTACTCTTCTAATTTCTTCTTGTCTTCGTCTGAGGGGCTGCTTCCTAATGCACGTTCAGGATTTGACCTCAGATCAGACAGTTGGCTCTTGGCTTCGTCGAAATATTCCCGCAATTTGGCGCGGGCCTCTGCAAGCCGGTCAAGCGCTTCCAATCCCTTCGTCATTTTTTCGTTGATCTCGCTGATTCGGTCGTTACTCTCTTCAATCTCCTTTTTCCATTCATCGATGTTGTCTTTGCGGCGCAAGGTTTCTTCTACTCTTTCTTCGTTTGCAATCTTTTCCTTGAGCTGCTTTATGTCGTACAGTTTGCTCTCCTTTTGGTTTTTCAGCGTATTTGTATCGATTTCGGCCTCGCTCTTTCTGCGCGTCACCTCCGCAGCAGCGTTAGCTGCATCGCTGCGTAGAGTGGAAAAGGGTATCAGGTTTACGCCCAAGGTACTGCCGCCAGCGGCCGATCTAAGATCATCTAATGTGCAGGACATGTGCCATATGGCAAGGTTGAATTATAAAAGAATACCCAAAATAGGAGATTTTGCCGGTAATTTTTAGTGTTTACTAAACGACGCTGACATTTTGGCTTGATCTTTTGGGGGGGGCGGAGAATCGCATGATGAGTAATTTTCGTACTGTTTAGAGACAACATGCTTCACATACGAGCATGTCGGGCCTTGACCCGTCAGGAGCATCTGCAGGTGTTTTTTGAGGGAAAAAGAAGAAGAAAGGTATTACGAGGTGCCTGCTGATGCTACCTCGATTGTCCCCTTCATCGTGTCCGGATGGTACTCGCAGTGGTATTCAAACGTGCCAGCCGTTGCAGGCTTGAACGAAAGCTGCCCAGAGCCGTTTGGCGCAATGTCTCCGCTGGATGCAAGTTCCTTGCCGTTGGATTCTATTACCAGCTCGTGCTTGGCGTCAGTCGGGTTTGCTATCTGCACAGTGTTGTCCGCGTTGGCAGTCATTTTGAGCGTCGGGTTGTTTCCGCCATCGCTTGTTAACCACCGGTAGGTTTCATCTACTTCCTTTGCACTCAGTTTTATAGGAGAGGTAGTAGCAGCAGCGGAAGTCGTGGTATAGCTTGATGGGCTGCCACCGGTTGCGGGTGATGCTGCTGTTGTTGCTGATACATTATTCTGCTGTGTTCCAGCAGCAGAAGAAGACAATACGGCTATTGCAGCGCCTAGGACTGCCACTGCGATAACTATCGGAACAACAGTCTTGGTCTTTTTTGTTGCGTTCATATGCAAGTCAAATTATCTAGTTTTACCACTTTTATAGACAGGACACGATTCCCACTGCTGAATGCCACTCTTGGTATCAACGCTACAAAATATAATAGAGCATTATGCAGAAAACAGGCAAGAGAGAAAGACCAGGCAAAAAGTGACAAATGAAAGCTGGCTTGACCTTTGGATTTGAAAAACCGCTCGAAAATTACTTTTCGTGCTGTTCGGTGATACAGTATCTCATGTTATCTTGACTCATGGACGGAACCGCGTACAGCCCAAACTCGGCCGCGAAGGATAAACGGGGCTGCCTCATCTTGAAGTCTCAATTGTCTTTTTACTTCCTCACGCAGGATTGATAGGCGGTCGCGGCCGACACGTTTCACGTATGCGCCGGCCGGGCCTTGACCCGTCAGGAAGGGCTCCCAATAGTCCTGAAAAGATTTGAAATTCATCTCAACTTCCAGTGGCTGTTCGTGGATATCATCAAGTGCAGCAGACCTCCACAGGTCGGAGAGCTCGCCTGTGCGGCACAGTGGCATATGCTTCTCATGAAGCCTGCTAGCGTTTGCGTCCACAGCCACCGCGGCATCCCAAAACACTCGTAACATCTCCATACCGTCGCCATAATCCCACACCGCCGCGGCAATTCGCCCTCCGGGTTTTGTTACCCTCTTCATTTCAGAGAGTGCCCTAGGTGCATTTGGGACGAAGTTGAGCGCAAGCAGAGATAGGCTATCATCAAATGCTGCGTCAGGAAAGGCAAGGTTTTGTACGTTACCAATTTCAAAGTGAACCCTGTCGGAGTAATTGTTGCGGGATTTGGCGTAGCTGATATACTCTTGGGAAGTGTCGATGCCCACTACATGGCAGAGAGGTCTAGATTCAGCGATGGCAAAAGCTAGGACGCCTATGCCACAACCAGCATCAAGGATCTTGCCGCCGCTATCAGGAATCCCTGCAAATTCTGCCAGGCGTGGCGCAATCAGGCGACTCCACCGACCCATGAATTTATCGTAGGCATAGGCGTTGGTGAACATATGCAGGACTTTTCTTGTTGTTGTTGGCTCAGGATTCTTTATCTATTTTTAGATTGCATTACAACATTGTATGCAGCTACCGAATCTGGGAATAGCCATCAGGTGTCTTGACGATCCTCGGTTCTTTATAAAGCCGGTCAGAGCTGCCGAGGAAGCAGGGTTTCAGAGTGTCTGGCTTGTCGAGGTCAACGACGTTGACACGGTAGCCTTTGCCTCTGCTCTCTCGCAAGTCACAAACAGGATAAGGATCTGCACGGGAGTTGTAAACGCGAGCCTGCGTCTGCCTACGCTGCTTGCGATGGGCGCGGCGACCGTGTCAAACCTCTCGCAAGGGCGCTTCCTTCTAGGCGTTGGTGCAGGTTCCTCTCCGATGAAGGATTCGGGTTCAAGCGCAGGAGACAGAGTGGCAAGACTTCGCGAAACGCTCCAGTTGCTTCGCGGTATCCTCTCTGGTGCCAAAACCTCTTTTCAAGGCTCTCTCTTCAAGATCCAAGACTTCCAGCTCGGATTCACTCCAAGGTATTCCATTCCGCTCTACGGCGCGGCCATGGGACTAGGGATGGTAAAGACTGTCGCGGAGGTTGCTGATGGAGTAGTCTTGATGCTACCAACACTAGATTACACCGATCGTGCCGTTCGCACCATTCGCTCAGTAACTAGAAAAGGGCGTGCGGATCAATTCAGGATTGCCTGTCATTTTGTTACAGTAGTGTCAGAGAAGGAATCGATACTTGATGCAAGGCGTGCAGTAGCAAGGTTCTGTGCGATACCTCCGTATCATGATAGCTTCATGAGGATGGGTTTTGCCAATGAGGTGGCAAAAATAGACGCGGCTCTGAACACTAGCTCAAGTGAAGCGTGGCGGTTTGTTCCCGCTGAGATGGCAGACAGGCTAATCATTCATGGCAATGCTGAAGAGTGCGTCAAAAGGATCTCAGAGTACATCCGGCTTGGCGTAACTGACCCAATCATTTATCCTTCACTTCCTGACAACAACAGCAGCAGCCCAGAATCTCTGGAGAAAGTGATCAAGAGCTTCTCACGGTACACTGGATAATGCCAAGGGCACCCGCAAGTCTGGTAGCTGTTTGAGAAGAGTTAGGTGGGCCGTAAGGGATTTGAACCCTCGACCTTTCGATTATCAGTCGAACGCTCCACCAAGCTGAGCTAACGGCCCGTTTGTTTCAAAACTGGGAGCGTTATTTAATCGTCGCTACCCTGTGTGCAAAAAAAATCATTATTTGCAGTGGCAACCTGAGATAACGTATGGAACGCACGCGGCGGACCTCAGGCTCGCGGAGCAAGGCCTGAGAAATCCACAGGATATGGTCGGGAATGGATGAAAAGCGTTGAGCAGGCTAGAGCAGTACACTTTTAACCCCATCTTTCGGAATAATGTCGGGACCACAAATAGGCAAGAAAAAGGTACTTTCTGAATCAGAGCTGAAGGAAATGGTCATGCCGCAGCAGGGCGAGTTACTAGGCCGCGTGATAAAGCTGGTCGGCGGCGACAACATCATTGTTAAATGTACCGATGGCAAGGTGCGCACGTGCCGCATAAGAGGCAAGATAAAGCGTAGGATGTGGATCCGCGACAACGACCTTGTCCTGGTCGCGCCCTGGGATTTCCAGTCTGAAAGAGCAGATATCATCTGGCGCTACATCTCGGCTCACGCCGAAAAGATGAAGGCAGAAGGCCACCTGCAAGGATTAGAATAATACACTTAAATTATCATTTTTTCAGCGTTAAGTCTGTGGGCTGGTAGTTTAGTCCGGTAGAATACCTGCCTTGCATGTCTGTGTGTATGTCATACAGGCAGAGGACACGTAGGTGGTCGTGGGTTCGAATCCCACCCAGTCCACTATATCATATCATGTACACATTGTTCATGCCAACGCAAGCAGGCTTTCTTTTGAAACAAATAAGAAAAAGAGAGCGAGCCCAAGAGCCGCTCCGGTACTGCACATTCTAAAAAAAGAAGAAGAAGAAGAAAGGTATTACGAGGTGCCTGCTGATGCTACCTCGATTGTCCCCTTCATCGTGTCCGGATGGTACTCGCAGTGGTATTCAAACGTGCCAGCCGTTGCAGGCTTGAACGAAAGCTGCCCAGAGCCGTTTGGCGCAATGTCTCCGCTGGATGCAAGTTCCTTGCCGTTGGATTCTATTACCAGCTCGTGCTTGGCGTCAGTCGGGTTTGCTATCTGCACAGTGTTGTCCGCGTTGGCAGTCATCTTTAGTGTGGGATTTATCGTCCCGTCGCTTGTTGACGACCACCGGTAGGTCTCGCTCACCTCCTGCGCACTCATCTTGATGGCACTGGTATGATTAGACGCCGTGGAGTTGCCGGTGCCATCCATGCTTTTCATAGCCGCCTTGGAACTGGTGGAAAGCGTGCCGTAAACTGGGCCTGTCCCAAAGTGCGAAGCCACCTTGTCAGGGCCTATCCACATCCCCATCACCGCGTTGTTGAACACCTTTATGGTCAGCTGCACGCCTGTAACCGGGCCTTCTTTCATAGTTACGGTCGCCGTGCCCTTGAGCACCTTTGTAGCAGAGTTTCCTTCTTGTGACATCTCTGTTGCATTGAAATTGTATATGCTGTGCGAATGCGCGGCAGTCCCGTCCGGCTTGATCATGTCAAACTTTGCCACGAGCTGGACCGATGGGTGCTGCGGATCGGAAGAGAAGACCCTGAGGACCCATATGCCTGACTGGATCCATTCTGGCTGCCCGCCGGCTCCCATCTGGACGCTTGCTATCTTGCCCTTCAGCGTCTGGACTTTCCCTGCTGTCGCCATGCTGTTGCTGCTACTGTCGTCATTGTCGTTCGCTGCTGACGCACGCTGCGCCTCGATAGAAAGTATTAGTGTAGCGCCAAGAATCGCAGCCATAAAGAGTGTAACGGCCGCCTTTCTTGCATTCATGTGCAAACAGGTTTGCGGTTGCAGTACTTATATCAGGTACACAATTCCCACGACTGAGTGCCACTTGTGAAATCTACTACAAACATTATAACACGCACCGATGCAAAACAATGCGGCAGAAAGTGGCGATTGAAAGCTGGCTTGACCTTGTCAGTGCGGTGCTGATCTTCTTTGCGGCCGTCATCCCGGCCTATCTGAGCCTGAGACTGAAGGGGAACACGAGGATACTAGCGGTAGCGTTGACAGCCTTTGTGGCAACACACGGAATCTACCACATTGTAAGGATGCAGGGGCTAGAGTCGATGGCAGACGGAGTGTTCGAGCCAGCCTCGATTGTCGCTCTGATCGCATTTGGCATAACGTACCTTGGCATATCACGCAAAAAAGAGGCGGCCAGGTTATGATGACAGATGCAGGCATATCGCTTTCTACGGGCGGCCTCACTCTTGTTCTGCTGGTCGTTGCCCTCGGGATTTTTGCGTGGCTGGCGGTGAAATCAAGGAGCGTCAGAAGCTTCCAGTTCCAGCTGTCTCTGTTCATCGTCATATGGATAGCCGGCGAGATAGTGGATCTCCTCCACGAACAGTATACGATGCTTTTGCCTTACCACAACGCCGGGCTGTACATCCACGTTCTAGCCATGGGACTGTTCAGCGCCATGCTGTGGACGAGGTTTTACCTTTCCAGAAAAAGCGGCAAAAAAATGGCGGACAGCATGCAAGAGGGCTAAAGGGAGAAAAGCCTCTCGGCGGTTTTCTCTAGCACGTTGACATTGTACTCGATTTCCACGGCCAGTTTCCCGTGCTCGTACCTCGCGTTTATTGACTTTAGGGTGCTCCGAAAGAGGCTGAACTTTTTCCCATCGGGCGTCACTTCTATCTTTTCCGTGAGGAGCAGGCCTTCTTCTAGCATCCATTTGATTTTACGGTACGCGGTGCTATGGGAGATGCCTAACTCCCGGATAACGTCGTTTACGGATCTCGGTCGCAGTGTAGCATAATCAAGGATCTTTACAATCTCTTTATCGGCCAGTGCCATCAGGACAGCCTGCTTCAATCGATCCTTCTCAACTATCATTTGCCATCAATACACAATGGTAGATCAAGAATCGCTGCATATTTGTTTATTTTCCTTCTCATGAATATATTATGGATATTTCGTGTTAACTCTAGTGTGCGAAAAAATAATGGAACGTACTGCCTTTTGGAGGCAGTTCCCATCGACTAGGATTCTGGCTGAATTGGTGTCGCGGTATTGTTGACAGAAGGAGGCGCTATAGATGTAGAATTGCTGTCCGGCCCAACCGAAGTCTCATTTCCGGACGGAGATGTCATCGAGGTTTCGTTTCCAGTTGATGTGACATTGCCAGCCGCACCAGAAGTTGTATTGTTCTCTCCTACAGTAAATGTGGCAGTTGAATTCTCTCCGCTGCTACCTGCTGCCTTGACCTCATGATCACCGCTTGTCGCGTTCTCGGGTACGAGTGCGGTCGTGTTGAACTCACCCGTCGCAAATTGAACCATGTTGCCGGTCAGAATGTACCCTCCATCAAATGTGAAGTTGAAGGTCTGAGAGGGCGAGAATCCACTTCCTGCAATAGTGACGTTGCTACCTGCTGCGCCTGATGAAGGCGTCAAGGTAATTGTTGGTGTCGAGGAAGATGTTTCATTTCCTTGCGGCGTGTCTGTTGTTGTTTCATTGCCTGGCTGAACCTGTGCAGAGGCATTTCCTGTTGTCAATAAGAAGCCTGGCACTGCGGCCGCGCTCAGTATTGCGAGGCCGGCTATTACAGCCAGGGCTACATTTCTTGGCTCAAACATATTCTTTCGACAAAGTTGCAGATCCAAGAAACTTAAATGAAATGGGTACCAGCTCTATTAGAGTTTCCTGTAATCCGAGATACGCACCACTTTAGTCGAAATAAGAATGCAGGCTATTACTTTAAGACGATTACCGAACGAATGTAAAGCCCCTATGCAGGGAACCGCTATCTGGCGCCAAATGAATAGATTATGATTGATATGCCATTTTTAGCAAAAATTTACCGGAATAAATTTGCGAGCGTTTTGAAATAGAAATCTCAGAAAATCGTTTTGCGGGAAGTTTCAAAGGAATTCATTTAGGGGATTCAGATCGACATGCGTTAAGTTCAAATATGGTGCGGAACGGAACGACTTCTGCAATGGAATACGTATACGCTGCTCTGCTTCTCCACAAGCTAAAGCAGAATATCACTGAAGATAATGTCAAGAGCGTTGTCAAGGCTGCAGGCGTGACGCCAGACGACGTAAGGGTAAAAGCCCTCGTCGCAGCCCTCTCAGAGGTCAACATTGAAGAGGCACTAAAGGCTGCACCAGTCGCAGTGGCAGCGGCAGCACCGGCAGGCGGCGCTTCTGCGCCAGCAGGCGGAGCGGCCCCGGCCAAAGAAGAAAAGAAGGACGAAAAGAAAGAGGAAGAAGCCCTGGAAGGTCTGTCTTCCCTCTTTGGTTAGAAAAAAAAATCTATCCTCCTCTTCTTCTTTTCTTTTTGCTTTCTCTCTCGCTCTTTTCTCCCCACACTCTTTCTAAACTATTATCACTCGTCGCTCCTTTTTCGAATACTTTATCGCCTCCTGGTATAGAGCATCGGCCTCCTGTCCGTACGCCACTATGCTATAACAGGCGCCGCCACTACTACTGCTGCCGGCGGCGTCTCCGTCGCACGACACCTGGACGCTGCAGCGCTTGATCCCGTTCTTCAAGTAGCCGATGCTTGTCTGAACGTCCATTGCGCTGCCGCTTTTCCTGATGGCGTAGAAGGCGTCGATGCTGCTATCGAACAATGTCTTTTCCTCCTCCACCTCCTCCTCCCTTCGTCACCTCCCACAGCATCACGGCAAGCTTTTTGCGCATCTTGCCGTACTTGCCTGCAGTCGTAAAGGAGACCAGTTGTCCGCACCTGCCGCAGCGTGCCCTTTTGATGTGCGACAGGTCCAGCCGGTACAGTGGCAGCAGCTTGCACGCGGAGCAGCGGTAGTGCGTGAGGAACATCCTCTGGATAGAAGTCATGGCATGGCTGCTAATTCCCTCGGCGTTGCAGAGTATGCTTACCTGTTGGTCTAGAAGCCTGTCCATCGACGGCGTCGGCGGCGGCTCGTATGGGGACTGTATCGCTACTTCATCAAGCCTGTACGATGTCATGGCCAGTATTGCGCGTACGCTGCTCAAAACCGTTGGTAAAAGCCGTTTTGTCAAGATACACCGCGCTTGCGCCTCGTAGCAAGAGCGCGCTACCCATACAACCCGCGTGATATTAATAATAGCGTATTCTGGCTAAATTTGTGCATTAACCACGCAATATATTGTATAGAGTGCAAATCATACAATAAAAATAGCAAGATGATAAAGAAATTGGCGGGCATAAAAAGCCCGAGGGATTTTACTGCGCGGTATAGCCCTTTTTCTTGGCCTCGTTGGCTACAGCCTGCGCCTTGGACTGCGCCCTTGGTAGGACGATATCCGCAGTGTCCTTGGTGAGGTAGCCAGATTCGGCTGCAAGGGACCTTGCGTGCTGTTGCGCCTTGACCAACATCGGCTTGACAGTCTCTGGCGTCACATAGCCGACCTCTGTCGCAAGCGCAAGTGCCTGCTGGAATGACCTGACCAGCTCATCTCTGTATTCTGCCAGATTGATGCGCAGGTCTGCCTCCTTGAACAGCAGGCCCTCGGCGATGGCAAAGTTGACGGCGATGCCAGCCTCTATCGGCTTGATGTTGAGCTTGCTCATGAGGGAGGCAAGTTGCATCGATATCACGTCGCCAGGCTTGGCCACCACCGTGTCCTTGTTCACCCAGATGGTGCCCTGATCTATCTTGGTCTGCACGTTGGCGACCTTGAACTCTGAGAGCACCGGGCCTGGCGCAATGCCGGTGTTGCCGGCAGGGATCACGATCTCTTTTGTGGCGATGTCGCCTCCCTTGGCTGCGAGGAAGATCTTGTTCTGAGAGAACGCGAGGTTGAGCTTGAACGGGCTGATGTTAGTGAACATGAGCGCGCACTGGCCTTCGAGCTCCTTGCTCAGGCTCTCAATGCCGGCCACACCCTTGACGCCCTCAAAGGCGCGCTGGGCGACCTTGTTCTTGATTATCCTTATCCTGATGTCGTTTCGGAACTTTTTGCGGATGAGCATGAGCTGCGAAGCGCGCACCTTGTGCATCTTTGACAGCGCTATCACGTTGTAAGACTTCGGCAGCTCCTGCAATTCTTGATACATTACGCGCTTTTTCTTTGGATAGCTCTTGCGCGGGATTACGGGTTTAGCTGTTGTCGCTGTTGCGGCGGACATTGCTTATTGTTCTTCCTCCTTCTTTTTCTCTGCGGCCTTGAGCGCCGAAAGCTTTGCTCCCTTGCCCATCGTGAACTTGATCATGACGTTTTTGATGTTCTTGTCACCCTGCGGCAGCTTTTTCTCGACTGCTGCAATGATGGCGTGTGCATTCTCTGCAAGTTGGTCGTCGGAAAGCTTTTCGTCGCCTATCTTGGTCGATGCGTTGAGTTGGTTCTTGGCCTTGACGCGAACCGAGCCCCTAAAGCGTGTGGCGATTGTCTCGACCGGCGCGCCATAGGGAAGGGGTGTAGGCATCTTGCCCTTTGGACCAAGGAACTGGCCCAGGGAACGGCCGACCGCTGCCATTTGGCCTGTGTCGGACAGGAAAAAGTCGTGCGCCCTCACTATTTTTCGAGCTTCGCGCTTGTTGGTGCCAAGCCGGTCAAGTTCACCTGGCTCCATCACGCTCTCTACTCCTGCTTTCTTGGCCCTCATGCCCATCTCGCCGGCGGCAATTACGCATATTGTTGGCTGCCTGCTAGGCTTGTGCGGCAGGACGACTGTCTCGTTGAGGTTGAAACCCTTCTTTACGTCGATATCCTTCAGTACAAGTGTCAATTCGGCAGACTGGCTAAAGTTGCGCTTGCCTGCTCCTTCGCGCGCCTTTTTGACCAGCTCCTTGATTTGGCTGTCGCTCACCATGTTTCCGTACACGCAGAGAGCGTGGCAGGCCACTTTTAATCTTTAGGATTTCAAGGCATGAGTCTGGAGTGGGTGGACCATGGATTTTGAAGAAAAATGACTATGTTAGGAGGAGTAGGGGAAACGCGGTAGCCTTTGTTACACCATTTCTCTGAATCTGATCTCTTTTACCGGTCTCTTTCTATCCGTCTTCCATGTTTAAAAAGCCAAATTTAAGTGTGTGTGGTGGTGTATCTGTCCAAAAGTCTGTCACTACTTCTCGTGATAAACAGGTTACGGAATTTGCATGTAGCAGATGCGAGCGCATTATCACCAAGGTCAAGGCCTGGTAATGGGCTAAACCTTGTTGTAGTATCCGGCAACGGCTTCTACAATTTTCCGGGCATCGTGATTTTGTTCGACATACGCCTTTCCTGCCTGACCTAACCTTTTTCTCTCTTGTGCATCATCCACGAGACTTTTCAAGTCATCGGCAAATGTTTCGGCAGTCACGCGGTGTACCGGTGGACGATATTTTTCGTAGAGCTCGTCTGAAACATACGCGGTAACAGGCTTGCCTAAAGCCATACCTTCAAGCTCAAAAAGACTGAACCATCCCATCTGCGGCATAATTTTTCCTATCACTATATCGCAAGTTGCGATTATCTCCAGTGCTTCTCGATGAGGCTTGCCAAATATTCTTACCACCTCGACATTATCTCCAAAGGAGTCTAATACAGCACTGTAATAATCTGTGCTCTGATAATGTTTGTAATGTGGGTAATGGGCTATTCGGACCTTGTCGTTATTCTCTGTTACTTTTATGCTTGATATTTCTTGAAGATCTATAGGCGAAGGAAGCCAGACACCATTCGGAGCGAATTGCAGCAAATCGGGCGTGGATACCACGCAGAAATCATCTTCATGTTTTCCACGGAGGTCATCACCATGATAATGCTTGAGATATTTTCTGTCACCTTTTGATTCTTGCAGCGTTTCTTTCAAGCCGGGATAAGGGTAATGGTAATGCCATACGTCATAATTCTTCAGTTCCTTCAGAAATCGCTTTTTTGTTACTATGCGGCTGAATTTGTTGCCGCCATTCCAGTCGATGAATTTACCGCCAAATTGCCGATATGTACCTTCATCAAAACAATAGGCAGGCGTGCCACCTTGGTACTTTGCCAATACCGAGCCGATGCCTGCCACATTGCCAATATGTGCTATTTTTTCGTACAATCGCTATTTTTGTTCATAATTATCCTGGATATTTATGTTAAACCGCGAACAAAACAGCCAAAACACGCAGAGACTTATTCGTCAATCACTGACATAGAATATTTGTCCCAACTTTTGTCACTGCTAGCTTTTCCAACTCTTCAAATGATATCTGGCCAGCATCAGGAACCGAAATTTGATAACCAAGCGACTGCACAAAGTCGTAGACATCTTTTGGCTTTGCACCATACTCTATAATGCTTGGTGGGTGGAGCTCCATGAGGAGCATTGGATGATATTGTTCTAGCAGCCTTTTCATCCCCTTTAGCGCTCCCAGCTCTGCACCTTCAATGTCCATCTCGATAAAATCGATTTTACTCTGAATACTATCATCGATGCTTACGGTACTGACCGCTACCGTTCCTTCATTACACCATTGTGATTGATAGAGGCGATGCATTCCTCTGTTGGTGTCGCATGTGTGTAACGTGCTAGTGCCGCTTTTTTCCGCTACGGCAGCATGAATCGGCTTGATGTTGTTCTGCAGGTTGTTGCCCTCAATGTTTTTAACAAGTGTCTGAAAATTTCTTGGTTCTGGCTCAAATGCGTAAACCTTCCTCGCCTCTTTTCCTATTATCAGCGTGAAATAGCCGATATTTGCGCCAATGTCTGGACCTCAAATTCTGGCTTGACGAGTTTTTTGATAAAAGCTGTGGAGTCCGGCTCATATATTCCGTATTTTGTGAGGTTCAGCGAATCCTTGTCATCGACATACATCCAGCTGCCCTGGATGAGAAAGCGTCCATTACCGTCACTTTTTGGCGCCTGATACTTTGGTGGTATCGCCCCTATCTTTCTTAACGCTTTACCTGCAAGATTGCCCAGTGTCAACCTTCGTTAAGAGTAACTGGATTGGTATAAACTTATTCAGGACAGATTGCTTGCTACCATATGCTATCCCGGATGTCCGGAAACGCGTTATTCAAAAGATTCTTTTCAGTCGTTTTTTAATCATCTTTTTTTGGCGCGTGCTGACTTGTCTGCGTATGTCCTCCGGGAACTTGGAGTAATAGCCTGCCTTGGCAGGCTTGAAAAAAAGGTAGTAGCGCAGTATGTTCAGCGCTCCTTTTCTGCCCACCGTCTTGTTTGTCAAAAAGTCCCACCCTATCCTAGCTATTGCGTAGGGAGGATAATAGCCAAGACATCTCATCCCGTAACCAAACTCCTTAAAGTTGTGGCTGTGGCCCAGCGCGTCATGATGGAATAGCTCAAGGTCGTTCAGTATCTTGATACTTCCCTGCTGCTTTACCATCATTGCCCTCTCTAGAATCTCGCTTTCATAGCCCAAGATGCGCAGATAGCCGCCAGGATAGTGCTTGAAAAAGAAAGACTGCTTGACAAAGCGCCCGCCTCCGTGCGGGGCCTTGGCGTTCATCGGCCCCCAGTCACCGGAGCATATCACAAGGTCAGGATTGTTGGCAAACTCTTGCAGTATCCTCTCGGCGTAATTGGGAACAAAGGACGCATCGCTGGGGACAATGACATGGTAATCATAGCCTTGCAAGATTCCCATATTCCAGAGCAATGGTATCCGTGTATAGTCGCGTGTCGTGTTGTGCGTCTGCTGGACTCGTATCAGTTCAGGGTATCTCTGCTCATACTTCAGCACCGTTTGATACATCCCATCGGTCGAGCCATCGTCTATTACCATTATCTTTGCCGGCATGACCGTCTGCGCCAGCAGGCTATCCAGGACTTTTCCTATAGACTTGTTGCCGTCCCTTCCAAAAACAATCGCATAATACGACTGTTTTTGGCTGTTGCTATCGGACCTTTGTCCCTGCTGATACATCCTTTGTCACCACGGCCCCCATGCAGAGGAAAGCTTTGTCCCCTATGGTCACATGATCGCGGATTTTTACGCCCATACCGATAAAGACGCCATCGCCTATCACAGAAGAGCCGCCTATCACAGAGCCGGCCACGATGACGCAGTTCTTGCCGATGTTCGCGTTATGGCCCACATGTACGAGGTTGTCGATTTTTGTATTCTCGCCAATGATGGTGCTGCCCAAGGTCCCCCGGTCGATGCAGGTGTTTGCGCCGATTTCTGCATTCTCGCCAATGATGACATTGCCGATGTGGGGCCAGCGTTTAGTATAGTTACTTTCAGGATCAAAACCAAAGCCCTCCTTGCCTATCACGGCATAAGCGGCTATTGTCACGTCTTTGCCAAGGACGGCATTTTCAATTATAGCCGTAGGATGAATGTAGGGCTTGGGCCGTGGCAGCGTCCTGAGATAGCTATGCGCTTCTTGTTGCGACGGGAACTGTTTTTTGTTGTTTTTGTTTTCTGTGCTCATTTACCATTTCCACCCAAAAGTTTCTCGCCCTATCAATTACCGAGTAAGCATCGACCCTGACCTTGTCAAATGGGTTTTCGGTTTTGATCCACCATACAGGGTGGCAGACAAAGAGCAGGCGCTCATCGGTGTGCGTACATATGCAGCCATTTCTCCACCATCCGCCACTATCAGCGATGTATTTGTAGCTATGCTGTTTGACGAGGGCCGCCCTGTCTTGCAGGGTTGCCGGAATGTGGATGTCAGGCGTTATCCCCACGAGATGCTGCGAAATGTTTACGCTCATAGTCTTGAGCATCGCACAAAAGGCAGCGTGGATTGTCTGAAGGTCCAGATCATAGTTGCCATCGTAATGCAGGGCAAGTTCATGGCCCAGCTCGCCTATTTCCTTCCATACCGCCATATTCTCAGGCGACAAGGCGTTATACCATTCAGAATGAAGCAAGACATAGTAGGTTGCCTTTATGCCGTGCTTGTTTTCCAGCCTTGCCATCTGCAAGGCGTAATCAGGGAATATGTCAATATCATGCGCCAAGACAATGTCCATGCGTTCGGTCGCTGTCCCTGCCCTGTCTTTTATTTTCTCTAGGACTTCCTCATAATGGGCCAAAGAAAACTCGCAGGGCATATACACCTAGTCCTCCTTGTCCACGTTCAGCCAAAAGGACTCGATTGACAATTTGTTCCCATCTAGGCCGCCAATTATGGTATAATATTTCTGTGCAATGGCACAGGCTGACGCTTTTTGCGTAAGCATACTTCTCTTATGGCTTTCTATAGTAAGGATAGATTTAGGCTTTTCTAGCTCTGCTACTGTAACAAATATAGCGATTTCTACATCGACTAGGAAACCGATAAGAGCCGACGTTGGGACAACAGAAATGATATACCAACAACAGATCATGCCTATTCTGGCAACATCAACGGGAAACGTGGGCAGGCCCACTCACCTTTCATTAGCTGAAGGAAAGCATATGCAGACAAAGAGTGAGAGCTAGAGCGAGAATAACAAAGAAATTAACGTCAGTCTACGCAGGGACATGGAGCGTATCTGGATAGACGTGCTCTTAAGCTGATCAAAAGTTTCTATTGCCGTCCTTAGGTCCTCTTTTAATGCTGCCTTTCGTCAATGTTGCGCCAGAAATACGCTAAATCCTTCATTTTCTTTGGCTTCAAGATTTCCACACAGAGTCAGCTAGGCCGATATCTGCTGATTACTGACCGAAATTGCCATGTCACAGGCTAGTGTGTATTAAAACCCTACAAAGATTAGCTAATAAACGGTCGTGATTCGTATATAGAAATTTCTACCGTAATTTTTACATGTATACATCTTACCTGCCGACCGACGATAGTAGGAGTAGGAAGAGAAAAGGAGTCGGCATCAAGGGAAAGATAAGCGCCAAAACCGTCTTGGCGCTGTCTGCGGCTTTGGTGCTAGTTCTTGGCATCCTAGTTTCTGCCCCGCGGTCGGCGTATGCAGAGCAACAAAACAACAGCAACAGCGAACCTGGAGCGTGCAACTGCGTCATATTTAGGCTTGACGACGTCCAGGATTACTGGCTAAGTAACGTACAAGTGGCCGTGATGGAAAAATTCATCGATGAGCATGAAAAGCTCAACCTCGGAGTCATAACGAACTACATCGGAGAAGATGACGCCATAGTAAATGAAGTAAAAGGAGGAATTGACTCCGGCAACTTTGAGATAGTCAACCACAGTCAGAACCACGATTCGTACACAGACATGTCGGCAGAAGAGCAGCACAACGACTTGGTCAGTGCAAACGGAAACTTAAATTCGCTTTTTGGCGTCAGTTCCGTTGGTGCATTTATCCCACCATACCATGAATATAATGAAGACACACTTGCAGCACTTCAAGACCTGGACATGAAAGTCATTAGCGCGCAGTTTAACTTGGAGCTACCGCAAATTTACAACCCAGGCAACCCCGACAGTCCTGACAACAAGATCTACAAGGCATTTGCAGGCTCGGACATCAAAGATGACTTTGGCATCTACCACTTACCACAAACCATAGGCTTCTACGACCATGGAACCTTCCCGCATGAAAAGGTAGAAGTTCAAGACATAATGGCAAGCATTGAAGACTCGATATCATCGTACGGATATGCAGTAGTGACGCTGCACCCGCAGGACTTTTCA
This sequence comes from Candidatus Nitrososphaera sp. 86-2, assembly GCF_056726185.1. Lineage (NCBI taxonomy): Archaea > Thermoproteati > Nitrososphaerota > Nitrososphaeria > Nitrososphaerales > Nitrososphaeraceae > Nitrososphaera > Candidatus Nitrososphaera sp. 86-2. Next base: position 1,876,810 of record NZ_JBWZON010000001.1, read on the forward strand.
GTCAAAGATGATGATGGCGTGGCCACCAACAATGTTTCAGAAAGCGACATGGATGATCTTGATGAATTGCTTGGTATGATACACGACAACGGATACTCTACAAAGACATTCTCCCATGTAGTCGGTGGAGGTTCAAATGGTTGGACAGATGACAATGATAGTAACAATAACAACAACAATGGAAATAATAACACCTCACAGCAAGGCTCAAGCCACAGACCAGCATACAATGAATACCTAGCATACTTTATCAGAACCTATCTTGCAGAAAATGGCACATCCAGTCTGCCAGAGCACAGCAACGAGGACAACTACAATAACAACTTCCTAATGGCCGCATATCCGGTCGATTATCTCTTCACCTTCGAAATAACGCATGCCACACATGATGAACAAACCCTTACTGCGGACGACCAGCATACAGTTGTTACCGTAGATGATGGTCCAATATCATACTGGCAGGATCTCACAGATGGCCAGAAGGTATGGTTAATCCAGACATTCGGCCAGATACACAGTACAACTGAAGTAGATGAATTGATCGACAGTCTGATGGCAGGAGCAAGCGACTAGCTGAAGTAACTGGAATCAACAACAGCTTCCCACTTTCTTTTTCCTCTTTTCTTTTTGCATATATGTATGGCTTTTGCTTCTGAACTTGCAATGGACAAAAACGAGTTTAATTTAGACGTTGAAAAATTTCCAAGCTTTTCTTATCGTACCTATTTGAATGAGGCTTTTATCCTCGCAAAAAGCGATATCTGAAGGGCGATTATCACAGAGATGAGGGCCAGGATGGGCAGGATGATGGAGTTTATCTGGCCGGAAGCCTGGCTCAGCTCGTTCACAGCGCTTCCTGCCTGTTCAATGTCGCTCTTTATGGCAGCCCTTGCATCATTCACCGACTGTGTCAAGTCGCTTCGCGTGGCGTTAAGCTCGTGACTCGTCTTGTCAAGCTCTGCCTTGAGCGAATTGACAGATTCCTGCACCTCCCCGATGCTGCTCCCGCTTGAAATCACCTTGGAGTCGTGGGTGAGAAATCCCCTGTAGAAGGCGATAGCATGTATAATATACGTGCCCTCCTTGTCAAGCCTGACATCTGCGTAATAGATGCCTTCATGGAGCTTGACAAACTTGCCGGCGAGGTTTATCGTGTCGTTGCCCGAATGGATGTGCGAAGACGATAGCAACTGGTTTGGATCCTCCACGTTTACGAGCGCCCCATCAAAGGTCACCTGCACGAATATCCGGAATGTCTTGCCAACCGATATTTCTGTAGGCGAGTCTAGCTTGACCGACAGGATGCCGGGCTGGGATTGAAGCGGCCCGACTGAATGCGAGTCCGAAAAGGACACCGTTCGGGTCTCCTTGTAAGTGGGAACTATGGTTGAGGCGGCCTCGATGAGGTAGCGGCCGAACACAAAGTTCTTTGACGGCTGCGGCCACGCAAAGATCTGCGCGGTGAACGAGCCGCTTGAATCTGCCTTTGCGGACTCTATTCTGACGGCCTTGTCAGCGGGGTCGAAGATCCTGAAGACTAGAGTGTCGTTTGGAAAGCTCTTGCCGTATACGACGAGGATATCTCCGGGCAGAAAGCTGTCTTGGTTTACAAGAAATATCAGGCGCGGGCCCTGGATCTGATTCTGGGCCTGGGCATGGGTCGGCGCAATAAAGTTAGCAACGATCAGAGTGATAATTATTAGAAAACTTGACGGAAGAACATAATTTGTCATTTTAAAAACAAAAAGGAGGAGTAAGTAGGCTACTCTAGCCTACTTAACTCACGGTTATGGTCGACTCGGAGACTGTTGACAGTGCTGCTGGACTGGAGATGTTGGTGACGACGAATGTCCTAGCCGTGTATGTGCCAGATGCATCCGGAGTCCACGACAATCCAATGTTGGTCGAGCCGTTTGCGTTCAGGGTGCCTTGCTGCCACTGGAGGTAGACGGTTTCTCCGTCAGCGTTCCTTACCTCAACGATTGCGGCAAATGGCCTTACTGTGCCCTGGTTGTTGGTGACGGTCGACGACAGCACTACCTGCTGGCCTGATGTGACCTCAGTTATGTCCTTGCCGCTGAAGTCCTTCAGTACAGGGTTTGCAGCTGTTGTTGCATTTACGTCTCCACCTGATGCGATGCCGACTGGAACAACGAAGGTGAAGTCCTTGCTCGGGTCCACGACCTGCTTGACTCTGTCTGCATAGTCAGCTGGGTACTTGTCGGTGTACTTCACCATGACGTTATCTCCGACCTTTGCAGAGACTGAACCCGTGGTCACACCAGTTGTTGTCGTAATCATTCCGGTGAACACTCCGGTGTTGGGGCCTGTCTCAAGCGCAGTCACAGAGACTCCGACTGGATCAGAGGTTGAAGTTACCTTCAACGTAACCGAATCGACTGCATCTCCATCAGTGTTTGCATCTGGATCCGTGACAGTGATTTGGGTCGAGCCGTTTGCGTCAACGGTTGTCTTACTGGAGTTCATGATTGGGTCCGCGCTGATGACCTTGATCACTTGGGCTACTGTTGCCTTGCTGCCGGATGAGTCCTTCTGATCAGTGTATCTGATAGAGAGGATGTCTCCAGGCAATACAAATCCAGTTATTTCCTTTGTGGTATTTGGTGGGAAGAGTGGTGATGGTGCAGGGTTTGTAGTGATCGGGCTCAGAGTCAGCTTGGTTCTGAATATTCCAGTGTTGGCACCTGTTTCCTCTCCTACTGCAGTGGTCATTGTGTTGGCGCCGCTTCTGTCAGAAGTTACTCTGATGTATTCGACTCCACTTTGAGTTGTGTCGATACCTTGCGGGTTGGCATTAAGGTCTGGATCCTTCACTTCGATGAACAGCTTTGTTCCCGGACCGACGAGTGTTGGAGTGACTGCGATTGTGCCAGAGCTTGTCTTGACGGTTCCGTCAAACTCTCTGTCAACGCCAGTGCTCAGGTCGCTTGCTATGAGATCATTGTAGTGGATTTCGACGGAGGTAGAGAACTTGTTGCCAGTGAGGTCAGAGATCTTGAAGTCCTTTCCTACAGTGATTGTCTTTGTGAAGACGCCGGTGTCTACTCCTGTTTCCTTGAGGTCGCTTATGGTAACGAGTGTCTGGTCATCGCTCTTGCCCTGGACTGTGACAGAAGCCTGTTCAGCAGTGGCTGAATCCTTGTTCAAGTCTGGGTCAGATACGGTTATCGTCAGGTTGCCACCGTTCTGAAGCGCAGAGACGTTTGACGTTACTGTACCATCATAGGATCTCACCGTGACGGATGCGGAGGATGTTGTGCCACCAGATGTGTATGTGAACTTCAGCTTGGCGCTATCCATGTTGATGTTGGTTTCTGTTCCAGCTTTGACAGTATAGTCCGCTGTGAAGACGCCTGTGTTTGGACCTGTTTCAGTGAAGGTCGTTGTTCCAAGACCAGTCATTAGGATTGGGTTGATCTGTGTAGAACCATCCTTCTTTGTCATTGTCCATGCGTTAGATCCAACTGAGATTGTGTCGACGCTGTTGGAATTGGTGTTCTGGGTCGGATCAACGATTGTCACTGTAAATTTGGATCCATCTGTAGATAGTGCTCTTGGAAGCGGAATTGTGCCTCTGTTAATGGATATCGAAGCTGTTGGCTTACCGATGCTGAATGTTGCTGTGCTTGTCTGTACTGGGTCTTCTGAATTGTCAGATAGTTTGAATTCAATCTGATCACCATCAGATAGGCCACCTGATACTGCACTGTTGATGATTGACATGTCGATGTTGTTCGCAACGAATACGCCGCTGTTGATATCTGTCTCTATGAAGGTCATAGTCAGTGCGCTACCGAGTGTCAGAGCGTTGCCCTTTGCCTTCAAAGTCATCGAGCCTAGACCGTTTCCAAAGTACACTTGGTTACCAGTGCTCTGGCTTGCCGGGAAGGTAACGATGAATGAATCGACAGACTTGCTGTTGCTGTTGAGGTCAGGGTCGGTTATGGTGAGGCTGAATTTGTCAGTTACACCCGCTTGTGATGGACCTGTGAGTGTACCTGCAGTGTGGGTCAGATGGGTTATCAGCTTGAATATCTTTTGGCCTGATGGATCAGCTGCTGGATCTTTGTAGCTGATTGTGATATCAGGATCGCCTGCGATGGTCGCGTTTGTCAGTGTGATGCCTGTCGCTGTGATAGAGTCAGATGTTCCTGCAGAGATTGGAATCTTGTTGTCCGTAGTGTCCGGTAGGAATAGGCCAGAGCCAAAGGTCGTTTCCTTCAGGGATGTGCCGTTTACAATTCCGGTAACGCCTGCAACAGTTACATTGAGGGCGCTTGATGCAATGGTGTCTCTTGATTGGGTATCAATGTTTCTGTCAGAGTCATTGATCTGAAGCTGGATACCATTACCAAGGGTTATCGGCATCAGTGTTGTCATAACACCATCAACGTTCTGAAGCGTCACAGATTTTGACGAGGTGATGCTGCTTATTCCAGGAGTTACAGTGTTGAATGCAACTGGACCATTTCCTGCCACGTAAACATCCTTGTCGTTAATTGTCAGTGTGGCAGATGAAGGGAATGTCGCTGTTAGCGATGCACCGTCTGTTGGAGCAGATGCTGCAACCGCGATAACCAGTTCAAATGCATTGGTATTCTGTCCTGTCTCCTTGAATTTTGCACCTGTCAGTGTGAGTGTGCCTGCTGATGTCGTTGCAAGGCCTGTCGCATTGAAAATGTCCACCTTTGTCGGGTCAATGTTTGCATCTGTATCTGTAAGGGTGAGAACTACATTGTTTCCACTACCCGCGGTATTCCTGTCAACACTCGCTACTGCATTGCTCTTTGCAAATTGAACTGTCTGAGTTTGACCACCATAGGTAACGACTACAGAGTCCCCGTCTTGCAAGTTCGACGCGGTAGTGATTGTTTGATCATTGGTGTTAACGGTCGCCGGACCGGTGTTAACTCTTAGGACGAACGCTCCGCCCGTACCGGTGAATGTTGGAGCTGCTGGATTCAGGGTATTTGAGGTGGTAACAAAGAGCTCAAACGTGCCCGAGCTACCAATGTTGCTCAAAGTCATATCCTTTGAACCCAACACCGACGATCCGCGCTTTACATCCACGTGTGCAATGATTGTGTCTGAGGCTGTGTTCTTTGCTGTATCTGTGATGACCACCCTTAACAGGTTAGGTCCATAGAATTTGTCAGAACTTGCTGTTATTGAAGTTGCCGCATATGCAGCGTGCGGGACCACTAGAACAGCTGCTACTGCGCCAAAAATTAGTAGCGCTGAAATGGCGATTCCGCCGTACTTCTTCGTACCGTATGTATAATCCATGCTATACGCACCGATTGTAAGGCGAGTAAACTATTCAGACTATATAAGGCTAATGAACAATTTGTTCATTCCCCCTCAGAGACTTGACATAACCGTGTCAGGATGATCTTAATTATAGCAATATCCAAGCACATTGTTCAAATTACTATCGAAAATCTAGGAATTTGTTCTCAGAGAGCTTGTACTCGCTTTCCATTATATAAATATTATATGCATTTTAATTAGGTAAACTACAATTCGAAGTTCACATTGCAAAGCTGGTAAAGAAACCCATATTCGTGCATCCACCCTATCATCACTTCATAGTATAAAGATCTGCCAGGACTCCAAGAATAGAGTCTCCTGACGAAAAGATATCCCTAATTGACAAACATGCACGAATTCATGATATATCTTTTATCCATCCGTTGTTAAGCTAATAGGCGTCTTAAGCTGACGATCAACAGAAAATGCAATCAGACCGCTACTACAAATGCGAAGAAATATTCATTTTCTCTTGACATGTTCGCGTACACGCAAGAGGAACAACCTCTTGTTGCCATCTGTCAGGTTGACGCGCCTTTCCTCCAAGAATGTTCTGGTCGTCGTAGTTGCAGTTTTAGATACACGATTTTCCTTGCACCATTGAAAATATTCTACGACAAGGGTAGGAATCATCGCTTTTTGCTTCTCTATGCGCAGGGCTTCTAGTTGGTCGCAAGCTACTTTTTCTACGTCATGCACTAGCCGACGCCACATATCGGGAAGATTGTTTTTGTTTCTTATCCCCTTTTGCTGCCAAAACAATCTCCCCAGATAGCCAGGAATTCGTTTTCCACCGACATCATCTCCTGACTGCAATATGGCATACTGCACCAAGTCTCTTACAAGTTCTTTCTTTGTGCACTTTTCCAGCACACCAAGGGGGCCAGATTGCATGCTGCCTTTTCTGAGGTCAGCGCCACTGCCGCCTCGGCTACCTCTACCTATCCTGTAGCTTCGGATAGCTCTACGGGTGCTCCCGTCGCGGACTACAAGTTCATTGTTCCTTTTGATCCCTAGTTCGTTTGCAGCTAGGTACCTCGACAGAAAGCGCCGGACTGCAGCCCTCTTGGCGTCGTCTCTAGAGTACCGCCAAGATGACTCGCGAATATCGTCACTACTATCATCATCGTCTACATAGGAGAGAAGTTCTGCCAGAATCTTGTACCAGTCGCAAACCTCTGTCAGAATAAAGGTCGCGCCATCGGCCATCCAGAGAAACTCGTACCTGCCAACGCGGCCAACATGTGAGGCGAGCTCTTCACAGATTGCGTTGCAAACTGCTTTGGCCGCCTCCTTTCCTGTCTCTCCAGCATCAGATTCGCAGAGGTCCTCCGCATTGTCGGAGGCAGGAGCATTGTTGCCAGCGTCGCCCCTCTTTGCATCTTTCCCACCAGCAGAATCATGGCCATCGGCAGCACGCGAGGAGCAGAGCGGACCGCGCTGATCTGCGTGTTCCCGAACATTATAATCCTCTGGTTTGACTGCATAGTTGTCAACTTTGCTGTAGCTGTCGTCGGCTTTTTCTGCTCCAGCGATGTCAGGAGCAGGAACGACAACACCCCCACCATCACAAACACTGTCTTCAGCCTCCCCATCATCAGGACTTGAAGGCTGCAGTTCTCTTTCGACCAGTTCCCGGATCGCGTCAACGTTGCTTTGTGTCAACGTCTTTACCCTTGCCACCAAGCATGATACGCCGCGTCGTTTTGCAATGTCAAGGAAGCCGTGCCAGCCTCCAGCTTTTGTGATATCCCACTGAAAAAAGGGCGCGCTGTAGTCTTCTCGCCGTCTTTTTGCAAAAAAGAGTTCAAAACCTGCTGTCTTTGCCTCTGCTGTGATTTCAGTTACTGTTTTGTCTAGATCTCGTTTTTCAGCCACTCATGATCTAACGCTCTTTATTAGAAGATTCCAAGCTTTAAATTTTTCGGTACAAGAGTATAGGCGAGAGAACATCAGTTAACAGATAATGAAAGAAATGGCGGCGCAACGGAAGATGCATGTAGAGAGATGGGAAGATCAGAGACTGCCAAACACCGGTAGCTACGAAACACCCTCTCTCATCTCCCTCAATATTTCTCTCTGGCAAGTACAGCGAATTGTATTTTTCCCCGCGTGTCAGGACACAGATGCACCTGGGGTAGTTTCTCTTACGACGCTGCAACAGCCGTCACAAAGGTCACACACGTCACAAGGATGATGATGCATGTGATTGCTCGCAAAATACATCAACAATAATAGTCGTCATCCGCCGCTGCCTCGCATTCTTGCGAGATGTCAGTATGCGCAATATCTGTGTCCTTGAGATATCCACTAGTTGTGCTTTCGCCGTACGGATCCTCATCCTCTTCCTTCTCTTCGCACCCTTTCTCCCCTTCTTCGTCTTCTTCCGCAGGTAAAGATTCTAGTTCGGCAAACTCTGGTTCCTCCAGTACAAGTAGCCTGCACATGTCAACGATGCGACTGGCGAATTTGACCTTTTCCGCATAGTCCATGTTTCTAGACGCAATCTTGTAGCCCTTCCAGGATTTTCTCAGGCATGCCCATGCAGCGGCTACTGTAAGATCCGACCGAAGGTCCTCGGCGCCGGTGTGGCAGATGCCGTTTTTGTCATAATAGCAATAATTGCCACTGTTTATTCGATTTGGAGATCGTTTTCTTCTTGCACCTGCGGTAGTGACCTCACTATCTGTCTGGCTGCTTGGAAAAACGTACGAATTTCTAGAGTCACCGAGAAATGCCCTTTCCTTTTTGTTCAGTTGTCGGTATCGGAGGTAGCACCCACGGCATCTCCCTCGTCCAAGGGCGCTTTGCCGGCTCCTCCTGCATCCGCAGTCGATGCAGCTTTTTGAAAGCCTCTTCGTATACGGAAACCGTATCGCGGCAATACGATATGGATTGCACCTGCGGCAACGAACACTTCGCCTGTCGATAGGGACATTGCAGAGGCGGCAATAGTGATTTATCCCCATTTGAACCTGCATCCATACAGGTGGAAGCGTAGGCACTTCTTCGCTATCTGTCGTAAAGTTGTACTACTTCTTGGTATTAAGCATGTTGATGGACAGAATCACAGGTCAGGCGTACTTCAAAAACAACTCGACCGGGCCAGACAGGGTCGTCCGACGCAACTATCGACAATATACCGAACGGAGTTACCACAGAAACACGGACACATAGGACTTCTCTTATGTGGACAAGTTCTAGGAAAGAGCTCTTACTCCTGCAACAATGCTGAACTTCTGCCAAATTAGCCAGCACGGGGATTCCCCATTACCATCATCATCTACACTCGTACATTACCGCCTGAGTCGATGTAAGGCCAACAAAAAGTGAAAGGTCACTGATTACTGTGTGACGGCTCAAAAGTCAATCCGTTTTTTGACCGGCTTGTCCTAGACGGTAAACGTGTCAAGCGACGGGGTTCTGTTCGGGTCCGTTCGCCGGTTGTGGTGGATGACGCCCCACTGCGCCAACATGCTCCACTCCTCTTCACCCATCGCTGGATAGCGCGCCCTGAACCTGGCCTTCTCCTGCGGGTCGAGGGCACAGTTGAAGATATAGTCGGAAAACGCGGCGACCTCGGAGGGCGAGTACCGCTGAAATAACATGCCAACCCATGCATAATCTGAAATTATCCTGAGCGCTTCGGCGTTTGTCGTGCCCCACTTACGCTCCTGGACATACCTGACATGCTCCATAAAGGACAGGGGTACGGCCAGGTGCTTTGTGGGTTCGTCGTGTTTCCCGCGTTTTGGCTTGCCTGCGTACGGGTCCCGGCCCCCGTGTTCATCGTACCATTTTTCCTTAACCGCTTCACAGATGAACCGGTTAACCGCGCCGTAACCATCCTTTGCAATAATCCCCAATGCGTGCCTAAACCACTGGTCTTCGGCGCCTTTCGGTCTAAACGCGTAAAGTTTTCCTCGCATACGCTCAAGGTATAACCGGTTATACCTTTAAGGTTTTTCGTGCTTGTTTTAACACTTGTTCTTTTTAAAGAAACGTTGAGCTCAAAGGCAAAAAAGGGCACCCCCCTCCGCCGTTGGCCATACAGACTATCCATATACATACATACAACAACAATACATACAACACCGGCATATCCACTATGACAGGCAATCCATTGCCTGGCATCCATCATTGGGTACTGTATGTATAAAAATTTTTTTTCAGACAATTGCCGCAATTCCTCCCCGGAGGGGGGGGTGGGTACTTTCCCCTATGAGCTCAAACGCGTTTTGGAGCAGCTTTTGTCACCGGAATCTGACACACCGGCAGCCGCTTTTCACCGGCAGCCGCTTTTCACCGGCAGCCGCTTTTCACCGGCAGCCGCTTTTCACCGGCAGCCGCTTTTCACCGGCAGCCGCTTTTCACCGGCAGCCGCTTTTCACCGGCAAGCCTTATTATCCGCGGCTCTCCATATTGTGGAACGGGAGACATATAGACCGGAGATGAGGACCACCAGTGGAAGCCAGCCGGGAACACGGACCTGAAACAACTGTCACCGGAATCCGGATGTTTTTACGCGGCTTTCAAAGTGGCGGCAAACGGGTGTACTTTGAAGCCATAGAGCAGCTGCTCACCAGATTGCACCCGGTCTTGGAGGTGGATTACGCGGACCTCCTGGACTTTATGGACAACCAGCCGGACGGGCCCAGCAAGTTCGTCCTGCGGCACACACCGGCTCGATGCTCCTCGGCCGGCCGACCTCGACCATCCAGTTCTTCCACAACGAGGTGCTTGCCATTCTGGTTCCCAGGTAAAGCAAATCAGTTGTCCCTGCTCCCCAGTCTCTAGCCTTTCAGCCAAGTGACCCTATCTTAGCCTTGCCTGCATCTTTTCGGTAATCATATTACCTGTATGCAATGTGCTACTATTACTACGGTATAGAACTTGTATATCACTATCAGACTTGTCCGATAGTAGTTGACCGAAGTTCAGATTCTCCCGATGGAGCCACACATGCTACTACCACCACCCTTCCACTTGCAAGCCCGGCACTCGCTCAAAGTGCTTCTTGTTCCTTGTTACGAGTGTCTGCTTGATTGCAAGGGCAATCCAGGCAATAAAGAGGTCGCGGTCTCCGATGGTGCTTGATTTGAGTTCGCTGTAAAGCCGACCCCACAGGAGCGCGGAATCCTCATCCAGCACCACCAGCACTGAAAACTGTCTGAGGTAGTCGCGTGCGCTTTCAACGGCCCCTTTGGTTTTCGACCGGAATGTACCGGCATAGTATTCGGCTACGCTGATGATGGTTGTGAACAAGAGCTCGCCACTGTCAGAAAGCTGGGCGACCTTGGCGATGGCTTTCTCATCGTTTTTGGCCAAATCTATTAGAGACAATCGGTCTCCAAGCAGACCAAAGCAGTCAGATCTCCGGTACGGAGGCTTTGAAATTGCGCCGCAGCTCCTTGCCGGTTTCCATTATGCTTTCTGCCGTCTCTTCATCCAACGGCCTGTGATCTTTGAGGTAGGCTAGGATACGGTGCGGCTCGCCACGTGGAAAGATGCGGAGGATTACATCCGAAAATGATTCATCATCATCCTTCTTTGCGGCTTTGAGCACCTTGTACGCCTCCTCGGAGATGGTTATTGTTATGCTCGGCAATGCATACAGTGCACTTTTCATGCATTTATACTTCAAATCTTCATTTTACAGGGAACCAGAACCTGCTTGCAGGCTAGGCCACGACAGCATTGTTGACCTTCAGCCCGACATGCTCAAGGCACCCATATCATCGTCGTCATCGTCTCAGGCTAGATTTTTCCGCGTATCTAGTCAGCCGGTGCGGGGATGCCGCGTGCGTGCAGATGTTGCATATGCAATGCGCTTTTCTACCGGATTGGTTCTTCTTTAAGAAAGAAAATAATCAATTCTCGCAAAGAAGCAAGACGTCCTCCTGGAAACACGCCCCCTCCTCATTCCCCAATACGCACACCCCATGATAATTATTATTATTGCTCCCTCACCACCCGGGAGCCATCGGCGATCAGAGTCTAAAGACGGCGCCCACCTCCGAGTCCTCAAGACATTGTGTATTCATAATGGGATATAGTTATCTGCCAGCTCCTCTTCCTCTTCGCTCTCGCGCGTCGTAAATTACGGTATCCCCAACTTTGCGGTATACTTGCCTGCCCTGCAGCGGGTTTCCACAGCCACATGTGAGCACCTTTACGTCGTGAATATTTCTATATCCACAACTACCACAACGAAATGAATAAAGCTCTTTTACTCGCAGGGTAGAACCCGCTTCCGATGAGCTTGCGTGAGCACTACTACTACTGACACGCTCAGCGTTCTTGCTGCTATCGATGTTGTGCTGGTCGCCGTTAACCTTGTCATCACGGGAAAAGTCATTACCAATATCTCTCCTGAGCTTGTTATATCGGTCGTCTATCAATGGCGCCGTCAGCCGCTGTATGCTCTTCTTTTGTATATGTGTGTACCTTGACAACCGCGCGCTTGCATAAGAAATGCCCATGAATCTTGGATTGAGAAGCATCGCAACTTTAGGCGGGGCAAATGCCATTTTCCTGCCACCCGCTCGTTTCCAGAGAGAGAGACAGACAGAATCCCGAATCCTGCCAAGCCGCCTTCTCTACTAGTCGGATACACAGATAGAACTTGTGATTGAGTAACCAGCTAACAGTTTGTTCGGCTTGCTATTTTTAATGCCTGTCTGGCCTGAGGGAAGAATGGACTAAGGGCAGTAGTAAACAAATTCATCTCGCCTCCAAAGAGAGAGAGAGAGAGAGCCGGCATCATTGCGACAAATTCTCTGTGATGCATAGAGAATAATAAGCAATAGATTAGTCCCTTCTTTATTCAAATTTTGCAAGTTTAATGATCCTGTCTCAAGACAGTATTGTTTGGAAAATAAAAAGAGAGAGAGCCGGCATCAGCCGGCGAAGTAAGGCTAGCTAGTACTCCTCCTCTTCTCCACTCTCCGAGTCTTCGCCATGGTCTTCAGACTGCTCACTGTCATCGTTCGCCGCAGTGGTGGTGCACTCACAGTCACCACCACCGGTGCTGCTACCATTTGCTTCTGCAGCGGCGATTGCATCATCTCCAGTATCACCGTTTTCATCCTCTGCCACCTTCGTTGTTATCGTCGTCTTTGTCCCTACAATCTCCTTCTTGGTTATCTGCTTGTGGATATCTGTAGTAGTAGTTTTTGTCTTTGTATTTTCATACGTCTGAGTATCTACGATGTCGCCTCCATTGTTAGAGGCCCCTGTTCCCTCGCTGGCGCCGGAGGAAGAGGATTTGTACTCATTCTCTCCATAATTACTGGCAAATGCCATTGATGGCACCGCCAGCGCAAAAGAGGCTATTACGGCACTGGCTACCCATAAAGATAGCAATGTTGTCTTGTTGGTTCTATTTTTGGACATCAGCGTTTTTTCATAAAGTAATAATTTTAATGAGTTAAGGCATAATCGCAAGCGATATTCAATATGAAGCTACCATAGGAATTTTTCGCATCATATTTATACACTGGAACCGTATCTTATATTCGGCAAATGTTGAAGTGTTAGTCAGGGTCAGACGGTAGTCAGTCCAGCCCTTCCGTCTAACCAAAAACGGTGGCGGTGTCTTCCATCTGGAGCTTGCTTCACGTCCCCGTATACAAGGGCAGTGTTGGTAGCGACAGGGATATAATTCGAGCTTGCAAAGAAAAAATATGGATTCATACCATTTTCACTTCTATGATGACGATGACGACTACAGGATTTTATCCGCCGCAGCTTTTACGCACTTGGCAAGATCACCTTTCTTTGCATAATCTAGCTCCGGTGGCGGTGCTGGTATCAAGCCTTCTGTTTCAGAATTTGGAGCATCAGGCGGATAGTAGTAGTAGTGGTACAGCTTAAGTTCATAGAGCGTAGCCTTCCATACAAATGCAAGTACGCTCCCACCAGCCCTAGGCCCTATAATGTCAAGGAATGCTTGCTCGAAAATGGCGGGCCTATCTGCTAGGAGCTCTGCAACGGTCATCTCGGCCCCGACATAATGGTCTTGGATCTCCTTTATCAGGGGATAAAAGACAGTCGCGCCAAAGATAGATTCCATCTGGTTCAGGATTACAGATGCAACCTTGTCTGCTCCCTCTTGCGCATCGGAGCTCAGATTCTTCCTTCCCTCCCCCGTAGTCTCGCTCTCCCGGCTGACGCGCTAGATCTGAAGAAATTTAAGTTTGCCTAGGAAGAAAAAATATCGTCCTGTTCAATATCCAGGTCATCTTATTTGTTGAATGTCTCGCTATACAATTGGTATATAAAAAAAATAATTAGCACATCTAGATTTCATTCCGCTGGCCATCTCTCTTTCTTTTGCAGCCTGCAGGTAAGAGGACATCCAGGCTGCTGCTGATACCACAAAGATGGACGAACAGGGTGAAGGGAATGGAACAGGAAAGCAAGCGAGGGAGGTTAATGCAAGAGCAAAAAAGATGGGAAGAAAATAAAGAGAAGAAGGGAGACAGAAAGAAAATGGGTCGCGAAAATCTGTACGCTCATCTTCAGGCTGCGCAGGCCTGTAACTAAGAAAGCAAGAACCTCTCTGCATCTGGCCCCTTGAGCCAAGGGTTGGAGTGGGCGGGGGGGAGGATTGTCTACAAGGGCCTGCCCCTGATCACCAGAGTGTCCGAAAGCGGCAAAGGTAGATAGAACATAAGGGAAAACTCAGATTCCACCACTTGCCCTCTCTTTCACTCTCTCTTTCACTCTCGAGTTACGCGCGAACCCTCTGTTGTCATCGAGAACCTAAACACAGCATCGACTTCCGAGTCCTCAAATATCTCTGCGTCGTGCGTGATTATTATCATCTGCGACAGCGGGCCCGAGCCTTCTCTAAAAGCCTCCGAGATTATCTTGACAAGGGCTTTTCTGCGCTCATCGTCCAAGTGGGTAGTTGGCTCGTCAAGTATTACAAAGTCAAGTTTGTTTGAGCCCATCATCTGTGCTATTCCTAGCCGGAGCGCAAGTGCCACTGCCACCTTTTCTCCGCCAGACAGCGAGTCCATGTCCACCTCGCCGTTCTTGCCATAGCATGTAATTGCAATTTCACGCGCTTTCTCTGACAGCTCTATCCTAGAGATTCCGATGTTAAACAGCGCCGCGTATTCTGATGCCTTTCTTGAAATGACCGCCAAAGCCCAAGAGCGAAGGCTCATTCCCACAGACCCGTCGCGGTTGTACACCGTAGAGCGGATGCGCTCTAGCATCCTTACAATCTCTGACGCGTGCTCTAGCTCTTGAAGAGATTTTCTGTCAGAGTCAATGGCCTGCTTTAGCTCTTGAACAGCGTTTTGGTATGCCCCAAGCTTGGAGCTGATGGTTTGCAGCTTTTGGACGGTGTTCCACCTTTCATTCTTTGCCTCGGTGTATCGGGCATTGCTAAAGTTCCTGGTTTGTGCCCTAAGAGACACGATTTCGTCTGCAAACGACCGCGATACTTCATCGATTGCAAGTTGCAGGGGTTCACTTCCAACGCTTGACACGCTTTTTGGGAGGCGTAGAATTGCCTCCTTTTTTGGGCCCAGCTCCGACTCTATCCTGACAACATCATCAACGGCCTTGATTGAATTGGCAGACAGAAAGGATTCTGCCCCCGCGATGGCCTTGGCCTCTTCGGTGAGCTTTTGCTCCTCCTTCTTTAGGCTTATTCGATCTGCCTGCAGCTTTGACTTGTCGCTTTCTATCTTGCGAATGTCGCTTTGAATGTGCTCGCCGTCAAACATTTCGTTTATCTTGGAGACGACCACCGAGTTGCACACAGGGCACCTTCCGTCCACTATCTTGATCTTGCTTGCGCATTCAACAAATCCCCTGAGCTTGCCTGCCTGGCTTTCCTTTGCTTCAATCTGCTTTTGCACTTCTTCAAGCTCGTACTTTACCATCTGTAGCCTCATGCACGCCTCTTCCTTTCTCTCCAGAACGGTAAGCGCGCCCCTTGCCTCCCGAACAACCCTTTCCATCCTTGCAAGTTCTGCGCCCACTTGGTCCCTCTTTTCAGCTACGTATCGCACAAGACGCTTTTCTTTTGCCTGCACCTCGGCAGCCTTTTCCTTAAGGGGCTCCATTACCTCGATCTCTGTGTCGATTTCCTGCAGCCTATTGTCCTGGCGCATTTTTTCATCCAGATACTCTCCGGCAAGCCTCTCAGATTCGGCAAGCTTTTTTTCAGCCTCTGAAATTTGCGATTTCACTCTGGGCAGGTCTTCATCCGTGTATCCTCCCCTGTCAGGCGCAATCTCGCTCTTTAGTCGTAAGCGAAATTCAGAGATGACATCCTTCATCGTGGCAAAGGCCAAGTCAAGTCTGTCTATGCCAATAAGGCCATTCAACAGCTCCTTGAATTCCTTGGGTTGCGCCTCCACTATCCTTGCCAGCTCGCCCTGCTGTACGACTGCTGCCACCTGTAGCTTCTTGTAATCCAGCCCAAGCACCTTGGCCACTTCAACGCTCATGGACTCGCCAAACTGCCGGCGCTCTCCTCCGGCCAGCTTTTTGCTGACAGACTTGCCTCCCTCTGACACAAGCTCTAGCTGCGAAAAAGAAGGCGACCCAGCTGCAGATACCGACCTTGTAGCCTGAAACTCTTTTGAATTAAGAGAAAAACGCATCCTTACCATTGCAGAGCCTGTGCCGGAGCCTCTTCTTACCAGGTTCTTGTTTGTCCTTCTCATGTGCTCTGCAAAGAGTGCAAACGTTATGGCATCAATTACTGATGACTTGCCCGCTCCGTTGTGGCCAACAAATATCGTAATTCCTTTGCCAAACTCCAGCCGGGTGTCTTTGTGGGAGATGAAATCCTTCATCTCTAGATCTTTAATCATGACGCTTTCCTTGCACCTCCTTTTTCTACTTCTTTAGTGCCGTCAGAGAGATTATGACTCTCATCAGCAATATCGGAGAGGGCATTATTCATTTTGCTATTAACACCAACAGTAGCAGAGGCAGAAGAAGCAGAATAAGAAGAAGAAACGGCCGCTCCAATCGAGGTATCAGCATCATCATTACCATGACCATCACTACCCTTCAGCTTTTTCTTGAAGATATCCCATACGATATCAAGCACAGCCGAAGGATTTCCTCCTGCCGCCGGTGGTAAAAGATCTCGTACAGCGAGAGTGGCTGCATCTTCAGACCCCAGCGCATCCTTTGCAAGTCTTAAGAGTTCTGCGTCAAGGTCCGCAGGTCGCTCATCAAATGCAAGAGACGACGGCTGCTGCTCGTCGGCAGGTTGCCACACGTAATGCAGACATGACTCGTTTAGCCTGCGCAAATTTGCGGCAATGACTTTGGGGTCCAAGTTCTTACCACCATCTACAATGACCTTCACCACAGGCCTTTTTGACAGAGCGGATGCCTTGGAGATGATGTTGTCAACGCCTTGGGTAAGCCTATCATAATCTATCTTCATGGAGAACTGTGGCCGCCGGGAGGAAAGAGTCACCCACCGAGTTGTCGCCTCTTGACCGGACATATCCACTATCACAAAGCCTTTGTCAACCTCCTTGATGCCCTCGCTCGGTGTTAGTTCTATCGAGCCGGGATACACCAGCACTGCTCCGCCGAGGTTCTGGTACCTCTTTTCAATGTGGTCGTGATAGTGGCCCATTGCATAGTAATCAAACCCCGCAGGCAGGTCTGTCGAGTTTATTTCGCCAGCGAATTTGTTCATATCGGTGAGCCCCTGATGGAGTACGAGGATTCTCTTCTTCTGACCGTCGGACGTCTTTTCTATGCTGCGCAGCCGTTCCACTAGCGCATCGATGTTACTTCGCCTCTCCTTGTCAGCGCCATAAACTGCGCAGTCGCCTACGATAAAAGGCTCGTCCAGTCGCAATTTTTTGGCAAGCCCGAGATTGCTAAAGACGTGTGCCAGTGGCACATCGCGCATCCTACTGATGTCGTGCTCGCCAAGCACATATGCTACGGGAATCTGCTTTTCCTTCAGCTTCTTGAGCGCGTTTGCCAGCGTGATTATGGCCTTGCCGTTAGGCCGAGGAGTGTGAAAAATATCGCCGCCGAAAATAACAAGTTTTACGCCTTCTCTTATCGAAATGTCGACAGCCTCATTGAACGTGGCATACACATCTTCCTCCCGCTCTTCAAGCCCAAACTGCGAATATCCAAGGTGCAAGTCGGAAAGGTGGGCGATGAGCATATGTATCAGGACCAGACAGTGTACCTAACATTCTCTAAACTAAAGGTTTTGAATAAGTGTCATCTTTTGGGGTATGTCCATTATCGCCGGCGGAAAGACTGTGCCACATATGCTCACCGACAACAACAAGTCGCTCCTCCTTGTAGAATGCATCTGGCAATTGCATATCCACAACAAGATGCCGGCTCGTTCATTCTTTGTTGGTCTGGTAAGTAAACTACCAATTTTCACGATGTTTCCGAGTGCACTGTGTGTCTAATCCTGTATGTAGCCGGAAGGCACGTACGAGTCAGACGACTCTTTTGCCATCTCCTTTACTTCCGCAAGCATGTTCCACTGCTCTACTGCCTTTTGGTCTCCGCCTATCTTGCGCTCCCTGACCTCGTCTGCCTTGACAAATGCAGGAAGGTTGACCCACTGGCCGGCAAATACCGCTTCACCGGGATTCAAGGACGGAAGCTGGTCTATCAGGTCCTTGCTGAGAGCTTCGCTTGCTGCCGACACCTGCATTTGGTCGTCCTGCTGAATCATGCGCATTACCGCAAGTGATCCCATCTGGCTTAGGATGTTGGCGTCAATACTCCTCGGTCTCTGCGATACGATAACGAGGCCAAGTCCGAACTTGCGGCCCTCCCTCGCAACCTTGGACGCAAAGTGCTTTGTTTCGGTCTTTTCATCCTTTGGTATGAATATGTGCGCCTCTTCGATGACTACAAGCACCGGCGCCGTAAACCGGGGAGGAGATTTCATGTCCTGTTGCGAAGGAGACTTGATCTTGGCCTGCCGGGTAGCACGTTTGCGGTCATCCAGCAACTCCTCCAGGTAATATGAAACCGACACGTTGGCCTGCTTTTCTGTCAATTCTACAAGGTTGATGATGTTTATCTTGCCGTTTTTTATTAGCGCAAGCGGGTCTGCCATCCCGGGATCTAGAATCCCGCTGAACTTTTTGCGCACATAATCTATCTTGTCCTCCACCTTTGCAGCCGCTTCTCGGTAGATCTTGTCCTCCGCCCCTACTTCTCGTACCCCTTCTGAAAGCGAGTCCCAGAAATCATCTCCCTTTTTCTGGCGCACACTCTCTGTCAGGGCCTGCCTCACGACATGAATCTGATTCGTCGCATTTTCCTGAATCTCGATTACCTCCGCAAGCTTGTCTGCAGGGAGCATTCTTGGATTTATCTTGGCCGGCATCAGGTTGATGCACCTGCCCATTTCAAGCGTGGAATAGTCGTCATGATAGTCGAAAATCACCATTGTCCCGTTGACTTTGGCAACCTCCTTTGCAAGCATCGACACCAGGTTGCTCTTGCCCATTCCCGTCATGGCAAGGATCGCCAGATGTCTTGAAACCACCTTGTCAATGTTTATGCGCGCCTCGACTTCGGTGTTGCGTAACAGCGATCCAATCTTGAGCCACTGCTGACCATCAGGCGCAAATATAGTCCGCAGGTCCTCCGGGTATGCTTCAAAGACTTGCGTGCCCGGCTCTGGCGGCAGCGCAGGGATTATTGCCTTGCATTTTTTTAGCTCGTCTAGGTATCCTAGAACACGCACGCTGGCCTTGTAGCTCTTGTCGTGCCGGTTTGCCTGCGCCACCAACCTACTCTCCGACGCCTCTTCATAGTTGCGGATGTTGGCGCCAAGCGCGTCGCTTGCGATGGACGAGCGCTCCACCAGCCCAAGGACCTTGCCCCGCCCGTACTTTAGAATAACGTATTCACCAATACTCACTGGCCGTCGGGCCTCGACCGTCACCTGATCGGGTTTTGCCACTCCAACGAGTATCCCAAGCTCGTCTGTTGTTGCACCGTCATTCATTTAGTGCATCCCTCGCGCCCTGTTCGTTCTGCAAGCTGTATATGCTTGCGAGTCTGTCTATATCTTCATTGCTTATTTTGCAATTCTTGTGTGCCAGCTTCAAACAGTAAGGATAGCCGGAGATAGAATGGTATCGCAAAAGATCCATCAAGTTCTTGATCTCTTGTTCTGATGCGCCGGTTGTTCCGCTTATCATCTCTACTCGCAAAACGGGCATGCCATCTCGAAGACGCATATAGATCTCGTGCACAGGTGCGCCTCGCGACTGCACCTCTGCAGGAATGCTAAACCCTGCCTGCAATGTAGCATGTCTGTAATAATAGATGTCGCCTGCCTTGGAGCCCCGTGCTCCAAATTGCGACCTGCTCTCAGACGTTTTTGAGATGAACACAGCGTTGCCGTATTTTCTTGCTGCCTCAAGCGCAGCGTTAGGTATGCTCTTCAGTAACCTTGAAACGAGCGAGCCATCTACACACACAATGTTTACCCTGCCACTTGTCTGCGCCTTTTGCGCTATCAAGGCCTCCATATCCATCGCCCTCGACTCCATCTGTTCTCCACGGGCCGAGCCGCTTATGTCGTTCTCCCAATCCTTTGCAAGGACCTCGTTAGTGCTAGTGACAGCCACCGCCGCAATGGCATAGAGGTCAAAGCCCTGCAGGGCTCGCTTGTTCCAGCTTGAATCTATTCCTGCAGAAACACAATCTTTAGGCTTGGGCTCATAAGCTATCCAGCAAGACCTTGCGTCCATTATTATGCCGTCATGGTTTGCATCTTTTATCTTGGCGAGCTTGGCTTCCCTGTTCCTTATGGCGTCAAGTATTATCTCGTTGAACAACGCGACGGATAACGTGGGAGCCCCAGATTAAAAAGTAATCAGGCGGAAGACATCCTGCCTGCTATTTCTGCAGGGTCCCACATCATTCTTGCATTGGTTTCTGCTGTTGCAAGCGCGCCTGCTTCTGCTACCTGCGCCGCCACCTTTGCGGCCATCGGTAGCGCGCCGGTTGCTCCCGGCGAGTTGTAGTTTAGTATGTGTATGGACGAATCACGCTTCAGGATGAGCGTGTCAGGAACGAACTTGCCATCGCCGTCAATCACTGACGAGCGTATGCCTGCCGTGCCTCGCTCGGTAAAGGCAGAAGGTTTCAGCGCCGGCAGGAACTCTCTTACCCTGTTTATCATAGCAGTTTTTGAAAGCGAGCTTTTCAGCTCCGTGCTTGCAAGCGACAGGAACTGCCTATCAAAGAACACTTTGCGGGCGCCCGTTGCAGACGACTCTATCATCTTTGGGAGCATGTCAGCAATGTTCCGGCCAAGTGAATAGGCGTATGGTCCAAAGACGGGCACGGCGTTTGGCCCCACTTCTCGCCTGCCGTCTGCCCTCACTATCCAGTGCGGGTCTAGGAACGGATACTCGGGATGACGTGGAACGGAATACACGGACAATCTGGTTAAATCGCGGTACTGCTCTGGCGCCTGCCAGTACTCGCCACGAAAGTGCAGGTCGGTGTATTCCCTTGCGACTCCCATCAAGTGCGCGATGTCCACCGCGTTCCCGCCTGCGGCGTTTACGACAAACTCTGCTTCTATCTTGCGACCCTGCTTGGTTGACAAGACGTACGCGCCAGCCCCACTCTCCACGCGCGTGACGCTGTGACCCAGAAGCACGGCGCACCCGAACGACCGCAGGTCCTGCAGGAGGGTGCGTGAAAACGAGCCATAGTCGACAGAGCCGTCCCTGCCGCAGTATATTGCAGCCTCGCACTGCACGTTTGGCTCCATCTTTTTGGCGCCGGCCTTGTCCAGGAACAACAGATCATCCTTGGCAAGGCCGTTTGCCTCTCCCCACGACATGTACTTGTGCAGGCGGTCTATGCCCCGCTCGTCGGTCGCAACTTCAAGTACGCCGTCGCGCTCAAACGGCAATCCCTTGGCCTGCGCAAACTTTTCCCACATTTCAAAGCCAAGCGATGCGGCCTTGGCGAACAGCTTTTTCTTTGCCGGGTCATAGAGAAAAGGCGCGTGCACCTTGCCGGTGTTCCGGCTGCTGGTGTGTCGGGCTATATCGAGCTCCTTCTCCACCAGGGCCACAGAGCCGGGGTCTCTTGCCTGCCCGGAGAGGAAATACGCGATTGAGGTGCCGAGGATGCCGCCTCCTATCACAGCCACAGAGTACAAGCTCAAGACAGGATTGAACTCTTCATTATTTATTCTTGCAAAAAAACGGTAACGGTGCCCGTAAAACGTTTAATACGATACGTTGCGAGAGTCATTGAGAATTGGCGCAAGAGACCTTTGTACAGGAGAAGAGGAGGCGCTTTGACGACCTTCCCGAGCTCCCCGAAGACAGGCCGGCCCTTCTCCTTTCCGCAGTCTACTCTGGCGAGGAGAAAAAGGTCTACCTGAAATTCTACGATCCGCGTGACAACGTGGTCTACCACTGGCGTGACAGGACGGGCCACCTGCCGTACGCCTACAGCAAGGTGCAGTATGCCGATGAGGTGGGCCAGATAGCTGCAAAGGAGACGAAATACAAGGTCGAGCGCACAAAGAAAAAGGACGTAATAGCCGACCAGGAAATTGAGATATTAAAAATAACTGCGCCAGACCCGCTTTCCATAGGCGGAACCGACAACAGCCTGCGCGAAAGAGTACGCTGTTGGGAAGCCGACATAAAATACCACGAAAACTATCTGTACGACCGCAGCCTGATAGCAGGGATCTATTACGTCAGGCACGGCGACAAGATAGAGCGGCACATGTACAAGATTTCAGACAAAGTCGAGGCGGAGCTCAAGGGCTTGCTGTGGGACAAGATAAAGGAGGAAGGAGAAAGCGGCAAGGAGTACAGGCAGTACGTGACTACGTGGGCCAACCTGCTCAATCAGCCCATACCGGAGCTCAAGAGGGTCGCAGTCGACATCGAAGTCGAGTCGGAGGAAGGCAGGATGCCGACGCCCCGCGACCACGACAGGCGTGTCACTGCGGTCGGCTTTGCCGGAAACGACGGCCTGAGAAAGGTGCTGGTGCTTGGCGAGAACATGGCCGACAACGGCAAGCCCCTCGTCAAGGAGGCAGAGGTGTGCAAGAGCGAAAAAGAGCTTCTCGAAAAAGCCTTTGTGATAATCAACAGCTATCCCATAATCATAACGTTCAACGGCGACGACTTTGACCTGCCGTACCTGTATGCGCGCTCGCAGGACGCGCGAATCAGCAGCGACGGCAAGGCGATACCAAAGGACGCCGTGCCGATAATCGTCAAGAAAGAGTCGTTCATCAAGCACGGGATGCAGGCCGAGCCGGTGGGGATACGCCACGGCATCCACATCGACCTCTTCCGCACGTTCCAGAACCGCTCTGTTCAGATCTACGCTTTTAGCAGGAAATACACAGAGTTCACGCTCAACGCTATCTGCGAGGCGCTCCTGGAAGACTCTAAGCTGGAATACGAAGGCGACATCGGCGACCTGCCGATGCAGACGCTTGCAGAATACTGCATGAAAGATGCCGACCTGACGTTTCGGCTCACCAGCTTTGGCGACAACCTGCTCATGAAGCTGCTCGTAGTCATCGCAAGGATAGGGCGCCTGTCGGTTGACGACATCGCCCGCTTTGGAGTCAACCAGTGGATCAGGGGGATATTGTACTACGAGCACAGGCAGCGCAATGAATTGATACCGCGCACAGACGAGCTGCACGACAAGGGCACCGCGTCCACGGCGGCAGTCATCAAGGAGAAAAAGTACCGCGGAGGAGAGGTTGTAGAGCCCACTCCGGGCATCCACTTTAACGTAGTCGTGCTTGACTTTGCGTCCCTCTACCCGAGCATAATCAAGGTGCACAACCTCTCGTACGAGACTATAAACTGCGTGCATCCAGAGTGCAGGGAGACGGGCAAGATAGAAGGCACGACCCACTGGGTCTGCCAGCGGAGAAAAGGATTGTCATCGCTCCTCATCGGGTCGCTCCGCGACCTGCGCGTCAACTATTACAAGTTCCTGTCAAAGGACAAGACTCTCCCCGCGCAAGAGCGACAGCTTTACAACGTGGTAAGCCAAGCTATCAAGGTCATTTTGAACGCAAGCTATGGCGTCATGGGCGCCGAGATCTTTCCATTGTATTGTTTGCCTGTCGCCGACGCGACTGCCGCAATCGGCAGAAACACAATCAACGCCACGATAAACAAGTGCAAGGAGCTTGGAATCGAGGTCGTGTACGGAGACACGGACTCGCTTTTCCTCAAAGAGCCTACGCAGGAGGCGATAGGCAAGGTGGTCGCGTGGGCCAAGGACCAGCTCGGAGTCGACCTGGAGATAGACAAGCACTACCGCTACGTCGTCTTTAGCGACTTGAAAAAGAACTACCTCGGCGTTTTGCCAGACGGCACAGTCGATGTCAAGGGCCTGACGGGCAAAAAATCGCACACGCCGCCCTTCATACGAAGCGCGTTCTACGAGATCCTCAACATACTTGGCAGGGTCGGCTCCCAGAAGGACTTTGAGACCGCAAAGGAGAGCATCAAAAACATCATCCAGCGCGACGCCAAGAACCTAGAATCGAGCAAAATCCCGATGCCCGACCTGAGCTTTAACGTCATGATAAACAAGTCGCTTGCAAGCTACGGCAAGAAAGTCAATTCGGTAAAGACGATGGACGGCAAGGCTTCACAGGTAGAAACGTACAAAGGCCTGCCGCAGCACATCAAGGCGGCCAAGCTGCTTGCCGACAGAGGCAAGGATATCAAGGCCGGTGACATCATCTCGTACGTCAAGACAAAGAACGGCGACGGCGTTAAACCGGTAGAGCTTGCCAAGGCCGAAGAGATTGACACCGAGAAATACCTGGAGGCTATGGAGTCGACGTTTGACCAGGTGCTTGGCGCGCTCAGCTTTGACTTCAAGTCGATGCTCGGCAAGCCCAGGCAGCAGAGCCTCGACGAGCTCTTTTGGAGCAAGCCCTCGACGATGTAGTAGTATGTAGTAGGTTTATTATCCACGCCTTTTGAGAAAGAGGGCATATTGGACAAGGGCTTTTTCGACCTGTTTGTAGTGCCGGAAAAGACAAAGGCCGGCTATAGCTTTGCCGACACGCCGGTCAGGATCTCGTTCCAGGAGGCAAAAGTCGCAGTCTATGGCGTTCCACTTGACGCGACCACATCGTTTGGCAAGGGCACGGCAAGAGGACCGGAGGCGATCAGGCTCACTTCTGCAAGACAGATAGAGACTTTTGTGCTGGATGAAAAGGCCGACATTTACGAGCTGAATTCGATATTCGACCTTGGAGATTTAAGGATGCCACCAAAAGCCAAGGGTGCCAAGACCGTGCTTGCATACCTTGACAGGACGATTCCACAGGTCGTGACAGCATTGCGGGAAAAGAACAAGATCCCGGTGATGCTTGGCGGCGAGCACACACTTTCATATTATCAACTAAAGGCGCTGGCAGGCGAAAAGCCGTTTGTCATGCACTTTGACGCTCACCGCGACATGAAGGCCGAGTACGATGGCATGAAAATGTGCCACACGACTCCGTTCTACCATCTGCTAGAGTACATGCCGGGCGAGGACCTCGTGCAGATAGGAATCCGCCAGACCGACAGGGAGGAAAACGACACGGCCGTCAAGAGCGGCGTGACAACGTTTGACGCGTGGCAGGTGCACGACGACCTTGACAAAGTCGCGGATTTCCTTGCCAAAAAGACGGCGGGCAGGAACGTCTACATCTCGTTTGACATCGACGCGTACGACATCCCGTACGTGCCGTGCACGGGAACGCCCGAGCCGTACGGCCTTGACCCGTTTCAGGTGCTGCGCCTGATAAAGGCGGTGCACCTGTCGGCCAGGCTGATAGGCATGGACATGGTCGAAGTCGGCCTGAAAAACGACGACTATAGAGAAGGCACACTTGCCACGCAGACTCTGTTACGGATACTGTCACGCAAGTATGCGCGCTAGCAGGCAGAGGGGGAGGGAGCGTGTTTCCAGTGGAACACGGCTACCGGCAATTACTTCTTTTATATCGCTGCAGGTTGGCATCGCGTCTAGTCGTCATCTAAGCCATTATCTGCGGCCTGACCGAAACGTGCGTTGGCAGGTTCAGTGGCAGATACGGCTTGTCCTTTGTCTGTGCCTTTATCTCGTCGATGAGCTCTTGCACGGTCATCTCGCGCTGCTTGCCCTCGTTTCTGTCTCGCACCACCAGCTTGCCTGATGCTACCTCTTTGTCTCCGATTACGACAGTATAGCGTATCCACTCTGTTTCTGACTCGCGGATCTTTTTTCCAACCGACTCGTCCCGGTCGTCAACGTCGGCGCGGATCTGGTTTGACGACAGCTGCGCAAGCAGGTTGTCGCAGAACGGCAGGTGCTCCTTTGCCACCGAGATGACGCGCACCTGTGTGTGCGCGAGCCACAGCGGAAACGACGGGACGCCTCCAGTCCTGGACACCTTGGCCGCCTTTTCCATCAGCGCATACATCACGCGCTCGACTGCGCCCGAAGGAGAGTTGTGCAGTATTATCGGGTTCTTTTTCGTACCGTCTTCATCTACGTACTCGATGTTGTAGCGCTTGCCGTTTTCCACGTCTATCTGGTCGGTGGAAAGCGCTGACGCCTTGCCGAGGCCGTCAATGTAGTTAAACTCCCATTTCAGCGTGAAGTAGAAAAAGCGCTCCTTCCACACCTCCGCAAGCACTGGCCTGCCGAACTTGTTTATCAGTTCGGTGATGAAATCCTTGTTCTCGTTCCAGAACTCCTCGGTGAACCTGATTGCCATCTCGACGTCCTCGTTCTGTAGGCCAAACGCATTCAGCACGCTTATGGAAAGCTCAAAGCGCTTTCGGAATTCCTCCTTTGCCTGCGCAAGGTCCTTGCAGAACGCGTGGCAGTCAGGCATTGTAAAGGCGCGCAGCCGGCGCAGGCCCACAAGCTCGCCGGACTTTTCCCGCCTGAAAGAGTAGCGCGTCAGTTCATAGAGCTTGAAGGGCATGTGCTTGTATGACACGTTCATGTCTTTTGCTATCAAAAACTGCCCAAAGCACGCGGCAAACCTGAGGAACAGCTGCTTGTTGTCTGACTGGATGTTGTACTGCCGCGCCGGAAAGCGGTTAAAGTAGCTCTCCATCGACGGGTGCTTTGTGTCGTACATTATCGGAGTCTCGACTTCGATGCCCCCGTACTCCATCACCCGGCGGGTCACGTACTGCTCGATGAGCGACTTCATCAGCCTACCCTTTGGGTAAAAGCGCATGTTGCCCGCATCTGACGCCGGCTCATAGTCGGCTATCGCCATCTTTTTCATCAGCCGCACGTGCTCTGGCTGCTGGTTCACCGCGCGGTTCTTTGAAATTTCATAGTTGGCAAGCGTCTGGAGGTTTGAATCCTGCTTTTTGAACTTGTATTCGCTTACCGGGGTAAGTATGCCTCCCGGCTGCAGCACATACCAGAATGATTTCAGTTTCTCCTCGTTCTTTAGCGCTGTCGACTCTTTTCCCTCGTCGTGCTCGTGTTCATGTTCGTGAAGGTGGATTTCCTCTGCGCCTGCCTGCTTGGAAATGGCCTTGGCGTTTTCCGCCAGCGGGTGGCCCTTGACCTTGATGTTGAACGACTTGGTCCAGCCAAATGGCGACCTGTGCACTTCGCCTATTGACAATTCTCCTTTGGCAAAGCTTTCGACTGCCCTTACAATGCCCGCCGCCACGTCGGGCGCGGCAAGGTCGGAACTCAGGTGTGCGTACGGGTAGACTAGGAGCCTTGACACCTTGACTGCGTCCATGTACTTCTTTATCTCGCCTGCCGCTGCTTTTGCAACGCTTTCGTCGTCGCCGGTCTCTACTGCAATGAAAGCAACGACGAGATCCTCGAGCCTCACCTTGGCCTTTGAAGGTATTTCCTCGGCGCTTTTGATCTCTTTCTCAATGGGTTCGTACTCGATAAAATCAGAATGCAGTTGCAGCAGGCGCATATCTCTTGATCACAAATCTATGCTAATTTATTGTTTATAGTAGTACTATTAGCCCCATCTGGCCCTCTCGTTTTCCCGGTCTCCCTTCGTGGCCTTTTTCCATTCCTTGTAGTGCTCGTGGCAAAGGTAGACGTGCTTGGAACTGTTTAGGCCCATGTCCGGGGCCATTGCGGCCTTGCTTCCGCTTATCGAACGTTCCGCCTTGTTTTCGCAGCCGCTCATGCTGCAAGAGACTCCCTTATCGACTCGGCCCATAATAACTACTATCCAAAAGTCACCACGTGAATATAAAAAGCTGACTGGAATGCTTATGGACGGCCGATGTGAAGCTAGTGTATGACGATGTACGGCCCCTTGTGCGAAAAGTGCCTCCATCCCTTAGATCGCCACGGCTACGTTCTCACACGGGTGGACGGCAAGGAGGTGAGGCGCTGCGAGATAGGGGTATGTACATGTGTCATAATGACAAAGAAATGAAGCTAATCGTTGTTGTTGTTCAGCCACTATTGGTTATCAGCAGCATAAAAACTAGCAGAAAAGAATAGTGTGAGGCTCTCGTATCATAGTGCGTGTGTCTCGCATCAAGGACCGGCGCGTGCATACTGTCCAAGATCGCTTACAGGGGCGTCCAAGCGCACTTCTGCACCGTCAAATCCCTGCACCCTTTCTTTTGGAATCAAGAACTGAGATCTGGACCCTTGTGTCTCGACGTGTATCGCGTCTCCAAGGACTCCTACGACGTTGCCTACTGGCTCCCCATCGGCGGCGCGGACATTCTTGTGCACAATGCTGTTCCAGTCAAGCACCGGAGATTCCCTTGCAGGATCAACCGTCCTCCTTGACTTTATCACATGGACTTTGGTTTCAATGTCCGGAGGAATGTGGGCAACCCTGTACTGGGCATACTCTTCGTACGCAGGCGGGGCTTCTCTGCTAAATCTTTGCATTTGCTCTTCCGTGACGCCAAAGTAGACGGTATGTCCATCGTATCCTTCGGCCAAGTACTTTGGTATATAGAACCTTTCTTTGCTCACCCTGCCCTTTTGGGTTACAATGAAGTTCCTACCCAGTTCTTGGACTTCGCCCAGATCGATATCACCCTGCGTTGATCTGGCCTCCTTTCCTTTCAGTTCGTCCCAATCTACGTACCTAGTTACGTCATCACCCGTCATACGGTAGCTTCGCAGTTATTACTTTAATGAGGTACGCTCCTCTTTTCTCATATCCCAAGGTACCGTCCGTGTCTGCACCGCGTCAATTTGCCTTCTTTTTCTTGTCGTCCTTTACCATTTCAAAGGCAAGCACAGCAACAAGTGCGCCGATGATTGGTGCTAACCAGTAGATCCATTGGTCTGAAAAGTTTCCGGCTACCAGAGCGGGGCCAAACGACCTTGCAGGGTTCATAGACGCCCCGGAAACAGGCATACCGATTATGCCAAGTGCAATTATGGCTGCGCCTATGGCTATTCCGCCAAAAGCCTTGTAACCTATGTCTTCCTTGAGCGAGATTGCAATAAACATCAGAATAAACGTAAACACCGTCTCCATGACAAACGAGGCAGGCCAACCTGTGTGGGGTACCGTAAGCCCGGTCGTGCTTGAATGACCATAGGGAGCAATTGCAAACGCGACTGCAAGGCTTGCAACTATTGCAGCAGCAACCTGTACAGCAATGTAGAACGGCAGATCGCGTTTTCGCAGATGCCTTGTAAGAGCAAAACCAATTGATATTGCAGGGTTAAAGTATGCGCCAGATATCTTGTCAACGGCGTAAATCATTGCGGCAAGGGCGAGACCAGGAGCGGCGACTACGGCCAGCTTGCCTAGTTCATGCCCGCTGAGCGCATCTGCCACATCAGCTCCTGTCGCAGCAAACACCAGCGTAAAAGTTCCAATGAACTCGGCCACGACACGTTTTGAGAGCGGGATTACCTTTTCCGCATCATTAGAGTCTTTTCGCTTCATTTTCGATCTAATGGACGGAATGAGAACCGTCACTATTGCGTAGGACCGATTTTAATGAATAATGCTTAGCTTCTTTTTTGCTCGCAATGCGCTCTTGCGTTTTTTCTGCATCCGTATGCGTGTACACGGTAATAATGATTGACAGGCATGATTATTGAATATGGTGCTATTGCTAGAATTATTCTACTAGGTTTTCTGCGCCAAGATATCCTTGGTGAAGTTTGACTTCATTTTAAACGACATTTGTGCATTTGAATCTAGGAGTGTATATCAAATATGATACGCGCACACACATCGACAGCAGACAGGCATGCTGGCTGGCGATAGTCATTAATAAAATTGCGAAGAAAGTACAGAATGGAACACAAAACATCTTCGATAGATTGGAACGACGTGATAAAGAAAGAAGCTAGAGGTACAGATGATAGCGATTTTGGAGAGGTGCAGGAAGTAGGACCAAATTACGTCCTAACCCAGAGAGGCATGCTTGAGAAAGAAAGGTACTTCATTCCAAAGTATCTAGTCTACGGTTATGACGGCCACACGCTGTGGTTTGACGTGCGCAACGCAGACGTGACAAAATTCAAGCGGGACACTGCTCCACAGTATGAAGAATACGCTACGCAGTACAAAAAGACAGACATGCCCGCGGACGTTGAAACAAGGATACCCCTCATAGAAGAAAGGCTGGACGTTTCGAAAAAGGTCAGGACGGATGAAGTGACCATCGCCAAAGAACCTGTCACAGAGACAAAGACCATAGAGGTTCCGGTGACGCATGAAGAAGTCAGGGTAGAGAGGAGGCCCGCAAGTGCGGATACAGTAGCTGAACCCGGCAGACCAGCAGAGGCAAGGACGGAGGTCAACGTCCCTGTAACTAGCGAGGAAGTGGAAGTAACAAAGCGACCGTATGTCAAGGAAGAAGTGGTTGTAACAAAAGAGCCGGTTACTGAAACAGAGACCGTAAGCGACACAGTCAGAAGCGAAAAGGTAGTAGAAGACACCACCAAGGAAGTTACCGGCCGCAGAAAAGATTTCAAAAAGACAATGCCATCAGAAACTTCCTGATCCTCTTATTTTCTTTCATGAGTGGGCAATGGATAAAAGCAGGCCGTACAAACTCATATTTTTCCAGATTATCTAATATAATATATATAAAGAGTTACTTGAAATTACCTAGAACTTACTATGTATTAGTATAATATAAATATAAATTCATGATTTTCAATAACTCGTTAATATCTCTATCACCATATATAAGACCAGAATGAGTTTCGAAATCTTAGGCATCCTTACGTTCCTAACTACTCTTCAGGCAGTAGGGGCAAACGACCTAGTAAGCCCCATCACAAATTCGCTAAATCAATTTGGGACCACCATAGCGGCCGCCCTGCCAAGGGTCGTTGCAGCCCTTATCCTCTTGGGGATCGGATATCTGGTAGGCAAGATTGCAGGGTGGGTAGTCAGCAGGGTGATAAAGACGCTCAACTTGGACAAGCATTGGAGCAGAAGCGGCATAGGACAGGCTACGATAAACACTGGCTGGAGCATGTCGAGGATCTTTGGGACGGCGACAAAGTGGTTCATTTACCTCTTTTTCATAGGCGCGGCGGTAAACGTGCTGCAGTTCCCGCAGATATCGCAGGCAATCAACAACGTATGGCTATGGATTCCAAACGTCGTCGCCTTTTTGTTGGTGCTGGTGATAGGCTCGCTCCTCGCAGATTTCGTAGGAAGCTGGATCCAAAGGGAGCTGCCAAGAAGAGGCATCATAGCAGGAAAGACAATCGGCCTTGCGATAACCGGGATACTCTATGCCATAGTCCTGACGGTGGCAGTCACGCAGCTAGGTATTGGACAGCAGATATTGAATTCAGTGATCACTGCGCTCATCTGGGGCCTTGCAGCTGCAATTGCAATCGGGTTTGGAGTGGGTCTTGCATATGGGTTAAGAGATGCAATCCCTTCGCTCATCAAGGGCAATACGCTCATACAGCCGGCCATAAAGCAGGGACAGAGGATCTCGTTTAACCAGCACAGAGGCACAGTACAGGAGGTCGGGGCCTTTAGCGTAATAATAAAGGACGAAGAAGGAAGGACTGTAGTCATCCCGACAAAGAACATGGTAGACGAAGAGATAATCGTAGAGGCTGGCCCGACGCCAGAGACGCAGGAAAAAGTGATGGAGAGAGGAGAGGGATCGTCCTCCTCGTCTACGTCATACTCTGCGACAGCATAACGCGCAGCCAAGTAAGAGTGCAAGACCAGAGAATTTGCAAGTAGTATAAGCACACTTGATGGTGGTCTGGCAGCTCTTGGCTTTGCAGCTGATTAAAAACATGCGCGCAACTCTTTAACAATATGCTTTGATTAGAAACAATCAGAGAGAAATATGTCAAGTCCGTCAGCTACTAACAACAATAACAATAGTAATGAAAAATTTATCCAGTATCTCAACGAGGCGCTGGCTATGGAAAACGCGGCTGAAGAAAGGCTTCGCTCAAGGGCAGGCGAAACGCCAGTAGAACAGGCCAAACAGCAATTGCAATATCATCTTGAGCAGACAATACAGCAGCAAAATAGGCTCAAGGGTGCCATTACCAAGATGGGCGGTCAGCCTACCAGCTCAAAGGCCACGCTGCCGGCGTTTCAGCCAATGAACGCTCCAATGTCTGTTGCAGAGCAGGAACTTGTCAGGACAAAAGAAGACGCCATAATAGAGAATGCAGAAGTCACGTCGTACAAGATGCTCATGCAGATAGCAGAAAAGGCAGGACTGCAAGATGTTGTCCCTGCGCTTCAGGAAAGCCTGCAGGAAGAAGTGGCGATGGTGAATTTCATCTCGGCAAGTGCCCCGCTTGTGTTGACCAAACTGTGGCCGGAGCTTGGGATGCCAGACTCTTCTTCTTCTCCAGACAAGCAACAGAAGAAGTCCCAAAATCGCGTATCTATGGCGTCATGACTACCTTGGTCACGTCTTCCTTTTTGTCAAACATTTCATAAGCCTTTGTCGCCTCGTCAAGCTTCATCCTGTGGCTTATGAGCTGCGTCGGGTCTACCCTGCCGACCTCTATCAAGTGGAGCAGTTGTTCGTTGTACTTTTTCACAGGGCACTGGCCCATCTTGATCTGAAGCTCCCTTTGGAAGAACTGGCCTAATGGAAAGTCGGCGTATTCTGTCAGGTACACCCCGGGTATGCTCACGGTAGTGAACTTTTTTGCAGCCTGCGCCATCCAGTTTATCACCTGCAGCGAGTCTTGCGGTATGTATGCGGGGTTGGCGCTGTTGTCGTGCAAGTGGTGGCCCACGGCCTCATAGCCCACGGCGTCTATGCATATTGCGCCCCTGCCTTTTGTCTCCTGCTTTATTCTGCTGACTGGGTCTTGCTGGTCAAAGTTTATCGGCTCGGCTCCTGCTTTTTTTGCCTTGTCGAGCCTTGCGGGCCAGTGGTCGACGGCAAAGACCCTCGCCGCGCCGCGCAAAAATGCGCCCACTACTGCAAAATAGCCTACGGGGCCGGCGCCAAACACTGCAACGTCGTCTCCCGGCTGCACGTTTGCCATGTCGGCTCCAAAATATCCCGTGCAAAACACGTCGCTTAGGAAAAGTGCTTGCTCTTCGCTCAGGTTCTCAGGGATTTTCAGCGGGACGGTGTTGGCGTACGGCACCCTGACGTACTCTGCCTGCCCGCCGTCATAGCCTCCCATGTTTTGCCCGTATCCAAACACTGCCCCAAGCTCCCCCTTGGGGTTTGAGCGGTCGCACTGGGACCACAGCCCGTGGCGGCAGTACCAGCAGCGGCCACAGTTGATATTAAACGGGACGACTACTCTGTCGCCTTGCTTGACCTCCTCCACTCTGTCGCCGGCTTGCTCGACAACCCCTGCGAACTCGTGGCCGAGCACCTGCCCGGGCTCCATGCCTTTTACGTTGCCGTGGTAAAGGTGCAGGTCTGACCCGCATATCGCAGTCTTGGTTATCTTTAGGATAATGTCTTCGGGATGCTCTAGCTGGGGCTTGGGCCTGTCATCGTCAATCTGCACGTCCTTTGGTCCACGATAAACTAGTGCTCTCATTTTTTTCTCTTCTCTCTCCAAGTACTTTTTCTTGGGCATTTCTTAAAACAGTTGATAACGACGATACTGACAGGATTCTTTACAGTTCTTGGAATTTTCCTGTGTGTAACGCAACAATAACGTTCGCTTGTATCAAGTAAAGTAATCCTTATAACAAGCCTCTAGTCGGTTATTGGTGACGCATATGTCAGAAGACGACGACTTTGAGGATGACTTTGAAGACGATGACGACGAAGAATCCTCCGACGATGACGACGAAGGGGACGAATGAGAGAGAAAGTCCCCGCGATTTTTATTGCTGCAGTTTTTTGTTGCCCAGCCTCTCGTACTGCATCCTGAATAATTCGACAAGTGTCTGCACGTCCTCCTCGCTTTTGATGCGAAACGTCACCCAGCCGGACTCGGGCAGGATGTGGTGCGGCGACACCGTGCCCTTTTCAACCAGCTCTTTTCTCACGTCCATAGGAAACGGCAGGTCAGCCCAGCTGGAGCCGTGCATGTGTCCCATCTCGCGGCCGTTTAGGTCAAACTCGATCCCGCCGAACCTATGGTTTTTTGTGACCACCCCGGGCCACGAGAGAAGCTCGCTTTTCACCCTGTCTAGCGCACTTGCCGCTGTCGCCATACGAGATAGCATTGGCAAAAGCGGGATTTAAGCATGGTAGGAATAACTTACTTACCTGGCTGGCAGGAGGCAGGAATATGCTAGATCTTTAGGCCAAAGTTCTCGGCAAAGCCCTTGAACTGGTTGTACGAGTTCAAAAATTCCATCCCCTTCTCGCTGATGCGGTATTTCGAGTCGGGCACCTCGTTGAGGAGGCCGTATGCCTTTAGCTCCGAAACGATGGAAGAGAGACGGCGGTGGGGGACGTTTGCTTTGCGGATGAGGTGCGTGACTGGAGCGCCTTTGTACCCCTCGTAGCTGTATTGCCTCGCCGTGTCCAGTATGTCGGCTATGATGCTGATGTGCGTCCTGTTGCTATTCGGCATCTTGTTTTATCCTCCTTCCAAAACCGCTTGCCAGACCGAATTTCGAGTACGGTATGAACATGAGGCCAAAGCCGGCCACCTTGGCCGCCAGGGCGGGATAGCTGAACGTGCCGGGGAATATGAAATCGTACCAGGCTAAAAGCTCCGCTACGGCAAGCGTGCCAAGTCCCGAGCCAATCATGAGGGTATTGGTCCTCATGGTCTGCATATATGACGCTAATGTTTCAATCGACACATATACTAATAGAATAAAAGAAATTGACCTGACAAGATGTTCTATTGAATTTCCAGGTATTACAAATCCAGTAGTGGCTAACGGTACGAGGACAAGGGCGGCAGATCCTTTTGGCGCAAAATCAAACGACGATTTCAAGCCATGAGACATGGCTATGAAAAAGTAGCCGACTGCTTGCGCAGCGAGGCCGGCGGTGTCTATCGCCTGTGAATAGTCGAGAGGAGCAAAGAGGGAGCCTATTATCAGCCCAAAGCCGACGGCTATCGATGCAAACGCAAGGGTGAGGCGCAGGAGGTTGGGGCTTACGATTGTCGCATAGCCACTGTAGGCGAACCGGCCTATCATCGCGGAAATGGCGAGGCCAACGAGGTTTATCGCGAGTTCAACAATCTCTACCAACCGGCCGGTCGCTAATGGTTTGCGTGCAGAGTTATTTACTTTTTGTAGTCGCTGAGGATATCCCGGTAGCGCGCGTCCTTGTACGCAATGTACTTTACGTATTCGCCGTAGGTCATGTCAAACCCGCACTTGGCGCATTTTACGTACGTAAAGTCGTCTGCCAGCTCGGCTATCGCCTTGCAGTCGGGGCAGTGCACTTTCATAACAACCGTACATACTTCATGGCAAAACTATAATAACTTTGGGAAAAATCAGGTCGGATTTGGAAAAACCTTCTTAAGCAATGGGCGGCAAAGTACAGTGAGATATATGGACGGCAGCCTAAAGCCGGTGTTAAAGCGCCAGATAGCATTCCTGGCGGCAAGCCTGGGAATAGGGATGGTCTTGACATACTTTTTCGGCTTTCTGGTCGGCATGGCTGCAAACATTGCGATATTTGTAGGCGCCATCTTTTTCATACGCTACCGCCAGTCAAAGGCGCTAGGGTCGTTTGGCTTTGGAAGCGGCACGGCCGGAAGGGGCCACATGAGCGAGGGAGTGAAGCTAAAGTACGTGTGCCTGTCCTGCGGCACCGAGGTCAAGGGCACGAGATGCTCCAGCTGCGGCTCGAACATGAAAAAGCCGCTCTTTTAACGTATAATAATGGCTAGCGCGGAGGATCCTCACACACATGAGCGGCAAGACCTGCCTGAAATGCGGCAAGCCGATAGACGCGCCATCAGAAGACCCGGCCGCCGACAAGTATCCAGCGTGCAACGCGTGCTGGAAGGAATGGACTACGTACGCCATCATGGTCATGAACGAGCTCAGGCTCGACATGTCACTACCAGAGCACAGAAAGGCGCTGCGCAAGTACGAGAGGGCGTTCTTTGGACTTGAGAAGGGCATCGGCGAGATAGAGAAAAAACCCGAGCAGCCACCGTCACACTAGAGGCCGAGCGCTTTTCTGGAATAATCAGGGATGGCTGCAAGCACCATCTCGCGTTTTGGAAAGATAAACAGCACCTCCTTGAACGAGTCTGTTAATATCTCTCGCTCTCTGTCGCCAAGCGACATGAAAGTATTCGTAAGCGACTGGAAGTTGAGCCGCTGCAATGATTCCGGCTGCTTTGTTATCTGGCTGCAGTAGACGCTAAAAATTGCGGTGCGTTTTTCTGCGTCAAACCCTGCAAGGACTTCAAGCCACGTCTTGACAAGGACTGACAGTTTCTGCGGGTCTATAGTCGGCGCCGCTGCAAGTGCGAGCGCTATTGTCTCCTGCCTT
The DNA here is from genome assembly GCF_056726185.1 of Candidatus Nitrososphaera sp. 86-2. Taxonomy (NCBI): domain Archaea; kingdom Thermoproteati; phylum Nitrososphaerota; class Nitrososphaeria; order Nitrososphaerales; family Nitrososphaeraceae; genus Nitrososphaera; species Candidatus Nitrososphaera sp. 86-2. The sequence goes on from NZ_JBWZON010000001.1 coordinate 1,913,031, forward strand.
TCCGGCTCGGCCATGTCGAAAAATTCAGAGAGTCTCTTTTGCAGCATCGGCTTGCGCAAAAACTCTGGCAGGTTCGCTAGGATCTGGATGATGTTTCCCGCCGCCCCGCCGAGGTCCTGCTGCCGCCCGCTCAACAGCCCATCTTTTACCGCGGCTTAATTTAATCCGTGTGCAGGTGGAATTAAATAACGACGGGCTGCCAAAATTCTCGTACATATGCCGTGCCTTGTGACAGTAGGCGGATTCTTTGGCGACGAGGGAAAGGGCAAGATAATAGCGTACCTGGCAAAGAAGGATAACCCCGTAATTGCGGTGCGCGGTGGCGTCGGCCCAAACGCCGGCCACACCTTTGCGTTTGAGGGCAAGGAGTACAAGGTGCGGATGCTTCCTAGCGCGGCGCTCAACCCGGCCACCAGGCTCCTGATAGGTGCCGGCGTGCTCGTAAACCCGCAGGTCTTGCTAAAGGAGATCGAGATGTTCAAGGCTGACGACAGGACCTACGTCGACGCCCAGTGCGGCGTAATAGAGCAGGCGCACATCGACCGGGACAAGAGCGAGGACCACCTGAAGGGCAAGATCGGGACGACAGGTACTGGGACTGGCCCGGCAAACGCGGACAGGGCGCTTCGCACGCTGAAACTTGCCCGCGACGTGCCAGAACTGTCATTATTCGTGGAGGACGTCAGCAACTCGGTCAACTATGCACTTGAGAGCAACGAGAAGGTGCTGGTGGAAGGCACGCAGGGCACGTATCTTTCGCTGTTCCACGGCGGATACCCGTTCGTCACGTCAAAGGACGTCACGGCGTCTGGCATCTGCTCCGACATTGGCATCGGGCCGAAAAAGGTGGACGACGTGCTCGTCGTGTTCAAGGCGTACGTGACCAGAGTCGGAGGCGGGCCGCTTGCGAACGAGCTTGCCGAAGACGAGGCGAAAAAGCGGGGCTGGATGGAGTTTGGCAGTGTGACTGGCAGGCAGAGGAGAGCGGCGCCGTTTGATTTCGACCTTGCGAAAAAGTCGACAAGGCTAAACAGCGCGACGCAGATAGCGATAACAAAGCTGGACGTTATGTTCCCGTCATGCGCAGGCGTGCGCCAGTACGAAAAGATGCCGGCTGACGCAAGGAAATTCATCGAGGAGATAGAGGGCGAGCTGGGAGTAAAGGCGACTCTGATCGGCACCGGCCCGGACCTTGACGACGTGGTCGACAGAAGGCGCTAGGGATTCTTTGCCAAAAGCGCCTTGAGCGCATCGCGGCACTCGCGCAGCTCATAGAGCAGTTTTTTCCTGTCTTCTTTTTCTTCAAACTCTAGGCGCGCCAGTTTCCCCCTTGCGGCAGAAAGGAGGTCTTCCCTCTTGGCCGTCCTCTTTGGCGCAGGGGGCGGTTGCTCGTGCTCCAAGTCGTACCGCAGTTTCATGTCAAGTATGGCGTACTCTATTGCCACGTAGGCGCGCCAGAGCGACACAGGGTCGTCGGCCCTTGCAAGCACGGCCTGCGCCTGCACGACAAGGTCGTACGTCCTCCTGCTGCTGCCTTCGGCCATTTCTCACTGTAAAAAAGGCGGATGACTTTAATACTGTATGCTTTCACCATAATGCGATTCGATTTGCGCCTCAAAGCCCCGGTGTACATACCGCTTGCAGGCCTGAAGGATTTTGGCAGGCTGGTGTGCGCGCTAGAGCGAGCCCCGATGCCGTCCTTTGCCCTCACGGTCGGTGGAAAGCAGGTGCTTGCCGCGCAACTGGACGTCATGAACGGCAGGCCGGTCATATACACTGCCGAAGTCGAGGTAGGATGGAATTCTCAATACCTGGCGTACAGGGTGTCAAACGGCGTCGAGGAGGTCGTGCTTGCCGATTCTGTCGGCAACCCGACGTTCGTGTATTCTCCCATCCTGAACGTGGAAAAGTTCCCGCCGGCGCTCGCCAAGGTTGCAAAGGTGGAAAAGGGAACGGGCTACACCGTGATAAAGCTGAAGGACATGGCGAGCTTGGCTAAAGTCGCCGCGTACAAGACCCTCTATGAGGAGGCGCCGCTTCCGCTGTTCCTTGCAAAACAACAGAAAAAGGCGGCAACAATAATCGGCACGACCATGAGCGTCAACGAGAACGATTCGCTGTCTTACTTTTACTACGTGCTGCTGGAATCCGAGCCGGCAGAGCCGTTTTTGCGCTATGCCAGCCAGAGGCCGGAGCAGCCGGCGTTCTGCACGAGCCTTGACGAGCACGGCTACATCTATTTGAAAGTGATAAGGCTTGCAGCGGGCCACCCGCTGGTAAAGGCTTATGGCGACTAGCTCGCCCCCCTTTTCGCGCCGGATGGCGCAGCTGGCAAGGAAGAAAAAGAGCAGGATAATAGTGGCGCTTGACCCTGCCCCAGTAAAGCGCAACCTGAAGCAGTTTGCGATAAGGACCATAGACGCGGTGGCAGGCGACTGTTGCGCAGTCAAGATGAACTTTCACCTGCTCCTTCCGCTGTCGTCTAGGGAAATCGCCGAGGTGACAAAGAGGGCGCACAGCCGACAGCTCTTGTGCATAGCAGACATCAAGCTGAACGACATTGGCGACACCAACGAAGTGGCACTTGAGCACCTCGCAAGGATGGGTTTTGACGCCGTGATAGCAAACCCGTTCATGGGCGCAAACACGCTTGCGTCGCTTGCAAAAAAGGCGCGCGCGCTCGGGATGGGAGTCATTGCGCTTGTGTACATGAGCCACCCGGACGCGGGGGAAGGGTACGGCCTGCAGACGCACGGCGACATGATGTACAGGATATTCCTTGACAGGGCAGTCAAGGCCAGGGTCGACGGAATCGTGGTCGGCGCGACTCAGACTGACATACTGAGCGAGATATCCGAGAAAAAGAAAGAGCTGAAGGTTTCTTCGCTTGCCGTGTATTCGCCGGGCGTCGGCGCCCAGGGAGGCGACGCAAGACAGGCAGTTGAAAGCGGCTCGGACTATTTGATAATCGGAAGGTCGATAGTCCAGACAAAGGACCAGGCGGTGGCGGCGCGCTGGTTCAGACTGCTGGCGGCTTCTCCTTCTCCATGAACTGCGCGGCGGCTTCAAGCAGGTTCCTTGCGCTTTTGTAAGTGAGCTGCTCCATCGCGTCGTCGTAGCTTTTCCATGCAAAGCCGATGTGCTCGTGCGATATCGTCACGTCCCTTGTCTTTGTCAGGGCCAGAAAGAACACGACCTGCTTGTCGACGAGCCTCCGGGCCCTTCTGTACTTGTACGATATTGTGTTGCTAAAGCCTTCGACGAACTCGACGTCGGCTATCCCTGTCTCTTCGCGGATCTCCCGCACCGCGGCTTCCCTTTCGGTCTCACCAGCCTCGATGTTTCCCTTTGGAAAGTCCCAGTGGCCGGCGGTGTAATGCAGGAGGAGGTACTCCGGCTTGCTGTCCGACATGAAAACCACCACTGCGCCGGCGGACCTCTCGTCAACCACACGATCAGGTCAACGAGGTTGTTTGTATGTTTTACCCTTCTTCTTCCTCTTGTTCTTCTTCCTTTTCTTCCTGCTGCTCTACGATGGCGCTGCTTGGCGGCGCATAGTCGTGCACGTCCTCCCATTCTTCTTGCGTCATCCAGTAGCCGCAGAACCACTTGTTTTGTTGCAACTGCGGATCAAGCTCGCCGTGCTCAGGCATTGTAATAACCAGGGTTGGGAAGAAAAGACGAGTTATTATTTTTTATTATTATTATTATTTCAGCCGCTGCCGCTGCTGGTGCCGTCGTTTGCTTTTACCTGCTCGCCACCGCGCCTGTGCCTGAAGTGCTGGTACAGGAACGCGGCCGCCACGAGCGACACTGCAAGCCCTATCAGGAGAGATGAAACCAGCGTGAACGGGCTGGTGGACAGCGTGAGCACGTCGGTGAACTGGAGCACTGGTATGTAGAGCAGGCCGAGGACTACGAGGCGCAGTATGTCTGCCATGGCGTGCGAGCTACCCTTCAGCCAGTTGCTCAAGAGCACGCCAGCCATTATCGTGGCGACTCCTATCCACATCATCGTTATCATGCCCTTGGCAAAGCTACCCACGATTGCCTTGTTGGTGATCAGCTGCAGCGCGTCCATTTGCGACACGGGTATGTCGTGCGGTATGCTAGAGACGCCGTTTGCTATTGACGCAAGCATCATCAGCACGCCCCCGATTACAGAGAATATCTTGATAAAGTCGGTCGGCCCCATCTTGCCTAGCGAGCTTACCGCCCTGTCGACGTCAAAGGCGCGCACCATGAACGCGCCGCCCAGGATTGCAAGTATCATCACTGTCAGCCACTTTGTCGCGTCAAACGCGACCGCAAGGCCGCCTGCGAGAAGCAAAGTCCCGGGCACTCCGAGAAAGAACTTGCTGTACTGCGGGTCGTACATCAACGCCTTTAGGTAGCGACCAAGCACCGCGTACGAGTATTCCACGCTCCTGCTGTGGCGGATTATTATGCGCTGGACTGACACGACGGGCACCCTCGACTGTATAACAGGGAGCACCGTCTCGTCATCCTCGCCGTCTGAAACTATCACCGCGCCGGTCGCCTGGTATTTCTCAAGTATGGCCTGCACCTCACGGCTTATTTTTTCGTCCGCCTCAACTCCCCTGTTGAACTTGCCGGCCACCACTGCGACTTCGACGTTGTAGCCCTTGCTTACTAGCTCTTCATAGGTCTTGACCGCTCCGAAAATGGCGTTTCCGTCGGCGTCCTCGGGGTCCTCGATTGCAAGCCGGGTGCCGGCGTTTATGCACTGGTCGCGGCCGACAATCGGCGTTTCGATGCCGCCCTTTGTGCCGATGTCGTCGTCCCTGTCGATGCAAAGTACGAGCAGCCTGCTCTGTGTAGAGTCCTGTTTTGGGACTTCCAGCTTGTGGTTGCGGGCATAGTAGTCAGGCTGGCTTGGCATCCGGGGATATTTTACAGGTTGCCGTCACAGCTTAATTAATTTAATCAACTTTTGCAGTGGTTATTTGGTTTGATCGGAAACGCATGAGAGAAGATCAGTGAAATCCAATGCACACCAGGTACAGCTCGGAACTTTCCTGCCGGCTTGCGGTAGGCTTGCTCACGAGCACCTTGCCAAAGCTTGCCTTCATCTCTCCTTTTAGCTCGTTGAGAAATTCGCCCTCAAACACCTTAAAGACGGCGTTGCCGCCTGCTTTCAATACCTGCTTTGCAAGGGCAAGGGCACTCCTCGTGAGGTCAATCTGCCTGGCGTGGTCCACCTCCCACATGCCGCTGACGTTTGGCGCAAGATCGGACAGTATCACGTCAGCCTTTTCATTTCCCAGTGCCTCGACCATCTTGGCTACCGCGGCAGGATCGTCGATGCTCCCCTGAAATATCGTCGCTCCGGCCACCGGCTCGACCTCCTTGAGGTCGATTCCTACCACCCTGCCCCCCGGGCTGACCTCCTTTGTCGCGACCTGCACCCAGCCGCCGGGCGCGCAGCCGATGTCGATAACCCTGTTTCCGCGCTTTAGAATGCGATAAGAATCATTTATCTGCTTTAGCTTGTACGCGGCCCTGCTCCTGTAGCCCTGATCCTTGGCAAGGCGCCTGTAATGGTCCCTGCGGGCATCTGCAAGCCTCATTTGGCCTGATCTTCTGCCCCGGAGGCCACAGCCGTCGCCGTCGGTTGCTCCTGCCTCTTTTGGTTGGCCACGTTGAGAGACAGCACCAGCCAGTCCTCTATGAGATTGCAGGTGATGGGGCTGTACGAGCCGTCAAGGGAGCACATGTGCTCCACGGGGCATGTGAGGCACGGCGCGTTTTCGACGCTGCTGGTGTCAATCGGCAGTTTGGTGGCGAAAAGCTTGTAGGTCCACCTGCCATTTTCCAGCATCTTTTCCCTCCTTATAAGGGCCCGGCGCTCCAGGCGGATTGCGACCCGCGAGCCGTCGCGGCTTGTCAGGTCGAGTTCCTTCCAGAGCTCTGACTGCAGTATGCCACCCTTGCCGTTTGAGACGATCGTGCGAAAGACCTTGCCGGTCAGATCCTCGATCTGGGCTTCATTTAGTTTCAAACACAGCTACCCCGAAGATGCTTCTTTTGACGCATAACTGATAAATAATCCTTTTCGGCCGCGCACTCGTGTACGCGACAAAAAAAGCTCTATTTGGCGTTCCTGTCTTCCTGAATTATGCCAAAAATGTTGCCCTCGGTGTCCTGGCAGGTGGCAAACCAGCCGACGCCGGGTATCGGCGACTTGGGCATGACCACCTTGCCGCCACTTGAGGCCACCTTTTTGGAAAACTCGTCAACGTTTGCCACGCCTATCGTGTTCATGGCAGGCATTCCGGACTCGCCCCTCTTTGAGAGGCCGCCGTTTATGCCCGGCTCGCTCTTGTCGCCAGTGGTGCACATCCAGTATTCCATCGGCCCGTCCCATTTCTCAAACTTCCATCCAAACACGCTCTGGTAGAACTTGACTGCCCTTTCAGGGTTGTCTGCCGTCATGTCAAAGTGTATCGGTCTTGGCATGGCGCCGAGTAGATCGCTGGAATATTTAAGGATGCTTACCAAAAGTAAGCAGAGTAAAGAAGGTTACTACTGCTGTTTGCCCTTCTTTTTGACCCCGAATATCTTGTTGAAATATTCCGGATTTTCCATAGCCATCTCGGCCGTCTCGCCTTCCTTGACGCTTGCGAGGTTCTTGGCAAGCTTTTTCTTGTATTCCAGCTGCATCTGCCTTGCTATCTGGATGCGCTGCGCCTGAGGCGAGCCGGCGCCGTGCATCGACTCTGTCAAATAGCCTACCGCGTTTCTGCCAAGCGTCATGTTCTCGATGAGACGAAGCATCCTTATCCTGCTCTCGGTCGAGACGCCCTTGCGCCCTTTGAGGTACTTCTCAAGAAGCGGACCTGTCTCGGCGCCGCGAAAGTCCTTTTCCGACGGAAGCGTGACCATGAGGCCGCCTGCGATGTCCTGCGCCAGCCTGCTGATTTCATAGGGGAATTTCGTCACGTTGTGCTTGCAGACGTTGGCCAGCATGTCGTCGCACTGCCAGTTTCCAGACGCCGTCTGGTGAGCCATGTAGGAAGACGCGATTCCTGCGCCGAATATCGTCTCGTTGAGGTGCGTCATCTCCACGAGCTTGTCCTTGATGTGAGAAGCGCTTGCCACGCCGTTATAGTCTGCGATTGCTGCCGCGGCGCCTATCAGCACGTCGCCAAGGCCGGTCTTGCAAACGTACGAGCGCCTGTGGTAGCATGTAAAGCGCTCGACGAGCATTGCCGCATAGTCGTACTCGCCGTCAAGGAAGATGAGCTCGTTTGGAATGAACACGTTGTCGAATATTATCATGGCCTCCTGGCCGCCGAACTTGCTGTTGCCGGCGTCAATGTCGCCTTCTTCCATCGACCTCGTGTCGCACGACTGCCTGCCATAGATGTAGGTGATGCCAGGGGCGTCGACTGGCACTGCGCCCACGATTGCATAGTCCTTGTCCTCTGATTTCAGGCGCATGGTAGGCATGACCAGTATCCAGTGCGAGTTGATGCAGCCGGTCTGGTGGGCCTTGGCTCCCGTGATGTAGACCCCCTTTTTGTCTCTCTTGATAATGTGCACGAACATGTCCGGGTCTGGCTGTTGCGACGGCGAGAGGCTCCTGTCGCCCTTGACGTCGGTCATGGCGCCCCCGATGACATGGTTTTCGCGCTGGATCATCTTGATGAACTCTTTCAGGCGCGAGTGGTATTTCGTGCTGTGCTTCTGGTCGACTTCGTAGGTAGTGGAATACAGTGAATTGAGTGCGTCCATGCCTACGCAGCGCTGGAAGCAGGTGCCCGTCAGCTGACCCAGGCGGCGCTGCATCTTGTTCTGGTTCACGAGGTCCTCGGCGCTTTCGGCAATGTGGAGGAACCTGTTTACCTGCAGGCCGGATATGGATGATTTTGCGCCGGCCATCTCTGGCTCGGCATTTGCAAGGTCATACGTGGCGGCCACTGCATTAATGGAGGGGCGGATCATCGGATGATCCACCGGCTCTTTTACAAGCTGTCCAAAAAGGTATACCTTGAGTTTCCTTCCCCTGAGGCTCTCTATGTACTCAGCCCCGTTCTTTATCGGCATATGATGAGGTACTTTACGATGTTCTTATTTATATCTTCCAGCTTTCGTTCTATACGAGAAAATTGGCTTTTTTTGCGGCATTATTGTGGGAAATTTAGTACGGACTAAGTTGCCACCGCGGCTTTCAAGAGCAAATTCCACATGACGCCATCAAGTTGAAAAATCGCCTCTAAAACACACTCTAACAGACGGCAAGTTGAAAGCGCCTTAAAGACTATATGGATACTATAAAGACTTAATAGTTGTTAAACAAAGTAAATATGATGGCAGGTAACAGCGACGCGTCCAAGGACATTGGATTTGGCGACACAAAACGGAAAATTATGGAATTATTGCTGGATAAACCTGCGTCAGCCGCCGGTATCGCAGAAAAGTTAAGGATTCAAAAAAGCGCCGCAAGGGTCCATCTCGAATCACTTCAAGCAGAGCACGTTGTAAAATCGAGTTTCAAGAGCGAACGGTTCGGAAGGCCGAGAAAAGTGTATGAATTGACAGAATACGGTCGAGAACTCTTTCCAAGAAAATATGATCTAATCCTAAATTACGTCCTGAAGAAAATTGCAGAAAAAGACGGGGAAGAGCATGTTAGGAAGATAATAGAGTCTGTTGCTGATGTCCTGGCAATGGATGTCAGGGACAGAATAGAGAAAAGCGGCGATTCCAACAACCTCAAAGATTCGCTAAAAATACTCAACCTAGTATCCAACGAATTAGGATTCGCGTCTATGCTTGCTGAAGGAACCGGAGATAACACGGATGTGGACAAGGATAACGCATATTCCATCATAAGCAAAAATTGCATCCTTCACAGGGTCGCGCTGGAAAACCAAGACGCCGTCTGTCATGGACTTCACGACATGATAATCAAAAGATCTTTGGACGGCAAGTCGCCGAATGTCAATGTTGAGTTAAGGGAATGCATGGCTCTTGGTAATGAATACTGCAGGCATGTCATAACAACAGACAAGAGAAGCAAAAAGAACTCTTGAACGCACAAACGACATATGCGCCGACATGTGCAGACAAGCAATTTGCCTTCATGTAGAATAAAATATTCAACCAATAAATTTGCGCCCAGGGTTTTTTGCACGTCATCATCCAGTATTCTGTTGCTTTCGACAAAAGCAAGAAAAGAAAGAAAGAAGAAAAAGGAAGGAAAAAATCCGATGACGGGTTTGGCCAGTTGCCTGCTGCACTGACCTATCTATCATCTATCTCATGTTTCGCATTTGCTTGACTATCCCGTAGGACAGGTCGTCTGCCATCATCATTGCTTCCTTTTTGATTTCATCGAATGCAGAAACATCGTCCTTGTAGTTCCCGGTCAGTCTTGCAACGGCCTCGGCTTTGGTAAGGGTGAGGTGCTTGTTCAGCATTTCAAGCAGGTCTTTCTTGGACCAGTTTGGATTCGCATCGCTGAGGAAGGTCGCAATATCATCTGCATTCTGGTACCACCTTTTCTCTGCAGCTTGCACTCCTGCATTGTCCCCGGCTTTGGCTGCGTTTAACAGGTCTACGGCGATCAGGATGTGGTCCTTGAGGAGCGAAGTGAGTTTGTTCCCTGCTTCCTCGCCGTAGAAAGGCTTTATCGCATTGCCAATGTCTTCTTGGTTCTTCAAGAGTCGTTCTGCTGCAAAATCAACGTCAGGTGCTTCTGCAGCCGCGCTTATGATGTACATCCTTGTCCAGACTACATGATCCACCCACAGGTCACGCATCGCCATCTTGAACGCGACGGCATTGACGCCGCTCAAGCGTGGTTTTTCCGTTACAGCGGGTTTACCGTGTTCTTTTGTCGTGTCTGACGGGGAGTCTGTGTTGCTGTTGGTTTGGTTGGCAGCCAACGCCGCCGGCATGACGGAAATAATCATGGCCGACAGTAATCCTGCTGCCGCTGCTACCGCAAGAATGCGGACGGAATCATTATGATTCACGCCATTGGCACGGGTGCCTCTTTTATAAACTTTAGCTACTATAAAGTATCTAAAATAGCAATATTATGCAAGCCGGTACAACCGCGTTAAATTCTCTGGCAGGCTTGCCGCTTTTGCTGTTTGGGTCTGGTAACTTGTCATAGCATTTTTGGGTGATTTTCCAAGCGACGAAGGGTTAACATGCCTTCCATGCATAGCAATACATGCATTGGACCGCGAGAAGGCCATAACCATAGCCATCATGGTCGGCCTTTTTGGTGGGCTTGTCGGCGGGCCGGTCGCGTCGCTTGCAGACTATTATGCCCCGCCGGAAAAGAGGCTGTGGCTGTTCATGGCACCTGAAATCATCGGCTTTATCTGCATGGGCCTGATGGTCTATTACGGCAAGTCAAGGAAAAAGGAAAAGCAACAAGCCTAAACTGTGTTATTGTATGTAGGACTGGCTCGCCCTGTCGAAATTCTTGACTACCTGGAACTCCCTTCCAAACTGCGTCTGCACCATGTTGCGCAGCTGGGGAAACAATGACGACGGGTCTTCCTTGGCCATTTTCGTCGAGCTGTGGCTCTCCCCGAGCATAGTCTTGCAGAGGTCATAGGTCATCTGGCGCACAGTGTTCTCGTCGATGATGCCCAGGCTGTGCAGGTACTCGTGCGCAAGAACCATGAACACGTAGGCGTTGTATTCTGCCTCCGAGCCGGACAGCCTGCGGATTGCGGCAAGCACGTGGCTGTTCATCACTATGACGTTTGATCCAAGGATGTGATAGGCGCCAAGGTTCGTCGGCATGACCTGCAGTATCAGGCTCAGGCCGGCGCGGTGCATCTTGAATTTTTCATAGACGGCGCTCTTGACCAGCTCAAAGGCTTCGTTAAAGTCCTTCAAGCCTGCGACCTTTGCCCGGAACTCCTCTTGCGACTGCACTCCAGCCATTATTGTGCGACCGGCCGTATAAAGCCGGCAGTAAGCCGGAGCTTACTTCGCAATCTTTTTTACTGTCACCCCATGTGTGTAGTGTCCGTGGCCAAGGCAAAGCTAAACCTCGACAGGATAATCAGCAAGCACCCGGACTTTCCAAAACCAGGCATACTTTTCCGCGACATCAACCCCGTTTTCAGAAATCCCGCCGCGCTAAAGTTCATTGCAAGCGAGGTCTCCCGCAGGTTTTCAAAGACAAAGTACGACGTGACGGCAGGCATCGAGTCGCGGGGTTTCGTGGTCGCCACCGCGCTTGGCATGAAGACTGGCAAGGGCGTGATAATGATAAGAAAAGCAGGCAAGCTCCCCGGCCCCACGATAAAGAAATCGTACGACATCGAGTACGGCAGCGCCACGATGGAGCTGCAGACGGACGCGGTGAAAAGGGGGCAAAAAGTCCTGATAGTCGACGACCTTATTGCGACCGGCGGCACCGCAGTCGCGGCCGCGCAGCTGGTAGAGGAGCTTGGGGGCAAGGTCGCAGGGTTTGCATTTGTGATTGAACTTGCAGGATTAAAGGGCGCCGACAGGCTGCGCCAGATGGGCTACAAAGTCGAGTCGCTGGTGGTGTACGATTAATGATGGAAGAAAAGGCAGACATTGGCATCATCGGAGGCACCGGCGTATACGACGCCGGCCTTTTCAACGACAAAAAGGAGGTCAAGGTGCACACGCCGTACGGCGAGCCTTCCGATCTCGTCACGATAGGCGAGTACGCGGGCAGAAAGGTCGCGTTCCTGCCCAGGCACGGCAAGGGCCACAGGATACCCCCTCACAAGATCAATTTCCGCGCCAACGTCTGGGCTCTAAAGCAGCTGGGCGTCAAGCGCATAATAGCGCCGTCGGCAGTCGGGAGCCTCGGCTTTGACTACAAACCCGGCCACATCGCGCTTCCCGACCAGTTCATCGACTTTACCAAGAAAAGGGAATACACGTTCTACGACGGCGGGCAGGTTGCGCACGTCTCGATGGCAGACCCGTTCTGCCCGGAGATCCGCGACGTTGCCGCAAATGTCATCAAGAAACTAGATTTCCCGTTCCAACCAAAAGCCACGTACGTCTGCATCGAAGGCCCGCGCTTTTCGACCAGGGCAGAATCAAAATTTTTCCGCGACGTTATGAAGGCAGACATCATCGGCATGACGCTCGTGCCAGAAGTCACGCTTGCGCGCGAGGCTGAAATCTGCTATCTGTCGGTGGCAACCGTCACCGACTATGACGTCTGGGCAGAGATACCCGTCACGTCAAAAGAGATCATCGAGACTTTGCACAAGAACGTGGAAAAGACGAAAAAGCTGGTCGCAGAGCTGATACCGGCCGTGCCTCTTGAACGCACAAAATGCGCCTGCGGCAATGCATTGGAAGGTTCCTTACTCTGACGACGATGGCGGCTTTATCCCTTCCGGCAGGGTGACGTCGCCTTCCACTATCTTGCGCTGGATGGTGTCCACCAGCGCGTCAGGGTCGATGCCCAGTTTTGCGACCTTTTCAAGCGTCGTCTTGGCAATCTTGACGCTTGCGTTGTGGCCGCCTATCCTTCCAAAGGCGATGGCGGTGAACCTGAACTCCTTTCCCTTTACCACGAAATAACCTGACAGTTTTGCGGCGATTTCGCTTCCGTCAGCGTTTTTGACAAACACTGTTACTGGAATATCGTTGTTATCGCCGGCGCGCTCCATTTTGATTACTTGCCCTCTACCTCTACGTTGCGGTTTACGTTGTCCTTGACCAGAAAGCTCCACCATTCCGGGTCGGCTATGGCAAAGTCCTTAATGTCGATTTCCACTGGCTTTTCGTCGGCGTCCACAAACCTGAACCGGCCTTCTTTTACCAGTTTTACAAGGCGCCAGCGCAGGTGCCCCTTGCGTTTCCTGCTGACTGCGACCGCCCATTCTTCCTCTGGCTTTTTCTTGGGCATTCCGATATAGTCGACGATGTCGAGGATGCCGAGGCGCTTTTCCTCGCAGAACATGTCCTTTGTAAGCAAACTGCGCCAGATGTCCACCGAGCCGAGCGTCCTTCCGTTCTCGTTGATGTTTATAACTCCAAAGTAGACTACCTTGTCGCCGCCCGTCGGATCTGAAGTCGTCATATCCTCTTTTGCAGTACAGAGAGCCGGCGGACGCCTATTTAGTCCTTGCATCTTCAAACGGCTTTTCAAGCACTATTCCGATGTTGTCCACCCGGAGATTCTTCTTGAAGGGGATGCCGTCCTCGGCGCAGCGGCGCCTGTAGCGGTTGGTGACAGCAAAGCGGGGATGCAGCGACTCAAACTCGGTCGCAGTTATCTCGATGACCATGCCCCGGCCGACGAGGGATTTTGCAACCTCTTGCGCCTGCTTTTCGTCAACTCCTATTGCCCTTGATATCCTGGCGGCGTCCATCTTGCCATTCTTTACGATGACGACGTACGCCCTGGCCTCTTCCGGGGTTATCCTCAGCTCTTCTATTATGGCCTGCTCGACGTTTGCGAGGTTGACTGCTGACATCTCTCTTACTTTACTTCAAGCGAGTTGAGGATATCTTCTGTGTGCTGCTCGTCCTTGACCTCGTCGGCAAGGATCGTGGTGGCGAGGTTGTACGTGACAAAATCGCCCAGCTCCAGCGCCTTTTTCGCAAGCGCGTTATAGTTTTCGACAGCCTTGCCCTCGAATTTCACGGCGCGCTCTAGCGCGGACCTTAACGTCAGGTGCTTTACCGGGTCAAGCGGACCGATGGTGCTCAGTTTCTCCCACTCGGCCGGGTCGCTTGGCGCCTTGCCCCCAAGCTCGGAAATCCTGTTTGCCAAAAGCTCTGCGTGCATCAGTTCGCCCGTCGCCTGCGTTTTTAGCGCCGGCGCGTAGGTGACGAGTCCTATCCCTTCCATGTTGATGCCCACGTACCAAAAGTAGTGGAAGATGCGCATCTCGTCCGAGTACGCCTTCTTTAGCGTGTCGATTATCACCTGCGCGTTCTTGCCGAGGATCTTTTTCTCTGTGCGTCCCATATGTATGCACGGCATAGAGGCGGCGTGGTATTTATTTTTGCTAGAATTGCACCAGATTGCGGTATTTCTGGTAGCGCGCCTCGACGTCGTCCTTTGTGATTGCAAGCAGGCGCCTGACGCCAAAGTCCTCGACGGCAAAAGAGCCCATGACGTTGCCGTATATCACCGCCTCTTTCATCGTGCGGAAATCCAGGCTTCCCTTGCGGGCGATGTGGCCCAGAAACGCGCCGGCAAACGAGTCGCCGGCGCCGGTCGGGTCAGAGATCTCGTTGAGAAAGAACGCAGCGGCTGGAAACACGTCGCCTTCCTTGGTAAAGAGCACGGCGCCGTGCTCGCCCTTTTTTATTATCGCAAATTTTGGCCCAAAAGACATTATCTGTCTCGCGCACTTTGCGATGTTGACCTCGTTGCAGAGAAGGCGCGCCTCGCTGTCGTTTATCACGACGCCGTCCGTTTTCCCCATCATCTTTACCACGTCGTCCCTCGCAGTCTGTATCCAGTATTCTATGGTGTCGCAGACTACCAGTTTGGGCTTTTCAAAATGGCGCAGTACCTTCAAGTTCTGCCGCGGGTCGTTGTTTGCAAGGTAGACGTACTCCGACGTTGCATACTCTTCCGGGATGACCGGGTCGAAATCTGCAATGACGTTCAGCTCTGTCTTCAGAGTCGTCCTGTTTGACAGGTTATAGTCAAACTCGGAATCATAGTGGAAGCACTTGCCGCCGCTGACTGTCACGATGCCTTTCGTGTCGACGCTCTTTGACCTGATCGCCTCGATGCTGGCAGAGGGCATGTCTTCGCCGATGGCGGCCACCATTCCGGTCCGGGCAAATATGCTTGCAGAAAGCGAGGCAAAGGTCGCGGCTCCACCAAGTATCCTTTCCTCCACCCGGAAAGGCGTGCGCGTGGTATCAAGCGCCATCGTGCCAAAGACGGTCAGCACGGCAAAAATGAACAACAGTCAGTAAATAAACCCTGCGCTGCTACTGTCGGCGGCACCGTTATATAACAAGCGTACGAGCTTGCCAGTGTGCGGCTGGTAATCGCCATAACGGGTGCCTCCGGCGTGATATACGGGATACGGGCCCTTGAGGCGCTCAAGAAGCTGAGGGTGGAGACGCACCTCATCCTGAGCGAGTGGGGCGAAAAGACCATCAAGATAGAGACTGACAAGACGGGCGACTATGTGCGCTCGCTTGCGACCAAGGTGTACGAGGACACCAACATGGCCGCGCCAGTCTCCTCCGGCTCGTTCAGGACGGACGGCATGGCAGTCATCCCGTGCAGCATGCGCACGCTTGCAAGCATTGCAAACGGGCTTGACGACACGCTGGTGTCAAGGGCCGCAAGCGTCTGCATAAAGGAGGGCAGAAAGGTCGTTCTGATGCCAAGGGAGGCGCCGCTTTCTAAAATCCACATCGAAAACATGGGAAAGCTTGCGGGGATGCACAACATCGTCATCATGCCGGCGATGCCCGGCTTTTACCACAGGCCACAGACCATGGACGACCTGATAGACCACGTGGTGGGCAAGACTCTCGACCAGTTTGGAATCGACCACGGGCTTTTCCGGCGCTGGGGAGAGCGCGCCGGCGGCAAGATGGCGTGATCTACAGGATTTCTCACAACAGAACAGAGATAAATCCAGCTAGAGCGGCAAAGCCTAAGGTTTTATAGTCTCGGTACGCTACTATTTTTAGTGGAATGCCGGAGGGGTGAGCGGGTTTAGCTAAATACACAAAGAAATATTCCACCGGGCGCTCGGTCGGCTTTATCGTCCCGCTCCTGGCACTGATGGTTGTCGGCGCCATGTACGTCATGACCGCAAGAAACGGCCAGAACGGCACCAGCTTTATCCTCGTCACAGTCGCGGCGGGATTTGTAGTATACTGGGTGCGTGAGATCCGCAAGATGTCCGGCCCAGCGGAGCAAAAAGTAGCGATGCCCCGCAACGTGGAACAGAAAGACTGGGTCTATGACCTGATAAAGAACAGCGATGGGGCGACGGTGTTCGTGGCGGAGGTGCCCGGCCCGGAGGACCAGATAAACGTCCGGCTGGTATCAGGCATCCTAAAGATAAAGGGCGGCCAGAACTTTTCCCGGGATGTTCAGCTTGACATGGCCGATGAAATCGGCATATCCGACTACAAGTACAGAAACGGCGTGCTCACGATAAGGATGCAAAAGGTATAGGTTTCCTCTTATTCTTCCGCTATTTCGCGCTCTTCTACGTCGCGCTTGTCTTCCCACAGGCGCATCCTGTCCATCTTGTCGCGCCTCCTTGCCTCCTGCAGCATGTTGTAGACGCCCTTGTGCATACTTCCCCTGCACAGCATGTCTATTGCATCCGTCGCAAGCCGGACTTCGTGGTACGTGCCTATCAGGCTCACGGTATGCCCGTACACAGACAGCGACACGCCGCTTAACTCCTCTATTGTGCGCCGCGACTTGCCGCCCTCCCCTATTATCCTGCCCTTGACTCGCTCTAGCGCGCTTGACGACCTGCCGGTATAGTCGCGCAGGTCAATCTGCTGGAACAGCATCTCTTTTTCGTCCAACAGGCGCATGGCGCGCTGGGGCGAAAAGCCCCGCGAAATGGCAGAGATTATCTCGACTGCCTTGAACATCTCCATCTGCTCCACGGACTTTTCCCCGGTTATCAGGGCGTCGCCGGACTCGCTGTCGATCTCGATTGCGACACCGCACCTCTTCTCAATGTCCTGCTTTACCCTGCCGCCCTTGCCTATCAGGACGGCTATCCTTTCCCTTGGAAGCTTGATGTTGTACTGGAAACTCATTTTCTCTTTATCCCGCTGTCATTATCTTGTCCATGAGGTGCGTGGTGTCAATGACGTCTATGCCCCTCTTTATGAAGAACCTGTTTACGTTCTGCACGTCGCGGACTAAAAACTGTTTTGAATTTGGGTGCTTGACGTCGACTGCCGAGCCAAAGTCCAGTAGCATTATCTCGCCCTTTGGGTTCTTGAATATGTTGTACTCGGACAGGTCGGCGTGGACGAGGCCGGCCTTTTGGTACAGGATTTCCAGCTGCTCCACCACTTCGGCATAATCGGCTTCTGTTACGCTTTCAAGATTTGCCAAGGCCGTTGCCACGTTTCCCTCGCTGTCGCCAATGAACTCCATGACGAGCACGTTCTTGTCGACCGCTATCGGAGCAGGGGCGCGCACGCCGGCCTTGTGCGCCTGCTGCAGGTTCTTGAACTCTTTTCTCGCCCACGCCGCGATAAAGTTTCTAGTGCCTCCCTTGATCTCTGAAAAGCGCGGGTCGCCGGCGATGTACTGCATCCTCTTCTTGAACTCGGAACTCACCGTCAGGTATATCTTGACCGCAAGGGGCGAGCCGTCGGGCGCCTCTGCTATGAACACCTTGGCCTCCTTGCCGGAGGCAAAGTGGCTCTGCACCGATTTCAGTATGCCATCGTTTACCATTTTCGTGATGACCATCATCGTGGGCATGTCAAATACCTCCTCCATCACTTGATAGTCCTCCGACCTTTTCTGCAGAAAGCGGTTCTCACGCTCGTGGCGCGCGTAGCGCTTGTCGGCCCGCGTGACTGCCTTTGATTCTTCTTGTTGTTGATCTTCTTCCGGCGCTTGTTGATCTTCCGGCTCTTCTTCGCCCATCTGGGTCACTTTTGCTGGAACTTGAAGATCATCAAGAACGGGACGCCGGATATGCGCTTGACGCTTGCCTCCTTGGCCAGCTTCATCGAAAGCGCCTGCCCGACTATCTTGTCGCCGACCAGGTTTGCAATCGCGCATTTCTTCAAAAGCTCGCCGGCTTCCTGCTGTGCTATCACTTGCTGCTTAAAGTACGCCTCTGTCAGGTCGATGGCAAGGCCATCCTGCTCCAGCTTGCTTCCTATCAACTCAAGGTCGCAGATATCTACCATGAGTGACCCCTGGTACGGGGTCGTCCGGGCGGCGTACAACTGATTTTTCTTGCATGGACAGTGTAATGAGCATTGCTATGTCTATCTAGCCGTACGTCTCTACCTTGATGTCAAACGAGCCGTCCTTGCGCTTATTCCTGTTGCTGACAAACCCCAGCGGCTGCAGTATAGAGATGACGCTGTCAATCGTGCCAGAATAGCCGCAGATATGGAAAAACGAGTTTTCCGGCGAGACTTTGTTGCCAAGGGCCTTTTCAAGCTCGGACATGCCGTTCTTTGGCACAAGTAACGACTCTACCCTGCCGGTGTGGCCCGTCCAGCCCGCGGAATTCGGATCGCTTGGCCTGCTCACCGTGGGCAGGTAGATGAAGTTGCTGCTGTTTTCCTTTGCGAGCCTTTCAAACAGTTCGCGGTAGCCAAGCTCCTTTGCGTTGCGCGCTCCGTGCAACAGCGCTATCCTGCGCTTTGATCCGGTTGATTTCAGGTGCAGGCAATAGCCTACAAACGGCGCAAGGCCGGTCCCGGAAGCGACCAAGACTAGCGTCCTTTCGTCGGGCGTGCCGTCCACCTTTTTTTCCTCGATTGTAAAGGCTCCGGCGGGCTTGCGCCAGTAGAGCTCGTCGCCCTCCTTCATGTTGAAAAGTGCGGTGGTGAACTTGCCGGGCACCGGCTCTTGCGCCCACTTTATGTACAGTTCAAAGTACCGCTTTTCTTCCGGCGGCGATGAGAGGGAGTAGGCGCGGTTTGTTATCTTGTCGCCCTCGCCGTCCAGTTTTATCCCAAGCGTAACGAACTGGCCGGGTTTAAAGTCGGGAACGGGGCTGCCGTCGGACGGCTGGATGCGGATTATCGCAAGATCGGAGGTAAGGTCGTTTCGGTAGACGAGTTTGCCAAGGCTGGGCTGCACGCTCATAATATGTACACCCGTACTTTCGGATTTTGCGATATATTTTGGTATGTTTTTATTTGGAGCTGTTACACGGTAGATTTACCACCTTGGCAGTAAGCAAAAAGGGCATAGTGATAACAGCCGTAATCGCCGCCGGCATAATTGGCGCCAGCACGCTCATCTGGCTCTTGCCGCAACAGAGCGGGCCCACCGGCGTCAACATCACCGACGATAAAGGCGCCGCTGCTGACGCTGCAAACCTGCCCGCTGACAACCTTTCGTTCGTCTACACGCAGCACAATTTCGCAACGACGGAGGTTCAAAACTCGTTTGACAAGTGGACCAAGGGCGAGGTTTCTACCAGCGACATGAATTCTGCGATAACCAAGGCAAGGTCGGATCTTGACGCGCTGAAAAAGCGCGTGGACACGCCCGGCGTGCCGCAAGCATGGCAGGAAAGCTATGGCCTCTATTCGCAGGCCCTGAGCAAGTTCGGCAGCTACCTTGACGAGATGAAGAAAATAGTTGACGCCGACAACAAGAGCGGCGACCATTCAACACTTGATTCTATCAAGGCAGAGATGGACGGCCTGATTGACCGGGCGATAAAGTCGTTCCCCACCACCGCTACCTGAGAACGTCGATTATCCTGTCGAGCCTTGCGTCCGTCTTGAAGGCGCTTGGGTTGAACGGCGTCTTTGACGCCTTGTAGCCGGCGGCGCGCAGTTTCTCGATTATCTTTGCAATTGAATGCGGGTTTGTCCTCAATTTTGAAGAGATCTCGTCTGCCTTGAAGTAGTATGGAACGCCGTCTATCTCGTCGAGGGCCGCGTCGAGGACCTTTTTGCTCTTCTCGTCTGCGCCCTCTTTTGCCATTTTTGCAACAAACTCTTTGTCGTGCAGGGGCCCGGTCCACAGCTGGCCTCCTATCCTGAGCTTTTTCTGGCACAGCTCGCATTTTGCGTCCCCGTCGTACTCGGCGGCAGAAAAACGGTGGCCGCAGTTGAAGCAGTGCATCATATGGCCGATGCTCGCATAGACGTCGTTTGCCTCGCTAGAGCTGACCGACATCTGCGCGTACACCCGCAAATAGTGCATTGTGGCGTGCGAAAACACCGGCTTGACTGCAAGCTCTAGCCGGGAAGCGGTGAGCGCTATCAGCGACGTGAGCAGGCGCAGCGCTGTCTCGTTTCCATAGCTGTTGTTCAGGGGCCGGCCGTAGTAGCGGCGCAGGCACACCTCCGGGTACACACCGCAGAGGACTGCCGTGTCAGTCGCGGTTATCGAGACTAGGCCGCCGTCAAGCGCTGCGCGAAGCACGCAGTCGACGTGGCGCGCCGGCGTTCCAAATGGGTCGAGGTCGACTATCCCAAAGCGCTCCTCGCGGTCGTCTCCCTTCATCAAAAACTTGCAGACTTCATTTATCGAAAACCGGCATTTTCCAGACACGCCGTTGAGTTCCGCGGATTTTCTGGCGGCTTCAATCGCCGTCGGGTTGGCGTCGTTGGCAAACACCTGCCCTATCTCCGGCACCTCCACTGCCACGCGAAGCGCCCGGGCGCCAATCCCGGTAAAGCCGTCTGCAAGCGTCTTTTCCTTCAGCCGGGGAGCAAAGGCACGGTACGCAAGAATAGAGAGGTCGCGGCTCTGCTTTGCCGCGGGGTTGAAAAAGGCTGGGACCTTGGGCGGCACCTTCGCCGTCAGGGACAGCTCTGGCACCAGCAGTCTCGTCCTGCCCTCCATCGTCTCGACAAAGCCGTCCATGTACGCAAGAGAGCTGTTTCATGCGGTATTTATTATAAGTACACAGGCGCTTTTCGTCAGATGTCAAATCATCAAAGTCATCGGCGCCACAAATCACACATTTTATACCCGGATGTTGAATTAAGGATGAAGCAGATTGCAAGGACAGGACGAGGTAAATAATAACGTCGATAACTCGCTACTTTCGCATTTTGAGCAAGAGATCTGGAGCAAGGTTCCTCACAGGGCAGAGAAATCTGGCAGTGCAGGAACAATAATCAACGCGACTCCGCTTGTTGACATCACCAAAGAAGTAAAGGAATGCGCAAAAAGCGTGTTCGGCCTGGACCTTTCCGGCAAAGCATTGAAGGTTTTCGGCAAGTTTGATTCAGAATTGCTGGCAGGCTCGATAAAGGTAAGGCCGGCAGTCCAGATAATTCACGGCGCCATTGCCACTGGCAAACTCAGGCGCGGGCAGACGGTGTTCGAAGCGACTTCGGGCAACTTTGGCATTGCCCTGGGGCAAATCTCCAAGCTGGGCATTGACGTTATCGCCCTTGTCTCTAGAAAGCTCCAGGAAGGGGTGTTTGACGAGCTGCGGAATGAAAAAACGCGCATCATCAACCTCGACATGGACATCTGCCCTGCCCCGGGTATGAAGGGAAACGCAAGCCTGATGGCGGCAAAGGCAACGGCCTCAAACGTCCGCGCACAGCTCACCGAGCTTGGGTTTGACCCCGCAATTTTCGACAAGTCGCGCTCTGAAGTGGAAGCGGTTCTGGCTAGTCAGGACATAATCAACCTGGCAAAACTGTTGGCAAAGATCTATGGCGGCTTTTGCCCCGAGCAGTACGACAACGAGCTGAACATCGAGGCGCACAGGACCGTGACGGCTGCAGAACTGGACCAGCAGCTGCAAGAGCAGAAAAGCGCGCTGTCAGAATCCAGGATCGTCTGCACGTTTGGCACGGGTGGCACCTCCGGCGGCCTGAGCAGGTACATGATGGAAAAATACGGCAAAAAGTCTGTGCACGTGGTCTTTCCGCTTGGCGACCAAGACGTTGCAGGAATAAGGACAAAAAGCAAGGCGTCGGGCCTAAAGTTCTACCAGCCTGACATGTACGCAGGGCAGCACGAGGTAGATTTCAAACAGGCAAGGCGCCTGCTAAAGTTTTTCGTGGACAAAGGATACGACATGGGAGAGAGCAGCGCGCTTGCGCTTTATGCCGTGGTGCAGCTGGCGAATTTTGGCGCAGGTGATGATAGCACCTTTGTCGTGATGATTGCAGACGGGATAGAAAAGTACAGAAAGAACCTTGAAGCGATGCAGGAAGAGAAAAAGCAAAGAGGTCTTGAGGTTCCCCTGCAAGAAGCCGTCTCGAACATCGGAGATTATGACCGGGTTGTCTGGATTCACACGATGTACACCCCGCGCAAAGAGGGGATAGAGCTCATCGCAAAATCGCTGGGCGTCGATGAAAGCAAGATCTTTGTGCCGACGGCCAGAGAGGTGGAGCAATTGCTGATGACCCAGCAGGTGCCCAAGGAGATGGAAAAATCATTGGGAGGAGCCGGCGCCAAGCCGTTGCTCGTCTGCATGATGGGAAACACTTCTCTCAGGGTAGCAGAAGTGCTTGCGCGCAAGGGCATCGTGGCTGAAAGTCTGAACGGCGGCATATCTGCCCTTTCTGCAGGGAAAGGCAAACAGCTGCCCGAACTGGTGCGGATGGCCACAGAATAAGAAGAACCACAACAACAATCTGGTTTCGTCAGCATTATTTTTTATTGTCGCAATGCTGACGGCGATTATGTCAAAGATTATGCCAGGTGCTCGCCGCGCTTTATTCTTTCCAGCTTTTCTTTAATCTTTTTTTTCAGCTCTTTTTCCCCTTCCCTGTCGATGCTGACGCTTGCCACTTTATCATTTTCTGATATTGTCAGCTTTAACCTGGCGCCCTGCCGTGCCCTCTTTGGAAGCAATGTCCTTGCAACGTCAAATTTCCTGCCGTCGTCGGAATAGACTATTGCATAATCGCCTTCAAATCTGTCCAAGCTTGCCTTTACTTCAACCGGTTCCATATTGCGTCCCTCTTTTTGAGTACAAGCAGGATGCCCAGCAATGCGACAGCCGATAGCATGGCAGGATTGCTGAATTCCGGCACCACGACCACGGTTTTTTCCGACCTAGACGTTTGCATGGTATATTGCCCGCTGCCGTCGGTTGTCAGGACAATAGAGCCGTCGATGTCCGTCCTAAAGATGTTCTTCACCTTCATGGCGTCAAAGTTATCCATCGCTTTTTGGTTTGGAAACCCGTACTGGTTGTTTGCCCCCGCGTAAATGACAACCGTTTCGGGAGACACCGCCCTCAGGAAGGGAATCGAATTGGAGTGGCTGCTTCCGTGGTGCGCCGCCAGCAGTACGTCTGCGTCCAGCTTTTTGGCGGCAAGCCTTCCTTCAGCATCTTCCCTTACGTCGCCGGGGAACACTATTGAAAAGTTGCCGTACGTCATCCTCAGGACGACGGAATTATTGCTGATGTTGTCGTCCGACCCGTTAATCAAGGGAATTGGTGGATTGAAAACTTCAATATTCACAGACTGGTCAAGGTCTAGCTTGTCGCCTTCGTGCACAATCCCGTACGGAATCTTGTTTCTGTCAATCGCATCAAGGTAGTCGAAATACGTGTTTGTGGTGTAATCCTGTCCAGAGTCAACCACTTTGCCCACAGGCAGCTGGTTCATGACTGAAATCAACCCGCCTATGTGGTCTGCGTGCGGATGCGTCGCGACGATAACATCTATCTTGGCAACGTGCATGTCTTTGATGGTTGACAGGACTGCGTCGCCCATGTCGCGTTCGCCACCGTCAATGAGCACGGATTTTCCGTTAGGCAGGATTACCAGCGTGGAATCGCCCTGCCCGACGTCGATAAAGACGACTTTCAATTCTTGCCCGTTTGCGGCAGCAAATGCACGTGGCACGTAGTAGAATTGCGTGCAGAGTAAGGCTGCTAAACAGCCCGAGACGAAAAAAAGTACAAGGCTTTTTGGCAGCAACAGCACTATTCTGCCCAACAGCGATGTTATTAGCATTGTGTAGCGAGAGAGGGCAAGACATTGGGTGCAATTCATTCTCGAATCCCCGAGATTGAGTAGGACCCGAGCGCAGGTTCTGTTTCTTTGGGCGTATGATCGCAGGCAATGATTTTCCAGATTCATCGCTTACGTGATAGAACTTTAGATCCTTGCTTCTCTTTGCATATTCGTGTTTGTCGTACGACATGACTACCAGGCGGGAAAAGAACGCCGCCAGCTTTAGCTTTTTTGGTTATTTCTTTATTGCGAGTATTCTAACTGAATGTTCCCACTAACATTTTTCGCCGATATGATCGAAAAGCTGTTATCGAATACTAAGTAGTATGTCTGTCCGTCAGGCAAGTTTGTATTGATATTGCCTGTCGTCACCTTGCCGCTGTTATAATTTGTACTCGAAGAATGTCCGTTTTGCCAATTGATGTAATCTGTCTGTGAAAGTATCGTTACAACAATATCGTTACCGCTTCCGCCGCTAGCGTAAAAGGTTCCAGTGACTTTCGTATTCGTAGCGCCACTAGGCACATTGAATTGATAGGACTGATAATGACCAGGATTCACAGCCACGTTACCACTCATCAGCTGTATGCTATGCTTGGACTTACCAACTGAGGATAATCCCCCGTTTGAAGCTGCTGCTCCAATAATCATTACTGCAATAATGGCAACTATAACCACGCCGACGCCGATTCCGATATACTTTCCCTTAGACGCCTTTCCTTTTGGTTGCGCCTCTGTCATAGTCGCCTCTAGAAGAGTCTTATATAAATAGATACCATAGGACTGTCGCCTCCGATGCTTAACGGTCTGAATAACGCCCGAAGATTGAACAGAACCGGAGCGCAAAAGGGATAATAGCTACCTCCCAAATCACATAGACAGCTTATGCTGATGATTGGCGGCGTGGACGAGGCGGGGCGCGGCTCGATAATAGGGCCGCTCGTCGTCGCCGGCGTCTCTGTCCGCGAATCCAAAGTTGCGAAATTAAAGGAGATGGGCGTCAAGGACTCGAAGCAGCTGACGCGGCAGGCCCGCGAAAGGCTCCACGACGAAATAGTGAGCATAGCCGACCACTACCATGTGCACACGATAAAGTCGACGGAGGTTGACAGCCACGTGCTTCAGCGCGGCCTGAACAGGCTGGAGGCAAGGGCGATGGCGCACGTCATCGGCAAGATGAAGGTCGACGAGGTGTACGTCGACTGCTGCGACACAAACCCGGAACGCTACAGGGAGCACATCGCCGGCCACCTGAAGAGCGCGCCGCCGGCAAAGATACACTCGATGCACCACGCGGACAGGATAAACGTCGTGGTGTCCGCCGCGTCGGTATTGGCCAAGGTAACACGCGATTCTGAAATACAGAAGATTAGGAAGCGCTACCGCGACATCGGCTCCGGCTACCCTTCCGACGAAAAGACGATGCTTTTCATCCGCAACTGGGTGGAGGCGAAAAAGGTGCCGCCGGCGTTTGCAAGGAAATCGTGGAAGCCCTTGCGAATCATGCTCGAAGGGATGGAGCAGAGGACGCTTTTCTAGGACTTGAAAAGCAGTAGATCATGCCGTGGTCCTTGTCAAAAGGCTCTAGCTTTAGGATCTGATCTATCTTGAATCCCGCCTTTTCCAGTTTTTTTGCCTCCTGCGCTATCACCGCATTCGGGTCGCGTGTGACGTCGATGCTCTGCGTCTTTACCAGAAGGAGCATGATTCCTCCCGGCTTCAGGTACGCGTTGCAGTTTGCTATCGCAATGTCGGTCTGGTCCGGCTGGGCGATGTCGCAGTAGACCACGTCGACCTTGCCGAACACGGAAAAATACGAGTTTGGCTTCCTTGCATCTTCAAGGACCGGCACGACGTTCTTGCGCTTTGACGCCACGTTCTCTATCAGCTCCCTTGCGACGCGCGTCGCCGGCTCTACTGCAAACACTATCCCCGAGTTGCCGACGATGTCAGAGACATGGCTCACTGTCGTTCCAGTTGAAGCGCCGAGGTACAGAACCTTGGTGCCGTTTTTTATCGGCAGGTTCTTTAGCCCTTTTTTCAGCGCGCCGGCAAGCTTGCTCCGGAAAGGGTCCCACAGCCGGTATTCCTCGCCCCCCTGCTTCACCAGCTTTTCGCCGTAGACGCTGTCGCCGGGGACGAGGTTAACCGTGGCCGCGTGCTTTTCGCCGCCGGAAAAAATCCACTTAATATCGTCGTTTTCCAAAGCGTTTTCTGTCCTTTCCCGACTTGCCCTGCGAGCCGCCGTAGCCGCTGCTAGAGCCGCCAATGTCGCCGCTGCCACCCTCACGTCTGTCCCGGCCATAGCCTCCACCACCGCCGCTGCTGGAGCCACCACCGGCACTAGCACTGCTGTCACGCCTATCGCGGTCGCTGCCGCCGCCGAACCTTCCGCCTCCTCCGCGCCTGTCGCGGCCATATCCTCCACCGCCACCATAGCGCCTTCCTCCACCGCCGCCGAACCTTCCGCCTCCTCCGCGCCTGTCGCGGCCGCCGCTACCACCACCGCCCCGGCCCTCGCGGCGCTCGTGCTCCCTGTATTTCTTGTCGCGCTCTTTCTCAGGCACCGGTTCCTTGTACTTTTCGCGGATCTCTTCAAGGCGCGTGTTCAGTTTTTCCGTTATCTGGGTGTCCTTGCCGGCGTGCCGGTAATAGTCAATCCTTGCGGCTATTGCGACCTTGGACGCTATTGCGCGGGCTATTTTGCCCCGCTGCCACTTTGGAGCAGAGTGTATGAGCGGATGCTGGAATAATATGCCGTGCTTGGGCGGCCTTGCGCCCGTCTTTAGCGCCCTGAAAAGCGCCTTTTCTGCTCCGAGCACCTGAATCGTGCTTGCGGGAAGCACTGCAAGCCTTGCGAGGCTTCCGGCCTTGGCGATGAGCCTTGCGCCCACCGCGGCCGTCAGCAGTTCCTTGACGTTCGGGGCGACCACTTCCATCGCCGCCTCGATGTGGTCAGAGAGTATGCGCCTCAGGTCCGACTGCAATATGACCTGGTCTGCCAGCTTTTTCACTATTGCGAGGTTCTCCGGCGTCATGTCGCCACCCCTGCTGCGCCTTGCGCCGTCAATGATTATCTCTACCTTTTTGTCCTGCATCCCGGCGCTCTCTAGGATTTCTTTTGTAATTTTGTCACGCGAGCCGGCCCTGCTGATAATCTCTGCGTGCGCGACCTGGCTCTGCACCAGGTTGTCGAGTTCTGGATAGTGCAGCCCGTACCACTCGCGCATCCTCGTGCCGATTGTATTGATTATCTTGTCCAGCTCATCCAGCGCGTTTATCGACTGGACTATGTGCAGGTCGAGCTTCTCCGACGCCTCCTTTACGCGGGAAGACGAAAGCTCTATCGCAAAGTCGCGCAGCGCTTGCATGGCGTCCTGCGGGTTTGCCGCAAAGCCGGCTTTTACGATATAGTCGGGCTTGCTCCCCTGTATCTCTTGCTGCTGGGCTTCCTGCATCATCTGGGTGTTGGGAAGGCCGGCCTGGCGCAGCACTATGGCCACGCTTGCGTCGTTTACGGATATCGTATCAAATGAGCGCAATTTGTCCACAAAGGACTTGATCTCGTCGGGCGTGCCCCCGCTCTTTAGCAGTCGGTACGAGCGCAGCGCGCTGTCGAACTTCCTTGACGCCACGGCGTTGCCGGCGCCGTCAAAGGCTGCTATGCCAAGCTCCAGCAGGACCACGGAGCAGGAGTTACTGTTACTTGAAGACATTTGAAAAGTGCTACAATAATGCCATTAAAAAAGTTAGGGTCAAGGGACCTGCCTCGCTTTTGTAAAGGCCAAAAGCAAACAAGGATTTTCTTGCTAGAATTTATACCCACCCGACCCACCAACAGGCGTGGGACTTGCGCTTGCTGACAGAAAACAGCTTGAAACGTTGCTAAAGGCGGCCGCCAAAGACCCCAAGGTGGCGACAGCCCTTGCGGGCAGGATGGTCCCGGGGCAGGGCGACGCAAAAGAGTTTGCGTATGGCCTCCTGTCGGGCATGGTCATCGGCAGCTTTATAGCCTCTTTTGAAGCCAGAAACGGCAGGCAGCCGGACAGGGACGAGACTTCTGACCTGCTGTCAATCGTGATGTCTGGGATGCCAGCGCTAAGAAAGGCCATAATGAAGCAGCTTGACATGCGCTAAGCAAGTAAGTGAACATTGTTCGAAAACGTTTATCTAATGTTTACGTCACAAAGCCTCCGGTGGAGCAAAAGTCCAAGGTGCCAGTCGCCGTGCGCGACATCATCATCGTCGTTGCCGGCGTGGCCATAGTGTGGCTTGGACTGAGGCTTGCGTTTGACACCAACAACCCGTTCTACGTGGTTTCCAGCCAGAGCATGGTTCCTATCCTGCAGGTAAATGACGTCCTTGTGGTGAGGAACGGAGGCTCATGGGACACCCTCCATGTGGGCGACATCATTGTGTTCAACAGGCCCGACGGCGAGGACCGCGTCATTGTCCATCGCGTGGCCGAGATAGGCGAGAACTCCGCCGGCGACCGCGTCATCAGGACAAAAGGCGACGCAAACCCGGCCTCCATACCCGGCACCGACTATCCCATACACAAGGACAACTATATCGGCAAGGTCGTGTACGTCCTGCCGGGCGCCGGCGTGATAACAAAGATCATCAGCCCGCCCGTCAACTATATCATAATCGCGATAATTCTCGTGATACTATTTTTCAGCAAGTGGAGCGGCAGAAAGGGAAAAAGCGACTCTTCGCAGCCGTCGCCATCGTCGTCCTCATCCGGCACGCCGACGGGCCAGCCGCCGGCATGAAATCCATGACGGAATACCTGACTTTTAACACGCCGGAAAGGCACGCTTTTGTAAACATTACGCCGCAGGTGAGAAAAATAGTCGACGAGAGCGGCGTGAAGGAGGGATTGGTCCTGGTGAACGCGATGCACATCTCGGCAAGCGTCTTTATCAACGACGACGAAAGCGGCCTGCACCAGGATTTTGAAAGGTGGCTTGAAGGACTTGCGCCGTACTCGCCGGAGAGCTACCTCCACAACCGCACCGGCGAGGACAACGCCGATGCCCACCTAAAGAGGCAGGTTATGGGCAGAGAAGTCGTAGTTGCAGTCACAAAGGGCAAGCTTGATTTCGGCCCATGGGAGCAAATTTTCTACGGCGAGTTTGACGGCCAGAGGCCAAAGCGCGTCCTGGTGAAGGTCATCGGCGAATAGAGAGAGAGAGAGGAGTAGAGTATTTAGCTCCGCTTAAATCGGCCGACTGAAATTTACTTCAAATTTTCAACAAATCGTTCGAAATATGGCAAGCAGGTATATATACTGCCCCTTTATAAAGGGGAGTGTGCCCCAGACCAAGCCCATAGTCAGCATTGAAAACGTGGTAGCTTCTGCGACCGTCAACCAGACGGTCAACCTAAACCTCATCACCCAGATATTCCCCGACGTCGAGTACCACCCGGACCAGTTCCCGGGCCTCGTGTTCAGGCTGAGGTCGCCCAAGACTGCTACCCTGATTTTCAGTTCCGGCAAGATGGTTTGCACCGGCGCAAAATCGGAAAAGATGGCAATCCAGGCGGTCAAAAACGTGGTCCAAAAGCTGAAAAAGGGAGGAATCCCGCTTGAAAACGAGCCGCAGATAGAGATACAGAATATCGTAGCGTCTGCAAGCCTCGGGGGCAAGATACATCTTGAATTGGCTGCACGTGTACTGCCAAGGAGCATGTACGAGCCGGAGCAGTTCCCCGGCCTCATCCACAGGATGCTGGACCCAAAGACGGTCATACTGCTCTTTGCCTCCGGAAAACTGGTGTGCACCGGCGCCAAGAAGGAGAGCGAGGTGTACAGGGCGGTCGGCAACCTACACACGCTGCTCGAAGAAAAGAACCTGATGATCTACGAAGGTTGAAAGGGTAAAGGGTTATTAGCACTTGTACTAGAATGTGTCAATAGTGGCCCGGGCGCTTGCGTTTGCTTTGGTTGCAACAGTCATTGTTGCAGGGTTTGTAGCAGCACCGGCGTTTGCCGCAACGGGCTCCCGTCCCGCGTACATCTATGACAGGGCGAACATCATCACGCCAGAATACAGGCAGACAATCGACGCGTACCTGCGCGGCCTTGACGACGCGACCACCAACGAAATAGTGATCTACACCATCCCAAGCTTTGTAGGCCACGGGATAAAGAAGGACGGAATAGAGATTCAGGACCGGGACATGCTTGCCAACTATATCTACAACGAGTTGACGCTGGACGGAAAAAAAGGGATAGGCAAGGCTGGAAAGGACAACGGCGTGCTCGTGCTGGTGTCGCTAGAGCGCGACGCAGGCGGAGGCTCCATGAGGATTGAAGTCGGCAGGGGGCTTGAAGGGAACATCACGGACGGGACGGCAGGTGAGATCCTCGACCGGTACCTGGTGCCGGCAAGGCAAGAGTACGAGAACACGGGAAGCACGGCGGCGTTTGACAGGGCGTTTTACAACACGGTGATTGCCCTGGGCGCGCGGACGGGCTACCAGGCAGGCGACTCGGTGTCTGTGCCCACAGACAGCTCGCGGCCGGTGACAGACGACAATAATATGCAGACTATATTTTTTGTATTGTTCTTTGTGGCAGTAATAGCTATAGGCGTGCTCAACGCCAAGTATGGAAGGGGAAGGAGAAGAGGCGGCTACGTCGGCGGAGGGTATGGCGGTGGCTGGGGTGGAGGTTGGGGAGGAGGAGGAGGGGGTGGCGGCTTTGGCGGGGGAGGCGGCAGGTCCGGCGGCGGTGGCGCGGGGCGCTAAAAGTAATAAGTAGGCACAAATAAAGAGAAGCTGCTACCACCTTGGTTAAAAAGAGCATTATAATAGCAGGCGCCGCAGTTGGCATCATCGCAATAATTTTCGGCTCGCTGTTTTCCATGTATTTTTCGGGCTTTAACGCCGCGCAGGCCAAAGACGAGAACGTGAAAAAGCTGGCGGGGGACATTGACGTGCAGCTGCAGCGCCGGTACGACCTGATACCCAACATAGTCAGGACGGCGCAGACGTACCTCCAGTTTGAAAAGAGCGTGCTTGAAAACGTCACAAAGCTCAGGACAGACTGGCAGAGGGCCCCGACAGTCAACGAGCGTGTGCAGACGAGCAACCAGATAGAGCAGGCGCTCAGCAAGATCCTGATAACGTACGAGAACTACCCTCAGCTAAAGTCCGACCAGCAGCTGACAAGGGTCATGGACGAGCTTGCGGGCACGGAAAACCGCATAGCAGTCGCGCGCACCTACTACAACGACGGCGTGCGGGACTTTAACGTCAACCTGCGCACGTTCCCGAACAACGTGTTCAATGAAAGCGGCTTTTTAGGGTTAAAGCCGTGGGGACTCCAGCAGTACGTGTCCTACCAGGCGACGACAGCAGCGCAGACGACCGTCCCGCAGGTAAACATACAGGTGCCCTAGCTAGTCCGTCTCTAGGCCGCCGCTTGCGGCCACCTGCTTGACCACGGCGCCCATCGTGCTATCGTCCACGAGCCCGGCCTTGTGGAGCGCGCCGGCGATGTCCTGTATGGTGGCGACAGAGGTGAGCCGGACGCCCATCTGCTTTAGCTTTTCCGTTGCGCCTTCCATCCTGTTAACCACTGCGACTACGTCCTCCACCACGCCGCCGTTCGCCCTCAACGCGTCTATCGCCTTGCTAACTGAAAGGCCGGTGGTCGCCACGTCGTCAATTATCACCACCTTGGCACCTGAGGCAAGGTGTCCCTCCACCAGCTTGCTCATGCCATAGCCCTTGGACTCTTTTCTCACGTAGACAAAGGGCTTTTCCATCTCGTAGGCGAGAGCGGAGCCAAAGACAAGTCCGGAGGTCGGGACCGAGGCAAAGGTGTCAAAGCTTCCCACATTTTTTGCCACAGCGTCTTTGAGGGCGCCTATTGTCAGGCGAAAGTGCGCCGGAAAGCTCGGCAGCATGCGCAGATCGATGTAGTAGGGGCTTGGCTTGCCGCTTGCAAGCGTGAACGCGCCGAACTTTAGCGCGTTGCTCTTTAGCAGGAACGATGCAAATTCCAGCGTGAAATCAGAAGAGGACACGCCTGATCTGCAAGGGATTCGTTTTTATCTTTTGTTATCGTGCCCTGCATGGGGGATAATATATGCCGGAGATATGGCTCAGGTATGGCGGCACCGACGTGGTGCTCGACATAAAGTTTGAAAACCTGTCAAGCCATGTGTCATCCGCGTTTTCAGCCATGCCCGACGAGCAGTACGGAGCTGCGCTTGACTCTGTCCCGGTAACTGACAACATGCTTGTGCTGGCGCTTGCCCCGTCAAGGGCGGCTGCAAGGGCTGTTTCTTTTATTTCAGAAGCTGCAAAGACAAAGGGCTTTTCTGCCATCACAGTCGATGTGCCTGCAAAGGCCGCCGGTGCGCTGCGGGCAAACCTTGCGTCCGTTGCGCCTGCTGACCCGCAAGCATCCGTTTCGATAAACCGCATCGACTACCAACAATCATTTGAAGAGCGCGCCAAGAAATTCCAGAGCACCGTCATCGTGTCCCAGGCCGGCCTTGACCCGCTCTTTGGGTTTTCCGGGGCGCCCACCGCGCTGGTCCGCGCCCTGTATCCAGAAAAGATGTCAGAGGCGTTTTCGGCTCGAAAGGAAGGCAATGTGCCGGCGCCCGGCGAGCAGGGCGAGCCACTGAAAATAGCAACGGCGGCCGTGCAGGGTGTGTCTGCGACGGCAGTGGAGCTCGTGGCAAACGGCACAGGCATTGCCGGCGTGCACACCGGCACCGTGCAGGAAGCGTTTTCAAAAGCAGTCGAGCAATTAAAGGCGGTCGCGACCGTCGAAGCCGATCCCGTCAGGTCCGCGATAATCAGCGCGGGGAGCGAGGCCGGCACGCACGCGACGCTTGCTGGCGCGCTCTACTCCCTGTGGAACGCAACCTACATCGTGAGAGATGGCGGGTCAGCAGTGCTCCTTGCAGAGTGCCGCGAGGGCGTCGGGGGCGGCGCGCTGCAGGCTTTCGTAGAAGGCAGGCTAAAGCCGGAGCAGATTGCGACGGCGCCGTACGTTGACGGCCTTGAGCATCTGCTGTACATGCAGGAGCTGAGGCAGAGATGCGAGCTTGGGCTGGTGTCGAGCCTGCCCCATTATTATGCAGGAGCCAAGCTCGGCTTTGTCACGTACGCAGGCGCAAGGGACGCCCTTGAAAAGCTGCTGGCTCGGAACGGCAAAGGCCACAAGGCGCTCGTGGTGTCTGACGCCGACATCACTTTGCTCAGGCCAAGGGCCTGAAAATCTCTGCCGGCAGCGGCGCGCACAGGACGGCAAGCGCTATTGCGACCCAGAAAAGCACCTTGCGCTTTTTCGACAGGGGCGACACGTCATCAAGAGGCGTGCTTTCCGGCGCGCGGGAGCTAAAGAGGAGCACGAACGCGGCCATGATAAAGTAGCCGAGGCCCGTCAGCACGCCGACGCTGGAATAGGTCAGGACGCGGTGCCACCGGACGCCAAGGGCAGACCTTGCGAGGTGCCCGCCGTCTAGCTGCCATGCGGGAAGCAGGTTGAGAAACGTGATGAGAAAGCCTACCCACGCGGCAAAGAGCACGGGCGACATTATCAGGACCGCGTTGCCGGCAGCAGCGCCGTGACCCGTCAGGTCCAAAGTAGCCTGCATCAGGATGCTGCTGTTTATGCGCATCAGGTCGAAATTGCCTATCAGGTCCTGCACTCTTTCGGCAGGCACGAGCACCGATATGGACGAGCCGTATACTGACACCACCATAGTCACAAGCAGGCCGGCTATGGGCCCGGCTATGCCCACGTCGAACAGGACGTTTCGGTTGGTCATGTTGCTGCGTATCTGGATCATCGCGCCAAAAGTAGGCACAAAGAGCCCGGGTATCCCTGGTATAAAGTACGGCCACGATGCCCTTATGCCGTGGTGTTTTGCCGCAATCATGTGGCCCATCTCGTGCACGCCCAGTATGCCCACGAGCGACATCGTGTAGACTGCCGCCAAGAGAAGGGGGTCGCGGATGAACGCGTTGGCAAAGCTGGACTGGGAGCGGTACAGGCCGTCAATAAAGACGACGGTAAGGGTCGCTATGAACAGAATCACCGGGAGCGAGAGCAGGTACTTGCTGCGCGGCTTTTTGCTCTGCTTTTGCATCTTGGACACGGTCACTACTATACCGTCATCGACCGTCAGGTTGGTAGACGAAAGCGATGGCATCAGCCTCGATGCGTACTTGGTGCGCTTGGCGGTGGCTATCATGTCCACCTTGGCAAGCTCCCTTATGAGCCGCGGAAACGAGTCATAGATGTCCGACTCGGCTATCAGGAACCGGACGGCGTCCTCGGTCTGGTGCTTTTGCATGTCCACTATGCGGTAGAACGAGGAGACGACCGGGACCGCCCGCGAGTAGTCGCCTCCGACAAAGCTTGCCACTGCAACCACCTATTGGCAATTTTGGGATTAAAACATTGTTCCATGCGGCTCCATTAGACCCGGCCTCAATAAAAGGCAGAACTGTAGACTTAAGGTTAAATAGTGTCGGTTCAGAGTCTAGTTCAGGTTTGCAGACTGCCCTGCGAAAAATAGGCGACGACTATGTGATACGCCGCTGCGAGGAAGGCGACCTACAGGCAGTCATAGACATCAACATGGCCGCACTGCCTGAACACTATTCGGACTATTTCTTCGAGTCGATATTAAGAGAGCTTCCCGAGGCGTTCATCGTGGCCGAGACAGGAGGCAAGGTGATCGGCTACATTATGTGCAAGATAGAGTTTGGCTTTTCCAACTTTCGCAAGCTGGGCTTTGTGAAAAAAGGTCATGTGGTCTCTGTGGCCGTGCTTGAGGAGCACAGGGGCAGGGGAGTAGGCAAGGCGCTGATGCTAGAGGGCGTCAACGGCGTGCTCCAGAGAAAGGCAGACGAAATATACCTTGAAGTCAGGGTCAGCAACACCAGCGCAGTCAAGATGTACGAGAGGCTGCGCTTTGAGACGAAATCCAGGCTGCGCTCGTACTACCGCGACGGCGAGGACGCGTACCTCATGGCGCTGGAACTCACTTAATCGACATAGTCGTTTGCGATGTTGCCTATTGCTTCCATTATCCTCGGCTCGTGAGCCTTGGCGTTGACAAGCACTACCGCGCCGGCGCCCTCGTAGGACGAGACGGCTTCCGACACGCGGCGCAGGAGAGAGAACGCCTTCTCAAAGCCAAGCGTGTATATGAGCTCAGTCGCGCTGTCGATTAGGACGGTCGCGCCAGGGTTTTCCCGGATTATCGACTCTATTTTGCTGGCTATTCCGTCCTCGCTGTCCGACGGGATGACCCGCTCGGAGCCGTTTCTGCCCTCCTTTACGCCTCCGGCCGGCTGGAATATGTACAGCTTGCCCTTTGCTGCACGGTAGACGTTGCTCCCCTTTCTCGTGAGGACCAGAGTGTCCGGGCTTGCAAGCAGTTCTTCAAGCGCCTTTGCGGCGTGGCCGAACCTGCTTGCGTTGAGTATCACAAGCTTGCCCCTGTAGTCGATTTTCGGGGCCGGCGAATCCTCTCTGTTGGCGTCTGCAAACGCCTTTGTCTTTCTGCCGACAGCGGCGGCAGAAGAAGAAGGCTTGCTGTCGTCGTCTGCAAACGCCCACGTCGGCTTGCCTGCAGCAGCCGACGGGTCATCGTCCTCGATGAAAGCCTTGGCCTTTTTCTTGCCGATGACGACATCGTCCTCGCTTGCGGACGGCACCACGGCGAACGGCACGTCTGCAACAACCCGTGGCGCCCCGCCTTCTTCACTCTGCATCTGGCTCTTTACCATCTGCAAGAGCGCGTCAGAGCCTCCGCCGATGAGGTCCCGGAGCGTGGTCTCGACAAGCTCTAGCTTTGTCATGCGCACCAGGTCGCCAAGCACTACCCTCTTTGAGATGAGAATGGCCGCCGCAGTCGCGCATGCGGCCGAAATGGCCGACGCAAGGCCGCCATACAGGAACCCCAGCTGCATCACCTGCTGCGACTGGGTGCGGGACGCATTGCCTATCTGCGCGTCGACTGCGAGGAGCGCGTCGTAAGACGAGACGAGCTTGTCAGTCTGCGTCACGAGCTGCAGCGCCTCCGCCTGTGCTTGGGCGGAAAATGACGGGTCCGTGGACAGGATTGCGAGGTCGTCCACCCGGGAGCCATAGTCTTTCCATTGCTGGCCTATGGTCTCCACAAGCACGGCCTCGTCAGCAGATATCTTGCCCAGGTCGACTCCTTCCACTGGCAAAAAGTCGCCCGGCAGGTTTTCTATGGTCTTGTAGCCTCCCGCGGTCAAGGCTATGCCGTTTTTGAGCGAGATCATGTGGGTTATGCCGGCCTTTTTCAGCGCAGGGTCTTGCGAGTTTGCGAACTGGATGAGGTCGGACCTGATGCCGAGCAGGTCGCCCTTGTTCTTTGAGAGCAGTTCCACGTTTGTGACGTAGCCGGAATAGATGTTGGCTATCTGGTCCTTGAACTTGATTATCGTGACCGTCGAGACGGCCGAAAGCGCGATGATTGGGATGATGGCTATCAGGATGAAAAACAGGATCAGCCTGTTCTTAAAATCCAAGTATGGATCGATAGAAATAGGTTCTATGTAAGTTTTGCCGGGGAACCGTTTTTGGGCAATTAAGAGGAGTTGTCGCCCTAATCGCGGCCAATGGCGGTGAGTTTAAAAGCGCACACCATAAGATATGCGCATGGTTTTCAAGTACATCGACATCTTGGGTGAGTCGACAAAGAGCTTTGAGGACGCGGTGCAGAACGCCATCACAGAGACTGCAAGGACCGTCAAGGACATCCGCACGGCCGAGGTGATGAAGATGAATGCCATCGTCAACAGCGACAAGATTGTAGAGTACCAGGCGGTGGTGCGCGTAGCCTTCAAGGTCCGCCGGAAGGAAGAATAGCTAACTGGCCCTAAAGATTGATAAGATGCACAGCTTGCCATCAACGGCATGGGCGCAGTGAAGGGCAACAAGGGCGCAGGTGCGGCCCTTTTAGCGGCTGCAATAATCGCATTTCTAGCCTACGCCTATGCCATGTTCGGGACGCAGTACAGCGAGATAATAATAAAGTTCACCATGGTAGGCGCAGTTGGCGTGCTCCTTGCGGTGCTAGGCTGGATAGGCTACACGATGCTGACTGCGCCAAAGGAAGACAAGGCTATTTCGTGATTTGTACGTCGGCGACTATCTGGTAGATGCGGGGGCCGACTTCGCGCACTATTGTCGTTTCCGTGATTTCATTTTTGTAGGGCGAAAACGCCTCTGCGGCGTCCTTGGTGCCTGCCTCTCTCGCCTTTTGCTTGCCGTCTGCCTTGACATGGGCAAAATAGTGCACGATGCCATCGCGCCCTTCTTTCAGGGCAAGCACTGCCGGCCCGACAAACTCCCTTGCCCTTTCCGGAAGAGGCATTATCACCCTGTCTGCGACGCCGGCAAGCTGCGACTCTATCGCCTCGGTCGCGTCAGCGCACACCGGCATGACGCGGTCAGCCACCTTGTTCAGTTTTGCGTTTTGTATGCACAGGTCGTTTGCCACTGGGTTTGAATCGATGCTGTACACCTTGCACGTCTTGACCATCTTGGCGATTATTACAGAGTAGGTGCCGATGCCGGCAAACATGTTGACCACTGTCTCGCCGTCCTGCACCAAGCTTGCTATGCGCTGGCGCTCTGTAGATAGGCGTGGTGAGAAATAGGCGCGCGCAACGTCAACTCTGAACCTGCATCCATGCTCTTTATACTCTGTGACCGTGCGGTCCTCCCCTGCCATGAACTCTAATTCGCGGATGCGATAGTCTCCCTTTACCGCGGACGCTTGCGCAAACACTGCCTTTGCGGTCTTGACGTTTGCAAGTATCGCCTCCGCAATGACCTGCTTTTTTGAGGCAAGGCCGTCGGGGATTTTTATTATGACAATGTCGCCCACCTGGTCAAACGCGGAATAGACCTGCGACGCCTCCTCGGCAGGGAGCACGCCGGCTAGCACGTTTCTGAGCATGTGCGGCATTTTATTGCTGCGGCTGCCTTGTGTAGTAATAGTTGCCCGAATCCTTTTGCTCCCTGTCCAGCCTGCCGCCTTCCTTGTTCACTCGGGGCCTGCCGGTGGTCTCGTCGCGCCTGTAGGTGATGGCAAGCGCCTGCAAAAAGCGGTTCATCCCGTCCTCCTTGCGCATGGGAGCAGTCGCGTGGCCCTCGATGCCCGGCTCGCCCTCGAATATCACTAGCGTGTCCGACACGAGGTCTATCAGCTGGAGGTCGTGGTCGATGATTATGGCCGAGCGCCCCTGCGCCCGTACAAAGCGCTGCAGGAATTTTGCGACGGCTATCCTATCCTCTGCGTCCAAAAACGCGGACGGCTCGTCGAGCGCGTAAATGTCGGCCTGGCGCAACAGCGATGCGGCGACTGCTACCTTTTGCAGCTCGCCTCCGCTCAGGTTCTTGACGCTCTTTTCAAGAAGCTTTTTTATGCCAAGTGGGATGATTATCTGCTCCTCCGCCGGCGAGTTTTCAATCGGGCCCTGGTATGCCGTGTACAGGAGCGAGCGCACGTCGCCCTCATAGTCCTGGTTGAGGTACTGCGGCTTGTAAGATATTTTTGCGCCGACTTCAATCTTGCCAGAGTCTGGCTTGTCGACTCCGGCCAGCATACGCATGAACGTGGTCTTGCCAAGCGCGTTTGCACCCACCATGCCCACTATCTCGCCCCTGCGGATCTTGCCCGCTGCTACGTTCAGCTTGAACGAGGGAAACGCCTTTGAAACGTCGGTATAGCTTGCGACTGCCACTTCCTCTATCACGTCGTCCATCGCCGTGGCGACATCAAAGCGGAACGCCTTTTCTCTGAATCGCACGTTTTCCGCTGGCAAGTAGCCTTCGAGAAAGTTGTTGATGCCCACCTTGGTGCTCTGCAGAGCCGAGACGATGCCGTACGCGCCCGGCTCGCCGTATATTATGTGGACGTAATCGGACAAATAGTCAAGGAGCGTCATGTCGTGCTCTACAACCATCACGCTCTTGCCCTGCTCTGCAAGGCCCTTCATCACCTTTGCGACTGCGAGGCGCTGGTACACGTCGTTGTACGAAGACGGCTCGTCGAAAAAGTAATAGTCGGCGTCCTTTGCTGCAGCCACCGCAACCGCAAGGCGCTGGAGCTCCCCTCCCGAAAGCGTGGCAATGTCGCGCTCTAGCACGTTTTTCAATCCCAGCTCTTCAACCAGGCTGTCAGAGACCTTGCGCTCGTCGTACTTTTTCAAAAGTTCCTTTGGCGTGCCCTTGAACGCCTTTGGTATCATGTACACGAGCTGCGGCTTTATCGACGCGCGCAGCTGGCCGTTTGCTATCTTTTCAAAATGGGCTTTTAGCTCGGTGCCCTGGAAATATTTCAACACTTCGTCCCATGCCGGCTCGCCCCCGAATTTGCCTAAGTTTGGCTTCATGTTGCCGGAAAGGACGTTTACTATCGTGGACTTGCCCATGCCGTTTCTGCCCACGAGGCCGACCACTGCGCCCTTTTTGGGCGTCGGCAGGCGGTAAAATCGGAACGAGTTGACGCCGTACTGGTGGATTTTGTCCTCGGACAGCTCTTTTGCGAGGTTGACTATGACGATGGCGTCAAAGGGGCACTTCTTTATGCAGATGCCGCATCCAGTGCACAGCTCCTCGGAAATCAGCGCTTTTCCGTCCTCCTCGCGCTGTATTATGCACTGGCCTCCCGTCTTGTTCACGGGACAATACACTATGCACTCTAGGCCGCACTTTCTAGGCTGGCAGAGCTCATAGTCCATTACCGCTACGCGGTGGGTCGATGACGGGTCGTCGCTTCCCATGCAAGCTCTTTGCGGCGCAAATGCGTTATATAGGTAGTGTTTTTTGTTTGCGCGCCGGAGAGAGTCCTGCCGGCAAGGCGGCCAGCAGCAGTACTGCTCATCTCATTATTTTTGCATCTGTTGGAGGAAGGGCCGCGGGTCGAAAACCACCCTGAGCGAACTTAATTTCCCATCGTCGCCCACGCGATACCAGCCGCACACGAAAACGGCCGCAGGCGGGTTGCCACCGACATTCAGGTCGTAGAGGAGGCAGACGTCGTTGCCGTCCGCAAAGACCTTTTTTATATCGAACTTTGGCAGGCGCAGGCGTTCCATGTCCTTAAAGTATGTTTCAGCATTGTCGTACGAAGCAAGCGGTCCCCGAAAAGACATGCTGTCGTTCACAAAGCTCCGGGCAGATTTATAATCCTGGTTCCCAAGGGCCTCCACGAACGACATTACGACTTGCTTTGCACTTCTTTTTTCAGGTTCGTTCTTTTGCATGGCATTCCTCTGACAATATTGGATTTATCTGCGCGTAAGGTCTGACTTTTGATAAAGGGAAACTTTTATCCTGTCACCAACGCAAACAGAGCGTATGGACTCGAAGGACTTTCAGCTGCTCGTGGCGCTGGAGGATAACGCGCGCCGGAGCTACCGGTCGCTTGGCCGGCGAGTCTCGCTCTCTGCTCCTGCGGTTCGAGACAGGCTGGAGCGCCTGAAGGGCAAAGGAGTCCTCCAGGGGTTCATGCTGTCGATAGACCCGGGCGTGTTTGACCGCGATTATCTCTTGCTGTTCTTTCGCGGCGATTTTACGCGAAAAACGGTGCTGGCGGCGCTTGAAGCGCCAGACGTGTCTTGGGTGGCATGGAAACTCGACGGGCGCGTGACTGCCGGGCTGTGGGTGAAAGACGAGCGAGAGGCTACAGACGCCCTTGCGAACATCCTTGGCGTCCAGCCCTCGGGACGGGCTTTTACTCCGCGCAACAAAAAGCGCGCGCCGGTTTCGGTTATCGGCCTGTCCATAATGGACGCCCTTGTCGACGAGCCGAGGCTGCCGTTTGACCAACTTGTCAAGTCCACGGGGCTGAGCCCAAAGACGGTGCGCAAGCATCTTGAGACACTCGTAGAGACGAAAACGATTTCCATCGAACCCAGTCTGGGGGCGCTGACGGATTCAGGCGAATTGATATGCCAGCTGCTGGTCGCAGGGAGGGTCGGCATGAGCGAGGTGCGGAGGATAATGGGCGAGACTGCCCTGACTCACCGCACCCAGGAACCGCCGATGAAGTACATGCTCTGCATGGGAAGTTCGTTAACTGACGTGACAAGCAAGACTCGCTTGCTGGAGAAGGTCGAGGGAGTAGAGTCAGTCACCATATCCCTGAACCGCGAGGTTCTGGTCTCTACGAGCCTCAGGCATTCGCTTATCAGGGAGGAAATGCGAAAGATGGAAAACGCCAAGAGCAAGGTTAAATTAACCCCTTCTCGGAAAAGAGAGTAAGCCGGTCATAGCGGCAGGGTGCGACCCGGTCCCATTCCGAACCCGGAAGTCAAACCTGCCGTCGCTGCTGTGTTACTGATCTGCGTGAGCGGTCGGGAAGCAGCAGTGCTGGCATTTTACTATATTTTACTAAACATACTCGTTTTCCCCAAAGTGCACCTGCTTCATCAGCTTGCGCGCGTGCATCGCCGCCCTGTCCATTATCCCAAACACGGAGGCAAGGCCGGCGGGGTCCCATACAGAAGTTTCCACGACGCAGCAATAGTTGTGCGCCCGGACGCTTATTCTCTTGC
Source organism: Candidatus Nitrososphaera sp. 86-2 (assembly GCF_056726185.1). Taxonomy (NCBI): domain Archaea; kingdom Thermoproteati; phylum Nitrososphaerota; class Nitrososphaeria; order Nitrososphaerales; family Nitrososphaeraceae; genus Nitrososphaera; species Candidatus Nitrososphaera sp. 86-2. The sequence continues at coordinate 1,954,221 of NZ_JBWZON010000001.1, forward strand.
ACTCTTCCTTCATGATGTTTTTCGCAAGCTCGTCTGAAAGCTCGGCGTCCTTTGCGAGCAGATTTGAAAGCACGCCTCCGCTCCAGCCGAGGTTCCTTGGCTTGCCCCGGTGCAGGTCGAAATAAGGGCTTGCGTCCAGCAGGTTGTGGGCGTTGTCGTCGCTTCCAGACAGTGAGTCGTTTCCGACAAGGCAGTAGACGTTGAAGAACGGCCCCATGCGCACAACCTCCTCTATTCCTATAAAATCAATATGGCCGCTTTCCATCGTCACAAAGCCGTCGCGGTTTTGCAGCCACCGCTCAAAATAGGGCCACCTGTCCGGCCTGATGTCCGACCTGGATCCTGCCCTGCACGCGTAGCCAAGCGCCGCAAGGGCCTCCACAAGGGCGTCGACTGCAAAAATCGGCATCTCTCGCTCTACTCTACTATTGCTGCTGTTGTTGTTGTCCCTGCTGTTGCTGTTGTTGTTGCGGCGACGGCTTTTCCTCCTCTCCGAGCAGCTTTAAAAGAGTCCTTATTCCAAAGCCCGTGGCGCCTTTCGGGTTGTAGCTTCTCTCGTAGGTGCCGTCCTGCGTCCACGCGGTTCCGGCGATGTCCATGTGGACCCACGGCACGCCGTTGATGAAATTAGAGAGAAACGCCGCTGCGGTTATGGCGCCGCCTGACCTGCCGCCGATGTTCTTGATGTCCGCGTACGGGCTTTTTATCTGCTCATGGAACTCGTCGAACAGGGGCAGGTCCCACATGCGCTCGCCAGCCTTTTCCGCCATCCTGCGCACCCTGTCGGTCAGCTGCTTGTTGTTTCCGACAAGCGCCGCGACGTTGGAGCCAAGGGCGATTATTGCCGCCCCCGTGAGGGTGGCCATGTCGATTACCGCCTTGGGGCTGTAGGTGGCAATCCCGTACGCCAGCGCGTCGGCGAGAATAAGGCGCCCCTCGGCGTCCGTGTTGAGCACCTCGACGGTCTTGCCGCTGTACATCCTGATAATGTCGCCGGGCCTGTATGACGTGCTTGACGGCATGTTCTCGGCCGACGGCACGATGCCCACCACGTTTACCGCAAGCTTTAGCGATGCCACCGCCCGGAGTATCGCAAGCACGTCGCAGCCGCCGCACTTGTCAAACTTCATCTCGTCCATCTTGTCGCCTGACTTTAGCGATATGCCGCCGGTGTCAAACGTGACTGCTTTTCCCACCAGCAGGTATGGCTTGGCATCGCTTGCGGCGCCGTTGTATTCGAGGATTATCAGTTTGGGAGGGTTGTTGCTGCCCTTGCCCACTGCGACTATTCCACCCATGTTCATGTTCTCTAGCTCGTAGCGGTCGATGACGCGGGCCTTCATGCCATAGTCGGCCGCAAGCGACAGCGCCACCGACGCAAGGTGCGCCGGCGGGCAGTCGTTTGGTGGCAGGTTCCCGAGGTCGCGGGCAAAGTTGACGGCGTCTGCGACGTGGCTTGCGCGCTCGGCTATCATGGAAAAGCGCGGCGAGTCCGAGTTTATCAGGATGGTGACTTCTTCGACGCGGCCAGCATCCTTGTCCTGCGCCTTGTACTTGTCAAACGAGTAGAGTGCAAGGGCGATTCCCTCAGTCATGGCCTCCACGAGCCCCTCGTCGAGGTTTGAGAACTGCAGTATCGAGAACTCTCTTGTTCCGAGGTCTTTTGCCCTGTGGGCCGCCTTGCCGGCGCATATCCTAGCCATCTCGTCGGTGAATTTTTCACGCTTGCCGAGGCCGAGGAGCAAGACCTTCTTCATGGGCCCCTTGCCTAGCGTGTACGCGACCATGCTGGAGCCAAATGTGCCCCGGAAATCCTTGTTCTCAAGGGCCTCCTTTATGTACGTCAGTACGAATGGGTCGAGCTCTTTGGACTGAGAGAAATCCTGCTCGCCTTCAAACACGCCGATAACCAATAGAGAAGTCTGCTTTTGATCAATCTTGGCCTTTTCCACCCTGATCTGGACCATATGGAATATTGTGTTGCTTTCTTTGTTATTTTAATAATATGATCATGAGAGGAAGGAAAAGGTCGCGCCGTGCGACAGCATCTTGGCCAGCCGCTTGAAGATGTTGGTTGGCGTGTAACACGACATAGATGGGGTGCCGTCATACTCGCAGACTGGCGCAAACATGTCCATGTTCTTTCTGCCTCCCTTGAACCACCCTGCCACTACCTCTTTTGCAAGCGGCGGCAGGCCCGAGCGGGCCCCGTGTGCTCCTGACCTGTTGACGAGCCAGAACATGCGGGTTGAGTCATAGCTTTTCGGAAATATCATCTCCTTAGCCCTCTTGGCCTCCTCCGAGTGATAGTGGCCCGCGGTGCGTATCCAGCCCCTTGAGAGGGCGCTTGCAGTCCTGGCGAACTTGGTGCACGAGTAGCACTTGTCGTCGTATATGAGAAGCGGCCTTGCAAACGTCGATGACAGCGACAAGCTTCAGCGTACATTGCACTGCCGGCGTTATAGCCTTAGCGGAGGCATGTGGGGAGCTATGTTTTTATTTCCTCAAGAATAGGTGTCAGCTGCCGCTTGGGCTGTTGCTTGCAGGGTGACAATGACAATAATGGGATTTGACATGCGCTATCTGGAGCTAAAGAGGAAGATACGCGAGGTCCGAATGTGGGCCATTCAGGGAATCGCGGAGGCCGGTTCCGGCCACCCGGGCGCGTCGTTTTCTGCAGCAGAGATAATGAGCACGCTCTACTTCCGCAGGATGAGGCACGACCCGAAAGACCCGGCGTGGCAAGAGCGCGACTACTTCATCAATTCAAAGGCGCACTCGGCGCCCGGCTATTACTCTACGCTTGCTGTGGCAGGCTATTTTCCGCCGGAGGAATTAAAGACGCTTCGCAAGCTGGGCGCCCGGCTTCAGGGCCATCCCGTGCGTTACTCTAATCACCAGAAGGACCACAGCGTGCCCGGCGTAGAGTATTCTGGCGGGTCAGAAGGCATCGGGCTCTCTGTCGGAGTCGGCATCGCGCTTGCAAGCAAGCTGGACGGCAAGAAAAACCGCGTCTACGTCATGATAGGCGACGGCGAATCGAATGAGGGCCAGGTGTGGGAAGCCTCGATGGCTGCTGCAAAATTCAAGCTCGACAACCTAGTGGCAGTGCTTGACAGAAACCGCATCCAGCAGGACGGCTTTACCGAGGACATCATGCCTCTTGACCCGGCAAAGAACAAGTGGGAGGCGTTCAACTGGCAGGTATTCGAAGTCGACGGCCACCGCGTCGAGCAGCTGGTGGACGCGCTCAACAGGGCTTCTCAGGTAAAGGACAAGCCGGTGATGATAGTGGCAAATACGGTGAAGGGAAACGGCATACGCCACATGGCCAACAACCCGCAGTGGCACGGAAAGGCGCCTTCCAAAAAGCAGACGCCGGTGCTCCTTGAGGAACTTGAAAGTGAGTATTTCATAGCACCCTCCATAATCGCCGGCGAAAAAGAGAACTATGATGACAAGATACGCAAGGTCGAGCGCGAGGGGGTGGAGATGATACACCTCGACGTGATGGACGGCAAGTTCGTGCCAAACACCACGTTCTTTGCAGACACGATAAAGCGCCTGCGGCGCGTGACTGCGCTTCCCTTTGACGCGCACCTGATGATAGAAAAGCCCCTTGAGCACATTGACGAGTACATTGACGCGCGCTGCGACGTCATCACCGTCCACGCAGAGGCGTGCAACGAGGGCGAGTTTGTCCAGATACAGGACAGGTGCTTGGCGGCAGGCATCAGCCCGGGGATTGCGATAAACCCCAAGACGGACATACCGGATTGGCTGTACCCGCACATTTCAAACGTCGACGTAGTGATTGTCATGTCTGTCAACCCCGGCTTTGCGGGGCAGAAGTTCATGCCCGAAGTCTTGCCAAAGATGGTCGCAGTCGACAAGAAACTGCGCGAGCACGGCTTCAAAGGTTACATAGAGGCGGATGGCGGCATCGATTCAACAACATTGCCGCAGGTATACGACGCCGGCGCCCGCATATTCGTGACAGGCAACGCAGTCTACGGCAACGTCGACGTGCACACGGCGGTGATACAGCTGCGCCACAAGGCGGCAGTCGCGCTAGAGAGGAAACTGCTCGACCACGCGACGCGCCTCGGCATAAGGGGCGACTGGATGAAGGCGCGTAAACATATATTGATTCCGTACGCTTCTGAACTTGGGATAGAGGCAGAGCTTCATGCTGTTAAGTAGCGAGAAAAAGACGGCAGACATGAGGGGCGCGTACGGCGACGCCCTGGTGGAGCTTGGCAAGACAGACTCGCGCATCGTCTGTGTCGGAGGCGACACAACCGACTCGCTCAAGACCAAGAAATTCGGCGACAAGTACCCCGAGCGCATGTTCAACGTCGGCATAGCAGAGGCAAATCTAGTCTCGATTGCCGCCGGCCTGGCGATTGCAGGCAAGGTGGCTTTTGCAAGCACCTACGCGGCTTTTATCCCGGGAAGGGCGGTCGACCAGATACGGAACGCAATATGCTATCCTGCGCTCAATGTAAAGCTCGTAGTGTCGCACGGAGGGCTCACGGTGGGCCCGGACGGCGCGACGCACCAGCAGATTGAAGACCTGAGCACCACGCGCGTCATGCCAAACATGCGCGTCCTGGTACCGGCAGACGCTATCGCAGTCAGGCACCTGATAAAGGTCGCAGTCGACACGCCGGGGCCATTCTACATGCGCATCGCAAGGCCGACTACGGAACTCGTCTATGCAGAGTCTACGCCGGCCGACCAGTTCAGGGTAGGCAGAGGAAACGTGCTCGTGGACGGCTCTGACGCTACCATAATTGCGTGCGGCCTGATGGTCGGAAAAGCCCTTGAAGCGGCAGACGCGCTAAAGCGCGAAGGAATATCCGCAAGGGTGGTCGACATGTTTACGATAAAGCCGATTGACTTTGACCTTGTTGCAAAATGCGCCAAGGAAACCGGCGCAATTGCAACGGCTGAAGAGCACAACATAATCGGCGGCCTAGGCGCGGCAGTGTCAGAGGCGGCCGGCGAGACATACCCGGTCCCCATAAGGCGCGTAGGCGTGCGAGACACGTTTGGCGAGTCGTCAAGGGACGAGGAGGTAGACACGCTCCTTGAAAAATACGGCCTGACCGCAACAGAAATAGCAAAGGCAGTTGTTGAAGCAAGGAGCAGGATTAGAAAATAAAAATGAAGATCTTTCTTGACACGGCCAACCTCGACTCGATAAAAAAGTACAACGACATGGGCCTAGTCGACGGAGTCACCACCAACCCGACTCTCCTGTCAAAGGAGAAGGGAAACCCGGCGGACATCATGTACGAAATCGTGCGCATCGTCAAGGGCCCGGTGAGCCTGGAGGTCGTCGGAACGGACTATGACAGCATGATGGAAGAGGCGCACAGGCTGAAAAAATACGGCAGAAACGTCGTGGTGAAAATCCCGATGCTCCCCGATGGCATGAAGGCCGTAAAAAAGCTCAAGGAGGAGGGGATAGAGACGAACGTCACCCTGATCTTTTCTGCAAACCAGGCCGTGATTGCCGCAAAGGCAGGCGCCTCGTACGTCAGCCCGTTCATAGGCAGGCTGGACGACGCGGGGCAGGACGGCATGACACTGATTCGCGAGATAGTGCAGATCTTTGGCAACTACAAGTTCACCACAAACGTGCTCGTGGCAAGCGTGCGCCACCCGATGCACGTGGTAGAAGCAGGCAAAATTGGCGCGCACGTAGTCACGCTACCGCCGGACATCCTCGGCAAGATGATGGCCCACCCGCTCACGGACAAGGGGCTTGCGGCTTTTCTTGCAGACTGGGAAAAGGTAAAGAAGGAAAACCCGAAACTGTCGCTCTAGGAACGCAGCAGCTTTATTACTTTTGTCGGCATGTCCTGGAGACGGCTGACCGACAGGGCCTTTTCATAGTTCAGGTGCTTCAAGTTCTGGCCGATGCCTACCGCGTCGTTGAGGTTGCGCCCGACTCCTATTGCCACCATCTTTACCCCGACCTTGCGGTACGAGAGCACCATCGCCCTCACGGCGTCAAAGTCTGACGGCTCGCCGTCGGTCAGGGTCACGAATATGTCCGGCTTGAAAGACTTTAGCACCGGCTGCAACAGCCCATAGACTTCTGCGAGCGGAGTGCCGCCCACAGCCTTTATCTGTACGAGCCGGCGGGCGCAAACAAGCGACCACTTTACCGCAGGCGGCTTGACCACCCAGCACTTTACCTGCCGGTTCTCGGTGGAAAACGCGTACACTGCAAATTTCACGCCGAGGTAGCTGAGAGCCTCGCAGAGCGCCACCGTGGCCTGCTTGTATTCCATCTCCACGTCGGCTATGCTGCTCGAATGGTCAAGCAGCAGCACGACCTTGGACTTTATCGACAGTTTCACGTCAGAGAGAAACGGCTTTGGCAGGGACTCTACAATCGTCTCGATGTCAAGCTCCTCGCCCGTCTCGTCGTGGCGCTCTACCCAGCCTGTCTTCCACTGCCGAAAGGCGGCCTTGACCTTCTGTATCAGGTCGAGGTCGTAGATCTGCGCCTCGTCCACGTCCATCCTGTCCGGCACGCTCAGGCCAAAGTTCTCCAGGCTGTCGTAGCCCTTGTTCTCGGTTTTCTTGCTCTCCTTGACCAGCGCCTCGAACTCGTGCAGCACGTCGTTTCCCTCGTAGATCTCCTTTGACTTTTCCTCGGAATCCTTCTCCTTCTTTTTCGTCCTGACGACCTTCTCTATCTGCTTTAGCACGTCCTGCTGCGTCAGAGAGGCGCCCATCCGCGTGCGGGGCGCAAGGACGGGTATAGAGACTAGCGGGTCAAGCTCTAGCATTTTTATCAGCTTTGGAATCTGCTGCTCCACCCACTCTGTACCATAATTGTTGTCGAGGGCCTCCTTTACCACCTCATTGGCAAACTCGACTGCCCCCTGCACCTTTTCAAGCTCGCCACCGAACAACTCGCCCTTGACATAGCCTGTCAGGAAATACTGCGAAAACGCCTCTGCTATCTTGTACCGGCCGTAGATGGTGTTTAAAAGCTGCCGGGACTGCCACGAAATCCCCTCATAAAATATAAGCTCGTTTTCCATGCCCTCCCAGTCGCGCAAGCCCAGAATCTCAACCCTCTTTGTCTCTAGCGTGTTCAGGAGAAAGCCAAACGCGTGCTCGTTTGACAGCACCTTGCTTGAATGGCGCATACGCATCGACTCGTACCACAGGGCGACGCGCCACTGCCGGTACTTCTGGAAATCCGTGCCTACATAGTAGGCAAGGGTGGGGAGCGTCACCTGGCTCGTGTCCGGCTTTGTCGCCGGCGGCTTGTCCGGCGCAAGGGCGATTATCACCCTGTCGTTTCCCGACCACCTGCGGGCAAGGAACGTGGCGATGTCCAAAAGGACGTCGTTTCGCATCACGGCCTTTTCAAGCTTTGACATGCTGTGTGTTACCTGTCGCCAAAGATAGAAGTTATCATGTCCAGGACCTTCTGGTACTCCACCTGGCCCCACTGGTCGTACGCGTTGGCGTACACCACTTCAGCGGCCTGCCTGCCGGAAAGACCTGCGTTGAGCATCTTGGCAAACGCAATCGTCTCCCGGAGCGATGGGCTGTAGTACAGCTCTTCCACCGACGCGGCGTCGCGCAGGCTCCTTGCAAGCTGTATGGCGTGCTTGACGTCGCGCATCCTGCCGTCGTCCATGTTCACATGCCTCTTTACTATCTCTAGTTCCAGCTCTTCCGGCGGGTAGTCAAGCCTCATCCTCACCGGGAACCTGCTCAAGAGCTGCGGCGGAAGCTCCTTCGTGCCTACGTGCGAAAGCGGGTTAATCGTCGCAATCACGAACCAGCCCGGTGACGCCTTTATCAGCTGGCCCTCTGCCTCCTTGAGCACCAGCTGGCGCCTGTCGTCAAGGGCCTCGTCGAGGCGCAAAAGCACGTCTGCCTCGGCGGCGTTGAGCTCGTCAAGGTACAGCATCGTGCCTTCCTTCATCGATTTTACCAGCACGCCTTCTACAAAGCTTATCTGCCCCTTGTCAATCGTCCTAGTGCCGACAAGGTGCGACTCCCTCGTCCTGAGCGAAAAGTTGACGGAATAAAGCTCTTTTTTCATCGCCGAGGCGAACTTGCGCACGAGCGTGGTCTTGCCGGTCCCCTTGGGGCCGATGATTAGCACAAAGAGCCCGGCTTTTTGGGCCTTTTCAAGCACGTCCAGGGCGTTGTTCCAGTCAAGGTAAGTGACTTCTTGACTGCCGTCCAGTTCAGTCGCTGTCATCTCTGAGTTATAGCGAGACGCAATGGTATTTGAGCGTTTAAGCGCAGAGATATTATAGAGAGACGGTGCGCATTTTTCCCGCGGTGAGCACCAGGGAGCTCGTACACGACCACGTCGTCATCAGGCGCATACGCGACGTCGCGCAGAGGTGCTCCGACAGGCTGTACGCCGGCGACGACATCCCGCTTGAGGAGATAGAGATAATCTCCGTGGTCATTGAGGAGTTTGTCGACGCGTTCCACCACGGCAAGGAGGAAAAGGCGTACTTTCCGGCAAGCGAGCACAAAAGCGAGGGCTACGCGGAGGAGGTGCGCAAGTTCACGATAGAGCACGAGTTCGGTCGCAGGGTCGCAAGGATGATGCTCCGCAACCTGAAAGAGTGGAAGAGTGGAGCTGCCAACGGCAGAGAACCCGTCGCGCGGTTTTTGAAAACGTACGCCGCGTTTGTAACCGACCACACAGGCAAGGAGGAAAAGTTCTTTGAAGCGGCTGAAAAGAGCATTTCAAGCGAGGAGGACAGGCAGATCCTGCGCCACTATGAATCGTGCAGGAGAGAGGCAGGCGGAAGCGCAAGGGTACAGGAATTGCTAAAGCTGGTAGAGTACCTGGAAGAAAGGAAGTGGATGAAAAAATAACTCACCCCACAGTCACGCTTCCTTCCATCCACGGATGCAGCGCGCAGTAATAGTCGTACTTGCCTGCGCTGTCGAACTTGTGCGTCCACGAGCCGCCAGCGTATATCATCGACGAGTCAAAGGCTCCCTTCCTGTCCGTGACGGTATGCATGGTGGCGTCATGGTTTTCCCATGTCAGTTCCGATCCTGCGTTGACGGACATTTCGCGCGGGGAATAGTTCTCTTTTTGCTTGTTGTCCCACGAGCCTTTTGCAATCGCGACCTGCGGTCCCGTGCCGTGATGGCCTGCTGCAGGGGCGGCGGTAGCTGTGGCGTTGTTTGCACCGCTGGCGTGCTCTGTCGTCGTCATCTCCGGCTTTTGCAGCTTTTCAATCTGCTCGTGCTGCCAGCCTATCATTGACTCTGCCTGGTACGGCCCCTGCGATGGCTCGACCATTATCTCGCCCATGTTGCCCCGCTCCTCCTGCAGGCCGTGGCTGTGGAATAGGTACGTCCCTGGCCACTTCCACTTTGCCTCGATGATGGCGGCGTTTCCCGGCCCTATCTCGACAGTCTGGGCGTCTATTGGAGCATTGGACCAGAGCCCCGATGGGTACGCCTTGAAGATGGTGCTGTGCAGGTGGAACGAATATGGAATCGTGGTGCCCATGTTAATGACGTACATCCTGACAAGCTCGCCCTGCTTGGCGTGCAGCATGTTGTCTCCCATGTACTGGTCCGCGTAACCGTTTACGAGATAGTACTTTGGCACAAAGTTCTCTTGATTCTCTGGGTCAAACTCTCCCATCACTATCGCAAACTCCCTTGCAGGAGCGGGCTTATCCTTGGGGTCTATTATCAGCGCGCCGTACATGCCCATCCTGATGTGGTGCGACGTCGGGTACGCGTGGCAGTGGTACATCAGCGCGCCTGCAGGGTCGGCCACGAAGGTATAGTTGTACGTCTGCCCGGGAAGTATCTGCGGGTTGACGCCGTCGCTTTCGTCGTCGTGATTCCCGTGCAGGTGAACAGTGTGAGCAAGAGGGGTCTTGTTTATGAAATGCAGAGTGACGTTGTCGCCCTCGGTGAACCGGAGGGTCGGCCCGGGCACGGTGCCGTTGTACGTCCACGCCTTCACCCGCTCGCCGGGCGCTATCTCTATCTCGGCCTCCTCGGCCACGAGCGTGACTTCCTTCTTTTTAGCACCATCATTATTATTACCGCCTGCCGCCGCTGCCACCACTCCCGCCGCCTGGCCTTCTGGCGCAAGGAAGAAGAGCGAGCCGGCCGCTGCGCTTGAAACGACTGCAGCCACGATTGCAAAGGCGAGGAGCTTTTTCCCTCCAGTATTGCTGTTGTTTTCACTCGACATGGAAAAGCTGTCCCCAGTTTTGCATATAGGCAGGCCGTATACACAGCAAGCCCGCCTCTGTACCATAATCGCCTGCAACCTTTTGCAGCCGACAGCAGGTGTGCGCCTGATTGCCGGCGCTTGCAATGCAGACTTTTTGTTTTAATATGGGCGGAACAAACGTGATGCCGTTGGCCGACTGGCTGGTGGAAAAGCGCGCGCTCTTGGAAGGCGTCATGTTCGTGGCAATAGCCGAGATCGAGCTGAAGAAAGGAAAGGAGGAAGCTTTCAAAAAGTGGTTTTCGCAGTCAAACCGCGTTCTTGCAGGGCAGGACGGCTTTATTGCAAGAAGGCTGCTAAAGTCGCCTGCTGGGCAGCACATCATAATGGTCCTCATGGAAAGCAGAGAGGCGTTTGCCAAGATGCATACAACGCAGGAGCACGCCAGGCTGCACGCGGAGGCGCTTGCCTTCATGGCAAGGCCGCCGAAAATATCCGCGTACGAGTCTGCGGCCTGAAACACTATTCGTCGACGGTGAGCGTGAGCATCGTGTTTGACACCATGATGTCCACGCGCCTGTTCAGGATCTCGTTGAATATCTGCTCCAAAAGCGTCTTGTGGTAGAGCGACCAATTGTAGCCGAGGTCGTGCTTCATGACAAAGACGTGCCGGCCCTCGTTTTCGCTGTGGGAAAACTCTATCGACGAGCTTTTCATCCTAGTCTCAAGCCATGACAGGAACGACGAGAGGTCCATCCTAGTCTTCATGAAAAGCGCGATGTCGTGGACCACGCCTTTTCCTATTTTTTGCGCCATCTCGATTATCGCCTCCCTGTCCATGCTGTCAAAGAGCGCGTGCACCAGCGGCCTTGCGATTGGTATCATGCCGACCTTGGGCTCGTACACGTCCCACTCGACAAAGCGCTTCAGTATCTGGTTGACAAGCGTGTTGAGGCTGACTTCGCGCTTGTCAGACTCTGACCTGAGCTTGCCCATGACGCTCTCTTCGATGCGGAATGTCATCGTGACTGTTTTTTTAGAATCATCTGTCATGGACAAGTAGATTTTCCACGTTTGAACTATAATAACGATGCTGAAACGCTGAAACCGATTGCAGGCGATTGCAATGCGTACCTGACGCATAAGTATTGATATTGTCATATACGCAGCGTTGGTCCTTGGATGTAGGGGGCTGTGCACCCGGCTGGAGACTATTGGCGGGGGCAAGAACTCGGCGTACAGCCTCGGCTACAAGCGCTGCTCGTCCTGCGACATCTACATAAAGTGGGACAGCTGTCGGTGCCCATGCTGCAAGCTGCCGCTGCGCGTGAAAAAAAGGACGAAGCAGAGCAGCAGTAGTAGCAGTATCGTCGCAGCGTACTGATTATTTGTAGTACAGTTTTATGGCAATGCCGTCAGGGTCGCGCACGGTGACAGAGCCGCGCTCTTGCGACGCCAGCAGCACGCCCCGGCTCGACAGATTATTTGTCGCTCGCTGCAGCTCTTTTTCATCGGGGACTTTGATAGCAAAGTGGTTCAGGCCGACTTCCTCCTCTTCCGGTGAGGCAGCGGCGACAACATCGTTGCCAAGCCACGTGTTTACCGCGACATGGTGGTGATAACTCCCTGCGGCAAAAAAGTACGCGCCGGGAAGCGCAAGTGTGAGGCCAAAGCCAAGGGCCTGCGAGTAAAACTGCATTGCCTTGTCAAGGTCGCGCACGTGCAGGTGCATATGGCCTATGGTGGTTCCCGCTGGCACGCCCTTCCAGCCTGCGGTCGTGGCCTGCGCCAGCAGGTTTTCCGTGTCCAGTCTTTCAGTCACCACCTTGACACGCCCTCCAGACAATAGCTGCCATTCCGCGCGGGGCCTGTCCCGGTAGATCTCTATGCCGTTGAAATCCGGGTCGCGGATGTACACCGATTCGGAAACGCCGTGGTCGGCCATGCCGTCAAAGTGCACCTGGCCGCGCCTTTCCCCAAGGAGCACGAGTGCGTCGGCAAGGAATTTCCTTTCCGGCAGGAGCATCGCAAAATGGTACAGCCCCGCCCTCTTCTTCTCGTACCCTGCCGGCTTTGCAGCCTTGCGCAGCTCCACGAGGTGCTTGGAGTTGCCGTCGGAAGAGAGAAGCGCCCTATCGCCGGACGGCCTTCCCACCACCTCGAATCCGAGAATAGACTGGTAGAACTCTAGCGACTGCGGGATGTCCGACACGTTCAGGCTGACGTAGCCTATCCTGGTGGAAGGGTGGGCCATAAAATGTTCGCCGGCAGCAGCTGCCATTATCGTCATATTGTGCGCACGCCGGCGTATTAAAGAGGGCAGCAGGTCGAGTCAGGCACTTGTACAAAGAGGCAGATGTTCTGTACAATCAATAAAAATAATATTTATTCGGGCGCCAAGGACGAACTGTAGTAGGAAATGCCAAAAGAGCTTTCAGAAGCGCAAGCGTGGGAGATAATAAACCCAGTATGCAGGGAGCTGTTCGAGTTAGTCAACGAAAAGATGGTAAGGTTCGTCTCTGCGACAGAAAGCGACAGCGGGACGTACACAATAAATTTGAAATCAAGCCGCATCCACCTTGCGTCGCGCGGGTTCAAGGACAGCATCGGCGACGTAGAGTACGGCGAAGGCAAGATGAGGATAGGGCTGCGGGCAAACGGCAGGCCGGGGAATATCTTTATTGACCTAGAATAAGTAATGCATGGCCCTGTTTTTCAAGCGTGCATAAATGCATAATTTGAGCACGCTTGTGCATAATTCCTTGCAGCAGTGTATTTACAATGAACAATTTCAGCCACATATTGTGTGCTTCTGCACAAGAAGATAAAAGAGCTAATAATTTCACCCTACGCTGCTACTTTTGCAGCGGAGAATTCGAGTTCCTCTAGGTCCGGACTAGTTCAGCTCATCATCTATGAACTCGTTGGGATTTGAATCCCATATTCAAGATGAAACCCTTTGGACCATTATTCCTCATGATGGTCCAGTAACAATGTTACGAAGCGACGATGATGCCACCTCAGGTGGTGGAGTCAATCTTGCCTCTAAACTCCTGCATAACATAAGGCCGTTTGTTTTCATACATGACAAGGGCATTACCTGCAGGATCGCGGAAAGTGCAGCATGGACCGGGAGGAATTTCAATTCTGCTTTCTTCCTTCCAGCCTCTTGATTTTAGTTGCCTAGCTGCGTTTTCAAGGTTCTCCACCTGATATATCAGCATCACATCATTCCTTTTGATGTGGTCGGCAAGTAGAACATACGGCTTCTTCTCACCCTTCAAAAGATCAATGCATGCAACCCAAACTCCGTAGGCATGTATTTTCCATAGCAGTTCGCCTCCAAGCACTTGTGTGTAGTATCTCACCGAAGATTCGATATCAGGCGCAGGAACATACAGAAAGTCAAGAGACTTGAGCATCATCTTCCTTACTGCAGAGATTGAAATGAACTTTTGGAGTGGCGGATCAGATGGAATGCCAAAGACCCTGAAAAAGAGGTGATCGATAGAACCCCTATGATTTTCAATAGTTTAGTCGCTATTTCAATACACATTTGTGTGATCATTTTTGCGGATCTATTTCGATACGTTACATCAGACATTTGGATGCGTCTCGTCCTGCCAGCACTGCAAGCAATAGTCGCCTGTTACCTGGAATATCTCGGCCCTCCTCTGAGAGCAGTGCTCGCAATCTAGCGCGCCTGGCTCTTGTTGCCCGCCGCCTTGATTATGGCTTGTCATTTTTGCTGGGCCTCCTCGACGATCTTTAACAAAGAAGAGAGGAGGGGCTAGTGCCACATCCCCCAGCCAAATCCATGCCCCTTCCAGGGTCCGCCCCACCATCCTCCATGCCAAGGTCCTCCCCAGTGTCCAGACATTTGGCCGAACGAACCCAGAGGATGGCCTTCAGAGGTGTAGAGCACCTGGCCGTTTCCCGCGTCAACTATGACCAGATGTCCTGTCTGGTTTGAAGTGTCTGCCACAAAGAACGTGTGCACGAGATATCCCTGCACCATGCCCATGTGCCCGCCAAGCACGGTCCCGTTGGCCACCTGCTCCTGCGCAGTCTTGGCCGCTGCTACAAAGGGCACCTTGACGTTTTCATTGATAAAGCCCGTTGTTTCATTTGCGACGCTCACCGATCCTTTTATTTCAGGCACATTCTTCATCATCATGCCTCCGCCTGCCCCTCGCATCCACATCATTGTCTGTTGTTGCTGCTGTTGTGCAGCTGCCTGTGCCATCATAGACGATGCCACGAAAATTGCAGACACTGCGACGACAGCTAGAATGCTAACTACGATCACTTTCTTGCTGAGAAAGTTTGTTGACATGCGTAAACTAGGCAGAGAATTATTTTAACCCTTGTTTACCCATGACACGTAATATAGTTACCCGAGGTCTGCGGTCTTGCATTTTGTGATAGCACACAGCGCATGATTCTATGCAACGGCTTCTTTATTGTGTAGATAACGCCTGACGTCTCTTCTCGATAGCAAATAGAATGCTGCCAGGCTGGTAGCAACCGAGCGGATAGGCCGTACGAACTGTCAAAGGTGCCTATGAAGCCCTGCCAGCTGACAGAATGCAAATCCAAAAAATATACGTTTGAACAAAAAAATTAAGAATATCTCACGCCTATCGATCTTGAATATTGTATTATAACAATTTCTTTAGTAATTGTTAAATATTTTGCACATGATATTACGTCATGGCGTCTGCCCTTTCAAAGTATTTTGCAAACGCGTTCAGGACAAGACCTGAGAAGCGGCCTCCCAGGTACAAATGGTCGTGCTACATGTGCCAGCTTGATTTCGACGATTTACAGGAAAGGGAGGAGCATGTAAGGACTGTGCATTATGGAGAAGTCGAATAAGCCAGAACCATAAAGCTCCTCTGCCTACCCAAATCCGTTATAACGTATAAAAGTAGGCGGGCAAGAGGATTGCATTGCGCGGACGTGGCAGAGTGGTCTCTCTACGCGAGACACAGTAATGCGTCGGCCTTGAGTCGGTTATGGCCGGACAGAAAGCCGATTCGCCTTCGGGCGATCAGGAGTTCAAATCTCCTCGTCCGCGCCTACACTTCTTCTTCGGCTTTCCTTGCTGACTCGCGGTGCTCCCTGCCCTTTACCTTCTGCGTGTGCTCGGCCTTTATCTGCCTGTCAAGCTTTTCTATCAGCTCTTTTGCCGCGCTTATCGGGTCATAGCCCACCGCCTTTGCGTTTATCACGCCCCTTGCGGTCATCAGCCGGCACCTGACAGAGTATTTCCGGGTCTTGTGCTTGTCCGCGTACACTATTACAGACTGGATGTCGCCCAGCTTGCCCTGGATTTTTTTCACGAATTTTGCAATTTGCTCTTCTATCTCGCGCCTGTCCCGGTCGTCTTCAAGGTGCGCCATGTGTATTGCCGGCCCGTCCTTTTTGGGAGGCAGTATCAGCTCCAGCGCGTCCTTTGGCGTCACTATTCCCATCGGCCTGCCGTCGCCCACCACCACTATCTCCTCGTTGCGCCTGAAATGCTCCGACAGCTCGTTCATCTTTGTCCCCCGCTCGACGGACACCGCCCTTCGCATGATGTCTTTTACCTTCACGTCGCCCTGCACCTTGGACTTGTCCCCCGAGATGCCGGCGGACCGGCTCGTGCGCTCCTTGGGGTTTGTCGCCGTTATGGACGCGGCATCGAGTATGTTTATGACCCCGCAGAGGACGCCCTTTTTGCTTATCACGGGCAATCGGGAGATATTGTAGCGGCGCATCTTTGACATGGCGTCCGCAAGTTGGGTCCCCTCTTCAATTACAATGGCGCCGGACATCACCTCGTCGACGATGGCGTGGCCAAAGTCGGCAGTCTGGGCGATGTCCGTCTCGCTGACGATTCCGGCGAGCCTGCCGTTGCTTTCAACGACGGGAAGCGCCCTGTTGCCGCTTCCAAGAACCAGCCTTGCGGCCTTTTCGACGTCGTCGTCAAGGCTAAGAGCCTGCGTGTTGACCGCGTGGCCCTTTATTTTCGAGGCCGGCTGGGCGCTTGAGGAAAGGAGGTGCTTGGCAAAAACCATGCCAGCATACCTGCCTCCGTCGTCTATTAGCGGCAGCTGGTTCACCGACCTGTCTATCATGACGGAAAACGCCTTGGCTACGGTATCTTCCGAGGCGACGCTTGCGACGTCTGCAACCATGATGTCGGATACTTTCATAGGGTAAAGACGAGGGATTACATTTTAAGCCTTCTCCACCCAACCCCTTTGCGATGGAGCGGGACCGTAAGCTGACGCTTGTGGCGGCGGTGGCAATCATCATCGCGTCCGTGGCGACGATATTTTTCACGCCCTCTTCGACTACGATACCAATCCCCGAGCCGTCATCGGGCAAAAACAGCACTGGCATTAGCTCCGGCATAAAGGTGGTGGCAGAGAATCTAGACGTTCCTTGGGCTATCGATGTGGCGCAGGACGGCCGGCTGTTCTTCACCGAAAGGACAGGAGCGATACGGGTCGTGGCTGCAAACGGCACGCTCCTTTCGGACCCTGCGGCGTACATCAACGTGGCGCAGCAGGGCGAGGCAGGACTTCTTGGCCTTGCGCTCCACCCCAATTTTGCTCAGAACCACCTGCTCTACATCTACCAGACGTACACCAACGGCACGGCAGTCTTTAACAAGGTCATGATGCTGACAGAGAAGGACAACAAGATCGTTGACTCCAAGGTCGTACTTGACAAGATACCGGCCTCTGACAGGAACGACGGCGGCAGGATAAGGTTCGGGCCGGACGGCAAATTATACATTGCAACAGGCGACGTCAAGCAGCCACAGCTTGCGCAGAACGCCGGCTCGCTTGCAGGCAAGATACTGCGCATAAACCCGGACGGCTCGATACCGGAGGACAATCCGTTCTCCGGCTCGCCCGTCTACTCGTACGGCCACAGAAACGTGCAAGGGCTTGCCTGGGACGCGAAAGGCAACATGTACGCGGCGGAGCACGGCGAGTCTGGCAACGATGAAATCAACCTGATAAAGCCGGGCGAAAACTATGGCTGGCCGGTCGAGGAATGCGACGCCAAGAGGTTTGAAAAGCCGGTCGCGTGTTTCAACCCTGCCATTGCGCCGTCAGGCATGGCGATTGCACACTCGGACAAGCTGGGCTACAAGGGCGACCTGCTCGTCGCGTCGCTCAAGGCGATGCAGCTGCGCAAGGTCGACCTTTCAAACAACACAACCATGAACATCCTGACGAGCTACGGCAGGATACGCGACGTGGTGGAGGCTCCCGACGGCACGCTGTACGTGCTGACTTCAAACCGCGACGGAAGGGCGATACCCAACCCCGGCGACGACAAGATACTGCACATACAGGAACCTTGAGGGAGGGGTTCACACACGCCTTTGACGGCGTTAGCAGATTCTTTTCTAGAATTTTTTGCCTTGGTTCTTAAAATAACAGGCTAGGCATAATATTATCCACATATACGGCATCATCATCAACAAAAATCCCACGCGGCAAGACAGAGAGGGCGCTTGCAACCTTTACCCTAGTGAGCGCTGGTTTTACGCTGTTGGGCGGCTTTACCAACGCCTACGGCTGGCTTGGGACTTTGATGAAAACTCAGGATGCAAGGGAGCAGGATCTGCAGCCGCAAATAGAGTACGCCAAGAGTGCGTTATGGACGTGCTCCGACATGGCAAATACGGAAAAAGCAGTGGCCTACAGGAACCTCGAAAAGGCGTCCAAGATGCTGCAGCTTCTCCATGACTATGACGGTGCCAGAAGGATATTTGAGAACTATACCTCGGTGATTGTCAATTGCAGGGTCAGCTCCTATTACGATTCGCCCAGCGCAGGAAACGAGACTTTGAATCCTCCGCTTTTTACAGGCAACCCGGATATTTTCGGTCCGCCCTCTGATGGAGGAAGCCGATCGGAAGGAGCCTCTTCTTCTCTTATGTTCTTGATACCCCTTGCCGCAACTGCAGTTTTTGGAGTCCTCTGGTATACGACCCGCAAAAAATGAGGCATGAAAAAATAGGCTTTTGCCATGACGTGAATGCCAGCAGGGTATACGTGTTGGTAGTGCAACGGTGCCTGCCGATAAAACAAGTGTAAAGGAAATGGGTGGTGGTGTATGGAGTATCTATTGCGTACGTTATGCCGTGTACCCTTTCTTTTAGCTGGCGCCGGCTGGCTCTACCTTGAGCTTGCCAACCATCGACGGGTGGAGCATACAGAAGTACGAATAGTCGCCCGGCGCAGTCGGCTTGAATTCCTGCGTCTTGTTTGGCAGTATGACGTCAGGACCTCCATCTGCCTTGACCCCGAACTTGCCGTCAGGCGTGCCCGAACCTGATGTTACGGTATGCCCGCTAGAGTCCTTGTTTGTCCACGTCACCGTGTCGCCTACGTGGACATCGGAGGGACTTGGAGAAAATGCGTGGTCGCCCTTGTCTTCCGCTCCCGACACAATGTCGATATTTACGTTGGCAGCAAAGGCTGCCTGACTCGTCGTTGTAAAAGCCAGCACGGCTGCTGCCAGGATGGCGGCAGTGCCTGCGGCTGCAAAGGTTGTCTTCCTGTTCATTAGCGCTGTGCAACTTTTTGAGGAATTAAAAAGGTTTCGTAAAAAATATAGAATAATAACATAAAAAATTTCACGAATAACATATAACGAAGAACTTTCTTTCATGCATTATTTTAGGCAGATGTCGATTCTTGTTGCAGCATAGGGCGGTGACAAGATTTTAAGTGTGGCCAAGCTGCAGGCTAACTGCCTTGGGCGAGCAGAAAAAGAAATTCTACGAGATGGGCCGCGAGGAGCGGCTTGCGTTCCTTAGCGAGTCGGCAGGGCTGACGGGCGAGGAAACGGCGTCATTTGGCCAGCCCCTTGCGTTTGACGGGGCAAACAGGATGGTCGAAAACGCGGTCGGCATAATGTCGATCCCACTCGGCATAGCGACCGGCTTTGTGATAAACGGCGTCGAGCGCCTCGTGCCAATGGCGATAGAAGAGCCGTCCGTGATAGCGGCTGCTAGCAAGGCGGCCAAGATTGCCAAGGCGAAGGGCGGCTTTTTCGCGGAGGCAGGCGAGTCGCTCATGATAGGGCAGGTGCAGGTGGTTGCGCTGCGCAAAAAAGAGATAGACGTGGCAAAGCGAAAAGTGCTTGCGCGCAAAAAAGAGCTGCTGGCGATTGCAAATTCAAAGAGCAGGGCAGTCTCGGCAGTCGGCCTGCAGGCGCGCGTGGTAAAAGACTCTAGCAGGAACAGGATGGGCAGCATGCTCGTTGTCGAATTGATAATAGATGCCAAGGACGCGATGGGCGCAAACGCGGTGAACACGATGTGCGAGGCGATAGCGCCAAGGGTCGCCGAGATAACTGGAGGCGACGTTGTTCTAAAGATCCTGTCAAACTATGCGACAAAAAGGATGGTCCGGTGCAGGGCGGTGTTTGGCAGGGACGAGCTTGGAGGCAAAGAAACGGTCGAGCGGATGCTGTACGCGTACGCCCTCGCGCATTCCGATGTCTACCGCGCAGTCACGCACAACAAGGGCGTCATGAACGGGGTCGATGCGGTGGCGCTTGCGACGGGGCAGGACTTTCGAGCTATAGAGGCCGGCGCCCATGCATGGGCGGCGCGTGACGGCACGTACCGCTCCCTCACGAGGTGGTGGCGCACAAAGGGCGGAGACCTTGCAGGAGAGATAGAGCTCCCGCTGGCAGTTGGGGTCGTAGGCGGAGTCGCAAACGTGCATCCCACCGCAAAACTTGCACTAAAGGTGCTCGGGGTAAACAATGCAAAAGAGCTTGCGATGGCAATAGCCGCCGCCGGCCTTGCCCAGAACCTTGCTGCGATGCGCGCCCTTGCGTCTGAGGGCATACAGAAGGGCCACATGCGCCTGCACGCAAGAAACGTCGCGGTGATGGCCGGCGCCAGCGGCGCCGAAGTCGACGCGGTTGCAAAGAAAATAGCGGACGAAGGGCAGGTCAGCGTGGAAAAGGCGAAAGAAGCGCTTGCGAGCCTGCGCAAAGGCTAGCTGCCATAAATTTTTCAAGATAATTGGCAAGTTTTGAAAGACCTGGTGGCATCCACTACAAGATATATATGCGATAGCGCGATTTGTGAACCTGCACATATGCCCACTGTCAAATTTGCGGTCCCAAAAGGAAGCATTGAGGAAGTCACTTTCAAGCTTCTGGAGCAGGCCTACCAGAGCGTGAGCGGCAGGGGCCGGACGTACAGGGTGAGGCTCTCCGACCCGGAGATAGAGGCCAAGATCTTGAGGCCGCAAGAGATCCCAACCTATGTCCAGGAAGGGTTCTACGACGTGGGCATAACCGGCAGGGACTGGATAAAGGAGGCCAAGGCGGACGTCGAAGTGCTCCTCGACCTAGAGATAGGCAAGGTCAAGCAGGTTATTGCGGTCCCAAGCAGCTTTCCGTACGGGAGCCTCGACGAGATGGTGGCCGACTTTGCCAAAAAGAACAAGACGTTGCGCTTTTCGTCCGAGTACCTGACTACTACTTCGGCGTACATCAAGTCGACCAAGGCGTACAAAAAGGCGTACGGCGACTCTGACCCCATGATAGTGACGCCGTGGCTGCGCGTGGGCGACAACAAAAAGGTCGAGATATTCCTTTCCTTTGGCGCAACTGAGGCCAAGCCGCCAGAAGATGTCGACGCGATTTTCGACATCACGGAAACAGGAACGACATTGGTGCAAAATAACCTAAAGATAATCGACACCGTCGCCACGTCGACGGCAGTGCTTGTCGCAAACAAGAAAGCGCTAAAGGACGAGAAAAAGCGCGAAAAAATTGCCGACATGGTGGTGTTGCTAAAGGGCGTCGTCGACGGCCGCAAGAAATTGCACATCTTTGTCAACGTCAAGAAGGAGAACCTCGACAGGCTGTTGAAGTCATTGCCGGCGCTAAAGAGGCCGACAATAAGCCCGCTTTCCGAGGACGGCTGGTTCGGCGTCAACACGGTCATCGACAAGGAGGAGTTCATCAGGATAGTGCCAAAGATGAGGAGGCTGGCGCAGGGCCTGGTGGTCCTTGAGCCGAGGCAGATACTGCCGCTTGAAGAGGTAAACCTGGACGGATATTCGTAGCATGATAAAGGTCGTAAACGTCGCCGAGCCGGCGGCAGAGGCGGCAAAACTGCGCAAGTCTGCAGGCGCGGTCTCTGACGCGCTGATGGCGCAGGCGCGAGCGATAATGGACGACGTCCTGACGCACGGCGACCCCGCGGTTATCGATTACACTGTAAAATTTGACGGCGTGAAAATTGATTCTCTAAAAGTAACAAGACAGGAGATCAAGGACGCGTACGGCAAGGTGACAAAAGAACAGATTAAAGCATTAAAGCTAATGAAGGCGCGCCTTGAAAAAAGCGAGCTTGCAGTCCTTCGGAGGCTCAAAAACATCAAGGTAAGGTCGGAGGGCGTCTCCATAGACAGGGCAATACAGCCTGTGGCAAGCGTCGGCTGCTACATACCGGGTGGAAAGGCGAGGTATCCAAGCACGGTAGTGATGTGCGCAGTTCCGGCCAAAGTCGCAGGCGTGAAACGCATAGTGGCAGTATCGCCCCCGACAGGCGACGGCTCTATCGACCCGCTGACGCTCGTGGCCGCAGACGTTTGCGGCGTCGACGAAATCTACAAGGCCGGAGGCGCGCAAGGGATTGCCGCGCTTGCGTACGGCACTCAATCAATAAAGCAGGTGAGCAAAATAGTCGGCCCGGGAGGCATGTTCGTGACTGCGGCCAAGATAGCCGCGTCAAGCGTTGTGTCGACGGACATGGTCGCCGGCCCGACGGAGCTTTTGATATACGCCGACGCGACTGCGGACCCCAGGCTGGTAGCGATGGACCTGATCTCGCAAGCGGAGCACAGCCCCGACACGGTGTGCGGCCTCGTCACTACTTCAGAGAAACTGGCAATGCAGGTGCAGGAGCAGGCCGGCGCGATTTCATCAAATATTGCCCGGTCGGAGATCGTGAAAAAAAGCCTGTCGGAGAACGGCTTTGCCGCAATCTGCAAGGATGAAAAGGCGTGCGCCGACTTTGCAAACGAGTTTGCGCCGGAGCACTTGGAAATAATAAGCAAAAAGGCAGACGCGTTTGCGAAAAGGATAGAGTCTGCCGGGCTTGTCCTTATCGGTCCTGACGCGCCGTCGTCTGCAAGCGACTATTGCCTCGGCTCAAACCACGTGCTTCCCACGCTCGGGTTCGGCAAATCGAGGGCGTCGCTTTCCGTGCTTGACTTTGTGAAACTGGTAAACAGGGTAAAGGTGACAAAAGCCGGCCTTGCGAGAATCGACGGCTCGGTGAAAGAGATAGCGACTGCAGAAGGATTGCCAAACCACTACGAGGCGGTGAGGGCTAGGGGAAGAAGGAAATGACGGCGGTTGAAAAAGAGCTAAAGAGGATAGCAAAACTCGGCCGCTACATCCGTCCGGAAAAAATCGCCGGCGCAATAAAACTAGACTCTAACGAGAATTTCGCGCTTGACGGCGAGTTTGTATCGCAGGTAACGCAGGAGGCCGCAAGGCGCACGGACCTTCGTGAATATCCGATAGACGAGCTCGACGGGCTCTATACGCAGCTTGCAAGATACACGGGAATCAACAAAAGATACATCGGAGCAGGCAGCGGCTCTGACCAGATAATAGAGCTCTTGCTGACGACGCTTGCCGGCAGAAAGAGGAGCAGGGCAGCCGTTTTCGTCCCGACGTTTTCGTATTTCATCAACAGGTGCGAGCTGCATGGGATGACCGTTGACAAAGTCCCGCTTGACAAAAATTTCGAGCTTGACGTCGACAGGTTTGCAAAGAGCGCAAGAAAGGCAGACCTAGTGTACCTCTGCTCGCCAAACAACCCGACGGGTGGGCAGGTGCCCAGAAAGGACGCCGTGAAGCTCTTGGACAGGCTCGATGGTTTGGTGCTAGTAGACGAGGCGTACGCCGACTTTGCCGGCTACTCCCTTGCAAAAGAGGCGACAAAACGCGACAACGTCATAGTGCTTCGCACGCTGTCAAAGGCGTTCGGGCTTGCCGGCGCCCGCGTCGGCTACATGATAGCAGGACAAAAGGCAGCAGGTGTGTTCCGCTCGACGATCCAGTCGCCGTACCCTGTTAGCACGCTTTCGCTCACCATAGCAACTGGCGTCTTGGAGAGGGCAGATTTCGTGAAAAAGACCATAGAGGGCATAAAGGGCGAGCGAAAACGCGTCTTTGAAAGGCTCGCCGGAATGGACGGCATCATCAGGGTGTTCAGGTCTGACGCCAACTTTTTGTTCGTCGAAACAGGCAAGAATTATTCAACGATTGCAAAGGCGCTTGAAAAGGAAGCAATAGTGGTCAAGATGCTCGGTAGCGTCGCCGGCCACAGGGGCTGCATGCGCGTCACGATCGGCACGCAGGAGATGAACGACAGGTTCCTTGCGTGCGTCAAAGGTGCAACTGTCTGATGCAATTTGACTGCGCGCTGTTTGACATCGACGGCGTGCTCGTTGACATACGCAGGTCGTACAACGAGGCGATAAAAGAGACAGTCGATTTCGTGCTTGCTGCCAAGTCAGGGACAAAGATGCGCAGACTCGTCACCGACCGGCTGATACTAAAGTTCAGGCAGTCCGGCGGCTTTAACAACGACACCGACACCAGCTATGCGATTGCGCTTGCCATGCTTGCGAGCCGACAGCAGAAAAACGCCGCCAGCGCGCGCAGGTTTCTTTTCGAGGTTGCAGAAAACGCGGACGAGACCGGGATAGAGTCCGTCGAAAGGTTCCTCTCAGGGTACGACATTTCAAAAACTAGAGAGATGCTTGCCTACCCCGCGCCCGTTAAAGATAGCTACATCGGCAGGGTATTTGACGAGCTGTTTTACGGGCCGGCGCTGTTCAAAAAGCAGAACGGCATTGCGCCAAAATACTGCAAGGACGCAAGGCCGCTCATCGACAACGACAAGCTAGTCGTGAGCACAAAGACGATGAAAACCCTGCACAAAAAGTTTGGTGGCAACCTTGCGATAGTGTCCGGGAGAAGCAGGCTTGCCGCGGAATATTCGCTCAAGCAGGTGATAAAGTATTTCGACATCGACGCCTGCGTGTTTCTGGAGGACGAAAAGCGGGAGCATGCCAAGCCAAACCCGTACGCGGCAAAAAAGGCCATGAAAACAATGGGCGCGAAAAACGCTGTATACTGTGGCGACTCGGCGGAGGACATGCTGATGGCCCGCAGGGCGCAGGAGGAAACGGGCCTGCCCATTGCGTTTGTCGGGATCTATGGCTTTTCTCCCGAGCAGGCCAAGACGCTGAAACTTTTCAAAGAGAGGGGCGCCGAGGCGGTGGCAAAAAGCGTCGACCTTTTGCCGAAGATATTATATAAAGTACAAGCGGGTTGATGCGTGTTGGCTCCTTCTCCTGCTGTTGCAAGGAAGGCTAGGGTCGAGCGCATCACCAAAGAGACCGCAGTCACCGTAGAGGTCAACATAGACGGCTCTGGCAACACCAAAGTAAAGACAGGGCTTCCGTTCATCGACCACCTCATAACCTCGATAGGCAAGCACTCGATGGTGGACATCACACTTGCCGGCAAGTCAAACGACGAGATTGTGCACCACCTTGCAGAGGACGTGGCAATCGCCCTTGCGCAGACGATAGACAAGGCGCTGGGCGACAGGGCGAGGATAACGAGGTTTGGGAGCGCCATGGTGCCCATGGACGAGGCGCTTGCGTACGTCGCAATCGACCTGGTGAAGCGCCAATACCACAAGATGGACATCAAGCTGGAACGCGCGAGCATAGAGGGCATCCCGAGGGAAGACCTTGAGCACTTTTGCAGGTCGCTTTTGCAGGGACTGAACGCGTGCACCCACATGGTAGTGGAGTATGGCGACAACGACCACCACAAGGTCGAGGCCGCGCTCAAGGCGTTTGCGCTAGCCCTCAGGGCGGCGGCAAGCGTCGACGACAGGAGGAAAGGGGTGCCAAGCACCAAGGGCACGATGTGAGACGATGATGACAAAGATAGCGATATTTGATTACGGCGCAGGTAACCTGTTCAGCCTGAAATCAGCGCTGGAGAGAAACGGCGCAAAAAAGGTGGACATTATCTACGACATGGAGAACTTGGAAAAGTACGACGGCCTTGTGCTCCCAGGGGTCGGCAACTTTGACCCTGCAATACAGTCAATTGAAAAGGATGCGAGGCATCTCGATTCTGCCATAGAAAAGGGGATGCCAGTGATGGGGATATGCCTCGGCATGGAGATGCTGTTCAACAAGAGCGAGGAGGGCAGGCTGGATGGGCTGAAAGTGCTGGACGGTGAAGTGGTGATGCTCCCAAAAGGCAAGGTAAAGGTGCCGCACATGGGCTGGAACAACCTAAAGATAAAGAGCAAGAGCAATAGCAGGTTCCTCAGGGGCATCGAGGACGACTCGTGGGTGTATTTCGTGCATTCGTACAAGACGGTGCCAAAGGACAAAAAGCTGGTCACGGCGTCGTCTGACTATGGCACCACGGTCCCGGCAGTGGTGGAAAGGGGCAACCTCGTAGGCGTCCAGTTCCACCCGGAAAAGTCCGGCGAGGTGGGCGCAAGGATGATCAAGAACTTTCTTTCGATGTGCAGGGAAGCCAGGGCGGATAACAAGAAATGAGAGTGATCCCTGCAATAGACGTCATGGGCGGAAGCGTGGTGAGGCTGGTCAAAGGCGACGCCCAGAACAAGGTCGTCTACAGCAACGACCCGGCAGAGACTGCGAAAAAATTGGAGGCAGCCGGCGCCGACATGCTCCACGTGGTGGACCTTGACGCGGCGTTTGGCACTGGAAACAACGCAGAGGCGATAGCAAAGGTGGTGTCGGCCGTGAAAACGCCGGTGCAGGTGGCAGGTGGCATCAGGACACCGGAAGCCGCAAAGGAGGCGCTTGAAAAGGCCGCAAGGGTTGTAATTGGCACTATGGCCTACAGCGACTCCGAGGCGGTGAGAAAGCTGGCCAAAAAGCACCCCGGCAGGGTCGTAATCTCGATAGACCAAGCCGGCGGTACGGTCATGGTGAAAGGCTGGAAAGAGTCTGCCGGCATCAAGGTAACAGACGCTATATCTCGGTTTGTCGCAATGGGAGTCGAGGACTTTTTGCTAACTAGCATAGAGAGGGACGGGACGCTTGCGGGCCCCGACGTACAGACGCTTGCAGGCGCAGTCGCGTTCAGCGAAAAGGCGAAAATAATCGCAAGCGGGGGCATCTCCAGCCTAGAGGACGTGCTGAGGGTAAAGAGCGTGGGGTGCGCCGCAGTGATACTTGGCAAGGCGATGTACGACGGCAAGGTCTCTGTAGAGAGGGCAAAGGCGATAGCATGACTCTTGCAAAGCGCATAATCCCGTGCCTTGACGTGGACAATGGCCGCGTGGTAAAAGGCGTGCATTTTGCAGACGTCAAGGACGCCGGCGACCCTGTTGAACTGGCGAAAAAGTACAGCGAGCAGGGCGCTGACGAGCTGGTGTTCCTCGACATCACGGCGTCGCAGCAGGGGCGCGACACGATGAAAAACGTGGTGCGCAAGGTGGCAAGCGTGATAGACATTCCGTTCACGGTGGGCGGGGGCATCAAAAAGCTGGAGGACGCCCGGGGCATCCTGCTTTCGGGGGCCGACAAGGTGTCGATAAACACCGCGGCGGTAAAGAGCCCGGAGCTGATAAAACAGCTGATGGAGATTTTCGGCAAGCAATGCGTGGTGGTAGCGATAGATGCCAAGCGACGTTATTGCGAAGGCACTGAATGCAAAGGCAAGCACGCATTCCGGGATAAAAAAAGTGGCAGGCGCTACTGGTTTGAGGTGATGATATACGGGGGCAAGGAGGGCACGGGCCTTGACGCGATAGCGTGGGCAAGCGAGGTCGAGTCCAGAGGCGCCGGCGAGATCCTCCTGACGAGCATCGACGCCGACGGCACGGAGAACGGCTATGACATCGAGCTGACAAAGGCGATATGCAAGGCGTCCACCATACCGGTCATTGCGTCCGGCGGCTGCGGAAGCCCGCGCCACATGCGCGACGTGTTTGAAAAAGCCGACGTGGACGCGGCGCTTGCCGCGTCGATATTCCATTATGAAAAGTCGACGGTCGACAAGGTCAAGAAATACCTAAAGAGAAGCGGCGTCAGGACGAGGATATGAATCTCGGATTCCTTCCTTCTTCTGGCAACGGGCCATCATTCGAGGCGCACCTTGCAAGCCTCCAAGAGCCGGCGAAGAGCATCATGGCCGATCTACGCAGGTTCACCCTGGCGCTTGGCCCAAGCGTGATAGAGGAGGTGAGGCCGCATAGAATAGTATATGCAAAGACGCTGACGTTCCGCACTTTTCTCGATGTCGAGCCGGCAGCAGACCACCTTGTAATCGAGATCAGGTCAGGCCGCCAGTCGCCTCCAGAGCGCGTCATAGTCAAGACGCGGCAAGAGGCCGAGCAGGCGAAAAACGCGATAGCAGAAGCGTACGAAAAGATCCGCTAGCCGGTTATCTCGAAACTGGCAAATTCGCCGATGTAGGTTTCGTGTTTTACGTCGATGCTGTCGACCTTTGCAGCTGGCGGACCGTGGCGGCACCAGTCGACTACCTTTATCACGGTCGCGTCGTCTCCCTCGATTACGGCCTCTACACGGCCGTCAGGTAGGTTTCGCACCCAGCCGGTGACGCCGTGCTCTCTTGCGGTAATCTGGGTGTTTTGCCGGAAATACACGCCCTGCACCTTGCCGGTCACAAAAACATGAGCCCGCGATTTTTTCAATATGAAAGAGACAAAAAGTATCTAAAATATGATGGTTGCTCTGCCGCGAGAGGCAGGAGCCTGTTTACGCTATGTCGCCGCCCTCTTCTACAAAGAGCTGCTCGTACGTCGTCCCCTTTCTCACCAGCCTGTACTTGCCGTCGCTGTCCTTCATCACGACCGGAGGCTTGGTCTGGCAGTGGAACGGCATGTTGAACACGACCGAGTAGGCGCCCACATTGTAGAACGAGACATAGTTGCCCACCTCTGCGCCCGACACGTCGGATGCCTTTGAGAGCGGAAAGACGTCGTACGTGTCGCACAGCCTGCCCGCAAGGTGCGTGTTCTTGGCAGCAGGCGCAGCAAGGCCGGTGGTCCTGTCCTGACTGTCCACTACAGGTATCACTTCCTGCGGGTATTCCTGCTTCAACAGAGCCGCGTCAAGGAGGATGTGGTAGCCTGCGTCGACTATCACTATCTTGTGCTCGTTGTACTCCTTGGTGTTCACTATCCTCGATACCAGTATCGACGACTCGGCCACTAGAAAGCGGCCCGACTCTATCATCAGCGTGAATATGCCGTGAGTCTCTGCGAGCTGGTTGAGCCGGGCAAGGTGGTTCTGGGCCATCTCTGCAGGCGTCGGCACGGGGTCGTTGTAGAACACGGGCGTCCCTCCGCCGATGTCAAACGTGTTTACCTGGAAGTTCGGGTACTCCTTCTTCATCTTGGTCATGAACGCGTCCATCTTGTCCAGCGCGTGTGTGTAGCAGGAAAAGTCAGTTATTTGCGAACCTAGGTGGAAGTGGAATCCCTCGAACTTTAGCAGGTCGCTCCCCATCAAGTATTTTACCATCTTGGTCGCGCTGTCGATTGTGCCGCCGTTGAACGGGACTCCAAACTTGCCGTTCTTGTATGATGCGCGCACCTTGGCGTCGGTCGCAACTTCTGGGTTGACCCTTATCATGGTCAGCGGGCGAACGCCCACCTGGCCTGCTGCAAGCGCGAGGTTCATCATGCCCTTGTGTGAGCTAACTACAACCCTGCGCACGCCGCTTCTCAGCACCTCGGCGTACTCTTCCGGCTCTTCAGTCACGCTGGTGTAGATGATGTTCTCTGGGTCAGCCTTGCACTGCTTGATAAAGTGGAGCTCGCCAAGCGACGTGAGGTCGAACGTGAGCCCATCCTTCATGAAGGCGCGAACTATGGCTGGCGAAAAGTTGGCCTTGATAGAGTACGCGACTTTTACCGGGCCCTTGAACTTTGAATATGCTCTTTGGAGCTCGCGGGCTTTTGCGTGCAGCGTGTCCTCGTCTACTAGGTAGAGTGGAGTGCCATACTGCGCCACAAGGTTCTTTACGTCTAGTGGAGTTGCAAAACGGTTCAGCAGTGCGGAGGTTTGCTTTGGTACAAGTTGGATTTGGGTATTCTCTGCCAATTCTTGTTAATTCTATCATTATCAATAAACCATTACTTTAAAAACATTACCCCGAAATTTCGCCGGAAAAATCCGCGCCGGCGCGCCGGAAAATATTTTCTGGCAAAATTTTTTCGTGGCAAGCGTGATCCGCGCGGCAGGAATTTTTCGCGTGGCAAAAAAATATTTTTTCTGTGAAAAACAAAAATGAAAAAAGGAAAAAGAAAGGAAAAAGCTTGGGTGCGCCGCACTGACTGACTGATTAGCGGTAGTACGGCACCGTTACCTTTTCGCCGCCCACCTTGCTGTCGCGCTGCGTCTTTATCTTCTTGATGGCCTCTTCAAAGTGGCGCATCATCACGTGCGCTTCTGCAGCGTGCTTGGCAGCCTCTTCCGGCGTCGGGTATTTCGCCAGGTACTCGTGTAGCACGAGTGACACCGCGGTGTTGACCACCGAGCCCGTGTCGGCTCCGCTAAAGCCGTCCGTCAGCTCTGCTACCTTGGCAAGGTCCACGTCGGTGCCAATGGGCTTTTTCTTGGCGTGGATTTCCAGTATCTTGAGCCTCGTCGGCTTGTCTGGCATCGGCACGAACACTATCTTGTCGAACCTTCCGGGGCGCAACAGCGCCGGGTCGATGATGTCGGCCCTGTTCGTCGCCGCAATGACAACAACGCCGGAAAGCGCCTGTATGCCGTCAAGCTCTGTCAGCAATTGTGATACTACGCGCTCTGTGACCATGCTGTCGCCTCCCATTCCCCTCGTCGGGGCGATAGAGTCGATCTCGTCAAAGAACACGACGCAGGGCGCGGCCTGCCTTGCGCGCCGGAATATCTCGCGGATGCCACGCTCGGATTCTCCGACCCACTTGCTCAGCAGTTCCGGACCGCGGACGCTGATAAAGTTAGCCTCGGATTCCGTCGCCACAGCCTTTGCAAGCATGGTCTTGCCAGTGCCCGAGGGACCGTGCATCAGTATGCCCTTTGGCATGGTGTGTCCAAGCTTTGTGTACAGGTCGGGATAGCGCAGTGGCCATTCCACTGCCTCCTGAAGCTCGCGCTTGACCTCGTCGAGTCCGCCGATTGCAGTCCACGGGATGTCGGGCGATTCCAGGTAGACTTCTCTCATGGCAGAAGGCATTACCTCCTTGACTGCGTTCTCAAAGTCTGACATGGTCACGATGAGCTTGTTGAGCACGTCTGGCGAAAGCTTTTCGTCTTCTAGATTCAGCTCTGGCAGCAGCCTGCGGAGGCACTTCATCGCAGCCTCCTTGCACAGATATTCCAAGTCTGCGCCGACAAAGCCGTGCGTGATGCCGGCAATCTTGTCCTGGTCCACGTCGGTTTCAAGCGGCATGTTGCGGGTGTGTATCTGGAGTATCTCTAATCTTCCGCGCTTGTCTGGGACTTTGATCTCGATTTCCCTGTCGAATCTGCCGGGCCTCCTGAGCGCAGGATCAATTGCGTTTGGCCTGTTGGTTGCTGCGATTACAATTACTTTGCCCCTTGCCTCAAGGCCATCCATCAGCGACAGCAATTGCGACACAACACGCCTTTCGACCTCGCCGGTCACCTCTTCCCTCTTTGGAGCTATAGAGTCGATTTCGTCGATGAATATGATTGACGGCGCCTTTTCCTTTGCTTCCTTGAATATCTCTCGCAGTCTAGCCTCAGACTCGCCGTAGAACTTGCTCATGATCTCCGGGCCCGAGATGGAGATAAAGTGCGCGTTGCTCTCGTTTGCCACCGCCTTGGCAAGCAATGTTTTACCAGTGCCGGGTGGACCATAGAGCAGTACGCCTTTTGGCGCCTCGATGCCCAGTTTCTCGAATATCTCGGGGTGCCTGAGCGGAAGCTCTATCATCTCGCGGACCTTCTGGATCTCTTCCTTCAGGCCGCCAATGTCCTCGTACGTGACCTGTGGGACGCCCCTCATGGTCTCGCCTTTCTCAGCAATATGGAATATCGTCTTTTGAGTTACAAGTACTGCATCTGCTGCCGGCGTCACGCCGATCACCTGGAACGTCAGCCTGCCGCCAAAGTACGGCACCATCACGTTGTCGCCCTTGATGAGGGGCACGCTTTCAAGCGCGTCTGCGAGGTAGCGCTCGTCTATCGGAGGAATTGCCTCCAATGGCGCGACTATGACCTTCTCTGCGGGAACTGCCTTGATCTTCTTTACAGTCACGGTGTCACCAATGGCAATGCCGGCGTTATTCCTCACAAGGCCGTCGACGCGGATTATGCCCTTGCCTTCATCAGACGGGTAAAGCGGTAAGCATTTGGCAACCGTCCTGCGCTTGCCCCTTATCTCAATAACGTCGCCAGTTGATGCACCCAGAGAGTCCATAGAGTCGTAGTCGATCCTGGCTACTCCCCTGCCAACGTCTCGGGTATATGCTTCAAGAACCTTCAAGGATAGAGTATTCTGGCTCACACTAACACCTTGACGATACTGCTCTTTATACCTTTATTATCTTTCGCCCACCACTCTCTGTAAGAAACGCACAACCTTTCAAGCAGGGATTGTAAAATTTTTGCATGTTTTGCACCCATAAACAGTTATAACTTGCCCCGCGCAAGCTGCATCGAATTGAGCAAGGAGAATAATAACAATAGCAATAATAAAGTCATACTGCCAGGCGAGCAGGTCGCCTCCATCGAGGAGTTTGAGGGCGGCAAGAACACCTACCTGACAGAAGACGGCACGATAAGGTCGGCCGCAATAGGCACCAAGGCGCTGGACCTGAAAAGGCGCATAGTAAAGATAGAGCCCAAAAACGCGCCTATGATGCCCAAGATAGGCGACATACTGGTCGGCTATGTGGAGATGATATTTGCCAGCATGATATCCGTAAAGGTGCTGTACATAAACGGGACAAGGTCCAAGTCGGGGTTTGCGGCCATTGCGTCCATGAGGGTCGGGAGCAGCCGGGACAGGCGTGAAAGGCCGATTTTTCGCACCGGCGACATCATCCGGGGCAGGGTGATGAGCCTGCTAAACTCTACCGTGCACATGACCATTGCGGAAAGGGAGTTTGGCGTTCTTTACACCACCTGTTTCATGTGCGGTGGCGACACTGTCAAGGTGAACGACACGGTCAAGTGCATTGAGTGCGGCGCGTGGGAGCCCCGCAAGCTGACAAACGACTACGGCAAGGAGACGTTCAGGCAGATATTCAGAGCAGGCGGCAAGTAGGTAGACTCGATGGCTGCCGGCGCAAGCGTCGCCTTCCAGGGGGAACGCGGGGCATTCAGCGAGATGGCCGCACTCCAGTATTTCCCCGATGGCGCCAGGCTTGTACCGTGCAAGTCGTTTGCAGACGTTTTTTCCGCGGCCGAAAAGAAAAAGGTCGCCTTTGCGGTAATCCCGGTCGAGAACTCGATAGAGGGAAGCGTGCCTGAAGTATACGATTTGCTGCTGCAGACGCGGCTAAAGGCGACGGGCGAGGTCTACCACAGGGTGCGCCACTGCCTCATCGCCAACAAAGGCGCCAGCATCAAGGAAATAAAGCGCGCGTACTCGCACCCGCAGGCGCTGGGCCAGTGCAGGCAGTACCTGCAAGGGAAAGGGATAGAGCCCGTGCCGGCGTACGACACTGCCGGCTCTGTAAAGATGGTAAAGGAGATGGGTGCAATGGACGCGGCGGCTATAGCAAGCCGGCGCGCGGCCGAGCTGTACGGCATGGAGATACTGGAGGAGGGCATCGAGGACAGGAAGAGCAACTATACCCGCTTTCTCGTCCTTGCGCCGGCTGACAAGGGCATCAAGAAAAACGGCCAGCAACAGTACAAGACGTCCATCATATTTTCGGTCAAGCACGTGCCGGGCGCGCTCTTTGGCATCCTCGGCGAGTTTGCGATAAGGAACCTGAATCTGACAAAGATAGAGTCGCGGCCGACAAAAGAGACGCCGTGGGAGTACAACTTTTACGTCGACTTTGAGGGGCACGCTTCTGACGCGGCGGTAAAGCAGGTGCTAAAAGCAATGAAGGGCAAGACGTCGTACCTGAAAATCGTCGGCTCGTACAGAAAGGCCGAATTCTAACCTAACTTAACCTAGCGGCCCCGGAACCGAAGGGCAAGGCCGATTACTACGATTCCAGTCACCGCCAACATGAGCGCGCCTGTGAGCTCCAGCGAGCTGCCCTTGGTCTGCGCCGTGCCGGTTATCTGCACGTCCTGGCTTCCAGTGTTCAGCGTTGTTATCGTGTACTGGCCTGCCTTGGTCGCTGTGAGCTCGTACGTAAAGTTGGAAACGCCCTTCTGCGAAGCGATCACGCTATCGTCGGGATCTTTGACCTCAATGTTGAAGGTCGACCCTTTTACCTGCATCGACGCAGTATTGCCGACGTTCATATCCGGCGTCAGCTTGTCTGCAAGGCCCGGCTTTACCGTGCCGTCGAGGGACACGGCGACTGCCGTGTTTGCATAGATGCTTGCGGCAAGGCCGATGACGATAAAGGCCGCGCCGGCGCCAAGCATCGCGATAAACGTCTTGGCGGCCATCCGTTACATCACGTCGACGTCGTGGGGCTGGCTCTCGATAAATCCGGCGCCGGTTATCCGGATAAACTCGGCGTTTCTTTGCATTTCTGGGATGGACTTGGCGCCGCAGTAGCTCAGGCCGGAGCGCAGGCCGCCGGCGAGCTGGCGCACAATCTCAACCACGCTCCCCTTGTACGGAACCATGGCCTCGACTCCCTCCGGCACATAGTCGTTGAGGTCGTCGGAATCCACGACCTCCGGGCCCTCCTGGCGGTACTTGCGGCCGAGCGACGCCATGTAGGACGCCATGCCCCGGTACATCTTGTATTTCTTGCCGTTCTTGACGAGCGTCTTGCCGGGGCTCTCGTCGGTGCCCCCGAACATGCTTCCTATCATCGCGGACGATGCGCCAGCCGCCAGCGCCTTTGTAAGGTCGCCAGAAGTACGTATGCCGCCGTCAGATATGACCGGAATGTCGAATTCTCTTGCCGCCTTTACCGCGTCAATGACAGCGGTGAGCTGCGGCACGCCCGAGCCGGTAACGACCCTCGTGATGCAGATAGAGCCAGAGCCGACTCCGACCTTGACAGCGTCAACTCCTGCCTTGATGAGATCGCGAGCGCCGTCGCCCGTCGCCACGTTGCCTGCTATCAGGTCGCAGCTCGGAAAAGCCTTCTTTATCATGTGCACGGTGTTGAGCGCGTTCTCGCTGTGGCCGTGCGCAATGTCTACGACAATCGTGTCTGCGCCTGCCTCCAGCAGCGCCTCCGTGCGCTCTAGATAATCGCCTTTTACCCCGACTGCCGCGCCCACCAGGAGCTTGCCCTTCTTGTCCTTTGCCGCGTGCGGGTATTCGTCCATCTTTAAAATGTCCTTGCTTGTTATCAGGCCGGCAATCCTGCCCTTTTCGTCCACCAGCGGCAGTTTCTCTATGCGGTGCTTGTGCAGCATCTCTTTTGCCTGCTCTATGGTAGTGCCCGCCTTGGCTGTTATGACATCCTTGGTCATCAGCTCCGACACCTTGCGCTTCATGTTTTTCTCAAACGTAATGTCGCGCCTCGTGATGATCCCGGCGAGTTTTCCCCCGTCTTCCACGAGGAGCCCGGAAACGCCGTACTCGGCCATGTGCTTGTACAGCTCTGCCACGGTAGTGCTTGCCTTTACGGTGTACGGCTGCTCTATCACCACTGATTCGGACCTCTTGACCTTCAATACTTCGTCCACCTGATCCTCAATGGTCATGAAGCGATGAATGATCCCGATGCCGCCCTCCCGTGCAACTGCTATTGCCATGTGGGACTCTGTCACCGTGTCCATGTTGGCCGAAATGAGCGGTATGTTGAGGCTGATGTTGCGCGACAGCTTGGTCTTCAGATCCGTCTGCGACCTTGAAACTATAGGCGAGCGTTTAGGAACGAGAAGAACGTCGTCAAACGTCAGACCTTCTCTAAAATCCAAGTAATCCCTTGATGTCTAGTTGCCTAGAAGCATTATAAGCGTTACCAGCTAGCGCCGGAGAAGCTCCAGCACCGTCAGCGCCTGCACGGTCTCTCTTACGTTATGAGTCCGCACGAGGCTTGCGCCGTTTGTTGCTGCAATCACCTCGCACGCGACAGATGGGACCAGCCTTTCTTCCGCTTTTGGCAGGTTGAGGAGGTGTCCGAGAAACGACTTTCTTGAAACCGAGATGCAGACAGGCGCAAGCGCGGCAAGCTTGTCCAAGTTTGACAGCACTTGCAGATCTCGGGCATACCACGGCATGTCGGTCATTTTCGTGAAAAACGGGTTCTTGCCCTCGGCGCGGAAAAAGCCGATGGACGGGTCGACTATCATCGCTTCTTTTCCGACTCCGGCCTTTTCTGCCAGCGCGATGCTTTCCTTCAATGCCCGGACTGTGCCTGCAACCCTGCCTGAGGCAGATTTTTTGCTGTAAGCGCCGATTATCACTGGCAGGCCCGCGCTGGCAACGGCCTGCGCCATTCTTTTGTCGTATTTCAGACCCGTGACGTCGTTTATCGCGTCTGCGCCAAGTTTTGCGGCAGCTTCGGCGACCTCTGCCCTCGGCGTGTCCACTGAAATGGGCAGGTCACAGGCGGATCTTGCCGCCTCCATTGCGGTTTTCAGCCGCTCGATTTCTTGTTCAACTGAGATTATCGTGTCAAGGTACGGCGCAGTCGACATTGCCCCGATGTCGATTATGTGCGCGCCGGCGTCCTGCATCTCTTTTGCGGCCCGGGCAATTTCGTCAAAGCCTGTCCGGACGGAGCCCTTGAAGAACGACTCGGGGCTTGCATTGATTATGCCCATCACCTTGACATGGCGACCCTTGCCGCCTACTTCCACCTCGCCGACCCTTGCCAACAAGTCCAGTGCACCGGTCGTGCCTTAAAAGCTGTGGCAAAAGTTTGAAAAACAAGCTTCACTATACATCGCCATGGATTTTGCAAAGATTTGCGACCAGGTGTTTGCACTTGAAGACGACATCAGGTACGCCGGCGTCATTGACGACATGGGCGCGCTCGTGGCCGGTGGCATGAAAAAGGGCATCGACTCGCTGACAGACCAGTCAAACGAGGAGCTTTACCTTGCGCAGACTGCGCTCCGCAAGTCCATGAGGCAGAGGTTCGACGGCGCGCTTGGAAGGGCACGCTTTGCCTACGTAGAGAGGGACAGGGTCTCCATCCTGACGTTCTACATGGCAGGCCACACACTTGTCGTAACACTGGAGCCCAACATCGACTCGCACACGGCCATGGACATTGCCAAGGACACTCTGGACCTGCTCAACGGTGGCGGCAGTTAAGCAGGATCTTGCCGGCGTGCAGGCCCTTTTCCATCCTGTCCTGCGCCTGCGCCGCTTCCTTTAGCGGAAAGACGGAATCGATTACTGGCTTTATTTTCTTTGCCTGTACGAACTTTAGCAGCTGCAACAGCTGCGTCTTTGTACCCATCAGCGCGCCAGTCATTGTCACCTGCTTGCTGTAAAACATCCGCACGGGGACGGTCGCGTCATTTCCCGATGTCATGCCGCATACCGCCATCCTGCCGCCCGGCTTTAGCGACGCAATGCTCGCCTGCCAAGTCGCCGCGCCCACATGGTCGACGACAATGTCCACACCGCCGAGTTTCGTTACCTCATCGGCGGTGTCCTTTGTTTCATTCCTGTCTATCACGTGGTGGGCACCAAGCTTGCTTCCGAATTTCGCTTTTTCAGGCCCTGCCGCAGTCGTGATTATTGTCGAGACGCCGAGCTCGCGGGCAAGCTGGATGGTTGCCATGCCGACTCCGCTTGTCGCGCCGTAAACGAGGAGCGATTTTCCTTTTTTCGCGCCGTTTGCGGACAGCATGTTCCACGCCGTGAGGTACGAGACTGCAAGCGTCGCCGCGGTCTGAGAATCCATCCCTTTTCCAAGCCGGATAACGTTTCCTGCCGGCACTGCCACCTGCTCGGCGTACCCGCCGTCGTAATCGCTCGTCCCGCCAATGATTGCAAACTGGCTGCAGAGGTTTTCGCGTCCTGCGTTGCAGTGCGCGCATTTCCCGCAGCTGGCGCCGGGGTATACCATGACGCGCTCGCCGGCTTTGAAACCGGCGACACTTTTCTTTACGGTGCCGACGATGTCGCAGCCGCAGATATGCGGGAGCTTTATCTTTTTGCCAGTCGTGCCCGCCCTCGTCCAGATGTCGAGGTGGTTCACGCCGCAGTACTCTACTTCTATCACGACCTGCCCCCTCGCCGGCTCGGGTTCCGGGAAATCCTCGTATCTCAATACATCGACAGACCCGTGCTGGTAAAAGGGCACCGCCTTCATCATTTTGAGATCAGCTTGTGCATTGATGTAAGGTCTGCCGCAAACGGCGCCAGCTCTTCAGGCACTGCTATTTCAATCGGGTCCTTGAGCGACATTGGTTTTCCCGTCTCCTTTGACACGGTCTCTTTCTTTTTGTTCCACACCTGCGAGTTAAAGTCAGTTATCGCCTTTGTGTATTTTGCAAGTTCTGCGTCCTTGCCTTCTTTGGCGGCCGGCAGCTGCTGGTGGTGGATGCTGCTCTTTTTTTCTGAATACATCTTGCTCCACAGCTCCTCTGAGATGAACGGCGTCATCGGCGCAAGCAACAGCAGGATTGTGGAAAACACCCTGTGCAACGTGTAGAGCGCCGAGGCGTGGCCCTGCTGGTTGGAATCGTACGCTCTGCCCTTCACCATCTCGATATAGTGGGCGGCAAAGACGTTCCATGTAAAGTCGCGGATCGCGTTTGCAGGCACGAAAAAGTTATAGTCGTCATATCCGCGCCTGCATTCTTGTACGAGTTTTGCAAGCTCGGCAAGTATCCACCTGTCAGACGCCTCCAGCTTTTGCGGCTGCTCTTTCACAATGTCAAACGACGAGAGGAACCTGCCCACGTTCCACAGTTTCGACAGGAACTTTTGCGAGCCGGCAATGCGCTGCTCGGAGCAGCGGAAATCGTAGCCGAGGTTGGCCTCGCTTGCCGACCAGAACCGGAACGTGTCGGCGCCGTACTGCTGGATTACCGGGAACGGGTCGATGACGTTTCCTTTGCTCTTGCTCATCTTTTCTCCTTTTTCGTCGACGCCATAGCCCATTATCCACGCGTCGGTCCACGGCATCTTGCCCGTCAGCTGCACGCACCGGAGCATCGTGTAGTGGAGCCACGTCCTTATGATGTCCTTGGCCTGCGGCCTAAGCGCCATCGGGTACGCATAGTCAAACAGCTTTTTGTCCTTGCCGAACTTTGTCACATAGAGCGGGCTTATCGACGAGTCCATCCACGTGTCAAACGTGCGGTCCTCGCCCGTGAATTCCGCATGGCCGCACTTGGGGCACTTTTCAAAGGGTGGGCTTTCTTTCCAAGGCCGGTAGTATTTCCCCGGCTCTGGCAGGAGCGGTGACTTGCAAGAGTTGCAGTACCATATCGGTATCTCGGTGCCGTAAAAGCGCCTCCTGGACACCGGCCAGTCGATTGCGACAGAGTCTAGCCAGTTGAGCAGTATCTGCCTGTGCATCTCGGGGTGGAACTTTAACTGCATTGCAAGGTCGCGCAGCTGCGGCACATAGTCGAGCTGCTTTACATAATAGTCGTGCAGGGGAATGATTTCAATCGGCGTCTTGCTGCGTTCGCACAGGGGGGTCCGGTGCATGATGCTCTCTTCCTTTTCAACCAGGTTTGCGGCTTTCAGGTCCTCAATAACCTTTGTACGGGCCTGGTTGACGCGCAGGCCGGCGTACGCGCCGGCGGCCTCTGTCGTTATGCCGTTTTCGTTGAGCGCCACAATCTCCTTCAGGCCCAGTTCGCGGAACACCTGCACGTCGTTCTGGTCGCCATAGCTGCACACCATCACGGCGCCAGAGCCGAATTCCGGCCTTGCAGAGTGGTGCGTCTTGACTGGCACCTCCCTGTTGTATAGGGGCAAGACGACGCTCTTGTTCTGGTAGTCAAGGTAGCGCTCGTCCTCCGGGTTTACTATCACTGCCTGGCACGCAAAGAGAAGCTCTGGCCTGGTGGAGGCGATTATTATCTGGTCGTCGGAATTATTTGCGATCTTGAACTTCATGTGCACCAGCTTTGTAGGCAGGTCGTCGTGGATTATCTCGGCGTCTGCTATCGTGGTGCCGCAGTCGGGGCAATAGTTGTTGGGCCTGTTTGCCAGGTATACCAGCCCGCGCTTCCACAGTTCGATAAATGTGGCCTGCGTCAGGGCGCGGTACTCGTCAGAGTCGGTGCGGTAATAGTGAGAAAAGTCGCCGGAAAGCCCCATGTTCTTCATTATCTGCAGCATCTCTGCCTCCAGGTCGTCAAGCGCGCCCTTGCAAAGGTCGAGGAATTTCTGCCTGTCCATCTGGCGCATCCGAACCTTGTACTTTTTCTCGGTGTAGATCTCCACCGGCAGGCCGTTCCTGTCGATGCCTATGGGAAACAGCACGTTCTTGCCGGACATCCTTGCGGTCCGGGCTATCATGTCTATCTGGGCATAGTGCGCGGCAGCGCCAATGTGCCACGGCCTGCCCGACGGGTACGGGGGCGGCGTGTCTATTGCAAAAGCCGGCTTTTCGTTTATCTCAAAGCGGTACGTGTCCTCGTCCTGCCACCTCTTTAATATCGCGCTTTCAATCTCGTGGTTCCACGACTTGGTCTCTATCTTGGGTTCCATTGACCGGCCTGCCTAGGTGTGGCGCCCGATACCGTTATTAACGTTGAGGCGAGTCTGGCCAGACCAGAAAAGATATTAATATTAACGTCTGCGCAACCCATTCCGTGAAATTCGTCGACTGGTTCCCGTATTACCAAGGAATCCGCGCAGAGTTTGGCTACAGCACAGAGAAGGACCAGGAGGCGGCTAGGATGCTTTCTGGCATGATAAAGAGAAAGGCGCTAGAGCCCAAGGTCTTGCAGAAGAAAATCGCCGGCAAGAGCGTGCTCGTGCTTGGCGCGGGTCCGAGCCTGGCAGAAAACATCAAGATAATCAAAAAGAACAAGAGTTTTGTCAAGATAGCCGCAGACGGCGCGGTGCAGGCGCTTTTGGAGAACAAGATCAAGCCGGACATCGTAGTTACGGACCTTGACGGCGATTCCGCGTCACTGCAAAAGGCGGCCAAGTCTGGCGCGGTGATGGTGGTGCACGCCCACGGCGACAACACCGACATGCTGAAAAAGCTCGTGCCCAAGTTCAAGAAGGTTCTAGGCACGACGCAGGTGATGCCAGTCGACAATGTCTACAACTTTGGCGGTTTCACGGACGGCGACAGGTGCGTGTTTCTGGCAGAAGAGTTTGGCGCAAAAAAGATAGTGATGGTCGGCATGGACTTTGGCGGCATAAGCGCGTACAAGGACGTCAAGGACCCGGAGCTGAAAAAGCGCAAGATGCAGGCCGGAAAGCGCCTGCTGGAGACGCTTGCCAAGCAGTCGCGCTCGCAGCTGTTCCACGCCTCTGAAAAACCGGTCAAGGGCTTTTCTCCCTACTAGGGGCATGGTCAGCCAGAAAAAGGCAACAGGCATACTCGGCATAGCGTTTGCCGTGGCGGGGGGCATCGCGTGGTTCTTTGGCCAGCATATACCGGCCGCGATGCTGTGGGGAGTCGCCGTCCTGATAGTGCTGAAACTCAACAAGCGGCAGCAGCAGAAACAGAAAAGGCGGTAAGGCTATTATACCATTTAGGATCAAGAGGGCTTGCTATACAATGTCCGGCTATTCCGAAGATGACGTCAGGCGCGCGGCGGAGCTCCGCGAGTGGCTCATGAAGCAGATTTCAGACAAGCAGGAAGAGCTGGAGAGGCTGAGAGCCACGCTTTCCATCATCGACAGCGTTTTAAAGCAGGGCAGTTTCAGGGCCGCGGCTGCAATCGCAAGCGAGCCGGCAAGGCCGCAAGCGACATCTGCAAAGCAGGCGCCGACGACGACGGCAACAACAACCGCGCCACCTGCACCGGCTGCAACCAAGCAGGCAAGCTTTGACCCGGGCAGAGATGTCAGGCCGATAAAGAGGGCCAAAGACGATTTCGTGCTCGCAAACGCCGAAGTCACTGCAAATTCGATAACCATAGTGCCGGCGCCAGGGGTCGGCCTGAGCGTCAACACGCCCCCGTTTCGGTCGTTCTTCCTCGGCAGGATACTCGACGGCATGAAGACCAAGGACGCAGAGAGGGTTTCGCAGGGAGCTCTTGCGGAATCCGGCGTGATGAGCTACAAAGTTGACGAGGACGGAGGGGGCATGATAAAAAAGATAACGATAACAAACTATCGCGACAAGGAGCGCCTGGCAGAGATATTCAACACGTCCGCGTGGGTATTCACTAGGATGCTGGAAAAAGCTGGAAGCTGACAGAACATGGACAAGATAGTCGTCCTCGACTTTGGCTCGCAGTACAGCCACCTGATTTGCAGAAGGATAAGGGAGGCCAATGTCTACTGCGAGCTGTTGCCGTACAACACGCCGGTAAAGACTTTGAAGGAAATGGATCCAAAGGGCATCATTTTTTCTGGCGGGCCGGCAAGCGTATACGCCAAGGGTGCGCCCAAGCCGGACAGGCAGGTGTTTTCGATGGGCAAGCCGATACTGGGCATCTGCTACGGCCACCAGGTGCTGGTCGACAGCTTTGGCGGCAAAGTGAAAAGGGCGGCAAGCAGAGAGTACGGGCGCGCAGGTCTAAAGATAGACGACAATTCCGACCTTTTCAAGAATTTAGATAACAGCATAAACTGCTGGATGAGCCACGGCGATGCGGCGGAAGAGGTGCCGGACGGATTCAAGGTGATAGGCCACACCGAGAACTCGCAGTCTGCGGCAATAGGCAACCACGAAAGCAGGATGTACGGCATCCAGTTCCACCCAGAGGTGGTGCACACCGAGCGTGGCGTGCAGATATTGAAGAACTTTGCGCAGGAGATAAGCGGCGCAAAGCCCGAGTGGGACATGCAGAGTTTTATCGATACTACCGTTAAAGAGATCAGAGAGCAGGTGGGCAAAAAGCGGGTGCTTGCAGCGGTGAGCGGCGGCATCGACTCGACGACGGTCGCGGCGCTCATGCACAAGGCAATTGGAGAGCAGTTGTCTTGCGTGTTCATCAACCACGGCCTGCTCAGGCAGGGCGAGGAAGAGGAGGTGGTCAGGCTGTTCAAGGAGCACCTTGGTATCGACCTCATCTACGTCAACGCGGAAAAACGCTTTTTGTCAAGGCTGAAAGGCGTCACCGACCCGGAGAAAAAGCGCAAGATAATCGGCGACCAGTTTGCAAAAGAGTTTGTGACAGTCGCCAAAAAGCACGGGCCGTTCCAGTGGCTGGCGCAGGGGACGCTGTATCCAGACGTGATTGAAAGCGGCGTGTCAAAGGGCCCCGCCGCCGTGATAAAGACGCACCACAACGTTGGCGGCCTGCCAAAGTGGCTGAAATTGAAGATAATAGAGCCGTTGCGCTTTCTATACAAGGACGAGGTAAGAAAAGTGGCAAGGCTTCTTGAAGTGCCCGACGAGCTGCTAAAGAGGCACCCGTTCCCCGGGCCAGGCCTTGCTGTGCGGATAATCGGCGCGATAACCCCCGAAAAGACGAGGATCGCCAAGCACGCAAGCAGGATAGTAGAGGACGAGCTGAAAACAGCTGGATATTACGACAGGGTGTGGCAGGCTTATGCGGCAGTCGGCGACGACAGGGCTGTAGGCGTCCTTGGCGATGAGAGAGTGTACGGCCACGTCGTCATGGTGCGCGTAGTCGAGTCGATTGACGCCATGACCGCGGATTGGACACGCCTGCCGTACGAAGTGATAGAGCGTATAAGCAACAGGATAACAAACGAGGTCGAGGGGGCGACGTGGGTCACGTACGCGGTATCTAGCAAGCCACCGGCGACGATAGAGCCGCAATAAAAATAGGGATCCCCTTGCTTGAGCACGAAAATCCGACACTTTCGTAAAGTAAATGATCATTTTCCATGTGTATGCAAGCAGCGTGTTCATAGCATGACGCTCAAAGGAAAGAAGAACCATTAGAATGTCAAGCTGGGCAGAAGAGTTGCAAGTTTAGACGCTTTATTTTTCTAATGCATCTAATCTATCTGCCGATTCAAGTAATCTGTCCAAGCAATGGACAAAATCCCTCAGGGCGTTAAGGCCAAGACTCATTTCTCTGACCATTTGCACATTTACACTATATTTTTCAAGTATCAAATAAAGTTCATCCTCAGTAGTATCTTGGTAGTTCATTTTCAAGAGGGCCAATGAAAGTCCTTGCTGCCCTGCTGTTGCAACGTTTTTGTAATTTCAGAGTAGTCGGTATCAACTTCAATTACTATGGACTTGGGGTTGATGTCGATCTGCACTCGATGGCCAGTGTTGTGGATAATTTGCTGAACATATGCTTTCAAAAACACAGACCATTTAGCACCCATGTCATGTTGGATCATAATCTTGTTCTCCTTTATTGCTTGTTTATCATCAAGTGAATATGCCTTGCATAGAAAACCGGAAGCGCGAAACTCCCTTATGAGCAGTTCAATGGCCGACTCTAGTCCTGCGTCACCTTGCATAAGCAAAAGCGAATCGACATACGCATTGGCAGACTCGATTGCAATTTCTCCTAAAGTTTTTTCATCGATGGCATCAACAAGCTTACCAGCAATCGCTCGATGAATTGGCATGAATCCGGCTGCCGTGCAAGTTCGTTGCCATGTAATATGGTGCCGGAGGATTTTTTTTACGAGGGTGTTTACGCTAAGCCTCTCGTCATCGGCTTGGGCGCGCAAGGTCTCCAAATCGTCATTAGGAATGCGAAATGTGACACTTGTGCTTTTCTCGCTCAAAGGACGAATCAATGCGCCAGTTTATTGCAAATAAGAATTTCGTGTATCTTTCGACGTTA
Source organism: Candidatus Nitrososphaera sp. 86-2 (assembly GCF_056726185.1). NCBI lineage: Archaea > Thermoproteati > Nitrososphaerota > Nitrososphaeria > Nitrososphaerales > Nitrososphaeraceae > Nitrososphaera > Candidatus Nitrososphaera sp. 86-2. Next base: position 1,998,465 of record NZ_JBWZON010000001.1, read on the forward strand.
GTAATTTGCAAGAAATTATCTTGCATTGTGTTAAGACTTCCTGTACGTCAAATCACTGAGGGCTCTGCAGCCAGCTCTGATGGCATTTTCTTATCGTACTGCAAGCAGAATCAAAGTATTACTACAATGGAGAGGAATTGAAACCATGATAACAAAGGGGTCTTCTTCATTCATTGTTTAGCGCGCAATTCTACTAGGGGAATCCTGAATATCACAAGATTATCCGTTCTGTCAAAGGTTGTTTGCGACACGCCCATCTTCTGAAAAACCGCCTTGAGCATCGTAGACAGAAGTAAAGACCACTTTGCTCCCATCTCATGAGATATTGTGTACGTATGGGTATCATGAGAGATAGACTTTTGAAATGCGATTCCAGAAAACTTCATCCATAATCCAAGCACATCCAAGAATGCGGAAAGGCTATAGTCCCTCTTTAGAATTAAAGTCATATCCTTTACCCCAACATCTGCAAAGAGACGCCCTATCTCCTCAATATCATCCTCTGTTAGCTTGTCAAGCATCATCAAAAATACCATCTTGTGTACTGGGATCATACCCGCTTGTGTAGCAGATGCAGCCCATTGATAATGTGCCGCAAATATGCTCTGTGCTATGGAATTAACGCTAACTCCCTTCTCGTCCGCTTCATTTCGTAACTTGCTCAAGGTCTCTAGTTCAAGCCGAAACGTGATGTTTTCCTTATCAGCCCCATTGCCCATTAAAAAGAGTATCGTAGTGCAGTATAATAAAGTTTAATATTTTGCATTAAGAGTTCTTGCACTCTAATGCAACATCAGATATAACATATTTCTTACTGTGCAAGAGTTGCCTTCCAGATAAATTCTCTATTTTTTAGGTTTTTTCTCCAGCTACCAAGCTTTAGCGTTTACGACAGAGTTGCAGTTCTTCATGCATAAACAAGAGGATCCTATTTTTACAGAGCCGCAATCAAAAGCGAAAGCCTACCATTTGAGCGTGAAAACACCTCAAAACGCGTGGCCAGAATTGGGTCGAGACGGTATGGCTGTTACATGCCTAGGCAAGCAACCATACGTTTCTGTTTGGACGGCGAGCCGTTTGAGAAGAAATCATCTACCCAAGTGACGAAACCTGAATTCAAGATTGTATATTAGATATAATTCCATTTTAGGCCGAATGCGGGGTTCGATTTCATAAGCATAGAACAGGCTCAAGATGCAGATGGGTACCCCAATAACAGGTGAATCAGAGAATATGTGCTAATGACGCACATAAGCAATAGACTAGAATAGAATATTCTATCTTGCAGAGATCCTCGATTCAGCAGGGAGCTAGAGTTGTTGTCGTTGTGGATTGTATTCTTATCCGGCGCAATTCTTTGTTTGTACTCACATCAAATGATACCACAATAAAAAAAATTGGGATCCCGAAATTACGCTCGGAAATTCACTTATTGCCGTAAAGTTTAGGTCAAGTTTTGATACATTTTGCAGACATATGCAGGGATACGTGCGTGCATGCTTTTGTGTATGTGTGCACCCCTTTGCAGTAATGCCCGGGCAATTCACATACACACTATAAAATAATCATCGGCCAAACACATGCGCTATCAGATTGGTTAATCCAGAGAGCAGGCTCTGCATGGTGCCCCATAAAGACTGGTCGCCGGGAGAGTCGGGATTACCAGCCTGCCCATGTGTGCTCTCTCCTTTTATGTGCACTTCATCTGCATAGGTAGTACCGTCTCCACTGTCCGATGTAGTGGCACGAATAGCCAAGGCGGATCGGCTTGGGTTGTTGTCGATCATTCCATCTCTTGTTGTTGGCGATGCGGTCGCGATCGCAACTGCAGGCTTCGAGGTAGTGACGATGCGATCAGAGAGTAGAATGTGCTCTGATGTTGCGCTTCTTGTGCCTTCCTGCCTTGGTGTGTCCAGAATAGGTGGTTCCGCTGGCACCGCTATTGTTGCCGGCGCCGCTGCTACTGATGTCTCTGTGTTTTCTCCAAGTAATTTTACAACGCCACTAAATGACGTGATTGTCCTACCGTCAGTTGCAAGCTGTTTTATTAGACTCTTCAAGACCGCAATTTGTGTCGAGTTAACGGCGTCTTGTGCGATGAGCTTGCCACTACTGCTGCTGGTGCCGTCGGTGTCATCCTTGTAAATTGCAAAGTCTTGTGGGTGAAGCATAATTACTGCCCATCCATGGCTTGCAACGCTTGCGTCGATCTCTCCCTTTAGCTGAGTTAATGTTTTGCCGTTAGAGCCGACTGGTTTGTGCCTATCCATAAAAGTAACAGTCATCGGAATCGCCTTTATTCCGTGCGCTGAGTTAGATGATGAAGAAGAAGAAGATGAAAGGGTAGGATATGTCGGAGCAAGAAAGCCGCTGTCTGGATCGGTATCGGCAGACACGATTTCAAGGCCGATATCCTTCATGGCAACCAGGGTATTTTCGTTCAGTGAGTTATACGGTGTGATAAAGATGTTCGATTTGCTTCCATGGAGAGCCTCTAGTTTTGTGTTGGCGTCAACGAGTGTCTGCTCTTGTTCGCCAAGGGGCAGCTTTGCATAGTCGACATGGTTCCAGCCATGCAGTGCAAGTTCGTAAACTCCTGCATCTTTACCCTGCTCGATTTTCGCTACGATGGGCTCATCTCGACCGTAAAAATTCATTATTAATCCGGGTGTCACTTTGGTGTCGCTATCGGAAAATGTGTCTAGCGTTGCGAGCTGTACGTCATGTAGCCAGAAATCCTGGATGTCGTCGAGTCGGAAGACTACACAGTTGCAAGATGAGGAGGATTGAGGAGATGACGATGAAGAATAAGAAGCAGAAGACGGCGAGACAGCTGCTTGGGCCTGTTGAGCATGGACCGCGCCTGTAGAAGTAATTAAAATGGCAGTTACCAAGATAGCCGCACGAATACTGGAGACAATCCGCCTCTCGCAAAGGTTCTTTTCATTTTTGTCATTCCTGTTACCTGCGAAGCCAGTCATTGTGTGAACTTGTACCGAATATTGTCGTCCCTATCCAGTATAACTGAAGCTTAGCTAAGAAGATTCTATATTTGGCTACTATATGCATATTAGCGTAGACAATAGAATAATTTACTCATATTGTCGATCGTGTATCGGAATTGCTCAAACACGCAACAGCGCTGGTGGCTGCCAGCACCAAGACTATGAAACTTGTCTCTATGTAGCCAGGAGGCAAAAAGGTTTCTCGTCTTCAACAAAAGGATTCTTCTAATCCAACGACTTCATCGACAAGGAGTAAAAATAGTATCCCCCTTTTCACGCTCATTTTTGTGCCGCGTGACTAGGTTATAATGCATATTATGACTAGTTGGAAAGTGCTTAAAGCTCAGTCTTAATGCATTCAATACGTAGGTCATAATGACGCTCAAGGGCGAGAAGAACCATTGCAACGTGAAACTGTTCAGAGGGTACGCATGCTCAATAAGGCGGAGGATAACAAGATGGTGTTGTGCGGAGGGACTGACGTTTCCACAGGAAGGGCGGAGGTCGAAGAATAGCTTGTCAGCCACCTACCAAGCTTTACGCATTACGGTGGGCCTGCAGATTTTCTTGCCTAGGAAGGAGAGGATCCTATTTTTTTTCTCTACAATGAGTAGAAGGAGCTAGCCGTAGGAAAGTGCCGTTACAGATTTTTCTGATTATGTGCCGCGCTTCCGTTCTGTCGTAAGACTAGGACGCGGAATTCAGTTTCCTAGAAATAGAATCAAGATGAGCAATGAATCGATCTCGCTGGCGGTTTACATCCAGATCGTCAGGGTTCTCTTCAATGATTGACATGATACGTGCGCGCTCTTGTTTTATCAAGTCCATCAGCAGAGAGATGTCTTTCGATGTAATATCTGGTCGCCTTTCCTTTGCGCCAAACATATGCCAATGCTGATTTTATTTCGTTGTAGTGCTTAACCTTTTCTCACAATTTTAGAGAGGAAGTTATATAAGTCGAATGGTTCGATAGCTCTTATCATTGTTTGGTAAGTTCGTTGCAAGAAGATCTTTTAACCAAATGAATAGGATAATATCATGAAGGCACCTTTTCTGCTCATGTACGCGAAACTATGGGCCAACGAAGAATTATCCGGGATAGTTAGAAAAGGAATGATTGTCTACCTATGAAAGTTAGATTATTTTTTGAGGATTCGTTGCCTCAAAAATTCCACGAAAGTATAAACGAATTCGTAACAGGCAATAAGGTAGAAGTAATAGATATCAAGTTTTCGACAGTAAAACTAGACAATGTTATACGGCTATATGCCTTGGTCATGTATGAAGAAGCAAAATAAGAGTCAGAAACTGTTGGCAGAAAAAAGGTATGTCAGGCAAATGCCCTCTTTATTGCATCTCGATATATTCTGTACGTTGCTCCTTCGAGCCCCGATTCAAGATCTTGCTTAGGATACTCCCGTGCGCAGATAACTAGTGCGCGAGATACCCTGTCTGAAAGATCATTCATGACTTCTTGTGTCGAAGGTATTGAGAAATGAGCATCCCTAAATAGAATGGCAGAGACTATGCCTCTAGTGCGCTCCAAGCTCACGGGGTAAAAGTAACGCGCAATGTTCTTTGGCAGTGCATCCAGATCATAAACAAAAAGATAGGCAGCTGGTGCGAAAAACTTCTGCACTACTCTGTGCCTCTCTGCTTCTCTTCTCACTATCGTCACCAACTTTTTTGACCTGAGTAGTTTCATGTGGTAGTTTAGCGAAGAAGTGGCCAGGCCAAGTTCGCTTGCCAGTTTGGCCTGAGTCATCGGTTTCCCACGCAATAACTCAAGTATGGCTCGTCTCATAGGATCCACCAACACTTTAGCGACACTCGGGTCATCAACCACATATACAACTTTCATAGTATGTAAAACATCTTGATGTTGCCGGTTAAAAGAGATTTTGGAGCATTAACCGGTCAAATCAATCATATTTGATGTATCGAACCGCTAGATTTATCTAGCGTCAAGGTGCAAAAGCATGTAGTGAGCGCGGAGCCTAAGAAATCTCATTATTTGTCATGGAAGAAGAGCCTGCAAAAGAGTTGCTATAATAATCATCATTGCAAATCAACGTTTCGAAGTACCGCCTTGAAATCTTTCTCACTTGTAGCAATGTTGATTGGTTCTATGGGTGTTCTTGTTCTAAGCACTACTACGCTGCAAAAGGCGTTTGCAGACGGCCTTACGCAGGAGAATCTTCCCCCTGCGACATTTGGAAACAAACAAGCCGCGCTTTTTGTCAAGATTAACCCGCCCATTTTGACGACAGAATCCAAGCAGGATGCCTTCCTGCAGTTCCGGCTGTTTGACGCCAAGACCAACGAGACCATAAAGTACCCGAATCTCTTGATAGCCATATACAAGGGCCTTGATCCGAATGCCAAACCGCTGCTACAAGACTTCTTTGTGAGCCAAAATGGATTGCTGACTCTTAAAGTAAAGCCGCAGCCAGGCGACGTCCAGGTTCAGGGAAACAAAGATGCATTCACCAACGCTTGGCAGGCTGACCCAGGAGGTACGGTAAATGTAAGCGGACCAGTGCTGCTAGACGGTGGACTGTACCGAATCCATGTCGAGGTCCATGGCATCGACTATCCTCAGAACCTATTTGCAGATAAGGACGTCAAGACGTTCGAGACCGCCCTCTCTGTGGGCGACGTGTTCAGCCAGAACGTCCAGTCTGCAGAAGGCAAGACCTATCCGATGTCGATAATCTCGTACTACGACAAGGTGGAAGACTTCAAGTTCAACGCCAATCAAAGGACCTATTCCTGGGCCATGCCCTTTAACTGGAATATTTCAAGGATACAGAATGCTCCAAACATGTTCGTGCATGAAGAGGTAAGGGTGCCCAAGGCGTGGGCGGGCGTAGGAGACGCAAACACGTTTGACGCCAAGGTCAACGGCAAGCCTATAGCCGGCAGGATGCTGGCAATCGACCCGTTCTCTGACGAGAACAACCTCATACTGCACTTTCTGATAAACAAGAACGACATACTGGACATGGCCAGGAACGACCCTCCTGCCGATGGAAAGATGGCATTTGCATTCTCTCCCCAATCAGCTGCCTCCTCAGGCCAGCAGACGTCGGGCGAAATATCCACCGACACGGGCGGCGTGCACGTGCTCCTGAACTGGACTCCTGATCAGCTAAAGGCGGGTGCTGAGACAAAACTCAACATGCAGTTTGTCGACGCGTTTGCCGGCACCAACATCACCGACGACGTAAAGTACGACATCAAGGTATTTGACGAAAATGGAAAACAGGTGTTTGCAAAGACGGACCAAACAGCCAAGGGAGGCGCAGGCGAGATGACCGGATTGAACTTCCCAGCCGACAAGACCTACCGCATTGAAGTTGCGGTCAAAGCTCTGGTAAAGGAGGGGCAGTCTCCAGACCTTACTAGAAACGGAGTTGCAAGAGGAGTAGTGGTAGTGCCAGAGTTTCCTGCTTCTGCAAGTACATTTCTAGCTATAGGAACTGCGGTAGGAATACTTGTGATTGTCCAGAGGAGGTTTGGAACGATATTTGGTAGTGGTGCTAAAAGAAGAGGTGACTTTACCGGCAAATAATGTCTCATCAAATGCCAGTCGTCAATGATGTAGGAGGTGGTGAGCGCCAATGACATCATCATCAAGAGGACGAAGAACAAAACGCAGATCATCATCGAAAAGAGGAGACAACAACATGAAAAAATATCCGTGTGGCTGTGTCATTCAAACAAGCGAACGCTGTGATGCATTCTTTGTTTCTCTATGCGACTATCACAGAGGAGAGATGAATACTGCGTCTGCTTCGTTAGAACAGATCGAATACAAGATGCAAGAGGACGAGATTAACACTAAATCCTGTCCCAAAACAGTTTAAACGAAAAAAAGTGCGCATGAATTTTGATGCGCACGTTTTTACACTCTTCCACTTCTAGGGGTTATGGGACTCTCAAAACAGCATGTCTATTATGAAATAGGAGTTGAATGCAAGTATAATGACTACAAAGACTACAGCTAGTAATGTGGTAATATTGCGGTTTACAAATTCTCCCATCAATTTGTTGTTGCTTGTAAGCAGTACAAGCGGAATCATTGGAAGCGGTATCATCAGGCTGAGAATCACCTGGCTATATATCAAAATATTCAATGGGTCGAGGCCAACAAGAATGGCTATCGTTGTCGGCACGACATTTACGAAACGTATGATAAAACGCCTAAGCCAGATGTTTGTCTTTCTTCCAAGCAATCCTTCCATCACTGCCTGCCCTGCCAGAGTTCCCGTAACAGAGGATGCGATCCCCGAAGAGAGAAGGGTCACGACAAAGACTACTGCGGCTCCAGCACCAAATAGCGGAATCAATGTCCTAAATGCTTCCGATATGGACGATATCTGTGAATTATTAGGATAAAATGCTGCGGCAGACATTACCATGATTGCCGCATTGACCATCCCTGCAACAGCCAACAGCACAATGTTTTCCACAAGGTGCAACCTTCTTGCTTTTCGTTTTTCTTCAATTGACTTTTCCACCACACGATTCTTTGTGAGCCATGAGTGTATGAAAAGTGCATGTGGCATCACGGTCGCTCCAATTACTCCTACTGCAAGCAACATAGCGTTATGATTTGCCAGTGTTGGAATAAACGAATGGTATGCAATCGCAGACAAATCTGGAGTCGTTACAAAAAATATCTCGTACACGTACCCAAAGGCGATTACCGATACCCAAATCAAAAACAGCTGTTCGAGAACTCGGAATCTACGGGAAGTTAGCGCCAGTATTATCACGACGTCAAGTGCGCCAAATATCGCTGCATATATCATTGGCACTCCAAACAAGAGGTTAAGGGCAATAACTGTGCCCAGATATTCAGCCAAATCTGTAGCGGCTGTTGCTGCTTCTGCAGCTATCCAGTAGGGGATGACAAAAATTCTCCTATTTCCAAACTTCTCTCGTATCACTTCCGTTAACGATTGTCCAGTTGCAATTCCTATCTTTCCCGAAAGATACTGAAGAAGCATGGCCATACCACTTGCAAGCCAAACAACCCATAGCAGGCTATAGCCCAGCGATGCCCCTGCCTGAATGTCGGTGCCATAGTTTCCAGGGTCCATATACGCCATGCTGACGATAAGTGCAGGTCCCATGTATGATAGAAATTTGGCAATACCGCTATTGCCGTAGGTAGCTCTCGCTTTTAACAGAACTTGCTTAATTCCGGCGGCAGAAGGAAAACCTCCGTAATGGCTACCATTATCATTATCTTTACTTTCATCAATATTTGACAAGAATCTGCTGATTAAAGTAAGTTAGCATTGGCTATAAAATTTGCCTTAGGGCAACTTTAGATGAAGAGGATGAGATTTGATGTTTTTAAGAAGTAAAAAGAGAATGTGCATATTTTTGAGCGTGAAAACACATCCAACTTCCCTGACCAGAATCAGGTCAGTTGTCTTGGAGGAAACCGGGTTGATTGCCGCATCTTTTTAAGACAGGAGCGATGTTGAATTTTTCAACATTATGGCACACGTATTGGCAAAACTAAGAGATGTAAAATTTGAGGATGTCAAAAGCATGCTTAAGGCAGAAGTGCTCAAGCATGGCGAACAGGGTTTGTATCTAAAGCACATTTGGCGCAATGCGGATGATTCTAATGAAGTGCTGTTCATTTTTCAAACTAATGACTTGAGCCGGGCACGCAAATATGTCGAATCTATTCACGCGCAAGCGCTCAAAGAAAACCCTGACGCCAATTTGCCTCAGATGACATATTTGGACGACAAGTAATAATGAGAACAAGCGATGAAAAAGTCCCCTCCTTCCTTTGCGTACAAGAATAGTCCAAAACATGTGACCAGAACGAGTCAAAAATCGTCAATTCAACTTTTGCAGCACTCGTGTTTGTTTTCACATTTGCAACAATCCGGCTCCTTTAGGCACTGTGGACAAATCACAGTCCCACAGCCTACGCATCTGTTATCAGGTACTGTGCATGCCCAATGTTTGCATTCTGTCGCCAATACGTCTGTGATAATATCACGCTACAAACTATTAGAACTTCTCTGTCTCCTGACCAGATTTGGAGATGGACATCGGCTGTGTCGTTTTTGCACTAGCCAAAAAAAGGGTTGTAAACGAAATAGAACAAGAGGAATTCTGCAACAGATAGCTGGCTGGATGGTAACTTATCAGATAAAGGTAATTCTCTTACTGAAGCCGGATTTGTGCGGCTCATTTGGGAGCACCATTCCTACTACTACCACTATTACTTTACATTATATACAATTGCAGTCAATACTGCAAAAACACCAGAGATCGTACCTATGTTTCGGACTATGCTTCGCAACTCGTCTTGGGAATCGGCTGTGACTTTCAATATTGCATCATACGGTCCGCTAGTTTCATGTGATTCTATGACGCCTTTGATGCCTTTGATGCTCTGCAAAGTGTTTTTCACCGATTGGTAATCGCATTTTATCAGACACAGAGCGAACGTCATTTGCTACATAACATTGAGATATTCGATGATAAAGACTCTTTCGTTTCTTTATACGAGAACAAGATTTCAGTTAATTTCTACAATTATTGTTGCAGCGGGCAAAATCACCTGATGAAGGTAAAGATACAGAGACGTGCAGAGCGCACCGTGTCTTTGTGCAAGTGTCGAATTTTTGTGCTCAAACAGGAAAGAATCCTTTTCTTTAAGCATCTGAGAGTTTTTGGGAGGCTGCCAGAGTTCAATGTTATTATAGGAAGATTAGTTGAGAATCAATTTCATTCCAGTTGTGCTTGGAGCACTATATGCCTGAAACAAGACAAACGGCAACTAGAATATCACTTTAATATTTTTGTGTGAATTGTACATTCCCAAAGTGTCAATATCAACTTCCTCTCGACCAATGGGCGTAACTATACTTGCAATCCTGACGATCCTGAGTGGAATTGCCATGCTTCTTGCAGGGTTGGGAATAGCAGCTCTTGGAACAGTTCTAATCTTTCTGGCCCCCTTGGGAATATTCTTTGGCGGCATCCTGATAATACTTGGAATTGTGTCCTTTATTGTTGCAGGAGGACTCCTTCAAGGAAGAGGATGGGCATGGACTGGCACATTGGTTATATCCATCATCAGCATAATAATAGGAATCGCGTCCCTGGCCGCAGGAAATGGGGGAAGCATCATAAGTGTGATAATATCCGGAGTGGTCATCTACTACCTCTACAGGCCGTATGTAATGGCATTCTTTGGCAAATCCACTACACGAATAGCATAGGGACAAACCGAACAAGAACACACTCCTATTTTAATTGCCAATCTCAATTGACCTAGGGCCGCTTGCTGCATGAGTGTCGAGAACGTTGCCCTTTAAGCATTTTTCATGCCGGTATTCGGCAAGAAAGGAAAAGAAATTCAACGCTCTTCTTGCCAATTCGCTTGGAATGTGTCGTTTCCTGCTGGCCTACCGTCCGTCTGGAACAGGTAACTCTATCTGGTCAAAGTAAAATCCAAAAATCACCATGGTAGCGAGGACTTGATCGAAGGTGATGGTAGCCAGTGCCCTATGATATTGACAGAGAATTTTTTGGCATTCTTGTGGTGTTAGCACTGCTGCATCTCCATGAAGATTCTTCATTACAAACTTGTGAAAAGATTTGGTAAATGTCACACTGTTCTTCTCAGCTCGTACTTCTGCCACATTGGTTCGTATCAGTATTTTTATCAATCCGTTTTCGACCCATAACATGGGATTTGTGGTCAGAATACTGCCTAATAACCATATTTTATATCACTTACCTATGAAAGATCTAGAACATCATGGAGCGAATAAGTCATTTTACGGATTAAATGCGGTTAATCGTTCTATCTTTTTTTAATGTGCCATTGCTTTTTTTCCAACAAATCTAGGTCAAAAAGTTCTCTGCATTGAGCGCACTTCCACCACCACTACTCTCGACCCTCTCCCTCTGACCTCTGCAACCACCTCAGAGCTGCCTGTATGACAAAAGGTTCCACATGGAAAATCGACAGACTTCAGGGAATAGCCATCCCTTCATTACTCTTGACAGAAAGCCATTCATTCGGTATTGTATTTGCGATAGTCAGCACCTTACTACGGACAAAGCTACATAATAGTAAGAAGAACTGCATTATTCATTGAAGAAAGGCTTTATCAGGGCAAACAGTGGGCCGTGCTTGAACAAAGTGACGAGCAATTAAGTTCACAATTAACTTTTGCAATTACAAAACGTTTACCTTGATTTATGCTCAAAGTCGAATTTGTCGTTTTGGCATTGCGAGTGCGGTAAACGTCAGACTGCTTTGGGGTAAGTCGTGACGAAATGACAAAATCGTTTCTGAATACAATTTTGCTTAGAATTTGGAATAATGCCACAATCACGGTAATGTGATAATGCAATGCAATATACTGCTTTTCGTGATTGCAAGCAGCAACGTGGTATCGTATTGTATTAGTTATAGAATAATGTGCAGACACGCATTAATACTTCTTACTCAATTTAGATTTGCGCGGGTCAGCAGAACGGCAGTTTTACGATCGGGGATATGTGTGCATGTTGTTCGACTTGCCTAGGTGCGAATAAAGCTGGCTCGCGCAATTTAATATGAATAATTAAACTAGCCCCTACCGCGGCCGTTATAGCACAGGTAGCAGAATATACAGAGACACAGCCACCGATAGATGCTAGTTAGTCTTTCAGAGAGTTTGTTGTTTGACTTGATCAGGCACGACTGATTTCATGCCTGAAAGAGTAAGTGATCTAAGTAGTTGCGGATAGACCTTTCTCGTACTGGTTATACGATAAAATTGCATGAGATACCCATAAAAAAGAATTCTATATGTGTATATTCGCAGCGCGAGTAATTCATTTCATATCATAGCATAGTTTGGCAGCAATGAGCAATAATTACAAGGGTAAGTTTGGCCCTCGTCGTCGAAACAACAAGGCGGCGAGGGCTTACAAGACACTAAACGCTCAGGTGCGTTAGGGCACGCACCTGACGAAGTATTATAGAACATTTTTTCTATAACGATAAACTGGTCAAAAATAAATATTGCGTAGAGAATTGTTTTTATCGAAAAGCCCCTACTTGCCAATCAAACAAGTAGGGGCATGTACGTTCTTTTGTGCGCGCGTGTGTTCGTGCCCCCGGGCAAGTCCAACCCGTATCGAGTACGGTAAGAGATTATACGATTGTCGAAATAAAATGAGTTTACAATGCGTGTAATTGATGTTGCTACACGCAAATTAGTTCCAAGATGCAGCTACAGTTACCAGCTCTTCTGAGCTAATATGATTTCTTTATTAGTAAGATACTTTTCATAATTTTAATTATAATCGTCTGTATGTGTACATTGTACACTTATTCGCCGATAAGCAAGTCTTAAGAATAATATTGTTAGTTAGTCAAATATCAGGTATGAGTGCAAACGTGCCTGAGCAAGTCCGGTAATAGCAACAGCACAACCAACCCCAATAGAGAAGCTTGCCTCTGCCGCACATAGGTCTAATCGCGGCAGAGGCAAAAATCTCGCCTTACAAAGGTTGATTTTTTTGCACTGCTCACCCTGTATACATTATAGATCAGGCCTCTGATATGCGGAAAAAGGCGTTGATGTCCTCGACGACTTCCACAGTGGAGGCGACAACAGCACAGACTTGATGATAAAATGATAAGCCGCAGAGTTAACAGTACAGAGCAGCATACACTGATAATTTGGCGGCTGGCCGACTAGATATTCCTTCACAGTATCACTAGCCGCCCGCCGAAGAGCTACCGGTACAAAAATAAAGTTCTAAGGCACAACAAGTATGCGTCTATCCAATAATCTCCCTTTGCATACCACACACTCGGCTCCGTGTTTAGCTTCTTCCTCCATTTTGTATTTTTGCCAAAAGTACTTCCCCTGCTTATCCAATTCGGCCTTCTTCAAAATTTTTTTTCCATCATCATCCATATCGACGCACAAATGGTAAACTCCTGGTGGAAGATTCATTTCTACTGCCCACATGTAGCTCTGCCCCGGCTTTAGATCAACTCTGCTCGCCATTCTGCCTGGATGATTATCGTCTTGCGGAAACTGCGGAGCCATCTTTGAATCGTAAATTTCCCAGATTTGTTGTCCTTGGTGTAGATGTCTATAATTTCCTCCTTTCCATGTTTCGCCCTTGATATTTGTGGTCATGATTCTGACCTTGTCGCCACGCTTGCACTCAACACGGTCGATAGCCCATTCAGTCGGAACATAGCCTCGCCTCTTTTCAGGACTTATGAAAAAGAAGTAAAAGACTCCCTCGCCGATAGCTGAACTGGTAAGCAGGACTACCAGAGCTACATTTAGGGACTTGGAGTCGTTCCATGTCGCGTTATTATCGAATATGTACGGTAGCAGAAGAAAGACTGCGAGGGCTATTATGGCGACTTCAAAGAAATAGTAGAGAATCCGGATTTGGCCGCCAAGCCTTTCGACTTCATACCTAACCGAAATAGAGTCACTTAACTCAAAGTTGATGAATCTCTCAATCACCTTTGCCCGGATTGCTGCCCCGCGCTGTAGACCTTGGTAGTTGCCATCCAACCATCTTAGAGCCAGAACCAAGACCAGAGTTACCGCCAGGATGGCAATCTTTACAGGATATGCAAAACCCGATTTGGTTAGGTCGGGAGCGCCTCCGTTTGTGGTTCTTGTCTCATTTTTGACGAGCACGTGCGTGGCATTATACTCCACGGTGTTAACTATTTCTGGCCCCACCTGAATGGAGGGAAGTAGAAGTCCCTGTATTGCCAGCAAACCCGTGATCAGTGTAAAACCATACTTTCTGAGATCGTGAAGCTTTTCATCAAAGTATCCCAGCATCTTGCGAGCTTCTGCCCATTCCTCCTGAAGAGCCGTGCCGTTGCTCATGGGCTTTTCGGACACGAATTGTCATATTTAGGGCATTAGAAAAAGCTTCTTCTTATAGAAGCAAATGCGATATTGCATGAGTCGAACATCGCCTATCGAGTGGGCAGCGGGGTATGCAAGGTGACAGAATGTCAGGCGATACCCATCCCTCCTTAAGGACGAGGTGAACAAGGTAGATTATTCTTTTTCTTACACTGCGGAAGTGTTTCAACTGGAGCCCTAAAATGTCAGGTGTGTCACATCAGGGACTTTGCTGCCACATGGCAGGACAGGTTGTCACGCCTATGTCAGATAAAATCGATAATTTTTCGATAATCGATGCTGAAACACACGGCTCATCTCGTGCAATGCAGCTCGCATTTTCAGCATTATTTCGGATGTATTCAATGAAGACCCGGCCGGCATGTGACCTGCCTGACAGGTTTATGACAATCCTCAAGATAATATAGGAGTAAGTGACACCAGCTACTATCCTGTAAGAAACTCATAGAAATATTCCATATACAGTAATGATTAAAAGGGCGACCAGATTTTTTTTACATGGCGTGGTCAAAAAGTTTTCACCCGAGTCCGACGACCTCATCAGGTCGCTATGGTATCAGGGCATCCCAAGGCCAGAGATCGAGAAGCAGGCAGTTACAAGCGCAGGGCACATCAGCGATGTGGTAGCAGAGGAGAAACGTCTCGTAGGTGAGGATAACGTGGACGCCCTGAGACGGCTCGCCATTGAGGTTGGCAAGGCAAAGCATACGACTGTTGACTTCATGAGGGCTATCAGGTTTCTGAATGCATGCGACGGGCGGGGAATGGATGACGAGAAGGTTATTGAATGCATACCCCGCATCGACGAGGCCTGCAAGAGGAGCGGCATCAGTATCCAAGACCTTCCAGTTGACATTGAGAGCAGGGTCGCCAAGGCAAAGGAGCTGGACGCAAGGTTAGAGGAGGGTAAAATGGCTGCAGCAGAGGCAGACAAGCGTAGAGAGGAGGCCCTCAAGAAGGCAAGACAGACTGACGAGTCACTTGCCAGCTGCCAGGAAACCAGGGATTTCCTTGCGTCCAATGGTCTGGCGGTTGATAGCCCCGAGAGGCTAAAAAACGCGCTTTTGAATGCGGCAGAGGCTAATTATGATATGGAAACGATTGTGACAGAGATTTCAGAGAATGGGTCTCTGAGGAAGGGCAACGCCTCCCTTGTCACAGAGAATGCCGAGATTGAGAGGCGCAAGGAAGAGAATGCCAAAGTGCTCGAGCAGCAAAAGTCAGAGATGGCCAGAAATGCAGAAGTGTTTGATAAGCTCGACAAGCTGGAGGACATGGGGCTTGGGCTTCCTGAACTGACGACCATAGCTACAACGGTGTCTGATGTCGCCGTCAAGAATGGGATGGACGACTCGACGGCAGTAAGGAAATTCATAGACGACCTCAAGAGCGGCGACTATGACAGAAAGGTAGGATTTGCCGTAAAGGCCGACGGGCTGCAAAAGCTATGCGAAGAGCGCAAGGAAATGCTCGACCAGCTCAAGATGGATTATGCTGCAGACAAGCAGGCAGTACAAGCATTACGGGTGCTCTATTCAGCCGGTGTAAAGAACCACGAGATCGTTGCACTAAAGACCATCGTAGTCAAGAGCAGTTCTTCGACAATAGCCGAGCTTGAAGATGACATTACAATGTATGGCGATCTCAAAACTGCCATTAGCGAGGGTGAAAAACGCAACAAGGAACTAGAGACGTAGAATCTAGCCCTCGAGAAAAGGAATGAACTGTGGAAGCGTGAGAACGAGGCCCAGAGGATGGCGTGTGAAGAGTTCCGAGCGTCATTCAAGAAGAATACTGAGGAGATGACTGGTGTGTTCACGACTGCCAAAGAGGGGCTTGAATCAGCATTTGCTGGCTCGATGCAGGCCATGGAGCAGGCAAGAAAAGACGTTGGAGAAAAGGTAATGACAGTAGGAAACAGCATCGAGGGCCTTAATGAAGTAGTGACAAGGGAGTCAGAAAAGATCAAGAAAGACCAGGACCTACTACGTTACGAGCCCCTTGTAAAGGCGGGGCGGGGCGAGATAGTATCAAAGAGGGCGGCAATAGCATCGCTGGAATCAGCCATACTTGCTGTAAGGCCCATGCTGACAGACCCGTCACTCGAGGGCGTTAGAGACCGTCTCGACGTAGTAGTGGACAGAATGAATCATGCCCTAAAGTATGGAATGATCAGTTGAGGGCATGCTGTTCCGACCTCTGTATCCTTGCGAGAGACCCCCTTATTCAGCTTGTCCACTACCGAATATCCTCGGTGCGTTTTTTCCCTGCTCTGTTAGCACAACGTCGCTCCTTCTTCCCTTTGACTTGACATCTACAAAGTGCCACTGCATCTCTAGGGGCCCCAGGATGGTTCGGAGGCGGCTGTGAGGCGCGCTTCAGTACAAAGCTATCAGATTGATACTGATCTACGTTGTCGTCAGAATCTCTGCGCCGTTTGGCTTTGATCGTCCAATGCGCTCTGTGCAAACTGGCAGAATTATAACGATGTCTCGGTATATGACAGAACTTTATGAAGCAATAGAAGTAGACGCAAAGATGATGTTGGCGGGTAAAAAGAAGCGTCTGGTTTCTTCGTTATCTGGCCTAATCGTTGAAACCACAGTCCTACATGGAAAGCCGGCTGATAAGATAATAAATTATGCAAAAAATGAGAAAATTGATGTTATCATCATTGGGAGCAAAGGCCGCGGTTCAAGACTCTCCAGACTGACGAATACACTAGGCAGCGTGTCACGAGCCGTAAGTGAGAGCGCAAGTTGCCCAGTCATCATCGTTCCATAGTGACACTTACAATTCTTTTGCAATTAACTGGCGATAGCGATAGTCTATCCAGCTGGATATTAATGATCATTATGAAAAAAAGAGAAAGAAGAAAAACTGACAGACTATCTCCCGAATTTGCAGTTCCACGCACAGAATCTCTGTGTTTCGTGATTATAGTCTGCTGCCCAACTTGCCTACCTAGTATGGAGGAGTGAAGGTGTCGACCTGGCATCCAAAGTACTTTGCAGTAGTTGTATCGTGCTTTGCTTCGCCGGGTAACCAGTATACGCATTGCTTTTTGGTTTCGTCATAATAGCAGTGGTAGTTGGACTTTGTTCCGTGGTCATCCCAGAATGCACACCAATGCAGGGATATAGGAGCCGATGGAGTCTCCTGCGCTAAGGCAATCGCGGGTGCGACTGCGAACGCAGAAATTCCTAACCCTAACGCGATAAGGGTTGTCACAATTCTTGTTTTTTTGGATACATCCGATAACATTGTCAGTCTCAGGCAATTCTGGATTATTTATGTTGACAAGGTATTATCGAACTATTGTTTGAAATATTATATAGGCTTATAATTTCAAAACAGGAGAATTTTTGGTAAGAGTACAGTGAAATAATATTCTCTCGAAGAGATTAGGAACCCTGATTATAGCTTTGACAATCCGGTCAGCATTTGCAATTCATTGCCACTCCATAAAAAAAGAGTCTTCCCCTCCCACTTTCCTCGTGAAAACACATCAAAATATGTGTAGCCAGAATTGGGTCAAACTAACCAATCGCGCGGCGTAGGAACATCCTTGCATAACTGTCGGCCGCTCGCTCTTCTCTCTCGTTGCGTGCATAATAGCCGGTTATTTGGTCAGGTATTAACTGATAATCAAGATTGTCTCTTGCACCGTAGCAGCTTACTAAATGATGATAGAATTCGTGCAGTATGACTACCATCGTCGTTCCTTCGGGTTTAAAGTATGCAGTCATTGCTTCTCCATAGTAAACAGCCAGAGCATCCTTGCACACCATATCGTTAACAGGAAATCTGTGCTGAAATACCATCTTCATCGATGGAACGCCGTAGACTTTTGACAACATATCAATGGCCTCTTGTGCCGACTTTGTTCTGCAGACTGTCGTAAACGCTGAGCATATTTCCAACGGAGGCAGCCTCAAATCACTGACTAGCTTGACTGGCTGAAACATTGTTGCGGGCTCCGCAATTTCAGCCGGAGGTTCAACAGTCCCTGATAGTTCTGCTCTGATAATCGCATTGATAGCCTCCTTCATCTTTGTGTAGAATTCGACCGTGATTTCCTGCTGGACATTATGGTATCTAGCACCATGCATGTAGATGTAAGGAAGGCCGTTTATGATGGTGAAACTGATGGAGCTGTAACAGTACATTGAAACGTTTGTTTGCCCGCGGTTCCAAAACCTAGCATCAAAATGTGCTCGCAGTTTTGGACTGCCTGATACTTCCAAGTCCTTCAAACCTTCCTTTGGATTGATTATACCGAATAGCGCTTTGAACAGCCTTTCAAATGCCACATCTGTAAAGACAGAGTACTGCCTGTGAAGGTCGCCACTGTGTATCCAGATTGATGGTACAGTAACGCTGTTTTCAAAAACAATGGCCTCGTCAGTGTTTGCAATACTGATTGCGACTGCGTCGTCTGATTCGTAACCTTCTGTGAAGGCTCCCTCAAGCTCCACTTTGACCTTGTTCTGTTTGGTGTTTGCCAAGGCCGGTATCGTAGAGTCATAGTGTCGTCTTTTGCCTTCATCGAGAAGTGTATCGTAGGCCATCTGAATGACTCTAAAAATTGCTATCGCCTCCTCTGATTTGTTGCGGTCCGGATGATACTGGAGCGCGAGTCTGCGATATGCACGTTTAATCTCGTCTTTGCTAGCGTTAAAGGTCACTCCGAGGATGGAATAGCAGTCATAGTTGCTCAGGTCAGAAGTGTTGTTCTTTGGAGGCTCACTCAGCTTACCATCTTCTGGTTTCTTATTTTCCTTGTCGCTTGAACCTCTCCACCAGCGCATGTTTCTTGCCTATCTGCTTCGAGTCCAACTAGAACAGAGCTCTAATAAAAACAACATCCTCCTTCTGCAGAATTGTGCCAAGACCTATTGATAGCGGCATTAGACCCGATGACCAGAATTGGGCCAACTATTAATTGACTTTTGACGGCAATCCACGCCTCATAAATAATCGAAGGGAAGTGGATGGCAACTCCTTTATACCATGATATCGAAGCTAAATTGCTGTCTAAGTAGCCAACGCTGGAGGCGCTGTTCTTTTGCGAATGGCTCATTTTTGTGAGGCGCCTTCTCCGCTCTCGGAAGGGTGGCATTAACTTGCAAGTTGGGAATCAAAAATGGGAAAGAGCTATTGGGGCAAGGATAATGAAAAAGAGAATAACGCTAGAAAACAATCACGCGAGGATGAAAGTTCATCTGGAATCGCAGAGTCTGAAGTAGAATCCTTTAGGGAAGTCAATGACAAAGAACTGGGAAGCAATAGTAGCCGCCGGCCGATACGGCTAGATGCAACCGATCTCACATTAGCAGAACTCTTGATTTCTGGTCACACTACGAAGGAAAGCGCCAAAATCCTAGAAAAGCCTGTTAGCACAATTCAGAGAAGAGGGAGATTACTAATTCAACGCGGAGTGCTGAAACCGACCTTTGAATTGGGCTTTTCAAGACTGGGAATAAAAAAAGGATTCTTGCATATCTATCTGAATGATGGGGACTTGTCCGTTACAGTAGACAAGCTGCTTGCCCGTGACGGGGTTTTTTCTGTAGGTGTCCATCTTGGCAATTCTGATATTGTTGGGTTGTTTGCATTCAATGATAGCCGACAAGTTCTGGATTTGATAGAATGGGCGAAACATCAAGCTGGAGTAGAACAGATAGTGTGGTCTGAAGAAGTATACGCAAGAAACACCAGACCAAAATTGGCAAAGATTATCGGCCAAAGAGTAAAAATGCGATAATATGAAAATCTAATCGCTAAGCATCAATTTTGCACCAAACGCGCCAAATGCTATGCAGAATAGTTAATGAGCCTGCAGACCTGATACCGACAGCGGCTATGCCATACTCTGCCATCGAGCAGTGATTCGACCGTTATAGGCGAACTTTATAAGCGAATAGCCTATGGAGAGCATGGGTAAAGAGCAAGATGGCCCAAAAGTTTGTTTGCGACCTTTGTGGAAAGAAACTGTACCATAAAGCAGCTCTTGAGGAGCATTACAAAGACCATAGCCCCAAGACTGCGATAAGGCATGGCGAGGAAAGTCCGGAGGAAGGGTACCACGAGACTGCAATCGATCAGGCGGCAAAAACATATTCCATTACGAACAATCTGTTCTAAATTTACTCTTACATCTTTTAGAAAAGTCGGTTAATGGAAATTTTTTCCTTCGCCAAGATCCCGAGGTAGGTCGTCAAACCAACTTGGCAATTGGATTAATGATATAGAAATGAAATGTTTAGATTGTTAACGGTCATTGTCATAGATTTGCGGCTCCATAAAAAAGGAATATCCCCTTCTCGAATTTGAAAACTCGCCAATTTGAACGACCAGAATTGGGTCAAAATAAACGAAGGCTCCTTTTTGCAAAAAAGTTCTCATCTCAGAGAACGAGAAACGCAAGAACTCTTTAGATTTTCAACATCTTGGCATGGGTGTTAGACATGTTCGTGCAATATTATATCGCGCTTGTTGGAGCAGCTATGGCAGCATCGTTCTCGTTGTCACCTTTGTTAGCCTCAGCCACGAACGACTACTTTACCATGGAAAACGCAGAAGTGCAGGTAGACGAAAGTACAGTTGACGCAAGGCTGAAAACAGGTGGCATTATTCCGCAAGACGGCCAAAGCGCTTATGGTTACGGAATTCTGACAGGTGTAGGAAATGAAGGAATCATAGTGTCCACCACTCATGCAGGTGTGCTTGACAGCGAATTGCAGACTAACGCAAATGACCCGGTATGGCACAACCACTTTGTAAAGCTAGGCAAGAATGTGTCGGGCCGTTGCGGAGATAATCTGGAGGTGGTAGACATTACTCTGGAATCTCCAGGAGAAATAAAAGTGAGGGAGAGCAGGCTCATCCTTGACGATATTCCGTTCTTGTTTGACGGAACAAGCGCCATGACAAAAGAATCCCTTACGCTAGCTCCTGGTGCGAGCCCTCAGCAGATCGTGTCCTTCATGATGGCCCCCAAGTTCGATGGAAATACACTCAAGGCAGTCTGCATAACAAACATCACCCCTGCAGAAGATGTCGAAATCGAAAGTGAAGAGGAGAACTAGGCAAAAAAAAACTCGCTCTACATTTCTTTTTGCCAATTTGAACTCAGGACATCTTTTATTTCTCTCTCGATGGACCGAGCACCCTCGTAAAACTCGGCACATTGACTTTTCTAATCTATTATGGACATATTACTCAGAGGCATCAAAATAGCAGGAGGTATGTGCGCGCGCCATTACGGGCTGAGAAAAACATCAGGCGACATCGGCCGTTGTAACTTTCTCCTTGTTCTTCTCAGCGTCAACTGACGCATATTCTTGCGGCGTTCTTGTATCATGGATCTTGTCATAGTTTGGTTCATAGCCTGCACAGCACCCATGCGGCGCTATGACATCAGACACTTTTCCCAATACATCGGGTCCGTTATCTTCTACAAGTATGCATTTCCCGCCATCAGCATTTATCCAGTAAATACAATTGTAGCAAAAGTGTCCTTCATGCAGATTAGAGTCCGCAAAAGCGTCGTATTCTACATACGAAGCTTTTAACTTGCTAAATTTCTTGAATTTCGTTAGGTTGTCTACAGCGCCGACGGCTTCCTTAATTTTCTGGCCGATATCTGGCATTTCCCTTTTATCGCGCCTCCTCTTTATTTGGGTCCCACAGTGTACAGACTCCGTGCGGCACTATTATGCCAGATTCTTTTCCGTTTACATCGGGGCCAGAATCTTCGACTATGGCACAATGGTTGCCGTTTTTGATAAAGTAGACGCAATTGTAGCAAAAGTATCCTGTATGCAAGTCAGCGTTCTTGAATACATCGAGCTCAAGATATCCTGAGGAAGCCTTTGATAGTTTTGGATATCTCATATCGGTTGGGATCAGTTGTTGTTCAGGCTGCGTCGCCATACCTTAGATACATAGCAAATAATAAAACAGTTGAGGCATTAACTGCAGGTCTATAAAAAAGAGGAGAATTCTCCATGCTTTATGCCTAGAGACACATTAAACTATGTGACCAGAATTGAGTCAGATTTAGGGCGCAGGGTTCGCCAAGAAATGAGATGCCAAAGATCGGTTCATGTGCCACTTGGCATGAGCCTGTACCTGCGAACGATATTCTTCTTCTCACCCTTTCTCTGGACAAGCGTAGTAGTCGCCGCCCCTTCCCTGCGCGCTATTCTGGAGGACCGGTCATCAGGCTTGGTCAATTCTATCTTTATCCTGGAGGGGGTTTTGAACGTGAATATCATTCCTTGCGATGGATCAATCCTGATCCTGTTTGGGCTAATCTGGTTCTGCCCATTGCATTCGATCTTGACAGGGGGAAGGTTCATTCGAGTCTTGCCTAATTCAGGATAATTCACCACGAGTTCTGCCTTGGCATTGTTCATAGTATTTGTGACCGAGTAAGTACCGGGCCGGATAACCGTGACAGACAACATGTCCTCGTCTTTTAGCTCTAGGTTGTCAAATACCTTGATCTGGTTTCCTTGTTTCTCAATTTTGTAGACTTGAACCGCATAGCCGCCGGGCCCCGCAGAAACATGGAACACCGCATAGCCGCCAGCCACCAAGACGAACCGATCAGAGGTCAAGGATTTTAGATCTATATTGACCTGAGTGGCAATGTTGACTGGTCCGGAAGCGCCTGCTGCTCCGGTCTTTTCTCCAGTTGAGAAGGAAGATGATGGGGATGATGACGCCTTTGGGGAAGTATTCTCAACCACTGCAATCGTAAATCGGCGCAAAACCGTCTGCCCTCTTAGCGCAATGCCTTCGTATTCGCCGGCTTGTGAAAACCTGTGCACGACGGTGCACATCATCGAAAGCGACCCGCTGTCCATGTTTACCTGGCTGAAGAGGTGGCGGTTGATGTTTAGCTTCATGCCGCTAGTTCCCCACATCTCCTTCTACAATCAATTCGTTGCCACCGGTATTAACCCTGATGCCCAGGAACTCTATTGGAATCTTTACGGGAATCAAGGGAGCGACGGGATTGGCAGGCGTTGGGACAGGGTTTGCAGGAAGAACCTCCACAGGGTCCTCAAGCTCAAAGAGCGTTATGGCGATGTACTGGCTTATCGCGTCTATGAGTGCTTGGAATATCCCCAGGTTGCCAATCAGGTCCAAGATGAATTCGCCTACATCGTCGGGAATGTCCAGGACGGTCCGAATAATCCCCTCTATCCCTCCCAGGACAAAGTCGATAAAGTCTATTGCCCAGCCAGGGAGGCCCAGCGATGCCAAGAGATTGTCGATTGCATCGACTATGAGGTTGTGGAATAGGTCTCCGACGGTGTCTGCGATGTCGATTATGTCCAGGTCGATTGGGAGCGTCGGCACCATTGTAATCTGCCACCTGTTTGACAGGCCGCCAGAGCCAACCCCGTAAAACACCTTTGGAATCGCGCTAAACGTGATTTCAGAGGTTATCACTCCACTCAGATCAAGAGGTATGGAAATGTCTGGGCTTCCGTCGAACAGATCCAGCGAGGGTGCCCTGACCAGACACCCTCCAAAAGGATTAGGGATGATGCAAAAGCCCCCTATTGTAACCGTGGGGATGTCGATGCCGATGTCCACATGAAGAGTGTCCCACTTGACATCCAGCTCGCTTACCACGATTGATCCATTGCTGCGCAAGTCAATCGTGCCGCCTTCTAGATGCGCGGCGACTGCATAAGAAGCAGTAAAGATGCCCCAGCTGCCAGTGTCGGAAATGTTAAACTTGAAACCCTTTATCAGAGCCCCATAGATTTTCTTGAAGGCTTGTTCAGATACTGCTGCTGTCAGGTCAAAAGTTCCGGTGCGAGTGCGGGGCCGGACGGCACGGGTTATCGTTCCTCCGCCGCCGCTGCCGCCGCCCCCACCACCTCCGCCGCCAGAAGGCGAAACTACTATGTCAAGATCGACCTTGTCCAGGTTGATGAACGTCTTGAGCTGATCATCCTCTATCGCAGGGTTATTGGGAACGGTTGTCGACGCCGAAACTTGGATGTCGCCTGAAATCTGAACGTCATCGCTGCTGCCACTTGAGCTTGGAATGTCAAACAAGCCAAACGCCAGGTTTGATGCGAATTCAGCTATAGGAGGAAAGATTCCATGGTTGAGAACCAGCCTTGCATAACATTCAATTGCATTCTCTAGACCTTCAGGCTTTAGGTCTACTATCTCTATGCCGTCCACGCGGGGCTCGATTCTCTGGTTTCCGACAACCCCGGTTATTTTGCAGCCTGCAGTGGCAAACAGGTCAAGGCAGAAACATTCTAGCCGCGTTGTCGGCAAAGTCACGGGGTAGTTGTTTTTATCCCGGCCCGGCGAAAGGACGCCGGGAGTAGGCACATCTCTTTTATCATGCAGCAAGTCGGCAACAGCTACATCTGATTTCGTCGATACTGCACGCCGTTGTGCTCTGGCCAGGACGGCGCTATCAAAAGAAGATGATGATGTCGGCAGCCTTCCAGGCAGCACTATGTCTTTTGATGGGCAACCAATTCCCGCACAGACTCTAAAGTGCACTGCTAGGCGCTGATTTGCAAGTGGATTGAGTTCTGGCGGGAGGGTGAAAACATTTCCGTTGAAGAAATCCATTTCCCCCTTGGAAAGCTGGACCCCAAAATTTAGCCCCAAGTCGGTTGGACCGACGGAGCCAGGGGGAAAACCGCTCAGGCCAATAACAGGAAGTGGATCAAGGACTGTAACGAGAGGATTCTGATTTCCAATCACTTCAGGTGCAGCATCAATGCGTTCGCAAAGCAATTGGGGATTCGATGCTACCAAGGACGTGCCATAATTGAAGAGAGAAGGCCGCTGGCGCATGATGTGTTTAATCACCCTATTAATGCCCATATCGTGTATTGCAGCGAAAATATCGCAATTACTCGTAAAAGACATTGCCATGTGTCCGAATCAGGAGTTTTTAACCATTATGCATGAAAGTTCTTTCAAGATTATCCAATTCGACCTGCATATTCTAATTCGTGGTGAATTCGTCCCTTCTCTTTGCATTATTTCAAGAGGTCTGGAAAGGAATGAGCCAACTATGATTACGCCCTTACGGCGCCAATTCCCACATTCTTGTACATGTTTGTCCGGTCCACTCCCGGATGAAAGGCAAAGTCCTAGTTACAAAATAAACAAGATCACAAAATCGACGAGATCGTCAGGCCCTCTCCTTGGCAGCATCCGGGTTGTCCTTTAAGACAGAATTGCTCAGGCCGCACACTGTGCATTTGTAGATTATCGTGTTTTCAAGCTCGCGGTCGGCCTTCATTTCTGCCCCGCAGCACGGGCATCTCAACAACTTGCAATGACAGTTTTTATCATCTTGGAATATAAAGCTAAATCATCATCATGTCAGCCCATTAGTGATCTTCATCTTTCTGTTTTTATCTATACCAGAGAAGCAGATGTAGCAATGATAGCAGCTTGAAGCACCTTGCTTGCAATGTCGACTGCACCTTCGTCATCCTGCAAATTGTTTTTGATGTTTCATGCTGACAGCATAGCTTTGCAAGTCGAGATTAGTGACAAAACTGGGAAATAAAAAAGAGGAGAAGGGGCTACGTCTTCTTAGTAGCCTTCTTCAAAGTCCTCGCTTGCAGTAAAGTCGTCACACTTGTAGAACGCGCCGTTAAAGTCGTAGTAGACGCTTCCCATGTAAAAGTCGTCGCACTGGTACTCGTTGCCGTCGTCGTCATAGTAGAACTTGCCTTCCTCGTCCCACTGGTGGTCCTCAAAGTGCTCATCGTAGAACTTGAAGGTCTTGGTGCTGTCACTGTTGTCATAGTCCTCGTTGTCGTAGTGGACGTAGTAGTTCGTACCGCCTCTGTAGTCGCTGCTGTAGTGGTTGTGTATGACGATCTTTACGGTATTATAGTAGCTGTCATCGTGGTGGTACTTGAACTTCTTTTTCCAGTGTGCGCTGTAGTAGTACCCGTCGTTGCCGTCATCGTGGAACTTCTCCTTGTACTTGAAATGCTTCGGGCCATAGTATTTGTCATCGTCGCTGTTGTAGTGCCTCTTGTACTTGCTGTCATAGTCGTCGCCGTTGTTGTCGTTGCTATAGTTCTTCTTGTGCCCATGGTCGCCATTGTCATCGTCTTTATTCCAGTGCTTCTTCCCATGGTCGTCATCGCTGCTGTAATCGTCGTTGCTGTTGTTCTTCCAATGCTTCTTGTCTTCAGAGTCGCTATCGTCACTGCTGCCTCCATTGCCGCCGTTACCTCCATTTCCACCGTTGCCTATTAGGAGCCCTGCGTCACCGCCATTTCCTCCATCGCCTCCGTTGCCGCCATTTCCTCCATTGCCACCATCTCCGGAACCATGGCTGTCGCCGCCGTCCCCTCCATCGCCACCGTTACCTCCGTTTCCACCGTCGCCGCCATTACCGACAACATTGCCGAGAATCTCGTTTACTAATCCGCCATTTCCTCCATCGCCTCCGTTGCCGCCATTTCCACCGTTCCCGCCGTTTCCGGCAGCAAACGCGTTGGCAGGTGCGCCAAAGGCGTATGATGCTATTGCGGCACCCAGTATCAGCATCGATAAGAATGCCGTTTTGTTTTTGTTGATGTTGTTGTTATTCGACATCTCGCGTTAGCATATCGCCAATGTTTTAAAGCATTGAGAAGTCGAAACTTATAATGTGATTATAACCATTAATCCTAGAGAGAAACTTTAGGCCATTGTGCAAAATCTGTTGTATATACGAGTGCCAGCGTGTCTGGCTTGAGCGAGGGCGGCATATTGCGCCGCTGTCTATATTCAACCGGCAAATGCGTTGTCGAGCCTAAAAAATGTCTGTCTGGAACCCTTTTGGCGCGGCTCAAGGTTGCAAGAAAAAAACGAGCGGCGCTCTGACGGACGTGAAGCATCGCGGGCGTACAGAAAGAAAAAGGGAGTCAGTTAGCTGGTTAAACTCGCTCCATCCTGTCCGTCTTGGCCGTCCTCTCCATCCTGTCCATCTTGGCCGTTCACCGCGGCCTGCTCATTGCTAGGAATGGGAAGGCCAAAGTCGTTGCACTTGAACAGGCTGTCGTTTACTTGGTAGTATATGGTGCCGTTGTACACCTTGTCGCATGTCAGCTCGGTTCCGTTCGAATCAAAATATGAAAGCGCAGTCCCGTTCCATGTGTGTTCAGGGTCGTGCCTGTCAAAGAATTTTAGTTTTTCAGGAGCAACATCAGATGCGGTCTTGTTCCCGCCAGAACCGCCGATGCCTTTCTTGCCACCCTCGCCGCCCTGGCCTCCCTCGGCAAGTGCCGGAGCCGATGCGACAAAGACGAACGATGATGCTAGTGCGGCACCAACTATCAAAAATGACAGCAGCAATGCCGCCTTGTTTTGTGTTATTTTTTTAGACATCGTGCAAGAAGGATGCCGTAATTTAAAAGCCTTGAGAAAACAGGTCTAATAATAATTTCATGTAACTTTGACATCTGGAGAAAAAGGAGTATTTTTTGATTGAATTCAAGGCGCAAAGGCAGGATCATCAAAGATGAAGGGCCTATCCGCGTGATGTCGGATGTGTCTAACTGGACAGGCCCTTCATTCCTTCTTGCGACGACGACTGCGTATCTGCGCATACTGGGTATGTACAGTAACGATCTGTGTATGCCTACTGCATAAATAAATGGCTAAACAATGTTAATGGAGAAATGTCATATTCTGTCTTTCTTCCCCCTGCACCCCATAGGATAGTAACCGACTCGCATTATGCAACGAATTAAAGTATAGCGACTAACCTAGATTTTCAACCTAAGGATTTCCCTTTCCATAGTTAATCAAGTCCTTAAAACCATAGGGTTGAGACTGTTGAATGATGTCAAGTCTAACGAAGAACAAGATGGCGTTAACCGCCGCGCTCTTGGCTTTGGGCTTTGCAGTCGCAACATCGGCACTCGTAATGCCGACTGCTGCCTTTGCCAGCTCGAGCTACGACGACAACAACAACTGTGACGACAACAATGATGACTACTATTCGTCAAGCTACAGCCACGACGACAACAATTGCTCCTGCGACAACGGTGACGATGACCATGATAGCGACTACTACTCGACCAGCTATGGCAGTGACGACAAGAGTGATGACAACGGGGACAGCTGCTCCTGCGACAACGGTGACTCTGGTCACGATGACTACTACTGGTCAAGCTACAGCCACGACGACAGCTGCGACGATGACAACGGTGACGACAGCAGCGACTACTAGAACAGCAGCATAGAGAGCATGAACTTTGAGGTGCGATGGTTCTGAATCATCGTGCCTCTTCTATCTTTTTTCTGGGGCACCGCATCAGGTGTGATTGACTGTTATTCAAAAGCCGTTTTGCAGGAAGGGGCGCCGTAAAAAAAAGAAATCCTAGCTGGGCGCAAAATCCCGAATCAGATTCAAGCGTCTTGCGCAAGAATTCAATAATATAATGACACAGCCATATTAGACGAAGACGATGACTGTACCGGGACCACCGTCGCCATCGTTCTTCTTCTTTATCTTGGCGATGTTCCTTGTTCTGACAATATCTGTCACGACCGGTGCCCACCCTGTTTTTGGCCAAGTTGCATCCAATGCTACTGCTGCTTCAACAGCGACAGGCCCGACGCCGGAGCAGCTCCAGGAATGTAAAGTGTTAGGGATAGAGCCGCAGAAATGCTCAGAGATAAAGATACTCAGGACGCGTCAAATATGCATAGGCCCATGTCTGCCCTCCTCTTCCGCAGGAGTTGACGAGAGCGGGCGTTTCTCCCAGCTTTTCCCGATATTTGCAGGAATCGCCGCGTGCGCAGGCGCAGTCATTTTCGTAAAGAAGATAAGCAACAGCAACAAGTAGGGCAGGCCATGAAACGACAAGGTGCGCGGCGGGGCGCGATTGCACGATGATTTGCAGGATGCACACGAAATGATGCCGGAGCATGACTCGCTAGCGAGCCATTTTTAATAGTACGTCCTGCCCAACCACGATGCCATGTAGATGGACAGGACGAAAGATGGTTTCTATGACGAGGTTTTTGTCAAGTCGTCTTTCGCCTGATGACTACGCACCTAATAGATGGAGAACCTGTCCAATAAAAAATACTTCAAAGATGTAATGGGGGCGTTTTTTATGCAGTATTTGCATGTAAACAAGGTCTTGGCAATAGCGCCTGCAAAAAGCGTCCGGAAATAAAAAGGAAAAAAGGGAGAGAAGCTCATTGTAAGAGCTTCCGTCTACGTTTCTACATGGTTTCGTTGTACCCTACTGCATCAACCGTTGTCTTCTTCTTCGTTTCCGCCGCTACTGCTGCTTCCTCCGCCCATCTCAATTCCAGAGCTTTCCATGAACGAGTTGCCCACGGGTATTCCTGGAGAGGCGTAGAGCACGCTTCCGTCGCCTGGATCAACGATTATGTGATAGAGGTTGTGGTTGGCAACATCCACCACTGTAACCGTGTACGCTAGGTAGCCCTGAACCACGTCCAGCTGGGTGTCAAGCGCTGTGCCGTTGGTGACTTGGGTGAGTGCTATCTGCGTGGCGTTGGCCTCTGGCACTGCCAGTATGTCTGGATTAATGTCGCCTGCTGTCTGGTTGGCATTGACTTTGATTGTTCCCGTTATCGTAGTGGCTTCCGGGCCGGCTGCGGTAGCGTTGTCTGATGGAGCGGTTGCTGTGCCGTTTTCGGATGGAGTAGTTGCTGTACTGTTGTCTGCTTGGTCAGTTGCTGTGCCGTTGTCTGATGGAGCGGTCATGGTACTGTTGTCAGATGGAGTAGTTGCTGTACTGTTGTCTGCTTGGTCAGTCAGGGTGTTGTCCCCGTTTTCGTCCTCGCCGGGTGTAGTCTGTGCGAAAGCAACGAATGGCACTACTGCCATCGATGCGACCGCCATGACTGCAATCAGCAGGACAGGAACTAGCAACTGCTTTCCTGTTAGACTTGTCATCGTTGAATTGCGACAGCCATGATTCTTAAGACTTGAGGAGAAGAAACAGAGGATCAAATTATTTGTAATATTCATATGAAAAATGTCAAGAAATTATTTTTGCCCGGTAGGGGATATATTGTTCTGATTCTTTCAGGTTTTTTGCAAATCCCAGGCTTTTCTTTTGATGCCGCGAGGCAGACTTTTTTGCCAAGGCTTTTGCGCAGGCTTTTAATCCTGATTTTGCCGCTTTGCTCGGGCGCAAGAGAAAAGCTTGCGAGATGCTTATCTATTGATGCAGCTTGTCGCAGCCTGCTTTGCAGGCGATATATTTGCGCTCTCCGCGTCGATTTGCATAGCTTCTTCTCCTAACGAGGTGCAGAGAGATTTTACCAGCATTTGACAAAAAATAGTAGCTGGATCAGCTACGCCTGCGCCTTTCGTCTTCGGTCCTTTGCCTTGCTTCCCTAGACAATGACGATGACGCCTGCCCGAACGTCTCGACAAATCCTGCAGCTATTCTAGCCATCTCTCTCGCGTTGTCTCTTGCGTGGTTCATAGTAGTCCTTGCGGCTTCAATGTTTGCAAACATCATGTTATTCGCCATCCTCGTGGTGGCCAAAGTGACGTCTGCAAAGCTGCCTGCCATCCTCGTGTACAGGTCTGCCATCGCCTGGGGCGACGCCGGCATACCCCACCACCATGACGACTGACGCACGTTCTGCATCCAGTTTGACTGGATGGAACTGATCGCCTGCCTCTGGGAATCGAGGTAGCTTTCGGCAATATCCCTCGTCGCGTCTATCGATTGATTCTGGTAATCGTTCACAACTTGGTTGTATCTTGGAATCTCTTTCCTTGCCTCGTCAATAGCCTCACGGATATTCTGCTTGGTCTCGTCGATGGACCGGGCCACTGCCTCTTGCTGCTCTTGCAGTTCCTGCTGCTGCGGGCTACTACTACCACCGCCGCCGCTCCTGCTGCTCTCTGCGGCAGTTCCCCCTCCTCTTTTTTCTGGCTCTTCTTTTTCATCTTTTCTAGAAGCCATATCTCTTTTCATGAAATGAACCGCATCATGAAACAAAAGGGTTTTGAAACGACAAGGTTTTAGCAAGAGTGGCGCTGACCCTCTTGCATGGGCAACAGTAGCATCAGCCTGTCTGTTACTCCTTCGCTGAGGGACGCGCTTTTGGACCTGTATTTCCGGGAAACCTGCGACCAGCAGGGCTGGGCGTACGTTGCTGCGCCCAAGGACATCTCGTTCAGAGAAAAAAACACCCTTGCCTTCAGCAAGGGTCAGCGCAAGGTCCAGATCAAGGTGCACGAGCAGCTGGTGCAGGAGATAGAAAAGACGGCACCTGTCTTTGACTACCTTGCGTGCAAGGTCGGCAAGCAAGAGGGCATGGTGGTCGCAAGCCCGCTTGCGCTTTGCTGGGTAAAGACTAGGGGCGGCAAGGAGTTTACGGACGGCCAGCTCGACGCAATGGGCAGGATAAAGCTGCCAGTTGCAGTGTTTCGCGTCCGAGACGTGCTTGTGCCGCCGACCAAGATAGAGACGAAATGGGAAGCAAAGAGCGGCAAGGAATGGCTCGACGAGATCGACGACAGGCGGGAGGAGGCCGAGTCCGACGATGACTATCTCTAGCAAGCCTTAATATGACAACAATCATCCACGCCAAGTAGTATATGCAAGGAATCCAGAAAGCAAAATGCGCTTCATGCGGAATCATGTTCATGTCTGAAAACAACGCCAAGACGTGTCCAGAGTGCTCCAGCCACGGCATGGGCGGCGGTAGCCACGATCACGGCAGCATGGGCGGATGCGGCTGCGGCGGCCACCACCACTAGTTTTTTCCCTGCGCCGCCACTACCGCCGCAAAAGAGTCTAGGAACCCCTGCGCGTACAGGTTAGCGTGTCTCTCGGTGCCCCGGTGGGGCCCTCCCTGCGACCTGAGGTGATGGTAGAATTCGTGCAAGATAACGAACGGGTTGTAAAATATGTCCGAGTTCATAGCATAGATCTTTCTCTCTTTCGGGACGTATACCGCGTACACGGTCCTCCTCTTTCCCTTGATGGTCCCGACTGCGATCTCGGGAGGCTTGACCCTGTAGAATTCGCCCAGTAGTTTCAGGGCCTCCTCGGTCCTCTTGTTCAGGATCATGTACACTATCCTTGCCTGCATCATCCTGTCGGGTCCTGCCGCCGGCATATGGCTTCTGTATAGAAAAGGGCGACTGAAAAGGTTAATTCCCGCAAAGTCCAACCGGAATCGTGGGAGCAGCAGACCTATCGCAGTTCGAAGGCAAGCAGTGCATCAACCTAGAGACCTACAGGAAAACCGGCCAGCCGGTGGCGACCCCTGTGTGGTTCACTATAGACGGCAACAGGCTGTTTGTCGTGACAAAGAGCGATACAGGCAAGGTCAAGCGCCTGCGCAACAACGAGGCGGTCAGGGTGATGCCGTGTGGGATGCGCGGCGAGCCAAAGGGCGAGTGGGTGGGCGCAAAGGCGCGTTTTGCAACGCCGGAAGAAACAGAGACGGCGCTAAAGCAGAGGAGCAAGAAGTACGGCTTTAAGGCCAAGATAGCAGGGTTTTTCTCGTCCGGCAGGGGCGAGCTCGTTGCGATATCGATAGCGCCAGAAGGAGCATAATTGATGATAAGGGTGGACATTTCGCGCCTGTGCGCAGATCTAAAGCCGGCAATCCTCGGCGCGCTTTCGGCCGACGACGGCGATGTTGTAATCGTTCACGAGGACGACATAGGGAAGGTCAAGCAGGTTTTGGAGAAAAAGCTGCCGGAAGACTATGTGGTTGCCGAGAACACGGAGGACCCCAAAGAGCTTGCGGTCCTGAAAAAGGGCGACCTTGAGCAGCTCAGCCTCTACTTTTGCAGTTTTTGCGCGATGGTCTTTGGGTCAGAGACAGAGCGCAACCTGCACCAGCGGGTCCACTATTTTGGGTTCGGCTGATGACGTATAGCAGACCTATAACACGATTTACAGAAATTCGATGTTATCATAAATTTTAATTACTGATCTTTATAAGAGAACTAGAAAATTATAACTTCTATACAAACAGAAGATTTTAATACTAAAAATTCCATATTACTGATGATGACAAAAGTCGTGCCGACAACCATTGCTTGACGATGGCGCTTGGCGGCACATGAAAAGAAAAAAAACAAAACTGCATCGGAAGGTACAAAAACCGCGACTTTGACGGCATGGGCTGTAACAAAGGTCGTTGATGCAGGATCGCCAAGCGCCTCATCATCCCTCTTTCAGTTCTATCTCTTTCACGCCAACGTCCATGACCATATAGAATTTCCCGGCTGCCTCGATGATGTCGCCTGCCGCTATCGTTGCGTGCGGCCTCTTTTCCTTCAGCGGGTGGCCAAACGGTTTTTCGCTCTCCCGGAAGCGCAGCCAAATCCTGCCGGTGGTAATGATGTTTTTCAGCTCGTGCTCCCACACGAGGTCGTAGATGGTCGAAAGAGCCTGCTGACTTATCCTTGCGTCGAGAAGCTCGACGCCTACGGCTTCCCTGCAGAAATAGACACGGACCTTCATTCCTTTTGCTTCACTCGCGGCGCGCGAAAGTCGCCTATGTCAAAACCTTTTTCGCGCAGGTATTTCAGCGCCAGCTTGTAGACTATTTCGTCGTGGCCCGCCGCTTCAAGCACGCGCGACCACTGCACCGCGCCTGACTGCGCTATCTCGCCTTCAAGGATGCCGGCGACGCCCCTTGCCTCCTGCCGGCACTGCTCAAACGTCTTGCCGTTGCGGTAGGCGTGTGTGCGAGAGTCGCAGGCGTCATCCATGCATGAGCAATCCCTGACAAGAAATTTAAACGGTGCATCCGCTAATGCACGCTGTCTTGAACAACAAGGGCACAGTCATCGCAGGCGTTGCCATTGGAGCGGCAGTCGCCTACTTTGCTGTAACGGTGCTCGTCCTGCCCGGCGCGTACGTCCCGGCGCTGACGCCTCCGAAGCCAGAGCCGGTAGTAACTGACGTCTCTGTTTCCAATAGCACGATAGAGCTTGGCCAGAGTTTTGCGCTGCGGGTCAACGCCACGAACCAAGGCGACCACGCCGACAGGCAGATAGTGTCCGTCGCGTTTCCAAACGCAACAAGCACTAATGGCGTCGTGACCATGCAGGAGGAAAACTTCAAGCAGTCAGCCGCTTTTATCGCGGTAGGAACTCCCGTAGGTTCAGGGTATGCAGGCACAGCCCAGAAGGTAAATGCGCAGTACCCGTCTGTCGAAATATACAGCAGCCCGTGGCAAAAGGGCGAGTCGTTTAACATGGTGCTGTCAGTCAAGCCTGCGCAGGAGGGCAGGTTCGTGTTTTTCGTAAAGGCAGTCGGCTTTCCGCACAACGGCGACCAAGCGCACTGGCCTTCTAGCGGGACGCTTGACCAGCAGAACGAGTACGTAGGCGTCTACTCCGTCAACGTGGTGACAAAGGCTTAAAATTGTACATGCATGAATATTACAGGCATTGAACTATTTCCAGCGCGGGACGCTCATCTCCGAGCCGACGCAGAGGCTCTCTGCTGGATACATCATCCTCACGCTCGGAGTCCTCATGGCGATATCCGGAGGCACGTGGGACGTCACTAACCACCTGCTGAACAAGCCCGAGACGTTCTTCTCTCCTCCCCATGCGGTTCTCTACTCGGGCGCGGGGACGGCTGTATTTGGTGCCGTGCTGGTGCTATCGGCTTCCCGCGCCGCCAAAAAAACAGACTGGCCAGCCAGGCTTGCAATCGCGGGGGTCACGCTCTTGCTGGTCGCCGGCCCGGTGGATTTCTGGTGGCACTCGCTCTTTGGCCTTGACGGTCTGCTCAGCCCGCCCCACGCCGTCCTTGTAAGTGGCATGGTGACAAGCGGAATCGGCGCCATGATAGGCATCATCTATGCGTGGCCAAAGGTGGAGAGCAAATCGCTTCCAAGGGCCCTTCTGGTGCTCGGCATGCTGCCCGTCTGGCTTGCAGCTGCCGGCTCTATCGACATGTTCTCACTCCCGTTCTCCGACACTGGCTTTTTCCATTTCAACCCGCAGCCGTGGGCAGGCGCGCTGGTAGCCATGCTCGGCTTTCCGCTGATAACTGCCGCAATCATCGTCGCAACGTCCAGCCTTGCGAACAGGAGGTTTGGCGTCGTTTCCGCGCTTGCCGGCGCGTTCGTGTTTGTCTGCGCGCTGACGTCCATAGTCCCCAACGAGGCTCTCTGGCCCACCATCCCGTTCTACATATCCATAATGATCCCACTCGTCGCGGCGGACGCCATGCTGTCGCACTGGAAGTCAAAAGGCGCGATATTTGCGGCAGGGATGATCGCGGGCCTTGCGTTTTTCGTGCTCTATTATCCGCTGATAACGCACACCTTTAACAAGATAGTAATGCCGGAAAGGGCCGTGTGGGCAAGCCTCACAGGGCTCATATACTTTGACATGGTGCCGGCGGTGTTCCCGCTGGTGGCAGTCCCGGCCGCGGCAATGGGTGTCTTTGGAGCGATAATAGGGCAGAGGATGGCTACAAGGGCAGAGCTTGCGCTCTTGAAATAATAATAGACAGTACTCCCTATTTCTCCGAGCCGCGGTACACATACATACACACCTGCAGGCAAAAAAAACAGTGAAAAATCTGCAATGACACAGGAGGAAAGGAGGAACAAGCTGGCGCTGGAGCGGATGAAAAAGCTCAAGATAGTGCTTGTGCTGACTTCTGGCTACCTCGCTGCCGAAGTTGTCGGGGGCCTTCTCACCAACAGCCTAGCGCTGCTAGCAGACGCGGGCCACATGCTCACCGACGTCGGCGGCCTGACCCTTGCGCTCTTTGCCATCAGCTACGCCCGCAGGCCGGCCACCCCGCAGAGGACGTACGGCTTTTACAGGATGGAGATACTTGCCTCGCTTGCAAACGGCGTGGTGCTGGTGCTCTTGTCGGTGTACATCCTGTACGAAGCCTACAGGCGCATATTTGAGCCTCCAGAAGTCCAGAGTTTATCGATGACCATAGTGGCCGCTATCGGCCTTGCAGTCAACCTGGCAGGGATGCGGCTGATTGGTGGTCGCCACAATCACGGCGCTCACGAGCATGAGCACGACCACGAGGAAGAAGAGAAGGAAGAAGAAAAAAGCCTGAACATCGAAGGGGCGCGCCTGGAGCTCCTTTCTGACACGCTGGGGTCGATTGGCGTGATTGCCGCTGGCGCGGTAATAATGGCGACGGGGTTCCGCCTTGCAGACCCGATAGTAAGCATCGGCCTTGCCGTGTTCATACTCCCAAGGACGTGGTCGCTTCTCAAAAAGTCGGTCCACATCCTGATGGAAGGAGTGCCGAGCAACATATCGTACGAGGAAGTAAAGAGCGCGATACTCCAAGTGAGAGGAGTGACGGGGATATTTGACATGCACATATGGACAATAACGTCGGGCATCAATGCCCTATCTGCTCACGTAGTCGTGATAGACATTGGCAGGTCAAGCGCGATACTGCAAGAGATAAACTCGCTGCTTGAAAAGCGCTTTCGGATAACCCACGCCACAATCCAGATAGAGAGTTACCATTCCGAATCGGGCGCGCCCTGACTTATTGTTGTTTTTTGTACTAATCAAACACGTGCAGGCCGCCGACCATCGACATCAACACCACGACGACTATGATTATCAGCCCGATGACGAGCCCGACTGCGATGAGCGACATGTCGTCCATCTGGATCTGGCTTAACAAGGCGGAGCTCTGCGGTGTGTCAAAAAGCGACTGTATGAATGCCGGATTGACAAAAACAGGCGCTGGCATGGATTTGGTAGCTCTACGCTTTACTTAAGGCTTACGTCCTTTGCCGATTCTGGGCATCGCTTAAATGCATGGCAGGAACCTTGCAGGTTGTATGCACGGCAACGGCCCGTACAGGGTGCTGCACTATGGCAACAGCAGTTCTGCCACCCTGTACCTCAAGGACTGCATCGCGGGCTTCAACGACGACGTCAGAGAGGGGTCGGTCGACGTCGTAGTCACGTCGCCTCCGTACAACATCGGGGTCGGCTACAACTCGTACCGCGATACCTTGCCCCGCGAAAAGTACCTCGCTTGGATGGAGCAGGTCGGAATCGCAGTCAAGAGGGCGCTTGCCGACGACGGCTCGTTCTTTCTCAATATCGGCAACAGGCCGAAGGACCAGTGGATAGCGTGGGACGTCGCCTCTGTCATGCGCAGGCACTTTGCCCTGCAGAACGTGATAACATGGGTCAAGTCGATTGCGATAGGCAAGGCAGACGCAGGCGACTATCCCGGGATTACCGGCGACATTGCGGTAGGCCACTTCAAGCCCGTCGCAAGCGAGCGCTTTCTCAACGACTGCTACGAGTACATTTTCCATTTCACAAAGACCGGCGAGACAAAACTGGACAAGCTGGCAGTAGGGATACCGTACCAGGACAAGA
This sequence comes from Candidatus Nitrososphaera sp. 86-2, assembly GCF_056726185.1. Classification (NCBI taxonomy): domain Archaea; kingdom Thermoproteati; phylum Nitrososphaerota; class Nitrososphaeria; order Nitrososphaerales; family Nitrososphaeraceae; genus Nitrososphaera; species Candidatus Nitrososphaera sp. 86-2. The sequence goes on from NZ_JBWZON010000001.1 coordinate 2,035,814, forward strand.
GCAACATCGGCAGGTGGAAAAAAGCCAAGCAGGACAGGCGAGACCGGGGAAACACGTGGTTCATCCCGTACGAGACGATACAGAGTAGAAAGGATAGGCCGCATCCTGCCACGTTTCCGGTAAAGCTGCCGGAAATGTGCATCATGCTGCACGGCCGCGCCGGGCTCGTGGCAGACCCCTTTACAGGCATCGGCTCGACGGCGCTAGCCGCAAAAAAGCTCGGCATTTCGTTTATCGGCTTTGAGATAGACAGGAGCTACCTCGACGAGGCGATAGCTAGGTTGCTTTCGTAGCCGAGATCATCATCACGGGGTTTCGCGCAAGCATCATCGTTCCTGTCGTAACCTTGCGCGCCTTTGCAATCGTCACCTGCGTCACGTCGACATCCTTCAACCCCAGCTCGCCGACTGCGGCAAGGGCCTGGTACATCGTCTCTATCAATATCGTGTCAATAACTATTCTGCCTCCCTTTTTCAGCCTGTCCACTGACAGCTGTATCACCTGCTTTGCGTCGCCCCAGGTGCCCCCCACTATGACGGCGTCAACCTGCGGGAGCGTCGGGAGCACGTCCTGCGCCTTTCCGAGGATCACCTGCGCTGCAGTCCCAAATTTTACAAGGTTCTTTTTTGTCAGCTCGACAGCGTTATTATCGAAATCAATCGCATACACCTGCCCCCCTGTCTGCAGGCACAATTCCACGGTGATGCTGCCGCTGCCGCACCCCACGTCGATGGCGGAATACCCTTCTTTCAATCTGAGCTTGCTTATCGCAAGGGCACGCACATCCTCCTTTGTTATCGGGACGTCCTCCATGCGCTCGAAAAGCTCGTCAGGGATGCCGGGCGTGCTATAGTCCCACAACAATACGGACGGCGTTACGGAAACCCGCTATTTATTTGAGGAGGGTGGACTGGTGCAGTGCCGTGTAGACGATGACCATGGCCAGTATGTTCATGAAGATAAAAGGCACGATGCCGTCGTAGCCGGCCTTTTTCTGCAATTCCTTTGGAAAGCCCTTTGAAAGCGTCCTGCTGATTACTAACGAGATGAGGAAAAACGCGATTGCGATGCCAAGCGCCATTCCAATCGCCGTGCTTTGGTCCGTGCCAGGTGCTATTGCAAATCCGGCTATCGCGCCGCCGATTATGCCCAGCACGATGCGCATATAGTATACCTTCTCTAACGCCACGTTCGGGATTGGTTGACTGCGGCCGGTAAAATGCCTTGCGGCGGGCTGGCGGGTCTAACCCCAGCCCATCTTGTGCTTGTAGTAGCTGGCAAGCTTGGCGTGCTTCATGCGCTCGCCAGAGTTCTCGGCCTTGTCCATCTTGCGCAGGTGTGTGCGGAACTGGTAGAGGTCGCACATGCACACGCCGGTCACCGGCTTGTACTTTACCCTAGACACCTCGTGCTTTTTGTGGCTGGCATACATTATCGCCAGTTTTGGCACGAGCTTGCTTGCGACTATGCCGCCGATTGCGACATAAAGCGCTGGACCGGTCGCAAAGGCGTGGTACGGGTTGACGCCGGCGGACTGGAAATACAGAAGTGGCCCCAGAATAGACGCAAGCACGCCGCCAAAGGTGGCGACCGCAGAGACCCTCGACATCCTGTCGTACTGGGCAGTCTCTTGCTCGAACTGGTCGATCAGCTTTTCGTATTTTTCGTCTAGCTTGGCCTTCTCTTCCTCTGTGGAAAGTGCCGCTGAAATCTCCATTTGATTTCTGTGCTGCAAACTCGCTAATTAAGTTTGTTTTAGAGAGGATTTCCACGTTATTTTTCAGCGAGGAATTTTTTCAGAAATGCATTTTGCAAGAAAAATATCATTATTATGTAATTACTTGATCATCGCAATCTGAGTACTGCAGCAAAACATCTCGCAAATTACAAACTTTTTGCTTTTAATTGCAAGTGCTTGCGCGCCTCAAGCTGGCTGTGATATAATTATTTGATTTTATGATAATATCGAATTGCACAATTTATCGTGTGAATATTAATATTTCGTACATTTTTTTCAACTATCTATGGAAGAGAGCCGTCGCCGCTCGAAACAGACGCTGAAATTCTCTGCACAGAGGCTGGACAATATGACGCCCGAGCTTCTGGCAAAATCAATGTGGATGAGCACCGGCATGGCAATGATATTTTCGCTTCCACCTCTCGGCTTGTTTATCGGCTTGTATGAGGCTGAAATGCACATTGGCATCGCGGCAGGGATCGGCTTTGGAGTCCACTTTGCGACGCTTGCTTTCTCCAGAAAAATAGCTGCTGGCCTGTCCAAGCTGTTCGACTGAGCAACAGCGCTAGAATTTTTGACACCCACGGTTTACTTGCCGGACGAAATTTCATAAGGGAAGAAATCACAATTGAGCAGGATATACGAGATCCACAGGTACAGGAGCGACGAGTTCCAGTACGTCGTGGCAAGGACCAACAAGCATTCTGAAGACTATGTGAAGGCGGACGTGGAAAAGATGAACTCGCTTTTGTCGCCGGAGATGCGGACGGAAGGCATCAGGTACGTGTTTGCGCTTGGCACTGTTGACGGCATGAACAAAAAGACGGGCGAGCGGACGGCGAAAAAGAAGGAGAAGCAACAGCAGGCGGCGGCAAGCGAGCAGGTGCAGATTTCTTCCCCTGCGATATGACCATCGTTGTCGCTTAATTTCTGCAGCTTCTCATCCCGTCTGTTTCCGTACATTATGCTCTCATCAAGGATTCCTGAAACTCGGCCTGATAAAGACGAGTTTTCTTTCGATTATCATCTTTTCCCAATCGACTGCGGCAAATGCAACGACAGACAGCAACCCCAGAGAATCAAGAGCCAGGATCCCGACCAGGTGGTCAGAAAACAAGCCCAGAAACGGCTTGAAGGCCATCGCGGTTACGGAAATCAGGACGGCGTAGGATACAACCCTCCCTATCCAGAACCCAAGGAATATGCTGAACGTCCTTGCCTTCATCATCCCGTACCCTATGAAGAGCATGTTGCTCGGGAGGGGCCCCAGCGCGAAAATCAGTGACAGGATGAAATACGCATATTTTTTGCCGGCGAGGTATTTTTCGATTGCGTCCAGGCTGTTTTTCCTCTTTTGCCCCATGAACCTTCGCATCTTGGAACTTGCGAGCATTAGCGCAAAGCGTCCTGCCGCAGACGCGGTGGCGCCGACCAGCGCCAGGTACAACGGGTTGAAAGAAGGAAAAGCCGAGTATATCGATGCCAGAACAATCCAGCTTGGAGGCATCATCACCGGGACGACGTTGATGCCAAACACCAGCAAAAGGATTCCGGCATATGACCAAGTCTCTACGATTGAATCAATCGTCAGCACTCTGCCGCTCTCTCCCTTTCTTGAAAATGTTTGCAGCAACTAGAACAACAATATCGTGAGAGCAGCGCGCAAAAGCTGCTACGTTTAGTAGCATATGAGATTAATTCGCTTCTCTGCTCAGTTAATTTAATTGTTTGATGATCTTTTGGTGTTTTTATTCTCCTATCAGAGGCTTAGATTAACATGGATTAGTCAACGTTATTAGCCGGCGTTTCGGACGCGTTCTTGCTGCTGATATCATAGAATGGCCTATGAAAACGTGATTCTTGTTGTAATATTGATGGGAACGGTGTTTTTTGGCGCAAAAAAGCTGCCTGAACTGGCCAGATCGCTTGGACGGGCGCAAACGGAATTCGAGAAGGCCAGAATAGAAGCCCAAAGAGAGATTCGCAGCTATAATAATGAGGATGACAATACAAATGCTGCAGCAGGCCAAAGTCCCGGCGCGCCTGAAAACAAAGGCGCAGGTATGGAGGCAGATAACGTCACTGCTGCCACCACCAAAGTGTCGGAATCCAACAATAATTCATCTCTGGTTGTCACTGCAGCAGCCGCCGATATTGACAGGGTAAAGCTCCAGAATGCTGCAAAAAAGATCGGAGTCGAAAATCCTGAAAAGTTGTCCGATGACGAGCTGAGGGACGCCATACGAAACAACCTTGATCTTTGACCGGTCGTTATTTCCACAGAGACATCATGTGCAAATTCCCGCGCCGGCCGCAACCTAATGATTTTTATAAAGCGCTGGAAGCATTGAGGGCTGCGCATGGCTAACAAGGTCAGCATTCCAAGCAAGATCTTTGGCACCGTTCTTGCCCACAGCATGAGGGGCAAGATGCTTTCAAGGACTGAGCTCCAGACCCTTGCAGAATCGAGGGACATCGAGGAGCTCGTGACGAGGATGAAGAACACTATCTACCTCGATGCGCTTGCAAAACTGACCAAGCCGTACACCGCGGAAAAGGTGGAAGGCGCGCTGCGCGAGCACCTTGTAAACACGCACGCCAAGATGGTCACGCTGTCGGGCGGCGCAGGAGTGCTCAACGCGTATTTCGTTAAATACATCACTTGGAACCTGAAGATTATCCTAAAGGGCAAGGCCCTTGGCAGGACGTACGAAGAGTTGCTTCCTAAAATCAACTTGAGGGCAGAAGAGCTCGTCGGCAGGCGCGACCTCGTGGTCAAGGCGCTTGTCGCAAAAGACTTTGACGAGGCCGTCGCGTCATTGCAGGGAAGCGAGTTTGGCGAGGATGCAAGAAAAGCAGCGGCAGTCTACAAGGAGAAGGGCGATGTCAGGGCGTTTGACACTTTTCTCGACCACGCGTTCTACAAGTCGCTTGACAAGTCCATGTTTGGCGAGTCGCCGTTGCAGGACGTGCAAAAGCTAGTGTCAATAGATATCGACGCCTACAACGTGCTTGCGGTCCTGAGGGCCAAGTACTGGGGCCTGCCGGCACAAGAGACAAGCGACCTCATTGCTACCACCACGACAAAGATGGGCAGAGAAACGCTCCAGAAGATGATAAACGTGGAAAAGGTGCAGGAGGCAATCGGCGAGCTGTCAAACACCTCGTACCGCGACCTGATACCCAAGAGCGCCGAAAACGACATTGACGCGATTATGCAGCTTGAGGAAGGGTTTGAGCGAGTCTCTGTCAGGAGAATAGCGGCGTCGTACAGGACGGTATTCACGCTCGGCAACATGCTTGCTACATTGAAGCTGATGATGCTAGAGATACGCAACCTTGCGGCAATCGCAGCAGGCGTCGAGCAAAAGATACCCGTCGACAAGATAATGGCCAGCTTGGCCAAGACTACCTTGCAGTAAATAGTATAGTAGTAGTCATTTCCATCTTTTCAGTCCCGGTATAATAGCGCGGGGCGCACACACACATCTCTTTTGCTTTTTGCGCAGCAAAGACCGCGGCATATTCGTAAAATCATCATGTCATCATCATTAGCTGTAGGGAGTTATCTTGATTCCCTGCTCGTCTGTCCGGTAAAACCCGTCGCCAAGCGGCATACACGCTCTGCAGCTCTGGCACCCGTTTGAAGAAAAAATAAGGCTCTAACATGCACAGGCGAAAAAGGCAAAGAAGAAATGCTTATTGCTTCTTCTTGCCGTCTTCTTCCTTCCACACCAGGTTGGTGTAGAGCATGTTCGGCACGAGTTTCTTGAAGGTGACTCCGTCCGACTTGTACCATTTCGGGAACCATTCGTACAGGTGAAGCCTGATGGTCTGGATGTAGACTATCAGACCCTCAATCATCATGATGCCGATGTTGCCACCGATAAGGATCGCAAGCCCGCCTCCGTGCTCAAACGAGTTGTTCACGGTGACAAGGAGCGCCGAGTGCACGAGGAGCATGATGCCAAGCCGGGAGTACGAGATTGTGTTGGCGAGCATCTCTATAGTCCTTACCATCACGGTCTCGACTACGATGCCGACCATGCCACCGTGCGGCGACTCTTTGCCCTCCGCCTTCAGGTGCTTTTCCTCCTTCATGCCGCCTATGATTGTGATTGCGATGCAGGCAAAGATGATTGGGGGCGCTGCCCTTGCCACCATGCCTACCGTCACCCACGGAAAGACATCGCTTATCCAGGGGATCGGCCCGTACGTCTTGTTTGACAGGAACATGCCGATGATGTCGTACTGGGCGCCGATGGCAGTCAGTATGAGCGAGACCACCGCAAGGTACTGGATTATGGCAGGTATGTCGTGCGTGTATACCATCAGCTTGTGGCCGAGGCGCCAGTCCGCCCTGAGGCGGAGGATGAACGCCATCAGCAGGTGCGCTATGCCGATGGCTATTGATATGGAAAGTATCTTTACCACTTGTTCAAACGTCAGTTCTGCCACGGACAGCAGGCCGATGAACGGGAGTGCGTTGGCAAGGCCGGAAAGCACTGCAAGCTTGGCGAAATGGAACCCAAACATCTCGCCCGTACCAAGGCCGCCGACGGCCGCCGCAAGGCCGCTTGCCGCCACCAGCGTGCCCCACATCTTTAGCCGGCCGTTTCCGCGTATCCGGAACAACATGCCGAGGCCAAAGAGCAGGATGCCGTGCCCAAAGTCCGCAAACATCAGGCCGTAAAACACCGGCCAGACAAAGGAGATTATTTTTGTAGGATCGGTCTCGCCGTACCTCGGCAGGCCCTGCGTCTCGGTGACTACTTCAAAGTTCTTGGAATATCCCTTGTTGTAAAGGAGGGTCGGCATCGTGGGCTTGCCGGCATCTTGGAGGTCGATGGTCACGCCCGTGTCCTCGACGACAGAGACATAGTCGCTTCCGGCAAGTTTCTTGAACTTGCTTTCCATATCTGCCGGGATGTAGCCCTCTATTATAGCAAAGTTTTTCGTCCCGCCCGGCTTTCTCGTCGTTTCAAGAACATCCTTTGCCACGCCGGCGGCCTCGCGCAGCGAAAGTGCCTTTGTGACTATGGATGCTTTTAATTTTACAATCTCTTTGTCCAGCTGCTCTACCTTGGTTTCGAGCTCCTTGACCTTGGCGCTGGCTTCAGAAAAAGCCACGTTGGGATTCTGGGGCATGTTTGCCGGTATCTGGAGCGGGTTGATGCCAAAGCTGCGCATCACCTTTGCAATCCTTTCCGAGTCCTCTGCAGAGCCGACTATGGTGAGCGCCGTCTTTTTCTCTCCCAAGTTCGTAGAGTATACTGCAAGGTCTTCAAGGCTCTTTCTTATCTCGGCCTCGTCGGTAGAATCGATGACATAGATGCCGGCGTAGAATTTTGAAAGGGTGCCAAGGCGCGCCAGGTCCATGCTGAGGCTTGCCGCGTTCTCGGTGAGCGCCTTCAGGTTTGAATATTCTTCAAGCGACTTTTGCGCTATGCTGCGCTCGCCGATTATCTTGCGCGCGCCCTCCAGCTCTTTTGCGGCCCTGTCCTCAAGGTCGGCGATAAAACCCTGGATGTTGTCGACCTGGTAGTCGGTCTTGCCCTTTGGCGCACCCTTGAACATTGTCGCAAGCACGCCCGTCTCTGCGGGGATGCCGAGCGCCTTGATGACTTCGTCAATGTCCTGGTAGAGCTTTTGCGCCTTTAGGAGGAGGTCGTCGTAGTACGGGTTGATGTGCTCGGAAGCAGAAGGAGCCTGTATTGGGTGGAACCATTCAAGCTCGGCCAACTTGCTGACGGCAGCTTGCGTTTCCATCCTCGGCAAGATTATTGTTGCCTTTTTCAGCTTGGCTAGCCCCATGATACAGTTCAGCATGAAGAAAAGACGATCTCTTTAAAATCCTTTCCCTGAGATGCAAGCAATACACACAACAGATGTTATAGTAGAAAATATGAGTTTGGAGTTTGAAAATGAAAAAGGAAAGGAAAAAGAGAGAGCGTGCGCGTGTCCGACTTTTGTGTGTCGGCTGCAGCTGATGATGTTCTTCCTCTTACTGGCCGAGGATGATGAACATCATGACTATACCGTAGATGGCGATTGACTCGACCATACCTACGATAATGAACACGCTGGACTGCATCTTTGGGTTCTCGCTGATGGCCGCAAGACCTGCCGCGCCCACAAAGCCAAGACCAAAGCCAGCACCAAGTGCTGCCAGACCGAATGCTATACCCGCAGCGAGGAACTTGAACGCGTTGCCACTCGTGGCTGCAGCGGCTCCACCTGCTTCCTGCGCATAGGCAGCCGGGCTTGCAAACGCAATGCCTGCAAACACAACTGCCGCGAGAATTGTCAAAAGTGAAAGTGCGCCTCTTACCTTCAGTTGCATCATTAGGGCTTTGGCATGAAAAGCCCTATTTAATGATAACTAACGTGTGAGTGCTATAAACAATAATGTAAAATTTACATGCAAAAAACGGTACAAGAAAACACAAGTAGGAAAAGAAAGAGGTTTTGCTAGACCTTTGACAGCGCCTTGCGTTTGCTCTGGGCAATGTCTTCCTTTATCTTTTGCTCCAGAGAGTCGCGCTCGGACTTTAGCTGCGCCTTGGCCTTTTCAAAGTGGCTTGAAATGTCGTTATTATTATTGCTCATGTGCTTGTTGTCGCCCCTGCCTCTGCCAGCTTTTTCCTGTCAAGGACTACTTTAACCTTCTTGATCCTGACAAACTCTTCCCGCTCGCGCTCTTCGAGCGTCGCCTTGATGAAGTAGACTGCTTCCTGGTACTGCGGGATGATGATGTATTCCAGCGCGTTGATGAGCTTTTGCGTGCGCTCTAGCTCCTTTGCAAGGCTGAATATCGCGTTCTCGTATTCTGCGGCCTTGCACACGGACGGGAGCACGTTCTTTATCAGTTTGGACGCCTTGTCGACCGACGCGTTCGTTTCAATAAAGCCGTAAGAGAGGTGCTGGCTTCCCTCGCGCGTTTTCACGGTAAGGGTCGGTATCTTGACGTCGACTATTCTGCGCACGTTGACGTCGGTCTCCATCACGCTCGGAGTCGAGTCTGAAATCGATTCCAGTGTGGTGGTGCCAAGCGTCATGTACGCGTTGTAGACTGCAGAATAAATCTCGCCGAGGGGCGACCAGATGTCTTCTCTGGCCTTGTTGGCCTCCTCTATCATCTCGTCTATCTTTTTCAGGAGCACTTCGCGCTTGTCGTCGAGGATCTTGTGCACCATCTTGGCTACCTGCATCGAGCGCCTTATCTTGATGAGCTCGATTTTTGTTGCAGTCACCCTTCTTGACGACATGTTGTCACTTGCTGCCGCCCTTGTAGTACGCCTTGATGTGCTTTTCCTTTATCTTGGTCAGCTCTGCCTCTGGGAGCGTCGACAGCACTTCCCATGCTCTGGCAAGCGTCTCGTCGAGGTTCCTGTTCTCGTCTGCAGCCTGCTTTAAGAAGTGGTTCTCGAACATGTCGCCTGCATCTAGATATTTCAGGTCAGTGCCTGTGAGGCCGGCGCGGCCGACGATTTCTGCCAGCGCACGCACTTCCTGAGCCCTAGAGTAGAGGTCGTACATCTGGTTTCCCACCTCCGGGTGGTCGGCGCGCGTCTTGCCCTCGCCAACCCCGTCCTTCATGAGCCTCGAAAGCGACGACAGCACGTTCACCGGCGGGTAGATGCCCTTTCTGAAAAGGTCGCGTCCAAGCACTATCTGGCCCTCGGTGATGTATCCCGTAAGGTCGGGAATGGGGTGCGTGATGTCGTCTGCCGGCATCGAGAGGATCGGCACCTGTGTGACAGAACCGTTCTTGCCCTTTATCCTGCCTGCGCGCTCGTAGTTGTTTGCAAGGTCTGTGTACAGGTAGCCAGGGTAGCCCTTTCTGCCGGGCACTTCTTCCCTTGCCGCGGAAATTTCGCGCAGCGCCTCTGCATAGTTGGTCATGTCCGTCAGTATCGCAAGCACGTGCATCCCAAGGTCAAACGCGAGGTACTCTGCTACCGTCAGCGCGACTCTTGGCGTGATGATGCGCTCGATTGCCGGATCGTCTGCGAGGTTCAGGAACAATACGGAACGTCTTAGTGCGCCCGACTCTTCGAGGCTGCGCTTAAAGTATTGTGCCTCCGAGTACTGCACGCCGATTGCAGCGAAAACGACCGCAAAGTCTTCCTTGGTGCCTACGACTGACGCCTGACGCGCAATCTGCGCTGCAAGGATGTTGTGTGGCATTCCAGAGCCTGAGAATATCGGCAGCTTTTGTCCGCGTACGAGCGTGAGCATACCGTCGATAACCGACACGCCGGTCTGGATGAACGACGTTGGGTATTCTCTGCGTTCAGGGTTCATCGGCTCGCCATTGACGTCGAGGAACTTGTCGGCGATTGGCTCTGGGAGGCCGTCGTTTGGCCTTCCTAGCCCGTCAAACACCCTGCCTAGGAGCTCCTGCGACACGGGCATCTCCATGGTCTTGCCGAGGAACTTGGCCTTGGTTCCTGATACTGTAAGGCCGGTCGTCCCCTCAAAGACCTGGACCACAGCCTTGCCAAAGCCCACTTCGAGGACCTTGCCAAGCCTGCGCTCGCCTTCCGCCGTCTCGATTTCAACCAGCTCGTCAAAGGACGCCTTGGTGATGCCGTCGATGACCATAAGCGGGCCCTTGATTTCTGCTACCTTTGTATATTCAATTCCAGATGCTGTTTCAGGCAACTACTTTAACCTCCTCTGTCTTGGTCGCTGCGCCTCCCAGTTTGCGGAAGCCCTCCTCAAGGGCCTTGTCTAGGTCCGCCAGCTTTGACAGCTGGTCTTCGGGTATGTCGAACTTGGCTTTCAAGAGCTGCGGGATTATCGGCATTGCACGAATGTCTGCAAGTGAGACTTCTGCTTTCAACGCCTTTTGTGCTTCCTTGAAGAACTTGACCATCAATTTTACCAATTTGACTTGTTTCTCTGGACTGCAGTAGGTGTCTATCTTGTCAAACGAGTTCTGCTGGAGGATGCCGATTTTTATCATCCTTGCCACTTCGAGCACCAGCTTTTCCTCGTCCGGCAATGCTTCAGGCCCAAGTAGCCTGACGATTTCCTTCAGCGTGTCTTCCCTCTGCAGGATGTGATACGACTCGCCACGGAGCTCGTACCAGTCGCCGGACACGTTTTCCTTCCACCACTTTGCAACGTCCTCAAGGTATCCAGAGTACGACTGCATCCAGTTGATGGATGGGTAGTGCCTTGAATACGCAAGCCTCGTGTCAAGCGCCCAGAAGGTCTTGATGAACCTGATAGTGTGTGTCGTCACCGGCTCGGTAAAGTCTGCGCCTGAAGGCGACACTGCGCCTACCAGTGTCACAGAGCCTGCCCTGTCGGGAGAGCCAAGGGCGCGCACGCGTCCTGCTCTTTCATAGAACTCGGCAAGCCTTGACGCCAAGTATGAAGGATAGCCTTCCTCTGCCGGCATCTCTTCGAGGCGGCCCGACATTTCACGGAGCGCCTCTGCCCACCTGCTCGTAGAATCGGCCACGAGCACGACATCATAGCCCATGTCGCGATAGTATTCTGCCATGGTTACGCCGGTGTAGATGGACGCCTCTCTTGCCGCCACAGGCATGTTACTGGTATTGGCAACAAGCACGGTCCTTTCCATGAGCGACCTGCCTGACCTCGGGTCGATGAGGTGCGGGAACTCGACGAGCACTTCGGTCATCTCGTTTCCGCGCTCGCCGCAGCCGATGTAGACTACGACTTTAGAGTCGGCCCACTTGGCAATCTGGTGCAGGGTCACGGTCTTGCCCGTGCCAAAGCCTCCCGGGATTGCGCCTGTTCCGCCCTTTGCAATCGGAAAGTAAGTGTCAATGATGCGCTGGCCTGTCACGAGCGGGACGGTCGGGTCATAGCGCTCGGCATAAGGCCTTGGCTTGCGTACCGGCCACTTGTGGTACATTTTCAATTGCGCCGTCTTGCCGTCCTTTTCAGTGGTAGCGATGATGTGCTCTATGTCATAGTCGCCTTCCTGAGCAATGTCAGTGAGCTTGGCGCCCTTGGCGTGGTCTGGCGGGACCAGAATCTTGTTTACCAGAAGCGGCGTCTCCTCGACTGTGCCAAGGATAAAGCCAGGGCCTACTTCGTCGCCCTTTTTCATCACCGGCTTGAAATGATATTTCTTTTTCATGTCGACAGGAGTTGTCTGTATTCCCCTGCCGATGAACGCGCCCGATTTGGCTGCAATTTCGTCAAGCGGTCTCTGGATGCCGTCGTATATCTTGCCTATTACGCCCGGGCCCAGGAGCACGGACAATGGTTGCCCGGTGCCGACCACCGGCTCGCCTGGCTTTAACCCCGATGTTGACTCGTATACCTGGATGAATGCCACGTCGCCTGTCAGCCTGATGACTTCGCCGATGAGCTTTGAATCTCCTACTTCGACCGTTTCGTACATCTTTGCCGCGGACATGCCGTCTGCCTTGACTGCAGGACCGCTAACCCACACAATGCGTCCTTTGGCTACCATACTATTATTCCTCTCCTGCCTCTCCTCTCAACATTCGTGCAATATTTTTCCTTATTAAAGGTTTGAGTCGCTCGATCCTCGAATCAAGCGTGTTGTCAAACGACATCGTGCCGTCTGCCGATTTCACCCGGACGCCTCCTATTGCGCTTATCGGCTGGTCTGAGACCTTTACCTTGAACTGGGGGTTCTTTTTCGATAGGTCCGCGACTATTTTTTTCACCTGCTCGGCGTCATTCTTGTTGCATTCGACTATTACTTCATCAGAGCCAACAGAGGGAACGCTTTCCTCGACTAACTTGGCCAGAAGTGACCGGTAGCTTTCGTCCTTGCTAGACGACGCAAGCCACGACTTGGCGCGCTCAAATGCCTCGTTGACGTCGGTCTCTATCATGAGAAGCTCCTTGTTGCGCGCCGACAACCTGCTAGAACCCACTATCTGGCGCTTTAGGTTCTCGGCCTGCTTTTTGGCAGACTCGATTATCCTTGCGCGCTCGGCGTCAAGCTTGCTCCTTGACGCCTCAAGGTTCTTTAGCGATTCCTGGTAAGCCGAATCAACTTGCGAGATCAACTCTGTTTCTTTTTGAGATAAAACTTTGTTTATGGTTCGCTCTAGGGCAGAATTCGAACTCATACTGAGGACTCTGCCCGTTCCTCGTGATTTTAACCTTTTGATGCTGCGGCCAGGCGGTCCTCAAGGGTCTTGGCAAAGGCCCTTATCCGCCCGAGGTGGCCCCCGTCCCAGTACACCTTTCGGCAGTCCGCGCACTGCCAGAACCCCTCGTGCCGGGCAAGGACGGTCGCCGGCACCAGCCCGTCCACCTCCTCCGGCCTTTTCTGGGCTAGAGCGCCGTTGCATGAGGTGCACCTAGAGCCCATCCGGGAAAGGTCCGCAGAGATGCCCAGTTTTTCGAAAATGTGCGCCATGTCTTCAAGGTCACTTGTACCTTCCACGAGCACGCCCTGCCTGCCCTGCTTCATCATGCGCTTGAAAAGCTCCTTGTCTGCCGTGAGGATTACCCTGCCCTGCTCGGCTGCAAGGCGCAGTATCTCGTTGTCGCTTGTGTCCGGCACGTATAGCGTGTCAAAGCCGAAAATGCGCATCTTGCGGGCGACGCTACCAAGCATCGCGTCCGCAAGGAACTTCATGCAGACTCGGGGGGCGTAGCCTCGCCGCGGCACACTTCGCAGACAAAAGTGCCCTCGTCGAACTGCAAGAGGTCGGACCACTCGCCGCACTCGTCGCAATAGCCGGACACCTTGCCCGCCGGCCTCCCAAGCTCGCCTCTTATAATCCCGGCCTTTTCCGACACGACGTCGACCAGGTCAGGGGTAACGGCGATAACGTCAGAAGCGGAAATTATCCCAACCAGCCGGTTCTTGTACACCACGCCCAGGCGCTTTATCCCGTGCTTGCGCAGAAGGCGCGCGGCCTCGGTGATGCCCTCCTGGCTTTCGATGGTGTGCAGGTCCCGCATCACGTCACCTACCTTTATCGCGCTCGGCTTGGCGTCTTTTGCGACTGCCTGCGTCACGATGTCATAGTCGGTTACCAGCCCCACCGGCTTGTCGTCTTTGTCCATTATGATGATGCTGCCAATGTTTTCTGCCTTCATCTTTTTCGCGACTTCGTGCACGGTGTCTTGAGGGGATGCGCTGATGACGGGACTGTTCATGATGTCGCGTACAATCACGCGCGTAGTCATGTTTGCGTCGGCGTGCTCCCTGACTGGCTTTTTTACCACGTGAACTGTTGTGCGGCGGCATTTTAATTACTTTTGCTGCTGGTGCCGCCAGCAGCACTGCCGCCACCCTTCGCTGCAAACGAGATTTTTGATTGGCCCGTGGGAAGTGCGCGCACAAAGTCGTCCAGGCTGATGCGCTTTACCATCTCTGCAAGCTCTTCCTCCTTCCCATCGTCCGCTGCGGCAGCAGACACGAGCGCCGCCTTGGCTTTTTTTGCAGCGCTCATCGGGTCAAGCCCGCCCTGCAAGAGGACGGCGTACACCAGCGATCTCTTTTTCACCGCTTCTTCCGGCCCGCACACGAGCGCCTGCCTTTCGCTCACCAGCTCTATTCCGATTGCCAAGCGGACCTCCACTCCCTTGACATAGCTTCTCTTGCCCTCTATAACGAACGAGCCCTTGGGCAGGAACTGGCCCGTGGGCGCCCCTTTCTTTATCTGCTCGGGAAAGACCCAGTAGGCGTCGGCGCTAGAGAGGCCGTCCTTCCAGGCCCTGCTAAACGACACGGTCGCCTGCGCGACTTGCGCAAGCGACTGCTCCAGCTTTCCCTCCCTTGCCGGCGCCGCGGCGTTTTTCACGATGAAAAACGGCGAGCCGTGCACCTCGGCGTGAAAGACAATGTCGTCCTCCGTCAGATGCTTGCGCACGAGGGCCGAGTTGGACGACGCGTCGCGCCCTCCGATCGCAAGCAGGCCGTCCCCAGTCACGAACCATCGGTAGCGCTCGTACCATTCCTTTGCGGCCTGCTTTTGCACGACCATTTTCTTGTGGATGGCAGCGGTCTGGCCGCGCAGCTTTTCAATCTGCGCAAGGAGTTTTGCGCGGGCTTCCTCTATCGAGGCGTTGCCCCGCTCCATCTCTTTTGCGCGGGCAAAGAGCATGGAACTCAGTTTTGCAAGGTTCTGCTGGACCTCGATGTTTTCGCCGGCCACCTGCACGTACTTTATTCCCTTTTCTATGACGACTGCGGCCGAGTTTGCCGCAAGCACGCCCTTTATCGCGTCGTCGCCCGGATTAGAATATGAAACCGCCATCAATTCGCCGGCGAGCTTGCGTATAGCCGCCGCTTTTTGCAGCACCTCCTCCTTGGCCTTGTTCTGCTCCGCAAGGTCATGCTCTAGGACCGCAATCTGCCTGTCGATTTCCACCGTCCTTGAGCTTTTGCCGATGTCCAGTATCTCGTTGCTGAGCACTTCGTCAAGCGCCTCCATGTAGGTGGGCACCTTTTTTGCTTCCAGCTTTTTGGCTTCCTCCGTGATTATCGGCAGCGCGTCTACAGGTTTTCCGTCCTGCATGATGACCACCGGCTCGTGGTTCCTGCCGGCGCTGACATCGTCTACGAGCGACTTTATCGTGGAAAATATCCTGCCCACCTCCTCGTCTGCCAGCTGCCCTGCCTGCCTTTGCGGCTCGATGCCTGCCCTCTTGGCAACCTCCTCCACGAATTTCTTGGGCATAGAAAGCCCCCTGCCTATCCAGCGCAGCACGTCAAGGTTTTTCGCCTCGTTTCGCAGCGCAAGCATCTGCTCAAGTGACAGCGCAAAGACGTCAACTCCTCTCTGCGGAGGAAAAGCGTACCGGAGGCCAACCTTGAGCGTGCGGTGGCGCACCTCTATCGGCCGCAATATGGCAAGAATCTGCATTTCAGAGTCGCAGATGATGATGTTGCCGTCGCCAAAGAACTCGCAAACCACAATCCGCGCCTGCCCGTCCAGCCGGCGCAGCCGCAGCGTGGCGATGCGCTCGCTTCCGGCCTGCTCCACCGACTCTACGCGTGCCCTTTCCAGCTCTGCTATTGCGGCGCGCTCTAGCGAATTGTCCTCCACCGGCTTGAACTTTAGTTTCGTAACCCAGATGCCCCTTGCCGACAAAACTAACATGATGTCCTCCTGTGTCGGGTGGTGCAGGCGCAAGAGGAGCGAGTCCTTTGTCACGGCGTTTACCGCCGAAATATAGTGCCCGGAGGCCACCCTAGCGCCTATCTCGTTCACGAGGTAGCGCAATTCCACTCCGGAAAGCTCCATGCTCGGTATTAGTGAGAAGGCGACAATATTAGTCCTCGGGTGCGCTCTCTGCCGCAAGCAAGGCTTAAATTAATTTGGGACGTGGCTCTCCTCTGTGTCAGGCGGCAGTGGCGACGACGACAGCAGCAAGAACCCGGCAAACATAATCGGCAGGGTGTATGCGGTGAGCACGCTCCTTGCCGTGATAATCGCGGTGCCGGCGGTTGCAGTCGCGGTGATAACGCACTTTGTGTTCCAGGCAGAGATCGTAGTCACGCTTGCGGCTTCGCTGATCGCGCTTTTCGTGTCGATGGGTTTTGGCATCAGGCTCGCCAAGCGCTTTGCAAGGGCGCCCCAAAAAAGCGGCAGTGGCGCGTGAGACGGCTAAACTTATTTACGATGTTGCGTAATTTGTCTCATGAATAGTGGAAATGACACGTTTTTCGTGCGGATAAATGGGGTGCTGCCTGACAGCGGCAGCAGGGAAGGAGGACAAGGAGGAGGGGCGCACACCTCGATCTCGGTTTTTTCAGGAGGTTTTCACCTGCTGGTCGACGCCGGCGGCGGGGTGGCCGACAGCGTGAAAAAGGGTGCGTCGGACCTTGGCTACAAGCAAGAGCCGGACGCAATACTGCTGACGCATAGCAGGCGCGAGCACGTAAGCGACCTACCTTCTTTTCCCGGCAAAAAAATATTCTGCACGAGCGAGTGCGCGGACCAAGTTGCAAAAGAACACCAGATTGACAGGTCGCGCTTTGCGACCGTAGCTGCCGGCCAGCCGTTTGAGGCAGGCCCGTTTTCCATAGTGCCGCTTGCGGCAGACAACGCCGGCGACAGCCCGGGTTTTCCCGGCTCGCTCATCTACGTCATCAGGGCAGGCGACAGGAAGGTCGTGGCAGGATGGGACTTTATCAAATTGCAGAACGCCGACGCAGAACTGATGTGGGGCTCTGACCTCGTGGTGCTCGGCACAGAGACGTACAACGACCACCCCTCTACGGGCATGATTTCAGTCACGCAGGCGTACCACTTGGTCAAGGCGTGGAATGCCAAGGACTGCTACATCCTGCATTACAGCGGCGAAAAAGACCTCGAAGACGCCAAGAACCAGTGGCACCGCGGGCCGGCAGGGCCGCTGCCCCCGGAGGAGCTGCAAAAGGCGATAGACGATTATTTGCAAATCTCCGGACTGGAGAACAGGACCAGCATCAAAGTCGCCCGGCAGGGCATGGTGTGGAGGCCGGCCGCTACTGCCGAAAGCGCCGGGGAGGACAAGGAGCCGGTGGGAAGCAAGATCGAGATCGAGGCCTTGGAGAAATACGTGTTTGGCATCGAGAAGATGCCGGGCAACAAGCTGATGTTCATGCTTGAAGACAGCATAAGCAGGCAGGAAAACGAGTTTGTCAACCCGAAACGCATGAATAGCGACGGCAACTCGCTGCATGCCGACGGGATAAAGAGCATGATGATGAAGGGGCCCGAGCTTGATCTGGTGCTGTCCGGTACAACAGTGAAGACGAGCATCATAAAGGGCAAAAAGCCGCTGTTTGCCGGCGATATACGAGTGAGCGAGCGCGACGCAAAAAAGCTGTCAAGGTACATCCGGGAGAACTTTTAGAGATCTGGAAAAATGGTCATATAGCCGAAGGCCGAAGTTTCGCCGTGGCCACTATCAGCCTGAAACGCGTCGCGATGCAGCTGTGCACATGCACGTGGATAGAGATAATGACAGGTGCAGGCATAACGCTGTACCTCCTGTACATGCAGAACTATGCGCTTGCCGCAGTCACGGTCGCGGCGTTTGGCCCGCTCATCGGCTTTCATTTTGCAATCGACAGGATAAAGCCGGGCAAAGAAGGCAACGGGTGGAAGAAGGAGAACAGGATAGTAAAGATAAGGTCGCTTTCAGGTCAGCAAAGTTATCCTCTGTTTGAGAGTAAACATTAGGCCACAAGAAGCATCTGGGTCCCAGCCGACCTGCTCATTGGGTGGCAAGAATAGCAGCTGCCGCACCTTATGCAGGTGTGCGGAGTCCTCTTGCTGCAGTTGGTACAGGACCTGTACGAAAGGTTCTGGACAGGCAGGTATTCGTGCATGTGTGTTGATTGCAAAGAGCCTAGCGTGCAATAAAAGCAATGGAACACCGCGGGGAGAGGGGGGGGGTGGAGGGTATGCTAGAGATGACCGCGTATAGCAGAGGGGTTCCTTTCAGGAAAAAAGCCCGCGGCCTCTCAAAACACCAGTTCATCGACAGAGATTATGCGGGCACAGTAGCGGCATTTCAGCACCAGCTTTTCCTTGTCGATGACGTCTATCTTGGATTTTATCTCCTCGCCCGAGTTTGTTATGCACTTCAGGTTAGGGCACCGGAAAATGCCAGAGATGGAATCTGGAAGCTGTATCTTGCGCTTTTCCACCAGTTTGTAGTCCTTGATTATGTTGATGGTAGCCCTCGGCGCGATGAGGGCCAGCTTGTTGGTCTCGCTAGTCTCAAGGTAGCGGTTCTCGACCTTGATTATGTCCTTCTTGCCGTGCTTGCTTGAAGGCACGTTGAGAGCCACGGTCACAACGTTTCCTTCCCTGCCCGTTATCGCAAGGGCGCTAAGGACGAGGAGCGCCTTGCCGCCCTCGATGTGGTCGATGACTGTCCCGTCCTTTATCCTGCGGACGAGGAGCTGGCTTGCCTCGGACATGTGTATGGAGAAGCACTGGCTGCGGATAATATATCAGCGTATCGATATGCGCACGCGTGTGTATGGGAGGTCAATTGCAGCCAAGGAGGATGGCGGCAGCTTGGCGTATGTAGATTGCGAGCCTGAGGGACCATCAATTATTGATTACTGGTTCACCGGGCTTTCTTTTTCCTTGCGGTATGCTTTAGCTTGACCCCCACCTTTCTCGAAGCGGACTTTGCCTGTTTTGTCATTTTCTGAACATTTTTCTTTAATTTTGGGATCTCTTTCTTTGCCATTTTTCTTGCCGTGATCTGGGCCTTTTTGCTTGTCTTTGCTACTGCCTTTGCCCCCTTCTTTGCCACCCTTGTCGTTTTCGGCGCGGACCTTTTAAACTGTCCGGGAGTCTTTTTCGCTGCGCTGGCAGCCTTGGCAGCTTCGCTCACCGTTTCGTCCATGGCCTTTGCAGTCTCGCCTATCACGCCACTTTTCTGTATCTCTTCTGCAGCGCTGGCTACATTGCGCGTCGTATCTCTCGCCGCTACTGCGGCATCCCTTGATGCTTCTGCGATTTCGGTAATAGCACCGCTTTCAGTAAAAGTGCCCACTGTGTCACTGACGGCCCTAGAGACATCTTTTATCTTCTTTGCGACCTCCTTTACGGCTTCTGCAGTTTTTTCAGAGTCAAATCCTTCAGCGGAATTTGTCGTGTTGTTTTTTGTTGTGGTCAACGCGTTTTATGCGGAGTTATGATATAAAAGAGGCATGATTTTTTTCTAGGTTTCTCTAACAGTGCATTTTGAGCGTGTACTACTCTGCTTATCAGATCCGGTACGCGGCGAATAGAACTTCGTTGCTAGTGTCATCGGCAGATTCATTAGTTTGCTTGGGTAATTTTCCGTGTGTTACGCCTGACTAAACTGGATCCCGGCGCGCATGTTATGCTACTCTATGATAACGACCAAGCTCGTGACGAGATGGCAACACATTACATTAATGAAGGAATAGACAAGGGTCAGCTTGTCATCTATGCCTCCGTTGAAGCGGAGGATCCGGTGCATCTGGCCAAGCTGGCCTTGGCAGTTCCTGAGTACGAAGAAAACATTGGCCAAGGCAACCTCCTGATAGTTAGCTTGAAGCAATGCTATGAAAATGCGCTGGCAGGCAACTTGAGTCCGTTTGAAGACATCAAGGGTCTCATAGAACAGTCGGTAAGGAAAAGGCTCGCCGGTGGAAGAAACGAAGAGACGTTGGTAGTAGCGGACTGTGCAGATAAACTATCCAAGAATGAAAAGTTTGAAGAGTGCGGCGACGTGGAGAAATGGTGGAACGATACTTGTGACAAATGGGCGGAAAACGATCTAAAAATTGCGGTCATTTGTCCGCACCTGCGCCCGATGCTGGACTATAACGAACAGTGCTGGATAGCTGCCAACCACAATACGACCGTGCAGGTGCCGTAAAACGCACACACATAGAGAGATAGAGACACAGCACATTCATGCCACGGTTGCAGAGGGAGAGTCTTTTTGGCCGGATTGCTTACACACGCATTCTAGAGGCTCAAGGCCGGATTTTGTTAAAAACAAACCGTACGTGATGCGTATGTATGTTCGTATAGAAGTACCTATCAGCAGATTGTAACCTAATTTCAGTCTAGAATGTTATAGAATTCTTTCACTGAACTAATATTCGTGCATAGAGTGAAACTGATTAATAGTCGGAAACCAGACTACTAACATAATAAATGTCGGCCAAACTCGAAAACGAAAGCATCACTTTTCGGATATCAGGAGATATTTTGCTTGCCCTGCGGCAGTTATCCCAGGAGGAGGGCACGAGTCTTAATACGCTTGTCAACAATGTGCTGAGAAGCTACGTCGATTGGGAAAGCATAGCAGTGAAGGCAGGTTTTGGAGTGTTCCAGAAAGAGGTCGTCAGAGAAGCCATCGACGCTCTTGACGAGCAGACGCTCGACAGAATAGCAACAAAAACTGCGGACGCGTACAAGGACATGCTGCTTCTCATGAAAGGGTCTCTTGATCTGGACTCGTTCATAAGCGTGGTGAAAGACAGGTCAAAGAGGGCAGGGTTCAATTTCCGCGAATTTGAGGAACCCGAAGGAAAGAAAATCGTACTCCAGCACGACATGGGCGCAAACTGGTCGATTTATTCTAAAGCCTATTACGAAAGGGTCATCAACTCGATAGGCTACCCTCTAAAGGTGGAGGCTACAGACAGCTCGATCGTAATATTCATACCCAATGAAAAATAAGCGCAATAGCACATAACATGTGTGTATAGTGGCAATAGTCTGCTCGATTGATCGTTCGGATGGGCGAGGGAAGAGTGCTCCTTCTTCTCCAACGTTTTGCATTATCGTACAAAAGGCCCCGGCGTACTACTTTGCAATTATTTGTAGCAGCTCTCACCGGAAAAGTGCATTGTACTCACGTTCCTTTTTATCAATACAACCTTAACATAAAACATGATCAGACCATTTGAAACAAGGCCGGCTCAGCCCGACAAGTACAGGCTTCCCACAAAATGCTCATTTTGCGACAGAAAAGCGACAACAGAGGCGTTCTTCCAGCTTGAAAACTGCCTGCTGGTCCAAAAGTACTGCGACGAGTGTTTGCCAGATGCAGGGTACGAAATGCCGTCATAAGGGCGTCGGAAATCGACGCCAGCTTTTCCGAATTAGGACAAAAGATGCACAGTAATACGTTTTTCGTGCAGTTATAGCGCGACATAACGCAACTCATTAGTAATTTAGGGTGCAAGATAGTTCAATGCTTTGGCAAATCGTGTCCGCGCTTGTCGCGATAATCCTTATCGTGCTTCTCCTAAAGTTTCTGTTCGGCATAATCTAGCTCTGCAACGATTGCATTTTGATTGGCTAGCACGAATCTGCAAACTTTTGCTGTTCGTGCTAGATAATCATATTATTGCAATGTACTCCTGACTCTTTTATTTTATGCAGCCGAAGACGATGCAGAAGGCTTTGTTAGTTCCACACACGCACATATGCCTTCGTGCCCCAGAATAACGGATCAGGCAGCCGGTGCTTTTCATGGCATAGTGCCGGCTCCCTGACCTCCGCTTTTCGCTCCGGTCCCGTCACTGCCCTGTAGTTATGTATGATGATACATATTTTTGTGGCGGCAAAAAAACTAACAATAGTTCTCGACTAGACTTTCATGTTTTTCCTAATGGGTTGTTGAAGGTGAAAGGGCACAGTGCGCCAGCTAGCAGCTATATTTTGGCGACAAAATTTTTTCATGACAGGTGTTTTGTTTTTTCTTTGCGCAAATGCGTGTATATGCAGGCCAGTAAAAAAAGAAGAAGAGTGGGCGGACCTCCGGCAGGCTAGCCTGCCGGCAGGTTGACCTTGCCATTCTGGAAGAGCTCTTTGCCGTCCTTGTCCTTGAGCGAATCCACTACGCCGTAGATGCCAGGCGGGAAATGCCCTTCGGTAAAGTGGTTGCCCGTCGTGCCTTCATTGGTGGCGATGTATAGGGAATGCAGCTGGTTTACCATCACGCTGACAGAGACATTCGTCCAGGTCTTGTTGCCGTCTATTGAGATGTCCATCCTTCCCGGAATTGAAAGAGAGGAGTTGGCGCTTGTTATCTCCAGCGTAGGAGCCACTTTTGATCCCGTCTGGTTATGGGTCAAAGTTGTCGGAAGGGACGGCTGTGTAACTTTGAAATTGGACAATCGGTGGGTGTGAAAATCAGAGCCGTTAGCGTTGACCATAGTGATGTTCGCGTCAAACGACTTGGCAGTGCCGTTTATGACTTGGAGGCTCCACCTTCCCGAGAGGAGCTCCGGCGAGACCGTGTTGCTGGTGATGTTAGATCCAGCCGCCCATGACGCGATTGTCCCTCCTATTGTGAACGTTGTCGTCTGGGAACCATTTCCAGTCGCATTGCTGGTAGCGCTGCCGCTGCCGCCGCCACCGCTATTGTTTGAGGCTATCTGGATCGTTCCTATCAACCACGGATGGATTTTGCAAAAGTACGGGATGGCCTGGTTTGGTTGCCCCTTCACCGTGACGGTGGCGTTCTTTCCGGCGGCAATGACGCCGGAATCAAATCCCGTTGGCCCCTCCTCGGGAGAGCCCTGCACCGCGGTGTGGGTAGCGTTATCGTTGTTGACGAAGGTTATTTTTGAACCACTCTTGACGGTTATCGGATCTGGAACGATAGGGTGCTTTGCCGTCTTGTCCGCTGCTCCTTTTGATATTACGACCATGTTCTCTACGGCGCTGGCCGGCAGAGGCTCCTTTGGCCTTGAGGGATCTTGCTGCCCCCACGCATACCGGGACTCGGCTGCTATGGCAACCATGCTGACAGCGACGAGAAATACAAAGGCAAGACGCATCATCATGTTATTTGGGACATACATGGCAAAATTAGGACGACATGATATTAACGAGATACGGATACGGCTTTTCCACAGCATATATGCCGCATCTCGTGTATGCGCAGACAGGTGGCGAAATGCCATTCTAGTCCATGCCGGGACATGGATAACATTGAACAGCAAGATTGATTATTCGGAATTGTATAGAAAAGTTCCTGTGGGATTGTTCAACCGCTGGAAGCCAAAAGGCAAGATGTACAGCCTGAAATGCACGCAATGTGGTGCAGGCTTTCTCTCCAGCTACAACCTAGACGCACCGATATGCGGCAAGTGCTTGCAAAAGGCCAAGTCTCTGGACTCGACCGTCGACCACGAGAAGGTCTGCGTAAAGTGCGGCAACTCGGGCGTGATATACGGCAAGGAGTTGTGCCACGCCTGCTACTTTGGCTTTAACAAGCAGCAAGAGTAGTTCACAAAAAGGTTGCCAAAGCGTTACAGAACGGCATTAATTTTTCAAAGGGGAGAGTCGCGGCGTCGGCAACACACATACATGGTTTTCGACGCCGCGGAGGGAGAACGGGATGCTCGGGAAAGCTTCCATTCTCTCCCCTTTTGCTGTCTAGCAGGCAAAGCTGGAATTAAGGAGCGCGCTTGTCTTTGGCAGGCATGACCATTTGATGCCATTTGACGGTATCGAATGTCATAGTACCAATTTTACATAAAACGAAGAGTTTTCTTGTGGGCGGAACAAGCTTTCCTCCTTTTCCTCTTACCCGAAGGTAAAGGTGTAGATCTTGAACCCCTCTCCCGTCACGTCTATTGTAAGGGTTCGGTCGGCGTATCCCCCGTGCGTCGCAAGGCTGTAGAGGCGCTGGCCGTTGATGTCAGCCGTGCCGTCTTTGTTTACGTCGGCGCCCCGGTCGGCTCCCACTTCGTGGCCGTCTTCCGATATGTGCACCTTGCCGGTCCCGCCGGCGACGATGTTGACTGATTTTGCGGAATAGTCTAGCACTATCTTGCCCGTGTGGCTTTTCAGCTCCATGCTGTCCGCGTTGTTGAGCCAGTCGCCGGAAAGGTAGATGGCGTTTGGCCTGATGTCTCCGGGCAGCGCGTATTTCACGATCTTGCCGGGATCAAAGCCCTCTGGGTTTCCAAGGTTCTCCCGGGCGTACTGGTAGCCAAAGTAGAGCTCGGGCGTGTTTATCCGGCCAAAGTCGACGCTCTGCGCGTTCTCCGGCTTGGCCGTCGATGACGTGTCTATGGTCGCGTTCTGGCCAAGGTCCGCCGCTCGCTCCTGCAGCAATGATTGGATAACCTTCTCGGTCTCGGCGTAGTTGCCCTCGCCGATGTGGTCGTAGCGGATGAACCCCTCGTCGTCCACGAGGTACTTGTGCGGCCAGTAGCGGTTCTGGTAGGCGTTCCAAGTGCCGTGGTCGTTGTCCTGCACCACAGGGTACTTTATCCCAAACTTTTCAACCGCGGCCTGGACGTTTTGCGGGCTCTTTTCAAAGTCAAACTCGGGCGTGCTGACGCCTACGATGACCAGACCCTGGTCGGCGTACTTTTCGTACCACGCGTTCAGGTACGGGATCGTGCGGATGCAGTTGATGCAGCTGTACGTCCAGAAATCGACTAGCACCACCTTGCCCTTCAGGTCGGCAAGCTTGAACGGCTGCGGCGAGTTGATGTAGTTGGAGATGCCGACGAACTCTGGCGCCTGCTTGAATTGTGATTTGTCAATATGCGGTTTTGCAGTGAGAGTAGTGCTGTTGGCAGCCGCCGGGATTATTGTTCCGCTCTGGCCTGCCGGCGCCTTGTTGTTCAGCGCGGGGTTGTTGAAGTAAAACCCAAAGCCGGCGATGAGTACCACTACTGCGACTCCGACGGCAAGGGCGCTTGCGTTGTCCCTGTTCATATTATTATTCTCAACCTATTCCCCTTTCCATGTTGATTATCTGGTCTGCAAGTGGAAAGTTGGCAAGAGTCGCCAGCTGGTTAGTGAACACGAGTATGCCCAGCAGGATGAGGATGCCCCCCATTATAGGGTTGAAATACTTTAGGTGCTTGACCATCCTGCGGATTATGCCTGTCGCCTGCGAAAAGAACGCGCCCGTTATCAGAAACGGCACGCCAAGGCCGAGAGAGTATGCAATGAGCGAGTTGTACGCGGCTCCCGGCGAAGTCGCGGCAAGGGCAAGCGTGCTTCCGAGGATAGGCCCGACGCACGGCGTCCAGCCAGACGCAAACGCGGCGCCAAAGACGAACGACGTGATGTAGCTCGTCTTGAATCTTGGAAGGTTTGTCATGCGCTTTTCAAAGTTGAGCCTCGCAAATCTCGTGGAGAGTATCAGGTAGGCTCCAAAGGCCATGATGACTATGCCGCCGACGGTCTGCAGCGTGCCCTGAAAGCCGGTGCCGACTCCTGCCAGCACAGAGTTGAATATCACGCCGAGCACAGCAAACACGAGCGAAAAGCCCAACACGAAATACACGGTGTTGAGGAAAATGTTGAGGCGCGTCGAGCGCTTGAGCGTGATTGACGATCCCGCGCCGGCTGCTGACTGTTGTCCTTGGTTCTGGTTCTGGTTCTGCACTTCCGAGAGCGTCGAGCCGGACAGGTACGAGATGAACGCCGGCAGTATGGGCAGTATGCACGGCGAAAAGAATGACCCCGCGCCGGCAAGCGCGGACACCAAGACTCCTGTCTCTACCATCTATGCGGTGCTTGGCAGTTTTTGCTGATATACTTTTTTCCAGATCTCCACCAGATTATTCTAGTCAGAACGGCCTGACTGTGACCTTTAGCAGGGTGGCGACGCCTGCAAGCTCTGCAATGTGCACGCCTGCAAAATACGGCAACAGAGGCTCAGCGTAGAGAGGGGCCATGGCAAAGTACGCGTAGACGGCTATGGCGTTGTGGAGGACTAGCATACCTGCAAAGAACAGGAGGCCGAGCGTGAACACCGCCCTCGTGTTGAGGTATATGCGCCCGTACAGTGCAAGCAGCACGGCCAGTATCCCAATGTTTACCAGGCTCACGGCCGCGCTGACGTCCATCAGCATCACCAAGGTACTACAATGAAGCGCAGTTGATTCATCTTATTTACTTTTTTCCAGATCTTTTTTCAATCGCGGCCATTACCTCGTCAAACGCGGCGATGTTGTGTTCCAGGTACGGCGATATGAAGTACAGCACACCGTACTTTTCACCCGCCTTTGTCACCATGTTGTTCTTTTCAAGCACGTGGATGTGGTGCTGGATGGCCTTGTAGTCGAGGCCCATCGCCTCCGCAAGCTGGTTCGTGTTATATGGCCTTTCTTTGAGGAGGCTGATTATCCTTATCCGGTTCTCGCCGCCCCGGGAGCCGGCAAAGAGGAACCACAAGAGGCGCCGGGCGTCCGGGTCGGCCATATGCACCACCTTGGCGTACAAGGCAAGAGGATTTAAACTTGAAAACGGGAAATTGCTATATGATAGCCTGACGCATAGACGCCATGACCAAGTGCGTCGCCTTTCATTCCTACAAGGGAGGCACTGGCAAGACGACGATTGCGGCAAACTGCGCGGCTCTTTTGACAAAAAAAGGCTCCAAGGTGGCGCTCCTTGACCTCGACGTCTATGCTCCAAGCCTCTACACCTATTTTGAGAGCGAGCCGGAAAAGTGGCTCAACGACTACCTCCTTGGCGACGCCGCGGTGGAAGAGGTCATGACCGATGTCACGGATACCGTCCGGAAATACGACAGCGACAGAAACGTAAAGGACGGCGGCAGGCTGTGGATCGGCTTTTGCAACATGAAAAAAGAGGAGGTCTACAAGCTGGACAGCAGCACGGCGGAATCGTCAAAGTCGCAGCTGCGCCGGTTCATACTGTTGCGCGAGCAGCTCATCTCAAACTATAGCCCAGACTATATCATAATCGACACCAGTCCCGGCATTCGGTACTGGTCTATCAACGCGCTCGCAGTGGCCGACGCGCTCTTTCTCACCCTGAAGATGGGTGACATCGACATCGAGGGCACGAACAAGCTCGCGTCCGAGATTTACAGCTCGCTGACAAAGTACGGCACAAGGTCGTTCCTGCTCCTGAACAGGGTGGCAGGCTATTGCGTGCCCGATGCCCACTTTGCTGGGAGCACAGGAGGCGGAATGACGATAGAAAGTGAGGATATTGCCGGCGCGCTTGCCGGCAAGACTGGCATGGAAGTGATTTCTTCGATACCGTGCTACTGCGACATACAGTTCAACAGAAAAGAGTTCCTGACTGCCCTCGTGCAGCCGGGCCACCCGTTCACAAGGCAGGTGGAAAGGCTCATCGAGGCGGTGCAGATCAAAGTTTAAGGCTGGCGCTTTGATTTCTACTCATGTCGAGGGCACACGGCGTTTGGTAAAAACCGCGCATGATGATGATAATGGAGAACTGATTCCCGGCCTGCGCCACGTTTTCAGAGGCGCGCTCCCAAAAGGAGCTTTCTTGCTTGCCGGACCTGCCGGCTCGGGCAAGACCATGTACTGTATGCAGTTTCTGCGCGACGGGGCCGCGGAAGGGAAGCGCTGCGCGTATGTCAGTTTTGATCCGCTCCTTTCCAATGAGAGGTTCAAAAAGCTGCCCGGGAGCCAGGAGGCAATAGTATTCGTTGCGCCCACCGCTCCCTTTAGGAGCGGAAAAAAAGACATAGACGCTGGCAGGGCGGCGACGCTTCTGGAGCAGGTGTGTGGGGCCATTGTTTCTGCCGGCGCGCCGGCAAAAGTTGCCGTTGATTCCATAACCCATCTCCTCCCTTATTTTTCAGAACGGGAGGTGCTGGAGATAGTCGCCGGGCTCGCCGGCGCCTTGAGGAGCTCCGGCGCAATGGCAGTTATCACGCTCACGACCCCTCCGGCAAGGGACCTTTACGACACCGCCGCGTCGCTCCTGGACGGCACGCTCCAGCTAAAGCTGGAGGACGACGGAGAAGGGCTTGCAAGGAGCCTGCGGCTGCTTGCGGTCAGGGGAGCATACCACAACCCGGCGTGGGCAAGGTTCTCTATAGCGCAAGACGGTGCTCTTGTTTTCGGACAGAAAGAGAATGAACAGACAGAGCCAAGGTGCAAGCTGTGCGACAAGCCTATCGCCGGCAAGGTCGCCTACGATTCGGACGCCCCGTTCCATCCGCACTGCCTGGAAACGTACAGAAAGCTGAGCGACATCTACGGCGCAAGCGTAGTCTATGCCATTCCAGCCGGCGTGATAAACGCCAGCTTTTTCTTTATAGACATCGTCGGGCTTTCCGATCCCTCGCTGTCGGTTGAAAAGCAGATCAAAAAGATAGAGAACCTCAACAGGCTCATCGGCTCCTGCGACGCTGTCGCCAAGATGCCAAAGGACAAGCGGATAATCCTCCCCACAGGCGACGGCATGGCCATCGGATTTCTGACAAACCCCGAGCTCCCCCTGCAGTTGAGCATGCAGCTGCACCGCAAGCTGGGCGCTTTCAACAAGAGTGCAGGAGCCGGCGAGGCCATCGGCGTCAGGATTGGGCTGGGCGCGGGGCCCGTATTCGTAGTGTCTGACATCAATGGCAACCAGAATGTGTGGGGCCCTGGCATCGTCCTTGCGCGCAGGGTGATGGATATTGGCGACGACGGGCATGTGCTCCTGGCAGACAGCCTTGCGGAGCAGCTGGTGAACCTGAAGGACGAGTACAGGGCGATGATAAAGCTGGTGAGTGCGAAATTCACGATAAAGCACGGGCAGGCGATAAGGGTGTACTCAGCGTCGTCCACGGGTTTTGGCAACCCCGACATGCCGGCGAGGCTTTTGCCAGCCAGCTAGTTAGCTAGCTAAGCCCTAGCGAAAAACTCTTTGCCGTACAGGCTCGTGAACTTTTTGAACAAGAGCGCGCAATCCAAGGAATCAAAGGCATAGTCCAGCCTGTCAAGCGTTTCTTTCACTTTTGCAGGATGCGCAATCGCCTTTCCGCACACGGGACAGATTGTCTTGTTCATTTACTTCCCCTTGCCTGCCGCATAGTCCCCACTGACATTCATCGTCCTTTTATTCACCGCCAGGGCGACTGTCTCATGGTTGCTACTCTGCCCGGCAGACATGTACATATTATACAGGTACAGGCATGAGGCGCTACTAAAGCGTTAAAGCCGCTGTTAAGGGCACACAACGGTACTTAGCTAACCTTATATCCTTGTCAGCGGCAACAAATGGTAGACAAAGGTTTTACGGTTTAAAACGGAAACGTCCGTGCGACTTTTGTGTCAAAAAAACACACGAACACAACGAAAAAAGAGAACAAAGTGAAGAATTGAAAATGACGAAGACGTTTGCAGAATTGGGTCTGAGCGCAGAATTAAACAAGGCGCTCAGCGAGAATGGATTTGAGGCGCCGTTTCCTATACAGGAGGCAGCTATACCCCTTGTTTTACAGGGTAAGGATGTCATAGGGCAGGCGCACACAGGAACCGGCAAGACGGCAGCATTTGGACTGCCCATATTGGCCCGCGTAAGCAACGAGGGCCCCGTCCAGGCGCTGGTGCTTGTGCCGACAAGAGAATTGGCGGTCCAGGTAACTACAGAGATTAGCCGGTTGGCCAAGTACACGGGAATAAGGGCCGTAGCCATCTACGGCGGACAGAGCATAAACATCCAGAACGAGAAATTGCAGAGGGGCGTGCAGATAGTAGTAGCGACGCCCGGCAGGCTTATCGACCACATAAAGCAGGGCTCGATAATCCTTGACGACGTCAAGTTTGTCGTTATGGACGAGGCTGACAGGATGCTTGACATGGGATTCATTGACGACATCAAGTTCATCCTGTTCTACGTCAACGAGGACAGGCAGACATGCCTCTTTTCGGCGACGATGCCGCCAGAGATCCTAAGACTGGCAGAGGAGTACATGAAGGAGATAGAGCACGTCCGGCTCAACGAGGAGGAAGTGACTCTCGACACGATAGAGCAGTCGTACCTGGTGGTGGAGGAGCGTGAAAAGTTCAGGCACCTCTGCGACTTTATCAAAAAGAACAGGGACGCCAAGGCTCAGACAATCGTGTTTGCCGCTACAAAGCAGCGCGCAGACAGAGTAGCGCACCAGCTAAAGAGAGACGGCTTTTCCGCAATTGCCATCCACGGCGACCTCACGCAGAGGCAGCGCGACCAGGCTATGTTCAAGTTCCGCAAGGGAACAGAGGACATACTCGTGGCGACTGACATTGCAGCAAGGGGAATCGACGTGCCGGCAGTCGGAAACGTCATAAACTACGACATCCCTGACGACCCCAACGTATACTTCCACAGGATAGGAAGGACGGCAAGGGCTGGCGGAGAGGGCAAGGCCATCTCGCTCGTGTCAGCAGAGAGGACAGCCGACATGGATCGCATACTTGCGCAGACCACGCTTCCAATACGCAAGCTCAACGACGAGCTAGGCATCGCAGTACCTGTTGCGCAGCCACGCTCGTACGGAGGCGGAGGATACCGCGGCAGGCAGTCGTACGGCGGCGGTGGAGGTTATGGAAGCCGCGGCTATGGCGGCGGAGGATACGGTGGTGGCGGTTACGGCGGAGGCGGCTATGGTGGCAATAGAGGCTACGGTGGCAACCGCGGAGGCGGCTATGGCGGCGGAAGGCGCGGCGGTGGAGGTTATGGGCAGCGCCGGGGCGGCTATGGCGGCAACAGACGCAGCGGGTACGGCCGCAGCAGCTACTGAGCGGGAATCGTTTTTAAGTCCCGCAACTCTTTCTTTTTCTAATGTCTTTTGGCGTCGACACGCTTGGCGGCCTTGCGGAGAAGCTAAAGCAGCTGTCAAACGACACGCAGAGCATGTACGAGGCATTCATCGACGCCACACAGCTGTACAAGCAGGGCAAGATGAGCGAAAAAGAGTATTTTGCAAGGATAGGCGACTACCTTGTCGCCACTTCGGCGATGAACTTTCTTGCCATCCGAGTGATATTTGAGATCAAGGGCGCGATGGACAAGGGCACATCGCTAAAGAGCCCGACCGGCGGAGTCGCGACCACCGGCCCGCCGCAGCAGGCAGGGTTTGGCATAGGAGGCTTTGTGAACGCCGGAGGGTCTGCAGGTCCGTCGGCGGGCTACACTCTCCCGTCGCCTCAGAGCGAGCCTACTTTCAAGCCGGTCGACATCGAGCTTCCAAGGCCCAAGGCCGCCGGCACGAAAAACTGCGTTTTCTGCGGAGCGTCGATACCGCAGCACGCCAAGTTCTGCAGCAAGTGCGGCAAATCACAATAATATTAATAGAGACTTTGCGGAAAACCACTTATGGCCAAGGTCTTCAATGGCAGGTCTGCAACCGACGAGTACATGTCGACGCACTCGCTCACGTTCTCCACGCCCGAGATGACGCTCAAGAAATTTGCGCTGTGGCTCGGCGAGCAGGTGAACGCGCCCGGCAAGGGGCAGGTGCCCCGCCTCATGGTGTACGTCGAGGAAAAGGGAGAGAAAAGCGACTTTGAGGTTGCGCCGGACGTGAACGACACGTTCAGGCCGACGGGTGCCGTTGCGGACATGTACGGCGACATGCCGGCTGCGGCAACAAGTGCCGAGCATTCGACTCCGCCGCAGCTGACGCCTCTAAACCGCGAGACGCTAGAGCCAGAGAGCAAGTTCTGCGTGAGCTGCGGGCAAAGGCTCAAGGCGAACGCGAAATTCTGCAACAAGTGCGGAAGCATTCAGTAGCGATGCTTGTTTTTTTCCTGTTCTCTTTCCTTCATCTTCAGGTAACACTCGTTGCACACCGTCTTTGAAAAGAGGAAATTAAGCGAGTAGAACAGTACACGCCCGCAGGACTCGCAGGTGCGCATGTGTAGTTACTGTAACATGCCGTCGGATAAACCTAGCAGCACGAGCGAAAGGCAGAATAGCACAGGGCGTACAACAGCAGCTGGTTGAAAAAAGCAGTCAGGTTGGTCATCACTGGGAATCCCGGCGTGGGCAAGCATACAAGCGCCAGGATTGTTGCCAAGGAGCTGCAAGCGGAAATAGTCGACATCAACAAAGTCGCGCTGGACAATGGCGCTGTGCTGGAAAGCACCGGCAAGGGGATTGAAGTCGACACGAAAAAGGCTGGCAAGCTGGTTGCAAGCATCCTGAAAAAAAAGAAGGGCAGTTTTGTAATAGTGGGCCACCTTGCGCCGTACGTCATTAAACCGGCAGGAATAGACATGGTGGCAGTGCTTCGCAGGTCGCCTCCAAGGCTGGAAGAGACGCTACTTGAGCGCAAATACGTACGAGAAAAAGTCAATGAAAACGTCTCGGCCGAGATACTTGGCATCTCACTCTACGATTCGATAAAGGCGTTTGGCAAGCGCAGGGTGGCCGAGTTTGACACGACGGGTAAGACGCCGGAGCAGACTGCGGAGGAAATAATCGCGACTCTGAAAAAGGAAAAGCCCCGGCGCTCCGGCTCGGTGGACTGGCTTGCCGTGGTATCGGAGGAAGAGGTGCAAAAGTTCTTTGCCTACTAAAAGCCGCATAAGCGACGAGGCAGTCAAGGCAAGGACGGGAAAGGACTGGAAGCAGTGGTTCTCGCTCCTCGACAAGGCTAGTGCAAAGGACAAGAGTCACAAGGAGATAGCAGAATACCTTGACAGCACAGGTGTGTCGGGTTGGTGGGCACAGATGATAACAGTGACGTACGAGCAGGAGCGTGGACTGCGCCAGGTACACCAGAAAGCCGACGGCTACTCTGCAAGCGCAAGCAGGACATTCGTAGTTCCGATCAGTGTCCTTTACGGCTACTGGGCCGATGAAAAGTTGCGCAAAAAATGGCTTGACGAAAAGATCATAGTCAGAAAGGCGACAGAAGACAAATCGATGAGGATTACGTGGCCGGACGGAACCAGCGTAGAGGCCAACTTTTACGCCAAGGGCGACAAAAAGAGCATGGTTGCTGTGCAGCAGAACAAGCTCGCCAACGCCGCAGATGTTGTACGCGTCAAGGAGCTCTGGCATGGCGCTTTTGGCCGGCTGGAAACGCTTCTGGCCTAAAAATTCGTATATATACAACCGAGCAATTGAGAAAGGCATGGCAGCTGTTGTTACAAGAAAATTTGGCGAAGAAACGCTTCAATTCATCGGCAAAAAGGTGGCGGTAGAGACTTCAGATAGCAAGGTTTACAACGGGACGCTTGCCGGCCTCGACGACAAGCTCGACATCGTCCTTGACAACGTCGAGGGCCACGGCATTCTGAAGGTCATCCTGAACGGTGCGTTCGTCAAGGAGGTCCGCCTGATGGAAAAGCCATTTGACTTTAAGGCGCTTGCAGAGAGGCTGGAAAGGGCGTTTCCCGGCCTCGTCAAGATCCGCGAGGACGTCGGCGCAATCATCGTCATGGACAAGATAAAGGTGACGCAGTCAGGCGTAGAGGAAGGCTCGGGCCTCTCTGCCGACAGAGTCAGGTCCATCTTTGACTCGTTTATGAAGGAGACAAAGAAGTAGTGGTATTCGAGGTCCGCTATACGGATCTTGCGGCAAGGATAGGCAGGCTCTCGACTCCCCACGGCGAGGTGGAGACGCCGGCATTCGTCCCTGTGGTCCACCCGGTAAGGCAGACAATCAGCCCGCAGTTTCTAAAAAACATGGGCTTTACGCTCGTGATTACAAACGCGTACATCACGCTAAAGCACTACGGCGACGAGGCGAGAAAGCGCGGAATCCACGACATCATCGGCTTTGACGGCTCGGTGATGACCGACTCTGGCGGCTACCAGGTGTTAGAGTACGGGTCAGTGGAGGTAGAGCCGGCTACGATGGCGCAGTTTGAAAAAGACATCAAAAGCGACATCCCAATACCGCTCGACAAGCCCACCGGTTATGGCCTTCCGTACGGGCAGGCAAAGGAGTACGTCAGGATTACGCTTGAAAACTGCAAGCAGACGCTGGACGTCGTCGGCGACACGGACGCGGTGTGGGTCGGCCCTGTGCAGGGCGCCGAGCACTTTGATCTGGTAGAGCATTCGGCGCAAGCCCTTGACGGCATGGGGTTTCAGTTCATGGCGCTTGGAAGCCCGGTCGAACTGATGGAGGCATACGAGTTTGCGACGCTTGCGCGCATGATTGCAAGGGCGAAAAAGGCGATACCGGCAAAACCTGTGCACCTGTTTGGCGCGGGCCACCCGCTTACCATCCCGCTTGCGATTGCGCTTGGCTGCGACACGTTTGACTCGGCGTCGTACATGCTGTACGCCAAGGATGGCAGGTACATGCACGCAAACGGCACGGCGCGAATGGAAGAGATGACGTACTTGCCCTGCCAGTGCCCTGTCTGCTCGTCGTACACCCTCAAGGAGCTGCGCGCCATGCAAAAGGATCAGCGCATGATAGAGGTTGCCAAGCACAACCTGCATGTGCTAAAGGCAGAGGTCGACATGACGAAGCAGGCTATAATGGACGGCCGGCTGTGGGAGTACGTGATGCAAAAGGCAAGGGCGCACCCCAAGCTCTTGGAGGCGGTGCAGCTGCTTGGAGGAGCAGAATTTGACTTTATCGCTGACGGCACGCCGCTTTTCAAGGAAAAGGCGATCTTTTTCTTTGATCCTGTGGACCAGCACAGGCCGGAGGCGAGGCGCTTTCGGCAGGCCGTCTCAAGGTTTACAACGGCCAAGAAAAAGCTGGTCATGTTCCCCGAAGGCGAGGTCCATCCCTTTTACGCGACGAGAGGCTTCAAGGCGCTTGCCAAGAAATTCCCGGACGCGCAAATTGCGACATACAACCCGTACCTCGGAATCATCCCGGCGGAAATATCCGACGTGTTCCCTGCGTCGCACAACCTGACGCCGAGGGTAGAGAGGCGTGCAAGCGACTACCAGTCGTTTGTAGAGTCGCTTGCGGCATTTGTGAGCAAGTTTGACGAGGGGACAATCGTCGCCGACGGCTTTATGAAGCAGGCCGTGCAGGAGGCAAAGCTAAAGGCCCGCGTAGAGGATTATTCAGATCACGTGATTGACAGGCTATAGGCTTCCGTCTACCCCGGCTGCCGCAGTCCGGCAGCAAAAAGAGATTGCAAGAAAGGTCGTCGCAAGAGATGACTACAAAGACATAAGGCTCGTGTGCGGAGTCGATGTCTCGTACCGCGCAGGCGTGGCACACTGCTCGGCAGTCGTCATGGATGTCGCAGACCTGAAGATAGTAGTCGAGCAGGCAGACACGAAAAGCGAGATCAAGCACCCGTACATACCCGGCCTCTTCATGCTGCGCGAAGCTGGTCCCGTCCTGCGCACGTTAAAGCGCCTGAAGCGTTACGACCTCGTCATGGCAGATGGCCATGGGCTGTTGCACCCGCGCCGATGCGGCCTTGCGTGCTACATCGGAGTCATCATGGACAAGCCGGCGATAGGCGCGGCAAAGAGCCTGTTGTGCGGCAAAGTGAGGGACGACGATTATGTCGAGCTTGGCGGCGATGTGCTGGGCTACGTAATAGAGGGCCAGAAAAACCTTTACGTGAGTGCCGGCCATAGAGTGTCGCTTGAATCCGCCGTTGCCCTCGCCAAAAGCATGACAAAGAAAGGAGAGTGGCTGCCAGAACCTCTACGGCTGGCAGACACGAATTCTAGGCGTTGATGATTATCGGCTTCTTTTCTTCTTCTACCTGTTCCAGTTCTCGCTCTGGTTCCGGTATCTGCTTTCTGACCTTGTGCTTGCGCAACTCTTCGTAGTACATATAGTCGCACATGGCGGTATGATCGCTAAACTAGTAGATATGAGTTTAGTTTTTTGAAAAAAGGAAAAAGAGAAAAGAGTGTGGATGGACTTTTAACCTTCTTCCCAGCCCTTGCTGAACACACCGTTCTTGTGCAGCGGGACTGGCTGTCCTGGGGTGTATTCCATCGGCCTCATCCAGAATATAGCGTGTGTTGGGCACACACCGACGCACGCTCCATCGGAGATGCATCTCTCTGGATAGAAGACAAATGCCTTACCCCTCTTCCATCCTTCCACCGGCTTGACTCTGAGCACATCTGGACCGAGAGCGGTGCAGATTTCTACGCAGAGCGCGCAGCCGATGCATCTTTGCTCATCGACGTCTGGAAGTATAGCAATTGGCATCTATTAATTCACTGAACGTTGTCAGTGCTTGAAACTATTTAAACTCTATGCATATCCCAAAACGCTGTTATAACTTTCTTGCAAGTCGAGAGGACAGCAGGCGCTAATTGATGAAAAGATGAAAAAGAAAAGGAAAAAAGAGTAGTTTTTCTTGCTTACTTGCCGCCCTGTCTCAGGACGTCAACCTGGCCACTGTGCAGCCAGTCCTTCAGCTCCTCGTGGGTCGGCTTTGCATCGTGCTTGCCTGCCAAGTGAAGGTGCAGAAGAACGTAGTTAACCTGGTTGAGCAATGGCTTGTTGGACTCGTCACCCTTGCGAGCCTTTGCCTTCAAGTCAGCTGGAACTGTCTTCCACCAGTCGTCAAATTTCCTAACCATAGTGCAACTGTTGCGAATGCAACTTAATAAGCGTTATGGGGTTTTGTAAACGGTGTTATAGGGTGAAAATCCTCGCGCATGAAGCAACATATAGGGACATGCCGGTTTGAAGCACGCGCGTACAAGCCATGCCTTTCAAGCTGGAAGAACTGCATAAAGCACAACAAGCTTACCGGCAGTTTGTAGAGAATAATCCACCGGCGCACCATGCGCGCTACATATTCCCGTTTTTCACCGGATCGTATTTTTCCTACCGCAAGGTCGACGTGCTACGCGTTGTTGCGATAGCCAAGGCGATCAACGACAATAATCCAAGTTACCTTGACATCGGATGTGGCTATGGGGATTTCCTGAAAAGGGTAAAAGAGTACCTGCCAGGCGCGTCAGGCGTCGAAAAGGAAGGAGGGATATTCTACGCGCTGGGCACGGACAAGCCTGACTACATCGAGGTTGCGGCTGTTGAATCGTTGTCAAGGCCGGTGGACGTGGCGTTTGTCGGGTGGATGGAGCCGGGCACAGACTTTCGCAGGCAGGTGGCAAAGATTGCAAAGTGCGTCATTACGACGTTTGACGCAGGGGGCCAGTGCGGGATAAACGGCGGCTGCGAGTACGACGAGTTTGGCTTGCAGCAAATAGCGTGGTGGCGCACGCCTTCGTGGATAGATGTAAACGCCGAGCTGATGAACCGCTATTACACGAGGATGCCGGAAGAGAAAAAGCAGCAGCTTGCAGCTTTGCGCAGCGCGCACAACTTTTGGTACGTCTATGCAAAGCCAGAGCTTGCCGGCAAGATAAGGGAGGTGCTTGTGTCACACGTAGCAAGAGAGGACGCAAAAGAGGAGGAGCGGTACGATTTCGAGTCCGTGCTGGACGAATGCGGGTTTGGGTACAAGGAGGAGCTTGCAACGGTTACGAGCGCAAAACGCCTGTGGGAAGTGATCCTTGACTAGATATGCCGTTTGTCACCAGCGACCTGCAAAAAGCAATGGAATCATTTGCGCAGTTCCAGAATAATGCAGTATCGCCACACCACGTACGGTACAGCTTTCCGTTCTTTGCAGGCACGTATTTTTCCTACCGCAAGGTCGACGTGCTACGCGTTGTTGCGATAGCCAAGGCGGTCAATGAAAAGCCAAGTTATCTGGATGTCGGATGTGGCTATGGCGACTTTTTGAAAAGAGTGAGAGAGTATCTACCTGATGCAGAGGGGCTTGAAAAAGACATCGGCATATTCTACGGCCTCGGCATGGAAAAGCCGGAATACATCAGCATAGCCGACGCGCATTGGATTGACAGAAAATACGACGTGATTTTTGTGGGCTGGATGGAGCCGGGGCAGGACTTTCGCGACCCTATTGCCAAGAGCACGGACATCATCGTCACTACTCTTGATCAGGGCATCAGCCTTGCGGCCGAGTTTGACGGCCACGGCTTTGAGCGCGTCGCCTGGTGGCGTACGCCTTCGTGGGAGGACGTCAACGTCGAGATCATGAACCGCCACTATACGAAAATGCCGGAGGAAAAGCGTGTGCAGCTGGCAAGGATGCGCGGCGCGCACAACTTCTGGTACGTCTATGCCAAGCCAAACATGGCTGCAAAGGTAAAGGACGCCCTGGAAAAGCAAGTCGCAGTAGAGCACCTGCTAAAAGAAAGGTACGATTTCGAATCCGTGCTGGACGAATGCGGATTTGGGTACATGCAAAAGCTGGAAAATCCTGCTGTACAAGATCCGCTGTGGCAGGTGCGCTTTTAGATCAGATACAAAAGTACTAACGCCCAATGACGCGGTTCCACTGGAAGCACACCCCCTTCCCCTTTTAAATTAGCAAGCTTTAAAGCGCCTACAGACAGAATGCAGCTGTAAACAGATTGAAAGTTAAGGTAATGGGGGCCGCAAAGGAAGTCGGCCGTTCCGCTTTTCTCGCAAACTGCAACAACACGAACATACTGATGGACTATGGCGTGCTATTAAAGAGGGAGCCGGTTTTCCCGATGCACGTCAAGCCAAAGGAAGTCGACGCCGTCGTAATCACGCACGCGCACCTCGACCATTCCGGGTTTGTTCCGTCATTGTATCTTTCAGGAACCACAGACATACCAGCATTAGGCACGCTGCCGACATTTGAACTGTCCGAGCTTTTGATAGAGGACATGATAAAATTGTCGGGTTTTTACCTGCCGTTTGAATACATTGACGTCATGACCATGCTAAAGAGCTCCAAGAAACTGCAGTACAGGGAGCCGTACATGGTAAACGACGCCAAAGTGACATTATATGAATCAGGCCACGTGGTCGGAGGCTCGACTGTCACGGTGGAACACGAGGGCAAAAAGCTGTTCTACACCGGCGACATCAACACCAGAGGCTCAAAACTGCTCCGGCCGGCGGACCTCGACTTTGGGCCGATTGACATGATGATAATAGAGAGCACGTACTCGCAGAACGAGCAGACGCCCCGCGAGCAGTCAGAGCGGGAATTGATACAGTTCTGCTACGAGGTGATCGAGCGTGGAGGCACGATGTTCATCCCATCTTTCTCTGTTGAAAGGGCGCAAGAGATAGCGTGTGTTTTAGAGCACTATAACTTTAAGCACAAGGTGGTCATGGACGGCATGGCGCTCAAGGCAAACGAGATAATGGGAAGGCACCCCGCGTTCCTGCGCGACCCAGAGATGTTCAAGCGCGCAATCGGAGGCGCCGAGTGGATAACCGGCTGGGGCAGGCGCAGGAAGGTCGTCCACGAGCCGTGCGTCATAATATCGCCGGCGGGGATGCTGGTCGGCGGTTCGGCCATATTCTACACGCAGGAGATGATGGGAAGCGAAAAGAACGGCATCGCCCTCGTCTCGTACCAGGGGGAAGGCACGCCGGGTAGGATGCTTCTTGACAAGCGCGTGGCAAACTTTGACGGCAAGATGAGAAAATGCTACGCCGACGTCAAGCGCTTCGAGTTTTCTGGCCACAACAGTAGGAGCGAACTGTTCGAGATACTGGACCGCGTGAAGGGAAACCCCAAGGTGCTGACGGTGCACGGCGATGGGCCCTCGTGCGAAAAGTTCGCGCAGGAGATAAAGGAGAAATACGGCTATGACGCACGCGCGCCCGAGCAGGGCGAAGTAGTTGAAGTATGATAACGAAAAACACCGACCCGTACAAGATGAAAAAGTGCGTCACTTGCAAGAAGGACATTGCCCTCAATGAGCGCTATTTCGCGTATCCACTGTCGCTCCAGCAGATGTGTCTTGACTGCGCAGAGAAAGAGATACCGAAAACCATAGAGGCGCTGCAGAAGGACCTGGAAAAGATTAGGCAGGCAAAGACAACAACATCCTAGGCCGTCGCCGCTTTTTCTTCCTTCTTTACAGGGGCTTTTTCGACTCCACCGACTGCCGCGCCGGGGTTGACGTAGGTGTAGCCAAGCTTTGTTATCACCTTGCCGTGGACTGCGCCAAACACCTCAAGGTCTCCCTTCTCGTTCACGGCGTTTCCCTTGACGATTCCAGTCATCCTGCATGAGCCGCCCCTCACGAGCACGTTTCCGAGCACCTTGCCCTTTAGCTCTAGGTAGCCCTTGTTTACGATGACGTCGCCCAGCACTTCGCCTATGAGCATACCATCTTCCTCAAAGGTCACAGTGCCTACGCGTTTGCCGTCCAGTATCTTCATCGGCTCTTGCTACATGCCGCCTCTGTTTCACATTAGTGCTAGTGTCCACAATGATGCACCAATGTGTGAAAAACTACTACTATTGCTCCGGCCGCTCGGCCTTCTTCCAGACCGTCCGGCCCTTGTGGTCCATTAGCTCGACAGAGCGCGCAAGCAGTTTCTTGCGGATCTCGTCTGCCTCCTTGAACTTTTTCTCGGCTCGCAGCTTGTTGCGCGCTGCCACCATCTCCTCTATTTCTTTCTGCTCCTGCGCGCCCGTCTCTGCCACCTTCAGGCCCAGAATTGACATCATCCTGCCAAACGCCGGCGACGCTGCTTTTGCCATGTCGGCCGTCAATTTGTCAGAGGCGGCATACTGGTTGAGCTTTGTCACAAACTGCATAAAGGCGGTGAGCGCAAGCGACGTGTTCAGGTCGTCGTCCATCGCCGCGTCGAACGCTTTTTCTGACTCGCCGGCCAGCTTTGCCACTGCTTCTTCGGCCTCGCCACCACTACTACTATTACCTCCGCTGTTCCCGGCGGCTGCCGACGCAAGCTCAAAGGCGCACGTCTCTATCTGCCGCCAGCGTTGCGTCGACTCTTTCAACAGTTCGTCCGTATAGTCGAGAGGCTTGGCATAGTGCACGGATAGGCAGTACAGGCGCAACGTGTTCATCCCCCACTTTTCCAGCGCCTTTTCAATCGTGACAATGTTGCCAAGAGACTTGCTCATCTTTTGCGAGTTTATTGTGACCATGCCAGAGTGCATCCATATTTTTGCAAACTGCTTGCCTGTGAACGACTCGGACTGCGCGATCTCGTTTTCGTGATGCGGAAAGACGAGGTCGTGGCCGCCGCCGTGGATCTCTAGCGTGTTTCCCAAGTACTTTAGCGCCATCGCCGAGCACTCGATGTGCCAGCCGGGCCGGCCCTTGCCCCACGGGCTGTCCCAGAAAGGAGGCTCTGAGGAGAACTTCCAGAGAGCAAAGTCCATCGGGTCTTCTTTTGACGAGTCGACCTCTATCCTTGCGCCGGCCTCTAGCTCCTCCACCGGCTTTCTTGACAGCTTGCCGTACCCTTCAAATTTCCTGACGCGGAAATACACGCCGTTCAGTGTGAGGTAGGCATAGCCCTTGTCCATCAGCCCCTGTATCAGGTTTATCATCTCGGCTATGTGTTCTGTCGCCTTTGGGTGCACGTCAGCCGCAAGCACGTTCAGGCCGGCGAAATCGTGGAAATAGGCGTC
Source organism: Candidatus Nitrososphaera sp. 86-2 (assembly GCF_056726185.1). Taxonomy (NCBI): domain Archaea; kingdom Thermoproteati; phylum Nitrososphaerota; class Nitrososphaeria; order Nitrososphaerales; family Nitrososphaeraceae; genus Nitrososphaera; species Candidatus Nitrososphaera sp. 86-2. Next base: position 2,077,132 of record NZ_JBWZON010000001.1, read on the forward strand.
GATATATCTTCTTGAAACATCCTCCGCTCTTTTTCCCTCTGCCTTTGCGCGGTTGATTATCTTGTCGTCGACATCGGTGAAATTCTGCACGAACTTTACTTCATAACCCTTTGACATCAGATAGCGTCTGAGCACGTCGAAGACAATGACGGTTCTTGCGTGGCCAATGTGCGAGCTGTCATATACCGTGACCCCGCAGACGTACATCCTGACAGTATTATTGTTATTGTCTGGCTTTAGCTCCTCGGCATTTCGCGTCAGGGTGTTGTACAGCTTCACGGCAGTTGTTAGCACTGCAAAAAGGGTCCTTTTATCTTTTAGACGTCGATGTATATGTCGTTGCCCTTGACGTCCACTTTGTATGTGGTCATCTTGACTCCTTCAAGAAAGTCGAGAAGCTCGCCAGTCCTGATGTTATAGTGCCACGAATGCCACGGGCACTCGACTACCTCGCCGTCAACCTTGCCGGGCGCAATGGGCTTGTCCTGGTGCCGGCACAGAGCCTCCAGCGCAAAATACTTGCCGTTTGAGTAAAAGAGCGCAATTCTCGTGCCGTTGACGTTTACCTCCTTGCCTCCGTTCTCTTTGACCTCTCCCTGGGAGGCCACCTTGACCAGCGTCAATTTATTCAGAAACAGGATTGCAGGCTGGTTATAAATTCCATAGGGTAGAATTTGGCTCCGCCACATCTAAATACGGCTTGGACAGCTTTACAGAGGCAAGCGATGTCTTTGTCGTACAAGGCGATCATGGCAGGCGTGGCAGCCTTGATAGTGATTGCAGCGGCCATGGGGATATTGGGTTATGGCAATACGATCTACCCCATCGACAGGGCATTGGGCAACCTTGCACGCGCCGAATCAGCCCAGACACCGGAAGACGTGGCAAAGTACGTGCTTGCCGCAAAAGTCGACCTGCCAGTCAAAGGCAACCCCGTGTGGTCGTTCCCGACACCAAGGACCGACTTTGGTCTGATACAGATGGACCTTGACGGCATAGTTTCAAGGGCAACCGCCGTGGCCAACGTTGAGCCGCATTCCAGCGCCTACAACACGGGCATGGAAGATATGCACCTGACGCTTGATTCGCTGCAGCAGAACATCATAGAGGCGCTCCCGTACATGTACGTCAGCACGACCAACATGATGATAAGCGTGGTGTGGATCGCCATCATAATTGGCCTGTTTGCGGTCATGAGGCGCGGAAGGGCCAAGTACCGCGAAGAGTACGAAAACAGCCAGTAAAAGTAGTGGTAGCAGCAGTAGCAATTCTTATACCCAAACCGCGTACCGCGTATTTTGTTGCCGGGAAAAATCGCAGATCCGGGCCTTGCGCAAAAGGGCAGGCTGTCGCACGAATGGGCGCGCTCGCGCATGTCCATCATTGAAAAAATAGTGAGCAAGAGCGACAAGGGCAAAAAGCCCCTTGAAGGTTTCACGGTCGGGTTCTGCCTGCACGTCACAAAAGAGACATCCGTGCTAGTAATGGCGGCAAAGAGGCTGGGCGCAAAAGTTGCGCTGTGCTCTGCAAACCCGCTTTCGGCGCAGGACGACATCGCAGCGTTTCTGCATAAAGAAGGGGCAAGCGTCTTTGCGTGGCGGGGCGAGACCGAGCAAGAGTACCGCGACTGCATAAGGGAGGTGCTTGCTCTTGGCCCCCAGATAATCACGGACGACGGAAGCGACATGCACGCTTTTGCTCACAGGGCAAAAACAAGGAGCATAATCGGAGGCACAGAGGAGACCACGTCGGGCGTCAAGCGCCTCCTGGCGCTAGAAAGGTCGGGCAGGCTAATGTACCCCGTCGTTGCGGTAAACAACGCCAGGACGAAATACCTCTTTGACAACCGCCACGGGACAGGCCAGAGCACCCTTGACGGCATAATGCGCGCGACAGGCATGTTCCTGCCGGGCGCGCATATAGTTGTGTGTGGCTACGGCTGGGTGGGAAAAGGGGTGGCTGCAAAGGCGCGTGGCATGGGTGCTGCGGTGACCGTCACCGAAGTCGACCCGGTGAAAGCTCTTGAAGCCAAGATGGATGGCTTTGAGGTCACGACCCTACTTGCCGCGGCGCCGCACGGCGACCTGTTTGTCACGTGCACGGGCCAGACAGGCGTGATAAGGAAGGAGCATTTTGCAAGGATGAAGGACGGCGCGATTCTGGCAAACACTGGCCACTTTGACGTCGAGATAGACGCACCCTACCTCTACTCAAGTGCAAAACCAGAGGAGGTGAGGCCCGGAGTCGAGCGGTTTGACATTACTGGCGGCAAGAAAAAGCTGTACCTGCTGGCAAAGGGCAGGGTGGTGAACCTCGTGGCCGCAGAAGGCCACCCGCCGGAGGTCATGGCGCTATCTTTTGCAAACCAGTTGATGTCCATCCTGTACGTCGCCAAGAACCACGAAAAGATGGAGAGAAAGGTCTACGGCGTGCCGGAGGAAATAGACATTGCAGTCGCAAAGGGCGCCCTTGACGCGATGGGCGTCAGGATAGACGAAATGACGGAGGAGCAGAAAAGATACCAGAATTCCTCTGGGTGATAGGTTAAAATCCTCTGGGCGGGTGGAACGGTCATACATATGCCGGAGAGCAAGAAAAGCGCGATTATCACAAGCGCCCTGCCGTACGCAAACGGCGAGATCCATCTCGGCCACATCGCCTCCACGTACCTGCCGGCAGACATTTTCACGCGCTTTTCAAGGCTGAGTGGGCGCGAGGCTTACCACGTCTGCGCGTCGGACGACTTTGGCACACCCATCCTCATAAAAGCCGAGAAAGAGGGCAAGACGCCGGGGGAGTACGTGGCGCACTGGAACAGGCGCGACTATGACGATTTTACGGCGCTTGGCATCTCGTTTGACTTTTTCTACCGCACGAGCTCGCCTGAGAACGTCAGGTTCGTGCAGTACGTCTTTGCGAAACTGCGGGAAAACGGCCACATCTACGAGCACGATGTCGTGCAGTTTTACTGCGAGTTTGACGACAAGTTCCTGCCTGACCGTTACGTCGTCGGCAAGTGCCCGTTCTGTGGCGCCGAGAACCAGTACTCCGATCTGTGTGAAAAGTGCGGGCGCGTTCCTGACGAGATACTGGACCCAAAATGCGCCATCTGCGGCCGGCCGCCGGTGAAAAAGCACAGCACGCACTATTTTTTCAAGCTCTCCAACTTTTCTGAAAAGCTAAAGGCATGGCTCCTCTCGAACCAGAACCTGCAGCCGGACGTGAAGAACTATGTCATCAACTGGATAGACGAGGGCCTGCAAGAATGGGACATTACCCGCGACCTCTCGTGGGGGGTGCCAATACCGCTTCCCGATGCCAAGGGCAAGGTGTTCTACGGCTGGTTTGACAACCACCTCTGCTACATCTCGACGATGTCCAAGTTCATCGAGGACAAGAAGGGAAGAGACGGCAAAAAGTTCTGGAACGAGTCAGAGATATACCACTTTATCGGAAAGGACATCGTCTACCACCACTATTTGTTTTTGCCGGCGATGCGCCTCGGCATGAAAGAGGAGTACAAGCTGCCGGACTGGATACCGACGCGGGGCCACCTCATGCTCCAGAACCAGAAAATATCAAAGAGCAGGAACTGGTACATAGGCCTGAGGCAGTTCCTCGACGCGTTTCCGGCAGACTACCTCCGGTTTTACATGGCGTCGATAGTGACGTACTCGCAGGACGACCTGAACTTCGACTTTGACGGCTTTGCAGAAAGGATAAACAACGAGCTCATCGCAAACGTGGGCAACTTTGTCAACCGCGCCCTCTCTTTCACGCAGAAAACGTACGGAGGCAAGGTTCCTGCACCCGGCGAGCTTGGAGAGGATGAGAGGGTTGCAAAAGGCATGATCGAGTCAACCGTCAACGAGGTAGGCAGGCTCTTGTCTGAAAACGAGACTGACAAGGCCCTCAAGAAAATAATGGAGCTTTCGACCCACTTTAACCAGTACTTTCAAAAGAAAAAGCCGTGGAGCGACAAGGAAACTGCCGGCACGACTCTCTATTTTGCGGCCAACGCGGCAAGGACGCTTGCAATCCTGCTGGAACCGTTCATACCGTTCTCGTGCGAAAAGATCTGGGCGCAGCTGAACCTGCAAGGAAGCGTGCACGAGCAGAGCTGGCAGTCGGCTGCGGAATTTGCGGTGCCGGCGGGCCACCAGCTTGGAGCGGTCGGGCCGATTTTCAAAAAGATAGAGGCAAAGGAAATAGAGCAGCAAAAGGCAAAGCTGGGTGTGAAATGAGCAAGTACAGGCGCGGCCTCGTGGCAGGCCGTTTCCAGCCGTTCCACAACGGCCACCTCGCCCTTGCAAAACAGGCGCTTGCCGAATGCGACGAGCTTGTCATAGTGATAGGAAGCGCGCAGTTCAATTTCATCGAAAAGGACCCGTTCACTGCCGGCGAGCGGGTGCTGATGATACGCGCGGCGCTTGCCGAAGCCGGCGTCGACCTGTCCAGATGCTACATCATACCGGTCGCAAACGACGAGAACAACGCCCGGTGGCTTGCATACCTCCGCTCTCAGGTCCCCCCTTTTGACGTTGTTTACTCTGGCAACGACTTCGTGGGCCACCTCGCCCGGTCGCAGGACCGGTCCCTTGCCGTGAGAACGCCGGAATTTGCCAAGAGAAAAGAGTACAACGGTACGAACATACGCTCGCTCATCATCGCAGGCAAAAAAGAAGAGTGGAAGCACCTCGTCCCGCCGGCGATAGCAAAGGCCATCGAAGATGTCGGCGGCGTCGAGAGGATGAAAGTGCTCGCAAGGTCGGATTCAGACCCGGCAAGGTGGTAGACGTGGTCAAAGGCTTGAGGGCGTGTCCCATCTGCCCGGGCTGCGGCGGCAAAAAGTTCCGGATAATAGAGCGCAACGACGATGCCGGCACGGTGACTGTCGAGTGCACCTCATGCGCAAGGCGTATAACGGTTTAACAGAATTTCATAACGTTGTTAGAAGTTTTCAAGTCGATGGCTTAACCTGATTCTGCCAAAGGATTGCCAGAGCACATGTCCGGAGAGATCCTAGACTACTGGCCGATCTTTAGCATACTCTTTAGCTCGATGGGCATATCGTTCGTGTTCAAGGACTATATCGCAGACCTGCTTGCGACCGTGGTCATAAAAAAGACCAAGGACATCAAGCCCGGCACCAGGATAAAGGTCACGGGAGCCGGCCTTGGCACCACCAAGGGCGACGTGATGGACATCGGCCTCTTGAGGACGACCGTGATGGAAGTGGGCGACGGCGAGCGCCTGCCCTCTGTCAGGACCGGCAGGCTGATAAAAGTTCCCAACTACATGCTCATAAACAACCCGGTCATGGTCTACGGTGATACCATCATAGACGAGGCAGTCGCGTACGTCCCCCGCCCGTACCCTGACACGCAGCTTTTGATAGACAGCATGAAGGACGCAATCGTTAGCAACGGCCACGGCCTTATCGAGGTCGGGCTGTACCAGAAGGACGACAGGCTCATCATCCACGGCGTGTTCGAGGTCCAGACGAGCGAGATGGGCGACGAGCGCAGCAAGATCCTCAAGGACTTTTTGATAAAGAGCAAGCAAATTAGCAACGGTGGCAGTAGTAGTAGCACTGCCGGCACCGCTGCAACAGAGGTTCCCAAGGTTGAGGCGGATATAGTGACAGTGCCGACGCAGGATGCCAAGCCGGCCGAGGAAAAGAAGGTTGTCATCCCGCTTGCAAACGCCGAGCAGGATTGAGGTTACGGTGGTAAGCCACGGCCTACTTGGAAAGGTCTTACAAACCCACTTAGTCAGAAATTGCTACCATGCTTAAATAACGCGCTTGGAATGAATATTGCGTGATAAGAATAGTCAGAGCAGGCGAGCACTTTCATCACCAAGAAGATGACTGGCTGTCAACGTACTGGCACTTTTCGTTTGACTTTTACCGCGACCCGCAGAACATGGGCTTTGGGCCGCTGCGCGTGTTCAATGACGACGTGATAAAGCCGAGCAAGGGATTCGGGTTCCACCCGCACCGCGACATGGAGATAGTCACCTATGTCATCGAGGGTGAGCTTGAGCACCGCGACGACAGAGGCAACCACGGCGTCATCTCTGCAGGCGAGATACAGAGGATGACTGCCGGCACCGGCATTGTGCACTCGGAATACAATCACTCCAAGGAAAAGCCCCTCAGGCTTTTGCAGATGTGGGTGCAGGCAGACAGGCGAGGGCTTACTCCTTCGTGGGAGCAGCAAAAGTTTGATGCAGACGAGCGCAGAGACCGGCTGATTCCGGTTGTAGTCGCGCAAGGTGCAGACAACAACGACGCCGGCAAGGCAGTCCACATACACCAGGATGCCTCGATGCACGTGTCGTCGCTTGGCGCCGGCAAGCAAGTGGAGTATGCCCTTGCGCCGGGGAGAAAGGCGTACGTCTTTGTTATAGACGGCGGTGCCACAGTCAATGGCCAGAAGATGCAAAAGCAGGACGCCGCAAGGATTGAAGACGAGAGCAGGGTAACGATAAAGGCTGATAAACGGGTAGAGCTTTTGCTCATAGACCTTCCGGGGAGATACGATGTCAACAAATAGTGATGAGCTCAAGGTGCTTGGAGTGGCCGGCAGCATGCGCGACGGCTCGTACGGCAAGCGCGCGCTCAACGTGGCGCTTGAAAGCGCCAAGAGGCATGGCGCGCAGGTGCGCCTGCTAGAGCTTGCCAAGGCGGACCTTCCGATATATGCTTCTTCAGGTGCGAGCTCGTCGCCGGCGCTTGCAAGAGTGACTGCAGACGTGGAATGGGCTGACGCGTTCATACTTGCGTCGCCTGACTACCACGGCTCGATCTCTGGCGCATTAAAGAACTTTCTCGACTATTTCTACGAAGAGTTTGCGGGAAAGGCGTTTGGCTATGTCGTAGCGTCGCACGAAAAAGGGCTGACGGTGATGGACCAGATGCGCACGGCGGTGCGTCAGTGCTACGGCTGGAGCCTGCCCTACGGCGTGTCTGTAAACGGCGAGCAGGACTTTACGTCAGGCCAGCTGTCAAATGCAAGGATAGAGCAGAGGCTGAACATGATGGGCCGCGACCTAGTCACATACGGCCGGCTCATCAGGGGCCAGTTCCTGCAGGACCTTGCGGGAAGCGACAGCGAAACGTTTGCAGCGCGCTACCGCCAGGCGTGACCGGGTTTCCGTACAGCCGGTCGATTTAGCCTCTTTTGTGCTATAGGAACGCATGAAGAAGGTGGCAAAACAACGTGTTACCAGTTGACGAAAACACACTAGTAAGCGCGGTGGACAAGGTGAGCGGGAGCGTCGTGAACATTGCAAGCGTACGCATGATGCACGACCAGCTGTTCCGCGTCTTTCCTGTGGAAGGTGTCGGCTCGGGCGTCGTGATAGACGAGAAGGGCTACATCCTGACCAACAACCACGTGATTGACGACGCAGAGCGGCTGAAGGTGACGTTTGCAGACGGCAAGGTGCTACGCGGCAAAGTAGTCGGGTCGGACGAGGCGACAGACCTTGCGGTGATTAAGGTAGAGTCGGAAGACCCGCTGCCTGCAGCCTCGCTTGGCGACTCGGCCGCGCTAAAGGCCGGCCAGATTGTGATAGCTATAGGCAACCCGTTTGGGCTGACTGGCGGGCCAGCGGTGACTGCCGGAATCGTAAGCTCGCTGAAAAGGAGCATACAGGCAAGGACCGGTGTGCTTGAGCTGATACAGACCGATGCAGCCATCAACCCGGGCAACTCGGGCGGACCACTTGTCAACACCAAGGGCGAAGTAATAGCAATAAACACTGCCAACATGCCGTACGCGCAAGGGATTGGCTTTGCAGTTCCCATCAATACCGCCAAGGCGATACTGAAGGAGCTTGTGGAGAAAGGAAAGGTGAGCAGGCCGTGGATAGGCGTTGCGTCGGTGAAGGTGACTCCGCAGCTTGCACGTCACTTTGGCCTTCCGCCAAGCTCTGCCGGCGCACTGGTCGCAGGAGTAGAGCCCTACAGCCCGGCGGACGACGCGGGGCTGAGGAGAGGCGACATCATTGAGGAGATAGACGGGAGCGCGGTTGACGACCCGTCGCAGGTGGCGTCGCACGTCAAGGGCAAAAAGCCGGGCAACAACATCGCGGTGACTGTGAACCGCTATGGGCGGCAATTCCATGTGGGCGTGGAGGTGGACGAGCGCCCCTCCTGACCCACTTTTTTTTCAAAAAGGTTTTTGAGTATAGGAGTCCTAGTTATCCTCAGTGTCTGACGATTTTTCGATGGACGAGCTCGTAAAAGAGCTTGACAAGGAGCGGGCGCGGATAATAATATCTAAAGACATCCGCAAGTGGAACAAACCTAGCACGGTAATCTCGGGGCTGCACGACCGCAAGGACGCGCCAGAGATCACGAGGAAGCTAAAGACAAAGATAGGGACTGGAGGCACATTCAAGGACGGCCAGATAATACTGCAGGGCGACCACAGAGACACCGTCAAGAACATGCTAGTCTCGATGGGCTTTGGCGAGGATTCAATCGAAGTAATGTAAAATGGAAGCAGGCAGGCAACGTAATTCTTTTAATTTTTTGTTGTGAAAAACGCGCACTATGCAAGACTATAACGGCAACATACCAAAGGATAGGGACAGGTCTGGCATACCAGTCGTCTGCAGCAAATGCAACGCGACGTTCAGCAGCGACTCGGCGTACATGTACCATTACAACCAAGAGCATGAAAAGGATGAGGGACGACAAATAAACTAGGATTTTTTATCTGCTGTACTCGCGTACCGCCCGACCTGCTCCGGTGCTTTATAAAGAAGCAGTTTTCCACGACTTACCAACTAACGATATTGCTACTTTATCATTTATATCTTCAATTTGTCTATAGACCCTAAGTGGAAAAGGACGCCGAAGTCGTGGCACAAAAGCTAGAGCAACAAGCTGACAGCAGCCAGAAGGAGGTTGCCAGCGGCAAGCAGGTGCTGGTGCAGGACGAGAATGCATTCTCGGCAGACGACCTCCACGGAAACGACACAAAGGTACTTTCGCTTCTCAACGAGGAAGAGGGCTCCAACTACTCTTTCAAGGGCATCATGCGCAAGCTCCACATACACCAGCAGAGCCTCTCAAGGGCGCTCCACAGGCTGGAAGAGATGGGCCTGGTGGAAAAGTCGCAGACAGGCTACAGGCTGAGCAAGGTCGGAGAGACTGCTGCCGCAGCGGCAAAGACAGGGAGAAGCATAATCGCTGTGCCAAAGGGCAGGGAGTACATGCAGTTGCTCCAGACGTATGTCCCGGTGAACATCAGGCCGTTAGAGATCGTGCGCGCGCTCATCGGCAAGTGGTTCCGCAACCTCCGCTGGGTCGGGCTCATTGAAAGCGGCACTGGCTTTACCTTGCAGTGGGCAAGCGACGACGGCTCGTTCCAGATAAACCTCAGAATGGTTTCCGACTATGTCGTCATCGAGACGAACGCAGCGTCGGAGAAGGAAAAATTGCAGGCAATGGTTGGCTCGTATGCGATATATGAGCAGATAACGAAAATCCTTCAGGACCGGCTTGCCCCGGCGAACGCGTACGTGCTGCGCCGCGGGCCGGCGCAGAACAACTAGCTTTTTCGCATTATATCGTGACAGAGTAGTAGAGCTGCCTGTTCAGGAATAGCAGATGTGACCACTTTATCGCATCCGCGGTCAATTAATCGCCTGCATTCCATACTATAACCAAATGACAACGATAGTCGGCATCAAGACCAGGGAAGGGGTCGTGCTCGGCTCCGACAAGAGGGCGAGCAAGGGCTTTTTCATCGGGTCCAAGATAACGCAGAAAATAGCCAAGATAGACGACACGCTGGCAGTTGCGATAGCGGGCCAGCTGTCAGATGCAGAGTACCTGATAAAGGTGGCCAAGGCCGAGCGCAAACTGATGGAGCTCCGCAGAGGCTTCCCGCTCACTGTCAAGGAATCCGCGCGGCTGATAGCCAACCTGACGTACTCGGGACTGAGAAACTACCAGCCGTATTTCGTGGAGTTGCTAGTGGCAGGGGTCGACGGAGAAGGAGGGCATGTGTACACGGCAGACATGAGCGGCGCAGTAATCGGCGAGGACTTTGCCTCATCCGGCTCGGGCTCGCCCATAGCGTACGGTGTTCTTGAGAGCTTGTACCGGAAGGACATCACAAATGAGGAGGCAAAAGAGATGGCGTCAAAGGCAGTCGCCGCGGCGATGGAGCGTGACCCGGGTTCTGGAAACGGCATCGACACTATGGTGATACCGAACGTGTTGACAGCTACAGTCAGTAGCAAGGGGGCGTCTTCATAATGGCAGAAGCTGGTGGAGCAGGAGGATTCAGCAACCGCTACCCATCGTTCTATGGGCCCGAGGGCAGGCTCGTGCTGGTGGACAGCGCGCTGGAGGCAGTAAACAGAGGCTCGACTACGATAGGCATAAAGACGCCAAACTTTGCGCTCCTTGCAAGCCACATAAAGCCCGCAAGGCCGCTGATGGAACCGACAGAAAAGGTGTTCCCCATCGATAGCCACGTAGGAGCGACGGGCTCAGGGTACATCGGCGACATCTTGCAGCTCATAGACGAGCTGAGGCTTGAGGCGCAAAAGCACAGACTCTCGTTTGAAAGCCCGATAGACATCGGCTCGCTGACAAAGCACCTCGGCGGATATCTGCACAACTACACCATCTACGCGGTGAGGCCACAGGCGGCGTCGGTGATAATCGCAGGCGCAGACCAGACAGGGGTGCACATGTACCAGGTGGATCCAAGCGGCACCTACTTCCGCGGGGCCGGCTTTGCAATAGGCCAGTCGGCAGACAGCGCGCTTGAAGTCATACAGAGAGAGTACAGCGCCGACATGACCGTGGAGCAGGCGGCGCAACTGAGCAACAGGGCAATAGAAAAGGCGCTTGGCGAACGCCCAGTAATCGAGACGGGCGTGGTAACTGCAAAGGAGGGCAAATTCAAGAAGCTGTAGGAGAGCCCGGCTCTTCTTTTTTTGTCGCCACTGCCGGCGCAGTGATGCTTTGGGGCCGCTTCCACCGACCGACCCAGCGCGCCAGCTCTTTTATTATCATTTCAAGCTCTTTTGCCTGCACAGTCAGGCTGTATTCCACCCTTGGCGGAACCTCAGGATAGATTTTTTTCGTCACGAGACCTTCCCGTTCCAGCTCCAGCAGGCGCTCTGACAGCACGGTGCTGCTTATGCCTGCAAGCGCCCTCTTTAGCTCGTTAAAACGTATCGTCTCTTTTGTGCTGAGGTTCTTTATGATAAGAAGCGACCAGCGCTTGCCTAGGACCTCCCAGATGTCGATTACCTCGCATGTAGCACCTTGCTTTGGGTCTGTTGCTGGTTTTTCGGACATACCTAGTAAGAATTACCTACCTACTAATAAAAGTTTACGGGGTGGTTATTGCCGAGCGCCGGCCTGTCTCAAACGCCACCATTATGGCTTCTCTGAAAAATTGCTCGGCGCTCTTGTCGCCAGATGAGTCTTTTATCTGCTGCGCACGCCTACCGAGCCACAGCGCGGACGCGACGGCCGCCGCAAGCTCCTCGTGGATTCTCGAAGGGCTTTCGCCGCCTGGCCAGATCTCGTGCAGCTTTTGTACGAGCTCTGTTTTTGACAACGATTCAGGGTCGCTTTCTTCTAGGTATTTTACCAGCCGCCACATTTTCTACCCTATAGGAGAGACATGAGCTCCTTGTCTACTTTTTCCTGCATCGCCTTGTAGCATGCGTAGCGGCTGTTCCAGTGCGAGAAAAAGCGACGAAGGATATGGCATCAACTTGCCCGCTTGCCTTCCTTTCCTTTCAATCATCTCTCTCAGGTGGAGTTTTTCTCCACACTGCCTATATGGAAGAAGAGTACTGAAGTATCAGTGTTGTCGAAAGTTGCGGCAGTCACCGCGGCGTCGTTATTGATGATACTTTTATCATTATCCGTGTTTTCCGTTTCTGCTCACGCGCAGGGTACCACAGTGCCTGCCGAGCTTGACAAGCCGTTCAAGCTAAAGATAGGCCAGCAGGCCGCAATCGACTCTGAAAAGATTACAATCAGCCTGCTCAACGTCACCGAGGATTCAAGATGCCCGTCAGACGTGGTGTGTATATGGCAGGGGCAGGCAAGCATCAGGGTTTCAGCCGAGGTGAACGGCACCGACGCAGGGCAGTTTGCCCTGACCATCGGCGGCAACGAGAAACCCTCCGCGGCATTTGGTGGCGGCCGGTATCTGGCCAGACTGTCAAGCTTAGAGCCGTACCCTGTGAGCACGAACCAGACAAAGCCGGAGGACTATGTGGCGACCCTGACGGTTTCCAAAGCGACGGGCGCAAACAACTCTGACAGGGTGTACGTCAGGGCGGCTGGCGGTGGAGTAGCAGCGATTTCCGGCTGGAACCTACAGAGCGGCAAGGGCACGCTTGTGGTCCTGAGCCGCGAACCAGCATTTACTCAGATGGCAATTGCGCGCTTTACGCCCACGGAGGCACAGTGCAAGAGCCCCGGTGCGAGGGAGTGCATAGATGGGCACATAGTCGACGCAAGGGGAATCGATGGCGACCTAGTTCACTTTGAGCTGTTGCCCGGCGGCAACACGCTTTACCTGGCGGCAGGCGGGAGCGAATACACGCTTGACGTAAAGCAGGTAAAAGCAAGGCCGCAGCAGGGCACTGTCATATTGTCGGAGGGGCAGCGCGACGGGCCGCTCCTCGTGCAGGAGGTGGGCGCCGACTATGTTAAGGGGCTCAACTACGTAGAATACCCACTTGCGCGGCCGGACGGCATCCCAGTCACGCTACATGTTGGCGACACTGCAAGCAACGGCTGCACCGTCATGCTCACGCTCCTAGAGACGCAACAGCAGAAGGATAGTGCCGTGTTCTCAAAGACCGTCGACTATGGCAGGCCGTGCCCGCTGTAGCGACGTCAGGTTGGGCTTTTTCGCATCGGCAGGACCGAGAGTGGGTGGTCCACCTTCCCCTGCAGATACTGCGCCGCGCCGTGCTTTAGCAGCTCCAGCGTGAACTCGGGGTACGCCTCAAGGTGCGAAAGCAATTCTCCCTTTCTGGAGTCGCGCCGCCACGACTTGTCAGAGTCAAGGTACTGCCGGAAGAGTTTCATCCTGTCCTTGATGTCGATTTCGTCTAGGCCGCAGGCAAGCAGCATGCCAAGCCCTGACAACCGAAAGCACGGCACACCATTGAGCTGGAATATGCGCGGACCCCTTGTCGCCGGGACCGCCCCGTCCTGCTCCACTATGCCGCTTGGGATGAGGCTGGCGTTGAGCTCGGTGTACGTGTGGGTGTATGCGTTGCGAAGCGACATGCCGAATTTCTTGGCTATTTGCCTTGCCAGAACCCTCTTTGTTATGCTGGACACCTGTTGGGCCATGCAGACAATTATGAACCGTTGGTAGGCTCCCCTCTTACGCAGCATTCCCCCAGTACCCGGAAAGATCCAGACGTTGCAGGGAGGAGAAGGAGGGACTGTGGCTAGCATATGCCCACCAAAAGAGGATGAAACATCCTCCTACTTACTCTGTCACGTACGCCCTCTCGCCGTGCTGCGCAAGGTCGAGTCCGACTTCCTCTTCCTTTGGAGTCACGCGAATGCCCCCAGGCCATACTGCGTCCATTATCTTGATAATGACAGCGGTGATGCCCATCGCCCACGCAAGGGCTGCAAACGCTCCAACTGCGTTCTGGTACAGCGCCGCGGGGTTGCCAAACGCAAGACCATCGTGTCCCCACGGTGTGAACCTCTTTTCTGCAAAGATTCCTGTCAGAAGGGCGCCAGCAAGGCCGCCGACACCGTGTACGCCCCAGGTGTCGAGCGCATCGTCCCACTTGCGCTTGTTCTTGAACGCGACTGCCGCATAGCAGACTATGGACGCCAGTATGCCTACGATTATCGCAGACATGGGCGACACAAAGCCGGATGCCGGCGTGATTGCCACCAAGCCTGCCACTGCGCCAGAGGCTGCGCCGATTGTAGACGGCCTTCCTGTGTGGCCCCACGATATGAGCGACCACGTGACTGCTGCCATGCCTGTTGCAATCTGGGTTGCGACAAACGCGCTTGTTGCATTCGTTGCTGCCGCTGCGGCCGAGCCGGCGTTAAAGCCAAACCAGCCAGTCCACAGCAAAGCTGCACCGAGCACTACGAGGGAGATGTTGTGCGGCTCCATCGGAATCTTGCCGTAGCCCAGCCTGCGTCCAAGCATTAATGCTATGACAAGCCCGGACCAACCAGATGTGATGTGGATGACTGTTCCGCCTGCAAAGTCTAGCGAGCCAAACGCCCCACCCCAACCAGCAGTATATCCAGGGTTCCTGCCATAGTTGTCAGGCGCAAGCTGCCACGTCCAGTGAGCGGCAAAGTCGTACACAAATGTAGCCCATATCACGATGAATATGATAAAGGCGCTAAACTTCATGCGTTCTGCGACTGCCGCCACGATAAGCGCAGGAGTGATGATGGCGAACATCATTTGGAATATCATGTAGGTCTGGTGCGGGATCGTGGTTCCGGTTATTCCCCCGTATGCGTTTGACGGGACATCGTGGAGAACGTTTTGCAATCCAGCCCAGTCAAGCGTGCCGATAAAGCCATAGCCGCCTGCGTCAGGGCCAAATGCGAGGCTGTATCCGAACAGCACGTACTGTATCGCGATTACGCCGGTTGTTATGAACACCATGTGCAGCGTGTTCACCGCGTTCTTTTGCCTTGCAAGCCCTGCGTAGAATATTGCCAATCCTGCGGGTGTCATCATGAGCACGAGCGCAGAGGATGTCAGCATCCACGCGTTGTCGCCCGTGTTGATTTCGCAGGGCACTAGGCTTGGCGCGCCAGTAGCATTATCGGTCACCGTCTTTAAGGTGCCGTCGTCGTTCTTCTGCCAGCAGTGGTATGGCACTGCAGGGTCGTTTGGTGCGTACGCAAAGGCGTATTGTTGCTGTGAAAGTCCTAAAACCACTAGGAATGCAACTATTGCTAGGATTGCATACAGACGCCATTTGGGTTCAGGCATATTTGCGCTAATTCACGTCTGGGTATATAAAAAAATGTTTAATTTTTGTGATAAACGATTGATAAAAGATCACGGCAATGGCTTTATGATAATTATTTTTACAGGAAACTGTGAAAATATCTCAATCTTGCATATATTCTGATCACTTTGTTTTTGTATGTGGAATTCTGGCATTACTTTCAAGATCAAAGAGCGATTTTACTATTTATTGCACTTGTCCAGAAATAAGCAGCGATTTTGGCGTCATGGCAGTAGTTGTTGTTCTGCCGGCCCCTTAGATATGCGCATAAAGGATTAATGCGCGACGAGGGTAAAAGATATTGACCTACCTTGCAAGCGCCGGTTGCAATACCGCGCATCAATTCTCGGTACAAGGACAATAGAATCTGTTCTAGAGGGATAAAGGAGAGGTGCATAATCAAGTCGCTGGCTAAAAGCCCGGGCCAGACCAGGAACTCGGTTGCAAGGGACATGGCGCGCGAGCTTGGCCTGCCGTTTTCCAATTCGTACGGCTATGTCTTTAAAGAGCTTGAAGGGTGCCTCGTCCCAAACGGGCTAGTGCAAGAGTCCGGCCGCAAAAAGACAAAGATGGGGCCCAGGGTTCTGCAAGAGTCTGGGATACCGTCCTTCAGCCTCACCGACGCGGGCATGATAGTCGCCGCTTCACTGGACGAACTGGAGCTTGAGAAAAGGGTAGAGATGGTGGAAAAGTGCCTCACTTCCCAGGCTATCTCGGACCCAAGTGGGTTTCCCTTTTACGAGTCCGTGCTTGCGCGGTTCAGAGGCAACCCAAAAGCCAAGTTGCAGCTGATAGAGACAGGGGTATCGGAATTCATCGAGGGCAAGATAGCGCACCCGATAATTCCGCTCCTGGAAGAGGGCAGGGAGCAGCAGGCGAGATGATGATGATTATAAAAAAAGGAAAGACGCTGGGATGCAGTAGGCTTTTAATGCTTTTTTGCTAAAATTTTCTCTGTGCTCAGAGCTGTACTGAGATATGACAGGGGCACCATAGTAATCGAGGGCCTCGCACACATACCGTTTGCGACGCTGGACCCTAGGATAAACGCGCTGCGAGCGCAGGCCATGTACTATCCAAATATTGTAGAGTATCTGAAAGAAAGCGGCATAGAATACGACGACCGCGTCTATTTTTCAGACGCTTTGACTTTCTTGCCGCTTGACCATCACTATAATAACAACGATGACTTTTCATCACCGTCGTCATCATCATTATCATCTCAACCGTCGCCACTACCGTCCCTAAGGGATTATCAGCAAAAGGCATTTGATAACTGGGTGAATGCCGGCCTGAGAGGATGCGTTGTCCTGCCGACTGGTTCCGGCAAAACCCTTGTCGGCGTCAAGGCGATAGAAAAGGCAAATGCCGCATCTCTGGTGGTCGTCCCGACGCTGGATCTGGTGGACCAGTGGACGTCCGTCCTTTCAAGATATTTTGCTGCCGACTCGAATACGACGAAAAAGATAGGAAACCTAGGAGGCGGAGTGGAAGACATTCAGCCAATCACGGTGTCGACGTACGATTCGGCGTATCTGCGCGCAGCGTTCCTTGGCAACAAATTCAAGCTCGTGGTATTTGATGAGGTGCACCATCTTGCAGCGCCCGGCTACCGGACGATAGCCGAGCAGATGGCCACTCCTTTCCGGCTGGGGCTCACCGCAACTATTGAACGGGAAGATGAACTCCACAGGGATTTGCCAAGGCTTGTGGGCGAAGTAGTCTTTCAAGTCAGCCCCGATGTTCTTGCAAGGCAGAAACACCTTGCCCAGTACGAGGTTGAAAGGAGGAGGGTGGAGCTGCTGCCGGAAGAGCTTGTCGAGTACAAGGCAAACATGCGCAAGTACCACGAGTGCCTGAACAGGCTAGGAGGAGTCGTAGGAGACTCTGCGGTAGCTCGTTATATGATTTCTCTTGAAAAGCTGATAATGATGTCAGGGAGAAACCCGCTGGCGCGAGAAGCCCTACTGGCAAGGAATAGGGCCACAAACATCGCGCTAAACAGCAAGGCCAAGCTGGAGGAGCTGAAGGAAATCCTTGCGGAGAACAAGGGTGCCAAGACGATTATCTTTACGCAGCATAACAACATGGTCTACGAGATATCCGACAGGTTCCTCATACCGTTCATCACCCACAAGACTGGCAAGGACGAAAGGCAAGACGTCTTGAAGGGATTCAAGGACGGCCGCTACACGGCCATCGTCACGTCCAAAGTCCTTGATGAAGGAGTCGACGTGCCGGACGCAGAGCTTGGCATAATCGTCAGCGGGACAGGGAGCGCAAGGGAGTTCATACAGAGGCTTGGAAGGCTGCTCCGGCCAAAGACGAGAGGGACAACAGCAAAAGACGACAATAATGGCAAAAAGGCCAAGTTAATCGAGATAATCTCCTCTGAAACCAGAGAAGAAACGATCACAAGCGCCAAGAGAAAGAGGGCCCTCAAGAGAGTCCAAGAGAATTATGATAGTAGTACCGCAAACGAGGAGGCGTACGGCAACAGCGTATGCTAGCCGCGCCTTTGCTCAGGGTCAGGACGACAAGAAGCGGGATCATCGTTCCGCTGTTTTGCACCCAGGATGTAGAAGTGAATTTGGCCAAAAGACTGATTCAAGAGTTTGAAGAAGCATGGAAAAATAGGGAAAAAAAGGCCGAACTTGACGACAGGATATCTAGAGTAGAATCAGAATACAACATGGATTTCAAGCTCGTACGTGGGATGTGCGCGCTCCTTGGAAGGAGATGCACTTTTGCAAGCGCGACCATATCATCATCTCCCATCAAGAGCAGCAACGTTGGTGTCGACACAAACGTCGCTCTTGCCGATCCTACCACAGTCAGAAAAGCATTGTTTGAAGAATCTTCAAGGCGCGGGTTTGCGTTGACCGAGCTGGAAAGAAAAGAGATTGTCGATTTGGTCGCGTCAAGGTTGCATCTTTCCGCAGACGCCGTTGCAAGCATCATGTGGGGCGATCTAGATGACAACTTGGTCCTTGAGAAATTCGACGTCATTGACGCAAAATCGCTGGTTGGATGGTACAACCTTGCGCTGGTCCAGACCTTGCTTTTCAATTGCACGAAACTAGAATTTTCCGTTTCCGGCGGCCTGAACTGGAAGCGCATTTTGAGGAGGGTGAAAAGGCTTGGCCTGATGTATTATCTGCAGCAGCAAGAGCAAGAAAGCCATGACCAGAGCAGAAAGAAGAGGATTGTCTGCTCGGTCGAGGGCCCCCTGAGCCTTTTCAGGTTGACTGACAGGTATGGAGCCGCCCTTGCCAAATTGCTTCCATCGATTGTCTTTCTTTCCAAGGGAAGGGGCGACGAATGGCAGATCAATGCATGGATCATGCGAAGGACGATGGAAGGAAAAAGGACACTGTACGAGTTTAACCTGTCAGATTCCAACGCTCCGCCGCTGCTAACAGACCCTTTCTATTATTATCACAACAACAGCAACGATGAAGGCAGCAATAGAGAAAGAGAAAGAGAAGAGCAACTACGGCTTTCTCCAGACTATTTTGACAGCGCTGTCGAAGAAAAATTTGCGCGCAGATTTGAAGCTGCCGCAACAGCAGGCTGGAAGCTGGTAAGAGAGCCTGACCCCTTGATTGTATCTGACGGCAGGGCCTTTATCCCGGACTTTATGTTTGAGAAATATGGCAGAAGAATCTATCTCGAAATCGTCGGGTTCTGGACACCAGAATATCTGGAAAGAAAGCTAAAGAAACTGGCAGACATTATCATCGGCAATCATAACGCAGCGGAAGAAGCGATAGACCTGTTTATTGCACTGAACAGGGATTTGGCGTGCTCTAGTGCAGTGTTGTCATCGCTTTCCTTCCACATTATTCCCAAAGACCGGCTGATACTTTACGGAAACGATTCAGTGCCGGTAAGACCCATACTGGATTATTTGAAATCCATCGACAAAGAAACCATGGAGCGGAGCATCAACAATCTCGATTTGAAAGCAGAGTTTGACCGCGCAAATGACGTCATCTCGATTGACGAGATTGTTATTATCAAGAGTAAGGACAGAAGCAGCGGCCATATTTCTTTGCCACCAGAAGTCGCGGTGAAAATTGCGCTGCGGGATAATGGCGACAAGTACATGGAAGTGGGAGGGACGCATCTTGTGTCAAAGGCAAAGGTAGACAGCCTGAGGCCTCTTCTGGCAGGGATTAGCAAGTTCACAGACGGGTGCGCAGTCCTTGCCCAGAACGAGATTCCAGAACCGTGCCATGCAGAGCTTGTGTCAAAGCTTGGCTATGATGTGGTGTGGCAGAGCATGGATCCAGATTCGGCGGTCATTGTAAAAAGAAACAATAGTAAAGAGAGCAATGCGGCCTGATCGCTCTTCCTAAAATGACCAAAACGTTTTAATTGCTTCCAGAAAGTGTTTGCCTTACCTGCGCCCGGGTAGTATAGAGAAGCCCGGCTATCAGCCGGCCTCGTACAGTCCGGTCCAGTATGGGGGACTGTCACTCCTCCGACCCGGGTTCGAATCCCGGCCCGGGCGCTTACAACTTCTCTGATTTTTGCTTAGAACTGGCCTATTTACTTTGTCAATATAGCGGAAACCGCTATCTACCATAACTGTAGCGTTACCACCTATAGTAACGCCGTTACTGCCCGCAGTAACGCCCAATCCTCCCATCTCAAAACCATTCTTTACTAAAAGAGGAATTTCCAAATCATTCAGGACAAGTAGTTTCCGTCTTATGCCATACCGCAACTTCCTAGCATAATCTTTTGATACGGAAATACTACCATCTAGGAACATTAATTCGGTCTTGGTCAATAGTGCAAGTTTAAAATCCTGAGCCATACTTTCGTCACTATTCTATGGCCTTTCGAGCTATTTATCTCGGAAGGCTATTCTCCCCATAAACTACTAAAAAGATAGACAGTAGTGGAGCGGGCGGATTAGACAAGGCTAATTTCTCTAACTCTCGTCTATATCTGGACTTTCTTTAACAGTAGTTGAATGTCCTGTCTAGGAGTAATAGCGACAGCTACAGCCCTGCGGAAAGCCTACTTGACTATGGACGAAAAGGAGAGGCTTATTCTTCTTATCCATCTAAAGAATCACAATGCTTCCGAAGCTAGGACAGGCGCAGACTGCAAGTATTGTGATGATAATTACAGGTCTTCTTTCTTACTAGGGCAACTGTCAGAATAGAGTTGTCCTTTTTCTTCTTTCTCCTCTTACTCTATACTTTTTACTCCTCGTAGACGTAATAAGAAGAAAAAGAAGGCTACTGCCAATCTTTAACAATTTTCCAATATCCTGATTTTACTTCTGCATGAACTTCTTTTTCTTCCCACTTGACGTATTTTATTGTCGTAAAAAACTCTAGCAAGTCCGTGTAGTTCATAGGTATTCGTTGAAGTTCGCCAAAATCAAAAAGTATCGAATGACGCTCTCTTTTTCGCTGGATTTTAACTCCGTCTCTGTTTAGCTGGTTTCGAATCTTCTCTAAGAATTCTTTTTTGACTTCATCATCAAAGTATGTTTTTCCCTACTATTACTTTTCGACCTATGATCAATCATATGACCAGTCATAGCAAAATAGAAGATTGCTCTAGGACACAATGTTAGTATACACCATTATGATATGTCATAATGAAATATCCCAATTTGAATGACGAAATAGACAAGAAGATACTGGTCTACCTCAAGAAGGAAGACTGGCCTGTGACTACCGAAATGGTCGGGAAAGCCTTAGGAATGAGCTGGAACACCGCTCAAATTCATCTTTACAAGTTGCAAGCCGATGGTCTGTTAAGAGGGAAAAGGGTAGGTAGACAGAACCAGTGGATGCTTGTAGATAGAATGAAATGATAATTCAATTGTAGAAGCTAGGGAAAATAGCAGAATGTATGCTTGTCTTTTCGCCTAAAGTGTCTCGGATCTTCCTCTGTGAGCTGCTTTGCTTTCCATGTTGAATGACCTCTTTTCCAATCCTTATTTCCAAATCCGCTAAATTCGGGAAGATTCCTGATGTGCTTATAGATTGCGTCAGTTGTTACGCAACGTTTCGTATTTCCTTTTCCCATAATGAATATTCTTACTATTTCTTTTTGAGATGATCTTGTGGATTTACCCCAATTGATTTCCTCTAGCATTGGTTTCATAGTATCCACGTAAAGCTTAAGCTTGAAAGCCAATTCATTAAGGAGAGTATCGTCAAGAGACTTTAGCTGCCCATCCCACTTAATTCTCTCATATACCTTTGTCCAATTTCTTCCCCATTTCTCAAAGTTGGCATCTGGCAGATTGGAGAGTACCTGTTTAGATTTTCTCCTGAGCGCGTTAAGGATAATCATATTCCTATTCTTACTGGCCTCTATGTGCAATCCCACCTCAATGAATTCATCTCTCGTGCTAAACCAGATCTCGAAATGAATGCTTTCGTTAGCAAAAGAATATTTTATGACTCTACCTTTGGGATCCATTCTAAACTTAGCGTTGGGAATCAAACCTTTTTGTCTAATTATTTGGTCGATTTCTTTGGCAGCATCAAAAATACTTGAATATGACGATGTAATGGGAATATCGAGCTTCTCACTAACCTTAAAGAAATTGCATTTTGATTTGTCAACTAGAATGATGCCAATTTTCTTATCCAGAAAATGCTCATGCGCCCATTCAAGGAAATCCTTCTTGTCCTCTACATCGCTTTTTCTAAAGGCGACATAAAATTCAACAGGTACTGTCCTAGATTCTATCATTCGTGTTATGGTGTTTAATGGAATGTGCCATCTGTAATGAACTGCTTCGAGGAAATCCTTTCCATTGCTTGAAATTAGAGCGATGTAAGCCAGCAGTTGACCAAAAGTTGCCCCTATGCTAGTAAGACTGCTAGTTACCTTGCATTCTACTATCCTTAGTACATTTTGTTGTTCGTCATAGGAAACTAGGTCAAAGGAAGATCTCTTGAATGGAAATTCAAGGGAGTCATTACTAAAGTATTTTGCCAGCGGTATGGCTATCTCGCTTTTTTCTCTTTGGGTAATGCTACTTTTTCGTCTAACGCTAGCCATAAGATTTAGAATCTGCTAATGTAGGGTTATTATTAAATTTGAGTAGTTATCACTTCAAAGAACCATTTCCGTGGCCTCCAAGATACTAGAGCGCCGTTTCCTTAAGTGCCAGCATAACTTTTTCTGAAAGCTTCTGCCTATCTAGGATAACCGCATTATCTGCTATATTTGGTCTAAATAGCATTAACCCTACTGCTCTATCTTTTGGATTCCTGCCAATCCTACCCAATCCTTGAATCAGTCTTCTTTTAACGGTCGTCGCATGCGTGAATTTTTTGTTGTTGTAAATATCTAATAGATGAGGCTCAGGATAAGGTGAATCTGGTATTATCAACAACTGAAGGTCACGTATTGTTATTCCTTCCCAGAAAACTGAAGATGAACTTAAAAGAATACCGTCTTTGGTACTTTTGAATTTCTCAAATATGGACCTTCTCTGGTCCCCGTTAAGACCGCTTCTTATGTTACTGACACGGTCATTCGAGATTACATGGTTAAGATATGAAAACCATTTGTCACAACCTTCGGTGTTATTCAGAAGAATTAGAGATTTTCTTTCAGCTCTTCTCAATGCATTTATTGCAATTTCAATTTTATCCTCAAATCGAATTGTCTTATTCAGAGCAAAATATGTAATTTTGCCTTTTGCACTTATTGCAGATTCCACGGGAAATGGTTGAATATCATCTACTGGAATATTGCAATAGAATTCTAATTCCTTATTATCTAACGGAGTTGCCGAGAATAGAATAAGTGCATTTCTTGGGGTAAGAGATCTTTTTGATGGATCCGCATACAGGAGCTTTATTTTGCATTCACTTTCATTTGCTATTATGAATCCAATCCAACTACTCAACTCTTTCTTGATGCGAATTGCGCTGGCTTTGAAGCGAGGATTCTTTATCAATATCTTCAAGATATCACTACAAGCTTCGATAGACAAGGTTGAAGCTACAAATTTCTTATCATTAAGGTAACGGTAAGAGATATCATTGAAGTAAGGATCATTCCTGTCTAAAAGAAAAGTCTTAACTATGTTAGGATTTAGCTCATAAGCAGAACGAAGATTATGAGCTTCATCAACCATTGCAATATCATATTGTGAATTATCTTTCAAATATTCTGCTAATGATAGAACATTGGGGTGTCTGGGAAATTTTACTTTCGTATTTTGTTCAACGAAATCTGATTTTAGTTCGTCGTTTGGTACAACAATGCAACTCTTCACTCGCTCATTGAAAAGATAATGCGCAACCAGTGAAATTACATGCGTTTTTCCTGAAGCGGGTGGTGCAGAAAAGGTAGCAACTCGCTTTGGAAGACTGTGAAGATACTGATAAAGGATGCGCAAAAGCTCTTTTTGCGGCTCCATAAAGGAACCAAACTCCTCATAGACTTTTGACTTTGATTCCATGAATGTCAACCAATCGATAACTGTTGGAGGAAGGAGCATGTCTAGATATGGAATATTTTCTTGCTCATTGCGGATTCTCTTGGTAGGCCAAATTTGTTTGCATAATATGCATACCCTTGCAGATAGTAGATTGGAGAAGGAAAGCGAGTCATATGACCACTTGC
Source organism: Candidatus Nitrososphaera sp. 86-2 (assembly GCF_056726185.1). Lineage (NCBI taxonomy): Archaea > Thermoproteati > Nitrososphaerota > Nitrososphaeria > Nitrososphaerales > Nitrososphaeraceae > Nitrososphaera > Candidatus Nitrososphaera sp. 86-2. The sequence continues at coordinate 2,100,778 of NZ_JBWZON010000001.1, forward strand.
CCTTCCCATAAGGCATAGTTTAAAGACGTACGATACAATATCTTTGGAATTCCAGTCGTGATTAGATGCATCAATTATCTTTAGCTTTATAGGGGTAGGGCAGCCTCTTTTCATCGCTCCCTTTTCAATAGTTCTTCCAGTGAGCAAATAGAAGGTCTTATCATCTGCTTGCAGAGCAACTCCTTGGGGTGCGTTCTCCTGCCCTTCAATAGGGGATCTGTTTATCTGGTCCTTAGTTTGAGCCATCTTACCAAATCTAGGTAGTGATTTCGGAATCCAGGTTTCGAAAAAGCGCAACTGCTTTTCATCAATTATTTCCGTTATAGCATATTCAGAATGTTCTGATAATTTCTGAAGCTTATCCCTGAGATTAGCCGTCAGCTGTAGTCTATCAAATGAAAACATATACAGAACACGCTTTCCTTTGCCAAATTCTATTAATCTGTCCAAAAGCTGTTCCTTTTCTGCCACGGAAACTGGGCCGCGCTGCTCGATTACCTTTCCATCACCGTGCAGTATTATTGCAAAAATGAGCGATTCATCATTTTCTGGATTTGAGTATGTGTATACACCAATTACATATGGAGAAACAGGAGGATCATTTAATAACCAAGGATCTTGCCCGAATTTCAAGCTCAATTCCATTATTATCTGCATAATCGAATCCCTATTGGCATTCTTTGAAACTATCTGTTGATGAATTCTACCGTATTTATTTTGAATAATTTTCTTACATTTATCATAGAATTCCTCATCAGGCTCGCCCTCATCTGTATCTATTGCGATCATTAGCTCATGATCAGCAATTTTATTGTCATTGAAATCGATAATATCGCGAGTAAACTCTAATTCTGCCGCATTTCGTAACTTGTATTCTTCCTTTAAGTCAATTAAAAATTGTTCTATATTGTCATCTTTACTTTTAAGATGAAGGAGAGCTTTCATGTCTGGCATAGGGTTGACAAATTGGATATTCTTTCCAGAATACTTCCTATAAAAATCGAGGTCATAAGGGGGATTCACTGTCAGGCTTTTATTACCAAACTTTAGAGCTATTTCTTGAGCAGGAATAATTTGATTAGTTACGTCTAGCGCTTGGGTAGAGATTTCCAAGAAGGTTGGATAAATGTCAGGGAGGTTTTCTCTTAGGCTCAAATCTATTTCGAGTAGAGTGCTGTAAATTTTCTGAAGTTGATTCTTGCAATCTGGATGAATTGTTCCCCATACTTGTGTCCTTTGCCAAGAGGGAATCCTCCGTTCCAAATCCTTGAACGTATGTCCCACTGACAGAACTTCTGGAACATGATAGCGCAACTCCTTCTTTTCGTACCCAACTTCATAAACAACCAAAGGCTGATTATCGTCTAGTCCCGTTACTCCATAGTTCTCTCGAAGATACTGAATAGGTGATTTGTTGCTGCCTGGTGGTGCATCTTTTGCTCGATATTTCCATGTTATCTCCTTTATTTCTTTGATTGAGGGGCCAGGATAGCTTCTGCTAACCTCCGCCGCCTTTCCGCGTAGTAAGGAATTAACATAATTGATGAAATCTTGGGAAGGATTGTAAAAATCAATTTTCACTTTTCGAGTAGTTTCGAATCTCTTTTTTAGGCATTGAATCTCAACTAGTAAATTTTTGAAAGAGCGTAGCTCTGTCTCTCTATTAAGTAGCAGCGCAGGTGTATTTTGAAATTTATAGAGCGTCCTGTAATATTTTTTCGAGTCAAGAATGCCTGTTTCGTTAATCAGATTCGAATCAAAGTAGGGTTCATCTCTGATAATATAAGGAGCTAAAGGGTGAAATTTATAGTAATTCTCAGATAGAATGGTAAGCGCTACATCTACAAGTCGATTAACTAGAGCTTTATAGTTTTCAAATTCATCAGTAGTGACAATGCTGTTTCGTTCAGATTTGAGTTCAATATTGAATGTACCTACTTCTGGTATTACAACAGAGTGTCCCTTAAGGCGCTCTATTGGCTTGGCTAATGATTCTATTTGGCCTTCGACTGACACAATAGGTTTCTTTTCAAGTTTAGTTAATCTCTTAGCCAGAGATCCTAAGACCTGATAAAGCTGAGGCTTGTTAGATGGGTTAGGAGAGATCATAGGGCTGTAAATGAAGACAGGCAAGGGCTCATGTTTTATCAGTGGAAAAAGATTTGTGTGAAACATACCTACTTCTCATACTCCGAGAAGGTGCTTTTAAGATGAGAGACTACTTCAGAAGCTTGGACATACTTTATTCTCATCTTTAGTCTTTCACTGAATATCTTATTGTTAACATACTGTTTGAACCTGCTATCAACTAGGACTGCTGCTCCGAAATCATCTGGACCTCGAATAATCCTTCCTATACCTTGCTGTAATCTCATAAGCATTCTTCGTACACCATATTGATAGGAATAGACTGCCTTTGAGCCCACAGGAGGTCGAATAAAAGGCGGCGACATAATTAAGGCAAGTCTTAGCTTGTTTATGTTGATACCCTCCCAAACCGTTGACGATGCTGAAGCAAGGGAAATTTGATGATTGCTCGCATATGTTTCTAATTCATCGTTATTCTGAATTGAGCTGTCGATGAAGAAGAGTTTGTCAGAGCCAAAGGTTGCTGAAAGTATATCTCTAGCGGTTTTCTGATCCCTGTAGTTCTTAAAAAGGAGTAGTGCGCGTTTGTCAATACTCTTCAGTATTTCCATGCTTAGCTGTGCGGCTTTATTGAACTCTTCTTGCTTTCTCGTATCACAAATATCTTCTACTACAAGAATCGACAGTTTTCCAAACCAGCTGTCCACCTCAGGTATATGATTAGAGTTTCCAGGAGTCACTAGAAGATTGGAGTCATCATAATGTCTTACTGTACAAGAATGTGCATGAATTTTGGTATCTCCTGGAGTAGCCGTAGCAAAAATAACTCTAGCAGAGCTAAATCGCTTTCGAATAATGTATTCTATTGTATTTTCATCCCAACGTGATATTATTTCACTCGAATCGATGTCATCAGGAGCGTAGAAGTCCTTTCGTATATAGAATTGATAATTACTTGACTTTTTTGCCCTCTCAATGAAATAAAATATCTGCAAACATTGAGAACGTGAGGGTTCAGGAAGTGCTCTTATTGCCTCCTGAAGCTGCTCTGAATTCTTTTCTGTCAGAAGATCTTCAGCTAAATGTTTAATGTATTCTGCAGATATTACACTATCGTGTTCATCAGGATTGACAGACCTTTCAAATATCTCAGTGTAAATATTAAGGAAGTTTGCAATGAATTCGTAAAATGGAGTTTCTGATTGATTTTTCAAATAGAAGTCCTTAATGGGCCCAAATTGAATAGATACTTGATATGCCTGTTCCTTTGCATTTTCAAAACTATGGGAATCGTCAATGACTATTAGATTGTACGGTTGTTCTCTTGACGCTAAAAGGAATTTTGAGAAATTTGTAATGACTAGCGATTGCTTATTGTATTCATTTTCTGTTTTGATTACATCACAACCAATGTTTGTTGGTATGCAGAAATCCTCCTTGTTATCATTGCAACACCAAACTTGAGCTTTTCCTTTTAGTAGAGGGCAATCATATTCGCTTATGCCATAAATTAGCGAGGCACTAGAGTTCTTGGAGAATTTCTCTAAATCTCCTTTTATTCTTCTCTGTGCCTGTTTGGTCGTGGCCAAGATCGCTACCCGTAACCCAGATTCGGCTGCCTCTGTAGCAACAGGAGAATAGATGATTGTTTTGCCCATACCCGTTGGCAAATCTATCAATACATCTATACCAGAGTTAATTCCATTCACTACTGCAGTAATACTGGAAACTTGATAGCTTCGTTGTTGAGCCTTCTGATATCTTTCTAGTATAGAATCTAAAGACAACTTGCTTTCAGTAGATTTGCTCAATTAATATAGAATTCTGTTATAGATAAATAAATCACTTTTGGTCTAAGTAGGGAACTGTTCCCCCTCTAGGATATCTGTCCTATTCTTTGGAGTTATCGTAGCACTCACAAATGTCCATGTGCTCTACCTGTGGGGAATCCCTGTGACCTTGTAGAGCATGCTAGGACGGCCAGAAGTATGGTGAGGCTCCCCTTCGATTCTTTCTTGAGTGAGTAGTATATCTACAAGGGCATCAAGCGTCTTTGTATCTAACTTTGACTTCTTACTCAGCTCGCTTCTGCTTATGCCATTTGTCTTCGCCTCTGCAATGAATCTGAAAATTCTTTCAAGCGGTTCCTCAATAGAATTCATGGAAGCATGACGTGGAGCACTCATCATTGTGATTACTTCTTCAAAGGTCGCAAGCCGTTTCTTTACGTACTCTATAGCCCATACGACATCTTCCTTGTCTACTCCTAAAGTGGCATCATAGTAGGCTCTAATTTCTGAGGCGGTTAGTCTTGCTATCCTATGAATACATGATAGCCTGACTACGAAATTTGGCAGGTTGCCATAGTAGCCCTCCTTTACTCCCAGTTCTTCTTTTTCGATTTTATCTTCTACCTCTGCCTCATATGCATCGTAGAGTAGCTTGGCATCAACATGCATCATTAGAGAGACCGTATCTGTTCTCTTGGTCAAAGCGTCTAGACTATCACCGCTGGACCACTTTAGATGATAGCTCTCTTTTATCTCCTTGAATGTTGGGTAAATCCCAAGATACTTCGAGAGGCAGGCTAGCGCCTCCATGATTCCTCTTCTTTTGTGATTAGAGAAAGCGAGTAATTCGCTTGCATTCTTTGTCTGAAGGATATAGCCGTATTTCTTGGACTTTAGGAAAATCTGTTTGGCATTTCTCTTTCCAGACGCTTTCAAATAATTTTTGAAATCTTCCAAGTTAAAAAATTCTTGACTTGAGAGGCTGTCACTCCTCTGACCCGGGTTCGAGTATTCATAATAACTGTGCGTTTCTGCGCCGTAACTGAATCTATTGTCTTCTCTCTAAACCCTTTTTACCAGTAAAGAAGCCTATTTCAAAAAATATCAGGTCTCTTCCTAACTTAGCTTTGGCTAGTAAATTCCGGTTCTCATGGTGAATCCTTGGGATCGAGTACGCGCCAGCACCCGGTCTGCACAGTCAAAACATAATCCATCCTGCTTGCTCATAGCCGTAGCTATCCTTCTGCCCTCGTCGGTATAATGGGACATAATAGAGAGAACCTCTCCGCATATCCTGCAGCTCCATTTGAGCCAACCTGCAGGAGGAGCCTCTTCAGGTTTGCTCAAGAGTCTTGACACCGACTCCTTCTCGTGGTCGGCTAATGCGGCTCTCATTAATCCTATCACATCCTTATTAGTGAGATAGCCTTGTTTGTCGAATTTCACAACATATTGCTGGAGTGATGACGATGGGGAGCGGGCATCGAGGACGTCGAGGATCATAGACTGCAATGCCAGAGGATTGCACCGTCGCATCTCAAGGAACTTCTGGTAATGTTCTTGGACAAAATTTGGGTCGAGAGCGTAAAGGGCCACGACTTCGTCCGGCCGCTTGCCCTGCCCGAACGCGGTATACATTACCTTAAAGATCTCATTCGCCGGCGGTATGGCAGCCTTTATAGTATTTTCACTCTCTTCCTTGCGGCTGCCTGCACTAGCCAGTTGCTCACTTGAGTGACCATCTGTCTTTGCATCGACATCAGCACTAATGTGCTCAGTAACTGACTTGGGTGCCTGCTTCCCGCGTTCAGGTTCTGCCGCACCAAGGTACTTTGAGTCCACAGGTGCTGGAGCGCCATCAAACGTTCTTGAGGCCGCGGCCTTTGACCGTAAAACCACGCGCTTTACTGCTCTCCAGTCCATATCGAGCTCATCTGCCACCCTTTTGTATGAAGGGTCCTTGTCGTATAAGTCCATGATCTTCTTTTCCATTTCTGGCGTCAGTCTAGACATCTATGAAGTCATCACCTGCGCTTTTTCCATGTGTGTAATGTATGCAAATGCAGGCATTTGTCTATTCACGAGAAGGTTGTAGTTATCTGCCGCAAAACTGCCGACGGGCAGCGTAGAACTGGCCTGAGCCACCCTATCTCATGAAAGTCACACAAATCTTTGTAGATTATTATGTCACGGCGCCAAGCTACCTTTACGATCATTCTTTGAGCATGCTCTGGCGTGCGGCGACTCCCAAGTGCATATGCATGCCTTTCCTGCCTTCACAGAGTTACTTTTATCGACACAAGCTGGAGGTAGCGGCTGTGTCCCTTGTGCTGCAATAGGAGAAAAGAAATCGTCCTGTTTATCATATGACGTCCCCTATTGTGGGAAATTTGCCAACGAGATTGAGAAAGAGTAATGATTTTTAATGCATCCCTCACAGCAGGCATATGTCTAAAAAAGCCGGTCAGACGACCGCAAAAAACATGAATTTTCATTTAACGACATCTCGGATGCAATTTCCTACCTATGTTCTTGTCCTGACACCATCTACTACGAGCCGAGTACACGCTTTCAGACCAAGAGGTATGGGTCACCATGGCGGGTAAAAGAAAGAGAATCGAGCTCTTCACGGACGAGCCACTATCGAGTTTTCATGATAGCCTGGGCTCCTGCAATAACGTCGGCGCAACCTTTGACCTCACTCGAAAAACTATTGACTCTATCAATTATTGGAACAGAGAGATGATTCGAGTAGTGGTCAAAGATGCAGCAGAACATCTCGAGAAAATGGGCATAGAACCCCACACCATATCCAGCAGGTTGACTCGTGAGCTAAGGGGCGCCGTCAAAGGCCGTACTATCCGAAATGCACTCGACGAAAAGTACAAAGATCCATCTAAAAGGCGCAATCGCCCATTGATATCCAGCCTTGAAATGCACGAGATTGAACAAAAGGATGCGGTATTTGCGGCGCTAATGCCGCAAAATGCAACTAGCCAAACTGCCCATGCTCCGGTAATGAGCGTTCCTTCTCGAGCAGCTACTATTGCCTCAATCTCGGGCGCGGTCGCTCTATCATGGACCATACAATCTGAATCAATTATACAGTGGCCGTCCTCTATGCCATTGCCAGAAGAAATCCCGAGCTCTGCTCCTGCAGCATCTACTGTTGTCGATGGTCAAGTCTTTGTGCCGAGAGAACTAGCAAGGCGACTGAACGAGACCTCGCTCCCTATCATATCTGGCTATGTTGTCACTGTTTCCAAGGGCGTTGCAGTGGATGTAAGGTCTGATTATCCTGCTGGTTAGATCAACCAATATCCATCGGCGAAGATGCAGCTCGTTGCGATAGTGGAGCTCCAACTAACCTAGAGAATGTGGCGCACCTGAAAGAGATTTCCAATAAGTGTCCGTAGTCGCATTGAGAACATCTAAACGATCTCCTTTTCACTCAAGCTCATGAGCCACTCCTAAGTCGCTCTCCAGCGAGTCAGATGTGAGGAATAATGAGCATGTAGCAAGGTTCCCAACAAATTATTCACTAACTATTCTTGAAAATTGATTCAGAAAGACTGTATAATATGCCGTTGGTATTGTCCTCGGCAAGTGCTACAAACGACATGCGTGTCCTGGTGTCAAGGCCTGCATCAAGTTCCTTGCCATCCTCAGAGTAGAGTTTTCCACCTGCCTCTTTTATGATTAGATAAGCAGCTGCAATGTCTGTCGGCCGTATCTTGCCACGAAGGTCAAGAGATGCATCAAGCCATCCGCGCGCAAGAAAGCACATCTCTAAGGCAACTGCGCCAAAGAGCCGTACATGTTTTGCTTTACTCATTACAGGCGACAGCCTTCTAATTATGTCATCATCAATACCGGACACATTCATTGAAACAACAGTGTCCTCGCCGGCCTCCCTTACCTTGATCCTTTTTCCATTGCAAAATGCACCCCTGCCCTTTGACGCGTAGTAGAGGTCTCCGCTGACAAGGTCTATCACAGCAGCGTGCGTAACAGTGGAAAGCCGAAAATCAGTCGCATACGCTAACGAACAGCAGTAAAAGGGGATCCGTCGCGACGCATTAGTTGTTCCGTCGATTGCGTCCATTATTACGACGCCGGTCTTTTTTCCTTCAATCCTTCCGCATTCTTCGCCAATAATCGTAGAATCGATGCCTCGTCTTCTCAAGACCTCGATGGCTGTTTTTTCAGCCAAGATGTCGATTCGCCGCGAAATGTCACCTCCTGCCCCTCTTCCTACCTGCCTGTTGCCCTGCACAGTCCCGGCGATGCCTCGCGTGTGGGCATGAACCTCCCGGCAGGCATCCTTTAGGGCGCTTATTATCGTCATCACCACGGCACTTGCCGCACCTTGATAATTATACGTTCATTTTTGCGTACGAGCCTACAAAGGCTAGGTACTTACTGTTATCACAGCTGTTGATAGCCGCCAATCCATCATGAAATAATGGCGTTCAAGAAAGAAAAAAGGAGGATCTCGTCGATACATGCTAACTTGCGAAGATTTTCTTTCAAAGTGAAGGGACGTCGTATTCTGCCTTGGACAAACAGCTGTCACAATATCTCCGCATTACAATCACATCTTTTTCTTGAAAGAATGCCTTTGTTGTAGCAATTTCTGAACAGGTATGGCAATAGAAAGGGTTGGGTTTACTTTTCCTTTGTTCTACGGGACTTGTCACAAAATGCTTGAACATTCATAAAATACTGAAAAAGTAAATATTTAAGTTAATATGCGGACACTAATCGAAAAAATCAGATAGAACTTACATTCCTGATCATAATACATATAGAAATTATAAGCTGCTCAATACGGTTTTTCTTCGTGCTTTTATTCTCTTATTTCCCTTCTTTCGCAAATGTCAACACAACATACCGCAACAATAGGACGGCGGCAGGAGAGACAATCCGAAGTGACTTGCGTTACTGAGAAACATTCCGGGCGGCAATACCCTTGGTTCCGTAGAAGCTGACCGCTTTCGCAAGATATGGCATTAGCCCATCCATGCGATCTGCAATCCAGCACCGAATTAACCGCAGCATGTATTTGGTTATACTGACATGCCGAAATCGGCCGCGAGATTCTCTTAATCCCTGCGCCTTTCTCTTTTCAAGAGCGCACGCTTTCGCTTCACGCCCCAGCGATAGCCCGACAGCGCGCCGTCGTTTCTTATGACACGGTGGCACGGGATTGCCACCGCAAGAGAATTTTTAGCGCACGCCTGGGCCACAGCTCTGACCGCTTTTGGAGAGCCGATGCGGTTTGCGATGTCGGCATAGCTTGCAGTCGAGCCGGCCGGGATTTCGCATAATGCTTGCCAGACGCGCTGCTGGAACGCAGTCCCGCGGATGTCCAGCGGCAGGTCAAGCCCGAGCGCCGGCGCCTCGATAAAGCCGACCACCTTTGCGATGACCTGCTCGAATTTTGCGTCGCCGCCGATGAGATTTGCGCGGGGAAACATGTCCTGCAGGTCGCGCGCCAGTTCGTCTGGATCGTCGCCCAGAAGGATTGCGCAGACGCCCCGTTCGGTCTGCGCGACGAGGATAGACCCGAGTGAGCATTCGCCCACTGCAAAGCGTATATCTGTTCTTGCGCCGCCGGCGCGGTAGCTTGAAGGCGTCATGCCCAGCACCTTATTAGAAGTTTCGTAGAACCGCCCGTTAGATCTGTATCCTGCGCCGTAGATGGCCTCTGCCACCGTGCCGGTGCGACCAAGTTCATCCCGGACGCGCTTTGCGCGGTGTGCCATCGCGTACTCTCTCGGCGTGAGGCCGGTTACTGCCTTGAACACGCGGTGAAAATGGTGCGTGCTCATTTTTGCATTCTTTGCCAGCTCTTTGAGGCTGGGCGCGCTCTCTGACTCCTCGATGAGCCGGCAGGCTAGAGCGACTTTGGCCGCATGTTGTTCTGCCAGCATGGGCTGGTCGGGCTTGCAGCGTCTGCAGGGGCGCAGGCCGGCCTTCTCGGCGTCCTGACGCGTCGCATGAAAGCGGACGTTCTCCGGCTTTGCCAGGCGGGAGGGGCATGAAGGACGGCAGTACACGCCAGTGGTCTTGACAGAGTAGTAAAACGCGCCGTCTGCTCCATGGTCGCGGGTGACGACTGACGCCCAGCGAGGGTCGCCTTGTGTCGTGGCTGCAAATTGCGCGTTTTTCAGGGTCATGTTTTACAATTATCTACAAAACAGATTTAAGATTATTGACGGCTTTTTGCTTTCAAATCCATGCGCTGATGCACGTCTCCACTCCTTCTGACGAATAATTATATCGATGAAACGGGTAGGTGTACCATGACTGCGCAGACGCTCCATTCGCACAGCTACGACTCTACCCTCATGGAGAGGCTGCTGTTCCGTGTCGCAAAAAAATGGGTCGCCGGCTACTCTGCCAACGATGCAATAGGCGCGGCCCAAGATGCCAACAGGCGGGGCATGTCGGCGATACTCAACTTTCTCGGCGAGGACGCTGGCGACAAAACACAAGTCGAGCTTGCAGTCAGAGAATACCTCTCGCTGATGGACCTGATGAAAACAAAGAACATCAGGGGCTGCGTGTCTGCCAAACCGACACAGCTTGGGCTTGCAGTCGACTATGACACGTGCCTGCGAAACTTTTTCCTGCTTGCGAAAAAGGCGAGCGAGCTGGGCCAGTTTCTGTGGATTGATATGGAGTCGGCGAAATTCACAGAGGACACGATAACCATCTACCTGGAGGTATTGAAGGACCATCCCATGACGGGCGTGGCGATACAGGCGTACCTACGCAGGAGCGGCGCGGACATCCTGCACATAATAGAGCACGGGGGCAAGGTCAGGCTGGTCAAGGGCGCGTACCACGAGCCGGAGGAGCACGCCTTTGCCACTATAGAAGAGGTCGACCGCAACTACTCGCACCTGCTAAAGATGCTTGCAGAAGGCGGTAGATTTTTCGCAGTCGCCACCCACGACGACAGACTTGTGAATGAAGCTATCAATCTTCATGCAGACAATTGCGAATTCCAGATGCTCATGGGAATCCGCGACGAGCTAAAGTCGCGGCTGATCGCAAGGGGCCTGCCGGTCTCGGAATACATCCCGTACGGAAGCCAGTGGCTTCCCTATTCTGTACGGAGGCTAAGGGAGCGTAAGCGCAACCTGCTCCTTCTTGCAAGGTCGCTTGTACAAAGCTAGCTAATCTGCTATGGTCTGGCTCTGCTCGCGCATGAATTGAGTGAGGTAGTGCGGGCCTCCTGTGTTCTTGCCTGTTGTGCCGGAATCCTTCCAGCCGCCAAAAGGCTGGCATCCCACCATCGCGCCCGTAGTCGCGCTTGCCTGCCTGTTCACATACACGACTCCGGCCTCGATGAGGTCGAGGAACTTTTTGACCTCGCCCTGGTTGCCAGTAAAGATGCCGGCGGTAAGGCCATAGTCCACGTCGTTTGCCATGCGTAGCGCGTCGTCGAATTTCTCATAGTCGGTGACGCACAATATCGGCACAAACATCTCCTCCTGAAAGAGCCGGTGCTTTTTCGGCAGGCCCGTGACTATGGTCGGCGTTACGTAGTAACCGTGCTTTAGCTCGCCGTCCTTCCGTACGTGGCCTCCCGCAAGAACCTTGCCGTCTCTGCCGGCTAACCGGGCGTACTGCTGGTACTTTTTGTAGGCGCCCTCGTTTACGACCGGCCCCATGAATGTGTTCTGCTCCAGCGGGTTTCCAACCGGCAGGCCCTCTGTCTTTTCCACCAGCCGGCGCAAAAATTCGTCTTTGACCTTCTTGTGCACAAAGACGCGCGAGCACGCGCTGCATTTCTGGCCAGAATAGCCAAACGCTGCCTTTAGAACGCCGTCCACCGCCTTGCCAAGATCCGCCGTTTCCGTGATGATGGCAGGATTCTTGCCCCCTAGCTCTGCTATCAGCGGCCTAGGCTTTTTGCTGCTGAACTGCCTGCCCATCGAATAGCCCACATCGCGAGAGCCAGTGAACACTATCCCAGAGACATCCTTGCTCTTGACAATCTCGGCGCCCACAGTGCCGCCAGGGCCGAATATCATGTTGAGGGCGCCGTCCGGCAGGCCCGCCTCTTGGAAAATCTGAATTATCTGGAATGCGGTTATCGGCGCGTCGCTTGACGGCTTGACCACCACGGTATTGCCCGTGACAAGCGCCGCGGTAGTCATGCCGGTCAGTATCGCTGCCGGAAAGTTGAACGGAGCTATAACACCCCACACGCCATAGGGCTTCATGACGCTCTTGCTCTTTTCGTTTGGCTGGGCGCTTTTCATAGGCGCCTCAAAGCCGTTGTTACGCTCCACCTCCTCGGCGTAGTAGCGCACAAAGTCTATCGCCTCATCCACATCGCCTATGGCCTCGTAGCGGTTCTTGCCGTTCTCGTACGAGACCCATGCGGCAAGCTCGAACTTGCGCTCGCTCATAAGGTCTGCCGCCTTTCGGAATATCTTTACCCGCTCTTGCCAATGGCTTTTGCCCCAACCTTCTTCTTCAAACGCCTTTTTGGCAGATGCAATTGCCTGCCTTGCATGGGCCGCAGTCCCCGCCGGCATGTGCCCGAGCACTACCCTCGTGTCTATTGGCGAGGCGTGGGGCGCGGTCTTGGCTGTCAGTACCTGCTTGCCCCCTATCACCATCGAGTATTTCTTGCCAAACTCTGACCTTGCGGCTTCAAGCGCCCGCTCGTATCTGTCGTGGAACTGGCCTTCCGCCTTTTCGGCCAGAAACCGGCGCAGGGTATGCTCGTTTTCAAACATTCCTGCCGGAAATACCGCAGGCGACCTTAAAAACGATGACTTGGGTTGGTTAACTATGTTCATCATGGCCTAAATACCGATTTGCGGAAACAGAGACACATACATGAAAAAGCAAAAGGAGCGCCCCAAGCCTAGGTTTACGAGAAACAGGGTTATGGTATATGGCGCGATTGCAGCAATAATTTCGATTGTAGGGTTTTTTGGCTATCGCGCCCTCGTGCCGGCTAATAGCACCGCGCCGGTGCTGGCATTTCCCCAGAACGACTATATCAAGGCCACCCACAGCCAGAGCGGCTTCTATTACCTCAGCCAGACATCGGGCGCCGTCAAGGGCATAAGGAACACTGGCAACAGCGGCACGCAGATTAACCCCAATTATGTATATTCAAAGGGCGACCTAGTTTCGTTCCACTTTATCAACGAGGACTATGACACGCACTCGAAGCACAACTTTAACATCGACGCGTTCAACGTCCACACCCAGGATCTTGGCTATTTTGGATCCGAGACGGTGAGCTTTGTGGCAGACAAAGTGGGCAACTTTGACTATTATTGCACAATCCACCCTGAAATGAAGGGCACCATAACAGTGGAAGGAGGATAAGTTAATGAGTCAGCATGACGGGATGTGGTTTGCTTGAGCAGCGACGACGACCTGAGCGCGCCGAGAAAGAGCATCCTGAACCTGCTGGACGACTTTATCGAGCAGATACAACGCATAAGAAAGGTAATGCTTGGAGTCTCTGTCTCTGCTATTGTCCTTGCGCCGCTGGCAATAGCGCTTTCCGCATACCTCTTCCTCCACCCTTCGTTCTTTGCAGTACTTGAGATAGAGAACGACTTTGGGTTGGTGCTGAGTGTGTTTCTTGGCGCGGTAAATGCAATTTCGCTCATTTGGCTTGCGACAGGAATACGCCAGTACTACTCCATTAGCGCATGGAAAAAACACTATGCAGAGTACCAGAAGGAAAAGGAAGAAATGGACAAAAAGATAGCGTCCAAGTTCGGCCTAGAGCAGGATTAGCATCGACATCATCGACATAGTATTAGTATCAGCTGAGCCGGAGCCTTTATCGTCCTTTCTCCGGGGGAACATGCGCTCGTACGGCTCCAGTATGTCCCTGCAAAACTGCAGGCCCTTTTGCGTGGGCCGGTAGATGGTCACGGTGCGCTTGCCTGCGGTGGACTCTTGCCTCTCGATGAGGTCGTTTGCCTCAAGCTCCTCTAGTATTGGCTTGTGTTTTTTCAGGTTCAACCCGCAAAAGCTGACAAGCGCCGTCTGATTAAGCTCGCCGTATTCTATCAGTTTCAGTATGATGTCCTTGACAATGTATATCCTGTCACGGTACGAGCTAGGCGAGCCGGACATTGAGCGCTATCACGAGTGGCTGCAATATAAGCCCATAGAAAAGATTACTAATTGCTTTCGCCAAGTGTACGTGTGAGCGCCACCAGCAACAAGTCGAGGATGCTCCTGCTCCTCATGATAGCCATATCGCTCGTGTTTTTCATGGCAAGCTTTGTGGCGGCCGCGATCTCAAACGAGCAGCAGCCTGCCCCTTCTTCAACGGCAGCGATGACGCCAACTCCTGAGCAGGCCGCCGCGCTCAAAGGCTGCATGGCGGTGCGCACGGGCGAGAACATGCTTACCGACTGCTCACCCTGATAACGATGATGATGACGAGCACGAGCGGCAAATGGTTTCCCTTTTTATCAGGCCCTTCTTTTGCGAGCAGTTGTTGCACGCTTTTCTGCTGCACACGCTGCACGTGCCGCTGTGGCTCGTGCAGGCGAGCCGGCCGCATATTTCGCATCTAATGCTGTGGCGTGCGCAAAAGGTGGAGTTGCAGATGTAGCATAGCGCGCGGTGGTCCATACACGCTGGCTCCAAGCACGCCTTGCAGTAGGCAAGATGGAGGTTGCACATCAGGCTTCCGCAGCTGCACGCCGAGCCGGACTCTAGTGGAATGGAGCAGGCAGAGCAGCGGCCCCACGTGCCCCTGCCGGTGTACGAGCTCCACCGCACGTCGCCTGCATGCTCTTTTTTATCGTTTACAATCATCCTTGCGCGGTACACTGTTTCGACGAGCCAGCCGGCGACCGCAAAGCCAGACTTGCTCTTGACCTGCGCAAGCGCGTCGTGAAATTTTTCGTTCTCCTCTTGCTCCATCTCGGCGAGCTTATCCTCAAGGGCCTGCCTGTCCGTGTGCAGCTGTTCTATCTTGCGCCTCGTGGTGACTGCCTTTTGCTTTTTCGTCTCTATCCGGTTCTCTATCGATATCAGCCTCGATTTTTTGGCCTTTTCCTTCTTTAGCTGCCTATGCAACCTTTCCTGTTCCTTTACCGAGTCAAGCTCGGCATTTAGCGCCTCCTGCAGCCGAGCAATGCCTGCGTCGATGTCAGCCATCTTCGCCTTCGGCCTTGACTGCTTTTCTGCAAGGTGCTCTATCCGCTTTTCCTCCATGATGACGTCGAACTTAGCCTGAAGGTCCGCCCTGAGAGTTGCTGTCCTCTTTTCAAGCTCGTCCTTCCATTTTTCCGCCTCGCGCCTTGCCTCTGTAGGAACCACCCTCTGCGGTACGAGCGTGTGCGCCGGGAGCGGAACAAGCTGGCCGTCAAACGCGGCAAGCTCCTGCAACTTGTCAAGCGAATGCTTGGCAAAGCCCTTTTCAAAGACGGAAGCGCTCAGCTCAAAGACAGGGTGAAAGACCTCCTCCTGCTCTACCGATAGGACCTTCATTGACCTGACATTGTTGCCGAGCTTGGCAAAGCTTTGCAGGTTCTTTGGCTCGAATTTTTTCTCCAGCTGCATAAACGTAGAATGCTCGCCTGATGCTGTCAGGACATCGTTGCGGGTTGTTTCTTGCTCTGGCATTGCAGCGGAAAGCTGAACTTCTTCTTTTTCTTCTGCCGCTGGCCCTTCTGTTGATATTTCAACTTTAGTCTCGGCCTCCTCTACTGCTGTTTCTTGCACTGCTGGCCTAGCCTCCTCTTTCATTTCCTCCATAAGCTCGGCTATCTCGCCATTCTCAAGGGGCCCGCGGTGGTAGGTGAGCGTCCACCTTGACTTTATCACGCCCCGGAACTTGGGGTCAAACGTGTTGCAGAAAAACTCGCCGGCCTTTAGTCGCGAGATCTCTTTTTCTGCAAACGAGTCCAGCTCCAGCCCGACACTCACGCGCTGTATGTCACGCTGCGCGCCAAGCCTGCCTATGAACCGCACGTTGGCGTTTGAAATCACCTTGTAGTCGAGGTCGACCGCGTTCTGGCTTGCAAGCAATAGCCCGAGGCCAAACGCCCTTGCCTGCTTTATCAGCAAGAGGAGCAGTTTTTTGGACGGAGGCTCCCTGACGGGCGGGCAATAGCCTGCTATCTCGTCAAAATACAGGAGGTAGCGCAGCGTCTGGGCGCTTCCTTGCTTTATCAGCCACTGGAACAGCTGCTGGAGCACAAGCTCTACAAACAGGTGCTTTTCCTGCTCTGACTGGATGTTGCGCAGGTCAAGCACGTTTATCGACGGGCCCTTCATCAGCTTGGAAAAGTCAAGAGAATCTGCCGCGGACCACGAGCGCAGCTTGGGGTCTGAGATCAGCAGGTTTATCCGGGTAGCAAGCTTGCGCCGGTCCTTGTCGCCAAGGACGTCAGATACGTGAAGTGAGCCCACCGTGCTGATTGGTGGGCTCTCTATTCTCCTTATCAGGTCCTTTACCGTAATTGACTGGCCGGACTTCCAGGCATCTTCCAAGAGGGCAGAAACGAAAGTTATCTCTTTTCTGTCGCCCTCGCTATAGCCAGCAAGCCTGAGCAGGTTGTGCGAGGTGAGGTCGAGAATGTCGGCAGCTGCCGACACGTCATTTTGCAAAAGCCTAGAAAAATCCTTTGGGCCAGAGAGGTCCGGCGAGATGCCGACCGGCAGGCCGGCAGATGACTTGGGTGTGAATATCCGTACCGTGACGGTTCTTGCAAATTCCGCCGGTGCGTCTGGCCTGACTGCAAATTCTTTCATCCGGTCAGAGTATGCCTTTTGCAGGCTCTTGGTGTACTCTGTCCTGTCTATTTTCAGCGCGTCGGCCTCTTTTTCAGACCATTCTGAGAAATCAAAAGTCGAGGACTTGAACGCAAGGTTGCCGATGTCGCCCTTGGGGTCGATGGCAAAAGTCGGGATGCCCTGCAATGCGGCTTCCTCTACGAGCACCTTTGAGAGCACGGTCTTGCCAGAGCCGGTGGCGCCAAGGATGATGGCATGCCTTGTGAGCGACGCTACATCGATCTCGAACTTGCTGCTGTTGTTGTCGTCGCCGGCCTTTCCTACATGGAATCTGGGCATCCGGTTTTCAGTGCGGGCGCATGTTAAAAAGTGCTATGGATTTTTACCCATCCTGTAAAAGAGGACGAGCTCGCCGGCTCCCGTCTTTTGCACGCGCACAAGACGGAATTTCGGGCCTTGCGATATGGCGTCATAGCCGTCGCCTTCGACGAGCGTGGTGGCAAGCCGGCCGCCGGCGACCCTTGGCGCTATAGTTAGTATCAGTTCGTCTGCAAGGCCGAGACTCAGAACAGACCAGTTGAGCTCGCCCCCACCTTCGACCAGGATTTTCTTGAATCCCATCTTCTTTTCAAGTTTAGAAAAGAGTGCCTTGATATCGACTGCTTTGTCGCCCGCCACTGTGACCTCGGCGCCGGTTTCCCTTATCCTCTCGATGTCGGCTGCGCTTGCCTGCTTGCTTGCGGCAACCAGTGTCCTTATTTCGCGCGCGGTGCGCAATAGCTGCGAGTCGCTTGGTATTCTGCCCCTGCTGTCTACAATCACGCGTACCGGGTTTCTGCCCCTGACAAGCCGGACTGTCAGCTGCGGGTCGTCGACAAGCACCGTCGATATTCCCACCACCACCGCGTCAGAGCCGGCGCGAAGCCTGTGGACCCTTTTCAGGTCTTCCTTTGACGAGATTGTAGAGTCGCCTGAGGCCGTCGCTATCTTGCCGTCAATCGTCATCGCGGCATTTACCGTAACTTTCATGATAACAGCTCTCCTGAAACGAGCCTGCCGGCGGCCATCACGGCGCGCACTGTGTCCTTGCTAGCCCTGTGTACGATGGCCGCGTAAGGGTCATGCATGGGATAGAGGTCGGCGTGCCTCTTGTCTATGAACAGAAGGTCCGCTACTCTGCCGGGTGCTACCCAGCCGGTGTCAAGGCCAAGCATCTTGGCCGCATTTGCAGTCGCCATCTTGATCAGTTCCCGAGGCTCAATAAAGTCGCCCTGCGCGTGCGATGCCTTCCATATGTAGTCCATCTCGCGGAACATATCCGGCGAGTTGAGCATCACGTTGTCCGTGCCTATAGCGACGAGGCAGCCGCGCCTTGACATCTCTGCGACGCGGGGCAGGCCGGCGCCAAGGATGCCATTTGCACGCGGGCACACCACGATGCCGGCCTTGCCTGCTGCAAGCGACATCTCGTCGCCGGTGGCGTGTGTCATGTGCACCAGTATGTCTGGCTTTAGATGGCGCATTATGCGCTCGACTTCGCTCTTGCCGGTGTTTTCTCGGGAAAACTGGACCGTCTCGGCCGACTCGGCCGCGTGTATTGCAACTAGCTTTGCAGCCGCAATCTCGCCGTACTGCTCAAGAGCAGCATCAGTGTTCTCGTTTGCGCCGCTGATGCCGAGGCCGTCGGCGTTTTCCAGCACCTGCTTTGCGGTGGCAACTGCGTTTTCTGGCAGCCCCTCTGTTCCCGCGGGGTTGGCATAATAGTGGTCGACCCTGCCGAGCGCGACGCACTTTATCGGCAGGCCGGCTATCGCGCTTTTCAAGAGCTTGATGCCTTCGGGCCCGCCCTCGCGGAAATCAGCAAACGTCGTTATCCCTTTCTGCAGCATAGAGACGGCCGAGCTTTTTATCATCGCGGCAAGGTGCGCTGGCGGGCTCTTTTCGAGGATCTTTTTCTTTGCCCCAAACACAGGGTGCACCCTCGCGTCAAGCTTGTTTCCTGCCGAGATGTCCTTGCCAATCGAGTCGGCAATGTGGGTGTGCGCATTGATAAAGCCGGGCATAACGAGAAAGCCGCCGGCGTCCAGCACCTTTTTTCCCCGAACAGAAGAGCGGCCTTCTCCCGCGCTCTTGATGATTCCTTTTTCGATCTCGATGTAGCCGCGCTCTATGTGCTCTAGGTTTTCGCCAAGGAGAATGCTTGCGTTTTCAATTACTACTAGCATCGTATTTCATAGATCGTCTGGATCTTGCCTTCGTCGCGCATGTCGCGGATCGTGTCGAGGGCCTTTGTAGCCGCTTCTGCGGCCCTTCGGCCGTTTCTGCCGATGCCGATTCCGCAGTTGAACTTGACGTCAAGCCCTGCCGTCACCTTCTTTATCACGCTGTCGGCCTGCGCCCCTGTCACGCCGTTAGAGATTACCATAAAGTTGTCGCCTCCTAGAAAGAACGTCAGCGCATCGAGTTTCAGAAACTCCTCTGCCAGCCTCCCGTACAGCTTCATAACAAGCGCCGTTACTTCGTACGGCGACAGCCGGCCGGTCAGTTTCGTCGAGCTGTCGACATCGATGTGCATTATCTGCGCCGACATCTCATCGCCGGCTGCTGCTACGGAGCCGAATATCCTTGCCTTTACGTCGGCAAGCCTGTTCTCCTTCCTTGCGCTGTACGCGGTCATGCTGGCTTCAAGCGCGGTCTTGCCTGCCCCGATTGCCATCGACATCTTTAGGTCCTTGTAAAGGATCGCAAGTGCGTGCGCGATTTCCGCGTGTTCTGCGACCGACATGCCGTTTGTGATTGCGAAATACTCGTCAAAGCGGTTGAAATAGACGAGGGAATCTTTTTCATGGAAGAGGCGCTGCATATCGTGGTAGATTCTTGCCTGCAGCATCTGCAGCTGCGCCTCCCTGTCGTAGCCCAGCGTGAGCGTCCAGGGGCCATAGCCCTCTATCCTAATGATTGTAAGCTGAATCATCTATTACCACCACAGTTCCCCGGCCTGCCGTTTTTTCTAGCTTTGCAAGGCGCATCGCCATGTTGACTGCCGCATTCACAGCACGAGCAGGCACAATATCTTGGCGTTCCCTTGCCTGCTCTGCAGTCATGCCAGGACCGGTTATTCCTAGCGCGACCGGCTTGGCGTACTTTAGCGAAAGATCTGCAATGAGGCGCGATGCGTTTTCCGCGACAATATCGTCGTGGCGCGTGTCGCCCTTTATTACGGCGCCCAGCGTGACAACTGCGTCGACGCTGCGCTTTTTCAGCAATTTCTCGACTGCAAGCGGCATGTCAAAGGCGCCGGGCACGTACACGACGAAAGAGACCTTGGCGCCGAGCCTCTTGGCCTGCTCTTTTGCCTTTTCCAGCATGTGGAGCGTTATCTTGCTGTTGAACTCTGATACCACTATTGCAAGCTGCAAACTTTCTATGCCACCTTGGCTCTCTGGTGAGCTTCCTTAAGTTCGCTTGCCTCTACAAGAGGAATGCCGGATTTCTTGGCGTACACCAAGGCTTTCTCTATCGATAGCGCCCCGTGGGTCTGTGAGTCCATCATCTCGCATATTGCCACCGCCGGCGTCATGTTTGCCAATTTCATTAGGTAGACGCACAGCTCCGTGTGGCCGTTCCTGTCGGAAAGAAGGTTCTTTGCGGCTATCAATATGGGCACATGGCCGGGCGCCCTGAAGTTTCTGGCAAAATCCTCTATGCCGCCATTGTCTATTCTCTTGCAGACCTTGGCCATCTCGGATATTGTGAGGGCCCTGTCACGGTCGGTTATGCCTGTGAATGTGTCGCGGTGGTTCACAGAGATTGAGAACGAGGGCTTGTCGCCGTACGCCGCCCTGCCCTCCACCAACCTTGAAAAGACAGGATTGACCTTGCCCATGCTTGCTATCATGTCGTGCATATAGACGAGGCCCAGCTTGCTTGTCACTTCGTTTGCGATTGCAAGGCAGAGAAGACCACCGGCGTCCTGCCTCATTGCGGCAACATGCGCAGGGGTGGCGTGCTCTGCGGCTACTACCATGTCAATCTCGTTTTCGCGCCCCTTGTCGTCGTGGACCAGCACAAACCTGCCGGCCTTGAGCGCCTCTATGGCTTCGGTCAGTGGCAACAGTGAGGCTTGGCAGCATAGTTATTAATACATTACTAAAAGAATGGTAACTACTAGTGTTTTGGTAGGCTCTTGCTTACGTACTTGCTAAGGACGTCCGTCTCGATATTTACCTTGTCGCCCTTTTTCTTTAATCCAAGCGACGTCATATCCAGCGTATGAGGTATCAGCGAAACAGAGAACTTTGCCCCATCGACATCGACCACGGTGAGGCTGATGCCGTCCACCGCTATCGACCCCTTTGGCACGAGCGCGCTTGCGAGCGCCTTGCTGTCGAGCTTGAACCACATCGTAGTTTCTGACGGTTTTTCGATTTTCTCAACAATGGCCGCGGTGCCGTCCACGTGGCCTAACACGAAATGCCCTTCCAACCTGTCGCCGACTCTCATACTGCGCTCGATGTTCACCTTGTCGCCCGGCTTTATCCCGCCAAGCGACGTGCGGCGCACAGTCTCGGCGACCATTTCAAACAGCGCCTCGCCTTGTTGCAGCTTCGTCACCGTGAGGCAGGCGCCGTTTATGCAAACGCTGTCGCCCACCTTGAGGCCTTTTGCCATCCTGCCAAGTTTGATGCTGATGGCAGTGTCGGCGCCCTTTGTCGCCCGTGCAACAGACCTTACCTCTGCAAGGCCCTCCACGATGCCGGTGAACATGTACTATCAGCTGTGCAGCGAACAGGGGATAAAAAGATTGATTTGCCATAGCCGCAAACCATCTGTGGCATGTGCAACACTGCCGTGTTTTTCGGCGATGAGCTGGCCCGCTACGGGTTTGGCGGGTCGCATCCGTGGGGTACAGACCGCATCTACGCGTTCTGGTCGAAACTGCAAAATGAGAATATTGCAAACATTGTTGTCGAGCAGCCGGAAACGACGACAGAGGAAGCCGTGCTTTTGTTTCACGAGCGCGACTATGTTGAATTGGTAAAAATGGCATCGAAACAATGCAGGAGCATCCCCCTTGACAGGGGCGACACTCCGTCTTTTCGCGGAATCTTTGAAACAACGCTGTACGTCGTCGGGTCGGCGCTTGCGGCACTTGACATGGTAATGCAGGGAAGGGACAGGGTAGGAAGGAAGATAGAGCACGCGTTCGTGCCGATAGCCGGTCTGCATCACGCAAGGCGCGACTCTGCCGGCGGCTTTTGCGTCTTTAACGACGTCGGAGTCGCAATAATTCAGGCGCGCAAAAAGTACGGGATAAAGAGGATAGCGTACGTCGACATTGACGCGCATCACGGCGACGGCATTTTCTACGAGTTTGAAAGTGATCCGCTGCTGTTCTTTGCAGACGTGCACGAGCACGGCATCTATCCGGGCACCGGTTCTGCCAGCGAGACAGGGAAAGGCGAGGCAACACGAACGAAATTGAACATACCGCTTGAACCCGGCTCCGGCGACAGCGAGTTTTTCAAGGCGTTTGCAAAAGTGGAAGAGTTTGTCGACTCGTGCAGGCCAGAGTTGATATTCCTAAACTGCGGCGCAGACAGCCTTGCCGGCGACCCGATAACTGACCTGCGCTACAGCGCACGCGCGCACGGCCACGCGGCGCAAGTGCTGCACGACTTGGCGCACAAGCACTGCAACGGCAGAATAATCGCTGTCGGCGGCGGGGGCTACAACCGAGCAAACATTGGCGCCGCGTGGACAGAGGTGGTCAGGGCGTTCGCGGCCAAAGAAGCGATATACTATTAAGGACATTCCGGCCCACAAAAAGCCAACTATGAGTGCGCGTAAAGCCTACAGCGAAGTCCTTAGTCTGATGCGCGAGCATCACAAGTGGTTCAACAGGTCAATCCCGCTTATCGCAAGCGAGAACATCCCAAGCCCCGCCGTGAGGGAGGCTGTAATATCCGACTTTGGCAACCGCTATGCTGAAGGCTGGCCCGGCGAGCGCGTTTATGCAGGGTGTGTGTACATCGACCAGGTAGAGGTTATCTGCAACGAACTTGCGAGAAAGGTGTTCAGGGCCGAGTTTGCCGACTGCCGCGCGACTTCGGGCGTCGTCGCAAACCTTGCAATTTATGCCGCGTTTTCAAGCCCGGGCGACTGGATGATGGCAGCGTCCATTCCGTCAGGAGGGCACATTTCCCACGGCAAGAAGGAGCATGCCGGGACCGCCGGCCTCGTGCACGGCCTCAACATCGAGCACTATCCGTTTTCAAAGGAAGAGATGACAATCGACGTCGACGCCACAAAGAAAAAGATAGAGGAAATGGCCCGCGACGGCAGGGCGCCGAGGATGGGCATGTTCGGCGGTTCATTGTTCCTGTTTCCGCACCCGGTAAAAGAGCTTGCCGGTTTCATGCACGACCACGGCATGTACATCAACTATGACGGCGCGCACGTGGCGGGATTGATTGCAGGGGGCGAGTTCCAAGACCCGCTGCAGGAAGGCGCCGACTCGATGACGATGAGCTCGCACAAGACGCTGTGGGGGCCGCAAGGTGGCATCATTGTATCATATGAAAAGCACGCAGAGGCGATAAAGAAGGGGATATTCCCGGGCAACACGTCGAGCCACCACCTGCACCATGTCGCAGGCAAGGCGATTGCGCTGGCAGAATCGCTGCAGTTTGGCAAGCAATATGCAAAACAAGTGATAAAGAATGCAAAAGCTCTTGCAGAGGCGCTTGCAGGGTACGGCTTTGGCGTACTGGGGGAGAAACGCGGCTACACGATGTCGCACCAGATAGCAGTTGATGTGACAAAGTTTGGCGACGGCGGCACCATCGAAAAGGATCTGGAAAAGGCAGGCATCATACTCAACAGGCAATTATTGCCGGGCGACATCAAGGCCGGCAGGCACTATATGCATCCGGGAGGCGTGAGGATAGGCGTGCCGGAGGTAACTAGGCTCGGAATGAAGGCCGGCGAGATGAAGGACATTGCCAAGTTCATAAAGCGCGTCGTCGTTGACAAGGAGGACACAAAGAAGGTTAACAAGGACGTTGCATCATTCCGCAAAGAGTTCCAGAAGGTACAGTACGCCTTTGACAATGCAGTGGGCGCCTATGAGTACATCAGCCTGGTAAGCGGCAAACGCAAATAACTAGAGTGGCAGGCTCTCATTGAGCATCAGCGTCAAGAGCGCCGCTCTCAGCTCCTTACCATACGCCGCCTGCTTGGAGTAGACCGCGTTCTTGCAATTCATACCAATTCTCTGCGGCCTATAGTCACATTTAGTTCAGCTTTTTCTCTGAAGAAGAGGTGTTCAAATGAAATGTCACATAATGACATTACATGTGTTAACATGTTACAACATACCCCCTCCCCCTAAGGTGCTAGCTGGGTTATAGGCAAAGCGGCAGGTTCAGCTGTATGCTCAATCGCAACCAAACCTTGCAATATTTCTGCTCAAAATGCAATTCATTGCTAAAATGCACAACGACAAACGTCGATCCTAGTAAGATTATCGAAGCTTGTCCCCATTGCGGAAACCTGCTGTCTGAGACCTTGGAGGTCCGCCAGTCCAAACAAAAAGAGGTGCTGTTACCAGAATTCCAGATAGCACAATCAATCCCGGTCCTCACTTTCGGCCTGAAACAACTGGATGCTTTCTTTCTAGGGTCAAGGATAGGCGATATCCTCTGCATCATAGGGCCAAAGGAAACAACTTTGCTTGCAAGCAGGCTGTCCGTACGAGCCTTGCTTCCAAGGCGACTGGGCGGCCTTGAATCGTCTGTTTTGTTCATCGACGGCGGGAACAATTCCGACATTTACCAGTGCGTGAATTTTGCCAGACAGTACGGCCTTGATATTAAAAAAGTCCTCGAAGGAATAGTGGTCAGCAGGGCTTTTACCATCCACCAGCTGGCGTGGCTCATCATTTACGAGCTCCCAAAAGCCATAGAGCGGTTTGGCTCCAAGCTTGTCATCATTTCCGGTATCCTGACCCTGTTTACCCAAGATCCGCAGGTGGATCAAAAGGAGGCAAGACGTTTGTTTAGGGAAGTTATGACAGCAATAAAGAGGGTTTCAGACAGGGCGCTCATAGTCATCACGACGGACAACATGCTAGGGTACAAAGACATGTTTGCCAAGCTCAAAAACAGGATCGAAATCCACTATGATGATGCAGAAAGCGACATCAGACTTGTCTCCTCAAATTCGTACAGATCCAAAGAAATCATCCTGCCAGAAAAGGCCCTGAGGCTTGTCAAGGTGGAATAAAAAAATGGGACGCACCATACCCGCATTCCGGCTTGCACAGATGTACGAAGAGGCAGAATGGAAGCCGTTCAGGAGCGCCCTTTCCAAGGCAGAAAGGAAAGAGTTTGACAGGATGTTTGCCACTTCCCGGCTTTACATCTCTGCCTGTTCCTACGCTGCAAAGCCGGTAAGGATACAACCGATCTTCATGGCCATCATCTTCCACCATTACAAGCAACTTGTCAAGATCAGCGAAAAATTAGGCACAGAGGAGGTCAGGGTCAGTGAGCCTATTTCCAGATAAGGACGTACTGCCCAGAGAAATCGAGTCTTGGAAGGGCTTTGCTGACAGCCTCCGGGCAGAGGACAGAAAGCTGTTCACGACAATGCTGGCCAACTGTCGCATCTATGCAACTGCCATCAATGCCAAAGGAGAGCCATTTCCCACAGAAGCCCTGCTGATGGCTCTGGTATTCCAGCAGCAGCGGATGATAAACTGGCTCATAGAGCAGGTAAGAGCAAGGAAAAGCGCATGACGGTCAGAGGATGGCTGCTTGATGCGTATCCGTCAAAAGACAAGATGGTCTTTTGGTTCAAGGAGGAAAAAAACGGCAGGACGCTCAGGCTTGAAAGTAGCTGGACACCTTCGATATACGTTGCCACTGATGACAAGGCTGACCTCTTGTCAGTCCTGCGGAACATCGACCTGCCGTCCGCAGTCAGGGCGCATGAAATAGTCTCCAGGTACGAGCGGGTGACGGACAGGGAAAAGTCGCAAGTCCTGCGGCTGGAGTTAAGCCGAGCAGACGTGGCGACGCGGCTTGCAGAGAGGATAGAGCTTCTCGGCCCGTTTGGCAAGTTCAGACTGTACAACGTCGACCTTTTGCCGGCACAGTCATACTTTTACGAGCACGAACTTTTTCCGCTGGCGTATTGCGAGGTCGACCCCTCCAGCCCTATCTTCAAGTGGGATGTATTGGATGATGTCTGGTACACCACCTATGCGGTGCCTGCACTAAAAATCCTGACCCTTGACGTCAGCCCAAGAAAGGAAGCCAAGCTTCCAAGGTTCAGCGACAGGATAGCGTCGGTCACTCTCAATGTAAAAGGCGGCGAAAAAATCATAATCGAGGCCGAATCCGAAATAGAGATCTTTCAAGAGCTGGAGAGGGAAGTCGCAAGAATTGACCCCGACTTTATACTTGTACAAGACGGCGACTCTTTTGTCTTTCCGTACCTCATCCACAGGGCGACAGAAAACGGCATTTCTCTTTCACTGAGCAGAGAGGCCACGCAGCTGAGAAAGCCAAGGAAAGAAGGGACATCGTACTTTTCGTACGGCAGGATACAGTTCAAGCCCACTGCCGTCAAGTTGAGGGGCAGAATCCACATCGACACCCGCAACTCGTTCACGCTGGATGAGACAGGGCTGCACGGCCTGTACGAGATAGCGAGGATATGCCACATGCCCCTCCACACTGCTTCCAGGGCCTCGATAGGCAAGTGCCTAAGCGGCCTGCAGTTCTACCACGCACACAAACGAGGGCTGCTTGTACCGTGGAAACCGGTCTTGGCGGAACATTTCAAGACCTACGGGGAATTGCTGGTTGCAGACAGGGGAGGTTTCGTCTTTGAGCCGAGAACGGGTGTCTACGAGCAGGCGGCAGAATTTGACTTTGCTTCCCTCTACCCCTCCGTAATGTACTGGAAAAACATCTCTGCCGAGACGGTCAGGTGTCCCTGCTGCCCCGACTCCAAGGAGAGAGTTCCAGAGCTCGGCTATAATATCTGTCAAAAAAGAAGAGGGATCGTCCCGGAGGCGCTTGAAATAGTCATTAGGAAACGAGCCCAGTACAAGGAACTGAAAAAGAACACAGCAAACGACGCGCTAAAGGCAGCTTACGACGAGAGGCAGTCCGTGCTGAAATGGATCAACGTCACGTCCTTTGGATACCTTGGATTCAATAACGCAAAATTTGGCAGGATAGACGCCCATATTGCGGTCTGCGCTTTTGACAGGCAGCTTTTCCTCCAGGCTAGCAGGACAGCTGAAAGGATGGGCTTTAGGGTCCTGCACGGCATAGTCGATTCGCTATGGCTGCAGAAGCAAGACGCGACTACGGACGATTACGCCGCATTGAAGAATGCGATAGAGCAAGAGACGGGCTTTCCAATTTCCTTTGAGGGCGTCTACAAGTGGATAGTATTTCTCCAGTCCAAGGAAAGCGACATGCTCCCTGCGGCCAACCGGTATTTCGGAGCTTTCCAGGACGGAAGCCTGAAGATCAGGGGGATAGAGGCCAGACGGCATGACACCCCTCCTCTTTTCGTAAAGTTCCAGCACGACATCCTGGAGATAATGGCAAGGGGCAACAGCATCGCGGATGTGCGATTGCTGATGACGGAGGTCCAGCGGGTTTTTGACGACTATGCCGGCGCCATCAGAAACGGCAAGGTTCCTGCGGATGACATGGTGTTTACCAAGCAATTGTCAAAAGACGCCGGCCAGTACCAAAGGCGGAACACGATTGAAAATAATTCGATTTCCCAGCTTGACAAAGAAGGCAAGAGCCTGAAGGCTGGACAGATATTGAGATACGTGATTACCGACTATTATCACGGCAGATATACCACTCCTGCAGAATTCTTGGATGAAAAGACGCGAATTGATCGAGAGAGATATGTCGAGATTCTTGCAGAAATGTGCAATTCTGTAACCGAACCGTTCGGCCTACGGGTAAAACCCACTGATGGCAAAAAAGGGTGCCAGCTGCAACTATAGCGGTGGGCTTTCGTTGAGCATCAGCGCCAAGAGCGCTGCGCGCAACTCTTTTCCGTACGCCGCCTGCTTGAAGTAGACCGCGTTCTTTGTATGGTCAATAGAATGCGAAATTTCATCTAGCCTCGGAAGCGGGTGCATAACCGCGACATCCTGCTTTGCCTTTTTCAGAGTCGCGCTGTCAATCGTGTACGAGCCCTTCACTTTCTCGTACTCTTGCACGTCGGGAAAGCGCTCGCGCTGGATCCTTGTCACGTACAGCACGTCGGCGTGCTCAAGCACGTCGTCAAGGTCATTATGCTCTTTTATCTTTAGCTTGCCCCGGATGTCGTATATCGACTCTTTTCTCACTGCAAGCGACGGCGGCGACACGAGGTGCACGTCGACGCGATAGTTGGCAAGGCCGTACAGCAATGAATACACGGTCCGGCCATACTTCAAGTCGCCCACGATTGCAATCGATAGCCCGTCGATTCCGCCCTTTTCCTTCATGATTGTGTACAAATCGAGCAGCGCCTGCGTCGGGTGCTCCTCGCTTCCGCTCCCCGCGTTTATTATCGGGTTTGTCGACAGCTCGGCAGCAAACCTGCTAGAGCCGTCCATCGGGTGCCTAAGCACAATGACGTCAGAGTAAAGGTCGATGACCCTGATGGTGTCGGCTAGGCTCTCGCCCTTTTCCACTGACGACGACTTTAACTCTGAAATGCCTATGAAACTACCCCCAAGCG
Organism: Candidatus Nitrososphaera sp. 86-2; assembly: GCF_056726185.1. Classification (NCBI taxonomy): domain Archaea; kingdom Thermoproteati; phylum Nitrososphaerota; class Nitrososphaeria; order Nitrososphaerales; family Nitrososphaeraceae; genus Nitrososphaera; species Candidatus Nitrososphaera sp. 86-2. The sequence goes on from NZ_JBWZON010000001.1 coordinate 2,129,178, forward strand.
ACGCCATCGCCGCCTCGAAACTCATCCTTGTTCTGGTGCTCGGCTCGTAGAATATGTAGCCAAGCGTCCTTCCCCTCCCAAGCTCCCCGCGCTCGCCCGGCTTCATCGTCCTAATCTTGTCAGTCGCCGAAAAGACGTACTCGAGGTCGGCCTTGGAGAAGTCCTTTATCGAGACGATGTCGCGGTCGTAAAAGTGGTTGGGCATTTCTTATTCTTTTGAAAAGAATGGCTCGTAATAAACCCTTTAGTCACAGGCCTTTCATGACGATCGCGTCTACCAGGAACCTGCTCAGCGCGCCTGCATTGATCTCCTTTTCGCTTACAAATTCCAAGTACCTGACCTGCATCTTGGGCCCGCCGAGCAAAAGCCCATCCGGGTCCGGCAGGTGGAAGCCGTGCTCAAAGTACAGTTTCACTTTGTCTTTTGCCGGAAAGATGCCGCAGAAATAGCCGACGGCAGGATGCCTGTGGCCTATTGCGTGCCAGCCGGGATAGCCTGTCTCCGAGGCGCCCTCGACAGTTTTCTTGATTATAGTGCGCAGCCGATTTGCTATTGCCCTCACCTCCGACGTGTGGCCCTCAAGCTCTTCCTCGGGCGAAATGGTGCGCTTTGGCGGCAACGACACCTGCTGCAGTGAAGCGGAGGATAAAGCTTACTTGTCAAACGCGCCTGCGACGCGCTGGAACTCTGAGAGGAATTTCTTGGCCTCCATGTCATCCTTGTAGTACAGAGCAAAGCTGGAGACGTACTTGCCGATGACAAGACAGTACTCGCCGTTCTCGTTGTCCTTCTCAAACTCCAAGTAATCCAAATCTTTGGGCCCGCCCTTGTACCCGTCGTCATAGAGCACCGCCTGCATGAGGTTCACAATGTCGTAGAACTCGCCGTACTTCATGGCAAAGTCGATGGAGAGGCCAAAATCCGACGACTCGACGTGGAGCGAGAACTCGCGGTTGTTCTTCATCAGCGAGAACGAAAAATAGTTCAGCTCCACAAGCTCCGGCAGGCTTTCGTCTGCTTGCTCCATATTTTATACGCCCCCTTGGTAAGGGAACAGTTTATTTTAACTGTTGTTCATGGCTCACCTCAATGCCCGCGTCCTTTGTTTATGGCCAAGTCTCGCTAGAGTTCCAGGTAGAGGCAGGCAGGAAAGCGAGGGCGATAGTGAGGTACCGCTATTACGCGCAAGAAAACAGAGTTGAATATATCTCAATAGACTACACCGACTCAAAGTTGAAAGAGAAGGTCGAAGGCGACCCGGCGATAAGGGAGAAGATAAACGAGTATGTAAGAAAACTGCTCTCAAAGAGGAATGAGGGCCTCTCTTAGTGCTTAAATGCACATCTTGGCTAGGGACTCTTATGAAAATTGGAATCATCGGCTCCGGCGAGGTGGGGCAGAGGCTTGGCGACGGCTTTATCGAGCTTGGGCACACTGTAAAGATAGGCACGCGCGACCCGCAAAAGGTGGCTGCGTGGGTCGAAAAACACGGCGACAAAGCTTCTGCAGGCAGCTTTTCCGAGGCCGCCGCGTTTGGTGAAGACATGGTTGCCATAGCGACACTGTGGACCGGGACGCAGAGCGCGATTGAAATGGCCGGCCCGGCCAATTTTGCAGGCAAGGTCGTGATGGACGTTACAAACCCGCTCGACTTTTCCTCGACTCCGCCAAAGCTTGCAATCGGCCACACCGACTCGGCCGGCGAGACCGTCCAGCGCCTGCTTCCCGATGCCAGAGTTGTCAAGGCGTTCAACACTGTCGGAAACCCGCTCATGCTGCACCCTGACTTTGCCGGCGGCAGGCCGACCATGTTTGTGTGTGGAAACGACGACAGCGCCAAAGATCTGGTGCGCGACATTGCGTTTTCGCTCGGCTGGGAGACCTTGGACGTCGGGGGCATTGAAGGGTCGCGGTTGCTAGAACCGCTTGCGATGCTGTGGGTGGTCCACTATTTCCGCACGAAAAACGGCAACCACGCGTTCAAGCTGCTTAGAAAATAATAGCGGCATGGCCTGCACTGGCGCCGGGGTATGCCCGCGCAAATTCCGGCTCTAGTGCAGCATTTCTTCCCTGTCGTGTCGCTCCTTTTGCGTCCGGGCCTCTTCTTCGGCCCTGCGCCACTCGGCGACGTGCCAGTCGTATTCCTTCTTTCTCCTGTAGCTGGCGTGCGCCACGAGCGCCATCAGCGCAAGGAATATGGCTGACCCGGCGACGACGGAGGCCATCGCCACCGGCGACATGGGATGAGGCGGCGCGCCTGACGATGCTGCCCCTGACACTATCATTGCAACGAGGTCCAGCAATTTGCCTCATAGTATTATCCACCGCGGAATAGATAAAGCTGTGCGTGCGTGTGTGTGCGCAATAGGTTCATATCCCCTGCACCCATCGCGAGCATGTTACAGTAATTGGCGATCTACCGTTACACCGTCTACAAGAGCCCCAACATAGGGATTTTCGTCAGGGCCAACGACAAGGTGATGCTCATCCCGCACGGCTTTGCCGAGACAAAGACGGAAAAGCTCTCCGAGTACCTGCAGGTGGAGGAGGTCTACGCGTCGGTCGCCGGCACGCGCCTCCTTGGCCCCATGACGGTGATGAACAACAACGGGATACTGCTCCCGCCCATCGCCGAGGAGGACGAGGTGCAGTTTTTGCGCGAGCGCACGCGCTTGAAAGTTGAAAGGGTAAGGAGCAAGTTCACCGCTGTCGGCAACCTGATTGCGGCAAACGACAACGGCGCGATTGTCTCGCCGCTGCTTGAAAGCGAGGTGGACGAGCAGGTGCGCGACGTGCTCGGCGTGCCGGCCGCAAGGATGGAGGTAGGTGGCTTTGTACAGACCGGCTCGATGATAGTGGCCACGAACGCCGGCGCTGGCGTGCACCCAAAGGCTACAGAGGAAGAGGTAAAGGCGGTGTCGGAGGCGCTGCAGGTGCCGGCCGAGCCATTGACGATTAACGGCGGGGTCCCGTTCCTGTCTTCCGGGATAGTCGCAAACACGAGAGCGGTAGTGGTGGGAAGCCTGACCAGCGGACCGGAACTTGTCATGCTGAGCAGGATTTTCCAGGCATGATAGTTGAAGTCCTGTGCGTCGGAAACGAGCTATTGTCAGGAATCACGCTCAACACCAACGCGCACTGGATAGCAGGGCAGGTCGCGAAGGCAGGCGGCACGGTCAGCAGGGTGACGGTAGTCAGAGACGAGCTGGGCGCCATTTCAGATGCGGTGAAGGAGGCGCTTTTGCGCCGGCCTGACATACTGGTGACGACGGGCGGCCTCGGCGCAACCTATGACGACATGACCCTTGAAGGAGTCGCGCGGGCGCTGGGCAGAAAAGTGATGCTCGACGATACCGCGGTGGAGATGCTGAAAAACAGCTACAAGAGGCGTCACCTGCACTACAGGATAAACAAGGTCAGGCTAAAGATGGCCACAATACCTGAAGGATCGGAGCCGATTGAAAACCCGGTGGGTAGCGCGCCTTCTGTAGTGATAGAAGACGCAGGCATACAGGTGTTCTGCGTGCCGGGCGTGCCGGTGGAAATGAAGGCCGTTTTCAAAAAGCACATCCTGCCACTCGTGAAAAAAGGCGTCGGCAGCTTTATTTCAAAAGAAGTGAATTATTTCGTCACGGGAGTATCGGAGGGCATGATAGCGCCGGCGCTCGTAAAGATAGTGGATTCAAACCCGCGCGACGCTGTATATTTGAAGACGCACCCGCGGGGCTATTACAGAAAAACGACTCCGAGGATAAGGGTGCACCTTGTGTGCAAGGGCGCCGAGGAAAAGGAGGTGGCGGGGATGCTTGCGCGCATTTCAAAGCAGATATTGAAAGACATTTCAAGGCTGGGCGGCAAGGTGGAAAAATGATATGATCATCAAATACGCGCTGGCAGGCATAGCGGCTGGTGCGGCAAGCGCGACATACCTCGTGTTCTACTACCAGCCGATACTGCTCAACGGCGCAATACACGCGGCGATTTTCGTGTCCGGCCTTGTCGTCATGTACATCACAAAATCGCTGACTGCAAAAAAGGCCGGCGCTTACGTAGCCGGCGCGCTTCCGGTGCACCTTGCGATACACTTTGTCGTGATAAGAGACCTCACTCAGCTTATCGGCGCAAGCCACTTTTTGCTGAACTTGTCGTCCTTGCCGTGAACCACGGCTTCAAATAGCGTCTTCAGTTGCTTGGTGACTCTGCCGGGCCTGCCGCCGTCCCTGCCAATAGTGCGGTTGTCTATCTCGCCCACCGGCTTTACCTCGGCCGCGGTCCCCGTGAGGAACACCTCGTCTGCGACGTACAGCTCGTCGCGGGAGATGTTGCGCTCCTCGCACTGGATGCCGTTCTCTCTTGCGATTGCGATTATGCTTTCCCGGGTTATGCCGGCGAGCGCGCCTGACGACGTCGGCGGCGTTGCAAGCGACCCGTCCTTGTTCACTATAAAGACGTTCTCGGCGCTTGCCTCCACCACCATGCCCTGCGGGTTGAGCATTATCGCCTCGTCAAAGCCTGCCTTTATTGCCTCGACGCGGGCAAGGGCAGAATTGGCATAGTTTGCCGTTGCCTTGGCGTGCATCGGCATCGTCCTTGGGTCAAGGCGCGCCCACGAGGACACCATGAGCCGGGCGCCCTTTTCCTCGCCACCGCCCTTGATGTACTCGTCCCATTTCCAGACTGCTATTGCCACTGACACCTTGTTTGGCATCGGGTTAACTCCCATCTTGCCATAGCTGTAGAATGCAATCGGCCTGATGTAGCACTCGTCCATGTTGTTTGCCTTCACGGTGTCAACCGCCGCCTGCTCCAGCTGCTTGCGGGTAAAGCCGAGGTCCATGAAATAGATCCTGCCGCTGTCGATGAGCCTCTGCATGTGGTCCTGCAGGCGGAATATGGCGCTGCCGCCGTTTTCTGTCTTGTAGCAGCGTATGCCTTCAAAGACGCCGGTGCCGTAGTGGAGGCCGTGCGTCAGTACGTGGATTTTCGCGTCGCCGTGGTCGACCAGCGCGCCGTTAAACCAGATCTTGCCCTCTTCTGTCATTATTTCGACACACTCCCATGCATCCTGACCCGGGTGTGGTGTATCGCCTTTACCGCCTCTGCCACGCTGTTTGCCTTGTCCTCAACCACTATCAGTATCCTCGACGTCTCTTCCTGCGCGTCGAGGTTGAGTATGTTGATGTCGTGCTCGCTGACGTTGCTCGACGCAGTCGACGCAATTTTCGGCACGCGCCACATCTCGTCGCCTATCAGCGTGACTACGGCCCTGCCGTACACTATCTCGGCCTTTTGGTAGTACGCTCGGAAATGCCGCTCGTGTCTGCGCACATAGTCGGCGTCGAGAAACAAGAGGCGCGTCATCTCTGTGTCGTCCTTGACGTACGGCGACAGCTTTACAAACTCGTGGTACTGCTTGTCGCTTTCCAATGAAGCAATCAGGTGCGACGCCGCTATGGTCTCCATCCTTACAATCGCGCAGTTCTTCTTGCCCGTCACTATCTTTATCGGGTTTGACGCGTCGTCGGACGGCGGCGTGCGCTTTATGACAGTCACGCTGTCCGGCTTGGTCATGTTCGTCACGACAAGCGGTATGTCGAGGTCATTGTCGTCTATTTCCTTTATCGCAATTGGGTCGAGGATCTTCATCCCAAACATGCCGGCGATCCTCGCCTCGTTGTACGAGAGGTACGGCACAAAGTCGAGGCCGTCCTTTACTATCTTGGGGTCAGCACTGAGCACCGCGCTGTCCTTTTCAAACGATATTTTCGTGTCGTACTTGTCGCTCAGGATTATCGCAATGTCCGCCGCGGTCCTGTCAGAGCCTCCGCGCTCGTACGTGGTCTCCAGACCGTCGGCAGTCTTGCCGATGAACCCGCCCATCGACACCACGTCGTTTTCCTCTATCAATTCTATCAACCGGTCGGCACTCTGCCTCGACTCGTCTGCCATAAAGTTTGCAGCCTCAAAGTTGTCGTCGGTAATAATGGGCCAGTGCTCTATGGGAACGTGCGCCGCCTTTATCCCGTTTGCCTGCATCACGTAGGCCATAAGATAGGACATCGTCACCTCGCCGCTGTACGCAAGCGTGCGGGAGCGTATCACGTCCACAAAGCGCCTGTTTTCAGCAGCGCCCTTTAGCGAAATTATCACCTGCCGGTAAAACTTGTCAAGCTGGTCGAGGAACTCTTTTTTGCGCGCCTCGTCGAGGTGGCGTGCCGCGATGCGCTCGTACACCTCCCTCAGCACTTCTATCTCTACGGGATTTGAGGAGGCGTAGTTCCTGCCCACCTTTATGGCGACGTCGGTCATCGAGCTGACCTTGCCTTCGTACTCTATCAAAGGGGCAGAGAAAACGGCCACGGCCTTGGACTCTTTCATTATCTGCTTGAGCCGGTCCATTATCCGAGGGATGAGCACCCCGTCGGCGCCGAGCGCGCTACCGCCAAACTTGGCAACCGTTATCGCGGTCAATTGCAGAGGCTAAAGTGCCAGCTTCCCTATATTAAAGATGAGTGCCAACAGTCATCTAAGAAAAGAGCGCATCCTGCTTACCACGAGGTCTGACGCGGGGCCCGCTATGTCAAACAGCGCGGCCTCTATCTCTTCCACTGACGAGCACGGCGGCTCGAAGCGGATGTGGTATTTTTCTGCGAGGTGATATAGCAGAACCCGGACGGCCGGCGCTTCAAAAGTGTCCAGCGTCCTTTTCAGCGCATCTTCTATCTTTTTGCAGTCGCCTGCATCAGAGATAGACACACTGACCGGGGAAAGGCATCTTGATATAAATAGATTCTAAAAAGGCAAATTTTCGGGGCTCATATCACTGATAAATATACGGGCGTCGCCAATGCCGGGCGTGCAAGAAGAAGAAGAGGACCTTTGCATAAGGTGCGGTGGCGAGATGGTCCACATAGGGTTCAAGATCTACCGCTGCCGGGTGTGCGGCCACGAGGAAAAGCCAGAGGACGTCATGTGATCTTGATAATTTTACTTGGAAAGATTGGAAATGATTTTTGCGGCTTTTTGCGCGCCCGACGCGTCAGTCCTGTCGTTATTGCGCCGGCCCAGTTTTTCTTCAATCAATGATTCAAGCCTGTTAATGTCTTCGTACGTGTAGCCGAGGCGCTTGGCTCCCTCTTCCTGCTCGAAATGACCCTTTATCGGGATGAATATCCCCGGCGTGCCGTACGCAATCGACTCGTCCATCGTTGACCGGCCGGCAAGGGAAACCACGAGGTCGGCCGCGTATATCAGCTCATGCAGGTTGTCCACAAAGCCTAGGTTGCGATAGTCCGGCGACTCTTGGACCTGCAATGACGGCCCGGGTACAACAACCAAATCAACATCCAGCTTTTCCCGCAATTTCCTGTGTGCGGCAAGCGACCTTTCAACCAGGTAGCGGCCCGCATCCGTGCCCCCGACGCTTACCACGATTGTCTTCCTTGAAAAATTGAAGCGCTTGCGCAGCGTGTCGCGGTCGGCAGTCGCCTCGCGCACTATGGGTCCGACGTACGAGACGTTGTCCCGGTCGTCGCCTACGTCCGGGATTATTACGCGGTCGCACTTTTTCATCATTTCCTTCATGGCGCCGTTCATCTTTTTTTCAACGAGCGATGCCGCGCCCTTTGTGAAATGCGTCTCGGTGATGTCGGTTATCAGGATGCGCTTTTTCTTTGCCTCTTCTGCCACTGCTATCGACGCAAAATCCTCGTCGCTCACGACCAGCCCTTCGTGCTCTGCAAGCACGTCTTTTGCAACCTCTTTGCATTTCTTGTAATAGGAATAGTAGCTCATCAGCCATCGAAAAGAATGCTGGAGCTGGCCGTCCTGCACGATAAACTTTTCCGGCCTGTAAGCGTCAACCACCCTGTAGCCCTTTTTCTCTATGAGCCGGGCGGCACCTACACCAGATATGAAGAGGATTTTGTCGCCCTGCAACTTGTCGGCAACAGCGATGTCGCGCGTGGCGTGCCCAAGGCCGATTGGACTTGCAAAAAACAAAAGCATGTCGTTACATTGAGATGAGTTTCACGTGGTCCATCTTTTTGTTGGACTGGAACTCTTTGGTCATGCGCTTGACTCCTTCCGCCTCGCCCTTTAGCAGGAACACCTCCAGGCACCTGTCGCCGTGGATCTTGCTGTGCAGGTGCGTCTGTATCAGGTCGTCATAGTCGTGCTTCATGTCAGTCACCTGCTTTTCCGACTCTTCGTTGTGCACCACCATGAGAAGCGCGTTGATAAAGCCCACGAGGTTCTGCCTGTCCTTCTCCTCCGCCGCAAGCTGGCGGATGCCTGCCCTTACTATCTCTGACCTCCCGGAAAAGCCGAGGGCTTTTTGCAGGATGTCCATCTCGGCCAGTATGTCGTTGTTAAGCGATACGCTTACTATGGGCAACGGATACATTTGTTATTAACAACTTTATAAATACTTCCATAGCAATTATTAACAAAAGTATATATTCTTAATAACCATAGAGAAGGCGTAAAATAACATGAAGCAGGGCAGGGTCGCGCTTGCAGCAATCGCGGTTGTCATACCGCTTGCGATGGTTGCCACGCTGTACACCGGCGCGCAGCAAGCAAGCGCGCCTGCTTCCCAAGAGGAAAAATTGAAGGTGGTGACCTCCTTCTACCCGCTGTACGACTTTGCCTCTCACGTCGCCGGGGACCGGGCGGAGGTGTCGAGCCTTATCCCTCCGGGCATCGAGCCTCACGACTGGGAGCCAACCCTCGGCGACGTGACAAAGGCAAGGAACGCCGACGTGTTGGTAATAAACGGCGCCGGCTTTGAAAGCTGGGCCGCAGGCATTGGCGCAAAGACACTCGTCAACACGACAGAGGGCCTTTCTCTCGGGCCTGTGCAGAAAGATGTGGAGGGCCACATGGGCGTGAACCCCCACGTATGGCTTGACCCCGTCCTTGCCAAGCACCAGGTCGAAGTCATACGGGCTGCGTTTGCCAAGGCGGATCCGGCAAATGCAGGCTATTACGATGACAACGCCAGAAAATTCTCATCCGAGCTGGACGCGCTCGACTCTACAATAAGGCAGGAGCTTGCGTCCTGCAAAAGGTCGGACTTTATCTCGTTCCATGACGCGTTCAAGTGGTTTGCAGAGAGGTACGGGCTCGTCCAGCACAGCATTCAGGGAGTGTCGCCGGAGGGCGAAGTGCTGCCGCAAAAGATACAGGAAACAATTCAGCTTGCCAAGTCTCTTGGAATCAAGGTCGTCTATTCCGAGGACCTCGTGGACAGCAGGCTGTCCGACGTAATAGCAGGCGAGATCCCGGGCGCAAAGGTCCTGGTGCTGAGCCCCGTCGAGGGCATCAGCAGCGCCGAGAGGGCGGCCGGGATAGGGTATATGGAAAAGATGAAGGAAAACTTGGCAAACCTGAAGGAGGGGCTTGAATGCACAACGTAGTGGAGCTTAACGGCGTCTCGTTCTCGTACGGGGGCACGCTCGTGCTTGACAACATCACCTTTGCGGTGGAAAAGGGCGACCTGCTCGGCATGATAGGCCCAAACGGCGCCGGCAAGACGACGCTTTTTTCCTGCATGTTGGGCCTGCTTGGAGGCTACAGGGGGACCATCAGGATATTTGGCGAAGACATCAAGGGCAACAGGAAGGTGTTCCAGCGGATAGGCTACATACCGCAGAGAAAGAGCATCGACTCGAACTTTCCAGCCACACTGGAAGAGATAGTGTCGCTTGGCATTACAAAATCAAAGAAGGAAAGGAGCGACAAGGAGCGCATTGCGGCGGCGCTTGACACGGTGGGGCTCCTTGCCCTCAGGGAGAGGAGAATAGGCGAGCTTTCCGGCGGCCAGCAGCAGCGCGTGCTCATCGCAAAGGCCATAGTGAACGAGCCGGAGCTTCTGATACTGGACGAGCCGGCGACCGGCATCGACCTTGAAACGCAGAACCGCTTTTATGCGCTTTTGAAAAAGCTGAACCAGGAGCAAAATATAACGATAATCTGGTCGTCGCACGACCTCGACGCCGTGAACAAGCTTGCGTCGCGGGTGGCGTGCGTCAACAGGAGCATGTTCTTCCACGGCAAGACGCACGAGTTCTTTGAAAACCCGGACCTGCTAAAGGCGTACTCGGAGTCGAGTATGCAGGCTCACATGCACATGCACGATCACGACCACAATCATTAGGTGAGAAAAAATATGGTTCTAGAAATCCTCGAATTTGGCTTTATGCAACGCGCGCTCATCGCCGGCGTCGCGGTCGCCATAACGACATCTGTGATAGGGCTCTTTTTGGTGCTCAGGCGCAACTCGCTCTTTGGCGACGCGCTGTCGCACGTGGCGTTTGGCGGGATTGCAATCGGGCTCGTGGCCGGCATATACCCGCTGTGGACCGGCCTTGCGCTTTCCGTCGCCGGCGCGCTCGGCATAACAAAGCTGAGGCAGTCGGCCAAGATACCGGCAGACGCGACGGTGGCGATACTCTTGTCGTCCGGTCTTGCGCTTGGCATCCTGCTTGTCAGCGCGTCTGGAGGCTTTACGCTCGACCTGTTCAGCTTTTTGTTCGGGAGCATCCTGCTTGTCAGCGTCAACGACACGCTCGCCATCCTCGCCCTTGCTGGCGCCATACTTGCCATCGTGATAACGCTGCACAAGAAATTCATGTACATCACGTTTGACGAAGAGCAGGCAAAGGTGGGCGGCCTGCCGATTTCAAAACTGAACTACCTATTTGTCGTGCTTGCAAGCGTCGCGGCGGTTGCGTCGATGCGCCTCGTGGGCATACTGCTCGTGTCTGCGCTGATAGTGATACCGAACGTCACGGCACTCCTGTTCGGAAAAGGCTTCAAGAAAACCGCGCTGATTTCAGTCGCCGTGTCTGTGTTTTCGGTGCTTACGGGCATCGCAGTCTCGTACGCGTTCAACCTGGCGCCGGCAGGCACGATAGTGCTCGTGTCAGCCGCGGTGTTTGTCACGGCCCTTGCCGGCAAGCAGTTAACGAAAAAAAGGCAGGCAGAGGAAGAGCTGGCTAGAAGCTAAAGTCCCCGCCGCCACCAAAGTCGCCGCCACCGTAATCTGCGCCTCCGCCGCTGTCCATCCCGCCGCCGTGATCACTGCCACTACCAGCATCCGCCCCTGCTCCGGCGTCAGCACCGGCACCTGCACCAGGGTCGACACCCTGGTCGCCGGCAAGCGCCGTCTCGGTCGGGGTCAGCGCGGCACCCATGAAAGACATCATGGACATGAAGAACATGGCGTTCATTATGCCGGAGAAAAGCATGAACGGGAGCCACATCCTGTCGTTCTGCATCGAGTTCTGCAGCTGCTGCGTCTGGCCGTTAGAGTACCACTGCTGGAACTCTTGGAACTTGCGCTCTAGCTCCTGCTTTTTGGCCACGAGCACGCGCGTTCCGGTCTCTGTCACTGCCAGCTCCTCCTTCTTGCCCCCAAAAAAGCCCTTTTTCTCGGTCTTTGTCACTAGGCGCTGGGCCACTAGGTCGTTTACTATCATCTCCACGAGTGCCTTGTCAAGCTTTGTGACCTTGGCTATCTTGCCCACCGATTTCACTCCCCTTGAGATCGCGTCAAGGACCATGAAGTGGTTGGGGCTTTCGTTTACCGATGATGATGACATATTATATCCTCTTCCTGGTATTATCTTCGCTGCCAGCTGATTTAAATTATTTCCCCGGATCTTGCTTCGTTATAATGGATGGCGCGGTACAGCGCCACTATGGACGCCGCGTTCAGCACCTTGCCCTCAAGTAGCATCTTTTTCACTTTTTGCAGCGGAACAAAGCGCACCTGCGAAATCTTTTCCATGCTGCCCAGCTTTTTTTCGCCGGTGTTTTTCAGGCCGTAGGCGGCAAACACGTTGCCCGTCTGCTGAAACATGGAATAGTCAAGTGTGTACGAGCCCACCTTGGCCATCTTTGTTGCGACATAACCTGTTTCCTCTTGCAGCTCGCGCCTTGCGGCCGCCAGCGGCGTTTCGCCCTTTTCGATATAGCCGGACGGCACCTCTAGCTGATACGAGTCCACGAGGTGCCTGTAGCTCTTTATAGTGAGAATGCTGCCGTCATCCGCAAAGGGCACGATTGTGGAATAGTCGAGGCGCCGGCCGCGTATGTAGGTCTTTTTTCTGCCGGCAAGGTCCAGCTCGTCCTCGTACACGGACAGGTAGCGGTGGCCGTACACCTGTTTCGACGACAGAACCTTCCAGCCTTCCGGGGCGTTTTTCACGCACCCAGTGCCGCGTCATCGGGATTAAAAGATCTCGCCCGTGTCCTTTCTTATCCCACCAAGGCCCGTCTTGGCCTTCTGGGCGCATTCAAGGCAGACTCCCGGGGAGAAGGGAAAGTCCCGGGTGCAGTTCTTGCACACCGGCCTCTTGCAGTCGGCGCAGTCAAGCGTGGCCGTCCTCGCGTTGCAGATGTAGCACAGAGTCGTCATGCCATTGTTTCGCAAGAGTTGCGTAAAAGGTTGTTGCTGCTGGCAGGGGCGATACCGTTAAATCCTGTGGCACTTTCCAGATTTTCGAATGGCTGCCGCTGTCGCTGCAGGAAGGCAAGGTCGCATTTTCGCCTGCACCAGCAAGACGGAAAAAGAGTGCCTCGACAGGATGTTGTTTGCCACCGGCAGGCTGTACGGCGAAGGGGTACTTGCGATAAAAAAGGGCGACCCGCTCTTTCTATTGAACCTTGACACCGACGTGCTGTATGGCACTTTTGCGGCGGTCTCTGCCGGAAAAAAGGACATAGAGCCTGCGGCTTGGGCCGGCAGGTACCCGTACCAGGTGAGGGTGGAAAAGATGCAGGACGGCAAGGTGCTCTCGGTAAAGGGCGCAAAAAAAATCCTTTTGCAGATGGGCCTTTCTTGGCGCGACGCGCTGCCGCCCGCTGCCGCAGAGGCTCTTTCCAGCTATCTGAAAAACCCAAACGGCAATCTTGTCTCGTTTGAGAAGGACGAGGAAGACGAAAAGCCCCGGCTGGAATCGACTACGCTGTGGGACTATCCCCGGCAGAGCTACGGCAGGACGCCCAAGGGGAGCAACAAGTACGCCGGAGTCACGCCGGCTTTTGCGATATACAACATGGTCAAGCGCTACACCGACCCGGGCGATCTCGTGCTCGACCCGATGGCAGGAAGCGGCACTACGCTTGACGTCTGCAAGGAGGAGGGCAGAAAGTGCAGGGCGTTTGACATTTCGCCGGTCAGGCCAGAGATAGTCCAGAATGACGCGCGCAAAATCCCGTTGCCGGACGAAAGCGTAGACATGGTGTTCATCGACTCGCCGTACGGCGACAACATCGACTACAACGACCAGCCCGGCAACATCGGCAAGATCTCTGCGGAAACTGACGAGTTTTACGACGAGCTGGAAAAGGTGATGGCAGAATGCCACAGGGTGATGAAGCCCGGCAAGGCCATAGGCTGGGTGATTGGCGATCAGTGGGTACACAAGAAATTCACGCCCGTCGGATTCAAGGTGTACGAGCGCCTGTGCAGGCATTTTGAAACTGTCGACATAATCTGCCTTGCCAGGCGCGGCCAGACGTCAAACACCGGTGTTTGGCACAATCGGGCATTGCGGTTCAACTTTTACCTGCGGGGCTTCAAGTACCTCTTCATAATGAAAAAGCTGGACGGAAGCAGCGGCCTGCCGTCTGACAAGAAAAAGAAAAAGGTCAGCTGGACCCAGTATTCGAGAAAAAAATAGCCATAATGCAAATAGTCTCTGTCCAAGCAATGAAGGGTTGTACAAAATAGCAGCGGCGCTGTCGCTTGCAGCGCTTGCGGCCTTGATCCCTGCCACAACAAATCTGGCGTTTGCAGAAGAGAAGCCGGAAAGCCGCACGGTAGGAGTGTACCTCGTCAACGTCGGCAAGACTGACCTGCAGGCCGGCTCGTACGACATTGACTTTTACATCTGGTTTGCCTCGGACAACCCTAATGCCAACTTTACAAAAAACGCCCCGCGCTTTGATTTCATGAACGCGCTCAACGCCAACGTCACGCCCTCGCTGGTGGAGACGAACTATTACGAGGCGCGGGTAAAGGGCACGTTTGTCAAGAACATGGATTTCAGGAACTACCCGTTTGACACGCAAAAGCTAACAGTTGAGGTCGAGGGCTTTGAGCCGGTGGAAAAGCTGGTGTTAAAGCCGGACACTGCGTCAAGCGGCTTTGACGACCTGATAAACGTGCCTGGGTGGACGCTAGGTGGCAGCAGCTCACAAGTCGTCGACCACCACTACCGCGAAGGCACGTTCTCGCGCTATGTCTTTACGTTCGCGCTAGAGCGCACTCCTCTGTCGTCTTTTCTAAAGACGGTTTTTCCCATTCTGATAATAACCACGATAGCGATGCTGGCCTTCTGGATGAGCCCTGCCCATTTTGGGGCAAGAATCGGCCTTGCATCGTCGACGCTCCTTGCGGCCGTGGCCGCGCACCTGAGCGCGGCAAGCCAGCTTCCGCCGATAGGCTATCTCACTCTCATGGACAAGGTGATGATAGTAGCCTATGCTTTGTTCCTGAACAACCTGCTGTCGCTGGTGCTGCAGACGAGGCTTGTCGACCAAAAGAAAGAGCAGGAGGCAATGAAGGCGAACGTCAGGATGCGCAGGCTGATGCCAGTGATAATAATAGTGATACTGGCAGTCCTCGTCCCATTTGCCTGATTGACTGTCACTTGCGGGCGGTGCTACTCTTCTCTATTACTTCTTCAATCGTCTCATTGAGCGCAGCCTCTGCAATGTCGCTTGCGTATTCCGCGGTGCGCCTGATGTCCTCAAACACAAGTTTCAGGCTCGCCGGGTCGCGGGACTTTTCCACGGACACCAGCGCGTCCTCCTCAAGCGGGTGCACGCCTTCCACTTGGTCGACAGTCTTGTCTGCCAGCTGATAGTCCCGGCGCAGGAGCGCCTCGACGGAATCGCCGAGCACGGTCAGTGCAAGGTAGCTCATCTTTTCTATCTTTTGCAGAGTCTCTTTCGGTATCTTGTCCTTCAGTTTCGTGGCCATCTCTGCGATGCCGCACGCGTGGTCGGCCACGCGCTCGATGCTCTTTACGGCCACGCGGTAGCTCAGGCAGTCCGACGGGTTCTTTAGTCCCATCTCTCGCAGCACGCGGCCGTTCTGCGTCGCCATCACCAGGTTCCGCAAGACGTAGAGGCTGAACCGGTCGACTTCGTCGTCGGATTTTATCACCTCCCTTGCAAGCTCTAGGTTCAGCTCTGAAAGCGCGGTCATGGCATCTCGGTGCATCGACGAGGCGATGAGGTACATGCGCCTGATGGCCGTGTTGACCGAAAGCTCGGGCAATGACAACAATACTTGTAATGTAATAATGTCAGAGGCGTCGGCTATCATCTCGGTGCCGACTAGGTTGCGCCTCACCACATCCCGGACGGCGTCGCGCAGCGTGGGGTTTATCCGGCCCGCCTTTAGCTTCAGATGGATGATGTTGTAGCCGGCGAGGTACATCGACACCACCTTGCGCCGGAGTGAGCTTTCGCCCTCGCTTGAAACTATTATCGCCGTCGCCTCGGCAAGCGACTCTGCCGGGCCGGTGTTCGTTGGGACTATGGAAAGCGAGTTGTCAGTCTCGCGCACAAGCGTCACCTGGTCGCCGGCGTGCAGGTGCATCTCCTCTATCCACCTCTTTGGCAGGGAAAGCACGTAGGTGGACCTGCCGGTGAACTGCACCTTGCGGACTTCTTTATGGTCTGCTGCTGCCGTCGTGCCGGCGGCAGTAGTAGCAGTTGCTGCTGTTCTCAATATGTGTTGAGGATCGAGAAGTTGTGGATAAACGGTTTACGAGAATAGACTATGGCGTGCTATACGCGGCCACGTGTTCTATAGACACTATATAGTAGTGCCCTTACCGGCGCGGACTCGAAGTTCCGGTCACGATGTAGTATACGGAATCGCCGATGTAGCACGCATGGTCCGCTATCCTCTCCAGGTAGCGCAGGATGAGCAGGCTGGAAACGTAGCAGCGTGGGTCCTTCACCAAGTCGTTAGAGCCCTTTTTCGTGCTTGGCGTTATCGCCTCGCGCACGTATTTCCTGTACAGGGCGTCGACCGTGTCATCCATCTCGTACAGCTTTTGTGCAGCTTCCCTGTCCCTTAGCTTTAGCGCCTCCACGCTTGCGTGTATCATCTTGCGGGCGGTGTCGGCCATCTCCATCACGGGGCCCTTGTCGCAATGCGACACCGAGCCCATCATCCCCATCACGTCGACGATGTCGTAGGCGTAGCGCCCAAAGCGCGAAAAGCCGTACGAGATCTCGATGCACGAGCGGATAAAGCGCAGGTCGGTGGCCACCGGCTGGTACCTGGCGATAAGCTCCACAGCAAGCTCAGTCACCTCGTCCTGCAGCACCCGCAATTGCTCCGACCACTCGAATATCTTTTGCGACTTGTCGCCGTCGCCCTTTTCATACAGCTCGATGGCGGTGTCGACAGAGCGCACGGAAAGCTCGGCCATGTCCATTATCAGGTTGCTCATGCTGCGCAGGCCATAGTCGAGGAGCCGGGTCATGATGTGAAAATACCTTTGTGGTGTATATGCTTCTTCTTGCTATTACCCGAACTTGCCAGAGATGTACCGCTCGGTCAGCTCCTTGTCCGGGTTTTCAAATATCTGCTTGGTCGGGCCGTATTCGACGAGCTCGCCCAAGTACATGAAGGCGGTGTAATCGGAGACGCGGGCGGCCTGCTGCATGTTGTGCGTGACAATTATCACGGTCAGGTCTTTTTTCAGTTCGTGAATCAGTTCCTCTATTTTCGAGGACGCTATCGGGTCGAGGGCGGACGTCGGCTCGTCCATCAGGAGCACTTCGGGCTGCATCGCGAGGGCGCGGGCTATGCAGAGGCGCTGCTGCTGGCCGCCGGAGAGGCTGATGCCTGGCTTGCCCAGCTCGTTTTTCACCTCTTCCCACAGCGCGGCCCCCTTTAGGCTCTCCTCCACTATCTCGGAGAGCATCTTTTTGTCCCTAATGCCGTTCAGTTTCAGCCCTGCAGCCACATTGTCAAAGATGCTCATCGTGGGAAACGGGTTTGGCTTTTGGAACACCATGCCAATCCTGCGCTTTATCAAGACAGGGTCGGTGCCCCTGCCGTAAATGTCAGTGCTGTCGAGAAAGACGCTCCCTTCCACCCGGGCGCCGAGGGTCATCTCGTTCATGCGGTTGAGCGAGCGTATGAGGGTGGTCTTGCCGCAGCCGGACGGGCCGATGAGCGCAGTAGCCGTGTTCTCCTTGACATCAAGGTTGATAGACTTTAGCGCCTGCTTGTCAAAGAACCAGGAATTGAGGCGCTGGACCGAGACCTTGTAGCCCGGCTTTGGCGACGCTTTTTTTTGTGAAACCTGATAATCTGGATTAGTACTACTGACATACTCCTCACTCGTCATTAAAGTCCTTTTGGCTTTTGGCTAATTATCGATTGCCTAAATAGATCACATAGCGCACTATAGAGCCCTTAGAGCTTGAGGGTTGGGGCTCTTCCGCCCGTGCGCCTCAATACAAAGAACCTGAGCGCGAAGGAGAGCGACAGCACTATCAGTATCAGTATGAGCGCGGCGCCCCAGCCGAACGAGTGCGCGTGCTCGTACGGAAGCGAGGCGAGGCGCCATATCCTGAGCGGGAGCGCGTCGACGGGCCCGGAAAAGCCCTGGAAGAACAAGCTTGTGCCTAGAATAGTCATGATGAGAGGCGCAGTCTCGCCGGCTATTCTGGAAATTGCAAGGACAATGCCTGTCAAAACGCCGCTTTTTGCGGCCATCAGCGTGATAAAGAGGGTCACCTTCCACTTTGGTATGCCAAGCGAGTGGCCGGCCTCGCGGACAGAGTTTGGCACGAGCTTCAGCGTCTCCTCCGTCACGCCGACCACGATGGGTATCATGATTATGGATAATGCAACGGCGCCGGCGGTGATGTTGAACGACCCTATCGTGAGCACGATCACGATGTAGCCCACTATGCCGATGACTATAGACGGCAGGCCGGTCATGACGTTGTTAAAGAACCGCACCGCGCGGGCGAACTTGTTGTTCTGGGCGTACTCGGAAAGGTAGATTCCCGCAAGGACGCCCACCGGAACTCCTATGAGCGACGTCAGCGCGACCACGAGGAGCGTGCCCTGTATCGCCGGCGCTATCCCGCCGTCTCCCTCTATTATGGAGCCCTGCGGCTGCGTCAGGAATTCCGCAGTGATGGCGCCCATGCCGTTTTTGACAACCTCGACAAGGATGCTCCCAAGCGGGATCATCGCCGCCGCTATGCAGCCGATCGTAACTATTGTGAACAATTTGTTCACGAGCTGGCGCCGGGCGTTTGTGCGGACCACTGCGTCCTGAACTATCTTTTTGCGATCCTGCCTGGAGTGCATGTTATCACTCTTTGGCCCCCGGGGCTACCTTGACCATCCTCGATACGAGGATCTGCGCGCCGATGTTTATGGCCATCGTGAGTATGAACAGCGTCGCGCCGAGCCCGATGAGCGCGGAGGCGTGCAGCGGCGACGCGGCCTCGTTGAACTCGTTGGCTATCAGGCTGGAAAGCGTCTGGCTGGGAGCGAACAGGCCGTCCGGGATTGCCGCAAGCCCCACGGTGTTTCCGATGACCATGGTGACGAGCATCGTCTCGCCTACGGCCCTGCCCAGCCCGAGGATTGCCGCGCCGAGGATTCCGGCCTTGGCGTACGGAAAGATAAAGTGCCAGACGGTCTCCCAGTGCGTGGCGCCGAGGCTGTACGCGGCTTCCCGCTGCGAGTTTGGCACGGCCCGGAGCACCTCGCGCGAGATCGCTGAAACGATGGGAATTATCATGATGGCAAGAACGATTCCGGCAGTAAAGATGTCAAGCCCGAACGGGCCGGGGCCAAAGAACGACAGGGACTGGCCGAACGTGTCGTACAGTGGATTCTCGATGTAGTCGAGTATCCAGAACCGGAATACGAAAAGCGCCCACAGGCCGTAGACGATGCTCGGTATTGCCGCCAGGATTTCAACTACAAAGCCTATCGGCGTGCCAACTTTAGAGGGCGCGATTTCGGTGATAAACACCGCGATTCCGAGGCTTATGGGCACGCCTATCGCCATGGCGATGCCCGAGCTTGCAAGCGTGCCGATGACGTACGGAAGTGCCCCGTACGACTCCCTGCCTTCCACGGGGTTCCAGCTGGTGCCCGTAAAGAACCCGAGGCCCTGGTAGAGAAGCACGGGGAGCGAGCCGTCGGCCACCGCAAAGACCACCAGGACGAGCATACACAGGGTGTACGCGGCGCCTCCTATCACTACCCACTTGAAAAGGCCGTCGCCCCTGCGCTTTTTGCCCAGAAAAAACGAAGAGAGGAACTCCTTGCGCTCCTTTCTGGACTCTGAAAAAGTCATGTTATGATGAGGTTAGGTAAGGCCGGAGCGTATTTGACGGTTCCCAACGGAAAAACCGTAGCTGAAGGTGATCTATATAGCGGAAAAAGAAAAAGAAAGAGCAAAGGAGGGCTAGAGCCTGCCCAATCCAAAAGCCTGTCCCTTGAAGCGCGCTATGCCTATCACCGCCACGAGCGACGCTGCAAGCACGAGTGCCGCAACCACGCCAAACTCTGGGACGACCGACGCGGCCTTGATGCTGACCGGCCCTGTGCTTCCGTCGGGCACGGTGAACTTTATCGTCGTGTCAGTTGCAGTCGAGCCCACCTGCTGGAAGGTCACTTCCTGACCCCCTGCTGAAACTACCTGTATGCCGTCTATCATGGCCTTTGGCAGCGTCAGCTCCACGTCGCCGGGCTTGTCAAAGCCGACATCGATTGACTGGCCAGCGTTTACCACAATGTTTGTGATCTTGGCCGTTGCCGAGCTGAACATGACAGGATAGCTCTTGCCTTCAAACGTGGCAGACACGGTGGAGGAAGAAGAGGACTGCTGCGCCGCCGGCACGGGCTGGCCTTTGTACGTTAGCGATGCAAGGGTCTGCTTGTTCGCCTGAACTACGTTGTCAGGCAGTGGCACGTACGAGAGCTGCTCGGCGTACTTTTGGCCGTCTGGCCCTATGGCCCACGAGACAAAATCAACGATAGCCTTGGCCTTTTGCGGGCTGTCCACCTTTGGAGTCGTGCTCATCTCCTTGTACAGCAGTATGTAGGAGAAGCTTGCAATCGGGTACGAGTTGTCGCCCGGTGCATCGAGGAGCGAGACATTGGCCCACGAGGCGTCGCCTACCGGGAGCGAGGTTGCCGCCGCTCCCACGGCCGCCTTGGTCGACGCAAGGGTCGGCTCGACAAAGTTGCCCGCCTTGTTCTTTATGTCGGCATAGGTCATCTCTGTCGTGAGCGCGTATGAGAGCTCTACGTAGCCTAGCGAATAAGGCGTCTGCTTTATCGTGTTTGAAACGCCTTCGTTTCCGGGAGCGCCTACGCCCGTAGGCCACTCGACGGACTTGCCGGCGCCTACTTTGTCCTTCCACTCTTGGCTCACAGTCGCAAGGTAGCTTGTCCAGACAAACGTCGAGCCGGAACCGTCCGCCCTGCGCACGACTACAATGTCGCGGTTTGGAAGGTTGACTCCCTGGTTATCGGAGACTATCTGCGGGTCGTTCCACTTCTTTATCTTGCCTAGGTAAATGTCTGCAATGACAGGGCCGGTGAGCTTTAGCCCCTTTGCGACTCCCGGCACGTTGTACGCGGCCACCACGGAGCCGATAGTCTCGGGTATGTGGACCGCCGGGCCCGGAAGCGCACTCCTCTCGCTTTCAGAGAGAGGCGCGTCGGATGCGCCAAAGTCGACTGTTTTTTCGGTGAACTGCTTTACTCCCCCGCCGCTTCCTATCGATTGGTAGTTCAAGCTGACATCAGAGTCTATCTTCTGGTATTGCACCCGCCAAGTGTCTATCAGCGGGAATGGAAATGTCGCGCCAGCGCCGTCTATAGTTATCTGTCCTTGCGCATAGACCGACAACATCGGTAGGGCAAGAACGGCGGCGAAAAATCCGGCAATAATCGTTTTTTCAAGTCTGTGCATATGACGCAAGTGGAACAGCCTCCTTCTAATGGGTGCCCGACGTAATTCACATAATTCATGTAGTTTTTGATTACCGGCAGCTGCGCCTGCGTGTGTGTATATGCTGCAAAAAGCATTTCTGTAATCTTGTTCGTGCCGGCGCAGAAAATTATTTCACAAAAACGATTAAGCCGAGGTTGATGGCATTACCCGCGCGGGCACCTTTGTTGGGATGAGGGGAGGGTTTGGCTGTCCGGGGTGCCATTCAACCTCAACATCGTCTCCTGACATACTATCTGGAAAAGACAAAAAGCTACCCAATATAGAACACGGGTAAGCTGTAGGCGCTCTTTGATCTATGTGTTGACCATCGGCAAGGAATATGAGCACATTGCACTAAACAACTGGCGGCTACTATGCAGCAAGCAGTAACTACTACTACATCTACAACAGCAATAATAGATTCAGAGAGGCATTTTGCGCTTTGCGAGTCGTGCTTTTGGTGCGCGACCGTGTTATTTGGCAAGGACGCGCCGGCGTGCCCGTCGTGCAGAACAAAGGGAAACGTTTCGATGATACCGCTTGCAAGGGACGAGGAGTACCGCGTCAAGCTGTCGCCTCGCGCCGGCATAGAGATGTCCTTTTCAAGGACGAAAAAGGTTTGACCCTAATACTGACGCAGATTCTAGAATGTCTGCCACTTGTAACAAGATAGAAATCACTTCAGGGAAAGGGAGTAAGGTTATACACCAAGAAATGAATCTATATAGACAAGTTTGATATACGCGCCGGCTTTATCAGCTGCCGTGGAGCTTTACATCCTGCGCCACGGCGAGGCGGGCAAGAGGCTTGCCGCCGGGGGCAAGGATTCCGAACGCCCGCTCACCGTCACAGGCGAAGAGGATGTAAAAGAGATAGCCGGCGCGCTCGCCAGCCTCGGGGTGAAACTCGACTTTGTGGTGTCAAGCCCGCTTGTAAGGGCGAGCCGGACCGCCGAGATTGTCGCCAAGAAACTAAAGATCAAGAAGAGCAAATTTGAGCTCTGGGACGAGCTAAAGCCGGAGGGAAGCAGGCAGGCCCTGTACGGCAGGCTTGCGCGGTTCAAACCCGGCGATTCCGTAATGGTCGTGGGTCACGAGCCGCACCTCTCAAGCCTCATCTGCGACCTGGTGCTTGACGGCCAAGGAAGCGGGCGCATAGCCTTGAAAAAGGCCGGCCTTGCCAGGGTCGGCGTGACTACGCTTCGGCCAAAGGCCAAGGGAGAGCTGCGGTGGCTCTTGACGCCCCGGCACATGAAGAGGATGGTATGACATCATCATGAAAGTCTCTGTCGTCGACCTGGGCTTTAACTCGGTCAAGATGGTCAACTATGACGTCAAGCGCGACGGCACCTTCAAGGCGTACAGGCAGGAAGGCGTCAAGGTAAAGCTGGGAGAGGGGCTTGGCAGGGGAGGATATCTTTCCGGCGAGCCGGTGGAGCGCACTATTGAAGCATTAAAGCTGTTCCGCGACGTCATCAATTTCGATTCAATACGGCACGTGCTTCCGGTGACTACCAGCGCAGTGAGGGACGCTTCAAACCGCGACTCTTTTCTCAAGCAGATCCGCGAGGAGACGGGTTTCCAGTTCAAAGTGCTCTCTGGCCGCGAGGAGGGGTTCTACTCGTACGTGGGCGCGCTGGAATCGACCTGCATACCTACGTCGCTCTTTTTTGATCTGGGAGGCGGGAGCCTGGAGCTGGTCTACACTGAAAATTACGGGATAAAAAAGGTCGAGTCGTACCCGCTTGGCGCGCTGCGCCTGTCAAAGATGTACGGCGACAAAGATGATGACGGCTCGTTTTCAAAAAAGGCGTACGGCAAGATGGAGGAGCGCATACTGGACACGCTGCCGGACAGAAAGGAGCTTGGCGCAACAAGCGTCGACACCACGCTGGTGGGAGTCGGAGGCACCTTGCGGGCAATTGCGCGCTATGAGCAAGAGCTTGCCGGCTATGAGCTTGACAAGATCCACAACTACCGCATGGACCACTCTTCCGTCTCTGCGATAGCAGGCGAGCTGTACGAGATGGACAAGGGCGACTTGGAGGAGGTAAAGGCGATAGGGAGCAACAGGGTCGACACGATTGTCGCCGGCGCGGCGGTGATCTCGCTACTCATGCAAAAGCTCGGTTTTGACAAGGTGGTAGTCAGCGCAAGGGGCCTGCGCGAAGGGATACTATCTGTGTTTTTGCGCGACCCAAAGGCGTTCTACAACAGCGGCGGGATGACTGCCGAGCGGGCCAAGGCGCACGTCACGTTTGCGTGCCAGCAGGAGGCGCTCCCGCAGTACGCGTTTTCGCTTGTCAAGCCGCTCGTGTCTGCGGGCCTGCTCAGGGAAAAAGAGCGGGCGATACTGGGCCACGCGCTCAAGGAGATGGCCACCCTTCCAACCGTCACCAACCTGAGCAACCTCTTTTACCTGCTGATGGACGAGGACAGCGCGTTTCTCACGCACAGGGAGCAGCTGATCCTCGCGCTTGCAATAATCCACACCAAGAAGGAAAAGACGGTGGACTGGCTGTTTTCAAGGTACGGCTCTATCCTGGACCCGCAAAACAAAAAGTCGATTGAAAAAATCGCGGCGTGCATCGCGCTCTCGGAGATCTTGGAGAGGACAAAGGTGATGGCGCGCGTGTCGACAAGCGGCAAAAAGGTCGCGATAAAGATCTTGCAGGGCGGCAAACAGGCAGTCCCGGCGACGCTGCTTGCAAGCGCGCTGCGCAATTTCGAGCGCGCTTTCGACGTCAACGCAAGCTGCCAGGTCGCGACAACAAACGGCTCCTCCGCATCAAAAAAGCATCGTCAGGAGGTCAGGGTGATCGCATGATATGACTGTTAGCAACAAAAACCGCGAAATACCGGGCAGGCTGATAATAGTGGAAGGCGTGGACGGGTCCGGCAAGTCCACGCAGATACGCCTGCTTGAAAAGTGGTTCAGGTACATGGGTCTGCCGGTGTTCTTTACCGAGTGGAACTCGTCAGAGACGGTGAAGGAGATAACGTCCAAGGGCAAGAAGAAGGCCCTGCTGACGCCGGTGACGTTCAGCCTCCTGCACGCCACCGACTTTGCCGACAGGTACGAGCGCCACATCCTGCCTCTCCTGCGCGCGGGGTACATTGTGCTTGCTGACCGGTACATCTACACGGCGTTTGCCCGCGACGTTGTCAGGGGCTGCCACCCGCGCTGGGTGCGCCACATGTACGACTTTGCGGTCAAGCCGGACATCTCGTTCTATTTCCGCGTGCCGGTGGACGTGGCGTTTGACAGGATAGTTAAGAGCAGGCCAAAGCTGAAATACTATGAGGCAGGCATGGACCTGAACCTGAGCAACGACCCTTATGAAAGCTACAGGATATTCCAGAGCAGGATTGTGGAGCAGTACGACTCGATGGTCGGGCCGGAGAACTTTGTCGTTATTGACGGCACGGCTGACATCGAGGAACAGCAGAAGGTCATGCGGCAAAAGGTGACGGAGCTTTTGCCGAGGCAGTTTTTCCGGGGCAAGCAGCAACAACAACAGCAGGAGGTGCCCGCAGAGTGAGGCGCAGCAGGGCGACAACTCCGGCGGCAGCAAGGACGCTCCAGTTCTACGGCCACGGCATACCCTACATCGGCGACACCGAAGTCAAGGGCAGGCTCATAGTGATAGAGGGGCCTGATGCGTCCGGCAGGAGCACCCAGATAGGGCTGATAACGGCCAAGCTAGAAGCTGCCGGCCATGCCGTCTTGAATACTGGATTAAAGCGCTCAGAATTGATAAGCGAGGGGATACTGGAGGCCAAGACTAATTTTGCCGGCAGAAAGACGCTCTCGCTCTTTTACGCGGCCGACTTTGCGGACCAGCTTGAAAACAAGATAATCCCGGCGCTGCGCGCAGGGTACATCGTGCTTGCCGACCGCTATATTTACACGCTGCTTGCAAGGGAGGCGGTGAGGGGCATCAGCAGGCGCTGGTCGCACAACCTGTTCTCGTTTGCGATAGTTCCCGACCTCGTGTTCTACCTCGACGTCACGCCGGAGGAGCTTGTCCACCGCGTCTTTCAAAAGAACGCGTACCTTGACTATTACGAGTCGGGTGCCGACATGGGGCTTGCTGACGACATGTTCGAGTCTTTCATGAAATACCAGGCCATGATAGCCAAAGAGTTCCGCAGGATGCAAAAACGCTACAACCTGGTGATAATAGACGGCAACAGGTCGATACCGGAGACAAACGCCGACCTGCAAAAGCGCATAGACGCTTTTCTGGAATCGGCGCGTCCAAGCAGGGCGCTTCTTTAGATGCCTGACGACGATGGAGGTACGCAGTTTGCAAAAAATCTCAAAACAAGCGCGGCGCGCGTAAAAAAGAGGCTTGCCGCGTACCTGGACGACCCCGGCGACGAGGAGAACGTGCACGCCATGAGGACATCCCTCCGGCGCCTGGAGGCGGCGCTTTCTCTCCTGCCGAAAAAAGAGCGCA
Source organism: Candidatus Nitrososphaera sp. 86-2 (assembly GCF_056726185.1). Lineage (NCBI taxonomy): Archaea > Thermoproteati > Nitrososphaerota > Nitrososphaeria > Nitrososphaerales > Nitrososphaeraceae > Nitrososphaera > Candidatus Nitrososphaera sp. 86-2. The sequence continues at coordinate 2,154,658 of NZ_JBWZON010000001.1, forward strand.
AGAGGAACAGGAAACGGGCAGACGCGTGCAAGGCGTTTTTCCGCGCCAACAGCCGCGTGCGCGACCTTGACATAGTCAGGGCGAGGGTCACAGCGCTGGGAGGCGAGCAGCAGTTTGTTTCCGCGGTTGCAGGCAGGAGAAAGGCCGCTCTTGGCTGGGCGCTTGCGCTGGCGCGGTCCGTGGAGAAAAACAAGACGGTAGCAGCAAAGAACATCGACGGGGACGAGCTTGCCGCAAGGATGGACAAGGTCGCCGGGAGGCTGACCCTCTCGATAAAAGAGCGCCTGCCGGTGGTAGCCGGCGACGGCAGCAAAAAGGAGGAGCTCCACGAGCTGCGCAAGGACATGAAAAAGCTGCGCTACGTGCTGGAGATCCTCCCTGCCGGCCGCAGGAAAAAGCACGGCAGGCAAGTGGCACAGGCCGTCGGCGGCAACAGCAAGAGCGCCGTCGCAAGGCTCAAGGAGCTGCAGGCCATGCTCGGGCAGATACACGACTGCGACATCACCATAGAATACCTACAAGGCGTCAAGGGCGCGGAGGCGATGCTGCAGAAGGAAAAGAGTGAAAGAGATGCGCTTTATGAAAAATTTACAAAGACGATAAGCTAGGCACTTGCGCATCTTGCGTGCATTATGCTGTCCAGCATTGTTGGGCCGAGCGCATGTCCGTCCGTGCAGCTTTTCCTCGCCGGAGCTCAGCTCTGCACGCGTTGCATGTAGATCTACAGCCCGAACGTGTTCTATGTCGGGCAGGCTTTTCTTTTGCGCCCCCTCAAGTGTCCCTGCTATCCTGTGCGTATGAGGTTGACTGGAAACCCCGAAAGCAGAAGCGCACGCGCCATAATGACGCTGCGGGGCCACACCATCAACCTCTTTTTCCCCCATGTTTCTTCTATGTTTCTTCTATATGATCCCCGTTGTCAATATTGCTTCTACCTGCGGCAAATCCTCTCTAGGGAATATGCTCATATACTATCCGCAACCCATAGAGAGTACGTGAGGCAGCACTCAATCATCATAGATGCTGACGCCTCCCCGTCCGGCTACATAGCCTGGTACAACCATCATACCGAGAAGGGTACGATAAAGCCCGTCCGCCCCTCGCCAAGGAACGAGCGGTTTGGCGTGCAGCGGATGGAACTTTTGGCAATCTATTTTGCGCTCAGGGACAACCTTGCGCACATACGCAGGGCCTTCAGGCGCTCAAGCAAGAGGCGCATAGTGGTCGAGGTGAGAAGCGACTCTAAAACAACAGTGGACCAGCTGCGCGGGACGACGGAGATAAGGGACTCGCTCATGCGCAGGATTGTTTCTGTCATCGGCAGGCTCCTTGCGGGCATGGACTGCTGCACGACCATAGTGTTTGACCACCTTGAGCGGTCAAGGAACATAGCCGGGCTGATGCTTGAGCAGAGGAGGCGCAAGGAGCGCGAGCACATGATGGCCATGCTCTCCTCGTACGACATGACGGGGTTTGTGCCGTTGCCGCTATGCGCCTGAAGACGACGATGATGACCACTTTTTCATCCACTGGAGCAGGCGGATGACGGACTCGACCAGCTCCTGACCCTTTGCGGTCAGCCTGTACTCTACGCGGGGCGGGATCTCGCCGTATGCCCTACGCTCCAGTATCCCGCCTTTTTCCAGCTCTTTGAGCCGGACTGCAAGGGTCTTGCTGCTAATCCCCTTTATCGTCTCCCGGAACTGCTTGTAGCGCACCGGCTCTGTGGTGCAGCATAGCGGTATCAGGATCTCAAGCGTGCCCCTTTTCGTTATTATCCTGCGCAGCTGTGCGGTTTCCGACATGAGAGAGGCAGCGTCATAGCCGTCAAAGCTGCAGCCGTTGACCATCGGCAGTTTATTCTTGGTTTCCATCTCTACACCAGCTGTATTTGTTTCCTCTTTACAGCTTAAATAGTTTCTCTAGTAAAGCATTAGCATGGAAAAACAACAGGATGAAAAAAGCTGCTGCTGCAGCAAGTGCGAATGCGACGACGATTGCGAATGTTGCTGTTATTGCTGCAGCTGCTGAGCATATACATGAAGGAAAAGATCGTGCTCTTTGTGTGCGTCGAAAACGCCGGCAGGAGCCAGATGGCAGAGGGCTTTTTCCGGAAATACGCGCCAAAAGGCTACAGGGCGATAAGCGCCGGGACGCGGCCGGCGCAAGAGATAAACCCGCTTGCGGTGCAGGCCATGAGGGAGGCAGGAGTCGACATCAGCGAACAAAAAAGCAAGGTGATAGACGACGACACGATACACAGGTCGGTCAAGGCGATAAACATGGGCTGCATGGACAGATCGGAATGCCCTCTCCTGCTCCTGAACAACAACCCCATCGACTGGAGCGTGGAGGACCCAAAGGGCAAGCCGATTGAAAGCGTGCGCCAGATCCGCGACGACATCGAGAGAAGAGTAAAAGAGCTTGTCAGAGACCTCGAAAACAACAACAGCAGCTAGGCTGGCCTCGAACAAAAAGAGGTTCCTTGCCGAGCTGGCCGGCACGTTTGTAGTGGTTGTCCTTGCCACCGGCTCTGTAGTTATTGATGCCAAGCTCGGCGGCATCCTCGGCACGCCCTTTGCCGCAGTGTGCCCCGCGATAGCAGTCGCGCTGATGGTGTACGCCTTTGGCAAGATATCGATGGCGCATTTCAACCCCGCCGTGACGCTTGGCTTTCTGATAACAGGACACATAACCCTGCGCCAGTTCCCGGTGTATTTTGCGGCAGAGGTAGCAGGCGCTCTCTTGGCAAGCGCGTTTGTCGCACTTGCGATAGGCACGGAGGCGCACCTAGGGGCAAACGCGCCCGACTATTCGTTTCCGCTCCCGCTCATAATAGCGGTTGAGGTCCTTGCCACCGCGCTCTTGATGGCAGTCATCTATGTCGTTGTGCACACAAAAGGTTTGAAAGGTTTCAGCGGAGTCGCCATCGGCGGCATCGTGGGGCTGGACATACTGTTCCTGTCTTTTGTTTCCGGCGCATCCATGAACCCGGCAAGGTCGCTTGCGCCGGCGCTTCTCTCCGGGTCTGTCTCGGATTTGTGGCTGTACTGGACGGCGACATTTGCCGGCTCTGCCATGGTCGCGGCGCTTGCGCGAAAATTCCGCTAGCCGGCCTTTTCTTCAGTCTTGCTACTGCTGTCGTCGCTCTGCATCCTTATCCTGCTACCGAACCTGATGATGTAAGGCGCAAGGAACGTCGTGACTATCGTGATGACGCCGAGCAGCGGCAGTATGGTGGAACTGATGGCTCCTACGTCCTGCCCTCCCTTGACTACCACGAGCGACAGCTCGCCCTTTGCAGCAGACATGCCAAAGCCTGTCCGAAGCGCCGTGACGCTGTCGTATTTCGCCCGGGTCAGTATGCCAGTCACTATGAGAAACTTGGCTCCAAATGAGGTGAATATCAGTATGGCGGCAGGCAGGATGTAGGCGGGAAGCGTCCTGATGTCCATGAGCGCGCCGATGGAGACAAAGAATATGGCGGCAAACATGTCGCGCAGAGGCAGGGTGAGTATCCTTGCAACTGCCGCGCTGTTTGACTCTGCCACGAGCACGCCGGCGAGAAATGCGCCCGTCGCCACCGACAGCCCGATTCCGTTTGCGATGAAAGAGAGCCCGAACGCGAGGCCGAGGATAACAATCAATAAAAGGGCGTAGTCGTTCGTCTTGCCGGCCCTGTCGATTATCTTTGGGAAAAAGCGCGACCCAAGGGCCAGAACGCCTCCTATGAACGCGGCCACTATGCCGATTGAAATTGCAAGGTTCAGGGGCTCCACGTGGCCGCCGTTTGCCGCGACTGATTGCAGGATTGCAAGGATGCTGATGGCCAGAATATCCTCCACCACCGTTATTCCGAGGAGCAGTATGGACGACTTGTCCTTTATCATGCCCAGCTCCTCAAGTATCCTTACGGTCACGACGGTGCTGGTGATTGAAAGCGCGAGGCCGAGGAACAGCGAATCATAGAACGCAAAGCCAAGGTACTGCGCGATAAAGAACACCAGAAAGAGCGTGCCAAGCGTCTCTGCTATCGCCACCACGAATGACACCTTCCCAACCGACCGCAATTTTGCCATCGGAAATTCCGTTCCCACCACAAATAGAAGCATGATGATGCCGAGCTCCGCCAGCACGTTAATTGTGCTGACATCTCTCACCAGGCTGAAGGGCGGAGTGTAGGGACCGATTAGTATGCCGGCAAGTATGTAGCCTATCACCATCGGCTGCTTTAGCTTGTACGTGATGGCAATCATGATGGCCGCGACTACCATCACCACCGCAAAGTCCTGGACGATGAAATCCGTCGGGCCGTTTCCGGGCGCGAAGAAATGCGGGAAAATCGCGGTTCCGATTGCGGCGGTCTGGTTCACCGCACTACCTAAGCTTGCCAAGAATAAAAACAAGCTTGTGCGTATGTGCACGTGTGTGCGTGTGTTCGTTTTTAGGTGGGTAGGTTTCATAGCAATATGGCATTGCGTTTTAACATAAGGCGCCGGCTGCTCTTTTTGGCGATTGGCGCCATCGTCTTTTTCGCGGCATACTCGGCCGGCGCGGGCGTAAAGATGACGCCGGAGGAGGCCAAGGAGGTCCGCGACTCGTTTTCATCGCAGATAGAAGACATCAACGATGTCGGCATATTTGCAAACAATGTCAAGATAGCGCTCGGCATGTTCGTGCCGGGGCTCGGAATCGGCCTCGGCGTATTCTCCGGCTACGCCACGGGCAACGTCTTTGCCGCCCTTGCGCAGAACTCGCCGGCGCTGCAGGGAATACCTCCCCAGCTCATACTCGTCACCCCGTTTGGCGTGATGGAGGTAATCACGTACGGCCTTGCGATGTCAAGGAGCGGGATTCTCGTCTATTATTTCGTGAAAAAGAGGCCGTGGCGCGAATATGTTGTTCCGACTCTGATAGAGCTTGGAATCGCTGCCGCTATCCTGCTTGCAGCTGCAGCAATAGAATGGTGGATGATACAGGATCTTGGTGGGCAAAACCTAAAGCTGGAAGGGTTCTAGTCCTCCGCCGGTTCGGGGCCTGCCGCGCTTCCGCCCTTTAGGCCGTACTTCTCGATAAACTCGGCTGCCTTGGCCGCCACTTCGGCCCACTTCCACCTCTTGACGCTCATCCTGCACAGGTCGACCTTCCACTGCTCCTTGCGCTTCATCCATCTGTACAGCCGGAGGTCCCTTCCGTACTGGCTTTCGACCACCACCAGCGCGACTATCAGGTTGTCGCTTCTGTACAGGTCGTAGCCGTCGAGCACCTTGAACGTGGCGGAAACTGGGTAGCGGGATTCGCTCATATGTGTGCAGGCTTTGTCGCCGCCGGCTTTAAGCGTTGGCGAGATAAGAACAACAAAAAGAGAGAGAGGGAAAGGCCCTGATGATTAATTACTGGCCCTCGCCACATGCAGGGCAGGTCTTTTGCGCCTTGGGCATCTTGGCCCCGCACTCGGCGCAGTATTTCATTGAAGCCTTGTCCTGTTGAGCCATGCCAACAGACTTTTCCATTGACATTACGGCTTTTACAAGCCGTTTTTAATATATAAATACAGTTTACAAACGCGTTGGACTGTTATGCAAGTATCAATATTTTCGCACAGCATGATTGATATTTATTGTGGCAAAAGGCGCAGGAATGCATCATGATAGGCTCCAAGGTGCACAGGACGCCCCGGCTTGCCGGCCCGCCCAGAATAGTCGCGGCTCTTCCGGACATGGGAAACGTCGCCGGGATCGGCCTTGCGTACCTTGCGAAAAAGCTCGACGCCAAGGTCTTTGCCGAGCTGTACTCGTTCTGGCCCCCCTTTGTGAGCTACAAGGATGGAATCGTCGATTACCAGCAGGCCAGCTACCGCTTTTACGCCGTTGACGAAAGCGACCTTTTGATATTCACCGGCGACTTTAACCCTGCAGACCCTAGGCGCCTGTACGAAGTGTGTTATGAAGTATTGGGGATGGCGCAGCGCATGAACGCAAGCGTGCTCTACTCTATCGGCGCCGCGCTCAGGCAGCCGGGCGTTGGAGGAAAGGTGCTTGCGGCCGCCAACAACCCCGCGCTCATGCAGCCGTTAAAGGACGCCGGCGCCGAGATGTTGCAGGGCGAGGGCCAGATCTCCGGCTTTAACGGCCTCGTGCTCGGCCTTGCCAAAGAGCGCGGGATAGACGCGGCGTGTATGCTGGGGGAAATAGACAACCCGAACATCATACAGCCAAAGGCAGCGCAATCGATTTTGCACGTTTTGCTCAAGCTGCTGGGCCTAGAGTCGTTTGACATGGCGCAGCTCGACGAGGAAGAAAAGAGGAAGAACTTTATGGAGCAGCAGATCGGCTACCTTGAAAAAGTGATTGAAAGGGGCGAGCCTCCAGGTGTCGCCTGATCTGTCAAAACTCTAGGTACGTCTGCCTCTTTACCTGGTCGATGACCATCGCCGACAGGTCAGAGAACTCTTTTCCCTCAAGGTCGCTTGCGACGCCCTTGAACGTCGTCTCCTTGTCGGTCGTCAGATGCTCAAACACCCACACCTTTAGCTTTTGCGTGTCGATGCCGTTTGCCTTTAGGAATTTTGCAATTTCGGACTGCATGAAGTGCTTTGACAAATCGCGCGGCCACGGCCTCGGCAAGAGTATCACGCTTTTTCCGTCCTTGACGGCCTGTACTAGGTCCTTCTTTTTCTGCTCAATGTCGCCCGTCACATGGAAGGTGACGATGAACGCCTTGTCGGTAGGCACGCGGGATTTTGCGGCTGCGACCTGGATGGAGCTAATGCCGGGGATTATCTGCACGTTGTCGTCGCCAAATATTTCCAGCAGGCGGTCGACCACTTCTGATTCAGAGAAATTGACGTCGCCGGTGAAAGGCACGGTGCAGTACTCGCCGTCCTTCATCCTCGCATAGACGCCCTGGTACACGTCCTCCTGCGATTTCATCGTGACTTCAAGCACTTCCTGCCTGCTGCGGTCGATAAAGCCCTCTATCGTGGCAAGCGTGTACTTGTAGCCGACGACGTATCTTGATTTCCTGACGGCCTCTTTTGCCGCATCGGTCACGTACAGGGGCGAGCCGGGCCCAACGCCTACCACGAACAGCTTTTTTGGCAACAAGAGTGGGAAGGAAAAATGCCTTCTTTAATTATTGCTATTTTTATTTTTCTGCCATGATGTTCAGGCGCATGTAATCAAGCAGCCATTTCTTCTGCAGCGATTGCCTCTCGTATTCATCAAGGTACGCCTCAAGGAATCTGTCCTGATGGACTGCAGGCAGGCGCGCCAGGTGAGCCCTGACGACTGCGGTCTTGACAAACGTCGAGAACTGCCCGCGGCTGGCAAAGGTCACCGGTGCCGCAGAAAGTCCGGCTTTGGCATTTCTGAACCCGGCCTCGTACAGCAGCTTTTCCGTGTCGCCCGGCGCCGCAAAATTCCACGGATTTTTCCACCCTGCAAAATACCGCTGGAACGGATCGCTCGACGCGACCCTGTCAAGGATTGCGATGGCGTTTTCCAGGTTGCCCTGCCCGCCGCACTGGGCCAAGAGCTCGCCTCCATCCTTTATCAACCCGGCAAAATTGGCAAACACCGCTCTATGATCGGCTATCCAGTGCAGGACGGCGTTAGAGAAAACCACGTCCACCTTTGCAGGCAGTTTTACGCTTGCAATGTCTGACTGCATAACCTGCACGTTATTGCAGTCGCGCAGGTTAGCCTGCGCCTGCCGGACCATGTTCGGGTCCATGTCCACCGCGTAGACTATCCCTTTGGGCACCCTGGCGGCAAGGGCTCTAGTCGGCCGGCCAGAGCCGCAGCCGGCGTCAAGCACAACCTCGTCGCCCCTCCATTTTTTCCTGCGCTGCAAAACGCCGAGGGCCCACCCTTCCTGCACGCTGGAAACCTTGTCGTACGTCTGGGCGTCCCACGAATCATCGTCCATATAGAAGAGGCTACTGCTCTACGGCCTTATTATCTTGCGACGACCATCGTGTTTGTGCTGCGTACGCCCTTTATCTTGCGCAGCTCCCACGAGACGACGCGCTGGACTTCTTTTTCGTCCGGCTCCTCCACTACTGCCATGATGTCATATTCGCCGTACAGCTCGTAAACCTCCTTCACCCCGTCGAGTGCTTTGATCTCTTCGTGCAAAAGGCCCTCAACGCCGGTGTCGGCATTGATTAAAACGAATGCTTTGGTCATTTATCGGTCTTTATTGGTTATATGCGGCTCCAAAGCTGCACATATAACGCTTTTGCTTGGACAGGTCTTTTATCGATAAACCGTTTTTACCTTTGGACAGTTCTTGAGAAGAAATGTCTCGCAGGCAGCAGCAATCCCAGAACCGACAGAACAATGAAAACAACTTGATGAACATGATCGTTTCCCGGCGGCAATCCGCCTGCCAGATGCAATGCCCAGAAGACAGGGTAGTACCAGAGGGTAAACCACGCCCATTTTTCGCCCCTTCTAAAAGCATAGAGAGTGATCATGACACCAAATATGCCGGTTCCGGTCGTCGCGACGCCAAGGGCCCGCAGCAGCAAACCCTCTTCTTCACCGGGGCCTGCAGCCTGAGGATATGCGGCAACTATTATTCCAAAGCCAAGGGTCGCAATGCCAGTGGCAAGAAGCAATATCCAGCTAGACTTTAGCAACCGCGTCTCTTGCTGCATCGCCTTTGGGCTCATGCCATCTCAAGCTCGACAACAAACGATTTAAAATGATCCATGGAACGGCAAAGCCGCTACTATGCCGCCGTTTTCACAAGGTTGATGAGAGGAGTCCAGTCCATGCGCTGGAACTCCAGCGGGTCCTTGGCGGGGTACGTGACCCAGCCCTTGACTATCGAGAATTTCACAGTTTTCGTGGTGTCGCCGAGGTTGAGCTTTACCTTGAGGAGCGTGCCCCACCTCTTTTCTTCCGAGGTGACGTCCATTATCTGCCGGAACGGCACCTCGAAATTGTCCGGGCTCTTGTCGAGGTCCTTCTCAAGGTCCTTTGTGCTATACCCTTCCGCCGGCCGGAAAACGTTCTCGCCTTCCTTGAAGCGGTTCAGCTGCCGGTGGGAATGCGCATCGTGCGCCCGGTACGTCATCTCTGTCTTGGATATGAACGCAAGGCGCCGGTCGGTTATCACCAACATCCCCTCCCTGCCGCGCTTTAGCAGGCCCTCCTCTTCTTTCCAGATCCAGAAGAGGTGCGCCTTTATCTGCTCGTCCCACTCGACCAAGTCATTCTAACAAAGCAAAAGTGTGCTAATTAAAAGTAATTGTGTGGATTAACTGCCTACTATTACCAATTTGGCCAGTTTCTTTTTCAAGCCATGCAGGTCTTTTTGGAAGTCGTATTCTTCCAGCGAAACCTCGGTGGCGATCCCCTTTTTGTTGAAGTGAATTTTTGCCCAGAGGTTGCGGCCGACAGTTTCAAACAAGGTCTGGGCTATTTCTTTTGGGAGTTTTTTGCCTTTGGATGTGCCGGTAGTGGAATAGTAAATTGTTGCATCCTTGTCCTTGTCGTAAAAGCCGATTTCCATGTTGTTGCGGCATATCTCCTGTTATGATATAAAGCGTTTCTCAGAGAGATAATGTCTGGTAAAATCTAAAAAAGAAAGAAAAGAGAAGAGAAAGAAGGACTTAACCTTCTTCCCAGCCCTTCACGAAGAGGCCGTGCTTCTTCAGTGGGACTGGCTGTCCTGGGGTGTAATCCATCGGCCTCATCCAGAAGATTGCCTTTGTCGGGCAAACGCCGATGCACGCTCCATCGGAGATGCATCTCTCTGGATAGAAGACAAATGCCTTACCCCTCTTCCATCCTTCCACCGGCTTGACTCTGAGCACATCTGGACCGAGAGCGGTGCAGATTTCTACGCAGAGCGCGCAGCCGATGCAGTGCTGTTCAGAAACATCAGGAAGTATTGCGACTGGCATCTAGTTCACTGAACGTTGTCAGTGCTTGAAACTATTTAAACTCTGTGCCGTCTGTATAACAGCGATATATGATTCGCGGTGAAAAGAGAGGCTGATCAATGCAGGCGTTGCGGGGCACCGAGGGATATGTAGCGGAGTAAACCGCCACCAATGGTCGTGGCTCTGTTCATTTGGCACAACGCAGGGGGCCTGCATCTTTTCAGCCAGTCTAGCTGGGCAGATAGACTAGGCATACATCGACATTTGTATAATATATAGAGTTCTCATGTACGCTTGGTATTCTTCCGGTCCCGGCCATACACTATTAAGCCAATTTCTGCCATCCTGCAAACATCATGACGCTCCTCCACATCGCCTTTGACGACACCGATTCTAGGGCGGGTCGGTGCACGACCCACCTTGCGTTCCGGGTCGCAGAGGAGCTGAAAAAGACGATGGGGACAGAGCTTGTCGATTATCCGTTGCTAATACGGCTCAACCCCAACATCCCCTGGAAGACTCGTGGCAACGGGGCAGTCTGCCTGCGGGCAAGAGTAAATGACGTAGGCAGGGCAGTCGATTATGTCAGGCAGGCGGTGGAGGAAGGCTCTGCAATCGGCAGCGGGGCAAACCCGGGCGTGGCGTTTATGGAAGGCGAGGTTTTGCCGGAAAAATTGAAGCAGTTCAGCGCCTTTGCCATGTGCGACGTGTCCAGCCGGCAGCAGGCCGAAAAGGTGGCAAGAGAATGCGGGATAAGGTTCTGGACGTTTGGCAACGGGCAGGGGCTCGTGGGCTCGCTTGGGGCGATGGGCTGCGCCCTCGACGGCGACCACACGTTTGAGCTCATTGCGTACCGCACGCCGGAAAACTGCGGCACGCCACGGGTCGTGGACAATGACAGTATAATCAGGTTCAGCAAGGAAACATTCCCGTACACGTTCAACAACTATGACCAGAACCACGAAAGGGTGCTTATTGCGCCGCACGGGCCCGACCCTGTGTTCTTTGGCGTCCGGGGCGAAAGCCCGGAGGTGGTGCAGTCGGCCATGTCCAGGATTGCGCCGTCAGAAGAGCTGGAGGGCCACATGGTGTTCCGCTCAAACCAGGGCACCAACATGCACCTGCAGAACGAGCTTGATTTGCGCGCGGCCAAGGCGTACACGGCAGGGTACGTCAGGTGCAGGGTAAAGGGCAGGCCGAACGCGATAGAGGGAGGGCACGTGATGTTTTCGGTGGAACAGGCCGGCGCCGAGATGCCGGCGGCAATATACGAGCCGACCGGCCTTGCAAACGTCGCAGTCGCGCTCGCGCCGGGCGACCTCATCGAGATAGGAGTAGGTGTGCGCAAGGGCACGACTCTACATCCCAAGATACTGAACGTCGAATACTTGCTGGTAAAAGAGCTGGCGCCCGTCTACGACATCGCAAACCCGCTGTGCAAAATGTGCGGAAAGCGCATGAAGTCGGAGGGCAAAAACAAGGGCTACCAGTGCGAAAAATGCAAGTTCCGCGACCAAAAGGCGCAGAAAATAATGGTGCAAAAAGAGCGGGCGATAAAGCCTGGGCTGTACGTGCCTACGCCCAAGGCGCACCGGCATCTGACCAAGCCGCTGCACAGGTACGGCATGGAAAAAAAATCAGGATTACAACAGCAACATACAATGCATACAAAGTAGCGGGGGGTGGATTTTCCGGAAAAAGATGTTTTCCTGTTGAACCACCGATCTGCGGGTTATGAGCCCGCCGGGATGACCTGGCTTCCCCACCCCGCTGACAGCATTTCTACGGCGGGGGCATATATCTCTGCCTAAAGTCAGCGCAGGGAGCGATTGGAAATGCGCCTGCGCACAAACGCGATGACCGCGACTATTGCCGCAGTCACTATTACCGCGTACGCGATTTTTATCGCGGCGTCGTACGCGTTGCTGCAAGCCGGCTGCTCGCACAGCTGCTGCAAAAGAAGCAGCATGTCCGGCATCATGCCCATCATAGCAATTGCGTGCACCTAAAGGTTGCTAGCTAGGGTTCCCCCTCTTCCCCTTGCCGCTCTTGTTCTTGTTCTTCTTCCTGTTGCTGGCGCGCTCTTGCCTTTTCCCGCATCTCTGCAAGGCGCGACGCAAGCCACGCCTTCCAGTACGCGTCAAAATCAAGCGACGACTCGGCGGCCAAGGCAAAGATGCTTCGCAGGACAAACAATATAGGTTTATTTCTCCGCCTTGCGCGCTACGAACTGTCACATGAACGTCAAGTCTGCCGGCGACGTCGACTTTGCCAAGCGCGGGGGCGTGCTCCCCGTGATAGTGCAGGACCGCAGGACAAAGGACGTGCTGACGCTCGTCTACGCCAACAGGGAGGCGCTTGAAAACACGATAAAGACAGGGAACGCCTGGTTCTGGAGCACGTCGAGGAACAAGCTCTGGATGAAGGGCGAAGAGTCAGGAAACGTCCAGCCGGTGCACGAGATCCTGATTGACTGCGATTCGGACGCGCTCTTGTACATCGTGGACTCGGACAAGCCGATGTGCCACACCGGCGAGCGCACTTGCTTCCATAACATGCTGGAAAAGCCTTGATTTTTTCATGTTTCCTGCATCTGGTGCGGCAAAAGCCTAAAAAATTGCAGGAAATTTTCTGTTAAGCATTACAATATCAATGCACTAGAAAGTTAAGCAATACTTAAAATGTGCTTAGAGATGTTCTAATAACAAGCATTCAGAGAAAGGGCGTAAATCATGGGAAGTATCAAGTCATTAAGGTGCAGAGAATGCGGCAGGGAATACGAGCCGCAATTCCGGTACGTTTGCGAGGATTGTTTCGGCCCTCTGGACGTGACGTACAAAGACGTGTCGATAAACAGGCACACGTTTGACCTCAGGGAAAAGACCTACTGGCGATATTTCGAGCTCCTTCCCGTCGCGGACAGGGCGAACGTGGTCAGCCTCAACGCGGGGCTGACTCCGCTGCAGCATGCGGACAAGCTGGGCGGGCGCCTAGGATTGAAGAACCTTTACATCAAGAACGACTCGGTCAACCCGACGTTCTCGTTCAAGGACAGGCCCGCCGGAGTCGCGGTTTCAAGGGCCAAAGAGACGAAACTAAAGGCAGTAGGGTGCGCGTCGACTGGCAACCTTGCGTCTGCGACAGCTGCGCACGCTGCAAAGGCAGACCTGCCGTGCTACATTTTCGCTCCTTCTGATATTGAACATGTCAAGATAGCGCAAGCGCTTTCGTACGGCGCCGAGTTTGTCGCAGTGGAGGGCACGTACGACGACGCAAACAGAGTCGCCTCGATAATCGGCGACTCCAAGGGCTACGGCATCGTCAACATCAACATGAGGCCCTACTACGTGGAAGGGTCAAAGACGCTCGCGTACGAAGTGGCGGAGCAGCTTGGCTGGGAGGTGCCTGACAGGCTGATAGTGCCTGTAGGCTCGGGCGCGATGCTCAACGCGATTTGCAAGGGTTTTGAAGAGCTGCACGCCCTTGGACTGATTGGAAGCGTCAAGAACCTGAAAATAGTGGCGGCGCAGCCGCACGGGTGCGCGCCGGTGGTAGACGCGTTCAAGCGCAACTCTGACGAAGTGATACCAGTAGAAAGGCCGGAGACGATAGCCAAGAGCCTCGCAATCGGAGACCCGGGTGACGGCATCTATGTGCTGAAGCGATTGAAGCAGTACGGCGGCCTTGCGGAGGAAGTCGGCGACGACGAGATAAGGGACGGGATAATGATGCTTGCGCAGTCTGAGGGCATATTCACAGAGCCGGCCGGCGGCGTTTCAGTGGGCGTGCTGAAAAAGCTGGTGGAAGAAGGCAGCATAGAGAAGGACGAAAAGGTGGTCTGCTATGTCACCGGCAACGGGCTCAAGGCCACAGAAGCAATTATAGGGGTGCTGCCGAAACTTGTCGCTGTCAAGCCGGACGCAGCCGCTGTCTCGGCGATGATCGGGTGATATTATAAGATGGCAAAAGTGGAATTTACAGTACCGTCGGTATTGAACAAGGGCCAGGGAGAGAAAAAGCTCCCCATAGAGGCTCTGGATCTGCAAGACGCGTTCAACAAGGTGTCGGAGCAGATGGGCGACGACTTTAAGCGCCGCGTATTTGACCATAACGGCAAGCCCCGCTCGCTCATCAACATCTACGTGAACGGCAAGAACATGCGATTTTCTGGCGGCATGACGACCGCGCTCAAGGACGGCGACAACGTCTACATACTGCCGGCAGTGGCAGGAGGCGCCGAGCTGACAAGCGAGGAGCTGCAGCGCTATTCGAGGCAGGTGATGCTTGAAGAGATAGGCTTTGAGGGGATGGAAAAGCTCCGCGCGGCCAAGGTGTGCGTCGTCGGTGCCGGAGGGATAGGAAACCCGGTGGTGACGCAGCTGGTGGCGATGGGAGTCGGCAAGCTGCGCATCGTCGACAGGGACGTCATTGAGATAACAAATCTGCACAGACAGCACCTCTACACGGAGGACGACATCGGCAGGGTAAAGGTCGAAGCCGCCGCTGACCGCTTGCGCAAGATGAATCCTACCGTCGAGATCGAGCCTGTGCCAACGTCAGTTACGAAATACACGGCGGAGAGCATCGTCAAGGGCTTTGACCTGATAATAGACGCGCTGGACAGCGTCGACGCGCGCTATGCGCTCAACGACGCGTGCATCAAGCACAATATCCCGCTCATCTACGCGGGCGCTATCGGGATGCTCGGCTCTGTGACTACAATAATCCCGAACAAGACTGCGTGCCTGCGGTGCCTGTTCCCGGCGCTCAACGAAGACGAGATGCCGGCATGCAGCACAGAAGGCGTACATCCGTCGATACTGTACCTGGTGGGCGGAATCCAGGTGTCAGAGGCGGTCAAGATAATAACGGGCCAGCAGCCGACGCTTGTGAACAAGCTGCTGTACGTCGACCTCAACGAGCTGTCGTTTGAAAAGGTCCAGATAGCAAGGCAGGACGAGTGCCCGGCCTGCGGGACGGCGCGGACTATAAACGGCCAGCAGGTGACAGCAAAGGAGCTGATAATCGAGGAGTTGTGCGGCAGGGACCGGGGCAAGAGGACATGGACCATCACGCCGGCAAACCCCGTGCCGGTCAACCTTGGCGGCATCAGCAAGACAGCCGAGACGCTCGGCTACCAGGTCAGGACGCGAGGGACGCTCGGCATCACGGCGACAAACGCGGGCAAGATGTCTGTAAGCTTTTTGTCGAGCGGCGCGGCGACCATAGTTGGCGCAAAGGATGAAGAGGAAGCGGTAGCTGTTTACAACAATTTCATAAAAAGCGGCTAAAGCTACTAAAATAAGCGCCATCCTTGCATATTTTTTTGGTATGCATTCAATAGTTAAATAGTTCCGACAATTCCGGAAACATCCTCTGTAAGAGGATCAAATATGGCAAATCGTGGATTGGATCTTTGGGCTAGAATTCTTGCCGCTAGCGTGGTTGTGTTACTGGTTGGGGCGCCTGCATTGACAGCGGCCGCTAGCGCAGATAATAATAATAATTTTTCAGCGCATTTGCAAGGCAAGGGTGAGTCTTCGCCCGTTTATTTGGCCGATAAGAACGACAAGGGTGGCGGTGACGGGGAAGGCGATCACGGCAAAAGTGGAGATAATAAACACAGTGGTAGCAGCAGCGGTAGTGGTAGCAGCAGCGGTAGTGGTAGCAGCAGCGGTAGTGGTAGCAGCAGCGGTGAAGGCGACACGAGCAACGATACTACTACGAGCAACAACAGCAGTAGCAGCAGTAATAGCGGAAGCGACGACTCTGGCGACGGCGCTACAGACAGCCACGAGGGTGAAGGAACAACCGACAATGCCGAAGATAATAGCACTTCGCAGGTGACGCCTGTTGCGCAGAAAGCGCAGCAAAACGACGAGCAACCACAGAGTCCTCCGGAAAATCAAACCTACCCTGAAGACACCTACCCAGACTCGTATTTTTACGGCAACCCGTTGAAAAAGATGGAATTGCAGAGGTACTTGATCCTAGACCAAGAAGGCAATGCTGTCTCTAGTGCCAAGCCCGGCGACAGCATCAAGATAGCGGCGAGCTACAAGAATCTGCAGCAGAAAGAACAGAGGTACGCGCTGATAACGCAGATCATAGACCAGAACGGCATCACAGTGGATGTAAGCTGGTCCATAGACACGATCGAGGGCGGAGGGTACGCCGACTGGTCCAAGTTGTGGAAGCCAGACAGCCCGGCTGAATATACGATAAAGACCATCGTCTGGAGCGGGGTCGGCGAAAATCCGATGCCGCTTTCAGATATTAACGTGATGGCAGTCGTGGTGCAGTAAGCTTACTGGCCTGTTCGTTCTGTAAAATAATAAAATGCAGTCTTGCCGGGCACGAAATAGGTCTGATTCTGTATTATTCCTGCGGTCTCGGAGTCAGGGTCAAACCATCTCGTTTCCCACCTCTTTTGCAGACCGGTAGGCACTCCATGCACGAAATAGATAGAGTCCTGCATCATTCCTGCGGTCTTTGTTGGCGGGTTGTCAGATATTATGACCGGGGTGTAAGGTAATGGCCAGCAGGTATCCATGCTTACTTTTGTCCCGTTTTTCAAAATGGCACTGAAATGTTTGATTTCATTGAAAGGATAAAGCTCGTTAAAGGGTTTTAGATCCGCGGGCGGGCACTGGTCTGCGTCCGCGGTGTCGTTCCCTAGATATGTAAATGAAATACCGTGAAACGCGTACTGCTGGTTGGGCACGAACGGGATTTCTGCTTCATCATAGGTGTGGTTTCCTTGGGTAAATGTCTGACTCGCCTGCAACCTTGGCGGGCCGGCAGTAGGGTGTAGCGGCCTGTTGAGCGTGGTTTCAAAATAGAGGCGCATAACAAGAGCGAATAGCCCTATTCCCGCGGCCATAGCCACGCTTGTGCGGCTTTTCAATATGATTTCTCTATGATTTTACGAAAATTAAACTTCAGGAACTTTGTTAACTGACATTTAATTATTGCAATACTATAGAAGGCGCTGCTTTACCTCGAAGAATTTCTCAACTCAACTTATTAGAAGTTGCCGGAAGATTATTTTTATGCAGTGCAGTTAGGATGCCGCCAGCGGATATAGCAACGATACCCACAATTAACAAAACATTTACTATTTCTGGATCTATGTTTCGATATGTCGGAGGCGATTTGCATTCGATGCAAGCCTTGAAAAATGCGTCAGACTCTTCCTTTGATAAAGGAATGTGTAATTGAGATAATCCAACGCCTAACAATATTGCTGCAATTTTCGAAATGAAAAGCAGTTTCGGAAGACGGTTCACCGCGTGACTAGATGCAGTATTGTGATATTTATTCCAGAGTTTGCGGGCAACAAAAATTGAGTCATGCCATAAACTCTGTCAGGCTCGACTGCACCTTCTTTTCCTCCTGGAATATCAGCTTCAACTCTGTCGATATGGACTCCACCCTGCTCTTCAGGTACTCGTTTATCTTGTACTCCTGACAAAAGCCGGTCGCAATGCCGAGGTACTTTTCGACGGCGCCCCTCGTCACTGTCTGCGTCAGCTTGTTGCCACATTCCGTGCACTTGCCCACAAGCGGCATCCTGCGGAACTTTTCGCCGCAGTTTGTGCACCGGAACGTCTGCGAGGAGTACGAGCGCATGTTGCCCATTATGTCCGGCAGTATGTGCGTCGTCAGCACCATCGCGGCGACCTCGTCGGCGTCCACCGCGCTGATGAGCTTTGCTGTGTCAAACTGCATCTTTAGCTTCTCGTCCATCGTGTTCAGCGTGGAATAGGCGCTCCTCTGCTCCTTCGTGGTCAGCCCGGCGGTGGGGTGCGTAAAGCCGTAGCCGAAAAACTGCGTCTCCTCTCCAATTCTGCCCTTCACTATCTCTATCATGCTTGCCACGTCTGCCGCCTTGGCCTGCTTCCACGTCGCCTCGTAGAATTCCAGCGGGTACGATGAGGCGATGTCGACGTTGTGGGCCTGACGCTGCACCTCGTGCGGCAACACAACGGGCTGTATCAAAAGTGGCGCGTCCATGAGCCCGCCTATCTTGTCCGGCAGAAAATCAAACGAAAAGTTCAGAAATGCATCCATGAGGAGCATTATAGAGTCGGCGTCGCCGTCGCAGTCGCGGCGTTTGGCCGAGTGCCATATCGGCGAGCCGAGACACACCTGCGAGTCGGTAAACCCGATAATCCGACCCATGATGCCCACCGACGTGTGCGGCGCAAGGCCCACCACTAAATGTCCGACAAGGTCGCTGACGGCGTCGACGTTGTAGAACGGCTCTTGTTCGTACAGCTTTTCCAGCTCTTCATCGATGAATTTCGCCGCGTTCACGAGGTGCCTGGCCGAGTCGCGGGGAATGATGACGTCCTGCATCATCAATTCCACCAGCTGGTCAGATGAAATGAGCTCGCGGCCTAGGTAATCGCGGTTATAGCCAAGCTCCTTCAGCTTGTCGACGCTTACTCCTATCCACGCCGGGACAAAGTGGGTCAACGGCTCGTTGGTTGCGTCAAAGCGGATTGTGCCGTCCTTGAAGGCATGGAGCTCGTGTTTTTGGCGCAAGATGCCCTTTTCCAGTGGCTCGGCGGCCCTGTCGCGGCTCATCATGGATTTCACTCCCTTGAGCGGCTGCTGCGCCCTGACGCCCAGCTTTTTCTCGGCCATCTGGAGCGCCGCTTTTAGCGGGAAATTCATCGAGGCGTACGTCCTGGCGTCTCTGTTGCAGCGCGGGCATTTTTCGCCTTCCTCCACGTCGCCCTTGCAGATGGGACACTGGCTGCGTAGCATCGTCGACGCGCCGCAGGTGCGGCAGTGGGTTCCAAGCGACGGCAGGCGGCAAGTTTCGCAGTAGCGGTTTGCTATCTGCGTAAAGAGCGACTCTTCCTCGCCGCATGCCTTGATGATGTCCCGCATCGCGCCGCCCTTGGTGCCTATCGGGAACAGCACGTGCACAGGGGGCTTCATCTTGCGCTCGGCGGCCTTTTCCGGCCTGCCCACCCTGACTGCTATCGACGACGCGAACTTTTGCATCACGGCGACGCCGGACGATTTTGTGACATAATCAATAGGGTCCTTGGCGTCGTCAATGACAGGCCCGGACAGCAGGATAGAAAGCGACTTTGCCTGTTCCGGATCGTCAAGCACTAGTCTATTATTTGAAACAACAGAGTGGCTTGTACCCAGCTTTTCAAGGATCGCCTTGAGCGCGGAGTCGTTTGGCAGCTCTTGCAGCCTCTCCTTCAGGTAGAGCAGTTCCGGTAATGCAAGAACGTCAAAGTAGAACGAGTGGTGCGGGTGCAGAGGTATGCCGAGTTTTTTGCTTATCTCAAACGCTTCGTCGACTGTCGGTGTTATCGTCAGCGGATGCTCGACTAGCTGTATCAGCCTGTCGCGCTCGATGCCAATTGAAACGTCGGAGGCGAGTTTTGCGCGCAGCTGGAGCGCCCATATCTCCTCCACATAGCTGGCGGGAGGAAGCTGCGCGTTGTTTTCCAAAAAGTCGCCATAGCTTATCAGCATGTCGCCCATGTACAGGATCTTTTGCACTTTTGTCCGAATCTTTTCGGCCTGCTCCACCGAGCGCACGGCAAGCACGCGGCCGTCGTCCATCCTTACCACCGGCGGCTCGACCGTGTCTACGAGCGCTATCGTCGACGCCTTGCCGGGTATGTCCATCTTGATCTGCGTGCCGGCGACGATTGCATAGTTCAGAAGCACGGGCACCGCGGGGTGTATTCCCACTGTCGCAAAGCCGGTGTTGGGCGACCGGCCGTAGCGCAGGCGGAACCCCCCCACCTTTTTCACCATGGAAAGCACCGGCCTGCCGGTGATGACCTCCGACATCCTGTGGTGCGCCGCGTCGTCGTCGCCCGTCTGGATTGCGCCTTTCAGCTCCTTGAGCCACTGCCAGCCGTCCAGCTTGAGCGTCTCGACAAGTTTCAGCAGTTTTCGGCTCCTACCGATGAGCCCATCATTCATCACCCTCAGCGCGCCCCCGCGCACCCTGTCGGTGGCTATCCTCCTCATGCCCTTGTGGCCGACCACGTCCACGGGGTCGGTGTCGACACCGTCGAGCTCCACCGGAAGGCTTGCTATGCACTTTATGACGTCCTCGTCGAGCACCTTGAACTGAAAGCCCATGACCTCCCTTTCGTATATCCTCAACTCTTCTACGAACCGGCCGGTTTCGTCGTCAAACGAGTTTGCCTTGTACGTGTCAAGGCCGGCCACCTTGCGCGCGTGGTCCGCAATCAGCATCGTCAGTGCAGCTTCCGTGCCGCCTGCGGAGCGGATTGGCCCGGCAAAAGACACCGACAGGTACTGCGACCCGTCGGCGTTGTTCTTTATCGTGACGTCGGATATCCCCTGCAGCGGGGCGACAGTCACGCCCTCTGTCACCACCGCAAGCGAGACCCTGACCGCGTTGTCAAGCCGCGTGCGCAGGTCGCCAGTGCCATACTCCCCCTTGGCGATCTCCTCCGCTATCTTTAGCGCCGCCTTTTCCTTCGTGGTCTGGCCGAGGAGCGCGCGCAGCCGCTCGGCGATCTCGATGTTGTGCATCTTGGCGACTCTGTCCGACAGGTCGAACGCTATCTTGGGTTCCACGACGTCGGCGACGTCGATTCCCTTTCTGCGCGCCTTTAGCGCGTGCTCGTAGTATTTCTGCACGCTTGCCAGAATGTCGTGCTGGTAGCGCCGGTAATAAGCCGGCATCCTGATGTCGCTGAGCCGGGCCTCGCCTTCGGAGATCATAATCTCAATGCGCCTGACGCATAGCCTTTACCATGGAAGATAACTTTTGCTGCCAGTCGCCGTCCTTCTCTATCATCGTGCCCACCACGATGATGTCGGCGCCTGCCTTGGCTATCTGGCCCGCCGTTTCCGGGCTCTTTATGCCGCCCCCGACGATGAGAATCCCCTCGTAGTACTTTCTCACCGCGGCTACCATCTCGGGCGTGACGTTCTGAGACGCACCCGAACCTGCCTCAAGGTAGACGAACCTCATGCCCATGTACTGCGCCGCCAAAGAGTACATGACTGCGAGATTTGGCTTGTGAAACGGTATGCCCCTTGCCCTGCCGACGAACCAGGCCGCCGTCCCCTCCCCTACTATCACGTACGCAGTAGGCAAGGGCTCGATGCCGTGCTTTTTGACCGCAAGGGCGCCAAGCGCCTGTGCCCCGGTGATAAAGTACGGGTCTTCAGAGTTTAACAGCGAGCTAAAAAGTATCGCGTCGGCCTTGGGTGACACGCCCGTGACATTTCCGGGGAACAATATCACGGGTATCTTGATTGCGCCCTTGATGTCACTTACCACCTTGGCTAGCTCCATCTGGTCAATTGCCGAAGATCCGCCGACCAGTATCGCAGAAGCGCCGGCCTCCTCTACCTTCCTTGCAATAGATGCCGCATCTGTCGAATTATTTTCAGAGTCAATTAATGGAAAACAGATCGTCCCGTGCTTCTTTATCTCTTCCCTGAGATAATTCTCTATCTTTCCTACTGCCACCGTTGTTCCAGCCACGCCTCCATTTGAAAGTGGCCAGCCATTTTAAAGTTTGACATGGTTGCAAAGTTTAATAGCATATACGCTATACAAATCTGTATAGCAGACATGGCCGAGCGTGATTCCAAATCTAGCAAACTTTTGATGGAAATTATAGCAAATTCTTTATTTACACCCAGACAAGTTTCCATAATTTCTAAAAGGCTGCAGGGTGGGGGGAGGCCGCCAAACATGACTTCGGGTGCGTACTACAGGCAGGTAAAGCAGTGCCGGGACAAGGCAATAGCCGTCCTTTACAGCGCAATACTTCTGCAATCGTCGGGGGCCTTGCAGCCGGAGGCGTTGAGCGCGATGGCCCGCCTTGCGGACCAGCTGAGCGTGATATTTGCTTCAGAAGGCAGTGACATTTTCGATCAGGCACGCTTGGAAGACGTGATGTCCGTGATGGATGCGCTGGTAAAAAGAGTGTGCAAGTTGTAAAACAAGTTTGGTCCGTAACATTAAATCACGGTTTCTGCACGCAAATGTTGTGACATGATCCTGGATCTTCCCCTTAACATCACTGTCGACCTTGGAGTCGTGATATTGGGCGTGCTCTTTTATGCAGGCGGCCTTGTGACCGTGATGGCTCTGCGCAGGTTTAGGGAAAGCGCAAAGCGTGACAACAGCAATAACAACAATTATCACGCCGACGATGCGGTGGTGGAGGCTGTCGTCCTCGAATACACCCGCCGGCTGAGAGACTATGACCGTGTGATAGCCGAGATGCGCACGAAACTTGACATAGTTGAGGTAAAGACGCAGGCGCTCGTACAGCCTCCTTCTCACATCATCGTACAGCAGCCAACAGTATCACAGCAGCAAGCGCCTCACGCGCAACCCGTGAGTGAGCCTGTAACAGTCACGCAGCATCCGCCGGACATCACTACGGCACAAGTCGAGAGCAGTCAGAACGGCACGGTCGACTATATCCTCAAATTATTGGCGGACAGGCCCCGCACCTCAAGGGAGGTCCAGCACGCAATAGGTAGGACGAGAGAGCACACCGCCCGCCTCATGAAAAAGCTGCACGAGAGTGGCCTAGTCAGCAGGGATGTCAACAGCAAGCCGTTTCGCTACAATATCACTGAAGCCGGTCGTACGAGATTGGCGAAGGACGAGAAGCCTGCGGTTCAGGCGCCCGAGATCCGGCAGTAACAGCAGTAGTAGCAGGCTTAGCTGTCCTGTAGACCCACTCTTTTCCCTGGCGGTTCCTCACGAGCCGGCCTCGCTCGGCGTACCGCGAGAGGTAGGTAGAGACGATGCTGAGTTTTATGGGCTCGTTGTATGTGTCCTCATACAGCTCTAGAATGTCAGACGAGGTAAAACTGCCGTACGGGAACTTGCCCTCTACAAGCGCCCATATCCTGTCGCCCACCGAGGCGGGCGGTGCCCTGAACTCGTTCTCAGGATTACGGTTGTTGGCGCCCTCGCTATTCTCGATGTTGAGAAGGTCCATGAACTCTACTATCTTCAATATCTTGTCCTTCGAGATGTTGCCTTCCAGGGAGAGGTTGTACTTGCTCCCTTCGGCGTCCTCCAGCTCGATTCGGAACTTTTTCCTTCCCGGCAAAGGTTGTAGCTCAGCTGTTAACACCTTGACACTTAACAGAGCTTGTGTTACTGTTGATAACAATCAGCTTAGCTGTTGTTAGCTTGACATGAGACGCGAGCCTTTTTCGTTAACAAATCCTATCAGTTAACCAATTTTCTTGTTGCCAAGCGCCCTTTTCCAGTTCCAGTGGAAACAAAGGGGTCCCCTTTGCCAGTGTTAACAGCGCTAACCGACACCTTAACGCTCCAGTGGAAACAAAGGGGTCGTTTCTGGCTCCTTTTCCACCTTTTCGATCAGTAGTGTTAACCGAATGTTATAATCGACTATTGCCTGCACAACAGCCACCCCTATCTTTCCTGTCCACACCTCCTTCTCATCAACTCCATCTTGCCATCTGTACAAGCTGATACGATAACTAGTACAAGTTGATTTGAGGGTTTAAAACGGCCCTGTTAACGTAACTGTTAAGACAACCTTAACAAACCTGCATTCTGGAAAGGAAAGGTAGGGGTGCGGGTGTACGAGCGACATCGACAACATATTTGACAGGGCTGCAAGCGGCAAGTCGCTCGTCAAAAAGAGGGAGACGCTCACCATCGACTATGTGCCGGAAAAACTGCCGTTTCGCGACCAAGAAGCGGCGGCGCTTGCGCAGGTACTGTCGACCGTGTTCAAAGGGGCACGCCCGTCAAATTTGCTCCTGTTTGGAAAACCAGGGACCGGAAAAACTGCGGTCGTGAAAACCGTGGTCGACAGGCTGGTCAAAAAATCCGGCGAGCTTGGGATCACCGTCAACGTCCCTATAATCAACGCAAAACTTGCCAACAGCGCGTACAAACTGCTCTTTGAAATCGCGGAAAACCTCGGCCTGAACAAGGAGGAAAAGAAGGTCCACTTTACCGGGCTTTCGATGGGCGAAGCCACTGACAGGATACTGCAGTTCATACAAAAGAAAAAGATGCATGTCATACTTGTCATCGACGAAATAGATTCACTGGTGGACAGAAACGGCGACGACGTGCTCTATTCCTTCACGAGGGCCAACGAACGCATGGGCAAAGGAGGCTTTGTCAGCCTGATAGGCATTTCAAACAGCCTGACCTTCAAGGACAAGCTGGACCCACGCGTGAGAAGCAGTCTCTCCGAGGAAGAGACCGTGTTCAACCCGTACACCGTGGAGCAGCTGAGGCAGATACTGTCAGAGCGCGCAAAACTGGCGTTTACTGAAGGCGCAATAACGGAAGCGGCAATCAACCTGTGCGCGGCCATGGCCGGCAGGGAGCACGGTGATGCGCGCAAGGCAATCGACCTTTTGCGCGTGGCGGCAGAGCTTGCCGAGCGGGAACACTCTGCCAAGGTGGAGGAAAAGCACGTGCGGGCCGCGCAGGAAAAGATAGAGAAGGACACCAACCTCGAAGTCATAAAAAACGCCACGACTCACACCAAGTTCGTGGTGCTTGCCATCACAAAGTCAAAGAACGGCAACACCGGCGAGGTGTACGAGGTCTATTCGTCGCTGTGCCGGCAGGCCGAGCAGGAGCCTCTCACCCAGCGCAGGGTCACCCAGATAATAAGCGAGCTTGACCAGCTGGGCCTGGTTTCGACGGATGTGGTGAGCCAAGGGCGCTATGGCCGGTCGCAAAAGATCAAAGTCGCCGTGCCGCTTGCGACGGTAAGGGACGCGCTTAAGGACGACCCGACGTTTTCAGACCTCTTGTCATAATAAAAGATTATTGAAATCCTGCTTGAACGGCTGCATCGTCGCTAAATTAACGACGATTGCGATGCCTGGCGACGGCGTGATGCCCATCGTCTGCTGGAACTTTGTCTGCGCCTGCCAAGCGCCGGAATTCACGACGAGCGTCCCGCGGTAACTATCAACATCTGTCACATGCACGTGCCCCGCGTGGAATATGTCGGGGATCTCTGTCATAACCATCATGTCCTCGCTTTCAGGCGCGACCGGCGTGCGCCCGCCGTACGTTGGCGACAAATGGCGCGCTTTCAGCAAAACTTTCATTGCCTCCGCCGGCCGCTGGTAGCTCATGCCCGGCGTGGTCGCAATCACGTCGTCGAGGCTCTGACCGTGGAACATCAGCACCTTGACCCCGTTGAGTTCCACGTACGCCGGGTTGCCAAGCATCGTGCAGTTCTCCAGGCCGTACAGGCCGCCGGACGTCGCCTCGGGAAATATCGGCTGCGGCAGCGCCCTTCGGCCGGGGTCGTGGTTGCCCGGGATTATGAAGGTCTTGATGCTTTTTGGGATCTTTGAAAGCAGTTTCGTGGTATGCGCCATCTGGGCCTCTGCGTTCATCATGAGAAGCTCCTTGTCTTGGTTTGGGAATATGCCGATGCCGTCTATCAGGTCGCCACCGATGCAGAGGAACTTTATCTTGCGGACGATTTCATCGTCGTCATCAGAAGCCAGCCAGTCGAGGAAGCGCAGGAACTCTTGCTGCATGAAATACTTGCTTCCGACGTGCAGGTCCGATATCAAAACCGCGTATGCCTCCGACCTGCTCTTGTTAGGCAGGTGGTCCGGTATGTCCGGCGAAAAGACGTTTTTTATGGCAAGGCCAGGCGTCCCCTTTGCGTTTTCCAGTTCCAGCATGACCACCTGGTCGAGAGCGAGGTTTGCCGCCTGCTTTTTTGCGTCCTCCGACATGGCAGTCACCGGCATCCTGCCAGTGTAGTCGTCAATCTCTAGCTCTATGCCGTTTTTCTTGGTGCGCCTTGACATCAAGAGGCCCGACACGACGTACGTGCCAGCGCTTCCGAGGCTGCGTTCGCCAGCAGCCGCCGCCTGCTTTGGGCCTCCGCTGCCACCCCCCCCTCTTTCCATCTGCTTGACGGTGGAAATCTTGGTCATCCTCTTGCTGTCCGGCCTCTGCGCAAGGATGCGCATCGTCTTCTCGAACCTGCTCTTGAACAGAGACGCATAGCCGTCGACTCCCTCGCCGGTGTTGACGTTGGCAGTCGGGTCGACTAGCACCTTGGCGACCTGCTCGGCCGGCGCAAGCTCCTGCTGCCTCCCTGGGTTGACGATGCTCTTGATGTCGTCTACAACTATCATCTTGGTCTGCTTTTTCTGCTTGATTATCTCCTGGATTGCCTTGAGCGCGTCCGTCTCTAGCCCCTTTAGCATGGCAAACGCGTCGGGGTGGATCTGGTAGCCCTTGCTGGTGGCATACGACAGGGCGCTTTTAATCTCACTTTGCAGTACCAAGAAACCGTTTTCCTTTCAGCCCCGGTCCTTAATTACATTTCTCTCTCCTCTTTCCTGCGGGTCAGGCACGCACACACACAGCAACAGAGGACTCGCTCAGGAATTCCGTACCAGCAAAGCCACGCACCTTGAAAGGTCGCCCATCTTTGAATAGGAAAAATCCTTTCTGATGTGGAATTGCGCCCTCGTACCTTCCAGCACGATTGCAAGAACCACCAGGCCCTCTGGCCCCAGTATAGTTTCTAGCGCCCTTTCAAACAGCTCCGGCCTGCTCGCTATGGCATCCTGCAGGGACAGCTCATTGCCCAGATAGTTTGCCTCCAGCTCATCTTGGAAAATGGCAAACGTACTCTCTCCAAAAACCTCCCTTAGGCGCAAAATGATGTCCTGTGCAACGTCTTTGGCGGCTACCAAAGATTCCCTTAATAGGGGAGAAATAGAATAAAAGGTTTTACACAGACATGCAAATATTACAAAATTTTCTCTGACGAGCTGTTAATATCACATGCAACCTGAACGATAGGAGATCGCCCCTATAAAATTTAAATATACATATGAATATACGTCAGCGCTTGTCCTCGTCCTCCTCCTCTTTTCAAGAAAGGCAGAACGATGTTGTCTGCCCGCCTAGGCAGCAGCAGGATAACAGTCCCGAGATTGAATCAATCTCCTCTTCTTCCCGGCGCGGGCTTTTGCAGGCGATGGAAAAGCTGGGCATTAACACCAAGTCGCTGGAGCCACTCACGCTCGAACAGCTACACGACCTCTTTGGCAGGTTGAACAAGCTGACTTCTTCCAACAACAACAATAATTCCTCCTCCGACGACCAGAAGGAAAGATATCATCATCCTTTGCACATGGACGGCGACTCTGCTGCCGTTCTGTCACCCATCGACAAGCAGATGCTAAAGCTCCTGCTTGCGTCAAACGGCGAGGTCTCGTCGATGACTTTGTCCAAAGAGCTGGGAGTCCCGCTCACGACTATCCAGAGAAGGCGCAAGCGGCTCGCAGGGTTCCTGGACATCTCTTTCTCCCTTGCATTAAAGAGATTCGACCTGCGCTCGATCACTTTCTTTATCGCGGCCGAAAACGGGTCGTCGTCAAACGTCGCCAAGGAAATCCTGACTTGGCCGAGCGTAATGTCGGTGGCAAGGACGCTGAGCAACAACAACATCGACATAAGGGCGGACGTGGTCCTAAAGACGAACAAGGAGATCATCGATTTTTCCGAGAAGGTGAAAATGATGCCCGGGGTCAGAGAGGTCTTTTGGACAGAGTCGATAGAATTGATAGGAAAGAACGACGACATGCTTTATTCCAAAATCGACGCCGCCTGACAGCGCCACCGCAACAAGTTTTTTATGCAATGCCACCGGATAAAAAACAAGGCGATGAAAAAGTTCTGCGGCAGGTGCAGAAAAGAGCTCCCTGCAGACTCGAAATACCTACTTTGCGGCGACTGCCACAAAAAAGTCGCGCTGGCAGAGGACGACAGGGAGTTTTTTGAAAATTCGCGCGTGCACTGGCGCTAGAGTTGCTAGCTCTGCTTTCTCCATACCCCGACCCACAGGAACGTCAGCAGGGCAAACGCAAACACACTGATGCCGGTCGAAAGGTGGCTTGCCACTGCTATCGGGTACAGGTGGGTCGCCACAGTGATAAAGCCAAGCGCAATCTGCCATGAGACGATGCCTGCCGCGATTATTGCCGCCTTTTTGGCCCTCTTTACTCCTGAAGGGACGATTATTGCAGTCGCGTAGATAAAGCCGGCGGTGATGACCGCAACCAGCCTGTGCACGTACTCTACAAGGTAGCGATCTTCAGGTGCGCCAAAGAACCCGTTTGGGCACAGCGGCCAGTCGGTGCAGGCAAGGCCCTTTTCAGTTATGGGGCCGGAGCTCAAAAACACGCCTATGAGCATGACCGAATAGACAAGACCTAGCGAGATGAACGCAAGGACGATGACCGACCTCTTTAGCCGGGGTTCCTCGGCCGCTGTTTTTTCTGTCACTGCTGCGGCGTTTTTGGCCCCTGTCCAATTATTAACCTTGCCACCACGCACGCACACACACGTACCTGCGCTCTAGATCTTTTGACCTGAATGCTTAAAGGAAAATTATGCGAAAATATGTCGAATGAGGTCGGTCCTCCTCGTCGACCAGAAGCAGTCGACTGCCGGGCTGGTCAAGACATACCTGTCGGCCGACGGCTATGAGGTCGACCACACGCCCGACCCTTCAGAGGCGCTGGAATACGCAAGCAGGTCGCAGTACGGAGTCGTGGTGACTGACCTTGTCATGAGAGGGATGTCTGGCATCGACCTGTACCAAAAGATAAGGTCCCGCGACGTGCAGGTGCGCTTTGTGTTCATGCTGGTCCTGTCAGCCGACGTCCTCCGGCTCATGGGGTCACTGGAGAGAAGCGACGTCATAAAGAAAGAGCCGCTGTCGATGAACGAGGTGATACGCAAGGTGCGCGCCGCGTTCACGAATAGTCGCTAAAGATGCTGTTCACGTACGAAGCCAGATCGTCGCGCAGCTTTATCACCTTGGCGCGCTTTTCGCCGTCCAAGTCCGTCATCAAAAGCGCCTCCAAGCCCTCCACCAGGTACTTTATGTTCGGAAGCGTCAAAAGCACACGCTCTTCCTCCTTTTGTTTTCCGCCCATCCCGCCGGTATATGCGTGGCACTCGTTATTAATCATCACGCCCGTACAAATGAGTTTAATAGCCGCACTGCGCTCCAAATGCGGCATAAATACATGTCTTCTTCTGACCCGCCCGCGCCAAACTCGCAGCGGCAGATAATAATCAACCTCCACAGCTCCGGGATAGAGCCGGACATAATCGCCCTGCAGCTTGACATCGACAGGGAGCAGGTGGACAGGACGATAGCCGAGTTTGTAGCAGAGGAGGAAAGAAAGCGCAGTGCTGCAAGCGCGACTGCCGGGGCGCCGTCGTTTTCGTCGTTTGAGCTTGCCCAAGTGGTGGACACCGAACAGGCAATCAAGCTCGCACAGGAGCGGGTGTGGCGCGCGCTGCGCTTTGAGTCGCAGTTCAACCTCTCGACGGAGGAGACAAACAGCATCCTGGAAAGGTTCGCCAAGTCCAAGGTCGGATTCGTAATCCTGCACATCGACATCGTGGGGTCGACGAAACTTTCGATGACCACCCCGGCGGACAGGCTTGCCACCATAGTGCAGGCGTTCACGCAGGAAATGTCCATGCTTGTTTCCGCCTACGGCGGGTACGTGCTGAAATACGTGGGCGATGCTATCTTGGCGTTCTTTCTTGCCGACTGGAGCAACCTGCGCGTGCCGTGCGCAAACGCGGTGTCGTGCGCGCAGGCGATGATAAAGGTGATGCGGCAGGGCATAAACCCGATCCTCAACCAGTACGATTATCCCGAGCTGAAGGTGCGCGTCGGAATTGACGTGGGTGACAACGTCGTGGTGCAGTACGGGTGGGACACCATGACGCTTGAGGACGGCCGGCAGGTCAGGCACCCGCACTTTGACATCCTCGGCTACACGATAAACGTGACAACCAAGATGACCGGGATTGCCAAGCCGGACCAGATAGTGATAGGCCAGTTCGTGTACGAGGCGCTGTGCGACGAGACAAAGGAGGCGTTTTTCCCGGTGCAAGTGGACCCGGACAAGTGGGACTATGTCAGCGACTATACCGGCAAGATCTACAAGCTGTACGGGAGCAAGTAACCTGAGCACAGTCAGCTGAGCAGCGAAAAAGCGCACCTGTCAAGTTTATAGAGTGGCAAGCAAGCGCCCTTATGTACAATTCCGGCTTTACAACAGCTGCGCAACACGCCGTATGAGATCAAGCATCATCATCGTCTTCTTTTTTGCAGCAGCTCTGCTGGCAGTAAGCAGCGTGTTTCTGAGTTTTATCGGTAGTGGCGGCAGCAGCGCATCCGCGTACCCGCATCCCTTGCTAGGAAACCCGCACAACGCAGGCATGGGAATAGTGGGCATGTCCATGCTCTCGACATCGTACAGCAACTGCAACATCGAGCTTCCCGCGGCAAGCCCCGACAAGTGGGGCGAGTCCGTGACGTTCAAGGTCCCGCCGGGAGTGGCCGATGTCGTGCGCGCCGGCGAGCCGGATAAGCCTGCCAACTACCACATCGCGTTCGAGGGGGACGACGGCCTGTACTACGAGGTGGGGATCTATTACGGCGACTGGTCGAGGGACTCTGGCATTGGGTACAATGCCACCCGGTTCCAGATGGCGTGGGGTATAGGCGGGATTCTGAGGGGGACTTCAAGTGCCCCGGTGGTCGCCGGCCACACGCTAGAGCTCTCGATACTGTACGGACCGGACAAAAAGTGGCAGGTGCGTATGGACGACCTTGACGATTCCAGGCCGGCCCAGACGGTGGACATTGGGCGTCCGTCGATGAAGGTCAAGAGCGACTACTTTACGTTCGTCGAGGCGGGAAGCTTTGCTCCCAACACCAACACGCAGAGGCTGGGGCTGGTGGAGGTGCTGAACATCCAGTACGCCACCAAGGCAACCGGCAGCGACAGCAAGGTTGAGCTGAGCGCCTGGACAGGCGGGTATCTGCTCATGAACTGCTCGCCGGCCAACAGCAACTACGGCGTAACGTACCTGGGCAGCACCGGCAGATTCAAGATCGGGTATGAAGGGGCTACCACGAAAAACGGGCACCAGTTCTGGTAAAAAGAATATTTGATAGATCAAAAGTCCACCTTGTTTATTATTTGCGCGTTCGTGCCGCAAAAAATGGGCAGCACGATACGACATAGTAGTAGTGGTAGTTTAGCCTGCTGCCTGCTGGCAGCAATGGCAATAGCATGTGTGGCATATCTGCCTTCTAATTTCTCTGCGGCCGGCGAGATGCCGCAGGATAGCATCAAGCTCGCGTCTCTGTCCGCGTATGATTCCAACCACGATTATCTGGGCAAAGTCGATGGCATTGTTTTCAAGGCCGGGGAGCCGGTGTTCATCGAGGCAAACTTTACAAATCAGGGAGACCCAGCCGGTGATTATTATCAGGTTGTCATCGAGGTGCGCAATGACGACACTTCTGAAACTGCGGCTCTTTCCAGTGTCAAGACAAATTTTGCAGGTCAGGCCGGCAACATGACGGTTGAAACGTACTGGAAGCCGGACCATAAAGCCGATTATACCGTACTGGTTTTCCTGCAAAAACTTGAGGATCTAGGAAAAACGCCGGTTCTGCCTCCAGTGGCCTCTGTGCGAGTCCAAGCAGTGTGAATTGCACGGCTTTTGTTTAAAAAGCGGCTGCCCGGCTAGTTTTTCAGCAAGCCGTCTGCCTA
Organism: Candidatus Nitrososphaera sp. 86-2; assembly: GCF_056726185.1. Classification (NCBI taxonomy): domain Archaea; kingdom Thermoproteati; phylum Nitrososphaerota; class Nitrososphaeria; order Nitrososphaerales; family Nitrososphaeraceae; genus Nitrososphaera; species Candidatus Nitrososphaera sp. 86-2. Next base: position 2,186,186 of record NZ_JBWZON010000001.1, read on the forward strand.
TATATCCTGCTTTCGCGGTAGAATAACAACCGAAAACCACGCCAATCTCAATAAATTTCAGAAACTATATATCAGAAATTTGCGCAATTATTCCTCTAAATGCACGCGATGGATTACGAGGACTCTTTCGTCAAGATAGCCGGCCTCATAGGGGGCGAGGAATACGTCAAGGTGTCACGCGCCCTACTCAACACCGAGGACGTCACCGACGAGGAGATAGCAAGCGCAACGGGTCTAAAGATAAACATCGTGCGCAAGGTCCTGTACGACCTGTTTGGAAAGGCGCTGATAACCGGCATCAGAGTCAAGGACGAAAAGAAGGGCTGGTTCGTCTACCGCTGGCGCGCCAAGCAGGACCACGTCGACAATTTCATTGAAAACCAAAAGAAAAAGATCCTCGACAGGCTGCACAAGCGCCTGGAGCACGAGGACTCGACCGAGTTCTACCACTGCGGCAACCACGACTGCCCGCGTGTGAAATTCGACGTGGCAGTCGAGCTGTTCTTCAAGTGCCCCAACTGCAAGGGCCCGCTCAACATGGTCGACAACAGCAGGGTCAAGGAGGCCTTGCGCTACAAGATAGACCAGATAACCACCGACATCATCAACTGCCGGGCCAACGCTGCTGCAAACAAGGAAGCGGAGGAAGCAGCCAAAGAGGAACAAGAGGCGCAGGAAAAGGCAGCCGCTGCAAAGGCAAAAAAGAGCAACAGCAAGACAAAGGCCAAGGCGCCTGTCGCCAGCGATAGCAAAAAGGCCGCCGCGCCAAAACCAAAAAAGAAAAAGTAAGTGACTAGACGAGCAACGACCTTGCGGTCGCAAATATTTCTGCCCACATCTCCCAAGTGAGCCTGCCTGTGTTGGTGTTCTGCCTGCTTGGGTGGTACGAGGCAAGAAGCACTCTGCCTGCGACCCTGTGCTGGGCACCGTGCGAAAACGCTAGACCCCTTGCGCCAACCGTCCTGCAGTAGGCATCAAACGCTATCCTGCCAAGCGCAAGTACCACCTTCACGTTTTTCAAAACAGCAAGCTCTGCCTCCAGATACGATGCACAATTTGACAGCTCTTGCGGCGTGGGCTTGTTGTCCGGCGGCGCGCACCTTGCAGCGGCGGTGATGTATGCGCCAGTGAGTACCAGCCCGTCGTCCAGCGCACGGCTTGTCGGCTTGCTTGCAAACCCCGCTCCGTGCATCGCCTTTGCGAGCCAGTCGCCCGAGCTGTCGCCGGTGAACATCCTGCCGGTCCTGTTGCCGCCGTGCGCGGCCGGCGCAAGGCCGACTATCAGGAGCCTTGCGTCAGGGTCGCCCCAGCTTGGAAGCGGCCTTGCCCAGTAGGTTTCGCCAGAAAATCGCTTTACTTTTTCGCTGCCGACCTTGCGGATGTATTTCGCAAGCCTCGGGCATTTTTTGCAGGCAACGACCCTGCTGTTCAAAAGCTCAAGCTCGTCACCAGCGGCGTTATTATTCACAGAGACCGGTTGCAAACAACCCCCGAATAATCTTTTTATCACCCATCGAAACCTTCGTTCACGTTTGTCCAGTTCCGATAACGGCATTGCCAACGGAAGAAGCGAACTGACGTGGATCGCCGGCGCGGTGGTCCTGAGCGACAACCCGCCGCAGCAGCTAAAGTTCTGGCGCAAAAAGTTTGGAGTAAAGCAGGCCGACCTTGCAAAAAGGATGGCCATCACCCCCTCGGTCCTGAGCGACTACGAGAAGGGCAGGAGGCCGTCGCCCGGCGCCAACTTCATCAAGCGCTACCTTCAGGCGCTGTACGAGCTGGCGCAGTCCGGCGCAAGACCTGTGCAGGAAGAGGCAACAACAACAACAGCAGCAGCGACTCAATCGCCAATGACGGCAGACGCCGCTGTAACTATAAATCAGCCGTAGGCTATTTTTCTTGCCGTAGATATGCCCCTCATCCAGGTGTCAATGTACCCCGGCAGGACAAAAGAGCAGAAAGACGAGTTTGCCAAGGCGATAACCGACGCGGCAGTCAGCATCCTAAAGACGAAAGCAGAGCACGTCATCGTGGTGTATGAAGACAACCCGAGAGAAAACTGGTTCCAGGCCGGCAAGCAGCTCTAGCCTTTTATCCCCCGCAGCGCGAGTGTAAGCAAAATTGATGATATCGGTTGCCGTAGTGCAGATGAAGTCATCGGAGGACAAGCAGGACAACCTGCGCCGGTCAGTCGCGTACATCGAGCAGGCCGCGGCCGGCAAGGCACACATGGTGTGCTTTCCCGAGTTCCAGATGGCATTTTCGCCCGGCACCCAGACCGCGGCCGAGCTGTCAAGACTCGCAGAGACAGTGCAGGGCAACTTTGTCACTACCTTGAGAAAGGCTGCAAAGGCCGGCAAGATAGAGGTGGTGGCCGCGATGTACGAAAAGGGCGCCGGCAACAGGGTCTATGATACGGCAGCCGTGATTGGCAGAGACGGCGCAGTAGCATCAGTGTACCGCAAATTGCACCTGTACGACGCGCTAGGGTTCAAGGAATCGAAAAAGCTCATGCCCGGCAAAAAGCTTGTCAGTCCGGCCAAGACTGCGGCAGGCAAAATCGGCGTCATGATATGCTACGACATCAGGTTTCCAGAGCTGTCGAGGCTCCTTACGATAAAGGGGGCAAGCGTACTCGTCGCGCCCTCGGGGTGGGTGCAGGGTCCGATGAAGGAAGAGCACTGGCAGACGATGCTAAAGGCCCGCGCGATTGAAAACGGCTCGTACGTGGTTGCGCCCGACCAGGTGGGCAACATCTACGCCGGCAGGAGCATGGTCGTCGACCCGTTTGGAACAGTACTCTTGGACATGGGCCAGCGCGAGGGCATGGAGATAGTAGAGCTTGACATGGCCAAGGTGGCACAGGTAAGGCAGTCGCTCCCGCTGTTGAAGAACCGCAGGACCGACGTCTATTCCCTCTCTAGCAAGAAAGGTTAAGAGGCATTTTCTGCAATAATATGCTGTCGTTGTAAATGTTTGGCAAGGACAAAAAGTTCAACACGGTCCTGACAGACAAGGGTGAACTGGACGAAATAAAGAAAATAGCGGATCATCTTGACAAAGACGAGACGGTTCTGGTGGTCGCAAGGCAGTCACGGATAAAACCAGGCGGTTCGCTGACCACGCCGAACATAATATTCGCGACCGATAGGAGGCTGATAATCCGCGACCCGAGCTCACTGGGGTTCAGGCAGAGCATCGAGGACATCAGCTACGACAGGATAACGAGCGCAAGGCTCGATCAGGGCGTGCTTTCGTCGAGCATCATCCTGCGCGCCCCCGGGCTCAGCACGATTGCCGAGAAAAAGATTGACGGGGTCGTAATGGGCAGAGACAGCAACGAAGGGCAGATAGAGGCTATACCGAAGGACAAGGCCGAAAAAATAGTCGAGGCGATAAACAAGGGGATACAGAGATCCCGGGCTCCAACTACCATAGTCAACGAAGCTTCGGTCGCCGACGAACTTGCCAAGCTTGCAAAACTGAAGGAGCAAGGCGTATTGTCGGAAGAGGAATTCCTGCGGATGAAAGAGGAGCTCTTGAAAAAGGGTTAGCAGCTCAGCGCAAGGTAGTGGTCGTTATGGCTCGTGCGCCATTCTATCTTGCAGTCGTGCTTTTCGACAGGACATGAAAAGCGCTCGCCGCAGTGCTCGCACATGTGTGAATGGTCGCTTGCAAAGCTCATGCGTGTAAAAAGCTCTGTTTTTCTTATCAAGGCTGCGCAATGCGTCTAGCGAGGCTCGCTCTATCCCTTTTTTCTTTCTTCCTTGTAGGGGCACTGCATGTTGACGCAGGTGTTCCACCGCCTGCCCCTCCTGCCAAACGCGACAGAAATTATCGGCCAGCCGCATTTGCAGGTTTTTGAAACCCTGATTCCGCCACGCTGCGGAAGCGGCGCGCTCGCCCTACAGCCTGATGCATAGTCTGAGCAGCCTACAAACCGTTTTTTTGTCGTCCTTGACTTTATGATGCGCAGCTGGCCCTTTTTGCATACGGGGCAGCCGCCAATGACGACGACGTTAGACTGCGCAGCCGCAGCTGCGCTTCCAATCTGCTTTCCAATCGTAGCACCCTGCTCCCGGAACGTCGCAAGCGACTCGACCAGCCTTTCCACCGCGTACCCTATCACGTCGGCAGGCTCTTTTTCCCCTCGCTCCACGCCTTCCAGCTGCTCCTCCATCGAGCGCGTCAGTTCCGTCGACACTATCGCCGGCGCGTGCTCCCTCATCGACTCGACCACGGCAAAGCCAAGGTCGGTCGCTTCGATTCCCCCGCCCTTTTTTGCAGCTGCGATGTAGTTGCGCTTGAACAGCGTTGCGATGGTGTCAGCCCTTGTCGCCTTTGTCCCTATCTTTTCCTCCTCCATCTTGGCAAGGAGCGATGCCTGGCTGTAGCGCCACGGCGGCTGCATGAATTTCTCCTCCATCATGACCTGACTGTTTGCAAGGACGTCGCCTTGTTGCAGCGCTGGCAGCGCCGACTGCTCCAGGCTGACGTACGGCCTGTACAGCGCCGTCCAGCCGTCGTAGATGGTCGTCCTGCCCTCTGCAAGGAACACGTGGCTGTTGACATTTATGGAAACGTCCGTGCGCTCTGTAACTGCCGGGTCGCCAAAGGTCGCAAGGAACCTTTTTGCAATCAGGTCGTATACCTTGAATTCCAGGCCAGAAAGCCGGGGCACGACGCCGGTGGGATAAATCGCCGGGTGCGCAGGGTCCGACATCAACCCCTCGCTTGGCACAAGCCGGCCCCTTGAGAGGAGCATCGACGCCGGTTGGCTATACAGGGAGATCCCTGCAAGCCCGGAGAGTATCTTGGCATAGTTTATGGACGGCGGAAGTTTCTGGCTCGACGTCCTGGGGTACGAGATGAGGGCGCGCAGGTACAGCTTTTCTGCAATGGCAAGGGTATATCCCGGCGAGAGCCGGAACAGCCTGTATGCCTCGCGCTGCAGGTCGCCGGTGTTAAACGGTGTTGGGGGCCTGAGCGTAGATTTTCTCGCAGATATTTTGTCAACGGTGCCGTCTCTGCCGGTGCACGCGTCAACTATTACGCGCGCCTCTGCAAGCTTTTCTACCCTTGGCTTTTCATAGCGGGCGTGCACAACCTGCCCGTTTTTCTCAAAATCCGCAGTCAGCACCCAGTAGGGGTCAGGCACGTGCAGCCGGATTTCCGTCTCTCTGTCGGCCGCAAACGCAAGCGTGGGTCCCTGCACCCTGCCTATCGACAGATTCCTGTAACCTTTGTTATTGCTGCCGGCTTTGAACGACTGCGCAAGCGCCCTTGACAAATTGACGCCGTAGATAAAGTCGAGCATGTGCCGCGACCGGCCGGCCTCCGCAAGCCCTCTGCTCGGCCTTGCAAGCGCCGCAAACGCCTCTTTCACTTCGTCGTCAGTGAGGGTCGAGAACTTGGCCCTCAATGATTTTTCATATTTGCCGCCGCACGCGTATTCCAGTATGCTGTGGCCTATCACCTCGCCCTCCTGGTCATAGTCGCACGCGTGGATGAACGAATCGGCGTTTCTGGCAAGCGAGGATATCGCACTGATGAATCTTGCAGCCCTTACACCCTTGCCCTTTTTTTCATCTATGGGCGCCCATTCCAAGTCGAGCACGGGATAGATGCTCCTGTTCTTTGTCCTGTCGGAAACCCCGTACAGGTGGCCGGACGCAGAGCACACCCTGTAGTCCCTGCCCGCGTACACGACCTCAAAGACTGAAATGCCGCCGGCAGCTCTGGTCTCCCTTGCGCCGCCGAGAGCCGACGCGATGCGCCGGGCAGCGTCAGGCTTTTCGCAGACCACCAGCGTGTACAACGAGACACGATCTGCCACAGCGTGTGTATAAAGATTATACACGCCGGCGTTGATTCCTGCCCAAAAAAAGTAATCAAGATATTTATAGTGCAAAACGGGTAGTTTCTCTTACATACCCATGACAAACAAGGTTTGCGTTCTCGGAGCCGGCAGCACGAAATACGGGAAATTGAACGAAAGCATCATCGAAATTGCCATGTCTGCAGCCAAAGACGCCATCGAGTCTGCAGGGATAACCCCCAAGGAGATCCAGGCCGGCTACATTTCCAACGTTTTCGGAGTCGCCGACAAGCAGGTGCACATGGCTCCTGTCATCATGAGCAACCTTGGCATATCGCACGTCCCCGGCCTCACGATAGAGTCGGCGTGCGGTTCCGGCTCGGTCATGTTCAGGGAAGCCTACGCCAACGTCGCGGCGGGCTTTTACGACTGCGTCCTTGCGCTCGGCGTCGAAAAGGTGACGCACACGGGCACGACGCAGAGCACCACTCTGTTTTCGTATTGCTCTGACTTTTTCTACGAGGGTGGAAACGGCGCCTCGTTCCCCGGGCTCTTTGCTTCTATGGCAAGGGCCTACATGACGACCCACAAGGCCACGGAGGAGGACCTTGCGCACGTGGCAGTCAAGAACCACGAAAACGGCGTTCTGAACCCAAAGGCGCACGTGAGGAAAAAGATCACAGTCGACGATGTGTTGAAATCGCCGGTGGTCGCATCGCCATTGAAACTTTTGGACTGCTGCCCGTTCTCTGACGGCGCATCAGCAACCATCCTCTGCTCCGAGGACTTTGCGAAAAAATCAGGCAGGCCGTACGTCGAGATAATTGGCTCTGGCCGTGGCGCCTCTCCCGCTGCCGTACAGGGCAGAGAAGACATTACCACAATCCCGAGCACTGTCGCCGCGGCAAAAGCGGCATACAAGATGGCCGGCATCACCCCGAAGGACATTGACTTTGCAGAGGTGCACGACTGCTTTACAATCGCTGAAATAATCGACATCGAGGACCTTGGCTTTTTCCCAAAGGGCAAGGCGGCCCACGCAGTGAGGGACGGCGCAACCAGGCTCACAGGCGAGATCCCGGTAAACCCGTCGGGCGGGCTGAAATCAAAGGGCCACCCAATTGGCGCGACCGGCGTCGGGCAGGTAGTCGAGGTGTTTGACCAGTTCACCGGCAGGGCAGGCGAGCGCACCGTGAAGGACGCAGAGATTGCGCTGACGCACAACTTTGGCGCCACAGGTGCAAGCGCGGCCGTGCACCTATTCAGAAAAGTGGACAGGAAGTAGAGAGGCATATGGACGCACACGGAGTCCGCGAAAAGTTCATCGAGGTAGCGAACAGGAAAAAGATACTGGCACACAGATGCGCCAAGTGCGGCCACACGATGCTAGAGACGGTCATGTTCTGCGAAAAGTGCTCGGCAGGCAAGTTCGAGGACGTCGAGCTGGAAGGCGCCGGCACCGTAGTGACTTACACAATCCAGGCAGTAGCGCCGGCGGGCTTTGAGGACGCCGGCTCGTACGCGTGGGTGGTGTTCAAGATAGACAACGCAAGCATCCGCGCGTCAGGATTCCTGCCAGGCGTCAAGGAGCCGAAGGACCTGCCCGTTGGCGCAAAGGTGAGGGTGGCAGGCTTTGACCAGCACCACGGCCTGCTGCTGGAGAAAGCCTAGCTATCGGTCACGGTAAATTCCTTTTGTATTACGAGGTGCATGTTCCTGGCTACCACCGCATAGGTACCTGTCTGGTTTAGGGACAGCGATTCTGCAAAGTCCTTGGAATGCCAAGTCATAGTAAATTCTGACGGGTTTGTCACGATAGGGCAGAACAGCAGCGCACCTGCATACGTGCCGTTAAACTCCAACACTGTCGTGCCGCTTCTCAGGTTTACAATCGAGATGCTCTCAGGATAGGCACAGCCTCCTGCTATCTGGACAACAGAAAAGTCGAGGTTTTCGCCAATCCTGTAGGCTTGCTTCAGTCCGTCGACCCTCATCTGCAAAAGCGGCGTATAATCATCCTGATTGGGCAGCGGCGTTTCAAACATCGGTACTATTGGTACGTGAAAAATCGCAAAAACCAGCAGGAATTCTATTCCAACAGCAAGGCCAGCCGCCGCAGCGGCACCACTACCAGCAGACATCACCCGGCATTTTTCAAAAAGCCACCATTTGAGCATATCCAGCCGAAAAGTCTAGTTTATTCATATCAATGGTAAAAAAACGTCAAGGGAACTTTTCTTATTTCTCTTTTCTTTAAGAACAACGGAATGATGTCTGCTGACGTAGTGTGCGGCAAGTGCGGCTCTGTAATCTACACGATGCGAATGCTAAAATCGGTAAAGGACGCGCTGCGCGCCACCAACAACCGCTGTCCCGTCTGCGGGGCGGCGCTCAACCCTGCCGACTTTTCAGTGGCCGCGACAAAGCGGTAAACCACCCTTTTTGTTGTAGCTTAGCTGTTTTGGCAGCTTTTTGTGCACATCCTTCAACCCTGTGCCTTAACCTGAAAACCCGCCGCAAAAAGCGCAGAGTAGGCCGATGGTAGAGCGCCAGCAGTTAGTGAACCAGCTAAACAATGCCACTGCGGTTGTCTACAACCAGCTGGGCAGGCTAAAGACGCTTGACAAGAGGTTCGCCTCGATGGAGTCGCTGTATCTGCAGCAGATAACGGCAAGCATCAAGACGGGCAACAACCCGCGGGCAAGGATCCTGGCAAACGAGCTCTCTAACGTGAAAAAGCTGCGCAGGACGACGCAGCACACCGGCATGGCGCTTGAGGCGCTCGTGATACGGTTCTCGACCATGAACGAGTTTGCCATGATACTGGACACAATCGACCCGACGGTCGACATGATAAAGGGCATCCAGGCAGAACTCTCCAAAGCTATCCCGGCGGCAAACGACGCGCTCTCGGAGGTCTCGTCCGTGACTTCTGACGTGCTGGCAAGTGCAAACGTGCGCGCCTCTGACACGAAAATCTCGACGCCCATGGACGCTGACGCCCTGAGCATCCTCAACGAGATAGAGGGCGCGCTAGAGACCGAGGCAAAGGCCAAGCTCCCCGAGATACCGGCCAACATGCCGGTGGTGCACCGCGAAGGAGAAGCGGAAGGGAAAACAGAACAAGAAAGGCAGCAGGAAGAAGTGCTGGCGTAACAAAAAAGAAGGCTGAAAAGGTTGACCTTTTGGTCTAAAAGGCCCACGTAGGGCCAGTAGTACTGTTAGTAAAAAATATTTTACAAAGGAGTTTTAATCATTTATGTTGGTTATGAGGCGCAATGGAAACGGAACCGAGTTTTGACTATTCTCAACAGCAAAAAGAGCCCCGCAAGGGCGGCGTGCTGGAATCAGCCTCCAAGCGCGTCAGGATGATATTTTCCGTCATGGCAAGCCCGAACAGGATAGACATCCTCCGCATCCTGAACACCAAGGGCCCACTGACATACTCTGAGCTCAAGGCTCTGGCAGGTTTCAAGTCAAAGAAAGAGTCGGGCAAGTTTGCGTACCATCTTAGAAAGCTTTTGAGGCAGCTGCTGGTCGCGCTGAACAAGGCCGAGCGCCGCTACACTATTACCAATTTAGGCAAGCTTGTGCTGTCTCTTGCCCGGCAAATAGAAGAGCGCTCGATAATAGAGAGCGGCAAGATGTACGTGAGGACGGGCAGGCAGACGATAGAGGAGTTCAACTCGCACAAGATAATACAGTCGCTGGTGAGGGAGGCCAACCTGCCCCTTGAACAGGCGCACAAGATTACCGAGGAGGTCGAGAACAAGATCTACAAGTTCCAGACGGCCTACCTCACGTCGTCGCTCATCCGCGAGACGGTCAACTCTGTATTGATAGAGCACGGCCACGAGGAATACAGGAACAAGCTTGCGCGCCTCGGCCTGCCGCCGTCAGACATCTCTGAGATGCTGGCAAGCGAGGAAGCGACTAGGAGCGGCGCGGCAGGAGTGATGGCCAGAACCGCAAGTTCCGTGTTCTCTGAATACCTCATTTTTAACACGCTGCCAAAGGACATTGCCGACATGCACCTTGCCGGCGAGATACACATAGCCCAGCCGGGCTCGTGGGGGCTCTTGCCTGACACGCTGTTTGTAGACCTCTCTGACGTGGACGGTGGGCTGGACCTTGCCGGCAGGTATCCTGCCGTGGCGAGGCTTGCGTCCATAAAGACGGCCGACGACATGCTTGCGGCCCTTCCCGTCCTCATCGCGCTCTTGTCGAGGGAGGCTTCTGCAGAGATAGTCATTGACGGGGTCGCGCCGGCGCTTGCCAAGACAAAGGACGCCGACGACCTTGCAGCAAAATTCGCAAGGGCGCTTGCAGCGGCATCTGCTACTGCAGCAGCCGTCGCAGGCCAGCAGCAACAGCAACAGCAGCCGCTTGCGACGCTGGTTGTGCCCGGCGACACGGACACCAAACAGCTGAACGCCCTGCTCGACGGCTACCGCCGGTACGTTGACGCGACGCCCGTTCCCCGCGCCGGCCTTGCGATAACCCATGGTACCAAACTGAAGGACAGCTTGGACCACGTCACGGCGGCGGTGAGAAGCGGAGGCATCGTAACCATCGGGAGCACTGCCAGGTCGTCAGGAGGGATACGCAAGACGACAGCCGGCGGCAAGGGCTCATCTTCTTCACCTGCAATGTCTCTCCAGGCGCTTTCGATAAACCTGCCCCGGCTCGCCTACGAGTCAAACAGGGACGAGACCTATTTCCGGGCGAAACTGGCGCTTGCGATAAAGCCGTCGCTTGCGGCCATGGCGATGAGGAAAAAGGCTGTCATGGAAAACGCAAGGCGCGGGCTCCTACCCGCATTCTCTGCGGCCACCCAGTCGATGCAGCGCGCCACTTCAAGCATAGTCATAAACCTGACTGGCGCCCGCGAGTCGGTGTTCAGCATACTTGGCCACGACGAGGCCAACAGCGGCGAAGAGGTGATGCAGAAGGTGCTAAAGACGGCAGTCGAAGTGGCTGCGGCGCAGGGCAAGCAGCTGGGCGAGGATTCCTGCGGCATCGCAATGGTAGTGGACGACTCTGCAGCCCGCTTTGCCGCCCTTGACTCGGAAAAGTACGGCAAGGTCTCGCTCCTCCAGTCGCAGAACACCACCAGCTATTCCCAAGGAATGACGCTAAATGGTAGTGGTGGCAACAAGGAGCTTGACAAAAAGCTGGTCGCCGAGTGCTCTGCAATCGACAGGATACTGAACGGCGGGCTTGCGGCCACTGTGGACGTCACTGACCTTGGCGCCGGAGATGCCAGGGGCGCAATCGAGGCTGCCGCGATGGAGCTTGCGTTCTTCCGCCCGAGGGTCCGGCTTGCCGTGTGCGCGACGTGTGGCAGGAAATGCAAGATATCTGCAGAAAAGTGCGAGTCCTGCAAGTCGCCGCACCGGCTGCTGACTACGGCATAGCTGCACACGCCTCCTTCCGCCGCACCTTGGAAGGCAGCGCAGCTGCGCTGCCCGCCGTATCTTTTTTCCATAATTTTATGATAGAAGCAGGGGCGGTGGCTTTGCGACTGCGGCAGCCGGCAGGCGCGGAAAATTGCCGGAAGGTTTCCTGAATTTTCTTGGAAATATCATACGATTCTGTTCGATTTCGTCGCCGCGGCCCGAATTAATAGACAATTGTGCATTTTCGCTGATACACGAGATAGTAAAAATAGCACAAAAGAGTATAAGTACGAGTGGTTGCGTGGTAAGAAACGGGATGGCGGGAGTTACTGAATTTAATAATTCACAGGGAAACCTGATCTCGAAAATCAGAAAGCGGGACGGACGCATAGTCAGCTTTGAACAGTCCAAGATTTCAAATGCGATTTACAAGGCGCTAGTGGCAACCGGAAAGCCGGACTACCCACTGGCGGAAAGGCTCGGCGTAAGGGTATTCCAAAAGATGGCGCAGCAGGGCTATGGCTCTGAAAAGGCAGTCGCCACCGTGGAAGACGTGCAGGACATGGTCGAGTCCATACTGATAGAGGAAGGGCTGTCTGAAACGGCAAAGTCGTACATACTCTACAGGCACGAGCGCAGGAAGGTGAGGGACGAAAAGATGAAGGTCCTGAACAAGAAGGACCTCGACGAGGTCGACAAGGCGTTTGACATCAACTCGCTGCGCGTGCTTGCGGCGCGCTACCTTTTGCGCGACGAGAACAACGAGATAACCGAGAGCCCCAAGCAGATGTTCGAGAGGGTCGCAATACTGGTCGGCATCGCAGACGTGATGCACGACTCGCAGGTGTTCAACCTTGCAGGCGGCCACGTGCAGGACGCGGAGGAGGCCGAGAAATACTGCCACAAGCTTGCCGACTTTGACATGAAGCTAAAGATAGGCGAATACTGGCTCAACCGCTACCATTTTGAGGCGATGGTGCGCTCGTACATACACGGCGCAAAGCAGGGCCAGATGAAGGTCAGCTTTAAAGAACTGCTGAGGCTGGTGGCAGAGGGCAAGATGGCGGCGTACGGCGACCGCATAAGGGAATACTATAACCTCATGATATCGCGCGACTTTTTGCCAAACACGCCGACGCTCATGAACGCCGGCGCAAGGCTTGGGCAGCTGTCTGCGTGCTTTGTGCTCGACATGCCTGACGACATGAACAGGATAATGAAGTCGTCGACTGACGCGGCAATGATATTCAAGTCGGGAGGCGGAGTGGGCATCAACTACTCTGACCTGAGGCCGGAGGGCGACATCGTCGCTTCGACGTCCGGCGTCGCTTCCGGTCCGACGTCTTTCATGAGGATAATCGACACAATCACCGACGTGGTAAAGCAGGGCGGCAAGCGCAGGGGCGCCAACATGGGCATCCTGGAGGCGTGGCACCCCGACGTCGAGAAATTCGTGACGGCCAAGACAAAGCCGGGCGTCTTTGAGAATTTCAACGTCTCTGTCGGCATCTGGGAAGATTTCTGGAAGGCACTTGTCAGCAAGGACGGGAACCACAAGTACACGTTGAGAAACCCACGCACCCACGAGCCGATGAGGCAGATTGACGCGCAGCAGCTGATAGACCTAATCGCGCTTTCCGCGTGGAAGAGCGCCGAGCCGGGAATCATATTCTTTGACAACATCAACAAGTACAACCCGTGCATAGACGCCAAGGGCGGGCCGCTTCGCGCCACGAACCCGTGCGGCGAGCAGTCATTATATCCATACGAATCGTGCAACCTAGGCTCAATCAACCTTGCAAACTTTGTAAAGCGCAAGGCAGACGGCATGTACGAGTTTGACTGGCAGCGCTACGAGCAGGCGGTAAGGCTCTCCACGAGGTTCCTCGACAACATCATCGACATGAACAAGTATCCAGTCGAAGAAATCGAGGTGAACACCCGCGCGACTAGGAGAATCGGCCTTGGCATCATGGGCATTGCAGACCTGCTGTTCCTTCTCCACATCCCATACAACTCGAAGGACGGCTATGAGTTCATGAACAAGCTCGCCGAGGCTGTGTCATATTTGAGCATGGACGAGTCCGTGGCGATTGCAAAATCGAGGGGCCCGTTCCCGATGTTCAAGGACACCGACTATGTCAAGGGCAAAATCCCGGTCGCAGGCTATTACGAGCTGCCAAAGGAGACGCACACCTACGAATGGACTACGCTCATTGAAAAGATAAAGAAGAGCGGCATCCGCAACTCGTGGACGTCGACCATTGCGCCCACAGGCACGCTCTCCATGATAGCCGATACCGCAAACGGCGTCGAGCCGGTGTTTGCGCTCGTCTACGAAAAGCGCGTGACGGTTGGCCGGTTCTTTTACACCGACAAGGTGTTCGAGAACGTGCTAAAGGAAAACGGCCTGTACTCTGACGAGATACTGACCAAGATAGCGAACAACTATGGTTCTGTGCGCGGCATCTCCGAGATCCCAGAGTGGATGCAGAGGACGTTTGTCACCGCAATCGACATCCACTGGATGGACCACATCATGGCGCAGGCGGTGTGGCAGAAATGGATCTCCAACGCGATTGCCAAGACGATAAACATGCCCGGCGACGTGACTGCAGAGGATGTGAAGTGCTCGTACCTGCTGTCACACGAGCTTGGGTTAAAGGGCGTCACTGTGTTCCGCGACGGCTCGCGCCCGGAGCAGGTATTGCACATCACCGGCAAGAACACCGGCGAAAAGCAGTTTGCAGTCAGGCCGAGCAGGTACATCGCCGACTATGTCAAGAACAACATCGGCGAGCCCTACGTGCTGGAGCAGATGCAAAAGATCCTGAAGGAGCAGGGAGTCGACGACGGCGCGATCCCGCAAGCGGCAACAGCGATGGCAGCAGCGGCGCCGGCGCCTGCCGAGGTGCCCAAGAAGGCGACCCAGCCGGCCGCGATGCAGGTCATGTCTTCAAACGAGGACACCACCTGCCCATCGTGCAAGGCCCGGCTCGTCATCACCGAAGGGTGCAACATCTGCATCGAGTGCGGCTTTAGCAGCTGCGCTTCGGGGTAAACTTCCCCTCCTCTCTTTTCTCTCTTCTCTCTTTTTAACAAGACTATTATCCTGCAAACTGCAAATGTACAAAATATATTATGACGATAATGGAAGGCAGGGTCTGCCTTGTCACGGGAAGCACGTCCGGCATCGGAAAAGAGATAGCGGCCGGCCTTGCCGGGATGGGCGCCACAGTTGTGCTTGCAGGCAGAAGCAGGGAAAAATGCGAGGCCGCGGTGCAAGAGATCGCTGCGCGCGGCGTTCCAGCAAGCCAGCTTTCCTATTTCGTGGCGGACCTCTCCTCGCAAGAGTCGGTGCGCCAGCTGGCAAAAGAGTTTATCGACAATTACGACAGGCTGCACGTGCTCGTGAACAACGCCGGCGTATTTGTGCAAAAGAGGGAACTGACGGCCGACGTCATCGAGCGCACATTTGCGGTGAACCACTTGGCGCCGTTTCTGCTCACAAACCTGCTGCTTGACAGGCTCAAGGCGGGAGCCCCTTCAAGAATAGTCACCACAAGCTCTATCGCCCACAGGGGAGCCAAGATGGACTTTGCCGACCTGCAGATGAGCAAAAGCTATGGGAGCATACGCGCCTACGGCCAGTCCAAGCTGGCAAACATCCTGTTCACCCGGGAGCTGGCAAGGCGTTTGCAGGGAACGGGCGTGACTGCAAACTGCTTCCATCCCGGGGCGGTCAGGACGAACCTCGTGCGGGGCTCCGGATACGGCCTTGTCTGGGGGGCTGCAAGCGTGTTTTTCACAAGCCCAGAAAAGGGTGCAGACACCGCAGTCTACCTTGCCTCGTCACGCGAGGTAGAAGGCGTCAGCGGCGAGTATTTCGTAAAGAGAAAGCAGGCCAGGGCGTCCGACCCTGCGTACGACAGCGATGCTGCAGAAAGGCTGTGGGAGGCAAGCGAGAAGCTCACCGGCCTAGCTTAATGACGATGCTGCTGCTAATGCCATTCCTTATATGCCATATCGTACATCTACACATTGTAATGGGATTTCTGGACAAGCTACGCAAGAAAAAGGATGACCAGATGCCGCAACAGGCCGCGCAGGGCTCGGATGGTACTGCAAGCGAGCAGCCAAAGCGCGTCAAGAGGTACACGTCCGACGGCAAGCCCGTGTATGAATAGGAAAATAGTAGACGATACAATACACAAACAAAAACGACACGTCAGGGGTTTTCCAAATTTCTCAGGGCAAACCCTGCGTTTTGACGTGTGATTGCGCGTGCAGAACAAAACCGCTGCTCTTATGCCTAGAACAAGATTACAGAAAGACTTTAAAATTTAAACTATAACTGTTGCCATCAAAGTGATAAGGGAATTGGCAGGTGCGCTGTTCCTTTTCGCACTTTTCTCCGGGAACGTTGCATCTGCACATGCGCAAAGCCAGACCCCAACCCAGACGGCGACGAATATCAGCGGGAGTTACAGCAGCGCCGGCTTTACGATAGAGTTCCCAAGCGGCTGGAACGGCACGCTTGAAAAAGACGGAAGATACCCCGTGGTCAGCCCGCCGGCGCAGGCCAACACATCGATGAGTGTCGTCGCGGTAAACAGGCTCGAAGTGAAGAACCTGATAATGTCGGGGATTTCCGCCGTCCTGCCGCCACAGGAACCGACGAACATAGCCGGTGACGAAAAAGGAGAAGGAGCGGGAGAAGAAGGACAATGCCAGAGAACGCTTGCCGAGCTTGTGCCGGTAAACGGCATCAACGTGTTTCATACTATTGTGGAATGCCCCACTACTACCGCCGGCGGCAGTGGAGGAGGGATAACCGACAGCTATATCTTTTTCACGCTGACCAAGTCGGTTGCAGTCGGCTATTTTGCCCCGTCCAAAGACGCGTACGAAAAGTACCTGCCCAACTTTACGAGCTCGCTGCATACGGTCAGGGTGGACGAGCCGGCCAACCTCCGGTCAGGACTTGAAATCGTCCTTGGCATCACGAAATTCTACAAAGAATCCATAGACATCCAGGCTTCCGCCAGCAACAATAGCAGCAGGGTCAACATGGTCATAGGAGCCTCATCAAACAACATCAACGCCGCGTTCGACGAGGCTGGCAAGCGCTTCGTGATAAGAGTCAACAACGTGCAGGCAGCAGAGCAGGGCGGCCGGCTGCTGGTGCCCGTAGACAAGACTCTGCGCGGGCCATACCAGGTGTACGTGGACGGCGCGCCCACGCCCGACCCGCTCGTGATAGAGGATGCCCAGACAAAAGAAAAGCTCGTCCTTGTAGAGTACGGTGAAGAGGCACGCCAGATAGTGATCGCCGGGACGCAGGTGGTCCCGGAATTCCCCCTGCACGCTATAGGCATACTTGCAGCAGCCCTTGCCGCTTTAATCCTGTACCAGCGCAAAAAACAACAACAGCGGCCTGAGATCCAAGAAAACATACGCGTTTCTGCCCGGCCTGACCCGTCTCCCGGGTAGGCTAGGATATATAGTAGTAGTTTTTCTTTCTTAATCCTGCAGCAGCCGGACGGGTCGCACACTATATTTCTTGCAGGCTGTTCTGGACGCATTGATTAAATACAAAATTGAATCCACAATGCCCGGCGGCCACATACACACGCACATGATAATAATGCAGCTAAAGTCGACCCAGCAGGAAGAGGCGTTCGCAAACATTTCAGCTATAATCGACGAGCTGCACAAAAGCCACGGATACAGAATAAGGGGGCACGAGGTACACCAGACCCGGGAAGTTATGGCCAAGACGACGCTTGCCGAGAGGGCGGAAATGGTCTCGCGCTTTTGCGCGCAAAACGATATGCAATACCTTGCGTACCACTCGCCGATACTCGGCGGGAGCCAGAACGTCTGGGAGGACAGATGGCGCAAGAAGGTCAGAGAATCCGTCGCGCTCACAATCCAAGAGGCGCAGGCAGTCCGAAAAGAGGCCGGCCTCCAACCAGACAAGAAGGTGGTAATAGTGTTCCACCTAGCAAGCTATGTGCCTTTGAAAGAGATGCCAAGGACGCACAAAGAAAAGCTAGCGCTCTATCATGCCGCGGAGCAAGAGTTTCTGGGATTATTCGCCGAGCAGGAGACGGACGGCTGTGTACTGGCTGTCGAAAACACGTACCCGAGGCGCAGCGGAGACTCGTCAAGCGTCGGGCCGTTCCACCCGCTGGAACTGGGCCGGACGATGGAAAAGCATGGCGTCAGGACGGCCCTCGACCTTGCCCACTACCAGCTGTATTCGAACTACCTGAGTCGCGGCGGCAGCGGCAACGTTGCCGGCGACCTTGACAGGGAAAGGTACGGACGCGCCCCCTCGTGGGAAAGGTGCATAGAGGCACTTGCAGGCTCGCTTGCGCTCCTGCACATCAGCGACGCAAGAGGGTTTGAAGTCAAAGGCGAGGGTCTCCCGGTCGGAGCCGGCGAGATACCCTTTGCACAAGTGCTTGGCGCCTGCAACTCGCTTGGCAGGGACCTGCAGGGCACTATTGAACTGAACCGCGGCCACCTGCAAAAAGGCCGGCTCCAGTTTGAAAGCGCCAGGTGGCTTTTGGAAAACGTCCCCGGCGTGTTCAAAGAAACCTGAGAGAGAACATACATTAATACGAGAACACTCGTAACTGGCCTTGTCATTGAATTCTGACTCGCGCGTGCTTGCCAGGCTGACCGGCAGCGGCCTTGACCGCGCCAAGACCGCAAAAAGCATCGAGAAGTTTATCGCCAGCTGTATCAGGTCCGCGAGGGCAAAAGGGGGAATAGTGGTGGGTCTCTCTGGCGGCCTCGACTCTGCCGTGGTGGCTGCGCTGTGTACGAGGGCGCTTGGCGGGAGCAGGGTGCTCGGCCTCATCCTTCCCGGCGCCTCGACCCCAAACGAGGACGTGGAGGATGCGGCTGCGCACGCCAAAGAGCTTGGCATCAAGCACCAGACAATCAACATAGAGCCGATAGTCGAAAGATACATGCAGGTGCTCCCGAATGACAACAAGGTCGCGCGGGGCAACCTGACTGCAAGGGTGCGCATGTCAATACTCTACTACCACGCGTACATGGACGGAAGGCTGGTCGCAGGCACGAGCGACAAAAGCGAGATGAGCATCGGCTATTTCACAAAGTTCGGCGACGGAGGGGCGGATATGACTCCTATAGCCGGCCTGTACAAGACGCAGGTTAGGGAGCTAGGCAAGTACCTGGGCGTTCCTGCTGCAATACTGCAAAAAAAGAGCAGCCCTAGGCTCTGGGCCGACCACACCGCGGAAGACGAGATAGGGATGAGCTACGAAGAAATTGATCCCATTCTCTACATGCTGCTGGACAGGAAAAAAACCGCAAAGGAAGCGGCGGCAGCACTCGGCGCGCCAGCTGACAGGGTGAAAAGGGTGCAGGAGATGGTCGCCAAGAGCGCGCACAAGCGCGCATTGCCGGCCGCGCCGGCAAAAAAACTGTAACAACCATTTTATTTTCTTGCATGTGTAATCTAATGCGTGCGCAAGCCGGTGCTTTTGATAGACGACGCAAACGAGTCGATTGAAGCAATCAGGCTGTTTCAGGAATCCGGACAGCAATACATCGAGTACCACATCAGAAAATTCGAGGAGAGCTGCTGCGGCGAGCTTCCGACCACCCGCGCCCCGTCGGTCTTTGCCCCCGAGGGGATATTCAAGGGACTGGAAGGCGTCAGGGAATATCTGTCGGTTGAAAAGCAGCCGGACACGGGCGAGAGCGCGTACTGGTAACTACAGGTCCACGTACACAGAGCCGTCTTTTTCGGCCACCGGATACAGCACGAGGTCGCCGGACTTTCTCCACTCGGGCGACTGCTCGACCCACGTGGCCTCCTTCTTCCACGACTTCATGTTCTCCAGCCTGCCGGTGAACACGTTGTACTCGTAGCCGTGCATATGGCAGACGATGTTGTCGCCGTTAAAGTCGCCCTTTGCAAGCGACGCGCCCCTGTGCGGGCAAGAGTTGTTGCAGGCAAACAGCCTGCCGCGCCTTTTTCCGACCAGCACTTCAACGCTGTCGACGGCAAAAACTTTCCAGCAGTCGTCAGGTATCTCGCCGCTTGAGCACACCCTGTGAAGCATCGTGACAAAAAAAGAGAAAACGGAGCGGCCGTATTAACCTAGAGGTGTATCAGGCTTCCCTGCGACCCCGTGTGCGGAGACTGTCCTGCGAACTTTCTCCTGAAATGCCCTGACGGCCTCTTTGAGAGAAGCTCTATGAACCACGCCTCGTGCTCGACTTCTTCCTGCATTATCCTCTGAGCAATGTCGTACGTCCTTGGGTCCTTGCCTGCCGTCATGTCGCAGACCTCGCCCCACGACCTTATGGCGCACTGCTCGGCTTCCAACAATACTTTTAGAATGGAGTTGATGTCCTCCCAGTTGTCGGGAAGAAATGCGTCCGGGCAGCCTGCTTGGTCTGCAAACTTGCGTATGTCCCTTGGAAGCGAGCCTCCAAGCTCGTACAGCCTTGGGACCATCGCCTCAAAGTGGTTCCTGTCCTCTATCCTTGCGTCCTCAACTATCTCCTTGATGCCTTCGCCTTCAAGGCCCGTGCAGTGCATCCTCAAGATGGTGTAGTAATAGTACGTCGTGAACTCGGCGCCGACTCCTTTGCGGATAAGGTCCTTCAACTTGTCTACGTTGACGCCATTTTTCTTCAGGACTTCGAGCGCGACGATGTTCGGTACTGGCTTTGTCGTTTTGGCATAATCCTCAGCATCAGACATTAAGAGGAATAATGTCGAAAATAATTAAAGAGTTGCGAACTTTTGCGCTCTTTTTGGCATTTCTACTCATGCGTGTTTTTTTGTTTTCTTCTAGGTGTAGCTGTTGACCACCTGCGATGCTGCCGCAGCGGCTGCTGAGCGCTCCTCCTCTTCAGAAACACCGCTGCTGCCGTTAAGCTTTAGCATCTTTTCCGCACTTGTAAAGTGCGCCAGGTACTCCCTTCCCTTTTCGGTTATCAACAGGGACCTGTCCGGCAGCTCTTCCAAGAGCCCGCTCTGCCAAGCCAGCTCCACGTAGCCTTGCAGCATAGAGTGGGACAGGTTGGCCTTGTATATCACGTGCGTCCTCTTTGTCTTTTGCACGCAAACTTGAAGTATTTCTGCAATTATTGCGTGCATACTCCGCGGTTTCATTAAACTCCTTCTATGGGAAAACACTGTTGAAACTTCCTTTAACATGGCACTATAGTTACGATACAGAAGTTATTATAGTTATTGGGCATAAGCTCTATAGCTGACACTTGTTATTAAATTTAATTGAAAAGTTGGGTATTTACGTTACAATCACTGCGCTAATAGAACATATTGCTCACATGACACGCCAAAAGTTACTATAGCAGAGATTGCATCTCCATGAGCCTCCTTACGCGCTCTTCGACGGGCGGGTGCGTTGAAAAGAGGTTCGAGAGCGAGCTCCTTGACAGGGCGGGCATAATGAAAAATGTGTTGAGGTTCGCAGCCTGCTCTAGCTCCCTCTGAGGGACTGCCTTCATCTTGCCGCTTATCTTTAACAGCGCGTTTGCAAGCTTTTCAGGCTTGCCCGTCATCTGGGCCGAACCTTTGTCCGCGGCAAACTCTCTGTACCGCGATATCGCCCGTATGACCAAAAAGCTCACAAACCACGTTACTGCGGCAACTGCGATTACTATCAACATTGCGCCTGCGCCGTTGTTGCCTCCTCTGCCTCCTCCACCACCGCCGTATCCGTAACCGTAGCCGCCATATCCTCCGAACATGGCGCTGAAAAGCCCAAACCGCATGAGGGTGAACGCGACTATGGAGAAGAGGCTTGCAAGCGTGATGACAAGCACGTCCCTGTTCCTTACGTGCGTAAGCTCGTGGGCAAGAACGCCTTCAAGCTCTTCGTCGTCGAGCGCGCTCATGATGCCGGTGGTCACCGCGACCACGGCGCTCTTGGGGCTCTTGCCAGTAGCGAAGGCGTTTGGCACCTGCGTGTTCATGATTGCGACCTTGGGCATCGGCAGGCCGTTTTCTGCGGACAGTTTCTCCACTATTGCGTACACCCTTGGCTGCTGCTCCTTTGAAACGACCTTGGCGCCAGAGCTCCACATGACTATCTTGTCGGAAAAGTACCACTGCGCAAGGACCATCAGCCCCCCGATTATGGCGATGGGTATGTAGCCGACGCCGAGGTAGGCAAGCACGCCCAGAAACACCAAGTAGAGCACTGTCAGGATCGCAAAGCTCAGGATCATCCTGGCTGTGAGGCCGGTATCCCTTTGGAATTGAGCCATACGTCTACGTGTTACCTTGCACATTTGGACAAATAAGGCTACTGCCGCAAACACGCGCGCACCAGCAAATTCACTTGGAAGCAAAAAGTTATAGATCTTTGAGCTAGAGGAGAACGTCATTAGCGCAAGCTCGGTTTTTGATCAAGCATTTCGAGCTAGGATTTCTTTAAAGCTGGCCTGCCAGTTCATAGCGAAAGCATGTTCAAGATAATGTCGCTGATAGTTGGCGGGATTGTGCTCATGGCAATGGGCGTTTACGTGCTAGGCACTGCCGGCATACAGTTCCCGAACATCCAGTGGCCGCAAATCCAGCTGCCAGACGTGAACTGGGTGATAGTTGGCTGGGTCGTGCTGGTTGGCGGGGTGGTGTCTGCCGGTACGGGGCTTGTCGCGTCGCGCCTGACATGAGAATTTTTTTCTGCCTAGGCTGGAAAGGATATGTTTTAGAAACTCCGTCAATTTTTGTTATCAAAAATACTTTTCCCTTATCCTGCGCCTTTCTAGCTCTTCTGCATACTGCTTGAGCGTCTTTACGTCTGGCGTGAGCACCATGTCCTTGTGCGTGGCAGGAGGATGCGAGATGCGCAGCACCGTCGCTTTCAGATACTTGTTGTGCTCGCTTTCCTGCGCGCAATCGCGGGAGCAGAAAAAGCCAAACATGTAGCTGTTCCGCGCAATCGTGTAAAAGAAAGTGTCTGGAAGGTCGGCGTCGCACCGCAGGCACCTTGTCGCATCCATCTGTGCCTTTGCAAGATGCATCGCACAAATATCAGCATTGTGAAGTTTTGCTGTTTTTTAGCGGCTGCTCGCTGTTCTCCCGATAGAGAAACAAGACTACACTAAAATCCTCAAAATCTCTCGGATGTCATCGAGAAATGGACAGAAAATTCTTGACAGGATTATTCTTCGGGCTGGTTATAGCTACTACCGCGATATACGCATGGGAAGCAAAATCGCACATCATCGATAATCCAAACATCGAAGGGCCGTTCTTCTTGATAGTGGCCGTCCTGCACATTCCAGTCGGATACTGGGTCGTGAAAAACAACTCCAACCTTGCCTGGGCGACGATGCTTGTCGGGACGATTGCGATAATCGTAATTTTCGGCATAAGCAGGTCCGACGCCGCCTTTCTGGTAGGAAGAGACGGCCCCGGGGGTTTTGGAAGCCTGAGCGTGATCTCAAAGGTGCTCCAGGCCGGCATAGTCGCAATATCCTTCTGGGCAATAATTGACAACAGAAAGAAAGATGGCAGTCTAATTCAGGCTCAAAGGCCGAGCCCGGGCCTGGCGAATCAAAAGAAGGACTAACTAGCAGCATAGCGGCCGAATAATCTTACAGAACCTCGCACGCTGGCTGTTTATTACTCGCAGCGCTCCTTGAAAGCACATATGGCAGCAGCTGCCGCAAGCCAAGATGCCGTCGGGCACTCCGGCAATCCAAGCGTCGTACGGCAGCTGACCCGGCTAGTCCTGACGACGCTCTTGATAACCGGCGCGACGTGGCTTGGCCTCTACCTTTTTGAGCAGCTTCTTGCGCCCGACCTTGGGATACAGCACGTCCACATGCAGCTGACGGGAAGTGCAATCACCGCGGCCGTGTCGTTCGTCCTCATCTATGCCGTCAGGCGGATTGTGCACCAGAACGTTGCAAGGCTCAACCCGCACTTTTCCAACATTTTTTCGTTCTTTGTGATCATCATCATCTCGCTTATTGCGGCAGTAGTCCTGATGCACCAGTGGGGCATAAACCCGCAGGTGATACTGGTAAGCGGCGGGCTGACAGCGGTCATAACGGGCATCGCTCTGTCTGCCATAATGGGCAACATCTTGGCAGGCGGGCTTGTGCTGACTGCCTTTCCGGCAAAGGTGAGCGACCGCGTCTTTATGGTGGGGGACAACATCCACGGTGTAATCGACGACGTGCGCCTGATGTACACAAAGATAATCACGGACGAGGGCACGGAATACTATATACCAAACAGCGCTATAGTGCAGGGATCCGTCAGGATAGTCAAGGAAAGGCCGCTGAAATACCTGCTGCCGATCAGGGAAGGGGAGCACATACAGGTGATCGCATCTGCTGAAAGATATTCTGGAACCGTGTCCAGGATAATGCCCAAGTTCTTTTTTCTGGCAAGCGATGGTGATGCGGACAAGGAGATAGTGCTGGCAATCGCAAACCTTCTGTCGGGCCAGTATGTGATAATAAAGGACAGGGCCGGAGGAAAACAGGCACTCGATTTATAGCTATATTATTTCCCTGTGGGAATGTGTCACAGCAAAAAACACACAAGGGAGAGGTCTTGCGCCTGAATGTCAAGTCTAACAGGAATGCACGCAGACGCTAGACCTCAATAGAATATAGGTACAAGCAGGCTAATAATCTCATCTAATCTGATATATCGACGCTACGAATATTCTCTTTTATAGAAGAACATTCGTCTATATGCTATGGGCCTGCTGACGTGGATCTTGATTGCCGTGGTTATAATAGTGATAATCGGAATAGGCGTCGAGGCGTTCTTTTCTGGCCTCATATCCGGGGCAGAAAAGCTAGGCAACAACCCCGTCATCAAAAACGCGACGGACGAGGGCAAGGATTTTGCCAAGGGTGCCATCCAGAACGCCACCAGTGGGATAGTAAAGTGACTTTTTCCGCCTTGAATGCACGCTGACCTGCAAAAATCACACGTCAAACGCAAATTATGCAATTTGGTGCATAAAAACGGCCATAGCTAAGACTAACTCGTAAATACTCTGTACAAAATAATTCTTCATGGCAGGGGATATCGGTAGTAGTAGCAGCCAGCATGGAACTGCCGGCATTAATGATGATAATAATATTGCAGGCCGTCCTGCACAAGGACATTTCCTATACGCAGACTATACTCCGCTGGAGGATGATAGGAACCTTATCGGGATGTTAAAGAGCTTTGTCTCTCTGACTTCGCAGGTAATACAGCGTCACGAGGTAGACGTGAAATGCATGTCCCTGCTTGACGGTTCCGAGCTGTTGCGGAAGGAAATCGTCTCGGCCATAAGGAACGCCCGGGCCGCAGCCACGGACATTATAGACAGGTTCTATGAAAAAAATTCTGGCATCTTTTCGTCCGTTGCAGGCTTGCAGTCTGCAGGCGGCAACACGTTTCTGACCGACGCCAAGACCTCAATCGCCAGGATGCTGACCGACGTCGAGACAAGCTCTTCACAGCAGCAAGAGAAATACAAGGAGAACATACGGTCGGTGATAAACGCAAACCGCACCGCGGCAATAACTGCCGTGCAGAACTGGCTGTCCGCCGAGAACCGCAATTTTCCCCGGCCAGTCCTCGATAGTCTCTCAGTCGAGCTGGCGGCGCACATCGACCCGGCAACAAACAACAATAGCTACAAGGTTGTCCGCACCGCATCGGCGTCTATTGCAAATATCGCAAGCAACAAAAAAGAAGAAGGAGAGGAAAAAAAGAAAGGCAACGAAAAGGTGACAGCAGCCGCCACTGCTGCATCCACTCTACCAACACAGTTTTCGTACGTGTTCGAGTTTGCATCCACAGGCATAGAGTTCTGGAACTATCGCAAGAAGGTTTTTGATTTTGGAACAAGAGACCTGATGCTTCCCGTCGGCATGAAGCTTCCAATGTCGGAAAAGGTCAAGAGCACTTTTCGGTTTTCTAAAAAGGAAGAGCAGACGGCCAAGGAGGAGCCGCAGTTTGCAAAGGCAGACGACCTGTACATATCCTCCGTGGCCTTGCGCGGCGAGAAAACCTTCGAGGTGGGTCTGGCATCCGACATCGCTTCCGGGTCTGCGGGAGAGGGAGGCGGCAAGGGCGAGTTTTTTACCGTCGCCTTTGATATGGCAAGCTTGGCAAGTGATTCTTATACGCGTACTGTCAATCTTGCTTCTCCGACAATCCGCCCAAGGATATACTATACAAACAACAAGGAGCAGGCTACTGCGGCAGCAGCAGAAACGGATCTGCTTCAGACAAGGGAGATCGAACAGGCGACCGACCTGTACAAGCTGGTGGCGTTTGGCAGGGCAGTCCTTGAAAAGATGCGGCTCTTGCAGGAACCTGGCATCTTGGCTTCAAAAGGCAGGCTGAAGCTGCTTGCGGTCGAAGAAAAAGACGCGATAGCTGCTGCCGCGCCGGGGCACAGCGCCGGCGCGGCAGGCTCTGGCGTCATGGTTTTCGTCGAATACTCTCTCCTTTTCGACCTCCTTGAAGCTCTGGCCCGGTCATTTGGTCCCGCGGTTGGCAAGCTGAAAGACAAGACGCCCGTGAAAGAAGAGCTGATACTGCGGCAGGAGCTGGAAGGAGGGCAGAGAAAGGAATTTGCCGCCAAGCTTGACGACCTCAGAGCGCAGCTGGGAGAAACACCCTACGGCAAGTTGATGTTCCGTACCGTCCTCGGCGCGTAATGGTTTTGCATATGCAAGCTTGCAAATGACACGTACGGGCCTGCCTCGCGCCGCATGCCTATAGGAATATGGCAAATATCTCCGATTTCCTATAGATATTCAATCCGCCTGTTTTTATAGCAATTTTTGTGAATGTTGTCATAAGAAGAAGCATATGGTCAAGGTAACAAGGTCCGTCTCTATAGAGATAGAAAAAAACGGACAAAAAATAATCCTGGGCCCGGACGAGATTGATGACATCAAGAGGCAGCTTGACGCTGCCATAAGAGAAAAGGGCCGGGAGTTTAGGGCAAACGGGATAAAGATGGTAAAGGTCAAGCGAAAAGCAAGCAAGAAGCAGGCGCCTTCCTCTTCGGGACGCGCAGCAGCAGTAGTATACCACATGAGCGACATGAAAAAGAAAGAGATAATGGACAACGCGAACAAAAAGCTGTCTGACACGCCAAAAACCCTCTCGGCGCTCCTGGACGGCGTCTCTTATGTTCCCAATTATCTGCCCGTGATAAGAAAGATGGTAGAAAGCCAGCACAATGTTGCAAAAAAGCAGGTGGGCAAGAGGACGCTGTACTACCTAAAGAAATAGCAAAATATGCGTGTACGGCCGCAAGTGTAAAAACAAAAAGGTGGAGCCTGCAACGCGGAAGCTGCAGGCCGCCGCAGAATATCCTCTGCATTTTATTATTTTATTGCGCTCCAACCGGAGGCAGCGCGAACGTATCAGAGACAGGGGCAGGCAGGTCGGCATCGTTTACTGCGACTATTGAAACTCGGATGTTGTATGTATCATCGTTTATTAGCACGGGGCCTTGGATGTGATACGCGCCGTCGCTTGCGACCCCTTCGTTGTCCGTTAGGTCAGGCCCCCAGCTGACAAACTGGTCGGTGCTGTTCGTTGTTGATATGGCGGGCACAAGCTCCAAGTCCAGTATGCCGTCTGAATCGTCAAACTGGTCGCTGTAAAGGGTCGATGTTGAATTCGAAATGGTCACGTTGTACGTGAGACTCAGATCTGGCGGGATTACGGCGGCGCTCTCGTGCGGCACGAACGACAGCGTCACCCTTGCCAGCTTGCTCGGGCTAAACGGCAGCGCGTTTCCGCCAATCAGCATATCCATGTTGCTTCCCTGCTCGAAACCACTTCCCACTTTTATCCTACCCTTTGACGACGGGTTTGTGCTGTCGTGGTAATCGTAGGTTCCCGGCACACTGAACGTGTGCGTGAAAAAGCCTCCGGGGGC
The DNA here is from genome assembly GCF_056726185.1 of Candidatus Nitrososphaera sp. 86-2. NCBI lineage: Archaea > Thermoproteati > Nitrososphaerota > Nitrososphaeria > Nitrososphaerales > Nitrososphaeraceae > Nitrososphaera > Candidatus Nitrososphaera sp. 86-2. The sequence goes on from NZ_JBWZON010000001.1 coordinate 2,213,353, forward strand.
TATCAATCCCGAGTCAAACGCGGCCCCTTGCGGGGCGGAGCTTTCCACAGTAACAGAATGCTCTGACTGGTCGTCGTTGAACCATACGACGGTCATGCCGGTTGGTATTGAAATCGTTGTAGGCTGGAATGGCGCAACGCCTAGGTCCGTGAACGGAATCCTGACCGCATACGAGGGGTCTTCTCTTGCCTGGGAGTAGCCCGGCTGGGGGTTGAACGTTGTTGTTTGCGAGAACGCGCTCTGGACTGGCGCCGCGGACAGCGTCGTAACAAGAATCGCAGCGACTACAACAGCAACTGCGCTACTGTACCTGAGATCGAACATGAACAGTAAAGCACCGTATCGCCTATAAGCATGAGAGGAGCGACGTACTGGTGGCTGCCTACCAGCAAAAGCAAAGTTCGCTCGTCATAGACTGTACGTCGCCTCTTTGTGTACCGTAAAAATCCAAGCTAACTTATCACCAACCGGGCAAGTACATGCAGGTTGTCTTGGTTTTTTTCAGTTAACGAAGTTAAGGCAGGCATTAATTGGCTCCAAGCGTAGTTAACGTAGATGATGCGCTGATCCATGGAGAAAAGATTCCTGTTTGGTCTTGGCGCCGTCTGCTGCGCCTTGGTAATTTTCCTCGTGCTGGTGCCATTTTCGTCTCATCACCCTCACCGGCTCATCGCGGTTATCAGGCCGACATTCACTTTTGCAGCCTACCAGCCCCACGGGTTCTACGATTATTACCGGGGAAACTGCAAGGCACGCTGCCTGACGGTGCCGCTGAACCCAAGAGAGCGCACGGGCACGATGGAATACGCAGGAAGCAACAACGCCCTAAAGAAGATAGAGTCGCTTGGAATCAGCGATGTGCTGACCGACGAGCAGGTCGCCAAAAACCCCTCGATTCTGACAAACTACTCAAAGATCATAGTCCTTCACAACGAGTACGTGACTCAGGCAGAGTTTGACGCGATAACCCGCCACCCTAACGTCCTATACCTGTACCCAAACGCCCTCTATGCGCTGATTTCGTACAATCCGACAGCCGGAACGATAACCTTGGAAAGAGGCCACGGCTATGGCGGCATAAACGAAGCCTTTGGCTGGAAGCCATCGATGAGCACGAAAGACGAGTACAACACCAGCTGCAAGAACTGGAAGCTTGAAAAGGCGGTAAACGGCGTCGTCCTGAACTGCTATCCCGAGTCTGACATACTGCACGACGCAAAACTGTGGCTCGTGATTGCGAACAAGAACTAGCCGTTGGTGCAGTTGCGCATCTCAGAAATCAAAATTTCATCGGCTGGACATAAGCGGCTGCAGTCGGCCCGGATAACCTCTATGGTGCGTCTATACTATAGACTTGTACATTTCAATTTATTGGAATCTGTGTTGCAAATCTTGCTAACTCGTTAATACTATGGCTTCCAAGTCACCACATGTCAGAAGAAAAAAGACAATATGAAGAAGGTGCTGCAGGAACTGACACAGCAAAAAAGAAAAGTGATCCGCTAAAAGATTCCCAAGGCAAAGAGCCGATGACTCCTGCCAAGATACAGGAGCACGAGCCCACTGCCGTGCAGCGAGATTCCTCTGACCAAAAGATCGTTGAAAAGGGTCAGGAAGGGACCGACCCGGAGCGGGCAAAGGAAATAGCCCGGAGCAAGGGAATGGCAAAGGGAACGGCGGGCGCATGGAAGACCGGCGACGAATACGAGCAGGGCTCCGCTGGTACGAGCTCGTAAAATAAATAAAATCAGTCAAGCGGTGCAGAGCTCCCGGTGCGACCGGTAGCTTTGCATATTTTTCTGTCTCTTGCGCTTTTCAAAAAAACTACGCGACTCATTATATTCAGAATTGCATAACTACTTCATGTTAGACATTTTCAAAAAGAACAAGCGAGGGTACCTATGGGTCACACTCGGCTTTTTCCTTGTCAGTCTAGCCGTTCACTGGACTTTTGCATGGTTTGCGTACGTCCAAGCGCAGCGGGAGCACAATCAGCCTATAGAGACAAGCGGCTACATTTACGAGACTGTGCGCGACACGATGGAAAATTGGCAATCTGAATTCCTGCAGCTGATATGGCAGGTCGCGGGCCTTTCGTTTCTATTGTACGTTGGATCTCCGCAATCCAAGGAATCAAGCGACAGAATGGAAGCAAAGATCGACCTGCTTGCCAAGAGCCTAAAAGATCTTGCAGAGAATCCAGAGAAAGTGAGGAAAACGCTAAACGAAATCGACGAAAAGTATTACAAAAACAAATGACTGGCTGACCGACCGGCCTGAACCGATTTGCCAGACGCGGCAAGAGCCTGCATATCCCCGCCGTGCCCCTTTTTCCTGACTTCCCGTGAGGTTGTCTAGCGTGTTACTGCCCAGTGGTACGCATCTTCTGAATCAAAGTGGGCGGTACAGTTGCTTCCGTCGTCTAACGTGTACGTGATCTCTAGCGCAAACAAGTTTCTCTTGCTCTTTGGATGCCACGATCCCGACCTCTCGTAATCGATGGTTCCCCCTTCCACCCAAGTGACAGGAATCCCTATTACTCCTGCCCACCAGCCTGAATGATCACCGTCGCGTGCAAGGCTAGCCAAAAGCGAGGTCTTGCGCTTCAGTTTGCTTGACCCTTCCACGTTGTCCAAGTGTTCTTGCTTTGCCTTGTTGACAAGTTTCACTACGACTGCCCTGACCTCTTTTTCTCTCTTCTCGTCGCCGCCCAGTTTTATCGTCAGCACCAGCCTTCCAGATTCAAGCGAATTGAGTGACTCTGCAGGGGCCGGTGTGCACTCAAAGTCGACGCGGTACGGGCACGAAGCCGTGTCGCTGGAATCAGTACCGTTCCATTGCGCGTCTTTCATATGCTAAGATAGGTTGTTTGAACCTTAAAGACAATCGAAAACTGACCCCGACCGTTGCCAAGGCTTGCTTTCTACAAGGCGCTCGCGCCTTTTTGTTCACAACTGTTTTAGATTATAATTGGCATATTAAGGACATGATGGCCAAGCACGAAACTACCAAGCTTACAAACTCTACATACGACATAATAAGAGCTCTCGAAAAGGATGCAGATTTTCTCTATTCTACCGTCGACAAGTACATTGATGATGCTAACAAGGATAACCGCTCCGATCTCATCGAAGTATGGAACACGATGAAGCAGGACAAGGAAAGGCACGTACAGATGCTAAGAGAAGCACTTGCCAAGGAAGCAAAAGAAGAGCGCCTAAAGTAAGCAGGTGAAAAGATACTCTCAACAACGACAAAATTTTTTTGTACAACCTTACAATATTAAAAAAAGCTTGTCGGGTTAATTGGCGATGCGGCTAACAGAGAAATACTTTGTCTTCCTAGATCATACACACGGATATGGCTAAAAGAGGATTTGCAAGCGAGACAACCGTTCACGAATCTTATGACGGCAAGACCAGAATAAAGCAGTTCTTGCGCGTCAGGGCTACTGCTAATAATAATACTGCAAATTCAAAAAGGCGCGTCTCTTTACGTCCTTCGCTCATTGCAGGCTTTCCCGGCACGGGGCTTGTGGGTTCTATATCGGCCAACTTTATAATTGAAAGAGCTGACATGCACCAGATAGCGTCTGTCGACTCGGAATTCATATTGCCTACCGTTACCTACATCGGCGACAAACTGAGACACCCCTTCCGCATTTATGCCGATGAAAAGGGTTCGCTATACGTCATAGTTTGCGAAGCCCCGCTGATGCCGGATGGAATTCACAGTATCATGGACCTAGTGGTGTCGTGGGCAATCAACAACGGGATTAGCGAGGTGATAACCCTTGACGGCATACCCGTCAACGGATGGCCTGCGAAAAACCGGGAATCTATGGTTCTGACCAGCCATTCTGATAACCAGCGGCAGCAGCAATCATCATTACCATCCGCTCCAGCATCATCAGGTGATGACAATAACAATGATGATGACAATAATGAATTAAAATCCTCATTCTCTCCTTCCTACCATCACAAAAAGACCACTCTGATAACAGGCATGTCAGCAGGGCTGCTATCGTCATGCCTGTCACGCGATATGGCCTGCAGCGCAGTTCTTGTCCCGACAGCCAGTGGCGTGCCTGACCCCGAGGGAGCGGCGCTATTGCTCCAAACGATAAGTGAAATGCCAAATATTCCACTTGAGTTAGACGTCAATCCTCTTTTGAAGGAGGGCAAAGAGATCAAACGCAGGCTGACAGAAACCATAGCAAGCCTTAGGCAGCAGGAAGAAGCACAAACGACGCCATATCCAGCGGGAAGATCGATGATGTACGGCTAGCAGCTGGCATATACATATGATCTTCTCTCCTGACGCAAAACTCGCTGGCAACACACGCTGCCTGCTATTTTTCGTAAAGATGATGATAGTAGTAGTCCTTTTCTGGCACCTGCTGTCCAATTTCCTTGAGAAGACTTTTGCTGTCTAGGACTAGACCAAAGAAATTCTGGACATCTTCCAAAGTACATTTGTACCTCCTGGCCTCCATTGACGCAGTTGCGTCAGAAACAAGTATCACATCGTAACCTAAATTGAAAGCATCTCTCAGGCTAGTTTCAACGCATATCGACGTATCTACTCCGCAGATGAAGACGGTGTCGATTTTTAAATCACGGAGTTTCTTGTCAAGATCCGTGCCGAAAAAGGCTGAATCCCTTCGTTTTATTATTACGTTTGGCGATGACGTATCTATGGATTTTTTGATGCTGTCGATAATGTCGGCATCCCATGTGTCTTTCACGGATATCGGAGCGCTATTGATTCTCTCTTCTCTCGGTTTAGGCAGAAACTTGTGCGTTTTTGTAAGCAGGTCGACGCCGGATGGCTCTCTTACGGCCATCATGTAAAAGACAGGAACCTCTTTGTCTCTACACAGATCGATCATGTTGCGGATATTTGGCAACGCGCGGTTATAATCAGAGATATTTATCCCTAGAATATCATACGAGCCTCCTTCTGACACGAAACAGTTCTGAACGTCTATCACTAGCAGCGCCGGATGGATTTCTTGCCCTTTCAGCAGCATCTGTTGGTACTTTTTCAATCATCAGTTATACGGGTTATCCTGCCGTCATTCTATCCTTGGTTTGATCGTTGTTGCATCCATTCTCTTTCTGTATTGCAGCATCCTTAACGCTTAACTGTGATGGTGCTCATAGGATCTCATGTGTCAAAGGCTGAATCTTTTTCCAACAACGGCAACAATAAAAAAGTGGCAGTAATTTTTTGTACCAAAAATTCCGCACGCACTATTGAAAATGCGATAGCGAATGTAAAGCAGAGTTCGTACGCTCCAAGCATTATCGTCATAGACGGTTTCTCAAACGACAACACCGTAGAGCTGGCCAAAAAAGCGGGCGCGACTGTTGCAATAGAGCAGCCCGAGCGCAAATTCCCCGGCAAAGGCATAGCAATGAAGGCAGGCTTGCAGGAAGCTGACAAGATGGGAGCGCGTGCGGCGCTTTTTTTGGACGCAGACATAAAAAATCTTACAAGCGAATGGGTAGACACACTCGTAGAGCCTGTAGTGGAGCAAGGATACGATATGACAAGAGGCTTTTATGAGCGGCATCCAAAAGACGCAGCCGTAACAAAACTGATAGCAAGGCCCATGATTTCGATTTTTTTCCCAGAGCTGTCCAATTTTGAGCAGCCGCTTAGCGGCGAAGTCTGTGCCAACATGCGAGTCTGGGCAGATCTACTAAAAAGAAACCCTCCTGACGGCTGGGGAATAGACGTCTGGTTTCTTATCGAAGTGGCAGTATTGGGACATAAGGTAAAGGAGATATTCATGGGCAAAAAAGAGCATACCTCATTTGACGCTTACAGGGAAGATGTTGGCAAGCTAAGCAAGATGTCGGAGCAGGTCTTGTTTATGATATTGCAGGAAGCAGCAAAGCACAACCGGCTTGAGGCATACAGAAAAGTAAGCACCTAGGTCGCAAGGTGATCATCAAGCTGATTCCGCACGCCTTTTTCCTTCTTCTTCCTTTGGTGCCGCGGCGGCAGAAGAAGCAGCCAAGAAAGCGCTTATCACGCTTTTTAGATTCCTGTTAAAGTTGCTGACAGAGAATCTTGAAGCAATCTCTCCCATCCTTGACCTTTCCTGTGGAGAATCAGACGACGCCAGCGCTCTTTTGGCAATTATGTCGGCAGCCTCTTCAAGATTGTGAAACTGATATTCGCTTGGCACGAATTCAGTGTTGCCGCCTACGCGAGGCACTACCGGGATGAGCCCCGCGCTCATTGCCTCCACTATGGCTATCCCAAAGGGCTCGCCGGCCAACGGATGCAGAAATACCCTTGACTGCTTCATCAATTCAAGTAGGCGCGGAAAACTCACGTCTACTTCAATGTGGACATTATCTTGTAGGTTGCTGTCATCTATCATTTGCTTTAGCGTCTCCAGGTATTGCTGGTCGTCCTTCGAAATGTTTCCTGCAAGTGTCATTTTGACATTGATGGTTTCTCTGTCTTTCTTCAGTATGCCAGCAACCTTGATTGCATTTTCAACTTGTTTGTCAGGACTGAATCTCGATAGCACGAGTATCGAATTTTCCTCCCTCTTGCCAGAATGGGTAAAGACCTCATGAAACTTTTTCACGTCCACTGGAGGGTACACAACTACCGGCTTGACTTGTGTGTACCGGTGCTCTATTGCCTCTCCGCTAAATTGAGAGTTTGTAAGGACGACGGTTGCATGCCGCATCATCTCGTCGTACATCCTGCGGGCATTTGCCAGCATCTTGCGCCCCGGGTCTTTGTCTGCAGTCAGGTGGTCTTGCGATGTCCACTTGTTTATGAATTTCATATAACCGCCACCATCATCATTACCCTCGTCTACAAGTTGCGGCAAAAGCGGAAAGTGGCAGTATGTAATGAAATTTTTTCTTCTTCTTGAATCTGTCCTTCTCCTACTACTGTCGTCGCTATTATTATAGTACGGCAAGAGGTCGCCATGCGTGTTTATTACTAGATCATACCCGCTGTCGTCGCCGTATACCTTTGCGGCTGCTTTGCTGTGCGAGTCTGCCTGCAAAAGGGAAAATATGTCAATCCTCTCTACGTTTCTAATCGACAGGTCCGAGATTCCAAAATCTTTCTTTATCTCGTTGATGTTGGGTTGTGTAAAAGATGCAAGATCAACCTGAAAACCCATCTCGTTTAGCGTATTGATGGTGCAGAGCGCCAGATACTCGCTTCCTCCGCCTGCGTTCAAATCGTCATGGACAAGTTTTGCATTCATAAGATGTGCATCGCTACAATACTTTTCGTCATCATGCGCTATATGCATTATGAGACGCTCTTTGCCTGTTGTTCTGCAATGATCAGTTTCTTGAGTAGCAGTATCAGTCCATAATATGGCAGGTTATAAAATGCGGCAAGAGCTGCATAGTTCGGGCCAAAGAATTGAGAGGCAAAAACAACCACCAAGACATTATTCACATAACTCATTACAACTATGCCTGTTGCAATCAATTCTTTCCTGTTCCCTTTTTTGCCACCGGCAATACGACCGGTAAAGTAGCCTATCGCACTATATGCTGCAAAGAGGATAAACGAAGCAGTAATCTCGACAAACAAAAACTCGGGTTTTTTGAAAAAGTAATTTGAAAATTCTCCAAAGATGCCGAAATTGATGAGGGCGATAAATATGATGGACGCTGGCAACGATCTTTTGTCAACTTTCTTGGCGACTGTAGGCCACCGTTTCTTTACAAACCAGCCAGCAGCAATTGGTGTAAAGAGCGCGGTGACTAGCATGAAAATCATCTGCAGTATTGGTATCTTGAACTGCGAGTTGCCAAGCAATGAATACACGATGGCGGGAAGCACAAACGGGACTGCAAGAGACGTAACAATTACCATTGCAACGACCAAAGACAGTTGCCGCTTGTTTTTTTCTCCCTCCAGAGTAACATTAATCACAAACGGTGCTCCAAGACCGGTTGAAACGCCTGACAATAATAGCACCGGAATTGCTAACGGCTCGTAGACGATTTTTGTAATAGTATACATCAAAAATGGCAATACCAATAGCTTGGTTATCGATAGAATGGCAAGCGTTTTGGGGGCCTTGAATGTTGAGGCAAGCTCACCAAGATCCATGCGTATGAGGTTTAGAAACAAAAGGCCGCCAAGCCATACGAGCAGGTAGGGTTGAAAAATGCGCCCCACAGAAGGTACAAGGACGCCGGCAGACATTGACGCCACGATTGCTACAAAAAGCAAGATGTCGTTCTTGTCAAACTCGCTTTTTGGAGCATGTTTTTCAACCATGATACCAAGTAGTCAGATCATCGGCATGATATATCAGCACGATAGATCATTTTATTATAGGATAGTTTGGCGAGACGGGAGAAAGAAGAGATGGAAAAAGAAGGCGTAGCCTGGCCGCAACAATAATGCGCTTTTTGTCACATGCATGAGAGCTGCTATATTGCTGTGGATTGTTAATCGCACGAGTTAGCGACAAAAACTGCTTCCGTACAGACTGCTAAGTCAAAATGATGCAGAGAGAAGATACTCATTTATTCTATTTTTACTAACCTTTAGAATGGCCGAGAAGGAACGATCTCAGGTTATAGAGCAAGGAGACATTTTCTTTTTTTACAGGCCAAAGGTCGGCAAGGAGGAAGTGAGAGGAATAGAGGACACGCAGAGGTTCTACATGGTCACCTCGCCGGAAGAAGGAAAACAGAGGCTCTTTGTTCTGGGTCAAAAGCAGCTGCCAGAAATAGTTGAAGGCAAGTCTACTTCAGAGGAAAGAAACTGGGCGCTCAACGTGCTTACCACCTCAAACGCAGAAGACATACGAAAGGAGCTGCTCCCAGTGCAGTACGAAACGGAAACAAAGGGCAAAAGGACCGTAGGGCCTGCAACGCCGGCCGGCGAAGGCAAGTATTCCATAGTGAAGCATGACAATCACACCGAGCTTGCATACGTCCTGGAACTGCCCTCGGTGCCCGGCCCGACGCAGAGCGAGTTTGCGATAAGGAAAGAGGCAAGCTATATCATTTCAGTCAAGAACCCGGACGTACAGGTGCCCGGCTTCAAGGCATTTGAGGAGAGAAAGCCGGAGTATTCTCAGCGCATGAAAGAAAAGTTCGGAGACAGGCGGTGGATAAATGTGGATGACCCCGGCCTGCTGAACTACGAAAACACTCAAGTGCTGCTTATCGGCGCAAGGAAAGGAGATGTCGAAGAAGAGCTGGGCATCGACTTTAACGAGGAAAAAGAGACGGCCAACACTGCCGAGCTGTTCAACGAGCTGAAGATCAGAAAGGACCAGGTCCCGCTAAAGTCCCTGCTGAAAGGCGAGTTTCCCGGCAAAGAAGAGATGCAGTCGTCGTCATCAAAGGAAATGGAAGTCAAGCATTTGTCGGCTAAAAAAGCGCCTGGGAGGAAAGGAGGAAAGGCAGGAGGGCGCAAGGCTGCGGCAAGAGCGCCGTCTGCCGCAGCGCTATCAAAGATACTCGCCGGCATGGATTTTCCAAAGGGAAAAGATGAGCTCGTCAGGATTGCCGAGGCAAACGCGGAAAGGATGGAGGATGCGCAAGGCGTTATAGAGACAATACGCGAGCTGCCGGAAAAGAAGAAGTACAACAGCATGGCAGACGTGGAAAAAGCCCTTGGGAAGATAAGGTGAGGGGATAGTAGATAGAAATGTCACAGTTCAAGTGCGAAATATGTGGAGATGGCTTTGAGCAAAAGTCCCGGCTTGAAAGGCACATGGAAACGGCGCACCCTGCAAGGGCGCCGTCCGCCGCGGACTTGGAAAAAGCGCTGTCCGGCATACAATATCCCAGCACAAAAGAAGAGCTTGCGGCCCACGCATCGCGGCGGCAAGAACCGCTCGATGACGAGCTTCAAAAACTCGTAGAATCGCTTCCGAGCCGCACATACCGAGACGCCGCAGAAGTTGCAATCGCGCTGGGAGAGGTAAAGAAAAGGCAGGGAATCAGGAGCGCAGAGGAAGTTGCCGAAAGCGAGGCGCCAAGTAAAAGGGGTGGGAGGGCTGCGGCAACAAGCGCCACGTCGGCTGCGGCCGTTGCAAAAGCCCTCGCCGGCGTGGATTTTCCAAAGAAAAAGGGCGATCTAAAAGAGTATGCTCAGAGGCGTGTCCTAGAGTCCGGCCTTGATGATCCGAAAGCCATAGTGGACATGATAGGCACGCTGCCAGACAGGGAATACCGCAGCATGTCCGATGTAGAGAAATCTCTGTTTGCAGAGGCATGACGGCAAAAAGCCCAAGCAGGCTTTTGTCGCGGTTTGAAAGAAGAAGAATATGCGCAGACACACACATTTGTACCGCATATGTAATTTACACGTGCCATGCCAGCCTTGTTTTGGAGAGCAAGGCCGCAAACGGCGACAGCACAAACATCAGCAGCGCGTACAGGAACACTCCGTTGTCGTCATAAATGATCTCTGGAAACTCGTCTTTAGAGTACCTTGTCAACATTGTCCGCCTACCACTCTGCACAGAGAACAAGTCTCTATAAAAGCACATCGCATGTAGAATTACCAAATATTAGATACAAAAAAAGTTTGCATGACTGTTGAGGTCCAGCTTCCTTTACATATCCATAATGTCTATAGCTGAAGCGTGACTTTTTGCGAATTTTACTGCTTTAACTGCAATCAGCCGGCAGACGAACACAGGGACGGAAGCTGCCGCAACTGCGGCAAGCCTGTTACCCGGCTGGTGGAAAAGAACCCTGCAAAGACGTGATTCACTTTCTTTTCCGGAAAAAGATGTAGACCAGCACGTACGGTATCGCCGCAAGAAGAAATGAAAGGTCTCCCACCATAGGCAAGAGAGCTAACACGAGGCCGAGGTACAGCGTGACTATCGCGGGGACCACACCAAACAGCATAAACCTGTGGCTCCTTTTCTTGAATTTTTCAAAGTCGGTATAGGGGTACTCTAGGTGATGATAAATCACCGGCATAATGAACAGAAATACGGCCACAGTTATGGAATAAAGCGCGACGAGGAGAATAATCCTGTCTACGACATCAAAGTCTGAGGGGACGTTTATTGAGATGTTTAGGAGAAAACCAAAGAGGATGCCTGAAAACGTGGTCAAAAGCGCGCTTTCGCGCAGTACCGTATCATAGTCTCTCAGGAGACGGTCAGTAGTCTTGCCGTCGTCTTTATCATCTTCATCGGGTTCATCCACTATGCGGTTTACTCACCACTCGTATTTCTGCACTCGCCTGCATCCGCGCGGTTTTACTTATGTATATCTGCGCAAAGCGCAGAAGCTGTTTCGCCAGGACTTGAAGATCTCATTTCTTCCTCTTTATCAGGCGCTTGTGCTGCAAAGAAAAGAGGTCTATTACCGCCTTTACGTCTTCGGGCTTTTGGATTTCATGGCTCACCCACCCGGATTTTGGAATAACGTGGTGGGGCATCACCTTTCCCTCGGATACGAGCTTCTTGCTGATTCTGGCTGGGAATTCCAAGTCGGCTATTTCATCGCCGTGTATGTGGCCCATTTCCATGTCGTATACGTAAAATCTGGTGGTCGCAAAATCGTGCTCGTGCATCGTAACTCCCTCCCAGCCAAGAAGCTCTTGCTTTATGGCTTCACTTGGTGACACTGTCTTCTTTCATCCCTATACTTTTGTACCGCACTGCAATTATTACCCCTTTCGTACACAGTTTAATATTCGGCTAGAGTAACTCTTTACCAGTGTCTGGAGCCTACATACTCGTCAATACGCGTCCTGGCGTGGAGAAGCAGGTGATAGACGAGCTGTCGCAGATACCCGGCGTCGTCCATGTCGAGGGCGTCTATGGAGGTTTTGACATAATCGTCAGAGTCGAGTTTTCCGCGGATGGCATGATGACAAGGACGCTGGACAGGGTCAGGAGGATAGACGGAATAAAGTCTACCCTGACGATGTCATTTATTCCCGGGCAGCAAAAGAAGAGGCTGGATGCAGACCACTTGGGCCCTCCATCTGATTAGGGCGGCAAGGCGTCAAGACAAAAAAATCTATTGTATCTTGCCAGAACAAAAGGATGATGATCACCCTTCCTGTCTTGCAGTTTCTTTTTCGTTCATTATTGCACGGAAACGGTGCACTATTCTTGCGTTTCTTCCGACCAGCAGCCCCACGCCGACCATCAGCAGGCCGTCAACGATAGTCGCTGCCAGTATGGCGTTAGGTGAAGCCTCCACCTGCAGCGCTTGTATGGAACCAGAGAATCCTTCCTGCCCGCCTCCTCCAATTGTGGCGCTTATCGCTATGCGAGCTACTAAGGCTGCAATGTAAAAGGCAAGCACCATGCCTCCGCCTTTCACATATATCGAGCCGTCCGGAGTGCGCCAAAAGTCGAGAACCCTGTTCGAATAATGGTAAGAGCCGTATGCCACCCCCACGAAAACTGCGCCGTACACTAGGGCGTACAACTGCGGCACGCCGATAGAAAATGAATTCACTATTACAAAAGCCGAAAACCCAAGGAGGATTGCAGAAAATGCAATCGATTTCCGTACGTCAATTTTTGTTCCATTTCGCATTCTTCTCATGCGGAGGAAGAGGATGGGAGCCATGATGGCAAAGGTGAAAATCAAGGGAAGCAAGGGTGGATTTGTTGCCATGTATGCGGATACTGTATTGCAGAAATGCCATATAAGGTGACGGCGGCAGGCTCTCTAGACTGCCAAGAATCCGTCAGACTGTGCAATTGTGAGATAAAAGATGATCCGACGATAATTTGACAGCGCCTAACTCTCTATGCCTTTTGTGGAGCATCGCTGCCGTTATTGTTGTTTTTGTTATCGCTGCATGTCAAGTAATCATGCTCCCATTTGTCCAGCGTATTTTTCAGCGTGTCGCTTCCTGTCATCAAATACAACCTTTCCAGCATCTTCATGTATTCAGGATGCTGTTGGTGCGGTACAAACCTATCTTTAGACAAAGAGTAGTAGGTTCCACAATGCACCGTTAGGTCGTCGATGTTCTTCTCCAGTACGTCTACACCCTTCTTGAACAGTGCCAGCGCTTGCTCGTCTCCCGTGTATTGATAATAGGTCATCAGGTTTGCAACACAGAACAACTGGCTGTTCAGTATGGCGGCATTGTTATTCTCTGCGGCCACTCCCAAAAGCCATCCATCCTGGTTTAGGACGGGAGAATTAAAGCCGTTGAATACTTTTTTTGAAAATTCCAAGTATTTGGGGTTCCCTGTCTCATTATATGCTTTAGCCATCACAAGCATTGCCTTGCTTTGAGCTTCGCAACCGTACCATGGAGCCGATATATTAGAGTAAAAGTGCCAGTTGTAGTTGTAAGGTATCAGATAGTAATCCCCATGGTCTTCGTAGTTTCCAAGGAACCAGTCAGGGCTGTCGACAAAGTTGGGATTGTAGACTTTGCCAATATTCAGTCCAAAGAGGTTTTTGTAGTTCACCATCGTGATGTTATTCAAGTCACGAGTATACTCGATATCATCCCAGCCGGTCTTTATTTTGGCGCCAGAGTTGTTGTTATTGCTACCGCCATCACCAGAATCATCGACGGCTGCAAACGCAACCACATTTTCCATCGATAGAATCGACAATCCCGCAAGGCCTACAATGACAAGTGATATGACCCTTAGTGGCAAAACCAAACTTGGTAGCTTCTCTGCGATATTTACCAGTATTTTCCAAGTTCGCTGCGACACTTTCTTTTAGTTACGCGGCTGTTATGTTAAAAGAGTTTAGAAATCTGTTTAGGTAAAGACAGGAGACATAACACCTGCTCTGGGCAGTTCTGCATATTAGCGTTCGACCTATTTTTAAGAAGACCGACGGGTAAAACTAAACTGCTCCAATACTCTGATGCAGCTTTAGCTAGCACATTAGACGATAACGTTATGGTACTATCATTAGACTGATACCACAAGCAAGTATGCTATTACTATGACTCCAAAAACGATCAAACCGAGAGTCGCTACATACATTATAGAATGCTTTGACACGTATATAGCCCCGCTTTCTATAATGCGATGCGCGTTTCTGTAGTTGTAAAAGGCATATGCTGCAAGAATAATTCCAAGTGCGACCATGGCCAACCCCAGCATAGATGAAGGAGAATGGACGGACGCCAAGTCTTGGGGGGTGGAACTGCTGCTCTCCGTTGTCATTGTTATCAATCCAAATTCGCGCAAAAAGAGGCTAAACCTTGCAACTACAAAACCCAATCCAATAACTGCAATGCATGTCCTAAGCCACGCAAGAAAGGTCCTTTCATTGGCCAGAAATTGTGTGGAGCGGTCACCGTCATTGTCGTCTGTATTATTGTGGTTCTTGGCGACTCGTGCTTCATCATCTTCCTTTTTTCCTCTAATTGTTAGTCACCATGTGAGTCAATTGTAGCCCATACAAAGTAAGGATATCGCCCTTGGAGCCTCGCCGCCACCGCTAAAAATAGAATCTGATGCAGCAGGAATAATTAATGGTCCATCCCATGTTAAGAATGAGAATAATAAATGGGAGGAAGCCGAGAAATAAAAGAAAACGCGGCGCCGTTCTCAAGAATCCTTGTCGCGGTTGATAATTCTGAATACTCTACTAGGGCTTTTGATTATACCTTGCGATTATCAAAGGTAGTGGCAACAATAACAGACATTGTCATTTCAGTCGTGCATGTGCTCCCACCTCCTGTTGCCGGCGAAGAGGGTGTACCAGCCGCGCAATTGACCGAGTCGTTGCGAAAGGAAGGGGAGCAGTTAATTGCGCAACTAAAATCTCGCGTTCAACAACAGTTTGCGGTAAGAACTGGAGCGACAACACTGATGGATTATATAATTAAGGAAGGAAACCCTTCCAAGGTTATTCTTGCTTCTGCGAAGGAGATCGGCGCTGACCTAATTGTAATGGGAATTAGTGGAACTGGAGGATTCAAGGAATTGCTGCTAGGTAGCGTGTCTCATGCGGTTTCCAATCATGCTGCATGTCCTGTCCTCATAGTAAAATGAGGCCTCCATACCATAGTATTCAGACCAGATAAGAAATCTTGTTAAGAAAATACTCTGCATATTCAATATGAAATTGTCCTTGGCTCTTTTTACTGAAGGCTTAAGAGCGTTTTCTGCCGATTTTTGACGATGTCAAGTCTTATAGAAAAAAGAAAAAGAAAAATGTTTTCAAGCCCTTCCTTATGGGTTGTTGTCGGCTTGGCGGTCGCATCCGTATTAGCGACAACAGCACTGTCATCTCCGATGCTTGCCTTCGCGCAGGCTACGCCAAATCCGGCAGCAACGGCTATAGACCAGACCGGAGGAACAATAAGCCTCGTACAAGCAGCAAAGGATTTTCTAAATGATAATCTGAACGCAACATTGATCGATGCCGCAAGTGCCGCAGAAAACCAGGTGCCAAACTCGGCAACTATGGCAGCACACTTTGGAACATTGCAGGGCAGCCTGGTCTACAACGTAACTGTAGCGGACACCAATACCGACACCGCAGTCAATGTCTTTGTTGATCCGGCAAGCGGCCAAGTCCTCTCGAAATCCGCAGCATTTCCAATTGACACACTTGGATTGCCTACCGGGTTTGACAACGCAACCAAAACTCTAATTGACGCTGCAGATGTGGCAGAAAACCAAGTCCAGAATGGAATGGCAGTTGCCGGCTCTATTACGGCAGCGCAACAACAAGGAGGAAGTAGTGGTACATTTGTGTACGAAATCACCGTGGCCGACATTGACAACGGTACTCTCCACAAGATAATGGTGGACCCGACTACCGGAAGCATAGTCTCTTCGCCCGAAGTTGTACCTCTCGGCGATCTACACATTGGAAATCTCTTCTGACATATGCCCACATATAGGCAACATCTACTGAAAAGGCGAAAAACAAACGTGCGTAGGGAGGAAAAGCATCTCATCGTGGGCGCCTTTTCCTCTCCTTTTCATTTTTTTAGAGAGACCCTCGCAGGAAAATACAATGGATTTGCGGACAAAGACCCGGTAAATGCACCCGCACCCCCTGATCTCCAATTCTTTTACCTATTCGCGCGCGCACGCTGTTCAAGGCCGTGTCATCTAAATGATGAAAAGACGCCCGCACCCGCCCCTGTTGTACGGACAAAATGCAGTTCGACGAGCGCGGGCAGAGAGACTAACCGTCATCTATTATCAATTATTATCAATAATAAAATCAGTGCATTAACATCTGTACGTCGCTTATATAGAATTAGCAGCTTTAGAGCATTTATTATAGAGTTTTTGGCACACTTTCGTAAATATCTGCAAAGCAACCGAATGATGTGACGTACCGGTTTGTTAGATGCATCTGTGGAAAGAAGGAGCTTGTGAAGCTTAAGCCGGGACAAACATTGGACAGATTGATGCTTCAAAAACTATGCATCTATTGCCGGAGAAGAGGCGAGTGGCATGGGTTAACTTTGAGAGAGGCCACGCAAAACCCGCCCTAACTGTATCATCATTACCTTATAAAACAATTGCATATGTTTCGCAAACTACAACGAATATGGGCGACCTCAATTGAATCCTATGAGAATAGAAGAGAATCTGGAAAAACAGCTAACGTTGATAGAATGAGTCGATTGAAAGAGAGGATAGTGGAGCAGGTTTCGCGTTAAACCGTCCGTCTCGATGTGGTTAGTATCTATTCTGATACTCCTTAAATAGAGTTAATTTCTATTCTAATCTACGTCGAGCTCGGCTGATTGCAGAAAACTGCGTAAAGCGTTTGAAGATGTTTTGGATAAAATCGGTCCGACATTTAGGCAAGTCATTTTTGAAGAATTAGAGAAGGCAGGAATATCACTGCAATATCCGTGCTCTTCGCTTAATGAAATCGAGAAAGCACTCCAGAGGCATTTTGGTCCTGATGGCGCAGTGTTGCTAATGCAGGCCATAAGAAGACACATGGAGATTGAATAGTCTGCTCACAATGGGCTCAGGCCGGAATAATTCTCCGCCGTAGCTTTGCACCTGTTTGCTATGTGTACCTTACTGTTATAAGGAATAGCGATAAGCAGAAACCACTCGAATCGTGGCAGGCTCCGCCGGACATTCTCCCAAGACTGAAGCCATCCGGCGGGGCCATTATTAAGAAGGTGGTATATGTAACTGAACATTTGATATTCTTTTTCCGTTGAAACCTTCGTAACTCTCTCATCCACGTCGCGTATGCGACTTTCTTTTCAAACAGATATAACTATTTTCTGGTTCTAACGTAGATTAATATTATGTAGAATTACCGTAAAGGAAGAACAGGTGCATCCACATCTGAAATTGCAATCCTTTCTTGTAATGGTACTAGTAGCAGTATCAGCGTCATCCATGCCGCTGATGAGCCTGGCATTTCCGAATTCTCCTTATCCTGTGAAACAAGCATTTGGACAAACAAGTCTTGATGCTAATAGTAGCAGTAGCAACAATACTTCCTCTTTGACCACCGAGCCGGAGCGCCTCACCACCGGCGTGTATCTTCTCAACATCGGAAAAGTTGATCTTCAGACAGGCTCATACGATTTGGATTTTTACTTTTGGCTATCTGCAATGCCTGATTCTACTGTAGATTTTACAAAGCAAAAGCCAATGTTTGATTTCATGAACTCTATGAACGCAAAGATAGAGCCAAGCCGTACAGAGCCCCATTACTACGAAGTCCGGGTGAAGGGGACCTTCCTAAAGAATATGGATTTCAGAAACTACCCGTTTGATACGCAGCAGGTCACTGTCGAAGTTGAAGGGTTTGAAACTGTCGACAAACAAGTGTTTGTTCCAGATACAATTGCAAGTGGATACGACAGCCTGATAAATGTGCCAGGATGGAGCCTTGGCAAGACAGAGCAGAGCGTCATAGTCCACCAATATCCAGACCAAAGTTTTTCAAGGTACATCTTTTCATTTGATATACAGAGGGCCGCGCTGTCTGCGTTTCTAAAGACGATATTTCCCGTAATCATAATCACGACCATAGCGATGCTTGCCTTCTGGATGAGCCCAACCAATTTTCCACCACGGATTGGCCTTGCCGCATCGACTCTGCTTGCGGCAGTAGCGGCGCACTTGGCTGCCGCAAGCCAGCTTCCGCCTATAGGCTATCTCACTCTCCTGGACAAGGTGATGATAGTCGCCTATGCGCTCTTTTTGAACAACCTCGTCTCTATGGTGCTTCAGATGCGGTTGGTGGATCACAAGAAGGAAGAGCAGGCAGCAAAAGTGAACGCTAGAATGCGCAAGTTGATGCCGGTGATCATTGGCGCCATACTGGCAGTTCTTGTGCCGTTTGACTTGAGAGTCGTGTAGATATACATATACAGGTTGTAAAAAGATGAGTCCAAAAAATGGGTGCTAAAAAGGAATCAACGTCAATCGGTCAGAGCCAGTCCATGTACTAATCATCAAGGATATACCATGGGAACTTCTTTACAGATCTCGTAAGAGCAAAGTTCCCACAATGGAGCATTCAGATATAGCGCCAATACCAATGCCATTAAAGCTGCGAAGATGCTCGATGAAATCCAAACTGCGAGCGTTTTCTGTCTGAAGTTTCCGAGCATAAGTCTAGTGGCACTTCACATTGGATAATTTATTCTCGTGCCGAGGATTGCAACACAAAAAAAGACAATCAGCTATTCCATGTAGCAAACATCACAACAACGGAGACAGCTATTACTACAAAGGCCGCCCATCCTAAAATATTTGATACTCTGCCATTAGTCCTGCTTCCCAAAATATTCTTGTCATTTGAGATTCTCATTATCACAAAAAGAAGTGGAACTGATACGACACCATTGATAACAGCAGTATATACCAACGCCTTGATTGGGTCTATGTTGGTAAAGTTTATCCAGAGACCTACAATTGTAGACGCCGCTATGACCAAATAGAAGTACTTAGCCTGTCTGAATTTCTTACTTAATCCCTGCTTCCAACCAAAGGCATCTGCCAACGCATATCCAGATGACCCTGCCAAGACCGGGACTGCCAAGAGTCCAGTGCCAATGATGCCAAGTGCAAATATCGTCTTTGCAATTACGCCAGCGTTTGGGAATGACTTTACAAGTGGTTCTAGAGCCTTGGCGGCTTGATCTGCGGTCTGTATGTCAGTTATGTTGTGAGCGTGTAGACTACCCGCTGTTGCCACAATTATGGCCCACATTATCAACTGAGAGAAGGCCATTCCTATCGCAACGTCTGCCCTCATCAGTTTTACATCTTTTTTTAAGACTTTTGGCTTACCTTTGCCGATATCTTTTATCTTCTTCTCAGCCACGTTTTCTTCTGCTTCCTCTGATGCTTGCCAAAAAAACAGGTAAGGCGAAATGGTTGTGCCAACAATTGCAACGAACAGCAGTGCAAAGTCTGAACTGAATTCTATATGAGGGATAAAGGTCGCGGTCAAAACTTGTTCTAGATTTCCGCCAACAATGATGGTTGTAGCAACATAGGCAAATAACGACAAAGTGAGATACTTTAGTATCTTTACGTACCTTTCATAAGGTACCAAAATCTCAGATAGTAGAATAAATGCAGCAAAAGCAAGGCTAGCTGCAACAAACGGCACTTGAGGAAATATCAGTCTGACAGATGCGGACATGGCGCCAATGTCCGCGCCAATGTTTATCGTATTTGCAATAAGCAAGAGACTCGCAATCGGGTAGACTGCTTTTCTTGAATACTTCTTTTTTATGATGTCCGCTAGTCCGCTACCCGTTAGAAGACCTATGCGTGCACACATTTCTTGTACGACGGTCATCAAAGGGTACAGAAACAGAACCATCCACAGCATACCAAAGCCAAACTGTGCACCCACTTGGGAATAGGTAGCTATTCCAGAAGGGTCGTCATCTGATGCGCCCGTGATTATGCCTGGACCAAAAATCGCGAAAATTGATTTTAATTTGGACGATACCTGTTTTTTTGCAGAAGGAGAAATAAAGGCAGGCGTTGTGTCCTTATTGTGAATCCTTGTAGGATCTTCTTTTCGATTTGTTCCTTTTGTATTATCAGCAGCATCCGTTGACTGTTCTTTTTGAGGCTCTTCATCTTTGTTATTCAACAGTAAAATAATCTCCCCGCAACTTTGGACCGTAGAATGAAACCATTGCTCCCAACCGTGTGATTAATTTTATTTCACCTAGTGTTCCGGCATAACATGCCTGCTCAATAGGTCTTGCATTTCAAGCAATTTTCTGGGCAACACACATCCGTACTCCCGTGAAATATCAGAAGCCACATGAACCAACAGGCTGATCGTGCCTTGGGATCCCATCTCCTTACGAGGGTCATTTGATGATAAAAAGTAAGAAGATTTCTGGCCGCAACTAAGCGTCATAGAAAAGCTTGCTCAAGAAGATATTAACGAGTTTCCACGCTCTGCTTCAATGTCGGGTGGTCCCTAATCAAACGTTGTTCATGACCAACTGCAAACGAAGTAGAAATATATCATCATCGGAGCAGTGGGCCGCGAATAGACAAATTTTGAAGGTGTGCATGTGCGTCTGTGCACTTGTAGGGGATAATTTTGAACGAAAGTAAGCCCCTGTCAGAATGAAATCTTCTCATCTATTGCAAAATTGCATAATCGGCGCCGGATACTTTCCAAACAAGAGGGGGATCGAGAGCCAAGTTGCCCTGCTGCAAGAACACGCGTTGTTCCGTATCGATGCGTGATGTATTCCAGCGAGCAGCCTCCATCGCCATGGCGGCTTTTCTGGCATCGAGAAATGCGTTGAGATACTCGGTTTCGTCGCCTCCCTGAGCAGGTGTCTTGGCCTTTGCCATGGCCGCTGCACGAATTCCACCAAAACTTACAGGGTCGTCGCCTGGACCGTGCATAACCATTGCGTCGTAGTAGATAAATTGGCCAAGCGCTCCCAGTCCGTCGGCTTGCGCTTGCGTCACTGAAGGATTAAAGTAAACAGTGTCACGTTCGTGATCCTGCGCCTGTCTAAAGATGGGATCATTTTTTGCAGCCGTCTTCCAGTCAGCAACAAAGGTTGGGTCGAGTCCTTCATGGGATGCAGTGCCTACTACTTTCTTTAGCGCAGGGATGTACTTGGCCAGGATGTTGTCCGGCTTGAGTTGCGTATAGTATTGAACCACTTTTAGCATGTCCGAAGTGCCAGAAGTAAAGCCAATGATTCCGCCAGTATAGCCTCTGTTGTCGCCAATGTCTTCAATGTATGCGTACTGCGCCTGCCAATCGGTGGATGAGTTTTCAGCACTAGAGACTAGCTTCATCGCTATTTCTTTTTTGTCGGGGTCAAACAATGTCGGAGGATGACGGTCAGGGATATCACGGGTAACATCGACTTTGGAATATGTAATTGCTGCCGCTACTGCTGCTGTCAGCACTATGATGCCTGCCGCGACTGAACATAAGATAATGATGATGTTCCGTTTGCGGCTGTTGTTACGGATGCGCAACCTATGGCCTCTCTTCTCCTGCTTTTCATTTTCCAAGGTAGTAGAAAAAGCTCCTGTCCGTATAGGGCGAGCCCATGATAGCAAAAACCCGTTAAAGTTTTCTTGCGAAAGCTGCATATGAGGAAGTACCGGAGCAGGATGGATATTGCAGCGGAGATTCTTGAGGTAGCACAGACCAGAGGCGGAGTCTACAAGACAAAGATAATGTACCAAGCATTTCTGTCATTTCTGCAGCTAAAGGAATATCTTGCATTGCTAATGGAGAATCAACTTTTGGAACATATCTCAGAAGACAAGAACCTTTACCGTACGACAGAAAAGGGGAAGCGATTTTTGATTAACTATCGAGAGATGAACCGCATGTTGTTTCCTGAAAGAGAAAAGAAGGCAGTTACGGATGTGGAAGCATAATAGGAGCCACTGCCAACGCCTGCATACTTTGGCAGTAGAGATATACATACACATACTAACAAGCAAGGAGAAGAGATATGGGACAGCGTTCCAATGGATTCGCACTCCTATGCTGTGGCAGCCGGGTCGCTCTGAATAAACCCCATGCACCGTCCCTTTGAAACGGCAATATCTGCCCAATCTTTGTCGCTGCTAATACTGCCTCTTGCTCTTGATGATAATTGCAATGCACTTTGCCAAGTCGCCGGTTTTTGAATACGAAAAGCCTCCAAGCGTGGTCACTGCAAGGGATTGCCTAAGCAAAATCTTTCCCGCGTGACCCAGCAGGTCTATCATTGCACTTTCAAAAATGTCAGGCCGTTTCATAATTGCCGTGTAGATGTCTTCTTGTGCTCTTGATCCCAAGTACTCATCTATTATGTGTCTCATGACAGCAGCATATGCACGTTTTCCTAATATTGCCTTGAGATTAAGCAAAAGTGCCTCACAGAAGCTCCTCAATTCGACGTCGGACCCCGTAGGCATTTCCACTTTTGGATAAATAGCTAGGAATTATATAACGATATTGTTAGCAGACTCTACTTTTTATTTTGAGGAAAGCAAAAAGCAGCCAATGCGGTCAGGGATAGAAAAAGGACGCCAACAACACTAGTAAAAAGCCTATGCCCTAGGAATACCAAAAGTTACAAGGGCCTTGAAACACGGCTCACACAAAATGATGAGCCGAGTTTTCCTAAAAAAAAGATTGAGGATTTTTTTATTGCTTTACGCCGCACGCTGAGCAGAACTTGGCTTCCTTTGATATCTGCACGCCACAGCTTGTGCAGTACTTTGTTTCTGTCATCACGTTTACCTGCTCAAAGCTCCTCAACACCTTGTCCTCTCCCACGAGCTCGTTGATGCCTGCCAGGGCGCCCCGTATGATGTCGTCGTTGAGGTTGAGCACCGGCTTGACGGTCTTGCCGCTGCTTGCATCCTTGCACGTCAGCTGTATCATCAGGTCGTCTTCGTTCAACCCTTTCTTTCTTGCGATTATGCTGGCTTCAACGACGTTGTCTGCCGGTATCGTAATCTCTTTAGAATCAGGCGCCTTGAACGCAAGCCTGTTCTTGCCGCCTTTTTCTCTAAAAAGGACCAACTTGCCTCCAACGACTTGCTCGTTCCATCCCGGCCAGCCTTCGACATAATCGCAGTCGTACGCCCTGCTGTCCACGTTGACGACGGCAGCAGCAGAAGATGATGACGACGGCTTGGCCTCGCCGGAGGTGCGAATGGCGCTGTCTGCAAGGAACTTTGACTGATCCTTGATGTATTTCCAGAGGTTGTCCTCAAACTTTTTGGCCGTGTACAATTTTACCAGGGTGGCGCTTATCCCGATGACTGGCACTATGAACAGCGGCGCAGACGTTACGAGGTTCTTGCCCCATTCGCCTGTACCGATTGACACCTCGAAATTGCTCGGGGAGCCCTTTAGCGTTATGTCGGTGCTCCTTCTTGCTCCTGCGACTGTGCGCAGCGCGCTGGCCTTCCTTGCCTGAATAAAGAACCACGATGCAGGCTCTGTCGGGTCTTTTGAGAACGCCACCTCAAACCCGTTTTCCTGTAGATATACATGCACCCTGTTGGCTAGCCTTTCCAAGTCCGTGTTTAATCCGGTAAATTTTTCTGTCTTCCCCATAGCTAAAGTCAGCAGCTGATTTTATTTTAATATTGCTCATATAGGATGCGAAAGTTCATCATTCGTAGCTGCTGCCTCGCCGGCGGCCGGCCAAAGAGATACCGACTTCGTCGCTGAACTAAATGGTTAGTTTTTCCTCGATATGTTCGTGCACGTATCTCATCCATGCCATATTTTCATGCCGCTCCGTCAAACCTATGGGAAAATAGCATAGACCAATGCAATGCAAAGTAATCCAAATAGACGATTATCCGCATAAGTTCGAGAAAGGAAGAAAAATAATTGTGTCAGAACAGGCAAGACTGGCAATACCATTAGTTGCAATTTGGGATTGACGTGAGCAACACAAGCTTCCAGAGAGGTGCTGTCCAGCCAAGCCCTACCCACGCATATCCTGCCCTGACACCTCAAAATATGCGAGAGAAGCTTATGAAAATTCTGGAGACTTTGTACAAAGCTTTAGCCAGGAAGCAAATATCATTGACTAAATAGCGCCAGAGCGGGCTAGGTCGACGATGATGACGAGGGCGACGCATTCTGGGCAACCACAAGGACTACTACACTGCCACTGGAGCAACAGCAGCCGCCATACTGTGTCAAGACTGTCAATGGAACTGCTGCATCGCCGATGTCGTCATCATCATTTTCCGCCATCCCATTATTGTTATCCCGCTCTGGCGCCCTGTCCTATCCAAGTTGCTTTAAAGTCGTTGCGGAGCTCTTTACCAGAGGATTGCCCACTAACATCTGGAATGATTCTGGAAAAGCCTGTGGACGGATAGACATCTGGCAGACTAAATCAGAGTCGATAAGGTCTTTTGCAGAGTTTTTCTACTGGCCACTTGGTCGCTGAAAAATAAATTATTTGACGCCCATTACAATACTCGTCACAATACCAATCACGCCTGCGACAGTTGCGACGTTTCTGATAACTCTTCCTAACTCGGTTTCGTTGCTTACATTAACCTTCAGTACTGCGTCGTACAGACCGTTTGTGGCGTTCGTTTCTATGACTCCCTTTACTTTTCGCAGCGCGCTTATTGTCGCTGACAAGGTCCTATAGTCACAGTTTACAAACACGAGAGCCTTAGTCATCGCAAGCCTGTCGCCGTTTGAGCATAAAGGTGTTTGCAAAGCTGCTCCCAAGAGCAGAAAAATAAAGAAATCCTTCCTTCTTCTTTGGAAGTTTGAATGATTCAACTTGCAGACTTCTCCGGTACCTCTTGGAAGCTTGATGGGATCAGAGCCAGCAGAAGTAGGTAAATCTCTACTAGAATAGTCGGTACTGTTAACAATGCAACTGATCACGTTCATTTTGTTTGAAGGAATTAATTTAATCTGACGATGAATCGACAGTATCTCCATTCGAGAGGCCCCTCTGCGCAACGTCGAATGTTTTTAGCTCAAGACCAAGATCGGATGCAAGCGCAACAAAAACTGAGTCGTACAGAGCGCACTTTTTCCGTAGAGCCAGCTGGTACGCCTCGTCAAAAGCCTTGGCAGACTCGTCCTTCCTGTAGCCAGCCTTTCTTTTTGAGAGGATCTGAAAATCCCTCTCTTTTCTCGACGTGACTGAGTCGCGGTCCACCGAACATCTGTGGACAGACAACGCGCTGACTGCGATACCCGCGGGATGAAGGGAGTGGAAGATATGCGTCTCTGTTCCAGAGATGATGATTATTCGGGTAACAATAACAACGCGATGATAGGCTAGAAGAAAATTATGAGTAAATGCTAGGTAAATTTGTAGGTGTGTCAATATACTATTTGAGTTGTACCATGACGACCATCAAAAATTGTTACTACGGGAATTTGGCTCTAGTGATTTTCCGGGTGCACTTCCTCCTTCCATCTCTCTATAGAGGACCTAGATTTTGCAGCCCACTGACTCTTGACGTCATGTTAAATCTAATACGCTTGTGTACAATTCATCTGAGGCAGCTCTGGACTGAAAATCCTTCGGAAAAAAGCAGAAAGATGAACTTTTCTCGTATATAGAAAATCCTGTGATTTTGTTCTGTGAAAATTCGATCAGCAGCATCTAGAGCATTATCGTCATCATCAAATTCTGCTCGAGGTGGCCATAGTGGCGGCAGCAGTAAATCTACACAGCAGAAGGCAATCATCTCTTCTTTTCCTTCTGCCGCTAGTACTTTGCCTGCAATAGCAGCTTCGTTCTTGATTGTATTCGGCATGATTTCTGCACCGTTGTCTGCTCGAGCCGCGACAATTCCGGGTGCATGCAACTGCGTGATCTTTAGGCTTGATGACATTCAAGATTACTGGATTAACAGCGTCCAAATTGCGCTCATGGACCACTTTATGGAAAAAGGCGAGAGACTTACCGTTGGAACAATTATGAACTTTATCGGAAATGACCCTTCAGTGGTAGACAAGGTAAGGGCAGGCCTGAATTCCGGAACATTCGAACTTGCAAGCCATGCGTGGAGCCACGTCGATTATAGAACTCTGACTCCTCAAGAACAACGTGATACACTTCAACAGGCCAACCAAAAGATGACCTCTCTTTGGGGGAGCAGTGCAATAGTATTCATTCCTCCTTACAATGCCTATAATGATGACACTCTCGCCGCGCTCCAAGCACTGAATATGAAGATAATAAGTGCGGAATTTGACCAAGAGCTCCCAAGCATATACGATCCAGACAACCCGGACAGCGCAAGCAACAAAGTGTACAAGGCAATACCAAACTCAGACATCAAAGACTCTCATGGCATCTATCACCTTCCACAGGTAATAGGATTCTACACATACGATTCAGAGCCTCCAACAAAGACTTCAATGAATACATTGACAAATCGCATCGATTCGACAATATCTTCATACGGGTATGCGGTTGTAACACTGCACCCTCAGGACTTTGCTGTAAAGGATTCAAGCCAGAACCCTACAAACCAGATTTCAAGCAGCGAACTTGCGGATCTGGACACTCTCATAAAAAATATTAAGTCAAATGGGTATGTGATAGGGACGTACTCGCAGGCAACGGGCAGTGCTGATAATAATAATGATGGTGGCGCTGATGGTGGTTCTCCTTCGCCCTCGCCACCACCTTCCGAACCGCCTGCCAATGGTAATGACAATAATAATAACAATAGTGCTGATACAACTGCTCCTGAGATAATAACCGCACCGGCAGATATCACAATGGAAGCTACAGGCGTTCTTACGCCTGTTTCATTACAGCCGCCAGCGGTGCACGACGACAAGGATCCATCTCCGGATATCTCCAATGACGCGCCTGGCGGAGGATCCGAATCTGGAGGAAATAGGGGCAGAGGTTTTACCGTTGGGACTACCATCGTCACTTGGAATGTAACTGACGCTTCCGGCAACACCAAGACTGTAACACAAAAGGTTACCATAACAGATACTACGGCCCCGTCAATTCCTAGGCTGCAGTCTCCAGATAACAACTCCAAGATCGTAAATAATGGCGGCGCAGTGATGTTTGAATGGACAAAGGCAACCGACCTGGCTTCGCCATCAGTAAGGTATGATCTGGCCGTCGCAGACAATCCTGACTTTGAAAATCCTGCCGTTATATCGCAAACAGGACTTGACGCACTAACCTATACTCTTCCTAGCTCAGAGCCATTGGCTGATGGGGCATATTACTGGAAGGTAAGGGCATCTGATTCATACGGGAACAAGAGTCCCTACAGTGGGGTGAGCACGTTTACTGTCAGCAGCAATAGTAGTGATAGCAGCAGCAACAATAATGGCAGCAGCGGTAGTAATAGTACCGGCAAAAATATCTCGGTGACAGCCTCGCCTCCAGCTGGCACATACGCTTCTGCTCAGACCGTCACTCTGACATCCACCGAATCTGCAGTAGACATTTACTATACAACAGACGGCACAAATCCCGCCACATCGGCAAGCACCAAATACTCTGGACCTATATCGCTAAGCTCCTCTGCGGTACTAAAGTTCGTCGCAAAGGACAGCGCTGGCAACTATGGAGATGTCGTCATGCAGGACTATGTCATTAACAGAATTGTCGGTAGTAGCGGTGGCAGCGGCGGCGGTGGCGGAGGAGGCGGCAGCTTTGTTGGTGGTGGTAGCGGCGGGGGTGGGGGCGGTGGAGGAGGCTCCGCTTCTGGCGGCAGCTTCACTGCCGATGGCCAGACGTCTACGTATGCGGACTCGCACTTTGTACAACATCCGCTGGACCGGATTCGGTTTGTAACCTATGGTGCGATGAATTTGCTGCAGAACAACATAGTCATGACATCTGTCAGCTCTGGGCAGCAGGTAAACATCTCGGCTACATTCAAGAACTATCAGAGCAGCCCACAGAACTATGTCTTTATAACGCAGGTTGAAAAAGACGGCGTTACTTTTAGCATTGACTGGGCAGCAGGCACGGTAAACGCTGGGCAGACAGATACTGCTTCACGCCTTTGGGCGCCCGCAGGCGACTATGAGCCTGGCGACTATACTATCAAAGTCTTTGTATGGGACAAACTAGGTGGTGGGCCGTCGTCATCATCATCTCCTTCTGCGCTGTCCGAAGTAGGAGTATCCAAAATATCTGTTGTCGCGCCAACGCCCGGACTCTTACCCCCATCGCCATCACTACAACAACAGAGCGAGTTGCCGCAAATATGAGAGCAAGAACCAGTACACTAGCATTTTGAGCATGTAGGTAGGTGCACGTCGTGGAGAGCCACATACGCGAGTGGCTTTCACCGGAGTGCAAGAATCCTGTGTATGCAAGAAATGCAAGAAAACGGAAGAAAGTTGTAGGATGAGTTCGCAACGGAAGTGATGCAAAAATATCAAGAGAGCCTGGCAGACGAATAATGAAGCCTCATTTTTTAGGAAAGTCATTTTTAGGATAAAGACGATAATTACACATGAATAGAACAAATGAGTTTGAAAAGCTAAATGACAGAAAGGCAACTTATCTTACTGTAGACGATGAAACCATCCGCCAGCTGAAAAACTACTACAGATTGGAAGACCATGGTGAATTATTGCAATTCATCAAAGACATTGTCATTGTTGGCGACGAAGAATAGTCGCGGCAAGGGCCGCGCGGAATTTTTTCAGAAGAGAAGAACGCGCTAAACCTACACTCGACTTAAAACTAATGGATGCGCGATTAAACAAGGAAGGAATGCGAGCATATGGAAATTCAAAATGACAACATTTCAGCGTTACCACAAGAACCAAAACAATTTGTTATTTGCGATGATTGCCATTGGTGCGCAACTGCAATAAATACGCGAATGTTTGACCCATCGGGATGCCCTTCATGTCATAAGCCATTAAGCGCGATACCTATAGGCAACGACGAACGATTTGCCTACAACTATAGCGAAAAACGCGGTGTAGAGCTGGCATTTTCACGCATAGACGGCAATATGCAGGCTAATAGTTCTAAACTTATTTCCTATGCATAATAGAACACACACATCTTTTCTCCTCTTCAACCAAGCTAGTTCTGAAGCTGCGAGAAGCGCTATTGGTGCAGAAGAAGAGATTCTGGTTAGTTAGGCTTGAGCCCAGATTGTTTAAAGATACCGCAGAGAGGGGCTTGTTGTTTCCTTTTGCTTTTGAATATCCTTCAATCTCTTCTTCAAGACGCGATTATGCGGTCTAAGTCGGAATTTACACCCGCAACAAGGACAATGAATTGACGGAAATGCCATAAAGATATCGCATGTCTGACAGCGTTTGTTACCGGTTTGGTAATGCCCTAATGCTGTCCTTTGCACCTTAAACTGCTCGCATACGCCTTTGCAGCGGTAGGTCAATATTCTGCAAGTTCTTTTGATACGATAATAGTAGAGAGTCTGATTTTTGCGGATTTAATGACAACATGAAACTACTGAATGGGCCAAAAAATGATTTGATCTCATCATTTTTGTGCAGACCGTTGCCTTAGTGGTCAGTTTCAAACTCTGCCTCTGGTAAACATTTGTTACAATACTTCCTGACAAAAACTGCTCCTTCTATCCTAAAGAGGGCTTCAACTGTAGCAGTTTTGACAGTACAATGAGAGCAAACTGATATTTTCTTTCTAAGAGCTTTTGTTGCGGGCCGGACTGCAAAAGGACGTACCACGATGTTCACCCCTGAAAATTCAATAGATAAATTTTAACATCACGATGTAACTGTGAAATGAACAGTGATAATAAATAGTAAAAGAAACAGGTAATTTTCTTACCTGAGAGTTTCTCTAACAATCTAGATTTTTTTGGCGCATTTTTAAGATTATGGAATGATCTGGTGAATGGAATAAAGATCCTGGATTTGCTTTTCGACCTTTTGTATCCTATAGTAGATTTAAAGATAGATTTAAATCCTACCGGTATTATAGCACACTAAATGTCGGCAGAAACTACCCCAATCGTCGAATCTAAAGCTACAACTCAAAACACTTCCAGACAGGCATTAGAAGGAGAACTACAGAGAATCGGTGTCAATGCGGACTTCTTCAAGACCCTAACAGTAGACCAGCTGGCGGATTTGCTATTTGGCCTTAACCGGGCTGTCAGTGCAAATGCCAGTTCGGTTGCCGCAAAACAACTAGGAAAAAAGATCGGCGGGGTAGGGCTTTCTGCAATTGACAAGAAAATATTGAGGGCAATATTGGAATCAAAAGGGAATCCCTCTTCGCTGCAATTATCAAGAGCGTTGGATATACCAATAAGTACCGTTCAACGAAGGCGAAGACGACTTGAAGAGGAATTTGTACATGAATCATATGGTTTGAGATACGAGAAATTCGGCAAGAGGCTTGTCACGTTCATTGTTTCGTATGGCGCAGGTAACAAGAATTCGGTTGCAGACGAGATTCTTGGTCTTGAAAAAGTGGTCGCAGTCTCTCGTGTATTTGGAGATAACGCAGATCTGAAGGTTGAAGCGCTTCTAGAAGGCAATCGTGAATTTATGGAAATGTCAGAAAAAATCAGGGCGATTCACGGAATTCAAAAAATAAGCTGGTTTGAATCACTTGAAGAGCTGGGCAGGAAAAAAGAGATTGACTTTTCGATAATAGAATCCTGTTGATCATTAGTGAATAATCTGGCGCAGGCGCACCTATCTATTCGTGGTCCATCGCTTTTTTCAAAGACTCAATATCATAAAGCTCGTTGCAGGTTTTGCATATCCACCACCACACCGTTTTCTTCCCGTCGATAATTTCTGAATCTAACCGTTTGCCGCATTTTGGGCAGGATATCGTAGGTTAGAACAATTCCCTATAATACTTACATATACAACTCAAATTTAACCCAAGAAGTGGAGTATTTGGGCTGACGCATCATAGTACAATAGACCTAGTTAGACATGATGACTTTCTTCAATACATAAAAGTCAAAAATTGTCTGGCAGGATTTGCATCGCCACCACAATGCCGTTCGCTGCTCATTCAGGGCTTCGACTGAGAGCAAGCTCTTGCAAATAGGGCACGTTAGCATTGGTGGTGGCGTTTTCTACAAGCAATCCTCGCTAGATATCCAAACGCTCCACTTTCAGGGCTGGAAATGAATTGCTCGTCACGCTAGCTTCTTTCAAACCTACTGCTGCTATGGGCTAACCAGGATGGAAACCAGAAGACAGAGTGATCTGGCCCAGCCATAACCATTGAACGGTGCGTATTTTCAACTTGGTATTGCAAGACTGCTAGCAAAAGCGCGGCTCTAGAATATTGTAACAGCAGATTCTATATCGTCTTGTAGCTAAGATTAGTCACCTGTTGAAGATACTTTTCCACTGATCAGCCGATAAGCAAGCCTTAACAATTACATTTGTTGATAAGCGACAAACGGGCAAGACACCACCAGATATGAGCAATCCGAGCGCACTGTGACGCCGGTCTTCGTCGGTCGTGCCCTATTGGTGCTGTGGCTGGTATCAATAGGGTCTCTGCGTGTGTGGTTTGCCCCTGCCGCGATTAGATACTTGGGGTATTTGTAGCAGCGGCAGGGGCTTGCCATGTTGTTCATCAGGTCGTTCGTGCTTCATGACAGGTCGGGCGTTACACCACCATGCCCGGCACGAACAGTTGCAAGCGCCGTTAATTATTATTTTCGTTCAAATATGATTTTTCGATGCGCTTTACCATGATATATTGCGTGTATGTTATCTACTGCGTGCTACAATGATTTATTGTATTACTTTATACGGTTCGCAAATAGACAAAAATTGCTGTCATAAGAAAAATCGGGTTGCCGACGAGTTTATTATCAAGCCTGCCCCTACCGCGATTGTGCTCCTGGCCGCGACAGGGGCGGGGGTATTAGGTTGTGTTATATTCGACTTGCTCAGGCACGGTTGTGCCAGTGCCTGATAGTAAACTATCAACTAGTATCGTTCTTAAGACTTGCTCATCGGCTGATAAGTGTACATTGTAACACAACTGCAATTGAGAATGTCCGCGAAAATTGCGAATAGAAAAATTATGCTAGCTCAGAATACTAGCTGAAGCTGCATTTTAGAGCTGATTTTCGTACAATATCGATTCAAGATTGCAAACTCATTTTATTTCGACGATCGTATAATATTGTACACCGCGCTATGGCGGCCGGCTTGCTCAGGGGCATGCGCGCACAAATGTGCGCCCCTACTTGTTGGCTTTGCAAGTAGGGGCTTGTTTCTTCTAACATATGTTTGAAAAATGGTGTTCGACAAATTAACAATCTCTATTGATTCGCATCTTCATAACTGAAGAAAACAAGACAAATGTTATGCATGACATTTAGATAGAATGCGGACACTTTACCGAGTTAATCAAGCAATAATACTCTACTCGCAATATTGTCATTATCAGGTATAAGTGCAAACGTGCCTGAGCAAGTAGAAACACTATGACCCCAAGACATAGCGACCGGCCCCTGCCGCCTTGTTCATGCTTTTTGGCAGGGGCTTTTTAATGACAGAAAGTCTCTTCGTCCTGTCTCATATTGACCGGTTAATTATTATGTTAATTCTTTGCAGAAGATTCTGTCAAGTGTGCGCCCTAACACACCTGACAAATCAGAACTACTATCGCCCTCGCCGCGTTTAGCGGCGTGGCGAGGGTATTCTGGTTTTTATTTATATATCTCGTTTACCTGGTTGGCTGCCAATTAACCTTAATTCTTTTTCTGTCAGAATTACGCGCCTTCATTTTATTGGCTAGATATGACCTGTGAAACTAAATAATCAGATGAGATTAAAGAACTATTGTAGTAAATCATAAAGTAAGCGTAGGCTGCAGATAGTCTTTACCTTCATACCGATTCTAACCTCTGGGCGTTTTATTGCATCAGAAAATTAACCAAATTTGTATTGTATGTGATAATACCTGCTTTGACCGTGTCTACTAGTTTTAGTAGTATTCTTTTTGTCTATTTTACTTTTAATCCGACGTTTGTTAGTTCAACAGTCGACACCGCCGATTTGGTAGTTGATGGTCATGCTAATTCGCACCGAATAAACGGTCCTTTTCCCCTTGTCGAACGGAGATAGAAACATCCCGCGTCCTCTAATGGCACAGCGCAAGGGCGCGGGACGTAATGAACTCTTTCCACGGCTCTAACTCGGGTGATCAGGGGAGCAGAGAGTGGGCTTGATGGTGGTGTGGGAGGGGTCTGGTCATGTAGCTTATGTCTCTGACTCTGCTCAGCCTGTCACCGTTGTTGCCAATACTAATGACTACTTAGTATATCAGATAATAGAACAAAATTCCACAATTAAATGGGCCATCATATCATCTAATGCAACTTGCACCATATAGTGCAAGATATATAGATAGATAGAGATGGAGATGAAGAAAGAGAGAGAGTGAGACCACACTCTAGTTTCGAGCATGCTGGTCGTTACACATGGCGGCGTCTAGGCATCAGCAATTCGTTGTTTCACCTGGTCCAACTTGAACTCCATCTGTGACATGAATCGCATTTCCAGAAATATGTTAGATCTTCAGCGTCCAATGAGAGCCTTTTTCCAAAAGTAAGCCACAATCAGGGCATGAGAGCATATAGATTTAGCGAGAGAGACCTCGCCGTCAAAAAAATAATAATGAGCTTCGGCATTTTCCAGAAGATGAACAACTAGGCGAGACTAAAAACGAAAACCTTTCAGCCTGCAAGAGAAGAGAAGAATTCATCAGTGCCGCCTATCTGAAGAAGATTAAAAACGCATGATAGGAAGGATCCGCCCTGCCGGAGGATTAGGATACGGACTTGGCGACAGGGCGGGGAATGAACAGGGTACCTTTGATACCCTGGAATTTTCTTCCAATCATCGCATAAACAGGTATCGAAACTGCTTAAAGTTCCTGTCACGTTCGTATGGATGCGTCTCATTGTGCCGGACGAATATCCCTCGACGTGAGCCAACAGGGGGAGAGGGGGGTCAGGCTTGGGCTGGCTTGCAGCAGGTAAGGACTTGAGCAATTTGTGCCAGTCACCCCTGACCTTTTCCTTATTGAGGACCGAAGAAGAATCAAAGATAAGAAAAAAGACTGACGATTGACCAATTGAATTCTTTTTGAAAATAGGTTGCTGTATTTAGCATAAGCGATAATTTTATACCCCTGATTGTTGTTTGTCAAATCATAATCAATCTACCCCGCAAACCAGCGTGAACAAGCCCGCGGGGTAGGATGAAATCACCGGCCAACACCTATTGGCACAACGTTGGCCGGTACTTTCACTTTCATCTCCTGATAATAAAGAGTATCTCGCTAAATCAAGAATATGCAGATTAGTCATTCATGTAATCAAGAATGACGTAAAATTGTACCATTTAACCATCAAATACAGAATTGTGCACCCATAAATCAGGATTGACAAAGAATAGAGCGAGATCATCAATAATCTGACTTTTTCATAATATTCTTGGCTCGGCAATTCTGAACCGGGTAAACATCCTCTGCTAGGTTAGATTAACAAATGGATATTCGAGGTCCTACTCCGGAAGTCGTTCCTTTAAGATAATCGCTGCTCTTTAGATGCGTGTCAAATTCAGCCTTCGACAAACATTCATCGCAGTATCTCTGCATAACGGTAAATTCTTGGGTATTGAACAGTACATCGTTGGTTGCTGGCTTTGAGCACAAGTGACAGTAAGAAGGTAAGGCATTTTTGTGTCGGGAGGATCGTCTAATTTCGTACTTATGTGACATAAATCATTACAGTAGAACTATTATTAAGGACTTTTTTGCATTTAAGATGCACTTTCGTTCAATGTACACTCAACCCTTATAGTCTTGAGCGACATCCAGATCAATGCAGATGGTTTCCCTTTCCATCTTGCCTAAGACGGGGTCAGATGAGGGCTCTGTGTGGCTAATAGCACCAGCGCCTCCTGACCTTTTCTTATTTTTCTCCCCGAGTCACTAAACGTTGCAAGTGCGGCGGGCGAAAACACTGACCCGTCAGAAGGCGCAAAGGACATTCGTCTTGTGACACGATGAGCAGGTCTTTTGGCGTATGCTTGGATTGCGGGTTGAACGAGGCCCAATCTGATGTAATATTTTGCTTCATTGGAAAGAGTCTATCATTATGTAACATTATTGGCATTCTATGTTTTTGGCTCTTCGCTCTTCATGAGGGAGGTGGCCAGGCTTATATCTGTCAGCTCCAGATCTTGGTGGTCGCTAGCCGTCATCGATTCCTTTGTGACGTTCTTCAATCTCTTGTCTTTCATTTTTCACGTGGTCTTCCAACGCCTCTAGAGTATCAAATACCATACCGCATTCCTTGCAGCGGAGGATATCTGAAGACATCTTGAGATGTATTCTCGACGCAATATCTTAAAACACTTGCCAAAGAAGTAGTCAGATTCTTTGCCTATTCCTTCACTCTCACCTTCCTCTAGTGTGAATGACGCTATGCTGATGTCTTGAGGATTTCTTTGGCTATTGCTATTTTGCCGCTATCGAAAAAATAAAATATTGAATTTCGCATTAGCATATTCGCTCGTAAGCTACAAGAAGGCGGGCCGTCGCTTACGTATACGCTAGGTAGAGACTTAACGTCCGTATCCGTTTGCCCGCACCTTCATGGCTTGCGGCTACCCATGTGCACGAAGTCCGTATGTGTGTGTGTCCTTGACTAGTGAGGTCTGTATGCCCCGTCCTCCATCTTTGGGTGTGCAGCGCGGCTCGGGCGGGCGGGGCCCGTCTAGGCTGGATTTTTTTTATGTAATATCTTTAACTCCCCATATCCATCACGCCGCTACCGCTCGCCCGACGGCGCCTACTAGCTACGTATCGAGGAGCTCCTTATCCCGCCTATCGAAGAACTTTTTCTGGAACAAAGCCAATCTCATTAATATCATAAAATCGTTATAACGTCATGAGAACGACAACTGGAACGGGAACAAGACCGTTGGGCGTTAGCATAATCGCCATCCTAAATGTCATCAGCGGCATCATCATGCTGATAGGCGGTGTAGGATTGGCAGCGGTAGGTTCTGCGCTGCCGACCATGACTACTGTCAATCCAAACGCAGGTGGACAGATGGCCCTTGTAGGACTCTTGGGTGGAGGCGCTGCAGCAGTAGGAGCTGTTCTCATCGTGCTTGGCATAGTGTCCTTCATAGTGGCATGGGGCCTATTCAAGGGAAAAGGATGGGCTTGGACGGTCACTATTATCCTCTCAGGCATCAGCGTCATCATGGGCATCGTCTCACTAGTAGGCGGAAACTTTGGAGCGATAGTCAACATCATCATTGCAGGTGTAGTTATCTATTATCTGTACCGGCCACATGTCAAGGCGTACTTTGGAAAAAGTGCTACCAGCGTGGTGTAAGAAGTACTAGGAAGTAAGGAATAACAGCGGCAAGCTTGAGGAGTAGATTGATCGTCCAAATCTGCTCATTCCTTTCTTTTATTTTTTATTCGGACCATCATTGCTCGCACTATGCATGGTCAAAAATCTTTAATTATTTATTTTCCAATATTTTCTCATCGGGTGTCTCGCACCTCAACACACACCTGAAAACCTAAATCCAAGTTCCCATCCTCGTCGTCGTTTCGGTCATGCCGGCGGGGATGCGGTAAATATTCAGGTCCACTTCCCTTTTGAATTCCGGCATCAAGCATAGCCGTGACCGATCAAGTTAGTGGACTAAGATATTGGCCAATGTGTCTCCTTACGCCAAAGCCTCTGATGTAGCTGGGAAGATCCTTTGGACGCACTGGCAGAGGCCGTGAAGTTGGAAATGTTGAAGTATTCAGAGAGAATCCATGCCCAAGTTGAATGCAGAGCCACAAGCACTCTGCCGCATACACACCTTCGTCTTTTTTTGACTAAAGCTTGCTGCTGATCCATACTTAAATAATTCCACTTTCTAGTATTGTAAAAACTCGGCCCGCACCAATTCATTCCTCATGAACCGAGCGGGCCAAGGATTAGACGCGTGTGTTGTTGTCGGCCATGTTCATTGGTTGCTGGCTGCTACGCCAAGTTGAACCGTGGCCGACGACCTTCTAATTTGATGCTCCGATATTAAGAATATAGCTTCAATTGAATCAGTGTAGGCAGTTTCCAGCGTTGTTCTATTGATTTTCCTGTCCAGAGTTAAACTCATTTTGGGTATTTTTCCAGCGTTTCGTTTGAAGGTAACGCAGACCTCGCATCGAATTACGAGCCTGCCCATATCTAGTTTCTTTATGAAAAGTTCTCGCAGTGACAAGTGTTATTGGAGCCGTCATCTTGATTGGAAAACACAAAAATATTCAAGCTCCATTAGTGATATCCGTCGCCTTTTGACGAATCTCCTTAATTTTCGTATTGAGTAATATCAACATGACCGCAAACTCGAATATTGATAAAAAGGACAAGAAACCGAAGATAGCAGACGTTGATGGAACCAAAGTAGACCTCACAAAGGAGGCGTTAAAGCCAATTACCAAGGCAAAATCAAAAGAGGATAAGGAGTTTCAAGAGTTAGAAGTTGAATCGACGAAAGGTGGAAAGAATGCTGAATAACTTGAACCGTTGATTCTACTATGCCCGCCCCAAAGCGCCCTTCCTTTTTTCACAACATCTTGTACATTATTATCATAAGTGGTTTGGTCAAATGCGGCCTGTTGATAATTGGATAGTATCAAAAAAATAACGCTTGTGCACATCAGATTTTGTGGGAGCGAAAGAATCTGCAGACGCAAAGGCAAAAGGGTTCCAAGACGAGCGGGAAATGTCGGAAGCCGATGCCTTTTTTCTTCAGGTACTCTACGAAAAGAGAAAAATCTCAAAGAACCAAGCAAGATATTCAGTGGAAGAAACAAGGCATGGCCAGTCTTGTTGTGTCAAATGCAAATTCAATCTGGGTGACGAGGGTAGATGTCACATTGTACGAGGCAGAATCAATAATGAAGAGGGCATGTCAAGATTCTTTTCACCGAAGGGTCATGGGATGCTTCCTGGTGATATTGTTTGGTTGTATGTGAAGGAGGCGGGAAGGAAATTGAAGTACAAAGAAGGCCATGTCATAAACAAAGGCGCAGCCGGCTTTCAATGCAAGGATTGCAAGTATTACCTCTATTCCAAATATTGCTTGTTAATTGAAGGCAAGTTCAAGCCAGAGATGAGTTGTGGATTCATCGTTAAGGTAGGGCACGGAACGGACGTCTGATCTCTTTGCCCTCAGGATGTTGCAGTCCTTACCTCTGGTGGCCATTACTCAGTGTGGGCATCGCTTGCCGCCCCTGATGGGCGACTCGCAACTAACATTTGCCGCTATCGAAAAAATAAAATATTGTATTTTACGCTAGAATACTACTCGTAAGCTGAATGAGCGGGTCGTCGCTTACGTATGCGCTAGGTAGAGACTTACTGTGTCCGTATCCGTTTGCCCGCTCCTTAGTTTACGGGTGCCCAAATCCGAACGTGCGACGCATGTCAGCAACTCCTATCCTCGATGGGCGTCGCTGCATATATGCCCCGCCCTCTGCATTTCCGGGAGGTCACCGTTTTGAAAGAGAGGGCGGGGCCCGTCTTGGTCGTGAAGACCAGACCAGTTACAGTCTTACCTTTACCGCTTGAGAGGCTGAGCAAAGGACAATTGGTAACCATCTGGGTCTCTAATGTGAAAGAATCTTTCGCCCCAGGGAGCTTCGGCGGGCTCGGTTTCAAATATTGCATGCTTTGAGAGAAAATCCTCTTTCTTCATGTACCTGTAGAGGTCGTCGACATTTTCCGTATGAAATATTATTCTCCCAAAATCGGTTCTTCTGCTATCGCTGCTGCCGGTTCCCTGCTCCCTTTCTTCTTCTTTTTCTTGTTCTAGGTCTGCTTGCGTCATCATAATCCCAACCTTTCTCTCGGTCATTTCTTCTGCTAGCTCTAAATTGAGGTATGCTTTCCTTTCACCTTCACTAATCTCGAACGTCGAAAAGGTATCGTCAGGGGCGCCCCCATAGACCACCCGAAAGCCCGGTATCTTTGAATAAAACCGGCACGAGCTTTCCATCTCGTTTACTTTGAGTGTGATGGCAGAAATACGGTGGACTCTCATATTATATCTGCATCCAAATATACCATATCCACTCTCTCCTTTTTTCCTTCTTCTTCTTTTTTTGCGTGTCCTGCAAAGGCTTTCTTTCTCCCTAGTAGTAGTATCTGGCGTCAGGCAAATTCTCTATCTCTGACATCAGCTCCCAGACCGACCGGGGCCTATCTTCCTGGTGCATGCTGAGCATCTTCAGTATTAGCCTGTCCATCTGAGGCGATATGCTTGGATGGAACTTTGACGCTGGCTCGATGGCAGGCCTGCCCATACGGTTGTCATAGTGCGCCGGCCTTCTGCCAGTCATCATCTCATACAGCATCACCCCCATCGAGAAAATGTCGGCCCTTCCGTCAAGGTTTTCGCTGGAAAACCATTGTTCGGGCGCGCAATAGCCCGGGTCGCCTCCGACTTGGCCTATCTCCGCAGTTAGCATCAACGACTTTTTGTTGATATCCCTGCCGAGTCCCCAGTCCGTTATCTTGATTGCGGTCCTGTCGTCATCCACGTACATGATGTTGTCTGGCTTTAAATCGCGGTGGTATATGCCCCGGCTGTGGGCCTGCGCAAGCGCGTTGCATATTGGCAGGATTATCGAGTTTAAGGACTTGTTGCGCTGAAATACGTACCTGTCATGGAACTTTTCGTCCATGTGCTCTCGAAGCGAGCCACCGCGCAGGTACTCCATGACATACCATGGGCTAAAGTCTGGCGGGTCGCCCCCGAGGTTCCATTGGTATATCCTAACTACGTTGGGGTGATCAAGGGTAGCCAGTATCTTGATCTCGCGCTCAAAGCGCTTCTTGTTCACCACGTCGGCGCTTTTCAGGAGCTTCATGGCGTAAGTGTTGCCGTCTTCTCCTTCGACTTGGTAGACGTTTCCAAAGCCGCCGGACCCAAGGCGTTTGACTGTCCTGTACTGCATTCAAAAAAGACCTGTGACTGTAATATCGCGCTTTTTTGCTATAATTATTACGCCGTCTTGGCGCAGAAACAAAATTAGCAGTGCTTCTTTTTGGACTGTTTTAATAATTACGTTTTTAGATTTTTTGATGCATGACAGGACGCAGTTAGACTACGGGCAATTGTACATGCAATAATAAAAGACAAAAAGAATGCTGCCTATTCGCAATTCAAATCATGCCAGATGCACACAGTAACGCAAGGAAAGCGTCTCGATTGGCAGTCAGATACACCTTTTATCCTGTTACACTGGAGCCATTTTCCTACTGGCAGTTTGGCCGGATAGAATGGGCCCTTCCATGCTGAGTAAGGCCAGCCAGAGCAACCTATCCGATACTCCGACAATACAGATATCCACGCCGAGAGTTAAGACTCTTTTTACCTAAAAATCCTTAATAGCGCCGCAAAGTATTCGGATTTGAGACCCTAATTGGTCTGGGACCCGCCAAAGCAGCAAGTAAATGTCCGGCGCATGATTATCTACTCTTTCATCCCCATTCTCTCAATTTATGCAGGATGGAGGATACAAAAATTCTGGCTGTTGTTCATAATAAATTTCATCCTCGGTGTGTCTTTTGGATTTTTGACACGCCCGCTGGAGGAAGCTAGCCCTCCTTACGCTGGAGTACTTGTAGGTCTGGCAGTGCAGATACCTGTCTCCATCTTCTTGGTAAGAAAGTTTGCGATGGAATATAACGAAAAAATCACAAGGGAAAC
Organism: Candidatus Nitrososphaera sp. 86-2; assembly: GCF_056726185.1. Lineage (NCBI taxonomy): Archaea > Thermoproteati > Nitrososphaerota > Nitrososphaeria > Nitrososphaerales > Nitrososphaeraceae > Nitrososphaera > Candidatus Nitrososphaera sp. 86-2. The sequence goes on from NZ_JBWZON010000001.1 coordinate 2,254,020, forward strand.
AACATTTGACAGTAGTAGCGGAGGCAACAGTCCTCCGTCTCCGTGAAGCGATGATGCTGCTCTTCTCTTCCTCTCTCTCTATTTGATATTCAAGGATTGCCACTTTGGTACTAAGTTCAAGAATCTAGTCACCATATTAGATAAATTATAGTAGAAAATATACTAGAATCGGGGAGGAGGAAACGGGGGAGAGAGCACATGAGCAATTCAATTTACGCCACCAACACATTTTGCAGCACCTGCCATGAACGTCGACCGTTGGGAATTACCCACTGTCCAGAGTGCGGCAGAAAAGTACGAACGCATCGTATGACCAGTCGAAAACAAAAGGACAAGCCGAAAGCCGCGGCCTAGGCTTCTTCTTTCTTTTTCTTTACATGATTCAAGATGTTACAACATATAGATACACACCCCCTCCCCCTAAAGTGCCAGCTTTGTTAAATCAGCTTGCAAGTTTTCCGGAAAATATGGACGACTTCCTAGACACATACATACAAGTCCATCTCGAGCATGAGAGAAAACATCTTGTTTCAATACATCATCATCCTCCTCCTTCTTCCTCGTCGTCGTCGGCTGCAACGGATGACAGAGTTCAAGCATGGATATCAACAATAGAAAATGCTCCGCGCTCCATCGAGGCCATACAAACGCTCATGGATACAAAAGAGGTAGAAATGAACAAAACAGCCGATGTTTCAGAGCTGCAGCAACTCGACAGAGAATGGTCTGCTCTGGAATGGTTGCAGGGCATAATACGACAGGCGCAAAAAGAGGAGCAGCAGCAGAATCTGCTCCAGTCCAAATAGGAGCAGAACGTTTTTGCCAGCCCCTTGTACTGGAAAATGCCGTGACATTGGCATCAAAGGACACAACACAAGCCTGTACGACGTAGGCATGAAATACTGCTCTGGCTGCGAGAAATTCTTCTACAGCGAAAGGAGCAGGTGCCTATGCTGCGGTCGACAGTTTAGGAGTCGGCTGTCAAATAGGAACAGAAGAGTGAACGCAAGCGCGGATGTTCAGTGATAATACTGATGAAAATACAACTTGCAACTACTACGAATACTCTGCTGCTTTTCTTGTAATCGCTAGACAGGCGAACACCGATAAGGAAGCTGCCATAGATGCGGATGGGAAACTTCTCGCGCAGACAAAAGCAACAAATTACTAGCGGAGTCAAAAGATGTCAAGAAATAGGAACTCTTACGACTTTGAATTTCAATTCAATCCAACGCTTGTTGGCGCTAGAATTTCAATAAAATAATTTTTGTGTGACTCTTGCGGCGATAAAAGCGAAAATGCTGGCTTGTCCCTGCAGGTTGCATGCTTTAGACAAATTCGTTCAACGTCTTTGAATTCCTGAACAATTTCCGCGGTTCCGCATGAAACACAGGTTACCTTTACCCTGTAGTAATGATTCATTCCATAACATTACCTCACAATATGATATACAGCATCATTAATGACCGTATATGGTCAAGAATAGTTAACTTAACTTGGGTACAGTGATCGCAACTCATCGTACGTCTTTAGGTATTCAGCCTCCGCAAGCAGGTAACATCTCCTCGTACTCACGATAGGTGAGTGGCCCGAATTGCGCGAGAATCCCGTCAACCCGAATATTCTTGCAGTGCTAATGCTCTGATATTATCATACTTTTGTAACTTTCTCTAGCGAATTCCTATAAACGGGGATGATGGGTATAATGCAACTTCCAAACCTGTTACGACTTGACACCAGTACGTCATCATGACCACTGCAAATGCTTCTGTGTTCATAGGCCCGAAAGCCTTCTGGAAGCGGGCGAGTAGGGCCTTTTCACATATCCCTCAATCAATCCAACTAGAATTTTCAAACCCCAAGATGAGCAACTAAAATACGCAGCTGCGGCTATACCTCACACGATTCAACTCTCAATATACAAGCCCGAGAAACCCCGGGCATGCTTTGTATTTCAAGCCCCATATCAAAATAAAGGAAACGTTGCTGTGCACCTCTTTGGCACTTCTTGTCACTTGTGCTCTCTCCTCTTCTCAACTAACTCTAATACGGCCTGCCTTCGCAGACGGTCTCTTCCAAGAGAATCTTCCTCCAGCGAGTATAGGAGACAGGCAGCGTGCAATTAGTGCGATATGGGTTAGGGACGAGCGGCTGCCACTTTTCCGTACAGGTACATTTAATCCTCAGGGCTTGATTCGCTCTTCGATATGGCATGATAGTGCTGAACCCAATATCCGTCTGTGTTTAAATCCTCCTGGCTCCGCTTACGTTATAGGTTCACTTGATAATCAGTAAAAGCGTGTTTCTACGCTGGTTTTATCAAAAGTCCCTTTTTCAATCATTTTCCCTTTTCCGGCTTTTTGAAATCGGTCGGACAACTGTCCTGTTCTAACTCGACGTAGATTTTTGAGGGGTTGATGTATGGAATGGTTGCTTTTACCTGCTTCTCTATCCTATCTATCACCAATTCTATCTTGTCGGTATCCAAGCCATCCTTTAGGTTGACCTCCATTGCAACAAGCACGTCCTTGGGGGCAAAGTGCATCGTCCGCAGGGAGACTACTCTGTTAACCTCGGGAATCTGCAGCACAGAATCGACTATTCTCTTTCTTTCTTTCTTGGATATTGCCTCGCCTATCAAAAGAGCCTTGTTTTCCTTTGCCAAGAATGAAGCAAAGACCATTAGAATCACTCCTATGGCAAGCGAGCTGATGGCATCATAGATTGTGTTGCCGGTACTTTCTGAGAGAAATAACCCTAGTGCAGCAATGGCGATGCCGAGAAGAGCGGCGCAATCCTCGACCATGACTGTCAGAATAGAGGGGTCCTTGCTTTCCCTAAACTCGTTGTAGAGAGTGTGAAGACTGACCTTTTCTCCCCTTGCCTCAATCGCTTGTTTGAACAACATGAATGTGATCCTCAAAGCATTTCCTTCAAATACCGCAGATACTGCCAGAATTATGTAGCTGATGCCGACGTTTTGGATATGGTGCGGCGCGACCAACAACGACGTGGCACCCTGCTCCAAGGAAAGCACGCCGGAAATCCCAAAAAGCATTGTGGCGACTAGAAAGGACCAGAAAAATTGCTCTTTTCCGTATCCAAATGGATGCCGCTCGGTAGCGGCCTTGGTACTAGTCTTTATTCCAACGAGTAATAGTATCTGGTTAAATGTGTCCGAGAAAGAATGAAAGGTCTCTGCCCACATTGCCGTGCTGCCGGTAAATATAGCAGCAATGAGTTTGGCTATGGCTATTCCAAGATTTCCAAACAGTGCGGCGTAAATCGCTTTCTTTGAGCCGCCGGCCAATGCTGGTACAATATCGTCCTTTCCTAATATGTGATAAAGACAATGCGCAACCAACGTGGTTTGTCTAGTATTGTGGTAATAAAGTGGGCAATCTACCCATTTAATTGACCACTCTTGTTCTATTCTCTGATATAGTACGCAGCTTCTAGTGTTTATAACAACGGGGTCAGGCTGAGCAGAGTCTCCATCGCAATATGCCCCAAATCCGACACAACAACGACTGTCCACTTCTGCTCCCCTGATCTCCCAAGGTTCTCTAGCCAAAATAACTGCTCATCGTATTGGAGTTAATCTTTCCATTGCCTTTGCACCTTTCGCAAGTCGCAGTGGATGTACCGGTCAGCACATATCCCCGGCCATTGCATGTTTTGCATTTCTCTTTTTCCATAGGGCGGCTAGAGAAATGGGAGAGTTATTCGAATTTGACGAAGCTGAATTTCACTGCCATATTAATTGCCATGCTGATACCAATTAGGATCAATGCCAACTAGCTCGCTGATTTTCCGATAAAACTCTTGAAGGTCAGACAGAGAAAGATTGAGCTCTTTTACAGCTCCAACATTCACTCCAAGTGCCTTGAGTTTGGAATAAACTTCGTCCTTTAATTCCTTTTCCTCGTCGTCCGTCACCACTTTATTCCGGCCTTCATTGGATATTTTTTACCGTCTCGCGTCTAAACGTATGAGGTACGGCGCGCATAAAAAGAAAGCAAGATTATGCCGTCGCACTCACAAAACGAAAGTGGTTATTCATTACAATTGTTTGCAGTCTCGTGGATTATTAGTATCACCGTAACTGCGCTTGCTGAATATTGCATTGAAAAAGAGGGTATATTTCCTGCAAAATCGATTTGGGAGCTCGCCACTAATGATAGAAGTGCAGAAAAAAGAGTATCCTGTATTCTGTTTACGCACAAAAACCTGACAGGCCGTTGTAAAGCTCTGTAGCTGGCATTACTTGTGAGCTGGCAGGCGTGACGCTTAAGGGAATCAGGAACCACTACAACGCGAAACCGATTATTGTGATCATACATCAGAAAAACCGCAAAATGCAAAGTCATTTTTATTATTTCTGCGAACTAGTACTGTTGGGCGCATAACTATGTGCTGGCTCTTGCGCCTGATACCCTACCTAGAAACACCGTAGTGGCCCCTACTCGCTTGTTCATACTTTGTGGTAGGGGTTTTTCGCTGACAAAAAGTCTCTCTATGCTCTTTATTTTTCACTTTGCTAAAATCTGCCTATGCGAATAAATCAAGCGAAGCGCAAATTTTGACCTGTTAGTTGTTATGAAAATACTTTTTGCACAAGATTCCGTCATTCGCTCGCCAAGACGCTAAACCTCGTGGTAGACGATAAAAAATTATTACTTTGAAACTTGTGAAAGAAAAAGAGTGAGATGGAAAAGGCAAAAAAAAGCCGCTGACGCCTAACGACGCCGCATCTGACTGCTAGGCTGTAGATATCAGATAGCCCAAAAAGTCAGGCTTGGCTCTCGTTTTTACCTCGAGTTTCTTGGCTGCTATCTCGATGTCTTGCTGCCGTTCGATTTTGTCGAACGCCTCGCGCCCAAGCCCGCATCTACGACACGAACCTAGCGAATATTCGTTCGGCATACCACAATCAGGGCAGTCGATTTCTCTAGGTGTTATCATGAATTCAGTACGAATTCATATTAGAAAAGATTATCGAATTGCTACCAAGTATTTGGTTAAAGTACGAAAATCATTTTTATCATGAGAGGGTACGAACATTGTCGGGCGTGCAGTTGTGCCGATTAGCGCCCGATAGACAGGCCGTGACAGCCCCTACCTTCTAGCTCGCGTCTGATCATGGTAGGGGCTTGACCATGACAAAAATCATCCTTGTATTGTTCATTTTTGACCAGCTGGTTGTTATTGTAGAAATCTTCTATAATGTTTTGTTAGGCTTGCACCTAACGTGCTTCAAACATCTCTTGACCCCGCCCTCGCCGAGTTTTGGCTTGTTCTCGGCGAGGGTACTTGTACTGGATGACATGGGTGTCTGTAGCTACTTCTAACGCTACTCTCTAGATACACGGCCAGCGCCACCTCCTAAGCCTCGACCTCCTATAACAGACAACAAGGTTATTGCGGATGCCCGTGGTGGTGATGATGACGATACTTTTTCACGCATGAGACAATTGTCAGGTCATGGAGCGACAATAGCCTGGAATTCCAGTTATGTCACTACATCATCCACCATAGAATCTCTGCATGCGGTTTATCAGCATTGACACTATTTTGCCCGCTCGACCTTTTGGAGCTCAACACTTATCTAAGGATCTATTTTAGAGGCCATAAAAAGCGGCACAGCCCTGAGCACAAAAGAGGGTGGGGGAGGTTGTCATCTTACTCTTTGTAGATAAAAACACGATCCACTCTTTTCCTTAGAGGATTTGTATGCATAACGTGAGTAATGATCAAGGTGTGAGGCAGCTGTTGCCTTGCCTCTTTTATGCAGAAGATTGTGCCGCTTTTTACACTGCCTAAAAGAGGTTATTGTCCTTCTGTACCTTTGCTTTCATGTAAAATTTTCTCGTATAGAATCTAGTTAGAAGTATACCATTATAATTCGATTTAAAAAAACAATAAAAGCCGCTTGCATGATGGATATTAACAATAAAATAGTTTCAATGCGCAAAAATGATTGCGGCTAACAATTCCGCAGCAACAGTTCTATCCAACAATGCAAAAACTGATCCTCAGTATGACCGGTACAAATTGACTGAACTTGGCGTAAAATCAGAGTTTTTGAATTTTATGAATGATGAGCAGAGACTAGAATTATTGAAATCTTTGCTCTACCTCATAGTGAAAATTCAAGATGGATATGCATGAGAGCAAGGAAAAGGTAGCCAAACGGTTGATGACTGATAGGTCGATAGACAGCATTCTCGTATGCAAACTAGTTTCTTTTAGTGCTTCCGGCTAGCCATTGCAGGAACTTGCTGCTTTCTGATATATCTTGCAAAGTCGCCAGATTTTGAATAATGCTGACCACCGATGGTTTCGGCTGAAATTTCATCTAACGATTTCGCCAAAAGGATCTTACCCATTTCTCCTAGCAAGGATAGAAGCGCGCTTTCAAATAATTCTGGGTCTTCCGCCAAGGCTGTGCGGACGTTAATCGCTTTTCCAAAGTAACAACTGATTATCCTTGACATAACTACATCATATACCTCATCCCCTAGAATGTCTCTCAAATTTTGCAAAATGGAATCAATAATGTTGCTGGAACTTGTTTTGAAAATCAATCTGTCCCCCAATATGGTAAAATATATCAGGGAATTTAAAATTATTGGTATTTGAGCCCTAATAAAAGATATGGTTGAATCGTACATACGCTTTATGATATGAGAAGGTCGAGCCGTTAGCATTTAAGTGATATTTTGATTCTGAAAATAATCTTTGACGAAAATCATGGCAAGATTTATCATTGATGCTTTCCTATTCACTATAACGGGTGAAAAAAGTTGGATGGGATCCGACTAGGCGATATTATCACCGAACTGCGGTCTTTAGGAATCGATCCGAGGCGGATGTCGGATTTGAACGATATCAACGAGCTGCTGGGTTTGGCCGAGATACTAAAACAATCCCTGATCGAAGAATTCAAACTTGCTTATAGTAATCAAGGTCACAAGTTTCAGGAAGAGGCAAAAGCAACAACTACAAAGTTTTAGCCACATCTGTATGAATTTTCGGAGCCGCCTTTACATGTCCTTGTCGACTTTTAACGGTAGACCGACGACATTCATGTCATGTTCTTTAAAGCCTTTTAGCTCGTTGCTTACCGTCATACTTGCCTTTCTCCAGACACAGCCGCTCGCACATAAGCAGGTATAGCTTTATCTCAATACTATGCTTTGCCGCAGTCTTTACAACTTTCTCAATGACCGCAGGTGTTATTGGCGGCGGCTGAAACGACGATTTCTTTTCTCCATCTTTTACATTATTCCAATTTCTTCAAAGAACTTTTCAGACTGCGGGGTAGCAATGGCTGTTTTTCGTCGGTTGTTACGAGCATGCTTTTCTGCTACAACTGTGCTCAAGCAATTCACATAATGAATTTATCTCCACACAATATGAACAAACGCCTGATAGATTCCTTTTTGTAAGCATCTATGGAGAATGTAAAAACAAGAATTAAATATCCCGTTACACACTAGGTGTTACTAACATAGGTGAACAAAATCTATGTCAGCACAACAAGTTCCTATAGTAGTTTTGAAGGAAGGTACGTCAGAAACAAAAGGCAACCAAGCACAGAGAAACAACATCACTGCCGCAAAGGCAATCGCTGAAATTGTTCGCACATCACTGGGACCCCGTGGAATGGACAAGATGCTCGTCGATACGCTTGGCGACGTGACCATAACAAACGACGGCGCCACAATCTTGAAAGAGATAGACGTGCAGCATCCGGCGGCAAAGATGATGGTCGAGATTAGCAAGGCGACGGACAACGAGGTCGGCGACGGAACGACATCTACAGTTGTCCTTGCAGGGTCACTCTTGGAAAAGGCGGAGGAACTGATCACAAAGAATGTCCATCCTACCGTAGTTGTCGAAGGCTTCAAGAAAGCTTCGCACAAGGCCATCGAGACACTACGCGAAATTGCCACCAAGGTGGATCCCGCCGACAAGGCATTTTTGAACAAGATCGCCCACACATCAATGGCTTCAAAGATAGTTTCAGCAGATTCCAAAGAGCTCTCTGAAATGGTAGTTGATGCAGTCCTTGCTGTTGCGGAGCGGGGTGGCAACGACAACGACCAGTATAAGGTAGATATTGACAACATCAAGGTAGAAAAGAAGGCCGGCGGAAGCATCCAGGACACCAAACTCATCCATGGCGTCGTGCTTGACAAGGAAGTAGTACACGGCGGGATGCCAAAACGAATCGAAAATGCAAAGATAGCCGTTATCAACTCGGCCCTTGAAATTGAAAAGACCGAGTTTGACGCCAAGATAAACATCAATTCGCCGGACCAGATGCAGCAGTTCATAGAGGAAGAAAACAGGATGCTAAAGGCGATGGTTGACAAGGTATCTTCCGCAGGGGCCAACGTCCTCCTTTGCCAGAAGGGAATTGACGATATCGCCCAGCACTACCTTGCCAAGGCCGGCATCATGGCAATTCGCAGAATAAAGGAAAGCGACATGTCCAAGCTGTCCAAGGCAACGGGCGCCCGAATTATCAACAATCTCGACGAGCTTGCGGCAAGTGACCTCGGCTTTGCAAAGGTAGTCGAAGAGCGCAAGGTAGAGACTGACAAGTGGGTATTTGTCGAAGAATGCAAGAACCCCAAATCGGTGTCTATCCTAGTCCGGGGCGGCTCACAGAGAGTAGTTGACGAAGCAGAAAGATCGGTCCATGACGCAATAATGGCTGTCAAAGACGTAGTTGAATATCCACATGTACTGGTTGGAGGCGGAGCCCCTGAAGCACTGGCCTCGCTGAAGCTACGAGAATGGGCCGCAACTCTATCTGGAAGGGAGCAATTGGCTGCTGAAAAATTTGCAGATGCCATCGAAACTATACCAATAGTTCTGGCAGAAAATGCCGGAATGGACCCACTCGATACGCAGGTACATCTCCGGTCAAAGAGCAGCACAGGAAAAGCACGCTTTGGAATCGATGTCATAAACGGCAAAGTGGCTGACCTGGCAGCAAAGGAGATCTACGAACCGTTGGCAGTCAAGGAGCAGGTCATAAATGCCGCTACAGAGGCAGCGTGCATGATCTTGCGCATAGATGATGTGATAGCTGCGTCAAAGACAAAAAATGACATGCCCAAGCCCGGAGGCATGGGCGGCGGAATGGGTGGCGGCGGCATGGGCGACATGGACATGTAGGATAATAATGATATGGCTACATGCTGCCCAACTCTTCCTTTTTATTCTGGCAAGGTGACTTGATATTTGGCCGAGCGAGCGCGCATGGACCCTGACATAATATTAGACATTTTGGGAAATGATACTAGGCGAAAGATACTCTCTATACTGTCCCAAGAGCCAATGTATTTCAACCAGCTAGCAAGGGAAATAGATATCGGCCAACAGGCAGTATTGCGGCACCTGCAGGCCCTTGAAGAAAGTGGACTAATTGAAACATATGCTGAAAAGAGCAAGCTTGGTGCACCGGACAGAAAATACTACCGTCTCAATAATTCGTTCATTTTGACCATCTCGCTATCCGAAGATGACTTTACGGTAAAAAAGCAAGAGATTGTAGAGTCACGGCACAAGGAGTCAAAGAAATACTACAAGGCGCTTGATTTAATGCCTAAAGATGCAGCGGACGCACTAGCCTCACTACAGTCAAGTCTGTCCGATATAGAAGCAGAAATGTCCGCTTTGGAATCGCGCCTGAACGACCTACGCGCACTAAAACAGCTCATACTCAATAAACTCCACAAGATTGGGATGGAGGACTTTGAAGAAGACGAGAGAAAGATCCTCTACATGATAGTGAAAGAATCGCCAAGTTCTATTGCAGAACTGTCAGACCTGATAGATGAAAAAGAGTCTGACCTGAGGACCATCATAAGTGGAATGAGAAAAAAGATGAACGACGACAGTGCAAAGGTCTTGCTCGACTTGCAATAGCCCTGTGAAACCGTGCCAGTCTCTCCCTGCCTGTTACTAACAGGATGTGAGTAACAAATAAATCCCTGTGTGTGTATTTGTAATGCAGGTGAAACTTGCACAGATGTGGAGAGATAGAGAATTTGGTTTCGGAAGACAACTGTTTGAAGACATCGACAGAGAGTTCGCCGAAGCTGAAGAAATGCTGAACAGGATGTTCAGAACCGTCAGAGACATGAGACCTGAGGAAATAGCCACGAACTTTCCGTACTACTACGGGTACCAGGTCACTGTAGGCCCTGACGGCAAACCACACATGAGAGAATTTGGCAACATACGGCCCAGCACAAAAGGCTTGGTAGCGCCGAGCGAAATCCGCGAGCCCCTGGTGGATACCACCTTGGATGAAAAAGAAAACACATTGACCATCACGGCAGAGATGCCCGGTGTGACAAAGCAGGACATCAAGGTCAGCGTAGCAGAGGAGGAGGTCACCCTGCACGCAGAAAAAGGCGACAAAAAGTACCACACAGAGATACCTGTTAACGTAGCGCTGGATGACAAGTCTGCAAAAGCGACATACGCAAATGGCATACTGGAGCTGAAGATAAAGCTGAAAGAGGCTCCGAAGCCAAAGGCGACAGACGTGAAGGTGGAGTAATAACGGGCCAAAAAATGCTCCCCTCCCATAATTTATTGTCGTTGTAAAAAAAGAGAGAGAAAAAAAGAGGTGAAAAAATTAGATGGCAAAAAATGGTAGCAAGAACGCTAATAGAATTACGCTAAAAGTGGCTGAGACAAACCCCAAGTTTGTCGGCAGGGGGATGGCTCTAGTTGATCCTAGAATCATGGAGGAGCTCAGCCTGTCCGCGGGAGACGTCTTGGAAATTAGTTTCAAGGGCAAGAAAAGCTACGCGCTTCTCTGGTCGAGTCAGCGGGAAGATTATGACAAGAAGCTTATCAGGATAGACGGGTACACCCGCAATAACATAGGAGTTGGAATCGACGATAGCGTTACTGTCCAAAAAGTTAACGTGAAAAAGGCAGAGCAAGTAATTCTAGCTCCGACAGAAGAACTCAACATCGTAGGCCTTGAGGAACACTTGCCAGAGCTGCTGGAAGGTCGCGTTGTCGGAAAAGGTGACGTGATTCCGCTTAACATAATGGGAAGAAGGATTGGCTTTGCCGTCACAGGTACTTCGCCGTCAGATGTGGCATCGCTAATTGACGCCAACACCGAATTTGTAATTGGCTCTGTACCAAAATCTGCAGGCAAAGGAGTCCCAAGAGTAGCTTACGAGGACATTGGCGGCTTGAAAAACGAAGTGCAAAAAGTCAGGGAGATGATAGAGCTGCCTTTGAGGCATCCCGAAATATTTGAGCGCATTGGAATTGAGGCTCCTAAAGGTGTACTTCTTCACGGTCCGCCGGGGACCGGCAAGACGCTCCTTGCCAAGGCAGTTGCAAATGAAACAAACGCCAACTTTTACTCGATAGGCGGCCCGGAGATAATGAGCAAATTCTACGGGGAGAGCGAAGAAAGGCTAAGAGAAATTTTCAAGGAAGCTGAAGAAAATGCGCCGTCGATAATATTCATCGACGAAATCGACTCGATAGCTCCAAAGAGAGAAGAGGTCAGCGGTGACGTTGAGAAAAGAGTGGTATCGCAACTTTTGACCCTGATGGATGGCATAAAGTCCAGGGGCAAGCTCGTGGTGATTGGAGCAACTAACCGGCCTAATGCCATTGATCCTGCCCTGAGACGCCCCGGCAGGTTTGACAGGGAAATAGAGATAGGGATTCCTGATGAACAGGGCCGGCTTGACATACTCTTGATCCATACGAGGGGCATGCCCCTGACACAAGATGTTGACCTTGCGTCGATAGCCAAGGTCACTCACGGGTTTGTCGGCGCTGACTTGGAGGCGTTGAGCAAAGAAGCCGCCATGCGCTCACTCAGAAGGATACTGCCAGAGATTAACCTAGAACAGTCAAACATACCTGCTGAAATATTGAACAAGATCAAAGTTACAAAACAGGACTTTGACGAGGCACTGAGAGATATTCAGCCTTCTGCGATGCGTGAGGTGCTGGTGCAAAAGCCTAATGTAAAGTGGGAAGACATTGGAGGCCTGCAACAAGTAAAGGAGGAATTGGCAGAAGCGATAGAATGGCCCCTCAAGCACGGCGACTTGTTCGTTCAAGCAGACGTCAGTCCACCCAAAGGCTTGCTGCTCTATGGTCCGCCTGGCACGGGCAAGACAATGATAGCCAAGGCAGTAGCAGCAACATCAGAAGCAAACTTCATCAGCATAAAAGGGCCGGAATTGATAAGCAAGTGGGTCGGCGAGTCGGAAAAAGGTGTAAGGGAAGTCTTTAGAAAGGCCCGTCAGGCAGCCCCATGTGTAGTGTTCTTTGACGAGCTGGATGCAATAGCACCGCACAGGGGCTCTGAAGGCGATGGGCATGTAACAGAGCGGGTGATTAGCCAGATGCTGACGGAGATGGACGGCTTGGAAGACTTGAAAGGAGTGGTGGTGATTGGCGCGACAAATAGGCCGGATATCATTGACGAGGCCCTTCTTCGCCCCGGAAGGTTTGACAGGATACTTGAAGTGCCAGTGCCGGACAAGGAGGCAAGGAAGCAGATACTACAGATCCATACAAGGAAAAAACCACTTGCTTCAGACGTTGACCTAGACAAGGTGGTTGAAATGACGGATGGCATGACTGGTGCGGATATTGCAGCTCTGGTAAACGCAGCGGCCATGACTGCTATCAAGGAGCATGTCACCAAGAAGAAAGATAATGGTGAACTAAAGGTCTCGATGAGACACTTTGAGGCTGCATTGGACAAGATCAAGCCAAAAAGGTCCGGGCAGAAAGACAGAGACTCCAAGGTTTCCTGAAAGCAAGAGAGAGGGGATAGTTGAAACAAAAATGACGACAACTACAACTACGCCGATGCCGATGACGCCCTTCCTCCTCCTTCTTGGTCCTTACGAGTATAGGTTACACTCGCTATCGAGAAAAAAGAAGGAAAATGCCGAGACTCGACTGAAGAGTCATTGTGAAGAAGAGGTGGTCATGCAGAGTATATGAGCTGCAAAGGAATATGCGTCCGATACAAGGCCCCAAAGCCTCCATCGCACGTTGGAGGACGTTACGGTGTTGGACAGAAACGGTGCCAGGTATGCAGCTTGTTCATCGAATGGAACGATTTTCGGTGTCCTTGTTGCCACTACCAGCTAAGAATCAAGCCTCATAATCCTAAATCAAAACAAAGGATCATGAAGTTTCTGGCGAATAAGAGCAAGGCCAATAAAGTGTTAGACTGAGAGAGATAGATATACTGGGCAATGTGCTGGTGAAAACAAAAATAATCGCTGCCGTAAAAGCCCATTCATCACAATGCAACAAGGAAAAAGATAGAGATAACCGCCAAGTCATTTACATATATGTTCAGCCAAGAGTCATGAATCTGCATACATTATTCTCCTCCCTTTCCTCTCCCCTCTATCATGAAATAGATTGGAAGCAGTCTGGTGTTACTGCCATAGAGAGAGACACACGCGCAATCACACTCGTATTCTATTTCTTATTTGGGGCTGAATCACACGGCCTGTGCTATTAGTAATAGTAGAAACAAAGGCAAGCTTGTTCGTATAGGCTTGGTACCACTTTTCCCATGTACCCAAGTTTTATCACCGCATATTATGTAATTCTTTCATAATGCCTTGTTAAAGAAAGCAAGATTATCCCAAGGACAACTTAATTATTACAGCAGCGACGATCGAATTTGCGATAGCTGGCAATGTTGCGAACGAAGAGCCTAGCTCTCATAATTTTGATTGCAGCCGCAGCAATATCGCTCTCAGTCGCATCCTATGAGTATCATAATTCTACCAGCCGCCACATATCCAACCTCGCAATGAGTGATACGCATGATAATGCAGTCATTGAGGCAAATGCCATATCCAAGTCTCTCTCCGCCAAGATAGCAGACATCGCTGGTAACCTGAGGCTGCTTACCAATGCACCTAGCGTGCAAAATCGTGATGTGCATGCTCAAAACCTGTTTGACTCCTCCCAAGCCATTACATCCGAACTAACAGATGGATACTACTGGATCGATAAGGACGGCAAGGTTGTTACATACAGCGAAATAAACATGGGCAAATTCCCTGATTACCGCGGAAATGATCTCAGCTTTAGGGAATATTTCACAATTCCCAAGCAGACGCTAAAGCCTTTCATAAGTACGGTCATCGATTCCCGAGACGGGGTTCCAAGGCTGTATATGTCCAGTCCCATAATCCGCCCCGCCGGTGATTTCGGTGGTGTCGTTGTTGCATCTATCAGTACAAAAAATGCAGGCGATTTTGTGGAAAGGCAGCTGCTTCCGGAGTTCCGGAGCACTGTGGGTTTAATGGACCGTGATGGGGTGATCCTCTACAGCAACAATAAAACGCTATTTGGCACACATTACTATGATAGTGCCTTCCAGTCCACCATTCCCAACTCTGTAAAAGCGCAATTCAATTCTTTTGTGGAGCGGTCTAAAATCAATTCGGCTGAAGTTGAAGATATCTCAAATGGACCAAACGCGGTCACCATCGCGTCAAAGGAGATCCTAATAAACGGCGAGCACTCTTGGACGGCGTACATTATTTATCCCCATATTTTGAGTGCCGAAACTGCATTTTTGCTGAACCAACAAGCTACGTTTAACATCGCAATAATTATTGCAATAGGAATAGCCGCGATCCTCATTGCAGCGATGGTTTTGATGTGGAACAGGCGGCTAGAGATGGTAGTTGAGAAAAAGACTCTGGAGTTAAAGCACGCAGCCGAGTCGCTGGCTCTGGCTAACGAACAGCTGAGAGAGCACGACAAGATGCAGACGGAATTTGTCAACATTGCCGCGCACGAGCTGAGGACGCCCGTACAGCCCATTCTAGGAATGGTTGATATTCTAAAAGGTTACATCAGCGGCCAGACCAAAACGGAGATTACTGACAGACAGCTTGCAATTCTGGATAGAAACGCTAGGCGGCTTCAGAAGCTGTCTACCGAGATTCTGGATGCAACAAGAATTGAAAGCGGCACCCTTAGGCTTGACCTAGAGGTAGTTGACATAAATGAAAAAGTAAAAAACGTGATTGAGGACGCCCCGAGTCTAATTCCAAAGGGCCAAAGCATAGACATACAGTTCAAGCCTGCCACGGACGAATCAGGCAATCCCATTTCCTTGCTCGTCGTGGCCGACAAACTGAGGATATTTGAAGTCATTTCAAATCTTGTCAGAAACGCAATACAGTTTTCATCGAAAATCGGAAAAGAGGGAGGAAGAACCATCACAATTACAACTGGGAAGAAGGCAGACAGCAACCAAGCAATCGTTTCAGTTAGAGACCAAGGAGTAGGAATAAGTCCGGATATGCTCCCTCGGTTATTCACAAGGTTTTCCACAGACAAAGAAAGTGGAGGAACGGGCCTTGGCCTTTTCATTGCCAAAAACATTGTCGAAGCTCATGGTGGCAGGATATGGGCAGAGAACAACAAAGACGGAAAAGGCGCGACTTTTACTTTTACGTTACCACTCGCCGTTACAGCAAAAAGTGATAGTTAGCTAGCTAATCCGGGGTCTGCCTTCTCCTCTTCTCTCCAAAATAACAACAGTTCAGGTTATACGGCCGTTATGCATCCTCTTATTCACTGTCTTACATGCACACAAGAAATAATCCGGCGACACCGAGAAAATGAGTCATCATCGACATTCTCCATCTACTACTAGTCGGCTTCTTCCTTCTAATGATCTCTCGGCATCCATTTCCATTCTTGCCGCAAGAGTCTTCTACGCTGTAAACTGGTTCAACGTGGCGGCGATCTTTCCACTTCTCATACTTGACTTTGAAAAGCATGATATCGGTCTACTAGGCTCCATATCCGCTGCTTTTTTCATAGGCGTGGGATTACTTCAGGTACCTGCCGGCATCCTTGCCGCCAGGTACTCTGCCCGGACTGCGGCAATATTTGGGATGGCGCTTTCGTCAAGTGCCGCCCTTCTCTGTGGCTTTATCACAGATGAATCACAGCTGATTTTGCTGCGCTTCGTCGTCGGAGCAGGCATGGCATTTTTTTTCAGCTCTGGAATAGTGCTTATCGCAAAACATGCAGTGGCAATCGGTAATAGCGGCGTTAGTAGTAGTGGGACACGGGACAATAAGAAAAACAAGTCCTCCGGCTTTGCAATAGGCCTGATGAACGCTGCGCACTCTGGCGGGGGAATCTTGGGCCTTTTTGGGTGGATAGTCATAGCCCAGATGTTCGGGTGGAGAACAAGCCTCGTACTAGGCGGAGCAATCGGCATCGCAACAGCGATGCTTATGGTAATATCTATTCCGCTGTTGTCATCGTCTTCATCTTCATCCTCAAGGCCATCTCGCAGCGGGCCACAAGATACAACAGAAGAAAAAACAAGATCAGCTGATGCAAAAGATAATGCTACTGCTGAGCCCAAGAACGACAGCAACGGCAGCAGTGACGATAACAAGAACAATAACAATAATGATAGTTATTCCGAAAGCCAGCGAGTAGAAGACCCTGATGTTTTTAATTATTCGCCCTCATCATCTGCGGCCGAGGGTCAGCCTGGACACACTGATGGTAGTAGAAGATGGCCTCCTGTCTCTGAAGTCTGGGCAGTGCTGTCAAACCCGCGACTAGTTGCGCTCGGCTTGGTACTTACTGGAGTTCAGGCCTCCTGGGCTCTTTTGCTGACCTTTGCCGTGGTTTACCTCCAAAGCCTCAATGTTCAACTCGAAGGCACAGGCATAATCGCCAGCATGACATTGGTGTCTGCCATTGTATCTGCACCGCTGATCGGTGGGTTTTACGATAGGATGAAAGTTAAGGATTCAAGAAAGATTCTGCTACTCTGCGGTGTCGGCATAAGCGTTGCCCTTGCTGCAATGTCTATTCAAATTCTTCCGGTAATTATCATCGCCATAATTGCTATTGGATTCTTTTCCGGCGGCGCGTTTACCGTTGTCTATGCCAAGGCGCGCGCAATAAGAGTGCCTATTCGCAGCATAGATCATGGTGAAGCTGAGAACAATGACAATGATAATGCTAATGACAATGACGACGACAAGGGCGCTTTCTACAATAGCAGTGCGTTAAACGTGGCCTGGGTAAACGGTCTGTCGCTTATCGGAGTATTATGGATGCCACTTGCGTTCTCTCTTGCAGTCCGGTATGACGGCGGAGTCGGGGGTGGCGGATATCCTAACGCGTGGCTCTTGTCTGCCGTACTGGCTGCGCTGTTTGTGTTCATTCCCCTAAAAAGGGTAGGGAAGTAGAGCGGTGGAGAAAGTAGATGCTGTATATGGTTCGCTGGCTCTGCTTGTTTTTTCAATCTCGTTGCTGCCAGCAGCAGATTATCGTCGGATGAACTTCAAATTATGGACTGAAAGTAAGGCACTGTTAATTTGGCGGGTGGCGACGGACTACTACGATAAAAAAATTCCTGCCACTCCTCCCGCCTATAACTTGACGGTACCCCTACTCCTACTGCGGGAGGAACAAAAAGACGGCACTCTTGATGGTTAGCTGGAATACTTGCCATCAGCCATTATAGCTATAATAGCACTCCAGTCACGA
The DNA here is from genome assembly GCF_056726185.1 of Candidatus Nitrososphaera sp. 86-2. Taxonomy (NCBI): domain Archaea; kingdom Thermoproteati; phylum Nitrososphaerota; class Nitrososphaeria; order Nitrososphaerales; family Nitrososphaeraceae; genus Nitrososphaera; species Candidatus Nitrososphaera sp. 86-2. The sequence continues at coordinate 2,271,609 of NZ_JBWZON010000001.1, forward strand.
CTTTTCGTTTATATATTTGCGGCATTCGAAATACGTCGTTCGTTGTTTGTTACCCAACCGGTTGCAATAGGAGCCGCCCTTGATGTTTTATGCTACCGTTCGATTACTGACGAAATTACGGCCAAGATAATTTCAGATGCCGCCAGAAGGGGACTTCTTGATAAATTCGGAGAGCGCATTACCGAGTCGGTGATTTCCAGCCTATGCAAGAAAAATAATCAGACCGAGCAGCAATTGTTTTGCCAGTGCGGCCTAATTGAAAAGTCTATCGGTGCGATGTTTGGCCAAGCAGCCACCTTTGTCATGGACACTATAAAGGATGAGCTATCGCCTTACTCGACAAGCAAAAAGCCGGACCCCTCTTTGCAAGAGATTGGAGAGATGATCAGAGAGAATGAAGTGATGTCATTTGTCCGCAACATGGCCGGCCACGAGCATGTTGCCTTTCTCTACAGCAAAAAAACGATAAAGGATAACGTACTCTCGCAGTTCTTTTATCAATTGGCTGTGCCTGACAACAATAACAACAGCAGCCGCAAAGCTCTCATCAGCCTTGATAATGATGATGATGCCAGGCCGAAAAGGTTTGGCGACGTGCAAAAGATCTACTATGATGACTTTCTAAAGATAGAGGGGAAATCGGAAGTAATGGATAGGATGTTTGATTGGATTGGTGAAATACACAAGTTAAACCCGTCTGGAAGAGAGACCCGAATAGCAGGTGAGGATGCATCATGGTTTCTGCGAAATGGTTTTGAACAAGAGTTCGTCGATGCCGAGAGGAAAATCGGCAGGCAAGTGCAGGACAAGATAGCGATACTGTGCTCTTATGATGTTGATGGGATAGCTCTTGAAAACCAGCTGAAAAGCGTTATTGAAGCGCACAAATACGTAATAACTGACCAACCAATGGCTGTGTATGTGGCGCCGGAATAATAACAACAACAACTCTATTTTCATGACAAGAATCAAAGACCCTTTTTAGAAAAGCAGCAAGTCAAATCCGGGGCTCCCCTTTGGTAGAAGGGGCAGACGGTAACCACCTCATCTTATTTTCAGAGATTCATTTTGAAAGATCATGTACCTGTTTTCAAAGTCTTCCCCATATAGCTCCAAGTACGCTGTAATATCCGCAGGCTGACAAATTATTGCCAACAAAGTCAACAGTTCTCTTACTTCGCCATCCTCTGTCAGTGGAGTAGATACTATTGCTGAAAGTAAAAGGTTGAATTGGCTTGACAGCCCGAGAATCTCAAAACCGTGGGCAAGATACAACTTTGCATCAAGGTGGTCACCCTCCAGCGCTGCCAGACAAAAGTCGAACAACAGATATTGTGCAGGATAAGTAATCCCAATCTTGCGCAATTCTTCTAGGCGTCCACCAAGCGCTATCTTGGCCTCCTTGATGTCTGCACCCTTGAGGAACTTGATGAGCAACCTTACGATGTCACGGAAGCTAATTGTTGCTCTGTTTTTGTTGTTGTTCTTCTTTTTGTTATGACCATCAGGTGACTCATTGAACAGTCTTTTCAGAGTCTTGTCATCTATTATCTTAGTCTGGCTGCTGCCCCTGCTACTCTTATGCTTGCCGTTACGGATAACTTTCAAAGAAATCCTTGCATCTATGCTTTTCGTGAGCATCCCATTGTCAATCGGAATAATTTCGACCAGCTTCAGAATATCAGTAAGTTCAGATGTATGCTCGATTTTGCTTTTCATAGGTGGCTATACTCACTCAAAAGCAAGAGAAAGATGTCCTATACATGTTTGTTACTATTGAAATGCTGCGGAAACGGTTAGCGCTTTTTAGCGCATTTGAGGTTGACTAGTGCAACATGCTATCAGAACATAAGAGCAAGTATTCGCATTGCGGATGCTATGGGTACTGATAGGTTTGGATTATGCTATAGTATACATCCTACATACCTATAGTAGAAATAGAAAAAAACCCAGAAAAATTAATCTAGAAGAACAAGTATTAACATTAATGTCTTTAACTTGCTGTTCATTGGGCAGGTGCTAGGTGAGTAGTGAACCATGGTTGAAGATACTGAGGAAGAGAAAATTTTCCGCGATAGATACGCAAACGAACTAAAAAAGAAAAAACAAGACGGTTATAAAATTGACGAGTTGGAAGATGAAAGAAGAAATGTAAAGCAACAGGGCATGAAGACGCCTGGCAGAAGAGGAGAGCAGATAAAGCATGAAGAGCTTGATAAGGAGATCGGCAGACGTTATAGACAAAGACAAGAAGAAGGAAGAAGGAAAAAAGAAAAGGACCAATAAAAGCAGAAAAAGCATGCTGTTGGGAAATAGTAAGTTGATGCTACAGTTTCTCAATGGTTGTAAAGCATAAACGAACAAGAAAAAATGGTGCTGCGTGAAGAGATTTATCTTCACAAGATCCGCAATTTCACCTCCTTTGCCGTTCAATATCTCGCCATCATATGGTGTGGAGCTCAGAGTCGTCAGGTCAAAGAAGACAGAGCAGAAGCAGCTCCTCTGCTATCGAAGCCTGCCGACATATCTGGATGCGGCCTTCCCCTCCACGGTGAACATAGCGTGCCAAAACTCTTGGTAGCTTTGAAGGAACAGTTTACCTTTCTGCGTAGTGCGATAAATGCCCTCCTTTGGCAGATGTTCCAATAGCTCGTGCTGAAGGAGCAATTCTAGGTACTTTGTCAGCTGAGCAAAGGACAAATGCGCTCCAAAAATCAAATGTGTCTTTTTCTTTCCATTAAGAGCATGTTTTAGTATTTCTGCGGCTATATCCTCTCTGCTTCTATTCTTAGTCATAGAGCATCCAACACACACACTAGATTCAATCTTCGTTCATCAGGCGCTCAATTCTCTGGCAGAGTTCATCGATTTGGCTATGGGATAAGTTTAGTTTTTTTACTGCGTTGACATTAACACCTAGTCTTTCTAGTCTGTAGTAAATTTGGTCAATTGTTGTCTGCATCATGCGAAAGTGCACATAAGTTGCCAATTATAGCATATAAATGCACAGTTGATAGATTATATGGTCTATCACATCACAAATACGTTAATTGTCTGTCATTTAGTTCACGTTTTTTGGCTGATGCCAGTCCTTTTCTCTCCAAAATGCTAGCTATCTTTTATCCCTACATTTGAGTTCGCAACAGCCGCATCCTGTCCGGAAAAAATGTGAGGAGCTGCCACAAATCAGGGGTGGAAACCGGAAATTGTATGATGGTGGCTTGGTATTTTTCACGCGCTGCGAAATTTTGATGAAGACTAAAAGGACCAGATGTCGATGCTGCGGTCAGAGTCTTGGGCTAAAGATAGGCAGATAGATCAGTTTCAAGGCAACAAAATGAGCTCAGTGCATGCTTAACTGTTTTAACCTATTTCCCGGGAGCTAATACGAAGATAGATCCACACCTACCTTCGTTCAAATGGGTCAGGGATATAGTCTCCATCTTGACTGCTTGGGAATTACCGTCAAGTTCCCTGACCTTTTCATTATCATCCTCAGCTTCCTAAAAAATGACTTTTGCAAACGTAGAGTGAATAAGTATTCCAACATTGCCTTGTTATTAATGACATTAATACTAGATTGACGTAAGTTATGTATGTCTTCATCAAGCGAAGAGAGGGATGTGGGCAAAACCAATTACTCGGACCCTGCAGAAAGGACAGGCGAACGTTTGAGCGCTACCCGGACAAAAGAGCTCTCTGCACAAGCACTGCAGCAAGTCGAAACAGTAAGAGAAGTTGCCTCAACAATCAAAGAGTATGCCATTACGGCCAGAGAGACGTCGAGGGCTCTCAGAGAAAGTGGAGCGATTCCAGAGCTTGTGGTAGCTATTCGCGAGATTGCAGCCGTCGTGCGTGATATTACAGCAGAAGTCAGAGATACCGCAAGTGAACTTAAGGAAAGCGGAGTAACGGACGAGATCGCTGGCACTGTAAGAGAAACGGTTGATACGGCTAAGGATACTGTTCAGATGGCAAAGGATACAGCCGCCTCTGCAAAGGAAAAATTCCGATCAGGAGCACCACCGTCATCTCCTTCTAGCAGAAAACAGGGATCGAATCCAGCTGGAGTAAAATAAGCAAGACAAAAATGAAAGCTTGGTATATGTCTACGAAGAGATAGAAGGCGTAAGCAGATAGGACGAAGCGGGCCTATTTGAGACATTCGAGAAACTGTTTTCGGTTGGGATGCACGTCAGATGTCGTCCGTTATCCATTGAGAGCAACAATGAATTCATTTTTGTCTACTACTATGACGGATCAACTTAACTAGTCATTGCTCTAATAATTGGACGTTAGATGCATATGCCCCGGCTTACCAAAGGACTTGGTGTAGGCCTAGGAGGCGGCATACTAGCTATCATGATTTTGGTGCTCTTCATTTTCTATCCTCATCCAAGCAAGCATTATCATATGCACAATGTAATGGCAGTCATCAAGCCAACTTTTACTATCTCTGCCTACCAGCCTCGAGGGTTTTATGATTACTATCGCAAACAATGCAAAGAAGAATGTCTGACAGTAGCTCTAAATCCTAAGAGTGAGACTAGCATAATGAGCTACGCGGGAAGTAATAACGGCTTGAACGCGATTTTGTCAAATGCGTCGGTAGATGTACTGACAGATGAGCAAGTTAGCAACGACCCTTCGATTCTGGAAGAGTATCAGAGAGTAATCGTTCTACATAACGAATATGTAACTCAAGCCGAATTCGATGCGATAATAAATCATCCAAACGTGTTTTATCTTTATCCTAATTCCCTTTATGCCCTTGTCTCATACAATACTACGAACCAGACAATCACATTGGAAGAGGGTCACGGATATAACGGCGTAAACAATGCCTTTGGATGGGGGCCTTCAATGACCACCAAGAATGAATACAACACGAAGTGTAACAATTGGCAACTCGATGACGTGGAAAACGGTGTCATGCTTAATTGTTATCCGGAGAATCGCATTTTGGAGGACGCGGACATGGTATACGAGACAGGGAGGTAGAGGGCCCTTTGCACCAACTGTCAGCGTCTACGTTCAGAATTAACCTCGGCTTAAAACAAAAAATCAGGTTACCCCTGCCATGGTCAAGAAAAATGCCGTAGTGGCTGCATCGGTTGTAATAGCTGGTGCTATCGGGGCTACGTACGTTCTATCAGGCAACATGAGTATGGGCGTGTTGAGGGATCTGGAAATTCTTCCATGCAACAACAGCCTACAGCTATATCTATCCCAAGCAATTCAACAGTAGTGAGAATAGTCGCTAACGCTGGAAGCAGTTCGTTTGGTCCGAACCCTGTAGAGGTCAAGGTTGGCGAAACTGTGACTTGGATAAATGATGACTCTGGCAGGCATATACCGTAACTTCAAAGGATGGCAGTTTTGATTCCGGAATAAGGGGAAGGGACAGTCATTTAGCTACACCTTTGACAATGCGGGAGAGTATCCGTATTCTTGCAGCCTCCACCCGGGAATGGCGGGAACAGTGGTGGTAGTGGTGACAGAAAGCTAATGCAAAGTGCAACTAAATCCAACCCGCGTGAATTAACAATTCCCAGCATAATTGATGGACTTGCCGCGCTCCTCTTCTTTTCGACTGGGACATGCTGCATTCTCCTAACTCTCCCTAATGTCTCTACACATACCACAAATATCAGCCAGATTATGCGTCTGGAAACTACCTTTATCGGCCACATGTCAAAGCGTATCTTGGTAAAGGAAGCGAGATGACCGGAATATGACCGGTCAAATCCCGCTAGGGACTTGTCATTCTGAATAGGGATCTTTTTGTTGAGCAGAAGCTTGCCTTTCTGATTCTTGACAAGCGTTGCTGCTACCTGTACTGTAGCAAGAACACCCGCTGCTCGTTCCTCTTATTATTGTCGTTTCTTCTACTTCAACAATTTCTCCAGGGCTTGGCTGCAGCCCTGTGCTGTAAGGATTATCGGTTGGCCTGCCAACGTCCATAATAGCGGTTGGCTCGTCATCGAGCTTGACGTGCTGCTGGTCGCCATTTGTGTTAGTGAAAAACTTTATAGTGGATGTGTTTGTGGTGGTGTCTGCATTCGCTGTCATCATCGATGTGGGCTCTTGTTGTTCGACTCTTTCTCCTTTTGCCACTGTGACAGATCCAGCCGCCCTTTCCGTCACCGCCGCTGCTTCTCCGGCCGGAGGTGGTGTGATTGGAAGGAGACTACTCTCTACGGTAGTTTCTTTGTTATCACGCCCTCTTCGATTCTCCGCTGTATCTGTGGATATGTTGACGCCTCTCTTCACCTCAGTGGTCCGGTCGACGAATTCTCCCAAAGCTGCCGAAAGGCTACCCACGACAGAAGCTGGTGGGCAGCCATTCACCGTTGCAGCCTTCTCGAGATTGTCGAGCAACTTGTTTCCTGCCGTGGAATCTATTCCAAGAAACTCCAACCTCCTTACAAAAGCTACCTCCTCTCCTTTGGCGTCCAGAAAGGCTTGGTGCATGCTTTCCAGACGTTTTCTCATTTCAAATCGTTCCATATGTTCTTCCTGTTCCCGCTTCTCGTCTTCCAGCATCTGTTCCCTGCGCTTTAACATCGGGATTGTTGCGCTCAAGTCGAGTCCTGCAGCTTTCATGCTCTCAATAATCTCTGCAATATTGAGAAAGTACTTGTCAGGGTCACCGCCCTTGACGTTCTCCGCGATCCTCGCCCTTGTCGTCGCGTAGGGTTCGAGATTCTCATAGACGACGCCGCTCTTGCGGAGCTCTTCGTCTCTTGCCCGTGCAATCTTTGCTGTATCTTGCTTGATTTTTTCAATTTCCGATCTGCCAGACGTGATCTTATCGGTAAGCGCATGCGCCTCGTCGCGCAAGTCCTCCACCGCAGTCCGAAGATCCTTTGGCGATGCTAGCCCTAAGCTGGCGCAGACATCCTGGAGCTCGTTGATGATGTGAAGAGCCTCCTGCGGGTTGATGAGACCGGAACTGCACATAATCAGCCACTTCTCAAAAAGGGTCGTAGCCTTCTGGAGTCTGGAAGCATCTGGAGGCTCGCCTAGTTCATCGACCTCTACAAATTTGAGGAGTAGGTGGAGAAGCCTTTCCGCCACTGCATGATGCGCGACCGAGAGCTTACTCCTCTTCATGGCCTCGACGAGGAGCCTAATTTTTGTCGATCCTCTGCCGAAGGTCGTGCGGTAGAAGTCGTCCATTATAGTATATACTGTAGACTCTCCTATCTTTTCCTCCGAGGCTATTTGTGGGATCGGTGTGGCAACTAGATACTTCAGTATTACTCGTTCTCTTGTTGCATCTGATAGTGTCATTACGTCGCCAGAAGTCGAACGGCCCGCGTATTTAATCATGACTTTGTTCTATCGATAGAGCGGTGTTGACATCTGATGGTTATATACGGTAAATAATGCCATCTATTTCTACTCCAGATCTAACTCAGAAATACCTCAAATATGCTCTATTTTTCCTCCAGAAATACTCTAGAATTCCTTCAGAAATGCCCTAAACGTTGATATCCATTTTGCTCATCTCATCAGCACAAACGTTTTCAAGTGGACCGTCTGAACCTTTTTCAAAGGATTATTTTGAGGGTTTTAGGTTGCAAAAGCGTTGCAATCATGGAAAAAAAGCCCGTTCGATGTGTCTTTCCAGAGGTTTCTAATGGGTTCAATTACTTCATTCCCTAGCGATTTCCATGGCATTACTCGAGCGCCTTCTATCCAATCCTCGGCAGTTGACGATATACGATATAGCTATTTGCCAGAGATAGACTCAGGATGTTTCATGACGTAGAACTGTGAGTTGTCTTGATGTCTTTCATGCTTGCACCACCGCCCTCAAAACCGTAATGAAATAATGCGTAATGGGCAATTGACACTTTGACAAGTGTATCGACTCGCGTCTGTCGGATCATTCTTCGAAATTGGTGCTTTGCATTACATCTTACTATGTATATAGGATGAATTCCTAATGCATAATCCCTATATAGTTATGAACATCATTCCCATTTTGAGGGATAGTTGCAGCGAACAGCTGATTCTTTCCAAGATGGCAAGAAAGAATACGATCACCTCTTGGCCGAGGCTGTAAAGCTGGGCAGGCAACATGAGACTAAAGCGAAGTACTTTATCCCAAAAATGTACGATGTTCTCGTACGAAAAGAGGGGCTGACGCCTTTTGATGCAGCTGACAGGATATACAGAGACGTACTGGGAATATGGCAAAAAGATACCATACGCAGGCTCTTGCCGCCGGAAGCAAAGGACCAGGCTGCTAGAGAGAGGCAGGCGTTGAGTCGTCTGTATATGTCGGCAGGTGGCGCAGGATTAATCCTGCGGAAAGAGGCAGAGGCCGGCGCTTTGGAAGCGGCGACTGGCCATCAACATCATGAGGTGAACGGGGATAATGACAGCAGGACTGAACAGAAACTGGAACAAGAAAACGCGATGCTGAAGAAAGAATTACAGGAGACAAAGAACGCCAAGAGTTTGCTGCTTGAAAGGATGTTGAGAATGGAAAGGTCTCTAGCAGAGCAGCAAGAGCTGGAAAGAGAGAAACAGCAAAGTCATCAACCAGGAGTTCAGGGCGCAAAAGACGAGGGAGTAGTGACCATTCTGCTTCCGCCGTCTCTGTTCATGAAGACTTATGCGCTTGTGAGAAGTTCAAGCAAGCCGCTCCTTCTGAGGGTCAAGGCTGGAGAGGCGATTGATATCGACAAGACCAGTAAGCCAAGTTAGCATAAGGAAGATATTGTAGCAGAGCAGATGTTGGAAGGTGCCTCGTGCTTTCTTGACATGACCATTGCATATGTATACGATAAGGAAATTTTGAAAAAGTAAGAAAGGAAAAGGCGACGACGGTAGCAGAAGAGAACGATGCCTTAGGAAGACGTCGTCGATGACGAGGCTGCTGGTGCTTCAACCTCTGCTGACTTGGCTTCCGTATCCGCCGGCGCTGTCTTGGCCTTTGCCCGCTTTGTCTTTGCTGTTGCTGCTAACATCTTCTTTTTGAGGTACAATGTTCTCTTGCCCTTCGTTTTTGCTCTAACACCTTGCTGACTTTCAATTATGCTTCTAATCGCCGGAAGCTGGCTTGCAGAGTATGATATGCCCTTTAGGAGGTTTGTAAGAGTTCTGGGAGTCGCTGATATCTCTCTGTTAAGATGTGAAAGGATCTCCTGCCTCTTGGCATCACTCAGGGAAATGACTTTGCCGGATGAGGATGATAACGATGATGACTTGGTTGATGTAGCCTTGGATCTTTTACCTGCAATTCTGCTCTTTTTCTTTCTTGTGGGATTTGCCTTGCTCGTCCTTTTTCTTTCTCCTCCCCTGGCGTCTGTCAGCATTTTCCCAAGCTTGCTGTAAAGCTCCCTTGTCTCCTTCAAGGAGAGGCTTAGCCTCTGGCCATCACGCAGTTCAATAGAAATTGCCTTGCCTATCTTCACTTCTTTGCATTAGACGATTGCCTGTTTATATAAGTTTCACGAGATTCGAACGCAAATAACGCAATAATTCACTGATAATGGATGGCTTTCTGTCTTGTTGGCTTTATTGCGCCCATGAATACTACTTTCCCCTTCTTAGATAGGCGTCTTTTTTGTCTTAGTGTGGAATGATAGGACCAGCAGATAATGCATTTCAGCTGGTATTCTACTTCAGGGATCCTTGATTGCTAAAAGAGGAAAAAGTCCTTTCATCTTGACTGCCGCCTAATGAATGAATATTGAATATATATTCAATCTAACTAATTTGGAGGATCACGAAAACGTTTACATAAAAAGGAGTAAAAATATCTGAAAAGGCCCGAAGACAACTGAAAAGACCGCGATTCAGTGCATGAGATTCAAATAGATAAAAGGACGTAAATTTACAAGAATTCCCGTAAAAAGGCCCAACTTCGCCTTCTTTTCGGGAAAACAGTGTGATTGAATATATATGATATATAATTAAATATATCAAAAAAATATATTTTGAATATATATTCAGTTCTTTATTATATATCCGCGTAATCTACCACTTCAACTCATTATCCAGTTACGGAAATTGGCCTCTTAGAGTCTTTAGCGATCCTATGTAGTCTATTCTTTTCTCGAGTCGTCAAACCGCCACTGGACGACGAGGAAATTCTCTCTTTTCTTCAGACCTGCAGACAGGCAGGCAGAGAACCAGCGCGCTTGGCTGTCGCGAATGCTGTCCTTCTTGGACTGCTTTGATTCAATGTAGAGAGTCCTTTTTCCTTCTCCATTCCAGGCAATGATATCCCAGCATCCGCGAAAAGAATTGCTGTTGTACCTTGCAATTCTTGCCTGCAGATCCTGATGGTACGGACTATCTAGTGAGCTTTTTGTAATCTGATCCTTGCGAACTCTGTCTTCCCTCCAGTCTGCATAATAATACGGACCATCCTGCCTGAGGGGGTATGCCTGTTGCCAGAATGCCGACCATCCTGCCTTGACTGCCATTCGCACTATTGCAATTTCGGCAAACACTGGCCTTCCTTCATAATCCACTACAGGCTTGCCTCCAAAGTCGTCCTTGATTGGCTTGCCCTTCCAGCGCTTGAATACTAGGTTGATGCTTGGAACTGCTACCTCGAGTCCGGGAATTATCTCTTCGCGGTCTGGCTCTAGGTCCCTTGGATACAAATATTGAGCATCGACAAATGTAGTAGCAGCAGTGCCATTGGGAATGAGAGGAGTGGATGGTTCTGCCATGTTAAGTTCGGAAGATGCAGAGTCCATTACAGGACTATTCTTTCATAATTCTGTAATATAATTATAATCGGTAATGACCGACCTAGAATCTAGCCAAACAAGGCCGTTCCTAGTCTCGCGGATAAAGTCAAGATGATGATAATGATATCTGCATAACCATCGGCATGCTATATCATTTCAAGAAAGGCAAGTCATATTTGGCAGTCTTGGTTGATACACGCAGCCAGATGGAGGGTAGTCGGTAGCACAATGTTTCTGGTGGGACATGCTATGGTTGCCTTTCTCATTGCATATGTTATCTCTATAACGCTCGGTAGTGCTGCTGATAAAAAAAGAAAGGAAGGTGCGGCAACAAGAATCTCATTTGCGCTTGTCATGCTCTTAGGCGTCTTGCCAGACATTGACATAGTATTTCAGGCAATGGGGATAATGCCTCACAAGACGTTTACGCATAGCGTTATTCTTTCTGCGATGGTGGTGGCCCCTGCGATATTTGTAATAGCAAGGTGGCCTTTGAAGCAGGCTTTGGCGGCCTCTATGGCATATGCGCTTGCCTACGCACAGCACCTGTTTGACGACATTATCGTTGGAACCCTCAATGTTGCATACCCATTTGGGAACCTTCCCGTCGGCATTGGAATCGCTTACGGGTCGGTCTATCATTTGGCGTTAGAAATCGTGCTTGTGGCGGTGGTGGCTGCTATTGTCATAAGCAGGTCGTTTGGCAAAGCAAGACTGCAATCACCACAACCGAGTTTGCTGCTGCAGCAGAAGAAGAAGAAGTATGAGTTGAACTGCGAGTTTTCTAATTCTTCTCTGTCATCCTTGTTTGGTTTTGGCAAAATCGACAAGGTTTGTTACACATTGCTGATGCTGTCTTTTTTGGTATCATTTGCATACCTGCTACATGAGATGAAAGCGCTCTCTCAGTTGTTCATTGAATCCGAGCTTGAAGTCGCGCTCTTTGTCATCCTGCATCTTTCTGCACTGGCGATCGTATCATTCATGGTGCTCGTCTCTAGAGAACACGCAAGGTTCAAGTCGTATTCAAGGCAAGATAACATCAGAGATGTGTAGCAGATTGGACATACGATTATTATATGATAATTTTCTGCATTATTTTGGAGAGAGAAGAGCAGAATGCCAGAGGAGATTGCATGTCGATATTGCGATGTACGCCTCGACAGCGAGGAGCAGTTCTTTGGTCATTACATTGTTGGCCACGAACTAACCCTGGAATCGGCACGGCTGATATGGAATTCTCAGTATGCACCGTGGAAAAATGAGGAGCGAGTGTGAGAGGATAAATCTTGTACTGCTTGCAGTGTAAGGAAAAAGTTGAAGTAGTCTTGAACGAGCTGTGCGAAAAATGCTATGATAGCCAAGTTTCAAGCCAGCCGCCAACTTTGATGGACTCGAGAGGCGTCAGGAGCCAAACGGTACAGAGAAAATCTCATTAGTAGTGTTGCGGTCGTCTAGCTAACTCACAAATTCATGAACTATTTTGCCTTATGCAGTTCTCTCTTGTAATCGTCTTCTATTCTGACTATGTCATTTTCGTCAAAGTCTCCTTTGGAGATCTCTAGTATTATGCCATCAGTACCAGCGCCTTCCAGCCTGTGCCTTGCTCCCTTTGGAATTGTGATAGATTCGCCTGTCTGCAGCAACTTCTTTTCATCGCCTACCTGTACCCTTACCGGCCCCTTGATAACCTTCCAGAACTCGGAGCGGTTGTTGTGGTATTGCAGGCTGAGGCGCTTGTCGCCATCAACATATACCAGCTTGACTGTGCAAAGCTCGTTAAGCGTAAAACGCTCGAAGTGACCCCATGGGCGCTTTTCAACAGAGCTCAATTACTAGATGTACGTTCAATTGCAGTCTATTTTAAGAATACGTGTCTGGGGACCGATGGCCGTGGTCGCACACACATACATACACACGCATCTCTCTCTCCTCTTCCCTCCAAAATAACAACAACAGTTCAGGTTATACGACCCTTATGCACTCTTATTCTCTCTTGCTGCTGGCTGCGGCAGATTATTATCATCAGCATTATCATCACCTGTCCGTAGCATTTTCACTCTGGCACCTAACGAGAGCAAGACCTACCGAGCTGACGGTTACTCGAGAAGTGGAGGAAAGAGAAGCGGGTATGAGACGAAACCGGTAAAAGCTTTAAAGACAGATTTAAAGATATATTTAAATAAAGGCACTATTATACCGAAGTAAATGTTAGACGTGAAAACTGCTTCAGCTGTCAAATCCGAGGTTCAGTCTTTTTCTTCCTCCTCACCAGCAGCACTGGGGTCGTCACCATCATCATCAACTGCAAGAAACGTTTCGCGACAGGCATTAGAACAAGAACTGACAAAAGTAGAAGTGGATCCAGAATTTTTCAAAACGTTGACAGTAGACCAACTCTCTGATTTGCTCTTTGGCCTTAACAGGGCTATTAATGCGAATCCTGGCTCAGCTGCAGCCAAACAAATAGCACGTAAAGTCAGCAGCGTTCTATCTCCAATTGACAAGAAGATAATGAAGGCATTGCTAGAATCCAAAGGAAATCCATCTTCACTGCAATTATCCAGAGAGTTGGATATACCAATCTCAACTGTTCAGCGAAGGCGAAAACGACTTGAGGAAGAATTCATCAGCGAATCGTACAGTTTAAAGTACGAGAAGTTCGGCAAGAGGCATATTACGTTTGTCGTTTCGCTTGGTGCAGTAAACAAGATTGCAACTGCAAATGAAATCCTTGGCATTGAAAAAGTCATTGCTGTAGCCCAAACATTTGGAGACATTGCAGACTTGAAAGTTGAAGTTATACTGGAAAGTAATGAGGAGTTTGTAAAGATCTGTGACACAATCAAGGCTGTCCCGGGCATTCAAAAATTATCATGGTTTGAATCGCTTGAAGTCCTGGGAAGGAAGAAGAAGTTAGATCACGATATAGTGGAAAACTCCTAATTCTGTCGTACAACAATACTGATAATAATAATAACAAAAGTAAAGACAGTCTGAATAGGCCGATACCCACGCACCTACGCATTCTCTCTTTTGCTATTATTGTGATTTTTATTTTCGTTTCTTCGTTGCTAGTAATAACTTCATGCGCGATCTGAGCCTGCGCCAAGAGAGGCATATGTCTAGTCCTACACAAGGGCTATTCTGACTTGTGCGAGACCGCATGCGTGCATGTATGAATGCATGTATGTATGTTATTATGATTTTCTCTTATGCAGTATGTAGATAGGTAAGTGCATATACGAATAAGATGGAAAGCTCTTCCAGCAGCTATAACTAGTACCCGCTTATCTATTGAGATTCCATGCTAAGGGAATTGCCGCCTTCGTTTGTCCGTATAAAGAGTGTTGCAAAGCCAAGAAGCATGCATAGAATAATAGCTACACTTCTTGAAGTTTGCGAACAAAGAACAAAGAGAACGCACGTCATATACAAGGTCAATCTGTCGCATTCAATGCTGCTAGAGTACGTTGAGCTGGCCATAAAGAACGGGTTGATTGAAGAGATGCCAGACGACAGGTCTCTGCTGACTACTGAAAAGGGAAGAGCATATCTGGAGCACTTTTCTATAGTCGAAAGGCTGCTGACTGCAGGTCTGAACTCCAATGATAATAGTAATAGTAGAGATGACGACCATTCAAAAAAAGAGCAAGAAGAAACCGACTATTATAGCCGCAAGATATTCCTGCGAATGACGCCATAAGTTGATCCGGTAAAGAGACGTTGGCTGCGCCCTTTGCATTCACTCCACTGCAAAAGGTGGGAAAGTAGTAGGTAGATGAAGTAGATGGGTGTGTGGTATGTCCTACTTGTTCTCTGCCACCGTAGGAGCTGAGGCAACAACCACGGGTCGGAGCGTCATCTTTTAACTCATATATGTATATTTATATTATATGTGTTTCCAGTGGAAAGGCAGTAAAAAAGTTGGGCCTTGACAAGAAGGACCTTGAAAAGATGCTATCTGAAGTCGAAAAGGAAGATCTGCTCTTTGCAAGAAAGGACCTTCTTGACACCCTTGCCTTTCCTGCATCAATAGTTGGCCGCGAAGAGAAGGCAAAGGAGCTTGTGCGCCTGATTGCTGGCTACAAAAAAGGCCACGTGGTACCGTTCATTTCTGTGTACGGGAGAAGCGGCGCTGGCAAGTCGACAATAGTGAGGTTTGTCTGCGAGAACCTAGACGATACGTCCTGCTGCTTTGTCAACCTCCGCAGGGCAAAAACGGTTTTTGGCTGCGCAAACCTAATCCTTGGTGAAATGGGTGAGCCTGGCCTAAAGAGCGCGCAGGGAATCAATGTTGCGATAGCGAAAATCCAGGACGCGATTGAATCCTCTTTATCATTGTCTAAGGACAAGAAGAAGCTCTTTGTGCTTGTGTTGGATGAATTTGACGTGCTCTTTAATGACAAGCGCGGCAAGCCGTCTGACTTTATCTACAAACTTTTGGTGATGGAAGAAAAGTTGCGCGAAAAAGGAATACTTTCCTGCATAATAGCCATCTCTAACAACGTGATGGCAGATTATGAAGTGGACGACAGGGTGAGGTCTAGGATGGGCTCAACAGAGGTATTCTTTCCAGCATACACAAAGAAGGATGTTCTTGGGATACTGAAGGAAAGGTCTGCTGCGGCATTCTCTGCATCCGTTGATCCTGCTGTCCTAGAGTATTGCGCAGAAAAGAGTTCTGAGGAGCATGGAGATGCAAGACGAGCCATCAATCTTCTCAGGGTAGCTGGGGAGATTGCTAGCTTTAAAGAAGAGAAATTGGCTAATATGCATGTTGATGCAGCCACAGATCAGCTGCAGAAAGACAGGGTAAACTTGGCACTTTCAAGCGCATCCTACCATCTAAAACTTGCATGCGCAGCGCTTGCGCGGATAACGTACCTGACAGGCAATCCATGGCATTCGACATCTGTCATCTATGTACAGTATTGCAAGATTATTAGGAAAGGTACTAGGCCGTTGACGTACCGAAGAGTTTCAGAACTACTTACGGAGCTAGACAACATCGGACTTGTTGTATCACAGACCAGCTCACGTGGAAGACATGGATATGGAACGCAGTACAAACTCAACATATTGCCAGAGATAGTTGGAAATGCATGCTTTCCTGACTGGTGGAAAAATGTTGTGCAGAAAAAGAAAGAACATGAAAGGAAGGAAGAAGAGAAAAGTATCTTCTTGCCAGCTGGCAAGTCCCATTTCGGAGGCCTAGGCAAGCTTTTAGGCACATTAGAAGACGAGAAATGGAAGGACTTTGTCGGACTTTATGCATAATGACGAGGATGCAAAATTGCACAGTGAGAGTAGTCGCATCATTTTTTATGGTTATCTTGCGGTAGGATTTTTCACTATAGTAAGAGTTTTCTGAAGATAGTGAATATCTATTTTTGTTTTTGTTACTATTATTACTGTCGTCCTCCCCTCCCTCCCACTCTCCCCTGAGTACTCTATTTCTTTTAAGATACCTCCTAAAGCTCCTTACGCGTGGCACCCAAAAGTCGTTCCGATCAAGAGCCGCAGCAACCAGATGTGTTTGACATAAGCCCAGAGTTCATAGAGGAAGAGAAGAACAAGAAGTTTGGTCTGGGCAGACGTAGGAAGAGAAACTCAAAATATACAAAGTCTGAAAGGTCGAGGAGAAGAAATCATGTTTACCGATTATTTTTTGAACAGGGAATGCCTGCAACAACCATTGCAGAGATGCTGCATGTTGAAAAGAATATCATAGACAACGACGTACAGCTACTATACCGCGAGCTTGGCAAAGAATGGAAGCATATCGACTTTGAAGAATTTATCTTCAGGCAGATAATCAAGCTAGACACACAACGCAGCAGGCTGGCGTCATATTTGGACAAGACAGATGATGTGGATAAGAAGCTGGCCATAGAGCGGATGATGGCTGACATAGACTTCAAGATAGTAACTATGGTGGCAAAGGCGCAGGAGCTGCCTTCTGCTTTCTGGGATGCAGTCTACAGCGAGATGAACAAGGTGGCCAAGGAAAAGAAGCTTGACTGGCGGTTTGCAACTTTCTGGGAAGGAGTAAGGGTGTCAAAAAATACTAGGGATAGGATGGATGAAGTGCTTAGGGCTGAATCTTGAACATAAATGCTGTTTTGAAAGGATGGTAAATGGAAAAACCAAAAAATCAATTGTGCTGCTCTGAAGCAGCAGAGAGAGGAAAAGGGATCGTTAATAGGAAAACAATGTTATAGTTATACTCGATGGTAATTTTCAGAACTAGTCGCAATTCCAAAGTTCTGCATATATATGCCCATCATTTAGATTTTCTTAGTGCACTTGTGTAAGCGACTAGGCGTGATAATGCTTAAAGATATGATAAAGTGCTATCATTTTGCTTGGCTCAGGGCATTATTGGAGAAAATATAGTAAAAGCCTTTGGCCGCGGCTTTCCTTTATCATCAATAATCTCCTCCGCTTCTCTGGTGGTTCTTTGTCTTTTCTATGTCTATTCTGCCGCTACTTATGCCCACTTGATTGTGTATCCTCTCATAGATCGTGTTACGTACTATACTGTCTTTGGTGTATACATTACAAATGAGTACGTTGATCACGTGATTCTTGGATCACTTTTAGTTGTCTGGCTAGCAGCCTCATTGCAAAAGTCCAACAAGACAGTATACTATATTGCAGTTGGGATATCCGCCGCATTTCTTATTGCAACAGCGGTGGCCAACAGTGCTCTCTTGCTTGAAGATGTTGCCCTTGCTTCTCTTCCTGCAATAGTTGCTCTTTTACTCTGCAACAAATATTCTGCCAAAAAAATCTTGAAAAATCATCAACAACAAGATCTAACTCTGAATTATTTTGGCATTCTTGGAATAATACTCGGTCTCATTGGATTTGCCTTTGCAATCGCTTCGGTTGCCTCTTCAAATGTAGCAGCGCCCATACAGCCTGTGCGTAATTATGCTTATGATGTGTTTGTAGTACTCTCTAGCTTTTCTCCTGTCCTTATCCTATTACTAATAGCATGCATTCCGATCAAATTGATCGTAGATTTCGCATTGAGAACCCTGAAAATAAGGCCGATGGCCGCAGCTGCTATGGGGAATGATAGGATTTGCAAGAAGCATCTGACTGTCTTCCTCTCGCTAATAGTATCGTTATCGATTATCTTTACAATTATTCCACATCTTCCAACCATAAATCCGGATGGCCAATCTGTTGGAGTAGATACGTCGTATTACTTGAAGTGGGTTACAAACATGGCAAATTCTTCAAATGTTGGAGAATTTTTGCATCAAGCATTTGTGCAGCAAAATGGAGGAGATCGACCCATTTTGCTTATCTTTCTCTACGCCCTGCAAAAGCTGACCTCTGCACCACTTTTTTATGTAATCGAATATTTGCCCGTAATATTAGGGCCTGCACTGATACTTGCAGTATTTTTCTTTACGCGTGAACTTGTGGAAAATGATACTGTTTCAATTCTTGCATCATTTTTGACTGCAGTTTCCTTTCATACTTTGATTGGAATTTACGCGGCATTTTATGCTAATTGGTTCGCTCTTGTGTTTGGATATCTGTCGTTTTTGTTTCTCTTCCGGTTCCTGAAGAATGGAAATAACAAAAATCTGGTTCTTTATGGCGCCCTTCTCGTTACGACTCTCCTCACCCATGTGTACACCTGGAGCATTCTGGTAATAGTTGGAGGCATATTTCTTGCAGGCGTGTTGATTAAAGGAGGCTATCGATTTAACAATGGCAAGAAAAGTGCAACAGTTCTGCTAATGGTATTGATTGCGACAGTTGTCATCGACTTGGGAAGATCAACCGTTGGGTCTACGGGAGGAATAGAGCGAGATTTGCAGTTAGCTGGCAATTTGGCGGGACCCGAGCAATTTGTAGCACGTTGGAATAACCTTACTTATACTGTGACTGCATTTGTTGGCGGTCAGTTCTCCAATTTCATTATTCTTGCTTTTGGCTTATACTGGCTAATTAGCACAGCTGCCATTCGTAATACATCTACTATTTTCTTGCTGATCTTTATGTCGATAGGCATACTGCCTTTTCTATTTGGCGACTGGATAATTCAAACCAGAGTTTTTTACGATATTCCGTTTCAAATCCCTGCGGCAATTGCTCTAGCTAATATAGCAAGTAGGGTGGATAAGAAAGAGGGACAACTGCGAGCAATTCCAATCTATATCTGGCTAATTATGATATCAATTCTGGCTGTATCTAATTACTATCTGAAGCTGCCATCTGGCTGAAGGGTCTCTGCAGTAAGAGTTCTGATAATCTTTTCAAAGGCATCCGTTGTATTGTCCCAAGTGAATTGTCTTGAGAATTCAAGCGCATTGTGGCTAAGTTTTGATAGTTGTTCCTTATCTTCCAACAATTTTATTGCAGCTTCTGCGAGGGCTTCTGGAGTATTGTCTTGTGCTAGTACGCCTGTTTCATTATCTTTTACAGAATCTCTTAAACCATTGACGTTATACGCTACTGCTGGGGTACCCATCGCATTTGCCTCCGTAACGACCAGACCCCATCCTTCTCTAACTGCAGGTACTAGCGCAATGTGAGCTCTCTTCATGAGGTCATACTTCTCTTGCTCGGAAAGTCGACCATAAAATGTGATGTCTTGAGAATTCATCCTTTCTAATTTCTCTTTCATATATCCGCTGCCTACAATCCACATTCTTGCTTCTGGAATTGCTTTTTTGATTAGCTCAAATGCCCTGACCGCATGATGTGGAAGCTTGGCTTTTTTCAATCTTCCAGTAAATATTACCGTAGGATATGTCTCCTTGTTGGGAGGATGGGCAAGAGGTGACACATTAAGACCCTCCGGAACGATGTGAATTTTTTTGAACCCTAATTCTAACAGATCCATTCTTGACGATTCTGATACAGTCATAGTAGGAATATTCACATAATATGAAAGCCATTTTTTCTCAAGATAGTGGTATCCAATGTAATTCAATGGAAAAGATGTTTCATAGAACCAGAACTCTTTGGCAAGCTGATGTATGATAGCTAGTATAGGCTTGCCCAGAACAAACTTGGGCGTAAGGAATGGTCTTGTGTTGACTTCATCAATAACCAGATCAAATGCATGACCATTTTTCTTGTAGTATTCGACGGCTTTGCGATATACGGTATATTTATTTCCTCTTCTCAGAATGTTGGTGCCGTCAATTGTTTCTTCGGAAAGACAACCTGGAAATTCGGAAGTGAAAAGAGTCAAGCTGTGACCTCTATCTGCAAGGCGGCGCATAACTTCGTGGGTAAAAACCTCTGCTCCGCCTGCGTCCTTATTTTTTATATCTCGCCAGTTAAACCAAAGTATATGCAAATTATACTTTTCACTAGTAGTCTTGCTAATATTAAACTCTTAGATGATCTATAACCATTGATAGCATCGTCAGAAGTGATTTCCGTGATCTGTGTGTATGATAGTCTATTTTGTGGTATATGATTATGCTTTAATAGAAGCTTGGTCTCTACGTGAATACCTGTGAGACTGGGGTTATCGAGAAAATTACTGCTCGAATTAGTGGTTATTAATTTTACGGTATGGGCTATTCTTTCAATACTTACATCCAGTCTGGACTTTGGCAGGATGTGGATTTTTGCAGACCTTCTTCCTTTCTCTTCTAATCTCGATCAAAGAATTAACGAAGCATCCTACATGTGGTCTTCAGGAGGAATGGGCGCTCAAGTTACTCCTATGCAAAATGTCGTCCGATTTACACTTCTCGTTCAATTTCTGTTGGGTCCTGTAGTATCGCAAAAGGTCGTTTTCTTTATTCCGTTCTTTATAGGTTCATCATCGATGATCTTAGTTCTTCAGAGATTCAAGATTGCATTGCCTGTTCGGTTTGTCAGTTCCCTATTCTTTGTTCTTAATCCTTTTTTTCTTTCTATCTTCATAGTCGGAAATGTCGGTGTAATGATGACTGTTGCCGTTTTTCCATTGGTATTCTATCTGTTGCTACAATTCTTTGTATCCGAAAAATTCCAATTCAAATACCTCGTAATAAATGGAGTTATTCTTTTCGCATTTGCTTGGAATCTTTATTATCTATTATGGTTACTAATTGCTACTGCTATATTCTACGCTATTCTTCAGAGAAGAGCGTTGATTCAGCGTTGTCACCTGCAGCCTATTGCTATTAAAATAGGACTTATCTTAGGGCTATTTGCACTTATCTTCTTACCAAACATAATCCTCTTTACAAGCATAGAAGCATCTTCAGCCATCGAAGAAAATGTAAAATCTGAAGTCGGCAAGAATTACAAAGACGCAGAACTCCTAAATTTAATCCGCTTAGCTGGAAATAGTGGTTCTCCTCAAGTACATGGATATCTGAGTTATAATGAACTGAACGGCTATACGATATGGGGGCTTCTACTCTTTGTAGTCATAATTTTAGGCCTGCTCTTAGCAAGAGAATTCCCAGAAAAAAAGGTCTTTCTTGCGGCCACATCTACTTTTGCTCTATTCATAGCGCTGATCCTGATAATACGAGCATTCCCAGATCTTACAAGCACTTCACCAATTCTTTACACCCTTCGTAACCCTAGTAAGCTCTTCTCCGTTTTGGATTTCTTTTATTTCATCTCCTTTGCATTTTCATCAAATATCCTTTATTCCTATATGCTGCGACTAAGGATACTCCCATATCTTAAAAATTCACTTGCTCCTTTATTTTGCATTTTTCTTTTAGTCATGATGTTTTTGTATAATACACCATTTCTCGATTCCGCGCTAGCAGTTAAGAGGATGCAAGGAACGTATTATGTGTCTAATCCGTATTATGTCGAAGAACGATATTATCAGCTAACATCCATTCTTAAGAATGAAGACCCTAATCTTGACAAATATAGGATACTTTATCTTCCACAAGATAGATTCGTTAATCATATAGTCTCGAGACTGGATTTGAATTATCTCGGCGCGGGTTACGGTACATCCAATCTGCTAAACAGCGACCAATTGTTGGAGTTATATCGAAATATTTTGTATGCTCCTGATAATATGGATACAGTCCTTGCGCAATTTAATGTTAAGTTTGTTGTAATAGATAAACATTTGAAATCGTCTTCCTTAGGAGCTACTCAAGATAATCTTGGCGCAGTATTTCTAACGGGCGATAAGGATTCCTTCTCTACTATATTTGGTGGAATACTTACCAAGACATTTGAGAACGGTGATTATATCATTTTTTCAAATCCTAAGTTGACTGAGCCCAATCTTTTATCGGCTTGTGATGTATTAGCTAATGGAGACACTAGCGGAATTATGGCTGTATCGAGCAAGATAATTAGTTTGGGCGAAGATTCTGTTTCTGGGATACATAGTGTCGGAAAGAGCGATATTATTGACAATCGCACATTCAGAGTATATGGCCTAAAAGAGAGTGAATGGCCACATATCTATGGGATTTTTCCGACAAATGGCTTCAAGCAATTTCAGCTTGACTTTTCTGCAGAGGGTCAAAATGTAACAAATGCTCATGTCAAACTTTTATGGTATGAAAACCTTCCGAGTCAATATAAAGATGATTCTGGCGCTCTCCGGGTCGATTATGTTAATCTCTATAGAGACGCTACCTTTGCAGGAGGGAATCCGACTCATGTTCAAAGAAACTTCATTGCTCCCCAAAACGCAACTGCATTTATTGCCGTACTCCTTGGAAGCCAAGTAAAAAATAATAGTCTAACGCTGACCACATTCAGCGATTTTCTTATCACCGCTAAACAATACGTAATGAAACCAATCTGTTCTAATAGTAATTCCTTGTCGTATGACGAGGTAAATCCTACTCTATACGAAACCAGAATAAATGCAACCACTCCATTTCGACTCGCGTTCGCATCTTCTTTTGACCCGCTTTGGACCGCAAGTATTTATAAAAATGGAAAGCTAGTAGAAGAATCTTCGAGCATTCCGTTATCGTATAGAATCAATAGTTTTGCGGTTAAAACTACTGGTGATGATATCCAAATTCTATTGAAGTATAGGAGCCAAGATTGGTTTACTGTAGGCTCAATATTGACACTGACAGGACTCTTATCTATAATAATACTATACCAGGCGCGGCATAGGATACTTGGCCTGATGCCTCGAAAGAACTATTCTCCAAATCTGTAATCCTTTCTAATATATATAGAACTTCCTTTTCTAATCTTGTTAAAGGTACTATGAAATGGTAAAGCTAGTTGAAAATAGAGCAAATCCAATTTTGGAATACGTTAGAGATAAGAACGTGCTCGAAATAGGTTGTGTGGGGATGGGTAAGCACGACATACTAGGGGGAGCAAATTTCATTGCAGGTTATGTCAAACCTATATCTAAAAAGTGGCTAGGGCTTGATATAAATGAAGAGGGCATAAAGAAAATGCTCTCAAATGGATTCAATGTGAGAAAAATAAACGCCGAAGAACCCTTCAATTTGCAAGAAAAGTTCGATGTAATTTTAGCAGAAGAGGTCATGGAACACATGAGCAATCTGCCTATTTTTCTACGTAACGTATACGAGCACCTCTCGGATGATGGTGTTTTCATTATAACTACTCCTAACCCTATATCCCCTTCCTTTTTCTATCAAAGGCTATTTGGAAATAAGATTAAGGATGTGTCCATTTGGAATCATACACACTGGCAAACTCATGAAACTTTGTTAGAATTGTTAAGTAGATATGGATTGCATATATTTCATTATGAATATATCCACCCAAAACCAGGCGATCGATCCTTTGCTTATAATTTCTACACAATATTTTGGAAACTTACTCCCAATCAATTTGGAAGAAATCTAATAGTCCTTGCGAAAAAAGGTATTGTAAACAAAGAGAGGTCCTGATGGTGGCTGCACAGAAAATACTCCTAGGCAACTCCAATAATGATCAGTGACTTGACCACAAATCTTCAAAAACATCAGTGGTTCTGGTAAAATGGACAAGGAACCGATACTGAAAATATTGGGAAAATCAAGCATAATAATCATACACCCATACCTGCAAGAAGATATTGTATGCCCTGAATTTGGGGGAACTCGTCTAATACGAGAACAAATATTGTACCTCGAAAGTAAACAATATCAAGTTAGAGCTGTTTCACTTGTTGAAATTAGCTCTCTTCTTTCCTTAATCTTAAAGTTATCTAGCAGGATAAGAAAGAAGCGAGTAAAAAGAGAAGATGCTGCTTCCTCAGAACAAATGAGATGGTGGCTAAATGCTGCCCAAATTATCTTAATAGAGCTCTTAAGTCGAATAGATCCTTTATTCATTTATAATGCCACCAAATTAATGCGATCGCTAACATCTTCTTCTGTCATCATACATCAATATCCTTACTTTGGAGCAGCCGCCTTACTTACTATGTCGAAGAAGCATGGTCATAAAACCATTCTTTCAGAACATAATATTGAATGGAAGTTCTTCAAAGACAAACTTGGAAGAAACTTCCTTGCTCAGTTAGTTGTTAATCTAATTATGGCTATTGAAATTTCTGCAGTGCGCAAATCTGACTTCATTATTTGTGTTTCAGATTTAGACATAAGAACATTGCGTGAAACCCTCTATTCAGCCACATATCTTCAATGGATTCCATTTCTGAGCCATGGTAGAAGTACAAAATACTCTGATATCCCCAAAGAAATCTTGAAAAACATCCAGAACAGGCCTGTGGTTGGATTTTTAGGGTCTAATTTTGCTCCGAATATATCCTCTGTCGAATATATTATTACTATTGCAAAAGAGCTAAGCTCGATATCGTTTCTTATTATTGGTAATGTCTCAAATGCATTCTCGAATAAACACATACCTAACAATGTTATTTTTGCTGGGTTTGTAAAGAATATAGATGATTACTTGGGGCTGTGTAGTGCTTTTATTAACCCAAAATTTAGCTCAGATACAGGAACCGAGATAAAAATGATGGATTATTTGAGGTTCGATAAACCCATCATCTCCACCGAAGTGGGTGCAAGAGGATTCGAGGAATACCCGAATGTCCAGATATGCACTTTGTCCGAAATTAAAGTACGACTCAAATCAATGTTTGGCCGGTCCAATCTATAAAAGGAGAGATACTGTCTACCAATTCAGTGTCCGCTCCACATTAGAGATTGAAAATGGTGTGTTCCTAAACTCGAATTGTATTACAAAGCTAATTTGTTAAATTTTGCCTTTTACAACAATCTGTATCAACGCATTAACTTCTCGAATAGAAGTACCTTTAAGAATAATAACTATTGCCAGCGAAGTGATTACGGATACCCCAACCGCAAGAGTCTGGTCCGTATAATATAATCTGATTGTAAAGCCCATTACTATACCTGCTATGATAGAGAGTAATGATATTATGATGTATTTTGTGAAGGATCTTCCAGACCATATAGTTGATAACATTGCCGCACTAGTAGCTGATAATAGGATTGAATAAGCCGCTCCTTCAGAACCGAGTGAAGGAACAAGAAGGAAAAAAGCTAAAACAAATACAACTATCCTTATGAATCCTATGGCTAAAAGCCGTCTGGGTTTGTTCAAATTATTGAACTTTGACATTGCATTTGTAACTATTATGGATGGTAAGATGCTGGCTGCAAGTATGACAAGCAGGTTTGACGCCTTAGTATATTCTGTACCTATTATCGAAAGAAAAGGTGAGGGTCCTACAATAAGCGCTACAATAATAGGTATTGTAAAGATCATTCCTAACCTTAGACTACCAGATGATAAGTCTGAATTCATAGATGATGATGCTGGTATGGACATGAACGCCAAACTGGATGCGAAACTTCCTGCTACTAGGCTTATCATCACGGCTATGTAGAATATTCCAACATCCGAGTTGTTGATACCAAATGATGAAAGTAATACTATGCTGAGGCTAACTATTAACATGCTTGAGAGTTTAGATGGTGTATTGGCAAGTCCGTCCCTCAGGATTTCTCTTAAAGTGCCGACTGTTGGAAGCTTAATCCTAAACAGCTTTGCGCCAAAAATAATTGTACCCGTAGTTGTAGCAGCTATTTGAAACAGAAACGAAAGCAGAATTCCGAAGGCTCCAAATTCTAATGCTCCAACAAGAAATATTCCAGTTGCGAATCTGGCGCCAGTTCCAATGAGGTCAAAGATAAGAACCGTTCTAGTATTTGAGATAGCCAGCAACCCAAATCGGGCAATAAAACTACCAGATGACAGGACAAGAATTCCTATCGCTATTGGAATAAGTTGTGATTCCTGATAGATTGAATTAGCTATGTATATTATGAAAGGAATAGTTGCCAGAGTAATGCCCATCTCTAGAATGAAAGCGGTACCAAATACATCGTGCCTCTGAGCGGCCTTTCTGAGAAGAGGATATTCAAGTCCAAGCTGAATTGCAGTACCTGCAAGCAAAACAAGATTGTATACACTGGTTGCATGTCCTACTTCCGATGTAGTTGTAAGTTTTGATATTACGAGCCAAAAAATCCAATTTCCTGCAGCTACTAATAGCTGGTCAATAAACAGAAGAATACTTGGGCTTACAAATTTGCCGATATGTGATGCATTAACGGGATTAGAATCATTCGAACTGTCCACTCCTTCCCACTTACCTGCTCATGTTTGCGGCTTCCGTTTGTAGACGATGTTGATACCATCTAATTATTCTGTATCGATACGATATTGCCAGCACATCTATAAACATCCTTGCTATGTCTTTAATCTTGAACTTTCTATCCAAGTTTATCTCAACCGGCATTTCCTTGATCTGCATTTTTAACAAGGATGCGATGGTCAGCAGTTCTACATCGAATGCATATCTCTTTACAAGCATCAGCTTGAAAATGGCTCTTAATGCAGGACCGCTGCCCGCCTTAAGGCCCGACTGAGTGTCTTTAATCGAAATTCCTGTAAGAATCCTTACAACAAAATTAAACGCCCTGCTAAGGAGCTTTCTTGATATTGGCGCGACTACTTTTGATTGTGGATGTCTCTTTGATGCAATGACCAAATCGCACAGGGCTAGTTGTCCTATGTATTCTGTTAGTGTATCTGGAGAAATATCCAAGTCGCCATCAGTGAAAATAACTAAATGACCTTTAGATTCCAGAATCCCCTTTCTTACCGCGTATCCTTTGCCCATGTTTTTGTCATAGCTGACAACTTTTAACAGCTGGTTGGATGCCTGTTCCCCAAGAAGTATCTTAAGTGTATTATCGCGACTACCATCATTAACAACTATTAGCTCGTAGCTTGTCGACAAGGAATCTAAAATCTTGCTGATTCTGGCCAGTGATGCAGAGATCCTCTTTTCCTGATTGTAAACCGGAATTACTACGGAAATTACGCAGGCAGAACTATATTCAGGTTCTGCCTCTAATGTAAGCATATAATTCATTTACCTAAGAGAGTTCACGCATTTAAACATTAGAATAGATTTCTATAAGTTGCTACCCTGGAAGAGTCTTCTAGATGCATACTATATTGAAGAATAGTTCATCTTTCTATGACTTAATGCCGGAGTAGAGTGGTTCAATTGACGAAGTATTATTTAGGCTACAATCTACAGTATAATATATGCTAACAAGCTTTGCGAATATTTTTATAGTAGGTTATACCTGCTGAAATCAAACAATGGCTATCAGGGAGGCTATGATGAAGTATAAACAGCTTATTGGCATTGCAATAGCTGGAGTTATACTCGCAGGAATCTTTGTTCCGTTCCAAAAGGCAAATGCATTTACGGTTGACGTAAGCTTGCCCAATGCTAATCCAAACAGTGTACCGACCTCCGCGGTAGGCAGCCAATTCAAGGTTGACATCAATATTTCTCCGGGAGAATTTATCTCCGTTTCTCAAATCGAGCTAATTATCGACAACAATAGTCCGGACGTAAAGAGATCTATCTTTGATGCTACTGGCCATAGAGTTTCTGGTAATACCACGCTGACTAGGGGCAATCTTGATGTTACAATCCCGCCAACTAGTTCTGCTTATGGCTACGGTTATGGCTATGTGTCTACAGGCACGACCTTTTCACCCCCTAATTCCTTTACTAACACTACCGAGCAGACCCTTATTAGCGGAAACAACGGTGGACCAAACAACGGCGTGCCAAATGCAAATGTCGTAGTGGGCGTTGCCGGTCCTAATACTATAACTATTGAAGGCAAGCTCAACACGGCACAGCTTTTGCCTGGAACTCACACGCTTGAAGTCTTTATTCACACAGGCTCTGGAGGCAACGGCAAGGACCAGCTTACAAGCAGCCTCACATTTACAACCGTTGGCAACAGCTCGATAAAGCACGAATCAGTAACTACTACTGGGAACGTTACAGTAGAGTCGAACTTGGGAAGTGACGGCAAGGTCAATATACACTTCAACAACGTCACCCAGGGAGGAACCATAAACATCGAGCCCATGACTCCTGACACTGCAAAATTGCTTATCGAGGGACTCTTTACCGGCAACAACGAACGGATCGGCAAGTTGAACTCTAACAATGGCGCCGCATTCACCAGTGGAACAATCTATGAGATTGATATCTCTTCGCTGACTCTAGGCACGAATTCGACAATAGATGTTACGATTCCATATGATCCCGACCTGTTGCCCAAAGGCTTCAAGGAGTCCAACCTTAAGGTCTTCCATTGGACCGGAACAGGATGGGAAGACGTTACAGTTAGCGTAGATACTGCTCACAACACTGTTACAGCTAGGTTAAGCTCTCTCTCGCCAGTCGTTACCGGCTACTATGAAAGCGATGCAACGACTACGACTACGACAACAACAAGCGTTGGCGGTGGTGGCGGAGGAGGCGGCAGCGTGATCCTCAACCCGTCGTTCCCGGCAGACTACTTTAACACCAACCCGCTGGCCAAGCTCCAGATACAGGACAGCTCGTTCAAGAACCTAGACGGCAGCACTGCATTTGGCGCCCACGTCGGACAGCAGGTCAGCATCAACGCCAGCTTCAAGAACTACCAGCAGACGCCACAGGACTATGCGATGATCATCCAGGTGGTTGACCAGAACGGCTTTACAACCGACATTGGATGGGTGACAGGCACGGTCGATGCCGGCAAGACCGCAGACAGCGCCAGGTCATGGACAGCGGATGCAACAGGCAACTACACGATCAAGATATTCGTGTGGGACAACGTAAGCACCAACCCGGTACCGCTGTCAGAGACAACGACCAAGTACTTTACGGCGTCGGAGTAAAAGGAACTAAAAACGGACGGACGGGGGCAACATACCATCCCCCTTCTGTCTTCTTTTCTTCATTTTACTTTTTTTCAAATTCAAATCGCATACTAGCAAGACCATATAGGATGATGAATACAAGTTGAAGTCTGTCCGTATGGCAGCAGTAATAATAATCACAGGCGCGGTGGCAATAGCCGCAATAATAGCAATCTTTGCACTGACAGGCGCAACTGCAACGACAATACCGGCACAGTGAAGCCTCGCCGCAAGACATTCTCCGCAGGCAACTTTAGTCGGTAACCGTTGTACAAAATAGCGGCAGCTGATTTCTTGCAAATGTAGAAAACAAAGGTCCGACGCCAGAGCACGCCGCGGCGTTTGCAGTGAAAAACCGGCTGAATCAAAACTGCGAGCCGCAGGGAATATAGTAGTTGCAAACTTTCAGGTGTCCCAGAAAGAAGACGGCAAGATCCAGTTGATCTTCTTTGCAAAGAACAGCATCAACCTGAACAAGGACACATCGTTTAGCATGACAAACGGAAACCACAACCTACTGCTGAAGTACAACAGCATAAGCGACAAGTTCTTTGCAAGTGGCAAGAACGTGCAAGCAAGAATCGACTTCTCCTAAAGGGGGGTCTGCACACCCTTTTTTTCGTCGCAAGCCGACGTTCTAGATCTTATATCTGATTTTAGACTCTAAAATTTCCCATCACATTACTTAAATCTTAAAAATATAACGCTGATCTGATGCAAAACATCACTTCAACAAAAGTTCTCCTGACGGCAGTTCTCCTAATAACTGTCGTAGGAATGATTTCGGCTTCTGCAATGCAGCCCGGCTTTGCGGCTGCCAAGAAGTCAAAGAAAAGCAGCAACAGCATAGACCTTGGAAACGGCGACGGCAACCACCGCAGCGTAAAGAGCGGCAACAACAGCATCAAGAGCGGCGGCACCGGTGGCGAGATAAACGCCTCCAAGAGCAAGGGCAATACAGACGATAAGGGCAACCACATTCGCGCGGGCAACGGCGACGGCGACAACCGCAGCGTTGAAACAGGCAACAACAGCATAGACGCAACCAAGAGCAACGGCCACGGAAAGAACAACATCAACCTTGGAAACGGTGACGGTGACAACAGGAGCGTAAAGAGCGGCAACAACGCTGTCAACGCAGGCTCAGGCAATGGCGACAATGAGATAAACGTTGGCAACGGTGATGGCGACAACCGCGGTGTACAGACCGGCGACAACACCATTAACGGTGGCGGAAGTCACGGCGACAATGAGATAAACGTTGGCAACGGTGACGGCGACAACCGCGGTGTAAAGACAGGTGACAACACAATCAACGGCGCTGCAAGCGGCCACGGCGACAACAAGATTAGCATCGGAAACGGTGACGGCGACAACCGCGGTGTACAGACCGGCGACAACACCATTAACGGCGGCGGCCACGGCGACAACAAGATTAGCATCGGAAACGGTGATGGCGACGGCAGAAGCGTGCAGACCGGGAGCAACAAAATCAACGGTGGCGGAAGTCACGGTGACAATGAGATAAACATTGGCAACGGCGACGGCGACCAGAGAAGCGTGCAGACCGGCGACAATAGCATCAACTAAAAAGTGACTGCAGGATGAAAAATAACGTGAAATCCAATGTCACGAGACTTGGTATCGGCTTGGCCGTGTTCTCCATAATGTGCGGAGCAATTGTTGGCATAAGCGGATCGTATGCTGCGTCAGCATACAACTGTCCACCTGCGGCTCCCTCGACTCCCCTGAACCTGCTGTCCTCTCACGGAACTGATGGCAAGAGCGCGCCAGACGGCACCCCGGGCGGCAACGGCGCTCCCGGAGGCAACCTGTCGATACACGGCAGCGGCGGCTCAAACCTGACCATTGGTAACATAGACAAGAGCGGCGGAAACGGAGGCGACGGCGTAAACGGCTCTCCGGGCGGAAACGGCGGCAAGGGCGGAGAGATTGTAATAGGCGGCGGCAACATCACCACCGGCAACACAGATGTTAGCGGAGGCGACGGCGGCAAGGGTGGCGGAAAAGGCGGAAACGGCGGTAGTGTGTCAATAGGCAACGGATGCGAAGGCGGAAACAACCACATCAAAACAGGCCACAACAACGCCAGCGGAGGTAAAGGTGGCGGAAACGGCGGCAGCATTGCAATTGGAAACAACAGCGGAAGCAACAACAGCATAGTAACAGGCGACAACGATGCAAGCGGCAAAGACGGCGGAAACGGCGGCAGCATCTCAATAGGCAACTCTAGCGGAAGCAACAACAGCATAGTAACAGGCGACAACAATGCAGGCGAAAACGGTAGCATCTCTATAGGCGGAAACGACAGCAGCGATAACAGCGTAGAAACAGGAAGCAACAGCATAAGCTGACAGACACACATATACACACACAAAAAAAGAAACTCTGATTCAGCATCGTGGTCCAAAATACCACGAGCTGAATCTTTTTACTCGATAGCTAGAAGTTTTAAAATTAGCATGTTTCGTGGCCTGACGGCATATTTCAACTCCAAGGGGAGAGGGAAGAGCAGACAACACGGACCAGCAGCAGGTCTCTCGCATTGATGGGTCTTGCAGAACTTACAGCAGACCTCACAGAATTACGCAATGATAGTCTAGGTAGTAATTGATCTAAATGGTTTTACAACCGACATTGGCTGGGTGCAGGCACAGTCGACACGGGCAAGACTGTAGACAACTCCAAGTCATGGACAGCAGAAGCAGCAGCAGACAACTACACGGTCAAGATATTCGTGTGGGACAACGTCAGCAGTACACTCCAATACCGCTGTCTGAAGTAACGTCCAGGACGTTCAGTGCAACGACGTAGCAAACAAAAAAAAGCATT
The DNA here is from genome assembly GCF_056726185.1 of Candidatus Nitrososphaera sp. 86-2. NCBI lineage: Archaea > Thermoproteati > Nitrososphaerota > Nitrososphaeria > Nitrososphaerales > Nitrososphaeraceae > Nitrososphaera > Candidatus Nitrososphaera sp. 86-2. The sequence continues at coordinate 2,303,408 of NZ_JBWZON010000001.1, forward strand.
GGGGAGACTACGTCCCTCCATTTTTCCCTTTTCCTTTTCATCTTTGTGTAAAGCCCAGCTCTTTTTGCACAAGTCGTAATGATCTCTCTCTCTCTCTCTCTCTTTCGACTGCGACGGATGCTGATCCCGTGCAGTAATATGCTGATAGACACTTACCTACAGAGTCTTCCATTTTCCTACATAGATACTAAATTTTTTAGATCTCCCTAATGTGGGATTAATAAGAATCAGGTCAGTACTACCTGAAATTTTCAAGATGATAATCTTACAGGCAGATCCTGCTCAAGGCTTTAAAAACATAATCGCATGTCAGCGCATAATGTCAAGTACTACAGCAGGAACAAGAAGAAAGTTGATCATCTTTTCCGTGCTAGCGCTAGGCGTTGCACTTGCATCGTCGACCATCGTGAGGCCGACAGCTGCATTTGCAAGCTCTAGCTACGGATACGGCGACGACAACAAGGATGGTCACGATCACAAATACACCAAGGACGATGTACGCCAATGGCTAAAAGACCACGAGGATGATTGCTCGGACAACCACATTTACCAATGGATATCCAAGCACTTCGACAAATGGGATGACGACCACAAGTCAAAATGGATCGTCAAGCACTTTCAATGGGTAGTCGACCACGTAAACTGCTCGGACGACAACGAGGACAACCATGACTACAAGTACTATGGCGACGACGACAGCAAGTACTACGGCGACAAGGAATACAGTAACTACGGCGACGACAACAACGACAACAACTACAGCTGCGACTGCAGCAACGATGATGAGAAGAGCAACTACAACCACAACAGCTACTACAACAGCAACAATGATGACAACAAGGACCACAAGTCATACGACGATAGCAGCAGCCACAAGGACTACAAGAACTACGACAAGTACAACAGCAATGATGATCACAACAAGGACAACAAATCATACGATGATCATGGCAAGGACTATAACAAGTCCAGCAAGAGTGACGATGACCACAAGAAGTACGACGACAACAAGGATTACAAGAAGTATAGTAAGGACAGCAGCAATGACGATGAGAAAGATCACAAATCCTATGATGATCACAAAGGAGACTACAAGGACAAGTACAGCAATGACGAGCACAAGGACAAGTCATACAACAACAATAACTATGATGACAACAACGGCAAGGACCACAAGGATTACAACAAGGACAACAAGAATGAAGAATATAACAAGGACAGCAATGTTGATGTCGCGGTCAACCTTCCACTGGCCAACATCGCAATCAGCAGCTGATCCAACAGCAAAAACGGGATCTCTCTCTCATAACTCGTCCAAAGAAACACGCGACATGTGTGTAGAAGAAGTAGGAGGATAGGCCAGAACGACGAAAGCCTTCCTGTCACTTTCTTTTTTCATTTTTTTCAATATTTTCTTCTCTGCTATCGACTCGTCACCTTGGGAATACAACGCACATATGCCTCCGGCATTACATTATGTAGGGCTATTTTTTCTTGCGCGGACGAGCGGCATAGCGGCTCGAAATCTCTTCCACACTTTTTCTACTTCTTCCATTTGGCGAAAGCAAGCAAAAGCTGCTCTGGTCAACCTCAGTCTAGTACTATACTACGATGCATGCAGTAAAATTATTCATGATTCCACTTAAGGTACAACAAGCGGTAACATACATCGATCCGGCTTGAATCAAAGACATGGCAATTATGGCGTGGATTCTGCATCTTTTCGCAATTCTTTTGGTATGCTCTGCTCGTTGCTTAGCATATTTTTGTATATAGAAGTATCATGTAACATGGAAACAGTTGTGCGTTATGTTGATGGTGCAAAAGTGTTCACTATGCAAACCCAATTATGCGCTTCCCTCGGCGGTCTACTTCTCTGATAAATCCCTGTCTGGACCAACTTTGTCTCTCCTTTCTCCTTCTCGTTGTACTTTCTACCCGCCTTTCCCTCTGATGCACATGTCGTCATGTACTTCTTCAACGGGGGATGATGAAAAGCCACACGAGCCCCCAAGTTATTCTGGCTTTCTTGATCAAAAAGAAGTAGTCGGGAGTGTTTTGTAATAGCATGACGATGATGATGGCGACGAGATTTATTTCGAACAAGCCTGCCCGGCGGCGCGACGCCTCTGCAGCTATAGTACTTGCAGCCATGCTCCTGGCTTCAACAACTGTGTTGCTTGCCGGCAACAGTTACCCGCAACAGGCTTTTGCCGCTCCCTGCAACTGCGTCGCCTTTAGGATCGACGACATTCAAGATTCCTGGATAAACAACGTCCAAGTCGCCGTGATGGACAAGTTCATCGCTCACAACCAAAAAGCCACCTTGGGTGAGATAATGAACTTCTTTGGCAATGACCAGCTTGTGGTTGACAAGACAAAGCAAGGAGGAAATGCAGGTCTCTTTGAGTATGCCCTGCACGGCTGGAATCACGATGATTATACTACTTTATCGCTGAGCCGGCAGCAGTCCGACTTGCAAATGGCAAACGACAAGATGCAGGCAATATACGGCAAAAAGACAAACATCTTCATCGCCCCCTACAACGTTTTCAATTCAAACACCCTGACTGCGATGAAGAATCTAAATCTACAGATCATAAGCGCAGATACGTTTGCCAGCTATTATGACAGTCACCCTTCAACTCCATTTATTACCAGCCCTGACAGCAACGGGATTTACCATGCTCCTGAAATAACTGCGTTTAGTGAGTGGACAAACAATCAGAACGTTCAGCAATCGGCCTCCAAAATCCTCTCTGACATTGACTCTAGCATATCCCAAAGGGGATGGGTGGTAGTTACAGTGCATCCGCAGGATTTTGCCAATTTTTCATCCAGCGGGGAAGCATTGAATTCTGTCAACCAGAATTCCATATCGCGCATCGATACAGTGCTGAATGGAATCAATTCGCGGGGCTATTCAATAAAGTCCTTCAATGAACTTGTGGGGCTGGCTTCTTCAGGAGGCGGTGGTGATACTACCCCGCCAGTAGTTACGGCATCGCCTCTCGGCGGCTCTTACTCTTCAGCGCAATCTGTCACCCTGAGTGCAAACGAGCCGGCAACAATATACTACACTACCAATGACAGCACACCCACAACGTCAAGCCCCGTCTACACTTCCCCGCTCTCCATTTCTTCTACAACTAATCTCAAATTCTTTGGTGTTGATAATGCCGGCAATGCAAGCCCCGTCACAACTGAAACCTACACAATTTCTAGCTCGTCATTTCCAGTAACTCACATGTCAGATACCACTCAGACGTTTGGTCTTGCGATGTACTCTGCGCAGCAAGCGCACATCGAGTTTGTGTCTTCCACATCGCAGCTTGTGGGAAAGAGCATTGACCAGCTCACAATACAGATGAGAAAGAATGGCTCCCCAACAGGCACGATACAGGTAGGGGTGTTCAATGCCGATTTGACTGTGAAAAAACTGTTTGGCACAAAGGATGCATCAACTCTGACCTCAACATACGCGGACTATACCTTCTTGCTTTCGAATAATGAGCTCTATACAATCCAGTCTGGCGACAGGATAGGAGTCAGATACGCTGGAGGCAGTTCGTCAAACTTTGTAGCAGTCATGCTTGATCACAATTCCGCAGACCCGTTTGACGGCGCAAACAGCTACAGGCAGCAATACTCCACATCGTCATCATCATGGACAAGCTTCACCACCGACGATATGTACATGATACTAAAGCAGACGCATGGTGCAGCGGACACTACGCCCCCAACGGTAACCGCCATGCCTGCAGGTGGAACATATACAACTGCTGTATCCGTCACACTTGCCGCCAACGAACCGGCCACGATATATTACACCACGGACGGCTCTACGCCAACTACTCAAAGCACCGTCTACACGTCACCGATACAAATCACCGCTGCAACCACCACTCTCAAATTCTTTGCAAAAGACACTGCCGGCAATGCAAGCCCCGTAAAGACCGAAACCTACACTATCAATTCCTCTCAATCCTTCCCAGTAACTCACATGTATGACACAACACAAACCTACGGCCTAGCCATGTACTCTTCTAGTACGCCCTCACACGTCGAGTTTGTGTCTTCTGCGTCGCAGATTGTGGGAAAGAGCATCGACCAGATAACGCTAAAGCTCAGAAAGACTGGCAGTCCCATGGGGACAGTACAGATAGGAATAATCAATTCTGACCTTTCGATGAAAAAGCTGTTTGGCACAAAGGACACCACAACCATCGCGTCAACGTACGCGGACTATGCCTTCAAGCTATCAAACAACGAGCTGTATACGATACAGCCTGGCGACATGATCGGCATCAAATACACTGGCGGAGATTCGTCCAACTTTATTGCCGTGATGGTTGACCGGGACCCTACCGATCCGTTCGACGGTACAAACTCGTACAGACAGCAGTTCAGCGCCTCTGCCAACTCGTGGGCTAGCTTTACACCCGATGATATGTACATGATACTGGTACAGACGCATGGATGATAACGACGACGGTGGTGGTGACGATGAAACCGGCAGACCAGAATCCATGAGGTCTCTCTTTATCTGCCTCTATCTGCCTCATGCACAACGTGATTAGCTTGCTCCTTCGAGTTGTGTAAGCTTTTTGCAGTTCTTCGCCCCAGCCCCCACCTTTCTCTCTCACACACACTCTCTCTCACACTCTCTCTCACACTCTCTCTCACACTCTCTCTCACACTCTCTCTCACACTCTCTCTCACACTCTCACACACACACTCTCTCACACACACTCTCTCACACACACTCTCACTCACACTCTCTCTCACACTCTCACATTCTATTTCGAGATGCTAGGGCAGAAAAACGACGTCTTTGCCAAAATCCTTGAAATGCGGATCGCCGGTCACAAAGTAGCAGCCAAGCGCTTTGGCGACGGCGTAGTTTAGCGAATCCAGCATACCCCAGCCCTTTACCTTCTTTTTCTGCTCAAAGTTCAATTCGCCGGCCAGGTATGCTACCTGTTCGTCGCATGGGTAAATTTCGGTTTTGTTTCTGATGAATCTGATTACATGCTGTATCTTGGACTGATCGGTTCCCTCCCTCAGGAGCCTTTCTGTCAGCTCTGCGACCGCCGTCGCTGGCGTCACAAGCCGGCCGGATGTCTTGTCTAGGAGTCCGGCTACTCTCTCTGCACCTGTGCCTCCGGCCAAATAGTCTATCCAAGCATAGGTGTCAAAGACGTGGCCTGCAGAGCCAGTCTTGCCTCTGGAGCTCAAACCCTGTCGGTCCCATGCTCGCGTTCAAAGGTCAGCCCTGGAAACATACCCCTTATGTCCTTGGCTTGTCTTGCCGCCGGCTCGATGTCCTTTATTATCAAGGTGTCACCTTCTCTCACCTGCATGCTGTCCAGAACTTTTTTGGAGATTATCACGCCATAGCTCGTGCCTATCTTCCTCACTCTTACCTCCAGTGGTTTTTTCATTATATTGCTATTATAATTTAACATTATAATAAACTTGATCGATAGTTCACTTGACAAGGACACACGCTGCTTGCTCGATTATCTTTCGGTCCTGTTGCATACCAAGCTGCTCCATGCTGTCCATCCAGGTATCCGCCTCATGATGTCGAATCTCACATATGGGTGCATTTTGCTATCTGAGCTTTAACGTACTGCAGTATTCTACCGATATCTCTGCCTTTGTATTGGTGACTTTGTTGTCATCACGACCTTCAATTTCCTTCTAAAAAAATGACATTTCTTTTACACGGTAGGACTGCAAGGCAATACACTGCAACCGCCCTACTTAAAAGAGCCAGCACCGGGAGCTACCTCCGTGTCAACCCAAAATTTCTCGAGAATACTCGTGCCAGTAGACGGATCTAGAGAATCCATGGAAGCAGCTGACTTGGCCATAGGCGTCGCAAAAAAATATGGTGCTCAAATCACGACAATTCACATCATAAACATTGATCAGTACATCCAAGCCTTGGGGTTTTACAGGGTAAATTATCCTGATACCATAAAAAAGAAGGTTGAAGAAGCAAAGCAGGAAGCATCAAGATGGCTCGCAGAAATACAGAAGAAAGGAGAGCATGAACAAGTCAAAATAGGCACAGACATAATTGACACGTCCCTCTCTGTAGTGGGTTCAATAGTAAATTATGCAGAGCGGGAGCATGTGGACCTAATCGTCATAGGCACTAGAGGGAGGTCCGGTTTTGCAAAACTGCTGCTGGGTAGCGTGGCATCAGGTGTAGCCACTTATGCTCCTTGTCCTGTAATGGTGGCAAAATGAACGGAAAAGAAAGAAAAAGAAGACTCTCTTGCTTTCTCTCTCTGTGCTGTCTGCAGGCAGGGTACGTATCTCTCTTCTCCTGTTTGGATGAGAAAGGAAGTTACATGTTTTTCTGAGAACTATGTTACCAGTGATTTTTAAGTAGGGAGCGTGCATGTATGCTCAGAGGTTTTTAGGTATATGAGGCTATTTGGCTGGAAACCAAAAGGCAAGATGTATAGCCTGAGATGCGGCCAGTGCGGGGAAGGCTTTCTTTCAAGCTACCAGCTTGAAGCGCCAATCTGCGGCAAGTGCTTGCAAAAGGCAAAGTCGCTCAACTCGACCATAGAGCATGAGAAGAAGTGTCTAGGTTGCGGCTCTCAGGGCGTGATCTACGGAAAGCAATATTGCTATTCCTGCTATTTTGGATTCAGAAACAAGGATCAGCTGCAGCAGTAGTAGTACTGTGGTAGCGACAGCAGTTATAAGAGAAACTGCTTGGCCCAATCAAACGCAATTAGAATAACAGCGACAAAAATAATACAATATCTTGTAGCAGGCCCTGCTTATTCAAGAATTTGAATCAAAACTCATTTTAGCAATTGATTCTTAATTCGATAGCATGTTGCATACTTTTGGAATAGCTCACATCCGTACGGCGTTAGCTCGTGTTATGGCCAACAGAGAGAACAAGGAGAGAAAGCTGTGCGATGTTTGCAACCAGCGTTTTACCACATTTGAGGCCACCGAAGAACATAGGAGAAAAGCGCACCCCGAAGTGGCAGTGTAGCCCGGCGCCAGATAGGAAAATCAGATTCTTCTTGTTTTTGATTTTCTCAACAGCCGTGTGCGTTGGTGCGCGTGTGTGTGCGCTTGCTTGCTTGGTTGCTTGCAAACTAACATGATTTGGTCAATGTAGCGTAGTAGTGTTAGAGTTAGCACTTATGCGGATTGATTCCCACATAGCTTTGGCCCGCTCGAAAGGTATATCATGGCTGTGGATTGTGTGCCCCATGAACTGCTCTCTCCCTTCAAGCGTAATGTCGCAATAGTGGCATTTTGTTGGAAGCAGAGTCTGCATATCTTTCTTCAGCGGGTCCCCCATTCGTTTTTGCGCAGGCTCCAGAGAGCAGGGAAGATTAGCCAGCTCAGAACGAATGCCGCAAGCATATTCTCAAGAGTCTTGTAGTACCAGTTCCTTGAGCTTGGGTCGCGGAACTTGTAGTCGGCGCCCTGCGCAAGGCCCATCAACACCAGGCTGAGAAACAGCAGAAACGGCACCCAATAGTTGCCTAGCACGAGTGGCTCGTAAATGAATGCCACTGTTATCAGCAACGGGCTGATAAAGGTGTGCATGAATTCCATGTAAAAGATGAGAAACGCCATGACGGGGTTTCTGCGCCAGAAAAAGGCGCTGACGAAAAAGTTTACGCGCAAAGTCCCTTTCTTCCAGCGCTTTTGCTGCTTTACAAAAACCTTCATCTTTTCCGGCACTTCGGTATATACGATGGCGGTGGGGACATAAACTGCCTTCCATTCCAAAAGCGCTTGCCCCGTGAGGCCCCGGTCCTCAGCGTCGTCATAGCGGGCCACCCACTTCATGATTCTTGCTGCCGCCGCTCCTGGCGGTGGATGAGGGGCCATGATATCCCTTATCTTGTTTGGCGAAATGACGTACGATGTCATCTCCCTGTCGTCGGCTATCGGCGTCTTGGCTGAACTCCAGTACGGCAAATAGTTGGCAATCGCCTCGCGCCTGTAGCCGGAGAGGCAGCCAGAGCAGCACATGACGCTTCCAAAATAGCTCTCGGCGGACTTGCGGACGTTGAACGAGTTGTCGTACCAAACGTCCTGGCATTTTGTAAGCGCGTTCTTGTCGGCGTTCCACACCTTGGCGTGTCCCACCACTGCTCCAACTTGCGAGTCGCCCTTGAACGCCTTCAATAGTTCTACTATGGCGTTTCTGTCCACTATGCTATCAGAGTCTATGAATATCAAGAATTTCCCCTTGGAATTATAAAACGCGGAAGCGATCGCCTTGCGCTTGCCCTCGTTCTTCTTGTGGATAACCTTTAGCGTAGGGTATTTTGATGCAAGCCTGTTTAGGATCTCTCTTGTAGCGTCCTTGCTGCCATCGTCAATGGCAACTACTTCGAGGTTCTTGTACGTGGACTGGAACACGGCGTCCACCACCGACTCTATCATGGCCTGCTGATTATAGACGGGTATGATGACTGTAACTAGGTCGTCTCCAATTTTGCCACTGGCAGGCAACTTGAAGAATATCCATCCTACGGCAAGCGCAGTGAGCGAATGGAGAGGAAATATCACACTTGCAAGGATGAACCAGTCGTTCATCTGCAGACTAATCTGGATGGTATACGCGATGGTGGCCAGCATGGCGAGGATTGTTACCAATCTGACCGCCCAAGCTTTCTTGCTGACGTGGATTCGGCCGCTTTTTCCTATCTTTTGCTGCGGCGGCGTTGGTTTTGGAGCCGGAGAAACTGATGGTGACGACGAGGACGAAGAGGATGACGACGACGACGATGGTGATTGGATTTGAGGCCCGCGCGGGTCTGGCTCTCCGATCATGGCTACGCGTTCCTCACAGTAAGGTCAAGGCCCGTCAGTTCAGAGGCATTTACAAGGTTGATGCTGCTGTTCTTAAGAGCGACCACCAAGCTTTCTATCTCGTTTATCTGTGTCCTGCTGTCGATGTCTATCATAACCGGCGAGCGCGTGTTCAAGAGCTGGTGCACTTTGTCTGGCGACTCTTCACAACTGCCGCATGACGCAAGGTCGTACTTGACGAACTGGCCGCCCTCGAACTTGTTATATTGCGAAGAGTAGGAAAAGTCGGCTGCGATGCCAGAGTTTGTAAGGAGAGAGTAGATGTTCTGGTCCGTCGCGCCATAGGGTGCCTTGAATATCTTGGAGTTTATGTTGCCGGCTGTGTCGACTGCATCCTTGCCGTGCTTGACCTCGTCGAGGGCCTGTGTATAGTCTTTCAGAGAGGGCAATGCGACGTAGCTGTAGGTCTGGCTCCCGATGTCTATTCCAGAATAGGCCGCAAGCGCAGTCACGCAGCTTGGGTTTTGCTCTGCAACCTTGCCCGTGACAAACACGGTCGCCTTGACGTTGTGTCTGGCAAGTATGGAGGAAAGGTCCTTGCACCACTGCGGCACGTTCTGGCCGTCTACTACCGAAAATGACAGCATGACGGGCGGTGGCTTGTCCCGCTCTAGCGTGTGCATATAAGCTGGACCTATGGCCAAAATCACGCCTATCGCTATTGTGAGAGTAGTCGCGATAGCCCCGAGATGCGCCAGTTTCATGTATGGTGCTTTCTCCCTTTCCCTTTTCCTTTCTCACTCTATGTTTTTCGTATCACTTTTAATGCAACTGTTGTCGCTGTTGTTGCTGCAGAGATGGGACTATGCCCGGAGGTACTGGGTAGCCGATGTGCGACCTATATTCGTCGTCCACCTTTTTCGCCGCGTCGATTATGCTTGTCTCAAGTAGGTTCTTTGACAAGTTGAGGAACATCTGACTATCCTTTGGCAGGCAGTGGCCGCCGATTCCTTCTCGGGGCTCCAGCACCTCGATGTTCCACTTTGTGTTGATGGCACTTCTCAACTCTTGAAACTCTATGCCGGACCTGTCGCAGAACATCTTTAGCTCCTCTGCAAAGGCTATCTCCATGAAGCGGTAGCTGTTTTCTACAATCTTGCACATCTCGGCTACATCGACTGACTCGACAGGGTGGAGCGGGATGTCCAGCATGTCGCCATAGAACTGGCGTGCCTTGTCGATGCAGCACGGCTCGCATCCGCCGATAACTCTGGTTTGGTTAACCCCATGGTCGTGCTTTTCAGGGCCGTAGAACCTGTGTGGTACATGTACGACGTGTAGCCGGTGACCGAGAATCTTCTTGACCTTTTCCGATGTACCTCTTGTAATGGTGCTGTCAATCCCGACCAAAGCGCCCTGCTTGCCCTCGTACGAAAGCTGCCTTGCTATCTCAAACAATCCATCAAGGTACGGCTGGAACATGTCTTCCGGCCTATGAGTGGAGATGCAGATGATGTAATAGTCATAGCCGGCAAAGTTGGTTGCCTTCTTTCTGATGACCTGGTCGTCCAGCGCGCGCTGGATGGCCTTTTCGCTAATGTCATAGCCGTCAACTGTCAATCCCTTCATTGTCATGTACTCTGCGTTGCTGTATCCTATCTGGCCAAGGCCTACGATCAGAACCTTGCTTTTGTTCTTTGAGAGGGCGGTGGAGGTTGAGGTGGTGGTGTTTCTGTTGCTCATATAGATGCAAGCTAGCAACAGAATAAAATTTAGTAAAAAGAATTGTGGATTAACATTACGGGGAAATATTATAGAGACAGGCTCCTTATTTGGGAACAAATGATAAAGATTGCGATTTATGTGTGCAAAAGTTCTCTATATTATCTATGGATTTTGCAAAACTCACAATAATAGCTGCCATCCTGCTGGGACGCGATATGTGGATGCATTAAATGGCTGTTTTGGATTCGAAGGCAAAAAGATCCGAGAGGCCCAATAACATACGTTGCGCACACACATATATCATACATCATTGATCTCTTGTAGCGGGAAAGAAAGTGTGCATGTGTGCGTATGTTTGCATCTAGATCGTTAAACTGACTTTTGTTTATTTCCCGTCTTTACTCTGTAGCAGCACCGGCAGTCTTTGAATATTCCTGCCTTTCACTTGCGACGTTTAGCAGGTCCGTCTTGGTGACTATGCCAAGCAGCCTGCCTTTCATGTCGCATACAAAGATCTTGCCGCTGCGGCTTTTGGTCATCTTTCGGACTGCTTCGTCTCCCCTGACGTCCGGGCCAATGACGTTGAGTTCCTCAAGGGGAATCATTGCCTCTCCGACGGTCAACTCTTGTCTTTTATGCTCATCAATTTCCATTACCCTTTTCAGAGTTATCATGCCAAGAAGCTTGCCATCGACACTGTCCGTGACGGGAAACGCACTTTTCATATAGACAGAAAAGTATCTCTGCAGCGATTCTTGCAGGGTGGTTTCTGGCGGGATGGCGATAAACCCCGCATTCATGATGTCTCTTATCCTCACCTTTGAAAGAATCGCAGTCAGCTCGTACTGGTACCGATAAGACTGCGCCCCACTTTGAAGAAACCAGCCAAGAAGTATCAGCCACATACCGCTGATAAAACTGCTAGTCAGAATCGTGAGAAAACCTATTCCCATGAGGGCATAGGATATTGCAACACCCACCTTGACGGCAGTATCCGTAGCCTTGTCAAAGTTCCGCCCCGTTCTCCTTACAAGGGCGGCGCGCAGTATTCTGCCTCCATCCAGAGGAAAGGCTGGCAGCAAGTTGAACGCACCCAAGAGCGCATTGATGATTGCACCGTACAGCATTATCCCTTCAAAAACAGGTACCGTACCGATTGCTGCAGATGCCGCCCACAAGCCTGCAAAGACTGCGGAGAGAATGAAACTTGTAGCAGGGCCTGCAAAAGCTATCATGAATTCTTTGCGAGGGTTTTGGGGCTCTTCCTCAATGTCTGAAACGCCTCCAAAAATAAAGAGCATTATCTGCCTGACCTTCATGCCAAATTTTGCTGCTAAAATTGAATGCGACAGCTCGTGCAAGAGTACAGATACAAACAGCAGTATTGCACCTGCCATACCCATGGCCCAGTACTCCGAGGTGGTTAGGCTCGGAAAGAATTGTGGCATAAAGCTGGTCGCCAGCGACCACGTCACTAGCAAGAACACGATAAGCAGTGTAAAATGTAGGCGGATGGGAATGCCATTGATGCGACCGATTTGAACAGACATGTCTCTCGAGAAGTATTCTTTCCTCCTTTTCTCCCTCTCTTTCTCTTTCGATCATATATTGACAAAAATATCTTAAATTAGTTTCAGAGGCTTATTTCACTTGCCAAATTGGTAAATAAGATAATAATTGATTCTTCTCGTGAAAGAGTAAGATTCTGAACATAATATTCAAGTCCGGTCCGCGTCGCGAGCTATCCCACGAGTGCCTCGTAGCTCATCGTCAGAGCGTGGTAGAAGCGAGATTAATTTTTACACTCCCAGCTGGTCAGCTAAATTCGGGGATTCTTGAAACTAGCAATCAAAATACAAAAGCACGTTAGAACACAATTCTTGCGCTTCAAGCTGACCCCGGAAGGAATAAACCATTATCATAACTAACCCGATAACAACCTGTCAGCCTAGTGTTTTACCTCAATATTTTATGAGTAAGCCATTGTTGCTTAAGCTCACTTTGTAGGGCGTGCCGCGTAGTAGCCTAACTGACAGCGAGAAAAGGAGAAGCAATGATTTGCTTCAAAGCTACGCACTACTAAAGCAGCATTGTGGACTGTGGGGTCAGGGATCGCAGGGAAGTCAAGACCCAAAAAAAGAAGAGGGAGGGGCGAAAAAGCATATTCCTATGCCTTTTCGATGACGAACGTAACGAACACGGTTGCCTTTACTGTCAGACCCGAGGGTGCCTGTATGGAAGCATTGTTGCCGCCCGCCCCACCGAACGAGAACTCAGCCGAGCGTCTTGCGCCCGGTGACTGCGGCTGTTGCTGGTCCGTTGTCGAGCTTACCTGAGAGGTCATGGTCTGGACGTCTACCACCTTTACTCCAAGATCGTGCGCAAGCGAGTTTGCCTGCTTTGTCGCAGTTTGTATTGCGTTGTGGACCAACGCGTTTTCCGTCTGCGAGCGCACCGAGTCAGAGATTCCAAAATCGACGCTTGTTACCCGATTGGCCCCTGCTGCAACTGCCCTGTCGATTACCTGGCTTATGTTTTCAATCCTGGGAGTCTTAACCTGGATGCTGTTGTCCACACTGAACCCCGTCAATAAGGGTGGACTTATTTGATAGTTGTAATCTGGAGATATGCTGAAGTCAGTGGTTTGCGTCTGGTTCTCAGGAATGCCAGCCTTGAGGATTGCTGTGCGCACCTGGTTCGTGACGGCGGTGTTGTTTCCAAGCGCATCGTGCGCCTTTTGCGCCTCGGTGTGCACCACAAAGACTGCGGTGACTTCGTCCGGCTTGACCGTTGTAGACGCGGTGCTAGTGAGCGTTAGGATGTGCTCGCCTCTTGCAAACACTGTAGAGTTGCTGGTAATTGCCTGCTGCTGCGCACTCGCGCTCGGGGGCGTGCTGAGCGTGGCGCACTGGATAAGCGTGCCGATTGTATTTGCAGGCTGACTCGGAGGTGCACTTGACTGGGCGCTGCAGCTTGGCAACGAACTAATAGAGGGAAGAACCGCTGCGGCAAACGCGGCGAGGATGATAGCGTACTTTACACTACTTGACATCATGTCAAATAGTAACCCGGTCGTCAGATGTTGAAAAGGGTATTGAACAAAAAGAAGGGAGAGAGGTTAGATGGCAGTCTTACGTGTTGACCGTCACTCCTAGAAGGTAGTGCAGGTTTAGGGTGGGAAATGCGCCCGCTACAAGCCATAAATGCACATTCAACGCAGAGTTCTGCGCCTCAAAATTATCTAGTTAGTACTTTTTCCGAATTTCCACCCACTCTAGCACTTCGCTAGCTGAAGTTAGGGCCAGTTAACCATTTTCAAGATTCAATAACTCTGATACATCCTGCAGGCTCTAGGGAGTCATTGCATGAATCTTAAGTACAATTTCTCTGAATAAGAATTGCCGAAAAATCGAATACTCTTGGACCCTGCGCCCTCTGCCCCCCAAGTGCGTCTGACACCGTTCTACTTTCCCGCATGAGGGCGCAGGATTTACAGTCGCTGCTACTATTTACCGGTGTCACCAAACCTAAACACCTCAATAAGGTAACAATCGGTAGTGGTACGAGCTCAGCGAATAGGATGAGCTTCTAAAGTTTGTCTACTCAGCGAATATCTAGTTTCATCCTCAATTGAATGTAGTGCACGCGCGCACACATTCGCCGAACGTCCGTACTCGCGCCCTCCCTACATGCACACCTGATAGACATGGCATGACTACTTGCGTCTAATTGGAGGGCGCGGGCATATTCTATTTCTTTCTGACGCTTTAAAATTAAAAGGCCAGGAGCCCGATAACTGGATCACCACCACGCGAACCATCTTGTCGGGCTTGCCTGACCCTGTGACATTGTTCGGAGTTGTCGAATCTTAAAACTATTTCCGTCGCGGCGGGTAGATAAATTCTTGGAGTACAACTGAGTTTTCATAATACAATTGCATAAAATTATTGCGGTACACTAAATGCTAATCTAAATATATAAGAATTATATATTTATGAGCGAGAGCCCTCTTGCATCTATGATATTAGTCTCTTGAAGAATAGTTCGAATACCACGAAAGGATCACCACCATCCGGCCCGCGCTTCTCTTTGACGGTACAAGAGCCTTCATGCGGGGGCGCGGGCACTTGATGCAAAAATAAAGAGAACAAGAAAGGCCAGGGATGGCTGGCACAAATTGCAAGTCTTTACCTGCCGCAAGCCAGCCCGAGCCTGACCCCAGAGAGAATTTGGCATTCTCAATTTTGCATTCACACATTTAAGGAAAGGATGTGAAAGAATTGAGACAGTCGCGACAACATATCTACACACTTGTAGCTTTTCCTAAATGATTAAAGCTGTAGATAGTAACTCTTCCTAGGATGTCGCAGAACATTCAGGCTGCCTCTTCTTTTCCTAATCATACATCGCCTCAAGCTTGCGCAGCTACTCGCCGCTAATCGTGACCGTCATCGTCAACGTCTCCTTTATTCATACCAAGGTTTCGACGAGAAATCTTACAAGCATTTCGTCGATAGAGGCTTAGAGGTTTACACGTTTCTTTACCTGCTGTCCATATGCACTTTGCAGCTTTGAAGCTCTGCCAGATTGTTTTCTTCTATTCCATCAGCCGCCGTCGTGATGTATTTGCGTCGTCCCTTTTGCACATGTCTCACTGGGACTTTTACGCCATTCTCTTCAGTGTAGAATGCGTACTTGTTGGTTGCAATCCAGTTCCAGATCTGCTCCACTGTAAATTGGTCGACTCCTATCGCTACCTTTGAAAGGTGTCCCGACGCGTCAAGTACTTTGCAGCGAATTTGGAATTCTTCCATAACTAGATCAGGAATAAGCTTCTTTATAAGGATAAAAGATGCCACTCTCCCTAGTAAGAAAAGTGGTTTTCACGCAACTGCGTCATACTGTGCCTGTATCCGTGGTTATGCCCGCGCTTACAAAAGAATCCCTTTCTCAAAGGTCGTGTTCCGATCCTGCTATCGCAGGACAGACATGTTGGCGCAAAAGGTGCAATAACGGTAATTGGAATGCCTGTATGACCCTTGTGTCTAAGAATCCATCGCGCAGAAAAATCTTGCCAATGCAATTGTGTGCAGCAGTAATAGCAAATTCCTTGATAATAATCAAAAATCTCGGCGCGAGCAAAGGTATCCAGAAGAGGCTTCTTTTGTCTCTGGCTTTTGCGTTTTTTTGTTGCTTGTTTTAGACTGTTCTTTATCATGTGAGCTCGCCTTATTGTAGATGATCGCTACTGCTGTTGCAGCGGCCGCGCGCCCTGCAGGCAGGTCAAGAAGTTTTTCCTGCTGCCATATTGATAATGAAGATGTGTATTTTATGCTGCCAATGCGGAAAAAGATGTCAGTGATACGCCATTTAGGGTAATTCATCATCAGCTGTTGTTCATAGGATGAGGTGCACTGCGATGCATATATCTTGAGACTTCTTTATCTGTTCGAAATACGAGGGAGAAGAGCAAGTGAGGAGTAGAATGGAGGAAACGATAGATGATAGGAAAATCTGAACACGAAGGCTCGATATGTGAATGTGCGTGTGCATGTGTGAGCGCGCCGTCTTTCAGTTCTGACCCTCTACACTCGATGGAGGGAGTGGAGTTTGAACTCCCGGTCTCGTGCCCTCATGGCTCGTCGCCCCTGACGGGCGACTCGTCCTCAGAGCAGGACGATTATGGCATTCAATCATGGTTCATGTACGCCTACTAGAAGGTTATTATAGGGCATTCCATTCGACAAATGTTGCATATATCCACTGCGGGATTGTGCCCGAAAGTCATAAGGAATGTGGCTGGCTGGTAGGGCACAATCTTGCTCAATTCACGACTTGTCATTCTCGCATTCCAACGACCATTTGGCCCTCAATAGCTGCCGCAAGGCGTGGGCTCGCCATCAGCCATTGCCGCAACGGTAGGAAAAACTGACTGCCTATTAGACATAGTTAATCAGTAGTTTCTAACTACTATCCTTTGTCTTTCTCTCTCATTGATACATAATAGTCCTGAAAACTGACTAGTCCAATAGAAAAGATATAGAACTGCCCAAACTTTGTAAGAAGTTTATCTGAAAATGATAGCTTGTCTTCCTGCTTGTCACCCGCAGCGGTTGATATTCGGCGCAAGGCGATTAAAATACTTGGAAGCTGATTCCCGCCGATCCTCAATGCTCTTACCGGTTAATCGCAAGATTTAAACCAAGTCAAGTGGGTAATTTGGTCACCCGCACGCACATTTTGTACTCATTATCATCATGAATCAACGCTGAATTGGGCCTTTCCTAGTTCTAGAAGCTTATACTAGTAGCAGATGAACTAAAATGTCTACGTACCGCAAAGCCGGTGACAAGTCGAGAATTGCCATCATTGCATTAGTAGCGATACTGGGAGTTGGTTTTGTTATCTGCCAGCCTGCACTTGCAGCTAACAATGGCAACGGAAACAATGGCAACGGAAACAATGGCAACGGAAACAATGGCAACGGAAACAATGGCAACGGAAACAATGGCAACGGAAACAATGGCAACGGAAACAATGGCAACGGAAACAAT